>PCCY01000029.1 GCA_002731875.1 Roseobacter sp. | reverse complement strand
CGCGCCAGAAGCACAGGACCAAAGACAGCCGAATCTCACAGTTAAGGACAAAACTCGACGCTCAAAGCGCCATGTCTCAGATTTAAAGGCAAAGCGACACGGCGTAAAGCTCGCCATTCCGATACTGCCGCCGCCACATAGTCAGCAGGAAGCGCGATACCATGCCGACGTGTCGTTACCGCCACCTCACGTCGCCCGACGAAGCTCCCCTCCACGATCTGGAGGTTGTCCGCATCACCCCAGTATCGCCGCCGCGGCACGTGCCCGTCATTCCCACGCTTGACAGCATAGGTTTTACGGCTAACAATCCAAAAGCGCGAATTTCGGATATTGTTCGAATAACGAACATCGGTTTTTTTGAGAATGAAGCTACCTAAAACGGCGAAGAGCCAGGATCTACCGGCGACGCGACGGAGGATGCGTTTCGGTAGAGGGTTGCTGGAGCAATTAAGGGCATTCGCCGCCCGCTGTGCGAGTGCGTTTGATTTGTTGAAGCGATTCCGGGGTGCGCAGGAGTGACAAAATGGAGGAGAGTAAATGCCAATTATCAGATCAACTACGGCCCTTGCAGCAATCGCGAGCGGTTTCTTCTTGACGGGTGTGGATCATGCCGATGCCGCTGTCGCCGGAGATTTTCCCAATCAGTTTCTATCTTGCTTTGACGCGGCGAATCTCACGGAGATTGAGCTTCCAGCGGATGTCCAAGGTTTTCGCCTGATCGAAATTGCAGAGCATGCCGGAGATAAGGGTATGCCGGCGCATTGTGAAATTGTCGGTGCGATCAATGATCGGATCAGCCCTGTGGACGGGCAACATTATTCGATCAAGTTTCGACTCAGGTTGCCGCAGGACTGGAATGGCCGCTTCTACATGGAGGGGGGCGGCGGCTCGAACGGCGCATTGAAAGACGCCATGGGGCCTACGGGGCTCAACCAAGAGGATTCTGCTCTTGAGCGTGGCTTTGCGGTCGTGACAACAGATTCAGGCCATGACAATGACACCAACTCCGACAGCAATGCCTCGGGGCGCTCCGCATTCGGCATGGATCCGCAGGCGCGGCTTGATTTCGGCTACATGTCCTATGATATTGTGACACGTGTAGGGAAGGCAATTGTCGAGAAATATTATGGTGCTGCACCTGAAAAGTCCTATTTCATCGGTTGTTCGGAAGGCGGACGCGAAGCTGCGCTGATGACGCAGCGCTATCCCGATCTGTATGATGGTATTGCGGCCGGTGCACCGGGGATCCACTTCTCATACTCGGCAGCCTATGCGCCGTTTCTGCTCAGAATCTTTGGGAACCTAGCGGAAACGCGGAACCAGTCGGGGCCTGACGGAATCCCGCTGCTGAACAAGCTTTATTCGGACAACGACGTTCAACTGATCGCTGACGCGGTTGTTGGTGCCTGCGATGCGCTGGACGGGTTGGAGGACCGGATGTCCAATAATATTGAGGCCTGTACGACTGTTACAGTGCTTCCGCGACTGAGAGCACTTACTTGTTCTGGTGCAAAGGAAGAAGGTTGCCTGCTGGAGGATCAGATCGACGCCTTTGTCGCCGGGATGGCCGGACCCGTGACATCAGACGGGACAAGGCTGTATCCCGGCCATCCCTGGGATCCCGGTATCGGCGGGCGGATCGGCGACAGCGTGAATGACGGATTCCGGTCGTGGTGGTTCGGTTCCTATGACAGCGACCAAAACAATGCCCGCAAAGTGACCCTCAGCACTCCGCAACACGCAATGCTCTGGCAGACCCCACCGGTGCCTCTGCGCCCGGATGAATATGTGCGGTTCGAGATGAACTTCAACATAGACGAGACGCCGGCGCTCGCCTATGCGACTACCGATCTTTACCCCGTCTCGTCGGCCGAACTTGGTAACGCGGATTCGCCGGACCTTTCCGATTTCGCATCCCGCGGCGGAAAGCTCGTGATCTATCACGGAGCGGCAGACGCAGCATTTTCCGCACTTGATACGATCAAGTACTGGAATGCCGTCAACGAGACAGCCGATGGTCAGGCAGCGGACTTTGCGCGGCTATTTATTATCCCCGGGATGAACCATTGCCAGGGAGGTCCGGCAACAGACGATGTCGACCTGCTGACCCCGCTGATGGCTTGGGTCGAGGACGATCTTCCCATCGAACGGCTTGAAGCCACGGTGTCCAACCCGGACTATTTTGGCGGCAAGAATCTTTCGCGTCCTCTGTGTCCGTACCCGCTCTATGCCGAGTACGATGGGGAAGGAGATCCGTCGAGCGCAGAGAGCTTCACCTGCGTCGCCAACTGACAAGCAACGAGAGGTGGGCGGCACAGCATATGCCGCCCACCGTGTCCTTGAGCCATCCGATGGCGGCCGACGGGGTGAACTGCCATCCCGCCAAATAACAGCAGCTATCGTTGCTGGCATTGGGGTCAGGATTCATAACCAATAGATGACGACAGCCGCGAGGGCGATGGCTGAGAGGAGCACCTTTGGGCATCGGTCATAGCGGGTCGCGACGCGCCTCCAGTCCTTTAGCCTGCCGAACATGATCTCGATCCGGTTGCGCCGCTTGTGGCGTCGCTTATCGTATTTGACCGGCGTCTTCCGCTGTTTTCGACCGGGATGCAGGCGCGTATGCCCTTGTCCTGCAATGCTTTTCGGAGCCAGTCGGCATCATAGCCGCGATCACCGAGCAGCCATTTGAAGTTTGGCAGGCCGCTGAGCAGGGCCCGTGCGCCGATGTAATCGCTCACCTGTCCCGCAGTGACGAACAGGTCGATCGGTCGTCCCTGACTGTCACAGATGGCGTGAAGTTTAGTGTTCATGCCGCCTTTGGTTCGCCCGATCAGGCGGCCACGCCCCCACTTTGACGGCCATGCTGGTCGCCGTTCGGTGGGCCTTCAGCAATGTCGCATCGATCATCACGGTCGTCTCTTCGCCGTGTGCCGCCGCTAGCCCGACCATCATCCGCGCGAAGATCCCCTTTTCGCTCCATCGCTTCCAGCGGCTGTAAAGCGTCTTGTGTGGATCATAGGCGGAAGGCGCATCTCGCCAGCGTAAGCCATTGCGGTTGATGAAGATAATCCCACTCAGCACGCGTCTGTCGTCGACCCGAGGCTTACCGTGAGACTTGGGAAAGAAACGGGCCAGACGTGCCATCTGCGCGTCGGTCAGCCAGAAGAGATCGCTCATTTCAACGCTCCGTTTTCGGAGCCGTGAATCATGCTGTGCAACCGAAATCAATGCATCCTGACCCTAGAGAACGATTGCAGGGCCGCTCGGCGGACGGATCGCGCGAGCCGGTGCGGATCATCGAGCATCCCGACGTGCGCAAGATGCTGTTGACTGGCCAGGCTCTCACCAAGGCCGGGCGGGCGCTGGCGGTCTTCACAGCCTTGCAGATGGATGTCGCCGAGCGCCACCCGGACCAGGACCGGAGGCGGAAGGCCGAGGGGCTTGTGGCGCTTCTGACGCCGGTGGTAAAGGCGGCCTTCACGGATTTCGGCTTCGAGATCACGGTACAATCCCAGCACGTGTTCGGCGGTCACGGATACATTCGCGAGTGGGGAATGGAGCAGTATGTGCGCGACGCCCGGATCGCTCAGATCTACGAAGGGACCAACGGGGTTCAGGCGATGGATCTGGTTTCCCGCAAACTGCCGCTGGAAGATGGCGCGGTCGCCCGCGGTTTTTTTGACCTGATGCGCGCAGATATCGTGAGAGCGAAGGGGGTGCCGCAGTTCGACAGCACCATACAGGCCGTCGAGGGAGCGCTCGGCAGGCTGGAGAAGCTGACCGACGAGCTTGTTGCCAAACGGGGCGACGCTGTGGAACTGGGTGCAAGCGCGACCGATTACCTGGGGTTCGTCGCGCTGGTGAGCTTCGCCTGGATGTGGGTCCGCATGGCGGCAAGCTGCGACCGGGATACTTCGGCGAAGCCACATTGCCGCAGCATATCCGCTTTAGCTCGGTTTTTCGCTGCAAGAGTCCTTCCTCAGACCCAGGCTTTGGACGCTGCAATCCACTCCGGCGCCACCGAAACAATGGCGCTGGCGGACGAACTACTCCGAGCGGACCAAAGCCGTCGATAAAGCCAAACCCCTGGGCAGGTCCGCTTAGTCGAGCCGCTTAACCCACTAGCGAACTCCATCCGAAGGCCGTGCCGTAAGGCAAATTTCACTTCCCTTGAAGCAAGACTTTTCGGGACTTTCATCGTTCAACTCTGCATCCGCGAAGTTGACATCACGCCTCAAAATGCACAAAAATAGGGAAAATGTAAATTTTTCACGGTGGCAGAATATGGGGGAAACTAAGAAATCCGTGAGCAGGACGGCGCAGACCTATGAACGTATCCGGTACGCGATCATCAGTGCGGAGATCTTTCCTGGCGAGCGGTTGAAGATCGACGAGTTGTGCAAGAGATTCGACGCGAGTTCCGGTGCCATTCGTGAGGCCCTGTCTCGCTTGTCTTCCGACGGATTGGTGCTAGCAGAGCCTCAAAAGGGGTTCGTGGTCGCGCCTATCGCGCGCCGGGATCTGATCGAACTGTCGGAGGTCCGCTCCGTAATCGAAATGCGATGTCTCGAGCAATCGATCCGCAACGGGGGGGTCGCCTGGGAGGTTGCCGTGCTCTCCGCTCGACATGAGTTGAACGCGGTGTCGCACGCTAGAATTCTGCCGGAGACAGGGGAGTACAAGGATTACTACCTTCGGCATCAGAAGTTCCATGACGCGCTCGTCTCGGCTTGCCCAAATGCGTGCTGGTTGGAAATTCGCAGCTTGCTTTATCTCCGGTCCGAGCGCTACCGCCGCATCGCGATGCCAGTGGACGAGACCGGGCGCTCGGTTGAGAAGGAGCACAACGAGATAGCCGATCTAGCGCTCGCCCATGATGTCGATGGCGCTGTCGCCGCCATAGAACGCCACATCCAAAATACCACAGATATGATGCTTCGTGCGAACCTGCCGGAACTTGCCTCTGAGTGATCTGCTTGGGCATTGTGCCCCCGAACGAGACACCGCAACCGACTGGTCTTGCCCCCGTTTCAGCGGACACTCAGGCGGTTGCGGTTTGAGCTGCGATGAACTCGCGCGGTGAGCGCATCTTCAGCCCCGCGACCGAGGTGATTTTCTACTCCATGTGGCACGAGCGAGCTGGTGACAATGTCTACGGCACTTGACCGTCTTGGCATGTAATTACCCCGCCAAGGTCGGGCCGTTGCAGATGCAGCATGGAGGCTTCAACATGGCGGACATCGGCCTCCTGCAGCTTATCTTATTGTTAATTAATAGTTAATTGTACTTCACGCGGATTGCATCGTCTCCGCCAGCCATCGATTGACTTTACTAAAAATACATTTTAGTTAAGATAATGCGTAATTTGCCGCATCCTGATTGGACAGTTGAACGGCGAGACGTGAGGGAGGAAGCGCGCAACACCGGGTCAACTACCTCAGTCTGGTTCGGGCCAGGTGCAGGCATCTGCTGTGCATGTGAGGGCGCCGGTGGACAAGGCGCGTGGTGAAGCGGTCAGCTCTGCGACAGAAGATCATTAATGGGAGGAAAATATGAACAACACTAGAACACTAGCCGCGACAATCATGGCGATTGCGATGACGACCAGCGCGGTAGGAGCGGAGACGCTGCGACTTCTCACGTCTTGGCCCTCAAGCGACACACTGACATACGCGCAGGTCGAGGGGTTCAAGGACGCGGTCGAAGCGGGCAACGCGGACTTGCAGGTGGAGTTGAACGGCCCGGAAGTGGTGCCCGCCTTCGAGCAACTCCAACCGGTGAAATCCGGGGTCTTCGACCTGCTCTACACTCACGGCGCTTATCACGCTGGATCGAGGGGGCTAGGATTGGTGACCGACGTGATCGCTCCAGACGTGGATTTGCGACGGTCCTCTGGCGTGTTCGCCGCTTTAGATGCGTTCTACCAGGAGACTCATGGGCTGAAACTCATCGCCATCTCGCCGCTGGCCCCGCAGGGGTATCATTGCTACTTCCGTATGCCGATTGACCCGGAAAACGATTGGTCCGGCCTAAAAGTACGCGGTATCTCGAGCTTTCAGGGTGTGATCGCGGCCATGGGGGCCCAGCCCGTCGCGATGCCGTTTTCCGAAACCTATACCGCGCTCGACCGCGGTGTCGTCGATGGGGCGTGTGGGCCGAGTAGTGGCATGGTCGCCACTAAACATTACGAGGTTGCGCCCTACCGCGTGATGCCGTCATTCGGCAATGTCGATGGCTTGTTCCTGATGAACCTCAATCGCTGGAACGGACTGAGCGACGCGCAGAAGGCCCTCATCGAAAAGGTCGCTGTGACACTCGAGCACGACAATCTAGAAGCCGGCCACGCTTACGTCGAAAACGAACAGAGCCAGCTGGAGAACCTCGGTGTGCAAGTTGTCAAGCTTTCCCCCGAGAACGCAGACATAGTTCAAGATGGCTGGGTGTCGCACAACTGGCAGTTGGCCGAGACCTGCTGCGGCGAGGCGGCCACAGCCCTGCGCGAACTTGCCGAGAACGCTGGTCTCACGAAGTGACATCGCTGCGCTCGTTGAAGCTGCAATTCCTCTTCAACGGGCGCAGTGAGGAGACTGTCAAATGGAAAGCCCAAGCAGTATGTCAAATCAGTTCGGAACCCTTCGAGATGCGATCACGAGCGTGTTCTACGTGATCGCCAAGTTGTGCCTTCTGGCCATCGTAGGCAGTTATTTACTCGAGATCGTGGCAAGATATTTCTTCAGCAAGCCGCAGTGGTGGGTCGAAGAGACCGTATCCTACCTGCTTCTCGCCTCGGTGATGATGTCGATGCCAAAGATCACACAAGACAAGGCTCACGTTGCTCTGTCCGCAGTGCTCGAATATCTCGGCGAGCGGGCGCGGGATCGTTGGGTGGTTGCACTGAACCTTGTATCGGGCATCGTTTGCCTGCTTATCACGGTACTTTCGCTCGTTGAGAACCATCGCCAGTTCGTCGACGGCATTCTCCTAATCAAGGTCGGCTCAATCCAAAAGGTCTTCATCTCGATCTGGATCACATACGGGTTTCTCTGGTCTGCTCTATACTTTTTCCGCGACGCATATGCCGGGCTTCATACGGCGCTACGCTGCCGCCAGGAGGTCCTGTGATGGCGTGGTGGATTCTCATTCCGTGCGGGTTCGCGTTCCTGATCATCGTCTTCGCCTCCGGCGTTCCGATGTTCGTCGGCTTTCTCCTCGCCAATATCGGCGGACTACTTCTGCTAGTGGGGTCGAAGGGATTTCCGCTAATCGTCAATTCGATCTTCGACACGCTAACCGGGACCGTCCTAGCCGCCGTGCCCCTCTTTATCCTAATGGGCGAGATACTGTTCAGGTCAGGTTCCGTAAACCGACTGCTAGACTCAGTGGACACGCTCATCCGCGGGATCCACGGTCGGCTCTACATCGTGACGCTAGTGCTCTCGGTGATCTTCGGAGCCCTATCGGGATCCACCATGGGTGTGTCCGCGATGATGGCGCGGCTGCTCTACCCTGAGATGATGCGCCGGGGTTACGACAGCCGACTCACGATTGGCGCAATACTGTCGGGTGCCTCGCTGGCCCCGATCATTCCGCCGAGCATCGCCATTGTTATCACCGCCATGCTGACGAACGTTTCCGTCGCCAAGCTCCTGATCGCTGGCATCCTGCCCGGCATTTTACTTGCCGCCATGTTCATTGCCTACATCGCCCTCCGGCTGGTCTTGACGCCGTCAGTGGCGCCACGCAAAGGCGACGAACTGCTCAACCCTATTTCTCTCAGGGACGTGGCCAAAGCCATCGCGGGGATCCTTCCATTCAGCATCATCATCTTCTGCGTAATCGGGACGATCCTGCTGGGTATCGCTACGCCGACGGAAGCGGCGGCCGCCGGCGTATTCGGAGCCACATTACTGTCGGTCGCGCAAGGCACTTTCAAGCCTAGCGTACTGTCTGAGTCCGTCGCCTCCACGCTGCAGGTGTCGCGTAGCCCTTAATTGTGAGATGAGAAATTCAATGAATTCAACGACTGTGTTTTGCCCTTAAATATGAGATTTTGCCTTTAATTCCGATATTT
>PCCY01000028.1 GCA_002731875.1 Roseobacter sp. | reverse complement strand
GTGACACATAAAGGTTAGCTTCATGCTTCAGGATCAAGACCGCATCTTTACCAATATCTACGGTATGCACGACCGCACGCTGAAAGGCGCGCAGGCGCGGGGCCATTGGGATGGCACGGCGGGCATCCTCAAGAACGGACGCGACTGGATCATCGACCAGATGAAGGCGTCGGGTCTGCGGGGCCGTGGTGGTGCGGGCTTCCCCACGGGCCTGAAGTGGTCCTTCATGCCCAAGGAAAGCGACGGTCGCCCCAGCTATCTGGTGGTGAACGCCGATGAATCCGAACCCGGTACCTGCAAGGATCGCGAGATCATGCGCCATGATCCGCACACGCTGATCGAAGGCTGTCTGATCGCCAGTTTCGCCATGCAGGCCAACGCGTGCTATATCTATATCCGTGGCGAATATATTCGCGAGCGCGAGGCGCTTCAGGCGGCCATTGACGAAGCTTATGATGCAGGGCTGGTCGGCAAGAATGCCTGCAAGTCAGGGTATGACTTCGACATCTACGTGGCCCATGGGGCAGGTGCGTATATCTGCGGCGAGGAAACAGCGTTGCTTGAAAGCCTTGAGGGCAAGAAGGGTATGCCGCGCATGAAGCCGCCGTTTCCGGCGGGCGCAGGTCTTTATGGCTGCCCGACCACCGTAAACAATGTCGAATCCATCGCGGTTGTACCCACCATCCTGCGGCGCGGGCCTGAATGGTTCTCGGGCTTCGGGCGCCCGAACAATGCGGGTACAAAGCTGTTTGCGATCTCTGGTCACGTCAACAACCCCTGTGTTGTCGAAGAAGCGATGAGCATCACCTTTGAAGAGCTGATCGAAAAGCATTGCGGCGGTATCCGTGGCGGCTGGGACAACCTCAAGGCTGTGATTCCCGGTGGGTCATCGGTACCGATGATCCCCGGCGGCCAGATGCGCAACGCGATCATGGATTTCGATTACCTGCGCGAACAACGCTCGGGGCTCGGTACGGCGGCGGTCATCGTGATGGATAACTCCACCGACGTGATCAAAGCGATCTGGCGATTGGCGAAGTTCTACAAGCATGAAAGCTGCGGTCAGTGTACGCCGTGCCGTGAAGGCACCGGCTGGATGATGCGGGTGATGGAGCGTCTGGTTCACGGCGAGGCACAGCCTGAAGAGATCGACATGCTGCTGGACGTGACCAAACAGGTCGAGGGTCACACGATCTGCGCGCTTGGCGATGCGGCTGCTTGGCCGATCCAGGGCCTGATCCGGCATTTCCGGGATGAAATAGAAGACCGCATCGCGCATAAGCGCACTGGCCGGGTCAGTGCTGTCGCAGCGGAATAGTTTAAATTGCCAGCCCGCCCGGAGTATCGACGCCGTGCCGGCACCCTTAAAGGGGCCGCAGCGATCACTGGGTTGGCTGGATGGACTGGATGTATCTGCAACAGGCATCGCGCGGGAAAGCGGCGGCTGTCAGGCCCTAATGGCGGAGAGAAAAGATGAAACAGATAATTTTTCTAATAGCCGGGGCCGTGTTGCTGTCTGGTTGTACCGCTCAGGAAGACCGGTTGGCTTTTGATGGCAAGTATTTCAACACCAAGGTCAGCAAGGTGGATGGCCGCCGCGATGTCTTTGCCGTCCGGGTGAAAAATGCGGCGCAATCAATAGAAGGGGCGCGCGAATCCGCACGTTATCACGCAACGGCGTACTGCATCCGAAATTACGGCAGCTCGGACATAAACTGGGTGATCGGCCCTGACGCCCCCGCCGAAAGCCTGCGTCTCGACGGTAGTGCATTAACGTTCCAGGGGGCTTGCTCTTCCTGACATATTGGGCGACATATCGCTGGAAGTTGGCTGATTTCGAGATGTTATTGAATATCAGTGCTGTCAATTCCCATGTGCATCAGGGGCAATCTGCCTCATGCATAAGGAGAGTATAATGCGAAATTTGTTGATAGCTGTTACGAGTGTGGCGTTGCTGGCCGGGCCGGTCGCCGCGAAACCACCGCTGCACGAGGTGGCTGCGGTGGATGATGCCCTGCTTGATCTTGGCATTGCGGACCGTATACGCAACGAATGTCCGGATATTTCCGCCCGGATGTTTCGCGCCCTGGGTTATCTGAACAACGTCAAGCAAACAGCCAAGTCTTTGGGATATTCCGATGCCGAAATTGACGCGTATCGGAAAAGCGACAGCAACAAAGCACGTATGAAAGCCCGCGGTGCTGCATATTTACAGGCGAATGGGGTCGATACTTCGGATCCAGAAAGCTATTGTGCGCTTGGGCGTGCAGAAATCCAAAAATCGAGCCGGATCGGTTCGTTACTAAGAGCGAAATGAGCATATGAGCGATACCCGCAAGATCATCATCGACGGTAAGGAAATCGAAGTCGAAGGGGCGATGACGCTCATTCAGGCGTGCGAAGAGGCCGGCGTGGAAATTCCGCGTTTTTGCTATCACGAACGTCTGTCGATTGCGGGTAACTGTCGCATGTGTCTGGTCGAGGTCGTGGGCGGTCCGCCCAAGCCTGCGGCGTCCTGCGCCATGCAGGTGCGCGATTTGCGCCCCGGCCCCGAAGGCCAGCCGCCCGTGGTCAAGACGAATTCGCCCATGGTGAAAAAGGCCCGCGAGGGCGTGATGGAATTCCTGCTGATTAACCACCCGCTGGATTGCCCGATCTGCGATCAGGGCGGCGAGTGTGACCTTCAGGATCAGGCGATGGCCTATGGCGTCGATTTCAGCCGCTACCGCGAACCCAAACGCGCGACCGAAGATCTTGATCTTGGGCCGCTCGTTGAAACCCATATGACGCGCTGCATTTCGTGCACCCGCTGCGTACGCTTCACCACCGAGGTCGCGGGCATTCACCAGATGGGCCAGACCGGCCGTGGAGAAGATGCCGAAATTACCGCCTATCTCGGCGAAACGCTCGATTCCAATCTCCAGGGCAACATTATTGATCTATGCCCGGTGGGTGCATTGGTATCAAAGCCCTACGCATTTACCGCCCGCCCTTGGGAGCTGACCAAGACTGAATCCATTGATGTCATGGACGCGCTCGGGTCGAATGTTCGCGTCGATACCAAAGGGCGCGAGGTCATGCGCTTCTTGCCGCGCAACCATGATGGCGTGAATGAGGAATGGATTTCCGATAAGACGCGTTTCGTCTGGGACGGTTTGCGCCGCCAGCGTCTGGACACGCCCTATATTCGTGAAAACGGCAAGCTGCGCAAAGCGGACTGGCCCGAAGCGCTCGCGGCGGCGGCCGCGGCGATGAAGGGCAAGAAAGTTGCCGGGCTGATCGGTGACCTTGTGTCCGTCGAAGCGGCATTTGCATTGAAACAGCTGATTGAAGGGCAGGGAGGCGTCGTTGAATGCCGCACTGACGGGGCCAAGCTGCCTGCGGGCAACCGGTCCGGGTATGTCGGAACGGCGCGCATCGAAGATATTGATACAGCCGAAGCGATCATGTTGATCGGTACCAACCCCGCCGTTGAGGCACCGGTATTGAACGCGCGTATCCGCAAGGCCTGGCTGCGTGGCGCAGGGGTGGGTGTCGTCGGTCCCAAAGCCGACCTGACCTATGACACGATGCACATCAGCGACAATCCATCGGTGCTGAACGATTTGCTGGACCGTGATCACAGCGAGGTTGCCGCCAAGAATTCCGTTATCATCATCGGTATGGGTGCCTTGGCGCGAAGCGACGGTGACGCGATACTGGCTGCAGCGATGGCGCTTGCCGACAGCACAAAATCCGGCCTGCTTGTGCTGCATACCGCTGCGTCGCGCGTCGGAGCAATGGACATCGGCGCGACGGCTGACGGCGGTGTCGCCGACGTGGTCAGCGCGGATGTGGTGTATAACCTTGGCGCTGACGAAGGCGACATTCCCCCGGGGCCGTTTGTAATCTACCAGGGGTCGCATGGTGACCGGGGTGCTCATCGCGCCGATATCATCTTGCCGGGTGCCGCCTATACAGAGGAAGCCGGGCTGTTCGTCAACACCGAAGGACGTCCACAGCTTGCGGCCCGCGCGAGCTTTGCCCCGGGTCAGGCCAAGGAAAACTGGGCGATCCTGCGGGCGCTCAGCGCCGAGCTGGAGGCGACGTTGCCATTTGATTCGCTGGCAGTCTTGCGAAAGACGTTGGTGGCCAAGGTGCCCCATCTGGGTGATATCGATCAGGTGCCCCAAAACGAATGGCAAGCCACGGCCCGAGGGACGCTGCAAGACGGTGCATTACGCTACGCGGTTGCCGATTTCTACCTGTCGAACCCTATTGCCCGCGCCAGTCAGTTGATGGCAGAGCTATCGGCGAATGCCAAAGCCCGCCGCGAAAGACCAATGGCGGCGGAGTGAGGATTTTGGGGATGATATTGCCTTTGATCATAGCGGCCTGCGATGCGCAGGCTCCTATGGCCGAAGACTTTATTCCCGAATACCAAGGTATAGAAACCAAGCTGCTGGACGGGGATCTGGTTCAGTTCAACGTTGCGATGACCAAGGCGCAGTCGGCTGAAAATGTCGCGCAATATGCCGAATGTGCAGCGGCACGTTATACTTTGATCCGGGGCTTTGGATTTGCCCGCCATGTGCGTACAAATGTTGAGATCGAGGGTGGTGTCTGGCGTGCAGATGCTGTTTACACCATCTCGCCGAGCCTGCCTGCGGGCTTGAAGACAATAGATGCCGAAGTAACCGTGCAGAACTGTACGGAAAAAGGCATTCCGACGGTGTGAGGACCTATGGCTGACTTCTTTTTCAACACCACGCTGGGGACGATTTTGCTGATCATAGGTCAGATTTTCCTGGTTGTGATTCCCCTGCTTCTTGCACTCGCCTTCCTGATGTACGCCGACCGCAAGATATGGGCTTCGGTGCAGTTGCGGCGCGGGCCGAACGTTGTCGGTATCTACGGTCTGCTCCAGTCTTTCGCGGATTTTGCGAAATACATCGTCAAAGAAGTCGTCGTTCCAGCCGGTGCTGACCGGTCGGTGTTCTTTATGGCCCCTATGGTGACGCTGGTCATGGCGCTGGTCGCATGGGCCGTTATCCCCTTCAACGACGGTTGGGTCCTCTCGAATATCAATGTCGCCATTCTGTACGTCTTCGCGATTTCCTCGCTCGAAGTATACGGGGTGATCATGGGCGGATGGGCATCAAACTCGAAATATCCGTTCCTGGGCTCGCTGCGCTCTGCCGCCCAGATGATTTCTTACGAGGTATCCATTGGCCTGATCATCATCGGCGTCGTCATCAGTTCGGGTTCGTTGAACTTCGGTGATATCGTCAGATCGCAAAGCGGTGATCTGGGGCTGTTGAATTGGTATTGGTTGCCGCATTTCCCGATGCTGATCCTGTTCTTTATCTCGGCACTGGCCGAAACAAACCGCCCGCCGTTTGACCTGCCCGAAGCGGAATCGGAACTGGTTGCCGGTTATCAGGTCGAATATTCGTCGACGCCGTTCTTGCTGTTCATGATCGGTGAACTTGTCGCCGTGGTTCTGATGTGTGCCCTGATTTCGCTGATGTTCTTCGGCGGTTGGCTGTCGCCCATTCCTGGTCTGCCTGACGGTATCTTCTGGATGGTGGCAAAGATCGGGCTGGTGTTCTTCTTCTTCTCGTTGGTCAAGGCGATCACACCGCGGTACCGCTATGACCAACTGATGCGTCTGGGTTGGAAAGTATTCCTGCCATTCAGCCTGTTCTGGGTTGTCTTCGTGGCGTTCGCTGCAAAATTCGATTGGTTCTGGGGCATCTATGCCCGATGGACAGTAGGGGGCTGATATGGCTGGCATCGACTATACCCGTCACGCGAAATATTTCCTGTTACAGGATTTCTATCATGGCTTGAAGCTGGGCATTAAATACATGTTCAAGCCCAAGGCTACGATCAACTATCCGCACGAAAAGGGCCCGCTGTCCCCGCGTTTTCGCGGTGAACATGCGCTTCGTCGTTACCCCAACGGCGAAGAACGCTGCATTGCGTGCAAACTGTGCGAGGCGATCTGCCCGGCGCAGGCGATCACGATTGACGCGGAACCGCGTGATGACGGCAGCCGCCGTACCACGCGCTATGACATCGACATGACCAAATGCATTTACTGCGGTTTCTGTCAGGAAGCCTGCCCGGTCGATGCGATTGTCGAAGGTCCGAACTTTGAATTTTCGACCGAGACCCGCGAAGAGCTGTTTTATGACAAGGCCAAGCTGTTGGATAACGGCGAACGCTGGGAAGCCGAGATTGCACGCAACCTCGAATTGGACGCGCCGTACCGATGACCGACAAGAGCAATCCTTTCGAAGAGATGATGCGGCAGATGCAGGAACTGGCAAAGTCCTTTCCGGCGATGGATGCGTTTTCGCCCAAGGGGTTTGAGGCGATGATGGGCAAGATGCCCAAAGACATGATGGAAACGTTTTTTGGCAATACGATGAACCCGAACGGGTTGGACGCCAAGACGCGGCTGTTGTTGACGATTGCCGGGCTGACCATGCAAGGCGCGCAGAATGACCTTGCGCTGAAACAGTCGGTCATCCACGCGATCGAAGCCGGGGCGCACAAGCAGCAAGTGATCGAGACAATAGGGCAGATGGCGGTGTTTGCCGGCATTCCCGCCATGACCCGCGCAATGCAGATCGCGCAGGGTGTTTTGGACGACAAGGAAGGTGACGCATGAGCGTTTTCGCATTTTACCTCTTCGCGATCAGCGTGATCACCGGAGGGCTTTTCACCGTTATCAGCCGTAACCCTGTGCATTCGGTACTTTGGCTGATCCTGGCATTTCTCAGCGCGGCGGGCCTGTTCGTCATGCTGAACGCCGAATTCGTGGCGATGTTGCTGATCATCGTCTATGTCGGGGCCGTTGCGGTCCTGTTCTTGTTTGTGGTGATGATGCTTGATGTGGATTTCGCCGAACTCAAGGCCGAGATGGCGCGATACATGCCGTTGGCGCTGTTAATCGGCCTGATCATCTTGATGCAGTTCGTAATGGCCTTTGGTGCGTGGGATGCAAACGTAGCCGCCGAAACACTGCGCACACAGGTGGTCACGGACGAGGTGCAAAACACCGCTGCCTTGGGCATGATCCTGTATGATCAATATTTCCTGCTGTTCCAGCTTTCGGGATTGATCCTGCTGGTAGCGATGATCGGGGCAATTGTTTTGACGTTGCGCCACCGTGTCGATGTAAAGCGGCAGAACGTGGTGTCGCAGATGATGCGCGACCCCAAGCTGGCTATGAAACTGAACGATGTGAAACCTGGGCAGGGCCTTTAGGGCACTGTCCGAACAAGGATGTGAACCATGTCAAGAACTACCATTGTTGTATTGATTGTCGTGCTGATTGTCGTCTTGGGCGGCTACAATATCTTCGGATGACGGTACCGGGCGGGTGATCCTCGCCGCATCAATGACTTAAGAACGCCCGGAACGGGCAAGAAAGAACCGAGGGACGACATGATCGGAATTGAACATTACCTGACGGTGGCGGCGACGCTATTCGTCATAGGCATTTTCGGGCTTTTCCTGAACCGCAAGAACATCATCATCATGCTGATGTCCGTTGAACTGATGCTCTTGGCGGTGAACATCAACTTTGTCGCGTTCTCGTATTATCTGGGCGATTTGGTGGGGCAGGTTTTTACGCTTTTCGTCCTTACCGTGGCCGCCGCCGAGGCTGCAATTGGTCTGGCCATTCTGGTCTGCTTCTTCCGCAATCGAGGCACGATCGCGGTTGAAGATGTCAACGTGATGAAGGGCTAGGATCATGGAAACGATCATTCTTTTCGCGCCATTGGTTGGCGCATTGATCTGTGGTTTCGGCTGGAAGCTGATCGGCGAAACAACGGGCCAGTGGATAACGACCGGGCTGTTGTTTCTGGCGGCCCTGCTAAGCTGGGTCGTCTTTTTCCGATTTGACGGCGTGACCGAGCACATTCAAATCCTGCGCTGGATCGAAAGCGGCAGCCTATCCACCGATTGGGCGATCCGCATGGACCGTTTGACGGCGATCATGTTGATCGTCATCACGACCGTCTCCAGCCTCGTGCATCTGTATTCTTTCGGTTACATGGCGCATGACGAAAACTTCTCTGACAGCGAACCTTACCGCGCCCGTTTCTTCGCATATCTTTCGTTCTTTACCTTTGCGATGCTGATGCTGGTTACCGCCGATAATCTGGTGCAGATGTTCTTTGGCTGGGAAGGCGTCGGCGTCGCGTCGTATCTTTTGATCGGGTTCTACTATAAAAAGCCGTCTGCCAATGCGGCGGCGATCAAGGCGTTTGTGGTTAACCGGGTCGGCGACTTTGGGTTTGCTCTTGGCATTTTCGGGCTGTTCTATCTGACGGATTCGATCCGGTTCGACGATATTTTCGCCGCGACGCCAGAGTTGGCTGATACGTCCTTGCGGTTCCTTTGGACCGATTGGAACGCGGCCAACTTGATTGCTATTTTGCTTTTTGTGGGCGCGATGGGCAAATCGGCGCAGCTGTTCCTGCACACATGGCTGCCTGATGCGATGGAAGGTCCCACACCCGTGTCAGCGCTGATCCACGCCGCGACGATGGTAACCGCCGGTGTGTTCCTGGTCAGCCGCATGTCGCCGCTGATGGAGGTCGCGCCGCAAGCGATGATGTTCGTCACTTTTATCGGGGCAAGCACTGCGTTTGTTGCCGCCACGATCGGCCTGGTTCAAAACGACATCAAGCGCGTCATCGCGTATTCGACCATGTCGCAGCTTGGGTATATGTTCGTTGCGGTTGGCGTCGGCATGTACTCGGCCGCGATGTTCCACCTGTTGACCCATGCGTTCTTCAAGGCGCTGCTGTTCCTTGGGGCCGGGTCGGTTATCCATGCGATGCACCACGAGCAGGACATGCGCAACTATGGCGGTCTGCGCAAAAAGATCCCTTATACGTTCTGGGCGATGATGATCGGGACGCTCGCGATCACCGGGGTTGGTATCCCGCTGACCTATATCGGCTTTGCGGGCTTCCTATCCAAAGACGCGATTATCGAAAGCGCCTATGGCGGCGGGTCGATGTACGGTTTCTGGATGTTGGTTCTGGCCGCTGCGATGACGAGTTTTTATAGCTGGCGTCTGATGTTCCTGACGTTCTTCGGCACAGCGCGCGGGGACAAGCATACACATGACCACGCGCACGAAAGCCCGATGGTCATGCTGATCCCGCTCGGAGCGCTGAGCCTTGGCGCGGTCTTTGCCGGCATGCTCTGGTACGGCAGCTTTTTCGGCCATGCCGAAGAGGTCGCTGACTTCTACGGCATTCCGATGGCACAGGCCGCTGCCGGAGGCGAAGCCCATGTCGAAGGCGCTGAAAGCGCCACGCCGGCGGTCGGCGATAGCGCGACTGGCGACGAAACGCATGGCGAAGCCGGGCTAGCTGACGGTGCCGCCGAATCCGCGCATGGTCCGGTATTTGCCGGGGCACCGGGTGAAGGTGCCTTGTATTTCGGCCCGAACAACACCGTGTTGGAAGAAGCCCACGCATCCCCGGTCTGGGTCAAGGTCAGTCCGTTCTTCGCGATGCTTGCTGGTCTGGTCCTTGCGCTCTGGTTCTATATCTGGAACCCGACCGTGCCTGGACGCTTGGCGGCGAACCAGCGGCCACTGTATCTGTTCTTCCTCAACAAATGGTACTTTGACGAAATCTATAACGTCATCTTCGTAAGACCGGCGTTTATGATCGGCCGCTTCTTATGGAAGCGTGGCGACGGAGATGCCATTGATGGCACTCTCAACGGTGTCGCCATGGGGATCATCCCCTTTCTCACCCGGCTCGCTGGACGGGCGCAATCTGGATATATCTTTACCTACGCCTTCGCGATGGTGATCGGCATCGCGGTTCTTGTGACCTGGATGACGATGAGCGGGGGGGCACACTAATGGATCATCACTTGCTTTCCATCATTACCTTCATGCCCAGCTTTGCTGCGCTTATTCTCGCTATTTTCCTGCGCGGTAACGATGCCGCCGCGGCACGCAACGCCAAATGGCTGGCCCTGATCACCACGACGGTGACCTTTCTTATTTCGCTGTTCATCCTGTTCGATTTCGATCCGTCCAACACGGGTTTTCAATTTGTCGACGAAGCGCAGTGGCTGATGGGGCTGAAATACCGGATGGGGGTAGACGGCATTTCGATCCTGTTCGTGATGCTCACCACTTTCATCATGCCGCTGGTTATCGCCGCGAGCTGGAACGTCGAAACGCGGGTCAAGGAATACATGATCGCGTTCTTGCTGCTGGAAACCCTGATGCTTGGTGTTTTCATGGCGCTGGATCTGGTGTTGTTCTACCTGTTCTTCGAGGCCGGGTTGATCCCGATGTTCCTGATCATCGGTATCTGGGGCGGGGCCAACCGGATTTATGCGAGCTTCAAGTTCTTTCTTTATACCTTCCTTGGCTCGGTGTTGATGCTGGTCGCCATTGTGATGATGTACGCCGAAGCGGGTACCACCTGCATAGGCGGATGCGAGGTCAGTCTACTGACCCATACCTTTGCATCCGATACATTCTCAGTCGCCGGGATCACGGTTGTGGGTGGATTGCAAACCATGATGTTCCTCGCATTTTTTGCGAGCTTCGCGGTCAAGATGCCGATGTGGCCGGTGCATACCTGGTTGCCGGATGCGCACGTTCAGGCCCCGACGGCGGGCTCAGTCGTGCTGGCGGCGATCCTGCTTAAGATGGGCGGCTATGGTTTCTTGCGGTTCTCGGTGCCGATGTTCCCCGTCGGGTCCGAGGTCATGGCACCGCTGGTGTTATGGTTGTCGGTAATTGCCATCGTCTATACATCGCTGGTGGCGCTGGTTCAGGCCGACATGAAAAAGCTGATTGCTTATTCTTCGGTGGCTCACATGGGTTTTGTGACCATGGGTATCTTTACCTTCAATCAGCAAGGTCTGGATGGTGCGATCTTCCAGATGATCAGCCACGGATTTATCTCGGCTGCGCTGTTCCTGTGCGTCGGTGTGATCTATGACCGGATGCATACTCGCGAGATCGATGCCTATGGTGGGTTGGTCAACAGGATGCCGGCCTATGCGCTGGTGTTCATGTTCTTCACCATGGCCAACGTAGGTCTGCCGGGGACATCGGGGTTTGTCGGTGAATTCCTGACGCTGATCGCGATCTTCCAGGTCAACACCTGGGTGGCAGTGGTGGCGACATCCGGGGTTATCTTCTCGGCGGCCTATGCCTTGTGGCTGTACCGTCGGGTGGTGCTGGGTGATCTGATCAAGGAAAGCCTGCGCACAATTACCGATATGACCCGTCGCGAGCGCTGGATATTCGCGCCGCTGGTCGCCATGACGCTTTTGCTGGGCGTCTATCCGGCGCTGGTGCTCGACATCATCGGGCCGTCGGTTACGGCTCTTGTTGCAAGTTATGATACGGCTCTGGAGGCGGCGGATGCCGTTGTCCAGACAACTTCAAAGTAAAGGACCGCGAGATGATTTCCGCTGATCTGAATGTCATCCTGCCTGAAATAGTGCTGTCGCTGTTCGCGATATTGGCCCTGCTTGTGGCGGTCTATACCACCAAGGATGCGACTGCCGGGCTGATGGTCTGGACAACCTCGGGCGTGATGGTCCTGTTGGCGATATGGATCGGCATGACCGGAGGCGGGGCGACCCGCGTCGCCTTTAACGGCCTGTTCATCGAAGACGGGTTCGCACGCTTTGCCAAGGTTACGGTGCTGCTAAGTGCCGCCGCCGTGTTGACCATGTCCGAAGCCTATATGAAAAACCGCGGACTGCTGCGTTTCGAATACCCGATGCTTGTCGCCCTTAGCGTCGTTGGCATGATGATGATGGTCAGTGCCGGTGACCTGATGACCCTGTATATGGGGTTGGAGCTGCAATCGCTGGCGCTTTATGTAATTGCGTCGCTGCGGCGTGACAGCGTGAAATCGACCGAAGCCGGGTTGAAATACTTCGTCCTGGGCGCATTGTCATCGGGGTTGTTGCTGTATGGCGTGTCGTTGGTTTATGGCTATGCCGGGACGACCCAGTTCACCGGGGTGATGTCTGTTGCAAAAACCGGCGAGACATCATTGGGGTTGCTGTTTGGGATCGTGTTCATCGTATCGGGCCTTGCGTTCAAGGTATCGGCAGTGCCGTTCCATATGTGGACACCCGATGTTTACGAAGGTGCACCTACGCCTGTGACGGCGTTCTTTGCCACTGCACCCAAAGTCGCGGCAATGGCGTTGTTTGCCCGCGTGCTGCATGACGCATTCGGTAATGCTATTCCGGATTGGCGCCAGATTGTCGGGCTGCTTTCGGTGCTGTCGATGTTTCTGGGCGCGATTGCCGCGATTGGCCAGACCAACATCAAACGGCTGATGGCCTATTCCTCCATCGCTCACATGGGCTATGCGTTGATCGGTCTGGCTGCCGGTACCCAACTGGGCATAAAGGCCATGCTACTATATCTGGCCATTTACGTGACCATGAATATCGGTACCTTTGCCTTTATTCTTGGCATGGAAAAAGACGGCCAGCCCGTCACCGATATTTCGGCGTTGAACATGTACGCCAAGCGCGCCCCGGGCAAGGCGCTGGCGATGCTGGTATTGCTGTTCTCGCTTGCCGGTGTGCCGCCGATGTTGGGGTTCTTTGCCAAGCTCGGGGTTTGGCAGGCCGGTGTGGATGCGGGCCTGATCTGGTTGGTGACGGCCAGTGCGATCGCGTCGGCGATCGGTGCGTACTATTACCTGCGCATCGTGTTCCTGATGTATTTCGGTTCTGAAAACGATGACCGTCTGGACGAAGGCAAAAGCGGTTTGCTGTCCACCTTCCTGTTCGCGTCGGCAGTGATAATGGTTGTCGGTATCGTGAACACCTTCGGTGTCGAAGGTGCCGCAATCTCTGCCGCTGCGACGTTGGTGAACTGATCCGTTGATGGACCCGGTGAATCCAAAAGCCGCTGAAACAGGGTCGTCCGCCGCATCCAGTCGCAGTCTGTCCAAGCCGGGGGCGTCATGGCCCGACGGCTACGGACGCTTGATATTCGACAGTGTTGATTCCACGCTCAGCGAAGCAGCGCGGCGCGCTTCCGAGCTGACGGGCCCCACCTGGATCCTGGCTCAAGAGCAGACCGCGGCACGGGGGCGGCGGGGGCGATCCTGGGCCACGCCACGCGGCAACTTCGCGGCCACCTTGATGTTGCGCCATGGCGAAGAACCCTCCAGCGCGGCGTTGCGCAGTTTTGTGGCGTCGCTGGCGCTGCGTCGGGCGTTCGTGGCGACAACGCGTGACGAAAGTGCTTTTGCTCTTAAGTGGCCAAATGACGTTCTGTTGAACGGGGGTAAGGTCGCCGGCATCTTGCTGGAAAGTATCGGCGATCATCTGGCTATCGGGATCGGGGTGAATCTGGCACATGCTCCGGGTGCCGATCAGGTAGAGGCCAACGCATTACGCCCGGTCTCTTTGGCCGGGGAAACCGGGGTCACGGTCACCCCGACCGCGTTTCTGGACGTATTGGCGAAAGAATATGCTGAATTGGAACAGCAATTCCGGACCTATAGCTTTGCGCCGATCCGGACGGCGTGGCTGGCCCATGCCGCCCGTTTGGGCGAACAAATCGTGGCACGCACGATGAAAGACGAAACCCGCGGCGTGTTCGAGGACGTGGACACCATGGGAAATCTGATACTGCGCACGCCCAAGGGGCGTGTGTCGATAACGGCGGCGGATGTGTTTTTCTAACTTCAGCGGAGGGCTGTCTCATGCTTTTGGCAATCGATTGCGGCAATACCAATACTGTTTTCTCGGTTTGGGACGGTGAACGGTTTTTGGGCACCTGGCGCACGTCGACAGAATGGCAGCGCACGGCGGATCAATATTATGTCTGGCTGAGCACGTTGATGCGGTTTCAAAAGGTAGAGGCCGACATCACCGATGTCATCATCAGCTCGACCGTGCCGCGGGTGGTGTTCAACCTTCGTGTTTTGGCGGACCGATATTTCAACACACGACCAATCGTTGTCGGAAAGCCGGAATGCCTATTGCCGGTCGATGTCCGTGTCGACGCCGGTACGGCCGTGGGGCCGGACCGGTTGGTAAATACCGTGGCCGGTCACGATCTTTACGGCGGGGATTTGATCATCGTGGATTTCGGAACCGCCACAACCTTTGATGTCGTGGCCAGCGACGGGGCTTATATCGGCGGGGTGATCGCTCCCGGCGTGAACCTCAGCCTCGAGGCACTGCACAACGCCGCCGCGGCCTTGCCGCATGTGGATATCTCCAAGCCGCAGGCTGTAATCGGCACAAATACCGTGGCCTGCATCCAATCTGGTATCTTTTGGGGTTATGTCGGCCTCGTACGTGAGATATGTGCGCGGATAAAGGCGGAACGTGACCGCGAAATGCGCGTGATCGCTACAGGCGGGCTGGCCCCGTTGTTTCAACAGACAGTAGATCTGTTCGATGCCTATCAAGATGATCTGACAATGCACGGTTTGACCGTGATTTATACTTATAACAAGGATACCGCTTAGTCATATGAGCAGCGAAAGATTGATCTACCTGCCCCTCGGTGGGGCGGGTGAAATTGGCATGAATGCCTATGTTTATGGCTACGGAAAGCCCGGCAAGGAGCGACTGATCGTGGTCGACCTTGGGGTGGCGTTTCCGGACATGGACACAAGCCCCGGCGTGGATTTGATCATCCCCGATATCGCCTGGCTGGAAGCCCGTCGCAACCAGATTGAGGCGATCTTCATCACACACGCACACGAAGACCACGTGGGTGCCGTGGCCCATACCTATGACCGTTTGCGCGCGCCGATCTATACGCGCAAATTCACCGCGAATATCGCCAAGCGCAAGATGGGTGAGTACGGCCACCCTGAGGATGCCGTGACGACCGTCGCCCCTTGGCCCGCGCAAACCACGGTTGGTCCGTTCACCGTGGGCTTTTTGCCGATGTCTCACTCGATCCCTGAATCGTCGTCCTTGGTGATCGACGTGGCAGGGGACCGTCTGATCCACTCGGGTGACTTCAAGATAGACATGACACCCGGTGTAGGCGAACCCTATGATCCCGACGTATGGGCAGAAGTGTCTAAAGACGGCATCAAAGCGTTGATCTGTGACAGCACCAACGTGTTTTCGCAGCATGCCGGTCGGTCCGAAGCGACGGTCGGCCCCGAGATCGAAAAACTGCTCGGTTCGGCGCAAGGCATGGTTGTGGCGACAACGTTTGCATCCAACGTCGCACGGGTGAAAACCTTGGCCGATGCGGGCGAACGGGCAGGGCGTTCGGTTGTTTTGCTTGGGCGCGCGATGAAACGCATGGTTGAGGCGTCGCTGGAGACCGGCGTGATGAAAGACTTTCCGCCCGTGGTCAGCCCCGAGGAAGCGCGTGGTATTCCGCGTGAAAATCTGATGCTGTTGGTGACAGGATCGCAGGGGGAACGTCGTGCGGCCTCGGCGCAGTTGGCGCGCGGAAAATACATGGGGCTTGAGATGAAGGAAGGGGACATGTTCCTGTTCTCGTCCAAGACCATCCCTGGTAACGAACGTGGCGTGATCAAGGTGATCAACGCGTTTTCCGAAATGGGCGTCGATGTCGTCGATGACAGTTCTGGTCTCTATCACGTGTCCGGCCACGCCAACCGCCCCGATCTGGAAACGCTGCACGATGTAGTAAAGCCGCAGATCCTGATCCCGATGCACGGTGAACACCGTCACCTGCGCGAGCATGTGAAAATCGCCAATGCAAAGGGAATGAAAGGCGTTCTTGCCGTGAATGGCATGATGATCGACCTGTCAGGCAACGAACCAAAGGTTGCAGAATATGTTGACAGCGGTCGTACCTATATTGATGGATCGACTCAGATTGGTGCGCTGGACGGGGTCGTGCGCGACCGTATCCGCATGGCTTTGAACGGACATGTAACCGTGACGGTCATTCTAGACGAGAATGACGAAGCTTTGGGTGACCCTTGGGTCGATACGATGGGCTTGCCCGAACAGGGAAGGTCCAAAGCATCGCTTGTGGACGTCCTGGAGGCTGATTTGGGTCAGTTCCTTGGCCGTGCCAACGCCAAGACGTTGCGCGACGATGACAAGCTGCATGATGGGTTGAAGCGCACTGTGCGCCAATCCGCAAATGACGAGATCGGGAAAAAACCCGAAGTAACGATCGTGGTCAGCCGATTAAGTTAAGACTGTTTCGATTACCCAGGAAGCGCCGCGCAGGTCACAGGGCCCGCGCGGCGTCTTGCGTTTATGGGCCGGCTTGGACACCAAGCGCTGGATGCGAAAAAGGCGCAGAGAATACCCTGCGCCTTTGTGAATTCAGATATTGATCGACGATGATCTATTTGTTGCGCTGCTCAAAGCTCAGTTCGATAAATTCGGGCGTATGGTCGCCAAGACCCACAACCCGGTTGTCATTGCGGCCGTTTTGCTGACGATTGTTGTCGTTGCGATTGTTGTCGTTGCGCCCACCACGTCCGCCCCGGCGATTTTGGTGTTGCTTGTCATCTTGCGGCTTGTCGTCCGGCGCTGGTGCCTTTGCTTGGGCTTGCGGTTCGGCTTTCACCTCTGGCGATGCCTCCGCTTTCGGCGTATCGGCTGCGCTGCTCTTGTCCTCAACTTTTGCGGGATCAGGCTTCTTTCGGCTGCGGGTTCGTGTGCGCTTGGGCTTTTCCGGTTTCGCGGTGTCCTTCGCGGTATCGTCCTGTGAAGCGTCTTCGGATGCCGGCTTTTCAGCTTTGGTGGCGTCCTTGGCCGTTTCCTTGGCCGGCTTCGCGGCGGGCTTGTCACCCAACGGGTTCTCTACGCGGGGAATCTCGCGCTGAACCAAGCGTTCGACATCAGCAAGATTTTTTTCATCTCGCGGAACGCAGATCATGATCGCCTTGCCATCGCGACCGGCGCGGCCTGTGCGGCCAATACGGTGCACATAGTCTTCGGCGTGAGAGGGGACGTCAAAATTAAACACGTGACTGACCGATGGCACATCAAGACCCCGTGCAGCCACATCCGATGCCACAAGAAAACGGAGATCGCCGTTACGGAACCCGTCAAGGGTTTTGGTACGCTGACTTTGGTCCAGATCACCGTGGATGGGCGCGGCGTCATAGCCATGCTTTTTCAGGGACTTGGCAACTGCGTCCACATCCATCTTGCGATTGCAAAAGATGATCGCGTTGGTGCATTTGTCGCCTTCGGCATCAATCAGCGCCCGCAGGACTTTGCGCTTTTCGGTGGCTTCGCGGTCTTTGCGTGACGCGGTCAGCATCAGCACGCCTTGTTCGATGTTTTCGCCTGTGGTGGCCTGGCGTGCGACTTCAACCCGCACGGGGTTAGACAGGAAGGTATTGGTGATACGTTCAATCTCGGGGGCCATGGTAGCCGAGAAAAACAAGGTCTGACGGGTGAATGGCGTCATCTGGAAGATGCGTTCGATATCGGGAATAAAGCCCATGTCGAGCATCCGGTCGGCTTCGTCGACAACCATGATTTTCACGTCGGAAAGAATCAGTTTGCCGCGCTCGAAATGGTCGATCAAACGGCCAGGTGTCGCGATCAGAACATCGACGCCCTTGTCGATCAGCTTGTCCTGTTCACCAAACGATACGCCGCCGATCAGCAACGCCTTGGTGAGCTTCAGGTGCTTTGTGTAGGTGTCAAAGTTCTCGGCAACCTGTGCGGCCAACTCGCGCGTGGGGCACAGGACCAGGCTGCGCGGCATCCGGGCGCGCGCACGGCCCCGGGCCAGCATCGTGATCATTGGTAGGGTAAAACTGGCTGTTTTGCCAGTACCGGTCTGGGCGATTCCCAGAACGTCTTTGCCTTCAAGAGCGGGGGGTATGGCACCGGCCTGGATTGGAGTGGGCGTTTCGTACCCGGCATCTTCGATGGCTCTAAGTACTTTAGGATTAAGGTTAAGATCTGAAAATTTTGTCATGTGTGTCCGATGATAGCGGACATGCACTTGGCCCGCGGCAGCATTCATGTCGGCCCGAATGGCCCAAGGGGCGGAGGGTCTCCGCGACATGTTCAGCACCGCTTACCAAAGTCTCTGGTGCAGGTCAAACGGATGCGCTAAAGCCCTGTGAATTCGGGGAAATGTGTTGCCAGATGTTTGGGCAGGTCCAGATTGATCTGCCGCAGCAGTCCGTGCTTTGCCAAACGGTCGCGTAATTGCGGGGTATCGGCGCACACCTCGTCGAAAAAGGCGCGAAGTCCGGCTTCACCTGCCTCGGTCTCGATCATCATGAACAAGTCATTCATTGAAAGCCCCCCCCTTTCATAAGGTTTGTTGGGCCCCAGTTCCGGGCGATAGCTGCCCTTGGTAATGCGATATCGATAAGCGTCGATCCAGTCTTGCCAGGATTTCGCGTGGGCATGGGCCAGGTCGATGCCGGACTGGCGATCCTCGCAGGGCATCATGTCACCATTCTGAAAGACGTTGTGAATGCGTACATGCACCGACGGCAGGCCGGTGCGCACAAAGACCTTGCCAGCCAGATGGCTTAAAAAACCGCCCTTCAGATACTGCCCGTATGTCGGATAGATATCCGATACGATGCGCGCGCGATCAGGGCCGTTCGGGACAAACGCCTTGTAGACCGACGCTGACCCTGAAAGCTGTTCCATCGGGCGAATTCTGGTGGCGACAGGGTGGGCGGGCCGTTGGCCAAGCAGTTCAGCGACAGGGCGGTCCGCGACAAGAAATTCGTCTGCGTCCATATGAATGAGCCAATCCACCTCGGGGCGGCGGTTATAGGCATGAGTCGCATTTGCGGTTTGCCGGACTTGATGGGTTTCAGGCCGCACGCGTTTGCGCTGCCTCCAGTACGCCGCATCACAGGTAATGACCCGCACCTTGGAGTGGGCATCCAGCAGGGCGTATGCTTCGGGGTTGGGGGCGTCCAGGTAGATGTAAAGACGATGCGCCCCCGCAGCCAGATGATAGGCAGCGAAGGCCAGAATATCGCGCGTCGGCGCAAGTATGGTCGAGGCGACGCCCCACTTTATCTTATCCATCGCTACAGCCTGAGCATTCGCCACAGCGCTGACAAGGGGAAACTAGACCATCATTTCCTTTGTCGCGGTCAATTTCACATCGGGGTAATCACGATCTACCCGGTCGATATCCCATTGCAGGCGGGTCAGATACACGATGTCGCCGTCATGATCATGTGCGATATGCTGTTTGTTGGCTTCTGTAAACTTATCAACAGCTTGTCGGCTACCGTTCACCCACCGGGCCGATGTGAACTGCGAGGCCTCGAAGCGGACCGGCAGGCCATATTCCAGTTCGATCCGACTCGCGAGGACTTCGAATTGCAACTGTCCCACGACGCCAACGACAAAGCCTGATCCGATGACGGGTTTGAAAACCTTGGCGGCACCTTCTTCGGCAAACTGCATCAACGCTTTTTCCAGGTGCTTGGATTTCATCGGGTCGCCTGCGCGTATGCCTTGCAGCAATTCGGGCGCGAACGAAGGAATACCGCTGACACGGATCGCTTCGCCTTCCGTCAGGGTGTCGCCGATGCGCAGTTGTCCGTGGTTGGGAATACCGATGATGTCACCGGCCCAGGCTTCCTCGGCCAGTTCGCGGTCAGCCGCCAGGAACATGACCGGGTTGGTAACGGACATCACTTTTTTGGAACGCACATGGGTCAATTTCATGCCGCGCAGAAAGTGACCCGATGCCAGACGCACAAAGGCGACGCGGTCGCGGTGCTTGGGATCCATGTTCGCCTGAACCTTGAAGACAAAGCCGGAAACCTTTGGTTCTTCAGGTAAAATCTTGCGTGGTTCGGCAGATTGAATTTGCGGTTCCGGCCCGTAGGTTGCGATGCCATCCATCAGCTCCTTGACGCCAAAACTGTTGATCGCCGAACCGAACCAAATCGGCGTCAACGACCCTTCAGCCATCAACCTGGCGTCCAGCGGTGGCATCAGCTCGCGCACCATTTCGAGATCTTCGCGCAATTTGTCGAGCAAGACGGCAGGCACGTGTTCGGCAAGCTTGGGGTCATCCAACCCTTCGATTGCGATGCTTTCAGCGACCTTGTTCCGGTCGGCACGGTCCATCAGCTCTAGCCGGTCACGAAGGATGTCGTAGCAGCCGATAAAGTCGCGACCCACGCCGATGGGCCAGCTTGCCGGGGTCACATCAATGGCAAGGTTTTCCTGAATCTCGTCGATGATCTCGAACACATCGCGGCTTTCGCGGTCCATCTTGTTACAAAAGGTCAGGATCGGCAGGTCGCGCATGCGGCAGACCTCGAACAGCTTTTGCGTCTGGCTTTCCACGCCTTTCGCGCCGTCGATTACCATCACGGCCGCGTCAACGGCGGTTAGCGTGCGGTAGGTATCTTCGGAAAAGTCCGAGTGGCCGGGCGTATCCACGAGGTTAAAGCGGAAATTCGTGCCCTTGTTCATGAAATCAAACGACATGGCGGAGGCGGACACCGAAATGCCACGGTCTTTTTCCATCGCCATAAAGTCCGAGCGTGTACGGCGTGCCTCGCCCTTGGCCCGGACCTGACCGGCCATCTGGATCGCCCCGCCGAACAGCAGAAATTTCTCGGTCAACGTCGTTTTGCCCGCATCGGGGTGACTGATGATCGCAAAGGTGCGACGCCGGGCGATTTCGGCGGGCAAAGCGGGGCGGTTTGAGGGGGTGTCTAACATGGGTTGGCGTATATCCACGCCCGATGATGCGCGCAAGCCTGCGCGGGAGGCGGTGCTGTCGCATTTACTAGGTTTCAACGCCCGGCGGGCGTATAGTGAATGGTATCAACCATCGCGAAGGGATGTCGGTATGGAACTCAAGAAAATAGCGGAGGAACTGGTTGCCGGATGCCGTGAGGGGCGTGCAACCGAAAACTTGGACAAGCTTTATGCTGAAGATGCAGTTTCGGTTGAAGCCGTCGATCAGGGTAACGGGCGTGAAACCAAGGGCCTTGACGGGATCAAGGGCAAGCATGCTTGGTGGGAAAACGCAATGGAGGTTATCGAGGCGAAAGTCAGTGATCCTATGCTGCACGGCGATGACCGGTTTGCAGTTACCTTTGAGATGCAGGGTAGGGAAAAGGAAAGCGGCAAGGTCTTTGATATGAAGGAAGTGGCGATCTACCACGTGGCAAATGGCAAGATCGCCCGAGAAGAATTCTTTTACGGCTGATCAGCGCATACTTGCTTTGCGCAGCAGTTCCGCAGCGTCGGGCCGGTCCAGCAAGGGCGCGCTGACGTCCAGACCCGCGTGAGGCAAATCGGAGTGCCCGGGAATGACATTGCCCATGGCGTCAGAAAGCTCTTGGGGCAGTACCGCTTTGGTCCGGCTGTCTATCAGCATGGATTCGGCGGCGATACCTTCGGCATAGATAATCTGGTGGCTGTCAAACAGAAGTTGGAAATAATCGACGAAACCGCCATCCTGCACGCGCACCGTGTCGCCATTGACAAGATGGCGTACCTTTACCAGAAGCTCTGAACGGCCTGCACCCAGCCGGTCCTCGCGTTGGTAGATAAACAGACGGTGATCCGGGCTGACGATAAGGTCGGTATCATTGTTAAGCGTCCCTGCGCTGATGCATATGGGGGCGAATTCGCCCACGGCGCGCACAGTGCTTTGGCCGATCCATCTGACCGCCTGCACGCCATCGTCGCGGGTAAGCACCTTGTCACCCACTGCCAGGTCTTCGATCGGGCGCTGTTCGCCAGTGGCCATGGTGATGCGGGTGCCGCGGGTGAACGATACACAGGCGACCTGTGCGAATTTCTGGCGTGCGGTTGTCGTATCTATACCGACAAGCCGATATTCGACCTTTGAAGACAGCGCGTTCAACGGGATCAGGTAAATGTTTTCGGCGGTGTTGTTGTCGTCGACTTCGACCAGCAAGATTGCATCATTGGTTTGACCGTCAGAAGACATGAAGGTCAGCGCGCAATCCAGATGCAAGGTAGCGCCGGGCGTACCCGTTTCGGTATCCGCAGCAATGCTCAACCGGTTTGTGTCATCGGTTTGCACCGACAGGCGCACAGGTTCGGCCCCGAACGACAGTTCGTAGACGTCATCCAAAAGCAGTTCGGATGCAAACGATAGCGTGTCCCCCATATTCGCGCCGTCGGTCGCAGATATCTGCGAGGCGTGGTAGACAGGCACGCTTTGCGGCGGGGCGGGAAGCGGGGTGGTCATGCTGCGGGTGGCCTTTGCGCGGTACCGAATGGGATCTTCCTTTGAATGGAATAGGATTGTGGCACTATCGGGTCAAGCCTTTGGTCTTTTGCTGGCGTTTCCACGAAAACCAATGCTACCACTACGCCAATCATCAAGGGGAGAGAACGCTATGGATTTGGGAATCAAGGGAAAACGTGCGTTGGTATGCGCTTCGTCAAAGGGGCTTGGGCTAGGCTGCGCGGAAGCCTTGGCCGAGGCGGGCGTCGATCTGGTCATGAACGCGCGTGGTGCTGCGGACCTGGACAGTGCCGCTGAAAGAATTCGACAAAGCTACGGCGTCGAAGTGACCACAGTGGTTGCCGATATTGCCACGGCAGAGGGGCAAAACGCGGTTTTGGACGTGGTCGGGCAGATCGACATATTGGTAAACAACGCTGGCGGCCCGCCTCCCGGAATGTGGCACGATTGGGACCGCGAAGATTTCATCAAGGCGCTGGATGCCAACATGCTGGCCCCGATCGCGATGATCAAAGCTCTGGTGCCGGCGATGATGGAACGCGGCTGGGGGCGTGTGGTCAATATCACGTCGCAATCGGTCCGCGCACCGATCGGGGTGCTGGGGTTAAGCAATTCCGCCCGGACCGGCCTGACCGGGTACGTCGCGGGGACTTCGCGCCAAGTGGCAAGCAAGGGCGTTACGATCAACAACCTGCTGCCGGGCATCCACGCGACCGACCGCGCCGACGCGCTGGACGGCGGCGTGGTCAAGCAAAAGGGCATCACGTTGGAGGAAGCGCGGGCGCAGCGGGCATCGACAATTCCTGCCGGTCGCTACGGTACCCGCCACGAATTTGGTGCTGCCTGTGCGTTTTTATGTTCGCAGCATGCCGGCTTTATCGTGGGGCAAAACCTGTTGCTTGACGGCGGGGCGACCAACCTGACCATGTAAGGCGCTTTGCGCTGTCACAGTCATCACGTTTACGGCAGACCGTCGTGCCGAATATGGCGCGGCGGTTTCTGCTCGACTACCAGTTGGAATGAACCTGTAGTCCTGAAAGGTACCCTGCGATGTATCCCCTTTTACTAATTGTCATATTTGGTGCGATTATCGTAGCGAGCGTGCTTGCGGCACCGCGCCGCGCATCGATCGACGGATTCTTTGGCGGAATGACGGCCCAAGGCAGGGCCCCGGGGCTTTGGACATTGGTGCTCAGCCAGGTCACCACATGGATTTTCGCCCGCAGCCTGATGAACGCGGCGATCCTGGGATATTATTACGGCATCGCGGGCACGCTGGCCTATGCGGCCTATTACGGGTCTTTCCTGACGGGGGGCTTTATCGTGGGACGCCTGCGGCAACAGGGGGCCATGTCGGTGCAAGGCTGGCTTGGCGTGCGTTTTGGGGCGGCGGGCAACGGGTGTTACAATCTGGTGATCGCCTTGCGCCTGTTGTCCGAGGTGTTCGCCAATCTGCTGGTAGTGGGGTTGATTTTCAACGCTGTACTGGCGGGGAGCGGGACGCCTGCGATACTGATCGTAGCGGGGGTCGGGCTGGGCTATTCCGCATGGGGCGGGCTAAGCGCGGCCCTGCGCACCGATGTGGTGCAGATGGTGGTGTTTCTGGCTGTGTTCGGCGTCGCCTTTATGGCGCTGGTTGTGTCGCCGGGCTTTGATCTGGGCGCGGTTATCACGGCCCCGGGCACCGCGGGGGCCTATAATGGCTGGGTGCTGCTCGCGGTGGCGATGTTGCAGGTGTTCTCTTATCCCGCGCATGATCCGGTGATGATGGACCGCGGATTCATCGCGGACCCGGACACGACCCGGCGGTCGTTCTTGCATGCCTTTTGGATATCCACACTTTGCATCATCGGTTTCGGCTTTTTCGGTATCCAGGCCAGCCTGACAGGAGCCGCCTATGAGGGCGAGCTGATCGGCACATGGGCCAGTATGTTCCCGGGGTGGATTTTCGGTGCGCTGATGATTTCGCTTTTGATATCGGCGCTTAGCACGCTGGATTCGGCGTTGGCATCTGCGGCGCGGCTGGTGGTCGAGGAACTGAAACTCGCACCGCGCAGCCTGACCGGGGGACGGATGGTGATGCTGGGTTTCATGTCGGTGGGAACGGCCCTGACACTGTGGGGAAGCTCGACCCTGTTCGACGCCGTAGCCGTGTCGGGGACGGCGTCGATGTTTTTGACGCCGGTGCTGATTATCGGGCTGGTGATGCAGCGCCGGATAGCGCTGTGGGCGTATCTGGTGGCGTTTGGGGCGGCGATGTCGGGCGCTGTCGCGTATTTCGGGCGCGACTGGGGGGTGTTTGCCGCGCTGTTGCCGGACGCGCATAAATACGAGCAGTTATTGGTGATTTGCGTCGCCGTTCTGGCCACAGGATTTGCGGCAGTGCTTGCGGGTGCACGACGAGGCTGATAGCGGTCTTAGCCGAATGAATTGACCGGATAAGACCGCAACCATGACCGAAACACACCCCCGGCTTGAAATCCGAAACCTCAAGCGTGCCTATGGTGGGCGCGCGGTGGTGGATGACGTCAGCCTGAAGATCATGCCGGGGCAGGTCACCTGTTTGCTGGGACCGTCGGGATGCGGAAAGTCCACGACACTGCGGATGATTGCCGGGGTCGAAATGCAAGACAGCGGTTCGATCCATGTGGATGGAAAGTTGATCTGTGACACCGTGTTCAACGTGCCGCCAGAACGGCGTGAAATTGGCCTTATGTTTCAGGATTTCGCGCTGTTTCCGCATCTGAGCGTCGCTGACAATGTGGGTTTCGGGCTGAAAACCGGCACCAAGGCCGACCGGCGCGCCCGTATCGAGGAACTGCTGGAGCGTGTGGACCTGTTGCGGTTCATCGATGGCTATCCGCATCAGCTGTCGGGCGGCGAACAACAGCGCGTGGCACTGGCCCGCGCCTTGGCCCCACGGCCCAAGATCATGTTGATGGACGAACCTTTCTCGGGTCTTGATAACCGCTTGCGCGACGATATTCGTGACGAAACGCTGGGAATACTCAAGGAGGAAGGTACAGCCGTGCTGCTGGTCACTCATGAACCCGAAGAAGCAATGCGGATGGCCGACGAGATCGCGTTGATGCGGGACGGCAAGATCGTCCAACAGGGCGCACCCTACAACGTTTATACGCGCCCGATCGACCGGGCATCCGTCGCGTTCTTTTCGGATGCCAACGTGTTGCGCGCCGAGGTGTCGGGCGCATTGGCGCAAACGCCGTTCGGCCGGTTTCTTGCGCCAGGTGTCCCGGATGGAACCAAGGTTGATATCGTGTTCCGGCCGCAGCATGTGCGGATTGATTTTGACCGCGCGGGCAAGGGGCCCTTGCCCACGGCGACGGATGGCACCGCTGCGCGCGGGGTAGTGTCGCGGGCGCGGTTCATGGGGAATGAAAGTCTTGTCGAGTTTGTCATGGATTACGACGGCAGTATCTTGCGGGTCACTGTGCCCAATGTGTTCTTGCCGCAACCGGGGGCGGTAATGTGGCTGACCATTCGCCGCGACAAATGCTTTGTCTTCCAAGCCACATAGCCGGAGAGTCCGTATGCAAACGCTCATGATGGAATTCGGGATGGGATCGTCGTTACGCAGGGGTGACTATACCCAGGCCGCCGAACGCGCGGTCCGCGATGCTCTTTGGCGGAACTCCATCAATCTTGCAGAGCTGTTCGGCTTTGACCGTGCCGCGATGAAAATCACATTGGATGTCGGCGTACAAAAGCCCGAGCACGTCGACCGCGACGCGCTGAGGGCAGTATTTCCCTATGGCGATGTAACCGTGAACGTCGTCCCCGGGGGGCTGGACATTGAACGCCCCGATGGTGACGGCCCCCCGACAATCATGGCCAACGCAGCACTATCGATCGCTTTTGACATGGAGCGAGGCAATGACTGAGCAACGTATCATTATCGAAATGGGGATGGGGAACGACCTGCACGGTATGGATTATACCAAAGCCTGTGCACGTGCGATCGAAGATGCTTTGCGACATTCGTCCCTGCCCTTATTCGGCGTGCTGGGGTTGAGCCATGACGAAATGCGGGTTCGGGTAACGGTAGCGGTGCAGGAACCCGATCTGGTTGATACCGATACGCTGGTGGCCGGTTTGCCGCGTGGGCAGGCAGAGGTAGAGGCCGTGTTCGGTGGGCTGAACGTGCCTAGCGGCGACGAAACGATTGTGATTGCTCAGGCCAGTGTTCAGGCATTCTTGCCAAAGCAGAACGGTTGGCGGCTGCGGGCCGGAGCGTAAAAGAGATTTAATGCCTTCGGCGAGGATTTTAATCCATTTGGAAGCCGGACGCCTGACTGAAGAGTTCCGGTAGCGGGTCTGCGGTTTCAATGAGGTCAAGGCGAAGGAGCGCCGGGGCCTGTGCGGTTTCGTCCCAGCCTGACAAGAGCCAGCTGCGTGCCTTATGGGTGAGTGTTCTGGGGTGGAGGATTGATGTTTTTACCGCCCCGTGTTCGGCGTTATAGACTATTTTCAGCTTTTGACGCGCTTTGATCGCGGCGCGCAGCACCGGTAGGTGGCCCAGCCCTTTCGCTGCATTGGCAAAAGGGTGTTCAATATGCTGCCAATCGGCCGCTTGCGGTTTTGCATCGAGCGGCAAGGCGGCATCGATTTTTGCCACCAGACTTTGAACGGCGGCCAGCAGGTCGGGGTCCGTGGTTTCAAGCACCACTGCAAGGCCCAGTTGCAGGGCCTCTATCTCGGGATCCGTCAGGGCAAGAGGGGGCAACGTTGTTTCCGTGGACAGTTGGTAGCCTGAGCCCCGCGTGCCATGAAGTGGGACGCCGGAGGCCTTCAGCCGGTCCATGTCGCGAAAGAGTGTGCGTTGCGAAACCGACAAAACGCGCGCCAGGTCTTGAGATCGGTGACGTTGATGGTCTCCCAGAATCTCGAGTAACCTGAAGAGGCGATCGGAGCGGCGCATGGGCATTATATGGCACGGTTTGACAAAAGCCACAAGGCAACTGCCAAAAAACTGTCAGTTGAAGGTGGGCTTGGAGATTGAGATCCGGAAAAACGCTGTCGAGGAGGGTTTTGGGGCGCTTGGTCTCTTCTAGCCAAGCGCTGCTCGCCATACACAAAGCTTGATTTGGGCGCCCAAGGTGCGTTCGTGGTTTTTGGATATGGAGATGGACTATGTTGAATAATATCGGCCTGCCGGGGCTTTTGCTTATCGCTGTGGTCGTGCTTGTGCTGTTCGGGCGCGGCAAGATTTCAAGCCTGATGGGCGAAGTCGGCAAGGGTATCACCAGCTTTAAGAAGGGTATCAGCGAAGGCGAAGACGACGTAAAGAACGCGAACAAGGAACCGGCCGAGCTGACCGATGACACTGTTGTTGTGACAGAAGTGAAAACCGATAAGGACCGGGTGTAAACCATCATGTTTGATATGGGGTGGTCTGAGTTGCTGGTCGTGGGCGTCGTTGCGTTGATCGTGGTGGGCCCGAAGGATCTGCCGATACTGTTCCGCAAGGTTGGGCAGTTCGTGGGAAAGGCCAAGGGCATGGCGCGCGAGTTCAGCAATGCGATGAATGACGCGGCTGACGACACGGGCATGCGTGAAATTTCCTCGGGCTTGAACAAATCGTTGAAAGCCGCCACGAACCCGCTGGGCAGCGCCATGGACGGCGTAAAGTCGGCAACCAAGTCTTTGACCGATATCGACCCGAACAGCGAGACGGGCAAAATGGCGGCCAAGCGGGCCGAGGATGTCAAGAAGATACAGGCAGCAACGGCGCGGGCCGGGGCAGAGCGTAAACAGCGCGAAGCCGCAGAAGCCTTGGCACACGCCGAGGCCGCCGAGGCAAAACTGACGACCGGGACACCCCAGATCGAAGCGTCGCCTGCCACGGAGCCAAACGCTGAACCAACGGCAAAGACGTCCCCGGTGAAAAAGCCACCCGCAGCAAGAAAGGCCGCGGCCCCCAAGGCGGCGTCGGTATCGAAAGCCGCCACTGAAAAGGCACCTGCCAAGAAACCCGCCGCGCGTAAAACCGCAGCCAAGAAAACCGCAGCCGAGAAGCCAGCGGCCAAAAAGAGTGACTCATGAGTGCTTCGGACGATATTGACGACAGCGCAGCGCCGCTGATCGAGCATTTGGCAGAACTGCGCACGCGGCTGATCCATTCGGTGATCGCATTTATCATCGGTATGGTGATCAGCTTTACTGTCTGGAACCCGATTTTTAACTTTTTGACCAGCCCTTTGTGTACTGCCATGGCAGAACGCGGGCAGAATGATTGCGGGTTGATCCTGATCAAGCTGCAAGAAGGCTTTTTTGTCGCGATTTCGATATCCCTCTTGGGTGGGTTGATTTTGGGGTTTCCCTATATCAGTTATCAACTTTGGCGATTTGTCGCGCCGGGATTGTACAAGAACGAAAAGGGAGCTTTCCTGCCGTTCCTTATCTCAAGCCCGATCATGTTTTTCCTGGGGGCGGCATTTGCGTTTTACGTGGTGACCCCGCTGGCATTCGATTTCTTCCTTGGGTTTCAGCAGGCGGGTACGCTTGTGAACCACGAGGGCGCTGACGGCATATCAAAGGGCGGGATCGCTGCGATTGCCTTTCAGGGGTCCGCGCAGGAATACCTTAACTTGACCATCAAGTTCATTGTCGCGTTCGGCCTGTGCTTTCAGCTTCCGGTATTGTTGACGCTGATGGGCAAGGCCGGGTTGGTCAGTTCCGAGGGGCTTGGCAATGTGCGAAAATATGCCGTGGTCGGTATTCTGATTCTGGCGGCGTTGGTAACGCCACCGGATGTGGTCACTCAGATAATCCTGTTTGTTGTGGTGTACGGGCTGTACGAGATCTCGATCTTTCTGGTCCGCCGCGTCGAGCGTCAGCGCGATGAGAAGCTGCGTGCCGAAGGGTATTTCGACGATGAAGAGGAAGACCCCTTGCTGGCCGAGTTCGATGACGAGGACAAGTCGAAGTGACCTCTGACCCGATGGAACGCATTGCAGCGGCGCTGGAGCGGATGTCTCCGCCGCCGCTGGAGGCACCGGATTTTGACGCGGCGGGGGCTTTCGTTTGGCATACCGCCCCCGACCGTCTGGTCCCGGTGAAGAATGTCAGCAAGGTAGATCTGTCATTGCTTATCGGTGTGGATCGCGCCCGCGATACCCTGCTGGCAAATACAATGCAGTTTGCTGCAGGGTTACCGGCGAACAATGCTTTGCTGTGGGGGGCGCGAGGGATGGGAAAATCCAGTCTGGTCAAGGCTGTACATTCCCATGTTCATGCGTCGCTTGATGCGCTGCGCATCGTTGAATTGCAGCGCGAGGATCTGCCCTCGGTCGGGCGGCTACTGGCCTTGCTGCGGGGTGCGCGCCAACGGTTCATCCTGTTTTGCGATGATCTGAGTTTCGGGCACGATGATGCACATTACAAGTCGCTCAAGGCGGTGCTGGATGGTGGTATAGAAGGGCGACCCGACAATGTCGTGCTTTATGCGACGTCGAACCGGCGACATCTGATGCCCCGTGACATGATCGAAAACGAACGGGGTTCTGCGATAAACCCCGCCGAAGCGGTTGAGGAAAAAGTGTCGCTGTCGGATCGTTTTGGCCTGTGGCTGGGGTTTCACCCTTGCGATCAGGATCAATATTTATCGATGATCCGGGGCTATTGCGATGCGTATGGGGTCAAGGTGGAGCCCGACACGCTGCGCGCCGAGGCAATTGAGTGGCAGGCCACCCGAGGTGCCAGATCAGGACGCGTCGCATGGCAGTATTTTGTTGATCTTGCTGGGCGGCACGGGGTCACATTGTAACCACGTGCCTTGGCTTTAGTTCAGGTAAGGTGCCGGATCGACGCTGTCGAAGCCTTTGCGTACCTCGAAGTGGACGAATGAATCGTCGCCACCGCGCAGTTTGGCGATTGAGGCACCTTTTGAAACGTTGTCGCCCTTGGCCACGCTTACGTCACTGACATTCGCATAAACTGTCAGTAGATTATCGGGATGGCGTATCACGATGATCGGGACACCTTCGGCGCTTTGGGTGATGGCAGCGACCGTGCCGCCGTCAGCAGCTTTGACAGCCGCCCCGGCGTTTCCCTTGATATTGATGCCTTCATTCTTACCCTTGGAATAAGCGCGGATAATACTACCCTGAACCGGCGAAATCATTCGGGCCGATGATGTCGGCTGCGTGGTTTTGCCGACGTCGGCCACCGGTTTGGCGGCGGCTGGCGCCGTCGCCGGCACGGGCTTTGCATCAACGGGGGGCAGTGGTTTGGCGGCGCTTGGCGGCGTCGGCGTCGGTGATCCGGCACCGGGTAGAGTTGTTTGAGCGGTGGCGCTGGCGGGTACGGTTGCGTTGCGCGGCGGGGCGCTTTGCTGTCCGACAGGTATCAGCAGAAACTGACCTTCCCGCACCGAGAAATCCGCGCCCAATCCGTTCCATTCGGCAAGTGTGGCCACGGGCACGGCGTACAGCCTTGCAATGGTATAGGCGGTTTCGCCCCTTTCAACCCGGTGACGTACCGGTTCAACCCCTGTCTGCTTTTGGGGATTGCTGCGCGCCACGGTCTCGGCCGGCGGTAACGTGGAGGTTTGAACACCTGCACTTGCCGGTGACCGGTTGATGGCACCGCCCGCCAGCGTCTGGATATCGACGGCAGCCGTAGAGATGGGGCCGGTACCTGACGCGCCCGTGGCAGGGGAAGGTTCCGCGACGCGGGTGGGCAAGGCGATGATTTCGTCCTTGCGAAGCGTTATTGTGGGATCGATACCGTTGTAGCGCGAGAGGCTAGAAACGTCTGTACCGATGCGGTTGGCCACGTCAGCAAGCGTGTCACCCTGTCGGGCAACCGCCACCTGGTAATTGGGGTAAGAGATCACGCCGCGATTGTCCGGTGCAGGGCGTGGTGCCAATGGCCCCGTCGCAGCGTCAGCTGTGGTGAAACCGTCACCAAAGCCACCGCGCAAATCCACGTCTAGCGGCCTTTCGCAGGCTGCGAGTAAAACCGCAGAAGCACCCGCCAGTACCGTCAACTTGAAGGTCCGGATCGCATATCGTTGGATCATCTGCTCGTCCTCGTGTTCGATGCCTCTACCGGCCACTGGGCTCCATGTGGTCTGGAGTTCCCTATGCTATACAGCATTTAGCCGTCTTTGCCCAATCCTTCAAGCAAAGGAACAAACCGCACCTTGCGAAGTTCGTCATATTCAAGACCGCTTTCGGTTTTACGCACCCGGATCAGGTGTTGGACGGCGTCAGATTGTCCAACCGGAACGACCATGATGCCACCGACCTTGAGCTGGGCAAGCAATGGGCCGGGGGGGTCTTCGGCAGCAGCGGTGACGATGATGCGGTCAAACGGTGCCTGTTCGGGCAAGCCAAAGCTGCCATCGGCAATGATCGCGGTGATATTGGTCAGCGCGAGATCCTCGAAGATCTGACGGGCCTCCTGAACCAGACGACGGTGGCGGTCTATCGTATAGACGCGGCGTGCCAATTTGCTGAGGATCGCGGCTTGATAGCCGGAGCCGGTGCCAACCTCGAGCACTTTGTCGCGGGGCGTCACCTCAAGAGCCTGGGTCATCAGAGCCACCACCGAAGGTTGACTGATGGTCTGCCCGCAGGCGATTGGCAAAGGCATGTCTTCATAGGCGCGTGACGCAAACAGGCCGCGAATGAAAGGTCCACGGTCGATTTGTTCCATTGCGTTTAGCACACGGGTTTCGGTCACGCCCTTCGAGCGTAGGGCATAGAGAAATTGCATTTTACGTTCTGCGTTTGTGATGTTTTCGTCGTCGCTCATGTATTGATGGCTTCGAGAGCCGCGAAAGTATCGTGGGCGGTCAGGTCTGCGCGCATAGGCGTCACCGATATGTACCCCTCAAGGTTCAACGCGGCATCAGACCCTTTTTCTGTCGCTATCTGCTGATCTGCCCCCCGAATCCACAAGAACCGACGTCCAGATGGCGAGATCTGCGGCTGCGTGGAAAAACTGGTATTCCTGCGGATACCTTGCGGGGCCAATCGTGTGCCCTTGATATCGGCAGACGCGACGGGGGGAAAGTTGATGTTGTAGAACAACCTGTATCCGCTTTCGTGGTCGGGACTGGCGTTCAAGATGCGGCGTATCACCTGTGCACCATGTTGGGCGGCCCCTTCAAAGGGGTTTTCAAGCCCGCGGTTGCCGGGCCCGTAATATTGCGACAGCGCCATGGCGGGAACCCCCTGAAGGGCGGCTTCCATCGCACCGCCGATCGTACCTGAATACAGTGCATTCTCTGCCGAATTGTTCCCGCGATTCACCCCGGAAAGGACAAGATCGGGCGGGGCGTCAAGCATGCAGTCATGAAGAGCGGCCAAGATGCAATCGGCAGGGCTACCTTCGACCGAAAAACGTTGCGCGCTGACCTGTTCCACCATCATCGGCTTTGTATAGCTGATGCAATGGCCCACCCCTGACTGTTCATATGCCGGGGCGACGGTCCAAACTTCACCCTGGGGCCCGGCCAGATCGGTTGCGATCGCGTGAAGTGTTTTCAGGCCCGGTGCGTGAATGCCGTCATCATTGGTGATTAGAATGCGCATAAATTCCCCTTTGTGCTTTGATAAGCGAGGGATGTGAGCGCGGCAAGGTGGCAGCATCTGACAGAGGGTTTTTTACCCCATAACTTCTTTTAATTGTGCCAGAATTACAGCGGCTTGCGATTGTGGGCTGTTCAGCGCATCGCGATCTTCGCCGGGATGAAAGCGGGCACGGGTTGCGGTCGGCATCGGTGCGGGTGTCAAGATGCTCACTTTTGGCCCGATTGACGCGGTTTCGCTTTGCCAGCTTCGGGCAAGCGCAATCTGCGCGGCCTTTGTCGCACCGTAGCTGCCATAGAAGCTGGTGCCGACGACCGGGTCGTCAAAGAACACCGCCTGACCCGAGTGTCCCAGCAGGGGCGCTATATAGGTGATCAGGGTTGATGTCGCGGTGATATTGGTGGCCACGGATTTGGCCATATCCTTGCCGTCGATGTGGTCACTGGGGGCAAGCGGCGCGGCGTGTATCGCTGTATGCAGCCAAAGGTCAAGGTTGCCCCAGCGGTCATAGATCCCACGACACAAGGTCGCCATCGCATCATTGTTGGTGATGTCCATCGGGGCCAGTGTCGCGCTGCCGCCACGGGCCTGAATGCGGTCGTCAAGCTCCTCCAGGGCACCGGTTGTCTTGGCTACGGCAATGATATGGTGGCTATCGCAAAGCTCTTGGGCGAGGGCGGCACCAAGACCGCGTGAAGCACCGGTGATGAGGGCTGTTTTTGTCATGCGACGGCTTTGCCCCAGCCATCACGGCCCGTCAAGGGGGTGGGCTTAACCGTTGGGCAATTTCAATGTCACCGTGCGACCGCGCCGCAGCAACACGACGCTGTTGTCGCCGATGGCGGCCACGACGCCGTCGCTGATCTTGTCGTTAAGCGACACGCGTTGAATACGTCCCTTGCCATCCCGGATCAAAGCGCCCGGTTGGGTCAGGCTGCCAAAAGTCCCCAATAGCGTAAGCTTGGGAAGGGTAACGTGTTCGGTTGCTAGGTTGATCACGTTCTGCGGTGTGGGGGTGCCTTTTTCGTCGGTCGACATGGAAGCCTCTTTCAGCCCTGACAGGTCAGGGGGGGGTCAGTATTGCGGTGCTGCTAACAAAGCCCCAACCTGACTGAAAGAGGGGCCAATTCAGGCTGGCGAAGACCGGCCCAACTGTCGGCAAAGCTTTGCCTGATACGGGCTGAAAAAAGGCGGGCAAGGGGTTGAATCCGTGCCCGCCCTAACAAAAGCGACGTTGATCAAGGTTATTCCGCTGCGGGCTTCATTTCAAATCCCTGCGCGATCTGGTCACTGGGCTTGACAGGGTATTCGCCGGAAAAACACGCGTCACAGTATTGCGGACATTTGGCGTTGCGGCCTTCGGCCTCACCTACGGCGCGGTACAGCCCATTGAGCGAGATGAACTTGAGGCTATCCACCTGTAAATGCTCGCGCATTTCTTCTTCGGACATGGTTGCCGCCAACAGCTTTTCACGCTGAGGAGTATCGACGCCGTAAAAACAAGGCCAAGCCGTAGGGGGGGACGCAATGCGAAAATGTACTTCCTTGGCACCCGCATCAAGGATCATTTCCTTGATCTTGCGACTGGTGGTACCGCGCACAACCGAATCGTCGACGAGAATCACCCGCTTGCCTTGGATCAGGGCGCGGTTGACGTTGAGCTTGAGGCGCACACCCATGTTGCGGATCTGTTCTGTCGGTTCGATGAAAGTCCGCCCCATATACTGGTTGCGGATGATCCCCATCGCATAGGGGATACCGGATTCAAGGCTGAAACCGATGGCCGCCGGCGTGCCGCTATCGGGGACGGGGCAGACCAGATCAGCGTCTACCGGTGATTCCTTGGCAAGCTCGCGCCCAATCGCTTCGCGGGTCTCATACACGGACCGACCACCAAGAATACTGTCGGGGCGGCTGAAGTATACATGCTCAAAGATACAGAACCGTGATGGGACGCGGCGGAATGGAAAGTGGCTTTCGACACCTGTCGAGGTGATAACCACCATTTCGCCGGGCTCTATCTCGCGGACGAATTCAGCCCCGATAATGTCCAGCGCACAGGTTTCGGAGCTGAGCGCCCAACCATCGCCGACCTTGCCCAACACCAACGGACGCACCCCCAGCGGGTCACGCACACCGATCAGCTTGGTACGGGTCATGGCCACGACGGAAAACGCCCCTTCGACACGGCGCAGCGCGTCTTCCATACGTTCGGGGATGTTGCGCTGAAGCGAGCGGGCCATCAGGTGGATAATGCATTCACTGTCCGACGACGACTGGAAGATCGATCCGCGCTCGATCAGCTCGCGGCGCAGGGAATTGGCGTTGGTGATGTTGCCGTTATGGGCAATCGCGGCCCCACCCATGGCGAATTCACCAAAGAACGGCTGTACGTCGCGAATGGCCGTTGGGCCTTTGTTGCCGGATGTGGAATAGCGCACGTGTCCTATGGCCAGTTCACCGGGCAAGGTTTCCATGACTTTTTGCGACGTGAAGTTATCGCGGACATAGCCAAAGCGGCGCGCTGACTGAAATCCGGCGGTCGGATCGTAGCTGACGATCCCGCCTGCTTCCTGGCCGCGGTGCTGAAGCGCATGCAATCCGAGGGCCACGAAATTCGAGGCATCAGCAACGCCAACGACACCGAACACCCCGCATTCTTCTTTTAGTTTGTCAGCGTCATCTACGTCGCGCAGATACGAGGAATCAAAGGGATGAGCGGGGGGCATGATCTTGGACAACGGGGCAACTCCGAATCCGATTACTGGATGGCCCGTATGTAGGCATTCGGCGCATGAATGTCACCCCACTGTCACATTTAGACGAAGATAACAGAACGCCACGCGCAAGCCGCATAAACAACGCCCCCCTGAAAGGGAGGCGCAGGTGAAAATCGGGAACAATGCCCCTATTCAGGCACCGCAGTTACCGACGAGCGCTTCGTAACGGGAGGTGATCCAGCCAAGCGCCGCTTCGGGGTTCTGCTCTTCGATCTGGCCGGTAAAACGGCTGAATACCTGAGCAGAGCGGCTTTCATCAACGATGGTGAAACGTTGGCCCGTGATGACGGTATCATACACGAAAAAGGCAATAATGACGAGCAGGATGCCGCGCGCGACACCGAACAAGAACCCCAGCCCTTGATCCGCGCCCCCGAGCACCGAACGTTGCACAAGCGACGAAAACAGCGGGGTGAACAGCGATACAACAATCAAGGCGATGGCAAACACAATCGCGAAGGCCCCGATAATCGACAATTCGCAACTATCTGCCAGGAATTTGCCCACGACCGGCAGTTCCGAGACAAGCGGTTCGACCTGCGGGGCGAACAGAAAAGCCAGGATAGCCGCAGCGATCCAGCCGACAATCGCCATGAATTCGCGGACCAGCCCGCGACCATATGCGAGCAACGCAGACAGGATAATGACAAGAGCCACGACCCCGTCAATAATGGTAAAGCCTTCCATGATCGTCTTGCCTTCCTTGAGGGGGTCGTTATCCAGCCCCGAAAATTTCGCCTACAAATCCGGTTAGATCGCTCATGGTGTTAAGCGTTATTCCGTTCTTGCCCACGGGTTTACCCCCCGCAGGTGCAATCGCATTGGTAAAACCAAGTTTTTGCGCCTCTTTCAACCTATTTTCGGTCTGGGTGGCGGGGCGCAGCGCACCCGACAGGCTAATTTCCCCGAAAACGACTGTTTCGGCGGGCAGGGCCACGTCTTCGCGCGCGCTTAAAAGCGCGGCCGCCACTGCCAGATCGGCCGCGGGTTCGGATATCTTCATACCACCGGCCACGTTCAGATAGACGTCCAGCCCGGCAAATGGGATGCCGCATCGGGCCTCGAGCACGGCCAGAATCATCGCCAGACGCCCGCCATCCCAACCCACGACCGTGCGCCGCGCCTGGGAATGCGGAGAAGGCGCAACCAGCGCTTGCAATTCACACAAAACCGGGCGGGTGCCTTCTATACCGGCGAATACAACGGACCCTGCCGTCGGTTCGCCGCGTTCGGACAAAAACAGCGCCGAAGGGTTTGTAACCTCGGCCAGGCCTGCACCGGTCATCTCAAAGACGCCGATCTCGTCAGCCGGCCCGAATCGGTTTTTGACGGCGCGCAGGATGCGGAACTGGTGCCCGCGTTCGCCTTCAAAATACAACACGGTATCAACCATGTGTTCAACCACCCGAGGGCCGGCAATCTGGCCATCCTTGGTGACATGACCGACCAGAATAACCGACACACCCCGACGTTTGGCAAAGCTCGTCAGTTCATGGGCTGCGGCGCGTACCTGGCTGACCGACCCCGGCGCGGATTCAACATTGTCGGCCCACATGGTCTGGATCGAGTCGATGATCACCAGATCGGGTTTTTCCGCATCGAGCGTTGTCAGAATATCGCGAAGGTTTGTTTCCGCGGCCAATTGTACGGATGCGTCGGTGAGCCCCAAACGTTGGGCCCGCATGCGCACCTGTGCGGATGCTTCTTCGCCGCTGACATAGATCGTTTTCAACCCGTTGCGCGCAAAATGCGCAGCGGCCTGCAACAATAGGGTCGATTTGCCGATACCCGGGTCACCGCCCACCAGAATTGCCGAAGCCTTGACCAACCCTCCGCCCAGAACCCGGTCCAGTTCGGCAATTCCTGACTGGCTGCGTGGCGGTGGCGGCTCGTGCGTGGTCAAATCGGTCAGGACCATGGCAGAGCCACGTTTGGTGCCTAAAGATTTGCTCGGTGGTCCGGCCGAGATGCCCCTGTCTTCGTGAATAGTGTTCCACTGCGCGCAAGCGTCACAGCGGCCCGACCATTTGTTATAGGTCGCGCCGCATGCGTTGCATGAAAATGTAATGGATGACTTGGCCATATGCCCTTGTGTCTGACCCCAGGGGCGAGGTCAAAGCAAAAAGCAATTGCGCTGAACGACTTACTCGGCCGCCTTGGGTTGCATCTCGATGATACGGCTATCGTGGTCTCTGCCGTCGTTCGTATCGTTCAGGCCATCGGTCGCGACCACACGTTCAATGCCGAGTTCAGGCATGACTTCGCGCATTTCCGCACGCAGACGCTCAAGCTGGGCGGAGGCGACGCTTTCCTCGAGTTCGACTTCGTGCAGCCAGTGTTTCATCTCGTTAGAGATACCCTTGGCCTGGTCAAGGCGGCTGTTGAACAGGTCAACTTCTTCCTGACGCTGCTTGAGGAACGAACGCGCACGGTCAATCTTGTCGTCAGCATAGAGTGTCGCGAGTTCCTTGGAAATGTGGCTCATCTGCGCGGCTACTTCGAGAAGGCCAGGCTCCAGTGTGCTAAGATCGGGGTGATCGCGCAGATAGGACAGGCGTTCGCGAACGGCGTCAAATTCAGACGACATGCGAAAGGTGCTGGCACGATCAGCCGCATGCACGGCTGCATAGGCCCGCGCGACGTCGTCCATATTGATGGAAAACTTTCTGTGCGAGTTTTCAAGTTGCATGATCCGGCGATTGGTAGGGATGAAGAAGCAAATGCCGATAGCTAAAACGGTGAGACCGATCTGCGCGTACATACCCGCATTTTCGACAGGCTGACCATTGTAGTTGAGAGGGATTTCCAGCCAAGCCAACTGACCCGTTGCGGCCATGATCGTGAAGACCGTCAAGGCGAGTGCCGCGAGACCGAAGATCGCAAAGGCGAGCCGCTGGAGTAAATATTGAAACATATATGCCAAAATTCTAAATTGCTTCACCATACATCTCCTCAATGTCCCTATCGGCAAGATTATGCCTATTTTCGCGTTTCTTGAAAGGAAACTTCACGATCGGCGAAAATGTTCCGAAATCGGGCAAAGAAAGCACGACTCGGGCAGAAAACCTGGCTCCCGAGTTAACAAAGTGGCCAAGGCACTGCGATTGTTGCGCATTACGCTTACAATCCCGGACTTCGATTTAGAGGCGGGAATTGAGAAACCGCTAACGCGCGGCACATTTTCGACTCAATCCGCCTCCAATCCCCCGGAAGGAACGCGGCGCATCTCGGTCTTCAGGCAATGAACGATCTCAGGGTTTCATCGCGAGACTCAGACAGCTGGGGTACGGTTCCCTGCCAATGCACCTTGCCTTGGTCCAGCAACATCACTGTATCGGCAATGGTGCGTACCGTGGTCATGTCGTGGGTAATGGTCAATGTGGTGGCGTGGGTTTCGCGGACAATATCGCGGATCAGATCGTTGATCGCCCGCGCCATGATCGGGTCAAGCCCGGTGGTTGGTTCGTCAAAGAACAATACGGAGGGGTTTGTAGCGATGGCACGGGCAAGTCCGGCGCGTTTTTGCATCCCGCCCGACAGCATGGCGGGCAAACGGTCGGCGACATCAGCCTCTAACCCCACACGCCCGAGCTTTTCCAGCGCAATGGCGCGGGCCTTGGCCTTTGGCATTCTACGCAACAATCTAAATGCGACGTTTTGCCAAACCGGTAAGCTGTCAAACAACGCGGCGCCTTGGAACAACATGCCGAAATCGTCCAGAAACCGCGTTTGATCCAGCGGAGCCCCATCTTGCAGGATCGTGCCGCTGTCAGGCTTGACCAGTCCCAGAATGGACTTCATGAGCACCGATTTGCCGCTTCCTGATTTGCCGATGACCACCGTGGAAGTGCCCTTGGCCAAGGTGAGTGTCGCGCCGCACAGCACGGGCGTCTGGCCGAATGACTTGAACAGGTTGGAAACAGTGATCATAGCGAGAATATTACCGCGGTAAGCGCGAAATTGGCCGCGAGTATCAAGACGGCGGTGGCCTCGACGGCAGATTTGGTGGCCCGGCCAACGCCGCGTGCGCCACGCCCGGCGTTGATGCCGAAGTAGCACCCCATGGTTGTGGCGATCAACCCAAAGGCGGTGCCTTTGATAAGCGACGACGCGATGTCCAGCGGTTCAAGAAAGTTTACCGTGTTGCGCAGATAGGCGGCAGGGCTGAACCCCAGTGACCCGGTCGCGACCCCGTAGCCGCCCATGATGCCGATGATGTCGCCGACGGCGACAAGCAGCGGGACAACCAAGATGCCTGCCAGAACGCGCGGCACCGTGAGGTACCGCATCGGATCGGTAGAAAGGGTGATCAAGGCGTCGATCTGTTCGGTGACCTTCATCGTTGCGATTTCAGCCGAGATGGCCGCGGTTACCCGCGCTGCAACCATCAGACCTACCAGCACCGGCCCCAGTTCGCGCACCATTCCGATGGCGACAATCTGTGGCACCACGGCTTCGGCATTGAAACGTGCCCCCCCTGCATAGATCTGCATCACCAAAGCGCCACCGGTAAATAGCGAGGTCAGGCCGACAACGGGCAAACTGAGCCAGCCGATCTGCACCAGAGCAAGGCCGAACTGACGTGGATAGAACGGCGCGCGAAAGATGTGCACAATCGCACTGAGCGTAAAAAGCGTGATCCGGCCGATGGCCGCGACGGCGAGTAGGGTAGTGCGACCGACTGCTGCGAGGGGATTCAAGTGATATAGACCCTGTCATATCGGCTTCCCAACGCGGTCAGCACTTCGTATCCGATGGTACCTGCGAATTCTGCCACGGTGTCGACCGATTGGTGCATTCCGATCAGTTGCAGATGCTCCGGCACCTGTTCCAGATGGGTAACATCGACGGTGATCAGGTCCATGGACACGCGTCCGACCACCGGGACCTTGCGCCCTTTGTGGGTCAAGGTGGCGCCATTCCCCATGGCCCGGATCAGCCCGTCCGCGTACCCTCCCGAAACCGTTGCAATCTGCGAGGGGCGCGGAGCCACCCACCCGCAGGCATAGCCGACCGCGCTGCCAGCACTGACATCGCGTGTCTGTATCACCGGCAGATCCAGGGAAACGACAGGTTGCGCGTCTACAAATGGCATACCCCCGTACAGACCCACACCGGGACGGGTCAGATCAAAGTGATAATCAGGCCCAAGCAGAGTGCCCCCCGTCGCCGACAAGGATCGCGGGACGTTGATGCCCGCGGTCATTTCGCGAAAAATCTCAAGCTGTGCGGCGTTCATCGGATGATCGGGGTCATCCGCGCAGGCGAGGTGCGAAATGATCATGGTCGGGTTTTGGTTGAGGGCGATATCGCGCAACGCGGCCCATTCGGCGGGATCCATCCCAAGCCGGTTCATGCCAGTATTGAGCTGTAGTCCAAAACGGTGACCGGGCAGCGCCTCTACGTGGCCGATCATCTGGTCGACAGTGTTGATCATCGGCGTCAAATCCGCGGACCGGATCATATCGGCATCGCCCGGCATATGACCGCTGAACACATTGATTTCAGGACCAGACCCAAGAACGCGGCGCAGGGCGACGCCTTCTTCGGCGACCGCGACGAAAAACTGTCGCGCGCCTGCCTGCGCCAATACGGGGGCAACCCGCTCGATCCCCAACCCATAGGCGTTGGCCTTGACGACCGCCCCGGTCTCGGATGCGGTCATGCGGTTCAACGCCGACCAGTTGGCCGCAATAGCGTTGAGATCGATGGTGAGAGTTCCAGTTGTCATGGCGTCGGTTTTGACAGGATGGGCCGCAAGGTCAAGCGCCAGTGCGCGCGTCGGCACGATAAATCCAACAGCATGCGAACCGATGCCGCAGGCAGCTGGCAAATGCCGCCTGTCATGGGGTACCTACACATCGACCTTGGCCCTCGAAAAAAACTGACGGCGATGGGGCGTGCAACGCAGATGACATATTGCCGTAACGAAACTTTTGCATCGCGCTTGCATGGTGCGACGAACAAGATAGCGTGGTACTGACAAAAGTCAGGTTGCGCAAAGTAACCTATACAAAAAGGGAGGAGACCTAATGCGTTCTCAGAGATACCTGCTGGCCCCTGTGCTTGCCATGATGGCCGGACTGACGGCCCCGATGGCGATGGCGGAAAACCGGATCGACACACAGCTGCCCAACGCGCCTGATATGGCCGCTTACGGAAATATGGGGGTAGGCGTGCGCCAGATCGATCTGGTCAACACCGATCAGATCGATATCCTGGCGATTGACCCAAAAGCACCCAAGCCGGAGACCATGCCGCGCTATGACCGCCCACTCGCTGTCGAAGTCTGGTATCCAGCTGCGGATGGTGCGACCGGCGACACCGCGCTCAAAGCCTTTATTCGTGACGGCAAGACCGAAGTCACGCTTCAGGGCAAGGCGATGCGCGATGCGGAACCGGCACAACCCGATGCAGCCTATCCGTTGGTCATCATCTCGCACGGATATCCCGGCAACCGGTTCTTGCTGTCACATCTCGCGGAAAACATCGCGTCCAAAGGCTATGTCGTCGCGTCGATCGACCACACTGATTCAACCTATCGCACCAAGGCCGCGTTTGGGTCGACTTTGGTGAACCGGTCACTGGATCAACTGTTCGTGCTGAACGAAATGGCGCGGATATCTTCCGAGGACGGATCGTTTCTGAAAGGGTTGGTCAACACCGATGATACCGGGCTGATCGGCTATTCAATGGGTGGATACGGTGCGGTCATCACGGCGGGCGGCGGTGTGACCGAAGCGTCTGTCGGCTTTGGCTGGGGTGGCCCGCACGGCACACTGGCGATTCATCAAGCAGGGTCCGACACCCATAACAAACTGCCTGACCCGCGCATAAAAACCGCCGTTGCAATTGGGCCTTGGGGAATGAACACAGGGTTCTGGGATGCCGAAGGGCTGAAGGGCATAAAGATCCCAATGCTCTTCATCGCCGGCTCCGAGGATATGGTGTCACTTTATGAGAAAGGCGTGCGCGCCATATGGGAGAACGCAAGCAGCGTGGACCGTAGCCTGCTTACCTTTGAAAACGGTGGCCATAACACAGCCGCCCCCATGCCCGCACCGGAGGAATCGTTTCGTGATGATGCCGATCTCGGGTTCAACGTGTCTTCGCATTATACTGATCCGGTTTGGGATACGGTCCGTATGAACAATATCGCGCAGCATTTTATCACGGTCTGGCTGGGCAAATACCTCAAGAGCGATGCCGCTATGGACGACTATCTTGACCTGGTCGAGAATTCCAACGACGGGGTTTGGTCAATGAACGAAGACGGGACGCCGAAAGAAGACCATACCTATTGGAAGGGGTTCGACAAGGACACCGCCAAGGGTCTGCGGTATGAAACCAAGTCGCCAGAGTAAGGCCTTCACCCGATGATGCGTTTGCGTATCATGTTTTCGCATGCCGCCGTCATTGTCATGGCGGCGGCATGTGCATCGGGTCTGATCGTGCTTGCTGTGTACGGACCGCTGTGGGTGTGGGCGCTGGTCCCTCTCGGGGTTGTCGCGCAAATGGTTAACGAATACAATTTGCACCGGTTTGTGTTTCATCTACCCCCGCCGCGCCGCCAATGGGCGTTTGATCTGCTTTATGTCGCGCATTACGGGCATCATGATTTCCCGACCAACACGAAACTGTTTTTCGTACCGATCTGGGTCGCGTTGCCCATGGTTTTGGTCAATGGATTGGCCCTGTGGGGCATTCTGGCGCTGTTTGGTGTCAGCCAGGCGCTGTGGGTGGCGATCGCCATTGTGCCCGTCGGGGGTGTGCTGACCTTTCTGGGGTATGAATGGTTCCACATGACGGCCCACGTCAACGTTCCCAAAAGCCAAGTAGAACGCTATGTCACCCGGCTGCACAATCAACACCATTTCAGGGATTTCGGAAAGTGGTTTCACGTCAGTCCAGGCGGCGCGATCATCGACCGTGCAATGGGTACGGCCATAGACCGCGATGCCTTGAAACATCAGCAACGGATCGAATTTATCCGAACCTTGGGTCTGGCACCTGATGATCCGCGACTGGTCGCCGCCCGGCACAGGTTTTCCGGCAAATATGGTCTTTCACCAGCGGAAATAGCGCGCGCGGCACATGTCTAAGGTTCAGGCAGGGGCCGAGATCAGAACTCCTGACCCCCGCCGTTGCCGTTTTGCCAGGGCTTCACAAGGTTTCCAAATCGGGTAAACCGACCCTCAAAGCTAAGCTCTACGGTGCCGATTGGGCCGTGACGCTGCTTGCCGATGACGACTTCGGCGCGACCATGCAGACGCTCCATTTCCTCTTGCCAGATCGCCATCTTGTCCAGTTCATGATCGCCGGGTTTTTCGCGCTCTTTGTAGTATTCCTCGCGGAACACGAACATGACCACATCGGCATCCTGTTCGATGGAACCGGATTCACGCAGATCCGACAGCTGCGGGCGCTTGTCTTCGCGGTTTTCAACCTGGCGTGAAAGCTGTGACAGGGCGATGACCGGTATATTCAGCTCTTTGGCGATCGCCTTGAGCCCCATGGTAATTTCCGAGATCTCGTTCACGCGGTTTTCGTTCTTTCCGGTACCACGAACCAGTTGCAGATAGTCGATGATCAACACATCCAGCCCGTGGGTCCGCTTTAGCCTGCGGGCGCGTGCCGCCAACTGGCTGATCGGCAGGGCCGGGGTGTCGTCAATATAAAGCGGGCAAGCCTCAAGCGCTTTGGCCGCGTCGACGAAACGGCGGAACTCGGTCTCGCTCATATCGCCGGATCGAATTTGCTGTGACGGAATTTCCGCCGCTTCCGACAGGATGCGCGCAGCGAGCTGTTCTGCGCTCATCTCAAGGCTGTAGAAACCGACCACGCCGCCCTCGACGGCACCTTGGGTGCCGTCATGCAACGTGCCGCGGCGATACGCCTTGGCGACGTTAAAGGCGATATTCGTCGCCAGCGAGGTTTTCCCCATTGACGGGCGACCGGCAAGAATAAGCAGGTCGGACGGGTGCAGGCCCCCCAGTTTTTTGTCCATATCGATCAGGCCCGTCGAGACACCTGACAGTCCCCCGTCACGCTGGTATGCGGCATTTGCCACGTTCACAGCATCCGTCACCGCCTTGAGAAAGCTTTGGAATCCGGTTTCGGTTTGGCCTTGTTCCGCCAATTTATAAAGCTGCTGCTCGGCCTCGACGATCTGTTCGCGCGGTTCGGACGCGACGTCGACCTGTGCGGCCTTCGCGGAAATGTCGCGGCCCAGTTGAATGAGATCCCGCCGCACCGAAAGATCATAGATCATCTGTGCATAATCGCGCACGGCAAAGGCACTGATGGCAGCCCCGGCGAGGCGTACAAGATAGGCCGGGCCGCCCAGTTCCTTCAGCCCCTCGTCGTCTTCCATGAACGCCTTGAGCGTGACAGGCGATGCAAGATTGTTCTTGGCGATCCGGGCGCTGGCGATCTCGAAGATGCGGGCGTGCACCGGGTCATAGAAATGCTTGGGGCCAATGATCGATGCCACACGATCATAGATGTCGTTATTGGTTAGAATGGCCCCCAAAAGCTGTTGTTCGGCCTCAATCGAATGAGGCATGGTCTCGGCTGCCTGAACAGTCAGTTGATTGCCGTTGATGCTGGAAATCTCGTTCATACTACCTGGTGTCCCACCTGTTATCTGCCCAGAGCTTCACATATCCGAGCCGACGACCGACCTGCAAATTGTATAACTTGTGGATAACCTGAATTATGCGCTAGTGGACATTATATAGCATGGTTTTGCGTGTAACGATACTACATGTTGACGTTTCATCACTTGTTTTTTCGGGCGTCCTGCCAATCCCGGGGTGCGTTGAGGAAGGTCTCAACCTCGGCCAGGGTTGCTGCATCGAACGCCGCCTGTGCCTTGGCTTCGGCAAGTACATCCCACCAGGTGCATAGGCTGTGCAAGCTAACACCATGGTCGCCAAGCGTCTTTTCGGTCTGCGGAAAAATGCCGTAATAGAAGATCACGGCGGTGTGGGCGCATGATGCCCCGGTCTCGCGAATCGCGTCGACAAAGCTGATCTTCGAGCCGCCGTCCGTGGTCAGGTCTTCGACCAAAAGCACACGCTGTCCCGGCGTCATTTCACCTTCGATACGGGCGTTGCGTCCATAACCTTTCGGCTTTTTGCGTACATATGTCATCGGCAACGCCATCCGTTCGGCGATCATCGCGGCAAAGGGTATCCCGGCGGTTTCGCCGCCAGCCACGTTGTCAAACGCCTCGAACCCCGCATCGCGCATCACTGTCACGGTCAGAAAGTCCATCAAGGTTGCCCGAATGCGCGGATAGCTTATCAGTTTGCGGCAATCGATGTATGTGGGGCTCGGCAGGCCCGACGCCAGAGTAAACGGATCCTCGGCGTTGAAGTGAACGGCCTTGATCTCGAGCAGCATCCGCGCGGTCAGACGCGCCATTTCTGTTTTATCTGGATAGCTGGAAGGGATCATGTGCAGGTGTCCTGTGGTTAAAGCTGTTCTGGTTTTGCGCCTTCAAATACTCCCGGACGCAGTTCAAAGTCTATGGGTGCAGCGCGGATACCCCCGACAATCGGCGCAGATCAGGAGCTAGGTTGCCTCTACCGTCCAGTTCAGAGGCATCAGAGGGTCAAAAACCGTAACCGGTCCCTCGGGCGTTTCGATGTGGTCGGGATAGTGCACTGGCGTACGGATCAGCGTTATGGTCGTGTCGTTTGCAGGCAGTCCGTAAAACGCCGGGCCGTTCCGCGAGGTGAATGCCTCGAGCTTGTCCAGCGCATGTTCCTGCTCGAATACCTCGGCGAGAATCGACAGGGTGTTCGGGGCGGTGAAACATCCGGCGCATCCGCAGGGCAACAGCTTGTTCGCGTCCGTGTGCGGGGCTGAATCCGTCCCCAGAAAGAACCGGGCATCGCCGGACGTCGCGGCAGCCCGCAGCACCAGACGGTGTTCTTCGCGTTTGGCCACCGGCAGGCAATAATAATGTGGCTTGATGCCACCGGCCAGAATGTGGTTTCGGTTGATCACCAGATGATGCGTCGTGATCGTCGCCCCCAGTCCGGAACCGGCAGAACGGACATAGTCGGCGGCATCAGCAGTGGTAATATGTTCCATCACCACCTTGAGCCCGGCGTGACGGGTGCGGATCGGGTCAAGCACCCGCTCGATAAACACCGCCTCGCGGTCAAAGATATCGACCTCGGGGTTCGTCACCTCACCATGGGTGCATAGGGGCAGACCAATTTCGGCCATCCGTTCAAGCACGGGGGCAACCTTGTCAAAGTTCGACACCCCGCTGGCGGAATTCGTGGTCGCACCGGCCGGATACAGCTTTACCGCCTTGATCAAACCGCTGGCATGGGCCGCCGCCACGTCATCGGGATCGGTGTCTTCGGTCAGATACAGGGTCATCAGGGGGGTGAACTGCGACCCTTCCGGCAGCGCGGCCAGGATCCGGTCCCGGTATGCCGCGGCATCGGCGCTGCGCACCACGGGGGGAACAAGATTGGGCATGATGATCGCGCGGGCAAAATGGGCAGCGGTATAGGGCAACACCGCGCGTAACATGTCGTGGTCGCGCAGGTGCAGGTGCCAGTCGTCAGGGCATATAAGCGTCAAGGTCTGTGTCATGCGCGTTCGCTAGCATAGCGTCGCTTGCGGCGCTAGGGGGCGCGGGGGCACGTCGGGGGTATTTGTTCCCTCAACAGGCGACGAATCGAAACGGTAGCAAAGCGGCGCTCTCACTATCCGTTTTTGCTGATGTTACGGTTCCGGGCTTCGTCTTGCGCCTGCTCCATCACCATCTCGGCCTCAAGCAGCTTTTGCTTGCGTACAAAGCGCGGCGCTTGCATGCGGGCATTCACATGGCGGCACAGATGCAGGATCAGCTTTTTGCGGTCATCCGCTTCAAGTGTCACCAGCAAGGTCTTGAGATAGCTGCGGTGTTCGCGCCGTGATCGATACAGCCTGGCAAAATTAAGACGGGTCAGTTTGCCCGCGGCGGCAAGGCTCAACACTGTTTCGAACTGATCAAGCTGAAGCAGGTCTGACTGCAACGCGAGCCCCATATGCCGCATCCTGAGCTTTGTTACATTGGGACGGGTGAACAGGCTCGCGTGCATCGCGTCCAGCGCCACGTTTGGGTCGTAAAGAATAAACGCCGCTTCGGCAGCTTCCAGCATATCGGGTGCATAGCCGAACCTAGAGCCGAAATCGGTTCTGCGCATTTCCTTGAAGCGGTCGTCCCACTCCGCTATGCGCGAATCCAGAGTTGCCTGCGGCTGGATCGCCACCACAGTGGCACCAGGTGCCGCAACGGAAAAGGCAGCTGCACCGTACCCGCCCGGTCCCGCGCCATAGAATATCACTTTCTCAAACTCATCAAAGAAGCCATCATCGATCAACCGGTCAAAAAACGCATATACGTTTTCGTCCCGAAACCAGGTGTCACCTTCGGACGCGATACACAGATGCGACCATCCGTAGGTGCGTACCATCTCCCAGCCCAAAGGGTGCGACATGGCGGATAGCGACCGCATGCCGCTCAAAGATTCGAAAGTGACAAGCAAAGTGGGTTTGCGTTCAACATAAATGGCATGATGTTTCGCCCCAAGTGTCTGATAGTATCCGGAGTCTTCGGCGATTTCCGCGATGGCGAGCAACCATTCAGCCTTGGGAAGGTCAGCCAATGAGGTATCGATCGTAAAGGGTGCCTCGATCATGGTTGTGTCCTTGCTTGGAATGGCGCGCAGATCATATGCGCTGTTGGTCACTGGCTATAAAAATATTGCGGCAGAAATGCGGAAAAATGTTGCGCATTTTAGGTAAGGTTGCAGAGGTTGCGAAGAAGGTGCAATCGCCCATGACGGGCCGTTGACCCGGATGGCGTTCTCTCGAGACATGCGCCCCAGATAAGAGAACGCTGATCAAATCGGACCGACAGCCTTACATGCACTTGACCCCGGCGGGATCAAAACGCACCCTGACGTTCTAAACAGGAGCCCCTATGACAGAACCCATGTCCATCGATACCGTGCAGACTTTGCTTGAGGGACAGGGGTATGTCAGCGATCGCGCCCTTGCGACGGTCGTTTTTCTAAGCCTGAAGCTCGGACGCCCCTTGTTCCTGGAAGGTGAGGCGGGCGTCGGCAAGACGGAAATAGCCAAGGCACTGGCAGCCGGCCTGGATCGAAAGCTGATCCGTCTGCAATGCTACGAAGGGCTCGATGCGTCGTCGGCGGTATATGAATGGAACTTTGCGGCCCAGATGGTCGCGATCCGTGCCACCGAAGCCACCGGACATGCCGCCGACAACCCACGCAAGGCACTGACGGCAGAGCTTTTCAGCGAAGAATTCCTGATTGAACGCCCGCTGCTCGAGGCGATGCGCCCCGATGAACGCGGGGCACCCATTCTGCTTATCGACGAACTTGATCGTACCGACGCCCCATTCGAAGCGTTCCTTCTCGAAGCGCTCAGTGATTTTCAGGTGACGATTCCCGAATTGGGAACCATCAAGGCACCGGAGCCACCTATCGTGGTCCTGACCTCCAACCGTACCCGCGAGGTGCATGATGCGCTCAAGCGCCGTTGCCTGTACCACTGGGTGGATTATCCTGATTTCGACCGCGAAATCGAAATACTCGCAGCCAGGGCTCCGCACGCCTCAGAGGCGCTCAGCCGCGAGGTCGTCGCCTTTGTTCAGCAGCTGCGCACCGAAGACTTGTTCAAAAAGCCAGGCGTCGCTGAAACCATCGACTGGGCAAAATGTTTGCTCGCTCTCGACGTCATAAACCTCAGTCCCGAAGTAATTTCGGACACGCTCGGCGCGATCCTGAAATACCAAGATGATATCTCCAAGCTGCAAGGCTCTGAAGCCAAGCGCATTCTCGACCAAGCCAAAGCCAGCCTGGATCCGGCAGGATGAACGCTCGTGCCCTTCCAAATGGTTCATCATCCTCGGGGGTATGGGGGCAGACAGCCCCCATGACTTGATTTCATCATGGAGCACCTCCCGCTTGATTTGCCAGATAACCCCAGGCTTGCCGGCAACATCACCCATTTTGCCCGCGCGTTGCGACGTGCCGGATTGCCGATCGGGCCGGGACGGGTAATCGACGCGATCCGCGCGGTCGAGGCCGCGGGGTTTTCCAACAAGATCGATTTTTACTGGACGTTGCACGCCTGTTTTGTGAACCGGCCCGAACACCGCGCGATATTTGCGCAGCTTTTTCGGCTCTATTGGCGTGATCCGCGTTATCTCGAACACATGATGGCAGCGATGCTCCCCGCTATCCGCGGTGTCCAGGAAGACCGACCCGCCCAGGCCGCGGAAAAGCGCGCTGCCGAAGCGTTGCTGGATGGTGCCCAGGCCCCCCAGGACGACGACCGCCACGACGAAGACGACGAAGATACCCGGATCGAAGCCGACGCCAGCCTTACCATGTCGCGCAAAGAGCGTTTGCGGACACTGGATTTCGAACTGATGAGCCTTGCAGAAATGACCGAGGCCAAAAGGATGTTGGCGCGTCTCACCTTGCCGGTAAAGCCAATGCCGTCCCGGCGCAGCATGGTATCTTCTATCGGGGATATCGACGTGCCGCGCACCATGCGCGCGGCGTTGCGGCGCGGGGGGGATCTGCACAGCCTATCGCTCAAAAAGCCGCGCCTGCGGTATCCTAACCTGGTGGTGCTGTGCGATATTTCCGGTTCAATGAGCCAATATTCGCGCGTGGTGCTGCATTTTCTGCATGCGGTCAGCAACGCGAAAGGCGCGGGCTGGGCCAAGGTCCACGCATTTACCTTCGGCACGCGACTGACCAATATCACGCGTCATCTCGCCGCCCGCGACGTTGACGCGGCTCTCAAGGCGGCGGGTGCCGAGGCGCAGGATTGGGAAGGCGGCACGCGTATCGGAGCCAGCATAGAAGCTTTCAACCGTGACTGGTCGCGACGGGTGATGGGGCAGGGCGCGGTAGTGCTGCTGATCACCGATGGCCTGGACCGCGATGCTCCAAACGAGCTGGCGCTGCATATGCAGCGCCTCCACCTGACCGCACGTCGGTTGATCTGGTTAAACCCTTTGCTGCGGTGGGACGGGTTTGCGCCAAAGGCCGCTGGCATTCGCGCCATGCTGCCTCATGTTGACAGTTTTCGGGCGGGGCATTCGATTGCGTCGCTCGAAGAACTTGCCGGGGTGATTTCCCGCCCGGATGATCTGGGCGAGAAAACGCGACTTATGGCAATGATGGGCGACTGACCCTCAAGCAAAGGTTTTTTCGAAAGCACCGCGATACGTTGCAGACATTTCCGCCAATGGGGCTTTGACCCCACCAAAGCTGATCTGATCCCCGCCAAATTTTCCGACAGATTCCAGGTGCAGCCCTGCATTTTGTGCGTTGACCATCAACGCTTCGGCTTGATCGAAGTTGCATGCGATCAAATAGCGTGCCTGATCCTCTCCGAACAACGTCTGGGTGTCTCCGGAATCGAGGATCACGCCAACCCCGGCCTCTTCGGCCAGTTCAAAGGCGGCGAGCGCAAGGCCGCCATCCGACAGGTCGGTGCAGGCTTTGATCAGCTCGCGGTTTTCACGGATAAAGGTTCCGTGGGCCTTCTCCAGGGCCAGATCTACATGAGGCGCGTCGCCATCGCGACGACCGAATACCTCCAGCAGCAGGGCGGATTGGCCCAGATGACCCTCGGTTGTGCCCAGAACCAGCGCCACATGCCCTTCGCGTACCTCTTTGCCGATGATCTGGTCGGTATGTGTCAGCAGACCTACGGCACCGATAGTGGGGGTAGGGAGAATGCCGACACCGTCGGTTTCATTGTAAAGCGAAACGTTGCCGGACACGATCGGCATGTCCAGCGCTGCGACCGCTTCGCCGATGCCCCGAAGCGCCCCGACGAACTGCCCCATGATCTCGGGTTTTTCGGGGTTGCCGAAATTCAGGTTGTCGGTCGTGGCCAAGGGCAGGGCACCTACGGCGCACAGGTTGCGGTAAGCTTCGGCCACCGCTTGCTTGCCGCCCTCATAGGGGTTGGCCTTCACATAGCGCGGCGTGACGTCGGACGTGAAGGCCACGGCTTTGTCGGTCCCGTGAATTCGCACGATGCCCGACCCCAGACCAGGGGTCCGGGCGCTGTCGCCCATCACCATGGTGTCATACTGCTCGTACACCCACGCTTTTGATGCGTAGTTGGGGCTGGATATCAGCGCGTTAAGCCCATCGATCGGGTCAATGCCAGGTACATCGGACAATGGCGTGACCGCGGGGGTTTCGATCCAGGGGCGATCATATTCCGGAGCGTTGCCAGACAAAGCCTTGAGAGGCAGGTCGGCTTTAAGCTCGCCGTTATGCATGATCAGGAACCGGTCTTCGGCAATGGTTTCACCGACGATAGCAAAGTCTAGGTCCCATTTATCGAAGACGGCCTTGGCCTGGGCTTCAAGTTCCGGGCGCAAGACCATCAGCATGCGTTCCTGGGATTCCGACAGCATCATCTCGTATGCGGTCATGGCGTGTTCGCGTGTCGGCACCTTTCCAAGATCAAGCCTGACGCCGAGATTGCCCTTGTCGCCCATTTCCACCGCAGAGCACGTCAGCCCCGCAGCGCCCATATCCTGGATCGAGATCACAGCACCTGTCGCCATAAGCTCTAGCGTCGCTTCCATCAGGCGTTTTTCAGTAAAGGGATCACCCACCTGAACGGTGGGGCGCTTGTCTTCGATGGTGTCGTCGAATTCGGCGGATGCCATCGTCGCACCACCCACACCGTCCCGACCGGTTTTTGCACCCAGGTACACCACGGGCATACCCACGCCCGACGCCGCCGAATAAAAAATCTTGTCCGTATCGGCCAAGCCGGCAGCAAACGCGTTCACAAGGCAGTTGCCGTCATAGGCGGTATCAAACCGGACTTCGCCGCCAACCGTGGGCACCCCGAAGCAATTGCCGTAGCCCCCCACACCTGACACGACGCCATGAACAAGCTGTCGGGTCTTGCGGTGGTCGGGGGACCCGAAGCTGAGCGAGTTCATCGCCGCGATAGGACGGGCACCCATGGTGAATACGTCGCGCAAGATTCCGCCTACCCCGGTCGCGGCACCCTGATAGGGTTCGATATATGATGGGTGGTTGTGGCTTTCCATCTTGAACACCAGCGCCTGACCGTCGCCGATATCCACGATACCTGCATTTTCCCCGGGGCCGCAGATGACTTGCGGGCCGGTGGTCGGCAAACTGCGCAACCATTTCTTGGAGGACTTGTAAGAGCAGTGCTCGTTCCACATGGCCGAAAAAATGCCCAGCTCGGTAAAGCTTGGCTCGCGCCCGATGATATCAAGTATCCGCTGATACTCGTCCGCGTTTATTCCATGGCTGGAGATCAAATCTTGGGTGATGGCTGGTTCGGTCATGATGCACATATTTCCCTAGCAATTTGGGCGTACTCTTAGATCAAGCGCGGCGCGGGGAAAAGGCCAAAGGGAAACAGGCCATCCAGTCAAAAAAAAGGCCGAGCACGAGGCTCGGCCAAGTCCAACAGGGAGGTATGAAGAGACAGCCGTGAGGCGTCCGTCTTCATAAAGCTCAATTAGGTGGCAGTTGTGCACGGATCAAGACAGGAATCGAATAAAATGAGCATGCCCGCTATGCGCATTTCGCATAGCTCAAAGGTTTGCCTTCTCGCGCAGCAGTTTTCGATGGGTGATAATCTCGTCTTGGACAAAATCCTTGAACGCTGCGACCCGTTTCGAGGCGCGCAATTCTTCGGGATAGGCAAGAAAGACCGGCACGTCGGCAGATTCGGTGTCGGGCAGCACCTGTACCATTTCCGGAAAGTCCTGAATCAGGTAATCCGGGAGCACCCCGATCCCCAGGTTATTGATGACAGCCTGGAGCACTCCGAAATAATTGTTGACCGTCAGCATCGACCGGACATCGTACATCATCAGTTGTTGAACCAGCTGTAACCCGGCATTGACTTGGTTGCTGTCGGTATTTTGGCAGATCAACCGGTGTTCGGACATGTCCTCAAGCCGTTGCGGTGTACCGTTGGCCGCCAGGTAGGCCGGTGACGCATACATACACATCTTGATCATCATCAATTTTTTGCGGACCAGATCAGCCTGTGATGGTTCTTTCATGCGGATCGCGACATCAGCCTCGCGCATCGGCAGGTCCAGCACGCGTTCCTCCAGCATCAGGTCCACCCTGAGGTCGGGGTATTTCTCGTACAGTTTTGTCAATCGCGGAGCGAGCCAAAGCGTGCCAAACCCCGTCGTCGTCGTGACACGGAGTTCGCCAAAGACCTCTTCTTCGCTGTCGCGAATACGCGCCGCAGCTGTATCGAGCCGCTTGGTCATCGCGACAGTGGCATCGAATAACAGCTCGCCCTGCTCAGTCAGGATCAAACCGCGGGCATGGCGGTGGAAAAGATTGGTGTTCAGCTGTTCTTCAAGGCCGCGGATCTGCCGGCTCACCGCCGATTGCGACAGGTTCAGCTTGTCACCGGCATGGGTCAGGCTGCCGGCGTCTGCGACCGCATGAAATATTCTGAGCTTGTCCCAATCCATGAGGACCACCTTTTCCCGCTGTGGCGCATTTCGCACGAACAACCGTGTCTGCGCTTATTATTGACCAAAAACAAGTCTACGTCACGTTTAGCCGCATTAAATAGGCGCTCTTGTATTGCTCGCAACCATTGAAGCCTTATTTCTGAACTATCTTGGCCACGGCTGATACACAACGCTAGACAGGTCAGCTTTTGTGACCTAGTATTACCCTATCGCTATTGATTGCTCGTACGGGAGGACGCGCCATGGGTACGCAGAAGATTTCACTGAATGATCGCTTTGACCTTGAGAAGTCTCCGGTGCTGTTGAACGGCACGCAGGCGTTGGTTCGTATGATGATGATGCAAAAAGCCCGTGATCGCGCAGCGGGGTTGAACACGGCCGGATACGTGACTGGTTATCGCGGGTCGCCTCTTGGTGCGGTCGATTTGCAGATGGAACGGGCAGCCAAATCTCTGGCCGCATATGACGTGATTTTCGAGGCCGGGCTGAATGAAGATCTTGCCGCAACCGCGCTTTGGGGCACGCAGCAGGCTGAATTGCGCGGCGAAGGCAAATATGACGGTGTATTTGGCTTGTGGTACGGCAAGGGCCCCGGAGTGGACCGGTCGGGTGACGTGATGCGCCATGCCAACATGGCCGGATCGTCGGCGCACGGTGGTGTGTTGATGGCAATGGGGGATGACCATACCGGCGAATCCTCTACGGTCTTGCATCAGTCCGAATGGGCAATGATGGACGCTTATATGCCGATCGTCAGTCCGGCGGGTGTTCAGGAGATCATGGATTACGGCATCTACGGCTGGGGGCTGTCGCGGTTCTCGGGTCTGTGGGTCGGCTTGAAGACTATGAAGGATACCGTTGAAGCGACATCGGTGGTCGATGGTGACCCGCTTCGGATGCGGTTGGTCACGCCGACATACGATATGCCTGAAGGCGGGTTGAATATTAGGCTGATAGACACCCCCCACCTCCAAGAGGCGCGGATGATCGACCACAAGCGCTTCGCGGCCGAAGAATATAGCCACGCTAACAAGATGGATAAACGCATGTGGGGTAAACCCGGTGCGAAGATCGGTTTCGTGGCTGCCGGTAAGAACTGGCTTGATCTGATCCACGCGATGAGCCTGCTTAACATTGATGAAAACGAGGCCGAACGGCTAGGGATCACCCTTTACAAGGTAGGGCAGACCTTCCCGCTGGACATGAGAGGCTTCCACGCTTGGGCAGAGGGTCTGGATCTGGTCGTCGTCGTGGAAGAAAAGCGCAAGCTTATCGAAATACAGATTAAGGAAGCGTTGTTTTCAGACACCCATCGCCGCGTGTACGGCTGGCACAAGGGCGGCGGTGCCGGGCTTGAACATGGTGAAGAACTGTTCCCGACCCGTGCGGCATTAGACCCTATCTGGATCGCCGAAAAGCTGGGCGGTATCCTCATCGAGGAAGGCCGGAACACCGATGGCATCAAGGCGGGAATGGAATCGCTTGATACCGCACGCCGTGCCGATAACGCAGAGGATATCGCCGCGCGTACCCCGTATTTCTGTTCCGGCTGTCCGCATAATTCGTCCACTAAACTACCCGAAGGCAGCCGTGCCTATGCGGGCATCGGATGTCACTATATGGTGCAATGGATGGACCGGGAGACCACAGGTTACACCCATATGGGAGGTGAAGGGGCCAACTGGATCGGCGAATCGCATTTTTCAAAGCGCGATCACGTGTTTCAGAACCTTGGCGACGGCACCTATAATCATTCGGGTATTCAGGCGATCCGGGCCGCGGTGGCCGCGGGGACCAACATCACCTATAAGATTCTCTATAACGATGCGGTCGCCATGACCGGTGGTCAGCACAACGAAGGCGATCTGGACGCACCGCGAATAGTTGCAGAGCTAAAGGCGATGGGCGTCGGGAACATCGCCGTGGTCTATGACGAAAAAGAGGACGTCGACAAGAATGCCTTTGATGGCGTTCCATTGTATGAAAGGGCTGAACTGCAATCGGTTCAGAAGAATTTTACCCAGCACAAAGGCGTCAGCGCTATTGTCTACATCCAGACCTGCGCCGCCGAAAAACGACGCCGCCGCAAACGGGGACAGTTTCCGGACCCTGATAAGCGGGTGTTTATCAACACCGATGTCTGCGAAGGCTGTGGCGACTGTGGTGTGCAATCAAACTGTGTTTCGATTGTGCCCGCAGATACCGAACTAGGGCGCAAACGTGCGATTGATCAATCGTCGTGCAACAAGGATTATTCCTGCGTCAAAGGGTTTTGCCCGTCTTTTGTGACGTTGGAAGGGGCCAAGATCCGCAAGGACCCGACGACCGAAGTTAAAATTCCGGAGCTTCCCTATCCGGTTCTGCCCGTAATCCACGGGACGCATAACGTGATCATTACCGGTGTAGGCGGGACGGGTGTTGTCACCATCGGCGCTGTACTGGCTCAGGCTGCACAGCTTGACGGTAAAGGCGCAGGGATGATGGAAATGGCCGGGCTTGCCCAAAAAGGCGGTGCGGTGCATATCCATTGCCGCATTGCCAATCGTCCCGAAGATATCAGCGCCATTCGTGTTGCCACCGGTGAGGCCGACGCCTTGATCGGCGGCGATCTGGTCGTTTCGGCGGGTACCAAAACCCTTGGTTTGACCCGCGCTGGGCGTACCGGCGCTGTGGTGAACTCGCATCAGATCATCACCGGCGATTTTACCCGCAATACAGAATTCCAGATGCCCTACGACAGGCTGACCTTGGCTTTGGAAGCCCGGCTCAAGGAGGACGTGGCCTTGTTCGACGCGTCCGATCTTGCCAAGGCGACCTTGGGCGATTCAATTTATTCCAACATGATGATCTTTGGCGCTGCCTGGCAACGGGGATTGGTGCCGCTGTCTTTGGACAGCCTGCAAGAGGCCATAAAATTGAACGGTGCGGCGGTAGAACGTAATCTGCGCGCGTTTGAACTGGGTCGCTGGGCGGTGTTGTTTCCCAAGGAAGCTGCCAATCTGTTGTCCCCTAACATCATCGAGATGCCGAAATCACTTGAGGACAAGATAGATTATCGTAAAAAGCACCTGATTGCGTATCAGGGCAAGGGGCTGGCCAAGCGCTATGGCACGCTAGTCCATAGCATCGAAGACGCCCGTCTGCGCGAAGCCGTCGCCTTGGGATACCACAAGCTGTTGTCTTACAAGGATGAATACGAGGTCGCCCGCTTGCTCAAATCGACCCGTGAAAAAGTTGCGCAGGAATTCGATGGCAATCCCAAAATGACGTTCAACCTTGCGCCTCCGGTTTTGTCGAAAACAGGTTCCGACGGACGGCCCGTCAAACGGACCTTCGGAGAGTGGCTGGAAAGACCGCTGGGTATGCTTTCGCGCATGAAATTCCTGCGAGGAACGCCGTTTGACCCGTTCGGCCATACGAGTGAGCGGAAAATGGAAAGGTCTTTGATCCGCCAATACGAGGCGGATATGAAGGAAGTATTGCCCCGGCTTACGGACGCAACCCGCGATGCGATCATTGCTTTGGCTGAACTCCCCTTGCAGATCCGCGGGTTTGGCCCGGTAAAGCAGGCCAACGAGGCAAAGGCCGCAAAGCGTCGAGAAGAGCTTTTGGCGACGATCCGGGCAGGAGGGTCACATACCGCAAAAGCGGCAGAGTGATGGGATATGTCACGCCTGTTTCATGAAAGTACGGTAAGGCGTGTGGTGAACAGCCGCCCATGAAGGAGACTGCTTTGTCGTATTCAGGTTGCCAAACCGCGCGGGACCTAAGCTATGCCGATACTTCAAAGTCCCGGTATGGCAGGTCGATTATCCGGTTGATGGAAAATAGTACGGGCCGTCAAAAGCTGATAAAAAGGGCGGTCGGCTATGAAGCCGAGGTGGCACAGGGGCAGGGCTTTTTCGAAGTGATGGCGCGCCGCTATGGTTTGTCATTGCAGGTTGACGCCGGAAGTCTGACCCACATACCACGCAGGGGCCCTGTTATCATGATAGCAAACCATCCATACGGTATTCTGGACGGTTTGATGATGGGTCGGATTTTGTCGCACAGACGCGATAATTTCAAAATTATGGCCCATTCCGTTTTCAACAAGGTGCCGGAGCTGAGTGACAAGTTGTTGCCGATCAGTTTTGATGGCGACAAGCCGGCGCTGGCGATGAACCTGGATACCCGCAGGACGGCGCTGGATTATCTTGCGCAGGGCTGTGCAATCGGCGTATTTCCCGGTGGCACGGTAAGCACGGCGGCCCGCCCGTTTTCCGAACCGATGGACCCGAGTTGGCATGGCTTTACCGCAAGGATGATCGCTAGATCACAAGCAGTGGTCATTCCGGTCTATTTTGACGGACATACGAGCCGGTTGTTCCAGATCGCCAGCCACCTTAACCATACGTTGCGCATGGGTCTACTCGTCCAGCAGTTCAGAAAACGGGTCGACAAGCCTGTGCGTGTCGTCATTGGCGAACCGATCGGCAGGAATGTGCTGAACCCGCTGATAAAAGAGCCAAAAGCGATGATGGATTTCCTACGCAAAGCCACGTATGAGTTGTCACCAAGGCCCACAAAATCATTCGGTTTGGGGTTGGAGTTCTAGCTCGGCATCATGCCGACAGGTGACGGCAAGGTGACATGGCAGTTGGTATTTTTGATTCAGGACTAGGTGGGCTGACCGTATGGGATGCTGTACAGACGCAGTTGCCCGAGGTCGATTTCGTGTATCTGGCTGACAGCGCACATGCGCCTTATGGTGTGCGAAACGCGGACGACATCTATAACCTGACCGTCGCCGCGACGCAGCGGTTGTTCGATGCCGGGTGCGATCTGGTGATTCTGGCGTGCAATACCGCATCGGCGGCAGCATTGCGCCGGATGCAGGAAAACTGGGTACCCTCTGACAAGCGCGTTCTGGGTGTGTTCGTGCCATTGATCGAAGCCATGACTGAACGGCAGTGGGGCGACAATTCACCCCCCCGAGAGGTCGACCTCAAGCACGTGGCTTTGTTCGCGACCCCGGCGACAGTGGCCAGCCGCGCTTTTCAACGCGAATTGGCGTTTCGGGCGATCGGTGTGGATGTCGAAGCGCAGGCCTGTGGCGGTGTCGTCGACGCCATCGAGGACGGGGACTTTATCCTCGCGGAAGCGTTGGTGCGCAGCCATGTGGACGCGCTAAAACGCAAGATGCCGCACCCGGAAGCCGCGATTCTGGGCTGCACACACTATCCGCTGATGCAGGAAACCTTCCAGGATGCGCTTGGGGCAGATGTGAAGGTGTTCAGCCAAGCCAACTTGGTCGCCCATAGTCTGAGCGATTATTTGCAACGGCATCCCAAGATGTTGGGCGGCGGAGAGGCTGCATTTCTGACGACTGGCGATCCCAAGAAGGTCAGTAGCCGCGCCACACAATTCTTGCGACGACCGCTTACCTTTCAGGCCGCCTAATCTTTACACCAGTTATTCCGAACGGAACCCGACATGACACATAACATCGCCATACTTGGTGCCTCTGGATACACAGGGGCGGAGTTGATCCGGTTGATCGCGAACCATCCCAACATGCAGATCAAGGCTTTGGCCGCCAATTCAAAGGCCGGCCAACAGATGGCCGACGTGTTTCCGCATTTGCGTCATCTGGATTTGCCCGCCCTTGTCACAATCGAAGAGATCGACTTTGCCGACATCGACCTGTGCTTTTGCGCGTTACCGCACAAAACAAGCCAAGAGGTCATTGCCGGCTTGCCAAAAGATTTGAAGATCGTCGATCTGTCTGCGGATTTTCGGCTGCGTGACCCCGAGGCCTATACAAAGTGGTATGGCAACAAACATGCCGCCGTCGAACAGCAAAAAGAAGCGGTATACGGGCTGACAGAATTCTATCGGTCCGAGATCAAGCAGGCGCGTCTGGTGGCGGGAACGGGATGTAATGCAGCCACAGGTCAGTTTGCGCTGCGTCCCTTGATCGAAAAGGCGGTGATTGACCTTGATGACATCATCCTGGATCTCAAATGCGCTGTTTCCGGTGCGGGGCGGTCGCTGAAAGAAAATCTGCTGCATGCCGAATTGTCCGAAGGCTATCATCCTTATTCGGTCGGCGGAACGCACCGGCATCTTGGTGAATTCGATCAAGAATTTTCGGCAATTGCCGGGCGGCCCGTGAAAGTGCAGTTCACGCCACACCTTATTCCGGCGAACCGTGGTATCCTGGCGACCGTGTATGTCAAAGGCGATGCACAGATTATCCATGACACCTTCCAGACCGCATATGAGGCTGAGCCGTTCATCGAGTTGCTACCTTTGGGCGAAACCCCCAGTACGCGCCATATTCGCGGGTCCAATTTCTGCCACATCGGCGTTGTGGCCGACCGTATCGAGGGCCGGACCATTGTAGTCGCCGCATTGGACAATTTGACAAAAGGGTCTAGCGGGCAGGCGTTGCAAAATGCTAATCTGATGTTAGGTCTCGACGAAACCGAGGGGCTGATGATGGCTCCGCTTTTCCCTTGAGGTTGCATGAAAAGTCTTAAAAAGCAGCGTCGCATCCAGATTATCGGTGTAGCCGTCGTAGCGTTGGTGCTGTCTACGGCACTGATCGGATATGCCATGCGCGACGGCATCAATTTCTTCCGCGCGCCTAGCCAGGTGATCGCAGAGCCTCCGGGGCCCGGCGAGGTATTTCGCATTGGCGGGTTGGTCGAAGAGGGGTCGCTGGTGCGCAGCGACGGCAAGACGATACGGTTTTCCGTAACCGATGGGGGTGCCGTCGTACCGGTGGTCTATACCGGCGTTCTTCCGGATCTGTTTGAAGAAAAACAAGGCATGATCGGCACGGGGCGTTACATCAACGGTACCTTTGAAGCCACTGAAATACTTGCTAAACACGACGAAACCTATATGCCAAAAGAGGTCGTGGACGCGCTGAAGGCGCAAGGTGTGTATGTCGCCCCCGAGGGGTGATGCGACCGCACCGATCGGTTTGTGTTAACCATATAGGCCCCAAGTTCTACGCCAGATAACAGCGTAAGGGGCCTTGATATGCAGACCGTCCAAGATATTGCTAAATCAATCGTCGCCCGCGAGGGGGGCTTTGTAAATGACCCTGATGATCCCGGAGGAGCAACGAACTTTGGCGTCACCATTCACACGTTGCGCCGACTAGGGCTGGACCTGAATAAAGATGGCAAGGTCGATTTGCGTGACGTTCAGAGCGTCACACGCGATCAAGCCATCGAGATTTTTATCGAACATTATTTCGATCGACCTTCGATCTCTGGTTTGCCCTTGGCGTTGCAACCCAGCGTTTTCGATATGTATGTGAATGCTGGATCGAACGCGGTAAAGATCCTGCAGCGATTATTAGGTCAGATGGGGTTTGAGCTGGCCGTCGACGGGGTGCTGGGGCCGAAGTCACTAGCGGCGGCGGTTACCGCTTACGAAAAAGCACCTGCACAGATGGTGGATGCGTACGGCATCGCCAGGCGGAATTATTATTTCAATCTCGCCGACGGACGCCCGCCCAGCCGAAAATATGCCCGGACCAGAAGCGGCAAAAAGGGCGGCTGGATCAGACGAGCAGAAGAATTCATCACACCGAAATACCATCTAAGCCAAGTAGAATTTCAAAAGAGGATCGCAGCATGGGGATGATTGAAAAAATCTTGGGGCTGGTGTTTGGTGGCGGCGGAAACATCGTGCGCGACACGGTTGAAGTTTTCCGCGAGAACACCGAAGCGGGCGCGCAACGCGCGGCCTCTGCGCAGAATCAGGCAATGACTCAATACGCCTCGGAATACGGGACAGCATCCAGAGGTCGATTTGACCGCTTCATGGACGGGTTGAACCGCTTGCCGCGCCCTGCCTTGGCGCTTGGCACGCTGGGAATGTTCGTTGCAGCAATGATAGACCCGATCTGGTTTGCATCCCGGATGCAGGGAGTATCGCTTGTTCCCGAACCGCTTTGGTGGCTGTTAGGGGTGGTGGTTTCGTTTTATTTCGGAGCGCGCCACCAGATAAAAACACAAGAATTCCAACGCTCTATTGCCCGCACAATTGCGAATGCCCCGCAGGTCGCACAAACGATCCAGAGCATTCAAGCTATGCGCCTTGATGTTCAGGACAGTGCTGATATCGAACATGACGCGCCGCTGCGCCCGTCAGCGGGCCAACCGTCTGCGAACCCGGCGCTCGAGGACTGGCGCAAAGCCGCCCTCTGACGCAGGTGGCACGGCAGCAGACCTGCGACGCTTTGTTACGCACAAGAACGTGATTAATGTGTAAAAGGGCATGGAAAGTTTTCAAACGCCACCTATGATCGCGCCATGATTACAGAGCTCGGACACTTCGCCCTCATCCTCGCCTTCGGTGTAGCCATTATTCAAATGGTCGTGCCCATGATCGGTGCCTATAAACGTTGGCCGGGCTGGATGGCCGTCGCCGAACCAGCGGCAGGGGCACAGTTTGTCTTGACCGCTTTGGCCTTTGGCGCGTTGATGTGGGCCTTCGTGACCTCTGATTTCTCGCTGCGCGTCGTGGTTCTCAATAGCCACTCGCTCAAGCCGATGCTGTACAAGATCAGCGGAACCTGGGGTAATCATGAAGGCTCGATGTTGCTGTGGGTGCTGATCGTGTCGCTTTTCGGTGCGATGGCGGCGTGGTTTGGGGGCAATCTGCCCGAAACATTACGAGCCCGCGTGTTAGCGGTACAAGCGACGATAGGCGTGGCATTCTATGCCTTCATTTTGTTCACCTCGAACCCGTTTTTGCGTCTGGCCACGCCGCCGTTTGACGGTCAGGACCTGAACCCGCTTCTGCAAGACCCGGGGCTGGCTTTTCATCCGCCATTTTTGTACTTGGGCTATGTCGGTCTGTCGATGACGTTCAGCTTTGCGGTTGCCGCCTTGATAGAAGGCCGTGTCGACGCCGCATGGGGTCGCTGGGTGCGCCCATGGACGCTGGCAGCCTGGATATTCCTTACGATTGGTATCTCGCTCGGCTCATGGTGGGCCTACTATGAACTGGGGTGGGGTGGTTTCTGGTTCTGGGACCCTGTTGAAAATGCGTCGTTCATGCCTTGGCTGCTTGCCGCTGCGCTGCTTCATTCGGCTATCGTTGTTGAAAAACGCGAAAGCCTGAAAAGCTGGACAATCCTGTTGGCGATCCTTGCCTTCGGCTTTTCGCTGATCGGAACGTTTATCGTGCGCTCGGGGCTGCTGACATCTGTGCACGCGTTTGCCAATGACCCCGAACGGGGGGTGTTTATCTTGATGATCCTGACGTTTTTCACCGGCGGTGCATTGGTGTTGTTCGCCTTTCGCGCAAGCGTGCTCGAAGCAAAGGGTGTATTCAGCATGGTCAGTCGGGAATCAGCGCTATTGGTGAATAACGTCCTGCTGGCCGTGGCTTGTTTCGTGGTGTTCACAGGTACGATGTGGCCCCTGCTGGCCGAGATGTTCTTTGAACGCAAATTAAGTGTCGGCCCGCCGTTCTTTAATGCGGCATTTACGCCCTTCATGGTGCTTTTGGGGCTGCTTCTGCCGGTGGGGTCGGCGATGCCGTGGAAACGTGCGTCGATCGCGCGGTCCCTAAAGCCGCTCCGCTATGTGTTCGTGCTGGCAATCGCTTTGGGTGGATTGGCCTATGCCGTTCAAAGCGGGCGTAGCCTGCTTGGGCCGATGGGGCTGTTTCTGGGAAGCTGGGTCGTCATGGGCGCGGTTATGGATCTTTGGGGGCGCACCGGTCGGGGCAAAGATCGGCTTGGTCGGCTGACACGTCTGCCTCGCGCCGATTGGGGTAAGATGCTGGCCCACGCAGGGCTTGGTATCACCATGGTAGGTGTCGCGGGGATCACCGCGTGGAACACCGACGATATTCGCGCTGTCAAACTGGGTGAATCCTACGACGTGGGGCGCTATACGATCCAGCTGGATGATGTGACCCGTCAACAGGGGCCCAATTACATGACCACAATCGGCAGTGTCACGCTTTTTGAGGATGGAAAAGAGATCTCTCAGCTGCGGCCGGAGAAACGGTTTTATCCGGTGGCTCAGATGCCAACGACCGAGGCAGCGATCGATTATAATCTGGCGCGGGATGTCTATGTGGTGATTGGCGACGAACAAGATGCTGGTGGATGGGTGGTACGCACCTACATCAAACCACTGACGAACTGGATATGGATCGGTTGCGCGCTTATGGCGCTCGGCGGTTTGATGAGCCTGACCGACCGTCGCTATCGCGTGGCCGCAGGGGCGGCGAAACCCTCTCGTGCGGTGCCGGCAGAATGAGGGGGCTGGTACTTGCGTTGATGTTGCTGGTTACGCCGGCTTGGGCGGTACAGCCTGACGAAATCCTGTCTGACCCGGTGCTTGAACAACGCGCACGAAACCTCTCCAAGGGCCTCAGGTGCCTTGTTTGCCGCAACGAAAGCATTGATGAGAGCAACGCCAGCCTTGCGCGTGATTTGCGCATCCTGTTGCGCGAACGTCTGGTGGCCGGCGACAGCGATACCCAAGCCGTGGGATATATCGTGGACCGTTACGGTGAATATGTGCTGCTGAGTCCGCCAGCGACCGGATCAACCTGGTTGCTGTGGGGGGCAGGGCCTTTGATGCTGCTGCTGGCAGGGGGTGCAAGCCTGCTCTATGTGCGGGGACGGGCTCATGCGAAAACGCCAGACCAAACGCCTCTGAGCGCTGAAGAGCAAACCCGTTTGGATAAAATTCTGAACGGGTAACGCGCGGTTTCACTGGCCCTGACCAGCGGCTCGTCTAGACTACGGCAAAACCTAGCTGAAACGGACCTGCATGATGGATTACCAAACTCTCATCTTTGATGTCGCGGATGGATTGGCGGTTGTTACCTTGAACCGCCCCGAACAGATGAATGCCTTGACCACGCAGATGCGCGCGGAAATAGAACATGCTTTTACCCAAGGGGCAAAGCTGGCGCGCTGCGTCGTGGTTACAGGGGCGGGGTCGGCATTTTGTTCAGGCCAGGATCTGGGTGACAGCGGTTCGGCGGGTGCGATGAACCTCGAACGGACGCTTCGGGATGAATACGCCCCGATGCTGAGGGCCATTGTCAACTGCCCCGTGCCGACCATTGCTGCGGTAAATGGTGCGGCCGCCGGTGCCGGTGCGAATCTTGCGTTGGCCACCGACGTCGTTATCGCTTCCGAGAAAGCGTACTTTCTTCAGGCGTTTGCCCGCATAGGGCTTATTCCCGATGCTGGAGGCACCTATATGCTGCCACGGCAAATGGGCGCGGCAAAGGCAATGGGGGCGGCTCTGTTCGCCGACAAGATCAGTGCCCGCAAAGCCGATGAATGGGGGATGATTTGGGAGGCTGTGCCCGACGATACCTTTGCCACCCATTGGCGCGACCGCGCGATGCATCTTGCTATGGGCCCCACAGCGGCTTACGCCGCGACCAAACACGCCATCCGTGCAAGCTGGGGCAACAGCCTGGAGGATCAACTGACCCTGGAAGCCCGCGAGCAGGGAAAAAGCGGCCAGACACGAGACTTCAAGGAAGGGGTAATGGCCTTTATGCAAAAGCGCCCCGCCCGTTTCGAAGGGCGTTAAACGTTTCGTCAGACGGAACGTTCAATCAAAAGCACGTCAGCCGGTTCCAGCGTCGGTCGCGACGCACCCGCAACGATGGCAACTGCGACGCCGTCGGCGTGGACGGTGTGCACTGACCGCGAAATTTGTGTCACGGTGATGTGGGGCGGGGTCTCTCCCTTGTTGTAAACGACCGCCACCTGGTCACAGTTGCGCCGTGAATCGTGGACCAAAGACCCCATCGGAGAAATCTGTTCACGGGCGTGTTCAGATGCAAGGCTGGTCGCAGTTTCCCATTCCAGGCTGGTATCTCGTGTAGCCATCACGGTAATCTCCTTGCTCAGTCGATAAAAGGCACAGGCTTTGGCCAGTGGCACCATTCACAGTAACTAGTGAAATATTTGGGCTTTTTAACCGGGGGGCGTCAATGTTTTTGGAACATTGTAGAGCAAGTGGAAACATTATTGTAATTTCCCCAAGGTCACACCGCTGGGCGGGATTTTTGGAAACCGAACCACGAAACAGTGGCTGATCAAAGGGGCTTTTGATGACGGTGCCCCGTCACAAATGATTCTTTGCCACACAGCCTTGGGGAAGATGGCCTGACGCCTGCGCAAGCACTTTAGCACGGCTTGCAAAAAAAAACGCCCCGCATAATCGCGAGGCGTTCCGTTGCGATCTGGCGATCAGCGGTTTTCAATATCGACGTAGTCGCGGCTGGTCTCGCCGAGATACAATTGACGCGGGCGCCCGATTTTCAGCTGCGGATCGCTGATTTGCTCTTTCCATTGCGAAATCCAGCCGACCGTCCGCGCCAGCGCGAAGATCGGTGTAAACATCGACGTGGGGAAACCCATGGCTTCCAAGATGATACCCGAATAGAAATCAACATTCGGGAACAGCTTCTTGTCCGCAAAATACGGGTCTTGCAGGGCTTGTTTCTCGAGCTCTTTCGCGACTTGCAGCACGGGGTTGTTTTCGACGCCCAACAGCTCGAGCACTTCGTCTGCGCTTTCCTTCATCACGGTCGCGCGCGGGTCGAAATTCTTGTACACGCGGTGACCGAAGCCCATCAGACGGAACGGGTCGTTCTTGTCTTTTGCACGGGCGATGAATTCCGGAATACGATCAGGCGTTCCGATTTCCTTGAGCATCTCAAGGCAGGCCTGGTTTGCACCGCCATGCGCCGGACCCCAAAGGCAGGCGATCCCAGCAGCGATACAGGCGAAGGGGTTGGCACCGGACGAAGATGCAAGGCGTACCGTAGATGTCGATGCGTTTTGCTCGTGATCGGCGTGAAGCGTGAAGATCCGGTCCATCGCGCGGCTCAGGATCGGGTCGACGACGTATTCCTCGGCGGGTACGGCAAAACACATGCGCAGGAAGTTACCCGCATAATCGACATCGTTGCGCGGATAGATGAATGGCTGACCGATGGTGTATTTATAGGCCATCGCAGCGATCGTAGGCATCTTGGCGATCAGACGGATCGTCGCGACCTCGCGTTGGTGTGCATCGTTGATATCGGTGCTGTCGTGATAAAATGCAGACATCGCACCGACGACGCCAACCATGATGGCCATCGGATGTGCGTCACGGCGGAAACCACGGAAGAAATTAATCATCTGTTCGTGGATCATGGTATGGTTGGTGACCAGAGCTTCAAACTCTTCCAACTGGGTGGGCGACGGCAATTCACCATACAAAAGCAGATAGCAGACCTCTAGATAATGCGATTTGCCTGCCAGTTGCTCAATCGGGTAGCCGCGATGCAGCAAGACACCTTCGTCACCGTCGATGAAGGTAATTGTGCTGTCGCATGCCGCAGTTGATGTAAAGCCGGGGTCATATGTAAAAACATTGGCTTGGGCATACAGCTTGCGGATGTCTACCACTTCCGGGCCAACCGTCGGCGAATAGATAGGCAACTCAAAGCTCTTGCCGTCAATGGTCAACGTTGCGGATTTTGTACTTTCGGCCATGAAGTCCCTTCCTGTCATATGCAGCGTGCAGTCTGCCGCCGTCTGGCATGGCCCTGAATTGGTCCATGCCGTGTGTTTGTTGCGCTATCTGTAAATGTGCCGAAGCATAATTCAGATAGCTGCATCGTTCAGCCTAGCAAGGCTTTCTTCGCGCCCTAGCACCAGCATCATGTCAAAAACCGATGGGGTTGCTGCCCGTCCAGCCAACGCTGCACGCAGCGGCCCCGCCAATTTGCCAAATTTGGTGTCATGTTCTGCGGCAAAGCCGTTCAGCGCCTCTTCCAGCGTTTCTCTGTCCCACGTAACATTCTGCAACTGCGACGTCAATTCTGTCAGTATACTACGGGATACATTATCAAGATTCCGAGCAGCCTTCTCGTCGGGCACAATCGGTCTGCTGGATAGGATAAACTGTGCTTTTTCAAGAAGATCGGGAAATGTTTTCGCACGATCCTTGAGGCAATACATTGCCCTTTCCAGACCGTCGCCCTGATCTTTTGTCAGAGGTGGAAGATCCGCCGCATCCAGATATTGCTCGATTTCGTGCCGCAATGCGGCATCATCGCTGATCGCCATATGCTGTCCGCAAATATTCTCGAGCTTCTTCAGATCGAATTGTGCAGGGCTCTTGCGAATTCCATCAAGGTCGAACCACTCTTGCGCCTGCGCGTCGGTAAAGAATTCATCATCGCCATGGCTCCATCCCAAGCGGGCAAGATAATTGCGCATGCCCGCTGCCGGATAGCCCATCGCCTGATATTCCTGAGCGCCCAAGGCTCCATGCCGCTTGGAAAGCTTCTTGCCGTCAGATCCGTGAATAAGGGGGATGTGCGCCCATGTCGGCACATCCCATCCCATTGCATCATAGATCATCATCTGTCTTGCCGCGTTATTCAGGTGGTCATCCCCCCTGATCACATGGGTCACCCCCATGTCATGATCATCGACAACGACGGCCAACATATAAACCGGTGTGCCATCGGACCGGAGCAAAACCATGTCATCAAGCTGTTCATTGCTTATTTTTACGTCACCCTGTACCTGATCCCGAATAACGGTATCGCCCGTCAGCGGTGCTTTGATCCGCACCGCATACGGCGCATCCGGATGGGTGTGCGGGGGCGCATCACGCCAGGGCGAACGGTACAGCGTGCTGCGCCCCTCGGCCTTGGCCGCATCACGAAACGCAGCGATCTCGTCTTGGGTCGCGAAGCATTTATAGGCTTTCCCTGACGCAAGCAGTTCAAGCGCGACCTCGGCGTGGCGCGGCGCGTTGTCAAACTGGCTGACGATATCTCCGTCATGGTCCAGCCCCAACCAGGCCATGCCTTTCAGAATCGCGTCGGTCGCCTCGGGTGTGTGGCGCAGCCGGTCGGTATCCTCGATCCGGAGAAGGAATTTCCCGCCGCGCCCCCGCGCGTAAAGCCAGTTGAAAAGCGCTGTGCGTGCGCCACCAATGTGCAGATAGCCGGTCGGTGATGGGGCGAAACGGGTGACGACAGGCGATGTCATAAATCTGTTGGTCCTTTCAACGGGAATGTCGGCTAACGCGCGAAACGATGTGCCGTTTATCTTTTGCTAACCAGCGTTGGGATAGCGTCACCCACTATCTATCCAGTGCGATGATCGGGGGCAAGTATGGGCCTGAGGCTTGGCCTTGCGCAGATGATGCAACAGCAGCGTGGCCACCTTGTGGGTTGGGTGCCGGTATGTCTGGCCGTCGGCATCGGGTCGTATTTTGCCCTGGGGGCTGAACCTTCAAACATGCAGCTCCTTGGCACTGCGACAGTCGCTTTTTGCGTTGGTCTTGCGTCACGATTTATGCCGGAGGCCGCTTCGCCCTTGATCGTAGCTGTCGCGCTTGTGCTGGTAGGGTTTAATGTCGCAGCCTGGCGCGCTCACTCGGTTGCGGCACCGGTGCTGGGTTGGCGCTATTACGGACCCATTGACGGCCGCGTTGTGGCCATTGATCGCAGTCAGTCCGACGCCTTGCGTCTGACGTTGGACCGTGTGGTTCTGGCCCGTGTGGCACCCGAGCATACGCCAAACAAGGTACGGATTTCACTTCATGGCGACCAAAGCCACAGTATCGCAGCCGCGCCCGGGTTGCGGGTGATGACCACAGGGCATCTGTCCCCTCCCAGCGGGCCGGTCGAGCCGGGCGGCTTTGATTTTCAACGCTACGCCTGGTTTGCCGGACTGGGGGCGGTGGGCTATACACGCAACCCGGTACTAGGCGCAGCGCCTGCGTCGGCGGGGCACGCCGGTCTCGCGATATTTCGCCTGCGCATGGCGGCTTCCGCAAGGATTCAATCGGTTTTGCCCGGCGATGTCGGTGGGTTTGCGACGGCCATCACCACCGGCGACCGCAGCGCAATGAGCCAAGCCGGGCTCAGCAACCTTCGCGCCAGCAACCTGGCGCACCTTCTGGCCATATCAGGGCTGCATATGGGCCTTCTCAGCGCAGTGGTGTTCGGCGCGCTACGCACGGCCCTTTGTCTGGTTCCCTGGGTCGCCTTGCATTGGCCGACCCGCAGTATAGCTGCGATAGGTGCCATGGGGGCAGCCGGAGTTTACCTGGCGCTGTCAGGGGGTAATGTCGCGACAGAGAGAGCCTTCATCATGGTGCTGGTCGCACTGGGCGCGTTGGTGATCGGACGCAGAGCGCTGACCCTGCGTGCAGTGGCGATCGCTGCTATCATCGTGTTGACGTTGCGCCCCGAAGCATTGACCGGCCCCGGTTTTCAGATGTCATTTGCAGCGACGACAGCATTGGTTGCCGTGTTCGGATGGCTACGCAATGCTGGCCGGACGCTTGGGCCAGGATGGCTGGCACCGGTCACTGCGACTTTCCTGTCATCGGCGGTGGCCGGGGTGTTCACTGCGCCTGTCGGCGCGGCACATTTCAATACGATCGCTCATTACGGCCTGGTCGCGAATCTTCTGTCGGTACCCTTGATGGGGTTGATGGTGATGCCGGCAGCGGTGGCGGCGCTTGGCCTGGCCCCCTTGGGGCTCGATCATCTGGCGTTTTGGGTTATGGGAATGGGCCTGCGCTGGATTTTGGGGGTCGCCGAATTCATTGCACAGATCGATGGTTCTCAGAGCCGCGTAAAGGCCCCCGGCCCGTGGGTTCTGCCTCTGCTCGCGATGGGGTTTCTTTGGCTGCTGCTCTGGCAGGGAAAACTGCGCTATGCGGGGTTGGGCATGGTCGTGGCGGGGTTCTTCCTGTGGCAAGAGACCGAGCGACCGGCTTTGCTGATTGCAGACAATGGCAGTATCGTCGGATTGATGTCACCCGAAGGGCGCGTGTTAAGCAAACCGAAAGGGGCAGGGTTCATCGCGCTTAACTGGTTGGAAAACGATGGGGACAGTTCCGATCAAGCGCAAGCGGCAGCAGGTTGGTCTGATCGGGATCTGCTGGCGGGGAAAGAGATCGTTCATCTGTCAGGGAAACGTGCCTTGGCCCGGTTCACAGCCTGTCACGAGGGTCAGATCGTTGTCACGTCAACCGTCGTGGAAACGCCCCCGACAGGCGATTGCGATCTTTTCGACCCCAGGCGGCTGGGTACCACCGGGGCCGTCGCGCTATTTGTGGCAAATGACGGAATAGGCATGCGCACTGCCCGTCAGATGACGGGCACACGACGATGGACCAATTGGCCGGATGCCGAGGTTCAGTAGGTCCGAATCAAGCCAACCAAACGTCCCTGGACCTTGACCTTGTCCGATGGAAACACCCGTGTTTCGTAGGCCGGGTTGGCAGCTTCGAGCGCGATGGAGGATCCATGCCGCTTGAACCGCTTAAGCGTCGCTTCGTGATCGTCGACCAATGCCACGACGATTTCGCCATCCTGGGCGACTGACGTTTCGCGGATCACCACAACGTCACCGTCATTGATCCCCGCATCGATCATCGAATCGCCTTTGACCTCAAGCGCGTAATGTTCGCCCTTACCGCTGATCATATCCCCTGGAACGGCGACCGATCGGGTCATCGTGCTTATCGCTTCAATCGGCACACCCGCAGCGATCCGCCCCATCACAGGCAGTTCATAAGATGCAGCGGACACCGGGGCGGCAGAGAGAGGCGGGGGCGCGTCGGGGCGGTCGCCATCAATCACCCGCGGCGTAAAGCCTGCTTCGGAATGCCCGCCCAGTGAATCGGGAAGTTTCACCACTTCGATAGCCCGAGCCCGATGCGCCAATCGGCGGATGAACCCGCGCTCCTCCAGGGCGGTAATAAGCCGGTGAATCCCGGATTTTGATCGCAGATCCAATGCTTCCTTCATCTCGTCAAAACTGGGGGGGACACCATCACGCTGAACGCGTTTATGAATGAAAGCCAGCAGATCGAGTTGTTTTTTGGTCAGCATGCAAACGGTCCCTGTGATTATCAATTAGGGTTTGTTCTATAGTTGTTCCCGTTTTGTGTCAACTATCATAGGCGGATGCAGTCGATCATCTCTCCGGCCATGCGCGCGGGGTCGTCGGGGGGACGCACAACCAGCACATCGGCGCGCGACAGAACACCCAACAGTGAACTGTCCTGGTTGCTTTCCGGATGTACTATGCCCCCGTCATACCTTGCCCGCATATAATGTTCACGCGGTCCATTGGGACGTAGATCAACCCCCAGGGGCAAGCTGACACGCGGCGCTGCCGCAGCGGGCAAACCCAGCATCTTGTGCACAACAGGTACCACAAACACCACACCACAGACCATCGCGGACACCGGGTTGCCGGGCAGGCCGATCATTGGCACATCCCGCAGTTTTCCCGCCATCAGGGGTTTGCCAGGGCGCATTGCAACCTTGTAAAAGGATTGCTCCATACCCATTTCCGCCGCGACAGGCGCGACGAGATCGTGATCGCCCACCGATGCGCCGCCAATGGTGATAATCAGATCGGCGTCCTGAGCCATCGTGAACGCCTGTGTCAGCGAGGCCACGGTATCGCGGGCAATCGGAATCATCCGGCACCGTGCACCGGCCTGTTCAAGCAACGCTGCCAATCCATAAGTGTTAGAAGCTATTATCTGATCCGGACCTGGGGTTTCGCCAGGTTGAACAAGTTCGTCTCCGGTGGCGATAATCGCGACCCGAGGTGCAGCGTGCACAGGGACGTCAGCGATATTCATGGAGGCAAGCAGCGCAATATCAGAGGGGCGCAAACGGCGCGGGGCCGGCATCACGTCACCTTGGGTGAAATCGCCGCCAGCCGGACGGATGTTGGTCTTGCCGTCGATGTCGTGACCCAGCATCAATAAATCACCGCGCCGGGTCGTATCTTCCTGGATCACCACGAAATCGGCCCCGTCTGGCACCGGGGCACCGGTGAAGATCCGAACGGCTTGGCCTGCTTTTACGGTGCCCTCGAACCGGTGCCCGGCGGCGGCTTCGCCAATGACTTTGAACATCGCGTCCGGCTCGACCTCGGCTTGTCGCAAGGCATATCCATCCATTGACGATACCGCGAAAGGCGGCTGAGAACGGGCCGCCACCACATCGCGGGCCAACACCCGGCTGGCGGCCTTGCGCAACGGAACGGTCTCGACGTGGTTCGGGGATACAAGATCGAAAAGCTGTGCCAGGGCGTCGTTTACAGAAATCATGCTGCAACAAAGCGCCCGGATTTGCCGCCGTCCTTCAAGACCACGCGCAGACCGCCGATCTCCATCGCCTTGTCCACTGCCTTGGCCATGTCGTAAACCGTCAGCGCCGTGACGGAGGCGGCTGTCAGTGCTTCCATCTCGACGCCGGTCTGACCGGTGGTCTTGACGGTGGCCTCAATGCGGAAACCGGGTAATTCCGGGTCGGGGGTCAGTTCAATTGACACCTTGGTGATCGGTAACGGATGGCACAGCGGTATCAGATCGGCCGTGCGTTTGGCAGCCATGATCCCGGCCAAACGGGCAACGCCCAGCACGTCGCCCTTTTTGGATTTTCCTTCCGCAATGATATCAAAAGTTTCCGGCCGCATCTTTATGTAGTTTTCGGCAACGGCTATGCGCGATGTCACGGCCTTGTCGGATACATCGACCATGTGCGCGTCGCCCTTTCCGTCAAAATGCGTCAGCGCCATTTACATGCCTCCGGGACGAAGTGGATTGGTCAGCAGGTTCCGCGTGGCGGTTTCGATGTTGGTCTGACGCATCAGGCTTTCGCCGATCAGAAAGACACGCGCCCCGTATTTGGCCATCTCTGCCAGGTCGGCAGGGGTGTTGAGACCACTTTCCGACACAATCATCTTTTCTACATCCACGTGTTTCGACAGTGCGCGTGTGGTGTCCAGAGTGGTCTCGAAGGTCCTGAGGTTGCGATTGTTTATACCGATCATCCGGCTTTTCAAAAGACCTGCCCGATCAAGTTCCGCCTTGTCGTGGACCTCGATCAACGCATCCATGCCCCAATACGCGGCGGCATCTTCAAGTTCGATCGCCTGTTCGTCGCTGACCGAGGCCATGATGATCAAGATGCAATCAGCCCCAAGCGCGCGGGCTTCGGCGACCTGATAGGTGTCATACATAAAATCCTTGCGCAAAACCGGCAAAGAGCAGGCATCGCGGGCGGCGGTCAGATATTTTTTAGACCCCTGAAAGCTGGGTGTATCGGTGAGGACGGACAAGCAGGTCGCCCCTCCGGCCGCATAAGCGGAGGCGATTGCAGCCGGGTCGAAATCCGCGCGAATAAGTCCCTTTGACGGGCTGGCCTTCTTGACTTCCGCGATCAGCCCATAGCCTTCTCGCGAAGCGTCAAAGAGAGCGTCCGAAAAAGGGCGGACCGGTGATGCAGCGCGGGCGTCTGCCTCGACCGCCTCAAGCGGTTTCGCGGCTTTGTCGGCGGCGATTTCTTCCAGTTTGTATGCTTTGATCTTGTCTAGGATGGTGCCGTCTGAAGTGTCAGTCATGTTGTCTCCGGGGTTGCCCATTCTATGCAGTTTTGGCCTTGGGCATGCAACCAGTCATTCGTACGGGAAAACGGACGCGAACCAAAAAAGCCGCGGCGTGCGGATAGTGGCGAAGGGTGCGGGGTTTCAAGCTTGAAGTTGACGGTGCCATCCACGGCCTTAGCCGCCTTTTGGGCTGGCCTTCCCCATAGTAGGTAGGCACGGGGGCGGTCAGCCAGCCGTGCAAGTACCTGTGCCGTCAGGCCCTGCCATCCCAATTGGGCATGGCCACCGGCCTGACCCGCGGGGACGGTCAACGCGGCGTTCAGCAAAAGCACGCCTTGATCCGCCCAGAACCGAAGATCGGCATGTTGAGGCGCGACGCCAATGTCGTCTCGCATCTCTTTGAAAATATTGCACAAAGAACGCGGTAGCGGGGCGGTGTCGGCAGAGGCCGAAAATGCAAGCCCGTGGGCATGGCCGGGCGTGGGATAGGGGTCTTGACCCAGGATGACCACTTGAACGTCATCGGGCTGGGTATGCTCCAACGCCGCGAAAACCTGAGGTGCAGGGGGCAGGAACATGCGCTCATCCTTTGCCAATGCGGCTTGGATGGCGGGAAGCGTGTCGTCAAAAAAGGGCAGATCGCGCCAGGCACCAAGCCGGGACAGATCAAGCGCGGTCATGCAGTCTGGGTGATGCGCGCGACTTGGGTGACCTTGTCACGAGCGGCACCACTGTCGATGCTGTGGCGGGCCATTTCGACACCTGCCTTCAGATTCGGGACGGCATCGGCAATGACCAAGGCGGCGGCTAAATTCAACAGCACCGCATCACGGTAGGCCGACGCAGTGCCATCAAGCAAGGCACCGAGGGCACGGGCGTTTTCCTCGGGGTTGCCGCCTATGATGTCTTCAAACGGATGAACCGGCAGGCCGGCATCTTCGGGGTGGATTTCCATCTCGGTGACCGTCCCGTCGGGGTTCAACGCCGCCACCCAGCTTACGCCCGCGATGGTCAGTTCATCCGTACCGTCGGACCCGTGCACCAACCACGCTTTTTCGGACCCTAGTGTACCCAGCGTTTCTGCCATAGGGCGTATCAGATCGCGGCGGTAGGCCCCGGTCAGCTGGCGCTTAACGCTTGCAGGATTGGTCAGCGGCCCGAGGATGTTGAAGATGGTTCGGGTGCCCAGTTCGGACCGGGTTGGCATCACATGCGCGATGGCGGGGTGATGCATCGGGGCCATCATGAAGCCGATGCCAGCCTCGCGCAGCGCAGCCTCGACCACTTTCGGGCCAACCATCACCTTGATCCCCATCTGGGTCATCGCATCGGCAGTGCCGGACTTCGAGCTCAGGTTCCGGTTGCCGTGCTTGGCAACAACGACCCCCGCACCGGCGACGACGAACGCGGTTGCGGTTGAAATGTTCAGCGTGCCTTTTCCGTCGCCTCCGGTGCCGACGATGTCCATGGCACCATCAGGGGCGACAACCGGATGGCATTTGGCACGCATGACATGGGCGGCGGCGGCATATTCGTCCACTGTCTCGCCACGGGTGCGCAGGGCCATCAGGAAACCGCCAATCTGGCTGGGGGTGGCTTCGCCATCAAATAGAATCTCGAACGCATCTTCAGCCTGCGCGCGACTCAATGGGCCGTTGGCCGCGGCATCAATCAGCGGTTTCAATGCGTCGCTCATGCCGGCACCTTTATATCGTTCAGAAAGTTTTGCAGCATCTTGTGCCCGTGTTCGGATCGGATCGATTCAGGGTGGAACTGCACCCCGTGCAACGGCAGGTCACGGTGCTGCAATCCCATAATCGTACCGTCTTCAAGTTCTGCCGTGACCTCGAGGCAGTCAGGCAGGGTGGCGCGGTCGACAACCAGTGAATGATAGCGCGTCGCCGCGAAGGGTGAGGGGAGGCCCGCAAAAATGCCACGGCCCTTGTGGTGCATCTGGCCCATCTTGCCATGCACGATATCATTGGCCCGAACGACCTTGCCACCAAAAGCTTGCCCCAGCGTCTGATGCCCCAGGCAAACTCCTAACAAAGGGGTATGCGTTTCTGCCGCAGCCGCCGTCAGGGCCAGACAGATACCCGCCTGGTCAGGGTCGCATGGCCCCGGCGATAGAATGATACCCGCAGGGTTCAGCGCCATCGCCGCCTGCACGTCGATTGCGTCATTGCGGCGGATGTCGACCTCGGCCCCCAGGTCGCCCAGATAGTGAACGAGGTTATAGGTGAAACTGTCGTAATTATCTATCAGCAGCAGCATTTGGTAATTCTTTGTATTGAGGCTGGGTTTAGGGCTAGAGGAACTGCGCAAAAACGCGGTATAACGTTGGGCAGTACATGTTCAGGCTTAAGACCCATCGTCAAGGGCAGGTGGCCCCAGAGCCACGCAATCCGGAACAAAAACAGGAGCGATCATAATATGGCACGCGGATTCATTGCTGGCATCCTGATTGGTGGCGTCTTCAGTGTTGTCGTGGCCGGTTTTGTGTCGTTTTTGATACCGATGGGCCCGACGCTGGAACAAGCCGAGGTGAAAGCCGACGGTCCTGTCCGAACCGATCGCGACGTGTCAGACCCGATTGTCCCGGTAAAACCCGCCGAACCGGTAAAACCCGCCGAACCGGTAAAACCCGCCGAACCGGTCCAACCTGCCGAACCGGTCGAACCTGCCACGCCTGCGGCAGACGACGAACCGATCAAACCCGTCGCGCCTGCGGCCGCCGCCGAGCAAGCTGCATCCGAGGAAACCGCTGAACCTGTCAACCCCGCCGTAACTATAGCCCCCGACGCTCCTTCCGGTGATCGCGCGCCTGCGGAAAACGCGCAGGCCCCCGAGGAAATTTCAAACCAGGTTGCCGAAACCACGCAAAGCGAGGTCGTTGCAGCGATTGCAAACGATATAGATGCGTCGCAAGAAGCACCCGAAGCCTCGGTGCCGCCGCTTGATACGCTTACTCAGGAATTGATGTCTGACGATCTGACGGAAAAAACGGCGGTTCGCAGTTCAAAGGTGGCCCCACCAGGCAACATGGTGACACCGCAGGGGACCGTTGCAGTTGCACCTGACACGGCCATGCAGCCGCAGGTTACCGCCCCCAGAGTATTACCCGACGCGACGCGCAACATCGAACGCCCGACGCCGTCGAGCGCGCCCGAAACCAACTTGCCCGTCATTGGCTCGGACGCCCCCGTCTTGCCCAACCCGATGGCACTCGCCCCGATGGAACCTTCTGCACCTGACGCCGTGGCAGTTCTGACAGAACCCGCGGCACCTGTCCCGGCGCGTGACGCTACACCTGACGCTTCGCCTGGTGTAGCAGTAGACGCGCCCGTGTCCGACCGTGCAAACCTGGCCGATGACGGCGCGCTTCGCGCCCCGACTGTTGCGCCCGACCCGGTGGATACCCAAGGACGCCCGACCATCGGTGCACCGGCTTCGATCACATCGGACCGCGACACCGGGGTGACGGTCAACCGCCTGCCAACGGCTTTGTCAGCCGAGACCGCGCCGACCGTCACGCCGCAAGCGACCGCAGGTGGGGCGCGCGCGATCAAACGCTACAGCCAACCCTTCGCCAATCCCGAAGACAAACCGCTGATGGGCATCTTGTTGATGGACTCCGGCAGCGACCTTGATGGGGGCGAGGTAGGAATTGCCGCACTGCGCAGTTTTCCCTATTCGATCAGCTTTGCCGTTGACGTGTCCCTTCCGGACGCGGCAGAGCGCATGCGCATTTATCGCGACGAGGGTTTCGAGGTCTTGGCAATGGTCGATTTGCCTGAAGGCGCCCGGCCCGCCGATGCGGAAACGACGTTAGGGGTCGCGTTCGCCCGAATGCCCGAAGTCGTCGGCGTGCTGGAAGGAAACCGCACGGGCCTTCAGCCGAACCGCGAAGTCGCAGATCAGGTCACGGCGATCCTTGAGCAGGGCGGATACGGGCTTGTCACGCAGGACAAGGGGCTGAACACCATGCCCAAGCTGGCAGTCAAGAACGGCGTACCCGCCGCGGCGATCTTTCGGGACTTTGACAGCAAGGATCAGACGCCGACGGTAATCCGCCGCTTTTTGGACCAGGCAGCATTCAAGGCAGGCATAGAAGGATCGGTGATCATGCTGGGACGGATGCGTCCCGAAACGATCTCTGCGCTACTGGTTTGGGGCTTGCAGGATCGGGCAAGCCAGGTTGCGCTGGCACCGATTTCAGCGGTGTTGCAAAGCCAGATGACTGAATGAAGCAGACGTTGCGAACCGCTAGATAATCTCGTCCTCGTCAAAAAGGGGATCGCTTTCAAGCTGCGTGATCATGTCCTCTACGGTATTTGCCACGGCCCGTGGTAACAACTTGGCCAGGTGAAACACCGCGTCACCCTCGTTGACCACCGGCAGAATGGCACGACCGATCAGGATGCCGTCATGCGGTGCAACGATGTCCGTTTCTGTCTTTCCAAACGGGTCGGATACAGTGGCCAGTGCGTCGCCGGCCGCGACTGTTTCGCCTTCAGCGCGAAAGGTACGCAAGAGACCTCCAACGGGGGCACGCAACCAACTGGAGCTCGAGCAGACATGGGGCTGACGGCGCGACGACGCGATACCTTTGGCGGGCAACATGTCTTCGGCCCGCATCACCCGCAGAATACCTGCCACGCCGGCCCGCACGGCCATTTCATCGAACCGCAGCCCTTCACCCGCTTCGTACAGCAAAACCGGTGTTCCCTTGGCCGCCGCGACGGCGCGCAACGATCCATCGCGCAGCGGCGATGTCAGCACCACCGGTGCGGCAAAGTTGATTGCCATACGGCGCGTCACTGGATCAGAGGGTGAAATGCGCACCTGAGGCAGGTTGGTGCGGTGGATCGCTGCCGAATGCAGGTCGATGCCGAAATCGCAACGCAGCACGACTTCGTTCAGAAAGATATGCGCCAGTCGAGATCCCAGTGACCCAGACGGATGCCCCGGAAAACACCGGTTCAAATCGCGCCGGTCGGGCAGATAGCGCGACCGGTTCAGAAACCCGAACGAGTTGACCACCGGTATCACCAGCAGCGTGCCTCGTAATGATTTGAGCTGGGGGGCGCGCAACAGCCGGCGGACGATTTCGACTCCGATCAATTCGTCGCCATGCACAGCGGCACTGACAAACATCGTCGGGCCCTGGCGTTTGCCGTGAACGACCTCTAGCGACAGGCCGACAGGTGTATGATCGGGCAGAGTGGAAATCGGGAGGTCGATCTGCGCCCTTGTCCCCGGAACAACCTTTTGATCCGAAATTTCAAAAGGGGCTTGGTTGGGCATTATGAGGTGTTCCCTTGGCCGGCAAACCGCGCAGCATCAGCCGCGGCACGGCGGATCGCATCGGATTTATGGACCGTTTCCATGTATTCGGCTTCGGGGTCACTGTCGTAAACAACGCCACCACCTGCCTGAATATACAAGGTATTGTCCTTGATCACGGCGGTGCGCAAAGCGATGCACATGTCCATGTCGCCGCCAGCACTGAAGTACCCGACGCCGCCGCCATAGAGCCCGCGCTTTTCCGGCTCAAGCTCGTCGATAATTTCCATCGCCCGGACCTTGGGGGCACCTGAAACCGTTCCGGCTGGCATACCGGCAAAGAACGCATCCAACGCATCGCGGTCTTCACGCAGTTCGCCCACCACGTTCGATACAATATGCATGACGTGGCTATAGCGTTCGACGATGAATTCTTCGGTCGGGCGTACGGTGCCGATCTTGGCGACGCGGCCGACGTCGTTACGACCGAGGTCCAGCAGCATAAGGTGCTCCGCCAGTTCTTTCTGGTCCGCCAGGAGGTCTGCTTCAAGCGCGCGGTCTTCTTCGGGGGTGGCTCCGCGGCGGCGTGTGCCTGCCACGGGGCGAATGGTTATTTCGTTGCCAAACACCCGCACCAGGATTTCCGGACTGGCCCCGACCACGTGAAAATCGCCGAAGTTGAAATAAAACATGAAGGGCGACGGGTTGGTCCGCCGAAGGCTGCGGTAAAGTGCGAAAGGTGGTTGCGAAAACCCCTGCGCCCATCGTTGCGAGGGGACCACCTGAAATATGTCACCCGCGACTATATACTCTCGCGCCTTTTCGACTGCCGATTTATATTCCTCGCGGGTAAAGTTGCTTACCGGCGACGATTCTTCATGTGCTTCGCCCAAATCACGACTGGCACCCGGCATCGACCGTTCGAGATCGCGTACCGCGTCCATCACGCGCTCTGCGGCCTGCGCATAAGCAGCTTTGGCGGATTGACCGTCAGACACCCAGGCGGGGGACACGATCGTGACCTCGCCCTTTACCCCGTCCAACACGGCAATGACCGACGGGCGCACCATCATGGCATCGGGCAACCCCAATGGATCGGGGTTCACATTCGGCAGGTGTTCGATCAGCCGGATCATGTCATACCCCAGATAGCCAAACAGACCGGCCGCGGCCTGAGGCAGGTCACCGGGAAGATCGATCCGCGATTCCGCGATCAAGGCACGCAAGGCATCCAACGGATCGCCTGGTGCATCTTCAAAGGCGTCGGCATCATATCGTGCGGCACGGTTAACCGCCGATGCGGTGCCGCGACAGCGCCAGATCAGGTCCGGTTTCATGCCGATGATAGAATAGCGTCCACGAACCTCGCCGCCCGTCACGGATTCCAGCACAAAGGCATTCTGCGCAGCACCGGTCAGCTTGAGCATCAAGGACACCGGCGTGTCCAGATCTGCGGCCAGCCGGGTATAGACAATCTGGTTCTTGCCCGCTGCATACCCTGCGGCAAAGCTGTCAAAATCGGGGGTCAGGGTCATGGGCAGCCTAGCTTATGGGAAATTCACATGAACCGCGTTGATCGCTTGCTGATCAATCTGCGGGCTGGATCGGCGCACGACATCCGCCGCATAAAGCGCAAATACATCATCGGCGAGCTGGGTGTTCAATTGGGTACCCAACTGTTCAAGAAGCTGCTGCGTCTTGGCGTTCTCATCCGGCTGAGAAATATCATCAAGCCGCACCAGAACCACGCTGTCGTCACCCTCGACCACCTGAACGTCACCCGGCGTTGCCTTGAATACCTCGGACATGAAAGCTTCGGGCGCACCCTCGATGAACGCGTCGCGGGTCTGTCCCTCGGTGATTGTGGGTGTCAGACCGACAGCTTCGAAATCGGCCCCATCGACCAGCTGCTTTTGCAGCGTTTTGGCTTGGGCGGTCAACGCCGCGATAAGCTGGTCTGCCATCCAGTCGGCTTTGACCAGATCCCGAGCGTCTTCGAACGGGTTCGGACGTTCGGGCTTGGTGCCATCAAGGCGCATCGCATAGATGCTGCCGTCATCCAGCTGGCTGATTTTCGGAAAGTCGCTTTCCTTCAGCCCCGCGGCCGCTTCGCGGAACCCCGCATAGGCGGCAATATCCTCGGTGCTGTCCTGGGTCCACTCTATGGTGTGAAGGGTCATCTTGCTGTCCTCGGCGATCTGCTCAAGGCTGGCACCCCCTGCAAGCTGGTCATCAAGTTCGCGGGCCTTGACCTCGACCAGGCGTCCGGCACGGTCTGCGGCCAGATCTTGCTGCAACGTCGGGCGCGCCTCCTCGAACGAGGTCTCCAGCGCAGGTAATACACCATTTACCCGAAACAGGGCCGGTCCCAGGTTGGTAGGCACAGGCCCGACGATATCAGTTACCTGAGCTGCGAAAACGCTGTCTCCTGCCGCCCCGAGTTCGTCTTTGCTGACGTCCCCCATGTCGATATCTGCAAGCGCCAGACCGCGCTCCTCGACCAGGGTTTCAAACGTAGTGCCTCCGACCTCAAGGGCTGCGGCTGCCTGATCCGCTGCCTCCTGATTCTGGAAAACCAATCGCTCTACCAACCGACGCTCGGGTTGGTTGTACTCTGAGGAACGATCGTCATAGGCCTGTCGCAGTTCTTCGTCGCTGACCTCCACCTCGTCCAGCAAATCTTGCGGTGACAACGTGACATAGGTGATGGATTTGCTTGCCGGAAGCATGAACATCCCGGCGTTATCGTCGTAGTAGGTCTTGAGCTCTTCGTCGGTCGGCTCGCCAAGCGGCGTGGTCAAATCATCCTGCGTCAGTTTGGCCCAGGTAAAACTGCGCTTTTCAGCGACATAGTTGATCAGGGTGTTGGCATACACCGACGGCATGTCGACGCCAGCGGTGATCGCTTGCTGCAACAGCGCGCGCCCGGCTTCCTCGCGCAAGGATATCTCGAAGGCGGCTTCGCTCAGCCCTGCTTGCTGAAGCGCATAGCGATATCCCTCGCGGTCAAACTTTCCGTCGATTCCCTGAAAGGACGATATTTCCACGATCCGTTCGCGCAGGTTCTCATCGCCGATCGACAGGCCCATTTGATCGGCCTCGTTATCCAAAGCCCGCAACCGCACAAGCCGCTGCAACACGGCGCGGTCAAGGCCGATGGTCTGCGCTTGTTGAAAGCTCAACGGCTCGTTGGTCTGTGCTTCGATGGCGCGGATTTGCTGTTGCAGCTCTCGTGCATACTGATCGACCGAAATCGGCTTGTCGCCGACGGTGCCAACGGTGCGTATGTTGCCGGTGAAACTCACTGCGCCAAAGCCACCCAGACCCAACACCAAAAGGCCCATCAGCCCCCAGACTGCGGTTTTCGTGATGCTGTTACCTTTGGCTTTCATTGTCTTATCCCTTACACGCACGTTTGGACCTGTCTATGCGGTGCGCCGCACAGGGGCAAGAGCCGGTTAAAGCTGTGACAGACGATCAAACAGCACCCCTATGCCGGCGACATCCAGATTGGCGAATGCCAAGCGCAACTGACGTTGGCCGGTTACGTCCCCTACGGGGGTGAACATGGTGCCGGGCAGGGACAACACACCCGCATCACGGACCATGCGCGGTGCCAGTTCTCCCGAGCTTTCGGGAAACGGATGCTCGACATAGGCGAAATAGCCGCCCAAGCCCAACAGTTTCCAGCCATTGGCGGTGAGCGCGGGCATATTGTCGGTGATGGCTTGGCGGCGGGCTAAAATCTCTTGGCGTTCGCCCGCCAGCCACCGGCCTAGGTTTTGCATCCCCCAAAGTGCGGCATGCTGGCCGATCTGGCTGGGGCATATGGCGACCGTATCAAGGAATTTTTCGACCTCGGCCAACCGCGTTTCCGAAGCAGCAATCGCGCCGACCCGGTGCCCGGTCAAGCGATAGGCCTTGGAGAACGAATAAAGGTGTATCAGATTATCGTCCCAGTCAGGGTCCTGGAACAGGCGATGGGGCGGCCCCGATCGGCTGTCGAAATCCCGATAGGTTTCATCCAGGATAAGCGCGATGCCGCGGTCCCGCGCCAGATCGACAAATGCCTGCACCAACCCTTCAGGGTATTCTGCACCGGTGGGATTGTTCGGGGTGACAAGCGCTATGGCGCGGGTCCGGCGAGTGATCAGCGCCGCGGCCTGTTCGGGATCGGGCAGCATGCCCGCTCCCGCGGGCAACGGTACCGCGGCCACGCCCGACATGTCCAACCACATCTTGTGGTTGAAGTACCACGGCGTCGGTATGATGATCTCGTCGCCCTCTGAACATAAGCTGGCGACTGCCGCCGCGAACGCCTGATTGCACCCCGAAGTAATCGCGGTCTGCGCGGCGCGCACGGGGCCCGCATAATGCGCGGAAATCTGCGACGCCAGTTCACTGCGCAGCTCCGGCAACCCCAACACCGGACCATAAAGATGCGCGTCATCGCGGTTAAGCGCAATATCCGCCATGACTTGCCGCATCTCCCGAGGCGGAGGCTCGACCGGGGCCGCCTGGCTGACGTTGATCAAGGGGCGGTCATCCGGAAAAACGACCCCCGCCAGCCACCGACGCGCTTCCATTACGGGCGGAGAGAAAGTTGCAGCGGTACGCGTCGACATTCGGTGGGTCCTCCTAAAGACTGGCACATATCAGCGACACTCAATGCAGCATCACATGGAAAAGCGGAACAGCCCCGGCTTCCAAATGGTCTGAAATCCTCGCCGAAGGCACAAATCTTTTTTGATACTGCGTCAGTCCTTGCCGCGGTAGGGTTCTACATATTGCAACGCCATGTCCCATGGAAAGAATATCCAGGTGTCCTGACTGACCTCGGTGATAAAGGTATCGACCTGCGGCCGTCCCTTGGGTTTGGCATAGACAGTCGCCAGATGCGCGTTGGGATACATCCGGCGCACGACTTCAAGCGTCTTACCTGAATCGACAAGGTCATCAATCACCAGAATGCCGGTTCCATCGCCCATAAGTTCCCGATCTGGCGACTTGAGAACGACCGCTTCCGACTGATCCTGGTGGTCATATGACTTGATCGAAATGGTATCGACGGTTCTTATGTCGAGCTCGCGCGCGGCGATCATTGCGGGGGCCATGCCGCCGCGGGTGATCGCGACCACGGCGCGCCATCCGCCATTGTCGGGGCCCATGCCGTCAAGCCGCCAGGCCAGCGCCCGGCTGTCACGGTGTATCTGGTCCCAACTGATGTGAAAGCCCTTCTCGTGGGGCAACCTCGAGGCATCCTTGCTCATGACGTTACTCCTTGGCCATATCGGGCGCGTCTACAGCTTTCATGCCGACAACATGATATCCTGCGTCGACATGCAGGTTCTCTCCGGTGGTGCCGGACCCCAGATCGCTGAGCAGGAACAAGGCGGATTTGCCGACATCGTCGATCGTCACGTTGCGCCGCAGCGGTGAATTATATTCGTTCCACTTCATGATATAGCGAAAGTCGCCGATCCCCGAGGCGGCCAAGGTCTTGATCGGCCCGGCACTTATCGCGTTGACCCGGATCCCATCCTTGCCAAGGTCTTCGGCCAGATATTTCACCGACGCCTCCAGCGCCGCCTTTGCCAGGCCCATGACGTTGTAATGTGGCATGACCTTTTCCGCACCGTAATAGGTCAGGGTCAGCGCGCTGCCACCATTCGTCATCATCTTTTCGGCGCGCTGCATGACCGCCGTGAACGAATAGACCGAGATATCCATAGACATCGCAAAATTGGCCCGCGTGGTGTCGACATAGCGGCCGCGCAGCTCATTCTTGTCCGAAAACCCGATGGCGTGAACGATAAAATCCAGACTTTCCCAGCTTTCCTTCAACGTTTCGAACAACGCATCAATCGATTCTTCCGATCCGACGTCGCAGGGCAGCACCAGGTTGCTGCCTAATTGAGCAGCCAACGGATCAACGCGTCTTTTCAGGGCGTCGCCCTGATAAGAGAAGGCAAGCTCGGCACCTGCATCAGCAAGACTGCGCGCGATGCCCCAGGCAATCGACTTGTCGTTGGCAAGGCCCATGATAAGCCCACGTTTTCCCGCCATCAGGTCATTTGCCATCTCTATTCCTTCGACTATATTTATTGGCCTAGGATGTGGTCTAATCTATTGCCTGGTGGGCATCAAGACTGCTCCGTTAGATGCACATCTGCAATTCAGAGGTGCAATTTGTCAAAATGTGCTATTTTGCGTTGTTTGCCTGTGTCATTTAGTATTTGTCTGTGTCATTTATTGTAGGCACTTTCTACAATTGACCGATCTAACATCAAAAGAGGGTAGGCTGAAACGCATCATGGACGCGCGCAAAGGAATATTTGCCGGCGACAACCCATTCGAGATTTCGCAAAGGTGGTTGGACGAAGCGGCACTGGCCGAGATCAATGATCCCAATGCCATAGCCTTGTCCACCGTGGACGAAAGCGGGATGCCGAACGCGCGGATGGTGCTGCTCAAGGAGATCGAGGCAGACGCCTTTGTCTTCTATACCAACTACACCAGCGCGAAGGCGCAGGAACTTGACCGTGCGGGCAAAGCGGCATTTGTCATGCACTGGAAGTCGTTGCGCCGTCAGGTGCGGGTGCGCGGCTTGATCACTAAAGAAGACGGGCCGAAAGCCGACGCGTATTATCGATCACGGTCCCTGAAAAGCCGTTTGGGAGCATGGGCATCGGACCAGTCAAAGCCGCTTTCAAGCCGTTCGGCTCTGATGGCCGAAGTCGCAAAAGTTACCGCCAGGCAGGGCACCGATCCCGACAGGCCACCGTTCTGGGGCGGGTACCGGATAGCGCCGCTTGAGATTGAGTTTTGGGCAGACGGAGAGTTTCGTCTTCATGACCGCTTTGTCTGGCGCCGGCTGGATGAACGCACAAACTGGACGATAACACGATTAAACCCGTAAGTAATACGCGGCATTCCTGCCGAATTTGAAATACTAGATAGCGCCAAGGTACATTTGTGTCAGAATTAGAAAACGATACCGCCGTGATTTCAGGTGTGGTGAAATGGTTCGACCCTTCAAAGGGGTTTGGGTTCGTTGTCTCTGACGGTGGCGGGCCTGACATACTTTTACATGTTAACGTATTACGTAACTACGGGCAAAGTTCAGTTGCCGACGGGGCCCGCATAGAGCTTTCTGCCCACAAGACCGAAAGGGGGGTGCAAGCGACGCAGGTACACGCTGTGCATCCTGCCCAATCTTCTCAGTCACAAGTGTTGTCGGATATTGTCGGTGTGGACCCCGACGTGGTTGCCGCGATACCGATCGAGCCTGCTCGGGTCAAATGGTTCGATAAATCCAAAGGGTTCGGATTTGCCAATGCCTTTGGGCGGAACGATGATATATTCTTGCATATAGAAGTGCTGCGCCAGTCGGGCCTATCCGATCTTCAACCCGGAGAAGCATTGGCGTTGCGTGTGATAATGGGTGAACGCGGTCATATGGCCGCAGAGGTACATGCATGGGAAACCGTAACAATACAAAATGCAGAGCAGGGCGAAAACTAGTCCTTTCAGCGTGTTTCATACTTTCAAGTTGGCTCGCCGTTCCGGTCGCGGCGGCGGTGTGCGAGCAACAGTCGGTCTCCCTGCGTGGCGATTGGGGGCAAGCCCGTTTTTCGGTCGAGATCGCTGATGATGCGGACGAACGTGCCCGTGGCCTGATGTTCCGTGAAAGCCTACCCGGCAGCGCCGGTATGCTGTTTGTCTATGACAGCCCTCAGACACTTAGCTTCTGGATGCGAAACACGCTGATCCCGCTCGACCTGCTTTTCATTGATTCTAGGGGCGTCGTGCAGCGTGTTCACGAAAACGCCATTCCCGGTGACGAAACGCCGATCCCGGGCGGGGACAACCTGCTTGGTGTGTTGGAAATCAACGGCGGTCTGGCGCGGCGGATAGGAATTTCACCGGGGACGCAGCTGCGCCATCCGGCGTTTGCGGGGCGTAATCCTGCTTGGCCGTGTTAATCTGCGATTTTCGTGAAGTTAGGGCTTTTCAATCAGATCGCTTCTAGCTAAAGAGGCCGCAGTCGGGGCGTGGCGCAGCCTGGTAGCGCACCTGTTTTGGGTACAGGGGGTCGGAAGTTCGAATCTTCTCGCCCCGACCATTTAAGACCAACCACATATAGTGTTACTGATCTGCATTTATGCGGATCAGAACGCTATATCTGTGTTTTCATGGCATCCAAGTTTAGCTTCTGCATATAATTCGCGCACTACATCTTGGGGTCGCAGATTTTTTTCTCGTTGCGCTTCGACCAAAGATTATCCCCAGTCTCTTGTGAGGTAAATTGTGGATATCTCGTCCAACGCATCAACCCACCTATCTAAACCCGCGAGTTTGTTGACTTATCCACAACAGGATAAATCCCAGCTTCCAATCCGTGCATTGTGTATATCAGGCGATTGAATCACCGCTTTCCCGCGTGCCTCAAAAAATGCTGCATCGGTCAAGCGCCAACTTCCCAAAATTTGAGAATAAAGCCGTTGACCGAAGCAGTGAATATACGTCAGTTTGTGTAAGTCGGCGGCGTTGATACTATATATAGTGTGATGCGCTACGGGGCGAACCATCAGATACCAAGAACTGGCTCGGTGTTTCAGAGCGTCGGACAGTTCAGATTGATACCTGATCCGGTGATCCTTTTGGCGCTGTGTGTCGACGTCATCGGGGCGGTCTGCGAGGCCAGACGTAGCCCACTGTTATGAAGAGCTGAAAACAAATGGGGCAGCTGATATGAAGATCGAAAGAAAATTTACCACTTCCGGACAAGATGCTTATGCAGATCTTGATTTTGTCAGCACGATCTCTGAAATCCGCAACCCGGATGGATCGGTGGTTTTTCATCTCGATAACGTCGAAGTGCCTTCAAGCTGGAGCCAGGTCGCATCGGATGTGATCGCTCAGAAATACTTTCGCAAAGCGGGCGTGCCGTCGGCGACCAAGAAGGTAAAGGAAAAGGGTGTCCCGGAATTCCTGTGGCGTTCTGTACCCGCAGACGGTGCCACCATGGGCGGCGAAACGTCATCCAAGCAGGTGTTCGACCGCTTGGCCGGTGCCTGGGCCTATTGGGGCTGGAAGGGGGGCTATTTCACCACCGAAGCTGACGCCCAGGCTTACTACGACGAAATGCGTTATATCCTCGCCTCGCAGAGCGGCGCACCCAACAGCCCCCAGTGGTTCAACACCGGTCTGCACTGGGCATACGGGATCGACGGGCCGGCGCAGGGCCATTATTACGTCGACTACAAGACCGGCGAACTAACCCGCTCCACGTCATCGTATGAGCATCCGCAACCACACGCATGTTTCATTCAATCTGTCGCGGATGATCTGGTCAGCGATGGCGGCATCATGGATCTCTGGGTCCGCGAAGCCCGCCTGTTCAAATACGGTTCCGGTACCGGCACCAACTTCTCCAGCCTGCGCGCCGCGGGCGAAAGCCTGTCGGGGGGCGGTAAATCTTCGGGCCTGATGGGGTTTCTCAAGATCGGTGACCGAGCTGCCGGTGCCATCAAATCGGGCGGTACCACACGGCGCGCGGCCAAGATGGTCATCGTCGATGCGGACCACCCCGATATCGAGGATTTCATTAACTGGAAGGTCATCGAAGAACAAAAGGTCGCGTCGATCGTGGCGGGTTCCAAGATGCATGAACGCGAGCTGAACAAGCTGTTCGCCGCGATCAAGGCATGGGACGGCGCAGAGGCCGACGCCTATGATCCCGCCAAGAACGACCAGCTGAAGGCCGCGATCAAGGATGCAAAAAAATGCGCAATCCCCGAGACTTACGTCAAGCGTGTGCTGGATTATGCCAAGCAGGGCCACACCTCGATTGAATTTCCGACCTATGACACAGACTGGGATTCCGAAGCCTATTCCTCGGTCTCGGGCCAGAACTCAAACAACTCAATCCGGGTGACCAACGCGTTCCTGCATGCCGTCGAAAAAGACGCGGATTGGGAATTGCTGGACCGCACCACAGGGCGCGTGTCGAAAACCATTCGTGCCCGTGATCTGTGGGACCAGGTTGGCCACGCCGCATGGGCCTGTGCCGACCCCGGCATCCAGTACCACGATACGGTAAACGAATGGCACACATGCCCCGAGGACGGTGCGATCCGTGGGTCAAACCCTTGTTCCGAATACATGTTCCTTGACGACACGGCCTGTAACCTTGCGTCGATGAACCTGCTGACCTTCCTCAAGGATGGCGCGTTCATGGTCGAAGACTATATGCACGCCAGCCGTCTGTGGACCGTAACGCTCGAAATCTCGGTGATGATGGCGCAGTTCCCGTCCAAGGAAATCGCGCAGCGGTCCTATGACTTCCGCACATTGGGTCTGGGCTATGCCAACATCGGCGGTCTGCTGATGAACATGGGCTTTAGCTATGACAGTGATGAAGGCCGCGCGCTTTGTGGTGCCCTGACTGCGATCATGACCGGTGTCTCCTATGCCACGTCCGCCGAAATGGCGGGTGAATTGGGGGCCTTCCCGGGCCACGCCAAGAACGCCGACCACATGCTGCGCGTCATCCGCAACCATCGCAACGCAGCCTATGGGAAATCCGATGGCTATGAAGCCCTGGCGGTAAAGCCTGTTCCTCTGGATCACGCCAGTTGTCCACAGGGCGATCTGATCAAGGTCGCAACGACCACGTGGGACGAAGCTTTGCGCCTTGGTGAACTGCACGGCTATCGCAACGCACAGGTTTCGGTTATCGCGCCGACCGGTACCATCGGGCTGGTCATGGATTGTGACACCACGGGAATCGAGCCTGATTTTGCGCTGGTGAAGTTCAAGAAGCTTGCCGGTGGCGGATACTTCAAGATCATAAACCAATCCGTTCCCGCCGCTTTGGAAAAGCTTGGGTATGGCTCGGCTCAGATCGAAGAGATCGTCGCCTATGCGGTTGGACACGGGTCTATCGGCAATGCACCGGGCATCAACCATACCACATTGGTCGGCCACGGCTTTGGTGCCAATGAATTGGCAAAAGTCGACGCTGCACTGGCGCAAGCGTTCGATATCCGGTTCGTCTTCAACCAATGGACCCTCGGCGAGGAATTCTGCACTCAGGTGTTGGGTATCCCGGCTGACAAGCTTAACGACCCCACGTTCGACCTGTTGAAGTCGCTGGGCTTTTCCAAGAAGGACATCAACGCGGCAAACGACCACGTTTGTGGCACGATGACGCTGGAAGGCGCGCCGCACCTCAAGCAAGAGCACTACAGCATCTTTGACTGCGCCAACCCGTGCGGTAAAAAAGGTAAGCGGTATCTGTCGGTGAACAGCCACATCTACATGATGGCCGCCGCACAGTCGTTCATCTCGGGGGCTATCTCCAAGACGATCAACATGCCGAATGACGCGACGATCGAAGACTGCCAGAAGGCCTATGAACTTTCGTGGTCATTAGGTGTCAAAGCCAACGCTTTGTACCGCGACGGATCGAAATTGTCGCAGCCTTTGGCCTCTGCTTTGGTTGAAGATGACGATGAAGCAGCTGAAACTCTTGAACAGGGCAGCATCCACGACAAGGCCGTGGTTCTGGCTGAAAAGATCGTCGAGAAGGTCATCGTCAAAGAGATCGTCAAATCGCACCGCGAAAAGATGCCTCAGCGCCGCAAGGGCTATACCCAAAAGGCGATCGTTGGCGGCCACAAGGTCTATCTGCGTACCGGCGAATACGAAGAAGGCAAGCTGGGTGAGATTTTCATCGACATGCACAAGGAAGGCGCGGGCTTCCGGGCGATGATGAACAACTTTGCCATCGCGGTGTCCGTGGGCCTGCAATACGGCGTGCCGCTCGAGGAATTCGTCGACGCGTTCACCTTCACCAAGTTTGAACCGGCTGGCATGGTGCAGGGCAACGACAGTATCAAGAATGCAACGTCCATCCTTGACTATATCTTCCGCGAACTGGCCGTGTCCTATCTTGACCGCACCGATCTGGCGCATGTGCAGCCCGAAGGCGCATCGTTCGACAGCATTGGCCGTGGTGAAGAAGACGGCGTCCGTAACGTCGCAGAGATCTCCGAAACTGCTGCCACCCGTTCGCTGGAAGTGTTGAAGCAGATCAGCTCGACGGGTTACTTGCGCAATCGCATGCCGCAAGAGCTGGTGTTGCTTCAGGGCGGGCAGGGCGACAGCAACCTCGCCACCCTCGAGAAAATCGCCCCTCAGATGGCATCGCAAGCGGTCGCGGCGGCGATCGGGTCGTCTACCGCGGTGTCCAGTGGATCAGTCGGCATTGATGCCCGTACCAAGGCCAAGATGCAGGGCTATGAGGGCGAAGCGTGCGGGGAATGTGGTAACTACACGCTGGTGCGCAACGGTACATGCATGAAGTGCAACACCTGTGGCGGGACTTCGGGTTGTAGCTGACAACACGCCCGGCTTTCGGGTCGGGCACCTTACACGGGGCGGGTGCGCTCGCCCTTTGACGCTATTTTGGCCGCAGGCGACGACAATATCGAGCAGATAACAATATCTGGCCTGAATAGTGAAACCTCAAGGGAGAGCCTCGGCTCTCCTTTTTTTTGCGCGATGCTGGGGGATACGCCACCCTCTGGGGGCTGTTCCAGAAGAGCCACATCAGCGACCGGTGTCGGGGGCAATCATGGGCAAAATGCCTGTCTTAGTGTTGATTTATCAGGGACATAGGAATAAACCCCGGTGTGATTAAAACTTATGCGCTATTCCAAGCGGCACTGCCAGTTGAGCGTCAAGAGTCCTGTATCTTGACCATTTGGTAAAAGACAGCTTGACCCGTTGCGGTAAATCAAAGCACGTTATGGTCAATAACAATCAATAAGGGGGTCGAAAAACATGAAAATTCTTCAAGGTTCTATCAACAGACGCCGCTTTCTGGCGACAACTGCCACTACAGCGCTGCTTGCGACTGCGTTCGGTTCCGCCGTACTGGCCGCTGAACCAATCAAGGTTGCTGGGGTTTATACCGTGCCGGTAGAACAGCAGTGGGTCAGCCGGATTCACAAGGCAGCGATGACAGCCCAGGAGCGCGGCGACATTGCTTACGTCTATTCTGAAAACGTCAGTAACACCGACTACGCCCGCGTGCTGCGGGAATATGCGGAAGCGGGTAACAAGCTGATTGTGGGCGAAGTTTTTGGTGCGGAAGCAGAAGCACGCGAAGTCGCTGCGGAGTATCCTGAGGTGGCTTTCCTCATGGGGTCGAGCTTTAAAGAAGACGCCGCGTTGCCGAATTTTGCCGTGTTTGACAACTACATTCAGGACGCATCGTACCTGTCTGGCATTATCGCCGGATCGATGAGCAAGACCGGCAATATCGGCATGGTCGGCGGCTTTCCTATCCCCGAGGTGAACCGGTTGATGAATGCGTTCATGGCGGGGGCGAAAGAGATGAACCCTGACATCAAGTTCCAGGTCAGCTTCATCGGCTCTTGGTTCGATCCGCCGAAAGCCAAGGAAACGGCGTTCGCGATGGTCGAAAACGGCGCTGACATGCTTTATGCTGAACGGTTTGGTGTGTCTGATGCCGCCAAGGAAAAAGGGGTGCTGGCGATCGGTAACGTCATCGACACGCAAAGCGAATATCCCGAAACCGTCGTGGCGTCGGCGATCTGGAATTTTGAACCTACCCTGGACAAGGCAATTGCCGAAGTAAAAGCGGGTACTTTCAAAGCTGCTGACTACGGCGTCTATTCGTTCATGAATGAAGGGGGCAATGTACTGGCCCCGCTGGGTACCTTTGACGGAAAGATTCCGGCCGAAGCGATGGATCTGGTCAAAAAACGCGAGGCCGAGATCATGTCAGGTGATTACACGGTCGAGATCAACGACGCTGAACCTGCATCGTCCTAACCCGATGCGAGACACAGCGGACGTTGTTCTTCGTCTCGATGCCATTACCAAGCGCTTTGGCAAGCTGATTGCAAACGATGCAATCAGCTTGTCTTTGCGTCGTGGTGAGGTCGTCGCCCTGCTGGGTGAAAACGGCGCGGGCAAGACCACCTTGATGAATATCCTGTTCGGCCAGTACACGGCGGACAGCGGAACGGTAGAGGTTTTCGGACGTGTCCTGCCTCCGGGGAATTCGCGCGCTGCGCTGGATGCGGGTGTGGGAATGGTACATCAGCATTTCACTCTTGCCGATAACATGACGGTTAAGGAAAACATCTCTCTCGGGGCGCAGCCGTTGTTCGCGCTTAGCATGAAAAACTCTGAAATAACTAAAAAAATCAAAAAGATATCAGACGATTTTAATCTTAAAGTGGACCTTGAAGCCCGCGTCGCCAACCTGACGGTCGGAGAGCGTCAACGCGTTGAGATCCTCAAGGCGTTGTACCGCGACGTCAAGATTTTGATCTTGGACGAACCGACAGCGGTGCTGACGCCGCAAGAGACTGACGATCTGTTTGCAACGCTCCGGCTTGCAATTGCGAATGGTTTATCGATTGTTTTCATTTCGCACAAACTACACGAGGTCATGGCTATCTCAGACCGCGTATCCGTGTTGCGCCACGGCAAGCTGGTCGCCGAGGTTGATACAGCCGACACCGATAAGGAAGCGCTGGCAACCTTGATGATGGGAACCGGTGCGGTCGCCCCCGATATCGCCGTCGCTACACCTGGTAGAGACCTGTTTTCAATAAAAAATGTCAGCACCCCAAACATAGGAAGCATACCTGGTCTCAAACGGGTTTCGCTGAACCTGAAAGCGGGGCAGATTGTGGGGCTGGCCGGTGTGTCGGGCAATGGGCAGGCTGCACTGGCTGATCTGGTGGCAGGTCTGTGCACACCTGCCGAAGGGACGATTGAACACCATGGGGACCCCGTGAAAAACTGGTCTGCCCGCGATGCGGTCAACAAGGGCATCGCCCGCATTCCCGAAGATCGGCACAAGACCGGTACAATCGCGGATTTCAGTCTCACTGAAAATGCTATTCTCGAATGCTACAACTCGGATGACTTCAGCAAATCTGGGTGGATGTACTGGAAGAAAGCCCGCGCCTTTGCCGTTGATATAATTGATAAATACGATGTTCGTTGTCCGGGTCCAGACACCCGTATCAGGCTGCTTTCCGGCGGCAACATGCAAAAGCTGATACTCGGTCGCGTGCTTGAAGCGGCACCTGATATCGTCCTTGCCAATCAGCCGGTGCGTGGTCTTGATATCGGAGCGGTGAATTATGTGCATAGCCAACTTCTGGCTGCACGCGATCGTGGCGCGGCGGTGTTGCTGATATCCGAAGATTTGGACGAAATCATGCGGCTGTCAGATGTCATTCATGTCATTTCAGGGGGGCGCTTATCGCCGGAGTTTCTTCGCGGTACCAAATCGCCATCCGAACTGGGCGGCTGGATGGCAGGGCAAGGGTTTGACGAACAGGTGACACATGCGTCTTGAACCGATCGCCAACCCTTCGTTTGCGCGCAGCGTCGTCCCGCCGGCACTGGCCATTGCGGCAACCGTGGTGATTGCTTCGTTACTTGCAATGATCGCGGGCGCAGATCCTTTTGCGGTGCTGGGTTTGATCATCAAAGGGGCCTTCGGAACGAAGTTCGCCCTGCTGGAAACGCTGAACAGGGCAACGCCACTGATTTTCACCGGCCTCGCTGTTGCGGTCGCGTTTCGTGCCCGGTTTTGGAATATCGGGGCCGAGGCACAATTATATGCGGGTGCGCTTGTGACTGTTGTATTGGGGACGGGTGCCTTACCCTGGCCCGGTTTCGCATTGATCCCGACGCTGGCGCTCGGTGCTGTTCTGGCCGGGGCGCTGGTTCTGCTGGTCCCTGCAATCTTGAAAACCCGTTTCGGTGTAGACGAAGTCGTGACCACTTTGTTGCTAAATTTCATTTTCTTACTGTTCATCTCGATGTTGCTTGAGGGGCCGTTAAAAGACCCGATGGGAATGGGGTGGCCCAAGTCGGCGCGGTTGATTGCGGACGCGCGCTTGCCGCGGATGTTTGAAGGACTGAGACTGCATTGGGGGTTCGGCTTGGCGATCCTTTGTGCCGTGGCGGTGTGGGTGATCCAGACGCGCAGCACTTTAGGCTATGAAATGCGCGCCGTGGGGCTGAACCGCGCGGCGGCGGCTTTCGCGGGCATCCCGGTGAACAGGGTTCTGGTCAAGACGGCCTTGCTATCGGGTGGACTTGCGGCCCTGGCGGGGTTCAGCGAAGTGGCGGGGCTGAAGGGCAGTCTGACGCTCGATCTGTCTCCGGGGTTTGGCTACACCGGCATTATCGTCGCGATGCTGGCGCTGCTAAATCCCTTGGGGGTGATCGTTACCGCGATGTTCGTGGCCGGTATCTTCGTAGGAGCCGACAGCATGAGCCGCGCCGCCGCGGTGCCGACCTACCTTGCTGACATGATGCTGGCAACGGCGCTGTTGCTGATGGTGCTTGCAATCATGCTGACGCGATTTCGGGTGCGGAGAGAATAATGGAAATCGTCGATATCCTCATTTCCGCCAGCTTTTGGGCGGCGGTCATCCGCATAGCCACACCGCTTATCCTCGCAACCATGGGCGAATTAATCTGCGAACGCGCCGGGGTTTTGAACCTCGGCATCGAAGGGATCATGGTGGCGGGCGCATTCGCGGGTTGGATGGCGGTGTATTCCGGTACCGGGCTATGGATGGGCGTCGCGGTGGCGATGGTGGTGGGGATGCTGTTTGGGTTGCTGCATGCCGCCTTGACGGTGCCGTTCGGGCTATCGCAGCACGTGGTGGGCCTGGGTGTGACCCTGCTTGCGACATCATCGACCTATTTTGCGTATCGGCTTGCGTTGCCGCAGGTAACCAGCCCGCCCAAGATCGCCGCGTTCCAAGCCTACGAGATCCCGATCCTGTCCGACATTCCGGTGCTGGGACAGGCCTTGTTCTCGCAGACCCCGTTTACCTATCTGGCGTTTGCATTGGTCGCGGCGACCGGCATCATGCTGTACCGCACCCCGTTGGGGCTGGCGGTGCGCGCCGCCGGCGAAAGCCCCGCGGCGGTGGCCGCGCAGGGGCTTTCTGTTACGGGCATCCGCATGGGCGCGGTGATTGTCGGCAGCGGCTTCATGGCGATGGGGGGCGCATTTTTAACCATGTCGGCGTTTGACAGTTTCTTTTTCGAAATGGTGAATGGCCGGGGTTGGGTGGCGATTGCGTTGGTGGTATTCGGGTCGTGGAAACCCGGCAAGGCGCTGCTCGGCGCGGTGTTGTTTGCCGGTTTCGATGCGTTGCAGATCCGGGTCCAGCAAACCAGCCTTGGTGCCGATATCCCATATCAGATATTTCTGATGACACCGTATATTCTGTCGATTGTCGCTTTGATTCTTGTGTCGCGCCGCGCACAGGTTCCTGCGGCCCTGATGATACCGTTCAACAAAGGAGAGCGCTGATGTTTGACCTGATCGTCAAGGGGGGGACGCTACCCGACGGGCGCGTGGCCGATATTGGCATGTCTGGCGGCAAGATCCGCGCTATTGACGCGCTCGGCGATGCTGAGGCCGCTGAAGTCATTGATGCCGGCGGTGATCTGGTCAGCCCGCCGTTTGTCGATCCGCATTTTCACATGGATGCTACCCTGTCCTATGGCACGCCCCGTATCAACGCATCGGGTACGTTGCTGGAAGGGATCGGCCTGTGGGGCGAACTGAAACAGGTGATGACCCAGGATGAGGTCGTCGCAAGAGCGCTGGATTATTGCGATTGGGCGGCATCCATGGGGCTGTTGGCGATACGGTCGCATGTCGACACCTGCGATGACCGGCTTTTGGGGGTCGAGGCGCTGCTACACGTTCGCGAGCAGGTAAGCGATTATATCGACTTGCAGTTGGTGGCGTTTCCGCAAGACGGATTCTATCGTGATCCGACCGCGCGCGACAATACCATCCGTGCGTTGGATATGGGCGTCGACGTCGTGGGCGGTATCCCGCATTTTGAGCGCACAATGGCTGACGGTGCGGCATCGGTGCGCGAACTGTGCGAAATCGCCGAAGCCCGTGGCCTTATGGTTGATATGCATTGCGACGAAAGCGATGACCCTTTGTCGCGCCACATTGAAACTCTGGCGGCTGAAACCTCGCGCCTGGGGCTGCACGGTCGGGTTACGGGGTCACACCTGACATCCATGCATTCGATGGATAATTATTACGTGTCCAAGCTGTTGCCGTTGATTGCCGAAGCACAGATCAACGTTGTTCCAAACCCCCTGATCAACATCGTTTTACAGGGGCGTCACGATACATTCCCCAAGCGCCGCGGGTTGACGAGGGTCAAGGAAATGCTGGCGATGGGGATCAACGTCGGCTGGGGGCAGGACTGCGTTCTTGACCCGTGGTATTCATTGGGTACGGCTGACATGCTCGACGTGGCGTTCATGGGGCTGCACGTGGCGCAAATGACCAGCCCGGATGAAATGCGTACATGTTTCGACATGGTCACCAACGCCAATGCGCGCACGATGGGGCTGCACGACTATGGTCTTCACGTAGGGGCGAAGGCGTCGCTGGTGGTGCTGGACGCCGGTGACCCCATCGAAGCGCTGCGCCTGCGGGCCAACCGTCTGTGCGTTATCGCCAATGGCAAAGTTATCGCACGTGGCCCACGGTCTGATGCGACGCTTAGCTTGCCTGGGCGCCCCGGCAGTGTCGTGCGGCGGCACAAGAACTCAGTCTGACGCGTGTTGGAAATCCAGCCATATCGGAAGGTGATCCGAGGCCCGTTGCGCTTCGGGTGTATCGAAGACGCCGCCGCCCACCAGCTTTAGCGCATCGTCTATCGCGATCCGGTCCAACGCGGCAAGGGGCAGGCGGGCGTGAAAGCTCTTACCCGGAGCGTGGATCGTAAAGTGATGCGCCAGCCGTCCGAGCCCAACATTCAAAGACCATTCGTTCATGTCCCCGGCGATCAGGGTCGGGCGGGTCGATCGTTCGTCGAGGTGGGCAATAAGTGCCGAAAGCTGGGCACGGCGGGACCGGCGCATCAGGCCCAGATGGGTTGCGATGATACGCAAGGGCGTCCCGGTGATGTCGACATCAACGACCATGGCACCGCGCGGCTCTGCGCCTGGCAGGTCCAGGTGTTGAACTTCCACGATCTCTGCCTTTGGGTTCAGCAGCACAGCGTTACCGTGCCAACCTATGCTAACCGGACTGGGAACAGGGACGGCGACCAACCCGGTCTCAGCCGTTAGTGCATCCACCGGCAATGCGGAAGGACGGGCCCCCAGTCGCATATCGGCCTCTTGCAACACGACAATATCGGCGGCCAGTTCACGCACGATACGCATGGTGCGATAGGGGTCGCGTTGCCGGTCCGTCCCCTTGGCCTTGCGCATGTTATAGCTGGCGATGCGAAGCGGTGGCTGGGTCACAAGACTGGTGCTCCGATGCGAAAGACGCCTTCGGCCAAGCGTCTGATCAAGGTGACGTTGCGTACGACGTTGTGGCAATCGCCTTGCCGCTCCAGAAACCATTCCGTCAGCGTCGTCACGCTCGGTGCGTCATAAAGGAACAGCATCACCTCAAAGTTGAGAAGCATGCTGCGCACGTCAAAGTTGGCGGTGCCGACGATGCCGACATCGTCGATCAACGCGGCCTTGGCGTGGATCATCGACGGTTTGAAAAAGTGAATCTCTGCCCCGGCTTCCTGAACGTCACGCAAAAACCCCCCGCGCGCGAAATCGGCGATCCGCTGATTGGATTTCTGAGGCACGATTATCCGAACATCCACACCACGGCGTGATGCGATACGCAGGGCATTGGCCAATGCCTCGGTCGGGACGAAATAGGGGGTCGCGATCCAGATGCGCGATTCCGCCAGGTGGATGGCGCGGATCAGTCCGTCATGCAGCGGGTCTTCGGCAATGTCGGGCCCGGAAGGAACAAGCTGCACCGTAGCGTTTCCGCCTGTCTTGGGGGCTGGGGTGACAACCTGTGGCGTCGGCGTGCCCGAGGCGACTTCCCAATCGGACCGGAACACATCGCAAAAGGACTGCACCGAAAGCCCTTCGAGGGTGAACGCGAGGTCCACCCAATGCCCCGGTTTTGGCGTATGGGTCATGTAGTGGTCCGCGACATTCATACCGCCGGAGAAAGCCCGCGCATTATCGGCGATGATCATCTTACGATGGTTGCGCAGGTTCAGATGGCCTGTGCCCGGCAATTGCAGGATCGGCGAGAAAAACAAAACCTCTCCGCCTGCGGCCTTCAGTGCCTTCAATGCCTCGTGTGGACCTCGCAGCGTCCCCAGACGGTCCATGAGCAATCGGACATGAACGCCTTTTCTGGCCTTGTCGGTCAACGCTTGGACGAAATGTTTGGCGGTACCGTCATTCGCGATGATATAGAAAAGCACATCAATGCTGTGTTCCGCACTGTCGATCGTGTCCAGGGCCGCCTGAAACGCCAGTTGCGGCGTGTCAAGCAAAGTTAGCCTTTGAGCCTCGAGAGCAGGGGGCATCATGAAGTGCTGAAAGGTCGCATCAAGCGCGTGAACGGGTGTGGGCGGCTCTTCTTTCGTGGTGAACAATACCGGCTCATACCGGTTTCCCTGCTTGCGAAACCCGAGACCCAGAAACAATGGGGCCGCAACATACGGCAGCATGATAAGAAACAATATCCATGCGACAGTAGATTGTGGGCTGCGGCGCTGCTGCAAAAGAATGAAGGCCACGAACAAAGTCAGAAAGATAAGACCTACGACTTCGATGTGGGTGGTAATAAACGAGATCACTGGCAACCCTTGCGTCATGCTTGGGGTCATGACCCCTGTGGCCGGGAATTTAGCACATCAACAGATGAAGGCCACAGGGTGGTGCATTGTTTTATGCAGGCAGATGAATGTTGAACCGATCACGGATCATCTGGTCTGTCTGCGGGTCGAACCTCGCTGCTGACCGCTCTGACAAGATCTGTTCCTTGCGGGCCTTTGCCTTTGCAATCAGGTCGGGCTTGCCCAGTTCGGCCCATTCCTTGGGCGAGGTGCGATCACCGAGCGCGGGATAGATGTATTCGGTCTGCATCAGGTTCAGCGTCTGGTCCGATCCCAGATAGTGACCCGGACCGCCGATGCACGTCGCTCGCATCACTTCCAGGCTGACGCTGTCCTCGGTGACTTCGATGCCGCGTACGCAGCGCAACGCCTGTCCGATCAGATCATCGCCCAAAATCAGCGATTCGAGACAAAACCCCAACAACGACGCGTGCATGCCCGCTGCCTCGTAGACCATGTTCAAGCCCGACATGCCGGCCATGACATTCGACATCGCCTGTTCCCATCCTGCCTGCATGTCCGGCAGTTTGGCGTCCGCGATTCCCGCCGCCGCCCCGCCGGGCAGATCGTAGTAGTGGTGCATCTGGGCACAACCGGCCGTCAGCAGGGCCTGTTCGCCAGATCCCCCTGACATGGCACCGGTGCGCAGGTCGCTGACAAAGGGCCAGGTACCAAAGATCGCGGGGTGACCGGGTTTGATCGCGTTGACATAAACCAGCCCGGCAAGACATTCGGCGACGGCTTGAACGATCGCACCGGCGATGGGGGCAGGGGCGGTCGCACCGGCCTGACCAGCCGAAAGCAACAGGATCGGCATGCCGCCTTCGATCAATGCCTCCATCACCAGGCAGCTTTCTGTGGCGAATTTCATCGGCGGTACAACAAAACAGTTCGAGTTCGACACAAAAGGTCGTTCACGCCATTTGTCCTCGCCGCCGGCGATCATATGCAGCATCTCGAGGCCATGCGGCACGAAAGAGGGTTCCGTAAAAGAAACACCGACGTGTTTGGTGGTACCGGCACAGCAGGCATAGATCGTGTTCAGGTCCATCTCGAGGTTATCGGGAATATCGCGGCACACCATGGGGCGCTGAACAAAGTGCAGATTGTCGAGCTGGTCGCAGATCCGCGCGGCGTCATGAAGATCCTGCACCCCGCATTCCCGATAGGTTCGTCCGTCCACATCAACCAGATGCACAGCTGCACCGGCGGTACCGTAATGAACCTTGGTGCCGCTAAGGTGCAGGTCATGTCTGGGGTCACGTGCATGCAGGGTGACAGACCGGTTGGCCTTGGCAATGGCGTCTTCGATCAGCGCCCGGGGGAATCGCACCCGGCCGTCATCACCAAGGATGGCACCTGCGCGCGTCATATGGGCGATGCCGGATGGCGGTGCGTCGGCAAGCCCGATCTGCTCCAGCGCATCGAGCGCGGCTTGATGGATCCGGTCCATGCCGGCCTGGGTCAACGGAGTGTAAGTGCCGCCAGACTGTCCCGGGCGCACCGGGCGCAGGTGATCGGCTAATGGGGCGGCACGCGCAGCACGGCGGGCGGCGCGACCACCTGAGCGATGAGGAGTAAGAATGGTCATGGGATAGATCCAAGGTTGGGAAGGTTGAAAAGCTACATTCCAGTCCCTTGGAGAGGTGCACCCCGTGCTGCGCGACCTCGTTCTGCGCCGATGGTTCGGGCAACGCAGATAGCTATGCAACGCTTTGTTTCCATACGGCACCCTCCTTGATGGTTCCAATGCTGCGAAAATAAATTCGGCGCTTCTATCCTGTTTGCGACGTAAAAGCCTTTAACGACCTGCCATGATTGCCTTTGACGCTATCGACACCCAAAAAGCGGTGACGCAAATCGGCAACAATATTCCGATCACCAATCTGTGATTGGGCTAAATCGCAACCAGATCCTAGGTGCAGCGTTGTGTCGATGAAGTGGGAAACGCCCGCTCGGATACGTTTTTATCGAGGAGTTATGATAATGAAACGCACTATGAAATTCGCCTCCGCCGCAGTTCTGGCCTCCACCGCATTTGCTGGCGGCGCTTATGCCGGCAGCCTTGCCGAGCCAGTGGTTGAGCCTGTAATGATGGCCCCAATGCCTGCGCCAGATTTGGGTAGTGACTGGACCGGTTTCTACACTGGTTTGCAGTTGGGCTATTCCGATGCGGACGGTCCGGGTGCCCTGGACGGTAACAACGGTTCGTATGGTTTCCACGCCGGTTACGACTATGACTTCGGTCGCTTCGTGCTGGGTGGCGAACTTGATTATGACAAGACCAACATGGACCTGAACAACGGTGTTGCTCAGCTTGATTCCATGTCACGTGCCAAACTGAAAGCTGGCTATGATCTTGGTAACACACTGGTATACGCAACCGGTGGTTATGCTCGTGCCGACACATCCTTTGGCAACGAAGATGGCGCGTTCTATGGTATCGGTATGGCATACAAAGTCACCGACCGTTACACCGTGGGTGCCGAACTGTTGGAAAACAAGTTCACCGACATCAACAACACTGCCGGTGCAGATCTTGACGTGACAACGTTCAACCTGCGTGGCTCCTACCGCTTCTAAAGCGCATGTAGCATTGCAAGCTCGGGGATGTCTTCAACGACATTTCCGAGCCAGACAGTCACATGATGATACGTTGTCACGTGATCGGACAGTGTGATGCACCCGAAAGGGCCAAGGCCAGGAGCTGTTAGCACCTGGCCTTTTCCTATGCGGCGAGCTCTTCAGCAAATTTGCATAATGTGCTGACAGCGTTGCCGAATTCGCCGTCTTCGATCGTCATCGCCACACGGATGTGACCCGCAGCGGCGTCACCAAAGCTTTCGCCCGGCATGACCGCGATATGGTGTTGATCCAACAGCGCATTGGCAAATTCTTCGCCCGTCATGCCGGTGCTGCGGATATCGAGCATCAGATACATTGCACCATCCGCGGGGACGAGCGAAACAGCGTTCTGACCGGCAAGGATCCCTCGGGCGAGCTGGCGGCGGCGCGCGAACGGGGCGGCTATTTCCGCTTCGAATTCGGGGCCTTGCGACAGGGCGAACAGAGCCGCGTCCTGAATATAGCCCGGCACGCCGTAAGTGGTGTGCGTGGCCAGGTTGGTGAGGTGTTCAATTGCCTCGACCGGGCCGACGATCCAGCCACAGCGAGACCCGGTCATTGCATGGCTCTTGGACATGGATCCCACGACAAGCGTACGATGCGCCATATCAGGCAGGGCCCGTGGCGACACGTGCTCGCCGGTCCAGACTTGCGTGTCGTATACTTCATCCGAAATCAACCAAAGATCGTGGTCGATGCATACCCGCGCGATACCTTCCAAGGTGGCACGGGAATAGACGACGCCGGTCGGGTTGTTGGGCGAATTGATCAGCAGCGATTTAGCCCCGGCAGCCACGGCGGCGATGGTTTCGGGCCGGGGTTGAAACGCGTCCTCGGCGCGGGCGGGAACGCGCTGTGGGACCGCGCTGACACCCCGGATCGTGCCGGGATACGTGGCATAGTAGGGGTCGATATAAAGCGCGGTGTCACCTGGGTCGCACGCAGCCACATGCGCCGCGAACAAGGCAGCCTGCCCGCCGGGGGTGATCAGCACATTGTCGCGCGTCGTGGAAACGCCGGTGCGTTCACGGACACGTGCCGCCACCGCGTCGCGCAGGCTGTCGGTACCGGGCACGGCGGCATAGCCGGTATGGCCGGCAATTGCCGCACGGTGCATTTCCTGCAAGATCGGGGCGGCGGTACGGATGTCGTGTTCGCCGATGGTCAGTTCGGTAACCGATACGCCGTCACCGATCATGCGGCGGGCCTTTAAAAACACACCCCAGCCGTCAGAACCGCCACCAAGTAGATCTGTTATGCGTGATGAAAGTTGCATGGCCTGCCTCCGTTATTCCAGATGAAGGACGCAGGGGCGCAGAGCAAGGGTGATTTGTCAATCAGGCTTGACCCTCGGGCCATGCTCGGGCTACGCAAGCAGTATGAACACGAACACACTCATTATTTGCTGTATTTCCTGCTAAGACCTTCCGGCGGGCCTGTTCACAACGTTTTCTTCCCAAGATTTCTGTGCCATGCCCGCGCCATCCTTGCGTAAGGACGCGCCACATGACCACGATCAAGCTGCACAACACCAAAACCCGCCAGCGCGAGGTTTTCACGCCCATCGATGACAAGAACGTGCGGATGTATGTCTGCGGACCGACAGTCTATGACCGCGCCCATCTAGGCAACGCGCGCCCCGTCATCGTTTTTGACGTGCTCAACCGGCTGCTGCGCCATGTCTATGGCAACGATCACGTCACCTATGTGCGCAACTTCACCGATGTGGATGACAAGATCAACGCGCGCGCCGCGGAAAGCGGGCGGTCGATCGGCCAGATCACGGCTGAGACAACGCAGTGGTTTCTGGAGGACATGGCCGCTGTCGGTGCTCTCGAGCCGGACCACATGCCGCGTGCCACCGCGTATATTCCCCAGATGGTCTCGATGATCGAAGGGCTGATTGCCAAGGGTCATGCCTATGCCGCCGAAGGCCACGTGCTGTTCGCCGTCGAAAGCTACAAGAAATACGGTGCGCTGTCTGGCCGGTCGATTGACGATATGATTGCTGGCGCTCGGGTCGAAGTCGCCCCCTACAAACGCAACCCGATGGATTTCGTTCTGTGGAAACCGTCAGACGCTGATACGCCCGGATGGGACAGTCCGTGGGGGCGGGGTCGTCCGGGTTGGCACATCGAATGCTCGGCCATGGCGTACGAGTTGCTGGGCGCGCATTTCGACATCCACGGCGGCGGCAATGACCTGATGTTCCCGCATCACGAGAATGAGATCGCCCAAAGCTGCTGTGCACACCCTGAAAGCGAATTTGCCAATGTGTGGATGCACAACGAAATGTTGCAGGTCGAGGGCAAGAAGATGTCCAAATCGCTCGGCAACTTTTTCACCGTGCGCGACTTGTTGGATCAGGGTGTACCGGGCGAGGTGATCCGTTTCGTGATGCTCAGCACCCATTACCGCAAGCCGATGGACTGGACCGACAAGAAGCGCGACGAGGCCGAAAAGACGCTGCGCGAATGGAATAACCCCGACCGGATATCGATTGTCAGTGACACTGCTGCCAGCGAATTCGATCGCAAGCATATCGACAACGACGTGATGGATTGTCTTGCGGAAGACCTGAATACGCCGGGGGCGATTTCAGTGTTGCACCGGCTGTTCAAGGACGGAAACATGGAGCAATTCGTTGCTTCGGCACGATATCTTGGCCTACCAGCTGCTGATTTTGAGTATTTTCGAAAAAGCAGCATTCCGGCAATGACCGAGCCGATTAACGTGATGGTTGCAAATACCGTGAACGACTTGATTGGTGCGCGCGCCAAGGCCAAGAGCGAAAGAAATTTTTCCGAAGCAGATCGCATCCGCGACGGGCTTTTGGGGGCCGGCATCAGGGTCACAGACCGGAAGGATGGCACATCGGGCTGGGAGCTTGTTGCTGACTTTGATCCCGCGAAGCTCGAGGCGCTGAAATGACGTGGGCTCAGGCGGGGGCGGCGCAAGTGCGCGATTGCCGGAGTGAGGGGCCAGCCCCTCACGCTCCCCGGAGTTTATTGGGCAAAATGAAGTTGGGGGTAGGACGTGACTGAAGAGCGCCTCTATATCTACGACACCACCTTGCGTGACGGGCAGCAGACCCAAGGGGTGCAGTTTTCGACCACCGAGAAGATCAGCATCGCCAATGCGCTCGACACGCTTGGCGTTGATTATATCGAAGGCGGTTGGCCGGGGGCGAATCCGACGGATTCCGCGTTTTTTGAGACAGCACCTGCGACGCGTGCCACCATGACCGCGTTTGGCATGACCAAACGCAACGGTATTTCGGCTGAAAACGACGATGTGCTTGCCGCGGTGATGAATGCGGGCACGAAGGCCGTGTGCCTTGTCGGCAAGACCCATGATTTCCACGTGTCGGCGGCCCTGGGGATCACGCTGGACGAGAACACCGACAATATCGCGCGGTCTGTCAGGCACGTTGTTGCGCAAGGGCGCGAGGCGCTTTTTGATGCGGAGCATTTCTTTGATGGCTACCGCGCCAATCCTGATTACGCCTTGAGCGCGATCCAGGCGGCTCATGACGCGGGCGCGCGCTGGATCGTGCTATGCGACACCAACGGAGGCACCATGCCTGCCGAGGTCGGGCGCATCACCGCAGAGGTTATCGCGGCGGGAATCCCCGGCGCGCATCTGGGCATTCATACGCATAATGACACCGAAAACGCGGTCGCCTGTTCGCTGGCCGCCATTGACGCCGGCGCGCGGCAGATCCAGGGCACCCTGAATGGTCTGGGCGAGCGCTGCGGAAATGCCAATCTGACGACGCTGATACCGATTTTGCTGCTGAAAGAACCCTATGCCAGCTGTTTCAAGACCGGGGTCACGCCGGACGGGTTGGTCAACCTCACGCAGATCAGCCGGTCGCTGGATGAAATTCTCAACCGTGTCCCGATGAAGCAGGCGGCCTTTGTCGGGTCGTCGGCTTTTGCGCATAAAGCGGGGCTGCACGCCAGTGCGATCCTCAAGGATCCATCGACCTATGAGCATATCGAGCCGTCACTGGTGGGCAATGCGCGCATCATTCCGATGTCGAACCAGGCTGGCCAGTCAAACCTGCGGCGACGTCTGGAAAGTGCAGGGCTGAAGATTACCAAAGGCGACCCGGCGTTGGCGCGGATTCTGGATGAGGTCAAATCCCGCGAGGCCGAGGGCTATGCCTATGATACCGCCCAGGCGAGCTTTGAGCTGCTGGCGCGCAAGGTTCTGGGGCAGATGCCCGCCTTGTTCGAGGTAAAGCGCTACCGCGTCACTGTTGAACGGCGCAAGAACAAGTACAACCAGATGGTGAGCCTCTCGGAAGCCGTTGTCGTCGTGAAAGTAGATGGTGAAAAGCGTCTGTCGGTCAGTGAGAGCATGGATGCCGAAGGCTGTGACCGCGGTCCGGTGAATGCGCTTTCCAAAGCGCTGGTCAAGGATCTCGGGCAATATTCGGCGCTACTGGAGGACATGCATCTGGTGGATTTCAAGGTCCGCATCACCCAAGGCGGGACCGAGGCGGTGACCCGTGTCATCATCGACAGCGAGGACGGGCAGGGCCGACGCTGGTCGACGGTGGGCGTGTCGGCGAACATAGTGGATGCCTCGTTCGAGGCACTGCTGGATGCGATCCGCTGGAAACTGATCCGCGACAGCAACGGATAGAGAGTTGATTTGATGGAATTTGACGCCGATCTGGTTGCCTGTGCTGGGCTCGTTGAGCGGGCGGACTCTTTGCGATTCCGTGCCACCATGGCGGCCCCGTTGAATGCGCGGCGCGTGTTGTTTCCGCTTTATGCGTTCAACATAGAAGTGGCACGTGCCCCCTGGGTCACGCAGGAAGCGATGATCGCTGAAATGCGTTTGCAGTGGTGGCGCGATGTCTGCGAGGAAATAGCCAACGGCGAAACGGTACGCCGCCACGAGGTCGCCACTCCGCTTGCTGCGGCGATCACCGCTGACGATGCGGGGTTGCTTGATGGGTTGGTTGCTGCGCGACGCTGGGATATTTACCGTGATCCGTTTGAAGATGACGCACATTTCGACGCGTATATAGACCAGACCGCCGGGAACCTGATGTGGGTTGCAGCCCGGCGTTTGGGCCAAGCGGATGAACCTACGGTACGCGATGCGGCTTATGGCGCAGGCGTGGCCGCCTGGCTGCTTGCGATACCGCGGTTGGTGGAGCTTGGGCGGGTTCCCTTGCTTGACGGTACCGAAGCGGGTGTCGCAAGGTTGGCCGATCGGGCGCTGAAACGGTTGGATCGCGCCCGTCGCAGTCGTGGCAAGGTTTCCAAAGCCGCAAGACCTGCAATGTACTCCGTCGCGGCCAGCGCCAGAGTTTTACGGGCTGCGATCGCGCGACCCGCGCGCGTAAGAGAGGCACAGTTGCCGCCGCTGGACCGCTTTGTGCTGTCATGGCGGGCGGTTTCCGGCCGCTGGTAGGACGCGGTCACGCGTGAGAGGGTGTGGGGCGGCGAAACATGAGCCAGAGCAGTGCCCCGCCGGCCAACACCAGAAATGGTATCATCGCCATGTTAACGGCGGACCAGCCCTGGATTGGATCGCCGCCTGAACAGTTCATGAGCCCACCGCTAGCCAGCGATGCAAAGGTGACGCCGCCAAACACCAGCAGATCGTTCAGGCCCTGCATGCGGCCACGCTCGTGCGGGGCATGCGCTCCAGCCAGCATCGACGTTGCACCGATAAAACCGAAATTCCAGCCTACGCCAAGCAGGATCAGCGCGATATAGAAGTTGTTCAGGTCGACACCCTGAAGCGCGACCACTCCTGCCAACGCTAGAATGGCGAGGCCGAGACCGACGATCTTTTCAACGCCGAACCGCGCAATGAGATGGCCGGTAAAAAAGGATGGCGCATACATCGCCAGTACGTGACCTGTCACCACGTGCGAGGCGTCGACAATGTCAAATCCAGAACCGACGACGGCCAGGGGCGTCGACGTCATCACCAGGTTCATCAGCGCATAGGACACCATGCCGCAGATCACCGCGACAGCGATGCGCGGGGTGGTCAATAGCTGCGTGCGTGTGCGGCCCTTGGGCGCATCAACGCTGGGAACAGGTGGCTTGGGAATGTCGAGAAAGGCGAACAGTGCCATGCCGATTGCATTCAATACGATCGCCGCCACGTAAACCGGAAAGAACCGCATCACCGTGGCGGCCCCATTGACCCCGGTCAACATGCCCACGAGTTGCGGGCCGATGATCGCCGAGATCAGCCCTCCTGCCATAACATACGAAATGGCCTTGGGTCTGAATTCATCCGACGCCGTATCGGTTGCCGCGAAACGGAAGAAACCTTGTGAAGACATATAGATGCCCAAAAGATAGCTTCCCAGCAGAAAGAACCCAAAGCTTTGGACGGTCAATGCATAGGCGCAGATCGCGGCCCCCGTCATACCCCCGGCAGCACCGGTGACAAACCCCGAGCGCCGCCCAAGCCGCTGCATCACCGTGGACAACCACGGCGCGGTGGTCATTGACCCGAACACGATCATCGAAATAGGCAAGGTTGCAAGGCAGGCATTGGGAGAAAGCTGTTGGCCTGCCAATCCTCCGATGACAAAGTACATCGGCATTTGGCTGCCAAGAAATGCCTGTGCGGTCACCAGAACGGTGACGTTTCGCTTGGCGCGGGTATCATCAATCGCTGTCATTGCGAATGCGTAGACCGCGGCTTGAGGCGCTGCAAGCCCCTTGCGCCCGCAAGACAGCTAAACGATCATCGCGCCATGACACGCAAGCCAAGAATTCTTCTGATTGCCGGCAGCGCCGAGGCGCATGATGTTGCCTCTGCGCTGTCAGGTTCCAACCTATCCGCGCAGGCGATCTTGCGCCGGGTCGAGCGCAGCTTTGGCCCCCTGAGCGTCCCTTCGCAGATTTGGACCCCCGACGGTTCTGCGCAGATGCAGCGCTATCTTGCTGACAACGGTATTACGGCGATCTGCGATGCCGGGCACGGTTTTGATGCGGATGTCTCGCTCATCGCCGAGGATGCGGCGCGGTGGTCAGGTCTGCCCTATGCACGTTTGCTGCGACCCGCCTGGACAATCAAGCCGCCTGCCGAACGCGCCGTTTCGGTTGCACAGGCCGCAGCCATGATCCCCATCGGGGCGCGGGTGTTCGCAGCCACCGGGCGCGGGACCATCGACGAATATGCACCCTTTACGGGGCGCAAGCTGTTCCTGCGTCAGGCGCGCGCCGGTACCCGCAACCCGCTGCCCGGGTTCGCCGAAGCCGTTTATGGGGGTCCCCCGTACACCCGGGCACAGGAGGCGGCATTGTTCAGTCGGCTCGACGTTGATACATTGGTGTGCCGCAACGTAGGCGGTGAACCAAGCCGGCCCAAGCTGGATGCAGCGCTGGAACTGGGAGTGCGGGCAATCGTGATTGATCGCCCTCCACCGCCGGAAGGGGCACGGCAGCTTGCCACCGCGCGGGCCGCAGTGGCATGGCTCAATGCCCTATGACCACCGGGCGTATCATCACCTGTGATGCTGACGTCGCTGAGGGGGCGGCGTGGCTGGCGGCGCGGTCCACGCAGTTTGCCGCGGCCCTTGAAGCCACCGGGCCGCTGCCACTGCGCCTGCGCAACGACGGATTTGACGCATTGATCGGGGCGATTATCGGCCAACAGGTATCGGTGGCATCGGCCAATGCGATGCGCACCAAGATGGACGCGGCAGGTCTGACCGACGAAGCGGCGATCACGGCTGCGGGCGAGGAGGGGTTGCGCAGCGCCGGTCTGAGCCGCCAGAAAATCCGCTACGCCTTGGCTCTTGCAGACGCACGGATCGACTATGCCGCCCTGCGCCACGCCCCGAATGCAGATGTGATCAAGACGCTGACGGCCGTACCGGGCGTGGGGTTATGGACAGCACAGATTTACGCGATGTTCTCACTGGGTCGCGCCGACGTTTTCGCCGAGGGCGATTTGGCCTTGCAGGAGGCATCACGAATCCTGTTTGATCTGCCAGAGCGACCCAAGCCGAAGCAGTTGGCGGCGATGGCTGAGAGCTGGTCGCCTTGGCGATCGGTTGCAGCCCGCACATTGTTTTCGTACTACCGGATTGCAAAACAACGGGAAGGCATATCATGACACGAATTTTAAACGCAGAGCGCCGGGAACCAGTGTCGGGTGAAACGCGGTCGGCGGTGGTCTTCTTGCATGGGTATGGTGCCAACGGCGCAGACCTGCTGGGGTTGGCCGACCCGTTGGGAGAGCACCTGCCTGACACGCTGTTTGTGGCACCCGATGCCCCCGAAGCGTGCGCCGGTGCCCCGATGGGATTCCAGTGGTTTCCGATCCCGTGGATCGATAATTCATCGGAAGAGGAAGCCGAACGCGGGATGGTGCAAGCCACGCAGGACCTGAACGCGTTTCTTGATGCCCTTATGGTCGATGAGGATCTGTTGCCCGAACAGGTTGTCCTGTTCGGTTTTTCCCAAGGCACGATGATGGCGCTGCATGTGGCACCGCGTCGCGAAGATGCGGTGGCGGGCATCGTCGCGTTTTCGGGGCGGCTGTTATCACCCGAAAGCCTGAAGGACGATGCTATCTCGCGGCCTCCGGTGTTGCTGGTTCACGGTGATGTGGATGACGTGGTACCGCCGCAATCACTGCCCGAAGCTGCCGAAGCTTTGCAGGAAGCCGGATGGACCGACGTTTTTGCTCATATTATGAAGGGTACCGGCCACGGTATCGCGCCCGACGGGCTAAGCGTTGCACTAGCGTTCATGCGCGATAAACTAAGTTTGTAACGACATCGTACAGGGCGATTGGGGGCAAGTTTGCGCCCCCGAGGCGGGTACCTCAAACGGGTGAGGTGTTACCTCACCACCGCGTTATGTCCCGGTCCCCAGTACTGCGACATCTTGTATCCATTTGCGGCTTGTCAGACGCAAACCACGAGATATAGTCAGTCCCATCGGTGGGGCTGTCCTGCCGGACCGGACGCGGAACGGCAAGGGGCTTATCAATACGATGGACGGCGATTTTAGAACCGAATTCACCCGAAGCCCGGCTGGGCTGAAACACAGACCGGCCCTGGTGCTGAATGCGGATTACAGGCCATTGTCCTATTATCCGCTGTCGCTTTGGCCCTGGCAGGAAGCGATCAAGGCCAAATGGCTTGACCGGGTTGATATCGTGGCCGAATACGATGACTACGTTCACAGCCCGTCGATGCAGATCAAAATCCCGTCGGTCGTTGTTCTCAAAGATTATGTCAAACCTCAAAAGCGCGTGGCCTTCACGCGCTTTAATTTATTTCTGCGCGACGAATTTCGCTGCCAATACTGCGGGGCACGCGGCGATCTGACCTTTGATCACGTGGTACCGCGTGCGGCGGGCGGTGTCACAAGCTGGCAAAACGTGGTCGCCGCGTGCAGCCCGTGCAACCTCAAGAAGGGCTCGAAGGCGCTGCATCACACCGGGTTTCATCTGCGCAAACCACCCCGCCAACCCCAAGCGGAAGAACTACGCAACATGGGGCGCAGGTTCCCGCCCAACCATCTGCACGAAAGCTGGATGGATTTCCTGTACTGGGACGCCGAGCTTCAAGCCTGAGCAACGGTTCCGGGACGGGTGTGTCGGGGGTTCTAGAAATCCAAGTCGACCCAGACCGGCACATGATCCGACGGTTTTTCCCGCGCCCGAATTTCCTTGTCGATCTGACAGTCTTTTAGCATGTCCGCAACCGCAGGGCTTAGCAGAAAATGGTCGATCCTGATGCCGTTGTTGCGATTCCAGGCACCGGCTTGATAATCCCAGAAGCTGTAATGTCCGGGGCCTTGGGTGCGCGCCCGAAATGCGTCGGTCAGGCCAAGCGCAAGCAATCTGCGCCACGCTTCGCGCGTTTCAAACCGGAACAGGGCATCGTCACGCCACGCCGCAGGCGACGCGGCATCCTCTGCTTGTGGGATGATGTTGAAATCTCCGGTCATCAGGAACGGCGTTTCGTCTGCTAACAAGGCACGTGCGCGCTGTTCCAGACGCTTAATCCAGGCTAATTTATAGTCGAACTTTGGCCCCGGTGCCGGGTTGCCATTGGGCAGGTACAATCCACACAAGCGGACCGACGCCTTGTCACCCACGACGGTGGCCTCGATATATCGGGCCTGTTCATCGGTTTCATCCCCATCCAGGCCGCGCACCACATCCTCGAGCGGGAGCTTTGACAGGATCGCGACGCCATTGAATGATTTCTGCCCGTGGGTTTCAACATTATAGCCGCGATCCTCGAACAATTCCCGAGGGAAGCCTTCGTCGACGGACTTGATTTCTTGCAGGATGGCGACGTCGGGCTGTGCTTCGTCCAGCCATTCGGGCAGCGCGGCGATACGGGCCTTGATACCGTTGATGTTGAACGTAGCGATTTTCATGGCAGCCCCCTGATTGCACCGCAGCTATCGCGCAAAGTGATGTTTGGGGCAAGGGCAACGCAGCAGATTCGTCCCGGAGCGGTGGGAGTCGGTGATTCCTTTTTAACCAAATCCAGTGGGTTAGCTGATGGCGCAATCAGCGCGTGTGTGGAAAAAACTTTTTCTGACCTGTGTACAACAACAGCCAACGTTGCCGATCAGCTCCGTATTCGGCGACCTCAATGTGGATAAGTTTATCTGTCTAAAATTGTATTCATCATCACGTTGAGTGAGCAATTTTAACGGGCAAACATTGATGTAGACGCAATTTAAAATTGTCATCGCGACTGCAACCCCAACTGCGAAGGATAAGAAATGAACAAGCTTGCATATCTGGAAGATACCTCGGTTTCGACCGATCAAAAGACACTTGATGCGCTGCATGGCGGCGAAAACACGGAGCTTTTTACCACCGGTTCGATTGCGTGCAACACGTCGATGGCATCGGGTGGCGGGACCGAGCTTTTCACCACGGGCTCGCAGCCGGTGACCTTGTCCACCGTATAGGGTGAAGGGCGGGCATTGTCCGGTAAATGACTGACACGATGCCCAAAAAGCTTACCCTGCGCCTTCGGGCACAGGGGGCCAGTTGAAAGGGAGCCCATGACGAATGTTATTGATCTGAAGTCACGCAGGCAGGATCAGGCAATAGATTTTGCCAGTCTGAGCACCCTGTTTGCCCACGGGCGCCGCGCCAAGGATGATGTATTCTGGTTGAAGGAGAACGCCGAGTGGCTGGGTATATTGGCAAACATGGACGCGGATAAACCTCGGGACGCTATAGCCCCCTATGAGGAGATTTATCAGGATTTAGCGGCGAAAATTTCATTCTTTCCGCAGTATTACAGATTTTTCCTTTCGCTCTGTCTTGATCTTGAGGATCTGGGCCTAAGGGGCGACCAGGGGGCGATATTATGCCACTGGGTTGACCGGCACCAGTTTGCTCGGGCCGAGCTTTCGGATCTGCAACGCGCCGAAGCTGAACGCCTGTTGGCGCGCCGCATCTGTGTGCGGCGCGACCCGTCGTTGCAGGACCGGCTTGAGAACTTCATTTCAAGGTCGATGACATTTGCCCTTCCGAACAAGAAAGCCGCGTATGAATTGGCACATATCGTGTTTTACCTGGCCGACTATGGCCAGCAAGACCCCCGTCTGAGCGATGCCGCGCATATCAGTCTGGACAATGCAGGACTTCTGGCCTTCCTGGACCAGGATGCCGATTTGCTGGGGGAAATTTGTGCGGCAAAGCGTCTGGCCGGCGAGGTCCCGGACAAGGTCTGGGAAAGCTTCGTGTGCCAGGCCCACAACGACTGTCGCATGGGGCATATCGGCATGGCGGGCAGCGCGGATGGGTATCACACCTATCTGGTGTCCGGCTGGTTGGCGCAGATGACCGGACGCAAGGCATTTGAAAGGGCGATACCAGCCGGCAAGGTCGCTATACACGCGCCTGCGGCCGGAAACGGCGCGCTGCGCGGGCTGTCACAGGCTTTGTTTGATTATGGTCGGGGCAGGTCCGCCGATTGGGGGAAGATGCGGGCGCGCCTGATTGCGACGATGCCCGAGGACGGGCAAGCGATCCTGGAAGCGGCGGAGCGATCGACCTATCGGTTCGACGCATTCTTTGAAGGGTTTTCGCGCGCTGCAGACAACGGAAATGGCCTCATTTATCAATGAGGCCAGCCTCCGGCGGGAGTTTGCGGGGCAAAATGAAAACGCGTGTGGGCTTACATCGAGAAACACGTGTGGGCTTGCATCGAGAAACGCGTGTGGGCTTGCATCGAGAAACGCGTGTGGGCTTGCATCGGGAAACGCGTGTGGGCTTACATCGAGAAAGATGTGCCGCAACCGCAAGCGCTTGTGGCGTTGGGGTTTTCGATGATGAACCGTGCGCCGATGAGTTCTTCGGAGAAGTCGATTGTCGCATTGGCCAGAAACGGTAAAGAAATGCTGTCGACCACGACCCGCTGACCGCAGCCTTCGAGGACAAGGTCGTCTTCTTTCGGGGCGTCAAGCGCGATGTCGTATTGAAACCCTGAGCAGCCTCCGCCTTCTACCGCGATGCGCAGGGCCTTGCCGTCGGCCGCTGCACCGATTTCGGCCAACCGGTCGAAAGCCCGGGACGTAACTTTGGGGGGCAGGTTCATAATCAGGCTCCGGTGCTATCGGTTTCCATCTGGTCTTGGGTACAATATAGAAAGTCGCAGGACAGGCTACAAGGACCACCGTATATGCGCGCACCTTTTGCCTCTGATCCGGCTGCGACCCGGGGACGGTTGCGACCAGAGGAGGAAAGTACATTTCGGTCATGCTTTCAGCGGGACCGTGACCGGATCATTCACGCCAGCGCCTTTCGGCGGCTGAAGCACAAGACCCAGGTTTTCATTGAACATGAGGGCGATTATTACCGCACGCGGCTGACCCATTCGATAGAGGTCGCGCAGGTGGCGCGCACCATTTCCGGTGCGTTGGGGTTGAATGCGGAGCTGACCGAAGCAGTCGCGCTGGCGCATGATTTGGGACATCCTCCTTTTGGTCATACCGGTGAAGATGCCTTGCAGGCGTTGATGGCACCCTATGGCGGGTTTGATCACAACGCGCAGGCGATCCGGATCGTCACCCATCTGGAGCGTCACTATGCCGAATTTGACGGGTTGAACCTGACATGGGAAACTTTGGAGGGGTTGGCCAAGCACAATGGCCCTGTGACCGGTGACCTACCCTGGGCCCTGGCCGCGTATGAGCGCCAGCATGATCTTGAGTTGGGGACTTTTGCCAGCGCGGAAGCCCAAGTGGCGGCCATCGCGGATGATGTCGCGTATAATCACCATGACTTGCATGATGGGCTGCGCGCGGAGCTGTTTTCGACGGATGAGCTGGCCGAATTGCCGATCCTGCGAGGCAACTTTGTCGAGGTCGACCGATTATACCCGGGCTTGAATTACTATCGTCGCCGTCACGAGGCATTGCGCCGGTTCTTTGGTGTGCTGGTTGAGGATGTGATCAATGTCGCGCGGACACGGCTGAGGGAAATGCAACCCGAAACGGCCACCGACATCCGGATGGCCGGGCGCACGTTGATCCAGTTTTCAGACCCGGTCTTTGAGGATCTCAAGATGATACGCGCGTTTCTGTTCGACCGGATGTACCGCGCTGAATCCGTGGTGATCATGCGGCAGCAGGTAACGCGGGTGGTCGAGGATCTGTTCCCCTATTTTTGCGCGCATCCCGAGCAACTGCCGAAACAGTGGCGCAAGGATGTTGAAGAAGCGGACGGGAACATCGCAATGGCGCGGATTGTCAGCGACTATATTTCGGGAATGACCGATCGCTTTGCGTTGCAAGAGCATGAGCGGCTGATTGTTAACAGCTGAACTGCCCTTGATTAAGGGTGGATATTCAGGTGATACACGGGGCCAAGTCGAAGGAACTCCGTTATGAACCTATTTGCCGATATCCGCAGCCTTGTGCTGTCCACCCTCGAGACGCTGGTTGCCGACGGGTTTCTGCCCGAGGCGCTGAACTTTGACGCCATCACGGTAGAGCCACCGCGCGATGCGTCGCACGGTGATATGGCGACCAACGCGGCGATGGTACTGGCAAAACCCGCTGGCATGAAGCCGCGTGATATTGCGGAAAAGCTGGCGGGAAAACTGGCCGAGGATCCGCGTATCACGGCGGCGGATGTGGCGGGGCCGGGGTTCTTGAACCTGCGGCTCAGCGCGGATGTCTGGCAGCGCGTCGTGGGTGCCGTTCTGGCACAGGGCACCGATTTCGGTCGTGGCGATCTGGGGCAGGGCAAGCGGGTCAACGTCGAATATGTTTCGGCCAATCCCACGGGGCCGCTGCATGTGGGGCACACCCGTGGTGCGGTGTTCGGCGATGCGCTGGCGTCCTTGCTGGATTTTGCCGGCTTTGACGTGACGCGTGAGTATTACATCAACGATGGCGGTGCGCAGGTCGATGTTTTGGCGCGCTCTGTGTACCTGCGCTATCTGGAGGCATACGGACAAGAGGTGGCGTTTCCCGACGGAACCTATCCCGGTGACTATCTGATCGAGGTCGGCGTCGCACTGAAGGACAAGGTCGGCGACGCCTATCTTGACCAGGACGAGGCTGTCTGGCTTGAGGATGTTCGCAATTTCTCGACCGACGAGATGATGAAGTTGATCCGGGGCGACCTTGCGTCGCTTGGGGTTGAGATGGACGTGTTTTATTCGGAAAAGTCGCTGTATGGCTCGGGCCGGATCGAAGCCGCGATCGAGGACCTCAAGTCCAAGGGGCTGATCTATGAGGGCGTACTTGAACCCCCCAAGGGCAAGAAGCCCGAAGACTGGGAGCCACGCGAGCAGACGTTGTTCAGATCTACGGCTCATGGAGATGACGTGGACCGGCCTGTGATGAAATCCGACGGCGGGTGGACATACTTCGCGCCGGACATCGCTTACCACTTTGACAAGGTGCAGCGTGGGTTCGACATGCTGATCGACGTGTTCGGGGCAGATCACGGTGGCTATGTCAAACGGATGAAAGCTGCGGTTTCCGCGTTATCGGACGGTACCGTGCCGCTGGATATCAAGCTGACGCAGTTGGTCAAGCTGTTCAAGGATGGCAAGGAATTCAAGATGTCCAAGCGGGCAGGGACATTCGTGACCCTGCGCGACGTCGTCGAACAGGTGGGCCCCGATGTAACGCGCTTTGTCATGCTGACACGCAAGAATGACGCGATGCTGGATTTCGACTTTGCCAAAGTGTTGGAGCAATCCCGTGAGAACCCGGTGTTTTACGTTCAGTATGCGCATGCGCGGGTCAACTCTGTGCTGCGCAAGGCCGCCGAAGCTGGTGTATCGGTCGATATGGGTGCATTGAAAGCCGCAGATCTGGGCAGGCTGGATCACGAGAGCGAACTCAAGCTGGCCGCCAAACTGGCCGAATGGCCGCGTCTGGTGGAAACCGCCGCACGAAGCAATGAACCGCACCGGGTGGCGTTTTATCTCTATGAACTTGCCGGAGATTTCCATGGCCTATGGAACCGAGGCAATGACGTGCCTTCGTTGCGTTTCCTGCAAGATGATCCTGCTACTTCGCAGTCAAAAATCGCGCTTGCCCAAGCCACAGCGATTGTAATTGCGTCAGGTCTTGGTATTCTGGGGGTCAAACCAGCGGAAGAGATGCGTTAACGCACACCGGCTGGTCGGGCATTTTAAAAAATAGACCTGCGTCAATTGAACTAGTCGTGGGCAGTGAGGCAGATATGGCATATTACACGTCCCCGTCCCACGGTGGGGGGTATTCTTTCGAATCCGATGCTAGCGCGACACTTAATGTGCAGGCTAAGCCTTTGTCAAAATTGGCAAATATAGCCGGAGCTGCCATGTCGGTCGCGTTGATCATAGGCATCGCGGTGTGGGGCTATAAGCTGCTGATGCGCGATGTCACGGGCATACCCGTCGTTCGCGCGGCAGCCGGTGACATGCGCGTTCGTCCCGAGAATCCGGGCGGTCAGCTTGCCGACAATCAGGGGTTATCCGTCAATGCCGTGGCATCGGAAGGAACCGCCAGCCAGTTTGCGGAGCAAGTGATATTAGCCCCCAAGCCGCTGGATCTTGAGGACGAAGACCAGCCCATTGCCGTCGCAATGGTGGCATCTGAGCCACAGGTGCCGGCACTGAACAAGCCGGAACCTATCCAGGTGGCGGCTTTGCAAACGGGGAATATTAGCGACGTCACGGCGTCTTTGCCCGTCGGCGTTGACCCGATAGCCGACGGGGTTGACCCGTTAGACGAAGGTGAAGGCACCATCGAACCGGTTGCCGAAAGCGAAACACTGGATATGGACCCGCTTGAGCTGGCGGTGTCGCAGGCGGTTGCGCTCGCGATGGGTGGAGAGCCGGGCGTTCACAGTTCGCTGCGGCCTAAACGTCGCCCCGCAACTTCCGAACTGGTGACGCGTGCATCGTTTCAACCTGCTGACACTCCGATGATCGCGACGCCGGCAACCGTGACAGAGCTTGCCGCCGATAGTTTGCCAAAAGGGACGCGTCTGGTGCAGTTGGGTGCTTTTGATACCCCACAGACCGCGCGGGCGCAGTGGGATACGCTGAATGGCCGGTTCGGGGCCTATCTGGATGGCAAATCGCGAGTGATCCAAGAAGCAAGCAGCGGTGGTCGCACCTTCTATCGCCTGCGCGCACATGGCTTCGAAGATATCGCGGATGCACGACGCTTTTGTTCTGCCTTGGTTGCGGAAAACGCCGATTGCATCCCTGTCGTCACCCGGTGACACGCTTCGGGGCGACGATACTGGATGCGTCGGGGTTACGATTGACGGCGCAAGAGAAAGCGCTTTTTCGCGAAGTTAAGCCTTTTGGGTTCATCTTGTTCAGCCGCAATGTGGACACACCTGAACAGGTTCGCGCGCTGTGTGCAGAACTGCGCGACGCCGCTGGCCATGATGCGGTGATAACGGTCGATCAGGAAGGCGGACGGGTGCAACGACTGCGCCGGCCGTTTTGGCGTGACTGGTCGCCACCTCTGGATTTCGTGAAGGCCGCTGGTGAAAATTCCGTCGAAGCGATGAATCTGCGTTATCGTCTTATCGCACACGAGCTGCATGATCTAGGTATCGACAGTAACTGCGCGCCGATGGTCGATGTGGCGGGTCCGCAAACCCACGAGTTTTTGCGCAACCGTTGCTATGGTACGGACCCGGAAAAGGTCACCAAACTGGGAAGAGCGGCGGCAGACGGGATGTTGGCCGGTGGTGTTTTGCCGGTCGTCAAGCATATGCCTGGTCATGGCCGTGCTACAATGGACAGCCATTTTGATCTGCCCCAGGTCAGTGCCGGTCGTGACGATCTGATCGGCACTGATTTCGCACCTTTCAAGGCGTTGAACGACCTTCCGATGGCGATGACCGCGCATCTTGTGTACGAGGCTCTTGATAAACGTCCTGCAACGTTATCGCCGGTGATGATGCAGGTTATTCGCGATGAAATCGGGTTCGACAATCTGATCATGACTGATGATATATCAATGCAGGCGCTAAAGGGGCGCATTGACGATATCACCCGCGATGCATTGGCGGCCGGATGCGATGTGGTGTTGTATTGCAATGCATCGTTGAAAGACCGCGCTCTGGTCGCCGACGCTGCGGGTGAGATGACGCAAGCCGCACAAACACGGGCCGAACGTGCATTGGCTGCGCGTGTGGTCCCTGATGATATTGACATTCCCGCCCTGACTGCAAGGCTGACCAGGCTTGTCGGCGAGGATGTGCATGGCTGAAACACTATTCGAGGAAGATCAATGTACCGTGGCCGAAAGGCTGGCTGCCGAAGCGCTGATCGTCGACGTGGATGGGTTCGAAGGACCTTTGGATCTGTTGCTGACGCTAAGCCGCACCCAAAAGGTCGACTTGCGCAGGATATCGGTTCTGCAACTGGCACGGCAATATCTTCTGTTTGTCGAAAAAGCAAAGGCATTACGGCTTGAACTTGCTGCTGACTATCTGGTGATGGCGGCTTGGTTGGCGTTTTTGAAATCCCGTCTTTTGCTACCCCCTGACCCCGATGAAGAGGGACCGACCGGCGAGGAACTGGCAGCGCACCTGGCGTTTCAGCTTGAACGATTGCAGGCCATGCGGGACGCGGCGGCGCGGCTGATGGCGCGCGACCAGCTGGGACGCGACTTTTTTGCCCGTGGGCAGACTGACGAGGTGCAGCGGACCCGCCGTATCACCTATACCGCGACGTTGCTGGACCTCATGCAAGGCTATGCCCGCATCCGCACCCGGGATGACTTCAGGCCCTTCGTCATGGACCGTGACAAGGTGTTCACGATGGAACAAGCCCTTGATCGTATGCGCGGCCTGATCGGGTATGCGGGCGATTGGTCGGACCTGACGAGTTATCTGCCCGAGGGGTGGTCGGTTGACCCAGTGCAGTTGCGTTCCGCCACCGCTTCTACGTTCGCGGCGTCGCTGGAGCTGGCCAAGGAGGGGCACATAGAGATCAGACAAACCGAGCTGTTCGCGCCCATCGAGTTGCGCAAAAGGGAGAAGCAGCGTGGCTGAAGCCTATGACGACCAAGAGGAAAGCCTGTTTGATCCGCCGCCCATGGCTGAACAAGAACGCATGCTGGAAGCCATTCTGTTTGCGACCGCCGATCCGGTGACCCTGCGCGATATTGAACAACGCATGCCGCATGGTTGTGATGCAGGCGAGGCGATGATCCATCTGCGCCGACGGTACGAAGGGCGGGGTGTCGAGGTGGTGAAAGTCGGAGATGCCTATGCGATGCGCACGGCTGCCGACTTAGGGTACCTCATGCAGAAAGAGACTGTCGAGGTGCGCAAGCTGTCGCGGGCGGCAATAGAAACCCTTGCTATCATCGCCTATCACCAACCGACCACGCGGGCAGAAATAGAAGAAATTCGTGGTGTGTCCGTGTCGCGCGGCACGCTGGACCAACTGCTTGAACTTGACTGGATCCGGTTTGGACGCCGCAAGATGACCCCGGGGCGGCCGGTGACTTTCGTTGTCACACAAGAGTTTCTGGCGCATTTTGGTCTGGAAAGCCCACGCGACCTGCCAGGTTTGAAAGAATTGCGATCGGCAGGATTGCTGGAGAATCGCCCGGCATTCGGGGCAATGCCCACATTTGACATCAAAGACGAAGATGAACCCGAGCCAACAGAGGGTCAAAGCGAATTGTTCGAGGATTAACGACGAGGGCCTGAAAAACGCCGTATTGAATGCTATATTAAGCACTGACAGTGATTTTGACGTTGCAACCGGGGATAAACGATGAACCAGATTATCAATATGATTATGCGTCAGGTTATGGGGCGGCTGATCAACAAGGGTGTCTCGATAGGTTTCGACCAAGCGTCCAAGCTCGGCAAGGGGCGGAAATCCGATGGTAGTCGGAACACGGGGGGTCCTGATATCAGTGCCGCAGAAAACGCAAGCCGTGACAAGATGGGACGCGACCAAGGCAAGCGTGCGCGTGACATGATGAAGAACATGCGCCGACTCAACAAGTTTTAGGGTTTGTCTCTACTGTCTGCGGCTGCGCGGGCGGGCGGTGCCTGCGGCAGTCCGTTTGGGTTGCGTCAGGCCTTGCAATTGAACAGACCGAACCGCGTGGGTCAGGCCGGCGCGAGGAAATGCTTGCTTAGCTTGAGACCTTGCCCCTGATAGTTCGAAGCAATTCCCGCGCCGTACAGCTGCGTGGGTATTTCGGACATTTTCTCGTAAATCAGGCGTCCAACGATCTGGCCATGTTCAAGCACGAACGGGGCTTCGTGACAGCGCACTTCCAGAACACCGCGCGACCCTGCGCCGCCGGCTGTGGCATGGCCGAAACCCGGGTCAAAAAAGCCTGCGTAGTGGACGCGGAACTCTCCGACCATGGCAAGATATGGGGCCATCTCGGCTGCGAATTCTGGTGGTATGGTGACGGCCTCGCGGCTTACCAGGATGTAAAACGCTCCTGGGTCGAGGATGATCTGCCCGTTGTCGCTGTGAACTTCTTCCCAAAAGTCTGCGGGCGCATAGTGGCCGATGTTGTCAAGGTCAATCACGCCGGTATGGGGTTTGGCCCGGTACCCGACCAAGGTCGTGCCAGGCAACCGCAAGTCGACCGAAAAGCCCAACCCGTCATCGATCACGGCGTCGCCATCGACAAGCGGCGTTTCGGTGTGCAGGGCACGCAGCGCCGCATCATCCAGCGCCGCATTGCCGGAGGAAAAGCGAATCTGGTTCAACCGCATGCCGGGACGTACGAGCACCGAAAAAGACCGGGGACAGATTTCGGCGTAAAGCGGCCCGGTATAGCCATGCGCGATACGGTCAAATTCCGTACCGCCGTCTGTGATGGTACGGGTCAGCAGGTCCAGCCGCCCGGTCGAGCTTTTGGCATTGGCGACCGCCGATATATCATCTGGCAGGGCAAGGCTCTCCATCAAGGGTACGACATAGACGCATCCCTTTTCCAACACCGCACCGCTGGTCAGGTCAACGCGGTGCATCTCGAATTCGGTTAGACGATCAGCGACCTTTGCGCCGTGCCCGGTCAGAAACGAGGCCCGCACGCGATACGCGACGGTTCCAAGCCGCAGGTCGAGACTGGCGGGTTGGACCTGGGCCGGATCGACCTCGGGGGTGCCGATGATCTGACCGGCACTGATCATATCGTTGATGTGTTGGTTGGGAATAACACCGCCCATAGCTGGACCTTTCAAATGCAAACACCCGCAACCACAAGGGCGCGGGCGTTTGTTTTATGTCGGTTGGTCGGGCTAGCAGGACTCGAACCTGCGACCTTCCGTCCCCCAGACGGACGCGCTACCAGGCTGCGCCATAGCCCGACATGCAGCGGTTCATACCTGATAATCGCCGGGGCGCAAGGGGGAATTGCCGCAAACTGCACCAGTGGTTTCAGTCAGCAGCTGCGGCGGGTTCCGCATTGGACATCGAATCGCGCACGGCGGTCAATCGCTCCAGCAGCGGGGCGATTTCGCGGGCGGTGTCTGGAGATAGGCTCCGACATTGCAACACAGCTGCCAAGGCATGTGGTTTGACGATGATATCAGCTTCGACAGGGAACACCGGATCGGGAATGACGCGTGGTTTGGGCAGGGGGGGCGTGACTTGGTGCTTGGCTGCCGCTTCATCCAGGTCTTCGGGCCCCGAGTCTGCTTGGTCTTGTACGGGATCAGCCTGTGATGGGGCTGGCCTGGTCGCGCCATCGTCAGGCGTGTTGTCACTGGACGGGGGCGGGGATTGGGTCATCGGCTGCCGCAAGAAAGTCGGAAGGTCTTCGTGCCGGGTATCGGTTGTTTCCGGCGTGGACGCATCCTGCACAGGCATGTCGGAAGACGAAGAATCGGCTTGCTCATCCGCTGGTCGGTCGGCGGTGTCGGGCGCTTTGGCGGTGGTCTGATCGGACGCGGCAGGCAGTTCGGCAACCGCAAGATCTTCGGGATCTTGAGGTGCCGGCATGTCCGGTTCGTCGCGGGCAGGCCCACTGTCATCCGGCGGCACCGATGTGGCATTCGGCGTATCCTGTGCAGCGACAGGGTCGACCGGCTTGGGCGGCTGAGGTTGGGCGGGGGCTGATTTGGCCGGCAGATCAGCCCGCGCAGCTTCAAATGAAAGCACCACGCCTTCCTGTTCCGAAGGAGTGGGTTCAACGACAACCATATCAATGGTATCGGCTGATACGTCACTATTTACCATGTTCAGTTCATCAAGCGGCTGTGAAAGCCGTGCGACGTGGCTCATGCCTTCTTCGCGTAGAACCTTTTGAACGCCTTTGATGGTTAATCCGTCATCATGCAGCAGCCGTTTGATGCCGCCAAGCAACAGCATGTCGGCAGGGCGGTAATACCGCCGTCCGCCGGCGCGTTTTACCGGCTTCACCTGCGTGAATTTACTTTCCCAAAAGCGCAGCACGTGGGCTTGGATACCAAGCCATTCCGCAACTTCTGAAATCGTCCTAAAGGCGTCCGGAGACTTGGGCATCAGGCTATCGCTTGTTCCCGTTTGCGACCCGGTCCTTCATGAGGTGGGACGGGCGAAAGGTCAGAACCCGACGCGGATTGATCGGCACTTCTTCACCGGTTTTGGGGTTTCTACCAACCCGAGCCGTTTTATCGCGGACTGAAAATGTACCGAAAGATGAAATTTTAACTTGTTCGCCTTGGACCAAAGCATCAGAGATATATTCGAGCACAGCTTCAACAAGTTGGGCACTTTCATTACGCGAAAGGCCAACCTCACGAAACACTGCTTCGCTCAGATCCATCCGGGTCAACGTCGTGTCTGCCATTCCATCCCCCATGTATTTTGGGCAGCATAGGCCGCAGCGATTTCACGTGTCAACAACAATGGGTTCTAAGGTGCTGTTTGCGCGAAGAAAAGCCACCTTACCATCGCAGGACAACGGCACCCCACGCCAGGCCGCCGCCAATCGCTTCGGTGACCAGAAGGTCACCTTTCTTGATTTGGCCCCGTTCCTGGCCCACCGACAGAGCCAGCGGAATCGAGGCGGCAGAGGTGTTGCCGTGGTCTTGAACCGTCACGACAACCTGTTCGATCGGCAGGTTCAATTTCTTGGCGGTACCTTGAATTATTCGGATATTGGCCTGATGCGGCACGATCCAGTCAATGTCGGAAGATTCGATACCGGCCCTCTCCATAGCCGTGGTTGCTGTGGCGGCCAGTTTTTCCACGGCATGGCGAAACACCTGATTGCCTTGCATGCGAACATACCCCGTCGTGCCGGTACTCACACCCCCGTCGGCAAACAGGAGATCATGCAGGCGGCCATCGGAGTTCAAGTCAGTCGACAAGATGCCCCGGTCTTTGGACGTGCCGTCGCCTTCCTGGGCTTCAAGCAATAATGCACCGGCACCATCGCCGAACAGTACGCTGGTTGTGCGATCCGTCCAGTCTATGATCTTGCTGAATGTTTCCGCACCGATGATCAGCACTCGTTTGACCTGCCCCGAAGCGATCAAAGCATTGGCATTGGCCAGGGCGAATATGAAGCCGGCACAGACCGCTTGAATATCAAAGGCAAAACCGCGCTCCATGCCGAGCTGTGCCTGCACCATTGTCGCTGCGGAAGGAAAGGTCAGATCGGCAGTAGAGGTCGCCAAAATAATGGCATCAACATCCGCAGCGGTCTTTCCAGCATCCTTGAGAGCGGCCAATGCAGCCGCTGTTGCCATGGTCGAGGTGGTTTCACCTTCGGATACGAAATGGCGTCGTTCTATGCCGGATCGTGATCTGATCCACTCATCATCGGTATCGATCTTGCCCTCAAATTCAGCATTTTCGACAACGCGTTTCGGCAAATAGTGTCCGGCACCAATTACAACAGCTCTGATTGTCATTCCGTGGCCTCTTTCATCGGGGGAGCTGCGGCGACGCGGGCTGCCAACCGATCGGTAAATTCACTTTCGGTAAGACGTACCGCCAGCCTGATGGCCGAGGATACGCCCGTTGCGTCGGCTGCACCATGAGACTTAACAACGGTCCCATTCAGCCCCAGGAACACGCCTCCGTTGACCCGCCGCGGGTCAAAACGCTTGCTCACGCGGCGTAGAGATGTATAGGCCAGCACAGAAGCGATGCGTGACCAGATCGAATTCTTGAAAGCCTGGCGCAGACCATCGCCGATCAACGTGGCAGTCCCTTCGCCGGTCTTGATCGCGATATTGCCCGTAAATCCGTCGGTTACAATCACATCGGCAACGTCACCCGAGATATCGCCACCTTCGACGAAGCCGACGAACTCAAACCCGGCATCGTCGGCGGCGTCACGAATCAACTCGTGCGCCTCCTTGAGCTCGGTACGCCCTTTATGCTCCTCGGTGCCTACATTCAGCAACCCGATCCGCGGACGTTCGATGTCCATGCCGTTGCGTGCATAGGATTTTCCCATCAGCGCAAAGCGCAGCAGGTCATCGGCATCGGCACGGACGTCTGCGCCCACATCAAGCAAAACGTTAAATCCCTGAGGATTCGTTGAAGGATAAAGCACGGCGATCGCTGGACGATTGACGCCGGGAAGCTTCTTCAGCCGGATCATCGACAGAGCCATCAAGGCTCCCGTGTTGCCGCAGCTTACAGCAACGGATGCCTCACCTGTGCGCACCGATTCGATAGCCGACCACATCGAGGTTTCCTTGCCATTGCGGACCACGTTGCTGGGTTTGTCATCCATCGTCACGATGCCTTGGGCATCTCGAATGATGCAGCGTCCCGTCAGTTCAGGGCGCTTGGCGACCAACTGTTCCAAAGTATCCGCCGGGCCGTGCAAAACAAAGGTTATGTCAGGATTCTTGCTCGCAGACTCAGAACACCCGGCAACTACGATTGCCGGGCCCTGATCGCCCCCCATCGCATCAACTGAGATTAGGGTGCGCTGAGTTCTCGCGCTAGGCTGATCGGACGTGGCCGTCATCTGGTGCGATGCCTCTTATGAACTGCGGTTGACGGGACCAGCTTACGCTGCGTCTTCGTCGAGGTCGATCTCTTCGTTCATAGCAACGACTTCGTTGTCGTCATAGTGACCGCATGCTGCACAAATGTGGTGGGGGCGCTTCAGCTCACCGCAGTTCGGGCATTCGTTTGGATTCGCAGCAGTAAGCGAATCGTGGGCGCGGCGGTTGTTGCGGCGCGATTTGGAAACTTTATTCTGTTGGACAGCCATGTCTGGTGCCTTTGCCTTCGGGGTCGTTCATCGGCTTCCTGCCAAAGACGACCGTGTTTCAGAT
>PCCY01000027.1 GCA_002731875.1 Roseobacter sp. | reverse complement strand
TCTTTACGGAATTCGTCGGTTCTTCCATGTCCCATAGTTCGTCTCCTTTGTTGCAGTAAATGCTATCAAAGGGGCGGCATCAAACCGCGACAGGTCCAGCAAGCTTTCCAAGTCAAACGCGACGAGGAACTTCCCCGTCGTCACGAAGGTATAAGGCGCACCAAGGCGCGGGCTGCGCGGGCCGGTGACGATAAGGTTGCGGGCATGCAGCCGCCCAATCAAATCACGGCTGATCTCCTTGCCAAAAATGTCCTTCAGCCCGCCACACCGCCCGGTCACTCATATCGACACTGGGATCAGTCAAAGCGATCGCCGGCGACAGGGCATCTTTGGTGAGGAACAGAGCGACCGCATCCCCTGCCCCCTTCGCTCGCAGCTTTGCGATGACGGCCTGCATGTGAGCTGCGCGACGGGTCAGATCAGACGCGATCGGAAGCGTCGCACCGATCGAAGAAACCAACGCTTTATGGCAAGCCAGTTGCAGGTCCTCGCCTACTCTGCGCAGACCGCGTGGTTTCAATCCGGTCGTCAGAAGCGGCAGCATGTGGGCCCATGTCAGAGACTGCGCCAAGACGGCATCGGCAAGAACTAGTGCCATGACCTCATCATGCGGATGCTCTGCCAGAACCGCTTACAGAACAGTCGCGGCGCGTGTAACCGGCCCACCTCGCCCCGTATCCAGCCAAGTCGCAATCTGCTCAGCAGTTGCGGAAGGTAAGGCCCGCTGCAGCGCTCCAACCGAGATCGGTCGTGCAGCCGCCCGCAGCCATTGCAGATAGATCACTCCCGCCGGTCCAGGTTGATCGCCCGGCCTCAGCAGATGCACTGCGTCCCGAATGTCCCAAGCCCTTTCGGGTCTGCCCAGCAGACGCATGCAGGCTTCTGACGCGGTCAGGCTCAGCCTGTCGCGCAACATGGCATGGGGGACATCCGCGCGCGCCACCACAAGATGCAGCGATGCCAGTGCCGCCCCCGACAAAAGCGCCACATCTTCAAGGGTTTCCGGACGGGCAGAGGTGACCCACGACGGCATCCGGGGTAGAATGTCGGAAGTGTCAGTCAAGTTTGGTTAGGAAAGCTTCATGTTGCAAGCCTAGCTCGCCACGGCGCTTATATCCAGATAATAGAATCTAAAGCGCCCCACTTTGTAGCTTTTCGCTATGTCCAATAACTTTGCATTATCGGACATATAAAGGTATGCTGGGAAGCAGTTCAATTTCATTGCCGGATTCTGTTGTCGGAAATGTCGGAAAGCCTGAATTCATGAGATTCAAGCACTTCCCTGAATACGCGACTGCGGTTCATGAGATTCTGTGCCGGTATTTATGAGACTGGACGGCCCGGAGTTTGTGAGACTGGCACCGCCGCGTGGTCTTCTCTGCGATCTCACGCTCTCTCTCGTCGCGCTGAACCCGCCAGAACCGGGCAGAGATTTGTCGTCGTAGTGAGAGAGGCCATGACCTAAGCACATCCTGCACCCAGCCCTGCCCGTCCACATCGCTTGCGAGCAGCACGTCGATCGCTCGGTTGACTGGATCCTCGACGATTCGACCGATGCCAAGCGTCAACGCGAAAGCCTCAAAGCGGCGGACAAGTTGAACGTCAGTACGCAGCGCGTTGCACGCTTGCGCGGTGCTGACACAGACCAGCGGGACTCGCAGCTCGTTGCCCCGAAAGCGCAGCATGTTCAGGAACCGCGCTTGTTCGCGGATCGTGCCCGCTTGCAGGCTGTGGATTTCATCGATCACCAACATGCCGGGGCGCAGCTCGGACAAAAGACGCAGGGCCAGGCTTTCAAGCACAGCAAGCGTCGCGCGTGGTGGCTCGGGAGCACCGGTGGCCGCAAGAATACGACGATAGAAACGGCTCTCGTCCGGTCCGGATACGATCTGCACCACAACGACCGGCATATGCAACCGCCCAGTGGTCTCATCAAAGTTGGCTGGGTGATCGCGGGTGAACTTCTCGATGATCATCGTCTTGCCCATGCCGCTTTCTCCGACAATGAGTAGGTTCGGCATTCTGGCCCGTTCAGGGAACGACATCAGCGTTTCGAGTTTCACCAGAGCCGCCTCTGCCCGTGGATAGGATATCCAACGATCGGCGCGGATGCGGTAAATACGCTCTTCGGCGCTGAGAGCAGCCAGGTGGCGGGCCGCAGTATACACGTGGGAAACTCAGTCATCATACCACTCCTCGACAGCGAAACCTGGATGATCCAGTAGCGCATTACCTTTCTTTTCCGGTGCGGGCAGGGTTTTAGGCGCTTCTGAAACGGGCGGCACATCAATCATCGGATCCTGTTCCAGATGTGAACGCCGCGCTTGATGACGTCGCATCGCCTTGGTCTGGCGTTCAGCGCTGTCTACAAGATCACGCTGTGCCAAAATGGTAGAGAAAATAAGCTCTTCATCCACCGCCCGACGTCCGGCTTCGCGCAAAGCCCTTCGCGCCGCCCGATGTTCCCAGAGCGTAATCGCTGGCCGTGTCAGATCGGCGGGCCAAGCCTCGATGATCCCATCCTCCGTCAGCACGAAGATCCGCGAGAGGTCGCGAGGGTCGTATTTGAGTATATATTTGCGGCTTTCGCGGCCCATCAACCAGCGCAACTCGTCCGACCAGTAGCGGATATGGAAGAGATGCAAACCATCGCGTTGCAGCACGCGCTGCTCGGACGGCAGAAAATCAACCAGAAACTGACGCGGATCGGCGGGCATCCGCAGCGCAGCCTCATCTACCCCAGCGGCCCATACCGCAATCGGGGTCGTGTCGAGCATCCGGTGTGCCCGCGCGTGGTAGGAGCCGGTGATTTCCAGCGCTAACCAGACTTCCAGCTCCCTAAGCGTCATCACCGCCTCGGCTTCGGCATCAAGATCACCTCGCTCAAAGATGTTCGAAAAATGCGAGCCCCGCAGCAAATGCAAAACCACCATCATCGTGCCAATGAGCCGCTCAATGTGGCCGCCATAGCGTGGCGTGACGGGTGGGCGATGCTGCAGATCGATCTGGTACTCGGAACAGGCGATGTTGAAGGCGTGGGCATGGAATTCCGCGCCATTGTCCACGTGAATCCTTTTGGGGATGCCCCGCGCTGGCCACTCCGTGCCGATTCCGCGCGCCATAAGTCAATGCGATTTGTCCATCACCGCATGGGTTAGGCAAAGCGCCACAGCCAAAAGCGACGGCGGTTCCAACGACAGGTGAAACCCCAGAACCATGCGGGTATGCACATCGTTCGCAACTGTCAGGGTGGGCCTGCCTAACGGACGGCGGGTCATGGGATCGACCACGGTGACATCAGCCTTGGTATGATCGATCTGAACGATATCCAGAGGGTGCTCCGCTGTGAGGGTGCCGGGTGTAGCCAGATGACGGCGTTTGGCTTTGTCCTTACCCTCCCTCTTGGCCATGAGCTTCGCTTGGTCGTGTCGCTCCAGCCAACGTCCCAAGCGCCGGATGGACGGCGGGGCAAGCCCTTGATCTCTGCAATCCGCAGCGACCTCGCCCCAAAATCGCGTTTTTGTAGGTTTGCGGCGGGTGGCGTAAAGCTCTTTGAACAGACGAGAGGCGATGATTTCCACATCCGGGTCAAGCGGCTGCATGCCGCGCCTCGGCCCACGCGGGCTGGGTAACAAAGCCGAGGGGCGACCATCCTCACGGAACCTCTTCAGCCAGCGAAACAGTGTCGCGCGGCTGACATCAAGCTGGCACATAGCCTGTTCAGCATCATCCTGGGTCAGCTGTTCTGGCAGGCCAGCAAGCACTTTGGCGCGGTGCTCAACCGCGTTCCAATCCATATCAGGTGGGAAATTATCGGACATATCTTGATCAATGCGCGGCTGCGGGATAGTCTCATAGATATCGACTCACTTCCCTCTACAGTCTCAATAACCCCGACTCAATCTCAAAATGAAAAAACCGCAAACCATTGAAAACACTGGCCCCGGACGCTGATCACCGCGCCCACAAAGGTGCAAACAACGCGATCGAAGTGTTGCAACGATCTACCCACCAACGAGAAAAATCGTCTGGCTGGTTCAAATCCCACCGTCAGGTTCAGAGGTTTCTATTAGCACATGACCAGATCAACCTAATCTTCCGCCCCCGCCGTTACCAAATCACCGCGACTTCATACTGTCACGGTCGTAGCGATACATTCAGCCTATGGACCGCTTATACCGCTGAAATGGCGGCATGAGATAGCCCTTGCCCACCCTTCACAATCGAACCTCAACAACGTGGCAATACCGATTGAACATCTCACCTCGACCGGACCACGCTCTGGCCAACACCGAGACGAAAAGCACTGAGCCCGGATGCACTACCTTCGTCAGATCAAATCACTTTAGGACTTCGGACATGAGGGCCATAACCGTTTGTATTAGCTGCGGAGAGACCTCTTTACCTGTCAACCGAATGACCGCACCCTCATCGTCTACCCCTGATTGGACGGTCACACCCGACGGCGTAATGAATCTGTCGCTACCGACCCAGTCAACTTTGGATGGTTTTAACTTGGGGCGCCCGCCCCGCGCTGGATCATGGAGTGTGTTGGCGTTGTTCGACAACACTGCCTCAATGGTTGCCCATTCGCTTTTTGCGCCAGTGGCGTGCCCTCCCCCTAACGCCTCTCGGAGACTTACTTCGGCACCGTTTCGCAAAGCTGACGCGAGCCTGAGTCCGTCTTTTTCTCTGATCGTTTCCGGAAACTCGAGCAGATCGCCGAGCTCTTCGAAAATCATCGCGAAAGATCTAATTTTACTGCGCTTGGCCTTGGACGCGGCTGCAAACATTTGTGCCACTGCGTCTTCAGTCGTTGCAAACGCACCCTGCTGCGCGGCAATGGCAGCGATACGACCCCTTTCGTAATGACTTAAGTCTTGACGAATTTCATTTTCTTCCACCATAGCCACAAACGCACCGCCCATTTCCGAGGGGTCGCGTACGACAGCTTTAATCGACTGGAACTTCGCTTCAGCGCTTCGAGCATAAAGGTTCTGCTGCGCAATCAGGCGACGATATCCTGACAGCAAACCGTATTGCTTATCAGTTCTGCTGCTGCGGATTTCGTAAACTTCGATAGGCATTCGAACACCGTGAAGGCTTATCGAATACTCCAGCTCATCCATCGCCTCCCTGTCTAGCACGGTCCTGTCTCGTTGCATCGACTGAGGTTCGATTGTGTCAATCGGCAGATTCAAGATAATCAAGCCTGCTGCGTCAGCTTCGCGGAATTTCTGCGCTTCAGTAGTTTCGCGAGCCCGGCGTGAACGCTCTTCTAATGTTCCGCTTTCATATGCGTCCGCTGTGTCTGCCGCCACCTGCGCAATTGGGGCTGCCGAAGACCTAGCGGGGGTTTCGCGGCGAAACTCCTCCTCTATTCGACTCATATCATCTGCCGAAGGGGCTTCTAATTTCCTACGCTTTGCCATGTTACTCTTCCTCCTGCTTGAGTGCCTGAAGATCACGCCACCACGTTCCCAGAACCACTTCTTTGACCTCGGCCCATGTCCGATCAAATGTCTCGCGTCCCCGCACATAGGTATCGCGATTGAACTCGCGGTAGTCTGCCTCGTAAATGCCGTTTACTTGTTCGCCCGCCTGTCCAACCATCGCCGTAACCTCTTGGCGATATGTCGTCATGAAATCACCAAAGTAGGCTTGAATCACATTAGCCAAATCGGTCTGCTGCCCTGCGTCAAATCTGGTAATTAACGCACGTACCGCGTCCCATTCAAATTTCATTTCGCTTAACCCATCTTGGCGACGAATGCGATTTTCACCCTCCTCAATACTCGCAAACGTCGAATAAAGCATGTCAAAAAACCGCCCCGTAGAGTCGAACTCCAAGAATGATGCACCTAAAGGCACCAGCAAAATATCCGCCGCAGCGAGTGCGTTAATCGTCAGGTAGCCAAGGGCAGGGGGTGTATCGATAAATATCAGGTCGTAGTCATCCAGTATACCCTCGGATGAGAGCGCATTGGTCAATGCATCCCACAATGGCCACGAACGCACCTGCATGCGCCAAACAGGCACCTGAAACTCGGCCCAGTATAGATTCAGCTGGGCTCCAATGAGATCGATATTGGGCCAGTGGGTGTTCTGAATGAGGTTTCGCGGCGAAACCTCAAGGCTTTCGGTTAAGGTTTCATCCAAAGGAAGTTCAGCTTGGCCTCGGGCAGCTCTGACGGCATTTTCACCTCGAAGATGGTTTGCAAAATCCTTGGCGAGCAAAGGAAAAGCCGTCGACCATTCGTCAGGCACAACTCCGCCCATAATTGAGGTCAACGAACCCTGGCTATCAAGGTCGATAACCAAGACGCGATATCCATCCAAGGCAGCCGACATGGCCAAATGTGCGCAGGTAGAAGTTTTTCCAACACCTCCTTTGAAATTGGCTACCGAAATGATCTTTGCAGGAAGTCCGTCCGGCCGCCAAGATTTGTATTGTTTATTTGACGCACCCTCGGTCGCAAAGTATTCCCTGAGTATCAGGACATCTTCTAGCGCGAACCACTTTGACCCAGCTTCCCCGGCACCTTGCGGCAATTCGGGATGCGCCTTTAAAACACGCCGCAGGTGAGCCGGAGCCACGTCCAACAGATAGCGACACACTTCCCAGGTAGAGAATTTGCGCAATCGCTTCTTGCCGTCGGGCGCATATCCTCTCTTAGAAAGATCGTCGCGACCTTTGGTGGCAAACGCGGCCGCTTTCGCGAACCTTGCGGTATCAATGGGTTCTGAAAGACGTGCAGCTGCGGCTTCTGGATCAATATTGAAATACGATGGAGTCGGAGCTTTGGGAGTAAATGTCATGACTTCTCGATGATGTATGCAGAATTATCGCTTGGATGAGGATTTATCGCACATCACAAGCTTCATGTGAAATTGAATCGCTATATTTCCGGCAAACTGAAGAAAATAACGGTAGCTCAACGTATAAATGTGTAGAGTCTTTAGTATCTTTAATAGCTTTGGAGAATAATTATCGTTTATTAATAACGGCTTAAATGTGTTCAGGGACCTGCATACAGGACTAAGGGCATCCATATACAGGGTTGAAGGTGCCTAGATACGGTAGAAACGGTACCGATTCGCAGTAGGAAGGGTACCAGTGTCCGTGAACCGCAAATTTAGAGTCTTATTTAGCCGCTTTAGGCTCTGTGGCGATATTCGAGCTATCACTTTATCCTGTAGATTGGTACCTATCTGGCTAGATCGCGCAATCTATTGCGGAAAAATAAGGCAGGCTAAGGCACCTGACCTGGCCTTGCCTATAGGTTCCTTTTATCTGTACAAAGCATATCGAACGCTGAATGATGGGTGTGCAGGGGATCGTGATATGAAGCGCCACGAAACGGACATTCCCAAAGAAAAGTTAACGGGAGCCCTACGCAGGGAATCCGTGAAAAAGCATGTCGCTGCGATCCATGTTTCGGGAAAACTCACGCTGTTGCAACGCAAGCTTTCCAATGTATTGTTGCTGAACGCCTATGACACGCTGACCAGTCAGCAGGTCTATATGATCGACGCACGGACTCTGTGCCTGATGATTGGTTATAACTCCAACGACATGGACACACTCAAACAGTCTCTACGCGGGCTGGCAGAGACTGTTGCCGAGTGGGATATGCTGGATGAGAAGGGACAACAGGAATGGGGGGTGTCCAGCCTGTTGAGCTACGCGCGGCTAAAGGGGGGAGTGTGCGAATACGCATATTCACCGGCACTGGCGAGCAAGCTCAACGATCCCAAGGTATTTGCCCTGATCAACCTGAACATTCAGCGTCGCTTTACATCCGGGCATGCGTTGGCGCTGTATGAAAACTGTTATCGGTTCGTGCGGACAGGAAGCACGGGCTGGTGGTCACTCGACCTGTTCCGCCGCCTGATGGGGGTCGAGGACAGCGCATATTATGCGATTTACAAGCAGCTGAATGCGAAGATCATCAAGCCTGCTGTTGCAGAGGTGAACAAGACTTCGAATATCGTAATTGTCCCCGAAATCAGAAAACGGGGCAGGGCGGTAACAGATATTCGTTTCAAGATTACGGAAAATCCGCAGTTGGCAATTCTGGATCTGGATGATGGGGCAGGGGCCCGCAAGTCGAATGTCTATGGCCAATTGCAGGCGCTCGGGGTCAACGACCGGCTTGCCCGACAATGGATAGCGGAACATGGCGAAGATCACGTCGGTGAGAAAATAAGTTATGTGGCAGGGCGCAGCAGCGTCCAGAATCCTGTCGGATATTTGACCGCCGCGTTGCGGGACGATTTCAACACTGAATCACCTTCTGTCCAACCTTCCAGCCCGCGGGCTAAACTGCTTGCGCGCATACGCGATCTTACCGCCGCCAGAACACCGACGCAGCGCGATGCCGACCGACGGCTATTCATGTCGATGATTGGATCACAAGACGCTCGCGATGACTTTGAGCGACACGGGTGGATGTCCGCCCTCAATACGGCTGCGATCAAGGATTTTTGGGAGGAGCTTCAACCAGGCTCCTTCGATGACATTTAACATCATGTACAAATGTCAGTGGTCATACCGATTGATAGAAACGATGCGACGATGTCGAAAATGACCTATGCGCCGTTGACTCCCGCAGCGCTCTGTAAGAATAGGTGTCGCATATGCGGGCCGTTAGCTCAGCTGGATTAGAGCAGGGAACTTCTAATTCTCAGGTCGGGGGTTCGAGTCCTCCACGGCTCGCCATATGACCTGTAGCGTATTTCTTTATCGAGCGCATATTCACGGGGCTGAAGCAGAGATCACTCGGCAATAGCTGCCATGGTAATAGCGTCAGCCAGCTGATACATAAAATGCTGTTGCTCCCGGATCGAAAGCCCGCGATGAAATCTCTGTTTATCCGCGATACATCTGACATCGGCGCGTGTGGCGCAGACACCATCATCGACGTGCGGTCGCCGGCTGAATACGCCGAAGACCACATTCCCGGAGCAATAAACTTGCCAGTGCTTTCAGACGTTGAACGTGCCCAGGTCGGGACAATTTACAAACAGGTAAGCAGCTTTACAGCCCGCAAGGTAGGTGCCGCGCTCGTTGCGCAAAATGCCGCCTTTCATCTCAAAAACGCGCTTGCTGATAAAACCGGCGAATGGCAACCGTTGGTATATTGCTGGCGCGGTGGACAAAGATCAGGATCGTTCGCTTCCATCCTCGATCAGGTAGGTTGGCGGGTGCAGCTGTTGGAGGGAGGGTACCGGAGCTATCGGCGCCTGGTCGTAGACACCTTGTACCACCAACCTTTGCGCCATCGCATCATATTGATCGAAGGTGGGACGGGAACAGGAAAAACCCGCCTGTTGCATCATTTGGCCGAAGCCGGTGAACAGATCCTGGACCTTGAAGGTTTAGCCAATCACCGGGGTTCATTATTCGGCAAGCAGACCGGTGGGCAACCGTCGCAGAAAATGTTTGAAACGCGGCTGGCTGAGGAACTGGCCGGGTTGGACCCCGCGCGTTTGATCTGGATCGAGGCAGAAAGCAGTAAGGTAGGGGCAAGGATCATTCCCGGTGCCTTGTGGCATGCCATGTGCCGCGCCGAACGGATCGAGATCAAGTCGACATTGTCCGCGCGCGCTCGGTTTTTGGCCCAAGCTTATAGGGATCTAACGGTTAATGTAGATCGTCTGCACCATCAGATTGACCAATTACGCGCGTTTCATTCTGCGGCCACCCTCGCACTATGGCATGACATGGCAAAGAACAGCGACTGGGAAGGTCTCGCCGCGGCGTTGGTTTCCACACATTATGATCCCCGATATGCAAAATCAGCGGCACGGTCAGAACTACCGGTCAAACAACTCGTTCTTGACGATCTGGATGATGAGAAGCTGGCCGTAGTTGCACAGGAGCTGTCGCGAGAGTTCAAATAATCTGTATCGGTCCCGTACCTTCGCGAAGTGCGCCAATGACCCAGCCTCTTAGACCTTCTTTTTCAAGGGCCTCAATCGCGTCTTTCGCTGCACTTGGGGGTAGGGCGGCCAATAGACCTCCGGCGGTTTGGGGGTCATAGAGCAGCGGATCAAAAATGCCTGTCGATGGGGCATATTCAATATTGGATTGCAATAATGACGAACGGATGCCGGCGACAGACAGGTTTCGCGCACCCGGAAAAAATGGAACCTCCCCGGCGCGGATTTCGGCACGCAACCTTGACGCGGTACACATGGCTTGTATGTGCCCCGCCAATCCAAATCCGGTAACGTCGGTCATAGCATGGGCATTTTGCAAGATTGCGGATTGTCTTGCTTGGGGCAGCTGCATGACCGCCAGAGCCTTTGCGACATCGCGGCCCTGGGCCAGTCCCATCATAGATGCAGCCATCAGAACCCCTGATCCAATCGGCCGCGTCAAAAGCAAGACATCCCCCGGCTTAGCACCGGCGACAGTTATCGGCATGGACGATCGGGTACCGGTGACCGTAAAGCCGATCGTTAATTCGGAACCCATTGTCGTGTGACCGCCGATCAACGCGGCCCCCGAGCCTGCAAAGATTTCCTGCGCGGCATCGATGATTTCGCGCAAAGTGCGTCGTTGAAGGGCAGGGGACATTCGCGGTAAAATTATGCTCGAAAGCGCTGACTGAGGTTCGGCGCCCATTGCCCATACATCGCCAAGGGCGTGTACGGCCGCTATGCGTGTCATCTCGAACGGGTCTTGCACAATGGCGCGCAAGTGGTCGGTGCTAAGCACCTGAAATCCGCCGCCAGGCTGGCGCAGGATTGCTGCATCGTCGCCCGCTCCTTGTATGACATCGGGCCCTGACGTTGAACGGGTCATGGGCAGGACAGTAGACAGGACCGGCCCGCCGACCTTGGCACCGCACCCGCCACACAAAGGTTTGTCCTCCATGATCTCGCGCGCGCCCAATGCGATTTCATCAGGTATCGTTACCGCGGGCATGGATGGAAGCGTGTTTAACTTTTCCATGAACTTGCGGTCGATATGGTCCTTCCAGCGCCATAATAACGGGCCAGAAAATGCAAAGCCGAACTTTTCAGCCAGTGCGGATTTTCCCCCCAATGATATCAGCTTGAGATAGTTCCTTTGTGGTTTGAAATCGCGAAGAGGCTTTCCGGTCAGTGTGGCCCGTAAATTGTGGTGCAGCACCTCTGCCGCCCGTACGGCGAATACGCCGGCTTTCGGACGGGGCGCGAAGGGCATCGCGGCACAATCACCCACCGCAAAAAGATTTGGATCTCCCTTAACTCTTAGATCGGGTGTGGTCTCGACAAAACCGTCGATCAGCGGCAAATCGGTTTTATGAAGCCACTTATGTGGGAAAGCGCCCGCAGCACCTACAGTGAATGATGCAGCAATGGTTTTCCGGTTTTCAAGGATCACATGGCTGGCGGTGACGCATTGGATTCGAGCGTTGAAAAACACTGCAACCCCTGCGGCGCGCATGCGGGTCAGGATTTGCTTGCGGGCTTGGTCGCCCAGACCTGAAATGCGGTCGCTTGCCTCAATCACAGTAACCGAGGGGGTTACGCCTGCTTGCCTCAACGAATGAGCCATCGCCATCGACAGCTCGCAGCCCGCAACGCCGGCCCCGATAACCGCAACCTGCGGTGTGGCGGCCCCGGATTTCACCGCAGCCACAAAGTCACGCCAACGACTGGCATATATATCAAGAGGCTTGGCACCGACCGCGTGTTCTGCAAATCCCGGTACATCCATCTGTGCGGTGATACCAATGTCGATGGAGGCTATATCATATGCAACCGGATTCCGCCCTTGGACCGTTATCATACGGTCATCTCTGTCTATACTTGTCGCTTGGGAAAGTATGAGCCTGGCACCAGCAAAGTGGCAAAGGCGCACGAGATCAATCTCAAGTGTCTCGCGGTCATAGTGCCCGGCCACATGACCCGGCAGCATACCGGTGTACGGCGCGGTCGGACCGGGATTTATAACTGTTAACCTTGCACCGGGCAGGGGGGACATGCCCCACTTTCGCAATACCAATGCATGCGCATGACCCCCGCCAATCAACACGAGATCACGAGTAAGGGGGGCAGGCGCAGATATCATCACGATCCCTTTCGGATAGGCGGGCAAAAGCGTCTTAACTTGTAGTGCTCGCAGATCATAGCCTGTTGCCCCTTGAACAAGCCATGTCCAGGTCACGGGATAAAAGCGGTGGGGGAAGGCCCGTGCGAGTCGAAAGCCCACCATACTGCCGCCCACGGTTTCAGAATGAATCAGTTTTGACGGTTCCGACTCGTTTTATACAACCATCGGACGTAACTTGATCTGTGCGACACCGTTCGCGCAGCCTGGATGTAAGTATAATATATATTAATATCAAATCGTTACCCAGTTTTATGTGCAAAATTTCTTTAATCTGAAAAAAGGGGTTGCGGGTATATGTAACAAACCGTAGAACGCCCCTCACCGGAGGCGCAGCGATGCGGTGATGGGGCGCTAGACGGGACGGATGATGCGGTTAAGCTGATGTTGTTTACGTAGCGGAAAATAATTCTGAGGTAATTGAGGCGGGGCGCGCCGAAAGTTAGGGCGCTACTTGGTTTCTTTTGT
>PCCY01000038.1 GCA_002731875.1 Roseobacter sp. | reverse complement strand
CTTCTTCGTAGATCTTGGCGGGCGCGATGGATTTCAGCGTCAGCTCGCGGATCTGCTCCCACAGGCGTTGCAGGTATTCGTAGTCGCGCTTGATCTCGGCCTTGGTGCGCTGCGCACCAGCGGTGCGGACGATCAGACCGGCACCTTTCGGTACTTTGATTTCGTTGGCGATCTCTTTGAGCTTCTTGCGGTCCGCGGCGTTGGTAATCTTGCGGCTGATACCACCGCCACGTGCGGTGTTGGGCATGAGCACACAATAGCGGCCGGCCAACGACAGATAGGTTGTCAGGGCCGCGCCCTTGTTGCCACGCTCTTCCTTGACAACCTGAACCAGCAGGATCTGGCGGACCTTTACGACTTCCTGGATCTTGTAGCGCTTGGGACGGGGCTTGCGAACATTGCGCAGCTCATCGGCATCATCATCGGCAACCGATTCAATGCTGTCATCCTTGTCGGACGCATCCTTCGCCCGAGTGTCGTCCTCTTGATCCTCATCGCTGTCGTCATCATCGTTGACATCCTCGGCTTCAGGTTCTTCGACAGGTGTCTCCGCGACACGCTCCATCGGAGAAGAACCCTCTTCGTCATAGAAATCAACGGTTTGCATGCCTTCGACTTGCTCACTGTCCATTTCCTTGCTGACCAAGGCATCATCGCTGACCGCATCTTCGGCCTTGGGCTTCGCGCGACTGCGCGACCGGGTCCGACGCTTGGGCTTTTCGTCTTCCTCGTCCTTGGCGGCTTGCGCTTCGGCATAGGCGCGCTCTTCTTCCATCAGCGCCAAACGGTCGGCTACCGGAATCTGATAGTAATCCGGGTGGATTTCCGAAAAGGCCAGAAACCCATGTCGGTTCCCGCCATAATCAACGAAGGCGGCCTGCAACGAAGGTTCGACCCGCGTGACTTTCGCGAGGTAGATATTGCCGGCTAGCTGGCGTCTGTTTTCTGATTCAAAGTCAAATTCCTCGACCTTGTTTCCATCAACCACAACGACGCGAGTTTCCTCAGCGTGGGTGGCATCGATAAGCATTTTCTTAGGCATAAATCCATTTTGCACAGCTGCGCACGCAAAAGGCCCGGTGGGGCACCGCGCGGCAGGGTATGTCTTGTCAGGGCGATAGGTGACGCGGCTAAAACAGGGCCCCAAAGGCCGCATGTCTGTCTGCTCGTGGCGTCTGCGCGCGTCATCGCGGTTCTTCTCCGACATGGGCACCGCGTTACCGCGCCATCCATGTCCATTAAGGTACTGCGTTTGATCCGGGCTATAGCTCGGTGCAACCGTCAGCGGTTCTTTGGCCTTTTTTAAGGGCCTAATCGGTCTGCCTGGACACCGCTTGCGGGTTCTCCGGGGCAGCGAAACTGTCTAGAGGCGTGATACCGGGTCAAAAGACGCGGTACACCCTCCCTCCCAATTAAGGGCAGATACGATCAAATGACAATGGGTAATCGCCATCTGCGCGGTTTGAACGCACAGCCCAGGATTGCAAGGCGTTCGGTGATGACGATCCGGCAACCCGGATTTGTCCATTGTTCCCGCATTTTCCACCTACGCACGACCAAGACGCCGCGCGATAATCACGTCACCCGAAGGCCACTGCACGACAGGGTCGTGATGCAGTGGCGGTCAAGCTCATCCAGAGGTGCCCTTACAAATAATCCGAGCGTTGCAACGCGTATTTTGCCATTTTCTCGTTCAGCGTCCGCCGCGGCAGGCATAGCTCTTCCATGACACTGGCGATTGAGCCTTTATGGCGGCGCATCGTATTATCGATCAGCATGCGCTCGAACGCCTCGACGTATTCCTTCAAAGGCTTGCCGTCTGTCGTCATCACAGGCTGCATTTCCTCGTGGTCCGACATCAGCAACGATGCGATGGACCCCGATCCACGCCGCGATTGCAGCACCGCCCGTTCCGCTACATTAATAAGTTGACGAACGTTGCCCGGCCAAGGAGCCTGCAACAATTGCGCGGCCTCCTGCGCTGATACCTGCGGTGTTTCGCAGCCGTATTCGTCGGCAAATTCTTCGCTCAGGCGCGTGAACAGCACCAGTATGTCTTCGCCGCGCTGACGCAGTGGCGGCACGGTAATGCGCAACGCAGCCAGACGGTAAAACAAATCCGACCGCAAAGCATCCTCTGACGTGCGCCCGGCCTCTTGCAGGTTGGATATGGCCACAATCCGGGTTTCGGCTGGCGTGCCCTGCTCGTTGATCGCGCTCAACAAGCGCGCTTGCAGGGTTTCGCTAAGCGCCTCGATCCCTTCGAGTACCAGCGTGCCTCCCCGCGCCTCTTCGATCGCGGGCAATTGTGCGTCTTCGGGCATCATCGGTCCAAACAACCGCTTGCTCAACGCGTCCTCTTCCAGTGCCCCGCAACTGACAAGGACGAATTTCTTGCCCGCCCGCGACCCGACAGCATGAAGCGCGTGCGCCACCAGGGTCTTGCCCGTCCCGGTTTCCCCATCAATCAGCACGTGACCATCCGCCTGGCCCAGATCCAGAATATCCTCGCGAAGACGTTCCATTACCGGAGACCCGCCAATCAGCTTTTTCATAAGCTGGTTGCCGTCTGACAATTCCCGGCGTAACGCGCGGTTATCCATGACCAGACGCCGCGCATTGGTTGCCTTTTTGGCAAGCTCGCTCATCCGGTCCGGGTTGAACGGCTTTTCCAGAAAGTCAAACGCGCCGACGCGCATCGCCTCGACTGCCATCGGAACGTCGCCGTGACCGGTGATCATGATGACGGGCAAGGCGCTATCGGTCCCCATGAGCTTTTTGAGGAATTGCATGCCGTCCATCCCCGGCATCTTGATGTCCGATATGACGATACCCGGGTAATCGGGCCCCAGGCTCTTCAGGGCATCTTCGGCACTGCCAAAGGTTTCCGTGTCATAGCCCGAAAGCGCCAACCACTGGCTTATCGACTGACGCATGTCTTTTTCGTCATCAACGATTGCGATCTTCATTGCCTGAGCCATTTTCTATTCCGCCGCCTGTGAATTTTCCGCGCTGTCCATAATGGGCAGCTGCATCTCAAAAACCGCGCCGCCATTCTGGCCATTGCGCGCTGTCAGCCTGCCACCCAGATCGGTCACGATGCCCGACGATATGGCAAGCCCCAACCCGACACCATCACCGGGTTGCTTGGTCGTATAAAACGGTTCGAACAGCGCATCGAGATCTTCGATACCCGGGCCGTTGTCACGCACTGTCAACGTCGCCGTTTCTCCCGCCGATAGAATAATATCCACCTTTGGGTTACGTTCTGATTTGGTGGCATCAATCGCATTACGCAAGAGGTTCACCAAAACCTGTTCAATCCGCATCCTGTCCCCCATCACCTGAACCGGCGCATCCGGCAGGATCCGATTTATCTGTACCTGACGTTGACGTAGCTGCGGTTCCATCATTGACAAGGCAGACGCCAGCGCCTCGCCCATATCGAACGGGGAAAATTGCTGCTGCCCCTTGCGGGCATAACTTTTGAGCTGGCGTGTGATAGCACCCATCCGTTCGATCAAATCGTCTATTCGCCCGAACGACGACAGGGCTTCCTCCAGCCGATTGCGCTGCATCAGCAACCGTGCCCCCGCAAGATAGGTTTTCATCGCGGCCAACGGTTGGTTCAATTCATGGCTCACCGCCGCAGACATTTCCCCCAAAGCGGCCAACTTGCTGGATTGCTCAAGGGTCTGTTCGGCCACAGCAAGCGTCTGCTGCACCCGTTTACGCTCTGCTATTTCGCGCTGCAACGCGACGTTCAACGCCCGCAACTCTGCCGATTCACGCTGAAACAAAGCCGCCCGGCCCGCAGTGCGCCGGCTGAGCGCATAGAACGTCAACGCAAGAAGAATGGCAAACCCCATCACCTCCAGCGCCAACACCCCGTTCACTTTTTCTCGCACCGATGCATAGGTCGTGTAACTGGTGATCCGCCAGCCCCGAAACGGGATCCGCGACGACAACCGCATCACGGCCTCTCCCCGAAGGTAGGCATCGGGCGGCAAAGCCGTCCAGTCCGCGGTGGCCTTGATCGCGCGCTCGATCGCACTTTGCGGCGTCTGGTTCGACAGGGCCTCGGTCTCGGTCAATCCGCGCCAGCGCGGTTCAGTCGCCATAATGATGTCGCCTGTGCTGTCCGTGACAATCACGGCGTCGGATATCCCCGCCCAGGCACGTTCAAAACGCTGAAGGTCGACCTCGGCCGCGATCACTCCCAACGTGGTGCCGCCTTCCTGAATGCGGCGAGAATAGAAAAACCGGTAGCCTCCGGTGCTTCGCGGTATTACGCTGAACACCGTTGAATTCGACCGGATGGCGTCGACGAAATACGCTTCTTGCCGGTGCGATGCGCCAAGCCGGTTGCGGTCTGTTGCCGCCACGGTGCGCCCGTCAATGTCATACAACACCAGTGACGCGGCACCTATTTCCTCCACGAACGAAATCAGCCGCTGCGTGGAAAGCGAATAATCCGCTCTCGTCAAAGCTTCGATCAGCGCGGGATCACGCGACAGCAACTGCGGCACGATCGCGTTTTGACGAAGTTCAGCCAACAGGTTGCCGCTGTATAACGCGATCCGCAACTCCGCCCGATTACGGGTGCTTTCGGTAAAGCGGTCGGTCAGCAGCTTGTTGGTAATGGAAATCGTTGCGATGGCGATAAGCAACAGCAAAGCAACAGCCAGCCGGACACGCCAGCTGACAGAAACTGATTTGGTATTAAAGGTGGCAGACCGGTCCATACCAGTCCAATCTACGCAACCTCACCCGCGCACTCAAGTCACGCCGTGACCAACGCTCCCGCCAATGCGCGGAAGAGCGCCGTTCCGTCAGTCCCGCCATGCCCCGCGTCAGCGGCCCGTTCGGGGTGGGGCATCATGCCAAGGACACGACGATTTTCCGACAGGATACCTGCGATGTCTGCCTGGGCCCCATTGGGGTTCTCGGTGTACTTGAAGGCTACCCTGTCCTCGGCGTGCAGTTGCGCAATGGTTTCGCTATCAGCAAAGTAATTCCCGTCGTGATGGGCAATCGGGATGTTGATCACGGATCCGGCGTCATATCCCGACGTGAAATCGCTGTCAGCGGTCGCCACCTTCAAACCGACGGTCTTGCAAATGTATTTCAACCCGGCATTGCGCAACAATGCCCCGGGCAGCAAACCCGTTTCGGTCAACACCTGAAAACCATTGCAAATTCCCAACACATAGCCGCCGCGCCCCGCATGGGCAGCAACCTCTCGGCAAATCGGGGAATTTGCGGCGATCGCGCCGCAGCGCAAATAATCGCCATAGGAAAATCCACCAGGGACGCCGACGATATCCACCCCGTCGGGCAGAGCGGTGTCCTTGTGCCAAACCATCGAGACTTTGGCGCCCGCCGCCTCGAATGCCACCGCCAGATCGCGGTCACAGTTAGAGCCGGGAAACACGATGACGGCTGCGTGCATCAGATCATCTCCACGCTATAGGATTCGATAACCGTATTCGCCAGCAGCTTCTCGCACATTGTCTCGACATCGGCTTTGCTGGCGCCTTCGTCCAGATCAAGCTCGATCACCTTGCCCTGACGCACCCCGTTGACGCCGGCAAAGCCCATCGCCCCAAGCGCATGGCGCACCGCTTCACCCTGTGGGTCCAGCACACCATTCTTCAACATCACATGTACCCGTGCCTTCATGGCGCGTCCCCCTGTTTCACTTTGCAAAATAAACTCATATTCCACGCTTGCCTAATTGATCAACGTGGGTTTCATCATCGGTGTCGATGTCTTGGGCATCACGCCCAGACGTCGGGCAACTTCTGTATAGGCATCGGTCAGCGAACCCAGATCGCGGCGGAACACGTCCTTGTCAAGGTGACGCCCGGTTTCGATATCCCACAACCGACAACTGTCGGGGCTGATCTCGTCGGCCACGATCAGTCGCTGGAAATCACCCTCATACACACGCCCGACCTCGATCTTGAAGTCCACCAGACGAATACCGACAGCCATCATCACGCCCGACATAAAGTCGTTCACCCGGAGCGACAGGCTCAGGATATCTTCCATATCCTGCTGACCCGCCCAGCCAAAAGCGGCAATATGTTCCTCGGTGACAAGCGGATCACCCAGATCATTGTTCTTGTAATGATATTCGACAATGGGGCGCGGCAATTGCATGCCCTCTTCAATGCCCAACCGGGCCGACAGCGTGCCCGCCGCATAATTGCGCACGACGATTTCAAGCGGAATAATTTCGGCCTGACGCACCAGTTGTTCCCGCATGTTCAACCGCTTGATGAAATGGGTCGGAACGCCGATATTGTTCAGGCCGGTCATGAAGAACTCGGACAGGCGATTGTTCAACACGCCCTTCCCTTCGATCACGGCCTTCTTCTCTGCATTAAAGGCAGTGGTATCATCCTTGAAATACTGGACAATCGTCCCCGGCTCAGGCCCTTCATACAAAATCTTGGCCTTGCCTTCATAGATTTTAGTGCGACGGGCCATCCACATCCCTTCCAGACAACGGGCCCGCGCGACTATCACCGGCCCTTTGTCGTGTCACATAGTCCAAGCGTCCCCGTCACGCAAGCACACGCCCGCACCGGGCGCACGTCGTGGCGCATCCGTAGGCTTGCCTCATGACGATCATGAGAATAATGAGGTTGTCTCACCTTGGTCATCATGAGATCACGCCCAATCACCCATTTCGCGGAGCTTTTCAATGTCTAACCCTCTCACAGATCTTTTGGCGGAAAAAGGCACGCTTTTGGCTGACGGTGCCACTGGCACAAATTTGTTCAATATGGGGCTGATGTCCGGCGACGCCCCCGAGATGTGGAACACCGACCAACCTCAAAACATCATCAAGCTGTACCGGGGCGCGGTCGAGTCAGGCAGCGACATCTTCCTGACCAATTCGTTTGGCGCAAATGCGTCACGTCTGAAACTGCATAACGCTGAAAAGCGGGCTCACGAGCTGAGCCGCGTTTCGGCCGAACTGGCCCGGGAAGTCGCGGATAAAGCCGGTCGCAAGGTCATCGTCGCGGGCTCTGTCGGCCCCACCGGCGAGATAATGGAACCCGTAGGACCGTTGACCCATGCGCTGGCGGTCGAGATGTTTCACGAGACCGCTGACGGATTGAAAGCGGGCGGTGCCGATGTCGGCTGGCTTGAAACCATCAGCGCTCCCGAAGAATACCGCGCCGCCGCCGAAGGCTTCAAGCTTGCCGGCCTTGATTGGGTTGGCACGATGAGCTTTGACACAGCGGGACGCACCATGATGGGCATGACATCGGAAGCAATGGTGGACATGGTGCATCAACTGGACAACATGCCGTTGGCATACGGGGCCAACTGCGGCACCGGTGCGTCCGATGTGCTGCGCACCGTTTTGGGCTTTGCCTCCAAGGGTAAGCCAACGCCAATCGTTTCCAAAGGCAATGCAGGTATCCCGAAATACCACGAAGGCCACATTCACTATGACGGGACCCCGGAACTGATGGCCGACTACGCCGAGATGGCGCGCAATTGCGGCGCGTCGATCATCGGCGGCTGTTGCGGTACCATGCCAGAGCACCTTGTGCACATGCGCGCCGCCCTCGACAGCCGCCCCAAAAAGGATGCACCCACCCTGGATGAAATAGTCCAGGCGCTCGGGCCGTTTTCGTCCGCCAGCGACGGTACCGACGGCGAAGGCCCGGCACGCACCCCCCGCCGAGGTCGCCGACGGGGCTGACCCCGCGGTCAGAACAAATCCAACTGGGCGCTCGCCACTTTCGGCGGGCGAAACAGATCGCACCGCATGGGTGGCGACAGGGTGGCCAACCCCAGCCTTTTCACTGCCAGCTTGAACCGTTGCTGGATGATCTCGGCATAGGGTCCCTCTCCGCGCATCCGCCTGTGCCACTGGGCGTCGTATTCCTTGCCACCGTGCATCTCGCACAACCGGGCCATGATCCGGCCCGCGCGATCAGGATAGTGCTGAGCCAGCCAATCCTGCATCAACTGCGACACCTCTCTTGGCAACCGTAACATGATCCAACTCGCCGTCCGTGCCCCGGCGTCCCGCCCGGCTTCCAGAATCGCTTCCAGTTCCGGGTCAGACAACGCAGGCACCATCGGTGACGCCATCACACGCACGGGAATACCGGCTTGGGACAGGGCATGAATGACCTGAAGCCTGCGCTTGGGTGCCGGAACGCGCGGCTCCATCAGCCGGGCGAGCTTCGCATCCAGCGTCGTGACCGATATGCCGACCCTCACCAGTCCGCGCTGCGCCATATCCGCCAGAATGTCGATGTCCCTTTCGATCAGGCTGCCTTTCGTCACGATTGCCACCGGATGGTTGGCATCCGACAACACCTGCAACAGGCTGCGCATGATCCGATGCTCTTTCTCGATGGGTTGATAAGGATCGGTGTTGGTCCCGATCGCAATCGGGGCGGCGACATAGCGCTTTGCAGCCAACTCGCGCCGCAAGACGTCCGGGGCATCGGGCCGCGCGATCAGCCGGGTTTCGAAATCCAGCCCCGGCGACATCCCCAGATAGGCATGGCTTGGTCGCGCGAAGCAATAGACGCAGCCGTGTTCGCAGCCCCGATAAGGGTTGATTGACCTGTCAAATGGCAAATCAGGCGATTTGTTATAGGTGATTACGCTGCGCGGCACCTCCAGCCGGACCTCGGTCCGCAGCACCGGCAACGGCTCTGCATCACCGTCCCATCCGTCATCGACGGCCGCAACGGCCAAAGCCTCAAACCGTCCGGCATGATTGCTGGAACAACCCCGTCCGGCCAACTTGTATCTGCGATGTTCATGATCCATCCGAATCTTTTGGAACAAATTGGGAACATCGTCAAGTATCCCGCGCCAAGCCATTGTTAAGCGCCATAAATGGACTTATCTGACACAAAATATATGCGTCGCACTTGAAGCCGTCCGTGTCGCAAAAAGCACGAAGTTTCCGGTGATTCCATGACAAAAGAACACAGGCCCGCGCGGGCACATTAACCGATGAGGAACGACAATGTCGGAAGAAGACGAAATTATCCTTGCCGATCTGGACGATGAAGAGCTTGTCCAACAGATGTTCGACGATTTGTATGACGGTCTGCGCGAAGAGATCGAAGAAGGCGTCAATATCCTGATCAGCCGAGACTGGGCACCCTACGACGTGCTGACCAAGGCGCTTGTCGGCGGTATGACCATCGTCGGGGCCGATTTTCGTGACGGTATCCTCTTCGTCCCCGAGGTGCTTCTGGCCGCGAATGCGATGAAGGGTGGCATGGCGATCCTTAAACCACTTCTGGCCGAAACCGGGGCACCGCGCGTTGGCAAGATGGTAATCGGCACGGTCAAGGGTGACATTCATGATATCGGAAAAAACCTTGTGTCGATGATGATGGAAGGTGCGGGATTCGAAGTCGTCGATCTGGGCATCAACAATTCCGTCGAGAAATATCTGGAGGCGATGGAGACCGAAGCCCCGGATATCCTCGGAATGTCGGCGCTGTTGACGACGACCATGCCCTATATGAAAGTCGTGATCGATACGATGGTTGAACAGGGGATCCGCGAGGATTACATCGTTCTGGTGGGCGGGGCCCCCCTCAACGAGGAATTTGGCAAAGCCATCGGCGCGGACGCTTACTGCCGCGACGCCGCGGTTGCAGTCGAAACCGCCAAAGAGTGGGTGGGCCGGAAACACAACAGCGCCAAAGCTTAGGCGTGTGGATCTGAATTCAAAGGCCTCTCCCCACCGGAGAGGCCTTTTGTGTTGGAGAAATGAATGAAAACCCTTTCTGACAGCGACCTGACCGAAACCGGGCTACCGCTTGAACGCCACAAGGGACGTATCCTGCTGATCGCCTGCGGCGCTTTGGCCCGCGAAATCCTAGACCTCAAGGCCGCCAATGGCTGGACGCATCTTGACCTGACCTGCCTGCCCGCCAAGCTTCACCTCTACCCCGAGAAAATTACCCAAGCGGTAATCGACACCGTAACTCTGCATCGTGAAAAATATGACGAATTCTTCGTGGTTTACGCAGACTGCGGGACCGGCGGGCTTCTGGATGCCGCATGTCAAAAACTCGGCGTGCAGATGATCGCGGGTCCGCACTGTTACAGTTTTTTCGAAGGCAACGATCGGTTCTCCGCCACCTCTGAAACTGAAATCACGACTTTTTATCTGACAGATTTCCTGGTCCGCCAGTTCAACTCGTTCATCATCAAACCCATGGGTCTGGACAAGCATCCCGAACTGCGCGACATGTATTTCGGCAATTACGAAAAACTCGTCTATCAGGCCCAGACCGACGACCCCGACCTGACCGAAAAGGCAAAGGCCTGTGCGGCCACCTTGGGCCTGACTTTTGAACGCCGCTTCACGGGATATGGCGATCTCGAAAACGCGCTCAAGACCCTGTAATTTTCATTTTGCCAATTAAACTCAACTGGCACGACCATTGCACCCAACGCACCGGTGCTATTGGCGCTCACATTCCTGGGCCGCGTTCTCGCGAATGCGCTCTATCATCGCGGTCAGCCCGTTGGAGCGTTGTGCAGAAAGATGCTCGTTAAGACCCAGCCGACCCATCTCCGCACGCGCATCGATCTGCCCCACTTCCCGTGCGGGTAATCCGTTGTACAACTTGCGCAGCACCGCAATCAGCCCCGAAACGATCATCGCATCGCTCGCACCATCAAAATGCAACACCCCGTCATCGAATTGTGCATGCAGCCAAACCTGACTTGCGCAGCCATCCACCTTGGTGGCTGGGACCCGCAACTCTTCCGCTAAAGGGTCCATCGCTTTGCCCAGGTCAATCACATGGCGATAGCGGTCTTCCCATTCCTCGAGAAACTCGAAATCTTCGACCAGTTCTTCAAATGCCTCTGTAGCCACGGCTCAACCCTCTATTCCACTGCCACAGACCTAGGTTGCGTATTGTCAAAGGTCCACCCCCTTCCCAAGGGACGCATGATAGGTTAGTCAAATATCACGGTAATTTCTACGGCGGACCTTATGCGCAAGACCTTCTCAGCCCTTTTGCTATCGACCCTCGTCTTGACGGGTTGCGCCACGGTGCGCGACAGTCGGGTGAACCCGTTCAATTGGTTTGGCAAGGCCCGATCAGCGCCGATTGCCCAAAGTTCAGCCCAAGCCAACCCCCTGATTCCACAGACTTCCAGCATCTTCTCCAGAAAGCGCAACTCCAACGCTGTCTATAACGGTCGCCCCGTCGATCAGATTACCGACCTTACGATCGAACGGGTCCCGGGGGGCATATTGCTGCGCGCAACCGGCTTGGCAGCCCGACAGGGCCTTTATGACGTCCAGTTGGTTCCCCAGAATAAAGACGAACTGCCGGTGGACGGGGTTTTGACCTATCGGCTTGAGGGGGTAGAACCAGCCTCCCAGACCCCTATCGGGGCCGCGGCAACGCGCGAAGTCATTGTCGCCCGCACATTGACCGACCAACAATTGGCCGAGGTTCACACTATCCGCATCGAAGGCCAGCGCAACGCTCTTACTTCCAGCCGGTGACAATCCGTCATATGGCGGCCGAGCCGTCGGAACCGCGCAGCCTCTCGCACAGGCTGCGCGCGATGTCAGACTTCTACAACCTTGACGTCGGAACCTTTTGCCGTCAGGGCGATTTCGCCTTTGCACAGGCGCAGCGCGTCTTCCCCGAAGACCTCGTTGCGCCACCCCTTGAGAGCCGGCACATCGCGTAACCCACCGGCGATACCATCAAGATCTGCCGCCGGTGCGATCAACTTGGCAGCGACGCCGGCATTCTCGGACTTTGCCTTGAGCAACACCCTGAGCAAATCTGCCAAAGCGGGGTTAACCTGAAGTTTTTCACGGCTGCGGTCGGGCTGTGGCATATCAGCGGCCGCTCGGTTAACACCTGCGGCCACGGCTTTCAGGATGCCATCGGCAATTTCGCCCTTGCGGGCATCGCGCAGCAACAGCCGCGCACGTCCCAATTCTTCATGGTTTTTCGGCTTGTTGCTTGCAAGCTCTACCATGGCGTCATCCTTATAGACCCGGGAACGCGGAATGTTTCGCGTTTGCGCATATTCTTCGCGAAAGGCGGCAAGCTCTTGCACGACCGCCAGAAATTTCGGGCTGGTCGTGCGGGTTTTGACGCGTTTCCACGCTTCTCGAGGCGGGGTGACATATGTTTCGGGACTGGTCAGATTCTGGATCTCTTCAGCGACCCATCTTTCCCGGCCCGACTGCTCCAGCTTGCGCGACAGGAATTCATAGATCTGGCGCAGATGGGTCACGTCGGCCAGCGCGTATTTAGCCTGCGCCTCGCTTAGGGGACGACGCGACCAGTCGGTGAAACGTGACGTCTTATCAAGCGGTTGATGGGCGATTTTGCGCACGAGGGTCTCGTACCCGACCTGTTCGCCAAAACCGCAGACCATCGCCGCCACCTGCGTATCGAACAACGGTTGGGGAAAGACGCCCGCATCGACAAAGAATATTTCCAGATCCTGCCGGGCCGCGTGGAACACCTTGACCACCGACGCGTCGCGAAACAGCGTATAAAGCGGCTCCAGCGACAGATCGTCCGACAGCGGGTCAACCAGTACAGCACCTGAATCGTCCGTACCCGGCATCGCCAGCTGGATCAGACACAGCTTGGAGTAGTAGGTTCTTTCGCGAAGAAATTCTGTATCGACAGTTACGTAATCATGTTTGGCGGCCTCAAGGCAAAAGGCTTCCAGCGCGTCGGTTGTGGTGATTGTTTTCATGGAACTACTTTGAACAGTGGTTTGCCAAGAGGCAATGAATAAACTCATAAATTCAGCGCCATATGGCACCGCGTCAATTTTCCAGCATCAAAAGCCCGCGATCACCGGCTGCAAATCGCCGCAACACCGCAGGATAAAGCCGATGTTCCTGTATCAATACGCGTTTTGCCAATGCCTCCGGAGTGTCCCCGTTTAACACTGGCACCGTGGCCTGCCCCAGAATCGGACCATCATCCAGGGCCGCCGTCACTTCATGTACGGTACAGCCGTGCATTTTGTCACCCGCGTCAAGGGCCCGTGCATGGGTATGCAAGCCTTTGTAACGCGGCAGCAACGAAGGATGTATATTGATCATCCTGCCCGCCCATGCGTCGGTGAATTCATGTGTCAGCATACGCATGAAACCCGCAAGGCAGATTATGTCTGGCGCGTGCGGTTCAAGTTGCGCCGTCAACTGCGCCTCGAATGCTGTTCGGTTCCCCTTAAAGGGCCTGTGATCCACAACTTCCGTAGGAATCCCACGTTCCTGGGCCCAGGTGATCCCAGTGGATTCAGGGGCATTTGACACGATCACGCAGGGCCGCGCCGGGTGATCCCCGGTCATGTCCTCAACCAGCGCCCGCATGTTTGATCCGCCGCCTGAAAGGAAAATTGCGACCCGTTTGGTCACAGCATCCGCCCTGTATAGGTGATTCCGGCTTCCTGCGTGACCTTACCCATCACGTGAACAGCTTCTCCGGCCTCGGCAAGCATGTTTTGCAGCGTCTCTGTCTGTTCTTCGGCAACGACCAAAATCATCCCTACCCCACAGTTGAAGGTCTTGAGCATCTCGGCCTCGGAAATACTCCCGGTTTCGGCCATCCATTTGAAAACGCCGGGCAGGTCCCAGGAATCCAGATCTATTTGCGCGCCCATGGTTTCGGGCAAGACACGCGGTAGATTTTCGGTCAGCCCACCGCCGGTAATATGGGCAAGCGCATGAACGCCCCCTGCCCGCACGGCGGCCAATGCGGGTTTCACATACAGCCGCGTCGGCGTCAGCAACACTTGTCCCAGTGATCCATCTGACCACGGGCACTGCGCATCCCAGCCCAAGCCCGACATTTCGACCAGTTTGCGAACCAATGAATATCCATTGGAATGCACCCCATCCGAGGCAAGACCCAGCAGTACATCACCAGGAGCGACATCGCGTGGCAGATCGGCCCCGCGCTCCATCGCGCCGACGGCAAACCCGGCCAGATCGAAGTCGCCCTCGGTGTACATTCCTGGCATCTCGGCGGTTTCTCCCCCGATCAGCGCGCAGCCCGAGCCTTCGCAGCCTTTTGCGATACCTTCGATGATTCTGGCGGCTTGTTCAGTCTCGAGCTTGCCCGTCGCGAAATAGTCGAGAAAGAACAGCGGTTCCGCGCCCTGACAGACCAGATCGTTTACACACATCGCAACCAGATCCACGCCGACACCGTCCACATTGCCGGTATCGATCGCGATTCGCAGTTTGGTACCCACGCCGTCAGTTGCGGCAACCAGGATCGGGTCAACATACCCGGCACCCTTCAGGTCGAATAATGCCCCAAACCCCCCAAGACCGGCCATCACGCCGGGCCTGTTGGTCCGCTTGGCCGCGGGCTTGATACGTTCGACCAGTGCATTGCCCGCGTCAATATCAACCCCGGCATCTGCGTAGGTGATTGAATTTTTGGTGTTGGTCATGACACGTCCCCGCCGCCTGTTACCTTTGCGAAAACGGGTTATAGCACCCTGCGCAGGCGTGCAATGCACCTAACAAGGTTCAAGGCTTTTCTATGACTTGACGCCGCCGCCTCGTCCGAATACGAAACCGCCATGGCGGGCCTGTAGCTCAACTGGTTAGAGCAGAGCGCTCATAACGCTTTGGTTGCGGGTTCAAGTCCTGCCGGGCCTACCATTCACCGCCTTTCCTGCCTGATCGACGTTGATACTTCTCTTGGATGTCATGAGCTTATGGTGCGCCGTGTGTGGTTCAGCTCTTAATGCCGGATAGCGTTGGCGTATACCGACGGTAAATTTTTCAGCACCTCCAAGCACGCATCCAAAAGCGACAACAGCGTGTAACCTTGGCGCAAAACCGCGCTTAAACTATTGAAATATATTAGTATGAACTTGAGGCCCGGGCGTTCGGAATAGATTTTGACGATCAGAGCATGTCTGCAACTCTCGCAAGCGTTTTACCGACGGGATGAGCCGTAATTGCGCAGATCAGACCCAAGCTGCCCCCCCTGTGTGCATCATGAGGTTCAGGTTATTTTCCAAGCGACAACGTGTGCTACGCACGTTTAATCGGCGTTTTGGGTGGCCTAGCCACGATAGGCCCGAAAACGTTGGAGAATCTGCCACCGCAGATGCCGACATTCTGACGGGATGTAGTTTGGCGGATTTGTATGTCGAAAGGGCCTTGAAAACCCTTTCGACAGGACCGACGCGATCTTTTGACTTCTCCGACCCTGGAACGCCCGCAAGCGCGCCCCATGCCGGTATCGGAATTATTTAGCTATCAGGACTTCCCCGAACGCTTCGCGCAGATCGCGTTTGAGAACCTTGCCAGTAGCATTCCGTGGCAGGCTATCGGTGAAAACCACACGATCAGGTATCTGCCATTTCGCGATCTTATCATCGAAAATAGCGAGGACATCTGCCTCGGAAGGATCTTGCCCTTCGGTTTTGACGGCAATCAAAATGGGGCGTTCATCCCATTTTTCGTGACGTGCACCGATCACGGCTGCATCCGAAAGCTGCGGATGTGCGATCGCGATGTTTTCAAGCTCTACCGAACTGATCCATTCGCCGCCCGATTTGATGATATCCTTCGACCGGTCACGAATCGTAACGTATCCGTCGGCGTCCATTGTCGCCACGTCGCCCGTATCGAACCAGCCGTCGCCGGTCAGTGTTTCCTCGCGGGTCTTGCGGAAATAGGAATCGAGTATCCAGTATCCCCTGGTCACCAGATCACCCTGGGTTTTACCATCATGGGCCACGGGGTTGCCTGCCTCGTCGAGAATTTCAAGCTCCACCCCATAGACGGGACGGCCCTGGTTCTCACGCAGCTTGTGCTGTTCGGCTTCCGACAAACTCATATGTTTCGCCAGCGGCTGGTTGATACTGCCGACAGGTGACATTTCAGTCATCCCCCAGGCGTGAATGGTTTCTACGCCGTATTTCTCGCGGAACGTGGTCATCATCGAGGGCGGGCATGCCGATCCCCCGACAACGGTGCGCTTCAGGCTGCCAAGGGTGCTGCCGCTTTTGGAGGCCTCGTTCAGAAGGCCGAGCCAGATCGTGGGAACCCCAAGCGCCAGCGTGACCTGATAGGTGTCGATCAGTTTCACCAGCGAAGGGCCATCCAACCCGGGGCCAGGCATAACCATGCGGGCACCTACCATCGCGCAGGCATAAGGGGCACCCCAAGCATTGACATGAAACATCGGCACAACGGGCAGAACCACATCCTTGGCGGCAATACCGATGCTGTCGGCAAGGTTGATTCCAAAGCTGTGCAGAACCGTGGACCGATGGGAATAAAGTACGCCTTTGGGGTTACCCGTTGTGCCGGACGTGTAGCACAGGCTCGAGGCGGTCGCTTCGTCAAGTTCGGGCCAGACAAATGCAGAATCGCCGCTTTCGATCAGATCATCATAAAACTTCAGCCCCGGAAGCTGCGACGCGGCCTCGTCATCCTTGCCTTCCATCAGAACAACGTGTTCGAGATGGTCAAGCTTGTCCCGAATGGCGGCAACAAGCGGTACAAAGGTTTTGTCGATAAACAAAACCTTATCTTCAGCATGGTTCAGGATATAGACAAGCTGTTCGGGAAACAGACGCGGGTTGATGGTGTGACAGACAAACCCGCCCCCTGACACGCCAAAATAAATCTCGAGATGGCGGCGGTTGTTCCAGGCGATTGTGCCGCAACGCGCTTGCGGTTCCAGCCCGAGTTTCGTCAGCGCCGATGCCAAGGCACGGGAATTGGCACCCACCTGCCCCCACGAGGTTTCTTCAATCCCCCCGCCGGTCTTGACGGAATATATCTCGCCGGCCGCATGGTACCGTTGTGCATGTTCGATCAAGCTTGAGATCAACAGCGGTTTATTCATCATTTGGCCAAGCATGGCGCATCCTCCCGATTGTAAGTTGGCTGCAATCTGGACAATACATCCATGTCTTGCAAGCGCTGTAGGAGACACTTACGCAGGGTACATGACAGTTATTTACCACACACCGCTTAGCGCGGACCAGCAACGGGCCGCCGGGTTGTCCGAACCACAGCCTTTGGCGATGGCAGATCAGGTGCGATTCTCTGATCTCGACACCAATAACCACGTGAACAACACGGTCTATTTTGAATGGTTTGAACGTTTGCGCATTCGCTACACCCAACAGCTTGTGGCGCGGGGGCTCTTTGACGTCCCTGGCCCGCGCGTGGTGATCCGGTCCGGTTCGATCAGGTATCTTCACGAACTTTTGGAACGCGAGGATTATATCGTGACGTGTCGATGTACCAGTTTTCGCAACACCTCCTATGGTCTGGCGCAGCAAGTCTGGGTGGAGGGGCAGTTGCGGGCAACTTTTGACTGCGTTTTGGTGATGCTCGACCCGGACGGAAACGGGCGCTATCTTTTGCCCGACAGGCTGAAACGGTATTTTGAAACCAACGAAATGGCCAAGAGCGAAGGCTAAACCTCGAGGAGGGTATTGCATTGTCGATAGCAACAAGAGCCATGACCAAGGATGACCGGCACGCGTGGGAAACGCTTTTTGCCCAATACGCTGCGTTCTACAAAGTAACTCAAACCCAAGAGATGCGAGACATCGTATATTCATGGCTGATGGATCCGGACCATGGCAGCAATTGTATCGTGGCCGAAGACTCCAACGGCACGGTGATCGGGTTCACGCATTTTCGTCCGTTTGTCAGTCAACTGCGCGCCGGAACAAACTGCTTTCTGGATGATTTGTTTGTCGATGTGGCGTTTCGCGGATCGGGAGCGGCACAGGCATTGATCGAGGCGGTCAAGGCTGAAGCCGCGGCAAAAGGTTGGGGCGTGGTGCGCTGGATTACCGCCGAAGACAATTATCGCGGGCGCAACGTTTACGACAAGCTTGCAAAGCGCACGCCCTGGGTAACCTACGACATCAAACTTTAAGTCTATCGCGAGAGCATCACCCATGGCCGTGCTTCAAATCACTTCGTTATTGATCGTACTTGCCGGCGTTTTCGGCGCGATAAACTATCTGTTTCTGAAGCTGCCGTCAGCGATCGGGATCTTGATCGTGGCCTTGGTCACTTCTTTCGGATTGCTGGGCGTGGACTATGTGTGGCCGGGCCTCGGTATTGCGGATTCCGTGCGGGGAATGGTCGCAAGCATCGATTTTTCGGAGACTTTGCTGGAAGGCATGCTGGGCTTGCTGCTGTTTGCCGGGGCGCTTCACGTCAAAACCTCCGACCTGCGGCGTGAATGGCTGGCCGTGCTGCTGATGGCGACACTTGGCGTTGCACTGTCCACCTTCGTCATAGGCGTCGGTTTTTCCTGGCTTACCGGGATGCCGCTGTTGACGGCACTGGTGTTTGGCGCATTGATTTCTCCTACCGATCCGGTGGCTGTTCTGGGCGTTCTCAGAGAAGCCGACCTGCCCAAATCGATTGAAACGAAAATTGCCGGGGAAAGCCTGTTCAACGACGGCGTAGGCTATGTGGTGTTCTTGATCCTTGTCGGGCTTGCGTTTGCCCAACCCGGAGAGCACGCCCAGGAAACCACCTCGTTCCTCGATATGCTGTTGCTGTTTATTCAAGAAGCGGGCGGCGGGGCGTTGCTGGGGCTTGTGCTGGGGTGGCTGACCTTTCGCGTCATGCGTCGTATTGACGATTACGCGCTTGAGGTGCTGTTGACCCTGGGCCTGGCGTTCGGCGGGTACGAGCTGGCGGTTGCGTTGAAAGTGTCCGCACCGATCATGGCGGTGTGCGCCGGTTTGCTTATTGGTGACGTGGGTGCCGCAAAAGGTATGTCCGAGGAAACCAGGAAATATGTCGATGCCTTTTGGCAAATGGTCGATGAAATTCTGAACGCTGTGCTGTTCTTGATGATCGGGTTCGAGGTTTTCGCCGTCGCCTTTGACGGTAACATACTGCTGACAGGCATTGCGTCGATCATGCTGGCATTGGCAGGACGTCTGGTTGCCGTCGCCGTGCCGATCAGCATCTTGCGGCCATTTCGAAATTTCGACAGCGGTGTTATCCGGATCATGAGCTGGGGCGGATTGAAAGGCGGGATCTCTGTCGCTTTGGCCCTGTCGCTCCCCGATAGTGAATGGAAGCCGCTGATCCTTACCAGCACCTATATCGTGGTGGTATTTTCGATTGTCGTTCAGGGGCTGACGATAGCCAAGCTGGCCAACCGTGTCGGGCGTCATCCTGACTTGATTTAGGGAACGCGATGAATTCATTTGAGGGGGATGAGGGGCGCTGCCCCGCAAACTCCCCGGAGTTTAGCTGGCAAAATGAAAATGCCCGCTAGTCCGCGTGGCGAGCGATGAAATTGACCAAAGCCGCCGTTGAGCCATCCTTGCCGGTAGGGGGCTGAGCGCCGTCAATTACCGGTTGCAGCGAGGTTGCGAGTTCCTTGCCCAGCTCGACGCCCCATTGGTCGTAGGAGTTGATCCCGAGGATTATCCCTTCGACAAAGACGCGGTGTTCATAAAGTGCGATGATCTGCCCCAACGTGAACGGGTCAAGCAGAGGATATGCCAGCGTTGTCGAGGGCCGGTTTCCCGGAAACACCCGGTGTCGGGCCTGCCGATCAAGTTCTGCGCCTGTCAACCCGCGCGCCGCCATGAGCGTTGACGCTTCGGACAAGGATCGACCCCTCATCAATGCTTCGGACTGGGCAAGGCAATTTGCGACGAGAAGTTTGTGGTGGTGGGTCAGGTCGGGTTCGTGACCGTTGGCTGCAATAAGGAACTCGCAGGGGATGATCCGCGTGCCTTGGTGAATAAGCTGATAGAACGCATGTTGCCCGTTCGTGCCCGGAGCCCCCCAGACCACCGGGCCGGTGTTGAATGGCGCATCGGTCCCGTCGATCTGCGTGCTTTTTCCATTCGATTCCATTTCAAGCTGTTGCAGATAGTCAGGCAACAGCCCGAGCCGTTGGTCATATGGCAACACCGCGCGGGTCGCATAGCCACATATCTGATTGTGCCAGATACCGACAACGGCCAGCAACATGGGCAGGTTTTCGCGTGGTGACGCGGCGCAAAAATGCCGATCCATTGATTGCGCGCCGCGTAGAAATGCGTGGAAGCCGCGCGGGCCGATGGCGATCATCAACGACAGGCCGATCGGCCCCCAGACCGAGTAACGACCGCCGACCCAATCTTCAAAACCGAAGACCTGACCGGGGTCTATTCCGAAATCTGCGGTTTTATCCTTGGCGGTGCTGAGAGCTGCGAACTGTCGCGCGGGGTCGCCTCCGTTTTCCATCATCCAGGCGCGGGCTGTGCGCGCGTTGGTCATGGTTTCGATGGTCGTGAACGTCTTGGAGGCGACAATCACAAGGGTCGTGGTTGCATCCAGGCCGCGCAATGTGTCCGAGATATGAGCCCCGTCAACGTTCGATACAAAGTGTGTTCTGGGTCCGTCGTGGTAGGGTGAGAGTGCCCGCACCGCCATTGCCGGCCCGAGATCTGAGCCACCGATGCCGATATTTACCACGTCGGTTATATCGCCCGCCCGAACCCTGTCGGCAAAGCCACGCATACGGGCCAGCGTATCCAGAACACCCGGCATGACGTCGACGCCCTCTACTGTTACCGGCCCTCCGTCAAGGTTGCGAAGCGCTGTGTGCAGAACCGCGCGGTCTTCGGTCTCGTTTATCTTTTCGCCTGCGAACATCGCATCGCGGCGCGCGGGCACGTTCGCGCTGTCGATCAGCGCCAACAAGGCGTCTATCGTGTCGCGGTCAAGGTTGGTTTTGGAGAAATCGAACAGCATGTCGCCGGTCTGCGCGCTGAACTGACTGACACGGTCAGGCATGTCGAACAAGGACAGGATAGAGCGGTTTTGCACCGCGGCCTGCATACGGATCAATTCGTCAAATTTTGTCATGGTGCCCAATGTACTGTCGCCTCGTTCAATACTGCGCCGATGGGGGCCTGAAGGGCCGGCAGGCTTTGCGCCTGTTCCACCGCTGCGCGTTTTTCATCGCCAAAGATCACGAGATGCTTTGACATTGCGCCTTCAAGCACCCTGCGCGACAGGGTGATGCGCCCGATGTCCTGCCCCTGGACATCGATCGGACAGACCGCCGGCGCGTCGGGTACCATCGCGGCCTCCAGCCCGTTTGACCCGGGGAAGAGCGAGACCGTGTGCATATCCGTACCCATGCCCAGCAACAGCACCGACAAAGGCAGCTGGGTTTCGATTTTGGGGGAGAGCGTCTCAGCCGCTTCGGCCGAGGTCAGACCGTCGATATAGAACGGGGTGAATGACGCGTCGGCCGCGCGCCCGACCAGCAGGCGATCGCGCAACAGCCGGGCGTTCGACATCTCGTGGTCCGATGCGACCCAGCGTTCATCGCTCAGCATGACCTGGACGCGTGCCCAGTCCAGATTGACCCCGCTGAGACTGTCAAAGATCGGCCCCGGGGTTGTCCCCCCCGGTACGGCAAAGCTGACCGTGTCATGGGCCAGCAGGGCGTTCTTCAGCTCCCCCGCGATCAGATTGGCAACATCCATCGCGAGGATCTCGCGATCAGCATAGTCTATCAAATTCACGTAGAGTACTCCCGCCACTGTCGCTGGTCACGCCGCATCAGCTCGTTCGCGTCTGTCGGCCCATCCGAACCGCTGTCATAGGGTTTGGGCACGTCGTTTCGCGCTTCCCATCCCTGAATGATCGGGTCGGTCCAAGCCCACGCGGCCTCCACTTCGTCACCACGCATGAACAAGGTCTGGTTGCCCCGGATGACATCCATGATCAGACGCTCGTAAGCGTCCACCTGTTCAGAGCCTTCCGGCCCCAACGCTTCGGCAAAGGTCATATCCAAGGGCACATCCACCAAACGCATCCCGCCAGGTCCGGGTTCCTTGATTGTCACACCAAGCGTGATGCCTTCGTTCGGTTGCAGACGGATCGACAACACATTGCGGTGGCGGCCGGCGTCTTCGGTAAAAATCGAATGCGGAGTTTCTTTGAACACGACGGTAATTTCGGATGACCGCGTCGCCATCCGTTTGCCGGTGCGCAGATAGAATGGGGTCCCTGCCCACCGCCAATTGCTGATATGGGTTTTCAACGCGACAAAGCTTTCGGTTCGCGACCGCGGGTCACCGACCGCTGTGCGATAGCCGGGTTGCTCGGCCTCGTTACATGGTTCGGCCTGGTATTGACCGCGCGCGATGTGATGCGGCAGCACCGGGTCCAGTGCGCGGATCACCTTGAGCTTTTCATCGCGTACCGCGTCGGGGTCAAACCGCGCGGGCGGTTCCATCGCGATCAGGCACAACAATTGCATCAGGTGGTTTTGCACCATATCGCGCATGGCACCCGATTTATCATAGTATTCGCCCCTGCCCCCGACGCCGACGGTTTCGGCGACAGTGATCTGGATGTGATCGACATACTGGCTGTTCCAGAGCGGCTCGAAAAGCATATTGCCAAAGCGCACCGCCATCAGGTTTTGCACGGTTTCTTTACCAAGATAGTGGTCAATTCGGTAAATCTGACCCTCGTCGAAATAATTCGCGAGCGTTGCATTCAGCGCCTTGGCAGTTTGCAAATCGCGCCCGAAGGGTTTTTCGACAACGATACGGCTTTGCGCGTCCGCCATACCCCATTGCTGCAATCTTTCGGCAAGATCGCCAAACAGCGAGGGCGACACGGAAAAATAGTATGCTTCAATACGATCCGACCCGGCCATAAGCTGTTGCAGCGCTGCCCATCCGTCTTCGCCCTTGGCGTCGATGGCGACATAGTCCAACCGTTCAAGGAATGCGTCAAGCTGGTGTTTTTCATGCGCGAAGTCCGCGTTGAATTCCGCGATCGCCTCGCGAACCATCTCACGATAGCCGGTTTTGTCCATTTCTGTCCGGGCCGCGCCGATGATCCGGGAAGTGTCGGGCATCTGACCTGCGCAAAAGCGGCGAAACAGGCCCGGCAGGATCTTGCGACGCGCCAGATCACCGGTGCCGCCGAAAATTACCAAGTCGAAAGGATCAACCGGAATGACGCGTGATACCATGGGTAAGCTCCTTGCCGCGACACTACGACGTTTATCTTGCCAAAAACAATGTTAGCGCAAACATACTTATATTTCCGCGTTTCACAAGTGTGTGCACGGCATTACACAGGGTTTTATTGCCACCGACCTTCGCATACATAATTCGGTAGATTAAATTAGTAAGGTTTGGTTTCGTATGAAAGATGGTCTTGATGCCAATATCGGCAAGTTTCAAAACCCTTTGGTGACTGTCAATGGCGAACGCCGCGCTACCGTCAGCCTGACCAACCCTCAAACCCTTTGGTTCAACACCGGCACATTGTGCAACATCGAATGCGTCAACTGCTATATCGAATCGAGCCCGACAAACGACGCCCTGGTGTATATTTCTGCGGCTGAGGTACGCGACTATCTGGGGCAGATTTCCGAACGAAACTGGCCAGTGACCGAAATTGCATTTACCGGCGGTGAGCCGTTCATGAACCCCCAGATGATAGAGATCTGCGAAGCGTCGCTTGCCGCGGGATACGAGGTGTTGATCCTGACGAACGCCATGCGTCCGATGATGCGTAAATCGGTTCTCGCGGGGCTGACCCGTTTGAACGAAGCCTATCCGGACAAGCTGACCCTGCGGATATCGGTCGATCATTACAAAGCCGAACTGCATGATGCCGAACGCGGTGCCGGTGCATTTGAAAAAACTCTCACGGGCATGCGCTGGCTAAGAGACAACAAGATACGCATGGCGGTGGCGGGCCGATCTGTATTTGGCGACAGCGATGCAGACAGCCGCGCAGGATATAACGCATTTTTCTTGGAGCACGGTTTCGACATTGATGCGAACGACCCCGGAATGACGGTCCTGTTTCCCGAAATGGACGAAAGCGTCGAAGTCCCAGAGATTACAACGGCCTGCTGGGACATCCTGGGAAAGTCGCCGCAAGCCGTCATGTGCTCAAGCTCGCGCATGGTGGTCAAGCGTAAGGGCGCGGAAAAACCTTCGGTCCTTGCCTGTACCTTGCTGCCCTACACGCCGGAATTTGAACTGGGCGATAGCTTGGAAGCCGCCGAAAAGGATGTTGCCCTTAACCACCCCCATTGCGCAAAGTTCTGCGTGTTGGGCGGCGCAAGCTGCTCTGCCTGACAGTTTTCATCCGCACATTCGCATACGGAGACTGCTGGCGTTTGTTCCCCCGGTCCAAGGTTGGTCGGGCCTTAGCCAGCGTAACAGCGGGCTCATCCAAAAGGTTGGGTTCATGGAGTCATCCCGGGAATGCGGGATGCATTGTGTATCCGGTTTCTTGACAAACCGCGCCCCGATTTCGTTTTGCCCGTCCGGTCGCCGAGGCATGGCCGAGATCTCGTAATTAGTGTTGTTTGATATCAAGGGCTTGTCCGATTAACTGCGATCCACGTCCCGTGTAAAGACCACAGGCATTGCACCTGATGTACCCCATCTGCTATATAAAACCGCAAGATATAGAACCAGCAAGAGCTAGGCAGATTACGTGACTGACACGCCCGAACCCCCTGAAAATGATGATGAAATTCCGGCAGACCGCCCAGTGTATGATGGGCCTTCTGTTACGATCGAACATGAGATGCGCACATCCTATCTGGATTATGCGATGTCTGTCATCGTCTCGCGCGCCATCCCCGACCTGCGTGACGGCCTGAAACCCGTTCATCGTCGCATCATCTATTCGATGTATGAAAAAGGCATCACCCACGACAAAACATACCGCAAATCCGCGAAATCGGTGGGCGATGTCATGGGTTCATATCACCCGCATGGGGATAGTGCGATTTATGACGCCCTGGTGCGCATGGCGCAAGATTTCTCGATGTCATTGCCGCTGATTGATGGTCAAGGTAACTTTGGTTCAATGGACGGCGATAGCGCTGCGGCCATGCGCTATACGGAATCGCGCCTGGACAAGGTCGCGTCTTTCATGACCAGCGATCTGGACAAGGAAACCGTCAACTTCATCGACAACTACGATGGCAAGGAACGCGAACCCACTGTTTTGCCTGCACGTTTCCCGAACATGCTGGTCAACGGTGCAGGTGGTATTGCCGTGGGTATGGCGACGAATATCCCGCCGCATAATTTGGGCGAAGTAATCGATGCCTGCCAAGCCTTGATCGAAAACCCCGACCTGACGTCGGAAGAGCTGATCGAATATATTCCCGGCCCTGACTTCCCGACCGGCGGCATCATGCTGGGCCGATCCGGCGCGCGCAAAGCCTATCTTGAGGGGCGCGGCAGTGTAATCATGCGTGCCAAGACCCGGGTCGAGGAAATTCGCAAGGACCGCTTTGCGATCATCATCGACGAGATTTGCTATCAGGTGAATAAATCCACCATGATCGAAAAAATCGCGGAACAGGTGCGCGAGAAGAAGATCGACGGGATTGCGCACGTACAGGACGAATCTGACCGTAATGGCGTGCGGGTAGTGATCGAGCTGAAGCGCGATGCGACAGCCGAAGTCGTGATGAACCAGCTTTACCGCTTTACTCCGATGCAAACCTATTTCGGCTGTAACATGCTTGCGTTGAATGGTGGCCGACCAGAACAGCTGACCCTTCGTAAGTTCCTGACCTACTTTATTGATTTCCGTGAAGATGTGGTGGCAAGGCGCACGGCGTTCTTGTTGCGCAAGGCACGCGAGCGCAGTCACATCCTGTGTGGTTTGGCCGTCGCCGTGACAAATATCGACGAAGTGGTCGCCACGATCCGATCATCTGCCGATGCGGCCGAAGCCCGCGAAAAGCTGATGACCCGTCGCTGGCCCGCTGAAGAGATCCTGCCCTACATCGCCTTGATCGATGACCCGACCCACACGGCCAATGACGACGGAACCTATAACCTGTCCGAGGCGCAGGCCCGCGCGATTTTAGAGCTGCGCTTGCAGCGGTTAACCCAGATCGGCGTCAAGGAAGTCACTGACGAACTGGAAGAGCTCGCCAAGAAAATCAAGGAATACCTTGAAATTCTGGGGAGCCGCGACCGGATCATGGGCATCATTTCGGACGAACTGGCCGAGGTGAGAGATCAGTTTGCCGTTCCGCGACGCACCGAGATCGTTGATTGGTCCGGGGACATGGACGACGAAGACCTGATTGCCCGCGAAGACATGGTCGTGACTGTGACGTCCGGTGGCTATATCAAACGGACTCCGTTGATCGACTTCCGCAGCCAACGTCGCGGTGGCAAAGGCGTGTCGGGCATGCAGACCAAGGAAGAGGACGTCGTTACCACCCTCTTCGTCGCCAATACCCATACGCAGCTGTTGTTCTTCACTACGGATGGCATGGTCTACAAGCTCAAGACTTGGCGCTTGCCGCAGGGCAGCCGCACATCAAAAGGCAAAGCGATTGTCAACATCCTGCCGATTCCGGTCGGTGTATCTATCGCCGCCATCATGCCGGTTGATCGTGATGAGAAAGACTGGGATGATTTGCAGGTCGTATTCGCGACTTCGGCAGGTACAGTGCGCCGAAACAAGCTGTCGGATTTCACAAACGTCATGCGCAACGGCAAGATCGCGATGAAATTCGAAGATGATCACGCAACAACCACTTTGATCAATGCCCGCATCGCGTCCAATGATGATGACGTCATGTTGGTCACCAACTCGGGTCGGGCAATTCGCTTTCCGGCGACAGACGTGCGCGTCTTTAACAGCCGCGCCTCGGTCGGTGTCCGGGGTATCAAGCTTAACGGCGACGATAAGGTCGTTTCCATGTCGATCCTCCGTCACTTCGACGCAACCTCTGACGAACGCTCTGCCTATCTCAAGATGAGGCGGGCAGTTGCCGGGCTTGCCGACGATGCGGACACGCCTGCCGAGGATGAGGAAGTAAATGCAAATGCCACGATCTCGCAGGAACGTTATGCGCAGATGTCTGCTGCGGAAAATCTTCTTCTGACAATCAGCGAAAAAGGGTCGGGAAAATTGTCGTCCAGCCATGATTACCCGGTACGTGGCCGAGGCGGGCTTGGTGTCGCGGCGATGGACAGGGCAATGCGCGGCGGCGACATCGTCGCTTCCTTCCCGGTCGAACTGGACGACCAAATCATGCTGGCCACGTCCAAAGGCCAGTCGATCCGTGTACCAGTAGAAGGGATCTCCTTCCGGTCACGGAGCGCAGGAGGTGTAAAGGTATTTGACACAGGCCGCGGGGAAGTCGTGGTAAGTGTGGCCCGTATTGCTGACCAAGGCGATGCGACCGTCGAAACGGATGCAGACGACGCCTAGGGCATTCCGCAAAAACCGTAAAAAGGCCGCGTAGTTGTGATACTGCGCGGCTTTTTTATTTGTAGAGAAAAATTCTCAGGGGATAAAAATGCAAGGCAAAAAAAATGCGCCGCTATCAAGCGGCGCATCTTAAATAAGGCTTAACGTAACTGAAAGACTAACGGATTACGGTGTAGTCGTTGTGGTGGTGGTTGCGTCATCATCGTTGTTTGCAATCAGGCCAACAGCTACTACAACTGCTGCGGCTACGCCGATCGCGGCAGGGCTCATGGCATTAAAACCGGCAGCACCTGGTTGGATGCAACGACGGGCCAGAACACCATCGATCGTAGTCGCAGGGGCACATGCGTATGTGATGCCGTTTGCACCGACAACAGTATCAGGGTAACCGGAAACACCGGACGCACCGATAGAAGCATCTACCTGTGTTGTAACCTGCGCGGAAACCGCGCCTGCCGTCATCAAAAGGGCTGCTGCGAAGGCTGTAAAACGTTTCATTTTTGATCTCCAGATTATAATCAAATACATATTAGCTCTAATATTACATAGTCAAGCCACCATGGCAAATACCTAAAACGCGATCTGCATCGGAATTTACGGCAACTTGGAATGTTCTTAAACCAGCCTTAAACTTCTCTTCCCGGGATGCCAAGTCATTTCGAGAGTTCGCAATCTCAAAACTGATCAAAGTACACAAAAAAAACCTGTGATTATTTGGATTTAGGCGATTTAAACACGTGTAGCTCTCTAGAAACCTGCATTATCTGGGTCGACCTTTCGCCAGATAAAGCTGGCGTATTAAAGGCAGTAGAGCTGGCTGAACTTGCGTTGCAAATATGCCAGCAAAGGCGCCTCAGTGACGGGCTTTCCGGCCGCTTGCGCAATCAATTGCCGGGGTTCATGGAAACCGCCGTGAACCTGCACCTTTTGCCTTAGCCACCCCGTTGCGGCAGACGTGTTTCCGCGGGCCAAATCGGCGTCCAACGTCTGGATGTCCTCCCGCAGCGCATCATAGAGACATCCAGCATAAACATTCCCCAATGTATATGTCGGGAAATAACCAAACAAACCGACAGACCAGTGTACGTCCTGCAGCACCCCGTTTGACGGCTTGTCGACCTCAAAACCGAAATCAGCGCTGAAGCGATCATTCCAAGCGGCCTCGAGCTCGCTTACCTGAAGGTCCCCCCGCATCAACGCTCGCTCGAGGTCAAAGCGCAACAAAAGGTGCAGGTTATACTGCAATTCATCAGCTTCGGTGCGAATATAGCCGTCGGAAACTTTATTGACGATGCGGTAAAATACATCCTCGTCTGCCACGCCGAAATCACCAAATGCGTCACGCATCTGACTATACAACCAGCCGGTAAAGGCGCGGCTCCTGCCCAGCTGGTTTTCATATATCCGGCTTTGGCTTTCGTGGACCCCCATCGACACCCCAGCCCCCAACGGTGTCAGTAAATAAGCTTTGTCGATACCTTGCTCGTAGCATGCATGTCCGACCTCGTGGATCGTGGAATAGAAGCAATTGAAGGGGTCAACCTCATTGGTCCGTGTGGTAATCCGCACGTCCAGCCCAGACCCGCTAGAAAACGGGTGCACGGCTTTATCCACGCGCCCCATGCTCATATCATACCCAAAGGTCTTGGCCAGTTGTCGCGTCAACTTCATCTGCGCGGCTTCGTCGAACCGCCCCGCCAACTGGGGGGGTGCCTCAGCTTCTCGGACGGCTTCGCGCAAGTGTGACAGTTCGGGCCGTAACGCACCAAACATCGCCTCAAGCTCCGCGCCGGTTGCACCCGGTTCATAGTCATCCAACATTGCATCGTAGACGTCGCCGCCCGCGGCCAACGCCAGCCCCTCTTCACGCTTCAGGGTAATGACCTCTGACAACGTGGGCGCAAAGGCCTGAACGTCTTCGGCGGCCCGTGCTGCGGCCCAAATACCCTGCGCTTCCGATGTGACGCGCGCGAGGCGAGATGCCAAAGCCGCCGGTACCTTGATGGCGCGCTCGCGACTGCGGCGGATGTGGCGAAGTTGGGCGCGCCCGACATCGTCCAGATGCGCTTCGTCGATTATCGCAAGCCACTCCCCAACCTTCGGATCGACCCGCCGTGCATGCAGTACGGTTTCCAAAGCTGCCGTTTCTTCTGCTCTTTGCGGGGCTGCGCCGCGCGGCATCACGGTTTCCTGATCCCAACTCAAGCGGCCTGCCACCTGGGCCAAAGCTTCGGTTTCGCGCTGGAACGCCATCAGGTCATCAAAGGCAGTCATCGTTTATGTCCTCTCAGGGATGTTGGAACGGGATAACCGCTCAAAAATCTGACCCGCAGGATCAAAACCCACACCACAACTGCAAGCGCCTGATGCACAATCGCGATATGTACCGGTGCCGCGTTCAAAACAGTCACAATGCCCAACGCGACCTGCGCGACCATCGCGATCAGCATCAGATTGAACGCAGCCCGGGTTGTGCCATGCGCCGACTTTCGGCCCTTTAACCAGACCACGATGGCAAAAGCGAACAACAGATACCCCGTCATGCGATGCATGAATTGCACAAGTCCCGGATTTTCAAAGAAATTCCGCCAAATCGGAGCGATATTGAACGCATCGGGTGGAAAAAACTGTCCCTGCATGAGCGGCCAATCGATAAAAAACCGCCCCGCATCAATACCTGCCACCAATGCGCCCAGAAGTATCTGGAGAAAAGCAAAGTGCAGCAACCCGGTCGACATGCCAAACAGCCTGCGCTCTTTTGTACGGCGCGCCTGCATCAGATCCCGTTCGGTCCGCCCAAGCAGTAATGCATACCATGTGATTACCCCCAGAATGATGAATGCCAGACCCAGATGGGTGGCAAGCCGATAGCTCGCCACGTCAAGAACCGCTTGGCCAACGGTCACGCCGGACGACACCATCCACCAGCCAATCGCCCCTTGCAGCCCGCCAAGCCCCCCAAGCAGCAGCAACCGCCCGGTCCAGCCGACCGGTATCTGCCGCCGCACCAGGAACCACAGGAAGCCGAGCGCCCAAACCATACCGATCAGACGGCCAAGCTGGCGATGCCCCCACTCCCACCAGTAAATCGCCTTGAAATCAGAAAGTTGCATCCAGGAGTTTTGCACCTGAAACTCGTCGATCGCCTGGTATTTCGCAAACTCCGCCTGCCAATCGGCCTCACTCAAGGGGGGCATGGCTCCGGTAAATGGCTTCCATTCGGTAATGCTTAACCCGCTATCGGTCAGCCGCGTCAACCCGCCAACCGCTATCATCACGAAAACAAGGGCAAACAACACGAAAAGCCACAGGCGAATGGTGCCCCGCGCCCCTCCTCTTCCCCTGTCGATCATCCCGGTATCTGCGGGCGGACGCACGACCTGCGCGTCGCCTACCTCTTCGAAAAGCTTACGTTTCTCGGCCATGTTGCCTCTTATCCGCTGGTTTCTACGCAGAACTAAGCCACAAGCCCCCAAAGGTCTAGCCGCGCTCTTTCCAACGTACCATCTGTCGCAGGGTACCATGCAGCGTTTGCACATCCGCCCGCGTCAGTGGCAGACGTGACCACATATTGCGCAGATTGACCTTCATGCTGGCGGCCTTGTGCTCGGGGTAAAAGAAACCGGCCGCATCCAGCCGGTCTTCAAAATGCCGCGCTAGATGCTCGATCTCACTGTTTTCAGCCCACACAGTACCGGCCATTTCCACCTGTTCGGGAACGACCGCACCTTGTGCCCGCATCCACTCATAGCCCATCAATAAAACGCATTGCGCAAGGTTAAGCGACGCAAACTCGGGGTTCACAGGTACCGAAACAAGGGCATTGGCGCGCGCTATGTCATCATTCTCCAACCCGGCCCGCTCCGGCCCGAACAAGACCGCCACCCTTCGACCCTGGGAAATCAGTTCCGCCGCCTTGGTCATCGCCGCTTCAGGGCTGAAAACCGGCTTGGTCAAATCACGACTCCGCGCCGTTGTCGCGAACACGAATGCCGCATCGCCCACCGAATGCGCCACATCATCATGAATCACAGCCTGGTCCAGCAATCGTCCGGCACCCGACGCCAGCGCCACGGCTGACGGGTTCGGCCAGCCGTCACGCGGTGCAACGATCCGCATCTGGTCCAACCCAAAGTTCCACATGGCCCGCGCCGCGGCACCGATATTCTCACCCATCTGCGGGCGCACCAAAACAAACGCCGGTATCTTGGGATTTTCCAAACTGTTTTCCATTTTCGCCTCATATCCCCCACCACCAGCCGTCGCAAGCAGCCCGGCCTGTTCCAAATGGTAAAAAATCCTCGCCGAAGGCATAAAAGTTTTTCTTTCCCGTGCCGATCCGCTAATTGACGCGCAACAATGCAAAGGACAGCCCGCCATGGATACGCCCGATCAACCGCAGCTTTACCTTATTACCCCGCCCGAGATCGAACTCTCCGCCTTTCCCGACCTGTTGGCGCGCGTCTTGGATGTGCACCCGGTTGCCTGCGTGCGGCTCGCCCTCAGCACCCGCGACGAAGACCGCCTCCTGCGCGCGGCCGACGCCATGCGGGGGGTGACCGATGCCCGTGACATTGCTCTGGTGATTGCCGATCACACATTGCTTGCTGAACGGATCGGGCTTGACGGTGTACACCTGACCGATGCTGCGCGCTCTGTCCGTCATGCGCGCAAAACCTTGGGGGAAGACGCGATTGTCGGCAGCTTTTGCGGCGGCTCGCGGCACGACGGCATGGCCGCTGGCGAAGCCGGTGCCGACTATATCAGCTTCGGCCCGGTGCTCGCCTCGGCGCTGGATGACGGAAGCCATGCTGAACTGGACCTGTTTCAGTGGTGGTCCGAAGTGATCGAAGTGCCGGTTGTTGCCGAAGGCGGCCTGGATACAGACCTGATCCGCAGCCTCGGGCCCTACACGGATTTTTTCGGTGTCGGAGAAGAGATCTGGAACACTGACGACCCGGTGTCGGCTTTGGCGGATCTCATCGCCGCGATGAACTAAGCCTCGCGGCGGGTGTTACAGGAACACCCGCTCGACAAACCAATACGCTCCGACAAGCGCGATGCCGATCGAGGCCGGCACGGCCACGAAACGTCGATATGGCTCTGCGGTATGCCGAAACTGTACCGACAGAAAGCAAGCGCCGAAAATCAAAGCCCCGGGGATCAGGAACAGTGCGACCGGCGCATCCAGTACTTGGGCGAGCCGCGGCATCGGCATCAGGCTCAGCCCCAGGGCCACAGCGGCCAACGTCAGGTACAACACTTTCGCCATCCGCTCCGCGCCTTGTCCCCGCGCCACTCGCAGTGCCTGCCAGACACAAAGAAAGATGATCGCGATGACCGTAAGCTGGCCAATCTCGACCCCGATATTAAAGCCGATCAATGCCGGAATGAATTGATCTTGCGGCAGACCGAACGCGCCAAGCACCGATGCAAAGCCAAGCCCGTGAAGCAAGCCAAATCCAAAGATCACCAAAGGACGCCACCGCGACAGCCTGGAAGTGAAAATATTCTCGACTGCGACATATACAATCGATGCGGCGATCAGCGGCTCGACAATCGACGCAGGCACCGCCACCCAGCCCATGGCACCAAGCGCCAGCGTGACGGTGTGGGCAGCGGTGAAAGCCGACACCTGCCACAGTAACGGGCGGATATGGCTCGAGAGAAAGAACAGTCCCAAAACGAACAAGATATGGTCCAGGCCCTTGGGAACAATATGGTCGAAGCCCACAGGGATATAGGTCGTGAAAGCCTGCCATGCAGTTTGCTGGCCACCGCCACCCAAAACGATCTCGGGGCTTTGGCTCCCTCCTTCCAGATACCCGGTATAGGGTTCCTCGACGCCTTGCTGGCGCACCACCAGCGCCCCCGCCCCCGCTGGCCAGGATACCACGATGCCGTTTGTCGCGGGGGGCACAGGTGCCGTCAGTTCCCATTGCGCGACACGCGGCAGGCTCATGTTCACATCTTCGGGAATGGTGATCGACACTGTTTCCAGCACCGCGGGTTGTCCGTCGGCCCGCAGCACCGGCAATTTGTTCCAGGTGTCAAGAAGTTCAGGCGCACGCGCCGCGATCTGGCCCGCGGGCTGCGCCCGCAAACTGTCGTAATCCCCTGCATTTTCAGCGTTATTTGTATCGACCACCGTATCCAGGTCGATGCCGGCCAGAAATGCTTCGAGGTTGATGCGCAGCGTCAAATGGGCGCTCCCGTCCGAAACCGACAGGTCCGCGATGGTTGGCATGACCTCATGCGCGCGGACGCCTCCGCCGGACCCCGCGAACACGGCACTTGACAAAATCAGCGCATAGGTCAGCTTTACCATCAGATTAGAAAAGGTCTTGTGCATGTTTTTATCCCGTTTTGTTATCGCTGTCGTCTGTGCTGTATCAGCTTCCGCGGCCACGGCGCACGAATATTGGCTAGAGGCACCCGCGTATCAAGTACAGCCCGGTGCTGAAATGACAACTGACTTGCGCAACGGCCAGCTTTTCGACGGGGCCAAGCTCCCGTATTTTCCCAATCGCACCAACCGGTTCGATCTCAGCTTTGAAGGCAAGGTCGTGCCGGTCGCGGGTCGTCTGGGCGACATCCCCGCGTTGCGTATTATCGCTCCGCCGCGCGACGGATTGCTGACCGTGGTTCACGAGGCATCGCCGACCTCTCTGGTGTACGACGACTGGGAAACCTTTGTCGGCTTCACCGAACACAAGGACTTCAAAACCGCCGTCGCCGAACACCAGGCAGCGGGATATCCGCAAGACCACGTGCGCGAACGCTACAGCCGCTATTCAAAAGCGCTGATCGCGGTCGGCGACGGGCGGGGCAACGACAGCGCGATGGGTATGGAAACCGAATTGACGGCAATCACCAACCCCTACGACGCGGATTTCAACGATCAGATGGAAATCGCTCTGACCTATCAGCAGGCTCCCCGCCAGGACGTGCAGATCGAAGTCTACGAACGTGATGCCGACAAACAGGTCACGGTTACCAAATACCGTACCGATGATAACGGCCACGCGACGTTTCCGGTGGTCCCTGGCATGACTTACATGGTTGATTCAGTCGTGCTGCGCCCTGCCCCCGATGTGGGTAAGACCAAAGACAGTCCGCAATGGGAAAGCCTTTGGGCATCCCTGACTTTCGCGGTTCCCCAGAAATAGTCGGTTGCGCGCCTTGTCGATACAGCGCACCACACCACCGCTGCGCTCTGCCGTACAACCCATCCCCTAACGGGGCTTGCGCAACCAGCCTGGTCTGGGCACAAGGTGCGCCATGAGGGACGTACCAGACATACTTTGCATCGGCTCTGTGCTGTGGGACATAATCGGCCGTGCCGATACTGCCATGCGCCAAGGTTCTGATATGCCGGGGCGGATCACCCGACTGCCGGGCGGAGTGGCGTTGAACATCGCAATGGCGCTGGCAAGGTTCGGCATGTCGCCCGCCTTGATCAGCGCGGTCGGGCGCGACACCCAAGGCGATGAACTGATCGCCGCATGCATACTACGCGGGCTCAACACGGACTACATCTACCGATCCGATGATTTGCCGACCGACCGCTATATGGCTGTCGAGGGTGCGAACGGATTGATCGCCGCGATCGCCGACGCCCATTCTCTTGAGGCCGCGGGCGACAAGATCTTGCGACCGCTTGCAGATGGCACATTGCCCGGACCATATCACGGTGCGGTGGCATTGGATGGAAACCTGACGCTGGAACTGCTTTCGATAATGGCCCACAGCCCGTTGCTGGCTCAGGCGGATCTGCGTGTCGCGCCTGCATCCCCCGGCAAGGCCCTGCGCCTGGTGCCCTTTCTTCAGGCCAGCCGCGGAACATTATACGTGAACCTAGAAGAAGCAGGGTTGCTGTGCCAGACGGAGTTCGGTGATTCCCGCACGGCGGCACGTGCCTTGCTGGATCGCGGGGCGGTGCGCGCGGTGGTTACCGACGGCGGCAATTGCGCCACGATGGCCATGACCGATCGTCTGGTGACCCAAAGCCCGCCCTCTGTCACCGTTGCCCGTATCACCGGCGCGGGCGATACCTTTATGGCCGCGCATATTGCCGCCGAACTTCACGGGGCCGACCCTGAGGCGGCGCTGGCGCAAGCGCTGACTGCCGCAGCGCAGTATGTTTCAGGAGAAACGAAAATATGATCCCCTTATCCCGGTCTGTTGAAGTTGCGAAAGCCCATGCCGAAGGCCGCCCCATCGTCGCTCTGGAGAGCACGATCATCACTCATGGCATGCCCTATCCGCAGAACCTCGAGGTCGCCCGCCTGGTCGAGGCCGATGTGCGCGGTGCCGGGGCCACCCCTGCAACCATCGCGGTCGTGGCCGGGGTCCTGCATATCGGGCTGGAAGACGGTCAGCTTGTTCAGCTTGCGCAGGCAAGCAACGTGGCCAAGCTTTCACGCGCAGACATCGCTGCGTGCATCGCCACCAAGGGCACCGGTGCCACGACCGTCGCCGCGACCATGATAGCCGCCCACTTGGCCGGGATAGAGGTGTTCGCCACGGGCGGCATCGGCGGCGTACACCGCGGTGCCGAGGAAAGTTTCGACATATCCGCCGATCTGATGGAGCTTGCACAGACGCCGGTCACCGTGGTTGCTTCCGGGGCCAAGGCGATTTTGGATGTGCCCAAAACCCTTGAGGTGCTGGAAACCCAAGGTGTGCCGGTAATCACGGTTGGGCAAGACAGTTTTCCTGCCTTCTGGAGCAGAACGTCATCGCTGAAGTCACCGCTGCGGATGGACAGTGCAGCGCAAATCGCGTCTGCTCATAAAACCCGCATAATGATGGGGTTACGGGGTGGGCAGTTGATCGCGAACCCCATTGGTGCAGCAGACGAAATTCCAGTCGGCCAGTTGGCCCCGATCATTCAAGCCGCCCAAGCGGAAGCTGATGCCCAAGGGGTCAAAGGCAAGGACGTGACCCCGTTTCTGTTACAGCGTATCTATGAACTGACCGAGGGCCGGTCATTGACTGCGAATATAGCGCTGGTGCGCAACAACGCACGCTTTGCGGCTGAAATTTCCACAATTCTTGCAATAAAAGACACATAAAGTTCAATTATATGGGGGCGTTCCATTGTAGCGGGGTATCAAACGCCCTAGCTCTGACCTGTTAACTAGTTAGAAAACAAAAACTGCAATGAATACGCCTTTTACGCCGCCAACCATGCCCACGCCGCGCCGGACGATGTTCGCGCGATTGCGGGCGTCTTTTCTGACCGGTCTGGTGGTTATTGCCCCTGTTGGTCTGACAATCTGGTTGATCTGGACCGTGATCGGCTGGATCGACGGGATTGTGCTTCCGATGGTGCCTGTCGCGTATCACCCTGACAGGTTGATCCAGACCTATTTCGGGCTCGACCCATCCGCGCAAATCAACGTGCGCGGCATCGGGGTGGTGATATTCTTGTTCTTCACCATTGTCGTGGGGTGGCTTGCCAAGGGGATTATCGGGCGCTCATTCATTCGTTTTGCCGAAAGTCTGGTAAACCGCACACCGGTGGTCCGCACAATCTATTCCGGGATCAAACAGATTTCGGAAACGATTTTCGCACAGACCGAGCGGAGCTTTGAGACAGCTTGCATGATCGAATACCCGCGCAAAGGCATGTTCGCCCTCGGGTTCATCTCGATCCCCGCAAAGGGAGAGATTGCAACACGCGCCGGTGAGAGCAGGCAGTTGATCGGTGTTTTTGTTCCAACCACACCCAACCCGACGTCGGGTTTTTTGTTGTTTGTGCCGAAAGAAGAAGTCATGGAGCTCGACATGACTGTCGAGGACGCCGCGAAACTCGTGATTTCAGCGGGTCTGGTCTATCCGCCTTCGCGCAGCACCGCGATCCATGAACTGCCGCCCAACAGTGTCAACGACGTACTGCCGCCTAGCTGAACATCTTGACCAGATCGACAGAGCTGCGCACCCCGACATGGTCGATATCGCCTTGCAAAAAGCTGTCGGCCGAGGCGCGGCCCGCTTCTTTCAAGGCTTCGATAACAAGCGGATTGGGAAAGGATTTCGTGACTGTAGACAACTGTGACATCATGTCATCGTCTGAAATCATGTGGATCCGAACGCGGCTCATCGTACCCTCTTGGATCATCCCGTGGTCCAGCAGATGCTGGACAAATTCGATCGCGCGCAGTTCGCGCAGCAGGCTCGAATTAAAGCTGATCTCGTTGATGCGGTTCTGAATTTGCTGCGGTGTCGTAGGTAGGGCATCGCGTTCAAGCGGGTTGATATTGATGATTACGATATCATCGGGCAGGTCCCGCGAAAACAGAGGGAACAGCGCCGGGTTTCCGGTATAGCCACCGTCCCAATAAGCTTCGCGTCGCCCGGTCTTGGGGTCGTCAATCTCAATCGCCTGAAACAAGGTGGGCAAGCAGGCCGAGGCAAGCAAAGCATCCGGCCCGATCTCATCCCCATGAAAAACCCTGATCTTGCCATCGCGCACCCGGGTCGCGCTGACAAAAAAGCGTGGTCCCTGAACCTTGCAGACATGATCGTAGTCAAACGCTTCGACGATATCCTGCAACGGGTTCCGGTATAGCGGCCCGTAGGCATAAGGCGACAGAATCTGCGTCACTGCGGTGCTCATCGCGACGGGAAAGCTGTATGCCATCGCCTGACTGATCGCGCCCAGACCAAACGGGGCCATCCACCCGCTCAGATGCAGATCGCCAACCGCCGAAACCTTGGCCCAAAGCCAGGCCAGGTTATCGCGGGCGGCTTGCCTGCCGCCCTTCACCATACCGGCTTTCAGCGCTGCTCCGTTCAGCGCACCGGCAGACGTTCCCGAAATTCCGCAAACCTCGAGATCGTTCTCTTCGAGAAACCGGTCCAGCACTCCCCATGTATAGGCACCGTGTGCGCCGCCCCCCTGCAACGCCAGATTAATACGCTTTTTAGTCACGCCGATCCCCCGTCCCGTGGACGCCCCGAGAGATCAAAGCGCTGTCCAACCACCATCTACGCTAATGGTGGTCCCGGTAATCTGGTCAGCCGCGCTGGAACAAAGGAAGGTCGCGGTGCCGCCCAATTGTTCCACCGTCGCGAATTCCTTGCTTGGTTGGCGCTCCAACATGACGTTCTTGATCACCTCGTCGCGGGTCATGTCATACTTTTTCATGGTATCGGGAATTTGCTTTTCCACGATATCGGTAAGAACGTATCCCGGGCAGATCGCATTACAGGTAATCGGTTCCTGGGCGGTTTCCAACGCAGTGGTTTTCGTCAGCCCGACAATGCCGTGTTTGGCCGCCACATATGCCGCCTTGAACGGCGATGCCGTAAGACCATGCGCCGACGAAATGTTAATGACCCGTCCCCAACCCGCGGATCGCATCATGGGTAGCGCCACAGCCGTGGTGTGGAACGCAGAACTAAGATTGATGGCTATGATCGCGTCCCATTTTTCCAACGGAAACTCGGGAATCGCCGCGACGTACTGGATGCCGGCGTTATTGACCAGAATATCACACGACCCTGCGTCGGTGATCAGTTGGCGGCATTCGTCAGCCTTGGACATGTCTGCCTTGAGATAGCGCGCGTTGACGCCGGTTTCGGTCGCTATCTTCGATGCAATCGCATGGTCTTCTTCACGATCGGTGAAGGAATTCAGCACCACGTCGGCACCCGCCCGCGCCAAGGCCCAAGCGATACCCAGCCCGATACCGGAATTCGATCCGGTGATAACGGCATTTTTTCCTGAAAGATCTATGGTATGGGCCATGGTGTTCTCCTGTGTTTTCTGCAACTGCATAATGGAACGCTCCTCTGGCAAAGAAAACGCCTAAATGCGGATCGACCCAGATACCCCTACCCGACGGCCATTTTTGGCTTAGCCCCACGTTAAAACAAAAAAAAACGTCCGCACGAAGCGGACGTTGAGTTATTGAGGCAGGTTTCATACAGGCAAGAAACCTATCGAGCAGTGAGTTCTTTATACGCAATTCGCCGCCGTAATCCAAGCTTAAAGTTTGAATTGGCGGGCCTGCGTCGCTAAGAGATGACCTAATAAAACAAGGGCAAAGCGGGATTGTTGCGAAAATGGCCGATTATTTTTTCCAGATGTGTCGGGCGGTTGCGGCAGTTTCTTCACTGATTCTCTTTGCGGGGGTTGCCAGTGCCGAACCCTCACACGGGATATCTATGTATGGGACCCCTGCTCTCCCACCTGATTTTGTGTCTCTCCCCTATGTGCGGCCCGACGCGCCCAAAGGTGGCTCGATCGTATTGGGCAATACCGGCGGTTTTGACAGTCTCAATCCGTTCGTGCGCAAAGGCACCGCGCCTTGGCAATTACCGTTCTTTACTCACGAAAGTTTGATGGGGCGTTCTTGGGATGAACCCTTTGCGCTTTACGGTCTTTTGGCCGAATCGATCGAAACCCCCGAGGACCGTTCGTGGGTGGAGTTCACGTTGCGACCCGAAGCGCGATTTGCCGATGGCACACCGGTTACACCCGAAGACGTGATCTTCAGCTATGATCTTTTGGGCACCCAAGGGCACCCCCGCTATCACGGATTACGCGCCCAGATCAGCAGCATCACCAAGACCGGCCCGCGCAGCGTGCGTATGACCTTCAACACCGATAATCGCGAACTGGCGCTCTTGGCCGGCATGCGGCCGATTCTCAGCAAGGCCCAGTGGGAAGGGCACGATTTCGCCAACGCCCCCCTGGCGGAAATTCCGATGGGTTCGGGCCCCTATACCGTGACCGATTACGAGGCGGGCCAGCAGGTGACCCTGACCCGCAATCCGGAGTATTGGGGAAAAGATGTGCCGTTTCGCAAAGGCACCCATAATATAGACCAGATCAAGCTCGATTTTTATGGCGATGCGAACGTGCTGTTCGAAGCGTTCAAGGCCGGAGAGATTTCTGCGCTGCGCGAGTTCAATGCAGAAACCTGGGCGACGCAGTATGACTTCCCTGCGGTGCAACGCGGCGACATCGTCAAATCCACCTTTCGTCATAGCAAACCGTCCGGCATGACCGGTTTTGTAATGAACACGCGTCGGGCACCGTTTGATGATATCAGAGTACGTGATGCGATGATCGCCGCGTTCAACTTCGAGTATATCAATGAAACACTGACGGGTGGCGCACAGCCTCGTATCACGTCGTATTTTTCCAACTCCCCGCTGGCGATGCTTCCCGGGCCAGCGCAGGGCCGCGTGGCGGATCTGCTGTCGCCCTATAAGGATACGCTGCCCGCGGGCGCGGTGGCGGGGTATGCACTGCCTGTGTCAGATGGGTCGGCACGCAACAGGGCCGGGATTCGGTCGGCGATGCGATCTCTCGGCGAGGCAGGCTATAGCGCCACGGACGGAACCATGCGGGGCCCGGACGGCACCCCCCTGGCGTTCAGCATCCTTCTATCCAAGGGCAGCACTGAAAACATGGCGATCGCCGAATTGTATATCCAGGCGTTGAAGCGGTTGGGTATTGCAGTAACCGTCGACGCCGTGGATGACGCACAATTTGTCGCGCGCAATAATGAATTCGACTTTGACATGGCGATCTTTCGCCGCGCCCTGTCGTTGAGCCCGGGAAGCGAGCAGCGCTACTATTGGGGATCGGAGGCGGCGGACCAACCCGGAAGCCGCAACCTGATGGGGGTGAAATCCGCGGCGATCGATGCGCTGATAGACACGATGGTGAGCGCCAAGAGCAACGACGAGTTTATCGCCGCAACGCACGCTTTGGACCGGGTGCTGACGGCGGGGCGCTATGTTATCCCGTTCTGGCAATTCACCGAAGACCGCATCGCCCATATCTCGGCGTTGAAATACCCCGAACACGTGCCCCTATACGGCGATGGCCCGAATTTTATGCCTGAGGTCTGGTGGCTCGATCCGCAAGACTGAGCGAAGAATGCGCACTGTCGGTGTGCATCCGCCCGGCCGCGAGACACTGTGCGATACGCGCGCCGCGATCCCCTTCGGGGAGAGTTTAAAAGGCAAAATGAAAGAGGCCGAGGCGTGTCAGGCGAGCGAAGTGACCCAAAGGATGGTCGCATCTTCGTCGCTGGTTGACACGACGTTATGCCCCATCGTGGCGTCGTAGTAGGCGCTGTCGCCGCGGCGCATTTCGACAGGCTCATAGAATTCCGTGTAAAGCTTGATCACCCCGGTCAGCACGAACAAAAACTCTTCGCCATCATGGCGGACCCAGCCGTCGAATTCTTCGACATTTCGGGCGCGGATACGGGCGCGATAGGGCAGCATCTGTTTTTTGCGCAAGGTATCGGCGAGCAGCTCGTGTTCGTAGGTGGTCGTGGCCTTGGCAGTTCCATCGCCTGACTTGGTGATGGCCATGCGCCCGTTTATCTGACCTGCGGAGGGCGGTGTAAAAAGCTGCGGGACTGAAATTTCCAACCCTACAGCAAGCTTTTTCAAGGCGTCGTAGGTGGGTGACATCTGTCCGTTTTCAATCTTGCTTAGCGTGGAGCGCGCCAGGCCCGCCTGGTTGGCCGCCTGTTCCAGGGTCCAGTTGCGGGCTTTGCGCAGTTCGCGCACGCGTGCGCCGAGATCGACAGGCGGCGCTGTTTCGGTCGCGCCGCTTTCGCGTGCGATCTGGATCATGGATTTCGGTGCTTCCTTCGACATGACGACGCCTATATCCCTGCGCCATCTGGCTTGCAACGTCTGCCATCGCAGGCTAGCGATGAGCCATGTATTCTATTTCGCGATCAGAAGGGTATGCGCCCTGCCCCGGCTCTTTCAACATGGCCGCCCATGTATTGCAGCACGCGACACGTTTGGGCGACAAGACTGCTTTGTCCGTTGTGGATCCCTGTGGGACAGAGGATTGGAGCTTTGCCAGGCTTGAGGCTGCGGTGCGTGGTACCGGATCGGGGCTGCTGGAGCTGGGGTTGGTTCCGGGCGATGTGGTGTTGATGCGCCTTGGAAACACCGTCGACTTCCCGCTGGCCTATCTGGGGGCATTGGCCGTCGGTCTGGTGCCTGTCCCCACCGCTGCGGCCCTGACCTTGCCGGAGGTGACACGCATCGCCGATGTGTTGAACCCGAAAGTAATCCTGCGCGACCCCGGCATCGATTGTCCGACCCGTGCGGGCATTTGCACCGTCGATGATCTGCGTGAGATGCGCGGACTGCCGCCGGCACAGTGGCATATGGGTGATCCGGACCGGTTGGGTTATATCATCTATACGTCTGGCACGTCGGGCACCCCGCAAGCGGTGATGCACGCGCATCGCGCAATTTGGGCCCGGCAGATGATGTTCGATGGATGGTACGGGTTGCGCGAGGACGACCGCATGATGCACGCGGGCGCGTTCAACTGGACCTATACGTTGGGTACCGGGCTGATGGACCCATGGACCAGGGGGGCGACGGCATTGATACCCGCGGCTGGGAGCCCGGCCGACGTGCTGCCCGAGCTGATGACACGATACAGGCCCAGCATCTTTGCAGCCGCCCCTGGCGTTTACCGCCAGATGTTGAAACGCAACACCCGGGTCGACGCACCTGACCTTCGACACGGGTTGAGCGCGGGGGAAAAACTGCCTGCTTCTGTCAGCAAGGCATGGCGCGAGGCGAGCGGGACCGAGATATACGAAGCCTACGGCATGTCGGAATGTTCGACCTTTATCTCGGCCTCACCGGACCACCCTGCCCGTGAAGGTACGTTGGGTCGGCCCCAGGACGGACGCCGCGTTGCCTTGATCGGCCCCGATGGTCCCGTCGCCGTGGGAACCGAGGGCACGATTGCGATCCATAAAAGCGATCCGGGATTGATGTTGGGGTATCTGGGACAAGCCGAGCTGACGAAGTCGAAATATCAGGGTGAGTGGTTCTTGACAGGCGATCAGGGCATCATGGACGACGATGGCCAGATCACTTATCTGGGGCGCAATGATGACATGATGAATGCCGGTGGGTTCCGCGTATCCCCTATCGAAGTCGAACAGACGCTTGCCAAATTTCCCGGCATCGTTGCCGTGGGTGTCTGTGAAGTCAACGTCAGGGCGGATGTCACGGTCATCGCTGCTTTCTATACGGCGGATGTCGCTCTGGACGCTAGTGCACTGTCGCTTTATGCAGAACGCAACATGGCGCGGTATAAACAGCCGCGCGTTTATATTCATCTGCCCGAGCTACCAATGGGGGCCAACGGCAAACTGTTGCGTCGAACCCTGCGCGCAAACTATGAGGCACATAAATGACCGATCCTATCAAGCTTGACATCATGTCCGATCCGATTTGCCCCTGGTGCTATATAGGCAAGGCCCATCTTGACCGCGCGTTGGAAAGCGAACCCGATCATCCGTTCGTGATTGAATGGCATCCGTTTCAACTGAACCCGGACATGCCCGAGGCCGGCATGGACCGCCGGGCCTATCTTGAGGGGAAGTTCGGCGGCAAGGAAGCCGCCGTGCGCGCCTACGCTCCGGTAGTGGAGCACGCCGAAAAGGCAGGGCTGAAGATCAATTTCGAAGCCATGCAGCGTACCCCGAACACGTTGAATGCGCACCGGCTTATTCACTGGGCGGGCATCGAAGGACGGCAGACCGCCGCTGTGTCGGCGCTGTTCAAAGCATATTTCGTTGATGCGCGGGATATCGGAGATGCCGAGGTGTTGTGCGATATCGCTGATGTCATCGAGATGGACGCGTCTTTGGTATCAAGGCTTTTGGACACGGATGCAGACGTTCAAGACATCCGCGATCGTGATGCACACAGCCGTAAAATGGGTATCACATCGGTGCCGACTTTTATCGTGGCGGGTCGACATGCCGTGCCCGGTGCTCAGCCACCGGATCTGTGGAAGAAGGTGTTGGCCGATCTGCGCAAGACAGACTGATATCTTTCACATGCAATAAAGCTTTTGCCATTGAGGGGAAATCTGCCTAGAATCGCGGTAATCAAGGGGCAAAGACCCCAAAAAATGAGCAGGCAGAATGATACACACGAGTGCACCCACCCGCGCCGGTCACGGAACGATGCCGTCCGCGGCGACCGGGCAACCGGTTCGCAACGTGCTGACGTACGGCGCGTTTGACGGTCTGACAGTAGATCATGCCCAATGGCTGAGAAGGCTTTCCCGACTGGGCAGTGATTTGATTGTTGGCTGTACCACGGATGATTTTTGTTCGTACCTCGGCACCCCTGTCCATACCCCTTTCAAGACACGCCGGGCCATGCTGGAAAGCTGCCGCTTTGTCTCTCGGGTCATTGCGGTAGACGGGTGGGAACAGCGATGGAGCGATATCGTGAACCACGACATTTCCATCCTGGTTCTGCCCGAAGGGGCGCGCCAGGAACTGGAGGGGTTGGACGCAATTGTGCAGGTTCTGGAGATCCCGACGGCCTGGCCGGTGCCGAAATCGGACTATCCTCGGGCTGCGTTGACCGCCTGATCATTGCGCGGGCGTTAAAGCGGGCGGTAAATTGGATTGCACATTCCGTAAGGTAGCCTTATGAATGCCCTGCGAGGGCTGCGTCTTGTGATCCGTCGCAAACGAGGCCCCCAGAGATGACAACCGATAGACCCGATTTTCGCATGAGCCGGCCAGAATTCATTGCCTTGATTGCAATGATGTTCGCAACGATTGCCTTTTCCACGGATGCGATGCTGCCTGCCCTGCCCCAAATCACCGCAGATCTGAGCCAGGACACTCCCGAGCGCGTCCCGCTGATCTTGACCGCCTTTGTCTTTGGGCTGGGCTTGGGCACTTTTGTAACCGGACCGTTGGCAGACGCATTCGGGCGCAAGAACATCGTCTACGGCGGGGCTTTCCTGTATATCCTGGGCACGACCATTGCATGGGCCAGCCAATCTCTCGAGATCATGCTGGCGGCGCGGGTGCTTCAGGGGTTGGGGGCCGCTGGGCCCAGGGTGGTATCCCTGGCGATCATCCGCGACCTCTTTTCCGGTCGCCAGATGGCCAGGATCATGTCCTTTGTGATGATGATCTTCGTGATTGTGCCGGCATTCGCCCCGGCTTTGGGCGCGGTCATCATCAGGTTCTCGGACTGGCGCGGCATCTTTATATCGTTCGTCGTTTTCGCAGCGATGTCTGCCGTCTGGATGTGGTTGCGCCTGCCCGAGACATTGCCCAAAGACAAGCGCCGCCCGTTACAGTTGCCTTTGCTATGGCTGGCGACCAAAGAAATATTCGGTAACCGTATGGTGTGCGTATCGATCACCGTGCAAACACTCGCGCTGTCGATCTTGTTTTCGGTTTTGATGCTGGTACAGCCGATTTATGACCAGGTGTATGACCGTGGTGAGAGTTTTCCGTTTTGGTTTGGCGTCATCGCCCTGGTATCGGGCAGCTCCAGTCTGCTGAACGCATTGCTGGTGGTACGGTTGGGAATGCTGCGGATCGTCACGCTGGCTCTTGGGGCTCAGATCATTCTGTCGGCAATAATGCTGGCCCTTGGGCTGGGCAGTCTGCCCGAACCGTTCGGCTTTTATTTTTTCGCGTTATGGCAGGCGAGTTTGTTTTTCCAAGCCGGATTGGTCATGGGCAACCTGAACGCTCTGGCGATGGAGCCTTTGGGTCACATCGCGGGGATGGCGGCGTCTGTGATCGGGGCCACATCGACGGTGATGGCTGCGGTCATCGCATCGCCGATAGGACTGGTGTTCAGTGGGACGATAGCGCCCTTGGTGGCGTCGGTGTTGATCCTTGCCGGAATCGGCTTTGCGTTGATGATATACCTAGGGCGGATCTTGCGGCGTGATGACAGCTGGTTAGCCGATCCAGCCGAGTAGCGCCCGTGGGAACCGGCGCAGGTTTCGCCCTGCGGGCGAGGATTTTGGGCCATTTGGAAGAGCTTAGGCGCGGTTTTTCAGCTTGAACAGGAGCACGAGCAGAACCGCCGCGATGCTGAAGGGTACCAACCATACAGACGCCATGTCGACGGTGAAGTAGGACCGTGATGATATCTGGCATGGTTCGGTCGGACATGTCGGTGCGGTCATGAGCAGGTAGAGCGGTGGCACTGCAACAAGCAGCGCCACCGACGTATAAAGCACCCCGAGCATCAAACGCCTGGCAGCGTTATTCATGCCGCCCGTTGCGCACCACCGGGCTTGCGTCGGCGACGTGCGGCACCGGCCGACTTGCCTTCGCCGCCGCCGCCGCCGGGACGGCCTCCCCCGTTTCCGGAACGCCCGCCCTGACCACGGCCACGGTTTCCACGGCCCTTGCCCGGCTTGGCCGGTTCATCCATCGCTTCCCACGGCCGACCAGAAGCGACCGGGATGGATACCTTCATGGTTTTCTGGATGTCCTTCAATTCGCCCATTTCATCTGGCGCGCAAAACGCGATGGCTGCACCGTCCTTGCCCGCGCGCGCGGTGCGCCCGATCCGGTGAACGTAGTTATCAGGCACGTTTGGCAATTCGTAGTTGTACACGTGTTTGACATCTGGAATATCGAGCCCGCGCGCTGCCACGTCGGTCGCCACCAATACGGTGACATCCCCTTTTTTGAACGCTTCAATAGCGCGGTCACGTTGACCTTGGCTTTTGTTGCCGTGGATGGAAGCCGCCTTGAAACCGGCTTTTACCAGATCCTTCATCAGTTTTTCGCAACCATGCTTGGTGCGGCCGAAAACCAAGGCTCGTTCTTCGGTATGCTTGCCCAGCAATTCGATCAGCAGAGCCTTCTTTTCGGCCTTCGCGATAAAGTGGACTTCCTGCGTGACCTTGTCGGCCGCCTTGCCGGGAGGCGAGACCTCGATACGGATCGGGCTGTTGAGATAGCTGTTTGCGATCTCGTTCATCAGCTTGGGCATCGTGGCCGAGAACAGCATGGTCTGGCGTTCCTTGGGCAATACCGAAGCAATTTTGCGCAGGTCGTGGATGAAACCCATGTCGAGCATCTGGTCAGCCTCGTCCAATACCAGGAACGTGGTCTTGTGCAACAACACCGCGCGGCGATCCATCAGGTCCAGCAAGCGGCCGGGTGTGGCCACCAGCAGGTCAACACCGCGTTCCATCCGCTTGATCTGTGGATTGATCGACTGCCCGCCCACGATCATCATCGTCTTGAGCTGGGTGCCTTCGCAGAACCCTTTCAGGTTCTCCATGATCTGGTTGGCCAGTTCCCGTGTCGGGGCCAGCACCAGACCGCGTACGGTACGCGGTTCGGGCCGCGCCTCCATCTCGAGCATCTGGGCGACCAGCGGCACACCGAACGCTGCCGTCTTGCCAGTACCGGTCTGGGCAAGACCCATCACGTCGCGGCCGTTCATCGCATGCGGGATGGCTTGCTTCTGGATCGGGGTCGGGTCCGTCATACCCATGTTGGTCAAAGCTTTGACCAAACGGCGTGGCAGGCCCATCATCTCAAAATCGCTCATATTCTTTCGTCTTTCCAAAGGCGTGTGCAGGGTGCCCCGCCTCTAACAATCACGCGGATACCCGGAAGGGCTGCACCGCGAGGGACGCAAAACAGATCGCAGGGCTTGGCCTAGTGCCAACGCCCTGTCTGTTGCGCTTGGCCCCACGCGTGATTTTGGGAACATCGGCGGCCCTGTCTCTCAGCAATATGATGATCCAACGGACCAAAGGGCTGAACTGCTCACGCGGCAGAGGGCTTCGCTTGTTGCCCAGATGGGCTTTTTGGCGGGCAAAGTCAACGGCCCTGGCGCACAAAGATCACGAGAGCCGACGGCACGCGTACGCAGATGACACCGCAGCTTGCACATTCCCTGCCGAAGCGACATGGAACACACGATGCGATTTACCCAAGATGCGGATGAGAAAGGATAAGACATGGATAACCTGCGCGGTGCGCTGATCATGGTGCTGTCGATGCTGGGCTTTGCCATAGAAGACATGTTCATCAAGTTGATGGGTTCGCATATTCCGGTCGGTCAGATTATCTTTCTTCTCGGGGTTGGCGGCGCGGTCTGCTATGGCGGGCTGATGCGCTTCAGGGGCGAACCGCTGCTGGACCGCGGAGTGTTGACCCTGCCGATCCTGCTGCGCGCCACCGGAGAGATTATCGGGACCCTGGGCTTTGTCTCTGCAATTGTGCTGACACCGATTTCTTCAGCGTCGGCGATCTTGCAGGCCACGCCGCTGGTGGTGACCCTGGGGGCCGCGCTTTTCCTGGGTGATCCGGTCGGGTGGCGCCGTTGGAGCGCGATCCTGGTGGGCATGTTCGGTGTGCTTTTGGTGATACGCCCCGGTATGGAGAGCTTTCAGATCCTGTCACTGCTTGCGGTCCTGGGGGTACTGGGCCTGTCACTGCGTGATCTGGCAACGCGTCGCGTGCCGAAATCCACATCAAGCTTCCAGCTTTCGTTTCTGGCTTTTCTGGCGCTGGTCCCGGCCAGCCTGGTTTTCATGCTGGGGACCGGCACCGCGTTCGTCGCGATGACAGGGGTGCAGTGGGTGTTCATGGTATCGGCGCTGACATTCGGCATGGTCGCTTATTACGGTATCGTAGCCGCAATGCGGATAGGTGAAATCAGCTTTGTCACTCCGTTTCGGTATTCACGCCTGTTGTTTGCCATGGTCGTCGGAATCACGGTGTTTCAAGAGAGGCCAGATATGCTTACCTATGTTGGCGCAACCATCATTGTAGCTTCGGGCATCTATACGGTATGGCGGGAACGCAAAGTCAAGCAGCGCGCCTGACACTTTCCATCCTTCGGAACCCACGCTAAACCATCGCCCAACGACACCCGCAAAAGGATAATTCCTATGAGCACCATCATCGACATTCACGCCCGCGAAATACTGGATAGCAGAGGCAACCCCACCGTAGAGGTAGATGTCACGCTTGAGGACGGCACGATGGGCCGTGCGGCAGTACCGTCGGGCGCTTCCACCGGGGCCTATGAGGCAGTCGAGCGCCGGGACGGTGATCAGAAACGCTATCTGGGCAAGGGTGTGTTGGAAGCATGTGCAGCGGTGAACGGCGAAATCGCCGAAGCGCTGGTGGGCATCGACGCCACCGAACAGATCGAGATCGACGGCACGATGATCGAGCTGGACGGCACTGAAAACAAAAAGCGCCTGGGGGCCAACGCGATATTGGGTGTTTCGCTTGCCGTCGCCAAGGCCGCTGCCGATTATTCGTCGCTCCCTCTGTATCGGTATGTTGGCGGCGCGTCGGCACGCATGTTGCCGGTGCCGATGATGAACATCATCAACGGCGGGGAACATGCTGACAATCCTATCGATATTCAGGAATTCATGATCATGCCCGTATCTGCCGAAAACATCGCCGATGCGGTGCGCATGGGATCAGAGGTATTTCACACCCTGAAGAAAGAGTTGTCCGAGGCAGGTCTGGCCACAGGTGTCGGCGACGAAGGCGGCTTCGCGCCAAACATCAGCTCTACCCGGGATGCCCTTGATTTCATACTTAAATCCATTGAGAAAGCCGGGTACAAACCGGGCGAGGAAATTTATCTGGCGCTGGATTGTGCAGCTACAGAGTATTTCGATGACGGAAAATACGTGCTGTCAGGTGAAGGTAGAACTCTGAGCAGTGAGGAAAACGTCGATTACCTTGCCGCGTTGTGCGATAGCTATCCGATCATCTCGATCGAAGACGGCATGTCAGAGGACGATTGGGAAGGCTGGAAAATGTTGACCGACCGTCTAGGCAGCAAGGTGCAGCTGGTTGGCGACGATTTGTTTGTGACAAATCCCGCCCGCTTGGCGGACGGTATCAAGCGCGGCTGCGCCAACTCCATGCTGGTCAAGGTGAACCAGATCGGCACCCTGTCGGAAACACTGCAAGCTGTCGATATGGCGCATCGCGCAGGTTACACCAATGTCATGTCACACCGGTCAGGTGAGACTGAGGATGCCACAATTGCAGACCTCGCCGTCGCGACAAATTGCGGGCAGATCAAAACCGGATCGTTGGCGCGGTCTGACCGGCTGGCGAAATACAACCAATTGATCCGGATCGAGGAATCGCTTGGTTTGACGGCACAATACGCCGGCCGATCAATCCTCAAGGGTTAAGCCTGGGTCAGCCAACCGCGGTTTGTCTTGAAAGGGAAAAAGCGTGCAGGATCTGCGCGCTTTTTTCGTGCATGCGCAACGCTAATCGTTCACTGGCTTGGCATGCTTACCGTGCCACCCCCAACCGCTGCCCGGACCCCCGTCGTGCCAGGGCACGAAGTCGGCATCCCGCGCGCCACCCGCACTGCCAGATAACCGAAGGCTTGCGCCTCGAGCATATCACCATCAAGGCCGATATCCTCGACGGGTACCACCGGGCAATCCAGGCTTACCGCCAACATCTGCATCAACACCGGATTATGTCGCCCTCCGCCCGTCACCAACACGCGTTCCGGCAAACGCGGGCAATGCTGCATGGCTTCGGCGACGCCGGCCGCGCACATGGCCGTCAGTGTCGCCGCCGCATCTGCGTCTGACAGTTCGGTGACAAGCGCTATCATTTCTGAAAAGTCATTTCTATCTAGAGATTTAGGAGGCATTCTTGAGAAATAGGGTTCAGCAAGAAACAGCTCCAATGCCCCGGTTTCAACTTCACCGCCAGAAGCGATCTTGCCATCTTTATCGCAGGCCAACCCCAGTCGCGACTGCATGAGGTCGTTGATCGGGGCGTTGGCAGGGCCGGTGTCGAATGCCAGCAGCGCTCCTTCGGACTCGGGGCGTTCTATCGACGGATCAACCCACGTCAGGTTTCCCACACCTCCCAGATTCAAAAACGCCACCGGCCCGGTCAGTCCGGCATAGCGCGCGCAGGCGTGATGGAAAAAAGGTGCCAGCGGCGCGCCTTCGCCGCCCAATTGCACGTCAGCGGTGCGAAAATCCCACACGACCGGGACACCGAGCGTATCAGCGATCACATCACCGCATCCAACCTGCAACGTACCTTGCAGACGCGGTGCATGCGCCAGCGTTTGCCCATGAAACCCGATCAGGTCGACTTCACGGTAGGCATCCAATGCCTCAAGATGCGCCGACTCTACGATTTGCGCAGCAGCCTGAACCTCTGCCCCCGCCCATTTCCCAAAGCCCGCCGCAATAACCTTTCGTTCCGCTGCAGAATATTCCCGATACCCCGACGCGCCAAAGCCCAGAATATCGTGCCCATCGGTGTCAATCACGGCAATATCCACCCCGTCGAGCGATGTACCGCTCATCGCGCCTGCGACCCGCAGCGGGCCTGTTTTCGCGATCCGTGTCGGGGTTCTTGCCCCTTGGGCCTTATTCATGGCCTTTTCCTTTGTCTGCTCAGCACCTATAGAGTGCACCACCACCCAAGCTGAGGGCAAGCACCATGACATACCACCCCAAATCAGAATTCATCCGCATCATGATGGAACGCGGCTTTCTTGCCGATTGCACCGACTATCAGGGCCTTGATGACGCGCTGATGAAGGGGGCTGTGCCTGCCTATATCGGCTATGACGCGACAGCGAAATCCCTTCATGTGGGGCACCTGATGAATATCATGGTGCTGCGCTGGTTGCAGAAATGCGGCGGCAAACCGATCACCCTGATGGGCGGCGGCACCACCAAAGTGGGCGACCCCTCCTTCCGGTCGGACGAACGCCCCCTGCTCGACAATGCCGCCATCGACGCCAATATCGCCGGCATGCAGCAGGTGTTCGAGAAATACCTGTCCTACGGTGACGGTGCCAGCGACGCGATCATGCTGAACAATGCCGAATGGCTGGACAACCTGAACTACCTCGAATTCCTGCGCGACATCGGGCGGCATTTCAGCGTCAACCGGATGCTGTCCTTCGAAAGCGTCAAATCCCGCCTGGATCGGGAACAGTCGCTGTCCTTCCTCGAATTCAACTACATGATCCTGCAGGCCTATGATTTCCTTGAACTCAACCGCCGCTATGGTTGTTTGCTGCAGATGGGTGGCTCGGATCAATGGGGTAATATCGTCAACGGGATCGACCTGACCCGCCGCGTGCTGGATCAAGAGATTTTCGGCCTCACCACCCCCCTTCTCACCACCAGCGACGGCCGCAAAATGGGCAAATCCCAGGGCGGCGCGATCTGGCTGAACGGGGACATGCTGTCGCCTTACGAGTTCTGGCAGTTCTGGCGCAACACCACCGATGCGGATACGGGCAAGTTCCTCAAGATCTTCACCGAACTACCGGTCGAGGAGTGCGACCGTCTGGGCGCGCTGGAAGGCTCCGACATCAATGCGGCCAAGATCATCCTCGCGAACGAGGTCACGACCCTGCTGCACGGAGCCGAAGCCGCAAAGAATGCCGAAGCTACGGCACGCGAAGTGTTTGAAAAAGGCGGCGTCGGCGATGACCTGCCCACCCTGACGCTCAGCGCGGCGGATATCGGCGACGGCATCTCTATCGTGCAGCTGATCGTGAAATCCGGTCTGGCCGGTTCGGGCAAAGAGGCAAAGCGTCTGATCACCGAAAACGGTGCCCGCTATAATGACGAACCGCTGACAGACGCAGGCCTGATGGTCGATGCAGCCACGCTGGCGACACCGATCAAGCTTAGCGCGGGCAAGAAACGCCACGCGCTGGTACAACTGGGCTAAGCCCCCGCAATACGCGAGGGGGGCGGGTCGCCCTGCCCCCTTTAGCTTTCGGCTTTTTCTTCCAGCATCAGCCACTCGGCCTCTGCATCCTGCAGCTTTTCATTCCGCTCGACCAAGGCATCGGTCGCTTTCTGGAATTTCACCGGATTGTCGGAATACAGTGTCGGATCACTCATCAATTCTTCCAGTTTCGCAATCTCGGCTTCCAGACGCGCAATCTCGGCGGGCAGCGCCTCAAGCCGGTGCTTTTCGGTAAAGCTCAGGCCCGATTGCTGCGCCGCTTTGGGCTTTTCGGATTTCGCCCCGGGCTTTGATTTGGCGGCGACGCTTTGGTCAAAATCATCCTGCTGGCGCTGCGCCAGATAATCCGTCCACCCGCCCGCATAGACAGTCGCCTTGCCGTCACCTTCCATCGCGATGGTGGTCGCGGCAACCCGGTCAAGGAAGTCACGATCGTGGCTGACCAGCAGCACGGTGCCGTCATAGGTCGACAGCAACTCCTGCATCAGATCAAGGGTTTCGACATCCAGATCGTTGGTCGGTTCATCGAGGACCAGCATATTGCTGGACCGCGCCATGATCTTGGCCAGCAGCAACCGCGCCTTTTCACCACCCGACAACGACCGCACGGGCGCACGTGCCTGCCCTTCGTCGAACAGGAATTCTTTCAGGTAACCAACCACGTGTTTCGGCTGCCCGCGCACCAAAATCTGGTCCGCCTTGCCCGAAACACGCATTTCCGGATCGCCGGTCAGACTGTCCCACAGGGTCATATCCCCATCCAGCTGCGCCCGCGCCTGGTCAAACAGCGCGATCTCCAGATTGGTGCCAAGCTTGATCTCGCCCCCGTCGGGCTGTTCTTTCCCGATCAGCATGTTCAGCAACGTCGTCTTGCCCACACCATTCGGCCCGACCAAGGCGATGCGATCACCGCGCTGGATCGTGATGTCAAAGGGGCGCAGAATCGTCTTGTCGCCAAAGGCCTTGGTGATGCCCATGGCCTCGACCACCTTGCGGCCGGATTTTGGCCCTGCTTCCAGCGCCATGGCGGCGGTGCCCTGACGCTTGATCTGGCTGGCGCGTTCGGCCCGCAGGTCTTGCAAGGCGCGCACGCGGCCTTGGTTGCGCTTGCGCCGCGCTGAAATGCCTTCGACAGCCCACCGTGCTTCCGCCTTGATCTTGCGGTTCAGCTTGTGGCGCTGCATGTCCTCTTCTTCCCACATCTGGTCGCGCCAGGCTTCAAACCCGCCAAAGCCGATGTCCTGCCGGCGCACAACGCCGCGGTCGACCCATAACGTCGCCCGTGTCAACTCGCGCAGAAACGCCCTATCGTGAGAGATGATAACGAAGGCGGCCCGCGTCGCTTTCAGCTCGTCTTCAAGCCAGCGGATCGCTTCAATATCCAGGTGGTTGGTCGGCTCGTCCAGCAACATCAGCTCGGGCTCGGACGCCATCAGACGCGCCAGTGCCGCGCGGCGACGCTCCCCCCCCGACGCGGTGCTGACAGGGCGTGCGGGGTCGAACTTCAACCCTTCGCCGGCGCGTTCGACCTTGTACATCTCGCTCGGGTCCAGCCCATGCGACGCAAAATCACCCAGGGTCTCGAACCCGGTCAGATCCGGGTCCTGCTCCATATAGCCCACCGAAACGCCGGGCCCGACGATCACGTCGCCGCTGTCAGCCTCGACCAGTCCCGCCATGACTTTCATCAATGTGGATTTGCCTGACCCGTTCCGGCCCACCAGCGCCAGTCGGTCGCCGGTCTGAACCACAAGGGACATGTTCTCGAATACGGGATCGCCGCCGAAAGTCAGGGAAATCTCGTTTACTTGTAAAAGGGGTGCGCGTGCCATGCACGCCAGCTAGCGCCACGTTGCGTCCGGGTCAATGACCGCTGTTCCAAATGGTTCAAAATCCTCGCCGAAGGCATAGAATCTCTTCAAACCAACCCACGTAACAACCGTTTGCGCGCTTCCGGAATCGCATCGATCGAGAGGCCGGTAAAAACATGCAGTGTCTTTAACTGACGGTCGACAACCGCATGATCGCTCACCCACCCGCCCATCATGAGATACGTGCGCAGCAACGGCGGCATCCCCTGCATCGCCAGTTTCAAAGCGGACGGGCCAAGCGCGCGCGGACGAAACCGCATAACCTCGGGTGCCTTAGCATCGGGTCGCCATGCGGGCGGTCCCTGATAACGATCATGCAGAAGCGCGAACACATCGCCATAGCGGTCCGCATCGGTCCCCGCAAACGACGTGCACCCCAAAAGCAATTTTATTCCATGCGCTTCGACATACTGCGTCAGTGCCGCCCATGCTATCCGAACCACGTCAGGGTCATTGACGCCTGGACGTACGCAAAACCGTCCAAGCTCCATCATCGGTTCGTTATAGCGCGACAGTTTTGCCAGGTCATAAAACTGTGCGGCATAGCTCTGTTCCAGCATCGACCCGGTAAGAACTTCAAGCCGAAAACAACTCACCAACCGACCGGTTCTGAGATCGCGGATCAGTATGTGCTGCTTGTGTCGATCAAAAACATCGGCGTCGAAACGCGCAGGTACACCAAAACAAACTGCGCGCAGGGCTTGTGCGGCTTCGACATCCCGCTCGCTCGTCGCTGCAACGGCCCGATAGTGCCCTTTGATCATCCCAAAGCTATCCGTGCTGCCTGACGGCAACATTCCCGCGCCTCAGCCCCCGAATGCCGCCGGGTTAAAGCGTCCCAGATTGCCCAAAAGCTGGCGCAAGAACGATTTGTCGCTGATCGGAGAACTGGTGACGCGGCGGTCAATCGTGACGACCTTGCCTCTTTCCAGACCGAAGCGCTCGACGTTGTTCACCACACCGTTTGCATCAAAGCTCACGGCAACGACCTCTCGCTGGGTCTCGATAGGGGCCATGAACCCGATCGCCCTGTGACGCGACCGGACATAGTAATAGCCTGAGTTCGTCAAAAGCCCGCCCGAAACCGGTACGCCGACGGTCTGGGCAACAGTATCGCGCGTATCCCGCCCTATGGCAATCTTGTCCAGATCCTCCTGCGGCGGAATATATCCGTGATTCTTGTACTGCGGCGTGCAGGCCCCAAGTGCCAATCCCGCACTCAGCAAGGTGACAATCAGCAGTGTCTTTTTGGCATGGCGATCGTTACGCATTATTGGTGCCCTCTTGCCCTTGGAGATCATGGCTTTTATCTCGCATACACCAAGCAGACCCCATGGTTCAAGAAACGAAAGCATAACATCATGTCTCGCACGCCCCCAAGCCCTTCTGCATTGCGCGTAGCAGAGCTGTCGCAAAATGCCTCAACCCCCTTTTCACTGCGTCCAGATGCGGAATCCCTGAAGGCGATCGCGCAGGAGCTCGGCCTGACGTCTGTGCGTAAACTCGCGTTCGAGGGGACAATAACCGCTCTTGGCAACACGGATTGGCAGATGGATGCACGGTTGGGCGCGACTGTCGTGCAGCCCTGTGTGGTCACGCTGGAACCTGTACAGACCCGTATCGACGCCAAGATTACCCGGCTTTTTATGAAAGATTACGTTGAGCCGGACGAACCCGAGGCCGAAATGCCCGAAGATGACGAGTCCGAACCGCTTGGACAATGGATCGACCCGGCCGCGGTTATGGTAGAGGCACTGGCGCTCGAGATACCTGAATATCCACGGGCAAATGGTGCGGAACTGGGACAGGTCGTATATACCAAGCCCGGTGAGATCGCGATGACCGATGAAGATGCACGACCTTTCGCCGGTCTTGCGGGGTTGCGGCAAAAGCTGGAAGATGACAAAGACTGAAAATGGTGGGGGTTTACGGGAAAACAGGGTTGCATCAGCGAAATTTCACAGTATTTTGCGCCCTTCACCCCAATTAAGGTTGGACATCGGATAGGCTTCGGCCTAAACGCACGTCACGCCCAAACCGGGAGTTGATCTGAAACACGGTCGTCTTTGGCAGGAAGCCGATGAACGACCCCGAAGGCAAAGGCACCAGACATGGCTGTCCAACAGAATAAAGTTTCCAAATCGCGCCGCAACAACCGCCGCGCCCACGATTCGCTTACTGCTGCGAATCCAAACGAATGCCCGAACTGCGGTGAGCTGAAGCGCCCCCACCACATTTGTGCAGCATGCGGTCACTATGACGACAACGAAGTCGTTGCTATGAACGAAGAGATCGACCTCGACGAAGACGCAGCGTAAGCTGGTCCCGTCAACCGCAGTTCATAAGAGGCATCGCACCAGATGACGGCCACGTCCGATCAGCCTAGCGCGAGAACTCAGCGCACCCTAATCTCAGTTGATGCGATGGGGGGCGATCAGGGCCCGGCAATCGTAGTTGCCGGGTGTTCTGAGTCTGCGAGCAAGAATCCTGACATAACCTTTGTTTTGCACGGCCCGGCGGATACTTTGGAACAGTTGGTCGCCAAGCGCCCTGAACTGACGGGACGCTGCATCATTCGAGATGCCCAAGGCATCGTGACGATGGATGACAAACCCAGCAACGTGGTCCGCAATGGCAAGGAAACCTCGATGTGGTCGGCTATCGAATCGGTGCGCACAGGTGAGGCATCCGTTGCTGTAAGCTGCGGCAACACGGGAGCCTTGATGGCTCTGTCGATGATCCGGCTGAAGAAGCTTCCCGGCGTCAATCGTCCAGCGATCGCCGTGCTTTATCCTTCAACGAATCCTCAGGGATTTAACGTTTTGCTTGATGTGGGCGCAGACGTCCGTGCCGATGCCGATGACCTGCTGCGCTTTGCGCTGATGGGAAAATCCTATGCACGCAACGGCATGGACATCGAACGTCCGCGGATCGGGTTGCTGAATGTAGGCACCGAGGAGCATAAAGGGCGTACCGAGCTCAAGGAGGCGCACGAGTTGATTCGTGACGCCGCCGACGATGCCGGGTTTGAGTTCGTCGGCTTCGTCGAAGGTGGCGATATCTCGGGTGACGTTGCCGATGTGATTGTAACCGACGGATTTACGGGCAATATCGCGATCAAGACCGGCGAAGGGACTGCCACGTTGATCGGCGATGGTCTGCGCCAGGCTTTCAAGAATTCGATCTGGTCACGCATCGCTTCTGTGCTGGCCTATACATCTCTACGCCGCGTGAGCAAGCGTTTTGACCCGCGGCGGGTCAACGGAGGCGTGTTCCTGGGGCTGAATGGGACCGTTGTTAAGTCTCATGGTGCAGCCGACGCAACGGGCGTATCCTCGGCCATCAGGCTGGCGGTACGTCTTACCGAAAGTGAATTTACCGATCGGTTGGCAGCCCGCGTCGCCGCAGCTCCCCCGATGAAAGAGGCCACGGAATGACAATCAGAGCTGTTGTAATTGGTGCCGGACACTATTTGCCGAAACGCGTTGTCGAAAATGCTGAATTTGAGGGCAAGATCGATACCGATGATGAGTGGATCAGATCACGATCCGGCATAGAACGACGCCATTTCGTATCCGAAGGTGAAACCACCTCGACCATGGCAACAGCGGCTGCATTGGCCGCTCTCAAGGATGCTGGAAAGACCGCTGCGGATGTTGATGCCATTATTTTGGCGACCTCTACTGCCGATCTGACCTTTCCTTCCGCAGCGACAATGGTGCAGGCACAGCTCGGCATGGAGCGCGGTTTTGCCTTTGATATTCAAGCGGTCTGTGCCGGCTTCATATTCGCCCTGGCCAATGCCAATGCTTTGATCGCTTCGGGGCAGGTCAAACGAGTGCTGATCATCGGTGCGGAAACATTCAGCAAGATCATAGACTGGACGGATCGCACAACCAGCGTACTGTTCGGCGATGGTGCCGGTGCATTATTGCTTGAAGCCCAGGAAGGCGACGGCACGTCCAAAGACCGGGGCATCTTGTCGACTGACTTGAACTCCGATGGCCGCCTGCATGATCTCCTGTTTGCCGACGGGGGTGTGAGTACCGGCACGACGGGGTATGTTCGCATGCAAGGCAATCAGGTGTTTCGCCATGCCGTGGAAAAACTGGCCGCCACAGCAACCACGGCTATGGAGAGGGCCGGTATCGAATCTTCCGACATTGACTGGATCGTGCCGCATCAGGCCAATATCCGAATAATTCAAGGTACCGCCAAGAAATTGAACCTGCCGATCGAACAGGTTGTCGTGACGGTTCAAGACCACGGCAACACCTCTGCCGCCTCGATTCCGCTGGCTCTGTCGGTGGGCCAGGAACGGGGCCAAATCAAGAAAGGTGACCTTCTGGTCACCGAAGCGATTGGCGGCGGCCTGGCGTGGGGTGCCGTTGTCCTGCGATGGTAAGGTGGCTTTTCTTCGCGCAAACAGCACCTTAGAACCCATTGTTGTTGACACGTGAAATCGCTGCGGCCTATGCTGCCCAAAATACATGGGGGATGGAATGGCAGACACGACGTTGACCCGGATGGATCTGAGCGAAGCAGTGTTTCGTGAGGTTGGCCTTTCGCGTAATGAAAGTGCCCAACTTGTTGAAGCTGTGCTCGAATATATCTCTGATGCTTTGGTCCAAGGCGAACAAGTTAAAATTTCATCTTTCGGTACATTTTCAGTCCGCGATAAAACGGCTCGGGTTGGTAGAAACCCCAAAACCGGTGAAGAAGTGCCGATCAATCCGCGTCGGGTTCTGACCTTTCGCCCGTCCCACCTCATGAAGGACCGGGTCGCAAACGGGAACAAGCGATAGCCTGATGCCCAAGTCTCCGGACGCCTTTAGGACGATTTCAGAAGTTGCGGAATGGCTTGGTATCCAAGCCCACGTGCTGCGCTTTTGGGAAAGTAAATTCACGCAGGTGAAGCCGGTAAAACGCGCCGGCGGACGGCGGTATTACCGCCCTGCCGACATGCTGTTGCTTGGCGGCATCAAACGGCTGCTGCATGATGACGGATTAACCATCAAAGGCGTTCAAAAGGTTCTACGCGAAGAAGGCATGAGCCACGTCGCACGGCTTTCACAGCCGCTTGATGAACTGAACATGGTAAATAGTGACGTATCAGCCGATACCATTGATATGGTTGTCGTTGAACCCACTCCTTCGGAACAGGAAGGCGTGGTGCTTTCATTTGAAGCTGCGCGGGCTGATCTGCCGGCCAAATCAGCCCCCGCCCAACCTCAGCCGCCCAAGCCGGTCGACCCTGTCGCTGCACAGGATACGCCGAATGCCACATCGGTGCCGCCGGATGACAGTGGGCCTGCCCGCGACGAACCGGACATGCCGGCACCTCAAGATCCCGAAGATCTTGCGGTTGCCGAACTGCCTGCCGCGTCCGATCAGACCACCGCCAAAGCGCCCGACACCGCCGACCGACCAGCGGATGAGCAAGCCGATTCTTCGTCTTCCGACATGCCTGTGCAGGATGCGTCCACGCCGGAAACAACCGATACCCGGCACGAAGACCTTCCGACTTTCTTGCGGCAGCCGATGACCCAATCCCCGCCCCCGTCCAGTGACAACACGCCTGACGATGGCGCGACCAGGCCAGCCCCATCACAGGCTGATCCCGTACAAGACCAAGCAGACTCGGGGCCCGAAGACCTGGATGAAGCGGCAGCCAAGCACCAAGTCACGCCCCCCCTGCCCAAACCACGCGTCATTCCCGATCCGGTGTTCCCTGTCGAAGCTGATATCATCGTCAAACCACATGCCTTGGCAGCTGTGTTGCAATGTCGGAGCCTATCTCCAGACACCGCCCGCGAAATCGCCCCGCTGCTGGAGCGATTGACCGCCGTGCGCGATTCGATGTCCAATGCGGAACCCGCCGCAGCTGCTGACTGAAACCACTGGTGCAGTTTGCGGCAATTCCCCCTTGCGCCCCGGCGATTATCAGGTATGAACCGCTGCATGTCGGGCTATGGCGCAGCCTGGTAGCGCGTCCGTCTGGGGGACGGAAGGTCGCAGGTTCGAGTCCTGCTAGCCCGACCAACCGACATAAAACAAACGCCCGCGCCCTTGTGGTTGCGGGTGTTTGCATTTGAAAGGTCCAGCTATGGGCGGTGTTATTCCCAACCAACACATCAACGATATGATCAGTGCCGGTCAGATCATCGGCACCCCCGAGGTCGATCCGGCCCAGGTCCAACCCGCCAGTCTCGACCTGCGGCTTGGAACCGTCGCGTATCGCGTGCGGGCCTCGTTTCTGACCGGGCACGGCGCAAAGGTCGCTGATCGTCTAACCGAATTCGAGATGCACCGCGTTGACCTGACCAGCGGTGCGGTGTTGGAAAAGGGATGCGTCTATGTCGTACCCTTGATGGAGAGCCTTGCCCTGCCAGATGATATATCGGCGGTCGCCAATGCCAAAAGCTCGACCGGGCGGCTGGACCTGCTGACCCGTACCATCACAGACGGCGGTACGGAATTTGACCGTATCGCGCATGGCTATACCGGGCCGCTTTACGCCGAAATCTGTCCCCGGTCTTTTTCGGTGCTCGTACGTCCCGGCATGCGGTTGAACCAGATTCGCTTTTCCTCCGGCAATGCGGCGCTGGATGATGCGGCGCTGCGTGCCCTGCACACCGAAACGCCGCTTGTCGATGGCGACGCCGTGATCGATGACGGGTTGGGCTTTTCGGTCGACTTGCGGTTGCCTGGCACGACCTTGGTCGGGTACCGGGCCAAACCCCATACCGGCGTGATTGACCTTGACAACATCGGCCACTATGCGCCCGCAGACTTTTGGGAAGAAGTTCACAGCGACAACGGGCAGATCATCCTCGACCCAGGAGCGTTTTACATCCTGGTAAGCCGCGAGGCCGTCACCATACCACCAGAATTCGCAGCCGAGATGGCCCCATATCTTGCCATGGTCGGAGAGTTCCGCGTCCACTACGCAGGCTTTTTTGACCCGGGTTTCGGCCATGCCACAGCCGGCGGCGCAGGGTCGCGCGGTGTTCTGGAAGTGCGCTGTCACGAAGCCCCGTTCGTGCTTGAACATGGCCAGATCGTTGGACGCCTGATTTACGAGAAAATGTCCGAAATACCCACGCAGCTGTACGGCGCGGGAATTGCTTCGAACTATCAGGGGCAAGGTCTCAAGCTAAGCAAGCATTTCCTCGCGCCGGCCTGACCCACGCGGTTCGGTCTGTTCAATTGCAAGGCCTGACGCAACCCAAACGGACTGCCGCAGGCACCGCCCGCCCGCGCAGCCGCAGACAGTAGAGACAAACCCTAAAACTTGTTGAGTCGGCGCATGTTCTTCATCATGTCACGCGCACGCTTGCCTTGGTCGCGTCCCATCTTGTCACGGCTTGCGTTTTCTGCGGCACTGATATCAGGACCCCCCGTGTTCCGACTACCATCGGATTTCCGCCCCTTGCCGAGCTTGGACGCTTGGTCGAAACCTATCGAGACACCCTTGTTGATCAGCCGCCCCATAACCTGACGCATAATCATATTGATAATCTGGTTCATCGTTTATCCCCGGTTGCAACGTCAAAATCACTGTCAGTGCTTAATATAGCATTCAATACGGCGTTTTTCAGGCCCTCGTCGTTAATCCTCGAACAATTCGCTTTGACCCTCTGTTGGCTCGGGTTCATCTTCGTCTTTGATGTCAAATGTGGGCATTGCCCCGAATGCCGGGCGATTCTCCAGCAATCCTGCCGATCGCAATTCTTTCAAACCTGGCAGGTCGCGTGGGCTTTCCAGACCAAAATGCGCCAGAAACTCTTGTGTGACAACGAAAGTCACCGGCCGCCCCGGGGTCATCTTGCGGCGTCCAAACCGGATCCAGTCAAGTTCAAGCAGTTGGTCCAGCGTGCCGCGCGACACGGACACACCACGAATTTCTTCTATTTCTGCCCGCGTGGTCGGTTGGTGATAGGCGATGATAGCAAGGGTTTCTATTGCCGCCCGCGACAGCTTGCGCACCTCGACAGTCTCTTTCTGCATGAGGTACCCTAAGTCGGCAGCCGTGCGCATCGCATAGGCATCTCCGACTTTCACCACCTCGACACCCCGCCCTTCGTACCGTCGGCGCAGATGGATCATCGCCTCGCCTGCATCACAACCATGCGGCATGCGTTGTTCAATATCGCGCAGGGTCACCGGATCGGCGGTCGCAAACAGAATGGCTTCCAGCATGCGTTCTTGTTCAGCCATGGGCGGCGGATCAAACAGGCTTTCCTCTTGGTCGTCATAGGCTTCAGCCACGCTGCTTCTCCCTTTTGCGCAACTCGATGGGCGCGAACAGCTCGGTTTGTCTGATCTCTATGTGCCCCTCCTTGGCCAGCTCCAGCGACGCCGCGAACGTAGAAGCGGTGGCGGAACGCAACTGCACTGGGTCAACCGACCACCCCTCGGGCAGATAACTCGTCAGGTCCGACCAATCGCCCGCATACCCGATCAGGCCGCGCATACGATCAAGGGCTTGTTCCATCGTGAACACCTTGTCACGGTCCATGACGAAGGGCCTGAAGTCATCCCGGGTGCGGATGCGGGCATAGCCTTGCATGAGGTCCAGCAACGTCGCGGTATAGGTGATACGGCGGGTCCGCTGCACCTCGTCAGTCTGCCCACGGGCAAAAAAGTCGCGTCCCAGCTGGTCGCGCGCCATCAGCCGCGCCGCCGCGTCCCGCATGGCCTGCAATCGTTCAAGCTGAAACGCCAGGTGCGCTGCCAGTTCCTCGCCGGTCGGTCCCTCTTCATCGGGGTCAGGGGGTAGCAAAAGACGGGATTTCAAAAACGCCAACCAAGCCGCCATCACCAGATAGTCAGCAGCAAGTTCAAGCCGTAATGCCTTTGCTTTTTCGACAAACAGAAGATATTGCCGTGCCAGTTGCAGAACCGATATCCTGCGCAAGTCGACCTTTTGGGTGCGGCTTAGCGTCAGCAACAGATCCAAAGGTCCTTCGAACCCATCCACGTCGACGATCAGCGCTTCGGCAGCCAGCCTTTCGGCCACGGTACATTGATCTTCCTCGAATAGTGTTTCAGCCATGCACATCCTCGCCGACAAGCCTGGTCAGCCTTGCAGTCAGGGCGGGAATGTCAATATCATCAGGGACCACACGCGCAGCCAATGCACGTTCGGCCCGTGTTTGTGCGGCTTGCGTCATCTCACCCGCAGCGTCGGCGACCAGAGCGCGGTCTTTCAACGATGCATTGCAATACAACACCACATCGCATCCGGCCGCCAATGCATCGCGGGTGATATCGTCAATGCGCCCCTTTAGCGCCTGCATTGATATATCATCAGTCATGATCAGATTGTCGAACCCGATTTCATCGCGAATAACCTGCATCATCACCGGCGATAACGTTGCAGGACGTTTATCAAGAGCCTCGTACACAAGATGCGCGGTCATCGCCATCGGAAGGTCGTTCAACGCCTTGAAAGGTGCGAAATCAGTGCCGATCAGATCGTCACGACCGGCACTGACCTGGGGCAGATCAAAATGGCTGTCCATTGTAGCACGGCCATGACCAGGCATATGCTTGACGACCGGCAAAACACCACCGGCCAACATCCCGTCTGCCGCCGCTCTTCCCAGTTTGGTGACCTTTTCCGGGTCCGTACCATAGCAACGGTTGCGCAAAAACTCGTGGGTTTGCGGACCCGCCACATCGACCATCGGCGCGCAGTTACTGTCGATACCTAGATCATGCAGCTCGTGTGCGATAAGACGATAACGCAGATTCATCGCTTCGACGGAATTTTCACCAGCGGCCTTCACGAAATCCAGAGGTGGCGACCAGTCACGCCAAAACGGCCGGCGCAGTCGTTGCACCCGTCCGCCTTCCTGATCGACCGTTATCACCGCATCATGGCCAGCGGCGTCGCGCAGTTCTGCACACAGCGCGCGAACCTGTTCAGGTGTGTCCACATTGCGGCTGAACAAGATGAACCCAAAAGGCTTAACTTCGCGAAAAAGCGCTTTCTCTTGCGCCGTCAATCGTAACCCCGACGCATCCAGTATCGTCGCCCCGAAGCGTGTCACCGGGTGACGACAGGGATGCAATCGGCGTTTTCCGCAACCAAGGCAGAACAAAAGCGTCGTGCATCCGCGATATCTTCGAAGCCATGTGCGCGCAGGCGATAGAAGGTGCGACCACCGCTGCTTGCTTCTTGGATCACTCGCGATTTGCCATCCAGATAGGCCCCGAACCGGCCATTCAGCGTATCCCACTGCGCCCGCGCGGTCTGTGGGGTATCAAAAGCACCCAACTGCACCAGACGCGTCCCTTTTGGCAAACTATCGGCGGCAAGCTCTGTCACGGTTGCCGGCGTCGCGATCATCGGAGTGTCAGCAGGTTGAAACGATGCACGCGTCACCAGTTCGGAAGTTGCGGGGCGACGTTTAGGCCGCAGCGAACTGTGAACGCCCGGCTCTCCACCCATCGCGAGCGCAACCGCCTGCGACACCGCCAGCTCAAGCGGGTCCATATCCAGTGTTTCGCTTTCGGCAACCGGTTCGATGGTGCCTTCACCTTCGTCTAACGGGTCAACCCCGTCGGCTATCGGGTCAACGCCGACGGGCAAAGACGCCGTGACGTCGCTAATATTCCCCGTTTGCAAAGCCGCCACCTGGATAGGTTCCGGCTTGTTCAGTGCCGGCACCTGTGGCTCAGATGCCACCATTGCGACGGCAATGGGCTGGTCTTCGTCCTCAAGATCCAGCGGCTTGGGGGCTAATATCACTTGCTCCGCAAACTGGCTGGCGGTTCCTTCCGATGCCACGGCATTGACGGATAACCCCTGATTGTCGGCAAGCTGACCGCCCGGATTCTCGGGACGAACGCGCATGTCACCGGCTGCCGCGCGAACGACGGGTATGCCCGTGACATCGCGCATCAGCAGCTTATAGCCCCACACCGCGATGCCTATGATCAACGCGACCGACATGGCAGCTCCGGCTATATTTGCCAATTTTGACAAAGGCTTAGCCTGCACATTAAGTGTCGCGCTAGCATCGGATTCGAAAGAATACCCCCCACCGTGGGACGGGGACGTGTAATATGCCATATCTGCCTCACTGCCCACGACTAGTTCAATTGACGCAGGTCTATTTTTTAAAATGCCCGACCAGCCGGTGTGCGTTAACGCATCTCTTCCGCTGGTTTGACCCCCAGAATACCAAGACCTGACGCAATTACAATCGCTGTGGCTTGGGCAAGCGCGATTTTTGACTGCGAAGTAGCAGGATCATCTTGCAGGAAACGCAACGAAGGCACGTCATTGCCTCGGTTCCATAGGCCATGGAAATCTCCGGCAAGTTCATAGAGATAAAACGCCACCCGGTGCGGTTCATTGCTTCGTGCGGCGGTTTCCACCAGACGCGGCCATTCGGCCAGTTTGGCGGCCAGCTTGAGTTCGCTCTCGTGATCCAGCCTGCCCAGATCTGCGGCTTTCAATGCACCCATATCGACCGATACACCAGCTTCGGCGGCCTTGCGCAGCACAGAGTTGACCCGCGCATGCGCATACTGAACGTAAAACACCGGGTTCTCACGGGATTGCTCCAACACTTTGGCAAAGTCGAAATCCAGCATCGCGTCATTCTTGCGTGTCAGCATGACAAAGCGCGTTACATCGGGGCCCACCTGTTCGACGACGTCGCGCAGGGTCACGAATGTCCCTGCCCGCTTGGACATCTTGAATTCCTTGCCATCCTTGAACAGCTTGACCAACTGCGTCAGCTTGATATCCAGCGGCACGGTACCGTCCGATAACGCGGAAACCGCAGCTTTCATCCGTTTGACATAGCCACCGTGATCTGCCCCGAACACGTCGATCAGCATGTCGAACCCACGCTGCACCTTGTCAAAGTGGTAAGCGATGTCCGGCGCGAAGTATGTCCACCCGCCGTCGGATTTCATCACAGGCCGGTCCACGTCATCTCCATGAGCCGTAGATCTGAACAACGTCTGCTCGCGTGGCTCCCAGTCTTCGGGCTTCTTGCCCTTGGGGGGTTCAAGTACGCCCTCATAGATCAGCCCCTTGGACTTGAGGTCCTCGATCGCGGCTTCGATCCGGCCCGAGCCATACAGCGACTTTTCCGAATAAAACACGTCCATCTCAACCCCAAGCGACGCAAGGTCGCCCCGGATCAACTTCATCATCTCGTCGGTCGAGAAATTGCGAACATCCTCAAGCCAGACAGCCTCGTCCTGGTCAAGATAGGCGTCGCCGACCTTGTCCTTCAGTGCGACGCCGACCTCGATCAGATAGTCACCGGGATAGGTTCCGTCGGGAAACGCCACCTCTTGTCCGTATGCCTCCAGATAGCGCAGGTACACAGAGCGCGCCAAAACATCGACCTGCGCACCGCCATCGTTGATGTAATACTCACGCGTCACGTCAAAGCCGGCAAAATCCAGCAAGGACGCCAGCGCATCGCCGAACACCGCACCACGGGTGTGCCCCACATGCAGCGGCCCCGTGGGATTGGCCGAAACATATTCGACGTTGACCCGCTTGCCCTGCCCCAGATCGCCACGACCGAAATCGGTGCCCTGTGCCAGAACGGCACCCACGACGCGCTGCCAGACATCCGCGCTGAGCCGCAGGTTCAAGAACCCCGGCCCCGCCACATCCGCCGCCGTGATACGCGGATCCTCGGCCAGTTTTCCCGCCAGCTTTTCCGCAATATCACGCGGCTTCATGCCAGCGGGTTTTGCCAGTACCATCGCCGCGTTGGTCGCCATATCACCGTGCGACGCATCGCGCGGTGGCTCTACCGTGATGGCGTCAAAGTTCAGCGCCTCGGGCAGAAACCCGTCGGCAACCAGCGTCTCGAGGGTGGACAGCACAAGGCTGCGGATATCGGCAAATAGGTTCATAACGGAGTTCCTTCGACTTGGCCCCGTGTATCACCTGAATATCCACCCTTAATCAAGGGCAGTTCAGCTGTTAACAATCAGCCGCTCATGCTCTTGCAACGCAAAGCGATCGGTCATTCCCGAAATATAGTCGCTGACAATCCGCGCCATTGCGATGTTCCCGTCCGCTTCTTCAACATCCTTGCGCCACTGTTTCGGCAGTTGCTCGGGATGCGCGCAAAAATAGGGGAACAGATCCTCGACCACCCGCGTTACCTGCTGCCGCATGATCACCACGGATTCAGCGCGGTACATCCGGTCGAACAGAAACGCGCGTATCATCTTGAGATCCTCAAAGACCGGGTCTGAAAACTGGATCAACGTGCGCCCGGCCATCCGGATGTCGGTGGCCGTTTCGGGTTGCATTTCCCTCAGCCGTGTCCGCGCGACATTGATCACATCCTCAACCAGCACACCAAAGAACCGGCGCAATGCCTCGTGACGGCGACGATAGTAATTCAAGCCCGGGTATAATCGGTCGACCTCGACAAAGTTGCCTCGCAGGATCGGCAATTCGGCCAGCTCATCCGTCGAAAACAGCTCCGCGCGCAGCCCATCATGCAAGTCATGGTGATTATACGCGACATCATCCGCGATGGCCGCCACTTGGGCTTCCGCGCTGGCAAAAGTCCCCAACTCAAGATCATGCTGGCGCTCATACGCGGCCAGGGCCCAGGGTAGGTCACCGGTCACAGGGCCATTGTGCTTGGCCAACCCCTCCAAAGTTTCCCATGTCAGGTTCAACCCGTCAAATTCGGCATAGTGACGCTCCAGATGGGTGACGATCCGGATCGCCTGCGCGTTGTGATCAAACCCGCCATAGGGTGCCATCAACGCCTGCAAGGCATCTTCACCGGTATGACCAAAAGGAGGATGTCCCAAATCATGCGCCAGCGCGACTGCTTCGGTCAGCTCCGCATTCAACCCCAACGCACCGGAAATGGTGCGCGCCACCTGCGCGACCTCTATCGAATGGGTCAGCCGCGTGCGGTAATAATCGCCCTCATGTTCAATGAAAACCTGGGTCTTGTGCTTCAGCCGCCGAAAGGCGCTGGCGTGAATGATCCGGTCACGGTCCCGCTGAAAGCATGACCGAAATGTACTTTCCTCCTCTGGTCGCAACCGTCCCCGGGTCGCAGCCGGATCAGAGGCAAAAGGTGCGCGCATATACGGTGGTCCTTGTAGCCTGTCCTGCGACTTTCTATATTGTACCCAAGACCAGATGGAAACCGATAGCACCGGAGCCTGATTATGAACCTGCCCCCCAAAGTTACGTCCCGGGCTTTCGACCGGTTGGCCGAAATCGGTGCAGCGGCCGACGGCAAGGCCCTGCGCATCGCGGTAGAAGGCGGAGGCTGCTCAGGGTTTCAATACGACATCGCGCTTGACGCCCCGAAAGAAGACGACCTTGTCCTCGAAGGCTGCGGTCAGCGGGTCGTGGTCGACAGCATTTCTTTACCGTTTCTGGCCAATGCGACAATCGACTTCTCCGAAGAACTCATCGGCGCACGGTTCATCATCGAAAACCCCAACGCCACAAGCGCTTGCGGTTGCGGCACATCTTTCTCGATGTAAGCCCACACGCGTTTCCCGATGCAAGCCCACACGCGTTTCTCGATGCAAGCCCACACGCGTTTCTCGATGCAAGCCCACACGTGTTTCTCGATGTAAGCCCACACGCGTTTTCATTTTGCCCCGCAAACTCCCGCCGGAGGCTGGCCTCATTGATAAATGAGGCCATTTCCGTTGTCTGCAGCGCGCGAAAACCCTTCAAAGAATGCGTCGAACCGATAGGTCGATCGCTCCGCCGCTTCCAGGATCGCTTGCCCGTCCTCGGGCATCGTCGCAATCAGGCGCGCCCGCATCTTCCCCCAATCGGCGGACCTGCCCCGACCATAATCAAACAAAGCCTGTGACAGCCCGCGCAGCGCGCCGTTTCCGGCCGCAGGCGCGTGTATAGCGACCTTGCCGGCTGGTATCGCCCTTTCAAATGCCTTGCGTCCGGTCATCTGCGCCAACCAGCCGGACACCAGATAGGTGTGATACCCATCCGCGCTGCCCGCCATGCCGATATGCCCCATGCGACAGTCGTTGTGGGCCTGGCACACGAAGCTTTCCCAGACCTTGTCCGGGACCTCGCCGGCCAGACGCTTTGCCGCACAAATTTCCCCCAGCAAATCGGCATCCTGGTCCAGGAAGGCCAGAAGTCCTGCATTGTCCAGACTGATATGCGCGGCATCGCTCAGACGGGGGTCTTGCTGGCCATAGTCGGCCAGGTAAAACACGATATGTGCCAATTCATACGCGGCTTTCTTGTTCGGAAGGGCAAATGTCATCGACCTTGAAATGAAGTTCTCAAGCCGGTCCTGCAACGACGGGTCGCGCCGCACACAGATGCGGCGCGCCAACAGGCGTTCAGCTTCGGCGCGTTGCAGATCCGAAAGCTCGGCCCGAGCAAACTGGTGCCGGTCAACCCAGTGGCATAATATCGCCCCCTGGTCGCCCCTTAGGCCCAGATCCTCAAGATCAAGACAGAGCGAAAGGAAAAATCTGTAATACTGCGGAAAGAATGAAATTTTCGCCGCTAAATCCTGATAAATCTCCTCATAGGGGGCTATAGCGTCCCGAGGTTTATCCGCGTCCATGTTTGCCAATATACCCAGCCACTCGGCGTTCTCCTTCAACCAGAATACATCATCCTTGGCGCGGCGCCCGTGGGCAAACAGGGTGCTCAGACTGGCAAAATCTATTGCCTGATCCTGCCTGCGTGACTTCAGATCAATAACATTCGTCATGGGCTCCCTTTCAACTGGCCCCCTGTGCCCGAAGGCGCAGGGTAAGCTTTTTGGGCATCGTGTCAGTCATTTACCGGACAATGCCCGCCCTTCACCCTATACGGTGGACAAGGTCACCGGCTGCGAGCCCGTGGTGAAAAGCTCGGTCCCGCCACCCGATGCCATCGACGTGTTGCACGCAATCGAACCGGTGGTAAAAAGCTCCGTGTTTTCGCCGCCATGCAGCGCATCAAGTGTCTTTTGATCGGTCGAAACCGAGGTATCTTCCAGATATGCAAGCTTGTTCATTTCTTATCCTTCGCAGTTGGGGTTGCAGTCGCGATGACAATTTTAAATTGCGTCTACATCAATGTTTGCCCGTTAAAATTGCTCACTCAACGTGATGATGAATACAATTTTAGACAGATAAACTTATCCACATTGAGGTCGCCGAATACGGAGCTGATCGGCAACGTTGGCTGTTGTTGTACACAGGTCAGAAAAAGTTTTTTCCACACACGCGCTGATTGCGCCATCAGCTAACCCACTGGATTTGGTTAAAAAGGAATCACCGACTCCCACCGCTCCGGGACGAATCTGCTGCGTTGCCCTTGCCCCAAACATCACTTTGCGCGATAGCTGCGGTGCAATCAGGGGGCTGCCATGAAAATCGCTACGTTCAACATCAACGGTATCAAGGCCCGTATCGCCGCGCTGCCCGAATGGCTGGACGAAGCACAGCCCGACGTCGCCATCCTGCAAGAAATCAAGTCCGTCGACGAAGGCTTCCCTCGGGAATTGTTCGAGGATCGCGGCTATAATGTTGAAACCCACGGGCAGAAATCATTCAATGGCGTCGCGATCCTGTCAAAGCTCCCGCTCGAGGATGTGGTGCGCGGCCTGGATGGGGATGAAACCGATGAACAGGCCCGATATATCGAGGCCACCGTCGTGGGTGACAAGGCGTCGGTCCGCTTGTGTGGATTGTACCTGCCCAATGGCAACCCGGCACCGGGGCCAAAGTTCGACTATAAATTAGCCTGGATTAAGCGTCTGGAACAGCGCGCACGTGCCTTGTTAGCAGACGAAACGCCGTTCCTGATGACCGGAGATTTCAACATCATCCCACAAGCAGAGGATGCCGCGTCGCCTGCGGCGTGGCGTGACGATGCCCTGTTCCGGTTTGAAACGCGCGAAGCGTGGCGCAGATTGCTTGCGCTTGGCCTGACCGACGCATTTCGGGCGCGCACCCAAGGCCCCGGACATTACAGCTTCTGGGATTATCAAGCCGGTGCCTGGAATCGCAACAACGGCATCAGGATCGACCATTTTCTGCTAAGCCCTGCGGTTGCGGACATGCTAAAAGACTGTCAGATCGACAAGGAAATTCGGGCGCGGGAAAAACCGTCGGATCATGTGCCGGTCTGGGTCGACTTGGATTTCTAGAACCCCCGACACACCCGTCCCGGAACCGTTGCTCAGGCTTGAAGCTCGGCGTCCCAGTACAGGAAATCCATCCAGCTTTCGTGCAGATGGTTGGGCGGGAACCTGCGCCCCATGTTGCGTAGTTCTTCCGCTTGGGGTTGGCGGGGTGGTTTGCGCAGATGAAACCCGGTGTGATGCAGCGCCTTCGAGCCCTTCTTGAGGTTGCACGGGCTGCACGCGGCGACCACGTTTTGCCAGCTTGTGACACCGCCCGCCGCACGCGGTACCACGTGATCAAAGGTCAGATCGCCGCGTGCCCCGCAGTATTGGCAGCGAAATTCGTCGCGCAGAAATAAATTAAAGCGCGTGAAGGCCACGCGCTTTTGAGGTTTGACATAATCTTTGAGAACAACGACCGACGGGATTTTGATCTGCATCGACGGGCTGTGAACGTAGTCATCGTATTCGGCCACGATATCAACCCGGTCAAGCCATTTGGCCTTGATCGCTTCCTGCCAGGGCCAAAGCGACAGCGGATAATAGGACAATGGCCTGTAATCCGCATTCAGCACCAGGGCCGGTCTGTGTTTCAGCCCAGCCGGGCTTCGGGTGAATTCGGTTCTAAAATCGCCGTCCATCGTATTGATAAGCCCCTTGCCGTTCCGCGTCCGGTCCGGCAGGACAGCCCCACCGATGGGACTGACTATATCTCGTGGTTTGCGTCTGACAAGCCGCAAATGGATACAAGATGTCGCAGTACTGGGGACCGGGACATAACGCGGTGGTGAGGTAACACCTCACCCGTTTGAGGTACCCGCCTCGGGGGCGCAAACTTGCCCCCAATCGCCCTGTACGATGTCGTTACAAACTTAGTTTATCGCGCATGAACGCTAGTGCAACGCTTAGCCCGTCGGGCGCGATACCGTGGCCGGTACCCTTCATAATATGAGCAAAAACGTCGGTCCATCCGGCTTCCTGCAAAGCTTCGGCAGCTTCGGGCAGTGATTGCGGCGGTACCACGTCATCCACATCACCGTGAACCAGCAACACCGGAGGCCGCGAGATAGCATCGTCCTTCAGGCTTTCGGGTGATAACAGCCGCCCCGAAAACGCGACGATGCCCGCCACCGCATCTTCGCGACGCGGTGCCACATGCAGCGCCATCATCGTGCCTTGGGAAAAACCGAACAGGACAACCTGTTCGGGCAACAGATCCTCATCGACCATAAGGGCATCAAGAAACGCGTTCAGGTCCTGCGTGGCTTGCACCATCCCGCGTTCGGCTTCCTCTTCCGATGAATTATCGATCCACGGGATCGGAAACCACTGGAATCCCATCGGGGCACCGGCGCACGCTTCGGGGGCATCGGGTGCCACAAACAGCGTGTCAGGCAGGTGCTCTCCCAACGGGTCGGCCAACCCCAGCAGGTCTGCGCCGTTGGCACCATACCCATGCAAGAAGACCACCGCCGACCGCGTTTCACCCGACACTGGTTCCCGGCGCTCTGCGTTTAAAATTCGTGTCATGATATGCCTTCCCGTTGTTTTGCAATCCGGTAGTACGAAAACAATGTGCGGGCTGCAACCGATCGCCAAGGCGACCAGCTCTCAGCCATCGCCGCCAACTGCTTCGGCTTGGGTCGCTCTGGCAGATCAAACAGGATTCGTGATGCCTCCTGCAAGGCCAAATCGCCCTCGGCGAAAACGTCGGCGCGACCCAGTGAGAACATCGCGTAAATCTGTGCTGTCCATAACCCCACGCCCGGTACGGCCGTCAGCGTCTTGATCACATCTGCATTCGGGGCGTGGCGCAGGGCGGCATAGTCGATCCGTGCGTCTGCAAGAGCCAAGGCGTAGCGGATTTTCTGGCGGCTCAGACCGGCGCTGCGCAACCCCTCCTCGCCCGCAGCCGTGATCGCCGCTTCGTCGGTCAGACCTGCCGCGTCCATCTTGGTGCGCATCGCATTGGCCGATGCCACCGATACCTGTTGGCCGATAATCGCCCCGATCAATGCGTCAAATCCGTCGTTGCGCAGGCGCAGTGGCAGCGGCCCGGTGGCTTCAAGGGCCGCGGCAAACTGCGTGGACCGCGCCGCCAGCCACGCCGCCCCCTCAGCGACGTCAGCATCACAGGTGATGATACGCCCGGTGGTCATAGGGCATTGAGCCATGCCACTGCGGCCCGCGCGGTGGCAAGCTGCCGTGCCCCTTCCGGCGGTGGAGGGCGATCAATCACGATTGCCCGCACTCCCAGTTCCAGCGCTGCATCCAGCTTGGGCCGGCTTGGTTCACCGCCTACGTTGCGGCACACCAATGTATCAACGTCGAGCCGACTGAACAATGCCGCCTCCTGTGCCCGGGTGTACGGGGGACCCCCATAAACGGCTTCGGCGAACCCGGGCAGCGGGTTGCGGGTACCGGCGCGCGCCTGACGCAGGAACAGCTTGCGCCCCGTAAAGGGTGCATATTCGTCGATGGTCCCGCGCCCGGTGGCTGCGAACACCCGCGCCCCGATGGGGATCATGGCTGCGGCCTGTGCAACCGAAACGGCGCGTTCGGCAGGCGGCTTGATTGTCCAGGCGGGTCGCAGCAAACGTGCATAGGGCAGACCTGACCACCGCGCCGCATCCTCGGCGATGAGCGAGACATCCGCATCAAAACCGTGCCCGGCATCGCAGATCGCCGTAATACCGTTGTCAGCAAGATAGCGCTGCATCTGCGCAGAACCGTCGGGGGTCCAAATCTGCGAAGGGACGCTCAGGGGGCCAAAGCTGCGCTCGACCCGGCGCAAGATCGCCTGCGCGGATAGGTTGGAACCTGACAGCGCAGAGGCAACATCATGCGCCTCGGCGCTGCCGGCAATCAGAAGAATTCTTGGCTTGCGTGTCATGGCGCGATGATCGTTTAGCTGTCTTGCGGGCGCAAGGGGCTTGCAGCGCCTCAAGCCGCGGTCTACGCATTCGCAATGACAGCGATTGATGATACCCGCGCCAAGCGAAACGTCACCGTTCTGGTGACCGCACAGGCATTTCTTGGCAGCCAAATGCCGATGTACTTTGTCATCGGAGGATTGGCAGGCCAACAGCTTTCTCCCAATGCCTGCCTTGCAACCTTGCCTATTTCGATGATCGTGTTCGGGTCAATGACCACCGCGCCGTGGTTGTCCACGGTGATGCAGCGGCTTGGGCGGCGCTCGGGGTTTGTCACCGGTGCTGCCGGGGGTATGACGGGGGCCGCGATCTGCGCCTATGCATTGACCGTCCAAAGCTTTGGGTTCTTTCTGCTGGGAAGCTATCTTTTGGGCATCTATATGTCTTCACAAGGTTTCTTCCGTTTCGCGGCAACCGATACGGCGTCGGATGAATTCAGACCCAAGGCCATTTCGTATGTTATGGCAGGAGGGCTGATCTCGGCGATCATCGGCCCGCAACTCGTGGGCATGTTGACCGGGGTCAATGGGGCCGCCACGGTGATGCGGTTCTTTCCGGTTTACGTGGCGGCGATCGTATTGAATGCAATCGGCATGGCACTGTTCGCCTTTCTCGACATTCCCAAGCCACCTGTTCCCAGCGTTGATGCGCCCAAGGGCCGCACACGCACGCAGCTATTGACCACCCCGCGCATCGCTGTCGCGGTGATCTGCGGCATGGTGTCCTATGCGCTGATGAACCTGGTGATGACGTCGACGCCCCTGGCCGTCGTCGGTTCTGGATTTGACATTGTCGACGCCTCGCACGTGGTGACAGGTCACGTACTGGCGATGTATGCGCCATCCTTTTTTACCGGCCATCTCATTGCGCGGTTCGGCGTTGAAAAGATCGTCGGTCTCGGCCTCGCCATTCTAGCGTTGGCAGGAGTGGTCGCGCTTCAGGGTGTCGACCTGAACAACTTCTATATCGCGCTGATCCTGCTTGGCGTAGGCTGGAATTTCGGTTTTATCGGTGCAACGTCGATGCTGGCTGGAGCGCATGCCCCGCACGAGCGTGGCCGCATGCAGGGCCTGAACGATCTGCTGGTGTTTGGCGGCGTCACCTTTGCATCGCTGGCTAGCGGTGGGCTCATGAACTGTTCAGGCGGCGATCCAATCCAGGGCTGGTCCGCCGTTAACATGGCGATGATACCATTTCTGGTGTTGGCCGGCGGGGCACTGCTCTGGCTCATGTTTCGCCGCCCCACACCCTCTCACGCGTGACCGCGTCCTACCAGCGGCCGGAAACCGCCCGCCATGACAGCACAAAGCGGTCCAGCGGCGGCAACTGTGCCTCTCTTACGCGCGCGGGTCGCGCGATCGCAGCCCGTAAAACTCTGGCGCTGGCCGCGACGGAGTACATTGCAGGTCTTGCGGCTTTGGAAACCTTGCCACGACTGCGACGGGCGCGATCCAACCGTTTCAGCGCCCGATCGGCCAACCTTGCGACACCCGCTTCGGTACCGTCAAGCAAGGGAACCCGCCCAAGCTCCACCAACCGCGGTATCGCAAGCAGCCAGGCGGCCACGCCTGCGCCATAAGCCGCATCGCGTACCGTAGGTTCATCCGCTTGGCCCAAACGCCGGGCTGCAACCCACATCAGGTTCCCGGCGGTCTGGTCTATATACGCGTCGAAATGTGCGTCATCTTCAAACGGATCACGGTAAATATCCCAGCGTCGCGCAGCAACCAACCCATCAAGCAACCCCGCATCGTCAGCGGTGATCGCCGCAGCAAGCGGAGTGGCGACCTCGTGGCGGCGTACCGTTTCGCCGTTGGCTATTTCCTCGCAGACATCGCGCCACCACTGCAAACGCATTTCAGCGATCATCGCTTCCTGCGTGACCCAGGGGGCACGTGCCACTTCTATGTTGAACGCATAAAGCGGAAACAACACGCGCCGCGCATTCAACGGGGCCGCCATGGTGGCACGGAATCGCAAAGAGTCCGCCCGCTCAACGAGCCCAGCACAGGCAACCAGATCGGCGTCAAATTCCATCAAATCAACTCTCTATCCGTTGCTGTCGCGGATCAGTTTCCAGCGGATCGCATCCAGCAGTGCCTCGAACGAGGCATCCACTATGTTCGCCGACACGCCCACCGTCGACCAGCGTCGGCCCTGCCCGTCCTCGCTGTCGATGATGACACGGGTCACCGCCTCGGTCCCGCCTTGGGTGATGCGGACCTTGAAATCCACCAGATGCATGTCCTCCAGTAGCGCCGAATATTGCCCGAGATCCTTGACCAGCGCTTTGGAAAGCGCATTCACCGGACCGCGGTCACAGCCTTCGGCATCCATGCTCTCACTGACCGACAGACGCTTTTCACCATCTACTTTCACGACGACAACGGCTTCCGAGAGGCTCACCATCTGGTTGTACTTGTTCTTGCGCCGTTCAACAGTGACGCGGTAGCGCTTTACCTCGAACAAGGCGGGCATCTGCCCCAGAACCTTGCGCGCCAGCAGCTCAAAGCTCGCCTGGGCGGTATCATAGGCATAGCCCTCGGCCTCGCGGGATTTGACCTCATCCAGAATCCGCGCCAACGCCGGGTCGCCTTTGGTAATCTTCAGCCCTGCACTTTCCAGACGTCGCCGCAGGTTTGACTGGCCAGCCTGGTTCGACATCGGAATGATGCGCGCATTGCCCACCAGTGACGGCTCGATATGCTCATAGGTCGATGGATCCTTGAGGATCGCACTGGCGTGCAGCCCCGCTTTATGCGCAAAAGCCGACGACCCGACAAAGGCCGCCTGCTTCATCGGGACACGGTTGAGAATTTCATCCAGCGACCGGCTGATCTGCGTGAGGTTGACCAACCCGTCCGGCGTGACCCCGGTCTTGAAACAGCTGGCATAGGGTTCTTTCAGCAGCAAAATCGGTATCAGCGTCGTCAGATTGGCATTTCCGCAGCGCTCGCCCAGACCATTCAGGGTGCCCTGGATCTGCCGCGCGCCGGCGTCAATGGCGGCCAGCGAACAGGCGACCGCGTTTTCGGTGTCATTATGCGTATGAATGCCCAGATGCGCGCCGGGGATTCCCGCCGCGATAACCTCTGCGGTGATGCGCCCGACCTCGGCAGGCATGGTGCCTCCGTTGGTGTCGCATAGCACGATCCAGCGCGCGCCCGCGTCATGAGCCGCCTGGATCGCGCTCAAGGCGTAATCAGGATTGGCGCGGTAGCCATCAAAGAAATGCTCCGCATCAAAAAGCGCCTCGCGCCCTTGCGCAACAACGTGCCTGACAGACCGCGCGATATTGTCGGTGTTCTCGTCCAGCGTGATCCCCAGGGCCGCCGACACGTGGAAATCATGGGTCTTGCCGACAAGGCACACGGCCTTCGTGCCCGCATTCATCACCGCGGCAAGCACATCGTCGTTTTCAGCCGAAATACCGTTGCGTTTGGTCATGCCAAACGCGGTCATGGTGGCACGCGTCGCAGGTGCTGTCTCAAAAAACGCGGAATCCGTCGGATTCGCCCCCGGCCAACCGCCTTCGATATAATCAACGCCAAGCGTGTCGAGCGCATTGGCGATGCTGATCTTCTCGGTGGTCGAAAACTGCACCCCTTGGGTCTGCTGCCCGTCACGCAAGGTGGTGTCGTAGATATAGAGGCGCTCTTCAGTCACGTCCTACCCCCAACTTCATTTTGCCCAATAAACTCCGGGGAGCGTGAGGGGCTGGCCCCTCACTCCGGCAATCGCGCACTTGCGCCGCCCCCGCCTGAGCCCACGTCATTTCAGCGCCTCGAGCTTCGCGGGATCAAAGTCAGCAACAAGCTCCCAGCCCGATGTGCCATCCTTCCGGTCTGTGACCCTGATGCCGGCCCCCAAAAGCCCGTCGCGGATGCGATCTGCTTCGGAAAAATTTCTTTCGCTCTTGGCCTTGGCGCGCGCACCAATCAAGTCGTTCACGGTATTTGCAACCATCACGTTAATCGGCTCGGTCATTGCCGGAATGCTGCTTTTTCGAAAATACTCAAAATCAGCAGCTGGTAGGCCAAGATATCGTGCCGAAGCAACGAATTGCTCCATGTTTCCGTCCTTGAACAGCCGGTGCAACACTGAAATCGCCCCCGGCGTATTCAGGTCTTCCGCAAGACAATCCATCACGTCGTTGTCGATATGCTTGCGATCGAATTCGCTGGCAGCAGTGTCACTGACAATCGATATCCGGTCGGGGTTATTCCATTCGCGCAGCGTCTTTTCGGCCTCGTCGCGCTTCTTGTCGGTCCAGTCCATCGGCTTGCGGTAATGGGTGCTGAGCATCACGAAACGGATCACCTCGCCCGGTACACCCTGATCCAACAAGTCGCGCACGGTGAAAAAGTTGCCGAGCGATTTGGACATCTTCTTGCCCTCGACCTGCAACATTTCGTTGTGCATCCACACATTGGCAAATTCGCTTTCAGGGTGTGCACAGCAGCTTTGGGCGATCTCATTCTCGTGATGCGGGAACATCAGGTCATTGCCGCCGCCGTGGATGTCGAAATGCGCGCCCAGCAACTCGTACGCCATGGCCGAGCATTCGATGTGCCAACCCGGACGACCCCGCCCCCACGGACTGTCCCATCCGGGCGTATCAGCGTCTGACGGTTTCCACAGAACGAAATCCATCGGGTTGCGTTTGTAGGGGGCGACTTCGACCCGAGCGCCAGCAATCATATCGTCAATCGACCGGCCAGACAGCGCACCGTATTTCTTGTAGCTTTCGACGGCGAACAGCACGTGGCCTTCGGCGGCATAGGCATGACCCTTGGCAATCAGCCCTTCGATCATCGAGACCATCTGGGGAATATACGCGGTGGCACGCGGCATGTGGTCCGGCTCGAGAGCACCGACAGCGGCCATGTCCTCCAGAAACCACTGCGTTGTCTCAGCCGTGATCTGGCCGATCGACCGCCCGCTTTCCGCGGCGCGCGCGTTGATCTTGTCATCCACATCGGTGAAGTTGCGCACATAGGTGACGTGATCGTTGCCATAGACATGGCGCAGCAGCCGGTTGAGCACGTCAAAAACGATGACGGGGCGCGCGTTGCCTAGATGGGCGCGGTCATAGACTGTCGGTCCGCAGACATACATCCGCACGTTCTTGTCATCGATGGGCGTGAAAACCTCGCGCTGGCGGGTTTTGGTGTTGTGCAGCTTGATCGTGGTCATGTGGCGCGTCCTTACGCAAGGATGGCGCGGGCATGGCACAGAAATCTTGGGAAGAAAACGTTGTGAACAGGCCCGCCGGAAGGTCTTAGCAGGAAATACAGCAAATAATGAGTGTGTTCGTGTTCATACTGCTTGCGTAGCCCGAGCATGGCCCGAGGGTCAAGCCTGATTGACAAATCACCCTTGCTCTGCGCCCCTGCGTCCTTCATCTGGAATAACGGAGGCAGGCCATGCAACTTTCATCACGCATAACAGATCTACTTGGTGGCGGTTCTGACGGCTGGGGTGTGTTTTTAAAGGCCCGCCGCATGATCGGTGACGGCGTATCGGTTACCGAACTGACCATCGGCGAACACGACATCCGTACCGCCGCCCCGATCTTGCAGGAAATGCACCGTGCGGCAATTGCCGGCCATACCGGCTATGCCGCCGTGCCCGGTACCGACAGCCTGCGCGACGCGGTGGCGGCACGTGTCCGTGAACGCACCGGCGTTTCCACGACGCGCGACAATGTGCTGATCACCCCCGGCGGGCAGGCTGCCTTGTTCGCGGCGCATGTGGCTGCGTGCGACCCAGGTGACACCGCGCTTTATATCGACCCCTACTATGCCACGTATCCCGGCACGATCCGGGGTGTCAGCGCGGTCCCACAGCGCGTTCCCGCCCGCGCCGAGGACGCGTTTCAACCCCGGCCCGAAACCATCGCCGCCGTGGCTGCCGGGGCTAAATCGCTGCTGATCAATTCGCCCAACAACCCGACCGGCGTCGTCTATTCCCGTGCCACCTTGGAAGGTATCGCGCGGGTATGCATCGACCACGATCTTTGGTTGATTTCGGATGAAGTATACGACACGCAAGTCTGGACCGGCGAGCACGTGTCGCCACGGGCCCTGCCTGATATGGCGCATCGTACGCTTGTCGTGGGATCCATGTCCAAGAGCCATGCAATGACCGGGTCTCGCTGTGGCTGGATCGTCGGCCCGGTCGAGGCAATTGAACACCTCACCAACCTGGCCACGCACACCACTTACGGCGTGCCGGGCTATATTCAGGACGCGGCTCTGTTCGCCCTGTCGCAAGGCCCCGAATTCGAAGCGGAAATAGCCGCCCCGTTCGCGCGCCGCCGCCAGCTCGCCCGAGGGATCCTTGCCGGTCAGAACGCTGTTTCGCTCGTCCCCGCGGATGGTGCAATGTATCTGATGCTCGATATCCGCAGCACCGGCATGACGGGCGAAGAATTTGCCAATGCGCTGTTGGATCAACACCATATCGCGGTCATGCCGGGCGAAAGCTTTGGTGACGCCGCTGCGGGTCACATCCGTGTGGCGATGACGATCGAAGACGGCGAATTCGGCAACGCTGTCAGCACATTATGCAAATTTGCTGAAGAGCTCGCCGCATAGGAAAAGGCCAGGTGCTAACAGCTCCTGGCCTTGGCCCTTTCGGGTGCATCACACTGTCCGATCACGTGACAACGTATCATCATGTGACTGTCTGGCTCGGAAATGTCGTTGAAGACATCCCCGAGCTTGCAATGCTACATGCGCTTTAGAAGCGGTAGGAGCCACGCAGGTTGAACGTTGTCACGTCAAGATCTGCACCGGCAGTGTTGTTGATGTCGGTGAACTTGTTTTCCAACAGTTCGGCACCCACGGTGTAACGGTCGGTGACTTTGTATGCCATACCGATACCATAGAACGCGCCATCTTCGTTGCCAAAGGATGTGTCGGCACGAGCATAACCACCGGTTGCGTATACCAGTGTGTTACCAAGATCATAGCCAGCTTTCAGTTTGGCACGTGACATGGAATCAAGCTGAGCAACACCGTTGTTCAGGTCCATGTTGGTCTTGTCATAATCAAGTTCGCCACCCAGCACGAAGCGACCGAAGTCATAGTCGTAACCGGCGTGGAAACCATACGAACCGTTGTTACCGTCCAGGGCACCCGGACCGTCCGCATCGGAATAGCCCAACTGCAAACCAGTGTAGAAACCGGTCCAGTCACTACCCAAATCTGGCGCAGGCATTGGGGCCATCATTACAGGCTCAACCACTGGCTCGGCAAGGCTGCCGGCATAAGCGCCGCCAGCAAATGCGGTGGAGGCCAGAACTGCGGCGGAGGCGAATTTCATAGTGCGTTTCATTATCATAACTCCTCGATAAAAACGTATCCGAGCGGGCGTTTCCCACTTCATCGACACAACGCTGCACCTAGGATCTGGTTGCGATTTAGCCCAATCACAGATTGGTGATCGGAATATTGTTGCCGATTTGCGTCACCGCTTTTTGGGTGTCGATAGCGTCAAAGGCAATCATGGCAGGTCGTTAAAGGCTTTTACGTCGCAAACAGGATAGAAGCGCCGAATTTATTTTCGCAGCATTGGAACCATCAAGGAGGGTGCCGTATGGAAACAAAGCGTTGCATAGCTATCTGCGTTGCCCGAACCATCGGCGCAGAACGAGGTCGCGCAGCACGGGGTGCACCTCTCCAAGGGACTGGAATGTAGCTTTTCAACCTTCCCAACCTTGGATCTATCCCATGACCATTCTTACTCCTCATCGCTCAGGTGGTCGCGCCGCCCGCCGTGCTGCGCGTGCCGCCCCATTAGCCGATCACCTGCGCCCGGTGCGCCCGGGACAGTCTGGCGGCACTTACACTCCGTTGACCCAGGCCGGCATGGACCGGATCCATCAAGCCGCGCTCGATGCGCTGGAGCAGATCGGGCTTGCCGACGCACCGCCATCCGGCATCGCCCATATGACGCGCGCAGGTGCCATCCTTGGTGATGACGGCCGGGTGCGATTCCCCCGGGCGCTGATCGAAGACGCCATTGCCAAGGCCAACCGGTCTGTCACCCTGCATGCACGTGACCCCAGACATGACCTGCACCTTAGCGGCACCAAGGTTCATTACGGTACCGCCGGTGCAGCTGTGCATCTGGTTGATGTGGACGGACGAACCTATCGGGAATGCGGGGTGCAGGATCTTCATGACGCCGCGCGGATCTGCGACCAGCTCGACAATCTGCACTTTGTTCAGCGCCCCATGGTGTGCCGCGATATTCCCGATAACCTCGAGATGGACCTGAACACGATCTATGCCTGCTGTGCCGGTACCACCAAACACGTCGGTGTTTCTTTTACGGAACCCTCTTTCGTGCCGCATGGCCTCGAGATGCTGCATATGATCGCCGGCGGCGAGGACAAATGGCGTGAACGACCTTTTGTGTCGAACTCGAACTGTTTTGTTGTACCGCCGATGAAATTCGCCACAGAAAGCTGCCTGGTGATGGAGGCATTGATCGAAGGCGGCATGCCGATCCTGTTGCTTTCGGCTGGTCAGGCCGGTGCGACCGCCCCTGCCCCCATCGCCGGTGCGATCGTTCAAGCCGTCGCCGAATGTCTTGCCGGGCTGGTTTATGTCAACGCGATCAAACCCGGTCACCCCGCGATCTTTGGTACCTGGCCCTTTGTCAGCGACCTGCGCACCGGTGCCATGTCAGGGGGATCTGGCGAACAGGCCCTGCTGACGGCCGGTTGTGCCCAGATGCACCACTACTACGATCTGCCCGGCGGGGCGGCGGCGGGAATCGCGGACGCCAAACTGCCGGACATGCAGGCAGGATGGGAACAGGCGATGTCGAATGTCATGGCCGGCATGTCGGGCTTGAACATGGTCTACGAGGCAGCGGGCATGCACGCGTCGTTGTTGGGGTTTTGTCTCGAATCGCTGATTTTGGGCGATGATCTGATCGGACAGGCGTTGCGCTGCGTACGCGGCATCGAAGTCACCGAGGACAGCGTCAGCCTGGAAGTGATGCGAGCGACGTGCATCGGCGGTCCGGGTCACTATCTGGGATCGGACCAGACGCTGAACCTGATGCAGACCGAATACATCTATCCCGCGCTCGGTGATCGCACCTCGCCCAAGGAATGGGCCGAACTGGGCAAGCCCGACCTGATTGCAAAGGCAAAGGCCCGCAAGGAACAGATCTTGTCAGAGCGGTCAGCAGCGAGGTTCGACCCGCAGACAGACCAGATGATCCGTGATCGGTTCAACATTCATCTGCCTGCATAAAACAATGCACCACCCTGTGGCCTTCATCTGTTGATGTGCTAAATTCCCGGCCACAGGGGTCATGACCCCAAGCATGACGCAAGGGTTGCCAGTGATCTCGTTTATTACCACCCACATCGAAGTCGTAGGTCTTATCTTTCTGACTTTGTTCGTGGCCTTCATTCTTTTGCAGCAGCGCCGCAGCCCACAATCTACTGTCGCATGGATATTGTTTCTTATCATGCTGCCGTATGTTGCGGCCCCATTGTTTCTGGGTCTCGGGTTTCGCAAGCAGGGAAACCGGTATGAGCCGGTATTGTTCACCACGAAAGAAGAGCCGCCCACACCCGTTCACGCGCTTGATGCGACCTTTCAGCACTTCATGATGCCCCCTGCTCTCGAGGCTCAAAGGCTAACTTTGCTTGACACGCCGCAACTGGCGTTTCAGGCGGCCCTGGACACGATCGACAGTGCGGAACACAGCATTGATGTGCTTTTCTATATCATCGCGAATGACGGTACCGCCAAACATTTCGTCCAAGCGTTGACCGACAAGGCCAGAAAAGGCGTTCATGTCCGATTGCTCATGGACCGTCTGGGGACGCTGCGAGGTCCACACGAGGCATTGAAGGCACTGAAGGCCGCAGGCGGAGAGGTTTTGTTTTTCTCGCCGATCCTGCAATTGCCGGGCACAGGCCATCTGAACCTGCGCAACCATCGTAAGATGATCATCGCCGATAATGCGCGGGCTTTCTCCGGCGGTATGAATGTCGCGGACCACTACATGACCCATACGCCAAAACCGGGGCATTGGGTGGACCTCGCGTTCACCCTCGAAGGGCTTTCGGTGCAGTCCTTTTGCGATGTGTTCCGGTCCGATTGGGAAGTCGCCTCGGGCACGCCGACGCCACAGGTTGTCACCCCAGCCCCCAAGACAGGCGGAAACGCTACGGTGCAGCTTGTTCCTTCCGGGCCCGACATTGCCGAAGACCCGCTGCATGACGGACTGATCCGCGCCATCCACCTGGCGGAATCGCGCATCTGGATCGCGACCCCCTATTTCGTCCCGACCGAGGCATTGGCCAATGCCCTGCGTATCGCATCACGCCGTGGTGTGGATGTTCGGATAATCGTGCCTCAGAAATCCAATCAGCGGATCGCCGATTTCGCGCGCGGGGGGTTTTTGCGTGACGTTCAGGAAGCCGGGGCAGAGATTCACTTTTTCAAACCGTCGATGATCCACGCCAAGGCCGCGTTGATCGACGATGTCGGCATCGTCGGCACCGCCAACTTTGACGTGCGCAGCATGCTTCTCAACTTTGAGGTGATGCTGTTCCTTTATGACGCACCGAGCGTGACGACGCTGACGGAATGGTTTCTGGAGCGGCAAGGCGATTGCCACAACGTCGTACGCAACGTCACCTTGATCAGACGCTTGGCCGAAGGCGTCTTTCGCATCGGAGCACCAGTCTTGTGACCCAGCCACCGCTTCGCATCGCCAGCTATAACATGCGCAAGGCCAAGGGGACGGACCGGCAACGCGACCCCTATCGCACCATGCGTATCGTGCGTGAACTGGCCGCCGATATTGTCGTGTTGCAAGAGGCCGATATGCGACTGGGGGCCCGTCCTTCCGCATTGCCGGTGGATGCACTAACGGCTGAGACCGGGTTGGTCGCCGTCCCTGTTCCCAGTCCGGTTAGCATAGGTTGGCACGGTAACGCTGTGCTGCTGAACCCAAAGGCAGAGATCGTGGAAGTTCAACACCTGGACCTGCCAGGCGCAGAGCCGCGCGGTGCCATGGTCGTTGATGTCGACATCACCGGGACGCCCTTGCGTATCATCGCAACCCATCTGGGCCTGATGCGCCGGTCCCGCCGTGCCCAGCTTTCGGCACTTATTGCCCACCTCGACGAACGATCGACCCGCCCGACCCTGATCGCCGGGGACATGAACGAATGGTCTTTGAATGTTGGGCTCGGACGGCTGGCGCATCACTTTACGATCCACGCTCCGGGTAAGAGCTTTCACGCCCGCCTGCCCCTTGCCGCGTTGGACCGGATCGCGATAGACGATGCGCTAAAGCTGGTGGGCGGCGGCGTCTTCGATACACCCGAAGCGCAACGGGCCTCGGATCACCTTCCGATATGGCTGGATTTCCAACACGCGTCAGACTGAGTTCTTGTGCCGCCGCACGACACTGCCGGGGCGCCCAGGCAAGCTAAGCGTCGCATCAGACCGTGGGCCACGTGCGATAACTTTGCCATTGGCGATAACGCACAGACGGTTGGCCCGCAGGCGCAGCGCTTCGATGGGGTCACCGGCGTCCAGCACCACCAGCGACGCCTTCGCCCCTACGTGAAGACCATAGTCGTGCAGCCCCATCGTGCGCGCATTGGCGTTGGTGACCATGTCGAAACATGTACGCATTTCATCCGGGCTGGTCATTTGCGCCACGTGCAGCCCCATGAACGCCACGTCGAGCATGTCAGCCGTACCCAATGAATACCACGGGTCAAGAACGCAGTCCTGCCCCCAGCCGACGTTGATCCCCATCGCCAGCATTTCCTTGACCCTCGTCAACCCGCGGCGCTTGGGGAATGTATCGTGACGCCCCTGTAAAACGATGTTGATCAGGGGGTTTGGAACAACGTTGATCTGTGCTTCGGCAATCAACGGCAACAGCTTGGACACGTAATAATTATCCATCGAATGCATGGATGTCAGGTGTGACCCCGTAACCCGACCGTGCAGCCCCAGGCGCGAGGTTTCAGCCGCCAGAGTTTCAATGTGGCGCGACAAAGGGTCATCGCTTTCGTCGCAATGCATATCAACCATAAGGCCACGGGCTTCGGCGATTTCGCACAGTTCGCGCACCGATGCCGCACCGTCAGCCATTGTGCGCTCAAAATGCGGGATACCGCCCACGACGTCGACGCCCATATCCAACGCACGGATGGTATTGTCGCGCGCGGTCGGATCACGATAGAATCCGTCTTGCGGAAACGCCACCAACTGCAAGTCGATATAATCGCTTACCTGCTCGCGAACGTGTAGCAGCGCCTCGACCCCCAAAAGCCGGTCATCGCAGGTGTCGACATGCGACCGTATCGCCAACAGCCCCATGGATGCCGCCCAATCGCAATAATCCAGCGCTCTTGCGACGACCTCATCCTGGGTCATCACCTGTTTCAGTTCGCCCCACAGGCCGATCCCTTCCAGCAACGTACCCGATGCGTTGATACGGGGCGTGCCATAGGACAGGGTAGCATCCATGTGAAAATGCGGATCGACAAACGGCGGGCTGACCAGATCACCGCCGGCATCAATGACTTCAGCGGCCTCAGCATCGCCGAGCGCGTCAATAGCGCGGATCTTGCCGCCAGACATGCCAATATCGGCCACGCGCCCGTCGGGTAGCGTCCCCCCCTTGACGATCAGGTCAAACATCAGCGCTCTCCTTTGTTGAACGGTATCATCAGGGCCGCAGGAACCTGTGCGCGGCGCGACACAAGAATCAAAGCGACAATCGACAGAATATACGGTGTCATCAGAAATATCTGATATGGGATATCGGCACCAAGGCTGGTTTGCTGGACCCGGATCTGCAACGCATCGAAACCGGCAAACAACACCGCGCCGAGCAGCGCCTTGCCGGGTTTCCACGACCCGAATACCACCAACGCAATCGCCACCCAACCCCGGCCATTCACCATTTCGAAAAAGAAACTGTCAAACGCCGACATGGTTAAAAATGCGCCCCCCATCGCCATGAAGCCGCTGCCGACAATCACCGCGCCCATGCGGATGCCCGTAACAGAAAGCCCCTGCGCGGCCACCGCCGCGGGGCTTTCGCCGGCGGCGCGCACCGCCAGCCCCAACGGGGTGCGGTACAGCATGATGCCGGTCGCCGCGACCAATGCAAACGCCAGATAGGTAAACGGGGTCTGCGAGAACAAGGCCTGTCCCAGCACCGGAATGTCGGACAGGATCGGGATCTCGTAGGCTTGGAACGCGGCGATCTTGGGCGGGCTGGTTACCTGCGGCAACGCAAGCCGATACGCAAAATAGGTCGATGATGTCGCAAGCAGGGTCACACCCAGGCCCACCACGTGCTGCGATAGCCCGAACGGCACCGTCAAGGCGGCATGCAGCAACCCAAACAGCATCCCCACCACCATCGCCACCGCGACGCCCATCCATAGCCCGG
>PCCY01000037.1 GCA_002731875.1 Roseobacter sp. | reverse complement strand
TGTGGGTTTGTCGGCCATATTCTGTGTGTTGGTATCGTTGGCCCATTCGATCAACTTGGCCCCCGCCATGATTGCGTTGACCCCGGTATGCAAAAGCGACGAATGCACCTCGAACCCAACCACATGGGTATTGAAACCGATACCGCCCTTGTGACCCGTCACCGCCTGGAGGTTGGAGGGTTCGCCGACAATGACCATCGCACCTTGCGGCAGCGCCGACTGCATCGCCTGAATCATCGGCGGCGCACCGGTACAACCGACTTCCTCATCAAAGCTGAGGGCAAGCTGAAGCGGGCGTTTGACACCGGCGTATCGGGCTTCGACCAAGGCCCAGATTGCCAGTGCATCGAACCCCTTCATATCGCAGGTACCACGGCCATAATAGCGCCCGTCACGTTCGACGACGCTAAAGGGGTCACTGTCCCACGGCTGGCCATCTACGGGCACGACATCGGTGTGCCCCGAAAGCACAACGGCTCCTTTCTCCATAGGGCCGACATGGGCAAACAAGGCGTGTTTCGGCTGATCCGGGTCGATATAGCGATGCGACGCGATACCATGGCCATCAAGATAGTCAGCGACCCAGTCAATCAGTGGAATGTTGGTATCGCGTGATACAGTTGGAAAACCTATCAGCTTTTCCATAATGGCAAACGGGGTCATGCGCGACGTCATCGATTTGATCCTTTAGTACCCACTGTCGGTGGTAAGCACCTGATGGCCAGGGGACACGGTTTTGTAGACTGAGGCCTCGGCGACATAATCCGTCGGGTGAATGGGTGAAGGAATGGGTTTGAAATTCAGCTCGCTTTCCTGTTTCCTCATCCGCGGATCCGCAATCGGGACGGCTTTCATCAGCGCTTGGGTATAAGGGTGCTGAGGGTTCTCGAAGACTTGCGACCGCGTCCCCATTTCCACGATCCGCCCAAGATACATCACCCCGACATGGTGGCTGACGCGTTCAACCACCGCCATGTCATGGCTGATGAACAGGAACGACAGCCCAAGTTCGTGTTGCAGCTCAAGCATCAGGTTGACCACCTGCGCCTGTACCGAAACGTCCAGCGCCGATACGGCTTCGTCTGCGATGATAAGCTTGGGGTTCAACGCAAGGGCACGCGCAATCGCCACCCGCTGCCGCTGACCGCCCGAAAGTTCGTGGGGAAACCGGCGCATGAAACTGCGCGGCAATTCGACGCGATCAAACAACATTTCAATGCGTTTGGTCAACGCTTCGCCCTTGAGGGTGCCGAAATTGTGGATCGGTTCGGCAACCTGATCAGACAATTGCATCTGGGGGTTCAGCGACGCGAACGGATCCTGAAAGATCATCTGCATGTCCAGACGCGCTTCGCGCAGGCCCTTGGCGTTCAACGCCATGATGTCCTTGCCGTCGATGTTGATTTCACCTGACATTGGTTCGACCAAACGCAGCACCGATCGCCCCGCCGTGGATTTCCCGCAACCCGATTCCCCCACGAGGCTGAGAGTCTGGCCTTTGTTTATCGTAAACGACAGATCTTCGACCGCGTGTACGTTGGCGACAGTGCGGCGTAAGAACCCCCCGGTAACGGGAAACCGGGTCGTCAGGTTCTTGACCGTCAAAAGGGTGTCTTGCGTCCCTTTTATGGGCACAATCTCCTTATTCTGTGTGCCCAAAAGCTTCATTGGTTCGGGAAAGGGCTTGCCGCGCATTTCCCCCAACTTGGGAACGGCGGCCAAAAGGGCCTTGGTGTAAGGGTGTTGGGGGTTTTCAAAGATTTCCTCGACAGTTCCCTCTTCGACCTTGTTGCCCCGAAACATCACGACCACACGGTCCGCCATCTGTGCAACGACCGCCATATCATGGGTAATGAACATGACCGCGGTCCCGGTTTCGCGTTTCAAACGGTCGATCAGGGCAAGGATTTCGGCCTGAATGGTCACGTCCAGTGCCGTGGTCGGTTCGTCAGCGATCAACAACCTTGGCGAACAGGCCAGGGCCATGGCGATCACAACGCGCTGCCGCATCCCTCCCGAAAGCTCGTGCGGGTATTGCGTCAGACGGCGCTCGGGCTCGGGGATACGCACTTGTGTCAGCAGTTCCAGCGCCCGGGATTCAGCCTCGGATCGCGACATTTTCTTGTGCAGGCGCAGCCCTTCGGTCAGCTGGCGACCCACTGTAAAGACCGGGTTCAGCGCGGTCATAGGCTCTTGAAAGATCATACCGATTTCGTTGCCACGAATTTCACGCATGATGTCTTGATTGGTCCTTGCCAAATCGATGGCAGGCGCATGCTGGCGTTCAAACAACAGGCGGCCCCCCGCGATACGGCCACCACCAAATTCCACCAACCGCATGAGCGATAACGAGGAGACCGATTTACCGGATCCGGATTCGCCCACAACGCACACGGTTTCACCCGCACGGATATCGAAACTGACATTCTCGACGCCTAGAACCGGACCGTCTTGGGTCTGGAACTCTACCCTAAGCTCTTGAATCTGCGCGATAGGTGTCGCTGAGGTCTGGTCGAGCATAATTTTTCCGCTGATGTTATTCATGTATCAATTATTTTAATCTGTTGACGCTAAGGCCATTCGTGACCCAGTGTCAAACCCCGCTCTGCCCGTCCGTTACTGCATCATTCACGAGGCTTGCAATTTGTGCGAAACCTGTTTCCATAAATGGACGCGTGCAAAAAGGGCGAGGAGTCGACAGAGCGAGATAACGCAAGCCAAACCAGAACTTGCGCTCTTGACCTTTTTGAAACGATCATAAGACTGTCGAAACCGCATCGCGTAGGTGGTGCCGACAAAAAAAGAACGCGACACCAGGAAAAATAGAGTGTCCAACAAGGAGTAAGTTATGAATATGAAAACCCTTTTAATGGGTGCAGTGGCATCGGTTGCCCTTGCCCCCGCGGCCTTTGCGGCTGCCCACGAGGGCGAGCGCGGGCGCGATGGCGAAGTCAAGATCATCTACTGGCAAGCCCCCTCGATCATGACGCCATACCTTTCCGGTGGCACCAAGGATCTTGAGGCGGCAAGCTTGGTGATCGAACCGTTGGGCCGTTATGACGAAACCGGCGCTCTGGTCCCATATCTTGCCGCTGAGATCCCAACTGTCGAAAACGGCGGTGTATCCGAAGATCTCAAATCCATCACGTGGAAGCTGAAAGAAGGCCTGTTATGGTCGGACGGCAGCCCCGTGACGTCGGCGGATGTCAAGTTTACCGCCGATTATTGCATGGCACCGGACGGTGGCTGTGCGCAGGCATCCAAATTCGACGGCGTTGAAAGCATTGACGTGATCGACGATTTGACCGTGAAGGTAAATTTCAAGGACGCCAAGCCAAATCCATACGGACCCTTCATGGGGGCGCAATCCCCGATCATTCAAAAGGCTCAGTTCGCTGAATGTCTGGGCGCAAAAGCACCCGAATGCACCGAGGCCAACTTTAACCCGATCGGCACGGGACCATTCATGGTGACGGATTTCCGTCCCAATGACGTGATCCAGATGGAAGCCAACCCCAACTATCGCGATCCGGGCAAACCTGCCTTCGCATCGTTGACGTTCAAAGGCGGCGGCGACGCAAATGCCGCGGGCCGCGCCGTCATGGAAACCGGCGAATACGATTACGCGTGGAACATGCAGCTTGCACCGGATGTGTTGGCGAAAATAGCCGAAGGTGGCAAAGGCAAGCCGATCTCGGCGTTCGGCACACTGGTCGAACGGATCGAGATGAACATGACCGATCCATCGCCTGATCTGCCCGAGGGTGAACGCGCGACCGTCGCCCACCCGCACCCGATCCTGTCGGACTTCAAGGTGCGCAAGGCGCTCTCCATGGCGATTGACCGCCCCTTGCTGGTCGAAGTCGGCTATGGTCAGGCGGGTCGTCCGACCTGCAACCTGGTACCTGCCCCCGAGCTTTACGCATCGGACAATACCGAATGCCTGACACAGGATCTGGAAGGTGCCAAGGCGCTGCTGGAAGAAGCCGGCTGGACCGACTCCGATGGTGACGGCATCCGCGACAAGGACGGCAAGAAACTGTCGCTGCTGTACCAGACCTCGACCAACGCTGTCCGTCAGGATTTCCAGGCGCTGATCAAAGACTGGTGGAACCAGATCGGTGTCGAAGTCGAACTGCGCAACCTTGATGCGTCCGTCTTCTTTGGTGGCGACCCCGTTCGCCCGATACCTTCCAGAAGTTCTATGCCGACGTCGAAATGTACGCCAACAACTTTGACGGCACTGACCCGCAGGCCTACCTGTCTGCCTACCGTTGCGGCGGTGAACCCAAACCATCAAGCCAGTGGCAGGGCGAAAACATCAACCGTTTCTGCAACGAAGAGTATGACGCGTTGCTGGACGAACTGTCGCGCACCGGTGAACTGAGCAAGCGTGGCGAGATTGCCAAGAAGCTGAACGACATCATCACCAAGGAAACCATGACGATTGTACCCCTTGTCGATCGCGGACGGGTCTCTGCTGCGTCCACGACACTGGGCGGCGTGATCCTGAACACATGGGATTCGGAATTGTGGAATGCCGCAGATTGGTATCGCATCAAGGAATAAGCCAAAATACGAAAGAGAAGCACGCCCCCGGGGTGTGCTTCTCATCACTTGATGTCCTGTCTCAAACATGCGAACCCGCGCATCCTTCGGATTTCGCCGCTTCTCCACCCCTAGACTGACCTGCAAAGGTGCCGCGCATGCTGACCTTCACTATCCGTCGACTGCTTTTGTCGATACCGACGCTTTTGTTCATCAGCCTCGTTATATTTTTGCTGCTGCAACTGGCCCCCGGTGATCCGATGGCGCAGGTGCCGCTGACCGTGCCCCCGGAAGTCAAACAGAAAATGCGCGAAGCCCTGGGCCTGGGCCAGCCGATCTATGTTCAATACTACAAATGGTTGATCCAGTTTTTCTGGGTAGAACCTCAGGTCTTCATTGATTGGGCTACGCGCGACACATTGCTGCTGGGCTGGTTGCCCGACACCCATCTGTCAACATTCGTGGACCCCGATACCGGAGCTGTTCGCCCGGTGCAGCGCGCCATCAGCTGGCAAACCCGCAGCCCGATCATGGATATCGTCATTCAGCGTATGCCGCAGACGCTGTGGGTGGTGGGGCTCAGCTATATCGTGGGAATCCTGATCGCGATCCCGATCGGAATATATTCTGCCTATCGCCATTATTCACTGTTCGACCAGGCCGGCACCTTTGTGACGATGGTAGGCTTTTCCATTCCGCCGTTCTTTACCGGTCCGCTGTTGATCGTTATTTTCTCGGTTTCACTGGGATGGTTGCCTTCAATCTATGACACCACCCATGTGGTAACCGACTGGGCCAGCTTTAAGGTGCAGTTCATGCAAATGATCATGCCGGTCATGGTACTTGCGCTGCAAACCACCGCCCAAATCAGCCGTTACATGCGTGGTGCCATGCTGGACAACCTCAATCAGGATTACGTCCGTACGGCCCGCGCCAAAGGGCTCAAGGAAACGACGGTGGTTCTGGTGCATGTGCTGCGCAACTCGATGATCCCAGTGGTCACGGTGATTGCCCTTGGCATGCCCGCGATCTTTGGCGGCGCGATCATTACCGAGAATGTGTTCAAGGTGAATGGTATCGGGCAGCTGCTGCTGACCGCGCTTTTTGCCAACGACCTGCCGATGGTGATGACGCTGACCTTTATCTTCGCCATCCTCATCGTTCTATTCAACCTGATTGCCGATGTTCTATACGGCCTGCTTGACCCAAGGATCCGCTATGACTGAGCAAGCAATCCCATCAAGCCCGATCGAGGCCGAACTGGAACTGTACGGGGCGTTGGTCGACAAGGAACCGCAAAAACCGCCGCGCAGTCAGTGGATCGACGTTTGGCAGCAGTTTCGCAAACACAAGGGTGCCGTGTTTGGCGGAGGCTTCTTGCTGTTCATCACCCTTGCCGTGGTGTTCGGCCCATTCCTGTGGGATGTCGACCCCAAGGCGTTGGATATTCGCAATAAGAACTGGCGCCCGATCTACCAGCTATTGTTCGACAGCGAAGCCAAGGCAGGCTGGGCACATCCTTTTGGCACCGATCAACTGGGCCGTGATATCATGGCCCAGATGATCGCGGGCGGTCAGGTGTCGATGGCGGTTGGCTGGTTGGCAATGGGGCTGGCGTTGGTGATCGGCAGTGCCATCGGAGTGCTGTCGGGCTTTTTCACAAAGCTGGATTTCTGGCTGATGCGGTTTACCGATCTGGTGTTGTCACTGCCGATCCTTCCCTTGACGTTGCTGGCTGTCACGCTGTTCCGTCAACCCCTGAACGCCCGGTTCGGGCCAGAGGGGGGCATGTTTATCCTGATCGTCGGAATCATCGGCCTGACCTCTTGGATGCAGACAGCCCGGATCGTGCGGGGCGATATACTTGCATTGAAGGAACGCGAATTCATCCTCGCTGCCCGCTCCATTGGCACACGGTCGGGAAAGATCATTCGGCGGCATCTTCTTCCCAATGTAATATCCCCGATCATGGTATCTGCGACATTGGGGTTGGCGACCGCGATCATTACCGAGAGCGCTTTGAGCTTTCTCGGCGTGGGGTTTCCATCGGATTTTCCAACCTGGGGCAAACTCCTGTCCGATGCCGTATCGCGGATGCAGGAATTTCCCGAACGTGTCCTGCTGCCCGGTATCGCCATTTCCCTGACGGTGCTGAGCGTGAATTATCTGGGTGACGGGTTGCGCGATGCGTTGGACCCCCGTCTGCGCGGGCGGTGATCAAGCTTCTACAGGCTGCGTCTGAATTCGGGTCGGTTTTGAGTATTTTTAAAAGGGTGAAGCCAGTGTGGTGGGCTGGCTTCTTGAGCCGGGACAAATTTGACGCTTTGGCGAATAAGGAAATAAGTGCGGTGCCGTGAGGGGTGACGGCGTGCTTGTTCGTGCAGCCGGTCCACTGGAGAATTATTTCTGTCTGTGTCACCGTCACGCGGAATATCTTCCCTGGTAACCGCGAATCTGCGGGCTGAAATGCCTTGATATCATTGTGAATTCAGGCCAATTGGGAAATTGTTCTGCATACATGGGGATCAGGGTTATGTTTGAGTCACTTGGTTTTGAAAATGTCACGCCGCAGCAGGCCTCCGTTTTACTGGCGGTGCTGGTCGGGTTGCTTTTCGGGGTATTTGGTCAGATTACCAGGTTCTGCTTTCGTCGCTCGCTGGTCGGGGAAGATCGCGTTTCAGCGGCGGGGGTATGGCTGACGGCATTGGCGTTTGCCGTGGCGGGAACCCAGGCATCCATTGCCGCGGGGTGGATCACATTTGACGATCATCGCTTTATGTCGGCTGAGTTGCCATATCTTGCGATTGCTGTCGGCGGACTGATGTTCGGCGCGGGCATGATCCTGACACGCGGGTGCGTTTCACGGCTGACTGTTCTGGCCGGGACCGGAAATCTTCGCGCGCTGTTGGTACTTGTGGTATTCGCTGTGGTTGCCCACGCAACAATCAAGGGGGTATTTGCACCGTTTCGCGTCGCATTGGGGGCTGTGACGGCTGATTTGGGCAGCGCCATCAGCCTGGCGAACTGGCCGGGTGGCAGCTGGTTCTGGACGGCGGTTATCGTTCTGGCCGCATTGGGCTATGCAGCACGGTCCGGCAACCGGGCCGGGATGCTGGTCATGGCGGCGGTCATCGGGCTGCTGGTTCCGCTGGCCTGGGTCGGGACCGGATTTATCCTGTTCGACGAATTTGACCCCATTGCGATGGAAAGCCTTTCCTTTACCGCTCCTTCTTCCGACGCGCTGTTCTGGGTCATCGCCAACAGCGCCATCCCGGCCGGCTTTGGTGTCGGTTTGCTGGGCGGCGTGCTTGCCGGTGCCGCTTTGGCAAGCCTGACCTTCGGGGGGTTCGCTTGGCAAAGCTTTGAGACGCCAGCGCAGACCGGTCGGTATCTGACCGGGGCTGCGTTGATGGGTGTAGGCGGTGTTTTGGCCGGCGGCTGCACGTTGGGGGCGGGGCTGTCGGGTGTGCCCACCCTGTCAGTGGCGGCGATTTACGCGATCTTCATGATTGCTGTCGGTGGGTTGGCAATGCAGGCGGCGTTGAAGGTTGCGCCTGCACAGCGCCCGGCCCACGGCTGACGTTTCATTGGATCCTGTGCCGTAGCCGGCGCAGCAGCCACCACACCAAGCCTACCGCCACCGGCACCGCAAGGGCAGTCAATGTGCCCTTGCTGATCCCTGTCTGCTCGGCCAGCGGGTAGAGCATGTAGGATGCCAGCGATACGGCGTAATAGCTGATCGCGACCACGGACAGCCCTTCGACTGTGTGTTGCAACCGCAGTTGCAGGTCAGAGCGTTTGTCCATGCTGGCCAGAATGGCCTGATTTTGCGCCGAACGTTCTACGTCTACTCGGGTCCGCAGCAACTCGGCGGCGCGGATCGCGCGTGCTGACATGGTCTGCAACCGGGTTTCGGAAGATTTGACGGTGCGCATCGCGGGCTCATACCGACGCATCATGAATTCATCAAATCCCTGCCGCGATCTGAAACGGGATTCGCGCAACGCCGCGATTCTTTGCGCGACAATCGCCTGATATGCCTCTGTCGCGCCAAGCCTGTAAGAGACTTCCGCAGACAATGTTTCAAGTTGCACCGAGACATCCAACAGCTTGTGCAGCGTGTCTTCGGCCATTGCCCCGGTCTCACGCATCGTCGCCATCAGGTCGGTCAACTTACTGTCGAGCGCATTAAGCTGACCCCCGAAATCGCGCACTTGCGCGAAACCCAGCATCGACATCGACTTGTAGGTTTCGATCTCGCAGAGGCGCTGGACGATACGCCCGAGCCGCCTGCTGCCGGTCCCTTCGGAGGCGAAGATGGCCATGCGCATGTGACCAGATGAATCGATGCGGAAATCGCTGGCCACGACAGCGGCCTCATCAAGCACAGACGCCACGGCCAGGCTTTCGGGAACAAACCAATCGCTGAGCGCGTCCGAGATTTCGGTATCCTGCTCGGGTCGTTTCACAAGGCGCAGCAGAATAGAGGTGATACGTTCCGCGTTCAGGTTGCTGCGCCAGCTTTCGGGGAAAACATCAAATTCCGCGGGGTCGAAGGGCCGCGTGCCGGCTTGATCCAAAAACACCGTATAGGTGACAAATTCTGTGTGCTGTTCCCACTTTAACGCATATTTACCCATCGGCCCGTAGTAGTGAGTAGCGTTATCCGCAGGCAGCGGAGCACCATAATGTTTGAGAAGCGCACATAGGTGATCCAGATCTTGTGACCGATCGCGAGACGCGGCATCGCCGGGCTGTCGTATCGCCAGATAAGCCCCCACATGTGGTACGGTGAGCGATGGAAACGGGCGCGCGTGCAATTCGCTGTTAAGTGTGTAGCGCAAAGGATGGTCTTTGATCGTGGCCATTCGATTACCTTGTGTAGTCGTGCAACATATTTTCCGAACAATACAAAGCGCTTTGAATAAAGGATAGCCTAATATTTATGATTATCAATAAGTTACGGTGTACCGCGGAATACCTTAACATGTTGCACTACGCGGCCGTGAAGATTTTGCAACCGCCTTCGCCCTGATCCACCGTCGGATCCGCGACATGCAGTGGAATTTTCAAAGGTTGGCCATGGCTGACCCTGAGCCGTAAATGCGGGCCAAATTTGCCTTAGGCCAAACGGCGGAGATCGAACGCAAAAGGGCGGCACCTGATAGCACCGCCCCTTTTATCATTGTCGACCTGATACCGAAAAATCAGTCGATCATCGGCAACAGTTTGTCCAGACTTGCCTTGGCATCGCCATAGAACATCCGCGTGTTGTCCTTGAAGAACAGCGGGTTCTCGATACCGGAATAGCCGGTGCCCTGCCCGCGCTTGGACACGATGACGTTCTTTGCCTTCCAGCATTCCAGCACCGGCATACCGGCGATGGGGCTGTTGGGATCATCCTGTGCGGCAGGGTTCACGATGTCATTGGACCCGATCACGATGGCAACATCGGTCTTCGGGAAGTCGTCGTTGATCTCGTCCATCTCCATCACGATGTCATAGGGCACCTTGGCCTCGGCCAGCAGCACGTTCATGTGGCCCGGCAAACGACCCGCAACCGGGTGAATGGCGAAGCGCACATTCTTGCCTTGGGCACGCAGCTTCTTGACCAGTTCGCTTACCGCTTGTTGTGCCTGAGCCACCGCCATGCCGTAACCGGGGATGATGATGACGCTGTCGGCTTCGTTCAACAAGGTGGCCACACCGTCAACCTCGATCGCGACCTGTTCGCCCTCGACCTCCATCTGCGGACCGGATGTGCCGCCGAAGCCGCCCAGGATCACGCTGATGAACGAACGGTTCATCGCCTTACACATGATATAGGACAGGATCGCACCGGACGAGCCGACCAGCGCGCCAACGACGATCAGCAGATCGTTGCCAAGGCTGAAACCAATCGCCGCCGCGGCCCAGCCGGAGTAGCTGTTCAGCATCGACACAACCACGGGCATATCCGCGCCGCCGATGCCCATGATCAAGTGGTAGCCGATGAACAGCGCCGCCAGGGTCATGATGAACAGCGGCAGGAAGCCACCTGTGTTGAAGTACCAGATCAGACACAGCAACGACACGGCTGCTGCACTGGCATTCAGGATGTGCCCCCCCGGCAGTTTCGTTGCCGCTGTGTTCACCCGCCCTGCCAGCTTGCCATAGGCGATAACCGAACCGGTAAAGGTGATGGCACCGATGAAGATGCCCAAGAACAGCTCGACGCGCAGGATATTCTGCTCGACGATATCCTTGTGCGCCAGCAATTCGGCAAAACCATGCAGGTTCGCCCGCGCGGCTTCGTCCATGGCAAGTACGTTACCAAGCTCGAAATGAGCGTTATAGCCGACGAACACCGCCGCCAGACCGACAAGACTGTGCATCGCCGCAACCAGTTCGGGCATTTGCGTCATCTGCACTTTTGTCGCCAGTTGATAGCCGATGGCACCGCCACCCGCGATCAGGATCAGCGACAGCAGCCAGAAGCCGGCCCCCGGCCCGATCAATGTCGCAGCCACGGCCAAGCCCATGCCCACGATCCCGTACCATACCGCGCGCTTGGCGCTTTCCTGACCCGACAGCCCGCCAAGGCTGAGGATGAAGAGGATGGCGGCGACTACGTAAGCCGCTGTTGTAAAACCAAAATCCATTTACCTGAACCCTTTACGATTTTTGGAACATGGCAAGCATGCGCCGTGTCACGAGGAAGCCACCAAAGATGTTGATCCCGCACATAAAGACCGACAGCGCGGCCAGAATAATCACCAGGAACGACCCGGACCCGATCTGCATGACCGCCCCCAGAATGATGATCGACGAAATCGCATTGGTCACAGCCATCAACGGCGTGTGCAGGCTGTGCGCCACACCCCAGATGACCTGGAAGCCGATAAACACGGACAGCACGAACACGATAAAGTGCTGCATAAAGCTGGCCGGCGCGACCAGTCCAACCGCCAGCAGCAACGCGCCGCCGATGGCCAGCAGGCCGACCTGATTACGGGTTTGCGTCTTGAACGCGGCCACTTCGTTGGCGCGTTTCTCTTCCGGCGTCAGTTCCTTGGGCTTGTCCTTCTTCGGAGCCGCCGCGATCGCGGCCACTTTCGGTGGCGGCGGCGGGAAGGTGACTTCCTTGTCATGGGTGATGGTCGCCCCGCGGATCACGTCGTCTTCCATGTTGTGGTTGATCACACCGTCTTTTGCGGGCGTCAGATCGGTCAACAAATGCCGGATGTTGGTGGAATACAGCGTCGAGGCTTGCGTTGCCATCCGGCTGGGAAAATCAGTATAGCCGATGATGGTCACGCCATTCTCGGTCACGATTTTCTCGTCCATCTTGGTCAGCTTGCAGTTGCCGCCCTTTTCCGCCGCCAGATCGACGATCACCGAACCGGGCTTCATCGCGGCGACCATATCTTCGGTCCACAGCTCAGGCGCTTCGCGGTTGGGGATCAACGCAGTGGTGATGACGATGTCGACCTCGGGGGCAAGCTCGCGGAACTTGGCCAGCTGTGCCTCGCGGAATTCAGGCGAGGAAACAGAGGCATAGCCACCGGAGGCGGAGCCGTCCTGCTGCTCTTCCTCGAAATCGAGGTATACGAATTCCGCGCCCATTGATTCGACCTGCTCTGCCACCTCGGGGCGCACGTCAAAGGCTAGCGTGATCGCGCCAAGGGACGTCGAGGTCCCGATCGCGGCCAGACCGGCAACACCGGCACCGACGACCAGAACCTTGGCCGGGGGCACCTTGCCCGCCGCGGTGATCTGACCGGTAAAGAAGCGGCCAAAGTTGTTGCCTGCCTCGATCACCGCACGGTAGCCCGCGATGTTAGCCATGGACGACAGCGCGTCCATCTTTTGGGCGCGGCTGATACGTGGGATCATTTCCATCGCAACGACGGTGGCCCCTTTGTCAGCGGCCACTTTCATCTTTGCTTCGTCCGCGACAGGGCTGAAGAACGAAATCAGCGTCTGGCCTTCGCGCAACAGCCCCATTTCGGTTGTGTCCGGCACACGCACTTTAGCGACCACATCCGCGGCCTCCCACAGCGCGGCGGCGGTGGTAACCACTTCAACGCCGGCGCTGGTGTATTTTTCGTCTGAAAAACCAGCGGCGTCGCCCGCACCGGTCTCGATCATACATGTATGACCCAGTTTTTGCAGCTGAAGCGCTGACTCAGGGGTCATCGCAACGCGATTTTCCCCGGCAAAAGTTTCTTTTGGTGTCCCGATCTTCAATCCAGAGTCCCCCGTTTATGCTTCGACGCCGAACCCGGCGCAATAATATTACTCAGAGCGATATCGCTTGGGTTCCTATAGTACAAGATGCCCAAGGGATTAGAACCGCTAATCGGGCATTCAATAGCGCTAACATCACAGTTTCTTTTCATAATCCCCGTCTGCTCATCCCACCGGGCCTTGCGCCTGTGAAAACTTCCGCCCAGCATGGTACCGACCAAGGCCAAATTGAGGGAAAAACCATGGACCTAAACGGAAAACACGCGCTTATCACCGGCGGGGGTACGGGCATTGGGCTCGCCATCGCGCGCGATCTCGCAGCCCAGGGGGCCCTTGTCACCATAACCGGGCGTCGCCAAGAGGTGCTGGACAGCGTCGCAGGCGAAAACATCACCGGTATGGCAATGGATGTGCGCGACGAAGATGACGTTGTCGCCAAAATCGCGAGCGCCGTAGCGGAGCGGGGGCCGGTCCAGATCTGTATCCCCAACGCCGGCATCGCCGAGGGCAAGGCCGTCCACAAGACCGACATGGCGTTTTGGCGCAATATGATGGCTACCAATCTGGACGGTGCGTTTCTCACCATCCGGGAATCGTTGAAATCCATGCGCGACACCGACTGGGGCCGCGTGGTCGCGATTTCTTCCATGGCCGGTCTCAGAGGGTTGCCAGGCGCTGCCGCATATTCCGCCTCCAAACACGGAATGATCGGCCTGATACGGTCGCTCGCCGAAGACTACATGGGCCAGCCCTATACGTTCAACGCCATTTGCCCCGGATATGTCGATACGCCGATCGTGACGCGCAACACCGCATCGATCTCAGAGCGGGCCGGCATTACCGAAGAAAAAGCGCGTGCGATCATGGTAAATTCCAATCCGCACAAGCGCCTGATCGAGGTGTCCGAAGTCTCCGCCGCCGCCCGCTGGCTGATCGGCCCAGGATCACAAAGCATTAACGGCCAGTGCATCCAGGTGACCGGCGGACACATGTAAGCCAGCTTTTACACCGATGATAATAAGTTGTTAACCATAGTGCGGCTAAGGTCGCCCTATGGACATAGACCTGCACTCCCCGCGACATGATGCCGACACACCTGTGATCTTTCGAACCTGCCGCAGGCACGATGCCCTTGGGGCACGACAATCCGGCATCACCGTTGATACGCCCCGGCACCTGACGGTGTACGCCCCCCTCAACCCGGGCGGCCCGCAAGGCGGCGGGGTCAAAATGCCACCTTGTGCGGGTGACGGCCGCTCAGGCTGATTTCAAAATTCGCTGGCGTTTCCCTTCCGCCCAGGCCCGGGCTGCCGCGCCGAACCTTTCGAACAATGGACGCGATACCGGGTCATTTTTGGCATCCCATTCAGGATGCCATTGCACAGCCAGGGTGAATCCGGGTGCATCCTTGATATAGATCGCTTCGGGAGTGCCGTCTTCAGCAAACCCATCGATAATCACGCGCGGGCCGGCGACCTTGATCCCCTGCCCGTGCAGCGTATTGGTACGCACCTTAGGCTTCCCCAGCACCTCATGAAAAACACCACCTTGGGTAAAGGTGACATCATGTCTTAGCTCGAACTTTTCCTCCATCGTACCATCAGGTGGCATGCGGTGGTTCATCCGCCCCGGTAAATCGCGAATTTCCGGGTACAAAGTCCCGCCCATTGCAACGTTGACCTCCTGAAACCCACGGCACACGCCAAAAAACGGCTGCCCTCGCTCGACACAGGCTCGCACCAACCCCAAGGCCACAGCATCGCGAGCCCGATCAAAGGTGCCATGCGCGGCGGTTTCGCACTCGCCATACTCTTCAGGATGCACGTTGGGGCGCCCCCCGGTCAGCAAAAACCCGTCGCAGACCTCCAGCAGTTCCTCGACCGACACCAGCGATGGGTCACTCGGGATGATCAAGGGCAGGCAGCCGGACACCTCAGCGACTGCTATGGTGTTCATCGTGCCGGCTGCATGAACCTGATACTGATCATTCATTAGGCTGGTATTTCCAACGATACCAACAACAGGACGTGACATATACAGCCTCAAGTTTTGCGTTTCAGCAAAGCCTACAACGTGTGCGACCCTACCTCAACACCCAACCGTGCCGTCTAGGCTTCACCGGTAAGGCCGGCCGCGGCGACCCCCGCCAACGCGGCCTCGGCATCGTTATCCGACGTGTCCCCGGTCACCCCAAGCGCCCCGATCACCACACCTTGGTCGTCACGCAGCAAAACCCCGCCGGGCACAGGGACAACGGCACCGCCATAAACACCGTTCACCGCCGCCATGAAATAAGCTTGCGCTTCGGCCCGCGCCATTTGCGCACGCCCTGCCATGCCCAGCATCACCGCACCATAAGCCTTGCCATGCGCGATACCGAACCGGCCGGGCGCCGCGCCGTCTTCGCGTTCAAAAGCCTGCACATGCCCGCCTGCATCCAAAACCACGACGGACAAGGGCTTCAGCCCCATTTCCCGACCTTTTTTCAACGTTTGCGCGATCATCACCCGCGCCTGTTCCAACGACACCATTGATCTAAACCTTCTTCATTTTGCGAAATAAACTCCGGGGAGCGCGAGGGGCTGGCCCCTCGCTCGCCGGTTTCTCAAGCCTGAGCCGCTTTCAGTTCGAGACGACGCGCATGCAACACAGGTTCAGTATACCCCGACGGCTGCTCTCGCCCTTTCAACACCAGATCGCACGCGGCCTGAAATGCGATGCCATCAAATCCAGGTGCCATGGGACGGTACAGCGGGTCCCCGGCATTCTGACGGTCGACCACAGCAGCCATTTTTCTCAATCCAGCCATGACCTGGACTTCAGAGATCACGCCATGGTGCAGCCAGTTCGCCAAAGCCTGTGCCGAAATCCGGCAGGTCGCACGGTCTTCCATCAGGCCCACATCGTGAATGTCAGGCACCTTTGAGCAACCGACACCCTGATCAACCCAGCGTACAACGTAACCCAGAATTCCTTGGGCGTTGTTTTCGATCTCCTGGGTGATTTCAGCGTCCGACAGGTTGCGCCCCTCTAACACAGGGATGTCCAACAGCGTGTCAAGGGTGGCTCTGGCACCACCGGCCTTGATCTCTTCCTGCCGCGCCAGGACGTCCACCTGATGATAATGCGTCGCGTGCAGCGTCGCCGCCGTGGGCGACGGGACCCATGCGCAGTTGGCTCCGGCCTTCGGGTGGCCGATCTTGGCCTCCAGCATCGCTTCCATCATGTCGGGCATTGCCCACATGCCTTTGCCGATCTGCGCCTTTCCCTGCAACCCGCACGCCAGACCGATATCGACGTTGCGATCCTCATAGGCACCGATCCACGCGGCGTTCTTCATCTCGCCTTTCGGGACCATCGGCCCCGCCTCCATCGACGTGTGGATCTCGTCACCCGTGCGATCAAGAAAACCGGTGTTGATAAATGCCACCCGCGACTTGGCTGCGCGGATACATTCCGCCAGATTTGCCGACGTGCGACGTTCTTCGTCCATAATTCCCAATTTTACGGTATGCGCCGGCAGGCCCAGGGTCTTCTCTACGTGGTCAAATATCTCATCGGCAAAAGCAACTTCCGCCGGGCCATGCATCTTGGGTTTTACGACATACATCGACCCCACCACCGAATTACGGATCCCGTCTGTCTTTTTCAAGTCGTGCATGGCGATGAGCGTTGTGATCATCGCGTCCATCAGCCCTTCGCCTATTTCTGCTCCGTCGCGGTCCAGAATGGCCGGGTTTGTCATCAGGTGGCCGACATTGCGGATCAACATCAGCGACCGGCCCTTCAGCGTAACCCCTGCTCCATTCGCGCCGGTATATTCCTGGTCAGAGTTCATCTTGCGGGTTACGGTCTGGCCACCCTTTTCGAAGGTTTCTGACAAATCACCCTTCATCAGCCCCAGCCAATTACCATAGGCCACAACCTTGTCTTCCGCATCGACGGCCGCAACACTGTCTTCGCAGTCCATGATGGTAGACATGGCGGATTCAAGCACCACATCCGATACATTCGCCGGATCTGTCTTGCCGATGGCATGCTTTGCATCCACATGAATTTCGATATGTAGCCCGTTGTGTTTCAACAAGACAACGTCGGGATTATCTTCCGAACCGCGATAGCCGACGAACTGGTCGGGCGACTTCAAGTCAGGCACCAAAGCGCCTTGCTTCACGCTATACCCCGCGACGTCGGCATGGCTGCCCGACGCCAACGGAACGGCCTCATCAAGAAACGCCTTGGCCCGCGCTACGACGCGCGCACCACGCTGTGGATCATAGGCTTTGCCCTGCGGCAGATCGCCCAAGGCATCGGTACCGTAAAACGCATCATACAAGCTCCCCCACCGCGCATTGGCAGCGTTCAGCGCAAAACGAGCATTTGTGATCGGCACAACCAGTTGCGGCCCTGGTACCGTGGCAATCTCGGGATCCACGTTCATTGTATCGATCGAAAACTTGGGGCCTTCCGGCACCAGATAACCGATTTCGCGCAAAAAAGCGGTATAGTCATCGGCATCGTGCTGCTTGCCAGCGCGGTCTTTATGCCACGCATCGATCTTGGCCTGCATATCCTCGCGAATACGCAGCAAGTCGCGGTTCCTTGGTCCCATTGTATGGACCAGATCGGAAAAACCAGCCCAGAATGCTGCCGGATCAACGCCCGTCCCTGGCAGAGCCTGTTCTTCTATAAAGGTAACAAGTTCGTCTGCGACCTGAAGGCCATTCTTATCCGTTCTGTTGGTCATTTAAAGCATCCTTGCTGCGCTGGCACGTAATCAACTTACGCTTAGTGGGTAAGCCGAGAATGAGCAAGCTATTTTGGTAAAGTAATATTACCAAATAGCCGCTTCACAGGTGTCTAAATATCCCCGATCAATGATTTACGTGCGGGTTGCATAAAAAAAGCAGGCTCCCGATTAAGAGAGCCTGCCTGGAAAAATATAACTTGATTAGATATTTCTTGGAAAAAAGTTGTTTAAAATTTCTTGTTGTTCTCATTTGCGCCGGGAGTGACAGTGTCATCAGGCGCAATAGGAGTTTCTGGTCGCGATGCTGGCGGATAGGCTTCGGAAGTCCCCGATGTATCCTGAATGGCAGATGACCCGATATCTGCCTCGCGACCGTTACCCCACATGAAAAGTATAACAACCAAAATCGCCAGAACCGCAAAAAGCATTGCGCCCTTTATGCCCAAAAGCGAGGGTTTATGCTCTTTTTCCTGCTTATGTGTGTTTGTGTCGGGTGCCGACATAAGCTTTCTCCTTTTTTAGATGGGCACGCCTTGTTCCGACGGCTCACCTTGCGTGGCTGCTATTGGAGGGTTAACTTGAGCACTGGACATCTGGTTCCACAATAAAGGAAAAAAATATGAGTGAAGCAGCACCGCAAACGATATACTTGGCCGACTACACGCCCTACGGCTTTACTATCGACAGTGTAGACCTTCACTTTGACCTGAAACCGCACCAGACGCGCGTCAAAAGCCGCATCGCGTTTCGCCCCAATCCGCAAGCAATTGACCGCACTTTCTTTCTGCATGGTGAAAATCTGACCCTGATCGGGGCCACCATCGACGGTGCGGTTGTTTCTCCCGACGTCACCCCGCAAGGGCTGACTTGCGATGTGCCCGACGCACCTTTCGTCTGGGAAGCGGAGGTCGAGATCGACCCCAAAGGCAATACCGCACTGGAAGGGCTTTACATGTCCAACGGCATGTATTGCACGCAGTGTGAGGCCGAAGGCTTTCGCAAGATCACCTATTACCCCGATCGCCCCGATGTCATGGCCGTGTTTACCGTCACGATCAATGGCTCTCATCCAGTTTTGCTGTCGAATGGCAATCCCACCTCGGTCGAAAGCAACCAAGCCATCTGGCACGACCCGTGGCCAAAGCCTTCCTATCTGTTCGCGCTGGTTGCTGGTGACCTCGTTGCCCATTCTGACAGCTTTACCACCATGTCAGGACGCAAGGTCGCGCTGAATCTCTATGTCCGTCCCGGCGATGAAGGCAAGTGTGCGTTCGGCATGGAGGCGCTCAAGCGCAGTATGAAGTGGGACGAGGACGAGTACGGGCGCGAATACGACCTTGATCTGTTCAACATCGTCGCCGTGGATGACTTCAACATGGGTGCGATGGAAAACAAGGGGCTGAACATCTTCAATTCCTCCGCCGTTCTTGCCAGCCCTGAAACCAGCACCGACATGAACTTTGAACGGATCGAGGCGATTATTGCGCACGAATACTTTCACAACTGGACAGGGAACCGGATCACCTGCCGCGACTGGTTTCAACTATGCCTGAAAGAAGGTCTGACGGTGTTTCGCGACAGTCAGTTCACGTCTGACATGCGGTCAGCACCGGTAAAACGTATCAGCGATGTCATCGACCTGCGCGCCCGGCAATTTGCCGAGGATCAAGGCCCGCTGGCCCACCCGGTGCGGCCCGAAAGCTTTCAGGAAATCAATAACTTCTACACCGCAACTGTCTATGAAAAAGGTGCCGAGGTCATTGGCATGCTCAAGCTGTTGGTAGGCGACAAGGCCTATTCGGACGCGCTTGATCTCTATTTTGACCGCCACGACGGTCAAGCCTGCACGATAGAAGATTGGCTGCGGGTGTTCGAAGATACCACAGGTCGCGATCTGACGCAGTTCAAACGCTGGTACAGTCAAGCGGGCACGCCGCATCTGTCGGTGACAGAAGATTGGCAGCATGGCACGCTGACCTTGAAGTTCAGGCAGCACACTCCCGCCAGCGCCGCTACTCCCGCGCCTCAACCCCAGGTTCTGCCCATCGCGGTGGGCCTGATCGGCCAAGACGGCGACGAGGTCGAGGAAACCAGAATACTGGAGATGACAGAAGCCGAACAGAGCTTTGTTTTCGACGATCTGGGTACCCGGCCCATAGCTTCTGTTCTTCGCGGCTTCTCCGCACCGGTGGTGCTGAAACAGCAACTATCCGACGCTGACCGCGCGCATCTGTTGGCCTATGACACCGACCCGTTTAACCGGTGGGAACAAGGACGCATGCTGGCGTTCGGGTCGCTGTTGGCGATGATCCGCGAGGGCACGTCGCCCAACCCCGACTGGTTGGCCGGTGTCCGCTCCGTGATCAGCGACGAAAGCCTTGATCCTGCATTCCGCGCCTTGGTGCTCGGCTTGCCGTCGCAGTCTGATCTGGCACGTGAATTGGCCGACGCTGGCGACACGCCCGACCCCGACATCATCTATGCCGCCGTCGAAGCGACCCGCAGCGCAATGGCGAAATCCTACGAAGACCTTGTTCCAACGCTTTACCGTCGGCACACGGTGAATGCAGGCTATGAACCCGATGCGGAGCAGTCGGGCAAGAGGTCCCTTGCCAATGCGGCCTTGTCGTTGCTGACCCGCAATGACGACGCAAAGGCCGCGCAGAAACAATATGACAACGCTGACAATATGACCCAGCAACTTAGCGCTCTGGCCAACCTCATACGTGCGGGTCGGGGTAGCAAGGCTGTGCAGGGGTTTGAAAACCAATGGAAGAACGACCGTCTGGTGATGGACAAATGGTTTGGCCTGCAAGTGATGGAAGCCGATCCGGAAGACGCCCACGAGGTGGTGCAGACATTGACCAAGCACCCCGACTTCAATTGGAAGAACCCAAACCGGTTCCGCGCGGTTTTCGGCAGTTTTGCGGCACATCATGCTGGGTTTCATCACGCCAGTGGCGTCGGTTATCAACTGCTGGCGGATTGGCTGATCAAGCTTGATCCACTGAACCCGCAGACGACCGCGCGGATGTGCGCGGCTTTTCAGACATGGCGGCGTTACGATGCTGATCGTCAGGCGCTGATGAAGGCAGAAATCGATCGTATTCTTGCGCAGCCGGATCTGTCGCGCGACACTACAGAAATGTTAACCCGTATACAGAGAGCCTGACCTATGCGACCTATCCTCCTTATCACCGGCGCTTCGGCAGGTATTGGTGCCGCGTGCGCCAAACTGGCTGCACCCGACTATGACCTTGCGCTGAATTACCGCTCGGACAAGGCCGGGGCCGAAGCTGTCGCGCGCGAGGCCGAGACCAAGGGCGCGCGTACATTGATCTGCCAAGGCGATGTCGCCGTCCCCGATGACGTCGCCCGGATATTTGCCGAAGTTGATCACCATTTCAAAAGGCTCGACGCGCTGATCAACAATGCAGGTATCGTTGACGCCGTCGCGACCGTCGCGGACATGGATCACGCCCGGCTGAAACGCATGTTCGACGTCAACGTCATCGGAGCGATGATGGTGGCGCAGGCGGCGGCGGCACGGATGACCAGGCAAGGCAGCGGGAGTATCGTCAACATGGGGTCGATTGCGGCGCGGCTGGGGTCAGCCAATGAATTTGTCGATTACGCGGCCTCCAAAGCGGCGATTGACGCTTTTACCAAGGGGCTTGCAAATGAAATTGCCGCAACCGGCGTGCGGGTCAACGCCATCCGCCCCGGCCTGATTGACACTGAAATCCACGCCAAGGCCGGTGTGCCGGATCGGGCGCAAAAACTGTCGAAAAACATTCCGATGCAACGGGTCGGTTCGGCCGAAGAGGTCGCGAAGGCGACGCTCTTTCTGTTGTCCGATGCCGCCAGCTATATCACCGGCACCACCTTGGACGTCAGCGGCGGGCGTTAGTGACCGACGAATTTCGTTACTCGCGCCAAGGACGCAACCCCGGCACGATGATCGTTGTGGCAGCAATCTGGGCGGTGCTGATCGCGGCGTATTTCTGGCTCGATGCCGCGCCGCTGTTGCTTGGGGTGCTGGCGCTGTTCACCGTGCCCGCGCTGTGGGATCAGATCAAGGCACCGACCGCGGGCCTGACGCTGACACCCACGACGCTGGGCTGGCACAGCGGTATCCGGACGGCGCGGGTGGCGGTTACTGAGATCAGCCGGGTGCGGCTGGATACACGACTGGATTTTTCTGTTCGCGCAACCGTGGTATTGCGATCCGGTCGCAAGCTTCGCATTCCATACGAAGCGACACCGCCCCATCAAGCGCTTGAAGCGCAGTTGAACGCGAACGACATCAAAACCGAAAGGCATCATTTCAGCCTCAGGCAGTGATTGCCTGGGGGTCGTTGCGCCTTGCCAACCAGCGCCGGAAACCCTAGGGCCGTGCCTTGGGTCGTGTTGCATCCAGAGGCTTGCAGTAAGATTGCCGCTTTAGCCAACGTGACATGTCCATACGTTTTGCAGGGCTGCGCATCGGTCCCCAGTCGGCTGCGACGCCGCGCCCGCCCTTGCCATAGATCACGCCATCGCGCGGAACCGTGGTCGCCATGATGCGCACCGCACAGCTCAGGTTCGCGGATCCGTTTTGCAAATCTTCGCCCGTTCCCGCGTTACACTTGTACCCCCGTGCCGTCGCGGGCAGAATTTGCAGCAATCCGTACCACAACCCACCGCCGCCGACAGCGCGTGCTTTATAGGTGCTTTCGTGTTTGGCCAACGCTGACAGAAACCCGACCCAAAACGCGCGGCGATCTGCTTCGCTGGCCGTCGGATAAGCCGGACACCAATCCGTGATGTCGGCAGGTACGATATCGACCAGGGGCTTGCCATGGGTTTTGAGAGCGGACAAAGCCGTGCGTGTCCACATTGCGTTTCCCCGCCGGTGTTGCCACCGGGTCCGGGGCAAATTTGGTGACCGCGCAGGAGGCGATACAACCTGAATCGAGGGTGGCAACGCCAGCGATATAGCTGGTACCGGGGGGATCTTGGGTGCCCCCGGTGGCACCAGATCAGGCACCATCGGCGCAGCAAGGGTCCGCCCTGTCGGGGGCCTGACACCATCCATGCCAAGCGTGGGAGGCAACGGGCCGGCCTGCTCGGCCACCCCCTGGGTTGCTGCGATCAATCCGCTTACAACCAGCGCGATTCTAGCCGTGCGCAAAACGGCGCTGCCCCAGTCTGTTAAATCCATAACGATCATTTCACCCTGGTTGGCCAACAACAAAACGGCATCTTGATCGCCACAGTTGCTCTTTATTGAACAATACGACTGATTTTGGCCTCAAACGCTCTGCCCCGAGCTAAAATTATCCTACACCCACCGCAGCAGCGCCATCTTGGTGCCCAAATGGCGGGCCAGTTTGACAGCAGTAGGCGAGTTACTGATTAACTGGACAAACAATGCTGCAAATCAAAAAGCTTTTCAAACGCAAAGATTCCCCGACGACTGTGCACGACGCAACCCCGCCGCCGCCGTCAATATTGGCGCTCGCCGAAAAGATCGCCAAGACAAAACGCCAGAACCGCATCACCCGTGGGGCAGTCCCGTCGCACCTGCATGCCAGCCTGCGCATCGAATGCCCCGACCCCACAGCCGAAGAAAAGCTGCGCGATGACAATCAGCAATTGGGCCAGCGTCTTGTACGGCAAGAGAACTGGCAGGGCCTGACACGCGCCATCGAAAACGCGGACGCCGCCAATACATTGACGCCGGGGTTCATGTCTGTGGCCGAACTCATCGCCTTTGGTGTCCGGGCCGATGTCGTGCTTGCGGCGGAACACGTGATCTCGGAAATTGAAACAGGTGTCGCCAAGGAACTGTTGAACGGTATCGAAGATTTCGAGCACGTTCTTGCCGAAAACGCTGACAATCATGTCATCGCCTGCATCGTCGCCCAAACCCACATCGACATCGGCTGGGCTTGGCGCGGCACAGCTTGCGACGATGAAATTCCCCTGCGCAACCTCGAAGCCTTCAACGCTCATTTCGAGCGCGCGTATGACATCATCGCGCCTTTTATAGACCGTTTCCCGACCAGCCCTCTGGTCGTCGCGACCCATTGTGCGCAGGTGACCGGAGCCGGTGGCAAGACGCACAAGATCGCAGACCAGTACGAACGGCTGATTGATCTCAACCAACATAATCCGCGCCCCATGCGGGCCATGGGCAGTCATCTTTTGCCGCGTTGGTTCGGCAGTTATGATCAGCTCGAACTCGAAGCCCGCCGCACCGCGGCCCGTACCGAACACATCTGGGGGGCGGGTGGATATACATGGGTCCAGTTCGACGCCATATCGAACGACGATGTGGCGTGTGCCAATCTTGACCTGCCATTCTTTATCGATGGTCTGCGTGATATCCTGACACGCTGCCCGACCCCGCACACGGCAAACCTGTTGGCTGCATACTGCGCGAATACCATGGGTCAGGGTGTATCGGAAAACGAACAGGCCGATCACATTCGTCGCCAGATTGCTGATTGCACCGAATGGATCGTCCGAGAACATATCACCGAATTACATCCGATGATCTGGGCCCATGCGGCACATGGATTTGATAACAATCTGCACATCCGGTCACCACAAAAATTCGCCGCGTCGGGGCGCGACGATGCGCTGCGGATCATGGCGAACCTGTTCAAATCCGAAATCGCCGCCGGAAACAGCATTGTCTTTACCCCAGAAGGCCCCCGCGCCATCGCGACGTGAGACCCGGCCCCGGCCTTTGTCTTCGGGCAACGACGACACCTGCTAGGCCCGCGCGCGCCGCCCCTGCCGCTGTACCAGATTGGCACCCGGATGCCGGTCTGCCCCCTCTTGCAGCACCTCGCCCCCTGTCTTATGACCAAGGCGTTACATTCCAGACGCCAAAGGTGCCCCGATGCTTGACCTGACCTATGATACCCCGAAAGTGCGCACCATTGCCGGTGCCAAACATGACTGGGAACTGGTCATCGGTATGGAAGTCCATGCGCAGGTTTTGTCGAACGCCAAGCTTTTCTCAGCCGCGTCGACCAAGTTCGGTGCCGAACCCAACAGCAACGTGTCCTTTGTCGACGCGGCCATGCCCGGCATGTTGCCGACGATAAACGAATTTTGTGTTGAACAAGCCGTGCGCACCGGGCTGGGTCTCAAGGCCGAGATCAACCTTGAAAGCGCGTTTGACCGCAAGAATTACTTTTATCCCGATTTGCCGCAAGGCTATCAGATTTCGCAGCTTTATCACCCAATTGTCGGCGAAGGCGAAGTGTTGGTCGAACTGGGCGACGGTACGGCACGGCTGGTGCGTGTTGAACGTATCCACCTTGAACAGGACGCGGGCAAATCGATCCACGATATGGACCCGAACATGTCTTTCGTGGATCTTAACCGCACCGGCGTCGCCCTGATGGAGATCGTGAGCCGCCCCGACATCCGCGGCCCCGAAGAGGCCGCTGCTTACCTAACGAAACTGCGCCAGATTCTGCGCTATCTGGGCACCTGCAACGGGGACATGCAGTCCGGTGCCATGCGCGCCGATGTGAACGTGTCGATCTGTCTGCCCGGCCAGTACGAAAAATATCAAGCCACCCAGGATTTCAGCCATCTGGGGACCCGCTGCGAGATTAAGAACATGAACTCGATGCGGTTCATCCAGCAAGCGATCGAAGTTGAGGCCAAACGCCAGATTGCAATTGTCGAAAGCGGAGGAGAGGTCGTGCAGGAAACCCGGCTGTTCGACCCGGACAAGCAGGAAACCCGGTCGATGCGCTCCAAGGAAGAGGCGCACGACTACCGCTATTTTCCGGACCCCGATCTGCTGCCGCTGGTTATTGAACAGGCGTGGGTCGACCAGATAGAAGCCAACCTGCCCGAATTGCCTGACGCCAAGAAAGCACGTTTCATCAAAGACTTCGGCCTGAGCGATTATGACGCCTCGGTGTTGACCTCGGATCTCGACAGCGCAGGGTATTTTGAAGCAACCGCGCAGGGTCGTGATGGCAAGATGGCGGCGAACTGGGTCATCAACGAACTGTTTGGCCGCCTCAAGAAAGACGAGAAAGCCATCACCGACAGCCCCGTGACCCCGGCGCAACTGGGCGGCGTGATTGACCTGATCGCCTCGGATGCGATCTCGGGCAAGATCGCCAAGGACCTGTTTGAAATCGTCTATACCGAAGGTGGTGATCCTGCCGTGATCGTTGAAGAGCGCGGGATGAAGCAGGTCACAGACACCAGCGCGATCGAGGCCGCCGTGGACGAGATCATCGCCGCGAACCCCGATCAGGTCGCAAAAGCGCGCGAGAATCCAAAACTGGCGGGCTGGTTCGTCGGGCAGACCATGAAAGCCACTGGCGGCAAGGCGAATCCCAAGGCCGTTAACGAAATCGTCGCGAAAAAGCTGAACAGCTGACCTGTTGGGGCGGGACGCTGCACGCGCCCGACCCATTTTTCCTACGCAGCCCCTCTGGTAAAGGTTCACCCGATATGAACACCCCTTTTCGGTCTTCCCCCCGTGTCGTGAAACCCGAATGGATCGATTTCAACGGTCACCTGAACATGGCATATTATTCTGTGCTGATGGATAATGCCGTCGATGACGCCTATGCCAAAATCGGATTTGGGCCGGAGTATCAGAAACAGGGCTGCACCACCTACGTGGCAGAGTTTCATATATGCTATGTTCGCGAGCTTCACGAAGGGGCATCAACCTACTGTACTTTTCAGTTACTCGACTTTGACGAGAAGCGCTTTCACAGCTTTGTAGAGCTTTGGCACGAAGATGGGTGGCTGGCTGCCACCGGCGAGGCCCTGACACTGCATGTCGACCAATCGGGTCCCCGCGTCGCACCGATGCCCGCTTCAATTCTTGATCAGCTTGAAGCGATGAAATCAGCCCACGCCAGCCTGCCATTTCCGGATCGTGCCGGCCGTAAAATCGGGTTAAAACGCTAAGTCGGATCGGCGATACCGGTTTTGGGGCTGTAAAGCTTTCCCCGGTTACCATAGATTGCTAACTTGACCCGACTAATCCGAAAGCGCTTAGATGCCCCGTTACGAATATAAAGTCGTACCTGCCCCGACCAAAGGCCTCAAAGGCAAGAACGTGAAGGGGGCAGAGGCCAGATTTTCCCATGCGATCCAAGAGCTGATGAACGGACTTTCAGGTTATGGATGGGAATATCTTCGGGCGGAAACCTTACCGTCGATCGAGCGTGCTGGACTGACCGGCACCACCAAAGAGTGGCGAAATATTCTGGTGTTCCGCCGCCTTAGAGAAACCGAAGCGGCAGCATTCCAGCCTGAATTGCTTCCTGCACCCTCTGATATCCCCCCTGAGCCGGCGGTGACACGGCGTGAGCCTCCGGCCCCTGTTCGCATGCCTGCGAAGGCTGTTGCCCCTTTTGACGGGCTATTTGATGATGAGCATGACGATGACAATGCCGATGATGTGGATACACCACCACAGATGCTGAATGCCTTGGCCTCCCGGCGCAAACCCGGCCGTACGCTTTCCCAAGATGATAGCGGCGCGTCGGCGTCCCCGACCCCAGCGGCAAAGACCGATACTTCCGACGACCCCGATACCCATCGTTGATCCGGGTACTGGCCCGGATCACGCGGTTTATGTGCTTAAATCAAGCGACAATGCGTGAATACGGCCAATCAAGTCGGGCCCCAGGGCATCGTGCACCGCACGGTGTCGTGCTAACCGGTTCAAGCCCTTGAAATGGGCCGAACGAATCTTCACGTTGAAATGGCTCTCGCCGCCTTCGCGATGTCCTGCGTGGCCGCGATGGCTTTCGCTGTCATCGATGACATTCAGTTCAGTCGGGCTAAATGCGTCTTCAAGTCGATCGGCAATTTCTTGTGTCACTGACATTTTTTAATCCAGCCCCCTTCAATCTCACGCTGCAAGGTCTAAACTGACCGGCCTGAGTCGGAAAGGTCCATATCATGCCCAAGCCTGATCCCTTTGGATTCGACATGTCTGTGTCGTCCTCCAAAAAGAAGAACCCCCGCGGTCGCCGGGGGATGTCCGGTGCATCCGAGACATCACAGCGCCTATGCTCCCACGAGGGCTGCCAAGAGCCCGGCAAATACAGAGCCCCCAAAGCGCCAGACGTACTGGATGACTATTTCTGGTTTTGCCAGCAGCACGTCCGCGAGTACAACCTAAAATGGAATTTCTTCGATGGCACTACCGAAGCCGAATTAAACGCGCAGATGTCCAAGGATAAAGTCTGGGAACGCACCACGAAACCGCTGGGCGATCCAGAGGCCCGCGCGTGGGCCAGATTGGGCATCGAGGATCCGCACCAGGTGCTTGGTAAAAATGCCACGCAAAATCCTGGAAAAGGTCCCGCCGCAGGGCGCCGCCTGCCCCCGACAGAACGCCGCGCCATCGAGATTCTGGAGGCGAAAGACACGTGGACCAAAACCCAAGTTCGCAAAGCCTATAAGGCGCTTATCAAGGTTTTGCACCCTGACATGAACGGTGGTGACCGCAGCCAGGAAGAACAGCTTCAGGAAGTTGTGTGGGCGTGGGACCAACTTAAAGGAAGTCGTAACTTCAAGGACTGAATTGCACATGCGCATCAGGCCGAGGGCATCGGCCTGAGAGATTATCACGTCGGGGGCGCTGTCGGATTTCGCATCGCCCCTTGATCCCCGCCTCTGATCCGAGACTTTGCCATGGGGCGATTTGGCTCTTTCCCTCGCGCTCAGGAAAGATATGTTGCCAACCAAAGCTGTGGCGCTCCTGTGCCGCAAGACAAAGAATAAAGCATGAAGGACGCATAGAATATGGCCGAGACCTCATTGGAACTCAACGCAAAGCCCACCAAAGAGATCTCGGTTCGCGAAGTCTTTGGCATCGACACCGATATGATCGTGCATGGGTTCGAGGACCGCACCAGCCGTGTACCCACGTTGGACAGCACCTATAAGTTCGATCCTGATACAACCCTGGCCATACTGGCCGGTTTCAACCACAATCGCCGTGTCATGATCCAAGGGTATCACGGCACCGGCAAGTCCACCCATATCGAACAGGTTGCAAGCTTGCTCAACTGGCCTTGCGTGCGCGTCAACCTTGACAGCCATATCAGCCGGATCGACCTGATCGGCAAGGATGCGATCAAGCTCAAAGATGGCAAGCAAGTCACCGATTTCCAGGAAGGCATCCTGCCGTGGGCGTTGCGCAACCCGACCGCGATCGTATTCGATGAATACGATGCCGGCCGCGCCGATGTGATGTTCGTGATCCAGCGCGTGTTGGAGGTCGACGGCAAACTGACCTTGCTGGACCAGAACCAGGTGATCGAACCCCACCCCTATTTCCGCATCTTTGCCACCGCCAACACCGTGGGCCTGGGCGATACGACGGGGCTGTATCATGGTACGCAACAGATCAACCAGGGTCAGATGGACCGCTGGTCGCTGGTCGCGACCTTGAACTACCTGAGCATCGACGCCGAGACCCAGATCGTTCTGTCGAAAAATCCGCATTACAATACCGACAAGGGCCGCAAGACCATCAAACAGATGGTCACCGTGGCCGATCTGACGCGGACGGCCTTCATGAACGGCGATCTTTCGACGGTAATGTCGCCGCGGACCGTCATTGCATGGGCGCAAAACGCTGAAATCTTTCGGAATGTCGGCTATGCTTTCCGCCTGTCCTTCCTCAACAAATGTGACGAGCTTGAGCGTCAGACCGTCGCCGAATTCTATCAGCGCCTGTTCGACGAGGAACTTCCCGAAAGCGCTGCAAGCGTGAGCCTTGGCTGAAGCCCTCAATTCCATAAGCCCCTGCGCAGCTTCGGTATCTTGCGAAGTCCAGCGCTGGGGTCACCTATGTGCCGATCGCCCGTCGCCGGGTTATGGGCGCGACCTGTCGCTCCGGGCTGGTGACGAACCGAGCCTGCTTTTTGCGGGAGCGGCCGGGCATCGGTCAGGATCCGGTGGGAAGGTTCGCGATGCTGATCGTCTGCACCATGGGAAGGTGTTTGAAAGACTGGTCCAAACCTGCGAAAGTTTTACCCATGACCCATTGGCGACGCGAGACCTGAAATGAGCAAACCCTCCGACAATCCCGCCGACGCTTTCAAAAAGGCCTTGGCTGAAGCGACAAAAGTCATGTCGCACGATCCCGACCTGACGGTAAGCTATTCGGTGGATCCGTCAGGCCTGTCGGGAGACGCGATGCGCCTGCCGCAGGTAAGTCGCCGCATGACCCGTGACGAAGTGCTGTTGGCACGGGGTACGGCGGACGCGCTGGCGTTGAACCGGCGGTACCACAATGGTCAGACACATTCGAAATACCTGCCCGCAGGTGAAATGGCCCGGGAACTGTATGAAGCAATGGAAACCGCGCGTTGCGAAGCTGTAGGCGCGCGGGACATGCCGGGTACCGCTGGCAATATCGACGTCAAAATCAAACACGATTCCCTGCGAAAGGGATATGATCAGGCCAAACAACCCAGCGACGTGCCGCTGGCAACCGCAGCGGGTTATCTGGTGCGCCATTTGGCCACAGGTCGCGATCTGCCGGCGGGCGCTGCCAACGCGATGGAACTGTGGCGCGGATATATCGAGGATCAGGCCGGGGCGACGCTGGATACCCTGAACGACACCTTGGATGATCAGGCGGCCTTTGCGCGGTTCGCCCGCAAGATGATCGTGGACCTGGGCTATGGCGATCAGTTGGGCGATGACCCCGATCAATCGGACGAAGAACAGGACGAGGCTCAGGAAGAAGGCACCGAAGAGGAGCAGGACCCCGACAGCACCGGCGACGATGAACAAGACGACGATCAGGCAGAGGCATCCCCCGAGCAGTCGCAAGAACAGCAGCAGGACGAATCCCAGGCGCAGGTGTCAATGGATGACATGGCCGACCAGGAGCTTGGCGAAGAAGCCGAGATGCCTGATGGCGACGCCCCGATGGAGCCACCTGCCCCGCCGCCGGCGTCGGATGCCGACCCAAACTATCTGGTCTATCAGACCGAACATGACGAGGTGATCGGTGCCGAAGATCTGGCCGAACCGGCCGAGCTTGAACGCCTGCGTGCCTATCTTGACCAGCAGCTTGAACCTTTAAAGGGGGCGGTGAGCCGTTTGGCCAATAAGTTGCAGCGCCGTTTGCAGGCGCAACAAAACCGATCTTGGGAATTCGACCTAGAGGAAGGGACGCTTGACGCGGGCCGGTTGGCGCGCATCGTGGCGAACCCCACTACGCCGCTGTCGTTCAAGGTCGAAAAGGACACCGAGTTTCGCGATACATGCGTCACATTGTTGTTGGATAATTCGGGTTCCATGCGCGGCCGGCCGATTTCCATTGCGGCTATTTGCGCCGATGTTCTGGCACGCACCCTTGAGCGTTGCAACGTCAAGGTGGAAATCCTTGGCTTTACCACCCGCGCCTGGAAAGGGGGTCAGGCCCGCGAAGCCTGGCTGAACCAAGGCCGTCCCGTGCAACCGGGCCGCCTGAACGACCTGCGCCACATCATCTATAAATCCGCCGACGCGCCCTGGCGCCGGACCCGGCCCAACCTGGGTTTGATGATGAAGGAAGGTCTGTTGAAGGAAAACATCGACGGTGAGGCACTGGAATGGGCGCACCGTCGCATGATGGCGCGGCATGAGTCGCGCAAGATCCTGATGGTGATCAGCGATGGCGCACCGGTGGATGACAGCACCCTGTCGGTCAACCCCGCGAACTATCTGGAAAAGCACCTTCGCGACGTCATCGCCATGGTCGAAAAACGCAAGGCGGTAGAGTTGTTGGCGATTGGTATCGGACATGACGTGACCCGGTATTACGAGCGCGCCGTGACAATCACCGACGTCGAACAGTTGGCTGGCGCAATGACCGAACAGCTTGCCGCGCTGTTTGATACCGATCCCCGGGCACGGGCCAGGGTCATGGGGATACGTCGCGCGAGCTGAGGGTTGAGGGACGCTCCGCGGGGAGTTTTTTTGGCAAAATGAAAATGGGAGTCGTGTTTTGTTTCAATCGTTCGAGGTGACCTCCCGGCCTGAGCAAGGGCCCCCGCGGCTGGCGGCATTGCGCAGCGAGATCAAGGCGGAAGGGCTGGACGGGTTTCTTGTCCCTCGTGCGGACGCGCATCAGGGCGAGTACGTCGCACCGCATGATGAGCGGCTGCAATGGTTGACCGGCTTCACCGGTTCGGCGGGCTTTTGTGCTGCATTGATCGGGGCAGCCGGTGTGTTTATTGACGGGCGCTATCGAACCCAGGTCAAGACGCAGATCGCCGATGTCTACACGCCGGTGGCCTGGCCGGAAGTTTCATTAGCCGATTGGCTGCGCGGGCAGTTGCCCCGTGGAGGGATCGTCGGCTTTGACCCATGGCTGCATGCCGCCGCCCAGATCGAACAGTTGAACGGAGCTCTGGAGGGCAGTGGCATCGAGATGCGACGGTGTGACAACCTTGTCGACCGTATATGGGAAGACCAGCCGCCCCCACCGGTGAAGATCGCCAAGGTACATCCACTGGAGTTCGCAGGCGAAAGTCATATCGACAAGGCAGCCCGTTTGGGACAATCGCTGCGCGACAGTGGTGCGGCGGCGGCGGTCATCACCTTGCCCGACAGTGTTTGCTGGCTGCTCAATATTCGGGGTGCGGATATCGCGCGAAATCCGGTCGTGCATGGTTTCGCGGTCTTGCACGGCTCGGGACGCATCAACCTGTTCGTGAACCCCGCTAAGATAGAACACCTGACGTCTCATTTCGGATCGACCGTGACTGTCCATCCACCCGAGGCACTGTTGACTTATTTACAGACGGTCGCTGGGCCGGTGCGGTTGGACAAGGCCACCGTGCCGGTTGCCATTGCGGATGTGATCGGTGATCGGGTCGTTTGGGGGGACGATCCCTGTGCCTTGCCCAAGGCATGCAAAAACGCAGCCGAAGTTGCCGGATCTGCGGCGGCACATCTGCGCGATGGTGCCGCCCTGGTCGAGCTGTTGGCGTGGCTGGACCAGCAACCACCCGGCACCGTGACCGAAATGCAGGTCGTGAGCCGACTGGAAGCTTTCCGGCGTCGCGATAACGCGTTGCAGGACATAAGCTTTGAAACAATTGCGGGTACGGGGCCGAATGGCGCGATCATGCATTACCGGGTCACCGAAGACTCCGACAGCGTGTTGGAGGACGGACATTTATTGGTTCTGGATTCGGGCGGGCAGTATCTGGACGGCACCACGGACATCACGCGGACCGTTGCCATCGGCGCGGTTTTGCCAGAGGCGACGCAGGCGTTTACACGCGTGTTGCTGGGGATGATTGCCATGAGTCGACTGCGTTGGCCGCAAGGGCTTGCCGGGCGCGACATCGAGGCGGTTGGCCGCCAGCCCCTGTGGATGGCCGGCCAGGATTTCGATCATGGGCTCGGCCACGGTGTCGGCGCTTACCTGAGCGTCCATGAAGGGCCGCAACGTCTGAGCAAGGTCAGTTCGGTGCCGCTAATGCCAGGGATGATCCTGAGCAATGAGCCGGGTTATTATCGCGAGGGCGCGTTTGGCATTCGCCTTGAGAACCTGCTGGTCGTGCGGCCTGCTCCCAATCTGGATGGCGGCGATGACCACCGCCCCATGTTGCACTGGGAAACGCTGAGCTTTGCGCCTATCGACACGCGCCTGATCGACCTTGCCCTGTTTGATGACATCTCTCGTGGGTGGCTGAACGCCTATCACAAGCAGGTTGCAGAAAAGATTGGGCCTCGGCTATCGCAGGAGGCGAAACTATGGTTGGATGCTGCGACAGCGCCGATTTAGGCACAGGGATTTTCCATTATTTCAGGGAGTAAGGTCAACCATGGTAGACCATATCAAGATATTGAAAGCTAAAGGCATATGGACAGTGCGCGCCGGCGGCGCGGTAATCGCAGAAACAAAAAACGCGCTTGAACTGCGCGAAGGCGACCGCGACGCCGTCATTTATATCCCGCAGGGTGATGTTGCGATGGCGTTTCTTGACAAGACGGCCATGACCACCCACTGCCCGTATAAAGGTGATGCGAATTACTTTTCCGTGGTGACGAAAAGCCGGACGCTGGAGAATGTCGCATGGACATATGAAGACCCCAACGCGGCGGTTGCCGAAATCAAGGGGCATCTTGCGTTCTATCAGCTGCCCGAGGTGACCATAGAACAGATATAGGTCTGGCTGCCTTTTCTATAGATGTTCAGCGTAACGGTGATTGTGCCGGGCGGATTCAGCCCGGCAAGACCGCCAGTCGACGAGGCAAACACGCACTGGGGGTTGTCCTGAGCCACAGCGTTATGAGCGACCTTGCGGGACGTGAGGTGCCACAAAGGCATCGGAACGCGCTGTGGATTTGAACGGCGGCACTACGCTTGGTTTTGACCTGCAGTAACCGGCGATTGACCCGGAGCAGTCATGAATGTTCTTCCGCCGCGGTCTCTGCCAGGGCGCGGTTATATGCCTTGAGAGCGTCCACGTAGAACAAGGCACCCAAAAGTTCTGGCGGTGCGTCAGCCTGGAGAGCGACGACCGGAATATACGCGGCACCTGATTGTTCGAACACCGGCATTGCGGCCTCCAGGGTGGCGGCACCGTCGATATAGGTTCCTTCGCCGATAAGGTCCCAACACGTTTGTTCACCAGCGGCCCCCGGGTCATCGGGCCGACGCATCATCCGTGCCACCGTGAACATGCATAACAGATACGCCTGAGGGCCAGCGGCCAGATGCACGCCGCGTCGTTCCATCTGTGTCAGGAAGAAACTTCGATGAACAAGTCGTGACGCGAGGGCTGTCGACATGCTGACCGCGACCATGACCGCAAGCCCGGTTTGCCAGTCACCGGTCATTTCGAACACGATCAACGTGGTCGAGATGGGTGCTCCCAATACCGCTGCCGCCACGGCTCCCATGCCTGCCAGGGCATAAAGCGAGGTGGCCCCCGACATTGTGGGAAACACGCCCGTCGCGATCAAGCCAAATGCCAGCCCCGTCAATGCGCCCAGCATCAGCGACGGAGAAAACACCCCACCGCCCATACGCCCGCCAAGCGTTATCGATACCGCCGCGATCTTGAGCGCGGCGAACACGATTGCTTCGTTCAGGATCATGTCGCCGGACAGGGCCCGGCTGGTGGTTTCATAGCCCACGCCGATAATATGCGGAAACCAAAGAGCGATAACGCCCAAAATTGCCCCGGCGACCATCGGACGTATGTAGCGGGGCAGCTTGCTGAGATCCTGAATGTAATTGCCGACATCCTCGGCCCAGAATATCCCCCGCATCAAAATCACCGCCACGATACCGCAGGTCAAACCCAACAACAGAAATGCCGGTAGCTCTGCATAGAATGACACGTCGCCGATCGTGGGGAGCGCAAATTCAGTCAATCCGCCAAATTCAAGGCGGTTGATCACCGTACCGGCGACAGAGGCGATGACGATCGGTGCAAATGCATGGACGGCGAAATGGCGCAGCACAATTTCCAATGCAAACAACGCCCCCGCGATGGGGGCATTGAAGCTGGCCGAAACCGCCGCCGCGACAGCACAGCCCAACAGATCGCGCCCGGTAACGCCACTGGCGTTGATGCGACGACTGACCAACGTTGAGATCACCGCCGCCAAATGCACCACCGGCCCTTCGCGCCCCGAAGAGCCGCCGGTGCTGAGGGTGATAAGAGATGCGAGGGTCGAGGCCAGCCCCGCCCGGGTTTCAACCCGGCCTTCATGGAGCGCTGATCCGAGAATGACGTCGCTGACGCTCCTTGCACGCGCATCACGGGTGAAATTGTGCAAGATCAATCCTACGACCAAACCGCCGAAGGTTGGAATAAGCACCACCCAGTACCAATCAAGACTGCCGATGAAACTGTGCAGATGCTGGGTGTCTTCAGTACCGTATAAAAACGCCTGAATAGCATTGATGCCTTTGCGAAAGAACAATGCCGCAAAGCCTGCGGCGATGCCTATCACCAAGGCAATAAACCAGAAAACGATCTTGCTGGGCCCCTTCTCGCGCAGAACTTCCCAACCGCGGCGCGTCTGATCACGGGCCAGGTTATAGCGGTGGGATAGATAAAGGCGTGGTTTCAATGCCATAGCGACTACGTTTCAGGGTACCTTGTGTCAGGACGGTGATGGCCCGAGAGATGACCCGACAACGGCACTATATCCTCAGCCTGCATATTCCGCGCCCAACAACTCGCGGGCGGCAGCACGCGCTGCTTGCGTGATCGTATCGCCTGACAACATGCGGGCAACCTCGTCCACCCGTTCGACGTCCGAAAGCGGGGTGACGGTCGACAGCGTCATGCCATCTGACACGGTTTTCGACACGCGCCAATGATGCGCGCCCAACGCGGCAACCTGCGGTGAATGGGTCACTACCAACACTTGCCCGCCTTTTGACAGCGCGGCAAGACGTCTTCCCACCGCATCCGCCGTCGCCCCGCCAACGCCCCGGTCGATTTCATCGAAAATCATCGTCAGACCGGTTTGTCCCTTGGCCAGGCACACCTTGAGCGCCAACAAAAAACGACTAAGCTCGCCGCCGGAGGCTATCTTGCCCAAAGGCCCTGCGGGTGCGCCGGGGTTGGGTGCGACGGTAAAAGACACCATGTCACCGCCATCTGGACCAGCAGTATCAGGGGTGACCTGCGTCTGAAAGATCGCCCTTTCCATCTTGAGCGGGGTCAGTTCTTCGGCAACAGCCGCATCAAGCTTTTTGGCCGATTTAGCCCGCGATGCCGTCAAAGCGCCGATGGCTGCATCGTAAATAGCCTGCGTTTCACGCACCTTCTTCTCAAGCTCTGCCTGGGCCGCATCACCGGCATCGAGCGCTTCGAGCTTGCTGCGCAGCGTATCGGCGAAACCGGCAAGATCATCTGGCTGCACGTCGTGCTTGCGGGCCATCGCGCGGATCGCGAACAGCCGCTCTTCGGTTTCCTCCAGTTCGACCGGATTGAACGACATCACGTCAATTGCAGCCGCGATACCCTCCATCGCGTCGTCTAATTCGATCATCGCGCGCGACAAAGCCGCCAAGGGAGCTTCCAGTGCCCCTTCGGCCTTGTGCGCAACGCCGTCAAGCCAGCGTAACGCATCACCAATCTGGGTTTCCGCACCGCCCTGGCCAAGCATTTCATAGGCATTGACCACATCCGTGCGGATTTTTTCAGCCCCTTGCATCATCCGGCGGCGCACATCAAGCTGGGCCTCTTCCCCCGGTTCCGGGTTCAGCTTGTCCAACTCTGCCACCGCATGACGCAGAAATTCTTCTTCCGCTGCGATTGCATCGCGATCCTTGGCGGCTTTCTGCGCTGCCTTGCGTGCAGCGTTCAACGCGCCCCAGGCCTCGCGCACCGCTTCGCGCAAGCTGCTGTTGTCGGCAAATTCGTCCAGGATGGCTCGGTGGCCCTTGGGGTCAAGCAAGCCTCGATCGTCATGCTGACCGTGAAGCTCCACCAACGTTTCCGACAACGCCCGCAAAACTTCGCCCGAACAGCGGCGGTCATTGACCCACGCCGTCTTGCGCCCGTCCGACCCGTTGATACGCCGCAAGATCAGCTCCGGCCCGCCCGGCAACCCGGCCGCGTCCAGCACCGCATGTGCGGGGTGCCCGTCAGGCAGGTCGAACCACGCCGTCACTTCGCCTTGGTCCGCCCCCTGTCGCACCAGATCGGCCCGCCCACGCCACCCAAGCACGAACCCCAGACTGTCAAGAAGAATGGATTTACCCGCCCCGGTTTCACCAGTTAGCACATTGAGACCCGGCTGAAACGCCAGTTCCAGCCGGTCGATGATCAACATATCCGAGATGTCTAGGCCGCGTAGCATGGGTTACATTCCGTGTAGGTCGCACAGCCGCGCTTGGGTCAGAGCCACTCGCCCTTGATGGTCTGCCGATAGATCGCGGTCAGCCAATTGTCGCCAAATGACTTCATCTCCAACCCTTTGCCGGTCAGCAGCTTGTAGCTCGCCTCGTACCATTCGGTTGATCTGTAGTTATAGCCCAGGATCGCGCCAGCAGTCTGCGCCTCGTCCGTAAGACCCAATGACAGATAGGCTTCGACAAGGCGGTGCAATGCCTCTGCGGTGTGGGTCGTGGTCTGGAAATCCTCGACGACGACACGGAACCGGTTAATGGCCGCGGTATAATGCTTGCGGCGCAGATAATAGCGCCCGACTTCCATTTCCTTGCCTGCAAGGTGATCGAAGGCCAGATCGAACTTCAGAACCGCAGAACGGGCGTATTCGCTGTCAGGGTAACCTTCGATAACCTGACGCAAGGCTTGCAGCGCCTGAAAGGTCAGCCCTTGATCGCGTCCGACCTCGTCAATCTGATCATAATAGCTGAGCGCCAAGAGATAGCTGGCGTATGACGCGTCATCATCATCAGGGAAGAAATCAATATACCGTTGCGCGGCGGCGCGGCTGTTTTCGTAATCTTTGTCCTGATGGTACGAATAGGCTTGCATGATCAACGCACGTTTCGCCCAATCCGAATACGGATACAGCCTTTCGATCTCTGAGAAATATTCAGCAGCATCCGCCGGGCGCTTGCGGTTCAATTCAAATTCGCCGCGCTCGTAAATCTGTTCGGCTGAATAGGTCTCGAGAGGGATTTCCTGAGAGTTGAAAAAGCTCTTGGTTCTGCGACCGCTATCCTGGTTACCGCAAGCCCCAAGCACCGCAACTACTAGCACCGCACCGACCAACCGCTTGCGCGACTTCGCACCTGTCATGCTGTTCACCCTCGTTTCTTTCCCACTGTCACGTCTTACGTTACGCTTTTGCCAATGACCAGCACAAGGTATCGCTGGGGTCGTGCGATCCCTAAAACTCAGCTGGAATTTAGCCTGCCGACCCCTGTTCAATTATATCAACGATTACCCAAGCGCCACGTGAGTTTCAACCGCCGTTAACGCTTGTACACGATCTGATGAACAGGCAATTTCAGCAGCAGTCAGGCCACTGCGGGGATTTCCGCCATAACAAGCCCATAGCCCGGAAGACGCGACGTCATCGCGGCATCGCATTCAACCATCCGCACGGCACCCGGGGTCGCGAAAAGCGCACGCAACAACGTGTTTGTCATGGTGTGCCCGGCACGAATGCCAGTGTAATGGCCAATCAGTGGTGCGCCTGCCAAAGCAAGGTCGCCCAAAGCGTCAAGCATCTTGTGACGCACGGGTTCGTCGGCATGACGCAGCCCGCCGGGGCTAAGCACCTTGTCGCCTTCGAACACGATAGCGTTCTCGCCGGCGCTCCCGCCAAGGGCAAGGCCATTGGCTTGCATGGCGTCCACGTCTGCCTGGCGACAGAAGGTTCTGCTGTCACACAGTTCACGGGCAAAGCTGCCGTTGTTCATCACCAGCGATTTTTGCTGGTGACCAATCGCGGCATCGACGAAATCGATCTCAAAATCGATCTTCAGCGTGTCGCTGGGTGCGATGGTCGCAGTTGCATCGCCTTCGGTGATCGTGACAGTTTTCAACACCTCAAGGGCAAATACCGGGGCGGTCAACATGCGCACACCGCGCTGCATGATACCACGAACAAAAGGGGCCGAAGAGCCGTCGAGAATTGGTACTTCGGGACCGTCAATCTCGATCAGAGCGTTGTGGATTCCACACCCTGCAAGCGCCGCCATAAGATGTTCGACGGTCGAAACCTGCAAACCCGAGCTATTCTCAAGTTTGGTGCACAGCGGGGAACGGTTGACGGCATCCCAACGCGCAGGGATCAGGCGATCACCCACTTCGACGTCGCTGCGTGAAAACCAGATGCCATGATGTGCACTGGCCGGACGTATCACAACGGTTGCAGCCAAACCGGAATGCAAGCCAGTGCCGCTAAAGCTGATCGGTGTCTTTATGGTTGTCTGCACGGTCAATTCCCAACGTTCCAAAGATCGTTTGTCTAAGTTGAACCTACACCTAAAGGCACCGTTCCGAATGCTCAATTCAATCATTGCTACCGTCTGAAACATCACTGTCACAATTGCGCCTATTTTTCCAAATCTTCACGTAACATATTGATATATCTATATTTTTTCCGCTACAGAGCGATCATTTTGGCTGACTTCCGTGAACAGAAACTTTGGCTTTTTTATGTCCTGGTTACAAAAACCACCTGCGATGTGACAGAAAAACCGCAGCCGATGCTGCGCTGCGGCAAGCGATTCCGACGCCGCAAGTAAAAAGGCCACCCCCTGAGGGATGGCCTTTCCTTCGTCGACGAGGTGTCTTCGACAGGTTTAGTTCGCTTGGCGACGCAGGAAGGCGGGGATCTCAATACGCTCTTGATCTTCATCATGAACATCGCGTGGCTGCGGCGCTGCCGAAGAGGCGCGGGTCTGTACTGGTGGTTGCTGGCGCGCAGGGCGCTGCTGCCCGTCGGCTTCGCCATGCCCGGTCATGCGATTGATCAGGGAATTGATGCCAAACCGCTTTTCAGCATGCTCCGCACCGGCTGGTTGCTGGCGTTGCTGTGGTGCCTGCGGCTGCTGCGCACGTTGAGGCGCGGCCGGGGACGCTTTTTGCGCCGCGGCGCGCAACCGAGCCAACGCTTCGGGGGAAGGCGTGCCAGGTGCAGGTGCACGCGGCGCAACAAATGCCTCTTGCGGGGTTTCGTGGACCTCTACCGTATCGTGACGCGGTTGAAACGACGCGACCTCGGGACGGTACGCGGGGGCTGGCAGACCATCGCTGTCAGCGCTGTCTTCCAATACACTTTCATCGTCGAACTGACCTTGGTTACCTGAAGTGCCGTTGTCGAAAAGCTGCGGTTGCTCATCTTCGTATTCAACTTTGGCCGCAACCGGCGCAGGCGCGGCTACAGGCTGTGGCGCGGGCTCTTCCGAAACGGTCTTTGCAGGCAAAGGCTGTGACATGGAGCGACGTGGAACCGGCATTTCAGTATTCACATCCACCGCGTCGATACCTGTGGCAACAACGCTCACGCGCATCACGCCACCCAGTTCGGTGTCGAGCGTGGAACCGACAATGATGTTCGCGTCTGGGTCGACTTCTTCGCGGATACGGTTCGCCGCTTCGTCCAGTTCGAACAGGGTCAGGTCGTGACCGCCGGTGATGTTGATCAGAACGCCCTTGGCACCGCGCAGGCTGATTTCGTCCAGCAGCGGGTTCGCGATGGCTTTCTCGGCGGCCTGGATGGCGCGATCTTCGCCCTCTGCCTCGCCGGTGCCCATCATCGCCTTGCCCATCTCGTCCATCACGGCACGCACGTCCGCAAAGTCGAGGTTGATCAGGCCGGGTCGGACCATCAGATCCGTTACGCCTTTGACACCTTGGTACAGCACGTCGTCCGCCATGGAGAATGCTTCGGTAAAGGTGGTTTTTTCGTTCGCCAAACGGAACAGGTTCTGGTTGGGGATGATGATCAGCGTATCGACGACCTTTTGCAGCGCCTCGATACCGTCTTCAGCCTGACGCATCCGCTTGATGCCTTCAAACTGGAATGGCTTGGTCACGACGCCAACGGTCAGAACACCCAATTCACGCGCGGCCTGTGCGATGATCGGCGCGGCCCCTGTCCCGGTGCCACCACCCATACCGGCAGTGATAAAGCACATGTGCGCCCCGGCAAGATGATCGACGATCTGTTCAATGCTTTCTTCGGCAGCGGCGGCCCCGACAGAGGCACGGGCACCCGCGCCCAGACCTTCGGTTACCTTGATACCCAGTTGAACGCGGTTCTCGGCTTTCGCCTGCTGAAGCGCTTGCGCGTCAGTGTTGGCGACCACGAAATCAACACCGTCGAGCTCTTTCTCGATCATGTTGTTCACGGCGTTCCCGCCTGCCCCGCCCACCCCAAAAACGGTGATCCGAGGTTTCAAGTCGCCTTGTCCTGGCATTGAGAGATTAAGTGTCATGAGCCGTCCGCCTGTATTGTTTTGCCCGCTTGCGGGGCATTTTTTTGAGCATTCTCCCACATTGTATAGGGATTAGCCCCTTGCGTCACCTAGAAAACACGGTTTTGCCACATAATATGGGCGTTTTTTTGCCGATTTGGCCTCTATTTCGGTTCCTACACCGCATATAGGGGTCACCAGTTGTCTCGGAACCACTTGACAGCCCGCTTGAGCGACCGTGCTGGATAGCGGTCAGCGGGGATGTCGAAGTCCCACCATTCGTCTTGCGGATGGGCCGCAAACAGCGCCAGCCCCACGGCGGAGGCGAAACTCGGGCCGGTCGCGGCCTGTGGCAAACCATGCACCCGCAGCGGCCGCCCCAGGCGTACCTGCTGGCCCAGTATCTTGCTTGCCAGGCCATCCAGTCCGGGTATCTGGCTGCCGCCGCCGGTCAGCACGATTTGCTGGCTGGGAAGATGATCGAACCCAGCGGCATCCAGACGCGCCCTGACCTCTTCGAGTATTTCTTCGACCCGGGGACGCATGATGCCGATCAGCTCTGCACGGCTCACGGTTCGCCGGTCATGTTCATAGTCGCCGGTATCGCCGCCGATATCTATCATCTCGCGGTCGTCCATGCCCGTCGCATGCACACCACCGTAAAAGGTCTTGATCCGTTCCGCGTTGGCAGTGGGCACCTGCAAGCCCATGGAAATATCAGAGGTGATATGATCGCCTCCCATGCGCACACTATCTGCGTAGATCATGTGCTTGCGGATGAAGATCGATACAGAGGTCGAGCCCCCGCCCAGGTCGATGCAAGCAGCGCCCAGTTCTTGTTCATCTTCCACCAGCGACGAGATGCCCGAGACATAGGCGGAGGATGCAATCCCTGCCAGCTCCAGATCGCACCGCTTGATGCAATGCGCCAAATGTTGCACTGCGGCGCCATCGACAGTCAGCATGTGCAAATCTACCGACAGGCTGTTGCCCAACTGCCCGCGCGGGTCGGACAAGCCCGAACGATTGTCCAAGGCGAAATTCACCGGCTGGGCATGCAGCACTTCGCGATCTTCGCCATATTCCGGCACATCACAGCTTGCCAGAACCCGCGCGACATCCTGCTCCGAGACAACCTGCCCCTCTAGGTCGATTTCCGCGTCCAACCCATAGCTGCGCGGTTCGGCGCCTGAAAAGCAGGCAATCACATGATCCACCCGGATATTGGCCATTTTCTGCGCCGCCTGAAGTGCCGTGCGCACAGCACGTTCGGTCTCTTGCATGGCGCAGATTTCACCAAACCGCACCCCGCGTGACCGGGTGGTCGCGGCACCGATCACCCGAAACCCCGATTGGCCGGCCAGTGACCCGATTTCGCCGTCTTCCGAGACACGACCCGTGCCATCGAACCGAAGCACCAGGCAGGCAATTTTTGAACTGCCTACATCCAGAATAGCCACCACGCCGCGTTGCATCGCGAGCTTGCGCATATGTCGCATTGATCGCTGGCTGTCGTATAGGTCCATCATCTTCTCATTGCCCCGAAATCTGCCTGATGCGCCACCATTCTTGGGTGGCTTCTTTGTTCATTTGTACGGTCGGACGCTGTGCCAGCCGCATGTCTACCCGCGCTACGTCGCGGCTTAGAACCTCTTGCGCGTTTTCCAACGCTATAACCCGCTCCAATGCCTGAACAGGTTGGGTTTCAGGCAGCATTATCCTTTGATCGCGGTCCAAAACCACGTCCCACCGTCGCGCGCCCATCCGCACCAGGCCGCGCAGGCGTGCGTTGATCGGGGTAGCGGTACGAAACAGCTCAAGCGCTTCTGGGACGCGGGTATTTGCCGCCTCGCCTACCAACAGGGGCAAATCCGTTCGGTCTGCCCGATTTTCTATCTTTCCGATCGGGCTGCCATCTACGTCGACCAGAACCAACCCGTCTTCGTTCCGCCAAATCGCCACGGGCACGCGCGGCTCAACGGAAACCTGAAGAAGCCCGCCGGGCTTGATGCGCAACGACGCCTGCTTGACCCCGGGCAACAGGGTTACCGTGTCCCGCAGTGCAGCCAGATCCAGATCAAACGAACTGATTGGAAATTCCACCGGTACAGCCGCGCGCACCTGCGCCGCAAGCCGGTCCCCGGCACCGTCGATGGCCATCAGCTTGACCATGAATTCGGGGCGCTGTTCGATGCTCGATCGTGCATTTGCGTACACTTCGATCAACTGGCCGCGCCGCGCTTCGTCCGACAAGTAGATCATACCTGCGACCAGCGCCAGACTGAACGGCAGCCCCACCCGCAACCCAAACCGGAACGTCGGGGTCAACATCAACCGCTGCATACGCCAAGCCCAGCGGGACGGAGCCGGGTCGGGCTTGGCCTGCTTGGCGGGTTTGACGCGATTGATCAACGATTGCATGATGCGTCCTCGATCATCCACGTACACAGCGCACCAAATGAGATCCCCACCGCCTGCGCCTGCTCTGGCGAAAGCGATGTCGGAGTCATGCCGGGCTGGGTGTTGGTTTCCAGCAAGATCAGACCCTTCGCACCCAGTGTTTCATCCCAGCGAAAATCAGTACGGCTGACCCCACGACATCCCAGTGCGTTGTGCGCCCGCAACGCGTAGTCCATGCAGAGGTCGAAAATTTCAGACGGTACATCGGCGGGAACCACATGCGTCGACCCCCCCACCTTGTATTTGGCGTCATAGTCATACCAACCGGTCGTCAAGATATCGGTCACGGTCAGTGGCCGCTGCCCCATCACGGTGGTGGTCAGTTCACGGCCTGCCGCGTACCGTTCAACCATCACCCGTTCCGGCATGGCATCGTCCAGTTGCGGCGGGCCGTTGTTCTCGGACTGCACCAGATAAACCCCGACCGAAGACCCTTCGTTGTTGGGTTTAACCACATACGGGGGAGCCATGACATGTGCGGCCCGCACTGCGGACGCGTCGACAATCACGCTTTCCACCACAGGCAGTCCGGCCGACCGAAACACATCCTTGCTGCGCTGCTTGTCCATCGCCAGCGCTGAGGCCAGCACGCCCGAATGTGTATAGGGAATACGCATCCATTCGAGCATTCCCTGGACGCAGCCATCTTCGCCCCACCGACCGTGGAGACAATTCAGAACCACATCAGGTGATGCCAAGCGCAGGTCGTTATAAAGATCGGAGCCGGCATCGACTTCGACGACCTCGAAATGTTCATCCCGCAAAGCCGCAGCGCATGCACGCCCAGTTGACAGCGACACCTCCCGCTCTGCGGAGGGTCCACCCAACAATACTGCTACTTTCGGGGTTGTCCTGCTCGACATTCCCACACGATGTGCCTTTTTTACTGGGCCTTTAACGACCCTATATATTTTAGAGCAGACCGAATACCGATCTGTGCCTGAACGCCCGAGCGATTATTTTTCGCCGATGCGCATAATTTCCCACTCTAGCGTGATACCACTGGAATCGTAAACCTTTTTTCGCACCATTTCTCCCAAACCTTCAAGCTCGGCTGCGGTGGCCTCGCCGGTGTTAACCAAAAAGTTCGGGTGCTTGGGGCTCATCTGGGCCTTGCCCAGCATCGCGCCCCGCAATCCGGCATCTTCGATCACCTTCCATGCTTTCAGGTCATGAGTATCATCCGCCTGTCCGGTGCTGGAAAAGCCTGCCGGATTGCGAAAGGTGGAACCAGCGCTTCGGTCTTTGGTAGGTTGAGTTTCGTCGCGCTTTCGCACTTGGTCGTCCATGCGCTTGTGCAGGGCTTCCGGATCCGCTGCAGGAGGCGCGAATCTTGCCGAAACAATGACAAAGCCATCGGGCAAGGTTGTCTGACGGTAGGCAAAATCAAGATCAGCGGCGGTCAGGGTCACGCGGTCACCGCCACGCGTGATCGCATCGGCGCTCACGAAATGGTCGGCGGTATAACTGCCATAGCAACCGGCGTTCATACGCACCGCCCCGCCGATGCTGCCCGGAATGGTCCGCAAGAACGTAAGGTCAAGCCCGGCATCGGCAGCCTTGCGCGCCACGTGCGCATCGAGCGCGGCCGCCCCTGCGGTCACGACGCCGGCGTCTATTGTAATCGCATTGAAACCGCGGCCAAGCCTGATAACCACTCCGCGCAAACCTCCGTCCCGGATGATCAGATTTGACCCGACGCCCATCGGGAAAACCGCGACGTCTACCGGCAAGGCGTGCAGAAATGCTGCAAGATCATCGACATCGGCGGGCTGAAACATAAACTCTGCCGGGCCACCGACGCGTAGCCATGTCAGATCTTTCATCTGACGCTGCGGCGTGAGTTTACCGCGCATGTCGGGAAAGGAATAATCAGTCATACCGGGGCGTAGCGTCCTTTTCGCACTGCGTCAAACCCAGCGAGACCTGCTGACCCGTGTTTCGTTCGATGCGTGTCGCCTGAAATTCGCGGGTGATGCGCCCGGCCATCCACCCGATTGCAAAGGCGCACAGGGCGTATCCAATCGCTGCGCCCTGCGCCACCAGAACCGGGTGCTCAAAGGGCTTGGCATCCAACCCCCACACCATCCAGCCCCAATTCAGCGCCAGCCCGATCGCCAACACCAGCACGAAACCGAAAAACCGCTTGGCGAACCCGCACCAGCCTGCCGCGATCATCCAAACCACCAGCACCATGATCAACAACGCAAGCGTCGTGGTCATTCCGCCGGGCCCCGAAAACTGCGTAGCCTCACCCAACGCATCAAATGCACAACCGGCCAACGCAATACCGAACACCCCGCGGCCAGCACCAGCAACCCAAGCCAAGGTCCATGTTGCATGGTGACGTAACCCAGGATCGGGATGCCGATGATAATCAGCCCATAGGCATGACGCCAATGATTATCGGTGCTTGAGGTCATGGCCAGAATATTGGCGACCACCGCCCAAAAGCACGCAAGAACCAAAGAGAGGGTCATCGGGTCACCCCCCGGTTTGCCTTGAGCAATTTTGCCAACAGAATTCGCAAGGGGTTCCGGTACATGGACAAAAGCGCCGCCAAAGCGGGAAGCGCGAAGATCCAGCCGACCTGTATACCGATCATCACGATCAGAACCGGCGCGATACCAAGCAATATCGCACCTGGCCAATACTGCAACCGAAGTGGAAGAGTGGCCACCGTAGCAGAGCAAAAGACCCAAAGGATGCAGCCCCATAGCATCGCCATCAGCACCCCCCAGCCTTACCAGCGCGGGCCATTCACACGGCCTCTTTCTTCAGTGCAGCAAGCGAGGCGGGCAATGCATTCGCCCAAGCGCTGATCGTCCCGGCCCCAAGACACACCACCATGTCGCCTGGACCAGCCTGTTCACGGACCAAACGCGCCAGATCTTTTTCATTCTTCACGGCACGGGCATGGCGATGGCCATGCCGGATCAGACCCGCGACCAGATCATCGCGGCTTGCCCCGTCGATCGGGGTTTCGCCAGCAGAATAGACCTCGGCAATTCCGACCACATCTGCGTCGTTGAAACAGGCGCAGAACTCTTCGAAATGGTGGTGTAAGCGACTGTAACGGTGTGGCTGATGCACAGCAATCACCCGCCCTTCTGTCGCTTGGCGCGCCGCCTTGAGAACTGCGGTGATTTCAACGGGATGATGGCCATAGTCGTCGATGATGGTCACGCCGTCAACTTCGCCAACTTTGGTGAACCGCCGGTTTACGCCGCCGAATCCCGCAAGAGCCGCCCGTATCTCTTCGGCCTTCATGCCCAGATGGCGCGACACAGCGACGGCCGCCAGTGCGTTTGACACATTGTGATCGCCCGGCATCGGCAAAGTGCAATCCTTGATCGTAATCGCTTCGGCCCGCAGCTTGATGTCGAAATGTGCGACACCCGCCTTGTACTGCAAGTTCACGGCGCGCACGTCCGCCTGGGCATTGAACCCATAGGTCAGCACCCGGCGGTCGGATATTTTGCCGACGAGCGCCTGCACCTCGGGGTGATCGGTACAGCACACAGCCACCCCGTAAAACGGAATGTTGGATACAAAATCCAGAAAGCCTTTGCGCAACCTGTCAAAGTCGCCCCAATGCTCCATGTGTTCGGGGTCAATGTTGGTTACGATCGCGATGGTTGCGGGCAGGCGGTTGAAGGTGCCGTCAGATTCGTCGGCCTCCACCACCATCCATTCACCCTGCCCCATTCGCGCATTCGACCCATAGGCATGGATGATACCGCCATTGATAACCGTAGGATCGATGCCCCCGGCCACCAGCAATTCGGCCACCATCGTCGTGGTTGTGGTTTTGCCGTGGGTACCCGCCACAGCGATGTTGGACTTTAACCGCATCAGTTCAGCCAGCATTTCCGCCCGGCGTACAATCGGCAGACCGGCAAGCCGCGCGGCATCCAGTTCGGGGTTGCCCGGCTTGATGGCCGAGGAGATTACGATCACTTCCGCGCCCTGGATATTTTCGGCCCGCTGACCTTCAAATATCTTTGCACCCAAATCTTGAAGCCGGTCGGTAATTTTCGTATTTTTCAGATCAGACCCCTGAACCCGATAGCCATGGTTTATCAGCACCTCGGCGATACCCGACATGCCGATGCCGCCGATGCCTACAAAATGGATCGGCCCAACATCCGTCGGGAGCTTCGTAGCTGCGTTCATCTCTGTGATCCTTTACTTGCCAGGGCTTCCACCATCTGGGCTAAATCTTCTGCGGCGTCGGGTTTGCCGACCGACATGGCCGCCCGCGACATTTGCAAGGCCCCTTCGGGGTGGCCCAGTACCATTTCGATTTGCGCGGTGATGCTTTCGGGGTTCGCCATGTTCTCGGGCACCATGATCGCGGCACCGGCACCGACAAGTCCACGCGCATTGGCGCTTTGGTGGTCTCCGGTCGCTGCGGCATAGGGGATCAGGATTGACGGACGTCCGATGATTGAAAGATCGGCAACGCTGGACGCGCCGGCCCGGCTTATCACCAGCTGGGCTTCGGACATACGGCGTGGCATATCGTGGAAGAACGGCTGAACGTCGGCGTTTATCCCGTTCTCGGCATAAAACTCCGTCACGCGCTGACCGTCTTCGTCGCGCGCTTGATGACTGACACGTATATTGCGCAGCACGTCCAAGGGCAGATTGGCGATCGCGGGCGGAATGACTTCGCTCAGGATTCTCGCGCCTTGGCTTCCGCCGATCACCAGCAGCTCCATCGGGTAATCACCGGGCGCGATATATCCTGCGCCCGCGCGTTCCAGCACCGATTTGCGTACCGGATTGCCTGTGTGATGCGCCTCGACACCTTCGGGCAACGCCGTGGGCCAGGTACCACAGGCCACCATGTCGACCCGCTTGGTGAAGAACGCATTCACCCGGCCCAGGACACCGTTTTGTTCGTGTATCATACGCGGTCGTCGCAAGATCCATGCCGCTGTCAGAGCGGGAATCGAAGGGTATCCGCCAAATCCCACCACAACGGCGGGTTTGTCGCGCATGAGGCCCATGACCGCGCCCGCGACGCCCCCGATGATACGAAACGGAACCAGCAACTTGGCCGCGATGCCGCCACGCGCAAACGTCGCGCTCGAGATCTCCTGGATCTCGACAGTGTGGGGAAATCCGCCGGTAAAGCGCGCGCCTCTCGCGTCGGTGGTCAATTTAACCCGCCACCCCCGTGCCAGCATCACCTCGGCCAACGCCTGAGCCGGGAACATATGCCCGCCGGTTCCGCCCGCCGCGATAATGAGCAATGGTGCCGTCACCGGCCCCGGCCCCGGCTTAGCAGGTCAGATATCTGGCCCTGCGGACGCGACCGTGTGAAAGCAAGCAACATGCCAACCGCAATACCCGAGGCAATTACAGAAGACCCGCCATAGCTGACAAACGGCAAGGTCATGCCTTTGGCGGGCAGCAATCTTACAGCAACGCCCATGTTGATCATCGCCTGCACTGCGAACATGGATGCCAGACCGGTACCGGCCAGGCGGATGAACGGGTCGCGTTCACGCACCAGGCGCAGTAGTGAACGCACAACGATGACTGCATAAAGGGCGATCACGATCATCACGAGGATCAACCCGTATTCCTCCGCGGCAACGGCGATGATGAAATCCGTATGTGCGTCAGGCAGCGACCACTTCACTTGCCCCTCTCCGACGCCTACGCCGAACAACCCGCCCTCGCGGATGGCATCAGTGGCATAGCCAATCTGGGTCCGCGGATCGATATCTGCGGATAAAAACCCGTCAATTCGCCGCGCAAAGTGTTCCGAGCTTGAATAGGCAAAACTGCCCGCCACCACGACCATCCCGGCCATTCCCACCAGCAAGAACAAGGGCGCACCAGCCACGAAATACATTACCCCCCAGCCAAACAGCACCAGACAGGCCTGGCCAAAGTCGGGTTGCAAGGCCAGCATCAGCACGATCGAGATACACAGCGCGAATGACCAGGTTTTGCCGGGAGGTCCGTTAATCTCAAGCGCGGCGGCCATCATCCACGCCGCGACAACCACAAACCCCGGTTTCAGAAACTCCGATGGCTGAAAGGATGCAAACCCCATCGAATACCAGCGCACCGCGCCCTTTCCGAAATCGGTTCCAAAAAACGGCAGCAATGCCAGCGCCACAAAGAACACCAAAAACCCGACGACAGCCAGCCGGCGCACAAGCGTAGGCGTCATCATCGACGTCAACAGCATTGCCACGATGGCAAGCACACCAAATACCGCCTGTCGCTGCACATAGTAAAAAGAATCGAAACCGTTCTTCGCAGCCAACGGCGGTGATGCGGCCAGGCCTAGCAACATGCCGACGACAAACAGCATGAGAATGCTGGACATCGCCCACTTGTCGATTGTCCGCCACCACTTTGGAAGAATAGGTTCCCCATCCCGAACGGGAACCGCGCCATAGACCATTTCTGTCATGGATATCGCCTTACACTGCCTCAAAACGCCCCTTTACGGGATCTAACTTTCACTGTAACCCGATTTGGTGCGCGGGGCTAGTATGTTTTATCACGCCCCGCGCAAAGCAGCTCAGGTATCGTCATGCGTGCCGCGGATTGGATAGTCTTTGTCGCGAATGAATTTCACCCCGTTCAAAAGGCTTTGCAGATCCGGCCTTGCGAATGGAGCATTTGACAAATCAATGATTTGGATATCGCCCTCGGCATTGATCACGAAAAGCCCCGGTTCGGCAAACGGACGGTCGGTTTCCAGCGGGCTTCGCGGGTCGGATACGAAAAGCCCCAGCTCCCGCATCTGCGTGACACTCAGGTCATATCCGATTGCCAGCGACAGGTTTTGATCCTGTGCCATTTGGCGCGCCTTTTCCAACGGGTCCCCTGACACGGTAACCACGTCGACGCCAAGTTCGGCAAATTCGGGAACCAACCCTTCAAGCGTCGCCAGGTATTTCTTGCATATCGGGCAATGCAATCCCCGATAGACCACGACCATTTGCCAGTCGTGGTTTCCGCGCGGCTCCCCCAATGTCAGCATCCCGCCTTTAAGCTCCGGGATCGCTAATCTTGGAAAGGTATTTCCTGCGTCTAATACGTTCACCGCGGTGTCTCCTGCTTGATTTCAATTCGTCACAGGTCCAAGGCTAGACCGGTTTGTCCGCGCGACAACCGCCATCACGCGCACTTGACCGAAACGCGCAGGTCGGGCAAAGCGCTTCTGATGCATTATGATACGGTTATATTGGGCGCAGGGGCAGCCGGCATGATGTGCGCAGCCCACGCCGGAGGGTCGGTTCTGGCGGTCGATCACGCACGGGCCCCGGGCGAGAAAATCCGCATTTCAGGCGGGGGGCGTTGCAATTTCACCAATATGTACTGCGCGCCGGCGGCGTTCATCTCGCGCAACCCGCATTTCGCCAAATCAGCATTGGCCAAATATACCCAATGGGACTTTATCGCGCTCGTTGACGCCCATGCCATCGCATGGCACGAAAAAACCCTTGGACAACTGTTCTGTGACATCTCCGCCAAACAGATCATCGCCATGCTTCGCGACCTGATGCAAAAAGCAGGCGTGGAACTGCGCTTGCAATCCACGGTCGAACAGATCGGGAAAACCGACAGTGGCTTCAGCATGTCTCTTGTCACCTCGCAAGGCGCGACCAGGGTGACGGCCAATCAGCTGGTCATCGCGACAGGGGGAAAATCGATCCCCAAGATGGGTGCCACAGGACGTGCCTACGATATAGCGATCCAATTCGGCATCCCCGTGACCGATACCCGCCCCGGGCTCGTGCCGTTGACATTTACCGATGCACGATTTGCCCCACTCTCGGGCGCCGCGGTACCCGCGCGCGTAACCGCCGCAGCCACATCCTTCGACGAAGCACTTCTGTTCACCCACCGTGGTCTTTCCGGCCCCGCAATACTCCAGGCTTCAAGCTACTGGACGCCCGGGCATGCAATCAGCGTCAATCTGCTGACGGGCAAAGACGTATTCGCTGCATTGCGTGACCAACGTCAAGCCTCCGGTCGCCGCAACCTGACAACAGAGCTGGCGCACCATCTGCCCACCCGCCTTGTCGACTATCTGGCAGCCGACATGGATCTTGGCGGCAACCTCGCCGACTGGTCCGACAGTCGCCTGCAGGCGCTGTGTGAAACACTGTCAAACTGGTCTCTGACCCCGTCGGGAACCGAAGGCTACCGCACCGCCGAAGTCACCCTGGGCGGTGTCGACACAGATGCCCTGTCCTCAAAAACGATGGAATCAAAAACCGTGCGCGGCCTGTATTTCATCGGCGAAGCGATCGACGTGACCGGCTGGCTCGGAGGGTATAATTTTCAATGGGCCTGGTCCTCCGCGATGGCCGCAGCGCGGGACATTGCCTGCAGAACCTGAATTCCAAATGGCCTTTATCCCGGGGGAGCAGCCTCAGGCTGCGGGGGCAGCGCCCCGGCGTCGCGCCTTACAAATGCTTGCGCGCCTGAACCACAAAGTCTTCGCCCCGCCGCTCGAAATTATCATATTGATCAAAGCTCGCGGCTGCGGGTGCCAAGAGCACGACATCTCCCGGTTCGGCCTCGGCGACCGCCCGAGCAACGGCCTTTTCCATCGTCCCGCAAACCTCCGCCTCAACGCCCAGTTTCATCGCAAACTGTGCCGCCTCGCGCCCGATCACGTAAGCCTTGCGGACGGTACTTATCGGACCGGCGAGCACTCCAACGCCCCCTTCCTTCTCCAGCCCCCCGCAAATCCACCGAATGCTCTCGAACGCGGCCAGTGCCTTGACGGCGCTGTCAACGTTCGTGGCCTTGCTGTCATTGACAAAGCGCACTCCATCCCGTTCTCCAATGGTCTGACTGCGATGCGGCAATCCGCCGAAACTGTGAAACGCAGCCTCAATGACCTTCGGGGCGAACCCCAGGGTTCGGCATGCCGCATAGGCCGCGCAGGCGTTTTGATGGTTATGCGCACCTGGCAACCCGGTCACCGCCCGCAAGTCGATCGACCCGATCTGCTTGCCCTGCCGATACTCCGACAAAAACCCTCTGCGTGCGAATACCTGCCACCCCAGCCCCGTCAACTTACGCTCCACAGATACCCGGATCACCCGGTCATCCGCTGCCCCTTCGCTCAACTGGCCCGCCAAAAACCGCCCCTCGGGCTCGTCGACGCCAATCACCGCCCGGTCTGGCCCGCCCTCGGCGAACAAACGCCGCTTGGCCGCAAAATACCCCCCCATCCCCGCATGACGATCCAGATGATCGGGGCTGAGGTTGGTGAACACAGCGATATCCGGCGTCAGGTTACGCGCAAGTTCCGTCTGATAGCTCGACAACTCCAGAACCACCACTTCGCCGTCAATGGCAGGCTCGATATCCAGAACGCCGCGCCCGATATTCCCGGCCAACTGTGCTGGCCGCCCCGCATGTGTCAACACGTGATGGATCAATGCCGAGGTGGTGGATTTTCCGTTTGATCCAGTCACCGCGATCACCTTGGGGACCAGGTCGAAATCATCCCACGCCAAAGTAGCAAAGCTTTGAAAGAACAGCCCGATATCATTGTCGACCGCAACCCCCGCATCTTGTGCCGCGACAATGACAGGGTTCGGTGCCGGGTATAGATGTGCGATACCGGGCGACACGATCAACCGTGCCACGGCCTCAAACGCGTTTGGCTTCAAAAAGTCGACACAGTCGAACCCCTCGGCCTCCGCGATACGGCGCGCCGCCGGATTATCATCCCAACATACCACCACCGCCCCCCCGGCCCGCAGGGCCCGCGCAGCAGACAGACCGGATCGGCCCAATCCCAAAACAGCTACCTTCGCGCCGCTCAATCCCTGAACTGGTATCATGCCCATTCTCCTGCTAGCGATAGCTCTGAAACTGATCGGAGCTTCCCATGCCCCCTCTGCCAGAGATCTTGTCCCAGCTCAACGATGACATGCGCGCAAACGACACCTGGGGCGACGTGGCGGCGTATATCCCCGAACTGGCCCGTGTCGATCCGGCGCAATTCGCCATCGCGGTTACGACCGACGATGGCGACGTCTTCACAGCAGGTAACGCCGATACCGCGTTCTCCGTGCAATCGATAACCAAGGTGTTCACACTCGCCATCGCCTTGGGCAGATCTGGTGACCAGTTGTGGCGCCGGGTGGGCCGGGAACCCTCGGGCCGGGCCTTCAATTCGATTGTCCAACTTGAACAGGAATCGGGGCGCCCGCGAAACCCCTTTATCAATGCCGGGGCAATCGTCACCACCGACGAGATTCTGACAGGACGCGAGCCCCGGGATACGCTGGCGGAAATACTCCAGTTCGTCCGCGCCGCCGCCGGTGACGATAACATCCACATCAACCACTCCGTCGCCGCATCCGAAACGGCGCATGGGCACCGCAACTTCGCGCTTGCACATTTTCTGGCCTCTTGCGGCAACCTCAACAATACCCCTGAAAAAGCCCTGGGGACGTATTTTCACCACTGCGCGATTGAAATGTCGGTACGGCAACTCGCGATGGCAGGCCGCTTCCTGATCGAAACCCCGAAATTTCCTCGTATGATCCTGCCGCAACGTATTCGACGCCTGAATGCGCTGATGCTCACCTGCGGCCACTACGACGGCTCCGGTGATTTTGCATATCGGGTGGGTCTGCCCGCGAAATCAGGCGTCGGAGGAGGCATCTTGGCAATCGTACCGGGCAAGGCCAGCATCGCGGTCTGGTCGCCGGGGCTCAATCGTTACGGCAACTCTCTCAAAGGCACCCAGGCCATGGCCAGCCTGGCCCGGGCAATGGGCTGGTCTATCTTCTAGCAACTTTCATTTTGCGAGGAAAAAACTCCGGGGGAATCGCCCTATCAGGGCGATGGGGGCTGGCCCCCTTTCCGTCCTCTCCCGAACCGGTCGTCCGGTCGTGGCACGCTGCCCGACCGCGCGAACACGTCACACATCCGCGTCACTTATCCCGTGCCGTCAGCGGACCTTCAGCGTCGCCAGCCCGATCATCGCCAGAATAAGCGAAATAATCCAGAAGCGGATGACGATCTGCGGCTCGGCCCATCCTTTTTTCTCGTAATGGTGATGAATGGGTGCCATCAGAAATACGCGTTTGCCGGTGCGCTTGAAGTACAGGACCTGAATGATCACCGACAGCGCCTCGACCACGAAAAGCCCGCCAACGATCGCCAGCACCAGTTCGTGCTTGGTCGCCACCGCGATGGCCCCCAGGGCCCCTCCCAGGGCCAACGACCCCGTATCGCCCATGAACACGGCCGCAGGCGGGGCATTGTACCACAAAAATCCCAGTCCCCCACCAAAAAGCCCTGCGGTGAACACCAGTATCTCGCCCGTACCGGGCACATAGTGCACGTCGAGATATTCGGTAAAGTCGACGCGCCCGACTGCATAGGCGATTACACCCAGGGCACCTGATGCAATCATGACCGGCATGATCGCCAGCCCATCCAGACCATCGGTCAGGTTCACCGCATTCGCGGCACCTACGATGACCAGAATAGAAAACGGAACGAACATATAGCCCAGATTGATCAAGGTGTTCTTGAAGACCGGCAGGGCCAACTGGTTCTGCAATTCGACCGGGTGAAACTGCGCCGCCCAATAGGCCGCGACACCGGCGATGACAAAGCCCAATAACAGCCGCATCTTGCTCGATACGCCCTTTGTGTTCTGCTTGCTTACCTTCGCATAATCGTCGGCAAAGCCGATGGCGGCAAAGGCCACCGTGACCAGCAAAACCATCCAAACGAAAGGATTATCAAGCCGCGCCCATATCAAGGTCGAGGTCAGCAGGGCACCCACAATCAAAAGCCCGCCCATCGTCGGCGTGCCAGCCTTCACGAAATGCCCCTCGGGGCCGTCGTCTCGAATGGGCTGGCCCTTACCCTGGCGCTTCCGCAAGACGTTTATCAGGGGTTGCCCGAACAGAAACCCAAACAGCAGCGCCGTCAGGAATGCACCGCCGGCTCGAAACGTGATGTAGCGGAAAAGGTTGAAGAAATCGCCACCATCTGACAGCAGGGTCAACCAATACAGCATCTACACGTCCTAACTCATTATCTGACAGGGGCCTGGCCCTGCACCTCGTTCGGCACCGGATGGCCCATTTTGCGGATCGCGTCAACGATTAGACCAAGTTTCATCGACAATGAACCTTTGGCCAGCACAACATCGCCACTGTCCAGATGGCCGCTTAGACCCGGTAACAGCGCATCCGAGGTCGCGGCCCATTCCCCCCGCTGGTGGGCAGGAAGCAGATCATACAGCGACCGCATCAGCGGCCCGACGCAGTGGATCACATCCAATTGTTGGGTGGCATGCAAATGCGCCAGCCCCGCATGAAGAGCGATTTCATCGGGTCCGAGTTCTTTCATATCTCCCAAATACGCGATCCGACGCCCCTTGCTGACGCGACCGATATCATGCGTGACCTCGGACGCGGCCAACACCTCGAGCGCGGCGGCCATCGACGTTGGATTGGCGTTATAGCTGTCGTCGATCAGGTCCAAGGTCAGATGTGTGTCGACCGCATCCAAATGGATGACCTCGCGGACGCCACGCCCCTTGTAGGGGGTCCAGCGCCCCAGGGATGCCGAGGCCAGAGCGAGGTCCGCTCCCATCGCCTCGGCGACAGCCAGCGCCCCGAGTGCGTTCATCGCGAAATGCCGCCCCGGTGTCCCGATCTTGAACAAAAGCGGCGTTCCATCGGCATCGGCGCGTACAACCGTGGTGTCGCCTTGCACCAGCACCTCGGCCAGTTTGTAGTGAAACCCGTGTTCACCGAATTCGACTTCACGCAGGCGACAGTCCACTGCCTTGGCCATCAGAATCGCGGCATGTTCGATATCGGCGTTGATCACAGCGACGCCGCCCGGGGCAAGGCCTTCGAATATAGCGGCTTTCTCGACCGCAATTTCAGCGACGTTGGCGAATGCCTCAAGGTGAACGGCGGCCACCGTTGTGATCAGCGCCACGTCAGGGCGTGCAAGCCTGGACAACGGGGCGATCTCGCCGGGGTGGTTCATGCCGATCTCGATCACCGCATAGTCGGTGTCGACAGGCATTCGCGCCAGCGTCAGGGGAACCCCCCAGTGATTGTTGTAACTTTCGACCGATGCATGTGCCCGCCCCTGATCGGCAAAGATCGCCAGCAGCATTTCCTTGGTAGAGGTTTTCCCGACGCTTCCGGTCACCGCCGCGACTTTTGCCCGGGTGCGTGCCCGCGCGGCCGCTCCCAATGCCTCGAGCCCGCTTAATACGTCCCTAACCACCAGCAATGGCGCGCCCTCGGGCACATCGTCGGGAACCCGGCTTACCAACGCTGCCCCTGCCCCTTTTTTCAAGGCCGCGGCCACAAAGTCGTGACCATCACGCACATCCTTGAGGGCGACAAACAAGTCGCCAGGTTCGATGCTACGGGTGTCAATAGATACCCCGTCACACTGCCAATCGCCCACAGCGCGGCCACCGGTGGCTTGCGCTGCCTCTGCTGCTGTCCACAGGCTCATGCCAGTCTCCCATCCAGCGCAGCCACTGCCACGCTTGCGTGTTCCACATCATCGAACGGCAAAATGTCATCGCCGATTATCTGCCCGGTTTCATGACCTTTACCGGCAATCAGCAAGGCGTCGCCGGGGCCGATCGCGTCGATCCCGCGCAAGATCGCTTCAGCGCGGTCACCGACTTCTGTCGCCAGCGGCGCACCTTGCAACACGGCCGCACGTATCGACGCGGGGTCTTCGGTGCGCGGATTGTCATCGGTGACAATCACCAGGTCGGCGTGTTGGGCCGCCGCTTTCCCCATCAACGGGCGTTTGGCACGGTCACGGTCCCCCCCGGCCCCGACAATAGCGACCAGTCGGCCCATGACATGGGGGCGCATCGCGGCAAGCGCGGTGGCGACGGCGTCGGGGGTATGCGCGTAATCGACGAAAACCGCGCCGCCGTTATCGCGCGTCGCGGCCAACTGCATCCGGCCCCGCACGGTAACTAAATGCGGCAACGTGTCAAATACGTCCGCAGGTTTGGCTCCGCAGGCGATGACGAGTCCGGCAGCCAGAAGAACGTTGTCCGCCTGAAATCCACCGATCAGGTTCAGCCGCTTTTGATAGACCTTGCCCCGCCATGTAAAGCGAAGGTCCTGCCCGGTGGCGTCAAAGCGTTGCCCGGTCAGGTGCAAGTCCCCCCCATCCCGACCTACGCTGATCACCTCGCACCCGCGCGCGCGGGCGATTGACGCCATGTCTACCCCCCTGGGATCGTCCACGTTAATCACGGCAACGCCATCTTCGGGGAGCACGCGCGCAAACAGTCCAGCCTTAGCGTCAAAATATGCTTCGAAAGTATCGTGATAATCCAAGTGGTCCTGGGTGAAGTTGGTAAAGCCGGCAGCTTTCAAGGTGACACCGTCCAGACGGCGTTGGTCCAAGCCGTGACTTGATGCTTCCATGGCCGCATGGGTAATGCCATTGGCGCTGGCCTCGGCCAAGGTCCGGTGCAGGGTGATTGGTTCCGGCGTGGTGTGGGCCAACGGAGCCGTCCATGCGCCTTCGACCCCGGTGGTCCCGAGATTGATGGCGGCGAGGTCCATTTCGATCCATATTTGCCGAACAAAAGTGCTGACAGAGGTCTTGCCGTTGGTGCCAGTCACCGCGACCATGGTCGCTGGCTGTGCTCCGAACCACAGTGCTGCGGCGCGCGAAAGAGCCTCGCGGGGGGCATCGGTTACGACAACGGCAACCGCTGCCTTGGCAAGAGCATCTTTTGCAAGGGCGGCTCCGGCCGCATCGGTCAAAACAGCGTTCGCGCCCTGTTGCAACGCATATTTGATAAAAGCGGCACCGTGTACAGTGCTGCCTGGCATGGCGGCGAACAGGGTCCCCGGCGTCACCTGCCGGCTATCCACTGCGATGCCCGTAATCCAAGGGTTGTCGCCTTTCTTCGCGGTCAGACCTAACGAAGTCAGTGGGACGGCCTGTCTGCCCATCGGGGAACGCTCTTTATCAGTTGCTGCTGGACAGCGTTATATCAGCGATGCTGCCCGGTTCAACAGTCGGTCGCAGTCCCAGCAGGGGGGCGACGCGGCGGACCATTTCCGCAGCGACTGGAACGGCTGTCCATCCGGCGGTGCGGCGCGGTTTATCGCCAGATGTTTCAACGGGTTCGTCCAGGGTGACGATCAAGACATATTTAGGATCGTATGCCGGAAACATACCGGCAAAGGTGGCGATGACCTTGTCTTCGTAATACCCGCCGGTTGGCTTCGGTTTGTCTGCCGTGCCGGTCTTGCCGCCGATATGGTATCCCGGAACTTCGGCGAAGCTGGCCGTGCCTTCGGTAACCACGGCACGCAGCATTTTGCGAGCATCGGCAGCCGCGCGTTCGGACATGACCTGCTCTCCCAGTACGGGGGTGGTTTGCTTGCGCAGCGTCGGCGTGACCTTGCGCCCGCCATTGGCAATTGTCGCATACCCGGCTGCCAAATGCATCGGGCTGGACGATAGCCCGTGTCCGTACGAAATCGTCACTGTGCTAAGCTCTGTCCACTTTTGCGGCAACAGCGGCTTACCGCTGGATGCCTCGATGATCTCGAACGGGGTGGGTTCAAAAAAGCCCAGGCTTTTCAGGAACTTCTGTTGACGTTCTGCACCGATTTGCAGCGCCAGACGTCCGGTGCCTCGGTTAGAACTGTGCACGATGATACCGGTAACCGATTGCTCACCATAGTTTTTGTTCTTGAATTCACCGATACGGAAACCGCCGACTTTCATCGGGCCAGATGTATCTATAACCGTGTCAGCGGTGACCAGCCCCAGATCGATGGCCTGTGCTGCGGTAAATATCTTGAACACCGAACCCAGTTCGTACACGCCTTGTACCGAACGGTTGAACAGCGGACTGTCGGATGCATCGCCTGTCAGCGAAACACGGGGGCGATCGTTGGGGTCGAAAGATGGCAACGATACCGCGCTGATCACCTCACCCGTGTGAACATCCATCAGAACCGAAGTGGCACCCTTTGCGTTCATCAACTTCATACCGCCATAGAGAACCCGTTCTGACGCGGCCTGAACCGTCATATCAAGCGAAAGCTCCAACGGCTTGTTGCCATTGGCAGGATCCCGAAGATAATCATCAAAATATTTCTCGACGCCGGCAACGCCGATCACCTCTGCCCCGTGCACACCTTCGCGACCAAAACTGGAACCGCCCAGAATATGGGCCGCGAGCGTTCCGTTGGGATACAAACGCATGTCGCGCGGCGCAAACAGCAAGCCCGGTTCGCCGATGTCATGCACGGCCTGCATCTGCTCGGGACTGATTTTCTTTTTTATCCACAAAAACTTGCGCTTGCCGGTAAAGTCGCGGATCAGCCGCTCTTCGTTCAGATCGGGAAAGACTTTCATCAGCTTTTTCGCTGCCCGCACCGGATCAATCATGTGGTGCGGCTGTGCGTACAGCGCCCGGGTTTCAAAGTTGGTGGCAAGCAAATTGCCATTGCGGTCCACGATATCCGCACGCGTGGCTGAAATCACTGAACCGGGCGCAGCGGCGCGTGGTTCTGTCGGGTCGGTGGTGGCGATAACCCCCATCCGCGCGCCGACGACGGCAAACGCACAGAAAAAGAAGACGCCCAACACCAGCAGGCGGCCCTCGGCACGCTGACGGGATGCATCGCGCATCTGTTCGTGACGGATACGCTTGTTTTCACGCTCGATCGCGTCGGGGTTTTCGCCTTTTTGGCGGGCCTCGAGAATACGGGCAAGCGGGCGCAGCGGAGTACGGATCATTCTGCGACCTCCATGGAAGATACATCTATGCCGTCGGTGATTTCCAGCAACGGCAGTTCAGGCAGCGGCGGATAGCTGACCTGATCGATCTGCCCAAACTGATCGGGGTGCAAAGGCAGCAGGTTCAATCTGTCAAAATTCATCTCGGCGAGGTCACGCAGACGATCGGGGCGGTTCAGATACGCCCATTCGGCCCTGAGAACCGCCAGCCTGCTATAGGCATCCCGGATTTCAGCGCGCAGATTATCCGTGTCACTCAGCGCTTTCTGAGTGGCGTAATTCTCGCGGTATGCCCAGAATGCCAACCCGATCACACAAAGGGTGGTGAGGATGTAAAGCACTGTTCTCATATGGATAATCCCTTGACCATAGGCATACCGATAGATTTGGCATCGACCGAACCGGATGGCGCATCCGTGCGGACAGCCACACGCAGCTTCGCTGATCGACTGCGCGGGTTTTCTTCCAATTCCTGCGCATCCGGGCCGATGGCCTTGCGCTTCTCTACCCGAAATTGCGGCGCTTCAACCTGTATTTCAGGTGCGTATCGGTTGGCATTGCCCCCCGTGCCGGCGCGCGCCGTCAAAAACCGTTTGACCATCCGGTCTTCAACCGAGTGGAAGGTAACCACAGCCAGTTGTCCACCGGGCTTCAACGCCCGCTCAGCGGCCATAAGCCCTTCGAATAACTCGCCGTATTCATTGTTCACGGCAATGCGCAGCGCTTGAAAGCTGCGGGTCGCGGGGTGCGACTGACCGGGCTTTGATCGCGGCAGGCACCCCTCGACAAGCCCCGCAAGCGCAAGTGTCGTCGTGATCGGAGCATCCTGCCGGGCCCTGACGATTGCCTTCGCGATGCGCCGACTGGCCCGCTCTTCGCCATATTGAAACAGGATGTTGGCAAGAGTCTCTTCTTCTGCGTCGTTAACCAGATCAGCGGCAGACGGGCCGTCCTGGCTCATGCGCATATCAAGCGGCCCGTCGCGCATAAATGAAAAGCCACGCTCGGCCAGATCCAGCTGCATCGACGACACGCCCAGATCCAGCACTATACCGTCCAGATCGCGGGCGTATTCATCCATTCTCGAGAAAACGCCACGCTGCATGACGATTTTATCGCCATAGTCCCCCGCCCATGGCTGCGCCATTTCAAAGGCCAGCGGATCGCGATCAACGGCGACCACCTGGTCGGCACCGGCGTCAAGCAAGCCACGGGTATATCCGCCTGCACCAAAGGTACCATCCAGCCAACGCCCCGTGACAGGAGCCACGGCGGCAAGTAACGGGCGAAGCAAAACGGGGGTGTGGGGGGCGGAACCGGTGTCAGTGGCGGCGGACATGACCCTTACGACTCCGGCTTGCGGTCCAGGAAAATCAGCGGGTCAAAGTCTTCTGGCAGGTCGTCCAGCCATTCCTCTTCGCGCGCCTTTTCCTCGGTCTCGTAGGTTTCCGGTTTCCAGATTTGGAAGGTATCGCCAGCCGCGATAAAAAATGCCTCCGCGTCCAGGTCGATCTTGTTGCGCAGTTTGGCAGGCAGCACCAGGCGTCCTGTCTCGTCTACCGACGTTGGAAACGACTGACCGTGGAACAGACGCTGGAGCATCTTGCGTTCCATCGATCCGCGCGGCAGGGCATCGATCTTGTCATCGACCTCTTCGATCGCGCGCATCGTGTAACATTCCAGATAGTTGCGGCGGCTATCGCCGTACACAATCACCAGCTCGGGTGTGCCTCCGTTTTGCCAGTTCGGGTCATTGGCTTCCAACACACGCCGAAAAGAGGCTGGGATAGACACCCGCCCCTTCGTATCGACTTTGTGTTGGCCTTCGCCTCTGAACCTGCGGCTCACGTACTATCCCTGCCTGTGACGCATGCGCGCCTTAAATCGTTGCCCCTGTGGTGGAAGTAAAAACGGCGGGTTGATCTGCTGCCACTGATCAACCCGCCGCCCGTCCCGCCTTGGCGGGGAAGTCCGACTGCGCGCGCCACCTGGGGGGATGTCTGCTCGCTCGCGCGCCGGATCTCGTGGTCTGATGAAAGCGAGGTGCCTGTATGAACCTGCTAGAGTTTTTATTTGGTCTTGGGGTCGTTTGGTGCCCCGTGTCTCGTTCTCATCCGATGCACTAGGGATGCCATGGGAATTCATGGGCGTCCATAGTTTTTTTCGCTTCAGGACACCGGATTTGGTTTTGCACAGGTTGAAAAAACAACATCTAGCGAGGTTAGATACCAAAGACTTCGCACATATAGATCAAATATTACCCAAATACACATCATGTAGACGATTCCGAAACTGGGACAAATTTCCCACGGTTTCCCGTAAAAAAAGAATCCACACAGTTATCCACATGGGGTGTTCTTGGCTTGTTCCATAAGGCACCTGCTAATTGCAACAAGTTTCAAGGGTAAAGCCCATTAATCGGCTAAAATTAGCCGAATCATCTTCATTCGGTGACCGAGACGGTTTCTTCGCATCCCATGAAATCCCATGAAGCCCACGCCAACCCGCTCACCACGAGCTAGGGCTTGGTCACGCTTCGTGCAGCAACACCGTAACGAAGGAATGGCCGGGGATGCATCTGACGCTCACGCCCCGGGCCACGATATTGCGGCTGGTCGCGACGCGGGCCAAAGGTGCTTGCCCACGACGCTTGAGCGCGTGGTCATTTACAGCAGATCATCCCCCGGCAAGATGCGCGGTTGGTCAATCATGGCCCGGCCGCCGACGGGGCCACGAGTACCGAGATCATAATCACTGGCCGAAGTGCTGATTGGCAGACGACGAATATTGCGGGGCGACGCCGGAACGCGTCACACATCGGCATCGGCTCACACCCTAGGCCATACCGCCGTCGATCAGGCCCTGTGCAATCTTCGCATAGGCCTGGGCCATTGGGCCGTCACCTGTCGCGATCGGAGTCCCTTCATCACCTGCCAGGCGTGTCTCAAGATCAATTGGCAGACTGCCCAGCAAGGGAACGCCGATCTTTGCCGACTCGGCAGCCACGCCACCATGACCGAAGATCTGGTGTTCAGATCCGCAATCAGGACAAACGAAAAGCGACATGTTTTCGATCAGCCCCAATACCGGTGTCTTTAGTGTGTTGAACATGTCTATGGCTTTGCGCGCGTCGATCAGCGCGACGTCCTGGGGCGTGGACACCACAATCGCCCCGGAAAGCTCGGACTTGGTACACAAGGTAAGCTGGACATCGCCGGTTCCGGGCGGCAAGTCGACAAGCAACACGTCAAGCGCGCCCCACTCGACCTGACCAAGCATCTGCTGCAAGGCCCCCATAAGCATGGGGCCGCGCCAGACCACCGCCTTGCCCTCCTCCATCATGAAACCAATCGACATCAGCGTGACACCGTGGGCATGCAGCGGAATAATGGTTTTACCATCCGGCGACGCAGGGCGCTTGTTCACCCCCATCATGCGCGGCTGGCTTGGGCCATATATATCCGCGTCCAACAGACCGACCTTGCGCCCCGCCCGCGCAAGCGCGACAGCAAGGTTGGAGCTGACGGTGGATTTCCCCACCCCGCCCTTGCCCGACCCGATCGCCAGAATACGCTGAACGCCGGAAGGCTTGGTCGGCCCGGCCTGCGGTTTAGGGTGACCGCCGATCTTCAGGCTGGGGGCCGCTGTTTTAGGGGCCGGCCCGTGCGCAGTAAGAGCCGCGGTGACAGAAGCCACGCCTTCGAGATCTTGCACCACCTTTTCAGCAGCATCGCGCAGGGGGGCCATCTGTGCCGCCATCTGAGCATTCGGTGCCTCGATCACGAAACGCACCACATCGCCCTCGATCGTCAACGCTCGAATCAAATCATGCGCCAGAATTGATTTTCCATCCGGCAACATCACGCGCGCCAAGGCGGATTCGACTTCTGACCTGGTGATCGGCATGGCGTTCTTCCTCTTTCGTTCATGTCTGACATGGCAGTTTTTGGGCAAATCACAAGGGGCCGTCCCAGTTCTGACCAGATGAACAGCATTGGCCAAAAAATTCGCACAAATATTCATCAGTCTTCGTATGTTTTCGCTGCATGGCAGCATTGCGCATTTTGTAATTGTGCAAACGCAGCAAATGGGTCAGAAAGGGTTCAGGAAAGCGCAAGGCGCGGACCAATAGAAAGACCAGTTACATTCATCCTCCTCCCGAGTGTAACTGTATTAGGCGGCGATACCCTTCCTCCTCCCTGGTATCGTCGCCCTTTTTTCATCAGCATATCATTTTTGTAGGCACCGGCGACACCGCGATATTATGTGCCGAAGTTTCCGGTGATAACAGGACGTTACGTCAACTTTCCCTATGCATTTGCTGCATGGCAGCATTGCCGATCTATTGGTTGTGCACTTGCAGCATAATCATACATATTCAACACAACACGAACGATTGCGAACAATAACGAAACTGAAAGCGAGGTGCTTGACATGGCATTCTTAAACGCAACAACTGCTCCTTCCTTTGCTGACCGCTTGGCAGCGCTGGCATCCACATTTGAAGCGCGTCGCAAACAGCGCCGGGTATACCGCGCCACGTTCAACGAGCTGAGCTCATTGTCGAACCGCGACCTGGCCGATCTCGGGATCAGCCGCTCACAAATCCGCAGTGTCGCACTGGAAACCGGTCGCAACGCTGCTTAACTAATCACGGATCGGGCACACGCACCCTCCCTGTTGTGTGCCTGACGAAGGCTTCGGGTCTCCTCCTCCTCCCTGAGACCGGCGGCCTTCATAAACGTCCCCTCCCCCCTTTCCTCCCGATCGGAGTGGGGACGTCGATAAAGACGGCGGTGCTTTCCTCCCAAAGCACCGCCGTTCTTGTTTTTAAGCCGTTCTTGTTTTTAATATGTGGGATATCGCTTTAATCCGGGCTGGGGGCCGGCGATGCCGCCCCGTATCTATCTAGAAAGGTACGTCATCGGCTCCGGTTACGAACCGTGACACCACCTTTTTGCTACCAGCCTTGTCGAACTCGATCTCAAGCTTGTCTCCCTCGATCCCGGCAATGACACCGTAGCCAAACTTCTGATGAAAGACCCGCTCTCCAATGGTAAAGCTGCTGACCGCGGCCATATCTATCGTTACATTGCGCGCTTCGGCAGGTTGGCTCATTCCGCGCGCATTGCTGCGGCTTTGCAGCCGTCGCCATCCTGGCGAATTATAGACATTCGCCTCGGCTGCCTTTTCATGCAGGTGCGAGGTCGGGACCGCTGCCCCATAGCCCCCGCCGTACAAACCGGGCGGCGTCAGGACATCCACATGTTTCTCGGGAAGCTCATCAATGAACCGGGACGGCATCGCACTTTGCCATTGCCCGAAAACCCGTCGGTTGGCCGCAAAAGATATGGTACAGATTTCCTCAGCCCGGGTGATGCCCACATAGGCCAGTCGGCGCTCTTCCTCCAACCCCTTGAGACCGGATTCATCCATTGAGCGTTGAGAGGGGAACAGCCCATCTTCCCAGCCGGGCAGGAAAACCGCCGGAAATTCCAACCCCTTGGACGCGTGCAGCGTCATGATCGACACTTTGGCACCGCTGTCGTCCGTTTCGTTGTCCATGATCAGACTGACGTGTTCCAGAAAACCTTGCAGATTCTCGAACTGCTCCAGCGCCTTCACAAGCTCCTTGAGGTTCTCCAACCGTCCCGGAGCCTCTGGCGTCTTGTCGTTTTGCCAATATCCCGTATAGCCGCTTTCATCCAGGATGATCTGCGCCAGTTCAACATGACTTATCTCGGGAGCCGCCTGAGCCGGACCATTGTCGTCAAAGTCGGCTTGTTCCAGCACGTCGTCGTCAGACTCAAGCTGCCGAAGCGGCCGCCCCTTCACCATCTGGCCCCACCGCTCGATTCCGTCGATAAGCAACCGCAGCTGTGCTGCCCCCTTGCCGCTGAATCCCCCATCGGCCAACAGGATCCGCGCACCATCGACCAGATTCACGCCATGTGCGCGCGCGGTCTTTTGAATGTTCTGCTGGGCTTTATCACCCAGTCCACGTTTTGGAGTGTTGACGATCCTTTCAAAGGCAAGATCGTCATCGGGCGATGTCACGACACGAAAATACGCCATCGCATCGCGAATCTCCATGCGTTCGTAAAACCGCGGCCCCCCGATTACCCGGTAGGGCAAACCGATCGTCAAAAACCGGTCTTCGAACGCGCGCATCTGGTGCGATGCCCGCACCAAGATTGCCATATCATCCAGCGAATACTGTCGCAGATCGCGAGTCCCGCGCTGCATGGCTTCAATTTCATCCCCGATCCAGCGGGCTTCCTCTTCGCCGTCCCAATGGCCGATCAAGCGGATTTTCTCGCCTTCCTGTGCCTCGGTCCATAAGGTTTTACCCAATCGACCCTCGTTTCCAGCGATAACCCCGGAAGCAGCGGCCAGAATATGCGGGGTCGACCGATAGTTCTGCTCCAGACGGACCACATGTGAGCCGGGGAAATCCTTCTCGAACCGCAGTATGTTCCCGACCTCGGCCCCGCGCCATCCATAGATCGACTGGTCGTCGTCGCCCACGCAGCAGATATTCCGGTGCCCCGACGCCAGCAGACGCAACCACATGTATTGGGCAACATTGGTATCTTGGTATTCGTCCACCAGAATGTATTTGAACCAGCGTTGATACTGCTGCAACACATCCTGATTGTTCTGGAAAATCGTTATCATATGCAGCAGCAGATCGCCGAAATCGGTGGCGTTCAGCTCTTTCAGACGGGCCTGATACTGCGCATAGATTTCGCTGCCTCGATGGTTATAGGCCCCCGCATCCGCGGCCGGCACCTTTTCGGGGGTCAAGGCGCGATTCTTCCAGCCGTCGATAAGCCCCGCCAGCATCCGTGCCGGCCACCGCTTGTCGTCTATCCCTTCGGCCTGCACCAGTTGCTTGAGCAACCGCAACTGGTCATCCGTATCAAGGATGGTGAAGTTCGACTTGAGCCCAACCAGTTCGGCATGACGGCGCAATAGTTTGACGCAGATCGCATGAAACGTCCCAAGCCACGGCATACCTTCAATATTTTGCCCCAACATCTGACCGACCCGGCTTTTCATCTCGCGCGCCGCTTTATTGGTGAAGGTAACGGCCAGTATCTCGTTCGGGCGGGCCCGGCCAGTATTCATTAAATGAACGATTCGGGCCGTCAGGGCCTTGGTCTTGCCGGTGCCGGCACCAGCCAACATCAACACCGGACCGTCCATTTTCTCCACCGCCGCCCGCTGCGCTGGGTTGAGCCCGTCAAGATAGGGTTGTGGCCGCACTGCCATGGCACGCGCCGACAGCGAAGCGCCCTCGAAGGCGTCTAGTTCGTCGAAATCATTCATGCTGCCAATCTAGCCCGCCTTTACCGCGAATAAAAGATACGTTCGCAAAATGTTCTCTTAAAACCCTGCGTCCGCAAACGGTGTGATGTGATCGACTGACACGGTACCTCGATAACCGGTCAGACCCAAATTCCCCAGACCAGTTAATATTTTGGTAACTCTTTTTTTACAAACTCTAAACATTCTGGAGCTAAGAGAATGTTTAGAAGTAATGACATAGGTGTGCTACGAAATCAGATTGACAGGTTCGATTTGCCAATTTTCGTCGCACAACGTTCTGAAATGTCGGGGGAATTTGAATTTCTCGCGCTCAACCTTGCCTGCGAGCGCCAAACCGGCGTTGCGATGCAGGATATCGTCCTGAAACCGCTGGAAAGAATTTTTCCGCGGGCCCAGGCTAAACGAATACAATCTCGATATGCCCTTTGTGTGGAACAAGCGCCCCCCCTGCGCTACCGCGAAACCCTGGATCTGCCCTGCGGTCGGCTCGCTTGGGAAACAACGCTCCATCACGTCCTCACAAACAACGGTGAACATCGCGTGGTCGGTAGCGCGACGCGGTTTTCTAAAGTTTACCGCGATGCGCTTGATATCGCGGCGTTTCAGGACGTACGCTATTATTCATCGTTTTCGGGCTGGAAACTGGACCAGATCATCCAGGTTCTCGACGCATATGATCAGGGCGCGATCCCGAACGCGCAGCTTTCTGCAACCATGCAGGCGCTTTCCGGGCTGTGTCGATCAGTCGCCAGCTCCATGCAGCACCTGCGCAGCACTGCGGACGACCGATTGAGAACATCGGCGGAACGCACCTTTGACCAAATCGGTGATACCGATACGGCGCAATCGCCCAGCGAAGTGGAAAAAGCGATGTCGGCGATCATGGATATGTTTGATCCGTCCCAGGTCAATGTCAAAGCTTGATCAGGCCCCAAGGGAAATGCTCCCGTCCAGCCCCTTCCCACATCCGGATCAGGCTGGACAATTCCGCTGTGCCCTGCACAAGTGCTTCAATGGATTTGCACACCACCTACCCTGCACTATCAGATCTGCGCGACCGCGCCAAAAGGCGCATTCCAAAATTTGTATGGGAATATCTTGACAGCGCAACCGGAACGCAGGCGACGCAAAGACTGAACCGTGCCGCGCTGGACCGCATCGGTCTGATGCCCTCGATCCTGCATGGGGAATTTGACCCTGATACCTCCGTAACGCTTTTCAACGACCGGATCCCCCTGCCCTTTGGTGTCGCACCTGTCGGAATGTCCGGGCTGATCTGGCCCGATGCCGAAGGGCATCTGGCGCGGTCGGCGGCCCGGCACGGTATCCCCTACTGCCTGTCGACAGTGGCCAGCCAAAGCCCCGAAGACCTTGCCCCCCATCTTGGCAAGAACGCGTGGTTTCAGATGTATCCGCCGCGAGATCCCGAAATTCGCGCCGATATGCTGCGACGCGCCCGCGCATCCGGGTTCAAGGGCCTCATCCTGACGGTGGATGTCCCTGTCGCCAGCCGACGAGAACGCCAAACGCGCTCCGGGCTGACCAACCCACCGCGCCTGTCTCCGCGCCTTTTGGCCCAGTCCGCAATGCGACCCGCCTGGTCTATGGCCATGGCACGGCGCGGGATGCCGCACATGCGCATGCTCGACAGTTACGTTGGTGTCACCACGCAAAACCTGTCTTCAACAGCTCACGTCGGTTACCTGCTCCGCACTTCGCCGGATTGGGACTATGTGAACTGGCTTCGCGACGCCTGGGATGGGCCGTTCATCGTCAAAGGCGTGTTACGTCCTGAAGATGCCGCCCGTCTGGACCGGCTCGGGGCCGATGCCATCTGGGTCTCAAACCACGCAGGCCGCCAGTTTGACGCGGCTCCGGCCGCAGTGGACATGCTGGCCCCGATCCGTGCCGTGACATCGCTGCCAATCATCTTCGACAGTGGCATCGAAACAGGCCTTGATATGTTGCGCGCGCTGGCCCTTGGCGCGGATTTCGTGATGCTTGGCCGCGGCTTTCACTACGCTCTGGCAGCTCTGGGTCCTAAGGGAATCGATCATCTCATCGATGTCCTGAAGAAAGATCTGCTCGCGAATATGGGCCAACTCGGAACCCGCCATTTAAAAGACCTTACGCGTTCCATCCCTACCTTTGGCCGCCTTGATCTTCCAAATGGTAAAAAATCCCCCCCGGAGGGTTAAATTCTCTGCTTGCACACCCTATCAAACCAACGCAACAATGCCGCAGCGCAGCGACAACGCCACCGTTCATACAGCACCAGACCGATAACTTGCCAAACAGCGAGGCCCGATAATGACCGACTTCAATAAAATCCTCATCGCAAACCGCGGCGAAATCGCCATTCGTATCATGCGGGCAGCAAATGAGATGGGCAAAAAAACGGTTGCCGTCTTTGCGGAAGAAGACAAGCTGGGCCTGCATCGCTTCAAAGCTGACGAAGCGTACCGCATTGGTGCGGGGCTTGGTCCGGTCGCGGCATATCTCAGCATCGACGAAATCATTCGCGTCGCCAAGGCTTCGGGGGCCGATGCCATTCATCCGGGTTATGGCTTGCTGTCGGAAAACCCCGATTTCGTCGATGCATGTGAACAAAACGGCATTGCCTTCATCGGTCCGCGCGCCGAAACAATGCGCGCCTTGGGCGACAAGGCCAGCGCGCGCCGCGTCGCCATCGAAGCCGGCGTGCCCGTCATCCCCGCCACCGAAGTTCTGGGCGAGGACATGAACGTTATACGCAAGCAGGCCGCCGAGATCGGCTATCCGTTGATGCTCAAGGCGTCGTGGGGCGGTGGGGGCCGCGGCATGCGCCCGATCGAAAATGAAAACGAGCTTCAGGAAAAAGTGCTCGAAGGCCGCCGCGAGGCCGAAGCGGCCTTTGGCAATGGTGAGGGGTATCTTGAGAAGATGATCCTGAAGGCCCGCCACGTAGAGGTTCAGATTCTCGGTGACGCCTATGGTGAAATCTACCATTTGTTCGAGCGTGACTGTTCGGTGCAAAGGCGCAACCAAAAGGTGGTGGAAAGGGCCCCGGCACCGTATCTTACTGACGAACAACGCGCTGAGATTTGCGAGCTTGGCCGCAAGATCTGCGCGCATGTGAATTACGAATGTGCCGGTACGGTCGAATTCCTGATGGATATGGAAGACGGCAAATTTTACTTCATCGAAGTCAACCCCCGCGTTCAGGTCGAACATACCGTAACCGAAGAAGTCACCGGCATCGACATCGTCCAGGCCCAGATCCTGATTGCCGAAGGCAAGACCATCGCCCAGGCGACCGGCAAAGCCAGCCAGGCCGATGTGCAGTTGAACGGCCACGCATTGCAAACCCGGATCACTACCGAGGACCCGCAAAACAACTTTATTCCTGATTATGGCCGGATCACCGCTTTTCGCGAGGCAACGGGCATGGGCATCCGTCTTGACGGTGGCACCGCCTATTCGGGGGGCGTGATTACGCGTTACTATGACAGCCTCTTGGTCAAGGTCACCGCAAAGGCCCAAACCCCAGATGCCGCAATCGCGCGTATGGACCGCGCGCTGCGCGAATTCCGTATCAGGGGCGTTTCGACCAATATCGCCTTTGTCGAAAACCTGCTGAAACATCCCACCTTTTTAAACAATACCTACCACACCAAGTTCATCGACCAGACACCGGAACTGTTTACCTTCGAGAAACGCCGAGACCGTGCAACCAAGGTCCTGACCTATATTGCCGATATTACTGTAAACGGTCATCCCGAAACCAAAGGTTTTGAACGCCCGGCCGCTTCCGTTCGTGCGCCGCTGCCCCCAACCGCCAAGGCAGAACCCCGGATGGGAACGCGCAATCTTCTGGAACAAAAAGGGCCGCAAGCAGTCGCAGACTGGATGGGTCAACAGCGACAGCTACTGATCACCGATACCACCATGCGCGACGGGCATCAATCTTTGTTGGCAACGCGCATGCGCAGCCACGACATGATCAAGGTCGCCCCTGCCTATGCGGCCAACATGCCACAGCTTTTCTCAATGGAGTGTTGGGGCGGTGCCACATTCGACGTAGCGTATCGGTTTTTGCAGGAATGCCCGTGGCAACGACTGCGCGACCTGCGCGCGGCACTACCGAATGTGATGACCCAGATGCTGTTACGCGGATCCAACGGCGTCGGCTACACCAATTACCCTGACAACGTTGTGCAGGAATTTGTCCGTGTCGCCGCGACCGAAGGCGTCGATGTGTTCCGCGTCTTTGACAGCCTCAACTGGGTCGAAAACATGCGGGTCGCGATGGATGCGGTGATCGAGAACGGCAAGATTTGCGAAGGTACCGTATGCTATACCGGCGACATCTTCGACCCTGATCGGGCCAAATACGATCTGAAGTATTACGTCGCGATGGGTAAGGAACTGAAATCCGCCGGGGCCCATGTACTGGGTCTGAAGGACATGGCTGGCCTGCTGAAGCCGAACGCCGCAAAAGCGCTGATCAAGGCACTGAAATCTGAAGTCGGCCTTCCGATCCATTTCCACACCCACGATACCGCAGGCGTCGCCGTCGCCACGATCATGGCGGCTTCCGAGGCCGGGGTGGACGCGGTTGACTGCGCGATGGACGCACTGTCGGGCAACACATCCCAAGCGACGCTGGGGTCGGTTGTCGAGGCGCTAAAGCACACGGATCGCGATACCGGTATTTCGATGGACGCGGTGCGCGAGATATCGAACTACTGGGAAGAGGTCCGTAACGAATATGCGGCGTTTGAAACGGGTATGCAGGCACCCTCGTCCGAGGTTTATCTGCACGAAATGCCCGGAGGTCAGTTCACCAACCTGAAGGCGCAGGCGGCGTCGATGGGGCTGGAAGATCGGTGGCCGGAAGTTGCGCGGACCTATGCCGACGTGAACCAGATGTTCGGCGATATCGTCAAGGTTACGCCGTCTTCCAAAGTGGTGGGCGATATGGCCCTGATGATGGTGTCCCAGGGGCTTACCAGAGAGCAGGTCGAAGATCCCAAGGCGGAAATGTCGTTTCCTGACAGCGTGATAGACATGATGCGCGGCAATCTTGGGCAACCCCCAGGAGGCTTCCCCGCGGGCATCGTCAACAAAGTTCTCAAGGGCGAACAACCTAACACGCAACGCCCGGGAGCACATTTGCCACCTGTTGATCTCGAAGCCGCTCGCAAAGAGCTCAGCGACCAGCTTGAAGGGGTCGATATCGAGGATGATGACCTGTCAGGGTACATGATGTACCCCAAGGTTTTCCTCGATTATATGGGGCGGCATCGCAGCTATGGCCCTGTTCGCGTATTGCCCACGCGTACGTTCTTCTACGGCATGGAACCGGGCGAAGAGATCACCGCAGAAATTGACCCGGGCAAAACGCTCGAGATCAGGTTGCAGGCCCTGAGCGAGACCAACGAAGATGGTGAAGTCAAAGTATTCTTTGAACTGAACGGCCAGCCTCGCGTCGTGCGGGTGCCCAACCGGTTGGTCAAAGCCACCACGGCACAAAGACCAAAGGCCGAAAACGGGAACGCCAACCATATCGGTGCCCCGATGCCCGGTGTCGTAGCATCCGTTGGCACGAAAGCCGGTCAAAAGGTGAAGGCAGGCGATCTTTTGCTGACCATTGAAGCCATGAAAATGGAAACCGGCATTCATGCGGACCGTGACGCAGTGGTGAAAGCGGTGCACGTCAGTCCCGGCGGCCAGATTGACGCCAAGGACTTGCTGGTCGAGCTTGAATAACCGGTCCACGGGGTCGGACACATTTATTTGCGTTGTCTGACCCTTTTCTCGGGCTACATTCATGGCGACTATCTGCCGTGCGGACGCAATTATGCCTTATCAATGGAAAACGCCACCTACGGCACCGACGCAAGAACTGCGGCTATGGCCCCACCAATCCCTGCCTGCCAAAGGGTTTGCAGCGTTCATCCTGACGACATTTGCCTTTATTCTGATCCCGACCCTGGCGCTGCTGGGGACGCCTGTCCTGTGGGGTCTGCTGCCTTTTGCGATGGCCGCACTCGCTGGTGTATATTTCGCACTGCAATCGAATTATAAGGCCCGGCAAATCGAGGAAGTGCTCACATTATCCCCCGACACAGCGCACCTGATCCACACAACCGCCAAGGGCGAGGTAAAGGAATGGGAATGTAACCGGTACTGGACAATTGTCACCCGGTACGAAAAAGGCGGGCCAGTGCCTTATTACATTACCTTGCGCGGCAAAGGCCGCGAAGTTGAAATCGGAAAATTTCTGAGCGAAGACGAACGCAAGGCGTTGTTTGATGAACTGAACCGGTCGCTGCTGCGCTAGGCCCTAGCTCAGGCGGTCTTTGACCTTCGGGCCAACGCTGCCGAAATCCATCTGGCCGGTATATTTTGCCTTGAGAAGGCCGATGACCTTGCCCATATCCCGGATCGAGGACGCGCCGACTTCGGCAATGGCATCATCAACCGCTTTGGCGCTCTCTTCTTCTGTCAACTGACGGGGCAGAAATTCTTCGATCACCTTGATTTCGTCACGTTCGCGGTCGGCCAGATCCAGGCGACCACCTTCTTCGTAGGCGCGCACTGATTCCATTCGCTGTTTGGACATTTTACCGAGAATCGCGAGAACTTCGGCATCGCCTACCCCGTCATCGCCACCGTCAGCCCGCGCAGCGATATCCTTGTCCTTGATCGCCGCATTGATCAGGCGCAGCGTAGACAACCTTGCGGCTGCCTTGTCTTTCATCGCTTGTTTTAATGCGTCCGTAATGCGTGTGCGCAGTTCCATTGCCATCATCCTTCGACCCTAAGGGTATTGAACCGCGCAATATAGAGCGTTTGACGGCTACAGGCAATCCCGCGGAAACATTGCAACCAACTGATTTACCTGCACATTTCATTTTTCACATGGTATTGACCCCGCTTACTCTCGGCTTTAGGTTGCCCCCGTTTAGCTCCACATCTCTGCCACTGGAGGCCCTCCCATGACCGTGTCTACATCTTCTCGTCCGACCGCCTGCCTGGCTCTTGCGGACGGATCGCTTTTTTACGGCACAGGGTTTGGTGCAACCGGGCAAACCGTGGCCGAGCTTTGCTTCAATACAGCGATGACCGGATATCAGGAAATCATGACTGACCCGTCATATGCCGGCCAGATCGTGACCTTTACTTTCCCGCATATCGGCAACACCGGCACCAACCTTGATGACGACGAAACCGGTGATCCGGTCGCCGCTGGTATGGTCGTGAAGTGGATGCCCACCGACCCCAGCAACTGGCGCACTATCCAGCCCTTGGCCGACTGGTTGGCCGCGCGTGGCCGTATAGCCATTGGCGGTATCGATACCCGCCGTCTGACCCGCGCCATTCGCCAGCAAGGCGCACCTCACGCGGCGCTTGTCCACGCGCCCGATGGCGATATTGACGCCGAAGCGCTGGTTGCGGCGGCACGCCGTTTCGCCGGGCTCGAAGGAATGGATCTGGCCAAGGATGTAAGCTGCAAGCAATCCTATCGCTGGAACGAGATGCGGTGGGCATGGCCCGACGGGTACCCGGCCCAGACCAATGCTGCGCACAAGGTTGTTGCAATCGATTACGGTGCCAAGCGCAACATCCTGCGCTGTCTGGCATCGGCGGGATGTGATGTGACCGTGCTACCGGCGACGGCCACCTACGATGACATTATGGCCTATAAGCCTGATGGCGTTTTCCTGTCCAACGGACCGGGTGATCCGGCCGCGACGGGCGTTTACGCCGTGCCGATGATCAAGGAAGTGATCGAAAAGACCGATCTGCCCGTGTTCGGGATCTGCCTGGGTCACCAGATGCTTGCCCTCGCATTGGGGGGCCGAACGGTCAAGATGAGCCACGGCCACCACGGGGCCAACCATCCGGTCAAGGACATGGAGACTGGCAAGGTCGAGATCACATCGATGAACCACGGGTTTGCCGTCGATGCGCAAACGCTTCCTTCCGGCGTGGTGGAAACCCATCGCTCTTTGTTTGACGGGTCGAACTGCGGTATCCGCATGGAGGGTCGTCCCGTTTGGTCCGTTCAACACCACCCCGAAGCAAGCCCCGGCCCTCAGGACAGTTTTTACCTGTTTGAACGTTTTGCTTCAGCGATGGCAGAACGCGCCACCCAGTCGGCGGAGTGACGCGCGCCTCCTTTATCGGTCGTTAAGCTTCGGTTAAACACCTTTTGCCATCTTCGTTCTCACCCTAAAGGGAGGAGTTCTGAAGTTGAGCAACCTTGGTCTGGAATTCCCTGCCCCGACACCGGCGAGAACGAATAAGAACCGCGTCCCTATCGGGCGCATGTTGGTTGATGCGGGCGTCATTCAACAACCGGATCTTTTGTGCGCATTGGCTGAACAACGGTACTGTGACGCGCCGCTGGGTGAGCTTCTGATCGCCCGGCACCTGCTCTCGGAAGACGACGTTACACAGGCGCTTGCTGCTCAACATCATCTACAACTGGTTGACTTGAACGAAACTCCGCCGAGGCCTGACATGGCCGGCCACATGAACGGGCTGGACTGTTTAAAATTTGGCGTCGTGCCGTGGTCCAAGTTGGGAAAAACCATTCTGGTTGCCACCGATCAGCCAGACAGATTTGACGACGTCGTTGATCGCCTTGCTCGCGCGGGGAACAGCTATCTGCCTGTGGTCGCCAGGAAATCCCAGATAAACCAGCAGATATCGGCCCTTTACGGGCAAGAACTGGCATGCCGTGCCGGCTCCAGAGTCGCTTTGGATGAAAGCTGCCGCATTTGGCAGGGCCGATCCCATCATCGTTCAGGGTGGGCAATCATGACTCTGGCGATATTGGCGAGCCTTGCAATGTGGCACCCCGCATGGACCTTTACCGTTTTGATCCTGGGGGCACTGCTAACCAGCATCATGACGGTAACTTTGCGCAGCCTCGCCTTTTTTGCAAAAACGTTTCTGTCCGCCCCGCCGGAAAAACGATCGCGGCTTGGCGATATACCTCGGTCAAGGTTGCCAAAGGTATCGGTTCTTGTGCCGCTGTTTCAAGAAGAAGAAATAGCGACCGCGCTGATTGCGCGGCTATCGCGCCTCAGGTATCCCAAGGCCTTGCTGCAAATCGTCTTGGTTCTCGAAGAAGGAGACACGCTGACGCGCGATACCATCGCGCGTACGACGTTACCTCCATGGTTCGAAGTGATCGAGGTGCCGCAGGCAGGACGTCTACGCACAAAGCCGCGCGCGCTGAACTATGCCTTGGATTTTTGCAGCGGGACTATCATCGGCGTATGGGATGCCGAGGATGCGCCCGAAATCGACCAGATCGACCGCGTTGTTGAATATTTTGCCCAAGCGCCGGATGATATCGCCTGCGTTCAGGGGGTGCTCGATTATTATAACGCCCGTACTAACTGGATTTCGCGCTGTTTCACGATTGAATACGCAGCGTGGTGGCGCGTTGTGCTGCCGGGCATTGCCCGGTTGGGAATGGTTATCCCTTTGGGGGGCACCACCTTGTTTTTTCGCCGCGACATTCTTGAGCAGCTTCGCGGATGGGATGCGCATAACGTCACCGAGGATGCCGACCTCGGTGTAAGGCTGGCGCGGCACGGCTTCAAGACCACCTTGATGCCTACCGTCACCTACGAAGAGGCAAATTTCCGGGCGTGGCCCTGGATCAAGCAAAGATCGCGTTGGCTAAAGGGGTTCTTGATCACGTGGTGTGTACATATGCGCGCCCCCCGACGGCTGATCAAAGAGGTGGGGGTTATCCGGTTCATAGGCATTCAGACCCTGTTTTTCGCTACATTCAGTCAGTTCATCGCCGCGCCGTTGCTGTGGTCTTTCTGCCTGACATTTGCGGGTATGGTCCACCCCATCGAAACCACCTTGGGCACCGGTGTCTTGATGGGGCTGTTCAGCTTTTTCGTTTTCGCTGAACTGCTCAATATCGCGATTGCCTTGAAGGCCGTTTCAGGGACCGAGCATCGCCACCTGCTGCCGTGGGCCGTAACGCTGCCGATTTACTTTATACTGGGCACTTTTGCAGCGTATAAAGCGCTTTACGAGTTTATCGTAATACCATTCTACTGGGACAAGACCCAGCATGGATTGGGCCAGCCCCCTTGCGTATCAGGGCCTACACCGTCAACGTCTTTGCCCTAGCCTTCTTCCTTGCGACGTGCGGCGTCCTGCTTGAGCCGGGTCATGAAGGCGACCGATATGTGCAGTCTCAGCGCTTCATCAGCGCCGTCTTCATTGCGCTGTTCGATCATCTTGACGATGTTGTCATGTTCATCCTGTGCAATTGCACCGCGCCCGTGGACGGCCAGTGAAGATGTCGCCATCAGGGCCATCGACCGGTGCACAAGATCAAGCTGCTGCACCAGATAGCGGTTGTGGGATGCCAAGTGTATTTGCTTGTGAAACCGTCGATTGGCACGTGCCAGTGCTGCCGGATTATCGCGCAACGCGTCATCCTCCTCGACCATCTCACGTAAAACCCGTACTTCCTCGGCCGTCGCATGTCGCGCCGCGAGCCGGGCCGCCAACCCCTCCAGTTCTCCTCGTACCACGTATAGCTCCGCCATCTGATTGTGGTCCAACGACGCGACAATCAGGCTGCGCCCGTCACGCGACAACAAGGATTGTGTTTCTAGCCGCTGCAACGCTTCGCGAATAGGGGTCCGTGACACTCCGAACCGGTCGGCCAATTCGCTTTCCACCAACCTGTCACCGGGGCGGTAGGTGCCTACGTCGATAGCATCCAAAATCATGGTGTATGCGTCTGTCGGTCCGGGTCGCGGGGCTGTCATCAGTTCACTTTCAAAAGGATCACAGCACCTTACCCACGACGGGAATTTGCGCAAGCCCACGATCTTGCGTTGGCGTCACAGCCAGCGTACCAAAGCGCCATGCCACAGTCAGCCTTTTCACATGTAAACACTTGGGTTTTTGACCTCGACAATACGCTATACCCGCCGTCAGCGCGACTATTCGACCAGATCGAGGTACGGATGACGCGATGGGTGATGGAAGCGCTTGGCGTCGATCAGGCACGCGCTAACCATCTGCGCACCCATTATTGGCACACCTACGGCACCACACTCGCCGGGCTGATGCGCGAACATGATCTTGACCCTGGGCCGTATCTACACGACGTGCACGAAATCTCGTTCGAGGCACTTGTCCCTGACCCGAATCTCGCCGCCCGGATCAAGGCCCTGCCCGGACGCTGCATCGTCTATACCAACGGGACGGCGCGTTATGCTGAACGTGTCATCGCCGCTCGTGGGCTCGATGGCCTGTTTCAGGCAGTTTATGGAGTTGAAAATGCGGGTTTCCTCCCTAAACCTGAACGCGCTGCTTTTGATACGGTGTTTGCCTTGGATGCGCTGGACCCTTCGTGTGCCGTGATGTTCGAGGACGACCCCCGCAACTTGATCGCACCACATGAAATGGGTATGGGCACGGTCCATGTCGCCCCCGTTGCGGCCCCTGCCGACCACATTCATTTTCATACCGACGATCTTGGCACTTTTCTTAAACGGATCACGGGCTAACTGGCAGGCATGAACATGAAGTGCGATATCCTCATCTCTGGCGGTGGCATCGCCGGGCTTGCCGCAGCCGCAGCTTTCGGGAATGCGGGGTTTGACGTCATTTGCGTTGATCCCGCGGCCCCGGTTACCGACGGTGCCGCCCAAGGTGCCGACATGCGTTCGACCGCGATGCTGCAACCTGCTCGCCGCGTTCTCGAAAGCGCGGGCATCTGGAACCATCTGCAAGATCACGCAGCACCTTTGCAAATCATGCGGGTCGTGGACGCCGGGGGCCCCGATATGGTGCCTCGGACCACGCGCGAGTTCGACGCCGCCGACATTTCGGAGCAACCTTTCGGCTGGAATTTCCCCAACTGGCTGCTGCGCCGCGCACTGCTTGATCGGTTTTCCGAGCTACCCAACGTGGACTTCCGCCCGGGGGTCAGCACGACATCCCTTTTCACCCGTACGACCGGGGCGAAAGTCGGGCTCAGCGATGGCAACCGGGTCGAAGCGCGCCTGGTCGTTGCGGCAGATGGGCGCGACAGTCCGATGCGCAACGCCGCGGGCATCCCGGTGACAAGACACAGCTATGGCCAAAAGGCGATTGTCTTTAGCGCGACGCATCCGATCCCACATGAAAATGTGTCCACCGAAATACACCGCACTGGCGGGCCGTTCACGCTTGTCCCTTTGCCCGACCGCGATGGCACGCCCTGTTCTGCGGTGGTGTGGATGGATGACGGCGCTGCCTCCCTGAAACGGATGTCGCTGGATGCCGACGCGTTTTCCTCAGCAGCATCGCAGCGCAGTTGCCATCTTTTCGGACCGCTGACCATCGTCAGCCCACGCGCCGTGTGGCCCGTGATCAGCCAGCATGCGGCGCGGATGTCAGCCGAGCGGCTTGCCTTGATCGCCGAGGCTGCGCATGTGGTGCCGCCAATCGGCGCGCAGGGGCTGAATATGTCGCTGAAAGATGTGGAAACCCTGCTTGATCTTGCCCGGGCGGATTCGGAAAACCTCGGCAGCCAGGCGATGCTTGATGCCTATCACAAGACGCGCCACGCCGATGTCCTGTTGCGGGTGCGCGGCATTGACATGTTGAACCGCGCCAGTCAGGCCAAAGCGCCGTTGGCCCGCGACGTCCGCGCAGCCGGCCTGAATACGCTTTATGCAGCAGCACCGGTGCGCAAGATGCTGATGCAGATGGGTTTGGGCATGCGCCGGGGCTGACCCATCGCATGCATTGAAACCTATAACACCTTGTCGATGACCCTCGCCAACCGCCCGAGCGTTGCATCGACATCATAGAGCTTGTCCAATCCGAACAACCCTAGACGAAATGTCTGGAAATCCGCTGGCTCGTCGCACATCAGCGGCACGCCTGCGGCAATCTGCATCCCTTCTGCCGCGAACGCCTTACCGTTTTGAACTGACGGATCATCGGTATAGCTCACAACCACACCCGGTGCCCCGTACCCTTCCGCGGCAACCGATGTGACACCGCGTTCCGCCAGCATCTTCCGTACGCCGTCACCCAAGCGCCACTGCGCCTCCTTGAGGCGATCAAAGCCGTATGCCTGGGTTTCTTTCATGGCATCGCGAAAACCGCGCAGCGCATCGGTGGGCATAGTCGAATGATAGGCATGGCCGCCGTTCTCATACGCCTGCATGATGCTGTGCCACTTACCCAGATCGAGTGCGAAGCTGTCGGAAGTCGTCTCGGCTAGACGCCCGACTGCGCGCGCCGACATCATTACCAGCCCAGCCGACGGCGACGCGCTCCAACCTTTTTGCGGGGCCGAGATCAGTACGTCGATGCCGAGCGCCTCCATGTCCACCCAGGCACACCCCGATGCGATACTATCCAACACCATCAACGCCCCTACCTCATGGGCGGCCTCGGCCATCTGCTTGACGTAGTCATCCGGCAGAATGACGCCCGCGCTCGTTTCAACATGCGGGGCAAACACGACCTTGGGCTTTTGCACACGAATGGCTTCCACCACCTCGTCGATGGGACAGGGCGCAAACGGTGCAGGCGTACTGTTCCCCTGCATCCCTGCCTTGAGAACGGTCGCCTTTCCGGTCAGGTCCCCGTTTTCGATGATCTGGCTCCAGCGATAGGAAAACCAGCCATTGCGCACGACCAACACCTCGACCCCGCGCGCAAACTGGCGGGCAACCGCCTCCATCCCAAAGGTTCCGCCACCCGGTACCACAGCCACAGCTTCGGCGTTGTATACTTTCTTCAGCATCGCACTGATGTCACGCATAACGCCCTGGAACGCGGCGCTCATATGGTTCAGCGAACGATCCGTGAAGACGACGGAAAACTCTTCAAGCCCGTCGGGATCGACGGTATTCAGCAAAGCAGGCATGGGTCTCTCCTAATGATTTGGGTGAACCATAGCGTTTGCCCACCCAAAGTCACGAGCCCAATGGCCCCCTCAGTCGTTCTTCGCTTAACAACACGTTGGCTTCGACCGCCCCCGCGCCGGGCAGGGTCATGATCCGACGTCGCAACACCCGTTCAAAATCTGCCAGGTCCCGCGCCACCACCCTTAACCGATAGTCATAAAGCCCCAGCACGTGCTCCACCGTCTGCACCTCGGGGATGGCGCTGACCGCGCGCTCGAAATCATCCAGACTGACGTGGCCTTTTGTCGCAAGTTTGACACCCAAAAACACCGTTACCCCGAAACCCAAGACTTCCCGGTTCAATCGCAGCCGCTTTCCGCGCAAGATACCTGCGCTTTCCAACCGCTTGATCCGGCGCCACGTCGCCGGTTGCGATAATCCAAGATACCGTCCCAAAGCCCCCGCACTCTGGGTGGCATCCCGCGCCAGCGACTGGATCAGCTTGCGGTCGATCTCGTCCAGCGCGATCATAACGGCAAAGCCTCGTCCGCCTTGATCCGCGCGACATGCATCAGCGCCTCGATGTCCGCGATATGCGGCAACGTCAGTATGCCGCCGCGATAGATCTGCTGATAGTGTCCCATGTCGCGCGCAATGATCGACAAGCGCACGTCCACGCGACCAAGAAAGGTCTGGATCTCGATCACTTCGGCCACCTTCCGCGCGGCCTCCAGGAATTTGTCAAACGCATTGCTCTGGGTCTTGTCCAACGTGATCCGCAACGACACCTCGACAGTGTATCCAAGCGCGGCCCAATCCACGACCATACCGACACCCTCGACGATTCCGGCTTCCTGCATCCGCGCGATGCGCCGCGCCACCTTGCCCGCGGTCAAACCGACCAGATCCGCCAGATCCACCGGGGTTAACCCGGCATCTGCCTGCCAATGGCGTAAAATGCGTCGATCAAGATCATCAAGCATGATTTTTCCATAATTTACCAAGATCACGCATTACCATCTTCATTTTGCCAAATAAACTCATAATCGACCAATGGCATCTGTCTCGACTTCCAGTAAGGTCTCCCCAGATTTCAATGAACCCGAAAGGACGCCCAATGCGCGTTTACTACGACCGTGACTGCGACGTTAACCTGATCAAAGATAAAAAGGTCGCCATCCTCGGCTATGGCAGCCAGGGCCATGCCCACGCGTTGAACCTGCGCGATTCCGGTGCGAAAAACCTCGTCGTCGCTCTGCGCGAAGGCTCCGCGTCGGCCAAAAAAGCCGAAGGCGAAGGTCTCAAGGTCATGGGCATTGCCGAAGCCGCCGCCTGGGCCGACGTGATCATGTTCACGATGCCCGACGAACTTCAGGCCGAAACCTACAAGAAATACGTGCATGACAACATCCGCGAAGGCGCGGCTATCGCGTTTGCTCACGGCCTGAACGTCCACTTCGGCCTGATCGAACCCAAGGAAGGCATCGACGTCATCATGATGGCCCCCAAAGGCCCCGGCCACACTGTACGCGGCGAATACACCAAAGGCGGCGGTGTGCCCTGCCTCGTGGCTGTCGACAAAGACGCGTCAGGCAAGGCGCTGGAAATCGGCCTCAGCTATTGCTCAGCCATCGGTGGCGGCCGCTCCGGCATCATCGAAACCAATTTCCGTGAAGAATGCGAAACCGATCTCTTCGGTGAACAGGCCGTGCTCTGCGGTGGCTTGGTTGAACTGATCCGCATGGGCTTTGAAACCCTGGTCGAAGCGGGCTATGCGCCCGAAATGGCCTATTTCGAATGCCTGCACGAGGTGAAACTGATCGTCGACCTGATCTATGAAGGCGGCATCGCCAACATGAACTACTCGATCTCGAACACAGCCGAATATGGCGAATACGTCTCCGGCCCGCGCATCCTGCCCTACGACGAGACAAAGGCAAAGATGAAAGCGGTTCTGACCGACATCCAGAACGGCAAGTTCGTGCGCGACTTCATGCAGGAAAACGCCGTCGGCCAACCATCGTTCAAGGCGACTCGCCGGATCAACGACGAACACCAGATCGAACAGGTCGGCCAGAAGCTGCGTGAAATGATGCCGTGGATTTCCGCAGGCAAGATGGTCGACAAAGCCAAGAACTAATCACTCCTGACCCGCAAAGGGCCCGGCTTCGCGCCGGGCCTTTTCACTTCTGCACCGCAGCCAGGGCCGTTTCATCGGCGCGAAGCAAAGCCCACTGAATCGGAACCATGCCGAACATCACCCCGCTCAGTTGGCTGATCATCGCTCTGCTGGCTTTCATTTGGGGCGGCACCTTCTTGGTGACGGAAATCGCATTGACACAAATGCCGCCGTTCTGGATCGCGGCACTTCGGGTCGGTCTTGCCGCAGCGTTGATGATCACGGTCTGGCGGGTTCAAGGATTCCGCCTTTTCCTCACCGCCCCGAAACCGTCTGATTTTGTTGCACTCATTTTCATCGGCATGACCAGCTCGGCGGTGCCCTTCACCCTGCTGGCGTGGGGCCAGCAATACGTCACCTCGGGTTTCGCCGGTGTATCGATGGCTGCAACCGGTCTGATCATCCTGCCACTTGCACATTTCTTCGTGGCAGGCGAACGCATGACACTGCCCAAATCCATTGGCTTCGCACTGGGCTTCGCAGGCGTGGTCATCCTGATCGGCCCGCAGGCATTTGACACCACAGGCAACAAACTCGAAACCCTGGGAAGGCTCGCCACCCTGGGGGCCGCGCTATGTTACGCTCTCAGCTCCATCGTCATGCGCCGCCTTCCGGCGATCGACCCGATCGGTTTGGCAACAGTCTTGCTGCTCGTCGCCACCTGCATAAGCTTCCCGGTGGCCTTCGCGGTCGAAGGGCCGCCCCCGCTACCCTCGTCCAAGATCATTGTCGCGCTCGGCTTTCTCGGTTTGGTTCCCACCGCTGCCGCCAATATGTTGCGCGTCATCGTCGTCCGAAGCGCCGGCCCGGTATTCATGTCGCTCGTAAACTACCAGGTACCGGTCTGGGCAGTGCTTCTCGGTTCACTTATCCTGAACGAACCTTTACCGCCATCATTGGCTTGGTCGCTCGTGCTCATCCTCGGCGGTGTGGCGCTAAGCCAGTATCGCGTGATCGCAACGCTGTTTGGTCGCGGTGCCCGCTAATTCCAAATGGTTTGAAATCCTCGCCGAAGGCATGCCGACCCCAGCCGTCACAGTACCCACCTGACCGAAGCCGCGCGCGATCAGACGCGCACAGCGGCAGTTACCGCCTCCACTACAGAGCCTACCGCGCGTGACATCAAGACGGCATCTTCATGCTCGGCCATAACCCGCACCAACGGCTCTGTGCCCGACTTGCGTATCAACAACCGCCCCTTTCCCGCCAGGTCGGCTTCGGCCTGGGCGATGGCGGCCAGAACCTGGGCGTCTTCCAATGGAGTCTGTCCCGCGGCAAATCTAACGTTTTCAAGAAGTTGCGGCACCATCTCAAAGTTTTGCAGCAATTCCGAGGATTTCTTGCCCGACCGGATCATTTCAGCAAGGAATTGCAGTCCCGCCATAAGACCATCGCCGGTGGTTGCATGGTCCATCATCACGATATGGCCGGATTGCTCGCCGCCAAGGTTGAACCCACCTTCGCGCATGCGTTGCACCACATAGCGGTCGCCCACGGCGGTACGTTCCAGCCGTACCCCCTGGCCTTGCAAAAAACGCTCCAGTCCAAGGTTGCTCATCACCGTCGCGACCAATGCATTATTGGCCAGGCGCTCCTCGGCGGCCCATCGTGACGCCATCAGCGCCATGAATTGATCGCCGTCGCCGACCTTGCCGGACTCGTCGATCAGAATAACCCGGTCCGCGTCCCCATCCAGACAGATCCCGACATCGGCACCGTGGCTCAGCACGGCGGCGGCAGCTTGTTCAGGGTGGGTCGATCCGCAATCGTCATTGATATTGGATCCGTTTGGCTTGACCCCGATCTCAACTACATCCGCCCCAAGTTCCCAAAGGGTTTCAGGTGCAACGCGGTGTGCAGCACCGTTGGCGCAATCAATCACTACTTTTAGACCGGCCAGGCTCATCTGCCGGGGAAATGAAGACTTCACCCGCTCAACATAGCGAAACCGCCCGTCGTCAATCCGCTTGGCACGGCCAATCTTGTCCGCAGGGTTCAACGCGACGCCCTCGGCGATCAATGCCTCGATTTCCGCTTCAACCTCGTCACTGAGTTTGAAACCATCAGGACCAAAGAACTTGATGCCATTATCCTTGGCAGGATTGTGACTGGCTGAAATCATCACCCCAAGATCCGCCCGCATCGAACGGGTCAAAAGCCCTACAGCAGGCGTAGGCACCGGTCCCAGCAGCAATACGTTCATACCCGAAGACGTCAGCCCGGCAGTCAAAGCATTCTCGAACATATATCCGGAAAGCCGCGTATCCTTGCCGATCACCACACGGTGTGCGCCGGCACGGCTGGAACTGAAATATCGTCCGACCGCTGCACCGATGCGCAAAGCATTTTCAGCGGTCATCGGATAGATGTTGGCTTCGCCCCGAATACCGTCAGTCCCAAAAAGCTTCGTCATAAAATACTCCCAAAAGATGATGCGTGCCACAGCGATACCGCCTGACGTGTCTCGGCAACGTCGTGGACACGGATAATTTGCACACCCTGTGCCAGCCCTGCAAGCGCCACTGCTATAGACCCAGCCATGCGGTCCTGGGGCGTGTCGGCCTGCCCGAGGGTACCGATGAATTTCTTGCGTGACACCCCCAACAACAAGGGCGTCCCCAACGCGTGAAATATACTGATCCTCGCCAGCAACGCCAGATTATGTTCCAGTGTTTTGCCAAAGCCGATACCCGGATCCGCCACGATCATCTCTCGCCGGACACCGCTTTCCACAAGAAAACTGATCTGACGATCAAGCGCATCGTACACATCCAGTAAAACATGGTCGTAAAACGGGTCTAGGTGCATGGTAGCCGGTTCGCCCTGGGCGTGCATGACACAAACCGGGAGCTGTTGCCGCTGGCACAATGGTGCGAGCTCGGCGTCAAAGGTGAATCCGGACACATCGTTAACCAGGCTCGCCCCCGCCGCCACCGCCGCCTGGGCGACCGCGGCCTTGCGCGTGTCAATAGAGATGGCGTTGCGCACCCCCGCGGCACGCAGTCCCACGATGACCGGCGATACACGTTCGATCTCGTTTTCGGTGGCGACCAGATCGGCTCCCGGTCGGGTCGATTCGCCTCCCACGTCGATAATATCCGCCCCCGCAGCGACCATAGCCTGCCCCGCCAGCACGGCTTCGGACACCTCAGAATGTTGGCCTCCATCCGAAAAACTGTCAGGCGTGACGTTCAATATCCCCATAATCTGGGGTCGATCCATCGAAAGACCGGCTACGGCGGCACGTTTTGTGGTCAACCGCGCCAGAACATCGGCAGGAAGCTCGGCGGCGTCGACCACGCGCGAAGCCTTGCTTCGCGATACCGTCTCGACGTGGGTAAACCAGCCCCAACCCCCGGCCAGTTGCAGCGCAGCATCGGGTCTTGTCGGACCGATCTGGACCAAGGGTCTATAGTATGTTGTCATGGATTACAGGACACCTTGGTCAACGGGCACCGCACGCAGCGGTACAGATGCCTGCGCTGGCAAATCCGCACCAATGACCAACATTTCTGTTGCGTCAAAGGTGGCGGCAAACCAAGCGGCCAGTGCGACTGCATCGCGTGGCTGAACCGATGGTGTGTCAACGCTGTCCAAGACAATCTTGGAAGGAGCCCATACGCTGGTCTGTCCGTTCTTCAGCGCCCAGTTCAGTTCAGTTCGGGTCGCAACCACAACGCAGCGGTCATCTTTTGAGGCCAACACCCATGCGTTCTGCTCGATTGCCAAAAGGTCAATCCGACGCTGTGCCATTTTATGCGCGACATGCGGTGCCGGCGTGTCAGACGCACCGACACACAGGATAAGCGGGCGACCCATGGCGTGAAGCTGGTCCAACCAGCCCGCTAGATGCGAAGACGCAATCGCGTCGTTGCTAAGATATACCAGTTCGGGATGCGGTACCTCGGCGGCGTCAGTCCGCGCATCCGGCGCAGCGTCACGCGCGCGCACGATCTCGACTCCCAGGGCACCGGGGCCACGGTCCAGTTTTTCGATGCGCACAAATACCCGCATTGCCTGTCGTTCAAGCAGAATTCGGTCGGCGACCCTTTCCGCCAAGGTTTCCAGCAGGTTCAGACGCTCGTCCGACAGCTCATAGGCGATCGCTTCGGTGACACGGTCATACGACAAGATCCGATCGACATCGTCATCCACCGGCCCGGTCAACGGCCGCACCTCGACGACGACATTGAAACAGATGCGCTGCGTGACACCACGTTCAGCCTGAAACGCACCGATTTCGACAGACACGATGTGATCCCTGAGCGAGATGCGGTCCAACGGCTCGGGACCGGCGGTCGCGGCTGCGCGTTCGGAAGGGTGCGCAAACGCAAGCCTTGTATCAGTGGTCATCGTTCTGGCCTTTGTTTTGTCCCGCTAAACGCGATCCTAGATCGTTCGCCGGGATGTATCAAAACCAGTTGCGGCTGGCCAGACATCAATCACGACGGCTGCCCTAGTCGTTCGACGCGGTTTGAACACCGTCACGATAAAACAGATGAACCCCGATCTGCGCGGTGCGGGTAAAAACCCGGGACCAGCGGGGGCTGACAGCTTTGGTGTGGTAATAGGTAGCGCCCTTGGTCAACGACGGAGCCTTCCCGTCAAGAACGGCGCGGGCGACCTTACCGACCTGCGCATAGGCGCGGGGCTCCGAGATCACCTCGGCGTTTCCATCGCAGGTATATGTAAACTGGCACTGGTACTTCTTGCCGGTTCCCTGATTGATCACGTTGCACAGCGTACTGGGAAACTGCCGAGATTTTACACGGTTCAAGATGACTTCGGCGACGGCAAATTGACCCTTTATGGTCTCGCCACGGGCTTCGAAATACAAAGCCTCCGATAAACACTTCCATTGTTCGCCGCCCGATGCCTTCGGCTGTTTTGCCAGCCAGCTTCGTGTGAATTCGATTTCGCTTGGCGACGTAGAGGCCGATACCATTGTCTCGAGCCGCTCTGAACCGACAGATCGAAGACCTTTCGCTTCGATGTCCGCCAGGGTTTTTGCCTGCTCCGGGCTTGCCAAAGCTGATAAGGGGGACAGCAACGACAGGCTGACGACGGCACATGTGGAAAGTCTTCGGATAGAACGCATTGAGCGCCTCGCAAGTAGTTTCGTTCTTGGCCGCGTACCCAATATCCGACAATGGGTAAACCCTGCGAGAATTAACTGCGCAGAAACCCGCGCAGCCGCACTATATATAGACCTATATCCCCAACACGCTACCCTATCTTGTGCGTAATTGCCAGTTGTGCCGCTGCGAGGCGTGCCACTGGCACACGAAATGGTGAGCAAGAGACATAATCGAATCCCGCGGCGCGACAAAATGCAATCGATTCGGGGTTGCCGCCGTGCTCTCCGCAAATCGACAACGTAACCCCAGGTTGGGCTTCCCGCCCTCGAGCCGCACCAAGCTGAAGCAGCTCGCCCACGCCATCCTGATCCAGCATGTGGAACGGATCTTCGGGAAATACCCCTTGCTGAACATATGTCGACATGAACCTTCCCGCGTCGTCGCGGCTAAGCCCATAGGTCATCTGTGTCAGGTCGTTGGTCCCGAAACTGAGGAATGAACAATACGGCGCGATTTCGCCGGCTCGAAGCGCCGCGCGAGGCGTTTCCACCATGACGCCCAGCCTGTAGGTAAATGAAGCCCCCCGCTCTGACCGCACCGCCGTCGCGATTTTGTCAATGCTGGCTTTGACCATTTCAACTTCGCGCTTGGCCGAAACCAACGGTATCATGATCTCAGGCACGACCGGCTCGCCATCCCGGCTTGCCTCGATCGTGGCCTCGAATATCGCGCGCGCTTGCATCTCGTAGATCTCGGGTACCGTCACACCAAGCCGCACCCCACGCAGGCCCAGCATAGGGTTGTATTCCGACATCGCCTCGATCCGTCGGGTCACATTCGACAGAGGCAGATCCAGCGCTTCGGCCAGGTCACGCTGTCCCGAACGGCTTGTGGGCAAAAATTCGTGTAGTGGCGGATCAAATAGGCGGATGCAGACGGGCTGACCCTGCATGATGCGGAAAAGCTGAATGAAATCGTCACGCTGCATTGGCAAAAGACGATCCAAGACCGCGCGCCGCCCTTCGCTGGTGTCGGCAAAGATCATCTCGCGCATCACAGTCAGACGGCTGGGATCAAAAAACATGTGCTCGGTGCGGCAAAGGCCGATACCGTGAGCATTGAAATTCCGGGCAGTCTGCGCATCAGCAGGCGTATCGGCATTGGCCCGGATACCGATATCGGCAGTTTGTTCGGCCCAATCCATCAATTTCTGAAACGTCGCGTCCAGTAACGGCTCCAGTGTATCGGGGGCACCGCAAAGCACTTCGCCTTGCGTGCCATCAAGGGTGATTTCGTCGCCAGCCTTGAAAACCCGGCCATCCATGGCAGTGATTTGACCCTTTACCAGATCGAAGCGCATCGACGACGCACCCACCACGCAGGGCAACCCCAAGCCGCGCCCGATTACGGCGGCGTGACTGGTGATACCGCCACGTTCAGTCAGGACCGCTTGGGCGGCATGCATACCGCGAATATCTTCGGGGGAGGTTTCGCGCCGCACAAGTATGCACTTTTCCCCGCGGGCCGCGCTGGCCTGCGCGTCATTGGCGTTGAACACGATCTTACCCGTCGCCGCCCCTGGGCTTGCCGCGATACCCCGTCCGATCACGTCGCGCTTGGCCCGTGGGTCAACCTGCCGGTGCAGCAGTTCTGTCAACGTGCGCGGCTGCACTCGCATCAACGCTTCCTCGCGCGAGATGATACCCTCATCGGCCAGCGCCACCGCGATACGGACCGCCGCCCGCGATGACCTCGCCACGCGAACCCCATCCAGAATAAACAGCTCGCCGTCCGAGATCACAAACTCCAGCTGCATTTCCGCGCGCAGCCGTTGACGCATCAATGCGGCGTGTTGCGTCAAGGTCTCGAACGCCTCGGGGGCATGTTCTTCCAACGACGGGCCACGTGGGTCGCGGGTAAGAAACATGGCGTCGGCGTTATTTTGCAAGGCATCGCGACCTTGCGACTGGCTAAGATATCGCCCGGTAATCTGCGGCAGCCCTGTTGTGCTGTCGACCAGTTGCAGCACGCCCGACCCACAAAGCCCGGTTCCAACACCAAAGACCATCTGTTGCACCACCAGGCCTAACCCCGCGTCGGCGGGTGCCCCCTTGGCCTGACGCAACAACCGGGCCGACGTGCCTTCCCACGCCCGCGCCATGGAACTCAGCACGGCAGTCAACTGGGTCACGCGATCTTGCGGAAAGCTTTCCTCGGTCTCGAGTTCATAAGCGCGCAAAGACGCTTCCAACGCCTCGCGGCCCTCGCCTTCCACTTCGTCAAACATGTCGGGGTCAAGCCGTGCGATATTCACGGCGTAGGACTGGACAAACCGGGTGTACAGCGTCGATGCAGGCCCTTCGCCCATCTGCGCGCAGTAAAATTGGTACCGCGCGTCGTTCATGCCTATGTTCACGACCGCCCCCGGCCCGCCCCAGTCGGGGTCCTGAGAGGACGGACGCACGCACAGCAGTGCGTCATGCGGGAATTCATCGGCAATCTGGCGAATATCAGGGACCTGCCCCCGCGCGATATCAAGCACCGTATCAAAAGGCAGCGCGACGGTACGCGGCACCGGCAGGTCGAGGCGTACCAGACGTTGCAAACATTTGGCGCGCCCGCCATGCGTGTTGTTGGCGATTGGCGCAGTCTGGGTGATAAGTGTTGTCATGGCGTATTTCTGCACTGCGGCACCTTTGGGTTCCTGCGCAGCATAGGCTTTCGCCGTGGTGTGGCAAGGCGTGATCGCCTTGCCCACGTGTCGGGTCTGCTGCGTTACCCGTCGATTTTCGTAAGATCCGCGACCGAGCTACAGATCGTGCGGATACGGCTGAGCAGGTTCAACCGGTTACGCCGGACCGTCGCATTGTCCGCGTTCACCTGCACCGCATCAAAGAACGCGTCAATCGGCCCGCGCAAGGACGCCATCGCGGACATGGCCGTGCCGAAATCCTGTGCTTCCATCGCCGGTTTGATCTTTGCCTCTGCGGTATCAAGGGCGGCAAACAGCGCGCGTTCTTCTTCCGTCTCGGCAAATTTGATATCCGCCCCAAAGGAGTATTCCACCCCATCCGCATCCTCGGCTTGGCTGAGAATATTGTTGGCGCGCTTGAACCCCTGGATCAGGTTTTCCCCGTCGTCGGTTTTCAGCGTCTCGCTCAGCGCCTTGGCGCGTTTGACCAGCAGGGTCAGGTCGTCGTTGCCGTCCGTCGCACCGGCAGGTGCGCCATCGGAAGAACTGATGCAAGCGTCGATGATGTCGTGACGGACGCCTTGGTCTTTGAGGTAGACCTTCAGGCGGTCGTGGAGGAAGGAGAGGAGGTTTTGATGTACGTGACCCGCGAGATCATCGACACCTCCTGCCGATAAAAACATACCTTCTTCAACCTCTGTCGATGATGCGGAGGTATTATCGCCAAAATTATACCATCGGTGCCCCGAGCCCTTAACCCCAAACTTCATTAATGGGTTAAGTTGGAGCCTAATATCATTCTCAACCAAAATCCGAATAACGCCCAAGGCCGCGCGACGCAGCGCGAACGGGTCTTTGCTTCCGGTCGGTTTTTCGTCAATCGCCCAGAAGCCGGTCAGCTTGTCGATTTTCTCTGCCAGCGCCACGGCGATGGACACGGGCGCGGTTGGCACATCGTCGGATGGGCCAAGCGGCGCATAGTGGTCTTGGGCGGCGGCGGCGATGGCCTCGGACTTGCCTGCGGCTTTGGCATAGTAGCTGCCCATAAGCCCCTGAAGTTCGGGGAACTCATAGACCATTTCGGACGACAGATCGGCCTTGGCGAAACGGGCGGCGGCGCGGGCCTCTTCTGCGTCGGCCCCGACCATCGGGGCGAGTTCCCCAGCCAGTGCTTCCATACGCGAGATCAGCTCGGCCTGTGTGCCCAGCTTGTTGTGGAAGGTCACGTTGGACAGACGGTCCACCCAGGTCTGCATCCCGGCATCCGATTGCGCGATGCGCAGATCGTTTTCCCAGAAGAATTTAGCATCCGACAGACGCGCAGAGAGCACTTTTTCATTGCCCGCCAGAATGGTCGCGCCATCGTCGGCGGTGGTGCGGTTGGCGACGGTGACAAAGCGTTCGATGCGACCCGTCTTGGGGTTGCGCACGGAAAAGAACTTCTGGTGCTCTTTCATCGAGGTTTGCAGCACCTCGGGCGGCAGGCCAAGGAAATCATCGCCAATCTGCCCCATCAGCACAACGGGATATTCCACCAGCCCTGCGACCTCGGCCAGCAGGCCCGCATCCTCGACCACCTCAAGCCCGTTGGCAAAGGCCATATTGGTCGCGTCGTTCCAGATCGTATCGCGCCGCTCTGCCGGGTCGAGCACGACAAAGGCGCGTTTCAGCTTGGTGCCGTAATCGTCAAAGTTGCTGACGGTAATTGTATCGGGGGCCAGAAAGCGGTGCCCGCGCGTGGTATCGCCTGCGGTGATCCCGTCGATGGTCAAGGGCACGGTCTGCGCGCCATCCTCGGCCGACAGGATACACAGGATCGAATGCAGCGGGCGCACCCACCGCAAGCTGCCACTGCCCCACCGCATGGATTTGGGCCATGGGAAATTGCGAATGGTGGTTTCCAGCACCTCTGGCACGATTTCAGCTGCGGGGCGGCCCGGCTTTTTGATCATGGCGAACAGGATCTTGCCCTTGGGCGTGTCGCGTTCTTCCAGTTGGTCGCGAGTCAGCCCCGCACCGCGCAAGAAGCCTTCGATGGCTTTTTCCGGCGCGTCAGCCTTGGGGCCCTTGCGTTCCTCGACCAGCGACGGGCTGGCGTCCAGCATCCCTTCGATTGTCAAGGTCAGGCGACGCGGCGTCGAAAAGGCCGCCGCAGAGGCATAGGTCAGCCCCGCATCCACCAGACCGTTCGTCACCAGTTTCTTCAGATCATCCGCCGCGCGCGCCTGCATGCGGGCGGGGATTTCTTCCGAGAAAAGCTCTATCAGGAGGTCGGGCATGGGTTTCGTACCTTTCGGGGCCGCTTGTAGTTCGGTGCGGTTAAATGTTTTTCGCGCCGAACGCGAGGGTGTTCAAATACCAAAGCTGCGCAGGGTCAATCGCCGGGGCGTTCTGGGCATGCCTCGCCCACCACCGTTCCGTCATAGGACTTGTCACCACAGTCGTTCAGTTCGTGCCAAACATAGCCGCGCCCGTCCGAGGTGATCGCCACAATCCGGTCAACGCCAAAGTGCACGTTTTTCTTGCTGAGAAACGTAAGCGCGGTGCCTGCCTCAAGCTCTGCGCCGATTGCAGCGGCATCGAAACAGTCGAACCAGCCGGGTGCATTGCGCGGCACGATATCGTCGCTGACGACATAGGTTTCAGACAGCATCGCAAGGCTCAGGCTTGTATCAAAGCATGCGCGATACCGGATGGGCGAACTATCGGCATCAATGCCGCGAAAGTTCTCGGTCAGGATCGGTTCAGGTTCATTTGTAGACAACGAAACCAGCTCGACGCCGTGCTGGGGGGCCAAAACTTCGTGGTAAAAACCGAAAACCTGCAAATAATAGATCGCGATGCCCGCGATAGCTGCAATAACCAAAATGACAATTCCTACAAGTTTACCGCTCATGCCGCGTCTTCCTTCCGACCGCCCGCGCGGGTGTCAACGAAGGCGTCGGCACAGGCCTTGGCGAGTGTTCGCACCCGTCCGATATACGCCTGACGTTCGGTAACCGAGATGACGCCGCGTGCATCAAGCAGGTTGAAGATATGGCTGGCCTTTATACACTGGTCGTAAGCCGGGTGTGCCATGATGATGCGTTTGCCGGTCTTGGGGTCATGCGCATCCTGAGACAGGATGGATTTGCATTCATTTTCGGCTTCGACGAAATGATCCAGCAGCACATCAGTGTTGGCCACATCGAAATTCCACCGGGCATATTCTTCTTCGGTTTGCTTGAATACATCGCCATAGCTCAGCGCGATAGGCGCGTCGGGATCATTGAACGGCATATCCATCACGTGATCGACACCCAGCACATACATCGCAAGCCGTTCCAACCCATAGGTCAGTTCGCCCGAAACCGGGTGGCAGTCGTGCCCGCCGACTTGCTGGAAATAGGTGAACTGGCTGACCTCCATGCCGTCGCACCACACTTCCCAGCCCAGGCCCCAGGCCCCCAGGGTCGGGCTTTCCCAGTCGTCTTCGACAAAGCGGATGTCATGCAAAGCCATGTCGATGCCGATGGCTTCCAGCGACCCAAGGTACAGGTCTTGCAAATTCGGAGGGCTGGGCTTTATCAGCACCTGATACTGATAGTAATGCTGTAGCCGATTGGGATTTTCGCCATACCGCCCGTCGGTCGGACGCCGCGATGGCTGCACATAGGCCGCCGCCCAGGGGTTCGTGCCAAGTGCCCGCAATGTCGTTGCCGGGTGGAAGGTCCCTGCCCCAACTTCCATGTCATAGGGTTGCAAGATCGCACAGCCCTGACGCGCCCAATATGATTGGAGGGCGAGGATGATTTCCTGAAAGGAACGGGGGCGCTGAACCGGATCGGACATGAGTAATTGCCTTTGCTGCTGCGGGTCTTTCCTACGGCGCTGCCGCCGGAGGGTCAATTGGCAGCTTTGTGATGAATTGCCGCGTGTCAGGCATGGCATTTAATCTCTTTTCCTGCTTATCTGCTGCAACTCTAATCCCTTGAAAGCACCTATTCCTATGACGCGACTGTTTTTGGCATTGTTTGCCGCCCTTTTCCTTCTTCCTGCCATCGTTGGCGCCCAGTCTGCCGACGAAGTGGTCTGGATCCAGATCGAAGCGCAACCAAACCTGTCGAGCGCAACCGAAAGGGCCCGCGCCTATAGTGACAGCCTGGAGGATGTGAACGGATTCGCGTTAGGGGGCGGATGGTACGGAATCGCCGTCGGGCCATATTTGCGCCGCGACGCAGAGCTGTTGCTGCGAAGCTACCGGCGCGAAGGTCTGGTGCCGCGCGACAGTTTCATTCAGGTGTCGCAAAAGTTTCGTCAGCAGTTCTGGCCAGTGGGCGCAAATGTACTGAACATTCCGACCATCGAACCAATTGATCCGAACGCCGACACCCAGACACAGGCCGACACGTCTATCACCCAAACCGCTTTGCCACCCGCAGACCAGGCCGCCGATTCAGAAGCCGCGACAGTACCCCAAGCGCCGGTTCTTCCCGCTGCCCCTGTCGATGAAACCCTGGACGAGGCTCGTCGCAGCGAAAGAGACCTGGACCGCGAACAGCGCGAACAGCTTCAGATTGCGTTGGAGTGGGCTGGGTTTTACAACAGTGCAATTGACGGTGCCTTCGGCCGCGGAACACGCGGATCAATGGCGCAGTGGCAAGAGGCAAACGGTTACGAAGTAACAGGCGTCTTGACCACTTTGCAGCGGGCGGCGCTGCTAGGGGAATACAATGCCGTTCTCGAAGGTATCGGACTGAAACCTGTACGGGATACGCAGGCCGGTATCGAAATGATCTTGCCAACGGCGATGGTGGGTTTTGACAAGTACGAACCACCTTTCGCCCATTACAACAGCATCGGTGACAGTCAGGCACGGGTTTTGCTCATCAGCCAATCCGGCGACAAAGACACGCTATATGGCCTGTATGACATCATGCAGACGCTGGAGATCGTGCCCGAACAAGGCCCGCGCGAACGCAAGTCCGACAGCTTTGAGCTGATCGGCGAAAACGGACGTATCATCAGCCAGACCCAGGTCTCCTTGCAAAATGGCGAGATCAAAGGCTTTACGCTCATCTGGCCAGCAGGTGACGAAGACAGGCGTCGCCGGGTCATCACCGAGATGACGCAAAGCTTTACCCGGCTGCCTGGCGTTCTGAATTCCACCGCTGGCGGTGGTGATGATCAAGCGGTGGATCTGGTGTCGGGCCTGCAAGTTCGGTTGCCGAAAATCGCACGGTCAGGTTTTTTCATCGACGCGCGGGGGACGGTCGCGACGACATCTCAAGCGGTTCAGAATTGCAGCCGCCTCACTTTGGATGACGACACCGAATTGGATGTGGTTATCGACGACGCAAACAGCGGCGTTTCCCTGCTTAAGCCGCGTACGCCGCTTGCGCCGATCAAGGTGGCCACGTTCAACACCGTGCCGCCCCGTCTGCAATCGGAGATTGCCGTTGCGGGTTTCCCTTACGAAGGCGTTCTGGGCTCCGCGACCATCACTTTCGGCTCGCTAGAGGATGTGCGCGGCCTGAACGGTGAGGAAAACATAGCGCGGCTCTCTGTTGCTTCGCAAAAAGGCGACGCGGGAGGGCCGGTGTTTGATGCCAAGGGCCAGGTGTTGGGGATGCTGCTCCCCCGCCGCGATGACGCGCAGCAACTGCCCGAAGAAGTGAAGTTCGCGGCCGAAGCAAAGCTGATCGCGGATATCGCCCAAAAAGCCGGCATCACCGTGACAACAGTAACCGAGGCCGGCTCGGCATCGATCAAGCCACAGGACCTTCGTGAAAACGCCAAGGACATGACCGTACTGGTCAGCTGCTGGGAATAAGAAACCCGTTTTGGGACCGATGCCTGCCTAAAGCGTCGGTCCCCCCTGCCATTCCACGGAACCTAGCGGGCAGTTTGCGGTGTCAGATAAATCAGGGTTGGCCGGTCGGCGTTGAATGCTTCGGCCAGCACGTCGGGAAGGTCGGCAAGACGATCTGGGGCCGTGGCCAACGCGCCGAATGCTTCGGCCAATTTGCAAAAATCGGGATTATGGGCAACCACGGCATTAGGGGCAATCTGTGCGCGGGTCATGCTGTCTTCGATTTCGCCTAGCTTGCCATTGTCCCACAGGATAATCGGCAGCGGCAGACCCAGTTCCACCGCAACGCCCAGTTCTTGAAGAGTGTAGTGAAACCCGTAGTCTCCGATAATGGCCACAGTCGGCAACCCAGGCCTGCCGATGGCACCGCCGATTGCCGCAGGTGTGGCATACCCCAACGTTCCGAATCCGTAAGGATGATGCCAGTGGCCGGGACGGTCCATGTCCCACACCTCTTTTGCGGCGTAGGCGAACTGGGTCATGTCCGAATAGATCATCGTATCCTTGGGCAAAGCCGCTTGAACCGCATCGATGACCGCCAACATCCCCGGACGCTCCGCGTCGACCTCGGCGCGCCAGCGCGTACGCCACGTTGTCGTTTGCGGTGCGGACCACTGGGTCTGCAACGATTCCGGAATGGCTTGGTCAAGTGCGTCCATAACGCTTGCTGCGTCTGCCAGAATGCAGGTTTGCGCCGCTTGTTGGTCCGCCAGCACCACGGGGTCGATGTCGACGCGTACCATTGCGGCGCTATGACCGAGTTCGCTGCGCCAGAGGTCGACCTCGGCAAGTTCGGTGCCGATCGCGATCACAAGGTCGGCTCGCGCTATCACATCGACGCTTGACGGCCGCGCCAGGCAAGACCCGAAATGCAGGGGCGCATCGCCGGCGACGATGCCACGCCCGGCATATGTGGTCATGCTGGCAGCCTGCCACCGGGCCATCAACGCCGTCGCGTTCTCCGTGTGCGCCGCGCCCCCGCCAAAGATGAACAATGGCCGCTTGGCTGCGCGCAACTGTGCCGAAAGCAGTACGATATCCTCAGCTCTGGCGGTGGGCCGTTTTGCCGTAACCGACAACGGCCTGGCCGCCACCGCACCGGCTTCCAGCACAGCGATTGGAATCGATAGATGCTTGGAACGCGCGCGGCGGGTGGCGAATTCTGTCAGGGCGCGGTCAATCAGCCCATACGCCGCCTGCGGTGTCTGCGCGACCTCGGACCAATCGCACACGGTGTCGGCGGCGGCGCGTTGGTCTTTCATCTGGTGAAGCTGCCCTTTGCGCAAAGCGGTTTCATCAAGGCACGAGGACAGCACCAGCAAAGGAACGGAATCGCTATAGGCCTGCCCCATCGGCGTCATGGTGTTGCACAAGCCCGGCCCGGTGATGACATAGGCCACACCGGGTTTTCCGGTCGCCCGCGCATAACCATCCGCCATAAATCCCGCGCCCTGTTCGTGTCGCGCCAGTACATGGGTCAGACCGGCTTCTTCGATGCCCCGGTACATCTCTTGGTTGTGAACCCCGGGAATGCCGAATATCACCTCGACGCCGCGCGATTTCAGCATGTGCGATATCTGGGCACCCAACGGGCGGGTTTGCGTGTCACTCATCATGCTCTCCAGAACTTAAAGGTAAGAATGACGTAAACCGCCATCAATTCCAATCGGCCGATCAACATCGCTGCGGTCAATATCCACTTGGCGGTGTCGTTCAACGTACTGAAATTCCCGGCTGGGCCGATAATTTCACCCAAGCCGGGTCCGATATTGCCCAAAGCCGCCCCTGCGCCGGAAACTGAGGTGACAAAATCCAGCCCGGTCATGCTGAGCGCCACAGCAACCAGCCCCAGGGTCAGCGTAAAAAACATGAAGAACGACATGACCGAAATCATGACATCGCCGCTGATGGCGCGGCCATCGTAGCGCGGGGTGAATATACCGTTGGGTGACCGGATCCGCCGCAACTGCGCACGAATCGAGGCAAACAGGAGCTGGTAGCGAAAGATCTTTATTGAGCACGCCGTCGATCCCGCACACCCGCCGATCAACCCGGTAAAGAAGAACAACGCCACTGGAAACGGCCCCCACGCCATATAGTCAACCGATGCAAATCCGGTACCCGAGATGATAGAGGTAATGTTGAACAGCGCTTCGCGCAGCGACTGTTCCCAATGCTGTGGAAACACCGTGCGAATTGAGAAGAATACAATCAACACCAGGACGGTGATGGTCATCAGAAAGCCGCGCACCTGCGGGTCCCTGTGCAGTGCCAGCGCATTGCCGTTAAGCAATTGAACATAGCGCACAAAAGGCAGTGCCGCGAGCACCATGAAGATCGATGCGGCATATTCGGCATTACCCGAGAATGTGCCGAATGACGCATCGTAATTTGAAAACCCCCCGGTCGAGACCGTCGTCAGCGCATGGACGGTCGCGTCGAAGACATTCATCCCCAACGCAAGGTATGTCAGTGCACAGGCAAAGGTCAGCCAAACGTAAATGACCGATATTTGACTGGCGATCTGCCCCGCCCGAGGCAAGATCTTTCCAAATGTATCAAAGGCTTCGGATTTGAAGATCTGCATCCCGCCTACGCGCAATTCGGGCAGAAACACCATTGCCACGACGATGATGCCGATCCCGCCGAGCCATTGCAGAATGCCGCGCCATAGCAATAACCCCTTGGGAAGATCATCAAGGCCCGTAAACACGGTAGAGCCTGTCGTGGTCATCCCCGACATGGCCTCGAACACCGCATCGACGAACCGCGCTTCGGTCGCCCCCAGCATGAAGGGCAAGGCACCGAACAATGGCAGCATGAGCCAGACACCCGACGTCAGCAAAAACGTCTGCTGAATGGTAAGCCCCTGCCTGACGCCATTGGCACAGGACAAGGCAATCATACTGCCACCCAGCATCGTTATCAGTCCCGATTCAACAAAAACCGGCCAGTGACCGCGACCTTCCGCGATGTCCACCAACATCGGCACAATCATCGCGATGCCAAGCACCGCAACCAACAGGCCGATCACATATCCAACGGGTCGCATATCCAACATCTGCGCAGCGTTGGCGTGACGGTGCGCCAGTGTCAAGGATCAGCCAACGTGAACCAGCGTATTGAACAGCTTGGGGTCGATACTTTGCGCGGCAAAAGTCGTGCCTTGGGTCAGAATGCTGATCGCATCATGGCTGTGCAGGCTTTCCTGATGGCTGGCGATGACCCTGAAATCACCGATACGTGGATCAGCTTGCAACTGTTCGCAGAACAAACGGGCGGCGTCCTCGACGAATATCGGATTGGCTGCATTTAACTCCGCAAAAGCCTGCTCGTCCTCACGTTTGACCATGACCTGCGTTTCAGTAGGGACCGCCCGGCGCGCGGCTTCTATCAGGTCTTCGAACCACAACACACCTTCGTCGAAATTCACATCCACTGAAATCCGCGCGACCGAACGTTGGGAATGGGGCGTGGCCAACTGCCCCCGTGTCGCGCGCGCATGCTCTGACAACTCCAACGAGCATGGGCAAGTGGACGAATAGACGTAATCCAGATGCATGATCTTCTTGCGCGCGCCCCCGGTTTCGACCAGTTCAAGCGCAATGTCATAATACTGATAGCCTGACAGTCCCGACCGCAGGCTCTGGATTTTCATCGGAAAGGAAAACCGCATCTGGATACGTGCACCACAGCTTTCCAGATCGGTTTTGTAGTCGTCCAGCGCCGCTTCCATGACCTCGAAACTGAAGGTTTCTTCGGCATATTCATAGAAACTGCGCATAATGCGCGACATGTTGATACCTTTTTTGTCGGCTTCAAGGCTGACCGACCCGGTAACCGAGGTTTCAAGCGTCAAATCTCCGCCATCACGGGTATGAAACCGCACCGGCAAGCGAAAGTTCGAGATACCCACATGCTGGATTTGTTGCTTGGCCCCCCGGATCAGGCTGGAGGGACCATTTTGCAAATCGGGTAGGGTCGCTTTGTAGTTATCACCCACGGCAAAGCCATCAGGGTATACCCTGCTAAAGCTCGGATACCCTTCGGCGTTCTGCAAAAGCCGTGCCAGCGCCGGGTCCAGCGCATCGACCTCTCCTGCACTGGCCTTTGCGGCCCACGCCTTGAGCGTATCAAGCGCGGCAACAGCAGCGTCCCGATCTGGAGTAACGTTCAAAGGTGCAATAACGTTCATGGCAGGCCCCTAGCAATCTGCCCCGAATATAAGGGCTTTTCGCGGGTTTTACCAACCATCAGTTCAAAAAACCGTGGCGCACCCCAGTAAACCCTCAGGAATTCAGCCCGCCATATCCAACGCTTGCCGAAGGTCCGCGATGATATCGCTTACATCTTCGAGACCGACAGAGAGCCGGACAAGCCCCTCCGAGATGCCCAGGACATCCTTTTGTTCTTGCGGCAACCGTTGATGCGTCGTGGTCGCAGGATGGGTCGCTATCGACTTTGCATCGGCGAAGTTGTTGGAAATGGTGATGATTTCCAACGCGTTCAGAAACTTGAAACACGCAGCTTTGCCGCCTTTGACCTCAAGCGCCAGTACTGTACCGGCTGATGTGCTGTGCGACATCGCAAGTTCGTGCTGTGGATGACCGGGATGGGAAGGATACCGCACAGCGCTCAACTTGGGATGGTCGCTCAGTGCGTGTGCGATTTCCAGCGCCGCGTCCGATTGTGCCCGCACACGCAAGTCGATGGTCTCAAGCGCTTTTAGGTGGGTCCAGGCAGTGAACGGGTTCATCGCGCCGCCTGTGTGTTTCATATAGGTTTCGATCGGACCTCGAACCAACTCCCTGGACCCGCAGATCGCGCCACCCAACAGCCGCCCCTGCCCGTCCACGTGTTTCGTTGTCGATATGATGGCAATATCAGCTCCGCATTTTTGGGCATAGGAATACACCGGCGTCGCCATCGCATCATCCACGACCACCAGTGCTCCGACCGCATGTGCGGCTTTGACAACATGGCACATGTCGACGACTTCCAGCGTCGGGTTGGAAATACTCTCGAAAAACACCAACCGGGTGTCGGAACGCAGCGCAGCGTCCCAGGCCGCGTTATCGGTTCCGTCGACCAAGGTGATCTCGACACCGAACCGGGCCAGGATATCTTCGAGCACATACAGGCACGACCCAAACAAGGCCCGTGCCGCGACGACGTGATCCCCGGCTTTCAGCAGCGCAGTCAGGGCACCGCTTACGGCCGCCATCCCCGATGTGCAGGCAAAACAATCCTCATAGCCCAGCAAGGCGGAAATGCGGTCTTCGAACATGCGCACGGTCGGGTTGCCATATCGGGCATAGATGAATTCGTCGTCGCCCAGCGACTGGAACCGTGCTTCCGCCTGTTCGGCACTTTCATAAACGAAGCCCTGCGTCAGAAAAACCGCTTCGGAAACTTCGTTGTACTGGCTGCGCCGGGTCCCGCTATGTACCGCTTTGGTACGTGGCTTCCATTGGCTGTTCATCCTCATATCCTTCCTGGCCTGCTATCCAGGCCGGCATAAAAAAACCCCTGACGCGGCCAAGCGAAAGGGGGCTTTCATCCTGACCTTTTAGCGGTATTCGACAGGTTACCCCGCCCGTGGCCCGCAATCCGGTAACAAATCACCACGCGCTATCTGCTACGCCTCGTTCAACCGATCGTCAACAGCGGGCCGCGCACCAGCGCTGGATATCTTCCGGCAACTCTGTTTCAGAACGCTTTTTCTTGCAGCCCGGTGCAAACCCCGCCTCTATGAAACCGAACAAAACCCAAAGGACCCTGCATGGCCGCGCCCAACCCTATTGATCTCTACTACTGGCCCACCCCCAACGGCTGGAAAGTCTCCATCGCCCTCGAGGAAATGGGCCTGCCTTACCGGACCCGCCTGATCGACATCGGCGCGGGGGACCAGTTCGCTCCGGAATTTCTCAAGATTTCCCCCAATAACCGCATGCCGGCGATCATTGACCCTGAGGGTCCCGACAATGCGCCAATCTCGATTTTCGAATCCGGTGCCATATTGCAGTATCTTGCGCGCAAAACCGGTCGGTTCTACGGCGCGACTGAACGTGACCGGATCGCGATTGACCAGTGGCTGATGTGGCAGATGGGCGGACTGGGGCCAATGGCGGGCCAGGCGCATCACTTCCTGAAATATGCCCCCCAGATGGACCCGCCCAACGATCTGCCCTATGCCAAGGATCGCTACCGTGCCGAAACCGCCAGATTGTACGGCGTGCTGGATCGTCAACTGGCACTGAATGAATATGTCGCAGGTGCCTCGGTATCCATCGCCGACTTTTCGATCTGGGGGTGGGCGTCGCTTTGGGAAGGACAGCAACAGACCCTTGACGACAAGCCCCATATGGCCCGCTGGCTCGATATCATGACCGCCCGCCCCGGGGTTCAGGCCGGGCGTGCCCTGTATGCTGACAAGCGCGGCGACATTTCAAAACAGAAAGAAACGCACGACACCTTGTTCAAACGCTAGGCATATTTTCCAAATGGAGCAATATCCCGGGGGGGCCGGCACGCAAGTGCCGGCGGGGGCTGGCCCCCGGGGCGTCAACGTGCATCGGCATCGACCTCGTCCTTGTCCAGGCTGTAGGTCTGAAACAGCTTACCCTGACTCATGAAGAACGCAAACACGACCGCCGTCAGACCAAAGGTCTTGAAGTAAACCCAGGTCTCCGTACTCGCGAACCGCCAGATCAGTTCATTCGCCACGGCCAGACCGAAAAAGCAAAACATCAGCCGCTTGGTCAGGATCATCCACCCTTCCTCTTTCAGCGGCATCATCTCTTCCATGACATATTTCAGATAGGATTGACCGCGCACAAGGCCGATGGCCAAAAGCGTACCGAACAGCAGGTATATCGCAGTTGGCTTCATCTTGAAAAAACGTTCGTCGTTAAGCCAAACGGACAGCCCACCAAAAACAGTTACCAGAAGGACCGTAGCCACCTGCATCCGGCTGATTTTTCCCGTCAGGGCCCACAGCACACCGGTAGACGCGATCAACAACGGGACAAACGCTGCGGTCACCACGATGAACCCATTGTATTGCGTGCCCCAAATCGTGAAAACATCATCCTTGAACCGAAGGTATGCGATGAAGAATATCACAACCGGCCCGTATTCCAGCGCCGACTTCAGGATAGGATTGATCTTGCGTGTCGTGCTCATCTTCATCTCCTGTTAGCCACCCATTTCGACGATTACAGCGCCGGCAGCAATCAAAGTCATCAGGGCAATGCGACGCGGCCCCACCGTTTCCTTCAGCACCAGCCAACCGATAAGCGCCGCAAATACGGTCGAGGTTTCGCGTAACACCGCGGCTTCCCCCACCTTGTCAAGCCGCGTGGCCAGCATGATCGAACCAAAGCTGAAAAACGCCACAATCCCGCCGACCACCCCGCGTGCCATCAAAGGGCCCAACGCCGGTCGATGGGCCATCAGTGCCCAGCGCCGCGCGGCAATAAACGGCATCACCAGCCCGTCAATCATGAAAAACCAGGCAAGAAAGGTGAACGGATCACCTGTCGCACGAATACCATATGCATCGAAGGTCGTGTACAGCGCCACGAAAAGGCCGGTTAAAAATGCCAGTCCAAGCGCCGCATTCAGGGTATCGCGTTCCGAAACCAGATACACCATGTTGTACAAGGCCAGCCCGAAGATACCCGCGATCAACACGCCGACACCCAGCCATTGGATCCCGGTAAAGCTTTCGCCAAAGATCAGATACGCGCCGATCACCGTGAACAATGGGCCGGTACCGCGCACGACAGGATAGACAACCGTATAGGCCCCTTTGGTATACGCCCACGCCTGCAACAGCTTGTAGACGATATGGATCGCCCAGGCCCCTGCAAAGATCACCCACATATGCGGCTCAGGCCACGGCACGACAAACAGCGCAAACGGTGCCGCCATCGCGAAATACGAGAAATCGATCGCCCCTCGGGTCAACCACGGGTCATGGCGGCCCTTTTGCAACGCACCGAATACGGCATGCAGAAACGCCGCCGCCAACGCCAACCACAATGCAGCTTGATGTCCGGCGGCCGTCCCTTCGACCTGCAAAATCCAGTCGTTCACCGGGCGGTCCCTCTAACGCGGATCACCGTGGGTCAAGTCCCATAAGCGCATCGGCAAAGTCCTGTGGATCAAAGGGCTGCAGGTCGTCAATCTGCTCTCCCACGCCGATCGCATGAATGGGCAGACCAAACTTATCCGCCAATGCCACAAGGACACCCCCTTTGGCCGTTCCGTCAAGCTTGGTCATGACCAGACCCGATACCTGGGATATCTCTTGAAACACCTTGACCTGGCTCAACGCGTTCTGGCCGGTCGTCGCATCCAGCACCAAAAGTGTGTTGTGCGGCGCGTCGGGGTCTTTCTTGCGAATAACCCGAACGATTTTTGCCAACTCCTCCATCAGATCACCGCGATTTTGCAGCCGTCCGGCGGTGTCGATCAACAGCAGATCCGCACCGTCCCGTTCGGCCTTGCCCATTGCTTCGAACGCCAGGCTCGCGGGATCGGACCCCTGCGATGCAGTCATCACGGGAACGCCCGCGCGATCCCCCCAAACCTGAAGCTGTTCCACGGCTGCCGCGCGAAATGTATCACCAGCAGCAATCACCACGTTTTTACCTGCGGCTTTGAACTGGCTGGCAAGCTTGCCGATGGTCGTCGTTTTCCCTGATCCATTGACACCTACAACCAGCACTACCTGAGGCTTCTTGGCATATAGCGGCAGTGGCTTTGCGATCGGCTCCATGATCCGCGCCACCTCGGTCGCCATCAAGCGTTTGATCTCATCTACCGACAACCGTTTTCCAAATCGGCCTTCGGCCATGTTGGCCGTAACCCGCAAGGCGGTATCCACGCCCATGTCGGTGGAGATCAACAGTTCTTCCAATTGCTCCAGCATCTCATCATCTAGAACCCGCCGCACTACCGGAGCAGAGACCTTGCGTCCCATGAGGCGATCCACAAGACCCGCTTTTGCCGAAGGCGCAACCGCGGCCTCGCTCTCGGGCGGGACGCCCGCACTGGACAAAGGTACCGGTTCCGGATCGTCGCTTTCGTCGGCTGGAATCGGTGCCGGCTCGTCATCAACGGCCTCGGGCAGAGTCTCGACAGCGACACCCGGTGCGGCCATCACCTGATCGACAGGGGCGTCGTCGGCACCACCGGGCCCATCAACCACGCCCCCATCATCGACAATCGCCTCCAGCCCTTCGTCGATCTTGGACGACGACTTGAATAATTTGGTTTTCAGCTTTTTGAAAAAGGCCAACCGTGCTCTCCGAATACTCAGGCGTTTGCCATGATCTATAGGCTCGATGGGCAGGATGGAAGGGTCGCATCTGCGATTGACAGCGTGCCCAGGCTCGCGCACCAAGATTAAATGCGTTTTTTGTTTCTCATTCCCTTTATTTGGCTAGGCCAGATGGTTCAGGCAGAGCCGGACCACCGATTTTGCTCCGGCACCAAATGGGGTCAGTCTCATTGCATCAGGCCCGAATACTTCGTCTATGACACTTGTAACGCGATCCAGATTTTTGCGGATAGACATGGCTTGAATCGCGACTTCTTTGCGCGGCTCATCTGGCAGGAAAGCCGTTTTGATCAAAATGCGCTGAGCCATGCGAACGCGCGTGGTATAGCACAGTTCATACCATCCACCGCTGCGTTGCGGGGTCTGAAAGATCCATACAACCCCGCAGATGCGCTGGAACATTCGGCGCAATACCTGGCTGAAATGGCAAAGAAATACGGGAACGAAGGCTTGGCCGCGATCGGTTACAACGGCGGGGAACGCCGAGCCGAAGGTTTTCTGGGCGGTGCGGGGCTGGCATCGGAAACGATCGAATATGTGCCGATCATCACCGGGCTAACCGCGGAGCAGTGGCGCGACGCGGCCCCGAAAAACCCGGACTTTCGGCTCTCGAAAACCAAACCCTTCTTGCCCGCGTGTTATGAAATGGCCCGCAACAGACGTATATCCCCCCTTAAAGTCACGCCACCGAAACCTGTCTTGAAACCGTGGGGTGTCCAGGTTTCATTCGGCAACAGTACGGCTCAAGCCAAAACCAAAGCCACAGCGCAGACCGCAAGCTGCCGCGGGCCATTGAAGGGAAGAAAACTGGATATGGTGTTCAAGAAAAACCGCGTTGCACGCCGCAAGGGGTTTTATTTTGCCCAATACGGATCTGACACCCAATCGGCTGCGCAAGGCCTTTGCGACAAGATGCGCGCGTCGGGATGTGCCTGTTTGGTGGTCAAGAACTAGGGTCGACAGGCAACAAGCGAATCAACTAGCGATGTTCGTGCGGCACCCAGTCCTCGGGGTCGCTGTTCCAGAACCTGTTGGGGTTGTCTTCGTCTGTTCCCCGCACATGTAGGCAACGGAGGCACGGAGCAACGAAAACTACTGGTTCTTCATAAGGATGCGCCGCGTATACCTGTGTGAGAACCTTGATGGTATCGGCCTCATCATCTGGCAGAAAGAACGACACCTCAACGCAAGGGACAGCCATCACGTCGTCGGTCGCCGCATTGCGACCACTACCAAGGGACCTGAACTGCTGCGATCCTGAATCGGTGCTGAACGTGACGCGGTCATAATCCCCGTACTTTAGATTCGCGACGGCCAGCACTGCATCAATGATCTTTTGCGAGTGGAGTTCTGGGACCTGAACGGTTACCCGGAACCCCTGTTCGGTCTGAAACCGTGGGTTGGTAAGGCGTGGCAGTGTCATTAGGTATTATACCTCGTCCGGGAAATGTTTCATCACCAGCCGGATCGGGTTCGGGGCAGCCTGCCCCAGCCCACAGATTGACGCGTCGACCATCACGGTTGAAAGCTCTTCCAGTAAAGGTTGGTCCCATTTATCAGCCTGCATCAGCTTCACGGCCTTCTCACAGCCCACCCGGCACGGCGTACATTGGCCGCAGCTTTCGTCTTCAAAAAAGCGCAGCATATTCAACGCGGCAGCCTTGGCGCTGTCTTGCTCGGACAAGATCACCACAGCCGCCGACCCGATAAACGATCCATGCGGCTGCAACGTATCAAAATCCAGAACGACGTCCGACATCGACGCCGGTAGCAAGCCTGACGAAGGCCCCCCCGGCTGATAGGCTTTGAACACCTCGCCGTCGGCCATACCACCGGCCGCATCAATCACATCTGTGATCGTAGATCCGGCGGGCAACACATACATACCGGGTTTAGCGACACGCCCCGAAACCGAATAGCTACGCAATCCTTTGCGGCCGTTTCGCTCGGTACCGTTCAGTACCTGCGGGCCCTCGCGACATACCCGTGTCACCCAATGCAAGGTCTCGACGTTGTGCACCAGCGTCGGGCGACCAAATACCCCGACCTGCGCCACATAAGGGGGCCGGTGGCGCGGCATCCCGCGTTTGCCCTCGATACTTTCGATCATCGCGGATTCTTCACCACAAATATAGGCCCCGGCCCCGCGCCGCAGGTCGATATAACCCGGCGCGACAATCCCCGATGCTTCCAATTCCGCGATTTCCCGACGCAGCACCGCCAAAATCTGGGGGTATTCATCGCGCATATATAAAAATATTTTTTCGGCCTCGATAGCCCATGCGGCGATCAGCATTCCCTCAAGAAACATGTGCGGGTCGCGTTCAAGGTAACAGCGATCCTTGAACGTGCCCGGTTCGCCTTCGTCGCCATTGACCGCCAGATAACGTGGTCCGGGATTGGCGCGCACGAAACCCCATTTCTTGCCAGAAGGGAAACCCGCCCCGCCAAGGCCACGCAATCCCGCATCCAGCAGATTTTGCTGCACCGCTTGCCAATCGCCATTTTTTCGCAGCTCTGTCAGGGTTTCATACCCGCCCTGTCCTGCGTAATCGGCGAAAGTTTCATAATCGGGAAGGTGCACATGGGTGTCGCCCGCCGCGATCACCTTGTGAACCTTTTCAGGTGTCGCGTGGTCGACGAAATTGTGCCCGATTTCAAGCGCGGGGGCCGTGTCGCAGCGCCCCATGCACGGTGCCCGCACCACACGCACCTTCGATGCGTCCAAGCCATCTTCCAGCGCGGCTTTCAACGCCTGCGCACCAGCCAGTTCGCACGAAAGGGAATCGCAGACGCGGATAGTCAGGGCCGGAGGCGGCGCTTCGCCTTCCTTGACCACATCGAAATGCGCATAGAACGTCGCGACCTCGTATACCTCGGCCATGCTCATCCGCATCTCTTCTGCGAGTGCGCGCAGATGTGCCGCCGAAAGATGGCCGTATTCATCCTGGATCAGGTGCAGATGTTCTATCAGCAAATCGGCGCGCCGCGGCTTGTCTCCCAGCAACGCGCGGACCTGTTCCCAAGCGCGATCTTGCAGTTGACGCCCCTTGGTATGAACACGCCCCCGGCCCTTGCCTGATTTCCAGACGCCCGCTTGGGGACGGTCGCTGCCCGAAGTATCGTTATCATCCAATGCCATCTGTCGGCCCCTTCGCAATCCCGTTGCGGACACGCTATCAAAATCGCGTCCCGCCGCGCAGGCGGAAAACGACGTTTTCCTTACCCTTTACGCGGTGGCTATCACCGCCTGCACCCTTTTGCGGACCACATTTAACCTATAAGAAACTTCTATCTCATAACGGAGAAGTCTCGATGATCTGGTATGCCTTGGCCAGCCTGACGCCAGCGGTTCTTTTGACACTGGCTTTCGTGTTTGGCGGGCCATGGCCCCTTTTGGCTTTGGTGTCGATCACTGCACTGGTGTTCGTTGTTGACCGTATCCCACACGGCCTGCCCGACGCAGGCACGACGGGGCGTGGATTGAACCTGACGTTGGCAGCAGTGCACTTTGGCTTGTTACCCTTGGGCATCTGGGCACTGGGGGCAGACGATACCTTGACAACCGCAGGCAAGGTCGTGGTTTTCATAGGACTTGGCTTGTACTTCGGTCAGATTTCGAACTCCAACGCGCACGAACTTATACATACGGCATCGCGTTGGCCGCGGCGGCTGGGGGCGGCAGTGTACAGTTCGCTGTTGTATGGCCATCATGTGTCGGCGCACTTACGCGTCCATCACGTTCATGCCGCTACAGATGCGGACCCGAATTCGGCACCATTGGGCGAAGGGTTTTACAGCTATGCGGCGCGCGCTTGGCGCGGTGAGTTTCTTGCCGGGCTACGTGCCGATACGCAACAAAGAGCCCGCCGTGCAGAACCGTCGCACCTGCCCCACCCGTATGTCTATTACCTCACAGGTTCCGCAGCGACACTGGCCGCAGCCGGGCTGATTGCCGGGTGGGAAGGTATTCTGGTGCTGCTGGCACTAGCGTTTTATGCACAAATGCAGTTGCTGTTGTCCGACTACGTTCAGCATTACGGTCTTCGGCGCGACGTTCGCCCGGACGGTCGGCCGGAACCGATCGGTGCCCGACACAGTTGGAACGCCCCTGCATGGTATTCGTCGGCGATGATGCTTAACGCGCCGCGCCATTCAGACCACCATATGCACCCGGCCCGGGCCTTTCCCTCGCTTCGGATTGAACCGGCAACCATGCCGATCTTGCCACGGTCGCTGCCGGTGATGGCGGTTTTGGCGTTGGTCCCCCCGGTCTGGCGGCGGGTCATGGACCGGCGGGTCGCACGTTGGCAATCCTAGCACTGACACAGGTTGATCTGCACTGGATCAGCGCCCTGCTTTCTGGCAGGCTGGTATCATGAAGCACTTGGCCGTCCTTTCGCTTACATTGCTGCTTGCCGCGCCACTTGCGGCCCAATCTGTCATGACCGCTGAAGAATTTGACAACTACACGCGTGGCAAAACGTTGTTTTACGCTCAAAGCGGTCAGACCTACGGGGCCGAACGCTATCTGGAAAATCGACGCGTCGAATGGTCTTTTCTGGATGGCGAGTGTAAACAGGGATCATGGTACGAAGACAACGGATTGATCTGTTTTACCTATGACGACACCCCCGCCCCGCAATGCTGGAGCTTCTCGGCAAGCGCACGCGGGTTGATCGCTAAGTTCGAGAACAATCTGGACACAACAGAGCTTTACGAAGCGCAGGACAGCGACAAAGAGTTTACCTGTCTCGGCCCCAAAGTCGGCGTCTAAAGCTATTGTCGAAAATTCTCCGCGGTTAGTGTTGATTCGCCGCGGTTAGAAAAGCGTCCCCTGCTCGGGCGGGTTGCCAGAGGCTTTGCGTGGCGAGGGTTTGCCGCCCACCTGCATTCTTCCATCGGCGAATTCAATCTCAAGTGACGCGGCATCCTGAGCCGCCTTTTTCGTTGTCACCACATCGCCGTCACCCCGTACAACGGCATAGCCCCGTGCGAGCGTCGATTTGTAACTGAGCGTTTCATGCAGTCGCTCCAGCCCGGCAATCTGTTTGCGCCACCCTTGGGTCTGGCGTTGACCCGCCTCTGAAAGACGGCGCGCAAGAACCTGAAATAACTGGGTTTTGCGCATTTGGTCCTGCACCAGTGCTTCCGGTCGAAACCGCACCGTCAAGGCATCCAGCTTACGCTTGTGATCCTGCAGCAGCACATCGGGGCGAAAGCGCACTGTCGCGGCTTCCAGCTTGCGCCTTTGATCTAGCCCCAAGGCATCGGGACGAAAACGCCCGACGAGCGCCAAAAACCTGCGTTGTTCAGATTGCAGGGCACGGCGCAGCGTACCGGGACGCAAGGCCCCCGACATGTTCGCCAATCGCACATTGCGCTTTTGCACTCCGGCAGTCAGGGCAGGCCCCAACCGAGCGCCAAGCATGTCCAGCTTTTGCCGGGGCCCATCAAGCAACGTGTCGGGGCGCGGCAAAGCCCGGCCCATGTCACGCAACCGCTGGTCACGGCGGATCAGCCCCTGGCTCAGCGCGTGGGTCATGCGGGCCTCTTGCCCGTCCAGCCAGGCAACCAGTTCATGCCGCACCGGCACGGCCAGCTCTGCGGCCGCGGTGGGTGTCGGGGCCCGCCGGTCCGACACGTAATCGATCAACGTGGTATCGGTTTCATGCCCGACAGCCGAAATCAGCGGAATGTCGGATGCCGCAGCGGCGCGGGCGACGATTTCCTCGTTGAAACCCCAAAGGTCTTCGACAGATCCGCCGCCCCGCGCCACGATAAGCAGGTCGGGCCTGGGAAGCGCGCCGCCCGGGCTGAGTGCATTGAAACCCTGGATGGCACGCGCGACCTCGGGGGCACATTTCGCGCCCTGTACGGCCACGGGCCAGATCAACACCTTGCGCGGAAACCGGTCGCGCAACCGATGCAGGATATCGCGGATGACCGCCCCCGAAGGTGAGGTCACGACGCCGATCACATCCGGCAAGTACGGAAGCGGCCGCTTGCGTTCAGGCTTGAACAAGCCTTCAGCCGCCAGCGCAGCCTTGCGTTTTTCCAGTAGCGCCATCAAGGCACCCATACCGGCTGGTTTGATGTCTTCGATCACGATCTGGTATTTTGACTGGCCGCCAAAAGTGGTCACGCGTCCGGTCGCGATCACCTCCATCCCTTCTTCCGGTTGGGTTTCGAGCCGTGCAGACACCCCTTTCCAGATCACCCCTGAGATGACGGAACTGTCATCCTTGAGGTCAAGATATATGTGCCCGGACCGAGGTCGGCTGACGCGCCCGACTTCGCCCCGAATCCTGACGTGGGCAAATTCCCCTTCAATTACGCGTTTGATCGCCCCCGAAAGCTCGGTCACTGTGAATTCAGGGCTGTTCTGGCCCTGTCGGGGGTCGTCGATCAGATCCATCCGGGTGTCCTTGTTTCTTTGTTGGTCCCAGCTTAGAACGCATAGCATTCAAGGCCAAGGGAGTGCGACCATGAACATCCTAATTCTGGGCAGTGGCGGGCGCGAGCACAGTCTCGCTTGGGCAGTATTGCAGAACCCCAAATGTGACAAGCTTATCGTGGCACCGGGCAATGCCGGGATTGCCGCTATCGCAGACTGCGCGTCTCTGGATATCAACGACGGGCCAGAGGTTGTTGGATTCGTTGACGAAAACAACATCGACTTTGTAATCATCGGACCAGAAGCGCCACTGGCCGCCGGCGTCGCCGACGATTTGCGCGCCGCAGGTATTCTTGTGTTTGGCCCGTCCAAAGCAGCAGCTGCACTTGAGGCGTCAAAAGCATTTACCAAGGAAATCTGCGCTGCGGCCAAAGCTCCGACCGCAGCGTACGGCCATTTCAACGATGCCGCTTCGGCGCACGCCTATCTGGCGCAGCACCCTGCACCGATTGTCATCAAGGCCGACGGGCTTGCGGCGGGCAAAGGCGTGATCATCGCGCAGACCGACGCCGAAGCCGCAGCAGCGGTGGATACCATGTTCGACGGCACTTTTGGCCAAGCGGGGGCTGAGGTGGTGATCGAGGAATTCATGGAGGGCGAGGAAGCTTCGTTTTTTGTGTTGTGCGACGGTGCGACCGTGTTGCCTATCGGCACGGCCCAGGACCACAAGCGGGTCGGTGACGGCGACACCGGACCGAATACAGGGGGGATGGGCGCGTATTCCCCCGCCCCGGTCCTGACCGATGCGATCGCCGAGCGCGCGCTGGACGAGATCATTCGCCCGACCATGGCCGAAATGGCAAAACGCGGCACCCCGTATCAAGGGGTTCTCTATGCGGGGCTCATGATCAAGGACGGTGCGCCGCGACTGGTTGAATACAACGCGCGGTTCGGTGACCCGGAATGCCAGGTTCTGATGATGCGCCTGGGTGCGCAGGCGTTCGATCTTTTACACGCAGCGGCCGAATCGCGTCTGGGGGAAATGCGGGTGAATTGGGCCGAGGATCATGCGGTGACCGTGGTGATGGCGGCACGAGGCTATCCGGGAGCCTATGAGAAAGGCAGCCCGATCACGGGCCTGGACCGCCTGCCGGAAGACAGCAGCCACATGGTCTTTCATGCCGGAACCGCGGAACAGGACGGCCAGATCGTTTCGGCGGGCGGTCGAGTGTTGAATGTCACGGTACGGGGCGACAGTTTGGCCGACGCACAAGCCAAAGCGTATCGTCTGGTCGAGGCAATTGATTGGCCCGGCGGCTTTTACCGACGCGATATCGGCTGGCGCGCGTTGTCTTAGAGGCGGTTACCGGGGGCTGGCCCCCGGACCCCCAGGATTTTTGACCATTTGGAAGTTAAACCCGCTTGCGGCAGGGTCTGTACGCGGTCATTCAGGGGCAAGAGTACAGGCTTGTGCTTTGGTCACGTTGTCATCCGTGAACGGAACCGAGAAAGGGACCGGCACAAGCATACGGTCTTGCAGTCCGAGAGCCACCATCGGGCTGTCGCCTGTGTCACGCCAAGGCATTTGAGCCAGAAGGATTTGCGAGCCGTCGCCGCAATCGCGGATACCGCCGGCGATTAGCCGGTCCCCGATCCGGTGATTGGTAAAGCCGCTTGTCGTGGCAATTGTTTCAAGCTCGGTACCGTTATAGGCAAGCAATTCGACGCGCCCCGCAAGGTGCGGGGTTACGACCATCGCGACTTCGAGGCGTCCATCGCCGGTGAAGTCGGCCGCCCCGATCGGTGCCAGCCATCGATTTTTCCGGCCGATGTGTTCGGTCCGGGCGAGCCGTCCTGATGGTCCATAGATTGCCAGACGCGCCCCGCGTGTCAGGCTGGTTTCCACCACGATGACTTCGGGAGAGCCGTCCTGGTCGAGGTCTGCAAGTCGGGGTGACGTATCTTCGTACACCAGGGTTTCGGGTAGGACGAAACGGCGCGTGGTCGCGTTATCGAGCGTCACCTCGAGAGCGCCCCATTCCACGGCATCACCGAGAATACCATGATCATAGCGGGTGGTCGGATCCGTGTAGCGTGCGCTGATGATGGTTTCGGCCGCGCTTGCGTTTGGCCATACAGAAACGGCCAAGGATGCGGCGGCCGCAAGCCGCGCCAGGCTAAGCATTATATCTGCTTTTCCGGCATCTGTACGCGCAAACCGTCCAGCGCGTCGGTGACTTTGATCTGGCAGGTCAGACGTGAACGCTCGGGATCGGGCTCGTAGGCGAAATCGAGCATATCCTCTTCCATGTCGTCTTTTGCGGGGACTTTCTCGACCCAGTCGGGGTCGATGTATACGTGACAGGTCGAGCATGCACAGGCCCCGCCGCAATCGGCTTCGATGCCCGGTATGTTATTGTCGCGCGCGCCTTCCATGACAGTCAGGCCATTGGCGACATCGACAACATGTTCTGTGCCATTGTGTTCTATATAGGTTATTTTGGCCATGACGTGCCCTTTCCGATCAAAAGAATTTGACCCTGTGTACCCAGCCCGCCAGGGCTTCGCCAGTCCCTTTTGACCATGGTCCGCACCGGACGTCGCAAAACACCTGCACGGACCGTCAATGATCTAGGCATCGCTTTTAAAAGCCGTTAGCTTGGGGGGAATTATCAGACCTTCAAAGGCAGGGGCGTGCAGTTCTTATCAAACGCAAGACTAATCACCGCGCCAGCGCTGATCATCAGCATGGTCGCGCTGTCGAGCTGTGCCCAACCTCAAGAACCCGTGCAGGCTGACGAGCCGGGGGTGCGCGAGGCGACCAGTCAGGGCCCGGCAGGCGCACCACCCGGCACCTGCTGGGGCCGCACGATATCGCCCGCCGTGATCGAGACCGTGACCAAACAGCGACAGGTCAAGCCGGCGCAGATCAGCGCGACCGGCGAAATACAGACCTTGCCTGTTTACAAAACAGAAACGCTCCAGGAAATCGTGAGGCCAAGGCAGGATAACTGGTTTGAGACACCCTGCCCCGATCAATGGACGCCAGACTTCATTTCGACCCTGCAACGCGCCCTGGAAGCGCGCGAGGCGTATGATGGCGACATAACCGGGGCGTTGGATGACCCGACACGTCAAGCCATGCGGCGTTACCAGATAGGTTTGGGCGGGCCTGACAGCCCCGTACTGGCGCTGGACACAGCCAGGGCGCTTGGCCTGATAGCCGTCGAACGCACCCCCTAGAAACTGGGTTCTGGCGAACAGTTACGGCGCGAATTTCATGGGGAGAGTGAAGTTATACCGCCCTGCGGTCACCCCCGCGGGGGCAGCGGGAAGCCGGGCTGCCTTGACCGCGGCAACGGCGGCGCGATCGATTTGGGCCACGCCGGACGAACGCTGCACCGCGATCCCCGCCACCGCGCCGCTATTATGAACCGCGATGGACAATGTGACCGTTCCCCTGGCGCGCGTCCCTGCGGGATAGCGTTTGCGCCGTTCGATACTGCTGCGGATTTTGCCCCCCCACTGTGCCATCAGTTTGGGGCTGCTGGTTTGTTTTTTCCGGGAAGCCGAGCCGGTGCTGGATCTTTCCTTGGACGCTCCGGCACCGGCTCCGGCAGCTTTTTGAGGTTTGGCACCTTGCGAAGATTTGTGTGCCGCGGTTTTGGGCGCCGTGGTTTTGGGTGGAGCGGTTTTGGGGGCGATCCTCGGCTGCGCTTGGCTGGCCGGAGGGGTCGTCTGCAAAGGCCGCAAGCGCGGCCGGGTCTTGGCCAGCTCGGGCTGCGGGGGGGGTGGTACGCTGTGGTCAATCTGGGGCAAGGACGGCGCGGGATGCTCCAAGACCGGCAAAGCGGCGCGGGGATTGGGTAGGTAGGTGTCATCGTGGGTAAACGACGGCGCGGACGTATCATCGCCACCAGGTGCAGGAACAACCACCCGCTGCACCAGATCCGGCGGGCGGTCCCACTGCGCGACCATCATCTGCACCGAAGCGGAGGCCGCAGTCAGCGTCACTGTTGCATCGCCTGCCTCTCCGGCTGGCATGTCGGTACCCGCCCCCCAATACCCCACAGAGAGATGCAAAGCGGTGGCGGCCCCCAGAAAAGCAAGAAACTCGACGACATTTTTCATGGCACGCGTATCGCTATTTCGATCTGTGTATGGCCGATCCGCGCCAACCTGGACACCACCCGTGCCAGTTTTTGCGCCGAAAGGTCAGCGTCAGCCCGCAGGGTCACGGTGTTGACGGCAGGTTGAGCGGCCAGCACTGCCCAAGCGGCATCGTTCAACGCGCCCTGGAACGAGACCTCTCCGCTTGCGGAAACATAGATGTCCATTTCGCCCGCGACGGCGATTTGGGCGTCCGTTTCAGGCAAACTTACATCAAATGGCGGAGCAGGCATGATCGTGGCCGACATCATGAAGAAGATCAGCAGCAGAAATACCACATTGATCATCGGGACCACGGATTCGGATGCGGATCGTCGGGGGGGCATGGAAAATCGCATCGGGTTACTCCACCACCACCAGCCTGGCAAAACCGGCGCGTTCCAGGACCTGCGCCACGTCAAGCAAACGCTGGACCGACGCACCGTCCGCGGCGCGCAGCACAACCGTATCTTCCCGCGTGGTCGTCAACGGCGTCAGTGCTTCGGCCAAGCCGTACAACGCAACCGATCTGCCGTTCAGCGCCAGGGTGTCCGCGGAAATATCAACCAGGCGCGGCGGCCCGGCATAGCCATCACCCGCACCTGCGCCCGACAGGCGCACTGCTGCATCCTGGCCAAATTGCGACGCAAGCATGAAGAACACCAGCAGCAGGAATACTACATCGATCATCGGGGTAAGGCTGGGTCTGCGGCTGCGCCGTGGCGGGGCAAAGACAAACATCAGGCCGCTGCATCGTGCTGAATGAACATCCGTGTGGCGATATCCTCCAGATCGCGCTGCACACGCTCGGCAATGGCCTCGAACCAGCTCAGCGCGACGGCGGCAGGGATCGCGACCGCCATGCCCGCGGCTGTGGTCAGGAGCGCCTCCCATATGCCGCCCGCCAGCACTGACGGGTCGGCTTGACCGCCGGTGGTTTCAAGCGCCTGGAAGGCTTCGATCATCCCCAGAACAGTGCCCAGAAGCCCGATCAGCGGGGCTATGGTCACGATCAGCTCCAGCGGGCGCAAACCCCCGCGCATCTGCGCAAGGTGTCGCTGGGCCAGGCGCGTCACTTCTTCGCGGGCAAGCGCCTCTGGAAGGCGACGCGCCGTGGCGACCTCGGCTGCGAAACGCGAACGCAGCCCTTTAGGGTTGGTGAAATCACGTGCCGCGAGCATCTTCTCCGCCTGCCCGGCCGACCAGGCACCCATCAGCGACAGACGCCAAAGCTTCCAAAGAACGATCGCCATGACCAATATGGACAAGACGGCAATTGCCCATAAGGCGGGCCCGCCCGTATTCAGGAACTCAAGCATTTGCGGGGTCATTGCAAAACCTCCAACGGTTGAAAGATTATGCCGTTTGGCGTGTCTTCAAGATGGGCGCTGATCCCAAAGGCGGCCTTGATCAAATCGGGAGTCAGGACTGCACGCGCGGGTCCGTCAGCCGCGATGCCGCCTTGGCCCAGGATCACCAGACGGGTACAGTGACGGGCTGCCATTCCAAGATCGTGCAGCGATACCAGAACCGACTTGCCCTCGGTCGCCAAAGCAGCAAAGCTTTGCATCGTGGCAATCTGGTGGGCCGGATCCAACCCGGCGGTGGGTTCATCGGCCATCAGCAACGGAGCTTCCTGCGCCAGGCTGCGGGCAATCAGTACGCGGGCCTGTTCCCCCCCCGACAACTGTGTTGCGACACGTTGCCGATAGTCGCCAAGGTCCATCCGCCCGATCGCCCTGTCGACGGCGCGGTGGTCCGCATCGGTCAGTTTTTGCCCCGCCCCAAGATAGGGGGTACGCCCCAGCCGGATCAGCGTTTCCACGCGAACCGGCCATGCGATCTCTCTTGCTTGTGGCATCCACGCGGCGTTGCGGCCCCGTTCCCGCGCCGGCAGGGCCGCCAGCGAACTGTAGCCTTCCGAAGGAATCAAGCCGAGCGCTGCGCGCATTAACGTGGTTTTACCTGCCCCGTTTGGCCCGATCAGCCCTACAACTTCGCCGGCCTCTATGGAAAGATCGACACCGCGCAGCACACATTTGCCACCCCTGCGTACCGAGAAACCCTTCAGACAAAGCAACGTCATAGCCCTGACCTCCGCGTGCGATAAATCAGATGCAGGAACAGCGGTGCCCCGACCAGCGCCGTGACAACGCCCAGTTTGAGGTCTCTCTCCGGTATCACCACGCGTACCAGAATATCCGCGGCAAGGATCATCCCCGCCCCGCCCAGTGTGGACGCCCAAAGCAACGCGCCCGGACGCGCCTGCACGAAGCCGCGCAAAAGATGTGGCATGACCAGCCCGACAAAGCCGATGGCCCCTGCCACTGCAGTGGACGCGCCCACCACGGCAGCTGTGCCCAGGATGACCGACAGGCGCAGTCGGGTCAGGTTGACCCCCATGGCTTCGGCGGCATCTTCGCCCAATGTCAAAGCGTCCAGTCCACGTGACAAAGTCGCCAGAAGACCGGCTCCCAACACGATCAGCGGCAATGATATCCAGACATGAAGCATGGACCGGTCAGCCAGTGATCCCATCATCCAGAAAACGATCTCGCTTGCTGCATACGGGTTCGGCGACAGGTTCAGCACAAGCGACGTCAGCGCCCCGGCAAATGCGGAAATTGCGATGCCAGCAAGAATAAGCGCCAGCGACGATCCACGAGGCCCCGCCAGCAGCAACACAAGCAACACCCCCGTCAGGGCACCGACCAGTGCCATCAGAGGCAGCGCAAGGAAAAACGCGGCTGCAAGCCCGGTCTGGATCGAAATCACCGCGCCCAAGGCAGCTGACCCCGACACTCCGATCAACCCCGGGTCAGCCAGCGGGTTGCGCAGGTAGCCTTGCATCGCCGCACCTGCCAACCCCAACGATCCACCGATAAGTACCGCCAGCAGTGCACGGGGCAGCCGGATCTCGCGCATGACGACCGTCATCGGCCCCCCGTCCCCCGCGACCAGTGCCCGCAGACTGTGTCCGATGGTCGCCTCGGCTGGGCCGATCAGCAGGGAAACGGTGAAAAGCGCCGCAACAATGGCCCACAAGGTCAGGGCAAGTCGGCTCATGACGCCGCACCCTGCATGGATACCCGCGTCTTGGCCAAGTCCAGCCCGCTGGATAACCCGGTCAGACCTGTGGCCCCGTCCCCCACCTGCGGCGGCATCACGATCAGACCATGCGAGCTGTGTTTCAAAACAAATTCTCCCTTTGTGTCGCAACCGCCTCGGGCTGCCTGGCAACTAAAAGGCCGACAAAGGTTTCCCACGCGCCGACGGTAAAGCCACCACAGCGGAGTGTCCGCAGCCGATGCGCCCCTCGCGCCCTCAGCAGGGTGAACACTTCGGCAGGTCTCCTGACTTGCGGGTCGATGCTGAACCGGACCTTCCCATCACGTGATGCGTGACAGTGGCGTATGCCGGTATCGCTCGCCGCTCACAGTTGCGGGGGCAGTCGTGGCATTGGCCGGTGCCTCACCACGTTCCCTTTTAACCGGACGGCAGTACCGCCCGGACCAAAGTGTCTTTGTTGCTACTAGGGGTCGCCAGGTTTGTGAAGGTGATTCTTACATATGATAGGCTGCGATGGTCTTGAGGGTCGAAAAACCGTAGAGCGCCTCGAAGCCTTTTTCGCGCCCATGCCCAGATAGGCCGGTCCCCCCGAATGGCAATTCGACCCCGCCGCCCGCGCCGTAATTGTTCAAAAATACCTGGCCTGCCCGCAGTTGTTTGGCCAATCGCATTTGACGCCCGCCGTTTTGCGACCATACCGCAGCGACCAGGCCGTATTGGGTGCCATTCGCGATTTCCAACGCTTCTTGCTCGGTCTCGAACGGAATGATCACCTGCACAGGACCAAAGATTTCTTCTTGCGCCAACACATGATCGGGGCAAACCCCCGCGTACAGAACCGGTGCGACGTACGCACCGCCGGACGGGGCGTTCGCGACGATCTTGCCGCGTCCTGCGACCTCGAGCCCGTCACCCTGGGCCAGATAGCCTTCGACGATGGCTTTCTGTCTTGCCGAGATCAGCGGCCCCACATCGAGGTCATCCATCGCCGGGCCGACACGAAAGGCGTCGTAGCGTTTACCCATTTCCGCCACAACACGATCATACGCCCCGCGTTGCACCAAAATGCGCGACGCAGCCGAACAGGTCTGACCGGCATTCTGGACCCCTGCATTTACCAAAAACGGCAGGGCCGCGTCGATGTCTGCATCATCAAACACCAACTGCGGGCTTTTTCCCCCCAATTCGAGCGTGACAGGGACCACGTTGCGGGCTGTGGTTTCCTGTATAAGCTTGCCGACCCCGACCGACCCTGTGAACGACACATGATTAACCCCGGAATGTCGTGTCAACGCGGCACCTGCTTCGGCCCCAAGCCCGGGTACCACATTCAGCGCCCCCCGAGGCAACCCCGCCGCGCGCGCGATTTCAGCAAAGGCAAGCGCGGTCAGGCAGGCTTCTTCCGCTGGCTTCAGCACGGCGGCATTGCCCATGGCCAGCGCCGCGCCGACCGAACGGCCAATGATCTGCATCGGATAATTCCACGGGATGATATGCCCTGTCACACCATGCGGTTCGCGCAAGGTATAAACGGTGTAGCCATCCAGATATGGTATCGTTTCACCATGCACCTTGTCGCAGGCCCCGGCATAAAATTCCATGTACCGCGCCAGCGCCACAACATCGGCGCGGGCCTGTTTAAGCGGCTTGCCCACATCCATCGCTTCAAGCTGCGCGAGTTCGTCGATGTGTTGCAACATGCCGTGACCTATTTTGGCCAGAACCCGTCCACGCTCGGCGGCGGTCGCTTTACCCCACTCACTGCGCAAAGCCTCGGATGCCGCTGTGACGGCCCGGTCGATATCCTCGTCTGTACCGCGTGCGATATCACACAAGGTGCTGCCATCGGATGGATTGATCAGAGCCGCATGCGCCCCACCGGTGGAAGGTACCCAATCGCCATTTATAAAGCAAAGCGATGGATCAAGACCAAGAGGCATTACAGGCATGGCGGACACTCCGATAAGAAAATCTTGCGGCACCTCAACACAATTCCCGCGGCACGGCGAGACCGTTTTGAAAGCGTGCCAAACGTTTTTCACATCCGTGTGAACCTTTTCGGATGCCGTGCGTTGTAGTCCCAATACCAAACATCGGAGCTTGCCTTGGAACACATTGCCTCAATCCGGCGGTCGCTTCAGCTGTTGGTCCTGATATCCCTTTTCGTCACCGCATATTTTGCCAAAGATCTTATTCTCCCGATATTATTAGGCTTTTTGCTCGCCCTCACCCTTAGCCCTGTTGTCAGGGCGATGTTCCGTATTGGTATCCCCTACGCGGTATCCGCCTTTCTGCTCGTGTTCGGAACGGCAATGGTGATCCTCGCGGTCGTCTTGCTGTCTGCGGGAACTGTCGCGTCCTGGAGCAATGAGATTCCCCAGATGGGGCAGGAAATAAAGGAAAAGCTTAGCGGGGTCAGTGACGCGGTCGAGACCATGCGCTCTGCTTCCGAAGAGGTCGACAAACTGGGGGCACAAGAGGATGCGCAGGGCCCGCAAGAAGTCATCGTGCGTCAGCCGGGTCTGCTTGATACCGCGATGGATACCGTCAGCAGTGCCGGCGCATCGTTGGCCGTCATCTTGATCCTTGCGCTTTTCCTTTTGGGATCAGGAGAGCTGTTTTATCTGAAGATGGTTCAATCCATGCCGACGCTCACCGGCAAGAAGCGTGCGCTTCAGACAGTTTACGACGTTGAAAAGCGCGTTTCGCGTTACCTGCTGACGATCGCCACAATCAATGCCGGACTTGGCACTGTCGTCGGGATCTACCTGACAGCGCTCGGCCTTCCTTCGGCTTATATCTGGGGTATCGCCGCGTTCATGTTGAACTTCCTGCCCTATATCGGCGGCATCGCCGGGGTGGTACTGGTCGCGGGATTTTCGTTGGTGACCTTCGACAGCGTGGGCTACGCGATGCTGGCACCGCTGGGGTATCTGTTTTTGACAACGCTCGAAGGGCAGATCATCACGCCGTGGTTGATTGGCCGACGGTTGGAGATGAACACCGTCGCGGTGTTTCTTACGGTGGTGTTCTGGGGGTGGCTATGGGGCATCGCGGGGGCCTTGGTTGCGGTACCCTTTCTTGTGGTGTTCAAGGTGGTCTGCGAAAACTTTGAACCGCTGCAGACCATCGGGAACTTCCTGTCCGCTGAACAGGTCGCCCCCGATGATATGCGGCAGCCTCCGAAAGCATCAACCAGCCAGTGATGGCAGCCAAAGCACGATACCGGGGAAAGCCACGAGCAACGCGATGGTGACGGCGTCCGCGACAAAGAACGGTGCCACGCCCTTGAACACGTCCTGAACGCTTAGGTCAGGTCGTACGCCGGCCACGACAAAGCAGTTCAACCCGATCGGAGGAGTGATCAGACAGAACTCTGCCATCTTGACGACGAGTATGCCGAACCAGATCGCGCACATCGGGCCAGACATGCCGAATGCGCTGTCGGCCGCAGACACAAATTCGCCGCCGTTCAGCGCCATCACCGCCGGATAAACGACCGGTAACGTCAACAGCAACATGCCGATGGCATCCATGAACATCCCAAGGACGGCATAAGCCAACAGAATGAACACAAGTATCAGAATCGGCGACGCATCCAGCGACGATATCCAATCGGCAAACGCCCCGGGCAGATCGGCAAAACCCAGAAAACGCACATAGATCAACACGCCCCAGATGATCGTGAAGATCATCACGGTCAGCTTGGCTGTCTCAAGAAGCGCGTCTTTCAACTCGGGCCAACGCATCCCACGATAAAGCGCCATCAGAAAAACGATGAACGCCCCGACTGCACCGCCTTCGGTCGGGGTGCCCCAAGCGTCGCCGAAGGGGTTGTATACGAAGAAGATGATGATGATTACCACAGCGAAAATCGGCAGAGCCGCGGGCAAGGACGCAAAACGCTGTTTCCAGGTGAAACCACCGACCGGGGGGCCTACATTTTTCCAGATCGTCGCGATGCCGACGATCAAGATCGCATAGACCACCGCCGAGAAAGCACCCGGAATGAACCCTGCAAGCAACAGTTTGCCCACATCCTGTTCGACGATGATCGCGTAGATGACCAAGATCGCGGATGGGGGAATCAAGGAGGCCAAGGTTCCGCCCGCCGCCACCACCCCGGCCGCGAATTTCTTGTTATAGCCAATCGCCAGCATTTCGGGGATCGCGATGCGCGCAAAGACCGCCGCTGTGGCAACCGAAGCGCCAGATACCGCCGCGAAACCGGCGGTAGCGAAAACGGTTGATACGGCCAGACCGCCAGGCAGCCACGCGATCCAGCGTTTGGCGGCCTCGAACAACGCCCGTGTAAGGCCCGCGTAATAGGCCAGAAACCCGATCAGAATAAAGGTGGGAATCAAACTTAGCGTCTGGCTCGACACTTTTGAATGCGGCACCTGCCCCGCGGTCTTGATAGCGACGGTCAGCGCCCAGTCCAGCTCTGACCACTGCATACCTTTTTTGGCCCAGAAAATCCAGATCAGACCAATAAGCCCCGCCATAGCCGCGGCAAAGGCCACCCGCATTCCAAGAACGACCATCAGCAGCATGCCGGCCGAGACCCAAAGGCCAATTTCAATAGGATCCATCATCAGTCCCGTCCATCCAGATGTTCGGCTTCCGCCATCGCCTGTTCCGCGGCGGATTGTATCAACGGCACTGCCACAGGGTGGTCCAGGCCCAGCACAAGCGCCCTGCCGTAACCCCAGATTTGCAGGACCAGGCGCAATGCCAGCACGCTGAACGCCACGGGCACGACCAATTTAGCCGGCCAGATCGGCAGACCGATGTCGATTGAACTGTCCCGGCTCCACAGCGGGGACGAGAAATCAAAACTGCGTTGAAAATGCGCCCATGACCCCCAGATCAAGGCCAGCATCAGTATCAGAATAACCACGACCGAGAACATCTCGGCGGCCCACAGGGCCCGGCCCCGGAGCTGCCCGATCAGAATATCCATGCGAACATGCCCGCCGTTTCGTTGGGTATATGAAATGCCCATGATGGCGATAAGCGGCATCGCAAATTCGATCCAATCCACATAACCAGGCAGAGGTGATGCAAAGAACTTTCGTCCGCTCACGGACCAGACCGCAAGCACCATCAGCATGAACACTGCAAGCCCGGAAATCATTGCAAAGAGCGTTTCCAGACGTAACAGAACTCTATCGATACGGCTTAGCAGACTGCCATCTTCCAGCACGGCGGATGATCCGGCCATGGGGGTATTCCTTTCGGGTTTAAGGAGAAATCGAATAGAAAAAGGCCGTGCAGAGAAAGCACGGCCCGATATTCACGTCTTAGTTGGACGCGCGTTCTTTTTCCAGCGTGGTCATCACCAGGTCATACAACTCCTGGCCCGGAATGCCTTGGGCTTCCATGTCCTTGACCCATGCCTCGCGGGCAGGATCGGCGGCCTTGGCTTTGAATTCCGCCAATACTTCGGGGGTGAACATCACTTTCTTGACGCCTTTTTCTGCCAGGATCTCGTCCCACCGGGCCAGAAGCTTGGCGTAGTTTTCCAGATAGTAATCCAGCGCCTCGTCTACCGAACCGTCCAGCGCTTCGCGTTCAGCATCAGACAGCGCATCATATGCGTCGATGTTGACAACGACCGGACAGTTGACCGTGCCTGGGTTCAGGTTCGCTGTCCACCAATCGGCCTTGTTGGTCGTGCCATAGCTCAGGTGAGCGTGCTGCGCGAAGGCGACCGTGTCGACGACACCGGACTCCATGGCATTATATGCTTCGGTTGCGGTCACCGAAGTAGGAACGGCCCCGACCGCCTCAAACGCTTTGCCCAGGCCACCGGTCGCGCGGACGCGCATGCCTTCAAAGGATTCAAGTGTATCGCGCGGTTCGCCCGTACCGACCAGATTATACTGCGGCATGGGGGAGGTCATCAACATGCGTGCATTCCACTGCGCCATTTCCTTGGCTACAGCGGGGTGGGCATAGACCGCGCGCGAAACCGCGACTTCTTCTTTCAGGGTATCGACCCCCAAAAACGGCAATTCCAGAACGGTGATCGCACGGTTCTTGTCTGGATGATAACCGGCGCAGAACTGCGCCATCTCGAAGGCACCGATCGAAATGCCGTCAAGGTTATCGGAGTTTTTCGACAAGCCACCGTAGCTGACATTGATGGTGAATTCGCCATTGGTCTTTTCGGAAACCAATTCGGCAATTTTTTCGACATGTTCGGTGAAGGCCCGACGTTTACCCCAGACCGAGGCGTTCCATTCGGTTGCGGCTGCTTGCGAAGCCAACGCGAAAGTCAGGGCGCAAACCGCTGCGCCGTTCAGTAGTTTATTCATGGTTATCTCCCTAGATGCGCGCGTTTGTTGCCCGCTTGGCCGCAAGACTATCGTGAGGGAACCGGGCTGCCAACCCCTCAAGACGCCGTGAGTGGTTCACGAGGATGCCTTCGGCGAGGATTTAGGGCCATTTGGAAGCTACGGGCACGCGTACAAGCCCAACGTTGACACGCAATAGCTGGCTTTAGTTGTCAAAATTCTGCACAGGGAGCATAAATTTACCAGCCCAAGATGGGATATGAAAAAAATTTACAAACAAAAGTCACGTTTCCAGATACTTATTCCCTTCTTTTCAGTTCGCGTTATGATCCGAGCCGGGAGGGTCGCCCTTGATTTAGCCGGGGCGACCAGAGTTCTGAGGGAGGAACCATGTCACACGCCGACACAATGAAGTATCCACCGTCTGCCGATATGGCTGCTGGCGCACATGTAGACGCTGCCAAATATGAGGCCATGTACAAGGCATCGATCGAGGATTCAGATGGGTTCTGGCGCGAACAGGCGCAGCGCATCGACTGGATGTCGCCTTTCTCGACTGTCCGCGATGTCGATTTTACCTTGGGAAACGTCAAGATAAACTGGTTTGCAGATGGCACGTTGAATGTCAGCGCCAATTGTATTGACCGGCATCTCGAGACAAGGGGCGACCAGACAGCGATCATTTGGGAGCCTGACAGCCCTGACGAGGCGGCACAGCACATCACTTACAAGCAGTTGCATACCCAGACCTGCAAGATGGCCAACATTCTGCGGGATCTGGGCGTTGCCAAGGGAGATCGTGTTATCATCTATATGCCGATGATCCCCGAAGCGGCCTATGCGATGCTGGCCTGCGCGCGCATCGGGGCGATCCATTCGATCGTGTTCGCCGGATTTTCACCGGATGCGCTGGCGGCCCGGATCAAGGGATCTGATGCCAAGGTGGTGATCACCGCTGATTTCGCCCCACGCGGCGGCAAGGCAACCCCGTTGAAGGCAAACGCCGACAAGGCCTTGGCATCATGTGACGCTTCGGTCAAATGCCTGGTGGTGCGCCGCACCGGCAGCGACGTGGCCTGGAATGACGCGCGCGACGTCGACTATACGGCGCGGTCCAAGACGGCCGAATCCGCCTGTGCCCCCGAACCGATGAATGCCGAGGATCCGTTGTTCATCCTGTATACTTCTGGATCGACCGGGCAACCGAAGGGCGTGGTGCACAGCTCTGGCGGCTATCTGGTCTATGCGGCGCTGACCCACGAGGTAACCTTCGATTACCATGACGGTGATGTATACTGGTGCACCGCCGACGTGGGCTGGGTGACCGGGCACAGCTATATCGTTTATGGCCCGCTTGCCAACGGCGCGACGACTTTGATGTTCGAAGGCGTGCCGACCTATCCCGATGCCAGCCGGTTTTGGCAGATTTGCGAAAAGCACAAGGTGAACCAGTTTTACACTGCGCCCACCGCGATACGGGCCCTGATGGGGAAAGGCCGGTCTTTTGTAGATGGGTGCGATCTAAGCAGCCTCAAGCTGCTTGGCACAGTCGGAGAACCGATCAACCCGGAAGCCTGGAACTGGTACAATGATGTGGTCGGCAAAGGGTCCTGCCCTATTGTGGATACCTGGTGGCAAACCGAAACGGGCGGCCATCTGATGACGCCGCTTCCGGGTGCCCACGCGACCAAGCCCGGTGCCGCCATGAAGCCGTTTTTCGGGATCAAGCCGGTGGTGCTAGAACCTACGACGGGTGACGTGATCGAGGGTAATGACGTCGAAGGGGTGCTGTGTATCGCCGATAGCTGGCCCGGTCAGATGCGTACGGTCTGGGGTGACCATGACCGCTTTGAACAGACGTATTTCAGTGATTACAAAGGCTATTATTTCACCGGTGACGGGTGCCGCCGCGATGAGGACGGCGATTACTGGATAACCGGGCGCGTCGATGATGTCATCAACGTGTCGGGTCACCGAATGGGAACCGCCGAGGTGGAAAGCGCGCTGGTCGCCCACCCCAAAGTTGCCGAAGCCGCGGTCGTTGGATTCCCCCATGCCATCAAGGGACAAGGTATCTATTGTTACGTATCCCTGATGAGTGGTGAGACGCCGTCGGAGGAACTGCGCGGCGAGCTGCGCAACTGGGTGCGCAACGAGATCGGCCCTATTGCGTCGCCGGACATGATCCAGTGGGCACCAGGCTTGCCGAAAACCCGTTCGGGGAAGATCATGCGGCGCATCTTGCGAAAAATCGCCGAAAACGACTTTGGCTCGCTTGGTGATACATCCACCCTTGCCGAACCCGAGGTGGTCGACGAACTGATTGCCAATCGGATGAACCGCTAGGCCGCAAGGTTCCGCAGCCGCGACCACGAAAAAAGGGGCATCCATCTGGATGCCCCTTTTTCTGAAGGTTCTGCCGAACAGTGGCGGCACCTTGTTCAGGAATGCGTCTTATTCAGGGATACGTTGGAGAGTGATTTCGCCGACACCGATGGCAAAGTTCAGACCATTCTGGGTGTTGACGCTGATCGGCTGCAAGGCCAGCGTATCTTCGGAGCCACCGACCATGACGTTAGCGCCTAGACCGACACCGACCGTGGCTTCGGCCGACACGCCTTGATAGCTACCGTCCAACCCGCCTTCGTAAGGCTCTGCTTCGGTTGGCGCCAACACCAGCCATGACATCTGACCGTTCTGCGTCTTGCCGATGTCGATGCCGTAACGTTTGATGTTGCCGATATATTTCTCGTCCGGGAGACCCTCTTGGATTGGGTTGAACGTACAAGTGAGTTCGCGCGTGGAACCAAAGATGAAACCTGTGCCATCACCGACATCGCAGCTAAGCGAGCCGATTTCGGTATGGTCGACAGATTCGCCATTCTGCGCGAAAGCCGGGGTAGAAAGTGCCGCACCGGTAACCAGTGCTGCCACGGTAAGTTTTACGGGCATAAAGCGATTGATGTTCAAGGTCATATTCAATTCCTTCCAGCGGAAAATTCCGCATGTATATAGTATGAGCGTCGGCATTCGGGTGCCTACTGGCGGATACTGGAACCTCACGCTCCAGCCCCCTTCTCCGACAGGCGATTGTCAGGTGTGACAGGCTCGCCCCTCAGTACGGGAATAACCCCGCGCTGTGGTTTAGGTTCCAGCAAAGGCCCCATTGTATCGTCGGTGGCGGGGTTTTGCTGTCTGGACAAATGACGGCCCCCGTGGCACCGCTGCGCCATGAGTGATACTATGCAACCTTTCATCCCGCTTCCCGACGCAACGGTTGAATTGCGCCGTGCATTTGGCCGGTTCGGCACGGGAGTAACCGTGATTACCGTGCAAACCCCGCTCGGGCCGCTGGGAATGACCGCGAATTCGTTTTCATCGGTGTCACTGGACCCGCCGCTGGTCTTGTGGTCGCCGGCGCTTAGTTCGAAACGTCACGACGCATTCACGCAAGCGGCGCATTTTGCAGTGCATATACTCGGGGCCGACCAAAAAGACCTGGCGGACAGCTTTGCCATTTCCGGCCACGCCTTTGACGGGCTGAACTGGTCGGCGGGGCCGAACGGGGCACCAACGCTGCCGGGGTGCCTTGCCACCTTTCATTGCGAAACCTTTGCGATACATCCGGCGGGCGATCATTCCGTGATCTTGGGCCAAGTCCAATACGCGGCTTTCCACCCCGACGAAAACGCCCCCGCACTGTTGTTTGAGCAGGGACGTTTCGGTGTGTTCACCGCTTCTGAATAACTGCCTTAGTAATCTTTCTGGAAAAACAGCCCTATGCCGGTGTCGCCATCCGACCCGACCGTCCCTTTTGCGCGAAGGCTTTTGGTAAGATCAAGGTTGATGGAAACATCCGCCGTTCCATCCGAAGCGGCCGTCACGTCAGTGTAAACATTCTCGGATATGTATTTGCCTGCACGTACCGCCGTGGCACCGCTGTCGGTGGTGGTCACATCGAGATCATCCAACCCGAAACCTGCGCGAAGATTGGAAATGATCCCCGCGCCTCCCCGTCCGGCAAGGGTCGCGACAGCGCTGGCCAATTGCAGCGCCTGAAACGCCGAAATTTCCGAGATGTTGCGTCCAAACAGTAATTGGGACAGCACCTCGTCCTGTGGTGATTCAGGCGTGGATGCAAACGAAACCACGGGAGCGGTAGCCTTGCCCTCGATGATGATGCGGACTTCGCCGGTCGCGGTGGTGGTAGATGTCACGAAGCGCAGATAGGGGACAAGGTCACCTTCGAATTGCACCGCACCTTCGGTCAGTTCAAACCGCTTGCCCAGGATATCAAGGCGCCCGCGCACCAGATCGAAGCGGCCAGCGGATATGACCCGGTTGGTCGTCCCGGTAAGAAGCAGGCTACCGCCAAGTTCGGCATCCAAACCGCGACCACGCACAAAGATCCGGCGCGGCGCATTGATACGGATGTTCAGCCCGAAACCGGGACCGGTTGAAGGTGCCGCGACGTCCTTGCCAGCATCCGGCCCGCCCAACCCAGCCTTGCGTCTGGTTGCAATCACATCAGCGGTTGCCCCGACAAAGTCGATTTGCGGAATGTCCCCTATGCTGGTCAACCCCGTCGAAGGCACCGAAATCTCGGTTTCGCCGACATCGATCTGACCGTTGATTTGCGCCCCTGCTGTCAAGGGCCCTGTGATGCGCAAATTTCCGTTCAATGATGTCCGGTAAAGCGCAGGGTCAATCAGGACCAAATTGCCTAGACGCACGTCTAGATCGGCGGGCAACGAACCTGTCAGGGTTATCGCACCTGCAACATTGACCTGACCACCGTCGGAATTGCGCGCAGACAGGTTGATCTGTGCGCGGTTGTTCGCCAGTTCGATAGAGGCCGCAATGTTTTGGAGGGTGATGCGCAGATTCGGTGCCGAAAGGGATGCGTTGCTGGTCCGGATCGTGCCCGAGACCGAACCGAGTTGAGGCGGGCCATCAACTTTGAGGTCGAAAGTTGCCTGCCCCTGAAGGTTTCGCGGCGCGATGAACGGGGCCGACAGGCCCAAAGGCGCGTTACCTTGGATATCCAAATTCAGGTTGCCATTATTAGCCACCAGGCCCGACACTGTGGCGCGGGTGCCCGACGGCCCCGTGGCATTTGTGTCGACGTGCCAGCCCGTGCTGTCTTGTCGCGCATTGCCTTTCACGTTCAAAGGTCCCGCCAGTTTGGGTACAATGGCCGCAAGGTTGGGCACTGTCACATCAAAATCCAACGACGGTTGGTCACCGGTCACGGTCCCTTGGATCGACGCACGCGCGGCATAGGGGCCCGTTGCGTTGGTATTGATTGCGATGCCGGACGCGGTCTGGCGAACCGACCCTTTCGCGGAAAGTGGACCAGAAACAGTCGGCACGAAAGGCTGGACGTTGGGCACCGACACATCAAACGTAAGAGACATATCGGGGCCAGTGGCCAACCCTTCGACCATCGCGCGTGCGCCATGCGGCCCTGTGGCGTTGGTATTGACGAAAAAGCCTTTATCGGTTTGCCGCACTGTGCCAGAGGCACTTACCGGCCCATTCACCTGCGGCACGATCTGCCCGACGTTGGGGATGGACGCGTCAAACGCAATGTCGATCATCGGGGTCAGCATCCCCTGCACCGCAACCTGCGCATCATAAGGACCGGTCGCCTTGGCATCGATCTGGAACCCCTGATCAAGCTGTTTGAGAGTACCAGTGGCCACGACGCCACCTGAAACTTGCGGAACGAACGTCTGGACATGTGGAACGGAGGCTTCAAAGCTCAGGTCCAGCGGCATTACAAGACCTTTGACAGACGCCACGATATCGTCAGGCGCGGATGCCTTGGTGTCGACCTGCCAGCCTTCAGGGGTCTGGCGCAGTACACCGTCCAAGGCGACCTTTCCGCCGATAGGGGCGTCAGGGACGAAATCCTTGAGCTCGGGAACCTTTGCAGTGAAATTGATTGCGGCGTTTTCCCCCGTAGCCAACCCCTTGGCGGTCAGTTCGGCCCCATAAGGGCCATCTGTCTGCGCGTCGATCGTCCAACCCCGGGTATCCTGGTCGGCTTGGGCCGTGATTGTCACCGGACCGGAATACTGAGGCACAACCAAGCTGATATCGGCCAAGGTCGCTTCGAACCGCGCCTGAGAATTATCACTGCGCAGTTCTGCGCCACCGGTGGCGGAAACAGCGGCATTTTTCAACACAAGGTCGCGAACAAAAGTGCCGGTTTCATCGCGGGATGCCGCGACGCTCAGCGTGGTTTCGCCCGCCAGCACAGCGTCGGCCTGTGGGATGCCAAGTTTCAGATCCTGGGTCAGGCCCGCAATGTTCAGATTGAAGGTCCCGTCAAGCGGTGCCACCTGTCCGGTGATATCGACAGAGGCACCGCCCGCAAGCTCCCGCCCGGCAAGCGCGGAAAACCGACTGATATCAGTTGCTTCGAGGCGCGCCTTGAGCTGGGTCAAAAAGCTGTCCGCGGCCCCGCTGATAGATAGGTCTCCGGCCAGGCTGTAATCTGTTCCGGTCAGGTCAAGTTCGGTGATCTGCACCGGTTTTCCCTGGATATAGGCAATCAGCGTACTGCCCTTCAACGACGTGCCGATGGCTTCGGACGTGGCGGGGTTCGTCAACACCATCCCGTCGGCCGAAAAATCAAGCGCGCCATTGAATTCGCCGACAGTACCTGCACTGCCCTCCAACGTTCCGTTCATCTCCAGTTGGGTGCTTTCAATCGCCAGGGCATCGGTGGCAAGTTCCGCTACATCGAATTTTGCACTGATCGCGTCGCCATCGGCCGCATCGTACTTCACATCCAGAGCAACGCTGCGCACGTATGTGTCACCGCCCCCGACCGGCAGGAGCACTCGGCCTCCATCAGCGCTTGCGACGGTGCCGGTAATGTCGATCAGACTAGGCCATTTATCGCTGTTTAGTGTGACTTTACCCTTTAGATCGGCGGATTGCGCCTTGAGAGTGAAGTCACTGATGTCAACGCCGCCATCTGCCTGCACCAGCGAATCCACGGTCAATGCAACGTCGGGACCAAAGAATTCGCGATATTTGGATAGAATTAAAGCCGTGACGTCCCCGCTAAGGTCGGCCCTGATCCGCCTGTCAGGGTTGGTGCTGTCGCCTTGCTCTGCGACCACCACCTGACCCTCGATGCGCGGCTCGCCATCGGTGGACAGATTGATGTCGGTCTTGAAGTTCGACAAGGGCCCTTGCCCTGCGACGGTCAGATCAACCGATGGTTCATCCGGAATTTTAAGCGTGCGTGCAACAATACCCCGAGATTCTTCTTTCAGGTTCACCAACAGGTCCAGAACGTTCTGTCCACGTTCCAGATTGGCCTTGATGTCGAATTCCCCCAGCTTGCCGTCAGTGCGGCGCGCCTGCACATCCACCTTTGCCATTTCATCGTTGATCAATGCGTTCGCCTTGACCGTCAGCTGAGCAGGTTCACCCAGAACCGGAGCGCCGAGGTTGATTTCGTCCACCGAAAAATCCGCAATGTCGATCACCACCGGAAGATCGGGGATGGTGGGAAAGGTAAAGGGTTTGGCTTCGGGGTCTGGCAGCCCGGTGGGTTGGGCCACGGGCAAGCGCGGCACCGTCAGCCGTTTGGCTGTCAGGGCCTGAACCTCCAAGCGGCCTCGCAACAGCGCTGACCGGTTCCAATCCAGCTCGACCCCCTCAAGGGTAAGCCATACACCCTGATCGTCAGATATCGTCATCGTGTCGAACCGTGCACGCGAACTCAGCGCGCCGGCGAATCCATCGATGCTTACCGTGCGCCCGGCCCCGCTAAGCGCGTTTTGAATGGTGCGGGTCAAAAACCCTTTGTCGCCTTCTTGAGCGGTCGCAACCGTCGCGAAAAAGACCATGATCAGAACTGCTAGTTTGCGCATGAGAAGGATCAAAACGATTGTCCAATACCAATATAAACCTGAAAATTCTCGTTTGTTGCGGGGCCGGAAACCGGTACGGCCAGGTCAACGCGGATCGGGCCGATACCCGTGGCATAGCGCAGGCCAAGCCCCGCGCCTGACTGCCATCTTCCCGATCCATCGAAAAACTCTTCGGCACCAATATATCCTGCATCGGCAAAAGCGACGACACCAACCTTTTTTCGTATCTGAAAGCGCGCCTCTGCCGAGACTCCGACAAAACTGCGCCCGCCTACGGTCTTGCCGTTGCCCAGATCGACCCCTAACGACTGGTAGGGTTGCCCGCGAACAGTACCACCGCCACCTGAGTAGAACAGGTAATCAGCAGGAGCCTGGGCGAGCGTCGGCCCGTATACCGACCCCAATTGACCACGAAGCGCGAATGTCAGCGGGCGTTCCGTACCGAATGTTTTGTACCCGCGCACATCAACATAACTGCGCAACCCGTTGGCGGAGCCTGATAAAGCCAGGAATGGTGTCAGACTTGCCTTTGCATAATACCCACTTTTCGCATCTAGCCGTTCATCACGGTAATCGTGGGTCGCACTCAGCGGAAGTGTAAACAGCGTGTACCTGTTGGTTCCGAAAGCATCGCGTGTCTGAGCGGTGCGCAACCCTATCCCGAACGAATACGTCCGTTCCTTGCTCGCGATCCGTTCGATGCCGGTTTCCAGGTCCAACTGGCGCGAGAAAAAGTTGACTTCGTCAAGTTGTTCGATCTCGGCAAGAGCATAGAAATTCGTATCTGCATTGAAGGTAGCAGGGCGTTCAAACCGGGTGGCCAGACGATAATCCACCCCACCGGAATTACCGGCAATGCCAGATATATCACCCTCGACACGCAGGCTTTCGGCGCCCCCAAGCAAGTTACGATGCAGCCAGTAACTACTTACCTTAAGCCCCGCAATCGACGACAGTTCAGCACCAAAACCAAAACGCCGCTTGGGCGCATCTGCAACCTGCGCCGTGATCGGCAACTTGTCGGGTGCGACAATCTGATCGGATTCAAGCATGGCAACCGAACTGAACGCCCCGGTGCGGCGCAACCGGGTCGCTGCCATATCCAATTGCTCTTGCGAATAGACTTCGCCGGTGGGCAAACCTGCAATCTTGACGATCCGGCGCAGCCGAACGTCGCTTTCGCCTTTCACCGTCAAGTCGCCGAACCGCAGCCGAGGCCCCGGATCAAGCCGCAAGGTCGCGCTGATCGTGGCGTCGGGGACGCGCGCGGTAAGCTGTTGATCGGCCAAGGCGGCCTTGGCGTGACCCAGATTGCGCCATCCCTCGATCCCGGCGGCCACGGTGTCTTTCATCACACCCAGTCGCGCGGTTTTCCCTACCGCAAATTCTTCCGGCAATTCGGTGTCTTTTGCCAGTGGCTTGATCTCGGCCTTGGCGAAGCTGAATTTCTTCCCTGTGTCCACCGCAATCACCGCGCGATTGATCTGGCGCGGCGGTTTAACAGGCGGAATCGCGGACGCATCCACACCATCCAGGGTAATCTTGATGACCGAAGCGAAATAACCCTGATCATACAGCACCGCCAACAAGCGGGCATAATCCGCCTGTGCAGCGGCCAAAAGCTCTTGCGTCGATGCCACGACATCCTCAGCGGTTTGCTCGCGCAACAAAGACCCGCCCGAAACTGCTGCGTAAACATCGGAATTCTTGTCGAGACCCGTAATATCGAGCGTCGCCGCAAAACCCGTTCCACCAACCCAGACCCAAGCGAGTGCGGCGCAGGACGCCTTAAGAGATCGCTTGTACCCGTCTGAATTCTTCCACTTCATGCGGTGCTCCTGTCATCCAAAGACAATTCGCTGCTTCTAGGCCCACGGTCCTGCAGGCCGCAACCTCGGCAATCTGCGCAGTAACGTCATGGGGTCCATATCGGAAACAGTCATCGCTCAGCAAACAGTGTCTTAGGCAAATATGGAAATGTGAATACCAAATCCGGTGGTATCTATGTCAATTCATGCACCCAAAACCAAGAAAATTGCGAAAAAACGATGAGTTGATACAAAACACCCGCCAAGGTAGGTGCGGCGGGTGTTTCGCTTGGTGCCCAGTCAGACTGCGCGATGTGTTTTCAAGATCAGGCTGATTTGGCCAGATCGCGCAGAACATAATGAAGAACGCCACCGTGTTCGATATATTCAATCTCGATCGCGGTATCGATCCGGCATTTGATCATGATGTCTTTGACCGTGCCATCGGCCATGGTGATTTTGCAGGGCACTTCCTGCAAAGGCTTGATCGTATCCAGACCACTGATCGATACGGTTTCTTCGCCCGTCAGGCCCAGGGTCTTGCGGGTGTCGCCATTTGTGAACTCAAACGGGATGACACCCATCCCCACAAGGTTGGACCGGTGGATACGTTCAAAGCTTTCGGCAATTACCGCCTTCACGCCGAGCAAGGCAGTACCTTTGGCTGCCCAATCTCGCGAAGACCCGGCCCCGTACTGTTCACCACCAAAGATAACCAGTGGCGTGCCCATGTTCTGATAGGCCATCGCAGCGTCAAAGATCGACGTCTGTTTGCCATCGGGCCCTTTGGTGTAGCCCCCTTCGACACCATCCAGCATCTCGTTCTTGATGCGGATGTTGGCAAAGGTGCCGCGCATCATCACCTCGTGGTTGCCCCGGCGGCTACCGTATGAGTTGAATTCGCGCACCGGCACCTGACGATCAACCAGATATTGCCCCGCAGGTGTTGTTTCCTTGAACGACCCGGCAGGCGAAATATGGTCGGTGGTGATCATATCACCCAGAACCGCCAGAACTTTGGCGTCATTGATGTTGGTGATTACGCCCGGCTCTGGTGACATGTTCTGAAAATAAGGCGGGTTTTGCACATAGGTCGAGGTCGGTGGCCAATCATAGGTTTTAGCGTCCGTCGTTTCGACCGACTGCCACTTTTCATCGCCCTTGAACACATCCGCATATTTTTCTTGAAAGGCTTCGCGGGTAACGGTTTTTTCAACCAGCTCGGCCACTTCCTGCGTCGTGGGCCAAATATCTTTCAAATAAACGTCGTTGCCGTTCTGATCTTGACCCAGCGGGCTATTCGCAAGATCGACGTTCATGTCACCCACCAGCGCATAAGCCACGACCAGCGGCGGCGACGCCAGATAGTTGGCACGCACATCGGGCGAAATACGCCCTTCAAAGTTGCGGTTACCTGACAGGATCGAGGTGCCTATCAGATCATAGTCGTTGATCGCCTTGCTGATCTCGGGCTCCAAGGGACCGGAGTTGCCGATACAGGTGGTGCAACCGTAGCCGACCAGGTTGAACCCGATGGCGTCCAGGTCCTCTTGCAGGCCGGCGGCTTCGAGGTAGTGCGACACAACCTGAGACCCAGGGGCCAGCGAGGTTTTGACCCAAGGCTTGCGGGTAAGCCCCAACGCGCGGGCTTTGCGCGCGACAAGGCCCGCACCGATCATCACATATGGGTTGGACGTGTTGGTGCACGATGTGATCGAAGCGATGACGATAGAACCGTCATGCAATTGGTAATGTCCGTCATCCGTCAGAACAAAGCCACGCTTGTGATTGCCTTCATCACCCGGGATGTCGCACGGCTCGGGCTGACCGCCCTCGCCTTCCCACCGCACTTCCGAACTTGCCGAAGCATCCTTGCCCTCGCGTACCCCTTTGACGTAATCGGCAAATGCAGTGTGGGCCGTCGTCAGAGCGATATAGTCTTGCGGACGTTTCGGACCCGAGATCGCAGGCACGATCGTACCCATATCGAGCGACAACGTGTCAGTATAGATCGGCGCATAGTCATCACCGCGCCACATGCCGTTTTCCTTGGCGTACGCTTCGACAAGCGCGATCCGGCCTTCGTCGCGGCCCGTGGTGCGCATGTACCGCAGCGTTTCGCTATCAATCGGGAAGAAACCACAGGTCGCACCATATTCCGGTGCCATGTTGGCGATTGTCGCGCGGTCCGCCAAGGGCAGGCTATCAAGGCCGGCACCATAGAATTCGACGAATTTGTTCACCACACCTTTTTCGCGCAGCATCTCGACCACTTTCAGCACCAGATCGGTCCCGGTGGTGCCCTCCATCATGGCACCGGTCAGCTCGAACCCGATAACCTCGGGGATCAGCATGGAGATCGGCTGACCCAACATCGCGGCCTCGGCCTCGATCCCGCCAACACCCCAGCCCAGAACGGCCATGCCGTTGACCATGGTGGTGTGGCTATCGGTACCGACCAACGTATCAGGGTAAGCAACTTCGACACCGTTTTGGTCTTTGTCAGTCCAGACAGTCTGCGCCAGATACTCCAGGTTGACCTGGTGGCAGATGCCAGTGCCGGGGGGCACAACGCGAAAGTTGTTAAACGCCTTCTGGCCCCATTTAAGAAAGGTATAGCGTTCGATGTTACGTTCGTACTCGCGGTCAACGTTCACCTGGAACGCACGCGGATTGCCAAATTCGTCGATCATGACCGAATGGTCGATGACCAGATCAACCGGGTTGAGCGGGTTGATCTTGTCCGCATCGCCCCCCAAGGCCACCAGCCCGTCGCGCATCGCCGCAAGGTCAACCACGGCTGGAACGCCGGTGAAATCCTGCATCAGCACGCGTGCGGGACGATAGGCGATTTCGCGTGGGTTCTTGCCACCATTCGCGCCCCATTCGGCGAACGCCTTGATGTCATCGACGGTGACCGTTTTGCCATCTTCGAAACGAAGCATGTTTTCCAGAACCACCTTCAACGCGGCAGGCAAGTTGGAGAAATCACCCAGACCGGCTTCCTGTGCGGCAGGAATCGAATAATAGGCGATGGATTGGCTGCCCGAGGTAAGGGTCTTACGGGTTTTGGCGGTGTCCTTGCCAACAAAAATGGTCATGGATGGCTCCCTTTATGGGTTAAAAAGTGCGGTGACTTGCGGCCTGAATGCCTTATCAGGCAATACATTTCAACAGTTATAAGCGCTGGATATAACAGATGTATACCGTTGTGTACAAAAATAACCACCCCCCACGTAATTTGACGTAACATCGGGTCAACAAAGCTTGAATGGCAATCTAAGATAGTCCGGTCTACAAAAAGAAACATAGCTTGAAAGTTGTGCTACCTATGAAACGTCTGACTTCGATACTCCTTGCCGTTGGGCTATTTGCCGGTGCCCCGGTGGCCGCGCAAAATCGACCCGTAGTAGTGGAGCTATTTACCTCGCAAGGGTGTTCGGCGTGTCCCCTGGCTGATCATGTGCTGAAAGAGCTATCCGAGAGGGATGACGTGATCGCATTGGCGCTTCATGTGGATTACTGGGACTATATCGGCTGGAAGGATCCGTTTGGCGATCCGTTGCACGGGCAACGCCAACGGGCCTATGCTTCGGCTGCGGGGCGCACATCCGTATATACCCCCGAAATGGTGGTCAACGGTACCACCGACGTGGTCGGAACCAAACCGATGGCCTTGAGCCGCGCGATAGAGCAACACCGGCAAGATCCGGTGACGGTCAAACTTGATCTGGTTCGCGCAGCGGGGGTTGTCCATATTCACGTCGAGCCCCTGGCCGGAGCGGCTGGCCCCTATACCCTGCACATGTTGCGGTATCGCCCATACGCCACGACCGAGGTCAAAAGAGGTGAAAACGCGGGCAACACCATCGAGAATTACAACATCGTACAGGATTGGCAGGTTCTGGGCCGATGGGGCGGCCAAAAGGCCTTTGACACCAACGCCAAGCTGGCAGGTGACCTTCCGGTCGTGGTTTTGGTTCAACAAGGCGAAGCCGGACCTATCGCAGCCGCAGCGCGGCTTCGGTAAACCTGTCTAGTTGTCGTTGATACGCCAACGGCGATGCACCCAGAACCACTGTTCAGGATCTGCGATGATCCGCGCGGCAAGGCTATCATTCAGCAATTGGGTCATGGTCAACGCATCGGTATGGGGGATCGGTGCTTCCAACACCGTCTCAAAGGACAGCCCGTCAGCTTGCCGGATACCATAAAACGGGATCAACAGCGCATCATATCGAAGGGCCAGTTCGGCTGCCGATAGCGCCGTGTTCGCGGGTTCGCCCAGAAAATCCAGCTGGGGGGCACCAAAAACATGTTGATCGAACAGCAATACAAGCTGACCACCCTGTTTGAGATGCCGCACAAAACCCGCCGTACCGCGTCGCCCCTGCGCAAACACCGGCCCGCCGAACGCCTCCATCGTTTTCACGTAGTGCGCGTTGAAATAGGGGTTTTTCATATCCCGGTAGAGCCCGCCGATATCATAGCCCCTCGCGACCAGACATGCTCGGGTTGCTTCGTAATTCCCGTAATGGCCCGTGACCAAGATCACAGCCCGACCGGTGGCCGCGGCCTGTTCGAGCGCTGAAACCCCTGCCCCGGTTGGCGTATTCTTCGCCATGCGGTCCGGGAATTCACGCGGCGAATAATTTTCGATAAAGCTGCGACCGACGTTGTTAAGACATCTGTCAGCGATTTCGTCGCGTCGGTCGTCGGAAATCTCGGGCCATATCATAGCAAGGTTTTGGCGAGCCCGCTTGCGGTACCCCGCAAGAGGACCGACAACGCGCTCGACCATCCATCCGACGAAGGACAGGCGTGCACTGTAGGGAATCATCAACGCAAAGCGAACCAGGCCCACGATCACGGCATTGGTCAGGTAATGCCCGATACGTCGACCGACAGGGTCTTTAGAGGGGGATGCTAAGGGGGCCATATGCCTCGACTAACGATGAGAAAGCGCCCCTGCGCACAGGAGCTTTCATTTCTTAGCGTGCGTGGACGGCAGCAACAAGCAGGGCAATAGGCAAATAGCCCAACGGCATCTCGTGCCCTGCCTAACCAGTTGGCGGCCTGTACCGCGAGTACCGCCAAAACGGCGAACAGTTGGGCTTTACAGTGGCATGTACACGCAGCCGATCAGGTTGCCGTGATTGACATTGGCCAGGGTCATGATTGCCGCAGTCGCGCCCTGCTGATCGGCCAAGGCCAAAGCAGCACTGCAAAGCTTCATGAATTTACTGAACTTACACAACTTCCACGTTCTGCATCGTACACCGTACCCTCTGCGCAAGACATCGCGTGCTGGTCGGATGAACAGGTTGCGGAAGCAAATGATGGCAGAACAACCAGAGCCAACGTGACCCAAACGGCCGGGCGCGCCTTGAGCGACGCATTTGCTATTCCAGGTTTCATCAGACTACTCCTTTGAGATGCAGACACAGGGTACACGCCCTTGCCACGATCTCAAAGGGGTTTGTCAGTCGTGATCGCTCCCGGTGCCGGGCCCGCTACCGTCAGTCTTTGAAAACCCGGTTGAAAATCGTATCCACATGTTTTGTGTGATACCCGAGATCGAACTTGGCGTCGATCTCTTCGGGGCTCAATGCGGCCAAGACCTCGTCATCTGCCAGAAGTTCGGTTTTGAAATCCTTACCCTCTTCCCAGACTTTCATCGCGTTGCGCTGAACCAGACGATAGCTGTCCTCGCGGCTGACACCGGCTTGGGTCAACGCCAGCAGAACACGCTGCGACATCACCAATCCGCTAAATTTGTTCATATTGGCCAGCATGTTATCCGGGTAGATCAACATGTTGTCGATGACGCCGGTCAACCGGTGCAGCGCGAAATCAAGGGTAATGGTGGTATCCGGGCCGATGGCCCGCTCTACACTGGAGTGCGCGATGTCGCGTTCATGCCACATGGTGACATTTTCCATAGCCGGGATGACCGCCATCCGAATGGTCCGGGCCAGACCCGTCAGGTTTTCGGTCAATACCGGATTTTTCTTGTGTGGCATCGCGGATGAGCCTTTTTGCCCAGCCGAGAAGAACTCCGCCCCTTCCAGCACCTCGGTGCGTTGCATATGACGGACTTCGGTCGCGACATTTTCGATCGAGCTGGCGATAACGCCGAGCGCGGCAAAGAATGCGGCATGGCGGTCGCGCGGTATGATTTGCGTGCTGATCGGTTCGGGGGTAAGGCCCAGTTGTTCGCACACGTGCTCTTCGACCCGGGGGTCGATGTTTGCAAAGGTCCCGACAGCGCCCGAGATGGCCCCGGTCGCAATTTCGGAACGGGCGGTTCTGAGGCGCGTCAGGTTGCGGTCCATCTCGGCATAGAAACGCGCGAACGTCAGCCCCATGGTGGTCGGTTCAGCATGGATACCATGACTGCGCCCCACACGTACCGTATTTTTATGTTCCATCGCGCGGCGTTTCAGCGCCCCGAGCAGCGCTTGCATATCCGCGATCAAGATATCCGCGGCGCGGGTCAGCTGCACGTTGAAACAGGTATCCAATACGTCGGACGAGGTCATTCCCTGATGTACGAAACGCGCTTCGTCGCTGCCGACATGTTCCGCAAGGTGGGTCAGAAAGGCGATAACATCATGTTTCGTCATAGCCTCTATTTCGTCAATGCGCGCGACGTCGAATTCAGCATCCCTGGCTTTCCAGACCGCCTCGGCATTGGCCCGCGGAATAACGCCGAGATCGGCCATGGCATCGCAGGCATGTGCCTCGATCTCGAACCAGATGCGGAACTTGGTTTCGGGTGACCAGATTGCGACCATCTCGGGGCGGGAATAACGGGGGATCATACGAGGATACCTCTGTTTTGGGGGTGTGATTTCTGCGCGGGATAGACTGCGGGGACATAAAGGACAAGTCTGATCGGTGTTCCTGATCCAGCCAACGGTATCGAGCGCGTAAAGGTCGGGTGCCTCCGGCGGGAGTTTAAGAGGCAAAATGAAAGGTCCGGCCGGTGCTAGAGTTTTCGGGGTGGCGATTGGCCGACCGCTCGGGCTAGATACCGAAGATTGAAAATATGCAGCTTTAAGGAATGGCCCTGAAATGCGTGATATGTCCCGCCTGAACCCTGCCACAATCGCGGCCCAAGCCGCTGGTGCCGTTGACACGCAGAGCGGTGGCGTGGTGCCTGCGTTACCCATGGCGACAACGTACTTGCGCGGCGAAGATTACCAGCCATTGCGACCCGACAACATCTATCTGCGTGATCAGAGCGATATTGTACGGGTGGCCGAGACCGTTTTGGCGCAACTCGAGGGAGCTGCGGACGCGTTGCTGTTTCCGTCAGGCATGGCCGCCATCGCCGCCGCTTTCCGCACGGTCCCCAACGGCGGGCGCGTGTTGATGCAAAGCCAGATATATTGGGGGACCACAAAGTGGGTGCGCGACTTTTGCGCACGGCGGGAGATCGAGCTGCGCGAGGTTGAGGCATCAGATACAGATGCTTTCACGCGACTGTGCGAGACATTCAAACCGACGCTCGCGTTGATAGAAACCCCGTCTAACCCGTGGCTGCGCATTGTTGACATCGAGGCTGCCGCGCAGGCCGCACATGCCGCGGGCGGGATACTGGTGGTAGACAGTACCGCCGCTACGCCGATCTTGCAAAAGCCGCTAAGCTTGGGGGCGGATATCGTGATGCATTCCGCGACCAAGGGCATCAATGGTCATTCAGATGTATTGGCTGGCGTTTTGGCGGTGCGCGATACAGAGCAGAAGGTCTGGAACGATATCAAGGTTGACCGGCATGATGCAGGGGCCGTGATTGGTCCGTTTGAAGCATGGCTCTTGGTACGCGGCATGCGCACCCTCCCCCTGCGTATGCGGCAGATGACGCAAAATGCACTGGCCGTGGCAGAGTTTCTGGCCGAGCAACCGCAGGTCGAGGCCGTGCTCTACCCGGGGCTTGCGACCCACGCCGGGCACAAACTGGCCACCAGCCAGATGGCAGGTGGATACGGGTCCCTGCTGTCATGCGTTGTCCGGGGCGGCGCAGATGCGGCTTTGCAGGTGGCGGGACGGCTGAACCTTTTTCACCGCGCGACATCGCTTGGGGGTGTCGAGAGCCTCGTCGAGCATCGCCACACTATAGAACCACATACGGGAATACCGGAGGGCCTGCTGCGTCTGTCGGTGGGAATTGAAGATATCGAGGATCTCAAGACGGATCTGCGAACGGCGTTGGGAAATTAACGTGACCAGATAGTGCAAGCCGCCGCGACAGCCCGGCTGGACCGGGCATCGCTGTATCGGATGATCAATGAAACAGGGTTTTGTGGTGCGCCTGACGAGAGAGAACTCGAACGAATTGTTCGAGGTTCTGGAGCAATGGGAGTGCCAGCTCACGCACATTGACCTTCACGGTCGGGAGCGTGAAAATGAAACACCCGAAGAATGATTTCAATAACTTAGCAACACAAGAAGCAAAGAAAGGCCATGCGCCGTTCTCGCTGCGCCTCAGCTTTGATGAGCGCGGAATACTTGAACATGACGCAGCAGGTATGGCACTCGGCGCTTACATCCGCGAGCGGTTGTTCGGTGAAGATGTCACTCCGCGAACCACACGCGGCAAGTTTCCTGTGAAGGATCACGCCGCTCTCGGTAGGGTTCTGGGGGCGTTAGGACAGGCGCGCCTGGCGAACAATCTGAACCAGCTCGCGCGTGCCGTGAACTCGGGATCATTGCCAGTCACACCAGAAACCGAGGAAGAGTTACGCAGGGCGTGCGCGGCAGTGCTTGCCATGCGCGAAGATATCCTGTGCGCACTTGGACGTGATCCTGATCGCGCACCCAAACCATGATCTTGAAAGCCAAAGAAAGAGGCGCGGCGGGTCAGCTTGCCCGCTACCTGCTTACCTTGCGGGACAATGATCATGTCGAGCTGCATGAAGTAAGGGGATTCGTCAGCGACGATCTTATTGACGCTTTTAGCGAAGCGGATGCGATTGCCGCAGGAACGCGCTGCAAAAACCATCTGTTCTCGGCTAGCCTCAATCCCCCGTCAGGGGCTTCTCCCAGCATCGAGAATTTCCAAGACGCTGCCGATGCGGTCGGGCGGAAGCTTGGTCTTGAAGGACAGCCGCGCGCGATTGTTTTCCACGAGAAGGATGGAAGGCGACATGCACATGTCGTCTGGTCCCGCATCGATGCCGAGCGTATGCGAGCGATTAACCGGTCGCACTACAAGATGCGCCTGCGCGAAGTCTCGCGGGAACTCTTCCGCGTACATGGCTGGGAAATGCCGAAGGGTTTGCAGGATTGGCGGGATCGCGATCCGCTAAACTTCACCCGCGAAGAGTGGCAGCAGGCACAGCGCGCCAAAATTGACGCGAAACAGCTTAAAGCTCTTTTCAAGAGATGCTGGGATCGCTCAGATTCACGCGAGGCATTTGCTCGCGCGCTTGAGGAAAAAGGCTTCGTACTAGCGCGCGGTGATCGACGTGGGTTCGTCGCCGTCGATTATCGCGGCGAAGTATTCTCAGTTGCACGCCTAGCAGGAGTGCGGACGAAGGAAGTATCCGCTCGTCTCGGTGATGCTGCGGGACTTCCGATGATTGAGGCCGCCCAAGCCAAGATTGCGGGTCGCATGACGGACCGCATCAAGAACTTCATTCGCCAAACCGAGCTAGAGGCCGAGCGCGGACGCAAGGCTCTTGAGTTTCGCCGCACAGAGATGGCGGGGCGTCATCGGGAACAGCGCAATGTGCAGAAGCAAGCGCAAGAACGCCGCTGGACGGCAGAAACCAATGCGCGCGCGGCACGGCTCAAGCATGGGTTTTCGGGCGTGTGGACCTGTCGCGGTTTGATGCCGCCCCTTTGATAGCATTTACTGCAACAAAGGAGACGAACTATGGGACATGGAAGAACCGACGAATTC
>PCCY01000036.1 GCA_002731875.1 Roseobacter sp. | reverse complement strand
TTGCTCACAGGCGAATACAGGTGGCCAAAATCGTGATCAAAAGAGCTTATGATACGATTCCGCCCCCAGCCGGAGTCGACCCCAGGATCAACGATGCCGACGAAGCGCAGATCGAAGCGTTCCTGGCGTCGCTTGGTACCGAGATCTTCGAAACGCTATTTCGCGGGTTGTGTGGCGCGTTGCTACTGGCCAACCTTACTGCGCAATCATGTGCCTTGTTGTTGAATTTATTCGATCAGGAAGAACTTGCTAACATTCTGGGCGATATCGGGTCGCGCGGTATCTCGATGATTCTGGCTGAAATGTCCGAGGGTGAATTGGGGGCCTTCTATCAAAACGTCGGCAGCGAGGTGATGGCAACGCTAACCACTCACATGGGGGATGTGATATTTACCGCCATCAGCGCCGGAATAGAAGCAGCAGCGTGGTTCTGGGCCGATGGCAACGAATTGCGCAAAGGCTTCGATGAAACCGCCGCCGCTGCGCATCATGACACATTCGCTGAGGATTCGCTGGTCAGGAGTGCGGCCGCCGATATGGGCGACCATGATCCCTTGGGTGACATATAAAGACTGGTGAGACGGAAGTCGCTGGCAGCTTCCGTGCCTTGACCCGCTTGCCATATTGTTTCCATTTTTCGACCAATTCCAGCCGCATTAGCTCGTTAAGAACCCCATGTGGACGCCGCCGTCGCAGGCAACAATCCGACTCTGCGCTGTGCCATCGCTATGACGCTTTGGTCTTAGCCCGACTTGGGATCGTCAGTGATGCCTGCATCTACATAAGTGAAATGCGTAAATTTGGGTTCAGTACCGGATATGGCCAATCAGTTCGACGTTTTCTTCCTAGGTAACTATGCTTCGATCGACCCGACCGAAGGTAACTCCAGATCCGAAAACGCTGCCTCGCTTCTGAACACGACCTTCGGAGGCGCAGACGCACCGCTATACAACAGTATCAAAACTCTGTCTCCGGGTACCGCTGGTTACGGCAATACTGTCCCAAACGCCTATGCAACGAATAATGACGCACAAGTTGAAGACAACCCGACGCGGGACGACACGTTTCGCATAGATGGGGGTGTCGATCAGACATTCGACGCGACGGCTTCGTATGCCGCGACAATCACCTATGCCAATGGCCAGCCACCCGTGGATGTGATTGCGATTGTCTTTCAAGATACCAATGGGAACCTGTACCTCGCTCCGGCGCAAAGTTCGTCAGCTTATCAAAACGCCCTTCAGGCTGGGCCGATCGAGTCGATTACATTCAACACAGTAAGCACTGACACCGCCGACATGGCAGGCAGTCGCATTGATGGCGATTATGTCACGCCGGACGGCTGGTTCGATGGTACCACTGTCGGGGATAACGCCGGTGTCGGCTCCCTCGACGCCCAGGCCGACAGAATTGACGACCACGACAACGCGATAAACGCAGGGTCGGGGAACGATACCATCGCAGCCGGTGCTGGTGCCGATACCGTCTTGGGGGGTGCCGGCGACGATAGTATCGACGGCGGCTCAGGTGCCGACGTGATATATGGCGACTCTGCGATTGGTACAGCCACCACGTTTTCCTGGGCTGACCAGGGTCTTGCTGACGATACTTCGGTTTCAGGCGGGGTCACGGGCATTACCGGCTCCGGAGATATCCAGGTCAAAACCACATTTGTCCAAGAGGGCAATTTTGTCTCTGCGTCGATGGAGACCAGCGACGCGCTTTTCGACTATAACGAGTTGAGCGATGCATCGTCGATCAGCATGTATGGCGGTGCGGCCGGGGCCGACACCAACACCGCCACAATGCAGATCGAGTTTTCCGCGCTGAACAACAGTGTTTCGAACGAAGTCGGCAAAGTTACCTTTGGCATCTTCGACATAGACCTCGCTAGTGGTTATGAAGACGAGATTTTCGTCAGAGCCTATGACGCTAGCGGCAACCTTGTCCATGTTGATTTGACCGCAGGAAATCCCGATACAGTAAGTGTCGACAATGCCGCAGGGCGCGCTATTGCAATTGATGCGGGACGCGGCCTTACTTCTTCAAAGACCGGGTTTCTGCAGGTCGACGTTGCCGGACCTGTCGCGCGGATTGAGATTGATTACAACAACCCTAACCCCGGCGATTCACGGCAAGGTATCCGGGTTGGCGACCTTAAGCTTTCGACCATCAACAACAATCAAACAGGTAACGACACCTTGGTGGGGAACGCCGGGGACGACACGATTTTTGGTGAGGCTGGCGACGATTCCATTTCGGGCGGTGACGGGAATGACAGCTTGGTCGGGGGTACGGGCAGCGATACGATCCTGGGCGGTGCCGGCAACGACCTTATGGCTGGCGGCGACGATGCTGACGTGTTCGTTATCGACGATGGATTTGGGACTGACACCATCGCGGGGGGAGAAGGCGGGGTCGACAGCGACCTGATCACCTTCAACGCGCTGAACAGCGGTGTAAAGTTGACCTATTCGGGGGCCGAATCCGGGCTGGCGACAGCGGGGGTCAACAGCGTTGATTTTACCGAGATCGAAAAGCTTGTCCTGACCGATTATGCCGATCTTGTTGATGCCACCCTGTCTGGCGTTTCACTTGATACCGGGGCTGGTGACGACACGATCAACACCGGGACAGGCGTTTACGATATCAATGCCGGGGCCGGGGATGACAGGGTTGTTCGCAACACCGCGACGAACGTCACCGAAGCGGGCTCCGTCATTGACGGTGGCGCGGGCACGGATACTTATGTTGCCGGCGGTGCGCTTGGCGGAAACACAATCAACCTCGAGACCGGAAAGCTCGAGTTTCAAGGCAATGATCGGGGGGATATCCGCAATTTTGAGAACGTAGAGCTTGATAACATTGCCGCATCCGTAATCGGTGATAGTGGTGACAACACGATAACTGCTGTCGGCGATTTCGATAATAATCTGGTCGGCGGCGGTGGCAATGACCTGATTGATGCAGGCGGCGGGAACGACACGGTCAGCGGCGGTGCAGGCAACGATACGCTACTTGGCGGGGCCGGGAACGACACGCTAGATGGCGGTACCGGAGATGACCTGCTGACCGGCAATGACGGCGACGATGTATTTGTCTATTCCGGCGGCAATGATACGATCAGCGATCTGAATTTCGGCAGCACCGGGCCCTTGGATGACGGGGTAACTACAAATAACGATTTTATCGATTTAAGTGGATACTATAAAAAGATATTTGATCTACGTGCGGATTATGCCGACAACAACGTGCTTGATCAGTCAAACTTCTCGACCGCCGACTACACAGGCAAAAGCCAGTTCGGTACAGGGTCGCTGCGTTTTACCAATATGTCGGCATCCGACTTTCGCTATGACAATACAGGCGTGGTTTGTTTTGGTGCAGGTACCGCGATCCGCACACCCCAAGGTGATGTGTTAATCGAGGATCTTCGCGTGGGCGATTTGGTGAACACCATGGACAATGGCCCCCAGCGTATCAAATGGGTCAATAAACGGTCCTATGCCATCTCGGACTTACAACATCGTGAACATCTGTACCCAGTATTGATACGACGCGGGACTTTCGGTGCCGAACGTGATCTTTTGGTTTCGCAGCAACACGGTATTCTTACCGGGCGCTCCGGCGATGCATTTGCAAGAGCAAAACATCTGGTTGGGCACACCAGTGGTGTTCGCTTAGCTCGCGGCAAAAAGTCTGTCACCTACATCCATTTGATGTTTGAAAGCCACGAGGTCATTTTTGCCGAGAATGTAGCATCAGAAAGCTTCTACCCTGGTCCGATGGCGCTTGAACAGATGACCCCCCAAGACCGTCTCGCCTTTTCACAGGTTCTTCCCGGATTGAGCCTCGGTTTTGGCAAAGTGACACGTGAACAGGTGGGTCGTGTCTATGGAGCCACTGCGCGAAAGTTCCTGAGCAAGAAATCGGTGATTGCTGACGCCTGCAAATGCAAGCTGACCCCCAAAGTGCCCGCACGTCGCGCCGTGCAGCATACGCAGCACACAGGACCACAATTTGCCACCTAGTCTGAAAGCCGGCGCTGTTGACCATCACAAACTCCAGGGCATTAATTACATAATTACTATTATATGAATTTAGTCCGGCCATACAGGCCTGCTCTCGGGTACCGTGTCAGGGCAACGGCACCCGATCTTGTTTCAGCGGCTACCCTAAATGTCGGGCAAATCCTTCAGGACCTTGTCCAGCGTCGCGGGGTAATCACGAACCCGCACGCCGGTCGCGTTGAAAATTGCGTTTGTTATTGCGGCACCTGCCCCTGAGATGCCCAATTCGCCGACACCCTTAGATTGCATTGGGTTAGCCCAGCTGTCACGTTCTTCCAGGAATACCGCCTCGATGTCGGGCACATCCAGGTTTACCGGTACGTGATATTCCGCCAGGTTGTGATTTACGATGTGCCCGTCCCGCACGTCATGGACCAATTCTTCGGTCAGCGCGGAACCAATACCAAAAATCATCCCACCGTGACATTGAGACAGGGCAGTCTGCATATTCAGGATCCGCCCGGCAGAGAACACGCCAAGCATCCGCCGAACCCGGGTTTCCCCCGTGACGGCACTTACCGCCACCTCGGCAAAATGCGCTCCGAATGTCGCTTGCTCAACCTCGTCGCTGGTTGACCCCGGCTCAATGTGACCTTCTGCCGACAGGTCGCGGGTCAACAGTTGGGCCAACTCGTGATGTACGTTGCCGGAGATAACAGACCCATCCTTGATCGTAAGCTCGGCCTGGTCAGCGCCCAAAAGGTCTGCGATCTCTGACCGGAGCTTCTGGCACGCCAGAAATACGGCTGATCCGGTCGACCCGGCCCCCCACGATCCGCCCGAACCCGCCGCAGGTGGAAAGTCCGTATCGCCAAGCTTGACCTCAATTCTGTCCAATGACAGGCCCAGCATTTCGCCGGCGATCTGTGCCAAAATGGTGTAGGTTCCGGTGCCAATATCCGTCATATCGGTTTCGACGGTTATTGTGGCATCACTATGCAGGACCACGCGCGCCTTCGCTTCGTGCAGAATGTTGCCTCGCGCTGCCGACGCCATTCCGATGCCGATCAACCATTCGCCTTCGCGGACGGTGCCGGGGGTCGGATTGCGTTTGTCCCATCCGAAACGCTCTGCCCCGGTGGTCAGGCACTCCGCCAGAGAATGGGACGAAAACCTCTTACCATCTTCCGGGTGGACGTCGGGAATGTTTCGCAACCGCAATTCAACCGGGTCAATTCCGGCCTCGTGGGCCAGTTCGTCCATTGCGTTTTCCAGGGCCAACATCCCCACCGCTTCACCGGGTGCACGCATCGACCCTGCACAGGTAAGGTTCAACCGGGCGATCTTGTGAGAATAAGATCGGTTTTTGCCAGCATAAAGAAAGTGCGTCGCCAACGCGACAGGTTCGCTAAACGATTCACCCGGTAAGTTCGATACCAAGGCGTCATGTCCGATGGCGGATAGTTCGCCTTGTTCATTTGCGGCCAGGCGCAAACGTTGCTGCGTCGCGCTGCGGCGCATTGTCGTTTCGAATACCTGAGGCCGGGTCATCACGACGCGCACGGGACGCCCCAGTTCTTTGGCGGCAAGCGCCGCCGCGACTGCTTCGGGTGCAAGCCCGAGCTTCGAGCCGAAACCACCGCCCACATAGGGTGCCAGAACACGTACGTTACCCGGGTCGATACCCAGGGAATCCGCCAGCTCGTTTCGGTTGAATTTCAACATCTGAAGCGAACTATGCAAGATCACGTTTTCGCCTTCCCACCAAGCGAGCGAGGCATGCGGTTCCATCGCCGCACTGTTTTGCGAGGGCGTAGTATAGGTGGCGTCGATGCTGAAGGCGGCATCGTTCATTGCATTCTCGATGTCGCCTTGGTCGATCTGTTTGGCGGCCGGGCGCTCCACCGGAGCATCACCATCCAAAAGGTCGGTGATCGCATCGGGCGAAGTTTCGTAAACAACCGATATATTCTGTGCTGCGTGCCGCGCCTGTTCAAACGTTTCCGCCACCACCAGCGCGATAGGCTGGCCGAAATAGGCGACGTCTCGCGGCCCCTGAACAGGTGCCTTGTCGGCCCCGCCTTGGGCGGGGTTCCGCAACATCCGCTCATCGGTGATGATCGCCAGCACGCCGGGCATCGCCAGTGTTGCAGCTTCGTTTATGGACGTCACCCGCCCTTTGGCAATCGTCGCACGCACAAGCATACCCACTGCCTCGGTCCCGTCGCCGACCTCGGCAGCGTAAGCGGCTTGTCCGGTAACTTTCAGCGGACCCTCACGCCTGGGCGTTGGTGTTCCGATAATGCCCTGTGCCATATCGTCCAAAATCGCCGGTTGGCGTTCGTTCATCTTCAAATGAGCAGTCATTGCGAAACCTCCGTCAGTGTACGCAACACAGCCTTCAAGGTGCGGCGCGCAAGTGGGATCTTGAAATCGTTTTCACCATAACCTTGAGCGTCGGCCAGCAAGATATCGGCGGCCTTGTCGAACAGGGCGTCACTCGGGGCGTTGCCGACAAGCGCGGACTCTAGCTCCCTGTTGCGCCAAGGTTTGGGCGCGAGCCCGCCAAACGCCAATGCAGCCGTACTGATCTTGCCCTCGTCCACCTCCACCAAGGCCGCTATGGAAACCAGAGCAAACGCATAGGAGGAACGATCGCGCACTTTACGGTAGATGTGGGATGCTTCTACCGGTTTGGGCAGCAGGACCGCAGTAATCAAATCCCCCGGCTTCAGGGTGGTTTCAATGTCAGGCGTGGTGCCGGGCAAACAGTACAGATCATCAAGTGCGATCTGACGTGACGTGCCATCGTGGCTCTCGACTTCCACACTTGCGTCAAGCGCCATCATTGCCACCGCCATATCTGACGGGTGGGTGGCGATGCAGTGTTCACTGGTGCCAAGCACTGCGAGCGAACGGTTGAAACCTTCTTTCGCCTGACAGCCGGTACCCGGAGAGCGCTTGTTGCAGGGCATCGCGGTGTCATAGAAGTACCCGCATCTAGTACGCTGAAGAAGGTTGCCGCCCGTGGTCGCCTTATTGCGCAACTGCCCCGATGCGCCCGCCAGCAGCGCACGCGATAACACCTCGTAATCACGCCGAACGACTGGATGGGCTGCTAGGTCACTGTTGGTGACAAGGGCCCCAATCCGCAACCCGCCCTCTTCAGTAGCCTCGACGTTGCCTATGTCGAGACGGTTGATATCGACAACGCTCTGCGGGGTCATGACTTCGAGCTTCATCAGATCAAGAAGATTGGTACCCCCAGCGATAATGGCAGCGCCGTTTCTTGCATCGGTTGTGGCATCCAAGCGGGTTTCGGCCCGTGCATATTCAAAGCTTTTCATCGTGTTCCCCTTCTGCGGCTTCGCGAATGGCCTTGACGATGCCAGGGTATGCCGAGCAACGGCACAGGTTACCGCTCATTCGTTCCGATATCTCAGCGTCGGACAAGCTGACGTCACCGTCTAATGTGTCCGACACATTGGATGGCCAGCCCGCCTTTGCTTCGTCCAACATGGCGGTTGCCGAACATATCTGCCCAGCCGTGCAGTACCCGCACTGAAAACCGTCATGACGTACAAAGGCGCTTTGCAGGGCAGACATGTCCTCGGGGGTGCCCAGACCTTCAATAGTCGTGATTTCATCCCCGTCATGCATGCAAGCGAGCGTCAGGCACGAGTTGATCCGTCGCCCGTTGATGATGACAGTGCAAGCACCACACTGGCCGTGATCGCACCCTTTCTTCGTTCCGGTTAAGCCTAGGTGATGGCGTAGCGCATCCAGCAGGCTGGTTCTGGAATCCGCAACCAGCATGCGTTCTTCACCATTTACATGGAGGGGAGTTTTGAGGGTCATATAACTACTTTCCGGTTAATCGACTATCGAATGAATTTCATCACGCCCGCGCCTTAGCGCCCGAAGAGCGTGGAAAATACCTTTTGCTGTGACGCGCCCAATGTGTTGGATCGCAGGCCCGACCGCCTGTCGGAGTTCGCTACATCAAGAATATCTGCCATGTGCGTGAACCCTCTTTCTGATTGTATTGGGGAATTAACGTAGCTCTGGCGCTTTCGTTCCCGGCACAGAGAATGACCCTAATCGTGGCGAACCGTGAAATGCTCCGCACATACGAGCTGGATTTAAGCGCGCGGTGCCGCCGACGCGCTATCTGTACCCGGTCCGGGGGTTCATTCTGCTGCGCCCTTGTTATTGACATCAGCGCGCTATCTTAAATCGGATATGTCATCCTAAAATGGAAATATGATGGAACACGTTTCAATTGATCTCTGGGCTACCAATCTTGAACCCGCGGTTCCAGATTTAGCGTCATGGCTGGCAGCACTGGAGGCACGGGTTTCACAAACAGCGGCCAGAGGCGGTCATATGCTGGTGCTGCCCGAATTTGCCTGTGCACAGTGGCTAAGCTTTGCACCCCTCGATTTGCCGACCGAGAACACAATGGGATGGCTTTACGAGACCGGTGAAATTGCGTTGCCGGCCATTGCAACGATGGCAGCGCAATACGGTGTGTCAGTCCTGGCCGGAACAATACCGTTTGCGTCGGAAGTCAAAGACGGTGTCCAGACATATTTCAACCGGGCCTGGTTGCTCACCCCTGACGGCGCACGCCACACCCAAGACAAGCTAAGCCTGACCCCGCTAGAGGTGCAAAGCGCCGGTGGTGTAACCGTGCACGGTGAAAGCATAAATGTCTTTGAATGGAACGGCCTGCGAACCGCGATGATCATCTGCCTCGACACCGAATTTACCGACTTGTGGTCCCGGTTGGGCGGGTTGAACCTTGACCTTATAATCATACCCGCCAAGACGGATATGATCACCGGTTACAATCGCGTGTTCAGTTGCGCCCGTGCACGCGCCATCGAGCTTCAGACCGCAGTCTGCGTTCTTGGAGCCGTCGGCGTGCCGTTCGGTCAAGCCGCAACCGACACTGGTGTCGGGGGTGCCAGTGTTTTTCTGCCCTGCGATGTAGGCGTGTCACTGGACGGGATACACGCGACCCTGACACCGCAAACTGCAGCGATGGGAACCAGCCACGTTTTGGTTGCGGCCCATATACCTGTCGGAGCGTGTCGCAGGTTGCGAAATGGCCTGGCAGAGGCCGAAGTCACTCCTGCTTTGTGGGACGCCAGCCATCTGGTTGTCCAAGACCGGGCCCAACCTGTTCCCGAGAGCGTAGGCTAAAGCTGCACGGGCGCATGCGCAGAAACCCAACCGAACAACACCGATACCTGCGATGACTTAGCGACATCGCCAGCAATCTGTACTACACTTCGCGGGGTGAACGTCGAGTTTGACGCGCCCGGTGTTTGGCCGGTTCATACAAAGGCATTATGATGACAGATGATCAGCCTTCAGGTGGGTCTGCGCCGTGTTTTGCCCACACCCTTGTCGGTGGCTATTCGATAGACCCTGATACATGGCAAGATGTGTCCCGGTTTCGCCGCGCGGAAAGAAACCGTCTTCTGGCCGCGCGAACGCTGTCGACAGCAGCCCGCCAATCCGCGACCGACACTCTGGTTCAAACGCTTTCAGCCGAGGTTGCATTCCACCCTGGTTCAAAGCTTGCAGTGTATTGGCCCATTCGTGGCGAACCGGACCTGCGCGAATGGATGGTATCCGCGCACGAGGTCGGTGCTTCAGTATTGCTTCCGGTAGTGATCGCTAAAGGTGCCCCGCTTGAATTCCGTCATTGGCAGCCCGGTTGCAGGATGGTCCGCGGGATCTGGAACATCCCTGTCCCTGAAGATGGTACGCCGGATGTACCTGATATCGTGGTTTCACCTTTGGTCGGCGTAGATCACCAGCTTTACCGATTGGGCAATGGCGGTGGCTATTACGACCGAACTTTGGCATCGCTGGCTCCCCCACCGCGGGTGATAGGTGTGGGCTTTGACGGGTGCCGCCTGCCAAGCATATTTCCGATGCCGTGGGATATCCGCATGGACACGGTCATACTCTCGAACGGAGATGTCTATCATCGAGGCGAGGATTAGATGAACCAGATACCTAGAAAATAAAGAATACCAGGGTCATCCATACGCCGATAACAACGATGACGATCCGCAGTACGCGGGTATTCTGGATGCGTCGCGCATACCGGGCCCCGAGGTAGCCGCCTATGGTCGTCGCCACTGCCAAAACCAACGCGGATTCCCATGCAATCATTCCCGCAACAGCATAGGTCGTCACCGACACGACAGATAAGATCGCTGACAACAGGTTTTTCAAACCGTTCATATTGTGCAGATTTTCAAAGCCGATCAGCCCCAAAACGGCAAGAAGGATGATACCGAGGCCCCCGTTGAAATACCCCCCATAAATCGCAACAATTCCAAGCGCCAATGCCGACGCAACAGGGCCAACTGGTCCCAGATCACGCCGCTTTACCATGGCGATCAGACTAGGCCCGACCGCGAAAAGGGTTGTGGCGGTTAGCAGCAACCAAGGGATAATGCCCGTGAAGGCATCACTCGACGTCACAAGCAACAAGACGGCCCCGATAAGCCCGCCAATTGCAGTCACCATATAGACGACACGCAGCTTGAGCGTGCCTTCCGCATGCAGGTCGTGACGATAGGCCCACGCGCTTGCTATATACCCCGGCAAGGCCGTCAACGTGGCGGTCGCATTCGCCATGATCGGCGGGACCCCGATCCAGATCAGTGCCGGAAAGCTGATCAATGTGCCGCCTCCGGCCAGGGCATTTATCGCCCCGGCTGTCAGGCCTGCGATAACTAGGATGAAATACGACAACATAACGACTCTTTCATTGGCACGTTCCCTTCTTTGTCCTATCGTCGATTGGTCTGCAAATTGGTCTGAATACGGGATGGTGGATGGGAATTCGAAAAGCCGAGGTGCTAGAGCGGCTTCGCGATTACATTGATACCGTAGCGCCCGTTGTCGGGGATAAACTACCTGCCGAAAGACAACTTGCAGCCGATATAAGTTGCAGTCGCGAAACCTTACGCGCAGCTTTGGCCGTGCTTCAGGCGGAGGGAGAGCTTTGGCGTCACGTTGGCCAAGGCACCTTTCGCGGTTCACGTCCGATTGCGAGGCCGGTGCGCGATATGATCCTGCTGGAAGCAACCACGCCGTTGGACCTCATGGAAGCACGGGTACTTTTGGAACCCCCGGTATCGGCGACCGCGGCTCTGCGGCGTGTGGACGACGATCTGGTGTTGCTAAACCAACGTGTTGATGCATGCCGAAAAGCCCGTGATCGTTCAGCGTGCGAAAGGGCCGATGATGCATTTCACCAGACCATTGCACATGTTGCGCGGAATCCGGTTTTGATTGCATTGCTGCGCTATTTTTCGGGGGCCAGATATCGCCCGGTGTGGCAGCGAGAATGGGATCGTACCTATCGGCGGCTTGGGGTAAACGAATTTACCGAAACCCATTCTGAACAACACAGCATCATCGTTGGTGCCATTGCTGACAGGGATGCCAACGCTGCTCAAGTTGCGATGGCGACCCATCTTGAAATCGTGAGTAAAGCGATGCGTGTTACCAACCATTAGCTACGCACGGCGATGATTTCCATCCCAGGTAGATACTCCCCCATTCAACCACATGTTCCGGGATCAAGGGGATACCGCCTTGGTCAGGGTATAACGGCGGAGTGAACCTGTGAGCTGAACTCCGCGCAAATTTTCCGAAAATTTTCCTTACCATTCCGTTGACATAAATTTTCGAGAACTAGCTCTAGGTTGAAAAGGAGGCAGCTATGACGCATTCAAAAATAACCAGACGAGGTATTTTAGGAGCAGGAGCCGCAGCTAGTATCGCTACTGTCGTACAGGCTTCTGAACAAGATGACCCCGTCACCGACGTGGACACCGACGGAACGGACCACCGGAAACTGTCGTTGAAAGATACCAAGCACATTCGAGAATATTATCGGTTAGCGAGAAGCTGACAAACCTCTGCTATGGAGAGTACTTCATGTTGAAACGAAAGACAGGAACGGCTGTTCGAGCGTTGAGAACCCCCAACCATGTTGAACAGCACACCGTTGGCAACCTTGATCGCCGCTCGTTCTTGATGGCCTCTGGACTTGGTGCGGCCGCTTTGATGGCCCCGATAACCGCTGCGGGACGCGTACAAGCCGCCCCCTCTGTTGCGCCAGCCCTCTCGCCTGAAATCAAACATATCAAGACCATTTGCCAGTTCTGCTCGGTTGGGTGTTCGATCTGGGCCGAGGTCCAAAACGGAGCATGGATCGGGCAAGAACCGGTTTTCGAAAGCCCGATCAACCAAGGGACCCATTGCTGCAAAGGTGCGGCGATGCGCGAAATCTCCCAGGGCGAGCGTCGGCTTAAATATCCGATGAAAAAAGTTGATGGCGAATGGACGCGCATCAGCTGGGATCAAGCGATTTCCGAAATATCGCAAAAACTACAGACCATTCGAACTGACTATGGCCCTGACAGCGCCTACTGGCTTGGGTCCGCCAAGTTCTCGAACGAACAGGCATATCTCTTCCGAAAATTCGCGGCTTATTGGGGAACGAACAACGTCGACCACCAAGCGCGGATTTGCCATTCGACGACAGTTGCCGGCGTCAGCAATATTTATGGCTATGGGGCCATGACAAACACGTTCAACGATATCCGCAATTCCAAGTCCATTATCATCATCGGCGGGAATCCGGCAGAAGCGCACCCTGTCTCGATGTTGCATGTGCTTAATGCCAAGGAAGACGGATCGAAGTTAATTGTGGTCGACCCCCGGTTCACCCGCACAGCAGCACACGCCGATGAATATGTCAGAATACGTCCGGGCTCTGACATTGGCTTTTTGATGGGACTGGTCCGCGAAGTGCTTGCGAACGGCTGGGAAGCCAAGGAATACATTGAGCAGCGCGTGTGGGGCATAGAGGAAATTCGCGCCGAGGCCGAAAACTGGACTCCTGAAGAAGTTGAGCGCGTATCGGGAATCCCCGCAGACCAGACTCGAAAAGTCGCCCAAATGCTCGCGGAGAACCGTCCAGGCACCTTGGTCTGGTGTATGGGATTGACCCAGTCTTCGGTCGGATCGTCGAAAACCCGAGCCGCATCTATTTTGCAATTGGTGCTTGGTAACATCGGCATCCCGGGCGGTGGGGCGAATATCTTTCGCGGACACGATAACGTTCAGGGCGCGACCGACCTTGGGGTCGCCTGTGATACCCTGCCGGGATACTACGGCCTGTCTACCAACGCCTGGAAACACTGGAGCCGGGTCTGGGGAACTGATTACAGCTGGATGAAAGACCGGTTCGGCTCTAAGGATTTGATGGAAAAAGAAGGTATGGCCCTAAGTCGCTATATGGACGCTATTACCGAAAACCCGGAGGCGATCGAACAGCCCAACCCGGTAAAGGCGATGATCTTCTGGGGTCACGCTGCCAACTCTATCACACGTGGCCCAGACCAGCTGCGCGCCTTGGAAGAAGTCGAACTTCTTTGTGTTATCGACCCATATCCAACGCAAGTCGCGGTCATGACCCAGAAGAAAGACGACGTATACCTGCTGCCTGCAGCCACCACCGCAGAAATAGATGGTTCCGTCACCAACTCTTCGCGGTCCGTGCAATGGCGCACCAAGGTGTTCGAACCGCTTTTCGAAGCGAAAAGTGATTATGAGATTACGTATCTTTTCGCCAATGCCTTGGGATTTGCTGACGAGATGTTCAAGAACATCGAGGTGAATGACAACAACCCGTCGGCCGAAAGTATCCTGCGCGAAATCAATAAAGGCACATGGACAATCGGGTATACCGGTCAAAGCCCGGAGCGCCTGAAGCTCCACATGGAAAATCAGGACAAGTTCGATTCTGTTACTTTGCTTGGGAAAGAGGAACCCGTAAAAGGCGAATATTACTGCCTGCCCTGGCCCGCTTGGGGGTCACCGGACCAAAAACACCCTGGTACCCCTTTGTTGTACGACACTTCTAAATCCGTCGCCGAAGGCGGGCTGCCGTTCAGGGCACGCTGGGGTGTAGAACGCGAAGGCTCCAACCTGCTGGCCGAGGACAGCTATACCGTCGGTTCCGAAATCAAGGATGGCTATCCCGAAGGCACGCTCGGCATGATCGAGGCCTTGGGCTGGACAGACGATCTGACGGCCAAGGAAAAACTGGTCATCCTCGCGATCGGGGTTGGCCGGTTCGATCTGAAGCTGCTTGATTTACCTGAAAGCGAGGCAAGAACAGCTTTACTGGCCCTTGAGCGTGAGACAATTAACGTCGCGGGTCAGGCAGTCGAGATTGATGGTCAGACCAAAGATGGGGTTTCGTTGACCAGCAAGTTCCCCGGCTATCCTCAGCAAGCTCTGATTGCGATCGAAGCGTACCTGGCGGATGACAGCGGCGATACGACCAGCGACGGTGGTAACGACCTTGCCGGAGATATCCGCAAGGTGAACTGGAAAACCGACCTGTCGGGTGGTATCCAAAGGGTCATGATCTCGCATGGGCTGGCCCCTTATGGCAACGGCAAGGCCCGCATGGTTGTCTGGAACTTCCCAGATCCCGTCCCGCTGCACAGAGAACCTCTTTATACCCCGCGCCGCGACTTGTTGCCCCAATACGCGACTTATAGTGACCGGCGTAAGTGGCGCCTGCCCGTGCTATACGAGAGCATCCAACAGGTCGACCACGCGACAGAATTTCCTACGATCCTGACATCGGGGCGCCTTGTGGAATTTGAAGGCGGTGGTGATGAAACGCGATCAAATCGCTGGCTCGCGGAATTTCAGCAGCACATGTTTGTCGAGGTCAATCCAGTCGATGCGTCAAGCATAGGCGTCGCGGACAAAGAGGATTGCTGGGTGGTTACGCCTGAAGGTCGCATTCGCGTGGCGGTCATGGTGACCAACCGTATACCTGTGGGAACTGTATTTTTACCATTCCACTTTGCAGGGTTTTGGATGGGCGAGGACATCAGCGGCCGCTATCCGGATGGTGCCATCCCCTATGTTGTTGGTGAGGCAACCAACACCGTTCAGACCTATGGCTATGATATCGTTACACAAATGCAAGAGACCAAAGCGACACTCTGTCGTTTGGAACGAGCTTAGGAAGTTTGACATGGCTAGATTGAAATTCCTTATCGATGCGGACAGATGTATCGAATGCAACGCCTGTTCGACGATTTGCAAAAATGAACACGAAGTGCCTTTCGGTATGGTCCGGCGCCGGGTCGTCACACTTAATGACGGTGAACCGGGCGAAAAATCGGTCCCGATTTCGTGCATGCACTGTACCGACGCGCCGTGCGTCGCGGTGTGCCCGGTATCGACACTTTATCAAACCGACCTGGGTATCGTGCTTCATGACAAGGACACCTGCATCGGCTGCGGTTATTGCTTTTACGCCTGCCCGTTCGGCGCACCGCAATTCCCCAGATCCACGTCCTTTGGCACCCGCGGGGTCATGGACAAGTGTACATTCTGCGCCGGTGGCCCCGAAGAAAACGGGTCAGAGGCAGAGTTTCAGAAATATGGCCGCAATCGTATTGCGGAAGGAAAACTGCCAATCTGCGCCGAAGTTTGCGCCACCCGAGCACTTTTGGCCGGCGACGCGGACACAGTAAGCGAAATCTACCGTGAACGTGTAATCAACCGCGGTTTCGGCTCCGGTGCGTGGGGTTGGAAAACCGCATACTATCCTGAGGGTGAGCAAAATGAGTGACTCTAGCGAAGATCGTGGCAAACGCTTTATTCGATACCGGGTCTGGGGCGGCATCGTGGCGGGATTACTGGCAATCGCCCTGGTTTGGCAAGGGTTCGAGCTTTTCGACGATGATTCCCGTACCGTTCCCGAAGTGCGATGGGGCGTGGCTCAGGACCAGGACGGGGTTGGCATCATGGTCAACAAATCGCTTGCTGACCGCACCAATTTTCAAAAAGAGCGCTTTGTAAGCGGACCATCCCCAGACAGCAATGAGCCCAGGCCCTCTGCTCTGAATGATCGGGTTTTATTCACAGAAACCACGATAGACGAACCATCGGACCTTTTGACACGTACGTGGCAGATACCTGATGAGAATACGCTGGATATGATGCAGCCTGCGCGGCGCGTCATTGGCACGTCGTCGCTTCCCTACGTCAACGCAAATTTATTGCAACGTCCCTTTGCGCGCGACTGGCGGCTTGTCATTGCTGATTTCACAACTCACTTAGGAGCGATCTCCATTCTTGGTTTCTCATTCCTGCTTGCGTTGTTTCTTGCTGTGCGCGGCCGCATTCCAATTTCCGAGGGTAAAAGTGGGCGTACCGTCAAGCGCTTTAGCGTACTTGAGCGTGCCAATCACTGGATGACGGCCCTAAGCTTCATCATGCTGGCACTCACCGGTATCGTGCTTTCCGTAGGCGTAACACTGTTCCAGCCTTTCGGTGACAGGGTCCTTGGTCTTGCGGGATGGATATCAACATGGGGTCACACCATTTTCGCCCCGTCGTTCGCATTGGGAATTCTTGTGATGGCGGTACTTTGGTTGCGCCAGAATCTACCTACCAGACTTGATCTCCATTGGCTTGCCAGGTTCGGGGGCTTTCTGAGCAGTCAGGATTCCACACCTTCGGCCCGTCGGTTCAATGCTGGCCAAAAGCTTATCTTTTGGTCCGCGATCCTGGGCGGCCTGATCATGGTAGCGACCGGTGTATCCTTGCTGTTCCCGTTCTATTGGCTGGACCTCACTGGGATGAGCTGGGCAATGATGATCCATGCCGTCATAGGCGTTCTGCTGATCGCGATCTTTATTGGGCACATCTATATCGGCACGGTCGGTATGGAGGGAGGCTTTTGGGCGATGTGGGACGGCGACGTCGATGTGAATTGGGCCGCAGAACACCACGACCTGTGGTTCCAGGAAATCAAAAACGAAGACAGGGGGCAACCGTTGTGAAGACATTCTTATATGGATTGACCCTTGCTTCGGTTATCGCCGGGGTAACATATCTGGGCTATCAAAACCTTTATGTCACCAGTGTTGAACGGGTAAAGGGACCGTCGTTAAAGGTCTATTCGGGCGACTAGAGTGACATAAACCCACAGGTCGGCAACAGCCTTTCTCCCATAGAACTGCTGTTGCCAACTGGTTTCTAAATCTGCGCAAATGCACTGTGATAGCCAAATTAACCATCCCTGCCATCGGGGCGGCGAAGGATTAACCATCCGATAGGTGCACTATAAGCCCGAAGCGGAGGTTGCCGCCCTATCTTTCCGGACCATTACGCGGAATTTTAACCTGCGACACCCTTGGTTGCGAATTAGCGGCGCCATTTCTCCTTCACCGCGTACCGCCGGGAACTGTCAGCCAGTACAGCAATATCCCCCCCCAACGGTGCTGGTTTACCCAGGATAATCATATCACGGGGCAGAACCACTTCCTGGCCCCCCAGATCAATAAACCCGAGAGTGTCTTGCCAATTGCCGATCACCGCGACCACACCTTCCGATTCGACTTCGGCATTCAGCTCCCCCAGCGTTTTTCCGTCGGCGTTGACCAGAATAGCGCCTTCGTATTCGGCAAGATCGGCCTTTCGACCCAATTGCGGGACATCGGAGCCTTCAAGCGCGGAGACTGCTTGTTCAAGCTTGGCGACCGCGTCAGCTCTGCGCCCGTTCTGAAGTGCCCGGCGGGCCTGCTTAACTGCGCTCTCTGCTTCTGAAAACATGCCCCTTGAAAGCTCACTATATTTGGCGACCTCCAATACACGGAATGCTTCGTCCATTGCGGTTACCGACGCCCCCCTTGTGCCCGAAGACAAGCCTGATATCGCTTTGTTGAGCTGGTTGGTCACCCCCTCTTGCAGGGCGAGACCGGGCGGAGGTGCCTTGTCAGTTTGCTGTGCCCCCGCTGGAACACCCACAAGCGCGCATGCAAGCGCAATTATCGCTGCACGGCCCGTTGTTTTTTCAGGACATCCCATGCTTCCACCCTAGTTTGATTAGTGCGTAATTGACCGGAAAGGTGAGTATTGCGCCCACGAGGAGGCCAAAGCTCGCAAAGCCCCAAAACGCGAAAGTGTCAGGGGGCGGTGCCGCGCCAACCACGCGTGGGGTAATTTGTGCCATCACTAAACCCATGCCGATCATGACCGATGCCATCGAGAAAAATTCGGCCCGGAATGCCTTGAACAGCGCTGTGAGAATGTCGTTGTCCTGTAGCAGAAACGCCCAAAGTTGGAATATGATCCAGCCAAAGGCAAAACCCACAGCGTATTCCACCCAGAATTCCTGCCAGAAGGTTACATTACTAAGGCGAAGGACGATCATCGCAGTCACAATGCCCAGCCCGTCCCCTCCGACGCAGTGAATCAAGGCACCGTTTGTTTTGTAAAATGTATTGTCGACATACTCTTTGTGTTTTTCCTTTTTTTCCTTTTCCGTCATGTCGCCAACACCGGACGGTCGGCAGGTCCAGAAGTAAAACGCCAAGCCCAGAACGGAAAAGAAGAAGATAATGATTGGCCACGCCGCCTTTAAGGGTGGGTTAACGGCAGTGTTTACAAACAGCATGTCGTACAAGGCCCACCCGGCACCGCCCACACCGATGAAGTACCAAGAAGTGACGAACCAAGGGTCTGCAAGAAAAGCGAAAAATTCCATCTTGGTACCTCTGTCGCTATGGTAGAATGGTCAACTCATTGGTGCAATCACTTGCCAAATAAACCCGTTCGTTTGCCATAAGTTCCTAACTTGATAGAACAAGTTCGACTTCCCTAGAGAATCTCTGGCAAGAGAAACCGCAACCTAAGGGGGTTTTTCAAGCGTCAATTTTGTCGCGTTCTATCACGTTGGGTGGGGTATAGATCTGTGATGGTTTGATATCCGCACCCGCAGGTTCAACATCCACCAAACACGTATGGGCGATGGGTCCCTGTGCCAGCCGCGATGTTCCCTTGTCCACGGTCAACACATTGGGGTTTCCATTGCGACAACTGTCGTCGCTGGGGTCATACCAGGCACCCGTGGCAATTTGAACGACGCCGTGCATGATATCATCGCTCAGGTGCACTCTGGCATAGCAGGACCCCCTGTCGTTGAATATCCGCACCACCTGCCCTTCGTGTAAACCTCTGGCCGTCGCATCAGCCCTGTTCATCAAACAGGGTTCCCACCCTGCCTCACGGTCCGCTTGGCTAACCGCACCATGGTCAAGCTGCGAATGGAGCTTGTTGCGAGGCTGATTTGAAATCATATGCAAAGGATAGCTGTGCGCATTGCCCAGCCATTCCAAAGGCTCCATCCAAGTGGGATGACCTGGGCAGTCGTCATACCCGAAGCCCGCAATTGTCTGGGAAAATATCTCGATCTTTCCACTGGGGGTCTGCAATGGATGCTTGACGGGATCGCGCCGAAAATCTTCGAGCATGACAGTGTCATGGTCCGGGTCTGGAACGCGAAAAACGCCGTCGCGTTGAAAACTTTCCCAATCCGGAAGGCTTACACCCTCGCGGGCGGCGGATTGGCGAGATATGTCATATAGCCAGCGCTGCCAGTCTTCGGGGCTGCGGTTCTCTGTAAATGCTTCTTCGACCCCCATTCGCGCGGCGATGCCGCGCAAAATATCATGATCGCTTTTTGCCTGTCCCACAGGGTCGATGGCTTGGTCCATCACCACCTGAAACGGGTCCTTTGGTGTCAGGGCGATATCACTGCGTTCAAGGGGGGTAGTACACGGCAACACGATATCGGCATGGCGCGCCAGACTGTTCCAACACCATTCGTTCGCAATCACCGTTTCAGGCCGCGCCCACGCCTGCCGCATCCGGTTCAGGTCCTGGTGGTGATGAAACGGGTTGCCGCCAGCCCACCAGACCAGCCGCACGTCAGGATACAACATCTGCTGACCGTCATAATCAAAACGTCCGTTGGGATTTTCCAGCATGTCGGTAACGCGCGCCACCGGAATGAAGCTCGATACCGGGTTTACGCCCTGCGGCATCGACGCGTAATCAATATAGCGTCGTTGCAATCCCACGTTGTTCATGGCCGAATAGCCAAAGCCGAAACCAGTGCCCGGCAACCCGATTTGCCCCAACATTGCCGCCAACGTTATAGCCGCCCAATAAGGTTGCTCTCCGTGATCCTGACGGGTCAACGACCAGCTCACGGAAATCATGCAGCGTTGCGACGCCATCCGACGGGCCAGATCTCGAATGGTATCGGCTGGGATGTCACAGATGTCCGCGGCCCATTCAGGTGTTTTGGCGATGCCATCTTCTTGACCACGCAGATAGGCGGCAAATTTTCCAAAACCTGTCGTGTATCCATCCAGGAACGGCTGATCCAACAAATCTTCGTCCAAAAGAACAAACGCCAGCCCCAGCATAAGCGCCGCGTCGGTCGACGGACGCGGCGCAATCCATTGCGCGCGCGCATTCGGTGCCATGTCGTCCTTAAGCGGAGAGATGCTGACAAACTGAACCCCGGCCTCGGCAGCGGCCGTCACGCCGGCTTTTTGTACGTGCGCGCCGACACCCCCTTGCGAGATTTGACCGTTCTTCAACGGGATGCCACCAAAAGCGACAAAAAGTTCACAGTGTTTCGCGATCGACTCCCAAGAGGTCGCGCTTTCCAGCGGGCCGCGAAAATCACCGATAACATGCGGCACTACGACCTCGGCGGCGGCAAAGCTATAGGTATTACGTGACCCCGTGAACCCTCCGATACAGTTGAGAAAACGTTTCAACTGGCCTTGCGCATGATGAAACCTTCCCGCACTCGCCCAGCCGTAAGACCCGGCATATATCGCCTGATTTCCGTGTTCCTCTATTACCCGAGCAAGCTCGGAGGCCACGAGCCGATCTACTTCGTCCCAGCTCACCTGTACGAAGCTGTCATGGCCACGCAGGTGCCCTGCCGTCCCGGGGCCACCCTCAAGCCAACTTTTGCGCACCATCGGTGCCGTGATGCGCGTGGGTCCGTCAAGTACATCAACTATCCCGGGCCCGATGGGCGACGGATCAGGGTCTTGCGAAAAAGGCCGAATGCCAACGACGCGCCCATGCTCCACGTCGACGTTATAAGTGCCCCAATGGGTACTGGTCAGCCGATCACGTTCAGTTTTGCTCACACCATTGTCCTTATTCAAATTACCGGGCCCAAGCTCGCATACATCTCGTACATTTTCATACGCTAGTGTACCGAGATTTCCCGTTCTATTGCCAAGATCCGGATAATGACAATTTTCCGACATCTATGGCATGAAATTGATCCGGTCATGCGCATGCCTTTGCCGCGTCCACTGCCAACTTGACCAAAACAGGATAATGCTGAACCCGTTGTGCTGAATGCGCAGACGCAGCAGAGCCACGTACCACACGCCCCTTGATACCGTGGAAGATCGCCGCCATTCGAAAAAAGTTGAAGGCGATGAAGAACTCGTAGTTGGGAATCGAACGTCGCCCCGTGGCCGCGCAATACTGTTCAACATATTCGGCCTCGGTCGGAATATTGAGGCTGGCAGGGTCAACATCGCCAAGTCCTGCCACGATCTGCGGCGGCATACGGTACATCATGGCGTGATAGGTAAAATCCGCCAACGGGTGACCAAGGGTCGATAGCTCCCAATCCAAGACGGCCACAATCTTTGGCTCTGTGGGATGGAAAATCATATTGTCGCACCGATAATCACCATGCACGATCGCGGATTCGTCACTGTCGGGAATGGCATTTGGCAGAAATTCGATCAGCCAGTCCATACCGGCATCTCTGCCTGCGTCGCTGTCCGAAAGATAGGATCGTGTCCATCGGCTTATTTGCCGTGCCAGGTAATTTTCTCCGCGGCCGAAATCAGCCAACCCTATCGCAGCCGCATCAATCTGGTGCAGCCGCGCCAAGGTATCATTCATCGCCGAAAAATATGGTGGGCGCCGATCGGCGGGAACCGACGCAAAGGTGGCGTCCCAGAAAATACGGCCCTCCACCATGTCCATGATGTAGAACCAGCTGCCGATGACATCTTCGTCAAGGCACACACCATACACCCGCGCGACAGGGAAGCCCGTCGCACCCAACGCGAGCAATATGCGTGCTTCACGGTCAACCGCATGTGCACCAGCGATCAAGTCTCCAAACGGTTTGCGACGCAACACGTATGTTTTGCCCGGCGTGACAAGCTTGTACGTCGGGTTGGACTGGCCCCCGCGGAATTCGTATACTGTCAAAGGTCCCTGAAAACCTTCGACATGCGCCTCCATCCACCGCGTCAGGGCGGCGTAGTCAAACCCGAAACCATCACGTACAGGTATCACACCCTGGTTCAACTCAGGGTCTGAAGCACCTTTTGTCACGCAGGTTGCTCCGACTTCCAATCCCGCTTGATCTTTTTGGCAAGGCTCCATTTGTGCACCTCGGTTGGTCCATCATAGATACGAAACGCACGTATCTCGCGGAACACCTGCTCCACGATGGTATCGGCGGACACGCCCTGTCCACCCGTACATTGAACACACCGGTCCGCCACGCGCATCAGCGCTTCTGATACGGCGACCTTGGTCATGGAACTTTCGGTTCCGCCTTGTGCACCGCTATCCAGGACATCGGCGCACCAATAGGTCATCAACTCTGCTTGCTTGAGGTCGATAAGGTTCTCTGCCAGCATGAACCCGACGCCTTCGTGGTCCACCAACGGCTTGCCGAACGCCATGCGGCGGTTCGCATAATCCGTAGCGATCTCGTTTGCACGGATACATGCGCCGAGCCATCTCATGCAGTGGCTCAGGCGCGCCGGAGCGAGGCGGACCTGCGCATACTTGAACCCTTCGCCCGACGCACCCAACATCTGATCGGCGGGAACGCGCAGGTTGTCGATGGTGATAACCGCATGGCCTCCGGGCATAGAGCTGTCGATGGTGTCCATGACTCTTTCGATACGGATGGCCGGATCCGGCAGGTCAACCAGGAACATGCAGGCCCCGTCATCGGATTTGGCCATGATGATACCCATGCCCGCGCCGTCTGCCCCGGTGATGAAAGTCTTGCGCCCGTTGATTATCCAGTGGTTTCCATCCATCCGGCAAGTGGTCAACATCATCGATGGGTCGGACCCCGCGCCGCCTTCTTCGGCAGGTTCGGTCATGAAGAACGCGGACCGGATACTGCCATCGACCATCCGCGGCAAAAACCGCTGTTTCAGTTCGGGCGAAGCGACCTTGCCCAGCAGATACATGTTGCCTTCGTCCGGGGCGCAGGTGTGGCACGCCAACGGTCCCAGCGGGGACAATCCTGAACGGATAAGCACGGCTGCCGTTTCTCTTTGCGTCAGGTGACCGCCGTCATCCAGGATATGGGGCGTCATGACGCCGGCGGAACGCGCCAACGCTTTCATCTCGTCGGCAAGCTCGTCCGATGGCCCGTGTGACCCGCACCGGGGGTCACCTTCGAAGGGGATGATCTTTTCGCGCACGAAGGCCTCGACCCGATCGGCGATCTCCAATGCGCGTGGGGATATGCTATTGCGTTCCAGCTTGTTGTTCATGTGTTTGGTTTCCTTTGTGTGCAAGCTAGGCAGCTTTGCCAGGTCAGTGAATATCTAGGAGAGTTGGCAGCGGTCAGGGATGAGCGAACCCCAAATCGGTCTTGAGCTGTTGTTTCAGAATTTTACCATTCGCGTTGCGCGGCAGTAATGTGTCCAACATCGTGTAACTTTCTGGACATTGGTAATCGGCAAGCTGCGACGCGCAGTGTTTCTTGATCTCGTCTTCGCTGGCGTGGTCGGTCCGTACTGATAGGACAGCGTGTACCCTCTCGCCCAACATCGGGCACGGCTTTGCGATGACTGCTGCCTCGATGACACCCACGCATGCAGTCAGTACGCTTTCGACTTCGGCAGTAAAAATCTTGTGGCCGCCGCGATTGACCAGGTCTTTCTTGCGATCAAGGATATGCACGTATCCATCACGATCGATCATTCCGATATCGCCTGACTTCCAGAAGCCGGCCGCAAATTCGCGCGCGTCCGCGTCGGGGTTTCGCCAATAGCCGCGCACAACCATCGCCCCCCTGATCCAAAGCTCTCCGGTGGTGCCGGGGGGCTGTTCGCAACCTTGTTCATCCATCACGCAAATCTCGGCACCCGGAACAGGCCGCCCCACTGACAAACGCCGCTGTGCAGTCTGATCGGCAGGCATGACAGTAGCCGGCGACGTCGTTTCGGTGGCTCCGTAGGCGTTCATCAGACCAAGGCCCGGCAATGCATCGGCCAACCGCGAGATGGTCGCGGCGGGCATCGGAGCCCCGCCATAGCCGCCTACCCGCCACTTCGACAAATCATATCTGGAAAGATCCGCCTGATGCAGGCAGAGGTTATACATCGCAGGAACCATCAACGAATAGCTCATGCCTTCGCTTGCCGCGCGTTCAAGGAATTTTTCCGCCTTGAATTCGCGCATAATCACAACACGTCCGCCACATCGCACAAGCGTGTGAATACCTGCGACCAACCCGGTGACATGGTTCATCGGTACCACCACAATAGTACAGTCCTGCGGGCCGAGCGACATGGTCTTGACGAAATTCGTGGCTGAATGGACGATCCCCAGACCCGATAACGTGGCACCTTTCGGCACGCCGGTGGTTCCCGACGTGTAAAGGATCGTTGCCGTGTCCTCTTCATCCACGTCAGCGGGTTGTGTCAGAGGTGCAGTTTGTCTGAGGTTCTCGTATGGTTCAAAACCTTGGGCCGGTCCGACAGATATGCGTGCGGTCAACGATGGTGTCTCGGTTGGCTCTGGGACAATCGTGCTGAATGCCGCCTCGACCACCAGTGCCTTGGCTTCAGAATTCACCAGGGCGTGGCGAATTCCCGGCATCTGTTCCCGTATGCTCAGCGGTACGGTGATCGCACCGATCCGCGCGGCGGCATATGTCAGAACCACGAAAGGCACGCCGTTTCCCAAAAGCATGGCGACCCGGTCACCGGCTCCGATGCCAAGACCGACAAGGCCAGCCGCCACGCGTGCAACTTCGTCGTCCAGTTCACTGAAAGTGAGCCTTACCTCATCGCAGAACACCGCTTCTTTTTGCGCAAAGCGCGCCACCGTTTCCGCCAAAAGCGCATGCACGTTGCGCGGCCGATCCACATAGCACTCAAGAACACGGCTGCCATAGTGATATTCTTTTCGCAATTCGCGCGCGTCGACCGAATTGTGTTCCATATACTGTTTCCTATTTCGAACCGGCACTGGGCCCCTTATCGGTGGCCAGATGCGCCAAGCGCCCGGGGACACCCGATATCGGCGTGCTCAGCGGTAATCCGGCCTGGATATAGCCACGTTTGAAATCGTCTATATGCCTATGCATCCATTCCCGTGCCCGCGATGGATCCCTGTTGCGGATGGCTTCAATCACGTGATTATGCGCGACAATCTGGCGCGACATGGCTTGCGGTAGTTGCGGAATCAGCGCCTCGAATCCGCTATAAAGCAGAAACCCGATCGGTTCGCGTGCCATCTGAAGCACCCGGTTCTTGCTCGCTTTGGCAACCTGCGAATGAAACGCCGTATCAAGCTCTATCGTGGTCTTTCCCTTACCTTCGGCCGCAACAAGCGCCGTGTGGATATCGGTTAACGTAGACAAGTCTTTCGCGTCTGCGTGGAGCGCCGCAAGTTCAGCGGCAAGAGGTTCGGTTGCAATCGCCGCATGCCACAGTTCGTCAAAGCTGACATCCAGCATGCTGAGCGCGCGTGTCTGACGAGAGGAAAGTTCCGCCATTCGCGGAATCGACACCACCATCTTGCGCGGAGATGATCGACGCACGAAACCTTCGCTTTCGAGCCGTCGAATGCCTTCGCGCACCGTGGATCGGTTGACATTGAACATCGCCGCCATCTCAACTTCACCAGGAAGTTGATCACCGGGTTTCAGCACGCCTTTCATGATCTGCGCCTCGATCTGGTCAGACACCTGAGCATAGGCGTGTTGGACACGCAATGGTTTGACTTTCAGCGCCATGATATCGGCCCTGTCCCCCTGAAAGCTTTAGAAACGTTGACGAAAAAGCACATAGCATCTGTACCCATTCAGACCGGGACCCGCTGCGCAAATGCCGGGTCAATCACGTTTACCTTGATGATTTCACCTCGTTCAATAACGCTTTCGCGCTGAAGCAGGTCACTGGAATGGCTTAGTTCCGACTGCGCAATCAAGACAGATAGCCCATCACCTTTCAACGATGTGATGACATCGGAAATACGTTTGGCCAGCGCCGGGGCCACGCCTTCAAACGGTTCATCCAACAGCAACAACTTTTCGCCAGCGATCAATGCACGCCCCAACGCCACCATTTTCTGCTGCCCCCCCGACAACAGCAAGGCTTTGCGCTTCGACATCTTTGTCAGTTCCGGCATGAGGTCATAAACGAACTGAAGCCGTTGCGGCCCGTCGATCGCATCATTGACCCAAGCCGGTAACAGCATGTTCTCTTCCACGGTAAGATCAGGTACCAGACGCCGGTCTTCGGGCATATAGCCAAACCCCAATCGTGCACGATCCCGCGGCGACATCTGCGTGATGTCTTCGCCGTTCCAGAATATTTGCCCACCCGCCAGATCGGCCAAGCCAGTGATTGTGCGCATGACGGTGGTTTTACCTGCACCGTTGCGACCCACCAATCCCATGCGTTCACCCGACCCCAGCTCAAGGCTGATCCCGCGCAAAATCGGAGCCGCCTGGATCGTGACCTGAATATTTTCAAGCTTCAAACTCATGCTGGGCCTCCTGTGACATATCGCTGTACCTTTTCGTCCAGTAGAACCTCATCAGGCGTATCATCCGCGATGATCTGGCCATCGTAAAACGCCAGGACCCGCTCTGAATAACGGGTAACGATATCCATGTCGTGTTCGACAAAGATCACGGTCACCCCTTCGGCCCGCAATGCTTCGATCACCAGATCCATAATCGGGAACTTCTCGTCTGCCGCCACGCCGGAAGTTGGCTCATCCAGCAGCATGACCTGAGTTTCCCCAGCCATTGCCATGGCGATGTCCAGCAGCTTTTTGACGCCGCCTGAAAGTTCAGGAATAAGGCGGTTACGGTGCTCTGCAATATGAAAACGTTCAAGCGTCGCCATCGCACGTTCACGGGCAGCCGCGCTGTGGGCATGTCGAAAGAACGAAGGGCGTTCGTCGTGGTGTATGGCCCCAGCCAGCAGCATGTTTTCCTCGACCGTCAGTTCGTTACACAGTTGGGCGATCTGGAAAGAGCGGTGGATACCCAGCCGCGTGATCAGGCGCGGCGCAAGCCCGGCAATATTTCGACTGCCAAAGTTTATCTCACCGGAATCCGGCTTGATATACCCGGTTACCATGTTGACGAATGTCGTCTTTCCGGCCCCGTTCGACCCTATCAAGGAATAAATCGCCCCTTTGGGCACGGAAACCGAGATATCTTTTGCAGCCGTCACAGCGCCGAACGTTTTTTGGACGTCGCGAACCTCAAGAACACCAGCGCTCATGTTTTGCCTCCTTTTCTGCGGCTTAGCAGTGAACCCAAGCCATTCGGCAAGGTGACGATGACGATCAACAGGAAGATACCAAGCGATAGCTGCCATGTGTTGGGGAAGTATAGATTGGAAAATGAACGAACCACTTCCAGAATGATCGCCGCCACGAACACCGCGGGGACCGACATATAGCCCGCCAGAATAGCGACAAACACAAATTCACCAGATGTGGTCCAGAATGCGAACTCAGGGTCTACGTGGCCCAAGGCGAGAACCGCGATAGTTCCTCCCAGCCCCCCCAGAACCGCCGCGAAGATGTAATTATAGGCCATCACCTTGCGCACGGATGCCCCCAGGTATTCGACCCGCAATTCATTGTCACGCGTGGCCAATGTGATTAGTCCCTGTTCACTGTCAAAGTAGATCCGCATGAGCGTCCCGGCTATGACCACAATGGCGACGACATAAATATAGAGCGCCGTTTGCAGATCGCGCCCTTCGGGTGCCCAGCCAAGAAAGGTTGGCGGCGCGATATTCAACCCGTCAGATCCGCCCAGAACGCTCATCTTGGACAAGGTGCCATACAGCACCATCGACAAGGCGAGCGTCAGCATCGCGAAGAAGATGCCGCGATATGTCGCCAACATCGGCCCAAAGATGACCCCGACGATCAGACAGACAGCACTGCTTAGCAGCGTGAGCAGAAAGATATCCGACAGGCCCCACATGTTTGCGGCAAGCGTCGCGGTATAGGCTCCTATGCAGTAATACAGCCCCTGTCCGAATGATACGACCCCGCCGCGCATCATCGCGACGATTCCCAGACATACCAATCCTTTGGCCAATGCCATGGCGAACAGGAACATCGCCCAATCCGGCAGGATGATTGACCCTGCGGCCAGAACGACAAATGCGATCGCAGCATATAAGAAAAGAACGTACCGCATCAAATCTTCCTCGCCTTGGTTTTAGCGAATAGGCCTTCGGGTCTGAACACCAACACGATCGCCATCACGAAATACACTATGAAAAGTTCCGCTTCCGGCAGCAGATGGACTGACGCCGCACGGCTGATCCCCACCATCAGCGCTCCGATCGCGGCACCGGGTACTGAACCAAGCCCGCCTATGATCACCACGGCGAAAGCGACGATAATGACGTTGGCCCCAAGCCCCGGGGTGACCGATATCATCGGGGCCGTCAACGCTCCGCCCAAAGCGGCAAGAAAAGCGCCCGCTGTGAAAGCTCCCAGATAGATGCGCTGAACGTTCACGCCCATCGTCTGGCTCATCTCTGCATCGTGAATAACGGCCAACACGACCTTGCCGATCTGGGTGCGGTTCAGCGTTAGCCACACCGCCAGCCCCACGATGATCGCGGCAGCGATGACCGCGAAATCATAGCCTACATAGAACAACGGGCCGATCTCTACGTCGCCCAACAGGGTGTAGGGTTCATAAACGAAATAGGGGTTAACGCCCCAGATCAGTTTCATCACATCTTCCAGAATGAGAAACACGGCATAGGTCACGAGCACATTGAGAACTTCGTCACGCCCATAGAAATACTTGAGCAGCCCGCGTTCCAGCAGTGGCCCCAGAACAACCGCGACAAGAACTGCCGCAAGGATCAAAGCCGCGTAACTGCCATAGGGAAACGCATCCCCCCCTGCCGCGAAATAGGCTCCAACAAGAGAAGCGGACGCATATGCTCCGATAGCATAGAGACTGCCATGGGCAATATTGAGGATATTGAGCACGCCGAATACCAGCGTCAGGCCGACCGAGACGATAAAAAGCCAGCCAGCATAAATGAGTCCATCAACGACAATGGTTGCAAAGAGGTCCATAAATTGAATGTCCGAGAGATGTGTTTGAAGGAGACCCGCCGCGAGTTTCGCGACGGGTCTTGGTTACACGTCGCTAACGTCAGTCACATTCGGCGCCAGGAAAGCCTTGGGCGATCCAATCGGCTGCCTTGGTACCTTCCGGCGGGTTCACACACCGCGCTGCATAGTATTCCACATCAACCAGCTCCATCTTGCCGGCGTCCGCATTCCACTTTGTCGTTCCGATCGCATTGGGCTGGATTGCTTGGTGGCCATCGGCAAGTGCCATTTCGATATGGCCGGATGGGGCATCCCATTCCAGACCCTTCATCGCGGCCACCAATTCCTCGTCATTGGGCTTCTTGCCGCCATTATCAGCCATCGCCTTTTCAACAGCCGTCTTCAGACCGAAAAGCGCCTGCCACATACGAAACGGTGCCTGTACCGGAAACACGCCATATTCCGCTTCGTAAGCGTCCCACATCGTGTCTGTCAGTTCCTTGAGTTCACCGCCCCGGGCATAGGCAGCTAAACCGTTGACGCCGCGTGCACCCAGAAAGATCCCATCCGGCATCTTGTCCTGCAATTGCGGGATAACGTGATCGCCAGCTGACAGAACCAACTGAGACCGCTTGTCCAGACCGCGCGCGGTTGCCTGGATCAGGAACCCTTGCAGGTCACCGCCCCAATTTGACGAATGTACCAAAGCAGGCTTTTCACGCAGAAGCGCGGAAATTTCCGTCCCGTACTGCCCTGCCCCGAACTTTGGGAACAACGCCGTCTTGATCACTGCATCAGGGTAAATCTGCGTCATCGATGCGGTGAAATCTGCCCAGCTATCCTGACCAAACGCATAGTCCTGGTTCAGGCCTGCATAGGTTGGAACGTCAAAGTTGCGCGATTTCAGATAGCGGGCAAGGCTGATGTTATCCATTGTCGCATGGGCGGCGGTGCGGAAGACATATTCAAACTTTCCATCCTCGAACACGCGTGGCGTGCCGCAATCGTAAAGAATGGTAAACGCTTTCAGCTCATCCGCGACCGGAGGAACGGCCAGACAATCGCCCGACGAAACATAACCCAGCACGGCATCGACTTCTTCGCGCTGAACCAGATTGCGGAATTCCTGAACCTGTTTGGTGGCACCGCCCGCTTCGTCAACAACGACATATTCGATGTTCATCCCGCCAAAACCCTTGGTGTTGTAGGGGGCAGGCAGTGCGTCGCCTTTGTTCATCATGTCGATAAGAAGCTTGCCGCCGTTCAGCGCCGGCACGCCAAAGCTTTCTGCCGCCTGCCCCGACAGAAAGGTAATGATGCCGATCTTGAACGTGTCTTCCTGTGCCGCAGCAGACCCGGCCAGACCTGCCGCTAGTCCAACGGCGCTTAAGGCTCCGTATATTCCAGTCTTTTTCATTTCTTGTTCTCCTCCCTAGGATGATTTTCGGATTCTCACTCAGGCAGCAGCCGATATGTGCGAAAAAGGCCTCCTTCCCCGTTGCGTCTCGCGCCCCAGGGTCCCGTTCCACAGCACCACCCTCCCAAGCTTGCTATTGTCCGATTGTTGGACACTGTGGGTAAGTTGAGCCGCCGTCAACTCGGAATTTCGATTCCATGTTTATTGTGATCGGAGATCGGCAAGCTGATTTGGTGCAAATCCGCACTTATCGCGGATGGCGGGCACGTCCCCTTTGCCGCCGATGACCCGATACCAGTGCGATCCGGCTTTATTACCAATCCGTAATCTTACGGTTAGTTGTCCGAGGGGGTGGCAGCCCTATCTGTTCGCACAGCTCGAAGAAATTTTTCATTTGTGGATACAGGTTCGCCAGGAGAGCCAAAAATGTTTGACTTGATTACATCTTGGATGAGCACGCTTGGCCATTTGGGCGTTGCTGTCCTGATGCTTGCCGAAAATGTCTTTCCACCGATTCCCTCTGAACTGGTCATGCCTTTTGCCGGGTATCTGTCTGCACAAGGGGAACTGTCCCTGACGTTAGCGATCGTCGCGGGAACCGCGGGCTCAGTATTGGGTGCATTGCTTTGGTATTACATAGGCATCTGGATCGGAGAAGAGCGGTTATGCCGCTTTGCCGAACACCACGGGGCCTGGTTGACGCTCACCCCTAAAGAGGTGGAAAGCGCCAGCAAATGGTTTGAATCCTATGGCTGGCGCGCGGTATTTTTCGGTCGGATGATACCCGGCGTCCGGACGTTGATCTCTGTTCCTGCGGGCGTGGCCGGGATGCCGCTGTGGTCATTCCTTCTCTACACAACCTTGGGCAGTGCGGTCTGGACGGGGCTTCTTGCCGCTGCCGGATACCTTCTGGAATCGCAGTACGAAAAAGTCGCCTCTTGGATGAACCCCGTTTCCACAGCCGTCATCGTTGGGTTGATCGGTATTTACCTGTTTCGCGTTTTTCGACAATTGAGCAAACGCCACGACAATCATCCGGGCTGAGAATTTCGGCGCGACGCTTGCCCACATCGCATTCTGGCCCTATCGCTAAAAGTCTACGCCCATGCAAACAGCATCTTAGCGGGGTAAAAGTGGCAAAAAGGCAAGAATCGAGGCGTTGACGTGACACAACAAACCGAAGCATCGCCGTCAACCGGGATGTGGGCAAAGATCAAACCCGCCGTCCCCTACCTGTTGACTGCGGGCCTATTCACGCTGGGGGCGTATGCGCTCTACAGGTTACTTCAGCCCGTCAACTTCAAAGACGTGATGACCCAAGTACGGGGCACGCCGTGGCATATAATCGCGTTGTCGCTGTTGGCCACGTTTACAGGATACGCCGCGCTGATTGGCTATGATTGGTCCGCCCTGCGGTATCTTGGTAAAAAACTGCCATTTCCTGTTATCGTGACGGGGGGGTTTCTTGGCTATGCGCTCGGCAATACCGTCGGTGCAGGTCCGGTTACCGGTGGTGCGGTGCGCTATCGCATCTATTCGTCGCTTGGGCTGACAGGCTATGACATTGCAGCAATCGCGATCTTCGGATCAGTCGCGTTCGGCCTGGGCGCGACGATCGTCGGGTTTGGGGCGCTGGTCTATCATCCATATGCCTTGCAATCCCTTACGTCGATAAGCCCGGTTATTCTAAGGTGGGCCGGCGTCGCAGCTCTGGCTGTATCTTTCGGGCTTCTGACGGCGATCACCTTTCGCACATCGGAAATCACGTTGCGCGGCCACAGTTTTTCGACCCCGTCTTTCCGGTTGCTCAGTGGACAGCTACTGTTCACCGCGATCGACATTGTCATGGCCGCGACCGTATTATACCTGCTGCTGCCCCCCAATGACATGAACTTCGCGACGTTTCTGGCTGTGTTCGCCGCAGCCATATTTGCCGGCGTCGCAAGCCATGTGCCCGGGGGCGTCGGGGTGTTTGAAACCATTATCATTACGGCACTTCCGTCTTCAGTGCCCGTAGACCAAGCCGCTGCCGGATTGCTTCTGTATAGACTGATCTATTACCTTGTGCCCTTCGCGCTGGCCCTTGTCTTGTTGGCAATCAGCGAATTGCGTATGGCCAAGCTCTCGGTCCAGTCCCCACAGCTGCAAGCGCTTGCGCCCGTCTTCAAAGCGGTCAGCTCCATCGTGCCGATGGCCATGTCAGCCATGATTTTCACCTCGGGCATCTTCATGCTTGTTTCTGCTGTAATTCCTGCTTCCAGTCAGGTCGCAGAGGATCTGGAGCTGTTGTTGCCACTTGGCTTTGTCGAAGGCGGGGCGTTGTTATCCAGCGCGATCGGCGCGGCGCTGCTGATTATCGCACACGGGGTATTGCGACGCGTCGAAGGTGCCTATTGGCTCGCCGTCGGCGCATTGAGCGCCGGAATAATCGCGTCCCTGCTCCATGGGATCGATTATGAGCGCGCCGTCATTCTGCTGATAATGGTGTTTATTCTTCTGCCTTGCCGACGCGAATTCTACAGAAGCGCCCGCCTGACCCGAAACCCCCTGTCTGCACCGTGGGTCTTGCTGTTGATGTCGATTATCATTGCGGGTTCAGGGGTCTATTTCTTCGCAAACAAAGCCACCCCATACAGCCAAGAGCTGTGGTGGCAATTTGCGGCGAACCAATCGGCCCCACGCGCCACAAGAGCAGGGTTGGTGGGCGCTTTGCTTGTTGGGCTCTTTGCCCTCATAACGGCGCTGCGCCCGCCAAAGGTGTCCACCGCGCTCGCAACACACGAAGAAATCGAACGCGCCCGCAGGATCATCGCGGGACAGGCCAACCCGGATGCTAATTTTGCCCTGACCGGAGATAAGTCGTTACTCTTTTCGGACAATGGCAGTGCGTTCCTCATGTACCGCGTTCAGGCCCGATCCTGGATCGTTCTGGGTGACCCGGTGGGAAGCCCGTCAGAAACCGCGCAACTGGCATGGGAATTTGTCGATGCCGCCAGCGCGGCAAATGCGAGGCCCGTTTTCTATCAGGTGAGCCCTGCCAATCTGGCGCTTTGGGCCGAGATGGGGCTTGCCATTCACAAGATGGGCGAAGAGGCAATCGTCAACCTTGCTTCTTTTTCCCTTGAGGGCAGTCATCGCAAGAAACTTCGCACGGCATACAACCGTGCCGGCCGTGACGGCTTAAGCTTTGAAATGCTTCCAGCCCCGGTCAATGATGAGACGATGGACATTCTGCAGCAGATTTCTGATCAATGGCTGCAGGACAAGAGAAGCTCGGAAAAGCAGTTTTCGGTCGGGCGCTTCGACCCCGAGTATCTACGGCAGTTTCCCATTGCGGTGGTACGTCACAACGCGCGTATCGTTGCCTTTGCCAATGTCATGACAACGGAGCTGAAACAAGCCGCCACAATTGACTTGATGCGTCACGTCGATGACGCTCCGACAGGGTTGATGAACTATCTGTTCACCGAGCTGATCCTGCACCTCAAAGACGATGGGTACAGCGAATTCAGCCTGGGCATGGCGCCGCTCTCCGGTCTGGCCACCCGACGCGGCAGTCGCTGGACAATGAAGTTAGGCGCTTTGGTGTTTCGACACGGCGGGCACTTCTACAACTTTGACGGGCTCAGAAATTTCAAGGACAAGTTTGACCCCGACTGGCAGCCTCGTTTCCTGATCGCCCCGCCAAAGGCAAATATCATCCTTATCGCTACCGACGCCGCTACGCTGATTGCCGGGGGAATGCGCAAAGCGGTTACGAAAAGATAGTTGCTTGGTCGACATGCCGACATCGGCCAGACGCGTATGCCATCACCGATTGCAGCCGAACGAACAGGTGATTCAGGCGTGAAAAATTGGATGTCTTCGTGTAATTTACCTCTTGCATGACCGCATCTGCGGCTTGACGTGACGTTTTGCACCTCTAACCTTAATTTCACAGAGTGTTGATCTCACATGGAGAAGTGTCATGTGGCGAAAAATATTTGCCCAATTCCTAACCCGCATGATGGTATGCGACCGGCTTATCGTAACATACCCGGACGGGAACACAGAAACTTACGGCCCTGATAGCGGCGAACAGGCTGCTATATCCATCCACACTGACGAAGCTTTACGCGCGTTATGCGTCAACCCAGAGCTGGCATTAGGCGAAACCTATATGGAGGGCACGCTTAGCTTTCCGAACACCACACTGGATCATTTCCTTGCCATTATCCTGCGTAATCGTGAAAAGGGCCGCATGCCGACGTGGGTGAACGCGACAAACCGCACCCGCTATCATCTGCGCAAGATAATTCAGAAAAACGCACCTGTGCGCGCCCGGTCCAATGTTGCCCATCACTACGACCTATCGGACGACCTTTACCGATTATTCCTCGATGAGGACATGCAATATTCCTGTGCGTATTTCAGTCGTCCAGACATGACGCTGGAACAGGCACAAGCGGCGAAGAAAGCGCATATCGCAGCAAAGCTTCTTTTGCAGCCCGGTCAGCGGGTTCTCGACATTGGCTGTGGGTGGGGTGGCATGGCGCTTACCTTGGCGCGCGACTATGATGTGCACGTTACCGGCATAACCCTATCTGAAAATCAGTTGGCGACCGCGCAAGCCCGCGCCCGGGCCGAAGGTTTGGCCGACAAAATAACGTTCCGCCTGCAAGACTATCGTCACGTCGATGAAACCTTTGACCGGATTGTAAGCGTCGGAATGCTGGAACACGTGGGGATCCCCAATTACGATACCTATTTTGCCACCGTATCCCGTCTATTGGCAGATGATGGTGTGGCGCTGATCCACACTATTGGCCGCAGTGCGCCGCCAGCCGCACATAGTGCCTGGTTGAACAAGTATATCTTTCCCGGCGGATATGTACCCTCGCTATCGGAACTTGCAGGCCCGATGGAGCGTGCTGACCTGTGGCAAACGGATATTGAGATCTGGCGGCTGCACTATGCCAAAACCCTGCGCCACTGGCGCGAGCGTTTCGAAGCCCATTCAGACCAATTGCGTCAGTCGTACGATCAGCGTTTCATTGCGATGTTCCGCTGGTATTTCGCGATCTGCATCGCAGCGTTCGAGCAGCAGATGCAGGGAGTATACCAGTTTCAGCTGGCACGTCGCAACGATGTGGTGCCGCTGACCCGAGATTATCTTTACCGGACCGAACTTAGCCAGGCAAAGGCCGCTGAATAACCTTGTGACAATCCCTGACGGGACTGCTTGCGCCCCTCGCGCGCCGCAGTCAGACCTGCGCCCACGAAGTATCGCCGCAGCGGTCTTCAGCTTCGACAATCGTCCGGTACAGGATATCCAAGGATCTTTCGGCGTATTTTCCATTAAGCCGCAACGGCACTCCGGAAAATACCTGAATTTTTGAAGGCAGGCCTAAGCTTGAGGGGACAGCGACCTTGGCCAAAGCTTCCTGAATGCTTCGCTCTGTTTTTTCCCATTCGTCGTGGTGAAGGTTCGCATTCTGACCAACACCGACAAATGACCCGCTGCCGGCGTATGAAAGGAAAAACCCAGAGGCAGCTAAATGATCAGAAATGATTTGGCCGGTCGATTTCAATATATCCAGATATTCCTCGGTCGTACAAACAAAATGAAACTTTGCCGCATCGGCGATCGTGAATGCAAATGCGCTCAGCCCTTCGATGCCTTTTCGGGAAAGTTGCAACAAGTAATTCTCAAGCGATGCAAGATCGACCTCTCCGGTTATTTCCCCCAAATGCACCGGTTTGCTGAAGTCTATCCTGTCCGGCTCCTGATCTTGCTTATCCAAAAGCGAAATACTTGCCGGGGCCTTAAATGCGTTTTGAGAGTTCTTGCGATCAATCTGCTGAATGCGCATGCCGAAATCCGACATATCAATAGGTTTGGTGATGTAATCCGACGCACCTGCCGCAAAGGCACGGTCGATATCGCGTTTGTTTGCCAGGGCGGTCACCATAAGGATCGGGGTAGAGGCATATTGTGGTAGCTGTCGCACCCAATAGCAAAGATCGTCCCCTTCGATCTCGGGCATGCTCATATCAAGCAAAAAGCACTCAAAAGCCGGATTAGCCTTGGCGATTATTTGTGAAGCTTCGACAGCACTTTGCGCGACGGTTACGTCATCATAGCCCGAATGCGCCAAGGAATGTTTCAGAACTTCCAGCACCATGGGATCATCATCAACAACGAGTATCTTCATTTGCCCATCCTTAGTCGTTTTTTATATAGTCGCTATTCACGTTTTCAAGTGTTTTGAAATTGAAGCAGCAGGCGGGTTGTTCCCTTTGGTTTGCACCCGCGCAAATAGACATAGCATCGCGCGTAGCACTCCTAACTTGTTCGTAGTGAATTGGTAAGTGTTTATCTTGAGAACCGCTGAAACTGGCCTAATTACAGAATTCAGCCCTCTAGGTTATCAGCCAGAGGGGCACGCGATCTAAGGGCTCTCTTTCGCGGTCAGCCCCGCGCCGAATTCGGATTTGAACCAGTCCGGTAATGTCACCTTGTATTTGAAAATCGTTGACCTGCTTCGCAGTACGTTTTCTTTGTCATCCCTGATCGGCTCTGCCACGATGGCGGTATAGGCCTCGTCTCGTGCCGCCGACCAGGTTTTCTCGCTGTACCGTGCAAAATTCGCATAAAACCGCGATGCATCTTTGTCAGCCTCTTTCCATGCCGGTCCGGGCAAGCCCCTGCCCTCCGCATTGCCGACCTCCTTGCGATGCCGATTTGCGATTTCCAGCGCTTCGAGATTGGCATATTTGAGATGGACCAAGTAAACGCCTTGGGGCAGGTCAAACACTGCCGACCCAAGCTTGCGCGGCCCCGCCCACACACCATGACGCCACAACGCCGTGCCCCGCTTGGATACCCATGCCTTGCTGTAGTGGCCGGTAAAAACCGCATGGGATCGATGCCCCAAAGCCATCTCCCCGTCTTCCAATACATCGTCCGCGACAGTCTCTGCCACATTCAGTCCCAATGCGAACATCGCGGTCGATGCGGCCGACTGGAATATATCGTCGAATGAGTCATAGATCCCCGGATCGAAACAAATCAGTTCGTCCGCGTCTGTGCGGATCACCCAATCATAGGAAATCCCCAAACCGTCTGCGAAACTGTTCAACATCTGGCCGCGGCTGCGGTCGAATCCGTTCAGCCGATCACGGGGGATAGTGATGACACTGGCATGCGGGCATATCCGGGCGATCATGTCATCACGCCCATGCGCCACGACATAGAGATTGTCAAAACCGACAAGTCGCCCGTAATGCGCATACCACTGCGATAGCGCCCAGTAGTCCTTGTAAACCATTGTGATCGCGCAAACCGTCATCGCTTATTACTACGCTGTTTGGAAAAACTTAGACAAGGGATTTTCCCCAAGTATATGCACCCTTCCGTGCGTTCCCGTGACAGGCCGGGCGGGAGAATTGCCCCGATCACTTTGTGTTCAGCAGTTATGGCCTAATTCCGGCACAGAGCTATCATTGCTAGACGATCCCGCTTGCGTTGTTGTGCCGTCGCGTATCAATACTTGCCCGACACGCTTGCACTGCATGACATTATCCAACCGAAGAGGTAAAAAATGCCGCATGACCATGGTATAGACCCGGCCTCCGGCGACCGCCGCGTCAAAATTGCCATCTGGGCCAATGGGCTTCTGACAGTGGTTCAGATTATTGGTGGCCTTTTATCAGGGAGTCTGGCTCTGATCGCTGACGCCATCCATAATTTCTCGGATATGGCGGCGCTTGTCATCGCCTTTGGTGCCCGCAAGATCGGTCGAAGACCCGCCGACGCAAAGATGACCTTTGGCTATCGCCGGGTAGAGGTCGTCGCCGCCCTGATCAATTACACTTCGCTGATCATGATCGGCATATATCTAGTCTACGAAGGCGTGATGCGCCTTATCGACCCCCCCGAGGTTGTGGGCTGGGCTGTTGTTATCCTTGGCGGTGTGGCGCTGGCCGTTGATACCCTGACCGCGCTGCTCACCTATTCGATGCAAAAAGGCAGCGTGAATATACGCGCACTGTTTCTTCACAACCTGAGCGATGCACTGGCCTCTGTCGCGGTTATCATCGGTGGGGTTTTGATTTTGCTGTACGACATCCGCTGGGTGGATCCTGCGATTACGATTGGCATCGCGGCGTATATTCTATGGTTGGCGTTTACGGAAATTGGCGGGCCGATCCACACTCTCATGCTGGGAAGCCCGGTCGATATCGACATTGACGCGGTGTTGGCCACTGTCGAAGATGTAGACGGCGTGGAAGAAGTGCATCACGCCCATTTCTGGCAGATGCAGGAAGACCAAGCCGCGCTCGATACCCATGTTGTGATTGATGACCACCGCTGGGACGATCTGGACGATATCAAACAATCGATAAAGCAGCGTCTGGAAGACGAGTTCGGCATAACCCATTCGACGCTGGAATTCGAGCGGGCGGCAAACAAACACCATGCCGCCCAAAAGTACGGTCACGGCTGACGATGTGATGCTGGCCTTGCTACTGTGCCCGTCCGCGTGACATTTGCCACCAACCAAAGGCGGCCTTCACTTTTGGTTGGTGGCAAATCGTATGTCGATCCGCAGGCCGGGGTCGTTATCTTTCAAACGGATGGTCGCTTGGTGCAACTCTGCGATGGCTTTACACAGGCTCAACCCCAGCCCGTTGCCCCCCGATGTACGGCTTTTTTCGCCCCGATAAAACCGCCTGAACACCTTGCCGCGGTCCACGGGGCTTATGCCGGGACCATTGTCGGAAATCGTAAAGGTCGCGCTGTCGGCTGCGCCTGAAACGGCAATGCGTATCGCTGTCCCCGCCGGTGTATGGCGCAGTGCGTTTTCAACAAGGTTAGAGATGAGCTGCATCAACAGGTCAGGATCGCCCCAGACAAACACCGGGACCGGCGGGGCGTCCAGCTCTATACTCTGGCCGACTTCCTCGGCGGACGGCTCAAACGCTTCATAGACATTGGTGACCAGCTTGCCCAAGTCGGTTTGCTGAAACCGTTCGCGTCGGTCCCCTGCTTCTATCTGGGCAATGCGCAGCAATGCGTTGAATGTGCTGATGATATCCTCGGTTTGCTCAAGCGCTGCTGCTGCGCTTTGCGGATCAACGGCTTTTTCATTCGACATCTTTTCAAGCCGCTGCCGCAACCGTTGCAATGGGGTGCGAAGATCATGCGCAATGTCATTGGAAATCTGGACCTGGCTCTCGACCAGATTCTCAAGCTTTTCCAAAGTCTCGTTTATACTGACGGAAACACGGGAAAGATCGTCATTTGCCCCGCCTCTTGTGGGCACTCGCGCCGAAAGCACCCCAGCGGATACCTTCTCCAGTGTTCCAGATATCGTTTCGATGCGTTCTTCAGTCAGACGGCCCACCCACACCCCGACCAAAGCCCCTAGCGCCAGTATAAGTAGAAATCCCGCCACAAGGGTCAGACCCAACGCTTCGAGCACTTCTGCAATTACGTGATTGCCAGTACCCTGCACCAGAACAAAAGGGCCGATAGGGTTTCTTGATACCCAGTACCCTGAAATCTCAGTCGCATGATCGCCCTCGATCTGGATTTGATCAACGGGCACATAACCCTCGGCAAATGGTTCGCTAACGGCGTTGATATTACCTGCCAAGATACTGCCATCGTCCGCCAGCAACTGTAGTATTCTTGAATTCTCAAAGTTGACCGCCGCCATGATATTGACGCTTTGGATCAAGTTCTCCTTGCCGTTCTTCTCATAGATGTCTGTCAAGATGGCTAGGTCCGAAACCATCTGTCCGCGCAACCAGCCACGCACTTCAAAGTTGGTGAACCAATACGCGCCCACAAAAATGACCGCAGTGAGGATCGCGTACAGAAATGCGAACTGCAATGAAAGACGCAGCGAAGTTCGGCCGGGCTTATGCATGCATGCTATATCCCGATCCACGAACGGTATGGATCAACGGCCGGTCAAAAGGCCGATCAATCTTGTTTCTCAACCGGCTGATGTGGGTTTCAACGACGTTGGTCTTGGGGTCAAAGTGAAACTCCCAGACCCCTTCCAATAGCATGGTGCGCGTGACGACCCGCTCGACATTCCGCATGAGGTACACCAACAGGCGAAACTCGCGGGGCTGAAGCTGGATGGCCACCCCCGCCCGCACCACCGTATGCCTGATCAAATCGACCTCGAGGTCCGCAATCTGAAGCTTGGTCTCCTCGGACTGCATCGGCGGGCGGCGGGCCAATGCAGCAAGCCGGGCCGATAGTTCGGAAAACGCGAAAGGCTTGACCAGATAATCATCGGCACCTGCCTCCAGACCATCAACACGGTCGTTGATCCCTCCCATGGCGCTCAAGAACAGGATCGGGGTCGCGACATCCGCGCCGCGTATGGACTTGACCAGCGACAGACCGTCAAGCCCCGGCAACATCCGATCAATGACCATAACATCGAAATCGCTATCGAGCGCGCTTAGAAAGCCCGATTTTCCATCTGCCGCGTGTTCAAATACATGCCCCAATTCGCGCAAACTCGAGCAGATGTAGTCTGCGGTTTCCTGGTCATCTTCAACGATCAATACACGCATGTTTCACACCTTCACATCTTGCCCGAAGGATACCGGGAAAATGCCCGCTCCGCCATGGCTGGAATATTACCAATCGGTATAGGCGCGAACACCCCTTGGTCAGGCCACCGGGATTAATCGGTCGGGCAATGCAGCAAGAGGCCGCCATGACCACTCTCGCCACCGCCGCTTCCGTGCGACCATCGCAATCACACCCGCGTCTGCCATTCCGGCTTTCCTTGGCGGATCGTCGTTTCTTGGGCGGCGCACTTGTCACGCTGGTTGTGATACGTCTTGCTTTGATGTGGTGGATGCCATTTACGGACACCACCGAAGCCCGCTATGCAGAAATCGCGCGCAAGATGCTTGAAACCGGGGATTGGATCACCCCCCAATTCGACTACGGCGTGCCATTCTGGGGGAAGCCGCCGCTGCACACCTGGCTGTCAGCCTTGGGCATGTACGTATTCGGTGTGAACGGTTTCGGTGCACGTATCTTCATATTCCTGTCCGGCCTGGCCGTGGTCGCCCTGAGCGGCCTGTTCATGAAACGCCAGGGCGGCACCCATCAGGCGCTGGTCGTCATGGTGGTGCTGTTCACCTCGGTGCTTTTCTTCGGTGCCTCGGCCTTTGTGATGACGGATATGGTAATGGTTCTGGGTACCACGTTAAGCATGGTCGCCTTTTTCACCTGCGTCACCGACCAATCCGCAAGCAAGATATGGGGGTACTTGTTCTTTGTCGGTCTCGCGATCGGATTATTGGCCAAGGGCCCAACCGCAACTGTCCTGACCCTGATGCCGATCGGGCTATGGGTGATGATAGGCCGCCGCTGGACCGGTCTTGCCGCCCTGCCCTGGGTCTGGGGCACGGTCGTCTTATTGATGCTTACGCTGCCTTGGTACATCGCGGCCGAGATCAAGACACCCGGCTTCCTGCGTTACTTCATTATCGGAGAACACTTTGAACGCTTTACCGTACCGGGGTGGACGGGCGATTTGTACGGGTCGGGGCATGCACGCGCAAAAGGTATGATCTGGATATACTGGCTGGGGGCGCTCTTGCCCTGGACCGGCTTTGCAGCGTGGTTGCTGTTGCGTCCCAAAGCGATCGCCGAGGCGGTGAACGCGGGTTCACCCGATTGGCACGGCTATCTGTTCCTCTGGGCGATCGCACCTATGCTGCTTTTCACGCCTGCCGCCAACATCTTGGCCGCCTATGTCTTGCCGGGGGTCCCCGCAGCATCGCTTTTGCTGGTCTCGTTGTGGGCAACAATCCAAGGCGGGCCGCGCAGGACGGTCAAAACCATATTTGGTCTGGCCGTAGTCGGCACAACCGTTCTCTTTCTTGCGGTCACATTGACTGTCCGGTTCAGCCCCGAGACATTAAGCCTGAAATCGCAACGGGCTCTGGTGGCGCAGGCCACCCAGATCGACCGGAATATCCGCCTTACCTACTGGGGTGGGCGCAGTTATTCCGCCGAATTCTACACCCAAGGTCAGGCCCGCGCCACCACCGACAAAACGGTTCTGAGCGCGCTAGCGCGCGATGGCATCACCGATGCGGTCGCCGTCAATACCGACGCACTGGCCGAAGTTGCCCCCGTCTTGGGGGACCGTTTTACAACCATCGGGATTTTCGGCCGCTACACGTTGTTGGCCGAGGCCCCCCTAAATGGAAAAAGCTGATGAGAATATCGCGCTTGTCTGAAACCGATGAAAGCCTGTTTGCCGGCCATCAAATACGGCCAGAGCTGTCATTCGTTGTTCCCGCCTTTAACGAAGAAAACAATATCGCCGAGACAATCCGACGTATTGATCAAGAGGCAAGAAAGCTGGTGGGTTCTTTCGAGATCATCATCGTCGATGACGGCAGTTCAGATCAGACTTTCCAGAAAAGCAAGGATGCGGGGGGCGGTGTGCCCTTGCGTCTTTTGAGGCTATCGCGAAATTTCGGCAAAGAGCAGGCAATAATGGCCGGTCTCGAAGCTTCAAAAGGCATGGCCGTGGTCATTCTTGACGCCGATTTGCAGGAACCGCTGTGCCATCTGCGCGTCATGTTGCAACATCGTGCCGAAGGGTACGATGTGGTTTATGCGGTTCGAGCCCACCGCAATGATGAATCGATGCTGAAACGGCTGTTGACGCGCATTTTTTACAAGCTGCTGAATTTGGGTAGTGAAGCCGATATTCCCGCCGATGCGCGTGATTTCAGGCTGATGGATCGCAAGGTGGTGCAAGAGCTGTGCAACCTGCCCGAACGGAATCGTTTTATGAAGGGTCTGTACGGTTGGGTCGGTTTCCGGTCCAAGGCGGTCCCGATCGAGCTTGAGCCGCGCAATGCGGGAAAGTCCAGTTTCGGCTTGGGCGGGTTATTAAAGCACGGCCTTACCGGCATGACATCGTTCACCAGTTGGCCACTGCGCATCTGGACCCTGATCGGGCTGGGTATCGCCGCGCTTTCCATCATCTATGGTTTCTGGATCATCGTAAAAACGATGATATTCGGTGTGGACGTCCCGGGCTGGTCGACGCTTGCGGTGGCTGTCCTGTTGCTGGGCGGGATACAGTTGATTTCGATCGGTGTGCTTGGGGAATATCTGGCGCGGGTCTTTACCGAAGTCAAAGGTCGCCCCGGCTTCATCGTCGCTGAAACTCACCCTCGTATACAGGTTCAGCAATGATATTCAGGCAGCTTTTACGTTTTGGCTTGGTTGGTGCATTGGCCACGTTGGTGCATATGCTGATCGGCGCTACCCTGATTCATTCCGGCTGGCCGGCCTTGGGGGCCAACCCCGTTTCATTCGTGATCGCGTTTGTGGTCAGTTTCATGGGTCACTACGGATTTTCCTTTTCCGACCAGGAAGCCGACATTGTAACGTCACTGAAACGGTTCTCGATCGTCGCTTGCGGTGGCTTTATCGTCAACGAAGCGCTTTTGGCCCTGCTCATATGGTCAGGCGCGGTGCCGCAGATTCTTGCTCTGATCTTCTCGACCGGCGCGGCGGCCATCGGCTCTTTTTTTGCCAGTCGAAACTGGGCGTTCCAAAAATCATCAACAGACCGCGACCAGATAACCCGATTCTTTTGACGTCAGCGTGAGGGCCGGGAAAAATTCCGCCTACCCATCGCTTTAGGCTCTATTCACGCCCCTGATATCGATGCAGTTTGCATTATTACCAAACGGTAATTCGTTGGAAATACGTGTGGCTCAGGCATCTGATACAGCACCCCTATATATAAACAACGCTACAGCGGCCCTATATCGGAGCAAATATGACTTCAACTAAATCTACTATGAACAAGATCGCCGAAGTGACGATCTTTTTTTGGATCATCAAGATCATCGCGACCACATTGGGAGAGATGTCAGGCGATATGCTGGCTCAAACCCTCAACCTCGGGTACGTGGTAGGGCTGGTCATCACCGGTGCATTTCTTGTGACGGTGCTATTCTTTCAGATCCGTGCGGACAAATATCACCCGGCACTGTTCTGGGCTGCCATAGTGGGAACCACCATGGTAGGCACTGAAATATCCGACATGATGGACCGCACTTTCGGCCTTGGGTATGTCTGGGGTTCAGCGATCCTGCTGACCGGCTTGCTTGCGACCCTGGCGGTCTGGTACAAGCGCGACGGCAACCTCAGCGTCGACCCGATTATCCGCAAGGATGCGGAAGTCACCTTTTGGATCGCAGTGTTATTCTCAAACAGTCTGGGAACGGCATTCGGCGATTTTCTGGTCGATGTCGTGAACCTGAGCTACATTCAGGGCGCGATGGTGACGATGGGCGTGATCGCTATCGTTCTGCTGCTGCACTATACCAAGGCGATGAACGAAGTCGCGCTGTTCTGGATAGCTTTTGTTTTCACGCGCCCCTTCGGCGCGACCTTCGGTGACCTGCTGACCAAACCCTTGAACAAAGGCGGGCTGGCCTTGGGCACCTATTGGGCATCCCTGGTATCGTTGCTGTTGATCATCTTCTTCATCTACCTGTCGCATCGGTTTGACAAAAAACGCGCCTAGGGCTTCCTCGGCGCGCATCGGTAACCAACCGTATTTTTTAACAGCATGTGTGGCCCTAATGGGCCACACAGACGCTTTTCCAGCCGGATGGTACGACCGATTAGTTACTTTCCGAGGCTTCGTTTTCGCCTTCAATCTCGCCGTTCTGATCGCCTTTAGCCAAATCTTCCTTATAGGCCGAAACCGCCTTGGTTTTCATATCGACCATGAATTCCTTTTCCGACCCATCAGGCATCTTTACGTCCACTTCTGCCATCTTCATGGCACCGGGCTCGTCGTTCATTTCCATACCGACAACCTTACCTCCGGTCGCCTTTTCAACCGGTGCAATCAGATCCTTCATTGCCGGGTTTTTGGTCAGAAACTGGGACAGTTCGGCAGCGTCATTGGTTTCACCACTGGTCGCGGCGTAAGTCGCACCCGACAGGGCAATCAATCCGGTGGTTGCGGCAGCGATAATTATGGAACGTTTCATTGTTACTCTCCTTTGCTCGGTACGACACCGTGTCGTTCGATACACAAGAGATAGGCGGCCTGTGTGTCGCCGCTCTGTAGCCAACATTGCGCTTTGGTAATCTTTGCTGAACGGGCAAACCCCAGCTCAGCGCCGCCGACCTTCTGCATCAAAGAAAAACCGGTCTGTGGCGTTCCACTCCAGATGCACCGCAGCGCCTTCGGCGGGCAACGGTATCACTGCGTCCTGGCGCACTGTCGCTTGTCCGCCCTGTGGTAGAGTGACATGCACCAGCGTTTCCGCGCCAAGCGCCTCGCTATAGACGACCGTGGCAGGCGTACCACTGGACGCGATCCGCAGATGTTCGGGCCGCACCCCGAGCGTTCGTGCGCCTTCAGGCGCATCCGGCTCAATCTCGGACGGTAGAAAGTTCATCGGAGGCGACCCGATAAAGCCCGCCACAAATTCGGTCTGCGGGTTCGCGTAAACCTCAAGCGGGGCACCTATCTGGTCGGCACGTCCCCCGTTCATCACGATCATCCGATCTGCCAGCGTCATCGCTTCGACCTGATCATGCGTCACATAGAGCGACGTCACCCCGAGCCGGCGCTGGAGCTGCTTGATCTCAAGCCGCATCTGCACCCGCAGTTTGGCGTCAAGGTTGCTTAACGGTTCGTCGAACAGAAACACCGATGGTTTGCGAACGATGGCCCGCCCCATCGCAACACGCTGGCGCTGCCCGCCGGACAATTCGCGCGGCCGGCGTTGTAGATAATCGCTCAGTTGCAGCAACGTTGCGGCCTCGTTTACTCTCTCGGCAATCTCGGCTTTCGGGGTGCCCGCGATCTTGAGCCCATAGGCCATGTTATCGAACACCGACATATGCGGATAAAGCGCGTAGTTCTGAAACACCATCGCGATGTCGCGATCCATCGGCTCGCGGTCATTTACCCGTGCCCCGCCGATCTTTATCTCGCCTTCGGTTACGGTTTCCAGACCCGCAACCATGCGAAGCAAGGTGGATTTACCACAGCCCGACGGCCCAACGATAACGATGAATTCACCATCTTCGATCTCGACGTCGATGCCGTGGATTACATCGATTTTACCAAATGTTTTCTTGATGCCGTTCAGGCTGACTGTCGCCATATTCTATTTCTCGCTGTCTACAAGCCCGCGAATGAACAGCTTTTGCATGCTGATCACCACGATCACCGGTGGAATCATCGCCAGAATTGAGGTCGCCATGATGACCGGCCAATCTGCAATATCGTCGCCAGAGGGGAACATCTGCTTGATGCCCATGACAATCGTGTTCATCGACGGGTCGGTGGTAATCAAGAGCGGCCAGAGATACTGATTCCACCCGTAGATAAAAAGGATCACGAACAAGGCCGCGATGTTGGTGCGGCTCATGGGAAGCAGAATATCCCAGAAAAACCGCATGGGCCGTGCCCCGTCTACGCGGGCGGCCTCGGCCAGTTCATCCGGAACCGTCATGAAAAACTGACGAAACAGAAACGTCGCCGTCGCACTGGCAATAAGGGGCAAGATCAAACCCGAATAGCTGTTCAGCATCCCAAAATTTGCCACGACCTGGTAGGTTGGCACGATCCGCACCTCAACCGGCAGCATCAGCGTCAGAAAAATCAGCCAAAAGAACAGCCGTCGTCCCGGAAATTTGAAATACACGATGGCAAAGGCTGACAAGAGCGAGATCACGATTTTGCCGAACGCGATCCCCAATGCCATCACCAATGAATTCAACATCATCAGCGCAACCGGCGCATTGATACCAGAGAACAACGCCTTACGGTAGTTTTCAAAGAACTGGTCGCCCGGCAGCAACGGCATGGGCGGCTTTACGATTTCGGGCTGCGATACAGTAGAGGCAACGAAGGCCAGCCATATCGGAAAGAATATGAACAGCAGGCCGATGATCAGGCCCAAATGCGTCATCCAGTACCCTGCCCCGCGTTTTTCAACCATGCCTGCCATCAGTAATGCACCCGGCGTTCAATGTATTTAAACTGCAAGATCGTCAACGCGCCGACAATCACCAGCAAGATCACAGACTGAGCCGCCGACGATCCAAGGTCTTGGCCCACAAAACCATCCGAAAAGACTTTATACACCAGAATTGTCGTTGCTTGCTGCGGTCCTCCACCGGTGATGGTGTGGATCACGCCAAAGGTTTCAAAGAATGCATAGACAATATTCACCACCAACAGAAAAAACGTCGTCGGTGAAAGCAGCGGCCAGACGATTGTCCGAAATCGGGTCCAGAACCGGGCGCCGTCAATGGCGGCGGCTTCGATCACACTTCGTGGGATCGCCTGAAGACCGGCGAGGAAAAACAAAAAGTTATAGCTGATGCGCCCCCAGGCCGACGCGACAACGACAAGGCCCATGGCTTCTTCACCGTTCAGAACATGGTTCCAGTCATAGCCCAACACTCCAAGATACCACGTGACAACACCGACGCGGGTATTGAACATGAAAAGCCACAGAACACCGGCAACCGCCGGGGCAACTGCATAAGGCCAGATCAGCAAAGTCCGATAGACCCCTGACCCCTTGATCAACCTGTCAGCCAAAACGGCCAGATACAGCGCAACCCCCATGGAAACGACGGTCACTGCGACAGAGAAGACTGCTGTCGTCACAAAGCTCGCCCGGTAATAGGCGTTGCCCAGCAGATACTCGAAATTGCCCAGACCGACCCACTGCATCGACAGGCCGAACGGGTCGGGAATGAAGAGCGACTGATAAACCGCCTGCCCCGCAGGGTAGAAAAAGAAAACAGCCGTGATCACCAGCTGCGGTAAGACCAGCAGCAATGGCAACCAGATGCCTTTGAATGTGACGCGCTTTTCCATAGGTGGTGCCGCGCCCGTTAACGGGGCGCGGCTGTTCCTTTAACGGTTGGCTTGTTCAAAGCGACGCAGCAGTTCGTCGCCACGTTTCTTGGCCGAGTCCAGCGCAGTCTGCGCATCCTTGTCTCCGGCCCATACCGCTTCCAGCTCCTCGTCGATAATGCCGCGAATTTGATCGAACGATCCCAGACGCAGGCCCTTCGAGTTTTCAGTAGGCGCATTGGTCGTCATTTGCTTGACGGCCACATCGGTGCCGGGGTTTTTCTCATAGAAGCCTTGCTCTCGGGTCAGATCGGCAGCGGCCTGCGTGATCGGCAAATATCCGGTGTCCTGATGCCATTTTGCCTGAACCTCGGGCGAAGACAGAAAGTTCAGGAATTCGGCAACGCCTTTATATTCCTCGTCCGTCTGTCCGGCCATGACCCACAGGGATGCCCCGCCGATGATGGTGTTTTGCGGTGCTCCCTCCACATCCGACCAATAGGGCAAGGGGCGTACGTCAAAATCAAAAGTGGCTTCGTCTTTGATACCGGCATAACCGGCAGAGCTTTCGGTAAACAGCGCACATTCTCCACTACGGAAGTTCGCGCCGCTTTCGTTGCGACGACCCGCATAGATGAACTTGCCGTCCTTGGCCCAGTCACCCAGCGTCTGGATATGCTTGACCTGCACCGGTCCGTTCAGGGCCAGTTCCGTGTCCAACCCCCCAAACCCGTTGGCTTTGGTCGCAAACGGTACGTTGTGATAGGCGCTGAGGTTTTCCAGATGGATCCAGCTTTGCCACGCTGTAACCAGAGGACACGCATTGCCGGATGCCTTCAACTTGTCCAGCACACCGCCGACGTTTTCCCAGGTGCTCAGATCAACATCGGGGTCGATATCAGCAGCCGCCAAAGCGTCACGGTTGACCCACAGCACCGGGGTGGAGGAGTTGAACGGCAACGAAAGCATTTTGCCGTCGTTAGTGGTATAATAGCCTTTGACAGAGCCGATAAATCCGTCCGGATCGAATTCAGCGCCCGCATCGGCCATGACCTCGTACACCGGCTTGATCGCGCCTTTCGCGGCCATCATCGTGGCTGTCCCGACCTCGAAAACCATCAATATGTCCGGCTGCTCGCCGGCACGGAAGGCGGCGATGCCCGCGTTCAGCGTTTCCGAATAGTTGCCCTTGTGCGTGGCCGTGACCACATACTCGGATTGCGACTTGTTGAATGTCTCGACTTGGTTGGCCACCAGTTCGCCAAGACGCCCGGTAAAGGCGTGCCAGAATTCAACCTCGGTCTGGGCAAATGCAGGTGCCGCAGAAACCATGGCCGCAAGCCCGGATACCATCATTGTGTTTCTTATCATCATAACGAGTCTCCCCCAGTTGATTAGCTTTGCCAGCGTAGTGGCTGTTCCATGCCGCTGGCAACTGCTCATTCATATCAGTTACGAGGCACCTCATGCAGGATTCGTGTAACAGCTTGATGACACATAACTAATCCATCGCCATCGTCCGATACGAGGCCCGTGTGCCCCCCGTCAACGCGCAAATCCCTCTCCCACGGTTTCTTCGGGCGGCGTTTTATCGACCTCGTCAGACCCTAACACCGTGGCGCACGCCAGATGCGCCAAATGCCGTTTCTATCGTTCTATGGCAAACCACGATAAACCTGTTAGATACAACCATAAAGGCAACGCCGCCGAACAACACTCTTTATCCAGATTCCAAACTATGTCCGTGCAAGAGCCCACACTCATATCGTTTCTGCTCCACATCGCCGGGGCTGCGGCGCTATTGATCTGGGCGGTACGGCTGGTCAGGACCGGTGTGGAACGTGCCTTCGCGACACAGCTGCGTCAATCACTGCGCCGGGCGTCAAGCAACCGCTTGATCGCAGCGGGGACCGGTACGTTGGCGGCGATCTTCCTGCAAAGCTCCACCGCGGTGGCGGTATTGGTGGCCAATTTCGTGGCCAAGGGCAGCCTCGTTCCCGCGATCGGCCTCGCGATCCTGCTCGGGGCCGATTTAGGGTCTGCTGTTGTCTCCCAAATCCTGCTGATCAAACAGGCGTTTCTCATCCCGTTGCTTCTGCTTGGCGGTGTTGGGCTGTTTCTGCGCGGCAGCTCAAGCACGGTGCGGCAATCCGGGCGCATCATGATCGGGCTCGCGTTGATCTTGCTTTCGTTGGACATGATCCGCGACGCAACCGCCCCCATGGTCGGCAGCACCGGTACCAGGGCCGTGATGGCCTATCTCGGCCGCGATCTGGTTTCCGCCTTTGCGGTTGGTGCCCTCTTTGCATGGGCAGTGCATTCCAGTGTCGCGGCTGTGCTGTTGTTCGTGACGCTCACCGCGCAGTCGCTGCTTCCCGTGGAGGGTGCTGCTGCGATGGTGCTGGGGGCCAATCTGGGCGGCGCATTCATTGCCTACGTTCTGACGTTGACGGCACCCGCCCCTGCCCGCCAGATGATCGTCGCAAACCTTTTCCTGCGCGGTGGGGGCGCTGCGATTATCCTGCTGATAGTATCGCAGAACCCGGATCTGTTGCACCTGTTAGGGTCTGATCCTAGCCGTCAGGCTATTAATCTGCACCTGGCGTTCAACCTGCTGCTTGCGCTGGTCGCCCTCGGGCTGATCCACCCCCTGTCCCGGCTCAGTGCGCGAATCTTCAGCGGTGCCGCCGACCCTGAAGCCAGCGCTCTGACGGAAATCAGCGCGCTTGACCCCAACGCGGTTGACCGTCCTCGGCGCGGTCTCGATTCAACCGCCCGCGAACTGCTGCGGATGGGGGAAAAGATCGAAGGGATGTTGAACGCAATTGGCCCGCTTTATGTCAAGTGGGACAGCACCGCCGCCAAGGCGATAAAAGAACAGGACCAAGCGATCAAATCCATTCATTTCGAAGTTAAGCTCTATCTCGCGCAGATTGGTCGTGCCGGGTTGGATGCCGACCTGGGCAAACGGTCGATGGAGCTTGCAGCCATCTCGGCCGCACTGGAAGCCGCCTCTGACACGATCGCGCGCAGTTTACTTCAGTTGGCCAAACGGCTGGATACAGAGGGTGTCGCGTTCTCCGAGGTGGGGCGTCAGGAAATCAATGACTTTATGGATCGCGTCCAAAGCAACGTGCATTTGGCCCTTAACGTGATGATGAATCAAAACCCCGCCGAGGCCCGAGAACTTGTTGAAGCCAAAGAAAAGGTCCGCGCGGTCGAGCAAAAATTGCAGCGCAATCACCTTGGCCGGTTGCGCGATGGGCTGACCGAAAGCATTGAAACCAGCAGCATTCACCAGGAAACCCTACGCTCTCTCAAGCAAGTCAACACATCCTTTTCTATGGTCGGCTACCCGATATTGGCAAAATCCGGTGACTTGCTAAGCAGCCGGCTGGCCTAGACGCAAACCTGCCTGCATTGCGGCGTTATCATTCCCAACAGGGTGAGGTCCCGGAAAATGTCGTGTTTAATCAACGTTAGGGTCGATAAGTTGATCAGTCTCGCGATATTTTCTGCGCTTCATATGGCGATATACAAAAATCAGCACGATGATCGTCGTCGGGACTATGATCATCGCAACCACAGACAGGTGCTGTAAAATAAACGGTACCAAGGCCGCGCTATGCCCGAATTGGTAGGCTAGTGTTGACCAGAACCCCACCCAAAGCGCCGCCCCGACAAGATTGGCCGCCAGAAATCTGACCCAATGCATACCGGTAGACCCCGCAACCAGTCCGTTAAGCTGCCGCAACACCACGACGAACCGCGCAGCGACCACCATGAACGCTCCGTATTTGTCGGCAACTTGTTCGGCCTTGGCGTATTTTTCACTGGTGATCCCGACCTTGCCGCCGTACCGCAAAATCACCGCGCGGCCATACCTGCGGCCAATCAGGTATCCAATGTTATCGCCCAGAACCGCCGCGATGTAAGCTGCCAGTACGACGTGCCAAATGCTTATCTTTCCGGCACCTGCTGCCCCTGCGAAAACCATCAGCGCGCTTTCGCCGGGAACAGGCAATCCAAGAGTCTCCAGCGTGATTGACACGAACAGAGCGATGACGCCGTACTGCTCAACCAGGGTAAGCAGGTAATCCTTGATCCATAGCATCAGTTATCCAACCACCCGGTTATCACTAGATCAGCGTATACCAACCGCGACCCGACCCGCGATTCCACCTCAACGCACCCAACCACTACGGCGCCGCGGCGTCTAGGGCATTGCCTGCCGTGTCGCAATAATTAACGCCGCGCTGATAACCGGCGCATTCAACATCCGGTCTACTCACGGCCTGCGAAGGGTCAGACACCATAGACCAAAATGCTTAACGCGCCAAGCAACCTGTCTTGCTGTGCCCGCAATGATCCTTCGCATAGGTTCAGTGCTGTCTGTGGCACTGCGTATAGTTCCGGAATTCTAACGATCCAACCCTCGCCGGCAAATTCAACGACCGGCGTCAGTTCGGCAAGCATGGCGTAAGAATCCGCCCTGCGCAGCGGGACAACGATGCGTGTCGCGTCCAGGCCGATCAGGTCGGTTTGCATGTCAACTACAAGCTGCCCGCCGGTTAGGCGAAAGACGTCGAATTGCCCCACGGCCCCTACCCTTCATCATTGTCATGCGGACCTGCCTTCGAAAGATCTCGCGCCATCTCTTCGGCATAGCTTTGCATGGCCACGCGATTTTCTTCACGCCACAAGCGGTTGCGCTCCGCCTTTACAGTCTCTGCAATGGCTGTTTCAGCGATGCGCGACATGTTCAGGCCCAGCCCTCGCGCAGCCTCAACCAAATCAGCCTCAAGTGTGAGATTAACCTTCACACGGGGCATTAGCACCTCCCAAATCATCCGCATCATTCAGGAGTATAACCTTGGGCGCAAGACCCGGCAACATCGTTCAAATTCGCCGGTGACCCGCCCCGGACGGATGATTGACGCCGGACCGAGAGCTGCTTCCGCGCCCTTGTGCTTGCGCGGGGTTACCCATGGGTAACGATCACGCCGCGTTACCCATGGGTAACTACAAATCACCGAATTCGGGGGCCACCCTTTAAAGCTTCCTCAAACGCCCTTACCGCGTCTTCCAGCTGTTTCTTTGGCAGGGTCGCGAAATCAACCTCGCTGACGATGCGGCACTCTCCCTGTCGCGCGGTCACTTTGGTTTTTCCCACATGAAATTCAAACTTCTGCTTCGGCTCAGCAGGAGTCTTGGCAGACGTCGACGTGCTGGACTTTTGCGAGGTCTCGACGAACTCCCGCAGCACAGCATTTTGATCTTCAGCAGACGCACTCGTTGCCAACTTGACGCACAATGCATCTGCCTGATCTGGCGACCGCAAAGCCCGCGACGCATCGACCCCAAGGTTCCGCGGAATTGCCTTGGGCCATTTCAAATCGTCGCCAAGTGCGTTCAACAGAAAGACGAAGCTTTTGATATACGACCGCTTGGTTTTGTGCAGCGCACTGTACAGCCGACTTACCAGTTCTGCCGGGTCAACCTCGTCCACCCCTGCGTCACGCGCCGCTGTTATCGCCACCTGGGCCATCTCGGCAAATGAAAGATCTTCGCGAACCACATTCTCCTCAACCATATCGACATAGCGCGAGATACGGTCGCCGTCGCCACTTTCGATCCGTGCGGTAATGGTACCGAACCGTTGATCCTTGGTCTCGGTGAAAAGCTGCGACAGGGCAGTATAGCGGCGCCAGCCCTTCTTCAGCTGGTACTGCCCGTTGGGACCAACATACACTTCCACAGGTTCGCGCTGTCCCCGGTCCCGGATCGAGGATTTAAGCTCCTCCATTTCATCCGACTGCGCAACCTCCTCCAGCGCCAAGCGATCCCGGGGCAGGTCGTCGGTAAAGATATCGCCAAGGGGTATCTGGTATAAAACACGTCCCTCGCCCTGCGCCTGACGAAAGGTCTTTGCATCCTCCGCATTGCGGCGGCGTTGTTCAATCTTCGCTTCGGTGGTTTCCTGAAGGTTTTCCGCCACGTCGCGAACCGCCGCCCCCATCGGGCCAGGTTCCCGGGTTCGACGTTTGGAAGGTGTCGCCGTGCCCAAGGGCGCGAAGCCGAATTTATTCTTGCCGCTCATTCCGCCGCTTCCTTTCGCTTGTCGTTTTCTTTCCATGCCGCCAATACCGTTTGCAGAAACTCTCCATAGGCCCTGTCGAAACTTTGCCGCGCGCGCTTCCAGGTTTCGCGGGTCATCTGGCGATAGTCTTGCTCGTACACTGACATTTGAAACCGACCCGACTGTTCGACTGCACGGGTCATTTCAATCGGGTTGGCGCAGACGTCGGCACCAAAGACGTTCTTGAAGGCATCCATCATCGCACTGTGCAAGGGATTGGAAGCCTCGAACCGAGTCATCAATAGGCGGATGTCAGAAAACCGCTTGGGGAGGGTGATGCCTGCATCGGCGGCGAGCGCTGAAAATCCCTCGGAAATGTCGGCCATCGCATCGCCGAGCTGCCCAAGATAGCTTGTCGTGCTGTCGTATTCCCAATATCCCGGACCAGATGGAATATAGAGAATATCAGCGGCAAATGCGGCATTCAGAGACTGGTATCCGATAGCGGGCGGGCAGTCGAAAATGATGATATCGTACTGGTCATCCGGAAGTTCATCAAGATAACGGTCCACGCAGCCGAAAAAGCTCCAGGCTTTGTGAAGTGAGCGGTATTGCGCGCTCGCGAACTCTACGAACGCGGCATTTGCACAGGACGGGATGATATCTATGGTCGGCCAGCAGGTCCGCTGGATAAAATCCTGAAACCGCTGGGCGCCGATAGACTGAACATCCTCAGGCAATTCATCTGCGGAAGGGTAGGGGCAATCGTCCGGGTCGTCATAGCTTTCCATGATCCGGTTCGCTTCGCGGCAAAGATCGCGGCACATGATGCCCCAGACCGTATTCCACTCCTTGACTTCGGTAAGTCCCATCGAATGGGTGAGCGTTGCCTGCGGGTCGAAATCGACACATAGCACCCGATAGCCATCCAATGCAGCCGCGTGAGCAAGATGCTGCGCGACCACGGTCTTGCCCACACCGCCTTTGAAGTTGGAAACGGCCACGCGCATCGCCCGGCCACGCGGGCGTTCAGGCAACAGCTTGCGCCCACGAAAACGGGCGCGGCGACGAAGTTCATTGATTTCTTCGAGTGTGAACCAACGCTGGCGCCCGTCTTCTTCGGTCAGCCCCTGGGGCAGGGACGGATCGTCGGCCAGTTTTTTGCGCAACGTATCGGCGGGTACGTCAAACATGAACTGGCTGATTTCCCATATCGAGAACGGCCTGAGCGCTTTTATTTCCCCCGGTGAAAAGGTGGCACGGCGCACAGCAGCCTGTTGTTCCAAGCTACGTTCGTTCATGTTAAGTAGGTCGTTATGATCTCGCATTTGCCTGCTCGCGTTGTTTAAGCTTTCCTACCAAATAACGCGATTTCGCGAAATTGGCAAAAGCTAATTTAGACAAAACGATAATCACTGAAATCACAAAGCGGTATTGGATGCGCCCCTTGCGATAAAAGCTAATATTAAGGTGACAGGTAGAAAGACTTGCCAAAGGTTTAGGTGACAGCAGGCCCACAATAAGGTGACAGCTAACTGCCCCCCTTATCCTATTAACCTTTATCTTTCAGAAAATAGTAATATGAACCGGTAAATCCCGCTTTTCAGTCTGGGTTGACAGAAGACGGGATTTAGAGCTTTCTAAATTGAGAAATGGAATCGACTCAAAAGAAGCCGACCATTGAGGCAGACGACGCAAAGTACGAATGGGCAGTAGGGTAATGAACACACTGAGGTTAACCGGCCCCGAGGCCGGTGTTATCAAATATGATCTCTTGACGGCATTGAGTGTGGCAGGGCTGAACGGCAGCCCGACGCTTCAAACCTCATTGATGAGACTGATCGCGGCTGTGACAGCGCGATATAATTGGCGCGCCGACGAACTGACCGTGGGGCAACGCGACCTGGCGCGGATGTGGTCGGTGAATGAACGGACCGTCAAGCGCGAAATCAAACGGCTGACCGATGCGCAGATTCTGGTGTGCAAACGCAGCGGCGTCAGGGGCAGGGTGGCGGCCTATCGCTTGAATTATTCGCAGATTGTCAAAATTTCGGAAAAATGCTGGGCGTTGGTCGGGCCTGATTTCGAAGAACGCATGAGCATGCGGTACCAGCAACAAGAGCCGGTAAAGGTCGTGCAGCTAAGCGACTTTAGTAAATCATGTGACGATCAGGTGGACACGCCTGGCACGTGGCAAACGGCGATGGCGCGGTTGGCGCAAGGCAACAAGGACCAGTTCAAGGCGTGGTTCTCGCAGCTGCAAATGATCAGTTTCGAAGCGGGTATATTACGTCTTAGGGTACCGAGCAAATTTGCACAGCGCTATATTGAAACCCATTTATCGGGCCCGCTGCTGACCGCCGTGGAGGCGGAGCTGGGGCCGGTGACGCGGATCGAGTTCGAGGGGTAATTATCATCGGCTGTACAAACGAAAGCGGCCCCGTTAGGGGCCGCGATGTGTCTAAACGCCAATGTTAGAGCCAATATAATGGGGCACCATAGTGGTCGTGGGTGCGGCGTTCCCAGTCGCGATCGGTGTGCCAGCTATCAGTTCGGTCTGGCGCACCTTTGACATCCTGTTCAGAGATATCTGTGACGAAACCGTCTTTGGTGGTATCATAGCGGAGCTTGCTCCATGGAATGGGGTGGTGTTCCTCACCCATTCCCAAGAAACCACCAAAGCCCATTACCGCGTAGGCGACCTTGCCTGACTGTTTGTCGATCATAAGGTGATCTATAGAACCAATGTGACTTCCGTCGCGGCCATAGACGTCGGTACCATTAACATTGGCTGATGAGACTAGACTTGCAGAGGTTGAATGTTCCATTTGATTTCTCCTTTATGAGTGAAAGGAAAACGAACCAGCGGATCAACGGTTCCAACGCCGAAACATCATCCGCTAGAACTGGCCTATACCATCGCGACCGCACCGGTGACGCGGTCGCTTGCCGGCGCGAATAACGTCATCGCCACGGTGGGCTTGAGTAAGTCTGCGCTTTTGAACCTGAAACAAAATTGCCCCCCGACAATGTGTTTGAACGATTATGATAAGGGGAAGCACGGCATTCTGGTGGTAGAATTTTAAGTATTTTATGTTGAAAGCGGTTCTAATTTGATACTTTTGATCGTTGGTCTATATCAGCCGACAAACTCGGAAATGATGAGTAGGTACGATGCATGGCGAAAACAAAGCAGCAGTCTGAAGGCAGCGGAACCGAGCGATCGGGATCGGGAAAACCTCGCAGAGATCGTACCCTTTCGGATCAGGGATACGAGAAAATTCTTGCTATGATCATGAATGGTGAAATTCCCGTTGGCGAAAAACTTCCCACCGAGCAGGTTCTGGGTCGCCAGCTGGAAATGTCGCGACCGGTGCTTCGGCAGGCGCTTAAGCAGCTGAGAGAAGACGGCGTCATCGTTTCCCGGCAGGGATCGGGTTCTTATGTGCAGCGCCGACCCGAGGGCATCATTCTTGAATTTGCCCCGGTGGGGTCTATCGCCGACATTCAGCGTACGTTTGAATTTCGTACAGCGATCGAAGGCGAGGCCGCCTATCTTGCTGCGACACGGCGCACCGAGGCTGATTTGACACGCATTCGGGGGGCCTTGGACGCGCTTGACCGCTGTATCGCGACGGGCGAACTTGGGGTCGAAGCCGATGAAAAGTTTCACGAACTGATATGTGCCGCGTCCGGTAACCAATATTTTTCGGTGGCGAGGTCTTCGATGAAGGCCAATATTCTTGCCGGTCTCAATCTGACGCGGAATTTGTCACTGACCAAGCCACAGGGCCGGCTGGATCTGGTGCAGCGCGAGCATATGGAGATTGTGGAAGCGATCGAGAAACAAGACCCTGAGGCAGCGCGTAGAGCCATGCGCACCCATGTAGAAAACGCCCGTCATCGCGTGTTTGAAGGGTAGGGGTCAAGCCGGCCCGCACCCTGCCCAGGCTGGATGGGATGCATCCACTACATGACACCGTAGAGTTTGCCGTATATCTGTTTACTATCCGTCACCGGAGGGCAGGCATCATGATGCGAGGCATGCAAAGGTCGTCAGACAGGTTGCTACGCAAGCTTGGGCGAAAGCTGGCAACGGCACTGCACATGCAGCGTGCGCGGTACAACCCACACGTTCATCTGGATTTTGAAAAACTGAGACAAACGCTTCAACCCGGCGATGTGCTGTTGGTCGAAGGCAATGCGCGTATCTCTGGCGCGATCAAGTACCTCACCCAATCCACTTGGTCGCACGCTGCGTTTTATATCGGCGATGCGCTTGTGACGGCGCGTGACGACAACACGAATCTACGTCTGGTCGAGGTCAAGCTACACGAAGGGTGCGTGGCTTCACCGCTGGAGGATTATCGCGGGTTCAATTTGCGAATATGCCGTGCCAAGGCCCTGAGCGAAGAGGATCGGGCGAAGATTGTCGCGTTCATGGTCGGCAAGCTTGGGCTGAGCTATGACCTTCGCAATATCTTCGACCTGCTGAGGTACTTTCTGCCTGCACCTCCGTTGCCGGGCCGGTATCGGCGCAGGGCGCTTGCATTCGGCTCGGGCGACCCTACCCGGGCGATCTGTTCTTCGCTGATTGCACAGGCGTTTCAGACCATCAACTACCCGATTTTACCGGACATTTCAGAGAACAGCGTTTCGGACGCAGCACGCCGCGAAATTTACCACATTCGCCACTATTCGCTGTTCGCGCCACGCGATTTTGATCTTTCGCCATATTTTGAGGTCGTCAAGCCCGACCTTGAGGCAGGCTTTGACTATCATGAATTTGTCTGGGACTGACCGCCCCAGAGCTGGACGCAGATGCAAAGGTCATAGCGGTTTTTTCAGCCATCGGGCTAACACGCCGATTATGCCCTCGCGGAACATCAGCACACCGATAACGAAGATGACACCCTGAATGACCGTGACCCATGCCCCGAAGGTAGCAAGATAGTTTTGCATCGTCACGATGACACCCGCCCCTACGAGGGGGCCAAATATCGTCCCCATACCGCCCAATAGGGTCATCAGGACAACCTCACCGGACATCGACCAATGGACATCGGTAAGCGAGGCGAGCTGAAACACCAGCGATTTGGTCGCGCCGGCCAGACCGGCCAAGGTTGCCGACAGGGTGAAGACAATCAGCTTGTAGCGGTTGACATCGTAGCCGAGCGAAATTGCACGGGGTTCATTTTCCCGGATTGCCTTGAGAACCTGCCCGAAAGGCGAATGCACGATCCGGTAGAGCAGCAGGATCCCCCCGAACGTTACCGCCAGAACAAAGAAATATAGCGCTATATTGTCTGCAAGTGAGATGACGCCGAACAGGTCGCCGCGCGGCACGCCCTGGATGCCGTCTTCGCCGCCGGTGAATTCAGCTTGGAGCGCTACGAAATAGACCATCTGTGCAAAGGCCAGCGTCACCATGGCAAAGTAGATACCCTGCCGGCGGATCGCCAGTGACCCGATGGCAAACCCCAATAGCGCCGCCGCAGCGGTGCCGGTCAGAACCGCAAGTTCAGGTGTGAAACCCCACACTTTGGCCGCGTGGGCCGCGACATAGCTGGCCCCGCCGAAATAGGCGGCGTGACCGAATGAAAGCAAGCCACCGAAACCGAGCAACAGGTTGAATGCTGCTGCAAAAAGCGCGAAACACATCACCTTCATCGCGAAGATCGGATAGACCAGAAACGGCAGGATGATCAGCGCTATCAGCAGAACTGCAAAGATGGCCTTGTGCAGCTTCGACATCCCCGCGGTCTGCGTCACAGGCTCGACCAGCGCCGAGGACGATTCCGGATTGTTTGATTTCTCAGCGATAGCCATTAGACGGGTCTCCCGAACAAGCCTTCAGGTTTGATCATCAGGACGATTGCCATGATGACGAAGATAACGACGGCCGAACCTTCTGGATATATCACCCGCGTCAATCCTTCGACGATACCGAGCACGTAACCGGTGATGATGGCCCCCATGATCGACCCCATACCGCCAATTACCACCACCGCAAAGACGACGATGATCAGTTGTTCGCCCATGATCGGGTTCACCGAATAGATCGGGGCTGCGAGAACCCCGGCGAAACCGGCCAGTGCGACCCCAAACCCATAGGTCATCATGATCATGAGCGGCACATTCACACCGAAGGCACCGACCAGCGTCGGGTTTTCTGTGGCGGCGCGCAAATAGGCACCCAGCCGGGTTTTTTCGATCATGAACCAAGTGCCCAGACAGACGACAATGGAGGCCACGACCACCCATGCACGGTAGTTCGGTAGAAACATGAACCCAAGGTTCTGGCCACCGGATAGGACGTCGGGAATTTGGTAGGCGAGGCCGGAAATACCGTAATAGTTTCTAAACAGGCCCTGAATGATCAGCGCCAGACCAAAAGTAAGCAACAGCCCGTAGAGGTGATCCAAGTGATAGAGGCGCGACAGCATCGTGCGTTCGAGGATGACACCAAGCGTGCCGACGACAAGCGGCGCCAGGATCAAAGCCGGCCAATAGCCGATGCCTAGATAATTCAACAGCATCCAGGCCACGAAGGCACCGGCCATGTACAGCGCGCCGTGGGCGAAGTTAATGATGTTGAGCAAGCCAAAGATCACGGCCAACCCCAGTGAAAGGACCGCGTAAAATGACCCGTTAATCAGCCCAAGCAAAAGCTGGCCCATCAAAACCTGAGGCGGAATTCCCAATAACTCGAACATGTGTAGGCCCTGTTGCGCGGTTTAGATAAAAATATCCGCCCCGCCGGAGTGGCGGGGCGAACGGTGGTTCAACTGCTTATTTCTTGGTGAAATCGCATTCATCAAGCATCGGCAAGAAGGCTTCTTCGCCGGTGATCGACGAGATTTGGTTGTACAGGTCCCATTCGCCGGTTGATTCATCGGCTGATTTCACTTCGAACAGGTACATGTTGTGCAAAGCACGACCATCGCCGCGGATCTTTACCTTGCCGAACAACGGATCGGTGATGTCCATTTCCTTCATTTTGGCAACAACGGCTTTGCCATCCTCGGCGCTGCCTAGTTCCTTGACCGCTTCAAGATAGGCCATGGTCGAAGAATAGACGCCGGCCTGGACCATGTTCGGCATGGCACCGTGCGTATCCATGAACCGTTTCGACCACGCGCGGGTGTCGTCGTTCTGATCCCAATAAAACGCTTCGGTCAGGGACAGCCCCTGCGCGGTCTGCGGACCAAGCGCGTGCACATCGTTGGCAAACATCAGCAACGCGGCCAGCTTTTGCCCGGCTTGGGTGATACCAAACTCGGACGCCTGCTTGATCGCGTTTACCGTATCGCCGCCTGCGTTGGCCAGCCCGATGACATCAGCACCGCTGCCCTGCGCCTGAAGCAGGAACGAGGAGAAGTCCTGTGTGGGGAATGGCACGTTGACCTGCCCAACGACTTCGCCGCCGTTTGCTTCGACGACTTTGGTGGTGTTTTCCTCAAGCGAATGACCAAAGGCATAGTCAGCAGTAAGGAAGAACCATTTTTTGCCACCGGCTTTGGTCATTGCGGCACCGGTGCCGTTTGCCAAGGCGGCTGTGTCATATGTCCAGTGTACGGTGGTCGGGCGGCACTGTTCACGCGTCAGGGATGTAGACCCGGCACCGGAATTGAGCAGCACGCCATTTTTTTCGGCTGCGATGTCTGCAACGGCAAGGGCCACCGACGACGTGGGAACGTCGAGAATGGCGTTCACGCCGTCCACGTCAAACCATTGACGGGTGATATTAGACCCGATGTCAGGCTTGTTCTGGTGGTCGGCGGAAATGATTTCGACCTTCATGCCCTTTTCGGACGCCTTGAAGTCTTCGACGGCCATCCGCGCCGCCACAACAGAGCCTTCGCCCGACAGATCGGCGTAGATGCCCGAGCGGTCATTGAGAACGCCAAGCTTTACAGCGATATCTTGCGCCATGGCCGGTGCGCCGGTCATCGCAGCAAGCGCTACCGAACTGATTGCAAGTTTCCTGATCATAACTCTTCTCCTCCTGATTATGGCGCAAAAGCGCCTGTAAACGATTTAGACGCCCAGATACGCGTGAAGCTTCTCGGCATTCTGTTCCAGCTGGTCGTTCGGGATCATATCGACGACCTTGCCCTGATCTACGACGTAGTGTCGGTCAGCGACCGAGGCAGCAAAACGGAAGTTCTGTTCAACCAGCACGATGGTGAAGCCTTCGTTCTTGAGCGCGGCAATCGTACGCCCGATTTGCTGCACGATGACCGGGGCAAGGCCTTCGGTCGGTTCGTCCAACAATAGAAATTTGGCCCCGGTGCGCAGAATGCGCCCGATCGCCAGCATCTGCTGTTCCCCGCCCGACAGCTTGGTGCCTTGGCTGCTCTTGCGGCGTTCGTACAGGTTGGGGAACAGATCATATATCCGTTCGACGCTTAGACCATCCGGCGCGATACGGGGCGGCAACATCAGGTTTTCCTCGACGCTGAGCGAAGAAAAGATGCCGCGTTCTTCAGGGCAAAGCGCAATACCCAAGCGTGCGATATGACGCGGTTGCATCCCGATCAGTTCGGTCCCCTGAAACGTGATGGACCCGGTCCGTTTCGCCAGGATCCCCATGATAGCCAATAGCGTGGAGGTTTTTCCGGCCCCGTTTCGGCCAAGCAACGTCACCACTTCGCCTTGGCGAACTTCGAAATCTATGCCATGCAAAACATGGCTTTCGCCGTACCAGCCTTGCAGACCGCTTACTTTCAACAACAGATTGTCAGCTGGTTCAGTCATGGCTTGCTCCGATGTAGGCTTCGATCACTTCGGGAGCTTTTGAAATCTCTGCATAGGTCCCTTCGGCAAGGATTTCGCCACGTGCCAGCACGGTGATACGATCGGACAGATCCGCAACCACCGACAAGTTATGTTCAACCATCAAAACGGTGCGATTTTCGGCGATGCGCTGGATCAACCTGGAGATCAGCTCTACGTCTTCGCGGCCCATGCCGGCCATCGGTTCGTCCAGCAGCAACATATCGGGGCTAAGCGCCAGTGTTGTGGCAATTTCCAGCGCCCGTTTGCGTCCGTATGGCAGTGACGCCGCTCTTTCGTGGGCGAGCGCGCTTAACCCTACTTCGTCGATGTAATCAAGCGCCTGAGCGTCGAATTTTGACAGCACCTTATCCGAGCGCCAGAAATCGTAACTGTCGCCTCGTGCACGTTGCAGCGCGACCCTGACATTCTGCAATACGGTCAGGTCGGGAAACACCGCCGAGATCTGAAAGGACCGGACCATGCCCATGCGGGCGATCTCTGCCGGTTTTAGTTTGGTGATGTCGCGCCCTTCGTAGGTGATCTTACCTCGGGTGGGTTGCAGAAACTTGGTCAGCAGATTGAAGCACGTCGTCTTGCCTGCACCGTTTGGGCCGATAAGCGCGTGAATCGTTCCCTTTTCAATCGAAAGATTTACATTGTTGACGGCTATGAAGCCTTTGAATTCTTTCGTTAATCCTTCCGCTTGAAGCGCGATTGGCATTGTTTCCCCATGTCTTTGTTATTATCGCTGCCGCACCTAAGTGTACGGTTTTTCTTGTCTCTTACGGGAATTGCTAACGTTTCATTTCTAAATGTAAATATCTAAAGTAAGCTAGCCTTATCTTTTTACTTTCAGGTGCAAAGTTCTCTGTTCAGCGGAATTATACTGCATAAACTTCACCGCATCCGCAGGCTTTCAAACCAGAGGGAAAAAGGCGATGTCGGACAAATAACGCTGGTACCTTTTGGCTTTCCTGCCAAGATATGCCCGGTCGATGATTTTGGGGAGATTACATAAAATGATATCAATTTTCAAAACGACTGCGTTGGCGGTCATGCTTGTCGGAATGGGCGGTGGTTTGGTGCAGGCCGAGACACGCGTGACCTATAAATCTGCCAAAACCGGGTCGTCTTATTATCAGATGGGCGTTGAATTGTCGGAGGCAATGAAGGCCGGCACCGACGGCGGCATCGTCATGACAGTCGAAGAAAGCCAGGGATCGGTTCAGAATGTCATGGAGGTACGCGCCCGCGGCGGTGATTACGTCTTTACGACCCCGCCCGCGCTGGTCAATCTTGCCCAAGGTGGCAAGGCGATGTTCGAGGGCAAAGGGGACCCGTCTTTCGACAACATCAGGGCTTTGTTCCCGATTCCGTCGCTGACAATGCACTTCGTGATGTCGCAGGCGAGCGAAACCGCGGGGATCGACGATCTGTCCGGCAAGATCATTTTGTTGGGCAAAGGTTCGTTCGGTGCCACCGAGGGCGAAAAGTATCTGACCCTGTTCGGGCTGGATGGCAAAGTGCAGATCGCGGATGCAGAGCTTTCGAACGCCGTTGCTGCCTTGAAGAATGGTCAGATTGACGGATTTGTGACTGCGGGTTCGTGGCCAGCCCCCAATGTGATCGAAGCCGCGGCTTCGACGCCCGTGAAGGTGCTGTCGATGACGCCGGACCAGATCGCGCAGACCAAACGCACGGCAATTACCATACCGGCGGGGACCTATGCGGGGCAGGACAAAGACATACAAACAACGTCGTTGCCGGTAGTGGCCTATACGACAACCGCGATGGATGATGACACGGCGTATACCCTGACCAAGACGTTTTGGGAAAGCCGCGACCGCTTGGCCGCTAGCGCCAAATGGTGGGCCGGTGTGAACGAAGGCTTGATGGAGAACATCACGACAGAAATTCACCCAGGTGCGCTGCGCTACTATCAAGAGGCCGGTATCAGCGTTCCCGACGCAAACAAATAAACGCAAGCGGAACGGGTCTGAATCAGACCCGTTCACCGTCGCAAGGGATGTTGCATGCAAACTAATCGCTTGGCGGCCGGCTTCTGGCTGACGCTTGCCGCTGCTTTGGTGGGCTATCACATGGCTCTGGTGTTTTCGGGGCTGGTTCCGAACCTGGTCAGCCGTCCGCTGCACATGGCGTTCATCTTGCCGTTTGTTTTCATGGTCGGGGCCACGTCGCGGCTGATGCTCTGGACGGGTGTCGTGCTGACATTGCTGGGCGTAGCCGCGGCGCTGTGGGTTGCGGTCAACCATAACGCTTTGGCCGATCAATACGGGTTTCTCGAAGGTCCTGCGCAGGTTGCCATCGCCATTACGCTGTTGCTGGTGACCTTGGAGGCTGCGCGCCGCGCAATCGGCTGGCCATTGCCGTTGGCCGCAGGTGCCGCGTTGATATACGGGTTGTGGGGCCAGCATATTCCCGGTCAGTTCGGACATTCCGGTACGCCGCTGGCCAGCTTTCTGGGCACGCTTACGATTGCGGAAGGGGGAATATGGGGCCAGCTTACCGGTGTATCGGTCAATGTGGTGGCAATCTTCGTGATTTTCGGCGCGGTTCTGAATGCAGGTGCTGCGGGGCAGGGATTCATGAACATCGCAGCCGCGGCGGCAGGGCATCTTAAGGGCGGCGCTGCTAAGGTTTCGGTAATATCGTCAGCTTTGTTTGGGTCGATTTCCGGCTCTGCCTCGGCGAATGTCGCGTCGACCGGGGCGATCACGCTTCCGGCCATGACACGGTTGGGATACCCTAAACGATTGGCAGCAGCCGTCGAAGCAGTCGCGTCGTCAGGCGGACAGATCATGCCGCCGCTGATGGGGGCAGGGGCGTTTGTCATGGTGGAACTCACCGGCGTTCCCTATACCGCGATCATGGCGGCCGCGATTCTGCCTGCGATTTTGTATTTCTGGGCGGTTTGGGTAGGCATCAATGCTTATGCGCAGCGATATGACCTGAAGGGGATCGCAGCAAAAGACCAGCCGAAGCGGCGCGATGTCGTCATTACGTCGCTGTTCTTTCTGGTGCCTTTCACGGTGCTCATGATTGCCATGTTCGTCGTCGGCTATACCCCCGAATTTGCCGCAGCGTTGGCAATATTGGCGGGGGCGGCGCTCTTGCTGTTCGACACTGAACTGCGGATAGAGCCACATGCAGTCGCATCCAGGATTGGGGTGGCCCTGATCGGCGCAGCACGGCAGGTCGCGATGATCGCGGCCATCATCTTGTGTGCGTCCATCATCATCGGTGTGCTGTCGATAACCGGGCTCGGGGTCAAGATAACGTCGCTTATTCTCGAAGGAGCAGGGGGGATGCTGTGGCCTTCGTTGCTGTTGACTGCGCTGGCATGCCTGGTGTTGGGAATGGAGGTTCCAACAACTGCCGCCTATGTCATTTGCGTGTCCGTTGCAGGCCCTGCGCTGACCAAGCTGGGGTTGGAACCGCTGCAAGCGCATTTGTTCGTGTTTTGGTTCGCCTTGCTGTCCACCATCACCCCGCCCGTCTGTGGTGCGGTTTTCATCGCAGCCGGGATGATCGGAGAGAACTGGCTGAAGGTGGCACTGTCGGCCATGGCTCTTGGCATCGGGCTTTACCTCATCCCGTTGGGGATGATCGCCAACCCCAACCTGATCCGGCTGAATACAGACCCTGTGGCAGCGATTTTTGCATTCGTCAGGGTTGGTGCCGGCCTTGGCCTGATTTCGTTCGGACTGATCGGGGCAGGGGGCGCGGCGAAACGCTCAGCACTGATCGTGGCGGGATTGGCGGTTATGTTTGGATGGCTCGTTATCTAGATATCAATAAGGTGGTTGTCCCACATGAGCGATTTCGCGGGGCCAGACGGCATGCCGAGGCCTTGCAGCTTTCCGGTGCCGCTGGTGATGACAAAACCGTCGGTACCGGGGGCCACGCCGCTTACATCTGTGAACGGAATGCTGTCGCGCTGAGTGCGCGAGACGGCATCAAATACTTGCACCAGCCCCGCGCGGGGGGAGGTTACAGCAATTCGATTACCGTCGCCAGACATCGCGATAGAGCCGACATAGCCGCGCATGTCATCGGTACTTTGCAAAAGGCTGATGGCTTCGCCGCGCCGGTGCAGCCCGACTAACGGAGGCGGCGTCCCGCCACCTTGCCACTGCATGCCAAACGCGACGAGACCATCGTGCCCAAGTGCCAGATGCCGGATGGAATTTTTGTGCAGATCTGGTGCAAGCGAGACCTGCTCGACGATTTTGCGATCCTCGATATAGCTGAGGTTCGGATGCATCGTCGGGATATTGAGTTTGACTCGACCGGAGTCAGGATGCGTATCGATGCCGCCGTTCGCTACGACCAGTACATCCGTGTCGGGCAGTCGTTTGATATCATGCGGACCGACGCCACCGCTGGCAAATTCGTCAATGCGGACATAGCCAAGTTTTACGTCCCAAACACCAATCCTGCCTGTGCCGGCGCTAAAATCATTTTCGGTTGTATAGAGCCTGCTACCGTCTTGCGAAAACACACCATGTCCAAAAAAGTGCCTTTGATCGGGTGTTTCAAGGCGGGCTGTCACCTTACCGGAAAGGCAGTCGATGACCATGGCAAAATTGCCGGGGCGTCGGGCAAAGGCGACGGCTTGCGGCCGGGTTGGATGAGCCGCCGCCGCATGGCCGCGACCCGGCAAGGGTAGCTGAAAGACAATATCAAGATTGCGGTCGATACCGCATAACGAAAAGCTCCCATCTGATAATCCGGCGGCTGCCAGATAGCTCGGCCCGCCTGCGTCCGCCCAGGTCGGTGCAGGCACCAACCCGGTGGCCAGAAGCCCGGCGATAAAGTGGCGTCGGTTGGTCATATCAGTCTCCATCCAAGGCGTTAAAACCCGACGCTACCCCAAGCAGTGGGCCAAGGTCGGTATTGGCGATACTCCGGATGTCGGCAACGGCCTGTTGTAGAACTTCGATGCGCAGCCGCGACTGCGGATCCGCCGTACCTGCGAATACCGGATCGTCCAACTGCGCCGCTATTTCTGCTGCATGCGCAAACCCGTTCCGGAATTTCTCGGTCAGCGCGGGATCACTTTGCGACAGACGCAACGCCAGATCCTCGAGTGAGTTCAGCGAAAGCACCACGTTTCGCAGCGACCGGCCGGAGCGCCATGCTTCCGCCCGTGTGGGCCGCGGGCGATCAAATGTACCCATCGGGCGACCGATGCGCGTATCGGCTGTGAACTCCAACCCGACGTTCAAAGCTTTGAAAAGTTCCTGCGCGACCTCTTCGGTACTGCGATAAGGGCTGGTGTCGGATGGGGACAACAGCATATCCCCGTATCCCTGTTGCCAGTCATCCAGAATGGCGCGTGACTGCACGGCTATATCCGCGGTTACGGCCTTTACGAGGGTACAGCGATAATCCGCACTTCCCATAGTGCTTAACTGATCGTCATATAGCAAAAACTCCAGTGCGTAAAATCCGCGACCCGCGATGGACACTTCGGAAAAGCTGTCGGCCGTATTTGCTGCCGGGTCCGCATCAGCGATCAGCGCTGCCAGGGTCTTTGGTGTGGCACCGCGACTGTCGGGCCAATAGGCCAGCGCAAAGGCGCGGTTGTTCACCTCGGAAGGGCCAAAGCGCAGATGGCTTACTGCGATCCAGGCGTCGAAGGCGCTATCATAGGCTCTACGCAGGGTCTCTGAGTTGGCTTCACAATCGGTCTGTGCCGTGGCCGCCAGCTTATCGCTGGTCGCGGCCAATGCGGCGTAACGAGGCAGGATATGGTGGTTGACGACGTCACCTACCATGTCGGCTTTTGTCTGTGCCCACAACGCCAGCGGGGCGAGAGCGATTCCTGCGGCCAAGATCAGTTGCTTCATTTCAAAGACTTTCCAGATAACTCAAAAGGGCATCCCGGTCGGCCGGGGGCATATCAATGACGCGTGTCCGTGCATGTTCCGCTTCTCCGCCGTGCCACAGAATGGCTTCGAGAATCGACCGTGCCCGGCCATCATGCAGAAAGTTTTTGTGACCCGACACCTGCTCCGTCATTCCTATCCCCCACAACGGCGCGGTGCGCCACTCCCTGCCACTGGCGCGCGCTTCGGGTCGGTGGTCGGCCAAACCTTCGCCCATGTCGTGCAGCAGCATGTCGGTATAGGGCCAGATCAATTGAAAGCTTTGCTCGGGCCGGTCCACCAGCCTATGCGTAACAAAATTTGGCTGATGACAGGCGGTGCACCCGGTCTCGTAAAAGACCCGCTTGCCGCGTAGTATCTTTGGGTCGCCCGCGTCGTTCCGGGCTGGCACGGCAAGGTTGCGACTGTAGTAGGTAACAAGGTCCAGCCCCTTGGCGTCGATTTCAAAGCCGCGCACATCACCCGCGCCATTGGGTGCTTTGACACAGGCGTCCTGAATGGTCGAACAATCTCCGAATGGGTCGGCAAAGATCGGGTTCGAGATACCGATATCACCCGCGAAGGCTCCGGCTGCCTGCTCTCGTATCGTTGGCATCCCAGCCTTCAAACCGAAACGACCCAACATCGACATCCCGAATTCCTGTGACCACACGATGTTGGGCCGCCCTGAAATACCATCGCGATTGGCATCGTCAGGGTCAGCTAAGGCCAAGATATCGGCGGCTGGGATCGTCTCGAGCAAACCCAATCCGATCATTTGGGGGGTCATCCGCGGGCTCAGCATCGCGTGTGGGTCAAGCGGCCCATACCCCAAATCGGCTGCACTGTAGGTTGGGCTGCGCAATGAAACGACCTGCCCACCAGAAAGCTTGACCGGGATTTCATGATAGTCGATTTGCATCCGATATTCCGCCGCGTGCCCTGGGACCGCAAAATCTTGCAGCTGGGTACCGTAGGTGGGGTCGGGCAACGTGGCGAAATAGCCTTTTATATCATGTATATTGGTGGCTTCGCCGGTACTGGGGATGGAAATGCGCAGAAACATGGAAATGGCGTTGTCGTCGGGGCCTTCGGGTGTATGACCGCGCCCGTCTTTGATGTGACAACTTTGACAGGATCGCGCGTTGAACAAAGGCCCCAGCCCGTCAGAAGCAAGCGTAGAAGACGGGGACGATACCCAAAGTTTGCGGAACAACCCGTTGCCAATCTTGAACGTCAATTCGTCTTCGAACGCAATATTGCCCGAAGGTTGGGAAAATGCGTCGGCATTGGTCCGCGCCCGAACAGTGGCGGCACCGCCGGGGTTGGCTTCAAACGGGTTGGGGGCGTCGAAATCTTTTGTCGGTGCGGTGACGGCTGCGATCCGCGCCAGTTCATCGGCGGTGCGCGGAATGATGTTGAGGTGAGGTTCATCAAGTACGTCAGCGGCCGACGGACTGCCGGCAAGTGAGAAAAGCGGCAATAGCGATGCAACAATCCAAGGCGAGAAAGACCTGAGAGGTAGCATGATGTTCCCTAACCTGTTTTTTAAAACGGCACCACAACAGAGGCACCGACAGCGGTGGATTTCACGCCGGCCACATTATAGAGCGCCACCCCCGCACCAATGGCAATATCATTCTCGTGAAGATAGTCTAATCCGAAGGAAATCACATGATCGTGGCCGGTTGCGCTATCACGCATATCGGTGAAAGAAGTCGAGTAAGCCCAAGGACCGTGGGCGTATGAAGAACCTACGGTGGTATAGGTTGCATTTGTGGGTCCGCCGGCAAAACCATCGAAATGCGCAATTTCCAAAATTACGTCAAATCCGTTGTCAAAGTCATGCGCCATCCCGACGACCGCACCCAGCTCATCGGACACGTCCACCTTGGAGGCTGTTAGAAAACGCCCTCCGATCCAATAGGTGGTATCCTCGTGTATATGCAAATATTGCAACGCGACGTTGTTAAGCTTGCCTGTGTTGCCCGCCCCACCGTGGGCAGTTATGTTGCGCCCGCGTCTGACCCCGAATGAATCGCTCAACCCGGTGTCATCAGCGTAAAACACCGCCATCGAGAGGATCCCGTCAGTCCCCTGCATCGGAGTGTCTACGCTTACACCGATCGCCTCGTTCAATTCATAGTCCTCGGCGAGGGAAGTGCCGTAGAACCCGGGGGCAGCATCCCAGGCAAGCGCAAAGGTCGGGTTGATCTTGCCAACCAGGAAGTGACTGTGGCCATATTCAAATTCAACCCCCAAAGCACTTACATAGAGCCCAATATCTTCGAAGTGTCGGGTATCGGTCGGGTCGATGACGCTTTCCAGGGCCAAGGTTCCGAAAAGGGTAACGCCGTGCGTCAGCCCGGCTTCGAAAGACGTCACGAGGCTGGCGTAATTATCTGTGAACTCGCTGGCCGGATCACCCGAGGATACCGTGCCGTCGAAACCGACTTCCAGTTCACCTGACCAGCTAACCGGGTTTACCTGCCCGTAGACAGGGTATGTGCTTGCCAAGGTCAGGGCGAATCCAGCAAAAAGGCCTTTAGTCACTAAAATATCTTTCAAAAAGCATGTTACAGTGTAGCGGATGGTTCACTGGAACACAGCTCCGGTGGTGTTGAGGCTATCAGACCCCTCAATCGCTACGTTTTCGAGTTTCAACGTCGCCACAATGCGTTCGATCGTTTTTGTCTGCTCGATCAATGCGTTAACCCCACCCATTATCAGGGCTTCCCCACCTTTGTTGGCACGCGCCAGCATCTGGTCATAGGCCATGCCCGCTTCGGCGGCAGTTTTTATTTGGCCTAGATTGCGCATCGTGTCGGATAGTTTCATCTGCATTTCGATATCAAGATCGGCATTGTCCGCAGCCACGAGGTCTGACAGCGATGGCCCGGTAATCAACGTGCCATCCGCGCGGGAATATGTGCCCAGATAGACGTTCTGAATGCCCAGCCCGTCGTAATAGTGACTGTTATGCGTGTTGTCCGAGAAACAATCCTCTTCCTCCTCAGGGTCGTTCAGCATCAAACCAAGGCGCATCCGTTCGCCTGCGAGTTCGCCATAGGATAACGACCCCATGCCGGTTAACATTGCCGATATCGCCGCATCTTCGTTGGCAAAAAGATTGGTGCGGGCCGCGCCCTGTGTGCCCCACTGCGCGACCATATATTCCAGATCCGTGACCAGTAGGTCGGTCGCTGCTTTCAAATAATCGCCGCGGCGATCACAATTCTGATTGGTGCATGCTTCGCCTTGCGCATAATCCGTCCACGACCGCGCGCCGGAACCTGATTTGGTGCCGTTCAGGTCCTGCCCCCACAGGAGAAATTCGATTGCGTGATAGCCTGATGCGACGTTGGCCTCGTTGCCGTCTGCTTCGTGCAGGGTTTCGCGGATCAGGTTCGGCGTGATATTTGTGGCGTCAACTTGGGTACCCGACAGATTGAAGACAGGGTTGGCGATCACATTGAGCTCGGCAAAGGCGTTTTCATCCGATGCGCCGCCATAGCTTGCATCGACATAGTCGATCAAACCCTCGTCCAGCGGCCAGCTGTTCAGGCCGCCTTCCCAATCATCAACGATGGGATTGCCAAAGCGAAAAACCTCGGATTGCTGATATGGAATGCGAGCCGCCCGCCATGCCTTGCGCGCCAATTCCAAGTTTGCAGGTGAAGGTTGTGCAATCAGCGCATCAACCGCGCCTTGCAATCTCTGCGCGGTAAGCAGGCTGTCACCATAGGTTGCTTCTGCAATGTTGGCATAGGTTTCTATAACGTCGGCTTTTTCCACGGCCAGCGCCGATGATGCGATGGTCAGTGCCAATACTGAGGAGAGCAGAAAGCGGGCCATAACGAGGTTCCTCTTCGGGGGCTGCGAAACTGATGTTGTCGTGCACGTGACGCGCGACTAAACCCATGCGTAAACTTTGGGGGCTGTTTGACGAGATTATGCGCTGCCGTCAACCCGACAATTTTAGTCGGATTAAAGTAGGCAATAAATTTCTTAAACCGCCAAGGCGTCGTCAAGACCTGCGGGAGGTCTCAAACTCTCGGAAATGATCACAGAAGTGTGGACCCTGAAGGAATAATCGGAGCTGAGGCATTAAGCTGTTCCATGCCGAAACCTGCGGCTGACTTATAGCCAGCCATGAACGCCGCGCGTTCCCGTTCGGGCACCACGTCGTCGATGTCAGTGAACTTCCCGCCGCATCTATCGTTGACCATGTTCAGCAACCCGAACGGCCCGGCCTCGCGATTTCGCAGGACTAGCTGCGAAATGGGCGCGCAAAGCTGCTGGTCATATGCACCAAGAGCTGTTGGCGTGACGCCGTGAGCCAACATGCAAGCGCCCAAGGTGCGAGCATCCATGATCGCCTGACTGGCACCGTTTGATCCCGTTGGATACATGGCATGAGCGGCGTCGCCCATCAAAGCAACCGGGCCGTCAACCCAGGTATCGACGGGGTCGCGGTCGATCATCGGGTTTTGATAAATGTCTTCGGCGGCACCCAGCAATGCAGGGACATCCAGCCAGTCGTAGGTCCAGCCGTCAAAGTGATGAACAAAGTCAGACAGTTTGGCGGGTTCGTACCACCCGGTCTTGCGCTGTTCCGGATCATCATAGGTTATTTCCGCGATCCAGTTGATATCTGCATGGCCCTTCGCATCGGGCTGGGAAATCGGGTACATGACCAAACGCTGGCGATGGGTGCCCAGGCCGATGAAGGATGACCCGGTTCTGAGCGGCTTGCTGCGGGATGTGCCTCTCCACATCATCACGCCACCCCAGCGGATCGGTGGCTGGCTAGGGTGCATCTGGGCACGCACGGCAGAATGAATGCCATCTGCACCGATAAGCAATGTGCCTGTATGAAGCTTCTCGCTTCCATCGGCATGGGATACTTTTGCGCTGACGGTTCCGTCCCGGCCGATCGTGTAACCTGTCACCTTTGCGCCCAATTGCACAGCTTGGGGGCCAGCGCGTTCGGTCAGCTTTCGGTATAACATCATGTGCAGCTTGCCACGGTGCGCAGCATATTGAGGCCACAGATAGCCGGCTTCGGTCCCTCGCGGTTCGGCGTATATTTCCTGCCCTTGCTGCCCGACCAAAGCCCATTCTCGGGCGGGCAGGCCGACCGTGTCCATATCCGCCTCTGTAACACCCAGATTGTATAGCTCGCGGATCGCGTTGGGTTGAACGTTGATACCCACCCCCAATGGTTTCAACTTGCGCACCGATTCAAATACGGTGCACGGGACCCCAAGTTGCTGAAGCGTCAGCCCCAAGGCAAGCCCGCCGATACCCGCGCCGGCGATCATGATATGTGGGGTGGACATAGGTGCTCCCGTACTACTCTGCTGGTTATTGATTTATACCAGCCCGGTACCCCGGATCAATCGGCAGGGTAATTTGAAATTGTCATGATCGTGGAGCTATGGAGGCGGTCTTTTCCAGAATTCTCAGGGTCATGGTGATGAATCTTTGCCGTTCATCGTCAGCCAGGCCGAACAATATGTCGGCCTGAAGCTCTTCCACCAAGGGTATGGCCAGATCAAGGGTCGCGTTTCCTTGTGCCGTCAACCAAAGCTGTCGGGCGCGACGGTCGTCCTTGTTCACCTCGCGGCGGATCCATCCTTTTTTCTCAAGCCGGTCGACAACACCGCCGATGGTGGCGCGATCGAACGCAATGACCTGCGCGACCGTTGCCTGATCGACACCGGGCATTGTGCGCAAGGTGTGTAGGGTCGCAAACTGAACCGATGTAAGGTCGAGCCCGGTGATCTTGATCTTTTCGGAAAAGGTCGCGGTTGAAAGTTGATGCAATCGCCGGATCAAGTGCCCGGGCATATCAATTAAGTTCATATGTCGCCCCGTATCGGTAGCGATCAATAGCACAATGACCGGCTCAATGAAATGCTTACGGTTTTGATACGTCTGCGTGTCGTAAAGTGTCGGGTCCGGCGGGCACCGTTATACGACAACGTTTTGAACGGCTTTGCGCTATTGAAACCCCAAGGCCGTCAAGAGCATCCCGTACTCTCGGCGACCTGAGCTGCCCATCCATACAGCAATAATTGACGACCTAGGCGGCGCTTTGCGAGTGGGGCAGTCTAGTGGGATCGCTTGGTGGCCGGTGGGGTGTGTGCCCGGCGGCGCGATGGTTCCTGCGGGGGTCACCTATGTTTGCGCTGCTTGACCTCTCGCAAAACAGCTTCAGCCAGCACTGCGATGCATAGCAGTGTTAACAGCAGCCCGGCGATAGCGGCGTCGACCCAGCCCTGATGCATGAGCAACGCGACCAATAGCACGCTCAACAGCGTGGCGAGCGTCAAGCGCAGATCCGCCACGAACATTTTTCCAAGCTCTTTTAGAACGTCACCAAAGATGTTCATGCCGCGACCTTTCTGAAGTTGTTACCGGCGATACGGACCAGCAGCATTCCCGCCACCAAAAAGATTGCCGTCAGCACAATTAGCATCAGGTCCGCCCCCGGCCATTCAACGCCCAATCCTTCGCCTGCCCAGAAAACCCCAAAGGCTGACAGCATGACGCCGACGCCAAACTTCAATGTATTTTCAGGCACTCGGGCCAAGGGTTTATGAATAAACGCGCCGACCCCCAACACTAAGATACAGGCAGCGAGCGCCCCCAAGGACGCTTCCCACAACAGGCCCTTGCCCGCGCCGATTGCGATTACAATGAACACCACTTCCAAACCTTCGAGCAGGACGGCTTTGAACGCGGCAATGCCTGCTATCCATTGCAGAGTCTTTGGCGCGCCAGACTGTGATTGCAGCCCGGCAGTCTCTTTTGCAAAAGCAGCGGTTTCATCGTGCATCGGCAGAACGCCCGCTGATCGCAACACCGCCTTGCGTAACCAGCCCATCCCGAAAATCAACAAAAGAACGCCGACGAAAAGCTGTAGATAGTGGATAGGTATGAACTGCAACGTCGGCCCGAGGATAAGAACCACGAGAGCTAACACCCCCAGTGCAGCGGCGGTACCGACAATGGCCGGCTTCCAGCCACGTGTCGTACCGACAGCCAGGACGATGGTAAAAGCCTCTACGACTTCTACTATCGATGCCAGGAAAGTCGCTGAAATGGCGGGAAACATCACGGTCCAGAATTCAGGTGGCATTTTATCAAACCCGTATAGTTGTAAACACTACTTGCATGTTGCGATCATTACATCATTGTAAGTCGTAAAAGCAACATGTATGTTGTAGCCATGAGTGAAATGTCGTTTTCCCAGCGAATTGCTGCCTATGATCAGAAACTCACCCCAGCAGAGCGCCGGGTGATGGAGTATCTTGCACTTAATCGCGAAACGGCTCTTTTAGCTTCCGCCGCAGATATGGCACGGCAGATCGGCACCAGCGATGCGACCATCATTCGCACTGCGCGCAAGCTCGGTTTTTCGGGCCTCGAAGAACTGCGCCGGGGTCTCGCGGGTGACCTCAGGCGGGATCTAACCTTGACCGAACGCTTTGAAAACGACCTGCGCGAGACCGGGGGCGGCGTTTCAAACGCCGTGACGCAAACCGTCGAAACCCTGTTGGCCACGTTGGATGCGATGCTGGGAATCCCGTCTGACGATCTGGAACGAGCCGTCGAAATTTTGGCTTTGGCGCAGCGCGTGCATATCTTTGGGATAGGACCGTCGGGGCATCTTGCCAGCTATTTCGCGGCCCAGATGACCCGGTTGGGCGGGGAGGCGCGGCCACTGCGTCAAACCGGCCTTCAGTTGGCCGACGATTTGATCGGGGTGCGCGAAGGCGATTCGGTTCTCGCCTTGGCGTATGATCGCCCGTACCGCGAAATAACCGCGTTGATTGATCACGCGCTCGTCCTTGAAGTGCCGGTCATCCTCGTCACGTCGCCCGGACCGATCTTGCCGGACTATCGTGCGGATATCGTACTGCGCGTGGCGCGCGGGCGCGCTGACGGGTTTGGATTGCATGCAGGTACGCTGGCACTTCTTGAAGCACTCTTGACGGCATTTGCGTCTATTCACCCAGACAAAGCCCGCGAAACCCTGGATGCTCTCAACGTTGCCCGCAAGGCGGTTTCGGGTGACGGTTTGGGGTTGAAGATTTAGCTTCTGAGCCTGACAAGAGTCAGAATAGGCGAACGCTAAAGCGATCTAATTTCGTTCACTTGAGATGGTGAAAGCGTCGCGATGAAATAATTTTACGTTTTATATCAGCTAGATAAATCAGATTTATTTTGCCCTTTGAATCGACGTAATTTAGTCAAATTTGCACCAGATAATCATAACCTTCAGTTTGCCTCGCAATTTCGGCGCTGCGATTTCAGCTATGGGTTATTTACAAGGTATGTTCAAATCCGATTTTTTTCACCTGTCCGCAGATCTCACTTGTAACCACGGTTGTCGGCGCAGATTGGTTTCGCCGGTTTTGACAATCATGCAGTCAGCAGTCTTGATTATGCTATTCTTGGGGTCATCAGGGGCAGCCCACGCCGAACGAATTGTCATTGGCGGTACCGGCTCCGCGCTAGGGGTAATGCGGGTTTTGATGGATGAGTTCGAACGCACCCACCCCATGATCGATGGAGCGGTGCTTCCCAGCTTGGGAAGTGGCGGCGGCGTTAAAGCGTTACTTGCACGAAAGATCGATATCGCGGTCACGGCGCGACCACTCAAGGAAAGCGAAAACCGGGGCGAGCTTACTGAACATTACTATGGCCGGTCGCCTCTTGCTCTGGTGACGTTTGACGATGTCGGCGCAAACGACCTGACGCGTCAGGATATCCTCTCGATTTTCGCGGGTGACACAACCCATTGGCCCACGGGCGAAGCTGTACGGCTGGTCCTAAGGGCGAGCTCTGAAACTGATAGTAAACTACTTTTCACGTTGGCCGATAGCCTGCGTGAGGCCTATGAAAAGCAGCGTTTCAACGCCGGGATACCAACCGCGGTGACGGATCAGGACAACGTTGAACTGCTTTCGATGCTGGACGGGTCGTTTGGTTCGATCACATTATCACAGATACTAAGCGAAAAACTGCACGCTCATATCTTTACGCTAGACGGTATCGAAGCGTCGGTGGCCAATATCAAAGACGGCCGCTATCCGCTATGGAAACCGTACTGGATTGTCGTTCAAAGTGACATATCGCCCTCGGTTTCGAGCTTTTTAGAGTTTGTCCGGTCACCGCGTGGTGAGGAAATCCTGTTGGCGACCGGACACGACACCGCACAACCATGATCGCGCGTCGGACGAAACCTCGTGCGCGAATAGCATTGAATTTCTATTTGATGACGCTCGCCAGTGTGATCTCGGTTGCGGTTTTCGTGGCCTGCGTCTTCCAGACCTTCGTGATGGGCCGCGACTATCAGATGACCTTGACCCAAGGGGTTGTAAACTCATTCGCCTCCAAGATCAGTGAATTGGCATATGCAGACGATGTCATGTGGCGCTTTCAGGAAGAGCGGATCGCGGCGTTGTTCGAACATGTAAAGGGTGAATCCAACACCGGCGGGCATGAATGGTCAGTGTCGGTTGAAACTGCCGACGGGGCGTCCGTGTTTCAGCGGCATGCTGAACCCGCGTTCCTGCAAACATCGGCACACGGTGACATCAGGGTGGGGGCGGAATTGATTGGCCATGTTTACCTGACCAGCGAAGATTACGAGCTCGCGGCCAGTCTGATGCGGCAGGGTAGTATCGCCCTGACCATATCATTGAGCATTTTCATACTCCTGCTTACGATCCCGTTTCGGGCATTGCGTAAACGAGACCTGGAGTTACAGGTCGCATTGCGGGAAGCTCAGGAAGGCAATCGTAGTAAAAGGGAGTTTATATCAACGGTCAGCCACGAATTGCGCACACCTCTCACATCGATAAAGGGGTCGCTGGATCTGCTCGGGTCAGGTTTGATTGGCGACTTCGGTCCTTTGGCACAGCGGTCCATCGACATCGCGGTAAGAAACTCAACTTTGCTAGGGATGTTGGTGAACGACATTTTGGACTACGAAAAACTTGACGCAGGTAAGATGGCCATCGATCCGATAGTCGACGATATTGTCAGCGTGGTCGGTAACGCCGTAGAGGTTTTCGGAACCTACGGTGCAGCGCGCCAGATCAAGGTCCGGAGCATCGGCAACAACGGGCCAATGTTATGTTTGATCGACACCAAGCGTATCACTCAGGTCCTGGGCAACCTGATTTCAAATGCCGTGAAATTTTCTCCACCGAATGAAGTCGTAACCGTTTCGGTCTGTGAAGTGGATGGATGGGTGCGCGTCGCGGTAAAAGACAACGGATGTGGCGTCCCGGAGAAGGACCGCAAAATCATTTTCGAAGCGTTCTCTCAGGGCGATTCATCCGACACGCGAAGCTATGGCGGAACCGGCCTGGGCCTGACAATCTCCCAGGCGATTGTGGAAAAACACGGCGGGCAGATCCATCTGGCCCAAAATAACGAAAAGGGTAGTACGTTTTATTTTGACCTTCCCAGGGTCGAATGTCTCAGGACCCCGCAGGCACCTCAGGCCGTGAAAGTGGCAGCATGATTTTGGTCGGGTGAAAGATCAAAGCCGCGTGTTTGTCTGGATAGCGACTGGCCCGCGGGGTGGGCCAAGGTCAACAAAACGACGCGGGCTGAAATTGCTACTGTCAGATAGCGGTGGCAGGATGTGAGGATGTACCAAGCGAAGCGAAGGTCTTTTTGTGAGCAGCTTCGATGTGTTTTCGCATTTCAAGTGCTGCCTTGTCGCTTTCCCCGCCAAGCAACGCCTGGATTATCCTGGTATGCTCATCCCAAGAAACCTTTGCCGCAGAGGCATCCTTGAGAACCTCGGCCATCGTGCGCCGGATGTGCTGCCAGTTTAATCGCATGGAAGACTGAATAACCGTATTACCTCCCCATTGGTATATCATCTCGTGAAAGGCCATGTCGGCGACCAACCATGCTTTCTGGTCGCCTGAACGCACCGCATCATTGCCTTTTTTCAGCATTTCCTGCGCGATAGTTTCGGCATTGTCGGGCAGATTTTTGGCCGCGAGCGTTACTGCAAATGGCTCGATCGCGGTTCGGTACTCATAGATGTATTGGAACTGTTCGGCATCTATCGGCGCGACGGTGACACCTCTGCGTCCGTTGTCAGTGACAAAGCCGTGCGATTTAAGCACCGAAAGCGCGCTGTTCACCGGCTGACGGGAAACGTTGAGACGCGTTGCGATTTCGTCTTGGTTCAGCCGTTCCCCCGCAGCCAGTTCCCCCGAACAAATAGCATCGAGGAGTATTTCGCAGGTCTGCTCGACCAAGGTCTTGGGCTGGTTGATACTTTCCATGAATGCCTCAGCTTAACTATATTTCCGATGGGTCCGGTTTGATCATCACGTATGTCCAACGCCGGTACTGTCACGCCAATTCACCCCGGCGTCTTGACGTTGGATGGCGTGAGAAGCCTAGCCCTTACAAGTTGCCAGTGCCTGCTGATAGATGGCGACGGTTGGATCGTCCCCGAGATCCACGTCATTCATCGTAATCACCTCCCCCTTGGCCACGTCACGGGTCATCTTTACCCCATGGGCCAGCCCAATGGGTAAGGCGGTGCTTGCTTTTGCTATCGGCAGCGCTTTGCCCCAGACGGTATATCCCCCCTCGCCATCCAGCGTATCCCCGGCCTTGAGTGGCTTTTTGGCAATCGACGCGACTGTGCCTCGCATTTCCTGGGTTGACCCGGTTGGCTCTTGTCTCAGCGCGGCGCTCAATACTGATATGGATAGCTCCAGCCCGATAAGGTGGAAGGGCTTGTACATCGCGGCGTACCGACCGCTTTCATCGGTTGGCAACCCGTACTGCCGAAAGCATGCCGCCGCATAGTCGTTGGGGGCTTCGAGCACGACATAGACACCCCAACGGAGATCGCGGAAAACCGGACGACCGTCACGCTCCAGCGACGAGATCGTTTCAACCATACCGGACTTCTCGAGCTGGCCACCAGCCGATCTGGGGCGCAAGACCTGCGCCAGATCATCAACCCCGCACGGGGGGAACAACAGCCCCTGCGATGGCACGTCAAGCGCACAAGCATTGGCGATCGCAACCATTTCGATGGCGCTTTTGGTGCCATCGAGAAAAGAGTTGAACATTTGCGGGTTCATGCCAGCATCAGCGGCGGCCTGAGGTGTTAATCCATAGTGGGACCAGACGTCATCCGGGGTGACGTTATGATAGGCTGGCAGATATTTCGTCCCCTTACCGGCGGCGGTGACTGAAAACCCCGCTGCTCTGGCCCAATCAACCATCTCGGAAACAAGTGCTGGTTGGTCACCATACGCCATTGAATAGACCACACCGGCGGCTTCGGCCTCGCGGGCCAGGATCGCCCCGGCCAATACATCTGCCTCCACGTTAACCATGATGACATGCTTGCCGGCCTGGATAGCTGCACGCGCATGAGCAATACCAGCCCGTGGATTACCTGTGGCCTCGATCACGACATCGACGTCGTCGCGGCGCGCCAACTCTGCACCATCGTCTAGAAAGGCAGTGGCAGCGCTTTGCGTATCATCCCAACCTACATCCCTGCAGGCCGCCCGGGCCCGATCCGGATTGAGGTCGGCAATCGCGCTGACTTCCAACCCGTTGATTGACGGAACCTGTGAAAGAAACATCGACCCGAACTTGCCGGCGCCGATTAGCCCGGCACGCACGGGGGTTCCGCGTTCAGCCGCCTGAGCGGCAAGTCTTGAAAGATTCATGGCATAGGCTTTCTATCATTTGGTCTGTGGATAAGTGCTTTCAGCGGCCCTGGGTGTCGACGCCGGTCCGGCGTCGAGAGTCTGACCCGACCGCTGTGACAGTTTCGTGAACAGTACAAGATGGCCGCGTTACGAACTGGAAATTCATGATCTTGCCCCGTGTTGGACTTGTCGCCGCATTGGTAGCCATAACTTTATTTGCGCTTTCGGAACAAGAGTTTTGACTAGTGTTGAGCATATGTGCCAACGTTACGGTATTTCGTATACCAAATATCTGGAAGCGGCAAGTTGGCTCCCTTTCGCGGGCTCCCGCTTGCCGCCGGCCCAAGGCTTAGAAAAAGGAAACATCATGCTTGATCTTGGTAATCGCACGTCAATCTATCAGCCCGAACAAGCCGGGCTCATCTTTCCGGAGATGCCTGAATTCGATAATGTCGCAGCGGAACGAAAACATCGGAAGGAACGTCTTGTCGCCGCATGCCGTGCGTTCGCGCAGCAGGGGTTTGATTATGGCTTTGCCGGGCATTTGACAGTTCGTGACCCCGAACGCCCCGAGCTGTACTGGACGAACCCGATGTGCGTTCATTTTCGCAAAGTCACGATGTCTAACCTGATCCTCGTTGATCACGCAGGCCGCGTGATAGAAGGGGACCATGCTGTAAACCGCGCCGGGTTCATTTTGCACGCCAATGTTCACGAAGCTCATCCGGACATCATCGCCATGTGCCATGCGCATACGACCTATGGCACAGCTTGGTGCGCCACGGGACGCCCCATCGACCCGATAACGCAAGATGCCTGCGCGTTCTTTGAAGACCATGTTGTCATCGGCGATCAGGCCGGCGCCGTTGCGGTTGAAAACCACGCCGGGTCTGATGTGGCCAAGGCATTTGCCGGGGTAAAGGCTGGTCTTCATCAAAACCACGGATTGTTGACTGCAAGTCGCCACAGCATTGACAGCGCGGCCTTTTGGTTCATCGCGCTGGAACGGTGTTGCAAGCAACAGCTTGATATCGCCGCCAGTGGAATAGAGCCGATCCGGATTTCCGCCGAACGCGCCCGTTATAGTCGCGAACATGTCGGCAGCGATTATATCGGGTGGCTCCATTTTCAGACCATCTGGAATCAGCTGCGCGTGGATGAGCCGGATATGTTCGAATAATCATGAGGCGTTCTGTCACGACGTAGGGTGTTGGAAAGTCTTGGTCCCGTGCAAGCGCAAGCGCGCGGCCTTGCGGATCAAAACAGTTGTCAGATGACGCCCATTTACCTAACGTAAATTTGTATGGTCCAAAAAATGGACGATATGGGATGCAAAATCCGCACAAAAATAAACGATTTCGAACTGGGAGAGAAGAGATGTCAAAGAAAAGAACCTTTCTAGGAAGGCTGGCCTTATCAGCATGTTTAGCTCTGGGGACCGTCACTGCCGCTAGCGCGCTGGAGGTCAAATTAGAAGAATACGTGACCGGGCTGAACGCGCCCTTGGCAATGGTGCAACCTGCCGGTGACGACCGCAAATTCGTGATAGAACAATTCGGACGCGTTAAGATAATCGACAAAGATGGTAACTTATTGCCAACGCCGTTCTTGGATATCCGCAACAAGATCGTAACGCAGTTTCATGATTTTGACGAACGCGGCTTGCTCGGGCTCGCCTTTCACCCCGACTTCGCGACAAACGGCAAATTTTACGTGGCATATTCTGCCAACACCAACTTTCAGGGCGATCTAGGCAAGATGTTCTGGTGGGACCACACCAATACCGTCGAAGAATATACGGTCTCGGCAGAGGATCCCAACATGGCCGATAGAAATTCGGGCCGCATTATTACCGAAATTGACTGGCCTCAGTTTAACCATAACGGGCACTGGATCGGCTTTGGTCCCGACAAGATGCTGTATATCTCGACCGGCGATGGCGGATATGCCAACGACTGGGGCATCGGGCACAATGTCACGGAAGGCAACGGTCAGGATTTGTCGAACTTGCATGGCAAGATATTGCGGATCGATGTCAACCAGGGATCTGACGGCAACAACTATTCCATTCCGGAAGACAACCCATTTGTGGACAATGATGAAGCCGCCCCTGAGATCTGGGCATATGGCCTGCGCAACCCATGGCGCTGTTCCTTCGATACCGAAGATGGCCGTCTATTTTGCGGCGATGTACAGCAGAACAGCTATGAAGAGCAGGACATCATCGAAAAAGGCGGCAACTATGGATGGCGCCGCAAAGAAGGGTCCAAGTGCTTTGATTATCAAGCACCGGACAATCACCCAGCAACCTGCGATGAAGAAGGCTTGATCGACCCTATCATCGAATACGCCAACTGTACCGCTCAACCAAGCGGGTGTAAGGGTATTTCCAACACCGGCGGGTATGTCTATCGGGGTGCCAATGCCGATTGGAATGGTAAGTACATCTTCGGTGATTGGTCCAAGAGCTTCGCTTCGATGGACGGCCAGATTTTCATCGGTACCGAGGCCGATGACGGTACGTGGTCGATGGAAGTCGCCAACGTGGCCAACATGGATGGAAAGACGCCCTATATTCTTGCCTTCGCGCAAGATGCGGAAGGCGAAGTCTATGCTTTGACGTCAATCACAACCGGCCCTAACGGCACCCTTGATACAATCTACAAGATTGTACCGGCAAACTAAGGCGTTTTGCGAAAATCTGATATCGCCGGTTTTCGGGCCGGCGGTATTACAGTTTAACGAGGCTTCGCCGCGATTTAATTAGAACAGGAGCTATCATGCTCAGATCACTATCTATCTCATCAATTTTTGCTGTCGTGACACTGGCGGTGTTCCCCGCTTATGCCCAAGATGTGGCAGCAGGAGAAAAAACCTTTAAAAAGTGTGTTGCATGTCACGATATAGGTGCCGACGCGAAGAACAAGGTAGGGCCTGCGCTGACGGGTGTAATTGGACGTACAGCAGGAACTTACGCAGGATTTAAATACGGCAGCGATTTGGTGGCGGCCGGTGAAAAGGGCCTCGTCTGGACAGAAGAAAAGCTTGCTGAATACCTTGAAGACCCCAAGCAATTCCTGCGCGACTATCTGGGCGACACTGGGGCGAGTACGAAGATGTCGTTCAAGCTCAAGGAGGAAACAGCCCGCGCTGACGTAGCTGCATTCCTAGCGGCGCAGCATGAAGCTACAAACGCTCCGGCACCTTCTGACACAGCGGGCGAGGTCGCGAAGGTTGAAGAGCCTGCGATGTCGGTCGAAGACGTTATTGCTGCCCAGGAATTTTCCGAAGCGTTTCTGTCGGACCCCGCGAATGTCGAGGCGGGCAAAGAAATCTGGTTTGCTCAGTGCACCCACTGCCACGGTTTCAAGGCCTATCCGGGCAAGGCACCAAAGCTGAAGCCTGCGAAGTACAAGCCGACTTTTGTATTCAAACGGGTCTACAAGGGGTTCAAGAAAATGCCGGCTTGGAAAGATACCTATTCGGTCGACGAAATCAGGCAAATCGTAGCTTATGTGAAGTCACCCGAGTTTTCACCATAAAGTCAGTATCGGCGTCCGTCCAGGTTAAGGAACGGTCGCACGATGAACCACAGCAGAAGGGGGGCAGCAGCGCTTAGCCCCATGGTTAGCAAGGCGTTATCAGAGCCGAGATAGCCCGCAGTGGCGAAGGCGAATCCCAACGGGACCGCACCACATGCCAGAGCCGCTATATACCGGCCAAAAGGCATTGCTGTCAGTCCTGCTAGAAACGATATGGTTTCTGGCAGGACGGGCAACCATCTTGAGGCCGCGACCATCCATCCGCCGTAGCGTTCGAACAGGTGTAACGCTTGGGCAAACCCTTCCTTGCCTGCCAGCCGCTGTGCAGCGCGTGGCCCGATGAGCCGACAAATTCCGTACCCTATCAACCCCGCCACGATAGAACCCAGTGCGGACACCGCCCCCCCGATCAAAGGACCGTAGACAATGCCGAGCGCGGCCATGATCGCTGATGCGGGTACGGGCAGGACAATGTCCAGGACAATGAGGCCAAGCCCGACGAACCAGGCCGAATTGCCAAACCCGCGCATCCATTCCGCCGCTCCTTTATTGGACAGGTCAGCTTCGACCTGATCACCCCAAAGAAGAAATGGCACGATCGAAAGTGCGGCGATAACCAGCACGAGGAGCAATAACCGCCACACCGCGCTTACTCGATCAACAATTGACCCGCGCGACGCTCACCGGGCGCTTCTATCTTTGGTTCACGCCCTCCGCGCAGGATCGAATTGCCTTCATAGAGAGTACGCTGATCGATCGGTGCGGGGTTCAGCCAATCTTGTTCGTTCATCTGTCCCGATTGTCCGTAAGCGTCCAACGCATTCTGATAGCAGACCTTGCGCACCGTTTCCTCGGGAATACCGCTTTGCAGCGCCAGATGCGCGGTTTTGGCGACCCCCAGGCAGTCTGAAATGCCCCAATCGCAAGCACTATCGACGATGATCCGCTCACCACCATATTGTTTGAGCAGTTCAACCATCCGCACATTGCCCATTTTGGTAGACGGGTAGATCGAAAAACCTGCCCAATACCCACGTTGCAAGGTTTCGGCCACGGTTTCTTCGTTGTTGTGGTCGATGATCACCATCGAAGGGTCCATCCCCATTTCTTCACAAACATCCATCGATTTTGACGTGCCGCGTTTCTTGTCACGATGGGGCGTGTGCACCATGACGGGAAGGTTCAGTTCTTTGGCCAGGGAAAGCTGCAAACGAAAATATTTGTCTTCAAGTGGGGTTTGCTCATCGTAACCGATTTCACCAATGGCAACGACACCCTCTTTCAACGCAAAGCGCGGCAGCCATTCCATGACCCCTTCGGCGAGCTCTTCGTTGTTGGCTTCTTTCGAGTTAAGCCCGACGGTACAATAATGGCGAATACCAAACTGGCTCGCACGGAATCGTTCCCATCCGACGATAGATGACAGATAGTCAACATAGGTGCCGACATAGGTGCGCGGCTGTCCCACCCAGAACGCAGGTTCGATCAATGCGACGACACCAGCAGCCGCCATAGCTTCATAGTCGTCAGTGGTGCGGCTGATCATATGAGCATGCGGGTCGATGTACATCATAGCAATACTTCCTTGTTCAAGTAGCCTTTGCCAACGGCTTCACTCAGTTGATCCGCTATCGCTGGGTCATCTTTGAACGGACGGACCGAAATCCACAACTCATCGGTTACAGGGCGTCCGGCGGCCCAACGTTCTTGGGCGTAATCCACCAAGATGCGGGCGAGCTCTGGATTGGCACGGTCGCGCAGCCCCACAATCGGGGCTAGGGTGCTCCCTACGAACAACGCCTTCAGAATCATATGGTTCCACCGGTGCTCATCAAAGTTGTCTCGGGGGAACGGATTGTGGTGGGCGATGGCTTCGAACACGGCGCGAATGTTCGATCGCAACCCTTCGCCGACTTCGAAATCCATCGTTTCGGGATCGGGATATAGCGGTAACCCGCGATAAAGAGCGATCATTTCAGAGACATCCGAGGTGCGCCGCAGATCCTTGAACCGTTCCGCGAAAGGACGGTTCGATGTTGCGGTAAGCAATGCCAGAACTCGGGCGGCACCGTCGATGCTCCAGCCTTTAGGCGACCAACCGGGTTTGGCGGCATTTGCGTCGGCCAGATCGTCGTCGGTCAAGTTCAAGTCCGCTTTACCCAGTTTACGCGGCGCGTATCCCAGGAAAATGTAAAGGTCTCTGTCAGGGGCACCCTGCGCCAAGGCATCAAGCGATCCGTCGACCCACGTGGCCTGCTCGGGTGCTTGCTCTACAATCCAGTTGCGCAGCAAGCTTTCCGCTGTGTTGGACATCGTCATCCCCCCGATCAATGTTAGTTCAAGTTATACAAGTCACCAAGGATGACGCCAGTCAGAATTTCCATCCGCTTGCGGGGACAAAGTTTTTGCAGGTGCTGAAGAGTTCAACTGGACATATCCGAAACCCGCGGCCAATGTATCGATCATGCAGCGTACTTTAGTCATACTCGTGGTCGGGCTTGCCCCTCATCTTGTCGGGGCGCACACGCCCCATTTGGCACGGCTTGCCGCACGTGGGGCGATGCGGCCACTGAACACCGTGACGCCTGCGGTGACCTGCACGGCGCAATCAACCTTGTTGACCGGCCTCCCGCCTTCGGGCCACGGAGCAGTGGCAAATGGTTGGTTTTTTCGGGATCTTTCAGAAGTCATGCTGTGGCGCCAACCGAACCAACTGGTCCATGGTGAAAAAATCTGGGAGGCGGGAAAGGCCCGCGATGCAGAATTCACCTGTGCCAAGATGTTCTGGTGGTACAATATGTATTCCACCGCTGATTGGTCCGCGACGCCGCGCCCGATGTATCCGGCTGACGGGCGCAAGATACCCGACCATTATGCCTATCCCGCCGAATTGCACGATGAACTTGACCAAAAGCTGGGCCAGTTCCCACTGTTCAAGTTTTGGGGACCTTTGGCTGACATCACCTCGTCTGACTGGATCACCAAGGCCACGCTTCACGTGATGGAAACCCGGTCACCTACGCTGACGCTGACTTATCTGCCGCATCTGGATTACAACCTCCAACGGCTGGGGCCAGACCTTGACCATCCTCGACTGCAACAGGATCTCAAAGAGATTGACGACCTGTGCGGACGTTTGATTGAACACGCCGATCAAACTGGGCAACGGGTGATCGTGGTCTCTGAATACGGGATTACCAAGGCGACCGACGCCGTGCATATCAATCGCATGCTGCGAAAGGAGGGTCTTTTGGCCGTCCGCCCCGAAGAGTTCGGTCGCGAGATTCTTGACGCTGGCGCATCCGATGCGTTCGCCGTCGCCGATCACCAGATTGCCCATATTTACGTCAAGGACCCGGACCAAATTGACGCGGTCGCCGCTCTGGTACGTCGGTTGGATGGCGTGGAAGAAGTGTGGGACGAAGCAGCCAAGAAAGCAAACGGGCTGGACCATCCACGATCAGGCGAGTTGGTCGCGATCAGCAAACCGGACCGGTGGTTCAGCTATTATTATTGGCTGGATGATGCCAAAGCGCCAGATTTTGCCCGTATGGTCGATATCCACCGCAAGCCGGGCTATGACCCGGTGGAGCTGTTCGTCGATCCCAAGATCCGGTTTCCGATGTTGACCACGGGTATCAAGCTGGCCAAGCGGAAATTAGGCCAGCGGCAGTTGCTCGACATTATTTCTCCAAATGATACAAAACTGGTGAAGGGCACCCACGGCCGGATAACCGACGACCCTGACCACGGGCCGCTTGTGATCTCCTCAGAGGCGGGCCTGCTGCCCGACGGGGCGGTGGATGCTGTTGATTTCAAAGCCTTGGTGTTGGAACACATCTTTGGTGAAGCCTAAGTTCCGGCAACTGCTCTTTGCAAAAGCAAGGTCAATCCAAAGCCTGCAACAGCAATAATTGCCAGCAGGGTAAAGCCATTGGCCGAAATTAGCATCGCATCGTAGAGCGATATCCCGGCAATAAGGGTCACCACAGCTTTGGGTACATCGCCGCGATTACGCCGGAACAGCAATCGCAACGCGACAGCTACGACCGCTGTCAGCGCGACCCAGATCACCAGCCCGAATGGGTTGTTCCACGTTTGCGACAGTCCAAACAGCAGGGGGAGTGCCAGAACCGCCAGCGGCCATGCGCGGTCAAGTCGGTCATAGGCTTCTTGTTTGGCCGCGTAGGTCAGCCCAATAATATAGGTCAACAACCCTAGACCACCCAAGACCGCGCTACCTGTAATTCTTGCCACCGCGGCAGCTGCAAGAAGGTAGCATAAAAACCGGGTAACCCCCATGATCACGGGGCTAAGAATGGTCCGTTTGTGCAGCCAGTCATAGAGAACTACAGCGCCTGCCAACGCTATTCCGACCATGCCGGCCGTGACGCCCATCACAAAGGACAGCGCGACCGCCGCAGCCAGCATCGCATAGCCCACCGCAAAGACTGTCGAGACCTTGACCTGACCCATGGGGATAGGCCGATTCGCCCTCTCTCGGGCATCAATTTCAGCGTCAAATGCATCGTTCAACCACATCCCACCTACGTAAAAAAGGGTAAGGGCCAAACCTACAACAAGGATTTCGGTCAACGGCGTCACCCCGGCGAGTACTGCGCCAGCGATCGCGTTGGTCCAGACAGTCGGCAGGTTCGACACACGCCCGAGTTTAAGAAAAGTCTGTAGGTTCATTGGCCTAATTGCTCCAGCACCCATTGCATTTCACGGACTATATCTTGATCCATGGTCGCGCTGCGTATTTCTTTGGGCATGACATCCCAAGTGTAGGTTTCAATCTCGAGGTGTGGCGAAATCGGGTCAGACCGATGCAGGTCGAGGATCTGTTCGAGAAAGGCGCGTGTTGAGGAAAAAGCACCCAGATTTTCCAGAAAGACAGGAACATGGAAATGCACGCGCCATTCTTCCCCGTCGGTTTGGTCTCCAAGAGCCAGCGCATCCGGTAAATCCCTGTGCATGGTCAGGCCATCGGCATGACGCCGGTTCACTTGGTGCAGATATGTGGGCTCTTGATACGACCGGAGCGCCTTGCGCGTTTCTGGCCCCACTTGTGGAATCCTCAAGGCAGCACTTAGCTGCAATTTGTGAACGGGGATGCCCGCGTCTTTTAGTGCCTTGATGCTGGCGGCTGGGTCTTCGTATTCAACCGCAGCGTGGCAGACATCGTAACACAACCCAAGATGGCGGGGCAAAGCGTCAGCAGCGTCGGCTTCGCTTAGCTCAGCGAGTTCGGCCAGACGCCGTGCAGCGTCGGCGCTGAAAAGGTATTGGGTAAAATAAGCGATGCTTTCGGAAATCGTTCCAAGAAAGCAGAACGGCTCGGGCTCGATTGCCAAGGCGACTTGCACGCCCGTGCGGGCACGCAGTGCAACCAAGTGCGCCACGCAGAGCAGGTAATTTTCCGCCATCTGCGCTTCGGCCCCAGACCCAAGGGGTTTGAACGTGCCGGGCACAGTCGATAGGCTGACAAAATCTTTCGGCGCGGCGAGTTCGGCCATCAAATCAGCCAGCGCGTTGGTGTATTCGACCCGTTGAACGCTGCGCCAGTCGGGTTGATAGACATCTTCCTTGACCGTCGTGCCGTGAAATGGCCCAAAGGGGAAGCCGTTGACTGTTATCCCCATATAGCCATGTTCGTCGAGCAGCTCTTTCAGCTCACGCCGCTTTGCAGTGTCTTCAAGTTCGGCAAGGGCTTGCCCGGAAAAGCGCAGCCCGACAGCGAATGGCGTGTCCGGAGAAATTGCTTGCTTTACCGCCGCAACCGGACCTTTCAGGGCCGACCGCACGTCATCCCATGTTTGAGTAGGGTGAATGTTCAGACAATACGTGAGCTGCCCAAGATCATGAGACAGTTTCATCTATGAGCGCTCACGCGCTTTGAGCCACTGCATGGCCTGACCCATTAATGCGCCATCGATGTGGTTTACCTCTACGCCGACCCCAAGATCACGCAGGAGCGTTATGGTTAACGCACCCCCCAGATGTTCTTGGAATTCATCGAGACCGACCAGAATGGAAAGCCTGCCGTCGCTGCCGGTGCTCTCTAAAGCAGGGTGCCAAATGCGCAATCCCAGCCCTTCGAGTAGTGCAACGATACGTTCATCCTCGCCCTCGGGCAGCAGACCTGCCAATACCGAATAACGCGCATCAAGGGCTATGCCGATGGCCACTGCCTCGCCGTGACGAACATGATGATTTGTCAGGGCTTCAAGCTTGTGCGCGGACCAGTGGCCGAAATCTAGCGGGCGTGCGGACCCTGATTCGAAGGGGTCGCCGCCATTGGCAATCTGGTTCATGTGCAGCTCCGCGGACCTGCGCACCATATGCTCCTCGGCTTTGGGTCGGAAGGTCGATAGGTCCTCCACGTTTTCTTCGAGCCACAGATAGAATTCCCTGTCTCGGATAAGCGCCACCTTGATGGCTTCGGCCATCCCCGCCACCCGTTCACGCTTGGGCAAGGACGATAGAAAGTCAAAGTCGTTCAGAACTGCCCAAGGCGGTGCGAAGGTACCGACGTAGTTTTTCAGCCCCCGGTAATTGACTGCGTTCTTGACGCCCACGCCGCTGTCGTTCTGAGACAGAACCGTGGTAGGAATACGGATGTGGCGCACCCCGCGGTGCGCCGTTGCTGTCGCCAGTCCGACGGCATCCAGAACCGCGCCGCCGCCGATCGCGATAACATATGAATGGCGGTCAATTCCGTGGCTGTGGATCGTGCTTAACATGCGTTCGACATAGGCCAGATCTTTTTTCACGATTTCGCCGCCTGGCACAAACATCGGGTCGGCAATCAGTTCAAGCTGGTCTTGATAGGTGTCAAAGTATTCCTTGATCGCCGTGGTAAGTGCTGTGCCATCCAGTCCTTCGTCGATAACAAAATAACACCGATGCCGTTTGGTGTTTTCTCCACGGGTGATAGCTTCAACCAGTAATGGATTGCTTGGATTGAAAAGCCCGCGAACGAACGCCACGGGGAATTGATAAGGCACAGAAAATTTCTGCCAGCGGATATCACCGGTCGTGCCTATATTCATCACATCAGATATCTGGTCTGCCATCATTACCCCCCCCTCGGGCCGCCACGGCGCAACTGCGTTGACGTTATGCCCAGGCAAGACTACTCTGGGGTACATAGCTTCTCAAGTCCAGCAAAGGGCGCATCATGCGTATAGTATCGGCACTTTTGTTTATACTGTTGGTTCTGTTTGCTGGGGTTCAGTATAATGATCCTGATGGCTTGCTGTGGGCGGTGATTTACGGAATTCCGGCTGTGTTCTGCGCGTTGCGCGCGTTCAAACCTGATGTGGTGAAAAGTCTTTGGGGTTACCGGGCGCTTTCGGGCGCATTGATTTTATATGTCTTCGGCATATTTTGGTACTGGCCACAAACGCCGGGGTTTTGGCGGCAAGAGGTTTACTGGGTAACCGAGGAAGCGCGCGAGGGCATGGGGATGATGATCGCATTTGCCGCACTGCTGATCGTATGGCTCGGCACTAGAAACCAGCGCAAGCCGGCCTGAAATATCCGTGGTCATTGCCGTCTCTTAGTGATCCGATCCGAACCTTAGTTCGTGGTTTTTCGGTGGCGAGTCGGCGGGCTTTCGCCAATGTTCACGTCAAAAAATCATTTTATTTCCTTCCGATAGCGATTCTCTTGACTTAACGTCACCCATTTTGCAACGATCCTTCCTTGTGGGGGAAGGCTGCTTATCGTGAGCAAAGCAAAGTTGCAACGTTCCTCACCAGCGTTCCCGTGCGCACCACCGCCGCATGGTCGTCTGTGCGACTTTCATTACGGTCTGGGAGGATCTCTCTAATGTTTAGAATTATAGCGATATGTACAACTGCTGCGCTGATGGGGACGACAGTTCTCGCGCAGGAAGCGCCAAAGACGGTCGATCAGGTTGCCCGCCCGGGTGGCACCTTGCCCGGTACGACCGACATCGCTCTGGTGCAGGTTGCTTCGGGATTATTGGACCCGACAAATGTCACCAATGCTGGCGACGGTAGCGGGCGGATTTTCGTTACCGAACGGGCAGGGCGCGTCAAGATCATCGACAAGGACGGCAATGTTCTCGAGGAACCGTTCCTTGACCTGACGGCGATAAATCCGCTGGGTAGCGATGTGCAGACCGGTTTTGTCGAACAGGGTCTTTATTCCATCGCGTTCCATCCTAAATTTGCCGAAAACGGTTATTTCTACGTCCACTATGCATCCTTGCCCTTTAACGGCGACGGTATGATCGTGCGCTTTACCGTTGATCCGGCGAGCCCCGATGTCGTCAGCCCAGAGCGTACGAATGAAACCGCCAAGGTGATCATGCGTATCGAACAGCCGTGGTATAATCACAACGGCGGTCAGATTGAATTCGGGCCCGACGGGATGCTTTATATCGGTTCCGGCGACGGGGGCTGGGAAGGTGATCCCTATGAAGCAGGCCAGGATCTGTCGACGCCTCTGGGGAAAATATTGCGCATCGATGTTGATACCGAAGATCGCCCCTACAACATCCCTTCGGACAATCCGTATGCCGATGCATCTAGCGAACGTCTGATGCAGCTTTTCGGCATTACAGAAGAGCAGTTTTCCAAAATCAAGACCCGGTCGTTGCCGGAAATCTGGTCCTACGGCGTTCGCAATCCCTATGAGTTCGCGTTCGATCCAAAGACGGGCAACATGTTTATCGCGGATGTCGGGCAAAACCATTGGGAAGAAATCATTTTTGAAAAAGCCGGTGACGGTGGTCATAACTATGGTTGGCCGCGTATGGAGGCCGCGTTTTGCCAACCTATGACCGGTGATCCTGCTGAATCCGAATGTTCGGTTGTAGGTACCTTGCCCGCAGCCATGTATCCCCATAACACCGCGTATCCGGGTGCGCCGGAAGATACCAAAAACGCCGGATGCTCGGTACAGGGGTTCGGTGTTGCCAACTATGGCGGGATGGACGGCGTTTATCTGGCCGGCGACTGGTGTTCAGGCCGTGTGTTTGGTCTGGCCAACGATGGTCAAAGCTGGCAGTTCCAAGAGCTTATCCAGACGGGCATGCAGTTCACCGCAGGGGGTTATGACGAAGACAACAATGTGTTGGTCGTCAATGCGAACAACTTCTATCTTGCGGATCAGGGGCCCGATACCAACCCTCCGGGTAGCCTTTGGCGGGTGATGGCGGCGTCTGATGTGCCGGATGGCGCCACCGTGGCCAAGGTCTCGAAATAATACGATAAAGATATAGTTGCTCGGCGTACACGTGCGCGCCGGGCGCTTACACAAAATATAACGAGGAATTATTTCATGTACTTTAGTAGATACCTTATACCGTCGATTGTGGCAGCAAGCATGGCGACCCTTTCAGCAGGCGTCGCCATTGCTGAAAGCCACACGACGACCGTCGAAAAAACCGGCGATGTTCCGGCCGATGTGGAATTTGAGAACGGTAAGGTCGTGTTCCGTGCCGCGCTTGATGATTCACCATTGAAGTTTGACCTAAAGCCCGATCAGACCCTGACGCCACAGGTCGAGGAATTCTATAAAACCGGTCTGAACCCTTATTCCGGCGATCCAGAGGCGATCAAGGCCGGCAACAAGAGCTATCAGAAGCTTTGCCAGTCTTGCCATCTCAAGGACGGCGGTGGCCGGATCGGGCCAAGCCTGAATGACAACAAGTGGGAAGGTTCTAGAACGCACACCCAAGTCGGACGGTTTGAAATCATCTACGGGGGCGGGGCGGGTGCCATGCAGGCATTCGGACGCCGGGTAGAACAGGACGAAATTCTGAAGATCATGGCCTTTATCGACACGTTACGCCCAGAAAAGTAAGAAAATCGAGCCCAAGCCAAAGCGACGGTGATGTTGGTTGCCGTGGCTTGGGCCCGCCATTCGATCGGATTGGTGACCCCGAACATCCAGTTCACGTTATTCTGCATCTTTGTGGCTTTTGGATTGTAATCGTCCCGACACCGCGCGACATTCTGGAAAAGCCTGTTGGTTTAGATCAGGGCTTTGCCAGATGAGCGGAGGAAATCTATGGAACTTCAAGGACAGGTGGCGATCGTCACCGGTGGGGCCTCGGGCTTGGGCGGGGCCACGGCGGAACTGCTGGCTAAATCGGGTGCCCACGTAACGTTGTTCGATATGAACGCTGAATTGGGCGAAGCCAAGGCCGCTGAAATCGGCGGCGCGTTTCAGAAGGTAAACGTCACTGATGAAAGCGCCGTTGAGGCCGCGATTGCCCAGGCAGAAGGCCTGTATGGCAAAGCACGCATATTGGTGAATTGCGCAGGTATCGGCCCGCCAGCAAAGGTCGTCACGCGCGAGGGTGATGCGCTGCCGCTGGAAAGCTTTGTCAACGTGGTGAACGTGAACCTGTTGGGTACCTTCAATGTTTTGTCCAAATTCGCGGCGGCCTTGCACAAGGCGGACCCGATTGGTGAAGAACGTGGCGTTATCATCAATACGGCCTCTGTCGCAGCTTTCGATGGGCAAATCGGGCAGGCGGCGTATGCTGCATCCAAGGGGGGCATCGTGGGAATGACCTTGCCGATCGCTCGCGAGCTGGCTCGATATGGTATTCGGGTGATGACGATAGCACCCGGTTTGTTCTTGACCCCATTGCTGGCAAGCTTGCCCCAGGAAGCGCAGGATTCCCTGGGGGCCCAGGTACCATTCCCCAGTCGTTTGGGTGACCCGTCGGAATACGCCAAGATGGTCGCAGCGATTATCGACAATCCGATGCTGAACGGTGAGACGATCCGCCTTGATGGTGCGATCAGAATGGCCCCAAGATAACCCTTTAGGAGTACGCAGACATGGCTGATGCTTATATCGTAGAAACCGCCCGCACCGCCGGGGGCCGCCGAGGAGGGGCGCTGCGCGGCTGGCATCCGGCTGATTTAGGGGCAGAAGTCCTGAATGCGCTTGTGACGCGGTCGGGTATCGACGCCAGCGTGATTGATGACGTGATTGTCGGCTGCGTAAGTCAGGGTGGCGAACAGGCGTTTGCCTTTGGCCGCAATTGCGTATTGGCGTCGGATTTGCCGCAATCCATTCCCGCTGTCACGATTGACCGGCAGTGCGGAAGTTCGCAGCAAGCCGTTCAATTCGCCGCCCAAGCCGTGATGTCCGGTACGCAGGATATCGTTATCGCCATGGGCGTTGAAAGCATGAGCAGGGTCCCGATGGGGTCCAACGTGTCTCTATATGCGAAGGCCGGGATCGGCGAAGGCCCTTTCAGCGACCGCATTGCGGCCAAATACGGCACCAAGAATTTCAGTCAGTTCATCGGCGCGGAAATGGTTGCCAAAAAGCATGGGTTCAACCGCGAACAACTGGACCGCTATGCCTTGGAAAGCCACCGCCGCGCGGTATCTGCGCGTGATTCCGGCGCGTTTGACGATGAAATCGTTCCTCTTCAGGTTGAGGGCGGGATGCACACCCGCGACGAAGGCATCCGCGATGACGCGACACTCGATTCAATCTCGAACGTCAAGCTGCTTGATCCAGACGGTATGATCTCTGCCGCGAATGCGTCGCAAATTTGCGATGGGGCGGCAGGGGTGCTGGTGGTCTCCGAGGCCGCGTTGAAGAAATACAACCTGACCCCGAAGGCGCGGATCGTGAACCTGACGGTGACCGCAGGTGACCCGGTAATCATGCTTGAAGAGCCTCTACCCGCCACTGACCGCGCCTTGCAACGCGCAGGCATGAAAATTGGTGACATCGACCTGTTCGAGGTAAATGAAGCCTTCGCTCCGATCCCGTTGGCATGGCTCAAGCATACTGGCGCTGACCCCGAAAAACTAAATGTAAACGGCGGCGCTATCGCATTGGGCCATCCTTTGGGGGCATCCGGCGCAAGGTTGATGACGACGCTTGTGCACAGTCTGCACGCCCGCGGTAAGAAATATGGTCTTCAGACCATGTGCGAGGGCGGCGGAATCGCCAACGTTACAATCATCGAAGCGGTATAACTGTTCTTTACTCACCGCGGGGGATGACGGACGCAACGTTTGTCATTCCCAAAATCGTGGCAGCCTGACAGGTTATCTGCAAAAGAACACGTCCCCGGAGGAAAACATGACGCTACCCGCTCTTTTCGACAATCTTCGCATTCCGCTTATTGGCAGCCCGCTTTTCATCATATCCAACCCCGACCTGGTTATCGCGCAGTGCAAGGCCGGCATCGTCGGAAGCTTTCCGGCGCTGAACGCCCGCGAAGCAGAAGGCGAACCGATCGAGCTTGACCGCTGGCTGACACGTATCAAGGAAGAACTTGATCGCCACAATCAGGCAAACCCCGACACCCCGGCGGCCCCCTATGCGGTGAACCAGATCGTGCACCGGTCAAACGCGCGGCTTGAACGGGACGTAGAGATTTGCGTCAAGCACGAGGTGCCATTGTGGATCACATCACTGGGTGCGCAAACGTGGTTGAACGATGCGGTGCATGGCGCGGGCGGGGTTGTGTTGCATGATGTTATCAATAACCGATTTGCGCAAAAGGCAATTGAAAAGGGGGCGGACGGGTTGATAGCAGTGGCCGCCGGGGCAGGGGGACACGCCGGTGCCTTGTCACCGATGGCGCTGATCCAGGAAATTCGCGAATGGTTCGACGGCCCGGTGTTCTTATCCGGGGCAATTGCCCGTGGTGACAGCATTTTGGCCGCACAGGCGATGGGTGCCGATGGCGGCTATGCCGGGTCTGCATTCATTGCCACGCTCGAAGCCAATGCGGATGAACGCTACAAGCAGATGGTCGCGGGGTCAGGCGCGAGCGATATCGTGTATTCCGACCTGTTCACCGGCGTGTGGGGCAACTATCTCAAGCCGTCAATTCAGGCTCAGGGGATGGACCCGGACAACCTCGAACGGTCCGATCCGTCGAATATGAACTTTGGAACTGATCGGGAAAAACCGAAAAGCTGGAAACATATCTGGGGGGCGGGTCAAGGTATCGGGGCCGTCAAGGACGTGGTACCGGCCGCCGAGCTTGTGGACCGGCTGGCTAGGGAATACGCCGCCGCCCGCAAACGCCTTTTTGAACAGACCGCTTGATCTGATGTAAGCGCGCGGTTGCGTTGCTATCGGTAACGGGCATCAACGTGATCGGCGGCATGCATCGGCTGCCTTTAAGGACCGAGGTTAAAGGATGGATTTTTCAAACCCGTACGACACGCGCAGGGGGCCTTTGTTGTCACGTAATGCCGTCGCCACGTCGCAGCCTTTGGCCGCCCAGGCAGGGCTGGCGATGCTGTATCAAGGTGGTAACGCCGTGGATGCCGCTCTTGCTGCTGCAATTGCCCTGACTGTGGTGGAGCCGACAGGCAATGGTTTGGGCAGCGACGCTTTTGCGATTGTATGGGACGGGGCAGGATTGCACGGTCTCAATGCGTCCGGCCGGTCTCCGGCGGGTTTAGCGTCTGACAAGGTCGCGCAACGCGGATGGGACAGCGTGACCGTTCCGGGCGCAGTATCAGGGTGGGTCGCATTATCCGAACGGTTTGGAGCGCTGCCGTTCGAAGCGCTTTTTGCGCCGGCAATTGGCTATGCTGAAAACGGTTTCGCGGTGTCGCCGATTATCGCGCGGCTATGGCATTTGGGCGGCGAGGTTTTAAGCCAGCAACCCGGATTTGCAGAGAATTTTTTGCCCCACGGCCGTGCACCGCGACCGGGCGAAACTTTTCACAATCCCGCCCAGGCCCGATCGCTGCGCCTGATCGCCGAAACCAAGGGTGAAGCTTTTTATACCGGTACGTTAGCCGATAAGATCGCGGATGACGCGGCGCGGCATGGGGCGGCGTTAACCCGAGAAGACCTGGCGACGCATCGGGTCGACTGGTGCGGCACATTGCAAACAGGCTATGCCGGTGTCGCAGTGCATGAAATTCCCCCTAATGGTCAGGGCATAGCCGCGCTGTCCGCCTTGGGTATTCTCGAACATTTTGACCTGGCGGCACACGCTCCGGACAGTGCGCAAGCGCTGCACCTTCAGATTGAGGCGATCAAGCTAGGCTTGGCGGATGCCGAAGGCTTTGTCGCCGACCCTGCGCATATGGATGTCGAACCCGAGGAAATGCTGGCGCCGGATTATCTGGCGCGCCGGGCGGCAAACATCGACCCTGACCTGGCGCAGGTTGCATCAAAAGGTGCCCCAAAACATGGGGGAACGGTCTATGTGACTGCCGCTGACGACCAGGGTCGCATGGTGTCTTTGATCCAATCAAATTATATGGGCTTCGGGTCTGGCGTGGTTGTGCCAGATACCGGGATCAGCCTGCAAAATCGGGGAGCGGGGTTTGTGAATACGCCGGGCCATGCCAACCGCGTCGGTCCCGGCAAGCGACCTTTTCATACCATTATTCCCGGTTTTGTGACTAGGGACGAAAAACCTTTGATGAGCTTTGGTGTGATGGGCGGGCCAATGCAGGCGCAAGGACACGTGCAGATGGTCACCCGAATGATGGTTCACCAACAATCGCCACAAGCAGCAAGCGACGCCCCGCGTTGGCGGTTTGTATCGGGGCGGGAAGTCGCTGTTGAAAACAGCATGCCCCTGAAGACCGTAGAGGCGCTGGAAGCCATGGGCCACAAGATTGTACGCGAGGCACCCGACAATGCTTTCGGCTTTGGCGGGGCGCAGTTGATCGCACGTCACATCGACGGCTATGTTGCCGGCTCGGACCACCGCAAGGATGGCTGCGCTGTTGGATATTGATTTGAATCGAGACCCTGTTTCATGAGCATTGAAAACCCTGCCGACCTTCTTCGCAGCTTGTTTGACCACGCGGTCGAGGTCGCGGACCCGATGCAAAGCCTGGCGCGTCATCTGCCGCCAAAGCCTGAGGGGCGGGTGATCGTCGTCGGCGCTGGCAAGGCAAGCGCACGAATGGCCGAAGCAGTGGAGGCTGTGTGGGGGCCGTGTCAAGGTCTGGTAATTACTCGATATGGATATGCGCGCCCCTGCCAGGGGATCGAGATCATCGAAGCGGCACATCCCGTTCCCGATGCCGCCGGACAGGCCGCAACCGAGCGTATGCTGACATTGCTGCAAGGTTTGGGAGAGGACGATTTTGTGCTGGCGCTCATTTCCGGGGGCGCTTCATCCTTGCTGGTGGCTCCCTCGACCGGGATAACCCTGCCCGAAAAGCAAGAGGTCAACGCGGCGTTGCTGGCCTCGGGAGCCCCCATCCAGCAAATGAATGTGGTGCGCAAGCATCTGTCGCGGGTCAAGGGTGGTCAACTCGCCGCGGCGGCGTATCCGGCAACCATGCTTTCCCTGATGATTTCGGATGTACCTGGCGATGACATGTCGATGATTGGATCAGGTCCGACGGTGGGCGATGCATCGGTCAACTCAGATGCCACGGCGATCCTCGAACGGTGGGGTATTGCTGTACCAAATTCAGTTACGGAGGCTTTGCAGAAACGCTCGGGTGTAGTTGCACCTGATGATGTCCGATTGTCGCGCGTAAAGAACCGGATTTACGCGGCCCCCCGTCAGTCGCTGGACGCCGCCGAGGCCTTAGCGACAAATGCCGGGCTGCGGGTGGTGCGCTTGGGTAACGACGTCGAAGGCGAAGCCCGTCAAGTTGCGCGACAGCACGCCGAACGTGCTCTGGCCGAGCAGGCGAAACTTTCTGCCGGTGACAAGCCGGTTGTACTGCTGTCGGGCGGAGAGCTGACCGTTACCCGTCGTGGCAACGGCGTCGGTGGCCCGAACGCTGAATATGCGTTGGCGTTGGCGATTGCGCTGAACCAGGCACCGGGCATATGGGGGCTCGCCTGTGATACCGATGGTGTCGATGGTGGCGCGGAAGTCGCAGGCGCGATCATTGCGCCAGATACACTGCAGCGCGCCCGGGAGGTTAGGTCCGACCCGCACGCTGCATTGGATGCAAATGATGCACACGGGTTCTTTGAGCGGGTAGGTGGACAGGTCGTTACTGGACCAACTTTGACAAATGTAAATGATTTTAGGGCTATAGTTGTAGCTCCACAGTGATTTACCCGCATTAGGTGGTGCTGCTGGCCCAGCTTTGTCGCCATATAGCTACAATTGGATAGGGATTTCGCAATAAGAGTTGCTTGGCAACTTTTTGCTACCTATCATTGAACGACTTAAAATCGAAGAATTGAGCAGTTTAATCAGGGTCGACTTCCTTACTCACGTTGGTTCGGTTTGGCTCCAAGTCTCGAGTATGGAAGTGGGTACGGCTTTTGTTCAAACGTCTTGAGTTAGTGTTGATAGCTGTTTGCTTGTTTCTAACTGTCGCGATTGTTATCGACGGCTTGCGCAAAAACTCAATTGCAGCCACCGCAGAATTTGAACGTGTCTCGGATAACGCGCTTACCGCTCTACAAAGCCGGATGAATCTTTACCTGCAAAGCCTCAATGGCGCTGCCGGAATGATGCAGACGTCGGAGAATACCGAATATGATGATTTCGAGGTTTATGTTCAGAGCCTCTCAATCGAGACCTATTTACCCGGTATCAACGGTATCGGATTTATCGCACCTGTCGCAGCGGATAGATTGGATGAAGTCATAGCCAAAATGCGCGCTGACGGCGTAGCCGACTTTCAGGTGCATCCGGTTACCGATAATGATGTGAAGTACATCATCAAATATATCGCGCCGGTAAGTCCAAACCAACAAGCCGTGGGGCTTGATATCAGCTTTGAAAAAGGACGCCGAGAAGCCGCTGAACGGGCGCGAGAAACCGGTTTGCCGCAGCTTACTCCGCGCATTTTGTTGGTTCAGGACGCAACCAAGAAACCTGGATTCTTGCTGTTACGCCCCCTTTATCAGGAAACGGGTTCCGAAAGAGGGGATTTTATCGGGTGGGTGTACGCCCCGTTCGTCGGGCGTAACCTTTTGCAGGGCCTTACACCGGACCAGCACAGAACCTTTGATTTCCATGTGTATGATGGCACCGTCGCTGACCCTGAAACGCTCATTTACTCGAGCGATGAAGGGGACGAACATGTCATGGGGGCCTATTCGAGACAGTATACCGTCGAATTTTTCGGCCGACCTTGGACAATTCAATACCAAAGCACAGCGTTGTTTGACGCCCTCTTCCCCGGCAGGGCACCTTGGTTGTTTCTGATCGCAGGTTTCCTGGTTACCGCCATGTTGGCTGTTTCGCTCAGAGCAATCCGCCTTCGCGGCGATTCCATGGCGGAAATAGCAGCGTTGCGCGGGCGCCAGATCAGCGCGAGAGAAGAGGAAAACCGTTCTATCGTCGATAACGGGGTCGTCGGCATTCTGATTCTGGACCTTGATCGAAAGATCTTGTTCGCCAATAACGCCGCGTCCGATATTTTCGGTGCCGATAACGACGGGATGGGAGGATTGCCATTCAGTCGTTTTGTCACCGAAAGCAATGATCCGACAAACACTGCGGTCTACAACGCTGTCGGTACGACAATGCAGGATACGCAGTTATATCTCGATATTCAGTATAACGAATGGGACACCCTGAATGGTGTTCGACGCATCACAGCAATTGTGCGCAACGTCACCGCGGAGGTTGGCGCGGTCGGAGAGCTGGCCGTGATCAAGCAGCGTTATGACATGGCGTTGGCCGGGTCGCAGATCGGTGTGTTTGAACTTGACCTTACTACCGGAAAATCGGTCACGTCGGACACATGGCGTAAAATCATGAACATCGGTCCCGACGAAGAGGACACTCAAGGCATTTTCATGGATCGCATCCATCCCGACGATCTGCCACGCCTGTTCGAGGCGGATCGCAGGTGTATTGACGGAAAAGCCGAACGGTCACTGACAGAATATCGAATGAAGTTTGGCGACACGTGGCGCTGGATGCGATCAGACGCTGTCATCACCGAACGGCTTGAAGATGGCACCGCGATCCGCATGGTCGGCACACAATCGGATGTGACCGCTTTGCATCATTCACGGAATGCGCTGGAGGAGAGCGAAAAGCGCTTTCGCACCGTGTTGGAAGCCGCACCCGTTGGCATGGCTATCCTGGATCGAAACGGCAATTTCACCAGCGTCAACGCGTCAATGGTGGATCTGACGGGATACAGCGATGCAGAGATGTTGAACGGCTTCAGCCTTGCACGTGTTCTGCCAAAGGAAGACATCGAGAATATCAGGAAAGCTATCACGGCGTTGATAAAAGCGCGGGTGCACGAAATATACCGGGCTGAGCATCGGGTTCTACGCAAGGACGGTGGTGAACGGTGGGGTCTGTTCAACATCACCTGGACCTACGATAAAAATGCCGGCGCGTATGTGTATATCGCTCAGGTCAATGATATCACCGATCAAAAGAAGCTTGACCAAATAAAAAGCGAATTCGTTTCAACCGTCAGCCACGAATTGCGTACGCCTCTTACCTCTATCAAAGGCGCGCTCGGGCTTATCAATATGTCCGCGAAAGACAAGCTTCCTGCGTCGGCGCTGAGGCTGATTGAAATCGCCCGGACCAATGCCGATCGTTTGACCGACATCGTCAACGATATCCTTGACCTGGAAAAAATTTCGTCCGGCGATGTGGAATTTGACGTGCGAAGTGTCGACATGAGAACAATAGTTGACGCGGCGATGACTGAAATGATGCCGTTCGCAGTTACTCACCAGAACAGGCTGGTCATCGACCAGCCCGCGGAAACTGTCTATGTCAAAGCGGACCGGGGCCGGATGATGCAGGTGCTTGCCAACTTGATTTCAAACGCTTGCAAGTATTCGTATGAGAACACCGACGTTAAAATCAAGATCGAGGAACACGACGGCGTTGCGATAGTATATATCCAGAATACCGGCCCCGGTGTGCCGGATTCATTCAAAAGCCGTATATTCCAAGCATTCTCGCAGGCAGACGGTTCAGACACACGCGCCAAAGGCGGTACCGGGCTCGGCTTGAACATCACGCGTCAGATCATATGGCGCCAAGGCGGTGAGATCGGATTCGAGAGCAAGCCAGATGGACCGACTGTATTTTGGTTCACCTGTCCGCTTGCAACCAGTGGCAATCGGCCGGAATTAAGCGATGAGACCCTGACCTTCAATTCGTCACAACGGCGGTTAAAGGTTCTTCATCTGGAAGATGATGAGGACTTTTCCGAAGTTCTCCGAGCCGGGCTCAGTCCCTTCGCTGATGTCACAAATGCCACGCGTCTGAACGGAATGCGAGAATTGCTGGACGACAGTCTGTTTGATGTGATTATCTTGGATTGGACAGTCCCGGATGGGGACGCCGCAGACCTGCTTGATGAAATCGGAGCAGTTCAACCGAAGGCTCGTATAGTCGGCCTTTCGTCGGATGCGGCTCGCAAAAAGGACAGTCGTGTAACCGCGCATTTGGTCAAATCACAGACCGAGATGACGCATATTATCGAGTGTGTAACGGACCTTGCCAAGGAAGCCGCTAATTCTAGCGTTGGTTGAAACAAATTAGATGCCTAAATTTGCCTTAAAAATGTCCAGATAGTTTAGTTTATGACCACTAGGGAATAGTATGCGCTGCTCGCCGCCGAGTGGAGCCGTATTCGGGAAGCAAGGGCGTTTTGAATGTCTCAGACAGAAACGATGCAGAATAAAGTTGCGGGATACCTGACAGGGGCCGTTCTGGCTACTGCATGGTATGGGTCAACAGCTGCATTGTTAACTGGACTTCCTGCTCAGACTGTTCCGCTGGCAGGGGCCATCGTGATTTCTGCGCTCACTCCTGCGTTTTTTTTGCGTAGGCGCAAAAAGTTTGCAGGTCAGCAACCCATAGTGTCGCCTGCGCAGCAATTGCGGTTGCTCAAGACGCATACGATGGTGAACTTGGTTGATACAAATAACCTTCTGATTGAGGTGAACGACCTTCTGCTTGATGCAACCGGATATTCGCGCGAAGAGCTGATCGGTAAGCCCGTTTCGATGCTGTACGCCGATGCCAGCGCCCCCTTGGCCGACGAGATAAGAGACCTGTTGCGTCAAGGAAAGGGTTGGCAAGGCCAAACACCGTTGCGTAGCCGGGATGGAACCACTTGCATCACTCAAACCACCATTATGCCGTTATTCGATGAAAACGGCGCATGGATTGGATCAATCTCCGCCCGCACCGACATAACCAAAACCACGCAGCTTTTGGCCGAACGGGATACAGCACTGACGCTCCACGAATTACGCGATGATATCTGGATCGTGGATGAAGCCTCGGAAACCATTGATTATATGAACAGGGCTGCCAAACGTCGGTTCGGTTGGAGCGATGACAGCTATGCAGGGACGACGCTTACACAGATGGCTGAAAACCATGAGTGCTCGGCGATATATGAGGCGTGCCTATCCCTAAAGAAAAGTGGTGATAGTTTCAGAAGAGTGAACATCGCCGTCGGGGAGAGAACATTCGAGATTTCCATCAATTGGCTCCATAGGGGCACCCTGCGCAGTAGGTTCTTGATTATGTTGAATGATCTTACTGATCGTGTCGCTCAGGAGCAGCAGCAAGCCGACTTCATTTCCATGGTCAGCCACGAATTACGCTCGCCTTTGACGTCAATCAAAGGGTCGATGGGACTTTTGCTCTCCAAGGCGGCGGGAGAGCTGACCCCGAAAGCCGAAGGGTTGCTGGAGATTGCACACCGCAACGCGGATCGGTTGGTTTTGATCATCAACGATATTCTGGATATGGAGAAAATATCGTCGGGCCATATGGATTTTGAAATCAAGGAAGCCGACCTTTCCGAAATGGTCCGCGAAGCGCTGCGCGCCAACGCGACCGCGCATCAGCGATTTGGTCTGAATATCAAGTGCAACGGCATTGATACGCCGAATATGGTCGAAACTGATGCCAACCGGATCATTCAGGTTCTGACCAACCTGATGTCCAATGCCGCAAAGTTCTCCAAACCCGGTGGAACTGTGGAAATCACTGTAAACAAAGTAAACGGTGGTTTGATGGTGTCGGTGCGTGATGAAGGTGTGGGAATATCCGTCAGCGACCACCACAAGATCTTTCAGCGTTTTGCCGACATGTCTAACTCTGACCGCGCGGTCAAAGGCGGAACGGGCTTGGGGCTGAGCATCTGTAAAGTAATTGTTGAAGGTTTGGGCGGTACGATTGATTTCGAAAGCCGAGAAGGCTACGGGTCGACTTTTACGTTTACGTTACCGGGAAAATTGCGCCATGGTGGCACAGACATAGATGCCCCGATTCTACGGAACGTCGGGTAAGGATTAGGTATGATTAAACTTCTTCACGTCGAAGATGATGCAGATATTCGTGAAATAGCGAAAATGGCGCTCGAGCTTTCTGGCGATTTCGAGGTCATGCAATGCGAATGTGGCGAAGATGCTTTGGCGCTTACGGCGTCTTACACACCTGATGTACTGCTGTTGGACATGATGATGCCGGGGATGACGGGCCGCCAGACGCTTGAAAAGCTTCGCGAAAATCCGGTTTTTGATGCAATCCCCGCGATCTTCATGACAGCCCGTGCACAACCGAACGAACTTGAAGAACTGCGCTCTATCGGAGCGACCGAAGTAATAAGCAAGCCGTTTGATCCGATGTCGCTTAGCGACCAGATCAAAGCAGCCATTGCCTGACCGAACTCATCCAACTCTTTGACGTCCCATATCGATCGAGCAGCTATATCTTTGTTGTACCGGACGCACAGGGCCTACCTATCCGATAGGATAGGAGCATAGACCTATGCCGGGTCCCTTGACCCTCTTGGGCGCAGGACTCTAGATCAATTTAATCATATTTTTACCTTATCGGCGCTGCGGTTGCAGGTGCCACGTATACCGAGGTGAAAACATGATGCATGCCCCTTTTTCGAACCATAGCTTTGACGGCAACCCGATTATCCCTCACGATCCAGTGACGGTCGGCAGTGACGCGTCTGTCAATTGGTTCAATTCTCTTCACACGCGGCGTCAGGCAGTGCAGGACGCGGCGGGGATGTTTGTTCGGGCTTGGTCCGAGGCGGCGTCGGCGAATATGCCCCCTCTCGGCAAGTTGCGCCAGTGTGCTAGATCTCTCCGTACCTCCCACGTCGGCGGCCGGGACACTCGATCGAGCGGTACGCACTGGTCACCAAGCGCGTATTTCATTATTCCCGCAGATGATCATATTGTTATTGATGATTTCTCTGCCGCCAATGGGGATATCGTAACTTTTCTCGGTCAGTTCACCAGCGCTGAACACCTCCTCCGACACATTGATGTCACCGTGCCACTTAACGGCCAAAACGGAGACCTTATCGTTACCTCGGAAGCCGGCTTTCGGGCCATCTTTCTGGGCGCGGGGGGCGACAGGGACCAGTTCGTTGATAGCGTCATTGATTACACCCCGGCGGGAAAAACGGCTCTTGCTGTCGCGGACAGGATGGGGTCGAGTCCGGCTGAGGGCGGAATCGTATCATAAGGTTTTTTCGCGGTGCCGCTTCATGATTTCGAGGACTGTGTTTTTGTTGATGCCG
>PCCY01000035.1 GCA_002731875.1 Roseobacter sp. | reverse complement strand
TTTTGCAGAGAAAGACAATGGACAAGATGGCGGCTTAACGCCAAAGATTTAACTCCAAGGACTCCGCCCAAAGCTGGAGGGAACTTGGGGCTCAGGTCAATTTTTCAAGACGTTCGCGAGGCCTTTTCACTCGAACTGGATCAAGCGCAGGGGCAGATGCGTATGGGGTTCATTTAGAGTAGTGGTTTATAACCTGAAGAAAAACCTTCGGTAGAGAGCAACTGATCGTCGATAACGCACAGCGGAGGCTAGTGGATCGGTTCGGGCATCTTGCTCACGAGTCGCAATAGGCCTTTGGGGTGACAGCCCGAGCCTTGCAGTCTCTGCCATCTGCATAAGGCAGCCATTCAGGCGTTGGCAACATCCGGCAATTTGCGGGTGCCGGTATAAGCTTGTCCGCTCTCTCAACTCAAACTCTCTGCGTCAATAGACCCTGATCCAGTGACACAGTGAGAAACTGTCTCAAAAGCCTATACATCCCATCCTATTGAGGCTATTCTCATAATATCCTTAGAATCATATGAGAAAGAGACGGATATGTTGGTAGGTTACGCGAGAACATCGACACTGGAGCAGGACGCAGGGCTTGAGGCTCAGGTGCGGGACTTGAAGGCCCTTGGCTGCGAAGAGCTATATCAGGAACAGGTTTCCTCTGTAGGTGAGCGTCAGCAGTTGGATGCCGCCATTAGGTCGCTTAGGTCAGGTGACAAGTTGGTGGTCTGCAAGCTGGATCGTCTCGCAAGGTCTGTGCGTCACCTTGGGGAACTTTTGGAAGTGTTAGAGGCCAAGGGCGCTGGTGTGGTTATCCTGTCTATGGGCGGTCAGCAGGTCGATACTACTACAGCCACCGGACGAATGATGCTCAACGTCATGGCTTCTGTTGCACAGTTCGAGCGTGAGATGATGCTTGAACGCCAGAAGGAAGGCATTGCCAAGGCCAAGGCTGAAGGGAAGTACACAGGGCGCAAACCTACAGCCATGGCGAAGACCGATGCCGCCCTGTCACTGCTCAAGTCCGGTATGAGCAAGGCCAAGGTTTGTGAGCAACTAGGTATCAGCAGGGCCAGCCTGTACCGCATACTTGGATCAGCGAAAGCCTCCGTCTAAAAACGGTGGAACCTTCCAGTTTCTCAGACTGGGGGATTTCACTAGCAGCGCTACCCGCCCTATTCCCTAGGGAAAGAAAAAACTCAGGGTTTCGTTTTGTTGGTTAGCTACCCATCAGTCTTGATACTTCGATTGCAGGTATCGTTACAGTTAGTATTCGACCTTCTTTAGCCTCCATTCGGCTAGGTCTTTGTAGAAGCCACCCTTACCTTGATCGTCATCTATGATTTTCTGGAGCCACTCACGAGTTTGATCGAATTTTTTTGCCTTCCAGAAACCTTGTGCAATCATATAACGAAAACGCTGCAAATCTGGGTCGTTGGGCGAAGCCACTTTCAGTTCCTCGAAAACTTGGATCAATGGGTCAACTCTGCTAGGCATTTTTGCTAGACCATATTCACTTCCGTATTGCCCTGGCTCTTTCCATCCATTGAGGGTGTAAAATTTCTTTTTCAACGCCAAAGTAGCGGCAGGTGTATCAGGAAATTCATTAATTACGCGGTCGAACCAGCCGATGGCTGCCTTGTCGCTCGGAATCCAGCTTGAATCTATGGTGAGCTTCTCTTCTTTCCCTCTCGACCAGAAATCGCCGTGGCGGATGTAGGAGCGGGCGATTGCGTTGTCCAGTGTTTCGCCGGTTGATTCCTCAACGGCTTGACCGAGTTGACCGATGCGCTCAGAAACCAGCTTTGCCTCTTTGCTTTCTGGATATGTTTCAATCAGTTCTCGCCAAGTCGCCAAAGCCAAGGCTGTTTTGCTTTCGTCGAAGGCTATGTCGCCAAGAGCCGAAAGTGATTTTGCCTTCTCTTCGTCGTCGGCCTTGCGATCAAAGGTGACGGCAATGAACTCGCGCTTAGCGTCCTCGATCAACCCATGCTTGTAGTACGTCTGAGGGAGGTCGGTTCTGTCTGCTATCGCTGTACTGGGGGGGAGAGCGAGTAACAATGGGATTATGGCGACCTTGAAGTGGTTCATGTTTTTGTTCCTCTCATTTTGCCAACCTCGGCACGATCAATCTCAGCGGGAAATCATGTTAGCTGAATAGCCGCTTCCATAACCTACCTTTGGCTTGCTCTCTAGCAGGCTGGCTTTCTTGTTTGGCAGTCACCTCGAAAGCCTAGGAAAATTCACTCGCCGCTCTGGGTTGCTTCTTTTATTTGTACAGCCATGCCACTCGCCACCAAAAGCACCATATGTCCCGCAGTACTTAGTTAAGGCAAAGGTAGAGATACTCAGTTGCAATCATGTACTCACCAGCAGGAACCTGACGGGAACTTGTCCGCTCAGCACGACGCTTAGGGCCACGGCTACATATTTCCTGTGCCTTTGCATCAGCCATAGCAATAGACTTAGCCTCTGCTTCAGGTGTCATTACAGCGAACGTGCTTTGCTGAATTTGAATCCCGACCGACGATTCGTTGAAAGATGTGACAATCGGCTCTGACGCCATTTCTGTGCAAGCTGTCAAAGCAAATGTTGCCCCGAGGGTTAATGCTAAAGTTCTCATGCAGGTTTTTCTCTCACTTGGTTGTGCTGACCGGCACTGTGCAGTGAACAAACCTGTATTGCAAGCGGATTTCTGCTTACTGACAGCAAGGGGTTGCAGGTGATGTCGCCGAGTTGAGCCAGGACTTCAGGCTAACGAGGTGGTTGAAGTCGCCACCGCAAGGGAAAACAAGCCTATGGTAAAAACCTATGGGAAAGATTCCGCGCAAAATATAATAAGCGCCTGATTTGTATCAAGAAAAGATAAGTGGCAGCCCGTAGGGGAGTCGAACCCCTCTTTTCAGGTTGAAAACCTGACGTCCTAACCGATAGACGAACGGGCCACTTAGCTTGTGAGCGGTTCTTTAAGCAAAGCTGGCAAAGGGCGCAAGCAGAAATCGCCAAGAAATGAAAAAACATTTACGCCGGTGCGGCGTCTTCCAGTCGCAGTTGTATTGATTGACGGCCGCGCCAGCTATTGATGTCCAAACGGCCAGCCAGATGAAACCGAGCCCCACCATGATTTTCCAAAGCAGGGCCCAGTTTTCCGTCGAACGCCCCAAATGCGATGGCATCGATGTAGGTGCCTCCGCCGTCACCAAAGCTGATTTTCAGATGGCTTTCTCCGACGCGCTTGGCGTGACGGATTTGCACGCCGGAAAATGCATAGCGGGGGGCGGGGGCACCGGCACCAAAGGGACCCGCCTGATCTATCTGGTGGGCAAGCTCCACGGTGGCCGCTGCGGGCATCAACATACCGTCCAGACGCAACTCCGCTGCACCGCCAAGATGTGCACCCTGTTTTTCCAACAGCTCTGAGAGCCGCGTCATGGCCGCGTCAAGCTTGTCTTCGGCTACGGTCAAGCCTGCGGCCATCTTGTGCCCGCCCCCCTTCAGCAACAGACCCTCGGCAACCAGCCGCTGGATCGGAGCTCCCAGATCGATACCGCTGACAGACCGGCCGGATCCCTTGCCGATTCCGTTTTCAAAGCCGATCACGATCGAGGGCCGGTTCGACGCCTCCTTGAGGCGTGACGCCACAATGCCGACCACACCGGGATGCCACCCCGCGCCCGACGCCCAGGCCAGAGGCGCGTCAAACCCGCGCTTTTCCGCCTGCTCTAACGCGACAGCACGCACATGGGCCTCTACCTCACGACGTTCGCTATTTAAAAGATCCAGTCGCTCGGCCAGGGCCGCAGCCTCATGCGGGTCATTACAGGCCAACAACCGGGCACCCAGATCTGCCTGTCCGATGCGCCCGCCCGCATTGATGCGCGGCCCCAGCAAAAAGCCGAGATGATATGCATTTGGGGCCGTATCCATACGGGCCAGATCGGCAAGGGCCGCCAATCCTGCGCGGTCGCGCCTCGCCATAACCCTCAACCCTTGCCGCACGAAAGCGCGGTTAACCCCGACCAGCGGCGCAACATCCGCCACCGTTGCCAACGCAACAAGATCCAGGAACGCCATTAAATCAGGACCTTGGGACCCATCGTCGCGCAACTGACGTCCCACTTCAACCAGCAACAGAAAAACCACGCCCGCGGCACAAAGATGCGCCAATGCGCCATCTTCGTCTTGTCGGTTCGGGTTCACTACGGCAACGGCCCCGGGCAACGTCTCACCACCCAGGTGATGATCAAGCACAATCACATCCGCGCCGACGGCCGCCGCGATCGGCCCATGAGAAAGCGTTCCGCAATCTACACAAACGATCAGATCATGGCTGATCGCCAAATCTGCCATCGCTGCGTCATTGGGTCCATATCCCTCGTCGATCCGGTCGGGCACGTAAAGCGTGGCGGCACAGCCCATCTGGCGCAACCAAACCAACAGCAACGCGGCAGAGCTGCCGCCGTCCACATCATAATCGGCAAACACAGCAATCCGCTGCCGCGCTCTCACCGCGGCCAAAAACCGCCTCGCGGCCTTTTCCATGTCGCGCAGCGATCTCGGATCGGGCAACAACTCCCGCAGTGACGGCTCAAGGAACGGACCGGTCTCGTCCGCTGTGACGCCGCGCCGCGCCAGCACCTGACACAGGGCAAGAGGTAAACCGGTCTGCTGAACCAACACTTCCGTTGCACGCTCGGTCTCGACCCCCGGGCCCACCCACCGTCGCCCGCTCAAGGACATCTCAACATCTAAAAAGCTCACGCGCGCTCCATTCCAAATGGTAAAAAATCCTCGCCGAAGGCTCCCGCATTTACAACAGGCGGCATCGGCTCATGTCCAACCACGGCTGGGTGCCGAAAGCGCGGGCGCTACAAATCCTCGATCCGCAACGCGACAGGGTCGGTGGCCAAAACCCCGGTTCGCGTCATCGCCTCCAAGGCTTCGTCCAGCGCGCTGCGGCTGGTTTTATGGGTAACGATCAAAACCGGTGCCAGATCACTGCGATGTTCGGTCTGGCGCATTCTATCGATGCTGATGCCAGCCTCTCCCAGCACGGTGGCAATTTTCGCCAGGGCACCGGGTTTGTCCAGCAGGCCCATCCTCAGGTAAAACGCAGCCGGGCGCTGCGACAACGCGGAAGTCGCCGATGCCAAAGTGGTGGCCTTGCGCCCGAATACCGGACCATGCCAACCCCGCGCGATATCGCAAATATCAGACAGCACGGCACTTGCGGTAGGGCCTTCTCCGGCACCTGGCCCGCGCAGGACGACCTGACCGATTGCGTCGCCTTCCAGAACGATCATGTTGGTGCCGCCAGCAAGCTGCCCCAACGGCGACCTATCGGGTACAAGACAGGGTTGCATGCGTTGCTCAAGACCCCGACCGGTCATCTGCGACACCCCAAGCAGCTTGATCTTATAGCCCATATTCGCGGCGGCCTGAATGTCTTCTATGCTGACACGTTGAATGCCTTCGATCTCGATCCCGGCAAAATCGACCTGAGTGCCAAAGGCGATGGATGACAGAATCGCCAGTTTATGGGCCGCGTCGATACCGCCGACATCCAGGTTGGGATCGGCCTCAAGATAGCCAAGCGCCTCTGCTTCTTTGAAGAGTGATTCATAGGTGTTGCCGGTCTCTTCCATCCGGGTAAGGATATAGTTGCAGGTCCCGTTCATCACGCCGATGACGCGGCTGATCTCGTTTCCCGCGAGGGCTTCGGTCAGGGTTTTGATGACCGGGATACCACCAGCCACGGCCGCCTCGTACCGGATCAGACAACCGGCGGCTTCGGCTTGTTCAGCGAGCGCCTGCCCATGGATCGCCAGCATCGCCTTGTTCGCGGTGACGACATCCTTGCCCGACCCCAGGGCTGCCTCGGTCGCATCCTTGGCAGGCCCTGCGTCGCCGCCTATCAGTTCTACGAACACATCGACATCGTCACGCTTGGCCAGCGCCACGGGGTCATTCTCCCATGCATAGCTATCCAGCGTGACCCCGCGATCCTTGTCGCGGTTCCGCGCTGAAACTGCCGATATCGTTACCGGTCTGCCGGTGCGGGCTTCGATCAGCGCAGCCTGCTTGCGAATGATCCGGACCACGCCGACACCGACAGTGCCCAATCCGGCAATCCCAAGACGAAGCGGCTGTGACATGGTGAAATCCTTTGTGGTAATGCGCGACGGCGCAGAGGGCGATCAAGGTTGCTTGCGCCGCGATGTAGCGGTTTCACATGGTGCACGCAACGCGGCATCGTGAATTTCCCTAGCGTTGCCCTGTGCCAGCCGCTGTTTTTCCGCGCGCGACAGAACGGACCCGCGCAACCTGGTGGCGCGGGCTCGCAGACCAGCGACACGACCGGTCAATGCCGTTTCGGTTTTGACAGCGTCAATCTGTCCGGCAGTCGCTGATGCGAGCAAGGGGTCGATCGGAACCAGCTTAGGGTAATCTGCCGCCAGTAACTCGGGGGTGGCCCGGCGATCCAGCGCAGGGAACTGGGTGCACGCGGCCATCAGCAGAATCGTCGATGCAACTATGCAAAATGAAATGCGCCTGATCATGGATCACTTTTGCACCAGCCGCGTTTGCGGCGCAAGCGGGGTTTGCGTTTGAACACGTGTTCAATTAACCTCGTGATATGGCACGTACGACCGGCTCTCATTCTGATATCACTGGCCCCAAGGTGCGCGATGCAGCCTTGCGTCTGTTTGCGCAAAACGGATACGCCGCTGTTTCGATGCGCGCCATCGCAACCGAAGTCGGCGTGCAGGCCGGTGCGCTTTATAATTATACGCCCGACAAGCAAACGCTGTTGTTCAATCTACTCCACGATCACATGGAAGAACTGCTCGAGGCGCAGCGCGACGACATCACCACGAGCCCGCTCGACAGGCTGCGCGATTTCGTCGATTTTCATATCCGGTTTCACGCAGATCGGCCTGACGAAGTATTCATATCCTATATGGAATTGCGGAACCTGACTGCCGAGAATTTCAATGTCGTTGAAACGTTGCGGCGCAGTTATGAAGATCGCCTCGAGACAATTCTGCAACATGGCGCGGCCACGGGTGACTTCGTGATCGCCGACACCAAGATTGCGACGCTGGCCGTTATCGCGATGTTAACCGGGGTGAACACCTGGTTTCGCAGTGGTGGCCGGCTGTCGTTGGACCAGGTCATCGCGCAGTATTGGGACATGGTACGCAAAGCGGTCCTATAAGGGGCAGGGGCCTCAGGCCCCCGCCCCGGAATCCAGTCTTTGACGGGCCTAGTGGGCGGGTTTGATGAACGTACCGTTGTTCAGATCCTGCATTGCCTGGCGCAACTCAGCTTGGGTGTTCATCACGATCGGACCGTGCCATGCAACGGGTTCGTCGATAGGCGCACCGGAAATCAGCAAAAACCGCACACCTTCGGGGCCGGCTTGCATGGTTACTTCGTCACCGGAACCAAAGCGGATCAATGTGCGATCCCCGCTCAAGTCGCGGATATTTACCTCGGCCCCGGCGATTTCCTTTTCCAGCAGCACGCCTGAAGGTGCCGACGCATCAGCAAACGCCGCCTCACCTTGGAACACATAGGCGAAGGCCCGACGATATGTGTCGATCCTGAAGGTTTTGCGCACGCCTGCCGGAACAGTGATATCAAGATATTGAGGATCGGCTGCTATGCCGTCGACCGGGCCTTTCTTTCCCCAGAATTCTCCGGTGATCACACGTACGGTGGTACCGTCGTCATCGGTGACCACCGGGATATCCCTCGACGTCACGTCCTGGTACCGGGGCGCGGTCATTTTCTGTGACGCGGGCAGGTTACCCCAAAGCTGGAACCCGTGCATCTGGCCTTTGGCGTTTCCGTGGGGCATCTCTTGATGCAAGATACCTGACCCTGCGGTCATCCACTGCACGTCGCCCGCGCCAAGTGTGCCGACGTTGCCCAGCGAATCCCCGTGGTCCACTGTTCCTTCCAGCACATAGGTGATTGTTTCGATGCCGCGATGGGGGTGCCACGGAAAGCCCCTCTCGAAATCCTGCGGACGCTCGTTGCGAAAGTCGTCGAACAGCAGAAACGGGTCAAGCTCTGATGGGTCCTGAAACCCGAACGCGCGGTAAAGCTTGACACCTGCGCCTTCCAGGGTCTGCTTTGCGGCGCGGGTTTCCAATGTAGGTCGGATCGACATGGTATGCTCTCCATTGATTGCTTGCCCCGAAGATAGGAACCGCACGGTATCACCGCAATACGCGGACGACGAACGCCATCTGTGCGTGATTGCACCGTCCGCGTCCCCCGCGCACCGACAGGCCGACGGTGCGCAGACAGAAGGTACGCCGTCGCAAACAGGCGGGCACCTTGTAGCGTGTCAAGGTTCACTGGTCCAAACAACAATGGAAAGCGAACGACATGAAGGTGGGATTTATCGGCCTGGGCAATGTGGGCGGCAAATTGTCCGGGAGCCTGCTGCGCAACGGCGTTGACCTGTATGTGCACGACCTCGACCCGGCGTTGGTTGCAGGCAAGGTGGCCAAGGGGGCGAAGGACGGCAAGACACCCGCCGACCTCATGCAAGTGTGCGACGTGGTGATTACGTGTCTGCCAAGCCCTGCCGCATCAGCAGCGGTCATGGCGGACATGCTGCCGCATGTCGGGCCAGGCAAAATCTGGCTCGAGATGTCGACCACCGACGCCGCTGAAATCGCGCGTCTGGGCCGCGCGGTCATCGACGCGGGCGGTGCGGCGGTCGATTGCCCGGTTTCGGGTGGGTGTCACCGTGCAGATACCGGCAACATCAGTATTTTCGCCGGGTGTGACCGTCCCACGTTCGAACGGATATTGCCGTTGTTGACAGTGATGGGCCGTCGGATCCTGCATACGGGCGATCTGGGAACGGCTTCGGTGCTGAAGGTCATGACGAATTACCTGGCGACGGTGAACCTGATTTCGGTCTGCGAGGCGATGACGGTGATGAAAGCCGCCGATATCAATCTTGCAACAACGTTTCAGGCGATTTCAATGTCTTCGGGGACGTCCTTTGTACATGAAACCGAAAGCCAGCTCATACTATCGGGGGCGCGCGATGTGAATTTCACGATGGATCTGGTGCAAAAGGACATCGGGTTGTTTCAAAAGCTCGCCGATCAGTTTTCGGTCCCGCTCGAAATATCGCCCATGATCATCGACATCATTGCGGATGGCCAGAAACGCTATGGCATGCGGGCCCAGTCCGACCGGATCATCGAGAGGCTTGAAGACGCCACGGGCCTCAAGATCCTCGCCGACGGGTTCCCGCAGGAATTGGTGGACGATGAACCCGAAGAGCGCGGTTACGAAGTGCGGGCCAACGTCAACGGCTGATTTTGAAGTGCAGACTTTCCCCAAACGTGGAAGGCTTGCGTCGATGGATGGTCGCTCATCAGGTGCTGTAGCGTCGCGATCGCCCCCGGACTTCAGTCGTCAAAGCCGACGAAGCGGGCCAGTTCCTCAACCGGGCGACGCGTAGATACCACCTCGTTGGCCGAAAAGCTTTCGTCGGGCCAGCCGAGTGCCACACAGGTCATGATAACCTGATCGTCAGGGATCTGTGCATGCTCGCGCACGACAGGTGATTGCATGATCCCTTGGCCATTGATGACGGACCCCAGACCCTTGCTCCATGCCGCAAGCACAAGGCCGTAGGTCACCGCACCCAGATCGAAATGCGCGATGGTGCCGTTATCATCGAGCGACTTGTCGAAGCACACCACGATGGAAACCGGTGCGTCGAACTGGCGAAATCCGCGCATGACCCAGTCTTGCCGGCGCTCCTTGTCATCTCGTTCGATGCCCATGGCCGCGAATAGTTGCTTGGCAATGCCGACCTGCCGGTCGCGGTGCACCCCGGCATAAGCCCCATGGTCGCTGATCTCGCGCACCGGGGGAATGCCTTGCAACATGCGGGTCGAATTGCCTTCGCGGACTTTTTCCAGCGGCTCTCCGGTCAGCACGTGCAAGTGCCAGGGCTGCGTGTTCATCGACGACGGAGCGCGGTTTGCAAGCGCAATCACTTCTTCCAGAAGTTCGCGCGAAACCGGGTCTTTCTTGAAACCTCTGATGCTGCGCCGTTCCTGCATTGCCTGCTGTAAGTCCATCGTGCCGCTCCCGCCCATTTGCCTGACAGACGTCAGATTGTGGCAGTTACCCCGCTGGGTCAAGCGTTGCCTTGGGCCGTTCCGTAGCGTCAGGTCAGCAATTCGGGACGTTCACAGCCAGGCCGCCAAGCGATGTTTCCTTGTATTTTTCAGACATGTCCGCACCGGTCTGGCGCATGGTCTCGATACAGGCATCCAGCGGCACAAGATGCGTGCCGTCACCGCGCAGGGCAAGCGATGCGGCGGACACCGCCTTGATCGCGCCAAGGCCGTTGCGTTCGATGCAGGGTACCTGCACCAGGCCGCGCACCGGATCACACGTCATACCCAGATGATGTTCGAGCGCGATTTCGGCGGCGTTTTCGATTTGCGCGGGCGTGCCCCCCATCACCGCACACAACCCGGCCGCAGACATCGCAGCAGCCGAGCCGACTTCGGCCTGACATCCGGCTTCGGCTCCCGATATCGACGCGTTGAACTTCACCAGCCCACCGATGGCGGCGGCGGTAAGCAGGAAGTCTTCGATATGGCTTTGGGATGCGCCGGGAACGTGATCGAGATAGTACCGCAAGGTTGCGGGCATCACGCCTGCAGCTCCATTGGTAGGCGCTGTGACCACCTGACCACCTGCGGCGTTTTCCTCGTTTACCGCCATGGCGTAAACGCTCATCCAGTCGTTGATTGTGTGGGGCGCGCGGTGGTTCTGTCCCCGTTCAGCCAACAGCGCGTCATGGATGCCTTTGGCGCGGCGCTTGACGTTCAGGCCGCCGGGCAAGATCCCGTCGGTCTCAAGGCCCCGATTGATGCAATCGTTCATCACCTGCCACAGTCGCCTGGTTCCGTCGCGCAGGTGAACGGCACCGCCGCGCGCTTCTTCGTTTGCCCGTTTCATCTGCGCAATGGTTTTCCCCGACCTGTCTGCCATCTCAAGCATCTCGGCAGCCGATTTGAACGGAAAGGGGATCGGCGCACCTTCGTCCGTGTCCTTGCCTGCGGCCAGTTCAGCTTCGGTCATCACGAAACCACCGCCGATCGAGTAATAGGTCTCACGCAAGGTGACATCGCCTTGGGCGTCCGTGGCCATCAGCATCATTCCGTTTGCGTGACCGGTCAGCTTGGTTTCATAGTCAAAGATCATGTCGGTCTTGGGCGCGAATTTCAGGGTCCCGAGGTCAGGTAGGGCAATCTGCCCGGTGCTGTGTATCTGGGCAAGCACGGCCTCGGCCTTCTCGTGGTCGTAATCATGGGGCGTGAACCCGGCAAGACCCAGTATCGTGGCACGGTCAGTGGCGTGACCCACACCGGTAAAGGCCAGACTGCCGTGCAACGATGCGCGCAGTCCGGCAAAATTGAAAGGCGAGGCCCGCATGAGGTCCAGAAAGCGCGCTGCGGCCACCATCGGACCCATGGTATGAGAAGACGATGGGCCGATCCCCACTTTGAACATATCGAACACGGACAAGAACATCAGGTAGCGGTACCTTTTTCAGGCGCGGCGTAAACCGGCGCAGTAAATGGGTTCGGGCCAAGCCCTTCGGCGGCTTGCGCCGCGGCGGTGCAGGGCAGTTGTTCGACGGCACGGCACATGGCGTGCAAATGTGGGGTGTCCGCCAGTGCAAACCAACTGCGATCGCGGTCAATCGGATACAGCGCGCACCACCGCAACAGGGCTGCCAGATAAAGCTGAAGCGCCAACGGCAAAGGTCCCTGGGACGCGCGCAGGTCAAGCGTCCCGAGGTGGGTCTGGATGGCTTTCGACGTGGATTGATACAGCGCCAGTTGGTGTGCCGCCTGATCCCCTGTATATTTCTCGGGGTAAAAGCACATCCGCAAGGCCGGATGCAGGGTGTTCGAGACAAAGAACAGCCACTTGAGAAAATCGGCGCGGGCCGGATCGGTGACCGAAGGGCCCAGTCCGCCATGCCGATCGTTCAGCCACAAAAGAATGGCACCCGTTTCAAACATCGCCCCCGCTGCGCCTTGCAGCACGGGGATCAGGCCATGTGGGTTGAGCTTTAGATATTCGGGCGACGTTTGGGCGTGACGCGACCGGTCCACCAAAACGGCGTCAAACGGCTGCCCTATTGCATCAAGAGCCATGCGAACGATAACGGATGCATTATCCGGGGCGTAGTGGAGAATATAGGGTTTCATGTCGGTGTCGTACCTCATTAAAATTTTTCGGCACGAACGAAAACGACATAATCTCGCTGATAGCGGAGCTTTGCGAAATAGGGCAGGAGCTAGCTGCGCCGCAAGGCGTGATCTTCGACCCGGATGCGATGATAGAGCATCAGGGCATTCAAGACACTGAACAGCACGGCCAGCCAAAGCAAGCCCAGTACCATGGGCGCGACGAAAATCTCGAATACTACAAGTGTGTAATTGGGGTGCGGCAAGAACCGGAACGGACCTTTTGCGACCAGCGGTTCGTCAATGACAATGATCCGTGTTGTCCACCTCGGGCCGAGGGTCGCCAATATCCAGACGCGCAGGAATTGCAGTACAACGTAGACCGCAAGCCAGATCGCATTGATGGGTTCGCCAAACCCGAACGCCACCAACCCAAGCACCCATGCGGTGTGGAGCGCGACCATAACCGGATAGTGCCCGGCACCGGCTTCGTGTGCGCCTCGGGCCAGCAACGCCGCCGTGTTCCGTTTGGCCAGTACGAGTTCACCCAAGCGCTGCAAGACGATAAAGGCCAGGAATGAAAAGGTGCCAATGGTCACGACGGGGCCACCGTCAGTGGCAGCATCGACGCAGTGAAACCCGGCCCCAGGGCACACAGGGCCAGCTGACCGGACTGGCCTGACTTCAGCACCTTGTCCAGAACGAACAGTGCCGTTGGCGCGGACATATTTCCTTGGGCGCGCAGGGTGTCGCGTTCCGCATCAAGGCTGCCGGGTGCAAGTCCCATCGTGGCCTCGATTGCTTCCAGCACCTTGGCCCCGCCGGGGTGGCACACCAGCCGGTCGACGTCCCCCAATGTCAGATCGGCGCGGTCGAGCATCGCCTCCACCGCCTCGCGAAAGTGACTTTCGACAAAACCGGGAATGGACCGGTCAAACACGACGCCCAAGCCGTTATCGTCCACATCCCAGCCCATGATGGCCAGGGTGTCAGGCCACAGGTATTCTTGCCCTTCGCCCAGTGTGACCCTGCCAGCGGTCACCGCGGGTCCTGACTGCAAGACTGCCGCGGCGGCACCGTCGCCAAACAGCACGGTTGCGATGATATCGGCTTTCTGAAGGCGGTCCGTGCGGAACGACAAAGAACATGTTTCCACCGCAACCATAAGTACCGTCTGGCCCGGACGGGTGCTGGCAAGCCGCGCTGCCAGTGACAGGCCGCTGACACCGCCGGCGCAACCCAACCCGAACACCGGCACACGTTGCACATCATTGCGAAAACCCATGGCCTTGAATGCCTGCGCCTCGAGCGATGGAGTCGCGATGCCGGTGGATGAGACAGTAACAATTACGTCAACATCTTCCGCAGCGACCCCAGCATCGGCCAGAGCTGACCGCGCCGCGTGGATGAAAAGGTCGGGCGCGGTCTCAAGATAGGCGCTCCCACGTTCGGACCAGCTATGATCGCGTTCGTACCAACTTACCGGTTGCACCAGATAGCGCGTGTCGACGCCCGCGTTCTCGAACGCTGGCGCAAGCCGGTCAAAATGGGTGTATCGCGGGCCAAGCAACGCTTTTGCATAGGTTTTCGCCATGGACTGAGAGAGCTGGTGCGGCGGGAGTGCAGTGCCAAGACCGGCGAGGCTTACGACAGTTTTGTCTACCACGGCGGGCATTGGCAGATTGGTCAGTTGCAGCATCGTTACGCCCCGCGAGCAATTATATTTGTCTGCACGACATAGCCCACGCCCCGGTGTTATCCACTGTCGGCCAGCGTTTATCCGGCGAACCTGTCGCTATGGTAACCAAGTTGAACGCATAGTCGATAAATAACACGGTTTTCAGGGGTCGCGCGTGACGCCCGCCACCGCTATAAGGGCTCCGATCAACGAGGAGTCGCAACTATGGCCGGAGAATTGTCTCCTATCGATAAGGCGAAGTTTGTCGCCGCTAAACGCGCTGCGCAATTTGTAGAAGACGGAATGCGCGTCGGGCTGGGCACCGGGTCTACTGCCGCCTGGCTGGTACGCTGTTTGGGAGAGATGGTGCGTGACGACGGGTTGCGGATCAAGGGTGTCCCGACTTCGACGCGGACGGCGCAGCTGGCGCGCGAGGTCGGCATCGAGGTCATCAGCCTGGATGAGGCGAAGTGGTTGGACCTGACCATAGACGGTGCGGATGAATTCGATGGTGAGCTGAACCTGATCAAGGGCGGCGGCGGTGCCCTGCTGCAAGAAAAGATCGTGGCAACAGCGTCTGACCAGATGGTGGTGATCGCTGATATCGGCAAGGAAGTCGAAACTCTCGGGGCGTTTCCGCTGCCGGTCGAGGTCATACCTTTCGGGTGGCAAACCACCCAGGCTCTGGTCGAGGAAACCTTGATTTCGATGGATGTACTGGGCCGTACTTCTACATTGCGCATGAATGGCGACATTCCTTTTGTCACGGACGAAGGTAATTACATTCTGGACCTGCACCTGAACCGGATCGGCAACGCGCGTCAGCTTTCCCTGGTGATGAACCAAATGCCGGGCGTGGTTGAAAACGGGCTGTTCATTGATATCTGTGATGCGGTTGTCATCGGGTATGGCGATGGTCGTGTCGAAGTCCGAGATATCAACGAGGGCACGGTCGACCGTGATCGTCTGGATTTCGTCGAAACCGACAACCTGTTCTCCGACCTTAGCGACTGAAGCTGGAAAGGCCCCGACCATATGAGTGATTTTGACTTCGACCTGTTTGTCATCGGCGGAGGTTCAGGTGGCGTACGCGCGGCACGTGTCGCGGCGGGTGAATACGGGGCCAAGGTAGGCTTGGCCGAAGACGATAGATATGGCGGAACCTGCGTCATCCGCGGTTGCGTGCCGAAGAAGCTGATGGTCTTTGCTTCGGGCTATGCCGAAACGGTCGATGAAGCCAAATTTTTTGGCTGGGACATTAAGCACGGTTCCTTTGACTGGCATTTTTTCAAGGACCGGATGAACAGCGAACTGGACCGCCTTGAAGGGGTCTATCGCAAGCTTTTGGCAAACACGGATGTTGAAATGTTCGATCAGCGCGCCCGGGTCAAGGGTGCGCATACCATCGAATTGGCAAACGGCGAAACCCGCACCGCCAAGCACATTCTTGTGGCGACGGGCGGGCGGCCCATCCGCCCTGATCTGGCGAATGCGCACCTGGGCATCGTTTCTGACGATATCTTTCACCTAGAACGCCTCCCCAAATCCATCCTTATAGTCGGGGGTGGGTATATCGGCTGCGAATTTGCCGGAATTCTGAACGGGTTTGGCGTCGAGGTAACGATGTACAATCGCGCCGCGCAAATCTTGCGGGGCTTTGACGAAGAAGCGCGCGGGCTTATCGCGGATTCGATGCGGACCGCGGGCATTGATATTCATTGCGGTACGAGCATCGTTGAAATGGCCCTGGAAAGCGAACGCGAAAAAGTCCCGATGCCAAGCCATTCTGACGCCGCGACAGGGGCTTTGGCCTCGCGTCCCGGTGAGCTGAATGAACACGCCGACGTTTCACGCGCGGGTGCGCAGGGCCCGATTTGGGTCAAGTCCACCAATGGTGCAGAGAAGTATTTCGATATGGTGTTGTTCGCGACTGGCCGTGTGCCGAACACCGACAACATGGGACTGGAAGACGTCGGGGTAAAACTTGGGCGCCGCAACGAGATAAAGGTCGACGAATACAGCCAGACCGCGGTACCGTCGATTTACGCTATTGGCGACGTAACTGACCGCGTCAACCTGACCCCGGTTGCAATTCGCGAAGGCATGGCTTTCGTGCAGACGGTGTTTGGCGGGGTGCCCACCCCGGTCGATCACCTGTTGGTACCTTCCGCGGTGTTCACCCAGCCTGAATTCGGCACGGTCGGCCTGACAGAGGAACAAGCCGCCGAGCAAGAGCCGATCGAGGTCTATTCTACGTCCTTCAGACCGATGCAGACGGCCTTCGCTGAAAGGCAAACACGCGTCATGATGAAGCTGATCGTCAGCAAGGCGACACGTGTCGTTCTTGGGTGTCACATCGTGGCACCGAACGCAGGCGAGCTCATTCAGTTGGTCGGCATCGCCGTCAAGGCACAGCTTACAAAAGAGCAGTTCGATGCGACCTGCGCTGTGCACCCGACGATGTCTGAAGAACTGGTAACCATGCGTAACCCAACACGCACTGCTTGATTTCTGGGCAATCATGTCCAAATCTGAATAAGACGAGGCCAATGGCATGGCCATAATAGGGAAGAATTAATGACTGGAAATACAGGCGGTCCTTGGGGCGGCGGAGGAAACTCAGGCGGGGGCAATTCTGGTGATAACCAGAAAAAGCCAGGCAATAACCGACCCACGGGGGGCAATCGTGGCCCCGGCTCGGACAAGCCGCAGATACCAGAGATAGACGATCTTGTGAAAAAAGGCCAGGAACGGTTGCGCGTTCTGATGGGTGGCAAGGGCGGCGGCAATGGGGCCGGTGGTCCATCCGGTGGCGGAATGGGCAACGGCCCGCGGCTTACCCGTGGCACCGTCGGTCTTGGGGCTTTGGCCGCTGTCGTGCTCTGGGGGATGGCCAGCTTTTATACGGTCCGTCCAGAACAACAGTCGATCGAACTGTTTCTAGGTAAGTTTTCGGGTGTCGGTACCGAAGGTTTGAACTTTGCCCCTTGGCCGTTCGTGACTGCCGAGGTTTTCGATGTCACCACCAACCGGGCAGAGACCATCGGCGCGGGGCGCGGTGGCGATGACAACGAAGGCCTGATGCTCACGACCGATGAAAACATCGTCGACATCGATTTCCAGGTTGTCTGGAACGTCAAGGATGCCCGCAACTTCAAGTTTTCGCTCCGTGATCCTCAGGTCGCGGTCCGCGCGATTTCGGAATCCGCGATGCGGGAAATCATCGCTCAGTCAGAGCTTGCACCGATCCTGAACCGTGACCGTGCTGCGATCGAAGCCAATGCGCGCGAGTTGATCCAGTCCACGTTGGACAACCGGCAGACCGGCATCAACATCATTCGTGTCAACTTCAACAAGGTGGATCCGCCGCGGCAGACCGTCACCATCACCGACAACGAAGGTCGCGTGTCGCAGGAATCCGTTATCGACGCGTTCCGCGATGTTCAGGCCGCCGAGCAGGAACGTGATCGCGCCGAACGTCAGGCTGATGCTTACGCGAACCGCCGCACCGCCGAAGCACGTGGTGAATCCGCCCAGCTTCTGGAAGCCGCGGAAGGCTATCGCGCACGGGTGGTGAATGACGCCGTGGGTGAGGCCAGCCGGTTCGAGGCTGTGTTGACGGAATACAACGCTGCCCCGGAAGTTACACGCAAACGCCTGTATATTGAGACAATGGAAAAAGTGTTGGGTGATGTCGACAAGATTATCCTTGAAAAAGGGAGCGAGGGGAGCGCGCAGGGTGTCGTGCCGTATCTGCCTCTCAACGAGCTTCGTAACAATAATCGAGGATCAAACTGATGCGTAAACTCAACATTATCATTCCTGTCGTGATCATCGCCCTCATTGCTGCCTTGTCCTCGATTTATATCGTTGATGAACGTGAAAAGGTTCTGGTGCTGCGGTTTGGCCAAATCAAGCAGGTGCGCGAGGAAGCCGGCATCGGTTTCAAGATTCCACTTCTGGACGAGGTTGTGCGTTACGACGACCGTATCCTGTCGCTGGAAACCCCGATGATCGAAGTCACGCCCGCCGATGATCGCCGGCTCGAGGTTGATGCATTTGTTCTGTATCGTATCGCCGACGTGCGCCAGTTCCGTCAGGCTTTGGGTGTCGACGGCGGCCGTCAGGCTGAAATCCAGCTCAACGGTATTCTGGATGGTCAGATCCGTGCGGTTCTCGGATCGCAGGGTGTGACGTCGAACACTATTCTGTCTCCGGAACGCTCTGCCTTGATGGATCAGATCCGCGAGCGTTCGGACGCCCGGGCGCAGGCCTTGGGGTTGGACGTTGTGGACGTGCGTTTGCGCCAGACCAATCTGCCCGAGCAGAACTTTGACGCGACGCTTCAGCGGATGATTGCGGAACGCGCGCGCGAGGCCACGGATGAACGTGCCCGCGGACGTGAAGCGGCTCTCCGCGTGACTGCTCTGGCGGATCGTACCTATGAAGAAATCCTGTCTGAAGCCCGACGTGATGCACGCATCACCGAAGGTGAGGCGGATGCCGAGCGGAACAAGATCTTCGCGCAAGCCTACAGTAAAAATGTGGAATTCTTCGAATTTTACCGCTCTCTGAGCGCGTATGAACAAGCTCTCAAAGGCGAAAATTCGTCGATGGTTCTGTCACCGAATAGCGAATTTTTCGACTACCTGGGCTTTACCAATCGCACCGCGCAGTCCGACGCGCCGAGCAATACAGACGCAGCCAACACCAACGCTGTGAACAACGGGGCAGCGAACACCAACGCTGTGACCAACGGTGCAGCGAACACCAACGCTGTAAACAGCGGTGCAGCCAGCACCAACGCTGTGACCAACGGGGCAGCGAACAACAACGCTCCGACGGATCCCAACGCGGTGAACGACAATGCGGTGAACAACTAGGTTCGAGGCGAAATTGTTTTGGATAGGGCCGGCCAATGCGCCGGCCCTTTTTTTGTGTCACGTCGAAATCTATATCAGGGTAACCAAACGTCGGAAATCTTAAGGTAAATGTCCCGCGACATCTTGGCAGGGGATCAACCCCAGTTGACATGCGCGTGAAGATACCCATCTTTCAGCTTGCGGCGGGGGAATTGCAGATGCACTCTGCTGTTGAACCATTCTTGGGCCCCTACGCCCGTCTTATGATCTGGAGATGATGCATGCAGCCAAAGGCCGTGTCCCTGTCGAAATCCGATGCAATGACGCCCAACCTCAAATATTTAATGATGGGTATGTTGGCACTGGCCTTTGTTTTATTGCAATCGGTCATGGCCTTGGCAAAGCCTGAAAGCTTGGCACCGCTGGCCGAGAAAATCAGCCCCTCGGTGGTGAATATCACCACTTCGACAACGGTCGAGGGGCGTACCGGCCCCCGCGGCATCGTCCCCGAAGGATCCCCCTTCGAGGATTTCTTCAAGGAGTTTCGTGACCGCAACAACGATGGTGCCCCCCCGGCACCCCGCAAATCCGCCGCACTTGGATCGGGGTTCGTGATTTCCGAGGACGGGTTTGTCGTTACCAACAATCACGTCATTGATGGCGCAGACGAGATCACGATCGAATTTTTCACCGGCGAAGAACTGAAGGCGACCGTGATCGGTACGGACGCGAACACCGATATCGCCCTTCTCAAAGTCGAAGCCCCCAATGCTTTGCCGTTTGTCAGCTTTGGCGACAGCAACGCGGCCCGCGTCGGTGACTGGGTGATCGCGATGGGTAACCCACTGGGGCAGGGGTTCTCGGTTTCGGCTGGTATTGTGTCGGCACGCAACCGTGCGCTTTCCGGCACCTATGACGACTATATCCAGACCGATGCCGCGATCAACCGCGGTAATTCGGGCGGCCCACTGTTCAACATGGACGGCGAAGTGATCGGCGTGAACACTGCTATTTTGTCGCCCAATGGCGGGTCCATCGGCATCGGGTTTTCGATGGCATCCAATGTGGTGACCCGCGTTGTCGATCAACTCAAGGAATTCGGCGAAACCCGCCGGGGCTGGTTGGGCGTGCGCATTCAGGACGTCACCCAGGACGTTGCGGATGCGATGGGCCTTGCCAAAGCGTCCGGTGCGTTGATTACCGATGTCCCCGAAGGACCAGCGAAAGAAGCCGGGCTGAAAACCGGCGATATCATTCTTAGCTTTGCCGGTGTGGATGTCGAAGATACGCGCGGGCTGGTGCGTCAGGTCGGCAACAGCACCGTCGGCGCTGCAGTACGTGTCACCATTCTGCGCGATGGTAAGTCGCAAACCCTGAAAATTACCTTGGGCCGCCGCGAGGATGCCGAAAACGCCAGTATGCCCGCGGAGAATTCGGATACCGAAAACGCGCCGATGGCTCCGGCCAGTAAATCGCTGCTGGGTCTGACCGTGACCCCGTTGACCGACGACATCCGGGCCGAGCTTGGTGCGGATGACGCAACGACCGGTCTTGCTGTGACCGAAGTTGATGAAACATCGGAAGCCTTTGAGAAGGGGCTGCGGATAGGAGACATCATCACCGAAGCCGGACAGGAAGCGGTCGAAACAATTGATGGGCTGGAAAATCAGGTTAAGTCTGCCCGCGACGCCGGGCGCAAATCGCTGTTGTTGCTGATACGCCGCGCAGGCGACCCGCGCTTTGTCGCGCTAAGTCTTGGTGAATAGACTGACCCTACCAATTTAAGCTGCTTTAACCCCCGTCGATGTCACGCATCGGCGGGGGTTTTGGTTTATCCAGGGGCTCGTGGTTCGTTATTGTTCCGAATATCGAAAGGCGATAGGTTTTTGTGAAAAGGAAGCCTGTATGCCCGACACCACCCTATCCCCTGACCGTATGGATCGGCTGCATGCATTGCGCACGAAAGTGTTGGTCGAAGCCGATATCACCAGTGTTCAAAATCAGTCGCTGATCCAGAACCGAAGGGAACAAATCTGTGATGCTGCGTTAAGCCTATTTCTTGAAAAAGGTTTCGCTGCGACGACCATTCGCGATATTTGTGCACGGTCAGGGGTAAATCAGGCCAGCATCTACGATTATATTGCAAACAAGAATGACATCTTGCGCCGCCTTCTGAACCAGCTTTGGTTTCGCGAAGATGCCCTGACGTTGCCGGTCATTCTGTTGGACCCCTCCATTTCGCTGGAGGCGGCGTTTGAAAAATACTTTCGCGAAAGCTGGACCACCAAACGTGACGGAACGCTGCTGGCGTATCGCAGCGTCCCGCACATGCAGGCGCAGGACCGCGCCACACTTCAGGCGCGAGAGTTTGCGGTGATGAAGGATCTAGCCGACCAGTTGGTCGTGCGTCTGGGGTTGAACGAAGACGATCAGCGCCTGGACATCGTGGCGAACTTGATAGTGTTCCTGTCGGCTTTCGGCCCGATGCGCGACTGGTTGAATCGCGATATCCCCGACGACGTCATCCTGCGCACCATAGCCGCCGGCGCGGCAGCGATGGTCCGATCTTTGGTGCCCGACGAAGCGATTTAACGTTTGCGTGCACGGATGACGGTGTGGTGACTGACGATCTCGTACCCCAGTTCCGAGGCCACACGGTTCATGACATCTGCAATATCTGTGCCCGGTATTTCTACCAGTTCGCCGCTTTCAAGGTCCACCAGATGATCGTGATTGGTCGGTGGCATCATTTCATACCGGGCGGGGGCATCGTTCAACACCAGCTTGCGCACCAGCCCTACATTTTCGAGCACCGACAGGGTACGGTACACGGTGGCCACGGAAATAGTGTCATCCAGCTTTCGGACTTTCTCGTAAAGCTCTTCGACGTTGGGGTGGTCATCAGTTTCGGACAGGATGGTTATGACCGACGCACGCTGCGGCGTTACGCGTAACCCGGCGTCGCGTAAGACCTGTTTAAAGTCGGGTTCATTGTTCAAAGTGTTCACCATTTTATCTGGCCCGACTTTAAGCGAGCAGGGGGGCTTTCGCAAGTTGATGCAAGTCATTATCAATTGCATATTTGACATTTGCGAATAATTCGCATTAACAGGTAGGATCCGTCGTGGTGAGGAGAATACCAATGTTGAAACGCACGCTTGTCGCATCTGCCATTATTGCCTTCACAGCTGGGTTTCCCGTGTACGGCGCGGACTTCAAGGTCGTGACAACGTTCACTGTCCTTGCGGATATGGCGAAACATGTCGGCGGTGATACGGTCGACGTGGTTTCGATAACCAAGCCCGGCGCAGAGATTCACGGCTACCAACCGACCCCGCGCGATATAGTAGGGGCCGTGGGGGCCGACCTGATCTTGTGGAACGGCATGAACCTTGAACGGTGGTTCGAACAGTTCCTTTCCAACCTTGGCGACATTCCTTCTGTCACGTTGACCCAGGGCGTCGTTCCGATTTCGATCGGAGAGGGGGAGTATGAAGGCAAGCCCAACCCCCATGCGTGGATGGGTTTGGAAAACGCGCTGATCTACGTCGATAACATAGCCACTGCCTTCGCCAAATATGATCCCGAGAATGCCGAAAAGTATCGTTCAAACGCAGAGGTTTATAAAAATGAAATTCGCGCCACCATAGCACCGCTGCGGGATCGGATCGCCCAGATTCCCGAGGACCAGCGGTGGCTGGTAACCTGCGAGGGCGCGTTCAGTTATCTGGCTCGGGATTTCGGTATGAAAGAGCTTTATCTGTGGCCTATGAACGCCGACCAGACCGGAACCCCACAGCAGGTGCGCAAGGTGGTCGACGCGGTCAGGGATCATGACATCCCGGTGGTGTTTTGCGAAAGCACCGTCAACACCTCACCCGCGGAGCAGATCGCCCGTGAAACCGGTGCCGCCTATGGTGGCGTGCTTTATGTCGACAGCCTGAGCACCCCCGATGGACCAGTGCCGAGCTATCTGGATTTGCTGCGTGTGACATCCGAGACCGTCGTCGACGGGCTTACCGACAACCTCAAGTGAATGGATCCAGCGTATGATCTTGGCAAACATGGCCGCAAAGACGACGGACCCGACGACTGACACCGGGGGCATTGTGGTCAGCAACGTGACCGTGACGTATCGAAACGGGCACACCGCGCTGTACGACGCAAGCTTTGACATTCCGCGCGGAACGATCACGGCGCTGGTCGGGGTGAACGGGGCGGGCAAGTCGACGCTGTTCAAGGCGATCATGGGCTTTGTGCCGGCAGCGCAAGGCGATATCACGTTGCTGGGAAAATCCGTGAAACAAGCACTGCGCGAGAACCTCGTGGCCTATGTGCCGCAATCCGAAGAGGTCGATTGGGCCTTTCCGGTGCTGGTTCAGGACGTGGTGATGATGGGGCGCTATGGTCACATGGGGTTTCTGCGTCGCCCAAAGGCTGCGGACCATGCGGCCGTCGCGGACGCTCTGCGTCGGGTGAATATGACAGACTATCGCCACCGACAGATCGGAGAGCTTTCAGGCGGCCAGCGCAAACGGGTGTTTCTGGCCCGTGCTCTGGCCCAGGATGGCAAGGTGATCCTGCTTGACGAACCGTTCACCGGTGTCGACGTGAAGACCGAAGATCAGATTATCGGTCTGCTGCGCGAATTGCGGGATGAAGGCCGGGTCATGTTGGTGTCCACTCACAACCTCGGCTCAGTGCCCGAGTTCTGTGATCGGACCGTCCTGGTCAAGGGCACGGTGCTGGCCTATGGGCCAACCGAAACCGTCTTTACCCATGACAATCTGGAAAGCGCTTTCGGCGGCGTCCTGCGTCAATTCACCCTTGGCGGGACTGATTTGCACGATGACGATGACGGTCGGGAGCTCCGCATTATCACCGACGACGAACGTCCGTTCGTGCATTACGGGGAGCGCGTGACACCCCCCGAGGAAAACCCATGATCGACCAACTGATCGAGCCTTTCGCATATGGCTATATGTTCAACGCCATGTGGGTGTCGGCGATGGTCGGTGCAGTATGCGCGTTCATCTCGTGCTATCTCATGCTCAAGGGGTGGTCGCTTATCGGTGACGCGCTGAGCCACTCGGTCGTTCCGGGTGTTGCCGGCGCGTACATGCTGGGGCTACCCTTTGCACTTGGCGCATTTCTGGCCGGGGGGTTGGCCGCCGGAGCAATGCTGTTCCTGTCTGGGCGGTCCGGTCTGAAGATTGACGTCATCATCGGTATCATCTTTACGTCGTTCTTCGGTCTGGGCCTGTTCATGGTGTCGCTTTCGCCGATGTCAGTCAGCATCCAGACCATCATCATGGGAAATATCCTTGCCATCACCCCGCAGGATATTGTGCAGCTTTCGATCATCGGGGCCATCTGTCTGACTGTGCTTTTGCTGAAGTGGAAAGATCTGATGGTCACCTTCTTCGACGAAAATCATGCGCGGTCGATCGGTTTGAAACCCGACCTGCTAAAGGCCGTGTTCTTCATGTTGCTTTCGGCGGCTGTCGTCGCCGCGATGATGACGGTGGGCGCGTTTCTGGTGATCGCGATGGTCGTGACGCCGGGTGCCACGGCCTATCTGTTGTGTGACAGGTTCCCAAGGCTGATCATGGTATCGGTGGCAATCGGCACGCTTACCGGTTTCCTCGGGGCCTATGCCAGTTATTTTCTGGATGGTGCCACAGGGGGTGTCATCGTCACGATGCAAATGGTTCTGTTCCTGCTGGCCTTTGTCCTTGCCCCCAAGCACGGCGTGTTGGCGGCACGCCGCAAAGCAGCCGATACCCTGAAGTCCTTGCGCGATAAGGTGTCCTCATGATCGACACGTTGCTGTTTCCGTTTCAGTTTCCGTTCATGCAGAACGCGTTTTGGGTGGTGTTGCTGGTGGCCCCGCCTGCGGCGTTGTTGTCGTGCTTTCTGGTGCTCAAAGGGTGGGCGCTGATGGGGGATGCAGTCAGCCATGCGGTGCTGCCCGGCGTTGTATTGGCATGGATCACCGGAATCCCGTTGATCATCGGTGCATTTGCGGCCGGGATGTCCTGCGCATTGTTGACTGGCTATCTAAGCCATAACAGCCGGGTAAAGCAGGATACGGTTATGGGGGTGGTCTTCTCTGGCATGTTCGGGATCGGGATCATCATGTACACGTCGATCACGACCAACCAACACCTGGATCACGTCCTGTTTGGCAACATGCTGGGCGTCGGCCCCGACGACCTATGGACCACTGGCATAATCTCGGTCTTCGTCACGGGTGCCCTTGTGCTCAAGTGGAAAGACCTGCTGTTGCATGCGTTTGACCCTGCTCAGGCTCAGGCAAGCGGGCTGCACACCAAGACATTGCACTATGGGCTGCTGGCGGTTTTGTCCTTGACCATCGTGGCGACGTTGACAGCGACCGGTTTGATATTGGCGGTGGCGTTGCTCATTACCCCCGGGGCCATCGCCTTTCTGGTGGTGCGCAGCTTTGGGCGAATGTTGATCGTGTCTGTGGCCGTGTGCACAGCATCCATGTTCGCGGGTACCTATCTCAGCTTTTTCATCGACAGCGCGCCGGCTCCGACGATTGTGCTGATATTGACCGGCTTGTTTGTCATCGCGTTCATAAACCGCCTGGTGGTGACGCGCCGAATGTCGCGTCAGGCGATCGGCAGGACAGGTAGTCGCTAAATCTGACCGACCTTAAACCCCCGAGAAAGGTGGTTGCGCATCGCGAACAACAACACCGCACCGGGAAGCATCGAAACGAGGGTAAACGCCATGATCAACCCGATATCGGTCTGAAAACCAAACATCGCGCTTAGCGCCATACTGATCGGTTTGCCATTGGTCGTCGTTAAGATGCGGGCAAAGACGACCTCTACCCACGAAAACATGAAGCAGAAAAAAGCGGTCACCGCGATGCCGGACGCGATTTGCGGCAGCAGAATTTTCCAAATGAAGCGCGGGCGGGAATACCCATCCAGAAACGCGGTCTCGTCCATCTCTTTTGGCACAGCCGCTATGAATCCCTGCAATATCCATATCGAGACGGGCAAGTTGAACAAGGTATGCGCCAACGCGATGCCGAACACCGAATTCACGATCCCCAGCGTCGAAAACAGTTGAAAGACCGGCAGGGTCAGCACCACCGGTGGGGTGATCCGGAACGCGATAAAGCTGAAGAACAGGTGTTTGTCACCGACAAAAGACAGGCGCGCAAAGGCATATGCTGCGGGCAGGGCCACCGGGATGGTCAGGGCGATATTGATAAGCACATAGGCGATGGAATTACCAAAGGCCGAACGCAAGGCGGGGTCATTGATGATATTGGCAAAGTTGCGCAAGGTCGTGTCGCCGACAGTGACGCCCGGTCGGGGCAGGGTGACGATGAAACTGAGCGCCGTCATCTGTACCAACGGCAAAATCGTGAAGATCATGAACGCCAGCAACAGCACCAGCTTGCACCACGCCAGCGCCCGGTGGGACACCCGCATCATACGCGTCCCGCCTGCGGATCATCCAGCCCGGCCCGTGCTTTTACGAACAACCACGCAACCGTCAAAACGATCAGGAAATATAATACCGAACGCGCCGCTGATGGGCCGTAGTTAAAGGCCTTGATCTCTTCGCCCAGATCGATGGCCAGGAACAGGCTTGCGTCGTTGGGGCCACCGGCGTTGATGGGAAACGCCTCGGTGTAGATCATGAAGCTGTCCATGAAGCGCAGTAGAACCGCCATTAGCAAAACATGGAGCAATTTTGGTAGTTGAATATGCCGGAACACTTGCCACGGGCGCGCGCCGTCTATCGCCGCCGCCTGATAATACGGTGCCGGGATGGTGCTTAGGGCGGAATAGCTCAGGATCACCACGAGGCTTGTCCAATGCCATGTGTCCATGGCCAGGATCACGATCCATGTCAGTGCGGTATAATCCTTCCATGCCACCGGCCAGCCATAGTGGGTAAGGAGCTGACCTAAAATACCCGTGTCGGCGTTCAGCAGGCTTAACCATAAGGCCGGGATCATATTCCACGGTACCAGCAACGGCAGGGACAGCACGGCCAAGGATAACCCCGCCCACAATCGCCGTTTGGGAATGCTCAGGGCGAGAGCGATGCCAAGCGGGATTTGTATACTTAGAACCAAAAGCGAGAATAAAGAGCTGCGGCCAAAGCTGGCCCAAAATCGCGACGACGTCACTAGAGTTTTGTACCATTCTGCTGCCACCCAGAACCGCGATTCCAACGTGAAAATCTCGAACACGGAATAGTTGACGACGGTAATCAGCGGGATGAGCCCAACCACCCCCAACACCATGACAGAGGGAAGCACATACATCCACCCGACGCTGCTGGCGGGCTTTGCAGGATTAAATCCGCTGTGCCGCTGGGTCATCGGCTAGGCCGTTACCACTTCGGTTCCCCAACCGGCGCAATCGCCGCTTAACCCGTTCCGCAACGGCATATCGGTGAAAAGAATATTCACGTCCTTGAGTGAACAGATGGTCAATGGTGCCTTGCGTTGAAACTTCAGGTGATCGGCCACGACCATAACGGTGCGCGACCGTCCGATGGCAGTGCGGCTGACCAATACCTCTTGTCCATCAAAATCCAGCAGGTCGCCGTCCGCATCTATGGCAGAACATCCCAGTACGGAGAAATCGAACTTGAACTGCCGGACCATTTCCGCAGTCAGACCGCCGACCATTCCCCCATCTGCGCGGCGCAAAACACCCCCTGTCAGGATGATTTCGCAGCTTTGGTTGGATGCCAGAATATTGGCGATATTAAGATTATTGGTCACCACCAACAGGTTGTCATGATCCAGCAGCTCGCGGGCCACGGCTTCTGTACTGGTGCCGATGTTCATGAAAACAGACGCGCCATGAGGGATGGCTTGGGCGCAACGACTTGCAATTGCCCGTTTGCCGTCTTCGTTAAGCCGGCGGCGTTCATCATAGACGATGTTCACTACCCCCGACGGGATGACAGCACCACCGTGCACCCGTTCAAGGCGACCGCTGTCGGCCAATTCCGAAAGATCACGGCGGATGGTCTGCACGGTGACATTATAGATTTCTGCCAAACCATCGACGGTGACTTTCCCTTCCTTGCGCGCCAGCTCAAGTATCTCGCGTTGTCTGAAGTTTGACATCAATCCCCCCGTATCGGACCGCCGTCGACTGCGCTTTGGCCCGCCATAGAAGATCACAATCAACGTTACGTCATGCGCGTCAAGGCCGCGAATCGTGAAAATGGCCCAATTCGGCAGGTTCACGTGGGTAAACCGAAAGAAAAACCCGTTTGCATTCAAGGTAATAGCGAAAAGCGAAAGCAAACGAACATTCCTTCTTGAAAAAATACGAGGGTTGGTGTCTTGTGACCAAACGCCACGGGCGGCTTTGTCCGGGCCGCTAATGATGTTGGGAGGCCTCATTGAGCCAGTCTGAAACACCAGAAACTGTTGACCTGTTCATCATCGGAGGCGGTATCAACGGGTGTGGTATCGCCCGTGATGCAGTCGGTCGCGGTTACAGTGTGCAACTGGCTGAAATGAACGATCTTGCCTCTGCGACGTCTTCGGCCTCGACCAAGCTGTTTCACGGTGGACTGCGCTATCTTGAATATTGGGAAATCAGGCTGGTACGCGAAGCGTTGATTGAACGCGAAACGCTTCTTAGGGCGATGCCGCATATTTCGTGGCCGATGCGATTTGTTTTGCCATTTCATAGGGATATGCGGTTCGAGGGGGATACGCCGACCTCGAAGCTGCTAAGCGTGGTCATGCCGTGGATGAAAGGCCGACGCCCTGCCTGGCTGATCCGGCTGGGTCTGTTCATGTACGACAATCTGGGCGGCCGACAGATATTAAAGGGCACCACGTCGCTGAAATTGCACGGTACCCCCGAAGGGGAACCGTTGCAGGATCAATTTGAAAAAGCCTATGAATATTCCGATTGCTGGATCGAAGACAGTCGACTGGTGGTCTTGAACGCGCGCGATGCCCAGTCACGCGGTGCGAAGATCAACACCCGCACCAAGGTTGTATCCGCCGAACAGGTTGACGGGGCGTGGCAGATCACGCTGGAGCCCGCCACGGGCCCTCGGCGAATTGTGCGGGCGCGGATGTTGGTAAATGCGGGTGGCCCCTGGGTTGAGGACGTGATCCGCAACACGGTGCGCATCAACACGACCGAAGGTGTGCGGTTGGTACGGGGCAGCCACATTGTGACCCGAAAGCTTTATGATCATGATAAATGCTATTTCTTCCAGGGCGAAGACGGGCGGATCATATTTACCATACCTTATGAAACCGATTTCACGTTGATCGGCACCACCGACGCCGACCATGCAGATGTTCGGACGAAACCGATCTGCACACCGGAAGAACAATCGTATCTGGTTAACTTCGCATCACAGTACCTCAAGACACCGATCACGACCGACGATATTGTCTGGACTTACTCGGGGGTGCGACCGCTTTATAATGATGGTGCCAGTTCCGCTACCGCAGCGACCCGTGATTATGTTCTCAAGGTTGATCAATCGGCAGGTGCGCCTGTCCTGAATGTCTTTGGTGGCAAAATCACCACCTATCGACGGCTGGCGGAAACGGCGCTCCAAAAAATCGAGCCGTTTTTTGGCAAGAACGACAAACCCTGGACTGCCGGGGTTGCTCTGCCCGGCGGGGATTTCCCTGTTGACGGGGTTCACGCCTTAAAAGACCGCCTGCGTGACTCATATCCGTTCCTGAGCGTACGTTGGGCGGACCGGCTGATCAAAGCCTACGGCAACGAAGCCTTTGATATGTTGGGGGACGCCAAGACCGCTGAGGACTTGGGGCGCGATTTCGGGGCGACGTTGACCGAGCGCGAAGTGAAATGGATGGTCCGAAATGAGTTCGCGCATACCGCAAATGATATCGTTTGGCGCAGATCAAAATTGGGTCTACGCCTGAGCGCACAGGAAATAGCTAAACTGGACGCTTGGCTGACCGAGAATGCCGCCGCGCCGTCACAGAAATACGCCGTCTGAAACGGCGAACAGGGAGACTGAAATGTCATTGCTTTTAGAGGGTGTGTCGAAGGTCGTGAACGGCCAGACACATATCCACCCGACAGATCTTGAGCTCCGGTCCGGAACGATGAATGTGCTTTTGGGGCCGACATCTTCGGGCAAGACTTCGCTTATGCGGTTGATGGCGGGGTTGGATGTGCCGAACCGGGGCAAGGTCATCTGGAATGGTCAGGATGTCACGGGCATGCGGGTGCAGGATCGTGGTGTGGCGATGGTTTACCAACAGTTCATCAATTATCCCTCGATGACGGTCTACAACAACATTGCAAGCCCGATGCGCCTGTTGGGAAAATCCAAGACCGAGATCGACCACGCCGTGCGCAAAGCCGCTGATTTGATGCAGCTTTCCGGGATGCTGGACCGTAAACCGCTTGAGCTTTCCGGGGGCCAGCAACAGCGCTGTGCGCTGGCTCGGGCGCTGGTCAAGGATGCGGGGCTGGTGCTGCTGGATGAACCTCTGGCGAACCTCGACTACAAACTGCGCGAAGAGTTGCGCGCCGAAATTCCGAAAATTTTTGAAGAAGCCGGGTCGATCTTTGTCTATGCCACCACCGAACCGGAAGAGGCGTTGTTGCTGGGCGGATATACGGCGACCTTGTGGGAGGGTCGGGTAACCCAATTTGGCCTGACACCGGTTGTGTATCGCCAGCCGGTTGATGCGACAACGGCACGGGTTTTCTCCGACCCTCCGATGAATTTTCTTAATGTCCGCAAATCAGGGGATAACCTGGTTCTTGATGACGGCCAGACAACGGCGGCATTCGGGGGGTTCAAGGGGCTTTCAGACGGGAAATATGTTGCAGGCTTCAGGCCTAACCACCTTGAACTGGCACGAAAGTCCTCGGATGCGTTGGAATTTTCCGGAAAGCTGAATGTGACCGAGATCACGGGGTCAGAGACATTCATCCACCTGGATCACCATGGCGAGAACTGGGTGGGGCTGGTTCACGGCGTGAAAAATCTTCAGATCGGAGCGCCGCTCAAAGTCTATCTTGACCCCAGACATGTCTATATATTTGCGGAAGACGGCACATCAGTCGCCGCCGCATCCTACGCAATTGCGGCCTGAGGGGGAACTGAACGCATGGCAAAAATAACCCTCGACAATCTGGCGCATTCATATCTGCCCAACCCCAAGAGCGAAGATGATTTCGCGTTGAAAGAGCTGAACCACGACTGGGTGGACGGTGAGGCCTACGCGCTGCTCGGGGCGTCGGGTTGTGGAAAATCCACGTTGCTAAACATCATTTCGGGCCTGCTGCATCCCAGCCAAGGGCGCATCCTGTTCAACGACCGTGATGTCACCCATGAGCCCACGACCCAGCGAAACATCGCGCAGGTTTTTCAGTTTCCGGTTGTTTACGACACGATGACTGTCCGTGATAATCTGGCGTTCCCCCTGCGCAACAGGGGTGCCGATGCTGCCTATGTTGCCGAGCGCGTTCAGCAAATTGCCACGATGATCGGCATGGAAGACATGCTGAACCGCAAGGCGCGCGGGCTGACGGCGGACGCCAAGCAGAAGATATCGCTCGGGCGGGGGATGGTGCGTGAAGACGTGAACGCGCTGCTGTTTGACGAGCCGCTGACCGTGATCGACCCCCATATGAAGTGGGAGCTGCGCACGCAGCTGAAATCGCTTCACCATGAATTCGGTCACACGATGATCTATGTGACCCACGACCAGACCGAGGCACTGACTTTCGCTGATAAGGTTGTCGTCATGTATGACGGCCGCGTGGTGCAGATGGGCACACCCCAAGAACTGTTCGAGACGCCGCAGCATACTTTTGTCGGCTATTTCATCGGCTCACCCGGCATGAACGTGCTGGATGCATCCGTGACGGGCGACAAGGCAGTGATCGACGGGACCGAAATCTCGCTTGGGCAGGGATTCGGGACCCCGACAGGCAAAGTAGAAGTCGGCGTGCGGCCAGAATTTACGACGCTTGCATCCGGCGATGTCGGGCTGCCGGTCACTGTCAAGCGGGTCGAAGACGTGGGACGACACAAGATTGTGCGCACTGACTTCAAGGGGACTGCAATCAACGTGATAGCCGAAGAAGGTGCCGAGATTTCACCCGATATGAACCGCATTGTTTTCGATCCTGCGGGCGTAAACGTCTATTCAAACAGCTGGCGCGTCGCGCCGCAAGGGGCCTGAGATGAGGCATGCAACTTCTTCCGCCGTCCTGACCCATGCTGAAAGGACCGTGTCATGAACAAGACCGTCAATCAAAAAGCATGGTTTCTTGTGCTGCCCGTGCTGCTGCTTGTGGCTTTTTCCGCCGTTATCCCGCTGATGACTGTGGTGAATTATTCGGTGCAGGATGCTTTTGCCGGAGACTTCTACCCGCTTGATGACAAGCTCGAGTGGTTCAAACAAATGCTAGAGAGCGAACGGATGTGGGATGCCTTGGGGCGGCAGGTCGCATTTTCGGCAATCATCCTTGCCATCGAAATTCCGCTGGGGATCTTTGTCGCGCTTAACATGCCGAAAAAGGGGTTTTGGGCATCGCTTTGTCTTGTGCTGATGTCGCTGCCTTTGCTGATCCCGTGGAACGTGGTGGGCACCATCTGGCAGATCTTCGGCCGCGTCGATATCGGGCTTTTGGGTTATACGTTGGCGGCACTGGGCATCGACTATAACTACACCCAGGATTTTTATGCGGCTTGGGTAACTGTTATCATCATGGACGTCTGGCACTGGACGTCACTGGTTGCCTTGCTGGCATACGCCGGCCTGCAATCCATCCCCGATGCCTATTATCAGGCGGCCAAGATCGACCAGGCGAGCCGCTGGAAAGTCTTCCGCTATATCGAGCTGCCCAAGATGATGGGCGTGCTGATGATCGCGATCCTGCTGCGGTTTATGGACAGCTTCATGATCTACACCGAACCGTTCGTCGTGACGGGCGGGGGGCCTGGTAACTCTACAACGTTCCTGTCGATCGATCTGGTCAAGATGGCCCTCGGACAGTTTGACCTTGGCCCTGCGGCGGCGTTCTCGATCATGTATTATCTGGTGATCCTGCTGATCTCCTATGTGTTCTACACCGTGATGACGAACCTTGATAAAAGGGATGGCCACTGATGTCTGATCTTGCACAAAAACGTGGGTTTGCCCTGCCTGGGGTCAAGGGCAACGCGATTGTCATGGCGCTCTATCTGCTGTTCTTGCTGCTGCCGATCTATTGGCTGCTGAACATGAGCCTCAAGACCAACACAGAGATCCTCAACAGTTTTACCCTGTGGCCGCGTGATCTGACGTTCGACAACTACGTGACGATCCTCACGGATGCATCGTGGTATTCGGGCTATCTGAACTCGATGGCCTATGTGGTGATGAACATGGTGATCTCGCTCGCTGTGGCGCTGCCGGCGGCCTATGCCTTTTCGCGCTACAGCTTCATGGGTGACAAGCACCTGTTCTTTTGGCTGCTGACCAACCGGATGGCCCCGCCTGCGGTTTTTGCGCTGCCATTCTTCCAGCTCTATAGCTCGGTCGGGTTGTTCGATACGCATATCGCCGTGGCGCTGGCGCATGCACTTTTCAATGTGCCGCTGGCGGTCTGGATCCTCGAGGGGTTCATGCGCGGCGTCCCGAAAGAGATCGACGAGACCGCCTATATCGACGGCTACAGCTTTCCCCGGTTCTTTATCCGTATCTTCACGCCGCTGGTGGCATCCGGGATCGGGGTGACCGCATTCTTCCTGTTCATGTTCAGCTGGGTCGAACTTCTGCTGAGCCGTACGTTGACCAGTGTGAACGCCAAGCCGATTGCCGCCACCATGACCCGCACCGTCGGTGCCGCCGGGATCGACTGGGGTGTGCTGGCCGCGGCAGGGGTGCTCACAATCGTGCCTGGGGCGTTGGTGATCTATTTCGTGCGCAACTACATCGCCAAAGGCTTTGCCTTGGGCCGCGTTTAACAAAGAAAGACCGGAGGAAACATTATGGACTGGATGGCTTGGACTTGGCCCACCGCCGCTTTCTTTGGGATCATCGCGGTGACGCTGATCACCTTTACGATCCTTGCAATCAAATTCCCCGAAGTGCCGCGCGCCGGTATACTGGGGATGGAAACGACGCGCGGTGACCGGTTGTTCATCACGCTTCTGGGCTCGGCCTTTATCAATCTGGCTTGGCTCGGGCTGCTAAATGCGCCCCAATGGGGGGCATTGGTTGTCTGCCTTTTCTATGCCATCGCGGTTTTCCGCTGGGTCTAGGAAAGGAAAATAAGGGGGGCCGGCCTGCAAGAACCGGACCTCTCAAATGTTCAATTCTAGGGAGGAACATCATGAACTTGCGCTTAAAGGGAACGACTGCGATCGGGCTTGCGGCTTGCATGTTTGCCGCACCTGCGTTCGCCGACATGGAGGCCGCAAAGGCTTTCCTTGATAAGGAAATCGGCGATCTGTCCGCGCTGTCGCGGGAAGACCAGGAAGCCGAACTGCAGTTCTTTATCGACGCTGCAAAACCGTTTGAAGGCATGTCGATCAACGTCGTGTCCGAGACAATCGGCACGCACACCTACGAATCTACCGTTCTGGCTCCGGCTTTCGAAGCGATCACCGGCATCAAGGTCACTCATGACCTGATCGGCGAAGGTGACGTTGTTGAAAAGTTGCAGACACAAATGCAGTCGGGCGAGAACATCTATGACGCCTATATCAACGATTCCGACCTGATCGGGACGCACTGGCGCTATCAGCAAGCCCGCAATCTGACCGACTGGATGGAGGGCGATGGCAAAGCCGTGACCAACCCCGGTCTCGACCTTGAAGACTTCATCGGCCTGTCCTTCACCACCGGTCCCGATGGCAAGGTCTACCAACTGCCCGACCAGCAGTTCGCGAACCTGTACTGGTTCCGCTACGATTGGTTCAACGACGAACAGAACAAGGCTGACTTCAAAGAGAAATATGGCTACGATCTGGGTGTACCGGTCAACTGGTCGGCATACGAGGACATCGCCGAATTCTTCACCGGTCGCGACCTGTCGCGTCTTGGCGTCGAAGGCGAAGTCTTTGGCAACATGGACTACGGCAAGAAAGACCCGTCGCTTGGCTGGCGCTACACCGATGCGTGGCTGTCGATGGCCGGTGCCGGTGATGTAGGCGAACCAAACGGACTGCCCGTCGATGAATGGGGCATCCGCGTCAACGAAAACTCGCAGCCTGTGGGCTCTTGCGTTGCGCGTGGCGGTGCCACAAACGGGCCGGCAGCAGTCTATGCCGTGACCAAGGCGATCGAATGGCTGCAAAAGTACTCGCCTCCGGCGGCTGCGGGTATGACCTTCTCTGAGGCGGGCCCAATTCCGGCGCAGGGCAACGTGGCCCAGCAGATGTTCTGGTACACCGCGTTCACCGCCGCGTCGGTAGAGCCGGGTTTGCCTGTGATGAACGAAGATGGCACGCCAAAGTGGCGCATGGCACCTTCGCCACACGGTGCATATTGGACCGAAGGCACCAAGATCGGGTATCAGGATGCCGGATCGTGGACGCTGATGAAATCCACGCCGGTTGATCGTGCACAGGCGGCCTGGCTCTATGCTCAGTTCGTCACCTCCAAAACTGTGGACGTCAAGAAAAGCCACGTTGGCCTGACCTTCATTCGTGAATCGACGATCCAGCATGAAAGCTTTACAGAGCGTGCGCCGAAACTGGGTGGTCTGGTCGAATTCTACCGCTCACCAGCACGGGTTCAGTGGTCGCCAACCGGCACCAACGTGCCTGACTATCCAAAGCTGGCGCAGCTGTGGTGGCAGAACATCGGCGACGCAATGTCCGGTGCAAAGACCCCTCAGGAAGCGTTGGACGCACTTTGCGCCGATCAGGAAAAGGTCATGATCCGGCTTGAGCGCGCAGGCGTTCAGGGCGACATCGGCCCCAAGATGAACGAAGAGCGTGATCCATCCTATTGGCTGGAGCAGCCCGGTTCGCCGAAGCCAAAGTTGGAAAACGAGGACGAAGAGCCAAAGACGATCGCTTATGACGAGCTGATCAAATCCTGGCAGTAAGCCAATCGTCCGGGGCCGGATATCTGGCCCCGGACATTTCATCTTTCACCATCTTTTTCACCCTTCACTGATGACCGGGCCATCTGGTCGGGCCTGCTGTCCCTTGATATGCTGGGCCGCAGTTGACGCTTACTATTTTACGGGGGCCGCGCATGACGTATATCCTTGCCATTGACCAGGGCACCACCTCCACACGGGCCATCGTTTACGATGACACGATGACGTCGATTGCCAGCGCCCAGGAAGAATTTCCCCAGCATTTCCCCCAGTCCGGCTGGGTTGAACATGATCCCGATGATCTGTGGCGCACCACGCAGGCGACCTGCCGCGGGGCGATAGACAAGGCAGGGATCACGGCGGGCGATATCGCCGCCATCGGCATCACCAACCAGCGCGAGACCGTTGTGGTCTGGGACAAGGAAACCGGCCGTCCGATCTATAACGCCATCGTCTGGCAGGACCGCCGCACCGCCAGCCAGTGTAGCACCCTGCGCGCCGCGGGCCACGAAGAAATGATCACCGACCGGACCGGCCTGCTGCTGGACCCGTATTTCTCGGGCACCAAGCTGGCGTGGATACTGGACAACGTCGATGGTGCCCGCGTCCGCGCGACCAAGGGCGAGTTGCTGTTCGGCACCGTCGATTGCTTTTTGATCTGGAAGCTCACCGGTGGGGCGTCGCATGCGACAGACGCCACCAACGCCGCGCGCACCATGCTGTATGATATCCGCAAGGGCCGGTGGAGCCGTTCGATCTGTGAACTGCTCGACATCCCGATGGAGATGTTGCCAGAGGTCAAGAACTGCGCCGATGATTTCGGCCATACCGATCCCGATATTCTGGGCGCTGCCGTGCCGATCCACGGGGTCGCGGGCGACCAGCAGGCGGCCACGGTGGGGCAGGCGTGTTTCGAGCCGGGGATGCTGAAATCCACCTACGGCACGGGCTGTTTCGCGCTGATGAACACAGGCGACACGCCGGTGCAGTCGGAAAACCGGCTGCTCACCACCATCGCCTATCAGTTCGACGGCAAGCCGACCTATGCGCTGGAAGGGTCGATCTTTGTCGCGGGGGCCGTGGTGCAATGGCTGCGCGACGGTTTACGGATCATTCAGGATTCGGCCGAGACGCAAGGGCTGGCCGAACAGGCGGACCCGCATCAGAACGTGGTACTGGTGCCGGCCTTTGTCGGGCTGGGTGCGCCATACTGGAACCCCGATTGTCGCGGCGCGGTCTTTGGTCTGACCCGCGGCACGGGGCCCGCCGAAATGGCCCGCGCGGCGCTGGAAAGCGTCGGCTACCAGACGCGCGATCTGCTCGAAGCGATGGCCGCCGACTGGAAAGCCGATGGCGTGCAGCCCACCTTGCGCGTCGATGGCGGCATGTCCGCCAGCGACTGGACCATGCAATTCCTGTCCGACATCATCGCCGCCCCCGTTGACCGGCCCACCGTGCATGAAACCACCGCCCTTGGGGTCGCGTGGCTTGCGGGGATGCACGCGGGCGTTTATCCTGATCAGGAACAGTTCGCGAAATCGTGGACACAGGAAACCCAATTCACGCCGAAAATGGACGATGACCAGCGCAACGCGAAATATGCGCTCTGGAAAAAGGCCGTCGACGCGACCCTGAATTTTTAAGGACACCTTTATGACCGCTCCCACACTTCGCCGGTATCTGACCCAAAACAGCTTTGACCCCGATCTGGTGTTTCTGCTAGAAGACATCGCCTCGGCGTCGCGACTGATCGCCGGTCTCGTGCGTCGTGGTGCCTTCGAGGGCAACCTCGGTGCTGCCGGAGAGATCAACGTGCAGGGCGAGGCGCAAAAGACGCTCGATATCATGGCCAATGACGTGTTCGAGCGTGAGTGTGCCAACAGCCCGCGGCTGGCAGCACTTGTGTCGGAAGAGGTGGAAGAGGTCACTTGGCTGAAAGAGCCGCAAAAGGGCGACTACCTGCTGTATTTCGATCCGCTGGACGGGTCGTCAAACCTTGATGTGAACCTGTCGGTGGGGTCGATCTTTTCGGTCATGCAGGTGCAGGCCGATGGCGACCGCAACGTGCTGCACAACGGGCGCAACCAGATTTGCGCGGGCTATGCGATTTACGGCCCCTCGACCATGTTTGTGGTGACCAAGGGCGACGAGGTGGCGGGCTTCAGCAGCGATCCGGACACTGGCGAATTCAGCTTGACGCACCCCAAGATGACCGTGCCGGCCGAGACCTCGGAATATGCGATCAACACCTCGCGCGCACGCTATTGGTATGCGCCCGTCAGCCGCTATGTGGACGAGGCCGTCGCGGGCAAGGAAGGGCCCCGTGGCCGGTCGTTCAACATGCGCTGGACCGCGTCCATGGTCGCGGATGTGCACCGTATCCTTACGCGTGGCGGCGTCTTTCTGTACCCCGCTGACAGCAACAACCAGAAAACCGGCGGCAAGCTGCGTCTGATGTACGAGGCGAACCCGATGGCGATGGTGATCGAAGCGGCAGGCGGTGCTGCGTCGACAGGGCAGGGCGCGATCATGGACGTCGCCCCCACGGCACCGCACCAGCGCGTCCCGGTGATCCTTGGCTCGCGCGACGAGGTTGCCGTGCTTGACAGCTACCACAAAGACGCCACTGACAGCTAAGCCGATGTTTTCGTTCTTTAGCCCCCAGGCACTGTATTTCGGGCGCGGGCAAGCTGCGCAGGCCGCGGCGTTGGCCGCAGGTTTTGGCCATCGTGTGCTTATCGTCCATGGGTCGAACCCAGCCCGTGCCGCTTGGTTGATCGAAAGCTGTATTGATACTGGATTGGACGTGCAAACCCAGGGCTGCCCGGAAGAACCAAGCTTGCCTGCGATTGAAGGTGCATTGGCGTGTCTGAAACAGCAATCGTTTGATGTGGTCGTCGGTCTGGGTGGCGGATCGGTCATCGACTTTGCCAAGGCGCTCGCCGCCTTGATTCCCTGCGATGGCACGCCGCTTGACTACCTTGAGGGGGTGGGCGGGGGCCAGCCGCTACCGTGCGCGCCCATACCGATGATTGCCGTACCAACGACGGCTGGAACCGGTGCGGAGGTCACCAAGAACGCCGTGATTGCCGTGCCGACCCATAACGTCAAGGTCAGCCTGCGCGACCCGCGTATGATCCCCGATATCGCCATCGTCGATGCCGCGCTGATGGAGGGTGCCCCGCGTCGGGTGATCCTCGCGGCGGCGCTGGATGCGATTACCCAGGTCATTGAACCATACGTATCGTCGAAATCCAATCCGATGACCGATGCCCTGTGCCGCGCTGCAATTCCTGTGGGCCTGTCGGCCCTGCGCGACGTGGTCGAAAACGGGACCCCCAAAGCGTGGGACGATATGGCGTGGGTAAGCACTTGCGGGGGCTTGGCCCTGGCCAATGCGGGACTAGGCGCGGTGCATGGCTTTGCCGGGGTGATCGGCGGTTTGACCGGGGCACCGCACGGCGAGATATGCGGTGCCTTGCTGCCTGCCGTACTGGCATCCCACCTGCGCAAGGCCAGGCCCGGTTCCGAAACTTATCGTCGCCTGGATTTCATATTGACCGAACTCGATCATCAATTCGCAACAACCAGTGCACCCGGTTCTGGCCTGAAGGCGCTTGACGCCTGGTCGCGGCAAATGGGTCTGCGCAGCCTCGGCGCGCTCGGGGTGGGGGAGGCTTTGCATGCCCAGATCGCCAAGGCCGCTGGAACGGCTTCGTCGATGAAGGCAAACCCGTTCGCCTTATCCCAAGCCGAACTGATCGAGATTTTGTCTGACGCCCAGTGACGCCAGACATTTACCGTAACGGCACCGTTGTGACCCTACATGCATAAAAGGTGCCCGAAGGTCGCCGGTTTAAATAAGGCAAAGAGCCGTGCACCTCTCGCGTGGGTGCGCCCGGATTTTTCCGTGTGCATGGGGTTGCGTGCCCCCGGTACAAATGCCGCGGCGTTCGACACAAGCGTCAATGCGGTCTTTTGTGTATAGGGCTGAAGTCAGGCGCGGCCCGTCATTTCAACCCACCGCTGCCCCACAGCCGGCAGGTCTTGGGACGGCTGGTACCTACCGCTGAGGTCGAACTGCGCCGTTCGCCTTGCAGTGACCAACATTATTTGCCCCGACCGATGTGGGTAAACACAGCGCGGCATCCATAGGTCCAGGTTAACGTGACGAAAGATAATCGGCCGACACATAGCCCGTGATTTGAGGTGCGGCGGTAAGCGAGACACGGCACCACAACTGACCTATTTCTGTGACACAGTCCCGGCGATTCAGCGCGGTTCCGTCCGGCAGGCCCAAGATAACGCTAAATCCAAGCCCCGGACCTGCGCGCAGCTTCAGCAATTCGTCTGGGCCGGTACCTACGACCAAAGTGCGGTCGGCGGCAATGTTGCTGCAACCTGACGCGAGCATGAAAGTCAAAATTACCGAAATGGTGCTGCGCTGCATGATTTAACCTCGTTCGTTTTCCTATCAATAGACCTGTTTCAAACCGAAGCCTAGCAATCTTCGCCGCACCTGCGGCTTGTGTCGGACATTGCTGTCTTGCGTAAATGGGGCCTGATCGACGCGGTGCTGCGCCCTGTCTTGATGTTCGCCCTATGACGGTGGTGCGCTGGTCATTCCCGCGATCATCGCGCCGAGTGCGACAAGGTGGACCAGCATCAACGCCTTGTCATTCCACAAGGCACCAACAGCAAACCACCCCAATACGCCGATCAAAAACAGATAGAGGTTCCATGGCGTCCATCCGAAGCCCGTAGCGGTGTAGCCCATGATCTGGATGATCGAAGCGCCCCATTTAACCCCGAAAACCAAGCGGTCCAATCGTGGGCGTCCAATGGTGATATCAGACGGCACGGGTCAGACCCCCGTCGATACGCAGGTTTTGCCCAGTGATGTAGCCGCCCCCTTCAGAGGCGAGAAACGAAATCACCGATGAGACCTCTTGGGTCTGCCCATAGCGCTGCATCGGAATGCGCGCCTTGCGATCTTCGGTTTCCGGAAGGCTGTCGATGAAACCGGGCAGCACATTGTTCATGCGAATGTTGTCAGCGGCATATTTGTCGGAATAAAGCTTGGTGAAAGCTGCAAGGCCCGCCCGGAATACGCCCGAAGTCGGGAAGAGCGGGTCAGGCTCGAACGCCGCAAATGTCGAAATGTTGATGATAGTACCGCCGTTCTGCGCCTGCATCGCGGGGGTGACCAACCGTGTCGGGCGGATAACGTTCATCAAATAGACTTCCATCCCCATGTGCCAATCATCGTCCGAAATCTCCAGCACCGGCCCTTTGGGGCCATGGCCAGCGGAATTGATCAGCGCGTCCACCCGGCCCCAACGTTCCATGGCACCTTGCACCAATGCGGAAATGTCTTTGGGGCTGGTATTGGAACCCGTGACGCCAAAGCCCCCCAGCTCGACGCCAAGCGCCTCGCCTTTCCCCGACGATGAGAGGATACCAACCTTAAATCCGTCTGCGGCTAATCGACGGGCGGCGTCTGCCCCCATGCCACTCCCGCCTGCGGTGATGAGCGCTACTTTTTCTACTGACATTGTTCTCTCCGTTTGTGTGTTGGCGTATAAATACTATACGTGGGGTGATGTTCCCCCTAAGAATTGATGTGTCGTGCCTGTAGGAATACTATTGTCATATGTCCCAACTTCCTCCTCTCAACGGGCTACGCGCTTTTGACGTGGCTGGTAGGCTTCTGAATTTTCGTGCCGCTGCGGATGAACTGGGCGTCACTCAAGGTGCGGTCGCCCAACAGGTGCGTCAGCTTGAGACGTATTTGGGTGTGCCACTATTCGAAAGGCTGCCCAAAGGGTTGGCTTTCACTTCAGCAGGGCGGAGCTATCACGTAACCATCGGTGCCGCGTTCGACGCGCTCCGTAGGGCAACCGATCAACTGAGACCGGAACCTGGCAAAGTGCTTGTCAGTGTCACGCCAACATTCGCCGCCAAATGGTTGATCCCTAGCTTGCCGGACCTATCGGCCAAACACCCCGATATCGATCTGCGCATTATGGCAACAGAAAAGGTTTCGAGCTTTCACAGCGACGGGATTGACCTTGCTGTAAGGCAGGGAAAACCACCCTTCGGTGCTTCCCTCAATGCTCATCTTCTGTTTCGTCAGGAAATTATCGCCGTGGCGGCACCAAGCCTTGTTGAAAAGTATGCTTTGCCTGCCACGTCACACGCCATCGCATCGATGCCCAAGGTTCACGACGCGCATTATCTGTGGCCGGAATTTCTGGGATTGTTACAAGTCGAGGATAGGGGAGGTCGCGGACTGCGCCTTAGTCAGACATCCTTGGCCGTGGATGCCGCGATCTTTGGTCAAGGTGTTGCTTTGGTTAGCCGTTTTCTGGTGGCGACAGAGCTTGAAGCCAAGCGATTGCTCCAGATCACACCACTTACCCTCTCGGGCGAGCAGGATTTTTATCTGCTTGCCAAGCGACAATCCAAGCAGAATGCCGCGATCGATGCTGTGGTGACGTGGTTCCTGGAACGGGCTGAAAATTAGATATTTCCTAGCCTTCGACGACCCCATTACCGCCCGTCCCAGCGTGCCGGCACAGCGTCTGCGGCTCTCGATACCCGTGCCCCCGCTCTCAAAGCGTTCAAAGAACCCTAAAGGGGCGAGACACGTTTAGAAAAAAAAAGGGCGAGATCAAAGCGATTACGCCTTGTTTATGTGGCGGTTTTTTTGATCGATTGGGAAAGTGGCGGAGACGAAGGGATTCGAACCCTCGAGACCCTTCCGGGCCTACTCCCTTAGCAGGGGAGCGCCTTCGACCACTCGGCCACATCTCCGCTGACGCGTATAGCCAAGCAAACCTAGGTAGTACAAGACGAAAAAACCTTTTTTTGAAATTAGCCGTCCGGTGACAAACCCTGATATCCGGCGACGTTTACCGATCATGCGCCCCATCTGGCGCAGATTGCGCAATTGATCACACTGGGCGTCGCCGTATTGTCCTTTTCGGGCAACTGTTCCTGGAGATTTTTTGATGAACCCCACGGGCAGGTGGGTTGCGAAGTTCTCGGAAAAGTCGAACACCGAAATCAGCGTCCTTTTAATGTTCAGCTTATGATAAATTTGCCTTACCGATGGCACGAAACCTGCCTATGCTTGGCGTAAACTTACCTATCCCTTCGAGAGACCCCCGTCATGAATCAGTCCTCCAGCCACGTATTCCCACGTCATTGCCACGTCGACCTACCACAAGCGGTCGGCGGCGAGGGTTGCTATCTCATCGCGGCGGATGGCAAGCGTTATTTCGACGGGTCGGGGGGGGCCGCGGTGTCTTGCCTTGGTCATTCCAACCAACGTGTGCGCGACGCGGTGAAAACGCAGATGGATCAGCTTGCATTTGCGCATACCAGCTTTTTCACCTCTGAACCGGCCGAGCAACTTGCCGATCTGTTGATTGCGAATGCGCCGGGAAATCTGGACCGGGTGTATTTCGTTTCAGGTGGCTCTGAGGCTGTGGAAAGCGCGATCAAACTCGCGCGTCAGTATCACGTCGAGCGCGGCGAGCCGCAACGCCGACACCTTATCGCACGCCGCCAAAGTTACCACGGCAATACCATCGGGGCACTGTCTGCGGGTGGCAACGCTTGGCGGCGACAACAATTCGCACCCTTGTTGGTCGAGGTGAGCCATATAGCACCCTGCTATGAATATGCCGAGCGTCGACCGGATGAGAGCCTCGCGGCTTATGGAGAGCGCGTCGCGAATGAGCTTGAGGCGGAAATTCTCCGGTTGGGAGAAGATAGCGTCATGGCGTTTATTGCCGAACCGGTGGTGGGGGCCACGCTGGGGGCCGTGCCGGCGGTCGCAGGGTATTTCAAGCGTATCCGCGAGATTTGTGATCGTTACGGGGTGTTGCTGATACTCGATGAAGTCATGTGTGGCATGGGCCGAACCGGGCATCTGTTCGCCTGTGACGCAGATGATGTCGCGCCGGATATATTGTGTATCGCCAAGGGATTGGGTGCAGGGTATCAGCCGATAGGTGCGATGCTGTGCTCTGAAGAAGTGTATAATACGATCGCCGAAGGCACCGGCTTTTTCCAACATGGGCATACTTATATCGGCCACCCGGTAGCGGCTGCCGCAGGTCTTGCCGTGGTGTCGGAACTGCTGGAACGGGACCTTGTTGCGCAGGTTCAAACCAAAGGAGACTATCTGCACGAGGCTTTGAATGCCCGGTTTGGTGACCACGCCAACATCGGCGATATTCGGGGGCGCGGACTGTTTCGCGGTTTGGAATTCGTGGCCGACCGCGACACCAAGGAACCCTTGGACCCAGGGCTGGGTCTGGCAGGAAGGCTCAAAAAAGCGGCGTTTGCCGAAGGGCTGATCTGTTATCCGATGCCCGGTACACGCGATGGTCGTAAAGGCGACCACATTTTGCTCGCCCCGCCGTTTATCGCGACTGAGAAAGAACTGGACGAGATGGTCGAGAGACTATCCCGCGCTGTCGACACTGTGATGGCGGCAGTTTGAAACGCCCCGAACCGCCGGCTATTCCAGCCTCGGCTTAGCCCGCGGCTGCTTTGGTTTGCGCGGTATTTGGACGCGAGCTTATTCCCAGGAATTCGTCGATACCTTCGTATCGGATCCTGACATCCTCGCGGGTTTGGTAATATCGAAACAGTTCGCTCAGGGGCGCGGAGAAATCTTTGTACGCAGCGATGACCGCCACCAGTGCACCGAGGGTCAGCTTGCCATTGATCACAAGATAGCCCCCGATGGCATAGAAGAAGAATGGCGTAAGAGCAGACAGGAAGTTATTGAGGCTCTTGGCAAAAAACTTTGCGCGATGGATGCTGAGCCGGATACGCTCCATTTCCTTCAGGCTGGTTCCCACCGCCTTTGACGGGCCGGATGTCAGTTCAGACGACCCCGATTGGTACCCAAGTTGACCGCTCAGATTGCGCACCTCGATCATCCTGCTTCGCGCAAGTACGTTTACCTTTCGTTGCAGCCTGGGGATAAGCGCAAGTTGAAGCGGAAGCAGTGTAATCGCCGCAGCCCCCAAATAAGGGTCCTGCAAGAACATGAACGTAAGGATGGTAAGAAATGTGCCGCCCTGAAACACCGGCAGGGCGAAAGCCTCGGCGGCGAAGCCACCGATCGGTTCTACTTCTTGGGTAACGATCGGGATAACCTCGGATCGCTGCTCGGTGCCTGACCCTGATCTCCAACGGTAGTATATCTCGAGCCGGAGCCGCCGCAAAAGCCGTTCACCGACTTTTCCTTTGTAGACGTTCAGGCTGAATTTCATCAGCCCGCTTATGATGATCGCGAACAGGTACAGCCCGCACAGAAAGAACAGATGTTCGGTTTGACTAAGCTTTATTCCGAAAATGATCGTCGTATGTTCCGGCCCGTCAATAGCCCTGTTGATGATGCGCTTTGGAAGCTCGAGCGTCATGTAAAGCACCGGCAACGAGATCAGCCCCAGTATCACAAGATAAAGCTGATCGCGTCGGGTATGGCGAAAGATAAGCTGAAAGACCGAAGTGGGAAGTCCCGATTGCGTCAGGGCGTTTGCCTTTTTCAAAAAACGGCGGGCGAATCTTAGAACAGCTCTCACGCCGCCCAACAATAAAACTAGAAAAAGAGCAAGCGGGGCCCAGAGAAGGATAACGTGAAACAATGCATAAAAAGCAGACGATGTATCACCCGGAATTTCATGGCCAAGCTGGGTACTGATCCAATTCAATACATCGGTGAGCGCTTGCATATCGGCTTCCGTTCTGGCTAAATATGGTGACGCGAGGTCTTAGTGCTTCGCATCGCCGACTACAAGGTGCACAACGAGGCATTTCGGTTGGGTCGAAAGCTTTTTGCAACGTTCCAGTTATAGAACCCGTTTACTGAAATATGCTTTAGGCGTAGTCGGTAGGCCTAAGCAGATTTCATTTTAGCGAAGGAATGGCGATGTCGAGTGATAAGCTGACGTTTTTAAATAGACGAGGGTTTGTGTCCGGGGCATTGGGGTTAGGGTCAGCAGCCTTGCTTCAGAACGTAATATCGAGCGAAGCGCAGGCAGCGGGTGCGCCCGCGGAAAAGTCACCGGGTGTATACGACCTGACGATTGCAAAAACGCGCGTCAAAGTGGGCGGTAAAAACGGCCGCGGCGTGACAGTTAACGGTGGCATCCCTGGCCCGCTTCTCCGTTTCAGGGAAGGCGACGACGTCACGATCAACGTGCGCAATACCCTAAGCGAAGATACGTCCATTCACTGGCACGGTGTGATCTTGCCAAACGCGATGGACGGGGTCCCCAAGGTGACTTTTCCCGGCATCAAGCCCGGACAGACATTTACATACCGGATTCCCATTCGCCAAAGCGGTACATACTGGTACCACAGCCATTCGGGATTGCAGGAACAATCGGGTCATTATGGCCCATTGGTCATTGATCCGATCCGCCCCGATCCCTTTAAGTACCAACGCGACTATGTCGTCATGCTGTCGGACTGGACGTTCGAAAACCCGTACAGTGTCCTACGCAAGATCAAGACGATGGGGTCGTACTATAACTTTCAAAAACAGACCGTCGTCGACTTCATGAACGATATCCGGAAAAACGGTGCCCGCGCGACCTTTGCCGACCGTATGCGGTGGGGCGCGATGCGGATGGATCCGACAGATATCGCGGATGTCACCGGCGCGACTTATCACTATCTGATGAACGGTATGACTGGTGCAGAGAACTGGACCGGGCTGTTCCGGTCTGGCGAGAAGATCCGCCTGCGCTTCATCAACGGGTCGGCGATGACCTATTTCGATGTGCGTATCCCCGGCCTGAAGATGACGGTCGTCGCGGCCGATGGTCAGAACGTAAAACCGGTGCGTGTCGACGAATTCCGCATTGGCGTTGCCGAAACATTTGACGTGATTGTCGAACCTGACAGCAACAAGGCCTATACGGTATTTGCCGAAACAATGGACCGCAGCGGTTTTGCGCGCGGGACACTGGCCCCACAGATGGGGATGCAGGCAGGCATCCCGGCACGCCGTGTTCGCCCGGTCAGAACCATGGCCGACATGGGGATGATGCCCGGTGGCATGTCGATGGACGGTATGAACGAAATGCCCATGCAGAATATGACCGGTGCAAGCATGGATATGCAATCGGCTGGCAACATGGACATGAGCGGCATGAAGTCGATGCCCGCCCACGATATGTCCGGCATGGCTAAAGGCATGAAAATGCCATCCGCTGGAATGAAAAACATGAAAGGCAAAAAGCCTGTGCCAGCCGGGGAAATGGCTGGAATGGCGATGCCGTCCAAACCCGCGGGCAAATCCTATAAGCACGGACCGGACAAGCACCTGCCAGGCAGTGCTATGGTGTCGATGTACGCCACCGATCAGACCGACAACCCCGGAATCGGCCTGGGGCAGGATGGTCGTCGGGTGCTTGCCTACAGCGATTTGCGCAGGCTTGTCCCATACGAAGACAAGCGCAAGCCATCGCGTGAGATCGAACTGCACCTGACCGGGGTCATGGAACGGTATATGTGGTCGTTTGATGGCAAGAAGTTCTCGGAAGTGAACGGGCCGATCCAGTTCCGCTACGGGGAGCGGCTGCGCTTGGTTCTCAGAAACGACACGATGATGGAACACCCCATTCACCTGCACGGCATGTGGATGGAACTGGAAAACGGGCAGGGGCAACACTTGCCCCGCAAGCACACGGTCAACGTCAAACCTGCCGAACGTGTTTCTGTTCTGGTGACGGCCGATGCGCCTGGAAACTGGGCGTTCCACTGCCATCTTCTCTATCATCTCGAAATGGGAATGTTCCGCGTTGTCACGGTTTCCTGAAAGAATGAGGATTTCAAAAGTGCGAAATATGAAAACTAGAAGCGGTCGGAATTTGGTGTTCTCGGTTCTGTGTCTTGGACTTTTGGGCGCGTTTTCCGCGGCCGGGTCCGCAGATGCGCAGGTAATGGACGACGTATCCTTTGGCACCGTTACCGTCGATCAGCTTGAGCTGAGAAACAACAAATCAGGATCAAATACCATCAACTGGGATATCCAGGGCTGGTATGGCGGCGACCGCGACAAATTCTGGGTCAAAACCGAAGGGGAAAGCAGCACGAATTCCAACAAGGAAGGCGAAGCGGAATTGCAGTTGCTTTACAGCCGCATGGTTGCGCCGTTCTGGGACATGCAATTTGGTGTGCGTCAGGATTTGAAATTCGGCCCCGGTCCCAATGCCACGCGTACCTACGCGGTGGTGGGTTTCCAGGGGCTCGCGCCCTATTGGTTCGAGGCGGAGCCGGCGATTTTCATCAGTGACAAAGGCAACGTCGCTGCCCGGTTCCAAGGGACGTATGATCTGTTGTTTACCCAAAGGCTCATTGCGCAAGGGCGGTTTGAAACCATGGCCGCCACAAAGGCCGACCCCGAATTCAACATAGGCTCGGGGCTGAACAATGTTGGTGTCGGCCTCCGTCTACGCTACGAGATCACCCGACAGTTTGCACCTTATGTAGGGGTCTCGTGGAAACGTTCTTTCGGAAATACGGCTGATCTCGCTCGGGCTGCTGGCAACAATGTTGACAATACGTCGGTGAACGTCGGTATCCGCATGCGCTTTTGACACGCAGCGCAGTCAACAGGTGCCGTGTTTCCAGTTGTCCTGTGTGCACCGTACTCCATGAATACCCGGTACCCCTGGATGAAAGTCCAGGGGTTTTTCTTTGGGGCTCTGACCCAGAGACCTAGTCGCGGCTGAACGACCACATCGTCGACAAACTGATGTTGCCCAGATAGTGCTGGATCAGTGCAAGACCGGCGTGCCCGATCAAATATGCCCAGGCCAGGTTGGCCAGCGTCAGGTGAATGAACATCACGACACCGACCAGACCGCCCGCATCCGGGTTGTCGTTGTTTATGAAGTAATACACCGTTCCCGAACCGGCCATTGCGGTAATAAGCAGCAGACCCAGCCCATGCACAGCCGACGCGAGGGGGGCGTGATTCTCAAAGGGCGGAAACCGAAACTTGCTGAGATATCTGACGTGGTGTTTGATATCTTCCCACAATGCAGCCAGCCGTTCACCCGAGAACCACGGAAACAGCAGGCCAAACGACGTCTCGCGCATTTTGACCAACAGGCGCAACCAGAACAATATCACGAAACCAAAGCCGATCAGTCCCCCGTATTCGTGGACCTCGAAATACCAGTTTCCAGTCGCATCCGGGGCAGGGGCCTGCAGGACCAAACTGGTCAGTAATTGGTTGATAACCGCGATGGCCAGTCCGCCATGGGCCAGTCGTAGTATCAGCCCATGTTTCTCTTGGTGTTTGTGACTACGAGACGAGAGGTTATTATACGCCATAATCTGCTACCTTGATGAATTTTCTGTGATGCTATGCTTATCATGTAAGCCAAACAAGAGACATGTCTTGCCTGTTGCAGAACGTTCTAACCATCAATCTGCTACCATGATGCAAGGGAAGTTTCCTTGAAATAATCCATAGACGCAGGTGTAATCAGCGCCTATGGATCAACCACATAGCGCGTCCGCGCCAAGGTTCCACCAGTCTCGCGAATATCTGACCGGTCCACTACACAGGATCGTGAGTTTCAACCTAAGGTGACGTTTCAGGCGCAAATGGTCTTTGAAATTTGTAACAGCCGTGCTACGAGCCAAGGATGGGAAGTCTTCGCGCCAAGCATATGACAAGGTTTTTGAATCCAGTTATGGGTTACATACTCGCGTTGGCGCTTTCGGTGTCCGCGTTGATGTCACATGCCACGCACGCCGCTTCTGAAGGGGCGATGCTGCACGAAACGGTTTCCCATGCTGCCATGCTGGAAGAAAACCGGTTGGCCGAGGCGAACGCTGATCAAGTTATGAACAAATGTGGCTTGCCGCAGGGTCCTTCTGACGAAGCAAATGCCTGCGGGGCGACTGCGGGGCATTGTCAGACCGTATCGTGTGACTCTTACGTGATGACAGAGCTGTTCGAGATTCAGTTTGACGTGACTCACCCCCCATTTCACGTAAAATCCTATACCAGTTTTAACTCGATCGACACTCCTCCACCACGGGCGTGACATCGACTTAAATTGCTGACCGTTACTGTCGGTGCATTGGCTTGTCTTCCGGCCGGCACGGTATCGAAGCGGGTATTCAGCCCATAAAACTCCAATAACAAGACATTGAACGCTGCGTGTTCTGCGCAACGCTTCGCCCTATAACCTTGAAAGGAATGGAAATGAGTTCCAAATCCATATTCCGTACAGCTCTTTTTGCGCTGGCGGTCTCTGCGGTAGGTGCCTTCAGTGCAGCGGCTGAAACCTATGACATCTCTGTTGACAACATCCGCATCAATACAGGCAACTTTGTTAAGAAAGGCGTCGGATATAACAATAGCCAGATTCCGACCGTCTTGAGATTCAAAGAAGGTGAAGACGTCACCATCAGGGTCAAGAATAACCTGCGTGACTGGACATCGATCCATTGGCACGGGCTGATTTTGTCATTCGAACAGGATGGGGTGCCTGATATCAGCTTTGTCGGGATCAAGCCCGGCACGACGCACACCTACAACTTTCCGATCAAGCAATCGGGCACGTACTGGTTTCACAGCCATTCCGGTTTCCAGGAACCCGATGGTGCTTACGGTGCCATTGTAATTGAACCAAAGGGCCGCGATCCGATCCGCGCGGACCGCGATTATGTGGTCCAGTTGACTGACAAACACCCCCATAGCGGTTACAAGATCTTCCGCAACCTGAAACGTTCGGCGGACTACTACAACCGGTCCCAGCGTACGCTGGAGGACCTGATCGAGGATTCCCGTGCAGATGGGCTCAAGGCCACTCTGAAAGAACGCCGGATGTGGGGCAAGATGCGGATGACCCCGACAGATATCGAGGATGTCCAAGGTTTCACGGCCCTGATCAACGGCCAGAGCACCATGCAAAACTGGACAGGGATATTCAGAGCGGGCGAAAAGGTGCGCTTGCGCTTGATCAACTCGTCGGCGATGACCTATTTCGATATTCGGGTACCTGGTCTCAAGATGACAGTGGTTCAGGCCGACGGCAACAATGTCAAACCCGTCGTGGTTGACGAACTGCGTATCGCAGTTGCCGAAACCTATGACGTTATTGTTCAACCTACCAAGAACATGCCCTATTCGGTAATCGCCGAATCCATGGGTCGCACAGGATTGGTTCGTGGTACGCTTTCACCGCAGCCCGGTCTTGCAGGACCAGTTCCACCGTTGCGTAAAAAACCACTGCTTACGATGGCTGACATGTCAGGCATGATGGGCGGCATGGGTATGGATATGGGCGGCATGGACATGGGCGGTATGGACATGGGTAACATGGACATGGGCGGTATGAAAATGAACCTCATGGATACCGAAATGGCGCAAATGCCAGGTATGGAAAAGCCAGCCGCCGAGGCTGATCCTCACGCGGGCCATAACATGCAAAACATGGATATGGGCACGATGGACATGTCCAAGGAAACCGCGCCAGCGGCCGGTCACAACATGGAAAACATGGACATGAAGAACATGGACATGGGCGACAAGAAGGCACCGGCAAAGGCTGACGCCAAAGCTGGACATGACATGAAGAACATGGACATGGGCGGCATGAAGATGCCCAAGAAGGCCGATGCCAAAGCCGGACATGACATGAAGAACATGGACATGGGCGGTATGAAGATGCCCAAGAAGAAAGCTGGTGCCAAAGCTGGTCATGACATGGCTGGAATGGACATGAGCGGCATGAATATGGGCGGCAAGAAAATGTCCAAGTCATCCATGAAAGGCATGAAGGGGATGGAAGGCATGGACCACGGCGCGTCCAACGCAAATCCGTTCTTCGCAGCGGGAAGCGGCCTGATACCCCAAGCTGCCAACGGTGGTAAGTTCTTGTCCTACAGCGATCTTACAGCAAGCGCTCCGATGTTTGCCGATCGCGAGCCAGCGCGCACGATCGAAGTGCGTCTGACCGGCAACATGGAACGCTATATCTGGTCGATCAATGGTGTGAAGATGAAAGACGCCGATCCGATCATTCTGCGTTACGGCGAACGCGTTCGCTTCAAGTTCGTCAACGAAACCATGATGGCACATCCCATGCACCTGCACGGCATGTGGTCACTGCTTGATACAGGTAAGGGCAAGTGGAACCCCATCAAACACACAGTCAACATCAACCCGGGTACCACCGTTTATACCGAAACCGAAGTTGACGCTTCGGGTCAGTGGGCATTCCATTGCCATCTGTCCTATCACGCCGAAGCGGGCATGTTCCGCCGGGTCGTCGTCGTCGGGGGACCGGCATGATCAATCAGACATTCAAAAAGGCTAGATCAATGAACAAACTTCTTGCAAGCGGGGTGGCGTCTTTGGCGCTGCTGAGTGGCGGTGCCGCCATTGCCCAGCCGGGTGTAGGCCCGCTTATCTATGGGCTTCAGGCTGAACAGCTTGAATACCGGATTGATAAGAACAACGAGAAAATTCTTGTTTGGGATTTCGATGTGATCGTCGGTAACGACGAATTACGCCTGGTTTACCGCAGCGAAGCGGAAATGGAGACAGCCACCAAGGATTTCGAAACGCTCGAAAACCAGATCCGCTTGCAAAAGCCGATTTCCACGTTCTTTGACGCGGTCGTTGGGGTGCGGGCAAGTACGCCGACCAACGCACCCGAGCGTTACAACGTGGTGCTCGGGGTAAAGGGGCTGGCACCGCAATGGTTCGAAATCGACGCCGATCTCTATCTTTCGGAGTATTCCTTCGGTCGGTTCGAAGCGGAATACGAAGTGCTGTTCACCAACCGGGTGATATTGACCCCGAGTATCGAGATCACCATGCCCTTCGTTGACGATCTTGCGTCGGGGCAGGTTGCCGGGGGTGCCACCGTAGAAATGGGTGCCCGGCTAAGCTATGATCTCGTTGATCGCGCGATCTCGCCCTATATCGGTGTCAACTATCAAAAGTCCTATGGCGGGACGGGTGACTTGCTGCAAGCAGCCGGTCGCCCGACCGAGAACATTTCGTTCGTTATCGGTACGCGCCTGTTCTTCTGATACCGATCAAGCTCCGTTGTCTCGCAGGTGTTGGCCTGCGGGACATCCCAAGCCCGGCCTTGGCAAAGTCCACACGGATAGCCCGGTCAGCCTTGCCGTGTCCCAATAATTCCATTTCATTTCGGATTGAGCACGTCCGCCGACTTGCGATCCTTGGCGCGGGATACCCGTGTCGCGGGCTGGCCTATTTTGGCCCATCGCCAATGACGCAAATGTATCGCCAGCATTTTCCCCAGCAACATCATCACGACAGGGCTGCGTTCACTAACTACAGCTTGGCACTGCCAGGTGATCCATCTCGGTGTGTAGAAGCCTCAGGGGTCTGTCCCCGGCTTTCACAAAAGTTCGGCAAAAGTGAAAATCATTGTCTTGGAACGGGAATAATGCAGTAATCGCTCCATGAAACCCGAACAGGCCGCGACTGTCACATCCGTGTCGCATCGGCTCTTTATAATCGGGGACTCCTGTGTGGCGTAATGTGGATGTTACTTTCACGCGGGCAACAATGGAGACTATCATTATGAAATCGACACTGATCCTATCCACGGCGGCGGCGATGATGCTGTCATCTGCGGCGGTACATGCAGAAACCCTGCGCCTGCTGACATGGGGTGGCTACGCCCCCGATGAAGTCATCGCCAAATTCGAAGAGAAAACCGGCCACAAGGTTGAAGTGACCAAATCGAACAACGAAGAAATGATCGCCAAGCTGCGCGCGACCAATGGCGGCGGGTTCGACCTTGCGCAACCGAGCCAGGATCGCATCGCAGGCCCGCAGGCCGAGTTTGGCATCTACAAACCGCTCGACATGTCCAAGATCGACACCAGCCTGTTTATTCCGTCGATGCTGGAAGCAACCAAGGGCAACACGACCGTCGACGGAGAAGTTTACGCCGTGCCCCATATCTGGGGAACCTCGGGCCTGGTGGTGAATACCGCTGCGGCGGGCGACGTCAAAGATTATGTCGACCTGTGCAACCCTGCCTATGCGGGCAAGGTTTCTTATCGCCTCAAGCGGCCAACACTGATCGGTTTTGCGTTTTCCATGGGCATGGACCCATTTGCCGCATATGCGGACGAAGCCGCATACAAGGACATTCTGGACAAGGTCGAAGCCAAGCTGGCCGAATGCAAACCTAATGTGAAAACGTATTGGGATGGCGGTGATGAGCTGAAAAACCTGATGCGCTCGGGCGAGGTCGTGGCGTCGATGGCCTGGGACACAGGCGGTTGGCAGCTTAACGACGACAATAAAGACATCACTTTTGTCGCTCCGACCTCTGGCGCATTGGGGTGGATTGATACGTTCGCTCTGCCTGCACGGGGCCGTGCGGATGAAGCGGCCTATGCATGGATCAACTTTGTCATGCAGCCCGAAATCGCGGCGATGATCACGAAATCGGCGGGCAATTTCACTGCGTCTCAGGGCGGGGATGCCGATGTAGATGAAGCGCTGAAAGCCAAGTACAACGCCAGCTTTCCGCAAGAGGCGATCGACAACATCAAATGGTATCCGTCGGTGCCTGCAGGTCTAGAGGCGCTGGAAGGCGCAGCGTTGGACAGAATAAACGCGGCAAAGTAATCTTAACGATATGACGAAAGGGAAGCGTGGTTATTGCGCTTCCCGTTTTTATTGAAAGCCTAACAATGTCTCAGACACCCGACTTAGAATGTCGCGCAATCTCGAAAAGCTTTGATGATTTCAAGGCGGTTAAAGACGTCAGCTTCAGCGTGCCCCAAGGCACCTTCTTTTCCATCTTGGGGCCATCGGGCTGCGGCAAGACCACGTTGTTGCGTATGATTGCTGGGTTTCAGAAACCCACAAGCGGCGACTTGTTGATCAAGGGCAATTCGGTGTTGGAGGTACCGCCCAACAAGCGCCCGGTTTCGATGGTGTTCCAGCACCTTGCGCTGTTCCCGATGATGAATATCGGGGCGAACGTCGGATTCGGGCTGCGGCAACGCGGCGTGAACAAGACTGATATCAAGCAACAGGTTGAACGAGTGCTCGAACGTGTCGGCCTTGGCGGCGTGGCCGACCGACCGGTTGCGTCGTTGTCGGGCGGGCAGAAACAACGCGTCGCCATCGCCCGCTGCATGGTGCTTGAACCTGATGTGCTGCTTTTGGATGAACCGCTTGGCGCGCTCGACCTGAAGCTGCGCGAACATATGAAGATCGAACTGAAACAGCTTCAGTCCGAGTTCAACACAACCTTTGTCTATATCACCCACGATCAGTCCGAAGCGCTGGTGATGAGCGACCAGATCGCCGTCATGAATCACGGGGTCTTTGAACAGCTTGGCACCGCCAAAGAGCTTTACTACGAACCATCGACAGCTTTTGTCGCGGGCTTCGTCGGCGAAGCAAACCGTTTTGCCGCCACGGTCGAAAGCGTCAACGGGACGGACGTGCAGATGATCACCGACCAGGGCAAGGCGTTGCGCGGTGTCGACGCGGGGCAGGGTGTTCAACGGGGCGATTCTGTCGATGTGTTCGTCCGCCCCGAAGCCGTGCGCCTGTCGCGCGACGTGTCCCAAACCGGACAGCTGGGAAATGGCGGTGCGGGCAGGGTCGAAAACATCCTTTTCAACGGGGCGAACAGCCAGTTGATCCTGCGCGATCAGGCCTCTGGTGCCGAGATGAACATCGCCATGCCTCAAACCGGAGAGTTTCGCGATCTGACACAAGGTGACGTCATAGCCTATGGTTGGGAACCTCAGCAAACGCGGGTATATAGCAGCGCACGGGGGCGGCATGGTCTCTGATAAATCCAAACTCACGTTCTGGTTGCTCATGGCACCATTGTTGATCTGGCTGGTGACCTTGATCGTCCTGCCGCATGTGGGCATGTTTCTGGTCAGCATGCGCGAAAAGATCGGTGTGCGTGAATACCAGACCAGCTTTGCCAACTATGAGGTGTTTTTCAACGAACCGCTGTATTGGAACACCTTCGCGCGCACTGCGTATATGTCGATCACTGCCACGGCGCTAACCTTGGGAATTGGATTTCCCATTGCCTATTACATTGCCAAACTGACCCGCGGGCGTACCAAGACCACCTTATTCTTGATGTGCTTGATCCCGTTTTGGGTCAGCGAACTGGTACGCACCTTTGGCTGGATGATCTTGTTGCGTGAAACCGGCGTATTTTCGAACGTGCTTCAATACCTCGGGTTGGTCAGCGGCCCGGTCGAGATGTTGTATAACGACGCCGCGATCATGACGGGGCTGGTCTATACTTCGATGCTGTTCATGGTGGTCCCGCTGGTGACGACGCTTGACAGCCTTGACGATAGCCTGATCGAAGCGGGGTATGATCTGGGGGCCAGCAGCTTTGCGATCCTGCGCGAAATCATCATTCCGCACGCGATGCCGGGGATCGTTTCAGGGTGTATCGTGGTGTTTATGCTGAGCCTGGGAAACTATCTGACACCGATCCTTCTGGGCGGCAAGGATAGCCTGTGGTTCACCGGCCTGATCTACAGTCAGTTCATCACCCGATTTAACTGGGAACTGGGGTCGGCGTTCGGGTTCCTGTTGCTGGGGCTGTCGTCGCTAATCGTGTTCGTCGGTCTCAAGCTTTCGCGTCAATCCTTGACCAAGACGATGGGGCAGGCATGATCACGGGTATCCCGCAAAGTGGCGCGTTCAAATGGACCTATCGGGCCTATGTGACGCTGTTTTTTATCTATCTCGCATTGCCCTTGACCACGGTCTGCGTATTCGCCTTCAACGACAGCGTTTTCCCTTCGCTCCCTTGGGAAGGATTTACCTGGGCATGGTTCTTTGGCGACAACGCCCCCTATATCGGCGTGTTTCACGAACGGGCCATCCTGCGGTCAATCGTGACCTCGGGGGTGGTCGCGTTCTGGGTGTCGCTGCTTGCGGTAGCGGTCGGAACGACGAATGCCTTTCTGTTCGTGCGGCACGATTTCAGGGGCAAGGGGGTGCTGTACATCCTGATGCTGCTTCCGTTGATTATCCCCGGCATCATTCTTGGTATTTCGATCCTGGTATTCACGTCCTCTGTCGCCAACTATCTTGAGGATGCGACGGGCATGTGGTTCGACGGCCTGCGTCCTGGGCTGGTGCTGGTTATCCTGGGGCAGTTTTCGTTCATCACCACGTTTGCAACTCTGGTGATTTCGGCGCGCCTGCAAAAGTTCGACCCCAGCCTCGAAGAGGCCGCGTTGAACCTCGGCGCGACCAGATGGGGTGCGGTGCGCGCGATAACCTTGCCGTTCCTGTACCCTGCCATGGGGGCGGCTGCGGTGGTGTCGGTGTTGATGAGCTTTGAAAATTTCAACACCACCCTCATGCTCGTCGGGTCCGACGCACCCTTGACCATCACGATGTTTGACAGGCTCAAGCTTGGCTCCACGCCGGTGCTGAATGCTGTCTCACTGCTCTTGATCGTGGTCTCCGCCGCCTTGGGACTGGCGTCGTTGTTGCTGCAGAAGCGCCAGGACTAGACAACCGGTCGCGACGGCTGGTGGCGCGCCACGCCGCACCGCTTCGATTTGCCGCGCAGTGACGTGACAAAAGTACGGGGCGGTGGCCATCGCTGGTCATCGCCCCGAACCTCTTGGGCGTAACGTGTCAGGCGGCGGTTATTCCATCACCGCGTGAATTCTGTGCGGTCATGTACAGGACGATCCCCACGATGACCGCCAGAAACAGAACGCTGGTAATTGTGGTCCCCAACCCCATGCCGCCGTATTCGACCGGCTGCGACAACAGGTCGCCAAACGATGCGCCAAGCGGTCTGGTCAGGATGTAGGCTAGCCAGAACGCCAGGATACCGTCAAGCTTTAGCACGAAGTAGCCAAAGGTGATCGAAGCGATGATCATTCCGAACAGGATGCCGCTGGCCATGTAGCCCAACGCGAAATGTTCGGCCACCAGGTCACCCGCTGCGGTGCCAAGCGCGAATGTGAACAAGATCGCCAGCCAGTAGAAACTTTCGCGGCGTGTGGTGGTGACCTCGTGAATGGAAAGTGTGCCTTCGACGGCGTACCATATGGCCAGCGTGGCCGCCAAAGCGACGGTAAAGACGATGGTGGTCGTAACCAGGGAGACCCCGAAATTATCGACAAGATTATCGGTGACCAAAGTACCGACAACCGAAATCAGTACCACCGCAAGCCAATAGTAAGCGGGCACATAGCGCTTTTGGCGGAACTGAAAAACCAATGCCACCGCCAGAACGGCGGCCATCAGTAACGAGGTGGCGGTAAGCCCGAACCCCAGGTTCACGGCAAGAAAATCAGCCGCGGTTTCCCCCATCGTCACGGCCATCAATTTGATAAGCCAGAAATCCACCGTTACGTCGGGCACGCGGTTGGCCGCGTGTGTGAGGTGATCAGCCGAGGATGAGGCGGATGCTAGCGTGTCTTCATGTGCAAGATCATAGGTCATGGTAAAGCTCCTTTCCGAGGCTCAGTTCGACATCAGGGCGATGCCCTGCGCAAAGAAATCGTCAGCGCGGGTATCGTCATCGGCATTACAGCGTTCGGTACCTTTCACCTCCAGAGTATCAACCCGATCGACATTGGCCGGCAGGATATGCGCTGCAGCGCGAGCAGTGCGGAACTGATCAAGCATCACCTCACAAGGCAGGGCACGGCCGTTCGCGTCTGTGGTGACAATGCCGGCCACAGTGACTTGTGTGCCGTTTTTCTTCATACCGTCTGAACCTGAAGGGTTGGCCAGCTTTTCCTGCAACATCGTCAGCGTCTGGTCCACTTTCGCAGGGTCAGGCGTTTTGGCACGTATCGCGCTTAACGCGTTGTCTATCGCCTCGTCGACATTCCCCCAGGCCGCGGCGTTCGCCTGCCGCAGGGCTTTGGCTTGTTCATCCCATGCGGTTTCAAGATCCGTGATGCGGGCCTGCGCATTTGGAAGGTCATTCTGCGATGCGCGTTTTTGCACATCAGACGTGATCGCGACGAAGGCCGACATATCCCCCAATGGTGGTGCCGCCTGTGCAGAGGCCGCCTGAGGTGTCGCAGTGGCAGGGGTTAACGCCGCGTATCCTGCGGCAAAAACAACGACGGGCACGATAATCAATACCGTACTGAGAAGAAAATTTCGCATGGGAGGGGGAGCTCCGATCATTTGGCGAGCATGATATGCTGGCCGGTACAGTCCATGGGTCTTACGGCGAAATGCCCGCCCTTGTGCTGCCTAACCTAGCCAGGCAAACAGGCAGGCGTTTTTCGGAAACATTGAATCCGTGCAATGATCGTGCCGCAACATCAACGCAGAACGTGTGTACCAGCCCCTGCGGCAGTCAAATCCGCCGCCAGTTGACCCAGAACCTTATCGCTCATCGCGCCGGTATCGGGGGTGATGCTTTCCTCGTCTGCACCGTCCAGTTGCCGCTCTCGTGTGATGGTTGCAACATACACGATCGCGCCGCTCTCCAACCTGAACCTGCTGTCCCAGAACCGCGCATGAAGCACCGGTGTATCAGCGGTATCCGAGGTTGTCGTCTGTGTGAACGCCAGCTTGTTCGGCCGGTTATCCCAAAAAGTCGGAACGACGATGGGGTCGGTGACTGGCCGTCCTGTCCATTCGTCAACGACGGCGGTCATCATGCGAAACGGTCCGGGGGACGGTGCCAAGACCCACCCGGCCGCGGTCATCGCGTCTTTTAATCCTGTCTGATCGGGCACGGTGACGATCAAATTCACCTTTTGTCGATCTACTCCGGTCAGGGTTTGCGTGGTGGCGGGCAGCATGCCGGTTTGTATCAACGTCGCCGGCGTCGCCGTCGTCTGTAATACCGGTTCAAGCGTTGGGTTCAACGGATTGGCAGTGTTAAAGGCAAAATATCCGGTGGTCGCCAGTGCCAGGGCCACGCTGACCGCCGCAATCCTTTTGCGCATAACCCCGACAGGCGCGACCGGTGCCGTCCGGCGCCATTCGCAAAAGGCGATCCCAAGAATAAGCCAGACGCCGCCCACGAGGTACCCATTCACCACGTCGGACACATAATGTTCGATCAGGTAGATGCGGCTGAGGCCGATCAGAAACACCATCGTCACGGCGAGCGTCGCCGCTGTTGCGGCCGTCAGAAGCCGCAACCTCCACGCGAGGTAAAACAGCATGGCCCAAACGGCCACCGACCCGGCCGCGTGCCCGCTGGGAAAACTGCCCGAGGTTTCCACGAAATACCCCAAGGTCGATCGGGGGCGGGCGAAAAAGCTTTTCAGCAAGGTTACTGTGGCCTGGTTGCCGATTGCGGCGATCCACATCCCGGTCAACAGATCGAACCGGCGCAGGATCAACAGGGCAACGGTCGCGCCCACCAGCATCGGTATGACCCCGTGTCGCCCGCCCGCATCGGTGATCCAGGTGAATACGGTTATCAGGTTAGGGTCGCGCATGGTGTAGAGAATGTTGGCGATGCGGGTGTCGGTCGATATGACGCCACCGGACCCCATGAAATCAAAGACAGATTCCGCCCAAGCGCCCGCGATATATATGAATAGCAGGACGAGCAAGGTTGCCGTGAGGCCCAGAAATTGCCCCGTTCTAAAGCGGGCTGATACAAAAGACGACACTCCGGGATATTGATCGAGCCTTGCGCGGATAAACGGCCTGTTCCCGAATCCGGCGGTCAGAGACCTGCCGATTTCGGCCAGCAGAGGCAGTGAACGAAAGACGCGTCGGATGATCAACCAAAGTACGAATATGACGATGAGCGTGGTCGCCCCGACGGCGATAAGCCGCGGTGCGGCAGCGCCCAAGATACCGATGGCATGCCCCGAAAAATACCCCACCGCTGGCAAAACCAGCGCATAGGGAACCGCACTCAGCAGGTTCCAGCCCCGGAATTTCCGTTGCCCCATGCCTGCCATAGCTGCGGAAAATGGTACGAAAGCCGAAAGCGGGCCGAAGAACCGCCCGATAACGATCGCGAAGCCTCCGTAAGTATCCAGTAAACCCCTGGCGCGGGTAATGTGGCGCGAACTGGCATACGCCGTCGTTCGTTTCAGCCCGTTGGATGCCACCCGTCCCAGATAAAAACTCAACTCGCTTCCAATTACCGCCCCTGCGGCAACAAACCACGCCATATCGAAAAAATCTACATAGCCGCGTTGTGCCAAAACGCCGCCAGCGATTACAACAAGCCCGCCAGGTGCGATAACGCCGGTCACGATGGTTGCTTCGAGAAATGCAAAAAGCGCCAAAACCCAATAGGTCCACAACCCCAAGGACTGGAGCGAGGGCAATAACTGGTCGATGGAATAAGACATGGTGGTGACGTCAGCCTTTCGTGGGCGATGGTGTCCCTGGGTGCCAACGGACAGGTCAGCAGGTGATAGTCGCAACAGCAATGCCGCATGCGTCATCTTCTATACTATAGGCGGCCCGAATGCTTTGCCCATGTCATTGCGCAAGGTATGCGTATTTTCACAAAGCTTTAGTCTTGGCAGGGGAAAGGGCACATGGCGGGGCGCGCGGCTCAACGTGGATGATTTGTAATGAACGCGACAGGCATGCGCCGCAACGGCCTCCTAAGTTCTTCGTAGTCGTGAGGCGATGTTGCCCACGTTCAACCAAGGAGAAGACCTATGAAGTTTACTCAGACCAAAACCAAGGCGACCGCTGCGGCAATTCTTGTGGCATTGGGTTTAGGGGCAGCAGGATCCACCGCGGTTCTGGCCAAAGACTCTTCTGACCAGCAGGACAAGGCCGAGGTGCAGGCGTTTTTGAAAGAATCCGCGTCAATCACGGATGCCATCAAGGCCGCCGAAAGCGACACGGGCGGCAAGGCGATGAGCGCGGAATTTGACAATGAGGACAGTCAGACCGGTTCTTACGAGGTCGAAGTCGCAATGACCGATGGCACCACGAAAACCGTTGCAGTAGGCTTTGACAACGGTACGGCCAAGGTTGTGGCGGTGCAGTCGGATGATCAGGGTAACGAAGCCGATGATGATGACGAGGGCGAGAAGGGCGAGACAGACAACAACTGATTGTCACGCTGAACGAAAATCATGCTGGCGGGGGGCAGATCTCTGCCAGCAGGGGGCGGTTGTAGGGATATTATGAAGATACTTGTGCTGGAAGATGACAATGCCATCGGGTCATATATCGCCGATGGTCTGCGCGAAGAGGGTCATTCGGTGGACCTGATTGCTGATGGTGCTGACGGCTTGGTTCAGGCAACAGTGGGCAGTTACGACGCAATGGTCGTTGACAGAATGTTGCCCGGTCTGGACGGGATGAGCGTTGTCAAAACCCTGCGCGCCACCAAGAATCTTACGCCGGTGTTATTCCTGACCTCGCTTGGCGGCGTCGATGACCGTATCGAAGGGCTGCTTGCCGGCGGCGATGACTATCTTGTCAAACCCTTCTCGTTCGGAGAGCTGAGCGCCCGCATCATGGCGATCAGCCGACGCCCGCGCACAGAGGCGGAACCCACAATTCTGAAAGCCGCGGATCTTGAGATGGATCTGCTGCATCGTCGGGTGACGCGCGGGGGTCAGACGCTTGATCTTTTGCCTCGCGAATTTGCCCTGCTGGAACATCTGTTACGTCGAAAAGGCCGGGTGCAAACCCGGACGATGTTGATGGAGGCTGTATGGGATATTCACTACGACCCCCTGACCAATGTGGTTGATACCCATATCAGTCGCCTACGGGGCAAGATCGACAAACCCTATGAAACCGAGCTTATCGAAACGGTGCGCGGCTCGGGCTACCGGATCAACGACGTATGACCCCGGTTTTCGGGTTTAACCAAATCAGGTCGACGCCCTTGCGCCTGACGTTCCTGTTGCTGACGATCTTCGCACTGGCGGCACTCGCGTGTCTTGCTGTCGCTTTCGAAGTCACCCGAACAAGCATTGACGCCGCTGTCGCTGCCGAATTGCAACAAACGATCAATGAATATCGGGGTATCCGGGACGGCGATGACCTGACAGAGCGTCTGGCGGAAGCAGCCGCAAAAACGGACGCGGATGTCCGTATCCTGTTCTATGTGCCCGATCGCGGATCGGTGGTCTCGAACGTCGCGTCTTTCCCCCCCGTCAGCGGGGTGACGGTCGTGTCTGACAGCTATATCCGGGCCAAATCAGGCAGCGTATCCGACAGCTATCTCGCGCTGAGCGCTCGGGTCGGCGCAGGTCATCTGATCGTCGCGCAAAGTCGCGAGCAGGTCGAGGAAATGGGCGAAATTTTTCTGGCGGTTTTGCTTATAGGACTGTTGCCGGCACTGTTGATCGCGGGGCTGGCCGGCCTGTGGGTCGCCAGGGGCGCACGCATCAAGATTGACGCGATCCAGCATACCCTGCTCGAATTGAAAGGCGGGACCTTGTCGGCGCGGATCGAGGGGGTTGAGGATCAAAATGACGACCTTTCCGGTATCGGCCAAGAGGTGAATCGCATGGCGCGTGCCCAAGAGGCTTTGGTGGCGTCGATACGCCAAGTATCGAGCGATATCGCCCATGACCTCAAGACACCGATCCAACGGGTGGCCGTCGTGCTTGATCAGGTGATGAACAAGACGACATTGACCGAAGGTCAAGAGGAACTGTTGTCGAAGGCGATCGGAGAAACCGAACGGATTGTGCAGACTTTCCAGTCGTTGCTTCAGTTGGCGCAGATTGAAGGCGGGGCGGTGCGCGACAGATTGCATTCGGTCGATCTTGCGGAAATCTCGCGCGATATCGTTGATTTTCTCGAGGTGGAGGCAGAAGAACGTGGCTTTGCACTGAGCTTGCGGATTCAGCCAGATGTAGCGACCTGCGTCAGGGGCGACCGGCACCTGCTGTCACAACTGATTGGCAACCTGGTTCAGAACGCGCTCACCCACGTGCCGCAGGGGGGGCCTGTCGTGGTCGGGGTGACACGCACAGGAGGCGAGACCATACTGACGGTTTCCGACAACGGCCCCGGCATCCCCGAGAGCGAGCGGAGCAAGGTTTTGCAACGCCTTTACCGCCTGGATCAAAGCCGTACGACCGAGGGCAACGGGCTGGGGCTGAGCCTTGTTTCGGCGATAAGCGATCTGCACGGTGCGCGGCTTACGCTTGAAGACAACAAGCCCGGTTTGACGGTGCGCATAGCCTTTCCGGCGACAGAGCCGGCGTGAACACACGGGGCCTGCCGCGGGATAGGCCGGAACCGGAAAGAGCATCACCTTGCCCCACAGCCAAAGCCGGGGGGCGTTGATCTTACCTGCGATTATGAAAAGGGTTTGGCATGGCCCCCCGCATTGATACCGCGCGCTACCACAGCGGCGGCGGATCGGTCCGGCCGGAGGCGTCATTCGGCGGGAAGGGCTGCGATTGTCCTGAATCGGCCCACGGGGGGTATTTTTCCATGATGCAGGCAAACCCGTCGGACGATAGGAAACGGTTCAACCAATGTTGGAGCCGCGGCCAGTTTTGGGCATCGAACCAAGGTTTGTCGATAAAGGCGAATTGGCGCACGAAAGGGACAATCGCAAGGTCCGCCAAGCTCGGCCGGTCCAGAATAAAGGTGCCGATCTGGTCATTCAGGTCCTGGAGGAACAAGGCGGCCCGGTCGCGGCTAACCGCGGCATCGAGTTCGGGATATCTGCTGCTGTATTTGGTGCGGTCCAGATTGTGCTTGAAAGGGCCATCACAGCGTTCGATCCAAGCCCAGCCCTCGGGCTGCATGGTTGACAGGCCCTGCGGATCGGACGACCCGAGCGCCCAAACCATGATATCCAGACTTTCGTCGATGACACGGTCGGGCAGCACAAGGCAGGGGACAGTCCCGCTGGGAGAGGCGCGCAGGAAAGCATCGGGTTTGTCGCGCAAAGCCACCTCGCGCAGCGCCACCTGTGGCCCGGCTGCATGGAGCAAGGCCAGTCGTGCACGCATCGCATAAGGGCATCGGCGGAAGGAATAGAGCAGCGGCGTCATGGCAGCAGTGATATCCACATCCACGCCGTCAGTACAGATGCACCGGTTGCGATCAGCACCGAACTGGCTGCGACACGCCGCGCCCGGCCGTACATGTTGGCAAAGATGTAGGCATTGAATCCGGGTGCCATGGCCGCCGTCAGCACGCCCGAGCGGAACAGGTCATCGGGGAGCGCGAAGCTGCGCCCCAGCATCCAGACGATTGCCGGGTGAATGAGCAACGCGATGATGCAGACCATGAGAATGGTCTTGAGATCGCCTTCGGGGCGGTACTGGATCAACACGCCGCCGAGGGCGAACAAGGCGGCGGGCAGTGCTGCGCGAACGATGAGAGACAAGGCATCGTCGACCACGCTCGGGATCGGCAGACTGCTGAAATTGACCGCAAATCCCGATACGATACCCAGCACCAGCGGGTTGCGGAACATGGCAACGGCGATATTGCGCAGCAACGACAAACCGGTCTGGCCCCGGTTGCGTACAAATTCCATCACCGTGATGCCAAGCCCGTAGCAAAACGGTGAGTGGATCGCGATAATGGCGAAATTTCCCGTCAGGGCATCCGGCCCGTAGGCCCGTTCAGTGATCGGCAAGCCCAACAGGATCGAATTTGAGAACAGGCAGCAAAAGCCGATTGCCACACTGTCCTCCCATTCACGTTGGAACAAGAAGCGTGCCCCGACGATGCCCAGAGTGAAAGCGATGGCCGCACCGGCGTAAAAGCTGGTGAGCAGCGCAGGGTCGAATGACGCGGAAAGATCAAGCTTTGCGATGGATTGAAACAACAGGCAGGGGATCGCGAAACTTTGCGCAAACCGCATCACGCCGTCGATGCCCGACACCGGGAACAGGCCTCGCCAGACTGCGACGTACCCGAAACCGATGACCAAGAAGACAGGAAGAATAACGTCTAGGAGGGTTTGCACTGGGAAATCGGCCTTAGTGGGGGTGGCGTCGGTCGGAGTGGGGGTTTCACACCCCCACGCCCCCGTGGAGTTTATTTGGCAAAATGAAAATCAGGCGGGGAAGCTTAGGGTAAGGCCATCATAGGCGGGTTGGATGTGGTCGGGCGTCTCATCGGCAAGGGTTTGGTAGTCGAGGTCGTTGTGCATATTGGTCAACACCGCTGTGCGCGGGGCCATCCGTTCGATCCAGCCAAGGGTTTGCGCGAGATGGCTATGGGTCGGGTGCGGGTCCCGGCGTAGCGCATCGACGATCCAGCATTCGAGGTTTTCCAGAAGCGGCCAGGCGGTATCGGGTATGGTTGCGACGTCGGGCAGGTAGGCCACGTCGTTCATGCGAAAGCCGAGTGCATCGATGCTGCCGTGGTTCACGGTGAACGGCGTGAAGGTCAGGCTGCCGCCTGCGCCGTCGATGGTCACGTCGCCCTGAATATGGTTCATTTCCAGAATAGGGGGGTAGGAGGATCCGGGTGGTTGGATGAAAACGTAGCCGAAGCGGTCGAGTAATGCCTGGCGGGTAGGGGTGTCGGCCCATACCGCCAAGCGCTTGCGCATGTTGATGACGATCATGCGCAGGTCATCCAGGCCATGAACGTGATCGGCGTGCGAATGCGTATAGAGCACCGCGTCGAGTTGGCCGATATCGGCATCAAGAAGTTGGCTGCGCATGTCGGGCGAGGTATCGATCAGCACCGACGTCGTGCCGGAATCGCTGAGGCGTTGCACCAGGATCGAGCAGCGTCGGCGATTGTTCCTGGGATTGGTGGGGTCGCAGGCCCCCCAGTGGCCTCCGAGCCGCGGCACACCGCCAGAGGAGCCGCACCCGAGGATCGTGATCTTCATCCGTGCCATCACGAGGTCGCCCGATAGGCGGCTGCCTTGGCGAACAGCCGGTCGAAATTGGCTTGGGTATGCGCCGCGAAGTCGGCGTAGTCGATGCCAAAGGTTTCGGCTCCGCGCCGTGCCGTGTGGGCCGTAAAGGCCGGCTCATTGCGTTTGCCGCGGTGGGGCGGGGGTGCCAGATAGGGGCTGTCGGTTTCGACCAGGATACGGTCCAGCGGTGCGTTTGCAAAAATATCGCGCAGGTCCTGGCTTTTGGGAAACGCGGTTATACCGGACATGGAGAGATAAAAGCCGAGATCAAGGGCGGCGCGCCCCAGTTTGGCTGAGGATGAGAAGCAGTGCATCACGCAGGGAAACGCCCCGTTGGCGTGTTCCTGGGTCAGGATGTCGGCCATGTCGTCATCCGCGTCGCGGGCGTGAATGATCAACGGCAGGCCAGTGTCGCGGGCCACTGCAATATGGGTGCGCAGGGACGTTTGCTGGGCCCGGGCCGAGTCAGCCGTGTAGTGGTAATCCAATCCGGTTTCGCCGATCCCGACCATTTTCGGGTGTTTGGTCAGCGCCAGCAGGTCCTCATACGTGGCCATCGGTTCTGCGGCGACGCTCATCGGGTGGGTGCCCGCAGCATAGAACACCGGCGCATGGGCTTCGGCGATGGCACGCACGGCAGGTTCATTGGCGAGTTTGGTGCAAATCGTGACCATGCGGGTGACGCCAGCGTCGGACGCGCGCTGGATGACGTCGTTCAAATTCCCTTCGAAGTCGGGAAAGTCAAGGTGACAATGGCTGTCGGTGATCTGAGGTGCGTCGCTCATGCCTGTCCTGCCTGTTGATCTACGCGGGCTACCTTGGTGCGGCTTCGCCCATTTTGAAAAGGGTATCTAGGACCAGTGCAGCAGGGTCAAGGTTGACGGCCATCCCGTGACGCGCCCGGGTGCTGATGCCCTGTGCTGCTTGCGCCCATTCGCGGCCCTGTTCAGGGGTGGGCGACAGACGCGAAAGGATCGCTTGCTCGTCCGGCGCGGCCGCAACGTCGGGAGGGTGCCCCAAAGCGCCGGTGCGGGCAAGGCGCAGCATCAACAGGTCGGTGAGATCGAAGAGCAGAGCCAGTTTTTCTTCCGCCCCCCGTGCCGCCGCCGCTTCTGCCAATTTAAGGGCCCGGGCCCGGTCAAGACGGGGGAATGTGCCAAGCAACGCAACCAATTCTGCATACAGTTGAAGCCCCCCCATCAACGACAAAGACAGCGCGGCACCCACGGACCCACCGGAAAGCGCCGCCAGTGCCGTCGGGTCGCCGGTGACATCCACGCCAGATAGCTCAAGGGCCTGCGCCATTTGATCGGGGGTCAACGTCCCCAGCCGCAAGGTGCGACAGCGCGACCGTATCGTGGGCAGCAACCCTGACGGCCGATGGCTAATCAGTAGGATGACGGCCCGCGCCGGAGGCTCTTCGAGCATTTTCAGCAAGGCGTTGGCGGCATTCGGGTTCATCAGGTCGGCGTCGTCAACGATGACCACGCGCCGCCCCCCGTCGGCAGCCGACATCTGGAAAAATCCGTTAAGCTTGCGTATGTCATCCACCACGATCTGCTTGCGCAACCGTTTGGTTTTTTCATCGACTGAACGGGTGACGACCTTCAGGGCACCTTCGCCCCCGGCCGAGATCCGCCGGGCCACCGGATGTTCAGGGTCTATATCTAGGGTCGAGGGAGCAACGGAAGCAAACATGCCGCCGTCATCGGGATCAGGCGTCGCCAGCAGGAAACGCGCTAGTCGCCACGCCAGCGTTGCCTTGCCGACACCGCGCGGCCCGGTCAGCAACCAGCCATGATGCAGTTTGCCGGAATTGAAAGCATCGAGAAATGCCGCCTCTGCCGCTTCCTGGCCAATCAGCCTCGCGGTGTCGCGCGGGTGCCGCGCCCCGTCTATACGGTCGGGTTGATACAGATCGTCAGTCATGAGAGCGGTCTAGCAGATTGCCGCGTCAGTAAAAGAGCCTTGGCGATGCCGAAACACGTCATTGCGCCGAACATGCGTGGGGATCGGCCCCGGTCCGACCTGTCTGGGCGATACGGGCCTGGATCTGGCTGAAGATATCTGCGGCGACACTGTCGATTGGGCCGGATCCGTCGATCACGACAAACCGGTCCGGAAACTCTTGCGCCAGCGACAGGAATCCGGCGCGCATGGCGACCTGTAGATCTTCGCCGAAATCCTCGAACCTTTCTTCGACCGTGTTTCGCGCAAGCGCGCGGCTCAGGCCTTCGGTCGGATCCATGTCGATCAACACGGTCAAATCAGGCTCGACCCCGATCATCAACTTGTGCAAACGGTCCACACAATCGCGCAGATCACCCCGGCTGAGACCCTGATACATACGGGTGGAATCCGCGAACCTGTCGCATATCACGATCTTCCCGCTGGCCAAAGCGGGTTGAATAGTCCGCTCCAGGTGGTCGCGCCGGGCGGCGGTGAACAACAAGATTTCGGTGTGCGCCGACCATCTGTCGGGGTCACCCTGCAACACCAATGCCCGGATTTCCTCGGCTCCGGGTGACCCGCCGGGTTCACGGGTTAGAACAACGTCATGACCGGCCGCCTCAAGCTGGTCCCTAAGCAGTTTCGTCTGCGTGGACTTGCCGGATCCGTCAATGCCCTCGAAGCTGATGAAGAAACCCTTGCAGATCACGAAGCGGCCTCGGGTCCTTCGTTCAGCCGGGTCAGAAGATGGCGTGCTGCGGCTTCGAGTTTGACCAGGAAGCCACCGGCGGCAACACTGTCTTTTGCCACAAGCGGGACGCGCACCTCGGGTAAATCGCCACGGGTCAGGACCAGTTCACCCACGCTCTGCCCTTTGGTGATGGGCGCGCGCAATGGGCCTGTATAGACGACTTCAGCCGACACATCGCTACCGCCAGAAACCGGGACAAGCACCGAAAGATCGTTCTCCAGCTCCATCCCAACAGTGCCCTGCGCACCAAGCACGACGGGGGCTTCGGCGATCAAGGTACCCTTGTCCCCCATCGACCGCTGAGAGAATTGCCGGAACGCCCAGTTCACGATAGCCTCGGATTCCTGTGCCCGCGCCGCGGTGCTGTCGAGCCCGGACAGAACGAAAATCACCCGGCGGTCGCCTTGTTTGGCAGACCCGACAAGCCCATAGCCTGCTTCCTGAGTGTGGCCGGTTTTCAACCCGTCTGCGCCAATCCCCAAGCCCAACAACGGGTTACGATTTGACTTGTTCTGCGGGGCACGGCCATCAAAGAGGAATTCCTGTTGCGCAAACATCGGGTAGTATTGCGGATAATCCGTAATCAGACGCATTGCCAGCAACCCAAGATCGCGTACCGACATGCGATGTCCGGCGGCGGGCCACCCGTTCGAGTTCGCAAATGTCGAATTCGTCATGCCCATTTGCTGTGCACGCTGGGTCATCAGCCTGGCAAAACCGGCTTCGGTACCATCGGGGCTCAATGCCTCGGCGATCACAACGCAGGCGTCGTTGCCCGATAGCACGATGATGCCGCGCAACAGGTCTTCGACCTTGACGCGGTCTGTCGTATCAAGAAACATCGTCGACCCGCCATAGGACATCGCGTGTTGCGAGACCGGTAATTCTTCGGTCAGGTCAAGACCACCATTGCTTTTCCCACGTTCGACGGCCTCGAATGCCATGTATAACGTCATAAGCTTTGACATCGAGGCAGGGGGCAAAGGCTCGTCCGCGTTCTTGGTCATCAACACGGTTCCGGTCGTCTGGTCGATGACGTAAGCCGCTTTCGCCTGAGTTTCGAATGCATCGGCAGGCACGGAAAGCAGGATTGTTGCCAAGAATGCTGCAAATAGGCGGATCATGGGCGGGTTCCTCTTTAGATTGGGTTAGCTGGATACCGCGTAGGCGTCCGAATACCCTTCGGTTTTGATGGATTTGAGCAACGAATTCAGCTCTGAGTTTGTCGCTGCCGGCCCGACAACCACGCGCCAGAACGCCTTGCCGTTGATCTCGCTGCGCTTGACCGACGGGACCATGCCGGCGCTGCGCATCTGATTGGCGGCACGGTTGGCATTGGCTTCGATGCTGAAAATACCAATCTGTACGTAAGGCTTGGCCAGCGTCGACGTGGGATTCGATGTAGCGGCGGGTAAAGCGGCGGCTTTTGGGGCCGGCGGGGCGCTTACGGCTACCTCAGCAGCGGATGCGGGTTCGGCAGCAGGTGTCGCCGGGGGCGACGCAACAACAGGTGCCAGCGCTGTTTCAGTCACCGCCGAAGGTGTCTTGATGGTTGCATCAGGTGCAGAATCCTGAACAGGTGCGTCAACTTCTTCGCGGCGCAGAGCGGTCACATTCAACGGCGCGGGTGCCCCGGCAAGAATGTTCAGCGCGGCGGCCGCGTCGGACGAAATTTGCAACTTGGGGCCGGGCAGATCGCGTTCGCGACGGAACAACGCACCGATAACGAACTTGCCGTTTGCTTCGTTACGGATGATCACCCTTTCAGGTTCTGTGACATCAGGATGCGCAACCCAAACGCCGCCCAGGCTGGGGCGACCGTCCCATAACCCCTTGTCGGTCACCGAAAATACATCTGGTGCTTCGACATCGCGTTCGACCAGCTTGGTCGACTCTGTCTGGCCGGACGCGGAATTTCCCTGTCCCAGTCCCAGTGGTCCGATGCCCTCGCACCCCACAAGCACCGTCAGCGCGACCAATACGCCTATGGTCCGGCTTGTGTGGGGAAGGGGAAGCGTTAGCCTGTTCATGATCAGTCGTCCTTGCCTGCAAGCCCGGCGTTCCACCCAGAGCTTTGCGCCGCTTATACGGCATGTTTATTGCCCCATTGGCGGGGTCTTGCCCACACAGTAACGCGGGCAGGCTGCGGTGAAAAGACCAGCACTTCACGATAGGCAAATTTCCCCATTCGACTTTGTTGCCACCATACGATTTCGATGTTTGCAGAATCGCCAAGACCCCTCTATGCGGTCCCTGCTGCGGAGGAGTGGCAGAGTGGTCGAATGCACTGGTCTTGAAAACCAGCGTGCGTGAGAGCGTACCGTGGGTTCGAATCCCACCTCCTCCGCCATATTTCTTTAAATTAGTAAGTTGTTTCAAGTGCTTATAGAATGTTTTGATTGTGGCGTCCCCCAATTTGACCCCCAGTTCCAATTTGAGTGACCGATTTTTTAAATTGATTTTGACGGTCAGCAAAACTGACTAATTGTTGCGGTCCCCAGCCCTTCAGGCGTTGGAGCGCGTTTTTTCCCGCTTACTTTCTCGGAGCCAACGGGGTTATCCAATCAAAAACTTAAATTCACATTTCTTAAGGAATGCCTATATAAGATGTCTGAGAGGAAGAATTTGATGACATATGACGCCCGCCAAGTTGCTAACTGGTTTGTAAACCGCGCTGGGCGGGACGGGAAGACTTTGTCACTTATGTCGCTTTTAAAGCTGACCTACATCTCTCACGGATGGCATCTTGAGACTCGTAACATGCCACTGTTCTCAAACCGCATAGAGGCGTGGCAGTATGGACCTGTTGTGCCTGAAGTTTACCGGGATTTCCGAAAACAGGGCATCAACGTTTCTGCCCCAGTGAACAGCGTTCCTGATGCCTCGTTCACCGAGCAAGATGAAGATTTTCTCGAGCAGATTTACAAAATATATGGGAGTCTTGCCGCTTTTCAGCTTTCGGATATTACACATGTACCCGGCGGGCCGTGGCATATCGCTACGAAGACGGGGGGGTATTACGCTCCGATAACTGATGACTTAATCAAGCAGCATTACGTCTTAAAGCGCGCTGAGGCGAAAAAGCATATAGCCAATGCCTGACGATATCCCTCCGATTGATCCAGATTTGATTCACGATGGATCATCCCAATACGCAGGTAGGGAGGAACTTGAATTTGAATTGCTTGAAGCTGAAGCGAGCCTAAAGCGTCTGGCGCATCGTGAACTAGGGCAGCGCTATATTATTAAGTGGGTGGCCGTCTCAACTGGAGTAATTGTTATCCTTGGTATGTCAGGGGCGCTTTGGCACATGGTCCATAGTGTAATCTGGGGGCCGTTCGTTTTCGCCAATGCAGCCTTCTCGGTTGCAATGATAGTTGCCCCCATCACTTCGATAACCGCCATTACCGTAGCGCTGTTTGTGGGAGCGTTTCGGAAATTTGAGGAAAAAGACTTAGAAGTCGTGGGCAGCGGAGTCGCTGGTGCCGCGAACTTCATGCGTGGCGACTAACCTTCAATCGGTTGCTTGATTAAGTGCATTTGCACTAATGCCCGAAATACATCTCACGTTCCTCTGGGCTGAGAAGATGTGCAAATTTGCTTAGAAAATGGTGGGTTGCTTGGTTCTCGCACCACTCAATCTCAAATCGCTTTCTTTGATACGTCCGTTGCCACATGCCCTTGGGTTTGGCCGCTATCGAATGCGCGATGCCAGGTTCGCCGCCCAGCGCGGTGCGCAGCTTGTTGGCGCGCCTTAACATGCGGTCATAGCGCGGCTCTGACTGGCTGGCATAGGCGACGTTGTGGCAGTGGCGGCAAAGGAAATATCTGCCCCCTGCAAACACCTTGCCGACGCGACGTGTGCAATGCCGACCATTCACTATGCCGTTGCATCTGAAATAGGGGCGCGTGCCGCCATAGTTGCACTCTGCATAGGTCAGGGGGATGGATTGCGTGATGGTTTTCCACTCGCCACCGTAGAGGCGCACCTTGTAATCCAAGACAAGGTGATGCTCCTCTGCGTGGTAGGCGATGCGCCCTGTTTCTGTGCCATCCCTTGACCAGATCCAATACCCGCGCCTACCGGGGCTTAGACAGCCCTCGCGGTGCAATCGGTTCACGTCCAGCGATTTTAGGTGTTCGGCTTTCTGGCTGTAGCCACTGCGTCCAGAACCATATCCGCCCATGCGGTGTCTCCTGTAATTTTCCGAAATCATAAACCAAATTCATGTTTTATCGGTGCGCTAAAACCGGAATGCCCAAATTGTGGATGCGCGGTTTTTGCAGCTTGACCCGGTCACGAAATCATCACGCCCCAACTTTCTACCGCCCCCCGCTATCGACGTGCTTATCACACGTGGCGCATACGCTTAAGGGGAGTGGTTAGTATTAGTGTCCCACCTTAGTACCCAAGCGGGCCTTTGAAATCGCTTTGACGGGTTCTCTGGTGGACCCAGAAACGGGCCTTGGGTTTCGAGGTGGACCCATTGGCGAGGGTGACGGGTACTCTGGTGGACCGCCTCTTGTTTTTGCTCGCCAGCTTTGCCAATCGTGCGTTGCCACTTGGACGCCTTTGGCGGTCTGCATCCGCTTAGTGGTCAGACGCCATTCATGCGCCTTTCGGTGATACCAATTACCAGGGTTTTGCAGGGCTATGAAACCCTTTTCCTCTAGTTCGATAAAGGCGCGCTGGGCGGTGCCTTTGGATATGCCCAGCGCCTTGACCGCTTCATTCATAGATAGCCTGACGTTGCCGTTGTTGCCGCCATTGAAACGGGTGTGCAGTTCCAGCCAGACCTTGACAGCGGCCCCCGAAAGGGACCGCCATGCTTCGGACTTAAGTTGGGCATAGGGCAAGGTGGTGTACTGTCCGTCATTGTCGTTGCGTTTGCCTTTGGTCATCAGCGATGCCCCCCGCGCAACTCGGTGTAGGTCCGCACCCAATGGTCTGGTAGATTGTGCTTGTGGATCAGGTGACGCTCAAAGGGCGTGGTGGGGGCTAGGCGGGGTGCTGGGCGGTCGATCCTCATGCCTGCACCTCGCACTCGAAAGGCTTCACCTCTGCGTCACATGACAGCACATACCGGGCGTGCAGGCCGGGATAGTTACCTTCGTGCGGCTCCATGATGGTTTCGATAGGGATGCCAAGTTCTCTGAGGTCAAACACGTAGCCTGACCACCTAGGCGCAGGACGCGAAATGGGGGTGACGCCCTTTGCGCCAGCTTCGACAAGGTGCACCATCGCCCAGCCTAAGCGGCCCTTGAGTTCAAACGTGCGGGATTGTTCGCTCAGAAAGAGCGTTGCTCGGATTTTCATTTACTGAATCCTTGTTTTGTGGATTGCAGCGCGGTATCTGGAGTTTGTTCAGACGACCCAGCGCCCGCGCCAGTTTTGTTACTGCGTGGGCGTTGTTTTACCCGACACTATCAGCGGTAGGGCGGGATGCCAGCCAAGCGGTCACGGCGCTTTCAGGCCACGCCACGGCACGCTTTCCGATGCGGACGGGACGGGGGAAGTCGCCTGTATCCATCATTGCATAGAGGCTGGATCGGCTGAGGCCTGTTGCTGCTTCGACGGCGGGTCGTCTGAGGTGGTGTTCGGGCACGTCGCGGTTCCTTTCGGGCTTATGCGGTTCGTGCTGGAATCTTCAGTTGAATTGGGCTTCGAGTAAATCTGGGCAGGTGGGCAGAGACTGGGCGTCCTTAGCCTATTGGGTCTGCCCAGTTGCTGCCCACTTCGAGTGCAGTCCGCTTTGCTTTAAAGCGCGTATGATACTGCGACGGGAATAGCCTACTCTTGATTCTACATCGGACCATGTGACATCACCTTTTCCATCCGGAAAAGCGGCCATGACACACTCGATTATATGCATTCCATTTTTTGCTAACGATTGACTGCTGGTCTCTTTCTCAAAAAGCGCCGTCCAATCCAAATCGCCAAAGCCTAGACCGTCGAATATTTCCTTCATGGTGGCTGGAACGTCGTTCGCGTTCCAGCAAATTGACCAGCCAATAATCGGTCGTATCTGTTCATCAATGAAGCGAAGTGTGTCTTCGTTGGAGTCACCGCCGTTGTGGCCGTAAGATGCAGAGGACAAAAGCTTTACTGTATTCGGTTTCAACCTGATTGTGCCTGTATCGTAGTCGATAGCACAAAATCTGGCTCTTGCGTCCGTGATTGTAAACTTGTCGCGCCGGAAGCCTTCAAAATAAGTGTTCGCTTCGCCATCTGAAATCTTATTTTTTGAGAGCGGCCAGAGCCACCAGTCAAACGCATCCCCGTGCGCCTTAATTATTGGCGGGCATCGTAAAGTTCTTCCATCGGGTGAACATAGGACTGCATCGTAAGTATCCATGAAGTTTGCCAGCACCCAGAGTTCCAATAAATCCATGGCGAACCACGCTTCATGGGCATTCTCTACTCTGCTGTTGGAAGCGAGCCTCTCAATCAACAACCGTCTACATTTGTAGGGAGTGTCTTCTATCTCTTGAAAGTTGAACTCTGGTGCAATTTCCGCTGACACGATTGCAAGCGTCCAAAGCGATGTTGCGTCGATCATTTCTGTCCATGACCAATAACCTTCTGGCGTAAACATCAACCAATCCTTGCGACTTGAACATCTTGAGCCTTCATGAAGATAGCCCAACGCTCCATCAGCGTCCTGCGCTTGTCAAAGAAATCTGACCGCGCATATGCCGCCTCTGCCTTATCCTTGACCGTATGGGCCAGCGCCGCCTCGGATACATCGCGGGGCGTGTTGGTGCGTTCTTGGGTCCATGTCTTGAACGAGGTGCGAAACCCATGCACGTCCACGTCATAGCCCAGCGCCTTCGTCAGCTTTGACAGCGTCATGTCAGACAGCGGCTTGCCGTGTCTGGTGCCAGGAAACACTAGAGCCTCGCCTGACCCCAATTTTCGAGCCTGTGACAGCACCTCAACAGCACGGGGCGATAGGGGGACGCGATGCTCTTTCTTCGCTTTCATGCGGTGCGCTGGGCGGGTCCAGATGGCTTGGTCCAGATCAAATTCCGACCATTCCGCCAAACGCACCTCACCAGACCGTGACGCTGTTAAAATAACCAGCTCTAACGCCAGTTTGGTGGTGTCCCCTGCATCAGACGCTTTAAGAGCGTCGAGAAATTCTGATACCTTGTCATAGGGCAGGGCTTTGCGGTGCGCTTGCGTTTTGTCCTGTTTGGGTAGGGCTTGCGCGATTGCGTCCGCCGGGTTGTCTTGCCGCCATCCGTTCGCCACGGCCCATTTCATCACGGTGCCGATGCGCTGGCGCACCCGCCGCGCCGTTTCGGGCTTTTCAAGCCAGATGGGTTGCAGCACGGCCAGCACGTCCGCCGCTGTCACCTCTGACACCTTCAACTTGCCGATGCGGGGGAAGGTGTAGGTTTCCAGCGTCGATATGAATTGCGCCGCGTGTTTCTTGTTGCGCCATGCCGGTTCGTGGTTCTTATGAACCTTGCGCGATGCTTCCTCAAACATCAGCAAAGCCTCTGCGGTGCGTTTTGATTGCAGAGGGTCACCACCCGCCCGCGCCAGCTTGCGGTTCTGTAGAGCGGTCTCCCGTGCCTCTGCTAAGGTAACAAGGGATGCGCTACCCATGCCTATCTCGGTCCGTTTGCCGCGTATCATAATGCGCTGCACCCAACGCTTCGCGCCTGAGGTATCAACCTTGAGGAACAAGCCGTGACCGTCGGTGTACTTGCCGGCGGCGGTGACAGTGCGCACGAATGCAGCGGACAGCGCCTTTTCTGCACGCTTGCTTGGTTCGGTTCGTTCGATTGCAGTTTTCGCGTCCGCCATTCCGTCCCCCATTATTGTCTGGAATATGGGGGACGGCGCTGGAATATTCGAGACGTAAATGGGTCTTAAATTATTGAATTATATGATTGTTTAGCGCTTCATGGAATTTGCATTGGCGGACACCTCCTCCGCCAATACAACAGACTATTACGATAATTCTTTTGCAGTGACGTGAAAACATCGAAGCGGACGACGACAATTGGTCCCTCTTGCGCCGCTTGCTCGTTGCGTCGGTCCATTCCTTCCGTGCCTTTTGAACACCGGCGCGTGCGTCGCCAGGGACCAGAACGCGCTGGCGTTGTCGACTTGATTTGGAGATATTGGCAAAAGTTGGTGACGCCTGATCAGGCGGCGGTTTGAAGTTGGCGGATCCCGTCTCGGAACTCAATCCCTTGGATGATCTCGGGCAGGCGATTTTGCCCGTCGAGCTTTCGCCATTTTTTCTGCGCCGACATCATCAGCTTGAATGCCATGGCCAGACCGGTCTTGCGGCTGAGGCATCCCTTGGTGCGTTTTGTACGATGCCGGACGGTGGCGAATGTGCTTTCGATTGAGTTTGACGTCCGAATGTGTTTCCAGTGTTCCGCCGGATAGTCATAGAAGGTCAGCAGCGCGTCCCTGTCCTTGACCAGCTTGGCGACCGCCTTATCCCATTTCACGCCGCAGGTTTCGACGAAGAAGTCGAAGGCGGCGTTCGCCTTGGCTTTTGTCTCAGCCTGCCAAATGTCGTGCAGATGACCTTTGGCCTTGGCCTGGATGGATTTCGGCATCGCGTTCAGCACGTTCATGGTTTTGTGGACCCAGCAACGCTGCTCCCGCGTCGTAGCGAACACCTCGCGCAAGGCCGTCCAAAACCCCAAAGCGCCGTCGCCTATGGCCAGCTTGGGGTCCTGTTTCAGGCCGCGCCGCTTGAGATCGAGCAGCACCTCACGCCAGCTTTGCGTGCTCTCGCGGAAACCGTCGGTCATCGCCAGCAGCTCCTTACGGCCATATTCATCCGCCCCGACGATCACCAGAACACATTGCTTTTCTTCAGCCATCCGCGGTTTGGAGTAGACTCCGTCGGCCCAGATGTAGAGAAACCGCCGGCTGCCAAGGTCGCGTTTCTGCCAAGCCTCATAGTCTTGCCACCAGTCGGCCTTCAGTCGCGTGACGGTCTTTGCGGACAGGCCCGTGGCAGACGGGCCCAGCAGCGCCTCCAAGGCCTCGGTGAAATCGCCCGTGGACACACCCTTGAGGTAAAGCCACGGCAGCAGTTCTTCGACCGATTTCGCTTTGCGAAGATAGCGCGGCAGGATGCTGGGCGTGAAGGTGATCTTGTCTTCGCCAACGCCCCGATCCCGCACGCGCGGCACTTTCACCGGCACTGGACCAATGCCGGTCATCACCTCGCGTTCGGGTAAGTGTCCATGGTGCACCAGGCGGGCACGACCATCTTCGAGCTTTTCTTTGGAAAAGGCGTTCATCAGTGCGGCCAGCTCGGCATGGATCGCCTGTTCGATCAGCTTGCGCGCGCCATCGCGTAGAACGTCCGTGAATGGGTCGGATGAAAAACCCGATGGATCGGGCAGTTAGGTGATGGTAGTCTCTGACATGTGGCATATCCTTTTCTCACCAGAGAATTGACGGCGTCTGAACACCGCCATGATATGCCGCACCTCAGGCCATCACCAACTTTCGCGCGTTTCTCCTTGATTTGTCGTCGCTTCCTAGGTGCTGAACGCATCCGGGTCGCCGAGGTTCTACGATGTCGCGAGCGGTTCGGCGACGGATGTACATTGTTTCGCATCTTGGCGCGCAGATATGTGACGCAAGGCGTCTGGATCAAATGCCGGCAGGGTTGCTGCCTCAAAGCCTTGGTTGATGATGATCCAGACGCCTTTGTCACAGCAGGCGCTAAATTCCCCAGACATAGTTCGGTATGCGTCCCAGGTTGACGGACACTTCACCGAGACCATCAATATTGTCGAGAGCGACCGAAGCGGCCTTTTCCACAGCATCCGAGTCGGCAAGCCCCCAGACATCGACGCGATCGCCCTCGACCACGACATTCAGGTGCGCCGGGTTCAGCCCCGGTACCTGCGCCAGCGCGCCCATCACGACCTCGCGCTTTTCACGGTTGGATATCGATGGGTCAAGCGTCACCTTGGGAATGCTTGCTAGGGCTTGCATCAGGTTGCCCCGACTAACGATACCGACAACCCTGTCATTTTCGACGACTGGCACGCGCTTGATGCGCTTTTTCTCCAACAGCCGTGCAATATCAGCGACGGGCGTATCGGGAGCTACGACATGAACGTTGCGCGTCATGATGTCCTTGGCGCGGTGACTCCGCATCTTGATGAAATCCCGCGCGGTGCTTTCGGACCACGAAAACAGCGAAAGCCACCAGGATTTGGGGGCAGAGCCCGATCCTTCTACCCGTCGCATCAAATCGCCTTCGCTGATGAGGCCGGTTACTGCCCCGTCTTCGTCCAGTATGGGCACGCCACTGATGTGGTTTTCCATCATAAGTGCGGCGATTTCTTCCACGGTCACATCGACATTGGCGGATATGACGTTTCTGGTCATGATGTCTTGAGCTTGCATTTGGAACTCCTTCCTTGTGGTAACGAACGGCAGAAAGACTGCCGGATTGGGCTGGGGCAGCACTCGGCGGTCGCGCGGACCGTGGTATTTCACGCCGAGATGGTTCGGCGGAACCTCATGCCTGGAAACCGCTGTGCCCTGCGAAGGGCCGTCGGCGGCGAATTGGTTCTCTGGCTGGGCGTGGAGCCGCTTCGTGCAGGTTATTGCGGTGCATCCGGGGGCAATCGGCGAAGGGATCAAGACCGGTACCCGGTCTGCATATGCGTCACATTCTATGCCGAGGGTTTAACGAGTAGCTATTCCTCCTTCGCTTGGGGTGAAGTTCTTGCACAATACGCGCAGGAAGAATCTCGACTTTGTTCTCGATCAATAAAACCACAATTTTTTGGAAAGGTGGTGGTACCGGAGCAAGTTTACAGAGCGGCGAAGGCTGTAACCACGCCCTTCGCCGCCGCCTGTTTTTTGCAGTATCCTCCTCGAAGCGCGCTAAGTCACCGTATCACACGGCTTTCGGCGCAACCGGGTGATTCATGTGTGCGCTTTGCAGACGCCAACCTTTGATAACACCGTAAACGGCGGGGATTACGATCAGCGTCAGCAGCGTTGAGGAAATCATCCCTCCAATCATGGGCACAGCAATCCGCTGCATGATCTCGGAGCCGGTGCCGTGAGCCCAAAGGATCGGCATCAGACCTGCCATGATTGCCACAACGGTCATCATTTTGGGTCTCACGCGATCAACGGCACCGACCATGATCGCGGCATACAGCTCCTCTCGGGTGAGATCGCGGCCCTTGGCGCGGTCCTTGGCTTCGGTCAGGGCGTGGTCAAGATAGATCAGCATGATTACACCCGTCTCTGCCGCGACCCCTGCCAGCGCGATGAACCCGACGGCGACCGCGACAGACATGTTGAATCCCATGAACCACATCAGCCAGATCCCCCCGACAAGGGCAAAGGGTAACGAAAGCATGACAATCAAGGTTTCTGTCAGACGGCGGAAGTTGAGAAAAAGCAGCAGGAAGATCAACGCCAAGGTCAACGGTACCACAATAGCAAGCCGCTGTTTGGCGCGTTCCAGATACTCGAACTGGCCGCTCCATCCCAGCGAATAGCCTTGCGGGAGAGTGACCGAAGCCGCCACCGCCGCCTGCGCGTCAGCCACAAAACCACCCAGATCGCGCCCTGCAATGTCAACGAAGATATAGACCGCCAACTGCCCGTTCTCGGTTCGGATCGACGTGGCCCCGCGCTTGCGCTCGATCGTGGCGACGTCGCCCAGGGGAATCGTGCCGCCACCGGGCAAGGCGACCTGTACCTCGCGTCCGATCGCCTCGGGGTCCGAGCGCAGCGCGGCGGGGTAGCGCACCGCCACGTTGTAGCGCTCGCGCCCCTCGACGGTCTGGGTGATGGCCTTGGCCCCCAAGGCCATGCCGATGACTTCCTGCACATCCTGGACGGACAGGCCGTAACGGCCCAACGCCGCCCGGTCCGGGGTGATATCCAGGTAATACCCGCCGATCACCCGTTCCGCATAGGCGCTGGTGGTACCGGGTACCGTGCGCACGACTGCTTCCACCTCTCGGGCGACTTTCGCCATTTCTGTCAGGTTGTCGCCATAGACCTTGATCCCCACCGGCGTGCGGATACCCGTGGAAAGCATATCAATCCGCGCACGGATCGGCATGGTCCAAGCGTTCGAGACACCGGGAAACTGTAGCGCCGCGTCCATTTCCTGACGCAAGCTTTCTGTCGTGACGCCCGGGCGCCATTCTTCTTCCGGGCGCAGCTGTATGATGGTCTCAAACATGGACGTCGGCGCGGGGTCAGTCGCGGTAAGGGCGCGTCCGGCCTTGCCGAACACCGTCAGAACCTCGGGAAAGGACTTGATGATCCGGTCTTGCGTTTGCATCAGCTCTGCGGCTTTTGTCACCGACAGGCCGGGTAGGGTGGTTGGCATATACATCAAGGTACCCTCGTTCAGGGTCGGCATGAATTCCGACCCCAATTGTCGCGCGGGCCAAATCGTGACGACAAGAGCGGCCAGCGCTATGACGATGGTCAGTGCCTTGGCCTTCAGCACGCCGGTGATAACCGGTCGATAGACCGCGATCAAAAAGCGGTTCACCGGATTTTTGTGTTCAGGAATGATCCGTCCGCGCACGAATACCACCATCAGTGCCGGTACCAATGTGACCGACAAGAACGCCGCAGCCGCCATCGAGAATGTTTTGGTATAGGCCAGCGGGCCAAACATCCGGCCTTCCTGACCCTCAAGCGAAAAGATCGGAAGGAACGACACGGTGATGATCAGAAGACTGAAAAACAACGCGGGGCCGACTTCGGTCGCCGCTTCGATCAGCACCTCGATGCGGGGCTTGCCGGGGGCCGCGCGTTCAAGGTGCTTATGCGCGTTTTCGATCATCACGATGGCGGCATCGATCATCGCTCCGATGGCGATGGCAATACCGCCAAGGCTCATGATATTGGCCCCGATCCCCAGCGTCTTCATCGCGGTAAATGCGATCAGCAAGCCCACGGGAAGCATTACGATCGCCACCAATGCCGATCGCATGTGAAGCAGAAACAAGATCGTCACGGCCGCCACCACAAGGCTTTCTTCCAGCAATGTGGTCTTGAGCGTCTTGATCGCTGAAAGGATCAGGTTCGAACGGTCGTAAACCGGGACAATTTGGGTGCCCTCGGGCAGGCTTTGGGCGATTGCATCCAGCTCGGACTTGGCGTTCTCGATAACGTCCAGTGCATTGGCCCCCACCCGTTGCAGCACGATACCGCTTGCGACTTCACCTTCCCCGTTCAGTTCTGTAATGCCGCGCCGCCCATCTGGGACGATCTCTATGCGCGCAACATCGCGCAACAGGATCGGCACGCCCGCAACGCTGCGCAAAGTGATGTTGCCGATGTCTTCGGTTCCCGACAAATAGCCGCGGCCGCGGACCATGAATTCGAATTCCGAAAGCTCCACGGTGCGGCCGCCGGTGTCCATGTTGCTTGAGGCCACGGCTTTGCCAATGTCCGACAGGGTAATGCCTTGGGCGCGCATCCGAACCGGATCGACGGTGACCGAATATTGCTTGACGAAGCCGCCGACACTCGCGACTTCGGACACCCCCTCGGCGCGGCTGACGCCAAAGCGTACCACCCAATCCTGCAGGGTACGCAGTTCTGCCAACGACAGGTTTTCGCCGGTTACCGCATACTGATAGACCCAGCCCACACCCGTTGCATCGGGGCCAAGGGCAGGGGTGACACCCTGGGGCAGGTTGGCGGCGGCGGCGTTCAGATATTCCAGCACCCGCGAGCGGGCCCAATAAGGATCCACCCCGTCTTCGAAGATGATGTAAACAAACGAAATTCCAAAAAAGGAAAAACCCCGCACCACCCTTGACCGCGGCACCGTGAGCATCGCCGAGGTCAGCGGGTAGGTGACCTGATCCTCGACCACCTGCGGGGCCTGACCGGGATAGTTGGTCAACACGATAACCTGCACATCCGACAGGTCGGGGATGGCGTCAATCGGCAAAGTGCGCAACGACCAGATGCCGGCACCGACGATCAATGCAGTGGCGAAGAACACCAGCATCAGATTGCGCGCCGACCATGTTATGATACGCCCGATCATTCTGTGGCCTCCGGCGTCACCAGAGCCGCGAGCGCCGCGTTCAAGTTGCTTTCGGCGTCAATCAGGAAGGTGGACGTTGTGACGATACGTTCGCCGCTTGCGATCCCTTTGCGGATTTCAACCATGCCGTCGCCCTGCCGTCCGATCACCACATCCTGCGGCGCGAATTTTCCGTCACCCATATCGCGGATCACGACCTGACGGTCGCCGGTGTCGATCACGGCAGTCTTTGGTACCTGCACCACCGGGGTCGCGTCACCTGACGCCATTTCGACATCGGCAAACATATTGACCAAGAGCCGCCCGTCCTGATTTGGCAATTCGATCCGCACCCGCGCGGTTCTGGTTTGCATATCCACGGCCGGATAAATCTCGTTGATGCTGCCTTGAAAGGTCTCGCCGGGCAACGCCGGGAAAGAGATCGTGGCCGGCGTGCCGCGTGACAGGCCAGCAAGCGAGGATTCAGGCACCTCGGCCATCACCCAGACCACCGAGGTATCGGCGATGCGAAACAGGGGCGCGCCGGCGGGCGACATCATTCCCTGCACAGCCATTCTTTCCATTACCACGCCTGAAAGGGGCGCGATCAGCGGGGTGTTGACCGGCGGGCTTTTGTCCGCGGTTATCCCCTCGATCACCGCAGGCGGTACCCCGAGGTTCGCCAGCCTTTGGCGGCTGCCCTTGGCGCGCCCTGCACCACTGCGCAGATCCGAGACATAGAGAGCAGCGGCGGCGGCAATCTCGGGGGAATAGAGCATTGCCAGCGGGGCCCCTGCGGTGACGGTCGAACCGATTGTCACGTCCTCGACTTGTTCGACAAAGGCATCAGCCCGCAAGGATATGACGCTGATCCTGCGGTCATCCAGCTCCACGATGCCCGGTGCCCGCACCGGCATCACCATGGGTGCCGACACTGCCTCGGCGGTCCGCACGCCCGTGCGTTGCAGCTTTCCCGGCGAGATCGTGACCGTACCCGCGTCGGAGGATTCATCGGCATACACCGGCAGGTAGTCCATGTTCATCGAATCCTTTTTGGGCACCGGCGAGGTATCGGGAAGGCCCATGGGGTGGCGATAATACAGGATCGTGCGTTCGCCCGTATCAGCCGCCACAGTCGCAGCGTTGTCTTTGGTGACGGGCTCGAAGGACACATCCTGGCTGGCGAGCACAGCGATATAGGGGCGACCATCCGCCGTGCTGGTCGGGCCTGCCGACCAAGCGGGCGTATCATCCGGATGACGGTAATAGATCACGGACCCCGATGCCGGGGGCACCGGCGCGGGCATGGCTTTGGCGTCGGTGCCTATCATTGCGGCAAGAAACATCTGGGCTTCATCGCCCAGACGGGCGGGGGTCCAACCCTTGCCACCCGCCGACAAGCCCGCCCAACCGGCGGCCGCGCCGATGGCTCCGGCCATAAAGAGTTTGCTATACGCGCTCATTCCTGCACCTCCAGGATGATGCGAGCCGAAACGGTTTCGACTTCCCCCTGGATCTTGGCTGCGACAGACATTTGCCAGCTGCCCTTCATGGAAAGGTCCGCAGAAAACCGGTATTCACCCGATTTCTCCGTCGGGAGCGGTGCCAAGGGGGACGTCATCATGGCCATGCCCTCAGGCTCCATATCCAGCCGGGTCGCAAAGATGATCGCATCCGCCACGGCTTGCTGGTCACGCAGGTCGGTCAATCGAAGGGTCAGCACCGCATCGCCGCCGACGCGATACGTCGTTTCGACCAGTTCAACGGCATAATCGGAGGCCTCGGCCCAAAGAGCCGGGGCAGGCAAAAAGATGGCGGCAGCGATGGCCGCGGATAAACGCGAAAATTCAAGGGGCATGACAGGCCTGCATAATATGGGTGTATTAATCACGATCGCAGCGTCGCCGGTGTTACAAGCGGTTGGCAATCGCGGTTATCAAGGTGCATCTTGCACCTAATCTGTCAGGCTTCAGGGGGTCTTTGCAGATCGTCGCCCCGCCGTTGTCCGGTCTGGACGGTTACGGCGGGCGAAACGCAGGCTAATCCGGCCAGCAAGAAACTATCAACGAAGGCCCAGTCGGGACCGACGAGCCCGACGGTGCCGCGGCATTGCGAAGACAAATGACACGGGGCATCGCAATCGGGTGTATCTGCGCAGTCGTCCATCTCAACATCCGAGGCGCTGTCGACCTGCGCCAACTCCATCGCAGCGGCCTGGGCAGAAGACACCAAAGATGTGGCCGTTTGCGCAAACATTGCGCCGACCAGCAAACTCATCAGGAATAGGCGCAGTTTGATCCACATATCGCGGGCTATGTCGCTTAACCCGTTGCGCCGCAATACACATTTTGTTGATGCAGAGGACATGTCGCGGATCGGTGATCAAGCGGGGCACAGACCCTGAGATTCACCAATGCGATGGGACGGATGCAACGGTATTAAAACGATATTGAAAGGCGCGAAAGTACCACTTGAGAAGGGGCAGGAAAGGTACGGTGGGCCCTACGACTGAACCCGTTTTGCCTTGTCAAACAGCTGTGTTTCACGTTGTTGCATAAGGGCAACAGTGAAGTTGAAGGAGAGGGAACAGTTAAAATAACCTTTATCGAATGGGGCTGGGTGGTCCAACTTGGTCAGCAGGAGCGGGGTCCCGCCGCGACATACGCTCCAGCTATTTATTTGACCAAGGTGTTTCTGATGATCCTTTCCCGTATCCTTGTCGTTGCAGCCCTGTTTTCCGGGTTGGGCACCGTACCATCGATCGCCGAAACTTCGGCGGAGCGTCAGAGTTTGTTCCAAGCGATGCTGCGCCAACCTGCCAATACCGACCTGATGCTGCAATACGCTCGGCAGGCGGTGAAGGATCAGGATTTCGAAGCCGCGGTGGCGACACTGGAACGGCTTGTGGATCGCGACCCTGCATCGGTCGAGGCGCGCTCGGAACTTGCGGCGGCCTATTTTGCACTGGGGGCAAACGAGGTGGCGCTGTATCACCTTAACATCCTGCAAGGCAGTGATGCGTTGACGCCAGACCAACAAAGACAGATGGCGCGCTATGCCGAGGAGGCCCAGGATCGGACCGCGACATCATCCTTCTCCGGTTTCGCCCAAGCAGGTTTTGCAGTGCTCGGGGATAACGGAAAGGTCGGGGCCACGGCATCCATGGGTTTGGTACACAGGTACGACCCTGACGGCCCCGGCGGTACGGTTTTTATCACGACGTTACGCGCGGATTACCTTGATTTCGGATCCTCCACGACCACCGGTCAACGGTCGATAGCGTTTACTTATGGGCCTTCGCTTCGTCTGGCAGGCACGCAATACGGTCCGGTCCTGCGTCCGTATCTGGCGGTACGCAGCACCCATGACAACAAGATCGCATTCGACCGTGACGCCTTGGGGTTCGGTCTGAGCCTCGAGGCTCCGCTGACACAAAGCTGGTCCGCGTTTGCAAATCTTGAGGGTGGCAGGAGCCGCTATGATGCGTCGACCGTCGACGGCAACTATGTTGACGGGCAACTGGGGTTGATCTGGTTTCCGGGTCGCGATGCGTCGGTGCGCGGCTCTGTCATCAGTCAAAACGTAGATATCGCGGACCCGCTGATAGAAAGCGACTTCCGCGCCGTGCGGGTCGATTTCCAGAAGCGCCTGCGCCCGAGTTTCGCAGGTCATGACTGGAAAGTTTCCGGTTTCGTGCAGACTGAAACCGATAGTTTCACATCAGGCCGCGAGGACAAGGTCAAGCGGGTAGGGGCGGCGTTGCAGGCGTATGTCACCGAGACCGTCTATATTAACGGTGAGGTGCAATTCTATGATCGGAAAAGCAACGTCATAGGCTTTGAGAAGTCCGAACCGTTGTTCAGCATGACAGTGGGGATGGAGTTTTAGCCATGCGCAATCTAGGAATCTTTGCGGCAACAGCCTGGATGGCGCTTGCAGCTACACAGGTACAAGCCCAGCAAATTGGCGTCGCTGCCAGCATCGAACGGGCAATGCGAGCCACGGCACCCGGCCAATCGGAACGACGTCTGACCGATGGTGCGGATGTCGTTGCCGACGATAGGATCAACACCGGTTCCGACGAGCGTGGCCAATTGCTGTTTCTTGATGAAACCACCCTTTCGGTGGCCCCCTCAAGCCAGATCGTCCTTGATCGGTTTATCTATGATCCAAGCGGCGGAAGCTCAGGCTTTGCGATGCAGTTGACAACGGGCGCATTGCGCTTCGTCGGCGGTACGACAAGCGAAGCGCAGGAAGCGATTATCAAGACCCCGACCGCGACATTGGGCATCCGCGGTTCTTCAGCCTTGGTGAGCTTTATCGGAGGACGCACCGTTGCCGTGTTCCTGATGGGGGACCGGATGTGCATTTCCTCCGGTGGGCAGGAGACATGTTCAAGCCGGCAAGGCGCGGTGCTGACCGAAGACGGCTACGCCGGGAGCGCATCGGCGGAATTGATCGCCAGCATGTTAACCAGAATTGACGGTCAGGCACCCAGCCAGCTGGCATCGCGCGGCGGGGCGACCGCAGGCGTGATAGCCGCGACACCGCCGAACAGATCTCCGGTTTCAACCCGAGGCCGGCATATGGGGGCAGCCGATGTCAATGCGTTTGGGCGAAATGACAGCTATCGCGGGATCAGCGGTTTCACCGAGAGCGGCATCATAGAGTAAACGGCCTTCAGGTCACACGGTCCCGGCAAATCGCACACCGGGGTCACCCAAGCAGCTTTGTCTAGCGTTTCGCGGTACTGACAAAGGTTCCGTCCCAGCTCTTTGGGAGGGGGCTGTTACGCAGCGCCGTGATGCGATCGCGATAGAGTTGTGCAAGCAGTAGGGTATCAAGTCCGTCGACGGCCATGCCCGAAAGCTGATCCAACACCGAAAGCGCGTGATCCCATTCCTGGGCCAGGTACGCCGAGCGCGCCTTACAAAAAACCGCGGCGGCGGACGAAAACGCCTGGTCGTGGGCGTGATAGACACAATGCAGCGCGACCGGCTCGGTCTTGCCTTTGACGACCACGCGGTCAAGTTCTACTGCGCGAATATCCTCGGGCAGGTCATGAATGCTTGGTGCGCCGACGCAGTTGTTGGTACCGTAAATGCGGGTCAACCCTTCAAAGCGTGCCGCCTGTGTGACGTTGTCGCCCACACATGTATAGCTAAGCCGGTCCCGCGACCCCATCAGCCCCACGTATGCCGGGCCGGTATTCACGCCAATTCCGATCCCGATCAGGGGCAGGCCGTCGGCGGCGAGCATATCGTTTGCCGCAGCGATGGATTGTTCGACGCGAGAGATTGCCCTGAGGCTGCGCGCCCGATGGTCGGGTTGATTGATGGGCGCGTTCCAAAACGCCATCACGGCGTCCCCGATGTATTTATCGATCGTCGCGCCCTCGGCGGTCAATGCATCCGAGACGGTCCCGAGATAGCGGTTGAGAAAATGCACGATCTCTTCGGGCGTCATCCTTTCTGTCACCGTAGAGAAGCGACGCATGTCAATGAACATCACCGTTATTTCACGCGCGGCTCCGCGCGGGGTAAGGGCATCGTCGGGGTCGGCGGCTATCTGTGTGACCAGTGCGTCAGGGACGAAGTATGCAAAGCGGCTGCGAATACTTTGTCGCAAACGTTCTTTGCCGATCAGGCCAAGGGTGCTGCCGGGTAGCAGGATCGCTATTGCCGTCAGGATCATCATCGACGGATCATACAAAATCCCCGCACGGTCGAATGCCAGCCACCCCGCAAGGATGCCAGCGGCGGAAATAACGACGGTGCCGGCGAATGCAGCCATCGGGCTTTCCCACGTGCAAAGAAACGTAATCAGCAAGCCGACGAGCGCAATGGTGACAAGCTCCAGCCCCGGCATCCAATCGGGTCGGGTCAGAAAAGACTGCGTTATTATCTGCTCGAGAACGCCGGCCTGAAGCATGACACCGGGCACTTTTTCACCCAATGCGGTGGACCGCAGATCGAACAACCCCTGCGCACTTGAACCGACAAGGATGATGCGGTTCGCGATTTCGGGGTGCGACGCGGCGGGCAGGTCGGGTCCCAGCAAAGAATGCGCCGGGGTCATGCCACGTGGCCCGGTCGGAGCAACATGCAGGCGGAAGTGCCCGTTTCCGTCAAGCGGATAGGTGGCACCACCGGTGCGCATTTCGACCACGCGCACGGCCCCACCCGACATCTCTCCGGAGGCTTGCGTGGTGCGCAGGATGTGACTGCCCGCACCCTGTGCCAGTCTGAGCAATTCGGCAGTAAACGAGGGCATCAGGGTATCCCCCATGCGTACAACCATCGGCACGGTCCGCGACACGCCGTCGTCTCCGGCTGACAAGCTTATCGCGCCGATACCCGCGGCGGCCTGGGTCAATTCGGGCAGGGGGGAAAGCGCGCCCGGAAACGAGGTGATAGCGCTGTCGGGCCTTGCGCCGGTGAAAGATATGCCTGCCTTGGGTTGCGGTACGTCGCCATCCACTGCACCGGAAACGGCAATGACCACGGGTCTCGACAAAAACGCCTCGGCCAGGCTGTTATCGTGATCCTGCGCCAACAAAGCGGCGGGCAGGGTGATGTCTTGTTGGGAAAACCTTTGCCAACTTTGCAAGATCGCACCGGGCGATGTGCGATCCGGCTCTGTCAACAGAACATCGAACCCCACAGCAACCGCCCCGAGCGTGAACAATCTGTCGGTAAGCGTGGCCAGATAACTCCGCGGCCAGGGCCACTGGCCTAACAACCGTATGGATGCTTCATCGATATCGACGACATGTACCGGCACATTCGGATCAGGCTCACGCGGGAATACGCGTTGGTAACTGTCGAAAACAACATTGCGCAGTTGTCCCACGATAGACGGGGCAAAGGCGGCGAGCGTCAGCATCACCAGCAAAACGCAAAGCCCCGTCACCCAGATGGTCTTTTTCGGCATGAAAGCTCCTGCACCTCTGGGAGGCATTCGAAATCGGACGTGCTCAGTACGTTCATTCTCGGGGTGGTCGGCATTTTGTCAAGAATGCAGCATGATGATCGCGATGTCGGCCAAGGTACATAAAAAGACTTGGCTCATGATAATGTGTCGGCCTATCAATGGAAAAGTAGGGTGTGAAACAGTCCGTACCGGCGACGCCTTGTGTTTGGCAAAGGGGAATGCCCGGTTGGAAAGTTCACTATTCAAGTTCATCTGGAAGTATTCCCGACGCGAGCAGATCAAGCTACTCATCTTTACCCTCGCGCTCTTTCCGCTTTTGTATCTGTCGCTGGAACTGCCCAAACGGATCATCAACGATGCAATCGAGGCGCCGAGCGGCTCGGTGACGGTTTTCGGCTGGCAGATTGACCAAATCCCTTTTCTGATGCTGTTGAGCGTACTGTTTTTGGTAACGGTCACCGTGCACGGCCTGTTGAAAATGCGCGTCAACACGATGAAAGGTTTGATGGCCGAAGACTTGCTGCGCCGGCTCAGGTATACGTTGATCGGGCGGATCATCCGTTTTCCATCAGATTACCTGGACCGCACCAGCGAGGGTGAGCTGGTGTCCATGGTCATGGGTGAGACCGAACCCATGGGCGGTCTGATGGGCGACGCGATTTCTCAGCCGGTTCTGCAAGCCGGGCAAATGCTGACCATCCTGGCGTTCCTGTTTTCGCAAAGCTGGGCGTTCGGGTTGGCGGCGGTCGCGTTCATCCCGCTTCAGGGCTGGCTTATTCCAAAGTTGCAAAGACGTGTGAACCTGTTGAACAAGAAGCGTGTGGTTCACGTGCGCGCACTGGCAGGCGATATCGGAACCAGTGCCGCTGGTGCCACGACCCTGCGGACCAACGGCGGCTGGGGCTATCTGATGTCGTTGATCAATGACAGGCTGGGAAATCTGGTCGCGATCCGTTTCCAGATTTACCAAAAGAAATTTTTCATGAAGTTCGCCAACAACTTCATTTCGCAGCTTACACCGTTCTTTTTCTATTCTGTCGGCGGGTATCTGGTCATCAGAGGGGACGTCACAATCGGGGCGTTGGTCGCAGCGCTGGCCGCGTTCAAGGATCTTTCGGCCCCTTGGAAGGAATTGCTGGCGTATTATACCACATCGCAGGAACTGGGATTGCGTTGGGAGATGATATCCGACCGCTTCAGCCCGTCCGGGATGGTTGAAAACAACCTCTTTGAAGGCGATCCCCAGGACGGTCCAGTCCTGACGGGTGATATCGAGCTGAGCGGATTGAACCTGCGCAACTCGACCGGTGAACTGGTGCTGTCTGAGGCCGATCTGGTCATCAGCAAGGGGCAGACGACCTTGGTTGTCGCCGCTTCCGAAGAAGATCGCCGCGCGTTGGCCTATATGTTGATGCGTGAGCTGAAACCAACCTTCGGGTCAGTGCGGATCGCGCAGCACGATTTGGCAGGCTTGCACCAAAAGACTATTTTTCAACGGCTTGGATTTGCCAATTCGCGCCCTGTGGTGTTTGACGGAACATTTCTTGATAACCTGATGTTGCCGCTATACCGCCTGCCCGACGCAGACAAGCCATTCTTGTTGACGGAAACAGAGCAGCATTTGCAGGAAAACAAAGGCAGACTGCGCGACTGGTGGTTGGAATTCATTACCACGCTTGACCTGTCGGACGCGCTTTTCGCCCGCGGCCTGACCCTACGACTGCCTGACGATCTTGACACCCCGCTTGCCAAGGCGCTCCCCGCCATGCGCGCGCGTGTTGCAGCCCGGATCGAGGCCGAGGGGCTTTCGCAAAATGCACGGTTCTTCGCCGCTGACACATATAACCCGGCGTTATCGGTGGCTGAAAACGTTCTTTTCGCCATTGCCCATGAAACGCCGAATGCCGAAAAGATAGCCGAACAAAGCGATTTTCAGGCGCTACTGGACGAGCTGCATCTCGAAAAGGCGCTGTTTGATACAGCCTTTTCGATCGTGGAAATCCTGCTGAATATTTTCGGCGACGACGGCAGCAATCACCCGTTGTTCCGCAAGCTTGATCTTGAAGAGGCAAGTTATCATCATGTGGCAGACCTGCTGGCGCGGTCGGATCCCGCAGCGAAATTAACCACGCAGGACAAGTCGCATCTGTTGGCGGTGCTTTTCGCCATTTCATCGGAAAAGCTGGGTGTCGCGTTCGACGATGACGTTGTCGCGGTGATCATGAACATGCGGGCCGCGCATGCACCAGCACTTCAGGCGAGTCTGGCCGATGTGGTAACGCCACTTGCGGTTGACACGTCCATTCCGGGGTTGACCATACAGGAAAACGCGATGTTCGGTCGGGCGGTGCCGCGAACACCGGGCGAGGCACAGCACCTCAAGGATGTGGTGGGCGAGGTCCTTGAAGAGACTTGCAAGACTGCGGTTTTGGACTTGATCCTGGAACTGCCGGTATCGCGCAAAAGCTCTAACCTGCCAGCGCAGTTAAGCGAAATACTGTCCCTGTGTCGCGCGACCATAAAACGACCTGATATGGTGATCATGGATGAGCCGTTGGCAAGCTTTGATCAGGATGTGCGCAAAGCCTTGCCGCAACGCCTGCGCACGCTGTTACCCGAAGCAACCATTCTTGTGCTGAGCGCGAGCGACCTTGGCGATGAGGCCTGCGACAAGCAGGTACGGCTATATCATGGCATGCTTGTGGACGACACGGACGAGACCCCCAGCGAGCAGGGCGGCGCGGGTAAAGCCGAGCTTGATCTCAAGATACAAGCGCTGAGCACGTCCAAACTGTTTTCCAGTCTCGGACGTAAACAGCAACGCCTTCTGGCTTTCGGTGCGCGTTGGTACAAAGCAGCACCCGGCGAATATATTTTTCATGCCGGCGATGCACCCGACAGCGGTGTTTTCCTGATTGTGGAGGGGTCGGCAGATTTGCTGCGTGCAGGTGACGACGGCACCGAAGTTTTGGTTACCAACGTCGGGGCTGGCTCACTTGTCGGCGAATTGGGTTTGATCCGGCAAGAGCCCCGTGCGCTGCATATGCGAGCAAGCGACAATCTGGTCTGTCTCAATATCGGTCAGGATGAATTCATGTCAGTTATTCAGCACGACGCCGCCACCGCCTATAGGGTGCTTCAAATCGTAGCCGGGTATATCTGAGTTCAGCTACGCACCAGGCGACTGCTGACGTGGCATGGCGCGGTGGTGCGGCGGCCAGCCGTGCTTGGGCGTTTTGCAGCGGGGATACCGGGGGGCGTGAAGCTTTCGGATATGTACCGTCAGCATTGGTCTAATACCAAGGCAAGCAAACGCGACCGTCAATTACGCCGGGGACGTGGGTCGCCCGTCATACGGGGCGGTTTGGCTTGCCCTAGGCTGCTTGCGCGAGCTGTTTGGAGGTCGGCGCGTCGAGGCTGAATGGGAAGAACACCGTAAACTTTGTACCTGTCCCGACGATACTTTCCACAGTGATGTCACCACCATGTGCGATTGATAGCTTCTTACAGATCGCAAGGCCCAGTCCCGTCCCGCCCTCGGACCGGTTGTCGGCGTTTTCGATTTGCGTAAAGGCCTGGAAAATCCGGGTGAGATCTTTCTTGTCTATCCCGCGCCCGTTGTCTTCCACCTCAAAGCGAAAGCCGGTGCCCTGCGCACGGGCGCGCAGATAGATATGGTCGGCCTTTGAAAATTTAAGCGCGTTTCCAACAAGGTTGATCAGAATTTGCAGGCACCGCGCACGGTCAGCCATGACCGCCATGTCGTCAGACTCGGTGGAAAGGGTTATGGACTTTTCCCCGGACAGGCCCTGAAACTGTTCAGCGACTTCCAGCAGCAGATCGCGTGTGGAAAATGCGGCCTTGCTCAGTTTGATATCGTTCAGTTCGATGCTGGTGTAATCTAGGATATCATTGATGATTGTCAGCAGATGCCCGCCGGCGGATTTGACCCGCTGACCATAAAGCTCGGTTTGATCGCCAAGGGAATTGAAATGGGCCTCGGTGATCGGTTCGCCGGGTTTCAGTTTACTGGTGGTGTTGCTTTTGAGCTTGGACAGAAAACTGGCATAGCCGATTACGATTGTCAGAGGGGTGCGCAGTTCATGACTGAGAACGCTCATGAATTCGGATTTCGCGCGGCTGGCGCTTTCTGCGGCGTCACGTGCCTGACGTAGTTCTTCGATGCTTTCCATGCGGGTGCGTTTTTCGATGAAATATGTGAACAATCCCCCCATCACGATCATGCCTGCGGTTCCGGCAATTACCAAAGCTAGCAATGCGTATTCCTGGGGGTTGGAATAGTCGGGGTCGATCCCGATTGACGCGACGTTATACGCGGCCATACCGGTGAAATGAAGCCCGACAATCCCAAGGGTGAGGGCTGCCGTCATCTTCAGCCCGCTGCGTTTGGTTTTTCGCATGCCAAAACTCAATGCGGTCGTTGCAAGAACGACGGCAATGACACCAGAGGCGACAAGATAGTTCACGCTGAACAACGCGATCCGGCGACAAGATAGCAGTTTGCAGGCCTGATCCTGCCAGTTGCGGCGGCGCACAATACGGCCA
>PCCY01000034.1 GCA_002731875.1 Roseobacter sp. | reverse complement strand
TAAATCTCGCCTTCATTTGTCCGTCCTTTTGTTGGGCGGACTCTACACAAATTTGGAGGAGTTTTAGGGGCTCAGGTCAATCGGTATGCGCATAGGGCAGCGCGCGCCGCTTCTGTTTGAAGACGGCAGCATCGGCAGGTTGTTCGTGAAGGACGTCACGAGTTCGAGATCGATCAGCAGCTAAATCCCGGAATGAGAAATTAATATAAGGAGACATACAGATGGCTAATTCGTTCCAGAGAGCAAAACCACCGAATATACGAAATCCCAAGATTGTTATCAATTTAGATGACCTTCCACATTTAGAAGGCTTGGCCGACGGTATGATGAAACGCCAACCAGAGCTCGCCGATCGCCTCTTTGACGAGATAGGGCGTGCGCGTATCGTAGAGTCATCGAAGATGCCTCAAAATGTCGTCAGTATGGGCAGCACCGTGACCTACCGTGATGAAGCTACGGGACAGGAGAAATCAGTTACGCTGGTTTATCCCGAAGAAGCAGATATCGCCAAACTGCGGGTATCGGTCATGACACCCATTGGTGTCACTCTCTTGGGTCTGGCTGAAGGGGCCAGCTTTTACTGGGATACACGGGAAAAGCAGCGTCGCACGTTGACGATCATCAGTGTTGAGCAATCAACTTCTAAAAGCTCTGGCTGAGGGTGGAAACCCTAAACGTTCTAAAGACAACATCATCGAAGCATGTTGTTTGTCGACGATCATCCAAACAGCAGGGTTGGCATTAATTTCGGCCCAGGCTGCAACTAAAAAGGACTTCTCATGAAAGTTGTTGTCATGGGCGCTGGCGTGATCGGCGTTACCACCGCATATTATCTTGCTAAACAGGGGGTCGAGGTCGTCGTCATTGATCGCCAGACTGGGCCGGGGCTCGAAACGAGCTATGCCAACGCGGGCCAGCTGAGCTACGGCATGTCCTCCCCATGGGCCGCTCCTGGTATTCCGATGAAAGCGGTCAAGTGGATGTTTATGAAGCGCCGACCTCTGTTCATCTGGCCGTTGGTCAGCCCTACCATGTGGAAATGGTGCGCGCAGATGGTACGCAATTGCAATGAGGACAGCTACCGGATCAACAAGGGCCGCATGGTGCGCGTGTCCAGTTACTCACGCGATGTCATGCCCGAATTAATCGCCGAAACGGGCATTGAATATGACGGCCGCCAGAAGGGTACGTTGCAACTGTTCCGTACGGAAAAGCAGCTCAAGGCGTCGAAGGCCGATCAGGAGGTGTTGGCGGAATATGACAGCCCTTACGAAGTCCTGGGCCCTGACGCCTGTATCGCTACGGAACCGGCGTTGGCCGAGGTGCGCAGCAAGTTTGTCGGAGGCCTTCGGCTGACCGCGGATCGCACCGGGGACTGCCGTATGTTCACCATTGCCCTGACTGAAAAGTGCATCGAGATGGGTGTCGAGTTTCAGTATGGACAGTTGATCAAGTCTATCGCGGTTGAAGGTCGCAAGATCGCTGGTGTCGACACCGAAATTGGCGGACGGACTACCGGCGACGCCTATGTCTGTGCTATGGGCAGCTACGCCACCAGCGTGCTGAGCCCCATTGGCATCAGATTGCCAGTCTATCCGGTCAAGGGCTATTCCGTAACACTTCCGGTAACCGATGACGCTTTCGCGCCGCAGTCCACCATCATGGATGAAACCCACAAGGTTGCAATCACTCGTTTGGGTGACCGTATTCGTGTGGCGGGCCAGGCGGAAATTGCCGGCTATTCAAATCGCTTGGGCCCACACGCGACGGATACGGTCAAACACGTCATCAATGATCTGTTTCCCAGAGGTGGTGACATTTCAAAGGCCGAGGGCTGGACGGGCCTGCGGCCGATGACCCCCGATGGCACGCCTGTGCTTGGTGCGACGCAATTTGAAAACTTATTTCTGAACACCGGCCATGGAACGCTGGGTTGGACGATGGCCTGTGGCTCCGGGCGCGCGGTTGCGGATGTAGTTTTGGGCAAGTGCCCCGAAATATCAATGGATGGGTTAACTGCGGGCAGGTACTCTCGCTAGACGCACTCTGATTTAGGTATGATGAAACCGCATAACGTCTCGAGATTTTCTCACCTTCGACATTATGCCGAAGGTGATCTCGCCGAGGATTTTGATCCCTGAAAAAAACCCTAACGTAGGTGTCGCATAGCCCTTAATTGGGGTCATCCTCAATCTGTGTGGCGGAATGGTAGCATTCTCGCCCGCAACAATTCTGGACCCGCCCGGCCGTACATGGCGCGCTTGAGGGTCTTCAGGCGATTGATCTGACCTTCTGCTTGGCCGTTGCTCCAGGGCATCTCGATGGCGTTTTTGACCGCATCGAAGTCCCGGTTCAATGTGCGGGCAAAGCGCACGATTGGCGCCAGGTCGGTTTCGATCGCGTCGTCGATCCATGCAGGGAGCGGGTCTGCTGCGCGGCCACGCAGGATACCGTTGAATCGCATGGCGAGACAGCGCATCGTTGCGAAGGCGGGAGAGCCGGCCTTGAGCGCGTCGACTTTCCGCGCCTGATCCGGGGTGAGCTTTCTGCGGGGTTTGATACACAGCGCACCCGCGATGACTGGGGAAATCGCGTGCCCCGTTTCCGGGTCCTGGACCGGCTCCAGGATCTGGTGCTCCACGGCGGGGCCCTTCGTTTGCTTTTCGGCTCTGCGCCAGCCCGCCAGCAGCCGCTGCAAATGCGTCTGACTCCCCTCGTAACCACGCTCTTGGATCAGACGGAACAGGGCGCTTCCAGTTCGAATGCCGTTCTTCCAACTTTGGCTCAGGAACTCTTCAAAGTACCACGGCGAAGTCGGTTTCGAAGCTGCCCGCCTGCGGTCCGGTGGCGTCTCGAACTGCAGCCATTTCGCGATGCTGCGACGCGGGAACCCTGTTCGTCGCCCGATCTCGCTGCAGGAAAGCCCCTGATTTCGGAGCGCATGGATGGTGGTGAAAATCTCCTCCCGAGACGTCCTATGCGCAAGGCGTGACTTCAGAAGGCCTCCGGCAGCGGTGATGTTGTCGGCGTCGGACAGCAGCGCCCTGCCGGTCGCACGGCCGTGAAGGTTCATCTGCTCCTCGATGGCCTGCCGCAGGTTCTGCACGATATGGAACCGGTCAGCGACCTGTTCCGCCTGCGGCGCCCCTTGCCGGGCAGCCTGGGCGTAAAGACCGCACCGATCTCTGCTGATCACTTCTACTTCGGGATGTCGCTTCAGCCAGTTGGTACAGGTGACAACATCTCGATCCTCAATAACATCGATCACCACACGACGCTCCAGATCCACAATGATCGTGCCGTAGGTTTGCGATTTCCGCCAGCTCCAGTCGTCAATCCCGATGACCGTCGGCGGCTCGGCGGTGCCTTGAGCACGCTTCTTCAACTGCCTGAGCACCGTGTCATCGCTGATCCCCAGGCCCAGACGATGCAACAACCGCTCGGCAGGCCGCCCGCCGGCCACATGCCCAAGATGGCGGACAATCCCCCCGACACGCGAGGTGCGCCGCGCAAAAGGATGCGCAATCGAGGCGATCTGGTCCGAGAAAGTCCGGCGCGGGCAAGCGGGCGCCAAACATCGCCAACGGCAAACCGCGAGATCAACCGTTACCTCGCCTCCATGCGCGGGATAATCCTGCAAACTTCGACGCCGCCAGCCGTGGCGTCGTCGTGAATGCAGTCCACAGTCTGGGCAGATGCCGCTTGGTGTCAGAACGCCCGATACAATCCACCCGCCGCATCGGCTTCGCTCAACGCTTTGAACCGAAACTTCGCTCCCGGGCGACCAGTGCTTCTTCGAAATCATGACTAATCCTCCTGAATTTTTCAGTCTAAGGATAGTAGCGCCACACAAATTGAGGATGACCCGATTTAAGGGCAACGCGACAGCAGAGGTGACGCTATTTGAAGCGCCTTGCTGGGTCCCAAGACGGGCGATCGTATTCAACGCCCATCTTACTACCTTGGTATCACGCGCGTTTACGGCCAAATATCCAGCTTGGATCTCAAAATCGCGCCTTGCCTCGGGCGATAGGGCCTGCCCACCCCTATATCGGCGGCAGAGGTCTTGGAGGGCCGTTTTCTGCCGCCGGGTATCTTGGCTTTCGAGTTCGAACTTTAAAAAGGCGGCCTCAAGGTTGCTAATTCTACCTCTGCGCAAACCCTACCCTATCCTTTGCAGCAAGTAAGCCTAGGATGTGTGCGCTCCAAGGTTCGAAATCGTCAATGTCGTTTGGAAGAGCTCTAGTATGAATCCAGTCTGGATCATTAAGTGAGAGGCGTTTCGTTGTTGGCTCGAACCATTCGGGACTTTCCCACGTGACAACTATCACCAAATCGAGTTGGCCATCCATGTCGGTAAGGGCTGTCACGCACTCAATCTTAGGAGACTGCTCCACAGAACGCTCGAAAGTGGCAAGGGACAAGTCGAGGTCCTGTTGAAGAACGGCGACGGAGCAGTCTTGAATACCTAGGCGGTCCGTTGAAAAAAGCGAGGCGTCTTCTGCTGCGAGCGCTCCAGGAAAACCTATTGACCGACGGTTGGCGAACGTGTCGCGATCATCGCGGTAGCGTCCGATCCGGTAGGCTAGGATCTGGTCACGTTTTCGAACGACTGAAAAGGTCCAGATCGCACAATACCCATCTTTTTTCATGTCTTCGGGGTGCATCGTGGTGATCGAGTTGGAGCCGTTTAATCGTTCAGCGAACTCCGACATTGAAATGGTAGTGTTTTCAAGCGATGCTGCCATTGTATAGCGAATGGCAAGGCTGTCGGGCCGTTTGAGGTCGCGGGTCCGCCGCCGAGCGGGGAACTCAACCTTCCATTTCGATGGAAAATCTGGATCGGTTAGAAATTCCTTCAGCGCGAACTGCCCAGGCTCGGTTCGATAGAACGAAGATCCTTCGCGCGCTCGGAGAATATCTTCACTCAAACGCGCCTGTAAGGTTTTCTGCTGAGTTCTTCCGTGGAGATGCTCGGGAAGGATTTCCGCTTTGCGGGCAGCATCAAGGATGGACTTCGCCCCCATCGGGCGTCGCCGCGCCCGCAGTACGACCTTCGCGATATCCAAATATGAATCCACAGCGCCTCCAGCTTCACTATGGAGGATTGGCTTGGGAGGCGCAATCTACGAGAAGGCCTTGACTGGCGATTACGGCGGCTTGGCGTCGACCAAAGGCACTTCGGTAAATTCATCAGATCATATGTTTGCGTTGCAACAAGTTGATTTTCCTGAGTTATTTGCCGCTGAATTTCTGGACATTGCTGCGTCGAGCGAGCGAAACAAAATCGAAACAGGACCAAACCTAACTGTCGGCCGCTGTTCGTTGGGAGTGCGCTTATTGCGGGCGATCGTCATGATTGCGATTGTACAAAAAGTATAAGTGTCTTCGTGTCAAAATCCGCAAACCAGAACCCCGAACAGGTCGCTCCCGATCAGATTGACAAGCGACTGCTGGCTGCAGGTTGGGTGGTGCAGGATAAGGTGTCGCTTAATCCCAGTGCGGCCTCGGGAGTAGCGGTGCGGGAATATCCGACGGACACTGGACCGGCCGACTATGTCCTTTTCGTCGACGGTCGTGCTGTCGGCGTGGTCGAGGCGAAACCGGACAGCTTGGGTGAGCGTCTGACAACGGTAGAGGAGCAATCCTCAGGTTATGCGACTGCTAAGTTGAAATGGGTCGCCGGCGCGGAGCCGTTGCCGTTTATTTACGAGAGCACCGCCGTCGTCACCCGGTTCCCGACGGCCGAGATCCGCACCCCCGGTCACGCGAGGTATTCACGTTTCACCGTACTGAAACGCTGAAGGCATGGCGCAATGATCCGTTGTCCCTGCGGTCCGGGTTGCAGACGCTGCCGCACCTGAAAACCGACGGCCTGCGCGCGTGCCAGATCACGGCGATCACCAATCTCGAAACGTCATTGCAACGCGGTAAGCCCCGTGCGCTGGCGCAAATGGCCACCGGGTCAGGTAAGACGTTCACTGCCATCACCGAGGACCTCGACAACCTCCCGGAACCAGATGTCTTGATGTCCGAGATTATGGAAAACTTGGAAGCAGCGATGGAGCAGTTCGCGGCGGCCAGCCGGGCTTAAACTGAAATGGTGTTCACGGATCAAATAGGAAAAAATTAAACTCTGGAAATATCACCATCGCGCAGAAATGAAAGTGCAGCAATGAGCCCCGGTCGCTCGGTCTTGGCACCAGAGACACCGCGGTCTTCAAAGATGTGGGCAGCCCCGACGGCATTCAAAGCGTCAAGCTGAAGGGAGATCTTGCTCTGCAGTCAAGACCCTCGCGTATCCAATGAGGGACAAGATTTTCCTCTAGGCTTGGGTAGGGTCATGAGGCGTCTCCGACAAACCTATCTGTCCGCAAACCCATTCAAAAATCAAGTTGTCCAAGAACACGGTGCGAAGGCATTTTAGGACTGCCTTTGCGCTTGTCCATCAAACGCACGTTGGATGGATCAAGCCTTGTACAGCGTTAATCAGGTTAGGCTCATCCGAATGAGCAGCTGCCAGAGCGAGAGGCAGATACTTCTGATTTAGCACTTAGAAGCTTGGAGTGTTGCAGTTTGACAAGATGACCGGAGAACGCTCCGATCATCTTTTACTTGGGTTTCGTAAACTCTAGTACTGTGCGGCCAGATACGCAGCGATGATATCGCCATCCTCTTCGGTAATTGGCGCACCGTAGATTGCGATCATCTTGTGTACTTCGGCCTTCCAGAAGTCAGGGCCTTTGCCGGGAGGCTGGTATTCGATGTAATCGGTCGAATGGCAGGTTATGCAATTGGCTTCGGCCACATCTGATCCGTCTCCGGCGCGGAACACGACGGAGCCATCATAGGGCATGTCATAGATGACGGAATCCGCGATGGCGGCTTGGGCCAGGAAGGTCAGTCCAGCCAAAGCGGCTATGTGAAAGGTTTTCATTGTCATCTCCTCAGGCTGCCGTGAGACGTGTGGTTTCGACGACGTTGCGCATATAGCCCGATGGGTTCCATTGCGCTTGCATCGGTTGGGTCTGGCCGTTCGCATTTGTCGCGCGCACCAACAGTGACACCTCACCCGACGCCACGGGCATCGACAGCGTCCATTCGCGGAATGCGTATTTTCCCATGTCCTCGCCCAAGGATGCTTTTTGCCATGTCTTGCCGTCATCTGCGGAGACGCTGACCTCGGTAATGCCAGATCCGCCATCGAACGCTATTCCCCGCAGTGCGAGCGGCGCATTCGCAGCTACTGCCGCGCCATCCAGCACATTGGTGATAAAGGACCGGACGTTGAAGCGGGCGATCGGCACGGTCGTTTCAGGCTTGGTGCCAGGTTCGACACATGCGCAACTGTTGTCCGGGATGCGATAGGCCGTCGTCATCCAGAACGAGTCCAATGGCGTGTCGCGCACGATTATCTGGTTGAGGTGCTTGACCCAGTAGGTGCCGTAGTGCCCCGGGACCACAAGACGGAGAGGATAGCCATTCAGCCAGGGCAGATCTTCGCCATTCATGGCCCACGCCAGCATGACTTCGCCGTCCATGGCATGGGCCAGTTCCAGCGACTTGGTAAAGTCGGGGGTGTCGGGCAGGACAGGCCCATCCAACCCTTCGAATGCGACCTGAATCGCCCCGTCTTGCACGCCCGCCTTTTCAAGGACGGATTTTAGGGAAACGCCAGTCCAGCGTGCGTTACCCATCAAGCCATTCCCTGCCTGCCCACCACCGACACGTGGCGTGACAAAGCCACGGCTGTTGCCTGAACATTGATGAACTGCGACCAGATCAATCGTATCGAATTGCGATTTCAGGTCAGCGAGAGACAGCGACATGGGCGTGGCCACTGTGCCGGCGATCTCGAGTGTGAAGGTGTCAGGATCAATCTCGGTCGGGATGTCAGCCAAGTGGTACCGCACGAAAAACGCGTCATTGGGGGTCAACATGCCTTCATTGAACACACTGAACGGCGTCTCCAACTGCGGCGGTCGGGATGACAGCTGCAGCAAAGGCCGCTTCCCCGGATAGGCGACCAGCGACCGATCTCCATTTTCAAAACCCAGCGATACTGTTTCAGCGAGCAATGGCGTGCCGCCAGCCATCACGAATCCGGTAGCAGCCCCGGTGGATGCGATCATCTGTCGTCTGTTGAACATGGTTCCCCCATTTTTCTGCGATCGCTATGACGTGCTTGTCATGTTTGAGATCGTCGCAAGTTCAGACGATTGGCAGGGGGCGTTTATTCCTCATGATGCAAAATAAACTTGTCCATCAGCCCAGACAGGGCTGGCGTGCCGTCGCCAGAGAGGAGAGCAAATCGGGATGTATCTCATTGGGTGCGTCAGTCCCATTGCGCAGAGCCAGCGCGAGAATGGCGAAGCGAGTCGCGTTCATGGATCGCGAGACCATCGTCATCTGCTGATGGGGTCCGGCCCATTGTGCAATCAGGACATGGCCGTCATCTGAGATTGCGAGACCGGCCGGGCGATCTCCGGCATGCGCGGTCACATAGAGCCCAAGATGGCAATTGCTGGGACCGACAAAACCCAGTGCGTCCGCTTTGCGCCCAAGTGGCAAGGTGACTCTTTCTAGTGACGTCTGCTGCAACCCATTGGCTTGAACGATTGCGGCGATGCCGATGAGCGGACCCTCCGTTGTCACGTTCTGAGCGCCACTTGCCCACTTATCGAAATGTGCGATCATCGTGGCAAGGTCAGAACTTTCTGCAATGATGATCTGTGCCGGAATATCATCCGAAATGGGACCAGTCAGGACTAACCACCATACTGCGCCGGCTGCGATCAAGATGGCAGAGGCGGCCAGCACGGCAGGACGCCATGCAGGCCTTCCTGCTCCTGAGTATCGCTCAGGGATCGCGATGATGACTGTGTCTGACGCCAGTGACGCGACCCCTGCCCGCAAAGCCTGATAATGGGCCACATGGCTGGCAAGCGCCGGATCGCGTGCGATTGCCTCGGCCATCCGAGCCGCGTCTTGCGGATCTAGTGCGCCATCGACATATGCGCTGACCTGTTCGTCTCGAGTTCGTTCATCAACCACGGCGCATCCCTTTGCCCTTTCGCGGCAATTCCACGACATGCGGACCTGAAAGCTTTTCTGCCAGGGCGGCACGCGCACGGCTCACGCGGCTCATCACCGTGCCGCGTTTAATCCGCAAAAGTTCAGCGGTTTCGTCATAAGTAAGCCCGCCGATGTCCACAAGCGCCAGCACATCCCGGTGATTTTCCGACAGCAAAAAGAATGCCTCGCGGACTGCCAGATGGGTGACCGTGATATCGTAGAGTGCACCGCTTGTGCGTTGATCCAGGTCGACCGCCTCTTGCATGGCGCGCCGTCGGCGCCACGATCGCAATCGATCGAACCATAAATGCCGTGCGATGGTGAACAGCCACGCGCGAAATGCACGTTCGTCCTGGGGCGCCTGCTTGGCTGAGATGGCACGCACGACACAATCTTGCACGAGATCTGCGGCTGAATCGCGATTGCGTGTCAACGCCAACGCGTAGCCGAACAATCCGCCAGCGGCAGCGGTGAGCATCTGGCGTTGGTTGGCATTCAGCATAGCGCACTCACGACAGGTCATCCGTACTCGACGGCGGGAACAGGCGGACACTCAGACACTAGCGTGCCTGACGTACTTGACGCCAATCTTTCATCACGCGGATTTGGTTTCCTGCATAGACATGACCGCCATCCGTCATCGCATGGTTGTCAGCCGGCTGCCCCGTCTCTTGTGTCATTGCAATTCGGGCAACGGCAGCGGTCGCACCCGAAGGCAGAAAAATACGATTTCCCGTTATGCCATGTCCTTTTCTGCGATAAGTGGGAAGGCCTGTTCGAACCTGTCAATCGTCCTTCAGGCAGGGTGCTGCAAACAGATCCCCACGCCAGGCGCCGCAGACCGTGCGCGTTCCGACGACGATCCACGCAGCGCCCAACAGTGCCACCAATATCAGGCCAAAAACATAAATCGCAGTAATCGGCAGCAAGCTCGCAAGCTTCAATGAAGCAACGGCAAATACACCCAGCGGGAATGTATAACCCCACCAACCAAGGTTGAATGGCAGACCGTCGCGTGCATAGCGCCCGGTGATGAGCACTGCCATCGCAAACCACCACAGCCCATAGCCCCACATCAGCAATCCGCCGATGAGACCGATGCCCGCCGCGGCGCTGCTATACTGACCCAGATCATTCGCCGCAAAGATGGCAGGGGCGGCCTGGCCTAACGTCATAAGGCCCAATGCCCCGGTGCCGATCGGTCCAAGCGCCAGCCAACTGGAGGCCGCCATGGAAACGTGCGGCAACTTGTGGATGGCGAGCCGCAGGATCAGGACGACAAGGACGCTCATCGCAATGGGGACCGACAGGGCCCAGAGGACGTAAGACCACACCAGCACCAGCAGTTGGGTATGTGCGTCGGCAAGGTGCGGGGCCAGCAACCCCCCCGACACCGCTGCGACCTCGGCTGCAACCATTGGCAACAGCCAGACGGCAGTCATCTGATCGATGGCGTGGCTTTGGCGGGTGAACATCAAATAGGGTATGGCGATGCCACAAAGTGCTGCCATACCGACATCAATCCACCATAAGACGGTCGCGACCTCGATCGCGATGCTGCCCATTGATGGCAGTCCAAAGATCAAAAATCCGTTGATGATCGTGGCCAACCCCATCGGGATACAGCCAAAAAACATCGAGACGACCGAGTGACCGAAAATCCGCTTCGCTTCGTGGAAGAATAAGATCCATCGTGCCGCATAGAGCGCCGAAAACAGCGTGAACAGGGCAATATTGAACAGCCAAAGCGCTTTGCCAAGGGAGCTGAACGCGTCGGGAAGTTGTGCCAGCGCAATTGCGAGGATGCCCGTTCCCATCGTGGCCGCAAACCAGTTGGGGGTGAACTGGCGAATAATTTCCATTGGGCTGGTCAGCTGCGAAAAAGGCTGCAATCCCAGCGATACTGCGCGCATTTTGTAGAATGTCATTGTGGATCTCCTGTTCTTAACCTCGATAGACGAAGCGAACCAAACGATCCAACGGATTGAATTTGTAAAACAGATCGATTTTACTGATGGGTGAGAGTGAGGTGTAGAGATCATGACGCTTGAACAACTTCGCATCTTCATTGCTGTGGCGGAACGTCAGCATATGACTGATGCGGCTCATGCGCTGAACCTGACCCAATCTGCCGTGAGTGCCGCCATTGCTGCGTTGGAAGAACGCCATGATGTGCTGCTGTTCGACCGCATTGGGCGCGGTATCGTGCTGACAAATCTTGGTCGTGATTTTCTGCCGGAAGCGCGCGCGGTTCTCGCCCGGGCAGACGAGGCTGCGGGCTGCCTCAGCGCATCCACCGCCCTTGCCCACGGCAAGCTGCGGCTTGTGTCCAGCCAGACGGTTGCAAACTACTGGCTTCCGCCCCGCATGCAGAGCTTCCACACAGCCTTTCCGGGAATTGATCTGTCACTGCGCATTCTGAACACCCATGCCGCCTGTCAGGCCATCGTCACGGGCGAAGCCGATCTGGGCTTCGTTGAAGATCACGTTGCGGACCCGCAAATCACCCTGATCCCCGCCGCTACAGATCACCTGGTGCTGGTCGCTCGCGCAGATCAGGCCGCGCACGGTGATGATCTGCGGACGGCACCGTGGGTCTTTCGCGAGCCTGGCTCGGGCACGCGTGCTATACTCGAGCAGGCACTGAAAGAGGCGGGCATTGCCGTCATGGATTTGTCTGTTGTCCTCGAGCTTCCCTCGAATGAAGCGGTGCGCGCTGCTGTCGAAGCTGGCGCCGGTATTGCGGCGCTGTCGCATCTGGTTGTCGCAGACGCCCTGCAGGTGGGGCGCCTGGCCCGATTAGCGTTCAAGCTGCCCGAGCGGAAGTTCTTTGCCGTAAATGCGACACAGCGTCATGTCAGTCGCGCGACCCAGGCATTTATCCAACATGTCATTGCGCCATGACGGTTGCCGCCATCATAACGTTATTGGAGCAAATTGAGGGATCGGATCGGCTGTTTAATCCCTATCGCGACCATGATCCCGCGCTCGAGAGCGCGGATGCACCAGAAATACGGCGGGCGAACCTGACGCTCTATCTGCAGGCAATGCAAGTTCGACGTCCTCGCGTCATGTGGTTGGCCGAGGCCATGTCCAGACGTGGTGCCCGGCGGACCGGGCTGCCCTTGACCGGCGACCGGATGCTGCTGCCATTAGCAACGCGGTTGAAAATGGTCGTGCCGTTTCGCCATCCAACCGCGCAACACGACGATCCAGGCTCTGTCACCGCGCGTGCAATCTGGGAAGCAATGCCAGACGATGTGCCGTTACTTTGGAACGCGGTCATGCAAGTCCCGCACCGCAGCGCACCAGACTATGCCATCCGCACACCGTCAGCGCCGGAAATACGGGCCAATCTGGCTGTACTTGCGGCACTCGCAGCGATGTTTGCACCACAGAAAATCTTGTGTATCGGACGTGTCGCAGAGCGCTGTGCCCAGCCCGTCGGAGTGTCGCTGACCTATGTCAGGCATCCGGCCCAAGGCGGGCTATCCGCGTTTCGCGAAGGCTGTACCACCTTCCTGTCTAGTTAGAGCGCCACGCAGACGTGATGCCGCGAAAACCATGAATTTGACTTTGTGATGGAATAAACTGACCCTCCGGTTCGTTCTTCCTGCAATCGCCGCGACCGCCACATGGCAACTGCGGACGACTGGTACCGGAGAACGAAGATGAAACTAATTTCATATGTGGCCCTGAATATGGCCATGGTGACCCCGGCTTTTGCGCAAGACACGGTGATGTTTGATCCCGACATTGTTCATGAGGCGAAGGACGGTGTTGTCCGCCTATATGGGGCGGGCGGCCCCCATACAGCACTTCAAAAAGTGGCCGATCTTTGGCAAGAGCAAACGGGAGGTACCGTCGCGATCACCTTCGGTCCCGAACCCAAATGGTCTCAGCAGGCCCAGGCAGATGCCGACATCATCTGGGGCACGTCCGAACAGTCGATGACGGCCTTTCTGGAGACCTACAAATCATTCTCGTCGGATCAAGTGATGCCGATTTACCTGCGTCCCGCCATTATTGCGGTCAAGGCCGGCAACCCCAAATCCATTACCGGTTTCGACGACCTGCTGGCAGAAGGCATCAAGGTCGTGGTGACCGAAGGCGCAGGCGTCGGAAACACATCTGGCACCGGCGTCTGGGAAGATGTGGCCGGACGTACGGGCAGCCTGTCGGACGTTGTCGGATTGCGTAAGAATATCGTCGCGTTTGAACATGGATCAGGTGCTGGTTTTAAAGCTTTTACCGATCTGGACGCTGACGCCTGGATCACTTGGCCTGACTGGACATCGCGTAACCCTGAAAAGATCGAGGCCGTTGCGTTCTCTCCTGACCGCGCAATCTGGCGCGATTTGAACGTCGCCCTGGCACCTGATGCTGATCCGGAGGCGCAGGCTTTTCTGAATTTTCTGGTGACCGATGAAGCACAGTCCCTGATGAAAACTGAAGGCTGGACCCGGTAACAGACCCCGCATACCGGGCCGGGTCAAACGTCCGGTCCGGTATGTGACACGGAATTTTGGTAGTGAGCCATTTCAGGCCGCTGCGGGACTTCAAAACGCATTCAGAACACCTTGCGGTGGGCGTTGGTCGTCGCATTGAGCGTACTTGAAGGCGATAGACTATCTCAATATCCTATATCTTCTGTCCATCCTGATTTCTGAATATGGCCAACGGTTCAAATCTGGCGTCTAGATTCAAAAATATCTGAATCAAGCCTCAGCCAACCATTTCGGTAGAAATTAAACCTGCATTATCAGGCCAAGTTAGAGTGTCTTCGTGGGTATTGGCATTGATGAGACGGGGCTATCATGGCTGGGGCTACGCTTTTTAGTTCGCCCTGAATAAGTCACAAGCATATGAATTTGTTTGTAGATTTCGTAAAAACTGTAGCAGAAAATTGCAGGGTTTCGTATGCTGGGTCGCGAAACCTTGCAAATTCCGGAGCCGTGATGAAGCCTCATCCCCGCACTGACGAGCAGGACGATCTCCTGCGTCCCCGCCTGACTGAGATGATCGATCTTCGCCACGCATTGGCGAAACTGGAAAAGCTGATTGACTGGGAGTTCTTCGAAACCGAATGGGCCAGTTTCTTTCCTGCCACGACAGGGCGGCCAGCAACATCGCCGCGCCTAGTCGCGGGGCTGCTGTATCTCCAACATGCCTATCGTTTGTCCGACGACGCCGTCGTCGCCCGATGGGTCGAGAACCCTTACTACCAGCACTTCACCGGTGAGACGTTCTTCCAGCACCGCCCCCCTGTCGATCCGTCCTGCTTGACCCGCTGGCGTCAGCGGATCGGAGAGGAAGGGGCCGAGTGGCTGCTGACCAAGACGATCGAAGCTGGGGTCACGTCCGGGGCCGTGGAGGATTGCAGTCTCGCGCGCATTGCCGTGGACACGACGGTGATGGAGAAGAACATCGCGCATCCAACGGATGCGCGCCTGTATGAAAAGGCACGTCGCCAGCTTGTGGCCTTGGCCCACGAAGGCGAGATCACGCTGCGGCAGAACTACAATCGACTGGCACCCCGCCTCGCGATGCAGATCGGGCGCTACGCCCACGCCCGGCAATTCAAGCGCATGCGCAAAGCCCTGAAAAAGTTGAAGGGCTACACCGGCCGCATCCTCCGCGACATCCGCCGTCAGCTCGAAAAAATTCCGGGTGGCGCCTTCCGTGAGCGTGCTCTGGACACCCTCGTGCTCGTCAGTCGCCTGCTGCATCAGAACCCAAAGGGCCATGGCAAGATTTACGCCCTGCATGAACCCGAGGTCGACTGCATCTCCAAAGGCAAGGCCCGTAAACGCTATGAGTTCGGAACCAAGGTCAGTCTGGCCACTACCATCGACGAGGGCTTCGTCGTCGGCATGCGCGCCCTGCCGGGCAATCCCTACGATGGGCACACTTTGCCCGAAGCCCTGGAGCAGGTCGCGATCCTGACCGGTCGGACTCCGGATCTGGCCGTCGTGGACCGCGGCTATCGCGGCCACGGTGTATCGACGACAAAAGTGCTGATCAGCGGCACGCGCCGGGGCCTGACGCCAAAGCTGAAGACATTGCTGAGGCGGCGAAGCGCCATAGAACCAGAGATTGGACACATGAAAACTGACGGACGTCTGTCGCGATGCCCGCTCAAGGGGACGTTCGGCGACGCGGTCTTCGCCGTGCTCTGTGGCTGCGGCCATAACATCCGCAAGATACTGGCCCACCTCAGGGCTTTGTTGTCCCTCATCCTGGCCGCATTGTGCGCCGCCGCAACTGACAGGATCAGGCCGGCAAACTGCTAACTTGTCGCCGGATCGCGTTGTTCAGCGTGAACTACGGAGAAGGAAATACGTGTTGCGGACTGCATAGAGACGAAGCGCTGCAATCCAACCGGTGATCGGAAGCCCTGCATTACTCGCTCTCGTTTTCAGAAAGGCAAATGACTGTTCTTTGCTCGGTTATTGCCATCAACACAGCCGGTGCTGGATCTAATGACATTCTCTTCGAGGGACTGAGTCACTCGCAGCAATTTCCGCATCTTTGGATTTACGTTGCGCCACAAGTGCGCATGCGAAAAGCTGCGTCAGGTGGTAGAGCATCAGCGGCAGCACCGTCGTCCCTAGCGTCGCGGCGGGCACAAGCGCCGTCGCGATCGCCAACCCGCTGGCAAGGCCTTTTGTCGATCCGCAAAAGAACAACACGGCGCGATCCTCGTCCGGCAACTTCAGGGCGCGGCCCGTAAAGGTCATGATCCCCATCGCGAGCGCCAGGAACAGCACGACCACACCGTAAAGCAGAATCAGGCTGGGCCCCGAAATTGCATACCACAGCCCCGAAACAGTGCCCGCGCTGAACGCCGAATAGACGATCAGCAGGATCGAGCCACGGTCAACCATAAGCGTCGTCGCCCTGTGCCGCTTCACCAGATCGCCGACCAGCGGACGCGCAATCTGACCGACGACGAAGGGCAGCAGGATCTGCAGCGCGATCTTGACTACGGCCGCCCCGCTGATGGCGCCGCCCCCCTGATGCAAGAGCACGGCCACCAGAGCAGGTGTCAGCGCCACGCCGATCAGGTTGGAAAAGGACGCGGCACAGATCGCCGCCGGCACGTTGCCCCCCGCCATGCCGGTAAAGGCGATCGACGACTGGATGGTGGACGGCAGCACCGACAGGAAGATCAGGCCAAAGATCAGGTCGGGGCCCAGCACGCTGCCGAACACGAACGCAACGCCCAGTCCCAGCAGCGGAGATAGCAGGTAGGTCGCAGCGACGGTCAGCCCCTGCAGCCGCCAGTTCAGCATCCCGGACCGGATGGCCGCGGCGTCAAGCTTGGCACCGTAGAGAAAGAACAGCAGCGCCACCGCCCAGAAGGTGATCTGCTTCAGTGCGTCGGCGGCCACGCCGCGCACCGGCAGAATCAAGCCAATGATCACCGTGGCAATCAGCAACAGCATGTAGGTGTCGATGCCAAAGCGTCTGAGATACGTCATGTGTCCGTCCGGCATCAGGGATAATGCTGTTTCATGTACCGGCTTTGGCCGCCAGTCCGCATCGAAAAGATCAGTATCCCAGCGGGATATCATCTTTTCGGCTGTCCGATCCACCCTCCAGCAGCCCATCCGTCATCCGGATCGCCTGACTGCCTCCGATGGGAGAGGTCACAACCTTGATCTGATGACCCCGCGCGGCGAGTGCCGTTCGGACCTCCTCGGGCAATGCCGGCGCGATTACATCGCCGCGGCGCGTGCGGTGGGGTCATTAACGCCGCGCTTCCTACTGACCGAGATCATGCCCGATATCTTTAACAATCTGATAGTGGTGATCACGCTGAAAATAGCGCGTGCGATCCTTCTCGAAGGAGCGCTCAGCTTTCTTGGCCTTCATCGTGCTCGTCGGTCGCCTGCTGCATCAGAACCCAAAGAACCATGGCAAGATTTACGCCCTGCATGAACCCGAGGTCGACTGCATCTCCAAAGGCAAGGCCCGCAAGCGCTATGAGTTCGGGACCAAGGTCAGCCTGGCTACTACCATCGACGAGGGCTTCGTCGTCGGCATGCGCGCCCTGCCGGGCAATCCCTACGATGGGCATACTTTGCCCGAAGCCCTGGAGGAGGTCGCGATCCTGACCGGTCGGCCTCCGGATCTGGCCGTCGTGGACCGCGGCTATCGCGGCCACGGTGTATCGACGACAAAAGTGCTGATCAGCGGCACGCGCCTGGGCCTGACGCCAAAGCTGAAGACACTGCTGAGGCGGCGCAGCGCCATAGAACCAGAGATTAAACACATGAAAACTGACGGACGTCTGCCGCGATGCCCACTCAAGGGGACGTTCGGCGACGCGATTTTCGCCGTGCTATGTGGCTGCGGCCATAAAATCCGCAAGATCTTGGTCCACCTCAGGGCTTTGTTGCCCCTCATTCTGGCCGTATTGTGCGCCGCCGCAACTGGCAGGATCAGGCCTGCAAACTGCTATCTTGTCGCCGGATCGCGTTGTTCAGCGTGAACTTTTTACTTCTGCAGCTTTGTAAGGGCTGGGGTTTTTGTTGATGCCTCGTCTACCCGGCGTCGGCCTTCCCCCCGGACACTGACAAATAGGGGTAGATTCCGGCTGGGTGCAGAATAGTACGTTAGGCTCCGAGGACGCGCTTGCCGTAGTCTCGCAGATTGCCGTTCGGGTCGACGTAGCGATAGAGAGTAACGGGCCTCACGCCTAATTCTTTGCAAAGTTCTGAAACAGACGTGTCGCGGTTTGCCATTGCGGCCTGTGCCATGCGCACCTGTGATTTTGACAGCGCGAATTTTCGTCCGCCTTTCCTCCCCCGCGCCCGGGCTGCCTGAAGACCGGCCACTGTGCGTTCACGGATCAACTCGCTTTCAAATTCGGCGAGAGCGGCAAAGATGCCGAATGAAAGCCGTCCTGCCGCAGTTGTTGTGTCGATCTGCGCACCTTGCCCGGTGAGCACTTTAAGGCCAACCCCGCGCTCAGACAGCATACTGACGGTCTTGACCAGATGATGCAGGCTACGCCCCAAACGATCGAGCTTCCACACAACCAGAACATCGCCGTCACGCAATGCCTTGAGGCAGGCCTCCAACCCTGGCCGGTCATCCTTTTTGCCAGATGCCAGATCCGAGTAAATCTGCTCCTCTCCAACGCTCGCCGCGATCAAGGCATCCCGTTGCAGGTCAAGAGACTGCCTGCCATCGGCTTTAGAGACGCGCGCATAGCCAATCAGCATGTGTCACAAACGTTGGTTTGTGATGCTTGGGTTCGGCGGTCGCTTTCGGGCAACGGATTTATTCCTTATCTCATATCATAAATAAATATACTCAATACCTCCCATGAAAGCAAAAGAAGCATGGCGCATCGCACCATTCTGACCGAGCGCCAGCGCGCGACACTATTTGATCTGCCAACCAGTGAAGCGGCACTACTTCACCATTACACGTTGGCCGATGATGACATCGAACATGTTCGTCTGCGAAGACGATCACAAAACCGGCTTGGGTTTGCCCTTCAGCTTTGCGCGTTTCGACACCCCGGCCGCCTCCTGACGGCTGGAGAGGTCATCCCAGAAAAAGCGATCAGGTTCATCGCGGCTCAGCTGGGAATGCAAGCGGTTGAGTTGGAGGGCTACGCCGTCCGCGAAGAGACTCGGCGGGATCATCTGATCGAGCTTAGAGCGATCTATGGCTACAAGATGTTTACCGGACGTGGTGCCCGCGACCTGAAGGTTTGGCTTGAAACTGAGGCTGAGGTTGCGCGCTCTAATGAGGAGCTGGCGCGTCGGTTCGTGACAGAATGCCGCCGGAGCCAGACCATTCTGCCCGGGGTGTCGGTGATCGAACGGCTCTGCGCTGATGCGCTTGTCGCCGCCGAACGTCGGATGGAAACGCGCATCGCCGACCGTCTCGACGCGCCCATGAGAGGCAGGCTGGATGCCCTGCTTTCGGAAGACGTCGATGACCGGGTCAGCCGTTTTGTCTGGTTGCGCCAATTTGAGGTTGGCAAGAACTCGGCAGACGCGAACCGCCTGCTGGACCGGTTGGAGTTTCTGCAAGGTCTCGGGCTTGCGACCGCTGCCCTTGATGGCGTTCCACCCCACCGGATCACCCGACTTCGTCGCCAAGGCGAACGATATTTCTCGGATGATTTGCGCGACATTTCCAGCGATCGGCGGTGGGCGATCATGACCGTCTGTGCTGTGGAATGGCAGGCTGCGATAGCTGATGCAGTGATTGAGACCCATGATCGGATCGTGGGTAAAACCTGGCGCGATGCCAAGAGGTTATGTGATGTGCAGATTACCGGCGCCAAAGCAGCATTGCAGGACACACTTCGTTCTTTCTCAGGCTTGGGGGCCGCTCTCCTGGAAGCGCATGGCGATGGCGCACCCCTTGAGAGCGCGGTTACGACCGCCTGCGGTTGGCGTGATCTGGAAGGACTTGTCGCCACGGCGATGCAGTTGACCAGTACAATGGCTGCCAATCCCTTGGCCCATGTCGCCCAAGGCTATCATCGGTTCCGGCGCTACGCGCCGCGCATGTTGAGGGCGCTCGATATTCAGGCAGCATCGGTCGCCGAACCTTTGGTCGAAGCTACTCGGCTTGTCGCAAAGGGCGGACAAGAGACCGTTCGGCCAACAACCTTTCTGCGCCGCAGTTCCAAATGGCACCAGCACCTTCATGCGCAGCCCCCCGATGACCATCGGCTTTGGGAAGTCGCCGTGTTGTTCCATCTGCGCGATGCCTTTCGCTCCGGCGATATCTGGTTGGTGCAGTCCCGGCGCTATGCCGACCTGAAGCAGGCGCTGGTGCCAATAGCAGAGGCGCGGGCCACACCCAGATTGGCAGTGCCCTTCGACCCGGCGGATTGGCTGGGAGATCGCAAAACCCGTATGATTGAGGGACTGAAACGCTTGGCACGCGCTGCCCGTGCCGGGGCAATTCCGGGTGGCTCTATTGAGGACGGAATGCTGAAGATCGACAGGCTCACCGCCGCAGTGCCCGCCGAGGCCCATGAACTTGTTCTGGATTTATACAAAAGGTTGCCCGATGTGCGGATCACCGATCTGCTTCTGGAGGTGGACAATGCCACAGGCTTCACGGAAGCCTTCACCCATATACGCACCGGAGCACCTTGCACTGACAGGATCGGACTGCTGACCGTGCTGCTGGCGGAAGGCCTGAACCTCGGCCTCAGCAAGATGGCCGAAGCCACCAGCACCCATGATTATTCCCAGCTCTCGCGCATCTCACGGTGGCATGTTGAAGGCGACGCGCTGAACCGCGCCTTGGCCATGGTGATCGCGGCGCAATCCACCCTGCCCATGGCCCGTTTCTGGGGTGGCGGCACCACCGCCTCCAGCGACGGGCAGTTCTTTCCAACCACACGTCAAGGTGAGGCAATGAACCTGATCAACGCCAAATATGGCAATGAACCGGGGCTGAAAGCCTATACCCATGTTTCCGATCAGTTCGGCCCCTTTGCCACTCAAACCATCCCGGCGACCGTGAGCGAGGCCCCTTACATCCTCGATGGCCTGCTGATGAATGAGACCGGCAGAAATATCCGCGAACAATATGCTGACACCGGCGGCTTCACCGATCATGTCTTCGCCGTCACAGCCCTTCTGGGCTTCCAGTTCATTCCGCGCATCCGTGATCTGCCCTCCAAGCGGCTCTATGTCTTCGATCCAAGTGCTGTCCCGAAGGAACTGAAAGGCCTGATTGGTGGCAAGGTCAGGCAAAGCATCATCACCACCAAGTGGCCCGACATCCTGCGCAGTGCCGCTACCATGGTCGCGGGCGTCATGCCGCCCAGTCAACTGCTGCGAAAGTTTTCAGCCTATCCCCGCCAGCATGAGCTGGCCGAAGCCCTCAAAGAAATCGGACGCGTTGAACGGACGCTGTTCATCATCGACTGGCTACTTGACGCCGACATGCAACGCCGCGCTCAGATCGGGCTAAACAAAGGCGAAGCACACCACGCCCTGAAAAACGCCCTCCGCATCGGTCGCCAAGGTGAAATCCGCGACCGCACCGCCGAAGGTCAGCACTTCCGCATGGCAGGCCTCAACCTCCTCGCCGCCATCGTCATCCACTGGAACAGCAAACACCTTGGTCAAGCTGTCGCCGCACGAAAACGCGACGGGTTGGATTGCTCACCAATGCTACTGGCACATACCTCACCCCTCGGATGGGCACATATCCTCCTCACAGGCGAATACAGGTGGCCAAAACAGTAAACCAAGGGGCTTAACGTACGATCCTGCACTCTCCGGTATCAGACCCCGAAAAGCCGGGTGGTATCGGGCAGGGCAAGGATGGATTGGATCGACGCCCAAAGCTCCTCCGTCGTGCCGCCCGGGAAATCGGCGCGCGCCGTGCCACTGTCGGGATACATCAGCGTGTCATGCACAAAGGCCGCATCGCCCGCGACATAGGTGACCGAGCCGAGGGTATGGCCGGGGGAGAGCATCACTTGGAAATACAGATCGCCGATGGCAAAGGTTTCGCCCTCGGCAAACATCCGGTCAAAACACCGCGCCGGATCAAATGCGTCCGGCAGGTTGTAAAGATCGCGCCAGATGGCCGCGATTTCAGTGACCTTCTGACCGATCGCCGTCGGCGCGCCGGTCTCCTCCTTCAACCACGCGGCGGCGGTCATGTGGTCGGCATGGGGGTGGGTGTCGAGGATCATCGCCACCTCCAGCCCCTCACGATTGACCAGATCCAGTACAGCCTTTGCGCTGTCTGTCGAAGTGGATGCGGCCTTCGGATCAAAGTCCAGAACCACGTCGATCAGCGCGGCCTGCCCGGTCGCGGGGCAGGCAGCGACATACTGGATGGATCCCGTTTCCTCTTCATAAAGCCCCCAGACATCCGGAGAGGTAGGGCCGTTGGACGGGCTGTGGCGTGTGATCGTCATAATGCCTCGTTTTGGTTGGGGTGTCAGATGGGGGCGCGTCTGTCAGTCATCGGGTTCCGGGGCGTCCGCGTCGTCGGTGCAGAAAATTTGGTAAAGGGTGGTCAGCAGACGCTTTGCGTTTTCGCCCGCAAGCGCATAGTGGATCGTCTGCCCATCCCGCCGCCCTTGCACCAACCCGTCGCGGCGCAAAAGCCCGAGATGCTGGGAAATCACGCTTTCGCGCACCCCAAGGGCCTTTGCGAGTGCGCCGACCGACCTTTCGCCTTCGACAAGCGTACACAAGATCATCAGGCGATTCCGGCTGGCCATCGCCTTGAGCAGCGCCTCAGCCTTGTCCGCGTTTTCTTGCATCTGCTTTACCTTCATACATTCGCATATGCGACGGTATGAATTTATTTCAAGCTCTGACCGGACTTTTCCAGCGCTCCTTATTTGCTTTGACCCCACCTGCAAACGCGGTACGGTTCGTCATGGCGCAGCTGACCTCCATTGAAATCCTATTGCCTGAACTTCGGGCCTATGCGATAGCCATTTGCCATTCCCGCGACGAGGCTGAAGATCTTGTTCAGGATGCTGTGGAACGGGGGCTGCGATCAGGTGGGAGGCCAGACCCGATCGGGGAACTACGGCCCTGGATGTTCCGTGTCATTCGCAACCTGCATTACGATGAGCTGAGAAAAAGGCGCGTGCGTCGGGAATATTTCGCGGCCGAAAAACGTCTATCCAATGAAGCGGGTGCGTCGGACACCGCGCGGGATGTGTTGATCCGGCTGGCCTTTAAGAAACTGCCGCCCGAGACCCGCGAGGTTCTGTGCCTCGTTGATATCATGGGGTTGAAGTACGCCGAGGCGGCGAAAGTGATGGATGTGCCGAACGGAACGGTGATGAGCCGGATCAGCCGTGCCCGCAAGGCGTTGCTGGAAATCGTCGATGGGGCCGAAACGGCAAAGCAGGAAGTGACGCGGAAGACATGAATGAACTGAACGACAAGGACTGGGAACAGGTCAACGCTTACCACGATGGTGAGTTGTGCGCGGCCGACATGCGCGCATTCGAGGGGCGGCCTGCATCCGAGCCCGCGCTTGCCGCAGCGCTTGAGGACGTGCGGAACGTGTCCGTCAGCTTGGCGGCCTTGCGACCGGACCTCGTGCATTCGGAATCTATGCCGGAAACTAGTGCCGCAAATAGTAGCTGGCACCCCCGGCGCTGGCTGGCGGGCGGTGCTGTCGCTGCGGGAATTGCCTTGGCTGTGGTATTCGGACCCGCTTTTGTTGCCACCCCGACAGCTTTTGACATTCACGCTGAACTGGCCGCTGAGATGTATGACGTCGAAACCGCCGATCTGCGGCCCGCCGCGACAGGCGGTGCGGTGGGCGTACCCGACCTGTCCGTCGCAAACCTGACGGCTGTTGCCTTCCGCACATCGGACAACGGCGAAGTCATGCATTACGCGGGTCAGAATGGATGCAGGTTGACCTATTTTCGCGGCGCGTTCGTTTCCCCAGAGGGCAACGACACACCCGGTCAGCAGATCGCAACCTGGCTGTCCGGGGATCACCTTCGTCATATAGTTGTCGCGACAGGGATGGACCGCACGCGGTTCGATGCCATCGCCAGTTATCTGATGCTTGAAACCCGCGAACGTGTTTCCGAAAGCGTGATGGCGTCGCTTTCGGAGGCAACCCGGACGGCACGGTCCTGCGTCGGCTAGGTCAGTTGGTTTTTGCGGTGTCCGTCAAGCTGTCAAGATAGGCAATGACATCGGCCTGATCCTGCGCATCACGCAAGCCTGCGAACCCCATCTTGGTGCCACGGACTTCGCCACGCGGATTTGCAAGGAACGCGGCAAGACGGTCTGGGGTCCAATCGCCCCCGTATTCAACCAGCGCGTCGGAATAGCGAAAGTTGTCGACCGCTGCCACGGGTGCCCCGACGATACCATAAAGGTTGGGACCGACGCGATTGGACCCACCTTCGTCTACCGTATGGCAAGCCTTGCATTTCCTGAACGTCTTTTCGCCGGCAGCCGGGTCGCCCTGCGCAAGGATCTCGGCGCCGGGAGTTTCAACCTCCTCCGCATCTGCGGAATCTGTCGCTTCAGTAGCGGCATCTGATCCGGCTGCGTTCTCCGATCCGCCCGTGACCTGGGCCACGTATTTCGAAACCGTTTCGATTTCTTCCTTGGTCAGGGTTTCCGAAAAGGCTGGCATGACTCCGATTCCGCTGGTCACGGCTGCGCGCACCTGATCGACTGTCGGTTTGAATTCATCGAGGTTGGGGCCGACCTCGGCCTCCGAACCCACATCTTTCAGCGCGTGGCAAAGGGCGCAGGCAGGTTGCGCGGTTTCAGTGAAGATCTTACGGCCAGCATCCAGATCAGCCTCGGCGCTCGCAGCACCGGCCATCAAGGCAAGAAAAACTGCGCCGCCGAGTCGTGGCGTCGTTTGGGTGGTCATGTTCATGTCTCCGGTTTTTTGTTGTCAAACCGGCGGCAGAGGATGCCGCCGGTCAGTCAGCTCAGCTGACAGTCACGTCGACGGCATGGGCGCGCCAGCCGTTATTGCCATAACCCCGTTCGTTGGGCGGAAAAAACTCGGGTTGGGTAACGCCCGCTTCGTTGGTGGCACGGCTCGCCAGCATATGTGTGCCTTCGGACAGCTCCGTGATCAGCACGAATGGCCGCCATGCATAGGGGCCAAGGTCCGGGCCAAGGAACTGCGCTTCTGCCCAGTTTTGCCCCCCGTCGGTGGACACCTCGATCTTGTCCAGACCGCTGACACCGCCCATGGCGACGCCGTGGACCTGCACCTTGCCGGTCGCCGCATCCATCAGAGGGCCGGTGATCCAGGATTTGACGGCCATCTCGTACATCGACGGCTGAGAGGGATCGCCCTTTACCCCCACGGGGCGCACGCGATAGCTGGTTTGCTGGATTTTATTGGGCGATTCCTCGGCCGTCATTGCCAGACGTTTGAGATACTTGACGTTGTTCACGCCATAATACCCCGGAATGACCAGCCGCAGGGGGCCTCCATGGGCGAGGGGCAAAGGCTCACCGTTCATCTCCCACGCCAGGATAGCCTGATCCATCGCGGCCTTTGGAACCGACCGTTCGACCTGGATCGTCTCGGGTGGAAGACCTTCGGGGATCTCTTCGCCACCTGTACCGGTCAGGAACACGGCGCCCGCATTCGCACCGCCCATCGCGTCAATCACGGCGCGCACCGGCACGCCGGTCCACACCACGTTGCCCGCAGCACCAACCGACCACTGCGAGCCGCTGGTTTCATGATCGAAAAAAGCGCGCCCGTTGCCCGAGCATTGCAGCACACAAACCACGGTTTCGACCGCGAGCGTCTTCATCTCGCCCACAGTCATCTTACCCGGGTTCGCGACCCCGTCGATCTCGACCTCCCAGGCATCGCGATCTGCGACGATCTCGTCGGGTGGGGCGGGCAGGTTATTGCGTATGTAAAGCTCGGTACTGGGCGTGATCAGCTCCGAACCTTGCGCGGCGCGCTTCGTCTCAAGCGTCTGCTTGGAATGGACGATCATGTCCTCGGCGTCTTTCCATGCGACGTAATCTGGCAACGGCTCCCCGTCTGATTGCGCCATCCCCGGTGCCCCGACTGCAGCAGCCACCATCGTGCCCGCTGATCCGATCAGGAAATGCCGACGCTTTACGTTTTCTATGATTTTCATGTCTTTCCTCCCGTGGTTCGAAGCATTTGCACTCCACGGTATGCAGCAGCTTCATGCGTGACTAACGTGTTGGGGATGCATTTTATTCCCGCGGAACGGAAAAATATTCGCGAAGCCCCAAATAAGTGGATGCACGTGGCCGGGTCGGCTGGCCAAAGGACGGTGCCCGCTTGTGCGGCCGCTCTGCTTGCCGGATAACCCATTTTGGTAATTGGGGTCGTGCGGTTCCGATGCTCAGTCAGTTGGATATGGGGGGCGCACGGCTCCCGGAGGCTGCGCCAACAGATCAGAGCCATAACCGGCAGGGTTGTCGGATGGAAAAGCGTAGGAGCCGTCGCGCAATACAAGAATAACCACTGCCGAAAGTCCCTGGGAAGACCCGTATGTTGTATTCAACCGAGGGGCAGGGTCAGAACGTTGCGACGGATCAAGATCGATGGATGCGGTCAGGTGCCGTGTCAGCGCAGTCGGCGCCACGTAATTGAGAAACCGCACGGCTACGCAGTTTGTCCGGAAATAGATGCCCGCCATCGCGCGACTTCCAGATAGCTGAACCACGGCAGCAGCGCCTTCGACGCTGGCACCGTCCTATTTCTATATCTGAGAAACACGCCGCTGCGACCGCTCAGACGGTCGCCGCTCCGATGGCGAAAAGCTCACGAAAATAAAACTTCCGGGTCAGGAACAGGGCGCAGACCGTGAACCGGTGTTCGGCCTTGCGGGGAGGACTGAAGTCCGTTCGGCGTCACCGGGCAATCAGGGCTGTGTCATCAAGCATCTCACGTTCCGAAAGTCCTTTAGGCCCCGGCTAAGCAGCGGGGCCTAAAGACAAAACGTCCAATCACGTTGGTTTATTCCGCATGTTGCGAAAGTTGTCGGATCAACCGCACTATCGCTGCCAGCCTTCGGTTGCCATGAGTTCCTGCGCTTCATCCGTGATGAGGAAGTCAAGGAAGGCTTGCGCCTCCGGATCGGCATCGGGCGAAAGCACTACATTCACGTCGCGGTAGATCACACGATCCTCAGACAGTTCGACCATGTCGAGGTCGTCCTTTGTGATCGGCCAATTGGGCCAGGTGATCCAAGCGTCGGCGTCACCGTTTGAGATGACCCCGTAGGAGGCACCCGATCCAAGCGCATAGGCCACGATATTGCGTCGCAGGCCGGAGATGTCATCGAGGCTCCCCAAACGGCCCGCTACGTCTTCCCATGTGCCGGTGCCGGAGGTGTTGTAGACACCTGCGCCCTCGGTCACGACAACCCGCACCCCGTCGGCCAGAAGGTCATCGAAGTCATCAATGTTCAGCGGGTTGCCGGCCTTCACTGCGATCACGGTCGGCCGCAGGTAGATCGGCTCGACTTTCGCGGGATCGAAGGCCGTGTAGGTCAGCAGGAAGGCTGTCATCGACTGCTCGGATGTGCCCCAAAGAATGTCGGCGTCGGCCTGGGCGTCTGCGGTCCATTTCGATTCCGGGCCCGCGATCACTTCGACGGAGGTTCCCGTCTGCTCTTCAAAGACGGCTGCGACCTTGCGGAATGCCGTGTGCGGACCACCCGCGCCGTAAAGCTTTACGACGCCGTCTTGCGGCGCGTGTTCGATAGATGGATCGTTGAACGCGGTATCACCGCGGCGGTCGGCTGCGGTGTCGGCGAATGCCGGGGCGGCGGCAAGGATTGTGGTGGTGAAAAGCGTTGTCAGTCGCATGGTATCTCCTGTCAGGGTCGTGGATCGGCCTCCACCGATTGCGGGCGGCCTTCACAAGACTGACGCGCCGACATCCAGAACCCTTCCCGAATTTATGATCACGCTTCCGTGAGATCAGGTTGGCGCGCCTGGATCCTCGAACTGAGCCTGCAGCAAATGAGCGATTTCCAGAAGGCGCGCGCGCGGCAAAGCACCGGTCAGGGCGTAGGCGAACTCGGTGTCGCTCCAGTAGAACGCCTGCTCGGTGGCCGTTTCGGCAAATCGGAAACTTGGATCGCCTTCGCTGCCGCGTCGCAGATAGAGCGTCAGGCGCTGACCGTTGCCGTCTTCGTACATCAATTGTGCCGCTGGTTCGGTGGGCGAGGGAAGGAGCCGCCCACCGACCAGCGACAGACCCACGACACGCAGGTCGGGGATAGCAAACGGACGATCCAGCCGATTGGTCAGCCAAGTGGCCAGATGGCCCTTGTTCTCCGCCCCGACCTCGACCGGGTGCGCGACCTCGACAACGAAAGTGCGATGTGCGGCGAAGGCTTCGGCCACAAGGCCCGACATCGGCTGCGGGGCTGTGTCGGGGCGCAGGACCCAACCTGCCGTACCGCCTATCATCAGCGCCATCGCAACTGACGCAACCCATGCCAACGGCATGTGCCTGCGCCGTTCGGCAACCGGCAGCGTCGCCATCGGATGATCGGCAACCAGCCCCGCAAAGGCATGGCGCAGATCGCGGGCGATGGCCATGTCGGCTTCCACCCGACGGGCGGCTTCTGGTGTGTCATTCAGATAGGCTTCGACTTGTTTTCTCCGATCAGGCGGCAAGGCGTCGTCCACGTAGGCGACAAGATCCTCTTCACGAATATCCTTCGGCGCGCTTGTCATGTCACGCTCCTCAGTCTTGGGGCCGTCTCAGCCGTTGCCCCGCGCAAAGCGGCGCGGGCCCGGCTTACGCGGCTCAGGATCGTGCCTTCTGGGACGCCAAGCGTCTGAGCGGCCTCTCGGTAGGTGAAGCCTTCAACGCTGACCAGTATCAAAGCCACACGCTGATCGTCGGGCAGAGACATGACGCGCGCCAACAACCGGTTCAACTCGACATGGTTTTCCTGGGTCGGCGGTATCGCGGGCGGTGATGTCATGGTCTCAAGCGATTCCGTCTGACGTCGTTTCGCCTGCCGCCACCCATCAACATGCAGATTGCGCATCATCGTGAACAGCCAGGCCCGCAGGGGGACACCTGCGCGCCGCAGCGTCCACTTGCGCAAGGCTCGTTCCATGCAATCCTGCACCAGGTCATCGGCGGTGTGCACGTCGCGCGTCAGCGTGATCGCGTACCGCTTCATGGCGTCGGCCTCTTGGGCAAGGGCGTGATGGGTCGGCACGCTGCCTCCGTTTGCATGCATTCACATAAGTAACGCGCGCGGTCGCCGGATTATTCCCGGAAATCTTTTGAAAATTGTCGATCACGGGTTCGTGAACAAAAACTTGGGAAGGGTTCCAGGCTGTCGGTCGTGAACCTTGCAAGCTCCGCCCAAAGCGGCGCTCCAACCGAATTCAAAGGAGAGTTCTCATGAACGCTACGAAGAAAGTTATCGCCACAATCGCGGTCCTGACCGCCACTGCGTCCGTCGCCCTCGCTGACGGCCACGTGTCCAACGCGCTCGAAACCGCAGAGCAGGAACTGAGCCACGCCGTCGTGGTCAAGTCCGTGACCGCCGCCGCGGATGGTTGGGTCGTGATCCACGCAATCAAGGACGGCAAGCCGGTCGTTCCGGCCTCGATCGGGCATACCTATGTCAAGGCTGGCATGACCGAAAATGTCTACGTTCCGCTGACCGGTGACTATGACGGAGACAAAGTCATCGCGATGTTGCACGTCGATGATGGCGAACTCGGCGTCTACGAATTCGGACCCGGAAGCGTTGCGAACGACAAGCCGGTGGTTGTCGATGGCGGCCCGCTGGTCAGCCCGATTTCGATCGACGACTGATCCCTTTGGCCGGGCGCTCTTCGCATCGCCCGGCCAGATCGTTTTTTTGGAGGTGCAATATGTCGAACCAGGAACCGGACTTCGAGAAATCGAAAAAATGGCATTGGATCCCGTTGGCGGGCATAGCGGCGGCCGTCGCCTTCGCGCTGTTTGCCGCGCTCTATGAGGATGCTTCGGACGAGCCACTGAATGACGCGGCGAATGATGTCGAACATCTGAACTAATTACACCTCCTCCAATCTAGGCAAACTCAATTCTGTGAGTAAGCAGAGCTTTTCGACAGTCAAATAGATGAGGACGAAACCATACACTTCGCATCAGCCCAGGCAAAATCCAATGACTGCTTCCAGGATATGCGCAGATGTCGAACGGCATGTTTGCCGCAGTTGCATAGCGATGCTGCGTCAGCAATAGCCGCAACTGCATAAGTTTGGTTTGTCCGCACTGTGTGAGTCCATGCGCCTCGTAGCCAAGGTCCGCTGTCCTGCGTATCATTTTTTTTGGCCATTTGTATTCTCCTGTCAGCAGAATGTGCGCCCACCCGAGTGGCGATGTATGCGCAAGGAGGTCAGGCTGAATAGGCAGGCCCGCGTCTTGGCGCTGCACCACCGCCTCACCGAGCCGGGCGGTGTTCCAGTATATGACGATGGCCGCCAGCAGATTGAGCGCCGCCATACGATAGTGCTGTCCTTCGGTCGTGCGGTCTTGTATTTCGCCCTGCCTGCCGATGCGCAGAGCATTCTTCAGCGCGTGATGCGCCTCACCTTTGTTCAATTCGATCTGCACTCGCCGCTGCATATCCGCGTTGAGTACCCAATCCAGCATGAACAATGTGCGTTCGACACGGCCGACTTCCCTCAAAGCAACGCGAGATCGTTCTGGCGTGGATACGAAGCCAGCTTGGGGTCGAGTCCGGCTGAGGGCGGAATCGTATCATAAGGTTTTTTCGCGGTGCCGCTTCATGATTTCGAGGACTGTGTTTTTGTTGATGCCGAGAT
>PCCY01000033.1 GCA_002731875.1 Roseobacter sp. | reverse complement strand
GACGCCATTCAGCATTAGGTTGGAAAAGCCCGGTCGCCTTCGAACGGAAGGTGGCCTAAACGAGCACCGGGGGCGGCACGAAAACGCGACAGGTCCAGTGTGGCAGCGTATCACGGGTAAACATCGCCGCCTAAGGGAGAAAAACGAGCATGAAGCATGGAACGCCTTGCTACGTGATCGTGGCGAGCGGGATGATCTGATCCTTGATCAACTCGCCGAACGGCGCGCGCTGCAAGCGGAAATCCGTGAGCAAAGAGAAAGGCAACATGCCGACTTACTGCTGCTGCGCGAAGATATCGCCCGCTATTAGGAGCTCGGTGGGAGAGAGCGTGCGCGCGAGGACAGCGAACCGCAGCGCGAGGGAAGATGGCGGACTCGCGGTCGAAATCGCGGGCGCGATTTTGGATTCGAACGATGAGTGACAAGAACATGGAACAATTCGACACTATCGCCTATGTGCCGCGCCGCATTTTCGACCTCTACGAAGCTGCCTATGCGGGCGCGGGGGAGATGCGCGAATGGGGAGAGGATGCGCAGCGGATAGCCCGTGAGGCAAGCGATGCCGATCATCTCGACGCCGAGCGCTTTATGCTCCTGTACGAAAATCAGGACCTACACGGCCCTGTGAAGGTGGTCGTGGTCGATGATCCGGCACTGGATCGGCTGTATCAGGTGCTACCGCAGAAGGCGCATTGAGAGCATGTCATGATGCGATTTTCGACATAAGTTAGCTATGTGATCGAGATTCGACACTAGTGATTGATTTTCGACCCACTTCACGGTATGATGGTTTTCGACATGGTAATGTTTTTTGATGCTACTTTCGACAACCATGAAAGGATTTCGACCTGTGCAACTAGATGACCTTAGACCAGCATTCTTTCAAGACGAGCCCTTACCAGAGGGTACGGAACTGGCTGGCTGGTCGGCTCTGGTGCATGCGCTCAATGTTGAAGCTCCCGTCCGAACTCTTTCCGCTACGTCGGACAAGCATGTGCGTGGCAACAAACGGCACGAGGCAGCTTGGGATATCTACGACAAGCGATATCGTCCCGAACCGACGCTCGAAGGTCATCTGACCTTTGCGCTGCGACATGAGCCAATCGACTTGCTCGTTCTCAAGCGGGTGCTAGAGGATGCCCCAGTCGAAGAAGTGACCGACATCATCAAGCGAACGCCCACAGGTGCATTCAGCCGAAGGGTTTGGTTCTTTTATGAAACGCTAACGGGAAAGCGCCTCGACCTTGACGACGCGCCCACCGTCACGGCGGTCGATGCACTTGATCCGAAGCTATACTTCACGGGCAAAGAGAAAATATCGCTGCGCCATCGCGTTCGGGACAACCTGCTCGGCACGGGCGCACTCTGCCCCATCATCCGAAGAACACCGAAGCTCGAAGAGCTGATCGCCAAAGACCTCGCGAGCCAGGCTCAAGAAACCATAGGTCGGACGGGAGCTCAGGTCATCGCTCGCGCGGCCAGTTTCCTCATGCTGGCTGACAGCCGCGCGAGCTTCGAGATTGAGGGAGAGCGCCCGCCGATCAATCGTCTGGAGCGATGGGCGCGTGCCGTACTCGAAGCGGGAAAACGCCCGCTCAACCAAACAGAAATCTACAGGCTGCATCGCATCCTTATCGGTGATGATCGCTTCACGACCATCGGCTATCGCGAGGAAGGTGTCTTCCTTGGCGAGCGCGACCACAATCACGAGCCTGTGCCCGAGTTCATCGGTGCGCGTCATGAAGACCTTATGGATTTGATGACGGGTCTCAATGAGTGCAACAATCGCTTAAGGATCACGGATATCGCGGACGTCGATCCTGTCCTGCAAGCGGCCTGTATCGCGTTCGGCTTTGTCTACATTCACCCACTTGCTGACGGCAACGGGCGGTTGCATCGTTGCCTGATCCACCATGTTCTGGCCGAGCGCGGGTTCACGCCGAAGGGTATGGTTTTCCCCGTTTCGTCCGTCATGCTCGACCGCATTGACGACTACCGAAACGTCCTCCAGGGACATTCGGGACCGCTCATGCCAACTATCGACTGGCACGCGCTGCCGAACGGCAATGTCGCAGTCACGAACGACACATCCGACCTCTATCGCTTCTACGACTGCACGAGCGAGGCCGAGTTCCTCTATGAATGCGTCCTGCGGACCATCGAAAACGATCTGCCCCGCGAGATCGAGTATCTCAAGCGGCATGATGCCGCCATGACCGCAATCATGAATGCCGTCGAGATGCCCGACCGACTGGCCGACAATTTCATTATGTTTGTTCGGCAGAACGGTGGCACACTGGCTAAACGCCGTCGCGAAAAGGAGTTCGCTAAGCTCACTGACGACGAGCTGGCTCTTTTGACCACTGCGGTCAACGACATCTTTCAGGATTTCCCCGACGACCGATAGCTTTGGAGGGGTGCAAGGTAACGGGCGCTCTAGGAGCGCCCGTTTTCGGTTTCGCCGTCGCTGCCATTCGGCTCGTCGAGGGGCTGGCGCAGGACGATGCGGCCATTGATCGGGACGACTTCAAGCTGGAGCGTGCAGCCTTTCCCGTCTTTGTGCCGCCACGCGGCTCCGACTTTGTTCCAGAAAGGCTTTTCGCCCTTGTCGGTGACGTGCCAGGCGAGGAACTCGGGCGCGTTGGGCTGCTGGTTGTCGAGTTTTGTGTTTGTGCGTGCCATGATGGGTCTCCTTTGGTTTGTGGTTTGGCTCGTTACGCCATTCCGCAAGACCGCAGGGTGAAGGTCGGGCGTCATTTCCCACACGGTTCGGCTCCGCCGAAGTGGTGCGGGCAGGATATTGACAGCTGACCGCGTGCGGTCAGGAATTCAGGCGTGTCAGAACGAGGCAGGTCCGATTAACCAAGGATTTGATCCGTCGCGCGTGCGTCACGGGGCTGGCGATCAGCTTCGAGCCCGCTATCCACATTTCTCCCGTGCTCGTCCATCGGTCCCCCGAAAATCATGAATGGCAGAAAGGGCTGCGTATGCGGCCAAGGCATGAAAGCCTGCTCCACTGCGTTGCGACCGTAGGTGGCCGATAGCAGCCGCATCCTGCGCCTCTCGATCCCCGGGTCCGAATTGGTCGGGTCACGAAACGAAACGGAGGATCACATGATCGCACTCATCAACATGCACGAGCTGCAAGGCTTGACGGCTCAACAACTTGGAGAACTGCACCAGTTCTTCACCTGGCTTCTGACTGAACCTACCCTCGACGAAGCGGAGCGCTGCCATATCCTGGCAAGCCTCGAAAACATCGAGCGCGCGATGGGTTATGTCACCAGATCGACGCCGCGAGGCTTCACGATGCAGCCCTGACAAGCATCGTCGGGTGCGGCCTCGGTCGCGCCCACTCGCTGCAAGTGAAGCAGTATGCATTTCTTTGAAATACGGCTTTATAGGTCTGGAATTGAATAAACTATCCCTGTGCGCAGAATTTCTCCATCAGCGTCTAGCGTACAAACCGCCTCGAGTCGCATACCTGGCCCTGGGGCCGCTGAAGACTTCTCTATTTCACGTGCCTCAGCACCAGCGGGCGCTTTGCATCGAGACCATGCGTCCTTGAAGTATTCTGGCGTATTTAGGTACGCGGCGAAAAGATATTCACGCCTATTTACCTTCTCGGCAAACCTTTTGTCCTCTGACCTTTCCATTATCACCCTATACCCGCTATCAAAAACCAATGGAAAATCATTATCACCGATCTCGGGCATCGAATGGTATCCCATCCTATAGTAATCGTAGGCAGACCACCCCACGAATAAGACAACCAAAAAAATACCTATCCTACTAATCCACGCTCTCATCGCACACTCAAAATTCGAAATTAATAAATGAAAACACTATACATTCAATTTTCCGAATTTAAAAGTTGCGCGCTGAATTTGATCTTTAGACTTGGGCCCTAAAAAAAGAGGCTGGCCGACGGGCCAGCCGAGAAATTTTCTAGAACAAGGAAAGCTGCGCCCCGTGCCAGCGAACTCGCTTGGCTTCGAAGTCGAGCCATTCGGTGACGAAGGCTACCGCTCCGCCATACTCGGCCACTATGCCAACAGGCAGGTAGTGCGAGCGATAGCCCGTATCCGTCACGGGGAGCGGCGTCTTGCCGTCTGTGCGCAGCACGATGTGATCCACCACCGAGAATTCCTCGGGCGTGTAGGTGATTTCGACGGTGACGCCCCGCCATACGATAGTGTGTTTTTCCATGACCTTATCTCCTTCAAGGCGAGGCCGCCGCTTACGCGGCGACTCCTTCCTCCTGCTCGGATTCTTGTTTTTGCAGGCCGTTTAGGAAGTCCGCCGCTCGTTGTGCGTGGGATGCCGCGCTGAATATCGCGCGCTTGTCTTTCTTGAGCACGTTGAGCCAGCTTTGGATATAGGCGGCATGGTCTGTGCCAGGCTCGGGCTTCAAAGCTAGATCGGCACAAAGAAAGGCTGCGCCAAGTTCGGCAACCAGTTCCTCGCGGGCATAGCCTTCATCGCCCCATTTCTTCCGCCCGAAATCTCGATCCAGCCGCTTCGGATGTTTCGTCCAATGCGTGTTATGCCGACATCGGCATAAGACGCATAATGCCGAGCTTCGGATTATGCCGCGCCGATCCGCAGAACTTGTTGTGTTGTAGTTAGATCGGCGCGGCAGGTCGGCATAATTCAGAGCGCTTCGAGGAATGCCAAGAGTTCGTCACCCGGTCGATATCGTCCGCCCGTCTGGCCAACCGGCTTTGTCAGAGCCATCGCCCTTTCTTTCAGTTCGATATCGGCGTGGATGTAGACCTGTGTCGTCTCAATCGATTCATGGCCCAACCAAAGGGCGATAATCGTTCGGTCAACACCGCTCTGTAGAAGCTGCATTGCGGCGGTATGGCGCAAGACATGGGGGGTGACGCGCTTCAATCTGAACGTCGAACTGGTCAAGGCGGCGGTGGCCGCGTGCTTCCGAACGATCCGTTCAACCGCGTCTCGGCTCAAGCGCGCGCCCCGGATCGTCGCAAACAAGGGGTCGCTGGGGCCGACGTCAATCTGGGCAAGCCAGGCTTTCAAAGCATCCCGACTGTCTGTCCGAAGCGGTGTCGCGCGTTCCTTGCGGCCTTTACCCATGCATCTGAGGTGCGCTCCGGTGCCGAGCTCGACATCGCCAACGCGCAGGCCGATCACCTCTGATACGCGCAAACCGGTCTGTAGCATTGTGAGGAGCAACACCCGATCACGCCGCCCAAACCAGGTCGTCTGGTCAGGCGCCTTCAGTAAGGCCTCAATCTCGTCACGAGTCAGGAAGTCCACGACGCGTTTTTCGTGCCGTTTGGACGGCATCGCCAGCACCTTCTGGCAATGATGCAGCAACTGGGGTTCACAGCCCGCGACGTATTTGAAGAACGAACGGATCGCTGCCAGCCGCGTGTTCCGGCTTCGCGCGCTATTGCCGCGTTCATCCTCGCAGAACGTCAAGAACCGCCCGATGATGTCGGCATCGATGTGGGCTAAATGCAGCTCAGTCGGCGGCAACCTGGTCTCTGCTGTCGCGTATTTCAGCAAGAGCCGGAAGGTGTCGCGATAGCTGGCGATCGTGTTTGGGCTGGCCTGCATCTGGGTCAACAGCCGCTCGGTGAAGAACCGTTGCACGTAGACGGGCAATGGATAGGTCACGATCATGATGCGCCCTCCAGTACCCGCTGCTCTGCTCGTGCTGCGGCCAACTGCATCAGCTCGGGTACGGCCTCGATGTACCAGAACGTATGCTTGGGCTCGGAATGGCCGAGATAGGTGCTGAGCTTGTACATTTCGGCCTCGATGTCCCGGCCATCCCGGAACCAGTCCAGGATGGTGTGAACAGCAAATGTGTGCCGCAAATCATGGATTCGGGGACCATGACCGTGGCGGTTGAAGGCTTGCGATGACCGTAGGCCGATATTTCTGCTGACCTGTGCGAAGTTGTAGCGTGCCCCGCAATCTCCTGCCGGTTCGCCATCTTCCTTGATGAAGAACCGTGGCGATTGCCGCGGTACCAGCCGATCCCGCAACTCGGCATAGCGGGCAAGCCGATGGGCGGTGTCACCGTTGACGGGCAACTGCCGATCCTTACCATTCTTCGTGTTTCTGAGCGTGAGCACGGCGCGGTCAAGATCGACGTCCTGCTGATCCAGAGACAAAGCTTCGTTCACCCGCATGCCCGTCACCGCGATCAAGCCGAACAGGGTCTGCCACAAAGCGGCCCGAAGGCCATATGGTGACGGCAGCCGCCCGGCTTCGGCGACAAGATCTGCGATCTGACTGGGCGCATAGATGTAGGGGACACGCCTTCGGTATCGGCCGATGACGAGTTGGCTGGACGGGACCTCGGTCCGATCGTCGTGCTCTGCAAGCCAAAAGGCGAACCGGCGCACCATGCCAAGGCGATGAGACCATGTGTTGTTGTCCGCACTGCCGTAGTTTGCCTTCCAATCAAGGAACAAGGGCGTCGAGATGATATGGAACCCGTTGTCGTCGGCAAAACTGACGAACTTGCGGAGGACCCGTTCATCGAAGGAGAGGTCAAATCCCATCGAACGCCGAAGGGCCAGATATTCATCAAGTTGTTGGGAAAGCCTCTTCATCGCACTTCCTCCGCCGTTGGCCAGGGACGCGAGATCGAGCGCAAAGCATCGACATCATGTTGCGCATAGATTGTCGTGTTCATCGCAGACCGGTGTCGCAGCACATCCCCGATCTCGGTAAGCGACGCGCCCTTTCGCAGCATGTCGGTGGCCAGGCTGTGCCGCAGAATGTGGGTGCCTATATAGGCTTGTGGCGGACTGATCCCGGTCGCGTCATAGGCGTCTCGCAAAATCCAGCGAAGGATTTGAGCGTCCTTGAACCTCTTGAACGGCGGTTTCACCGACACGAACAGCGCGCGGTCTGGGCCCCGGCGCTCATTCTTGATGTAATCGACAATCGCCTCACCAACCTCCGCCGACATCGGCATCCGATCGTGCAACTGCCTCTTGCCACGGATCAGGATTTCACCAGCACGCCAGTCGATATCGTTCAGTTCTATCGCCGTCACCTCTGGGGGCCGGAGGCCCAGCCGGGCGATCAGCATCAGCATTGCATAGTTGCGTCGGCCCGTTTTCTTGTGGCCGCGCACCACCTCAATGAGCCGGTTGACCTGTTCCGGCTCCAGATACCTCGGAATGCCCGTCGGTTTCGGCTGCCGCGCCTTCGGCACGGCGCTGCTCAGGTTTCGCTCCGTCTTTCCGCTCCAAAACAGGAACTGGAAGAGGTTACGCAGATGTGACGGACCGGTCTTGTCACGCGGCGCATTTTGCGCCTCACGCAATCGAAGGATGAACCCGGTGATGTCGTCAGGCTTGATCTTGTTGAGATCGCCTAAACCCGTGCCGAACTTCGCGGTCAGGAACCGGTCATAGAACCGCAGGCAGTGGTAGATTGTGTCCTCGGACAGACCGCGCTGGACGCGCAGGTACGTCTCGTACTCCCGTTTGAGCACAGCCCTTGGCGACATGTCGAGCGGCGGTATAGGGCGCGCTGGAGCGGATGCATTCTCGATCAGGTAATCCCTGAACCGATTAAGTCGGTATAGGCAATGCTTCTTATCTTTCGCCGACGCGGCGTCGACGATTGGACGCGCAAGCTGGTCCATAAGCTCATCAGTTAAGTCAGCAGGGGTGAGTTTTGCCGATACCAGGGCCTCCCTGAGCGCTTGTGCATTCGATCTGTATTTATCAATCGACCCCTGGCTGTACCCTTCGGATTCGATGACTTCGGCGAAGTGGTCAGCATGGTTGATCCGGTTTGGCAAAGATCGGTTCGCGCGAGATGGTTGCGTTTTCATAAGCTTTTCCTTCAGTTGGTTGAAGGTTGTGCTTATGCCAGATCACCGAAGCGGACGCTCACGGGGCGAGGATAGATCAACACAATGCGGGACAAAGGGTGCCTTCGCTGCGGTTGCGCCAATGGCGGCATTTGCGCTTAGAAGTCTTTTGTCGAAACTGTCTCATTCTTTTGCGTTCGCTCCCATTGCGCAATAAGTGCATCCCCTTCGCCCTTAAAATTATCGAGCATAAAATTGCCGTCGGCGATACGGTCTATGCGAAAGTGGCGCAGGCTTTGACGCAACTCACACCACGCCACGATCATGACGTTGTCCACATAGTAGATGAGAACAAGCGGCCAGATGATACGGCTGGTTTCGCGCGCGTCCGCATCTCGATAGAAAATCTCCAACTTGGTTTCCGCACGGATCGCAGCGCGAAGACGTGACAGATCTATCGGTGGCTCACTCTCGACTCCCCATGATGAAGTGACCAGCTTTCGTGTCCCCGGTGCCGCCTCATGCAGTTTTCGTGAGGCCCGCCCTGCTGCGCGCCACAAACCTGGATCGCCCGTGCGTGCTACAAGGCTGAGACCTACTGCAATGGCCTCGGCTTCATCGACGTCCAGGTTGATCGGGGGAAGATCATAGCCCTTTCGCATAACATAACCGACACCGGGCTCGCCCAAGATAGGGGTCTGCATGGCCTGCAGGCTGGCAATGTCTCTATAAACGGTCCTGACCGACACTTCGAGGACCGTAGCAAGATCCCGCGCCAAAAGTGGTTTCTTGGCGTCGCGCAAAAGCTGAATAATCTCGAAAAATCGTGTCGTTTTGGATGGCATGTCCACTCACTTCTTTTTGCCCAGCATGAAATACTGCTGACATACAGGTGTCAGTAGTCGTCCGCTATTCATTCATAAACAATGCAAGGCGGCATCCTGTGAAAATGATCGATACCAATCAAAGAAAAGCAGGCATTGTCCTCGTGGCGGTCTCCGCGATTGTCTTTAGTTCTGCTGGTGTTTTCACCAATGGCGTTTCAACAGACCCATGGGAGATTATCTTCTGGCGAGGGGCTGCAGCGGCGACGTTTACGCTGATCTATCTGGTGTTGCGCGGCGCGCTTCTTGCGGAAATCAGGGCATTCAACAAGCCCGCATTCTTTGTAACTTTGATGATGGCCGCTGGCACTGCCGCCTTTATCCCGGCGTTCAAACTCAGCAGCGTCGCAAACGTCGCTTTGATCTATGCTGCCGCCCCGTTCATCGCCGCAGGGCTATCGTGGGTGTTCATCAAAGAGCTTCCAACCACGCGGGTCATTTTGGCAAGTTTGGCGGCGCTCTTGGGGGTGTTCATCATTGTTTCAGCATCATTTGGCGACAGTCAGCTAAAAGGAGATTTCCTTGCCCTGTTCATGACCTTGATGATGTCGGGCACGATGGTTGTTTACCGGAAATTCCCATCGACGACTGCGGCGTTACCGGCAGCCCTATCGTCCATTGTGCTGCTGCCATTTGCACTGGCGTTTGGCGACCCGCTTGTGGTGCAAAATCACGAACTGCCGATACTCATAGCCTTCGGCCTTGTTTTCGCAGTTGCGTCTGTGACCTTGTCAGAGGGCGCGAGACGCCTGCCATCAGCAGAAACAGCATTGCTTTCTACACTGGAAATGCCGTTAGCACCCGTCTTGGCGTTTCTCATACTGTCAGAGGTGCCGACGTCTTCCGCGATACTTGGCGGGGCCATCATTTTCTTGGCCGTTGTTTGGTCGCAGAGACTCAATGCCAAACATTAAAAGCCGACCTTCGTACTCAATGCAGCATTCGACACTTCGGGCTCAAAGCCCGAGTTCGCCGCGTTCAGTTCGAACGGCTGCTGTTTGCCGCCAAAGTATTATGCCGACCTGCCGCGCCGATCTAACTACAACACAACAAGTTCTGCGGATCGGCGCGGCATAATCCGAAGCTCGGCATTATGGGTCAGCTCGTGTGCTAAGGTCGCATAGTAGGCTTCGGGGCTGCGGAAGCTCTCGAAATGTGGCATCTGCACATGATCCGTCCCGCCGCTGTAGTGGGCGGAATTTCCGCCATGGCGGATGTCTGCCCCTGTGGCGGCAAAATACGCTTCGGCATGCTCTATCCGCTGTGCGGGGTCGATGATCGGCTCGGGCTTGACGTAGAAATGCGCGGGCAGTCCTTCAATTTGCTCTACATTGAAAACGCTGTAGCCCTTCATGAAAGGGATTTTACGCTCTTCCTCGCTGCCGTCGTCTTGCTCTTCCGTCTTGGTGATGTTGTTGGCATAGACAACAAGGTTGCCGCGCTCGCCCTTGCGGACGTGTGCGCCGTATTCCTTGGCTTGGCGGTAGGTCATCCAAAATGGCGAAAGATATCCGCCCTCAATGGCCGCACCCCATAGCATCAGGACATTGATCCCGCTATAGGCCATGCCGTTATGACGCAGCGGCTTGATGATCCGCCCGTCCATGTTTCCTGCTGACCAAGGCTTGAGCCAAGTCAGTTCGCCTTGCTCCAGATCGGCAATAATCTTGTCGGTCACTTTCTGATAAACGTCTTGTTTCACTTCCTTTTCTCCTTCTCAAAGTCGGTTGCGCATGCAACTGGACTAGGCCCGCGCCAATGAGCGGGGGGAGACCGTCAGGACTGCAGACGGCGGAGGGGGATCACCCGTTCTGCACAAACGAAGAGCGGAAGAATGGGGAGACCGCTGACTGCGCCCGCAGCTTATGCGGAGGGCTTGGTCTTGACGGAGGACGGGGTCGCAGACCCCTATAAGAAAAAAAGGATGTCAGCCCCTCAGGGCTGGCCGATGATGCGCAAGGGATGGAAGCCGAAAGGCCGAGACTGCCAACGGCAGGCTCGGTTCACGACAGCCCACCCCGCACGGGTGCGCCACAGAAGAACGCTATTTCGTTGCCTTCAAAGCTGTGAATTCATCGTCTGAGGCGATCTTTTCGACAACAAAGTCAATCCACGCCTCGTTATAGGTGTAGTCACCGTGTGACTTGTGAAAAATGCAAAAGTCTTTGTTGGTTTGATGTTTTTGCTTAGCCGTGGAGTTTGGCCGGACCTTGTAACGTCTCCAAGCCTGCGTGTGATTGTGGGAGGAAAATTTCTTGCCTGATTTTTCTGCTATCTTTTTCGCAGCCAGACTGGGTTTATAGGGGTAGTCGTCATCTGCAATTACCCGCTTTTCAAGAATATTATGAATCTGCTTGCCTTCGTCGGAACCAGGTCTGACAAACTCGAAATGAGCCTTGCTTTTTGAAGTGCTTTCAAGAAGGTAAACAACCCGAAAGCGGTATTCCAAGTCAGACTTCTCGTCTTCTGAAAGCCTTCCATCAAGCTCGGCATCTAAAGCCGAAATATGATCAGGCACATCGTATTTCTGAAGGTCGCTAATCTGTGTGAAATCTAGCTTTGCAAATTGAAGCGCTAGCGAAAGATCCGATTGGAGTGACAGCTTTTCTCCGAAGAGCTCGCAGATCGCCTGATCAAAATTCAGACATGTGGCCTGAAACAGAGAGAAGAATTTGACATCCGAACGCCCCAGAAGCTTGTGCTCTACAGTGTCTCGAATATCGTTCAAATCTCGAATGTTGTTACAAACACCATTTTTTAGGGGGCAATCGTCGCGCTTGATCATTTGCGAGAGCAAGAGCGAACGCCCATCATTTGCGACGATCTGCACGCCTTTGCGCTCATAGTATTCGTGTAGAAGATATGTCCAAGCAATATTGGCCTGTACTGCAAATTGCTCGGTCTTGAAGCGAAGGCTCGGGCTGTTAAAGCTTTGAACAGCCAAAATCATAGCCTCGCGTGCGCGAATAAGTCTCTCGTCATCGTAAAGGTTGAGGCCTGTGACAGGATCGTAGGTGTCCTTTTTGCGGATGTAGAAATCTACATAGTCATCGACGGCAGACTTAATCTTCTCGTTATCTTTGACCTCGGTGATCCGCGCGCTGTTGATAGTGGCGACGCGACCTCTGTTGATAAGATGCTGTATGTCTTGGTTGCGCCAGCCACGGGCGAGCAGTGTTTTGACGATGCGTTTCTCGTCCGCTGTCAGAGCTCCTTGTGGCTTACGCTTTGCCATGCCGTCATCCGCGCCTTGACAAACGTGCTTGGCCAGGATCGTATTGATAATCTGCAATCGTGCCATCCTTAATTTTTTCAACTGCTTGGTCGATCGCGAACAGGGGAACAAGAAACCATTCTCTCGGAATCACCGGCCGCCCGAACCGGTCCTTGATCTCGATTTCAAGGCGCGCGGATGCAAAAACCCTGTGTATCAGGTTTTCGAGCTTGGTTCGGTTGATATTGTACAACTCGTAGGTCGCAACGATTTCGACATCCGCCATGAGGAACGTTGATTGCAGCCTTGCGCCTGCAATCCGTTTCCCAACGCTCATGTTCGTCACGCCGATCTTGTGAACAAGATCGCGATTTTCGGCAACAAGAGGGTTATCGGACTTGCTACGGAGAACATATATCGTTCCACTCGCTTCGTCGCCGTCGATCGTGTGGTCAGAAAATAGGGGGACAGCAGTCGGATCGGTGATGCGCCGTCCTGCTTCGTCCTTGTTCAACGCACGCTGAAGGGAGCGCATGAGCATGTTGCTCTCTGTGCCGTTATCAAAGATCACGCGAAGCCTAGCGTCGGTTCGACCTTGATCAGTCAAGGTCATCTCGCCCATCTCGGCGACATATGCCTTTTGGCCGCCTACAATGAAGAAGCGACCTTGTTCGATTTCAGCTTTCATCTCAAAAGGGCGCGTTTCGCGCATGCCAGAGGCTAGTTCCTTTTGAACCTGCTCAAAGAGCGGCTTGAATGTTTCGAAGTCCTCGCATTTGTCACGGCCCGCGACTTCTTCCGCCGCCTTCTTTTCCACACTTGATCGCACATGCTTCAGCTCGGTGAGAGGTGAGACTTCAGCCTCGATGCCTAGTTCCGCAAGTAACGCATCATCGTCGAGGTCTTCCGTTAGGTCTCGATCTGGCGCTGTGTCACCGAGTAACCCTGGACCTGTCGCGCTTTAGTGCCGCCCCAAATGCTCGTTTAAGCCACTTTTCTTTCGAAAGCGACGGGGCTTTTCCAACCCAGTGCTGAGTGTCGGCGT
>PCCY01000032.1 GCA_002731875.1 Roseobacter sp. | reverse complement strand
TAAAGACTATAAATATGAACATGACCAAATAAACGAAGTATGGGGTATAAGATATTGCCCTGAATGTGGTAGTAGTCTTATGGCAACTGAATTTGGAGATGCCAGCTCAGATGAGTCAACGCCTGGGTACATGTGTCAGAAGGACTGTGGATACTCTGAAATGATAGTCAGCGACTTTCTAGGTAATAACCACGGATATTCTATAAGTGGAGATAATAAAGATGATGAAGAAGTGTGATAAGCCTGGATGTAATATCGTATATAATGAGATGCATCAGAATCCTGTTAAAAAGAAACAGTCTGATAAGGAGATTATTAGAGACTATATGTATAGAATTATAATGAAAGAGAAGATAAAGAACGAAGGCAAGTTTGGAGTAGGTAGGACTATTATACAATTCTTACAACAAGAGGTTGATAAACTGTCATGAAGGAAGAAATCAAGGGTATGAAACAGTATAGAGATCGCTGTGTTAAGCTAATGTCATATATATTAAAGCACTATGACGAGCACAGTGTTCTAACAAAGATAGGTTTTTTGAAACTTATAGAGGAAGTATCGGAGAAAACAAAATGATATTAGAAGTAAAACGATGGCCTGAGAGTCAGGAAGTTATAGAAGACCCTGAGTGGTTTGCTATAATGGGTATTGATGATGAAGGAAGACACCAAATAGGTTCTTCAGCTCAAGCTAGAGTATTAATGGGAGAAACAGTAACTGATGAGGAGAAAGATGAAATGGGATTCTTTTCAGAAATGGATTTAATATTCAAAGAAAGTGATGATCCTAAAAGTGATGCTGCCTGCTATATTTATGAAAGGGCAAAGAACAATGGGTCAAAGATGACAATTATGAAGGCTTTTGAAGAAGCAAATGTACACTATGCAGATTGGTTAGATATTCAAGATGCAATTAACAAAGAACATAGAGAGGATAGTAACGTATGAACCAGATACAGAAAACAATAGATTATGATTTATTTCATATAATAGACTTCAATAGAGAGGTCGGAAAGAACGCAATCAACTCATTAAGAAAGGATATGAAGAACAATAAGAATCTTTGTATTGACTATCCAATAATAGTTGATGATGATATGAATATTCTTGAAGGGCAAACGCGGTACTTCGCTTGTAAGGAAGAAGGTAGAACTGTGTATTACAAAATCTCTGATAGACTTACGATTGATGATGTCCCAAAAGCTAATAGTTTCCAGAAGAAGTGGACTATGAAGGATTATCTACATGCTTATATAAGTCTGTTCAACGATGGGCAGAAGAAATATACTGCATATAAGATATTCAGTGACTATATGGAGTCAATTCCTAAACTGTCACCTTCTACAGCTATGATAATACTATGTGGTAGTAGACAGACAGCAACTATGGATAAGTTTCAGAATGGTGAATTAACTATTCATGATTTAGTAAATCTTGAGTGGTCTGATAAATTCGCAACAGACCTAAGAGACTTTTCTACATATAATGATAGACAAATTATTCCAAGCCATTACTGGCATAGGAATTTTGTAGTAGCCTTCTTCACATTATATACACATAAGCGGTATGACCATAAACAAATGCAAGATAAGATTGGAACTGTAAGTCGTATGCTTGTTAAATGTCCTAGTACTGAAATGTACATAGAACTTTTAGAAGAGTTCTATAACTGGAAGGTATCATCCCCAAGAAGGATCAGATTTACTTGATTTCCTCCTCAGGAAATAGTAGATTAAGGACTAGATAAGGAGTATATAATGATAGATATAGAGTCAATCTATGAATCATTCCTTCAACAGGAAAGTGAGAAGATTCAGCTCAGATATAAAGGAGTTGAAGACTGGTTTGGTGCCAGTTCGGCTGGACAGTGTTATCGTAAACAATGGTATCGTGCCAACAAATACGAACCAACACCTCCAGATAAAAGAGTTAATAGACTCTTGCGACTTGGCACCATAGTTCATTCTGACTTTGAGAAAGCAGTTTCTATGTTTAGTGAGGTAGTCACAGGATTACCTCAGCAACCTCAATGGATTACTGAACATCAAATAAGGTTACCTGTTCTAAAAGTGGTAGGTCATCTTGATATAGCATTGATAGACCATGAAGAGTCTAAGGCTTATCTATGGGATATTAAGACTGTTCATAGTTTCAAGTGGAAGAAACAGTTTGGACACATGAAAAATAGAGACCCTAATCCAAGTGTAAATTATGAGTTACAGCTTGGAACATATGCCATGGGTCTTGCTAACGACTATGAAGTAGATGATGTCGAGATGAATTTGATATGGTATAACAAAGATACAAGTTCACTGAAGACTAAAAGAATCAATGATAACTTCGTGGATGAAGCTATGATATATTGGACAGACTTAATTGAATCACTAGAAGATATAATAGAACCAGAAGAACTTAAACCTGGCATCACGCCAGGAGTTCCTGTGCAAGAATGGGAATGTAGATACTGTCAATTTGCAAAACATTGTGACAGTCCGTTTAAGAGATAGGGCCTATAACCCCCTATAGTCCCCCAAATTAGGAGAAATTATGGTAGGATATAAAAAAGAGATAACAGAGATATATGATGAATTGTCTCATAAAGACGTTTCTGAAAATACTGAGAAGAAGGGCAAGTTCACTTATTTAAGTTGGGCTTGGGCTGTAAGAGAGTTATTAAATGTAGACCCAGAAGCAACTTGGGAAGTACATGAATACCTTCATGGAAAGGGAGAAGTAGTTGCTCCATATATGAGAACAGGTGCAGGTTGCTTTGTAAAAGTAACTGTATGGTCTGGTGGTATAGCAAGACATCAGGTTCATCCTGTATTAGATCATATGAACAAATCCATAGAGGAACCAAATGCATTTCAAGTGAATACATCCATTCAAAGATGTCTAGCAAAAGCAATTGCTCTTCATGGTCTTGGATTATATATCTATGCAGGTGAAGATTTACCAGCACCACCGAAGCCATTAAGTAAGGAGCAATATCAGGAAATAACTATGTTGCTAGCTGAGATGAAGGACTTTGATGAAGAAAGTAGTAAAATCATAGCAAAGATGGACAGTGAAGAGATAAATGAATCTAACTTCAAAGGTTCTATTGCAAAATTAAAGAGGATAAACAACTTCAAAGATTCTACTGCAAAACTAGAAAGGACAGACAAATGAGTGTATCATATGATGATAACCTTCTTTCAACAGGGAGTGTCTATACAGTAGGCACAAACGATGGTAAGGAGTTTCAAAAAGTAATATTCGTTGGGTATAAGCTAATGAATGGAAAGCCGATAATGGTATTCAGCACTGAGGAAACTTTCCCAAAGCAGATAACTATTAATCCTAGCTTTCACACGTTCACTATGGAAGAAGAGATGGTTGAACATAACCATATTACTTTCCAACAGGCAGAAGATGCTGGTGAACAAATCGAATACAAATCATGAAGGAGAACAACATGGGTACCATAACAACAGAACAAGCTGAAAAGCTTACAAAATCTGGTGTGATTACTGATGAGGTTAAAACTACTCTTGAGAAAGATGGCCTGATTAGCACACGCAGAAGTTCCAAGTCTTGGAAAATGAAGACAGCCGATGGTTCATGGGTATTCCCCACTCTCTATTACAGAGGTGGTAAGGGTACTACTATGTCCAAAAAGCAGGTATCTTTCAACACTGAGTTCAATACTCTGTGTGAGAAGTACGGAACATCAAGTAAATAAGGAGTTAAGATGCAAACAATAGATGCAACTTACGACACAACAGATACTGGGGATTTTGTTCCAGTAGAACCTGGTGTTTATCCAGCACATGTCTCTGATGTAATAAGCAGAGAGATACAAGTGAGGGGTGAGCCAGCAGTAGTATTTGATCTCAAGTACAAGATTGCTGAAGAGGCCAGTGAGTTAGAACAGACTATCTATGAAATGGATGGTTATGATTACAAAACAGATTCAGATGGTGATCGTATCAAAGTTATGAATGGAGATGGATTGCCTAAGAAAGTTAACTGTAATCATGTGGTTGGCAGGGAATATAGAGGAAGAGGTTGCTTTTTGTTTACGGGTTCTGAGAACTCGTCTAAGAACAAAAGGTACTTTCAACTCTTAGATGTACTAGGTGTCAAAACTGAAGAGATCGAGCAAGATGGCCGTATGGTCAAAAAGCTTCCTCTGGTTGAAAAGGACGATGTTTCTGGACGACCAGTACAAGTAGAATTGAAGCTGGATTCCTTTATTACTAAGGATACCAAGCATCTACCCGAAGACCAACAATCGAAGAAGTTCGTATGGAAAGCCTGGAATGTTCACCCTTGGAATGATGGCCCTGTGCTATCTGAAGAGGAAATGGACACAGACATTCCGTTCTAACCCTACTTCGTGGGAATGAAGGGACTTGGGAGATGGAATAGAATAGATGACCTGCAGGCTAATCAAATCTATACATCTGCGACCAGATCGTAACTTGTGGCCACCATACCTCTTGAGTTCCGAAACGCCTTGCCAAGTCCTTTCAAAAATTTGAAGTAAGGAGCCCAGTTAGTACCTATAGCTCGAGCATAAAAGCTGGAATAGTATACTCAGGGATACCAGCGGGCTCCTTATTAAATTAGGAGATATTATGAGATACAAAGCAAAGAAAATATATAATGGCTGTGTATCTGTAAGAGATTACATGGTTAAATCATGCAGAGTTAAGAAAGAGGACCTTGAAATAGAGTACGAAGGCAAAGTAATGACAATTCCTTTAGGCCAGTTAATTAAAGATAATGGGTTTCAATTCCATAGAAGAAAGTTTAAATCTAAATGGGATAATACTACTTATGAGTTAATTGACTTCAAGTTCAAGCCTGACAGTGAATCACAGCTTGATATATTTAAGGAAAAAAAGTAAATTGAGGAGAGGGTGGTCTACTCCTTCCTTCGTACTTCCTTATCTGGAGTTCTCCTCCTCCCTGTAGGTCACCCTCATTAATTTTAACAGGAGGTACACATGGAAGAACCAATAGTACAAATTAGATTCACCCAAAGCGAGGTGAAATTATTAATCAATGCTTTAACAGCATTAAAGACAATTATTCTGCCAATAGACTTTGAATGGAAAATTCCATACAAAATGCTTAGAAAACAGTTAATTGATATATCACATGAGTTTAGCGAGCAAAAGAAATTAAACAATATGAAGAATCAAGCTGAAGAAAGAGGCTCCATGTCAGTTGCAGATGAAATTGCAAAGGCCCAAGGGACTTTTGTAGCTGGATGTAAGGGAGATGACTGTGATTAGGGAAAAAGTTGAGAAATCATATCTAGGAGCAATTCTGGGGATACCTCGATTTATAGTGGATACTTATATCGCATGATAGCGAGAAAGCGTCTTAAAACCACCTTTAAACAGTCCGTTTTTTCAAAAAACATAAAAAAAGGAGTAAAAAGTGAGTAAAAGGACAAATGCGCCCGTTTATACCTTTAAAGTGAAAAATAATATTCTGGGTAGGGTATTTATTAAGGCTGTCAAGAAGAAATTGAATAGCCAGAGGTATTACTTAGTTTTTCGTGGTAGGCATAGTGATAGAAAGAAACTATATACAAAACTTAATATGGAATATAAACCTGGCACCCAAAACGATGTTCCATTAAACCACGCTGAGACTTTTGGTATTTATATCAAAGAGAAGTTAAAATATAATGGAAACGCCCAGAACAGTTAGGACACGGGATTTATTAGCTAAAAGAAGCAAAGGTGCCAGAAAAATCCTACGACATGCGATTTCCAAAATAATAGAAACCATTCCTTCTGAGAACAAAGGATATGGTAGATGGTTTTTGAAGGAAGTACAAGAGATACCAGATGGAGTAGTTATATGGTGCTGTGAACAGTACCTAGCCAATCCATACGTGTATCAAGGAAAAGGATTTGCTTTTCTAAATAAAATGTGTCAAAATCATCTAAAGAATAAAGATAAGATTGCTAAGTATGAAAAAATGATGCTTGGCTCAACACCACCTAAAAGGGAGGTTCCGTTATGAATATGAGTGATTCATTATTTCCAGTAATGGAAGAATCAATACAGGTTGAAGGACTGAAAAATTCAACTGATTATAAGTTTATCATCAATGCTGAAACATCAGAAGTTCTAAGTTGCATGACAGATGAATATAGGTTAGTAACCAATGAAGATGTTATTAAGAAGGCTATGCCAGTTCTTAAAGATAATGGCGCTGTATTAACATCAGTCAATATGTTTAACAATGGTGCTAGGACTACGTATAGATATAGGTTTCCTAAGATTACTGTCAAAATTGACAAGGATGAATTACATCCAGAGGTAATCATTAAGAACTCCTATGATGGAAGCACAAACATAGATGCTCTTGCTGGAGCATTCAGATTGGTTTGTTCTAATGGCTTAATTATAGGTCGTACCTATGGACATACTAAGAATAAGCACAGTATATGGAATAAGAACCTAGATAGCCTAGATACTATTATTCCAGAGATGATACAGACATCTATCCAAACTATTAAAGAAGATGTGCCTAATCTTCAAAATACAAAGATAAAGAAGTCTGATATTTCTAGGCTAATAGAGATGTTCCCTTCTACTGTAATGGAAGAGCTAACTAACTATCTAGTAGTTAATCCTCCAAAGACATATTGGGACTTGCTTAATGTAGCTACATGGTGTGCAACACATCAGTTGAACAGAAACTATGAATCTACACATAAGCTGGAAACAGGGATTTATCCTAAGATCATGAAACTAGCTAAGCATGAAATAGCGTCAGCATGACATCCCCCACATGGGTTAGATGTCCTGTGGTAATACCGTGGTACGGAGGGAAGTTTGAGTTAAGCAAAAAGCTTGTACCCATGCTTCCTTCCCATGAGCGGTATTTCGAGGTATTTGCTGGTGGTCTATCTATGTTCTTTAGAAAAAATAAGTGCCATTGGAACGTAGTAAATGACTTGGACAATGATGTAGTAAATCTATACATAAGTGTAGTAGAAGAGTTTGAGGCATTTAAAGAGTTCGTTTATTGGTATCCAAGAAGTAGAGACCTGTTTCTTAAAATCAAAGATGAGATAAAACAGGGCAAAGAGATAGAGATGCCTGACCCTAGAAGGGCAGCAAGATACTTTTATGTTATTAGGACAGCTTTTAATAAAAATCCCTATGGCTCTTTCAGTAAAAGCCCAAAGAAAGACTGGGGTACTAAGTTGATAGAAGAACTGAAATATAGTAGGTCGTACTTTGATGGTGTAACCATAGAAAACCTAGACTTCAGAGAGCTTCTAAAGAGGTATCCACCAAGAGATGTGGATTTATGGTACATGGACCCACCTTATGTAGTAGCAGGCGAGAGAGGAGACTATTATGTCCACGATTTCACCGATGAAGACCATAAAGGTATACTAGAAGTATGTGATGAAATAGATGCTGCTGGTGGAAAATTCATGGTAAGCTATGATGATCGTAATAGGATACGGGAACTTTTTAGCAACTATAACGTAGGAGAGGTAACCACTAAGTACGCAGGTAACCTAAGTAAAAGAAACACAGTGATTAAAGAGTTAGTTATTACTAACTATACATCACCAACATATCAAGAAAGCATATTTAAGGAGAACTAATCATGCCAGATAAACCATTACCAAGTTCAGTTGATGCTGAATGCTCTGTATTAGGATGCATCATGACTGATGAGTCTGTATATGATAAGGCTTCAGCATGGATTCGTACATCAGACGTATTTTATGATAAAGACAACCAGCGTGTATGGGAAGCCATTTCAGTATTACATAAAGCTAAAGAGCCTATTGATATGGTAACTGTACATAATAAGCTAAAAGATATGCAAATGCCAGGGCAAGAAAAAGTAGATAGCTATTATCTCTCTGGATTAGTAGAAGACACAGTATCCGCTGCTACCGCTCAACACCATGCTAAAATAATATGGGAAAGATACATTCAACGGCAAACAGCTCAGAGTGCGTATCGTTTATTCAATCTATCATTCAGAGACTTAGAAGAAGTAAATAAAACTCTTGAAAGCCATGCCAAGTTAATTACAGAGCTAAAAGAGCTACACCCATCTAGGAAGAAGGATATTCAGACTCATATTAACGACACATTAGAGAACATGAAGTCTGGTAATAATATCATTCAATTTGGTATGCCTATCTTAGATTGGCCAGCTGGTGGTATGACTAGAAAAGAGATTACTGTACTTGGTGGTAGACCTGGACATGGAAAGACAACTCTTATGATAAATATTGTTGACTCTCTTCTCTCTCAAGGCAATAAAGTAATGCTATTTAATAGAGAGATGTCCAATACAGAAATGCTAAAGAAGATTATCGTTATGAAATCTAAAAGCCTGTCATACTTCAAGGTTCGTAAAAATGAATGTAATAATGGAGAAATGAAAACTAT
>PCCY01000031.1 GCA_002731875.1 Roseobacter sp. | reverse complement strand
GACGCCATTCAGCATTAGGTTGGAAAAGCCCGGTCGCCTTCGAACGGAAGGTGGCCTAAACGAGCACCGGGGGCGGCACGAAAACGCGACAGGTCCAGTTTGCGCGTTCGCACCACGGATATGCCGTTCTGGCGCATGAGACGGCCAACCCGACGGTGCCCAACATCTAAACCGATCTCCTTCAGTTCCTCAGTCATCCGAGGCCGACCATAACTGCTGAGGCTGAGACGCGACTGTTCTTTGATGTGGGCCAGCGCGACCAAATCAGACCGCTGTCTGCGGCTGGCTGGGCGGCTGCGGAAAGCACGTAATCCACGTGTGCTGACGCCAACGACACTGCATGGACGGTTGGCCGGGAAGTGTTCCCTGTGTTCTTCAATGAACCTAAATCTCATTGCTTTAGGCCCGCAAAGAACTGGGTGGCTTTTTTTAAGATCTCCCTCTCCTCCTTGAGAAGCCGGACTTCACGTCGAAGTCGATCATTCTCTTTGACGAGCTCTAAATCCTCTTTCGAAACCAAATCTGTGTCTCGGTGCGCCGTGATCCACTTGTTCAGCGTCGACATTCCAATACCCAGATCATTAGCCACCTGCTTACGCGTAAGCCCACTTGTCAGCGCGATACGCACCGCATCAGCGCGGAATTCGTCCGTGCGTTTCAGTCCCATAGTCAGTCTCCTTTGTTGCAGTAAATGCTATCAAAGGAGCGGCATCAAACCGCGAAAGGTCCAGTGCTGCAAATCCGTGCAAACAACTTGGCAATACCGTTCAACCACCTTTTCCAAGGTGGAAACCTCATTGTTTATGTGGGCTGTGTGGCGAGCGTGCTAAATTGGGGATAACGGCCTTTCGAGGGGTCTGCACTAGGGTTTGAGGTAAGGCATTAATGCGTGTGGGGTGTTTTCGGCTTTTAACTTGATCTGGGCGGTCTAGATTTTTCAACCTACCGTTTTGTAAAGTCAGGATCTTATCCATGGATTTAAATGAATCGCGGCTGTGCGACATCACGATAATAGTGCGCTTCTCACGCTTTAGATGTACCATAGCCTCATCCAGGGCGCATATTCCGGCAGTGTCCAAGTGAGTATATGGCTCGTCTAGGATAATTAGCTGAGGACGAAATATGAAACATCGTGCCAGCCCGATCAGCTGTATTTGGCCGCTCGACAACGGGACTTCGGCACGTTCTCCCACATGGGTTTGGTAACCATGTGGAAGCGATGATATCGCTTCATGTGCACCTGCCAGCTTTGCCGCGGCGGTCACATCAGCAGCGGTGGCTTTCGGGTCAAATCGGGAAACGTTGTCAAACACGGTTGCCGAAAAAAGCGCTGCGTTCTGTGGGAGGTATCCAATGGCGCGCTCCAAGGCCTCTGGAGGGAAGGCGTGCAATGGAACACCGTCAATGAAGATGTCACCAAAATCAGGTTTGATAGCCCCGGAGATAACTTTTGCTAGTAGAGTTTTTCCGGTGGCGGAATGACCAATGATGCCCAGTTGTGTGCCGGGAGGGATGTCGAGGGAAACACCTTGTAAAGGTGGGTTATGTAAACCGCGTACGTTATGGGGGTGAAATACTGTTACTTTACGGAGGGTTATCTGCCCTTTTGATATGGCTGCGGGCCCATGGTTAGCGGGCGTACTCTCAAGGTTGTGGAACCTGCTAAGTTTGCGGTGTGAAATATAGGCGTGACGCACCTCGCGCCATCTGGTGGTAAAATGATCAACTGGAGTCAAAATACGACCCGACAAAATCAGGACCGCCATGATCATCCCCGGGGTAATTTGATCACGGATAACCAGCATTGCGCCAACAGTTAGAAGCACCGTTTGAAGCAGGGCTCTCAAAGTCTTAGTTACCGTCGAAAGTAGTTCAGACGGTAAGCTTGTTTTTTGCGAAAATGCGAGGAATTTGTCATGCATCACTTTCCATCGCTTGCCGGCATGCCGTTGCATCTGCATTGCACTTAATGCCTCCGCTGCATGTCGGGATTTGTCTGAAAATTCATGAAGATTGTGTTGGTGTCGTTGTGCTGCAGCATGCATCGGGCGTACTGTCATTGTGGCAGTCGACGCAGCCAAAGCACTTAGAACAAGCGCCGCGAATACAACGCCTCCTAACCAAGGGTGGATAAAAAATAGGAACAGCAAAAATAACGGCACGAAAGGAAGATCAAATACACTGATTGCTAATGGTCCCGACAGAAACTTAGTTAGTATGCCGAGATCGAGCAAAGGCTCGTCATCATTGGGGTGCTTGCGGGGGCCGGAGCGTATCCTGGCGCGGAAGCACTCTTCTCCTAAATCGAGGTTAATTCTTAGAGATATACGAGTCAGAATCCGTTGTCTCAGCATGTCAAAGAGCGCAAAAAAACCATACAGCGTGACTGCAATAATGAGTAAACCAAATAGGGTAACGACTGAACCCGTTGGTATGACACGATCGTAAACCTGAAGCATGTAAACAGATCCGGTCAGCGTCAGGATGTTAGTAAGTGCGCTTAGAAGCAGTACTAAAAGAAACCCTGATTTCTGTTGGTGGAGCAATCTTGCATATAGGCTTTGCTTTCCAGCTCCATCCATTACTCTCCAGCCTCTCTAAATACTTTTTGACCACCTCATATGGGCTAGGAGGGTTTATGAGAGGAGTCTTTCGATTTTCTATAGAAACGTCGATAAAGCTAAAAATATAATTATTTTCAGTAAGTTGATCTGATGCGCCTCTCAAAGAGGTAAGCGTTGTTATCTATTGCGACGTCTGGAATACGCAAGCGTCGAGTCCGTGCGGCAGTAGGTCAGGTTCGGTGCTCGGGGGGAGATGATGGGCCCAACCTTTGCAGGGGTAGTGACCGCCCCTTTGGTCCCAGTGGTGACAAGCCACATCCCGGAACCGACGATAAAAAACGTTAAACTGTAGATTGCGCCCCAGATATGTACCGTGGTCAATGCGAAGCCCAGCCCTATGACGCAGATTATCCAGGCCTGACGGTGGGCCTTAATTGCTGGAAGGTGATCGAAATTTCGCTGACTGATCCGCCGCAGTGCCCAACCATACCCGAAAATAAGAAAGGAAAATGCCGGAACGCCGAAGCGCATGGCGATCAATAGCCAAAAATTGTCAATGCTAGGTGTATGCATCCATTCGGGCCGGAGCCAGTCCTTGAAGCCCAAACCGAAAAAGGGTTGCATTTGAATATTAAGCAGCCCCCAGTCAAATATAGTTGATCTCCAATAAGCGCTATGTGCAGAAAAAGTTGCGTAGCTCATAAAGACCTGAAGAGGAGTCCGGTTTGATGCCAGATCGACCGAAACATATGCAGCAAGGATAGTTATTAATAATATCAACCACTTGCGATGAAGGTTGTGAAATATATACGCCCAGGCAATGATCCCCATCTGAAGGAGAATTGATATAATTGCACCACTGGACACCGAGAGAACGGAGCCCAACACAGCACAGCCAAGTAAAACCGATCGAATCCACAGACTGTACGTAGTTTTCAACCCGATGAAGCATAAGGCAGCGGCGAAGGAGTTAAAAAGGCCCCAATGGATTGGATGTTCGAAAGATAATTGTACACGCTCGATCCCAAGACGACGCTGTATCTCCAAGTCGGTAGGAGCCGATATCCAGGGTAATTGATCCAACACCGCGATTACTACCGCAATGCCAGTTAATGCCTCGAATAAAGCGACCGGCAGGCAGACCGCGATCAAAACTCCAAATAGCTTACATAAAGCCACAAAACTTTTCTGATCACGAATATACGCACGGCCTACGAGGTAGCCACCCAAAAACTCGAGCCCAGTAGATCCGAAGCTTTGTATAACTCCCGGCGTATCATTTATAATTAGAGCGGTAATGACCCAGGCAATGTGTAGGGTAAAAAGAAGATCTGTGGCCAGCAGCTTGCCGTAACAACCTCGCAGAAGGTTCACGCCAAGAGGTATAATTATGACTATTAAAAAAAGGCGTATTGCAGTCAGGTGAAACGATCCAAGCTCAAAGCTGATTGGTAAAATAATAGAAGAAAGGTACACAAAAACCGGAATGGGAAGTGTCGCGGGCATCCGATTGTGCGAGAGGGCAGGGCGGCTTTGTATTGTAAAAGGTTTCGTTGCCCTCATAATCACAAACCTTTTTAGAATAGTCTCGCGTAGGTTTTTTCTAATAAATCCTTAAATGGTTAAGTATTCATGAAGATTAACCCCAGATGCGCACGCATCGCGTGTTCTGCAACAGCTCGCGACCAGTGATATATCGGCGATATTATGGAATTTTAGCCGGAGAGCGAGCGTATGCAGATGTTAATTGGCGTTGGAGTCAAACTAGGGCAGTTCCCAACGGACGTTAGTTTGGCAGTTCAAACCCCCATACTCGCGCCGCAAGTTTCAGAAGTTAAGCAGGATGGTTGGCAGGCGGTACATACTGACGCTGCTACGGTCGATGCATTTGGCCCCGACCAAGTGCTGACGGTGCAACGACCTGGATTCGACGTGACCGGGGCACCAAATGTGGTGAACGATCAAATCAGCGTGTCTTCTCGGCTTCGCAACCCTTTCCCCAATCAAGACAGCTTGACCGACGCGGATGTGGCATTGTCGAACTTTGTTTATGCTGGTGATGTCATCGCAGGGGCGACCAACAACAGCACACGACTTTACCCCAAGCCTATAGCGATGTGGTTGAACCATGATCGAGAACATATAAAGACAGAAATCCATGTCTTGCGTCTAGCTGTTTCGCATGCTTACGCGCGTAATTCCCAACCTGTGGCTGCGGTAAAATTCATTGCAAGTGATGGTATTTCAGAGGTTACGCAAACCGTTTCCGACATGGACACGGCACATTATGATGCGTCAGGGTTAACAGTCCCTCATTTCTCTGCAAATTTAAACTTCTCTACTCTGAAAGACAAAGAGCTCGTGACGGTCGATGCTGTGATTTACCCTTGGGTAGGGGAGCCGTTTACTATTTCAACAGACGCTGACCCATATCCGTCGCCTAATTTGACCACCTTGCGGCTCTGGAATGATTTCACCGAAAGTTACGGTACCGGATACGTATATGTTAACGTTGATACCGGCGACGATGCCAGCGGTGTCGTATCAGTTCTAGCCACAGAAGCCGCATTGTCGCCGTTTGCGACGATCCCATCAGCAGTAACTGCCCTAAAGGCGTTCAACGGTACCCAATTCGGCCGTAACAATGATGTCGGGGGGGGTATAGTGCGTCTTGCAGAGGGCACCCACGTCCACGGAAGCATTAAAGCTCAAGGGGAGAGCCCCCATGTTCCGTTGGTTATCGAAGCTGCCGACCCCGCTACTCAAGCGACGACCGTGCTGACTGACGGAGGAAGTAGTATTTTTAATGGTATTCCAGCGTTTTTGAAGCTTCGCCATCTGACATTACGGAAAACCGGTGGAAGTGTGGTTTTTCTGGATAGTGGTGCTACTTCTGCTGAAAACCTGTTGATCACGGAAAACTGTATCTGGGATGCCAACGCGACATCCTATTACGGTGCGTGGGTCTATAGAGTAGGCCGTTTCACCCAGATAAATTGTGAAATCGGGGGGGGAGGAGACCCGAAGCAGGGCAACTCGTTCTCTACCGAAGCAATTATGGTCACCGCTATCGGATGCCAAGGCTGTGCCGGAACCATCACATATCATGCTGTCGGGTGTTCTGATCTACCGGAGTTCACTTTGCGTGAAGCTTTGGGCGCCCGTCCGGCCATGACCGGAGTGTTTCTGGGCTGGAATACGTTTACAAACGGGTCCACGTCAAACCCGATCATAAGCGTAAGTGCCCCGCTCGGACCCCGGGGTTTTGCGTTTGTTGGCAATATCGTCGAAAGTTGGGGCGCGGCAACTAATGCGGGTTTGCGGCTGAACGCTGACAGTGATGTGAGCATCACTCAAAATGTTGTTCTACAACATAATACGATTGTCGGTGAACGTGCCAATCTATTGTATCTCGACGGTACAGAGAATGTTGAAAAATCTGCTTATGTGAACTTTAACCTGTTCTCTCGCTTTAACATCAAAGGGGACGTATTCGCGGGGCAGGGTCTAAATGTCGGAAACTGGCCTGTCCGGTATAAGGTGGGATGGTCTGATAATGCCAGTACCGATGGATCGAACAACAGTAGCACTTATGGCCCAGCCTCGTGGTTAGGTGAACTGCCGTCCAGAGGCGAGCTGGTCGGCATCGATCCGATGTGGGCAAATGACGCCTCGCATAGTGGATCCGGCACCGGTGCGGGTAATTATACACCCACTAATGGTTCGTTACTGCCGGTTTTGACCGAAGAAATGGCTGCGTACAGTTTTGATCTTTTCGGGAACGCACTGACCAGCGGACACTCACGGATTGGAGCGGTAATGCAAGCCGTTTAATGCTTGGGAACCTTTGCAAGCTCGCGCGAATAATAGCGCGGGCTTTTCTACATAATGCCAAGATAATATCGCACAGATCAACGTAACAGGCGCAGCGTAGGCAATATTGATGGTTGGAGGCATCGGACCCCAAAGCCATATTACCAAGCCCTGAATTGGAAATGCGTACACATATATGCCGTAAGAGTAGTCTCCGCTGCTGTTAAAGTTTAACAGGAACTTTTCCGGAAGATGCGCCAGCCAAAACAGGGTGTACGTCAGCGCAAGAACGAGCGCTGGATACGCCAGAGTTGTACCGTTGCCCAAGACAAATGCAGACCAGAATAGTACCGCAATGGGTAAAGAGAGGAAAATTACATTACGCCAGAGCCAAAATGCTGTGCCAACTAGAAATGGTAATGCAAGGGCATAGGTTTGAAGTAATTTTGAATGAACATACACCTCAATTACTGGCAAGAATATCCAGGAAAGCGCATAGAAGGTGAGCATGATGGAAAGAGTAATTCGTTTCCTGAACGCACCGGCGACGCCCAACACCAAGACGAGACCATAGCAGGCGGCTTCGTGGGCCAGGGTCCATATAGACCCCTCGATCGCAGGATAGGGAAGATCTTCGAAGACTCCGGGCAAGGTGAATTGTGGTTGTATCAACGTCAAGTTGCGCAAAAAAAACGTCGCTGTTTCGCGGTCTTGCAGATAATTCCACATTCCGAGTTCACTAGTGAGCGGCCCGATGATGAATCCAACGAGAACAAGCGATACGGCGAGTCCGGGAAACAGGCGTGCAAAGCGAGCGATCAAGAACGATCTGATAGACGCGCGTTGCTCGAAGCTTTTCGTAATTAGAAAACCTGAAAGAGAAAAAAAGATGATTACCGCAATTTCACCTAACGAATACCCAATCAGTGAAGTTAAAGGTTCATCCGTGCCCACCCCCCTGGAAATCGGCCACGCGTGCGATACCAGAACAGCATAAGCTGCTACAAAGCGAATTAAGTTAAAGTGGTTGTTGCGGCCTGAGCAAACATCACCCAGCACGATATGATAACTTAACATGGCGTTAGGATGAAAAATCGTATTGTCATGGTAGCAGAGAAAGCGATTTTTACCAAAATTTGGTTAATTTTTCTCACCTGCGGGCACAGCAACAACAGGTTTGCGAAGATAAATTCGCAACTCCCGCATGTAACATCCTGTTGCGATTAAAAAGGTCAGCGTCATCACGTTGATCCACCAGCCAAGGTGATAAACATGAGAACTGGCCACTAAAGCCAAAGTCATTATCGCCAATGCAAGAGGTGCTATCAGTGGACGTACTGATAACTGCTGACGACGTGAGGCGAGGGTCAAACCTACGGCAAATCCCGCCGCTTCGCCGATTGTGCCGATCCAGATAATTGACACGACATCGCCGCCCTTATGGGCAATCAGCCAGGCCGCCGGCAAAAGTGCGACTCTTACGACGTTGGCCATAATTTCATTCGTGGTCTGAGCAGCTGACAATGCTACAATTGCACAACCCCCTTCGAATATTCGAAATGCTTGAAGTATTGCGAACCAAATCAGAAACGGGGCCGCTGATTGATACTTGGTACCCAACATCGTTAACATTAACGGCTCACCGGTAAACGAAATGATCACCACAAAGGCTGACCCTAGCAAAACATGTATTTGTAGCGTCGCCGTTGCTAACGCGGCATAAGATGCGTCGCTTCGCAGAGCCGAAAGCTGTGGGAGGAAAAAGCTCATGGTTGTGCGTGAAACTACCAATGCCGGAAGCAACGTCAGTGATAGTGCAATGGAGAACAGAGCCAATGCCTCCAGCCCGAAGTTATGTCCTATTATCGCCCGTTCTGCATTGAAAACCAAAAACAGCAATGTGCCACTCACCATAACCGGCCAGCCAAAATGTAGGCTCCGTAGAATGGCTTTGGGCTCGATCCTGAACTGGTAATCTCGAATGGCTGCCCAATGTGACACCATCACTGTAAGTCCCGCCTGCACCAGAACTGCAAAAAGCATTAACCGGTAATCTGAATATAGGTGCGAAAGCGGAACCACGGATATTAAAGAGCCGAGTGGCGGAAGGAGCGCCACTATCGCTGAGGGAAAATGTTTCATTTGCCGCGCAAGCCGGTGGATATCGAGATGTATAAACCCAAGAATCACGGGAATTATTGCAATGAACTGGATTGCGCCCACTGTTTGTGGCATATCGAAGAACGATGAAATCGGGTGCGCCAATAGGTATATCGCGCTGCCCGCAAGCAACCCACGCAGAATGGAAACCCCCTGTAGTTTCTGTTGAAACGATTGGCCGTTCCCATCCGACGCCTGTACAATCTGTTGCTGAAAGCCGAGCGCCGAAATCATCTCGACCATCGCAAGCACAAGAACCAACACGGTGCCAATTCCGAAGTCTTCAAGGCTGATTAGCCGTGAGATTACGATGGTCCGCAGCACCGTCAGAAACGCGCCTCCGACGTTGCCTATCAACAGTATTCCGATAGACCCAAACATATTGGTCTTTTACGCAAGCTTAACTGCGCGAATGTAATATTGGATCGTGAGGAAGTTACGAAATACACCTAACGTCAACAGATTAAAGGTCTTTTTCTTGGGACCCTCGAAGAAGCCGCGGCAACATTCAACACGCAGGCCGCCGCGCGACATCAATGATTTTGCTGTGTCCTTGACGAACCATCGCAAGTGAGTCCGGTCGAGAATTCCGCTGTCAGCCAAGTCAAATTTTCCCTGAAAAACCAGCGGAACGACAAGACGGTAATTTCGTACGTTTGGAATGCTCGCGATGATACACCCGCCCGGAGCCAACATTGCAGACAACCTGTCGATGACCGCCCAGGGGTCTGTCAGGTGTTCCAGCACATCGAGGCAAAGAATTACATCAAAGAGCTCACAGTTTTGCGCCACTTGATCAAACAAGTCAGCGTCTTCGAGGTCCCCGCTGAAAGTTTGGTCAATTTCCGGCATGCAATCGCTTGCTACCAAGTCTATGACTGTAGCAGTATGTGCCCGCCTTGTCGCCTTCAGATATGCGGAACTTGCACCGATGCCACCGCCGACGTCGAGTACATTTCCGCAACATTGCGGTGCCAGTTTCAATACTTCGTGTCTGACCAGCCCATGATAGGATGCCTTAACATTGTGTTCTACGGTTGGCATTGAGGCCGAGCGAGGTAGATCATAGGGCATCGAATTTGTTCCACTGTTCCAGATGCCTTGACGCATCTGCACCGTTCAACAAAAGCATCATGCGTTTTGTGCGAAACAGCCTTATCCTGACAAGGACAAACCAAGCCGACGCGCGATTGCGCAGTCCCGTGACGCGACTTGAACAGATGATCCGCGCAACGGCCGGTAACGGTGACAGAGCCAATGCCATGGCTTTCATCGCCCAAGTTATGCGCCCCCAGTTAGAGGAGCATTCAGCCCAATCATGTGTAAGCTGGCGATCCCACTTGAGTTGCAACGCGTCAAGAGAAGGGCGGGCAGGGTGGTATACCACCTGCTTTGGTGCGTACCGGATATGATAGCCCTTAAAGCAAGCGCGATGCCCCCATTCGCGATCTTCGGCGACGGTCAGCCCCTTGAACGGACCTATTCGTTCGAAAATGTCGCGACGTACTACAAGGTTACCGGTCCCGCAGAACCCTTGACGCTTGATGTAGTGTCCCATGCGATAGGAGAATATGCTTTCATAGGCTTCCACCGCCGTCAGATGATGGGGGTCAACATATGAAATCTTTACGTCACCTCCGGAGATATGCACCCCAGGATCGCGAAAGCTGTTTTCTGCCTCTGCAAGCCAAGTAAGTTCGGGAAAACAGTCAGCATCTATAAATGCCAATAGCTCGCCGGTCGCCTGAGCCGCACCAAGGTTGCGCGCCAGTCCAGGGCCTCGCAAAGGCTGCGATATCAGTGTGACCCACGCAAAGTCCCCGCATATTTCATCAGGAACGGTGTGCGACCCATTGTCGACCACGATGACCTCGTCCGGGATCCTATGACCCGCGCCAAGCGCTGTCAGACATCTTCGCAATTGCTTGCCTTGGTTAAGATGTGGAATGATTACTGAGATTGTTGCTTGTTGAGTGCGGGAATTTTCCATCCCTTCAAAAAAAGCGAAATTGGTAAATTTTTTCCTAATCGTTCCAGTTAACTGCGAAAGCTGCGACGCAACTGCGTGCCTAATGGCGCTATCAGGTAGCTAAGAACTGTGCGTTGCTCGGTATGTAGAAACGCTTCCAGCAGCATTCCAGCAATCAATTTCGTCGTCTTTGGCAAGCTGGCAAGCTCCTCTGGCGATATTTCCAGCGCCACACGATAAAAGACTTCACCGGTCACCCGGTCTGTAATGGCTTCGGGCGATATCGCGCTGACCTTGCCAGACAATGGTAAGGCGTTTTGCCGGGTAAGCGTGCTTAACGTTATCTGCGCTTTTTGATTTTCATGAACAAGGCTGATCGATTGCGGCGATACGCGAGCTTCGAATTCAAAACCTGATTGCTGGGGAATTACATTCATCAACGTTCCGCCGGCAGCTACGATGCCGCCAATCGTCGTAACTTGCAGTTCGTGCACAATGCCATCAACAGGTGCGCGAATATTCACGCGTTCCAGCTGGGCCTGACGTGCAATGATTGCCATCTTCAGCTCATGAAATTCCGCTGTCACTTCGTGGCGTTCCGTCGCGACCTGTTCCTGAAAGCGCTGCTCGTTTTGCAAGAGTTCCAGAGAAAACTCCCATTTGCGGTGCTTTAGGTTGGCAAGCTCCGCCTGTCTGCCCGCCAATTCGCCGCTCAATGCAGCACGTTGGCGACGTATTTGGGTTAGCTGCGTTTGCCGCGACAGGCCTTTGGCGACCAAAGCTACAGCGGATTGCAGATCCTCATCAAGATACGCTATCTGCTTCTCCAACGCTTCTATCTGTTCAGTGTAACCTTTGGTTTGGGTTTCTATTGCTTTGACGTTGCTTTCCATGCGCTCGCGCAGGCTAGTGCGTATCTTGGCACGGGTGGAAAAGATTTCCTGTTGCCCCGCCATGGCCTTGATTTTGCGAGCCTGAGCGACTTCAAAGGGTAGGCTTTGGAAGTCGAAACTGATTTCTTTTGCGTTGGTGCTTTCAGCCTCCAGCCTTGCTTGTCGGCTTGAGACGTCCACGAGCCGGGTGCGCGCCATTTCAAGGTTGATCTGCAAGAATGTCGGATCGAGGCGGGCGATAATCTGACCAGCTTGGACAGTGTCACCATTGCGCACACTCAGTTCTGAAACGACACCGCCATCAAGTGATTGAACGACTTTGGGTTTGCCAGCAACTTCAACCCGGCCGTGGGCGATCACGGCACCACTAATTTCTGTCGTAGCGGCCCATCCGCCCAAAACGCCAATCAGAAGGATCATGGACACTACGGCAACGGTGATCAGCCCGCGTAGGCTGGTTTCCGGTTTCGAGAGTTCTGGTTCGCGCATTGGGCGTCCTTCCGGTTTCGGCAACGAAATATGGCATTGCCTGTTTGGTCAGGAAGGCCAGACCGACGTGTCAGGAAGGGGGCGAAATAACGGCATCAATGAGGATCAGAGCGACGGGATCGACCCAACGCGTAAACCTCGCCTTCGCCAAACGACAGGTGAGACAGAGAGATCAAGTCGAATGACATCCAAACCTGACATCAAAAACATCAATAATTTCAACGCGACAGGCTCTTGCTGTATCGCGCGCCTTGGTCTGGATATGGCTGGGATAATGAATTTTTGAAAACCCATTTGATGCCGTCGATACGTGCATTCGGGCAAAAACTTATCTCTATCAAATCTAAGGCTAAACTGAATTAAATATCCTTTAAAGACCTATAAAAACCAAGGATAAAATCGCGTTTAACCCACCTTTAAGCAAAATAAACTTTCCCGCTCATAAGAACTGTGGTCATGTAAAAGAAAAAAAGTAGGCAGGCAATGACGATATCTTATGCAGCAGCGAGGAATGCACCCTTGTTGGCGTTGGAAGACGAGAGGGTGTTATTGAAACATTGGCAGGTCAGCAAAGATCAATGCGCTCTTGAATCTCTCGTGCTTTCCCACGCAAGAATTGTTTTTTACTGGGCGCGAAAGTTGAGCGATGACCAGACAGAAAGAGAGGATCTGGTGTCGGAGGGTATATTGGGCTTGATCCATGCCGCTGATTTGTTTGATCTTGACCGCGATGTGCGATTTTCAACCTATGCAAGGTGGTGGGTGAAAAACGCGACGATGACAGCCCGGGACCAGCTCCGGGCCGTGGTGGAAACCCCTGCCGGCACTCAGAATTCGACGCAGCATTCGATTGATGACGAAGACAGCTTCGCTACGCTCGTGTCGGACGATCCTAACCCGGAAGAAACCGTCATTGCGCGGTCCACTCAGGACCTCCTGCGCTCCCGCCTCCAAGATGCCATGACTGTTCTGGAGGACACCGACCGCGAAGTCCTATATTCAAGATCCCTCAAGCAGCCGCCCGAGAGCATTCAGTGCTTGGCTGCCCGTCTGGGAATAAACAGCACCAAGCTAAGGCAGATCGAACGACGTGCCATGTCTCGGCTTAAGTTCGAATTGGCTACACGCGGTATCTTAACCAGTAAGGTGCATTGATATGAACTTTACTTTGCCAGCCACCATGGCAGCCGCCAAGCCAGTTGAGATGACAAAGCTCGGGGGCCAAGTTCCTGGGGGCTTTGAAATGCTGTTGGATACAGCTCTCCAAGGTCAGGCGGCTTCTGGTGAAACAATAGAGCTGACCGGGTTCACCAGCCTTGATGAACAAGACCTGATCAGCGCCGAAGCGCAGGGCGGCTTTGCGCTGTTCCCTGCTCTTTTTGCGGAACAGACGGTTTTGACATCCGGCAACACGGTTATGACATCTGGCAATACGATTTTGACACCTGGCAATGGAATTTTGGGCGAAAGCCTGAATGTCGGCGCGGCCAGCAATAATGGCCAAGCGATTGCGACAGTTGCTTCATTGGGGCCGCAAGCAGTGGCGACGCCAATAGCGGTCTCACCCCCCCTGATTGGAGGGTCGTTTGATGGAGCCCTGGCAGGTGAGGGCACTCCAGAAAAAATGTCGACGGGATCGGGACTGCAGACCGCTTCGACCACTGGTGTGCAAGCCGTGATGGCACAGACCGTTCAAGCTTCGTCCTCACCGCTCGTGCCGGGTATAAAAACTGCTCAAACCGATATTGTAGCGCCCGTGCCAACGGCTCTGGTACAAAACCCGACGCAGACCCTGACACCCGAAATTACTCCGGATACGGCAACACCTAAGGTATGGGCACCTTCTTCAGCAAGCGGACAGGTTTTATCCGGTCTACCTTCCGAGATCTCTTCACTGTCGGGTGTTCAGAACAGCTCCGGTGTCGCTGCGGTTGTCGCCCCGCAAACCCTCCAGGCCATTGAGCCGAAAGGCAAAGGATTGCTCGCCAGCCGACCCGTTGCTGAGCAGACCAAACTGGGCATACCTCTCGTGACTCCAAAAATAGGCAGTACACAACCCACTGTGACGGACCCCGAAGCTACAACCGCCAAACCCGTAAAGGGACAGTTCAACACGAGCGATACGAATTCGGTTTTGAATTCATTATCGCAAGGGGGCAAGGCAATTGCCGAGGTGTCGCCTTTGATGCCTGCGGTGGAAACACGCGAAATGCCCCGCCCGGTGGAGCCAGGGGCCTCACTGCTTCCCGATCAGGTGAGTCAGATCAAAGCTTCCGGTCCGTTGGAAGAGGCAATCAAGCCCCAGCCAAAGCCGTTTGCACAGGCGTTGGTTGCTCAGGTCAAGGCGATGGACGTCAAAGAAGGGCGAACATCCGTCAGTCTGCATCCGCGTGGATTGGGGCAGATCGAGATTGATATCGTCACCGACAAAGACAGCTCTTTGCGCGTGGTCGTGAGAGTGGAAAATCCGATGGTTCTTCAAACGTTGCGCGATGAACGCCAGATGCTGGCGACGGCAATGGGGTTGACCGACGCCGGGTCTTTTGACTTTGAACAAGGCTTTTCAGGCGATTCCAATCAGGGTAAACACGGTCAGTCGGCCCAGGCACACGGCGACGACGTTGGTTTTGCTGGCGCTTCATCGGGTATGCGCCACGAGGATGTCGTGGCAGACAACCAACTAAATATTCTCACTTAAGGAGAACTGAATCATGCTTACCAGCCCAACATTGCTTAGCAATATGACAGCGGCCAATAAGAACTCAGCCAGCGATTCATTGTCTCAACTGGGAAATGATTACAATAAGTTCCTGACCTTGCTGACGGCACAAATACAGAACCAAGACCCACTTGAACCCGTGGACAGTACGCAATTTGTGGCGCAGCTCGCACAGCTTTCGCAGGTTGAACAGGCCGTGCAGACAAATACACAGCTTGAAACCGTATCAAGCCAGATCAGCGGATTGCTCAATTTAGGGGGTACGGATCTGTTGGGTCGCGACGTGACAATCCAATCCGATACGGTGATGTTAAAGAATGGAGCCACGGCTACTACCTACGAGGTAGGTGAGGCCGCTTCGGAAGTCACGGCAAAGATCATCGATCCCTTAGGGCGTACCATTCGTACTATTACCGGACTATCGGTGCTTTCTGGTACGCAAAACCAGTTGGGTTGGGATGGGAAAGATGATTACGGCAACCCTCAACTGGATGGAATATACACCGTGCAACTGGTAGCCAAAAATACCGCTGGCGAAGCAGTCAACGTCCAGGCATCCCGTAGCGCGCGGGTTGAAGACGTCAGGTTTCAGGAAGGCGAAATCGTGTTCGGGTTGGACGGAGGAGAAACCGCATCATCCGTAACGGTTAAATCCGCACGATAGTCTAAGCATCAGCATCCTATTCCCGCGCGGTCACATTGGCGTGGAAACTATTTAACCGTGCGGTTCTGACCGAGGGAAAGGTAACATAAAGCTTGCGGACAATTTGCGAAGTTAGCTCTGCCTGGCGAGCTTCTGCCTCGTGAGGTTGTGCTAAGTTTGGGTCAGTTTCGGCAAGCTCGGAAATAGCTGTCACAGTAGCATCGCGTAGTCTGGCCCGTCCTACTGCTCCGTTCAGGCTTTGAAACGCGGAAGCGCCCATGATGTACACATCCAAATCGAACACCAGATGCAGTACCTTGCGGTTCTGTGTGATCTGCATGGTAAATTTGCCCAAGGGCATGTTGAACAGCAGGTCCTGCTTGTCCGATGCGTTCGGGTCAGATTTAGCCGCTCTGACAGGACGCAAATAGCCTTCGCCGAAATACCCCAACGCGCCTGCACCGATGACGCACATGATCAGGATGAGGTATTTCATCAACGGCGCCTTGTGTCAGTAGGGCAAGATGACTTCAAGAATATCCTGCCCATAACGTGCGGTCTGAACGGTCGAAATCTGCCCGCGTCCGCCATAGGTGATCCGTGCTTCGGCGATCTTGTCATAGTCGATCGTGTTGTCGACGTTGATATCAGACTGACGAATGATACCGGCAATACGAAGCTCGCGCAGCTCGGCGTTGACCTTGACCTCTTGTCTGCCCGCAATAACGAAGTTTCCATTCGGTAAAGTCTGGATAATCAGCGCCGCCACCCGCAGACGGATCGATTCATTACGGCGTATCGACCCTTCGCCGTTCGCAGATGAATTGCTTTCCAGCCCCAGAACCTTGCCGCTGCTGGTCGACAAGTTAAAATCCAATATGTCCGGATCAGACACGCCTTGGGTTGATGATCGGCTGCGGCCTGTCGCGTTTTGCAGCTGAGCACGATCGTTAATATCAATCAGCACGGTGACCAGATCACCGACATCCTCCGCGCGACGGTCTTGGAACAGCTGCGGGGTTTTTGCGCCCCAAAGGCTTGCGGCTTCCGCGCGTTTTGGCGGCTGAACCGGTGCAGGGATCGGCATGGGAATACTGATCCTGTTGACCTCACCCATTGCTTCGGGGCTAAGCGACAGGTCACTGACCGTGGGGTTGTGCGTTTCTTTGAAATCTCCGCAGCCACTGATCGTCAATGCAATGACCGACAGCATGATACCTGCGCGGCGCGGAAAACGGATTTTTCTCATTGGATAACCTCAACGACACCAGCGGCTGTGGCGATGGTGGACAATGCTTTGTTACTTGAAAGGTTGACGACGCGAAGTTCCTGACCCTTGGACGCATCGTCCAACGCCCTGCCTTTCGCGGTTAGCTGCAAACCACCGTGATTAAGCCTGATCTTTACCTTTTCCCCGCGGTTGATGATGCGGGGCGGCATGACAGAATTACGCGGAACCGGGCGCCCAGCCACCAGCATTCGGCGCACCTGTTGCCCGACGAGATCCTGAAAGTTCTCGATTGCGTAGGTGCCGATCCTTTGCAGCGGCATTGCGACCAATGCAACATCTTCGCTGCGGACAATTTCATCGGGCGCTATGCGTCTGGTCGGGACGGGAACGGACAGCGTGACCATCGCTATGCCCCACACCCGCTGTGTCAGATTGTCTTCTGTCGCGACATTGGCGATGAACTGGCCGGTATCGGCGTCCATCCAGAATTCCTGTATGAAGTTACCGCGTTCGATCATGCCTTTTGCCATTCGGATGTCGATTTGGGCGTCCGCCGGCAGCGTCGCACCCAGTTCTGCGATTGCACGTTCCTCGATCAACTCGGGTACGGATACACTTTGTGCGGCCACGGATGACGCGAAAAAGCCTACAGCAACAAGCTGTAGAACCATCACCAAAGCTGCCCTGATACGCATCATCGTGCTATGTCCCGTTATTTGATTTGGTTGGTGGTTGTCATGATCTGATCGGCGGTCTCAATGGCTTTTGAATTCATCTCATAGGCGCGCTGCGCTGAAATCAGGTCAGTTATCTGCTGGATGATATTCACGTTCGATTGTTCCAGATATCCTTGACGCGTAATGCCGACGCCGGGCGTGCCAGGGGTGGATTGCACGGCCTCGCCAGAAGCTGAAGTCTGTTCCATAAGATTGTCGCCGACAGGTTTGAGACCGGCTTCGTTTAGGAATGTCGCAAAGTTAAGCTGCCCCAGCTCTACCGGATTGGGGTTGTTTTCGACATATGCCATCACCACGCCAAATTGGTTGATCTCAACTTGGCGGGTCAACTCAGGCACAACGATGGCGGGTTCAACTTCATACCCGTTGAGCGTGACCAGTTGGCCCTGAGCGCTAAGTTGGAAATTGCCGTCACGGGTAAAAGCTTGGCTGCCATCGGGACGATTGACAACAAAATAGCCGCGACCCTCGATTGCCAGATCCAACTGATTTTCGGTCTGTATCAACCCGCCTTGCGCATTGTGCCGGATAACCCCCGCCGCTTGGACGCCCAGGCCGATATCGGTACCTACCGGGCGGGCCGTCCCGGATTCTGATGTCAAGGAACCCGCGCTGTTGAAGCTTTGATAAACAAGGTCCTGAAAGGCAGCGCGGCCGCTTTTAAAGCCCGTCGTATTGGCGTTCGCAATGTTGTTGGCGATGACATCCACGTTGGTTTGCTGTGCCAGCATCCCTGTCGCCGCGATCCCGAGTGCTTTCATCGTATGCTCCTAAATAACGCGATTATACGCGCCCAAGTTTCTGGATTGCTGTCCGCGTCAGATCGTCATCCGACCCCATCAGTTTGACCGCATTGTCATATGCACGCTGAATGTCGATAAGTCGGGTCATCTCAAGAACGGCTTTGACGTTGCTGCCTTCGACGAAACCCTGTTTGATGACGGGGGTCGCTGACTGTTGGGGCACGCCGGCACCTTCAGGCAGTTGATACATCCCCCCACCAATGGGCAACATGCCTGCTGCGTCGTTGATATTCACCACCGCGATGGTCCCGAGCACCGCGCCCGCCGGGTTTGTAAGTGTGCCGCCTGTCGAAATCAGTACGTCATCGCCCACGTCATCAGGTAATTGAACAGGCCCGCCACCAATACCCAGAAGCGGCATGCCGCCTGACGTCTTTAGTTGCCCGTCGACATCCACCACCAGACTGCCGTGTCGGCTATAACCGGTTCCGCCTCCGGGCAGTTGGTACGCCAGCCAGCCTTCGCCGGATATCGCGATGTCAAACGGGTTGCCAGTCGGGGTGAGCGGCCCGCTTTCCAGTTCCAGATAGGTGCCCTTGTCGCGCACATAGCTTACGCTTGAATCTCCGTTGCCGTCCGGCACCGATTCAATAAGGGGGTGGATCGCCTTGTACCCCGATGTGGAAGAGTTGGCGAGGTTATGCGCTGTGGAGTCCATGTTGCGTGCGAGCGCGGTCGCCTGAGAGAGGGACACATACGTGATATTTGTCATTCAGCTCTCCGCTTGTTGGTTGGACATCAAAGCAATGTCTGGATGAGACATTCTGTTGCAAACATAAAATTTCACGAATACAAGAATAAGGCAAGTTTTAATTGTAAATTGAAGGATAGATGTGCCCCCACTGAGTCGCATAATTGCATTTAATGCCGCGTTATTGTTGGGGGTATCTTCTGGTGTTCTTGGCGCTTCCACGACTGATCTTGCAAAAGCGCTGGATCCGGATGTGGCGACGCCGCAAAACGCTTGGCGCAGCGACATGGATTTGAACCGCTGGTCCGCCGCTGGATTTCACAATGACCTCAAGCGGCAGATCGAAGCACTAAGCGCTGCGCATGGATCGCGCAACGAAGATATACTGCTGAACATAGCCGAGCTTTATATCACGCATATGCTGCTCTATGAGGCATCTTCGGTGCTGGCTGGTATCACCCCGGTGGGAAAAGATGCCATCCGGCGCCATCGGACCTTAATGGATGCTGTGCGATTGCTCGAAGGGGAGCCGCCGCCCGAAGGCGCGCCAGACTACGAGACTTCTCCGCTTGCGCTTCCCGGACGGCCCGACCGCGCGTTCTGGGCCAGTTTGAATGCTATTGCGACGTCAGATACTTTGTCCTTGTCGCTTAACATAGAGCCAAGCTTTGCGGGTCTCAGCCGTCAACCAGCGGCAGTTATTCGCGCGACACTTCCTGTACTTCTGGAGGCGGCAATCGAACTGGATCGCCGTCAGTACGTGGACGCAGCGCTGCGATTGTTGGATGAACAGCAAGATTCGTCAGCAGCGACGGCGGGTACTTTTCTGCATGCCCGTGCCGCTGAAAAACGCGGTAACGACACGTCGGCGCTAAAGGGTTATCTCGATGCGGCCAGCGGTTGGGACCACTACGCTGTGCGGGCGCGCCTTGCCATTGCCGATATGTCGCTGCGAAACGGAAGCCGAGGTGCGCTGTTGGCGGCTCAGAATGCACTGTCTAATGGTTCAGAGGCGTGGCGCGGCGGACAATACGAGCTTGAGGTTTTGCGCAGGCTGGGGCGTGTTTATCATGCGCTGGATAACGACGCCGAGCATGTTTTGACTTTGGGGAAGCTGTTGCTGCGTTTTCCCTATCGGGCCGAAACCGCTTCTATTGAGGAGGAGGCGCAGGGGTTGCTCAAGGCGGTGTATGATAAAGGCAGAGAGGGGCAGTATCCCTTGTCGGCTTGGATGGCTCTGCACCTCAAGTTACTGCCGTACTTTAGATATCTCGATGGGTTTACCGACCAGATAGAAACCTTTGGCGATTATATGCTGACCTTGGATGCAACAGACCTCGCAGCCAAGGAGTTTCGACGCGCTGCCCGGATTTTGCAGGAAAAACAGGAAGAGAAGGACAGCTCTTTTAACCAAAATATCTTCAGGCTGCATTTGAAGCTGGCTCAAACGCAGTTGCGTGCGGGTTCTTACGCTGATGCCCGATTGACCCTTGATCTGATGGATGTCGACGATGCAGGCACGCTAGAAGAGGAATACCGGATTGTGATGGCCGGCGTTTTGGCCCAGCTGGGGGACAGGCCCGCCTTGATGGAGACCAAAGTCAAAGCCCCGAGCAGCGATTACCTTCGTAACCTTGGGCTGGCGTTTTCCGAAGAGCAGCGTTGGACGCAAGCGGCGGATGTGCTGCTGCGCTTGTGGAACAAATACCCCGAAGAATTTTATTTGCAGGACGCGACACGGCTGTTGATTGCGGCCTATCGTTCAGACGATGTGGAAACGTTGGATTTGGTCACACGTGCCTACCCAAGTCTTACGTCATCCAATTACTTGATATCATTGGCGAAAAGCATAAGTGAAGAGCGTGACAACGTTCTACCCCTGCGTGCTGACCGGGCAGCAGAAAGCCTCGCTCGTTTAGAGCAGGCATTCGAAAGCATTGCTAAATCCGGGATATCGCCATGAAAAGATAGACTATTTCTTGAACGGCAAGTATAGTCACAATGATAAATGGTATTTCTTTAACCTTCCTTAAACTAAACTTCCTACATGTTTACTTAAGCAAGAATATGAAAAGCAAAAATGGGGTAAGATCATGAGTATCTCTAGTGCGCTTCAAACCGGTGTCAGTGGGTTGCGCGCCAACTCAAAGGCTGTGGGCAGCATTTCTGAAAACATCGCAAACTCGAACACCGTCGGGTATCGCCGTGGTTTTGCGCAGATGGTGACCACTACTGCTTCCGGCGGGAGCGCAGAAGGGGTGCTTTCGGTCGAGGCTGTAAAGCAAGTTGATATTGCGACCGCGGGCGGCCTGATCTCGACCAATTCATCGACTGACCTGGCAATCGGTGGTAACGGATTCTTTGCCGTTTCGTTGAACCCCAATGAAAAAGTTCAAACCAACTATATGCTAACGCGGGCCGGTTCGTTTCTTCCCGATGAGCAGGGGAACCTGAAGAACGCTGCGGGCTATTTCCTTTCTGGATATCCTTACGGCTTGGACGGATCGATCGGGTCCGTTGACCGCAGTTCCTTTAAGCAGATGGAAACGGTCAACGTCGGAAACGTCAATCTTTCCGCCGGGGTGACCACTTCTATCAAGTCTTTTGGCAACTTGCCTTCGCAGGATACCGGTCTGGCGACGCCGGGTGCGCCATTTGTCACGACGTCAGAGCTGTTCTCCGCCCTGGGGGAGAGTCAGCGGCTCAGTTTTTCGTGGGCGCCAACAACAGTCGCGAATACGTGGGATTTGTCGATCGCTGACCAAAACGGCGACCCCTTGGGTGGTGTCACAATGGAATTCAGCAACTCCGGCCCCGCTGCCGGATCGCCATTGAATTATTCGAATGTGACCTCCACGGCGACCGCGCCTGCCGCGTTTTCCGTAGACGGCACCACCGGAGTGGCCACAGTTACGCTGAACAACGGGGCCGTGCCGCAAGAGATCAATATCACCCTTGGCAGACCCGGGGCATTCGACGGTGTTAGCCAATTCGCAGGTGACTTCAGCCTTTCATTTGACCGTGACGGATCGAGCGTTGGCCAACTGATACGTAGCGAGATTTCGGAAGACGGCACCTTGTTTGGGATTTTTGATAACGGTATGCGCCGTGCGCTATACGATATTCCCGTAGCCGTGGTGGCCAACCCAAATGGGCTAGTCGAAGTGAAAGGCAATGCTTATCGTCTTTCCGGTGAAACCGGCTCTTTCTCTGCGCTACAGGCCAATTCGTCTACCGTTGGTTCCATTAATGCCGGCGCGTTAGAGGCGTCGAACGTCGACATCGCACAAGAGATGACTGATCTGATCAAAGCACAGCGCGCTTTCTCGACCAATGCCAAAGTGATCACCACGGTTGATGATATGATGGACGAAACAACGCGGCTGAAGCGATAGGCTTGGTCGGTCTGGAGTAAGATATGAGCCTGACGGGCGCGCTTAATTCAGCAGCATTGGGTTTGCAGACGACGCAAGGGTTGTCGCGGATTGCCGCCGACAACGTATCAAACGCTATGACGCCGGGTTATGTTCGGCGTCAAGGCGTGCTTGTCACACCGGGTGCTGGCCAGGGCGGCGCGATTATCAGCGAAATCCGCCGCGAAGTTGATGTCACCTTGCAGCGGATGTCGCGCCTAGAGAACAGCAAAATGGCACAGTATCAGTCCATCCAAGAAGGGCTGACAGGTTATACGGCCTATCTGGGGCAACCTGGTGATGGCACGTCTCCGGCGGATAAGTTCAATACATTCCAAAACAGTCTAACAACCTTGTCGAACCTTCCTTCCTCGAACGGGGCGCAGGCAGCGACGGTGTTGGCGGCCGAAGATTTGGCGCGGTCGGTGCGAGGAGCCGCTGTCACGCTTGGTTCTACGCTGAACGATGTGAATATGGAAATTCGCTATGAAGTGGCTGATTTAAACCAAGCGTTATACCAACTACGAGATCTGAGCAGCAGTCGACGCGAATTTGCCGCGGGGTCACTGGAAAGCGCCAAATTCGACGAGAAGATGGATACGGTTCTGGATCAGATATCAGGTATCGTCGACACACGTGTGACGACTTCGGCAAGCGGGTCGATCAGTATCTATACCTTAAGCGGTGCGGCCTTGCTCGAGGGTAATCAGGTGCATGACGTCACCTTTAACCCCAGCGACGGGACATTGATGGCCGGAACCCAGGATATCACGCCCTTCAAAGAGGGCGTTCGCGGCTTGCGGTATGGAAGTCTTACCGGATTGTCGCAGCTCAAACGTGATATAATCCCGCGGTTTGAACAACAGTTGGATGAATACGCACGAGGGATTGTCCAGTCCTTTGAAAACGCCGACGCCAGCCTCGCCGCCGGCGAACCGGGGCTGTTTACCGATAACGGGTCAGCTTTTTCAGCGGCGAATAGTGTGGGGTTGGCTGGGCGTTTGCAGGTGAACGATAAGCTTTTGGCCACCGGCGCACTGGAAGTCTGGCGGGTGCGTGACGGTCTGGGCGCTTCAACGCAAGGCCCTGCATCGGAAGCCGGCCAGATCAATGCCTTTATCGCCGCGTTGGACAAACCTTTGTCTTCCGCTTCGGGTACGGGAATTCCGACAGATGTCACCATTCGGGATTTCGCAGCGGAAATGATCACCAGCCAGGCTTTGGAGCGTGTAAAATCTGAAAATGACTTTAACGCCGCAAGTTCCGCCGCCGAAGTCGTGATGTCGGCAAGACGGAATTCCGAAGGGGTCAACATAGATGATGAGATGCAGCAGCTGATTTTAATCGATCAAAGCTATGCTGCGAATTCCAGAATTCTGAGCACCGTGTCTGATATGATCGACACGTTGATCGCAGCCGTGTGAGGCTCTAACGATGGTTTTGGGTATAAGATCTTTTTCGACGTTTCAGATGAACCTGTTCAATAGGCAGAGCGTCCAGCGAGCGACCTCTGATCTTCAACGGGCCGGGCAGGAGGTATCCACCGGACTTAAGGCAAACATTTACGAGAGCCTCGGTCCGAGCGCCGCATCGGTGACGAAATTGCGTGGTCGCGAAGATGCAACGCAGACCTTTATCACATCCAATGGCCTCTTGGCGAACAAGCTATCGACGATGCTGGCGTCGGTGGACAATGCCCGCGAAGAGGTGCAGTCGGTGCTGGAAACAGCGGTATTAAACGCATCTCGTCCGATCAATGGGGCAGAGGTTCTTCAAATGCAGGCTCGCGCGGCACTGGAAGGCGTGGTTGCTGCGATGAACGTGACGTTTAACGGCGATAGTGTTTTTGCCGGAATAGATTCCAAAAAGCCTGCCCTGACGCGGTGGACCGATACGAGTGCCGTGACCGGTCGCACACCTGAAGGGGTGCTCCGGGAAATAGTCGGGACGGGGCCGACGGATGCCGCCAGTGCTACGCAGATCGCGGATAAGATAGACCAGATATTTCTGTCCCAGGACAGCACCGACCCAAGTCGGAACTTCGAAGGCACATTCTACCAAGGATCGCCTAACATTGACGCGGACGGGCAGCCGACCAAGCAGATACGGGCCTGGGTGAACACCGGCCAAGAGGTCGTGTATGGGAACCGAGCCAACGAAGAAGCTTTCCGCGCAGCCTATCAAGGGCTTGCGATGTTGGCTTCTACAGATGTCCGCGAACTGGACGAGGCTGCATATTCTACTTGGATGGGCAGGATCGTGGACACTTTGGGCGTCGCCCAAAAGGGAATGCTAGATGCGTCCGCTAGGATCGGGTTCAATCAACAAATCGTCGAGAAAGCGCAAATTCAGCTTACGGACATATCGTTGGTTCAGCGCACCCAAATATCAAATTATGAAAGCGTTGACCCCTACGAGGCGATCACGCGGATGAACAATCTGGAAACGCAATTGCAGGCGAGCTACCAAGTCACGTCGCGGCTCTCCAGCTTGTCTATCCTTAACTTCTTGCGTTGATTACACGACCTCGGTGGGCAGTTCAGGTGAGCTGAGTTTGTAGCCGCGCCCGTGCACGGTTTCGATATACTGCCAACCGCTGTCTGAAGCTGACGCCAGCTTTTTGCGCAGCTTACAGATGTACACGTCGATCACTTTGTCAAAGGGTTGGTCGATGCTGGTACCATAAATCGCGTCGTATATGGCGTCTTTCGATATCACCTTGTTGGAATTCAATGCGAGGTGTTGAAAAACCGAATATTCCCGCTTTGATAACTTGATACGACTACCGGAAACGACTGGATCACGACCGTCGAAATAAGCTGTAAGTTCACCGACGATCACGCTTTCCGCGGCGTGGCCGTAATGGCGGCGAATGATGGAATTGGTCCGCGACAAAACCTCGGTGCCGCGGATCGGGCTGACAATCACGTCATCTGCGCCCAGGTTCAACAGGTCCGATGTATCTTTCGCGTTTCGGAAGTCCCGCAAGACGATAACCGGATTGACGCACCCGGCGGATCGCAACGTGCGAATGTGCCCTCGTATGTCGCTGCATTCTCCCAAAAGAATGGCATTCGTCTGCTGGCCGGGGTGAAGCAGGGGGCCTAGCCCGGTCTGGAAAAAGTCTTCGGTGATAAATTGCAGGTCGATTCCCGCGCTCCGCAGTTCCGAAGCAAGGCCGACACATCGTTCCTGCCGCTGTTCAAAAATATACATTCGCATATGCTTTGCCCCAAAACCTTATTATTCCTATCGGTATCAAGTATATTTGACCAGAGCAACAATTAATACCTGTTTTTACTTGTATTCTAGCGTGTATTAGCCGATTATATCAAGGATAGATGAACTGTTCTTGATAGTGGGAGACCTGTCGATGGTTGCTTGCCGGCGCGCCGCCCTGGCAATACGTAGCGCTCTGGCATTCGCAGTGCTGGCGCTGTTGGTCGCGACCCCTGTCGCGGCGGAGGTGCGGATAAAAGATATTGCGCATTTCGAGGGTGTTCGTGAAAACCATCTGATCGGATATGGCTTGGTTGTCGGCCTCTTGGGGACGGGGGACAAGCTGACGTCAAGCCCGTTCACGCGCGAGTCTATACGGGGGATGCTTGAGCGGTTGGGGGTTGCAAATCTGGATGGCCAGGCACTCAAGACCAAGAACACCGCGGCGGTCATGGTCACAGCCAAATTGCCCCCGTTTGCGCGGCGCGGATCCCCGATAGATATCACGGTCTCGTCTTTGGGGGACGCAACCAGTCTTAGGGGCGGAACACTTTTGATCACACCTTTGACCGGTGCCGACGGTGAGGTGTACGCGGTTGGGCAGGGGCCGGTTGCCGCATCCGGTTACCGTGTGGATGGCAATGCGGCCAGTGTTGTTGACGGTGTGCCGACGATCGCTCGGATTGAAAACGGCGCTATCGTCGAGCGTGAAATTGAATTCAGCCTCTTTCAACTGGATAGCATTCGAATTGCTTTGAATACTCCTGATTTTACCACTGCTGATCGTGTTCGCGAAGCGATTGCAAAGCATCTCGGTTCTAGTCAGGTCGAGGTGCTTGATTCCGGAACGATCGAAGTATGGGTCGGCGATAAGCGTGACGCGCCAGAAACCATCATGGCAGTTGAAAACCTTTTGGTCACGCCCGACACCGTGGCCCGCGTTGTCATTGACGAAAAGTCGGGGACCATCGTCATGGGGGCTGACGTGCGAATTGCACAGGTTGCGATCAGCCAAGGCGGCCTGACTGTCCGGGTAAGAGAGAACTATAACGTCAGCCAGCCTTATCCTGTAAGCGTGGGGGGAGGCACCGCCGTGGTCTCGGGGGCACCGATTTCTATTGGTGGCACGACCGTCGTCGTGCCGGAGACGGAAATTGATATACAGGAGACTGATGGCAGCTTCACGATTTTGAAGGGGGATGTCAGTCTTCAAGAGCTCGTCGATGGGTTGAATGCTATCGGTGTTGGGGCGCGCCAAACAATCGCCATTTTGCAGGCAATCAAAGCCGCCGGTGCGCTGCATGCCGATCTGGAGATTATCTAATGGTAAGTGACTTTCAACTGCCGCGTCCGGTTTCCGGGTATCAGCCGCCGGATCGGGCAGCAGAGACTGGCAAGGAATTCGAAAAAGTGTTCCTCACCCAGTTTGTCGACGAGATGATAAAGACGGCTGGCCCCGCCGTATTCGGCGGCGAGGACCAAGCCGATATGTGGCGGTCCTTTATGTCAGAAGCGGTGGCAAGCCAGTTGGTAGACCAGGGGGGCTTGGGCTTTTCCGGGAGTGTTTCGCAGATGCTCGGCGCTTATGGCCAAGCTCAAAAAGACACCATTGTGAGTGAAGAATAATGGAGCGTAAAACCTTTCGTTTTAGCCAGCGCGCGAACGCTTCCGCGTCCGGGAGCCCCAATCAACTGGCCCTTACGTCAGAGGATGAAGATAACCTGCGCGGCTATGTTGATAAAATTCAGGAAACCATCGAGGTTTTGGAGAGAGAAATCCAAGCGATCAAAAACGGTGATCTGGCGATTGTGAGCACTGTATTTGATGAAAAGGCGCGCCTTTTGAAGTGGCTGGAGCTACAGACGCCGCTTGTTGAGCCATTTATCAACCAGCCAATCGCCCAGAAGTTGGAGATCAAACACCACCTTTCCCGGCTCAAGAAATATGTCGAAGAAGACAGTTCGATGTTATCCCGCATGGCCGTCGCGGCTCGAACGATACTGAGAGAAGTGGAAAAAATAAGTAATCGTAATGAGTTAGATGGAAATTACGGGAAACTGGGCCAAAAAATGTCTGGCCAGAGCGGTAACAATATGAAGGTCGATCAAAAGTATTGAGGCGACACGTCTGCCAGTTTTTCTATTTTTGTTAACCATTCGTTAACCTGATGGGTTAGGTATGTTCAGTTAGCTCTAAGCTAATATCAGTCAGAAGACTGGAACAACACGAGAAGCAAGGAGAACATTAAATGTCGTCCATTCTCACCAATAGCTCCGCAATGAATGCCCTGGCCACGCTACGTGAAGTAAATCGTGGGCTCACCGATACTCAAAGCCGCGTTTCCAGCGGTTTGAAGGTCGCTTCGGGCAAGGACAACGCCGCATACTTCGCCATCTCCGAGACGATGAAGGGTGATAGCGGTATGTTCAAAGCCATCAACGAAGGCATGACTGCTACCAAGAACTCTGTCGCGACCGCACGTCTGGGTGCCGAAACGGTTACCGGACTGGCGCAGCAAATGGTTGAACGTATCGCCTTTGCCCAAAGTGACGGTGTGAACAAGCAAGACGTTCAGAACGAACTGGTTGCCTTGGCGAAAAACATGCAGTCCGCGATTGATCAGGCGACGTTCAACGGCGACAACCTGGTTGATGGGGTTAAGGCTCTTGCTGGCCCAGTAAGCGTTGTGAACGGTGTGAGCCGCGATGCAGCAGGCGCATTTGCTGTGACTACGTTTTCCTTCACGGCCGTAGATCTGCAAACCATCCAAACCAACCTTGCTGCAATTGATGTGACAAGCACCACTACCACTATGGATGCTAAGCTTATTGCGGCTGAAGGCGAACTTGGAAACGCCATCACTGCTTCGACATCGTTGGGCATTACTGAAAACACCCTTGATGGCCAGATGCAGTTCATCGACAGCCTGACAAACACGCTGGATTCCGGTGTGAGTTCAATGGTTGATGCAGACATGGAGGAAGAAGCAGCACGTCTTCAGGCTCTTCAGGTTCAGCAGCAGCTTGCCACACAGTCTTTGTCGATCGCAAACCAGGCACCTCAGAACATCCTGAGCTTGTTCCGTTAATCCGGTTCGATCTTATTATGACAACACTTTTCCCGCCAGTTGGCGGGGAAGGTACCCGAGAACTGCGCTGAAATATGGATAGCTAGGCGATAAAGGCCGATCTACTGGCCCGGAATCGCGCTATGGACGATATCTGAACGTTCGCGTTCCTCAAAGAACGCTCGAAGCGGATCGTCCATCCCGGCTTCAAGTATCATCCTGTAGGTTTCTGCAAATCCTTCGGCGGCGGGTGTCTTGTCGCCGCGTCCCTGTGACAGAAACGGGCTTGCGGTTTTGAAGAATTTTATGGCTTCGTCGGTTTCGGGGTCAGAACCGGCTTTGTAAGCCCCCAGCCTGATAAGGTCTTCCATGTCGGCATACCGACCCAGAGCCTTGCGCGCGGCTTTCGTAATCTCGTACTCTTCCGGTGAATGACAACCAGGCAACATTCTTGACAATGATCGCTGCAAATCTATCGCCGGGAACCGTCCCTGTTCCGCGATTTTTCGATCCAGTACCAGATGGCCATCGACAATGCCGCGTACTGCGTCGGCGATGGGTTCATTCATGTCATCGCCATCAACCAAAACAGTGTAGAGCCCGGTAATATCGCCCTCACTTTTGGTGCCTGGGCCTGCCCGCTCCAGAAGATGGGGTAGTTCGCTAAAGACTGACGGCGGGTATCCGCGAAGGGTAGGGGGTTCGCCCCGGGCTAGCCCGATCTCACGCTGAGCCATCGCAAAGCGAGTGACGCTATCAAGCAACAGCAATACCTGTTTGCCGGTAGACTTGAAGTATTCCGCGACGGCTGTCGTCGTCAGAGCGGCGCGCTTGCGCAGCAGCGGCGCCTCGTCCCCTGTTGAGACCACGACGACGGCGCGGGCCATGCCGGCAGGCCCAAGATCTTCCTGAATAAACTGTTGCACCTCGCGACCGCGCTCTCCGATCAGGCCGATCACGATCACATCTGCGTCGGTATTCCGCGCCAGCATCGCCATCATGGTCGACTTCCCGACACCAGACCCTGCAAAGACGCCCATACGCTGACCCCGGCATATCGGGGTGAATATGTCGATGCATTTAATCTGGGTTTCAAGTTTCGCCCCGACCTTCCTGCGATCAAACGCACCCGGAGGGTCCGACCGGAATCTCGTTTTGCGCCGCGGTCTGCGAGCCCGGTTGTATCGGGTCAGAGGGCGGCCAAGCGCATCGACGACCGTGCCAATCCAGGTTTCATCCGGGAAAACCATGTCGTCATGTTCGATTAGTGTTACTTCATTTCCAACCGACACGCCTTCCCACGTACCAAAAGGCAGAACACACAATTCACTACCTTGGGCACCGACAACTTCGCCATCTATGTGCCCTGCCGAGGTGTGAACCCGGCATAGGCTTCCGATCCGCGCGAGTGCTTCCAGTCCGCCAACGGTCAATGTCATGCCGGTGATCGACCGCACTGTGCCGGAAATGCTCGAGCTTGAGCATGAATAGATAGCATTTTGTAGGTTTGAGAAGGTATAATCCAAAATATACTCTTTCGAGTGCGCGCTATTCTTGCTATATATCAAGAATAAATTATGAGTCTAGCATGAATACAGAATCAACATCTTTGTTCGATCTTGCCCCCAAGCGCCTGCAATGGCTTGCGACGCGGCAGGCTGTGGTTTCCGAAAATATCGCTAACGCTGACGTGTTGGGATACCGTGCGAAAGACGTGCAAAGTTTTGCCAGCTATCTTGGTGATGCAGACAGGGCGAGCGGTCTTCAGGATGCGGAAGTGGTTCAGGCCGACGTGTTGGCGAGCCCGAACATGAGCGGCAACAACATCAATCTCGAAGAGCAGATGGTGGAGGCCAACAGCACGGCAGGCCAGTTCAAGGTGGCTGCCAACCTGTACCGCAAAGCCTATCAAATGATGTATACGGTTGCTGGCCGACGTTAGTTTAGGGGGATTACGGCGTGGATTCACTTTCGAAAATATCGGCCACTGCCGCCAGTGGTATGCGGGCGCAAGGTGACCGCCTTAGGATTGTTTCGGAAAATCTCGCGAACTCCAGTTCCACATCGCAAGTGGCGGGGGGCGATCCGTATCGGCGGAAAACAATATCTTTCGAAAGCGTTATGGACCCAAAGACCGGCGCAGCGATTGTTCAAGCTGCGACCGTTGATCGCGACCAGACCGATTTCACCCTGCGCTATGATCCTTCGCATCCGGCCGCCGATGAGAATGGTTACATCAAGATGCCCAACGTCAACCCTCTTATCGAGATGAGCAACATGCGCGAGGCCGCCCGAAGCTATGAAGCCAATCTGGCCATGTTGGACAAGGCCCGCGACATGCGCCAGCAACTTGTCGAACTTTTGAAGTAAGGAGCGTACATGACTGATTTTTCCGCTGTCCGTTCATCCTATGTGCAGGCCGCATATGCCAAGACGGTCAAGGGTGAGGCGCGTACCGACGCGGGTGCCGCGGCCACTGCACCTAAAGATTTCTCGTCCATGGTTGGGCAGGCTGCTGCTAACGCCGTAGAGTCCGTTCGCGAAGGCGACAGTATGGCCATCAAGGGTCTGACCGGGCAGGCCAGCTTGCAGCAGGTCGTACAGGCAACGATGGAGATGGAGCAAACTGTTCAGGTGTCCGTCGCCTTGCGCGATAAATTGGTTGAGGCGTATCAGGATATTATACGTATGCCTGTCTAACAGGCCACGCGATCGTGCCCTACTTGATCGGAGGTCCTTTGTGGATTCTGTCGCCGTCTATGAAGTTATACGACAGACATTGATCGTAACCTTGCTGTCCTCGGCACCGGTCCTGGTGGTGGCGCTTGGCGTAGGGCTTTCCATCGCATTTTTTCAGGCACTGACACAAATCCAGGAAATGACGCTGACGTTCGTGCCAAAGATCGTCGCTATCTTTATCACCGTGGCGCTCAGCACGCCGTTTATATTCTCTACGCTGCTCACGTTGTCCGACCGCATTTTCGATCTCATTTCCAATGGTGGATTTTAGAGTGCGGGTCATTTTAGCAGGACTTGCGGTTGTAACGATGGTGCTGATCATGCCCGCGGCAGCGGTGGCAGAAAAGCAAAGTTGGGTCGAATTCTATAAATCTTCGCCATCACGGGCTGACGTCGAGGTCGCGCAGGCCATTCCCAACCCCGCCCAAGTTTGCATCAGCGAAATCCTAGCGGCCGAACAGCGCTATGGTATTCCTGATAATCTCCTTCTAGCGATTGGTATTCAGGAAGCGGGTCGCCAGATGAACGGGCGGTTGGTGGTGTGGCCCTGGACGGCTAATACCAATGGCAAAGGAACATTCTTTGGCAGCAAGCTCGCATTGGAAGCCTATGTGCGCGATATGCAGGCGCAAGGTATCCGGTCGACCGATGTGGGGTGCATGCAAGTCAACCAGCGTTGGCATTCAGATCAGTTCGCTTCTTTGGACGCCGCGACAACTCCGGCTGACAACGTTGACTATGCGGCGCGGTTCTTGTTGCAACTCTACACAGAGACGCGTGATTGGTGGAAGGCGGCAGGGCGATATCATTCATCCAATGAGACCTATAATGCCGTCTATCTCAGAAAGCTGAGCCAAAATCAGCGCATCGCCCAAACGCAATTGGCCGTACTATCCGCGCAAAACAGCGGCGTGATCGCTGCTGTACAACAGGTGGACGCCCCGAAAGAGCCGGTGCGATTTGGATGGAGCGCCGATCTGAGCAATGCCAATTCAGGTAAAGCCGGTAACGGTTTTTCTATATACTCCTCCCGATCGCTAGAGCCTATCTTGCCCATTTACGCCGAGGTCAACTGATATGGCTACGCCAGACACCAACCCACAACCTTTCAGTTTTGCAAAGATGAGCGGGGCCAATCGCGACATTGGTTTCGCGGTTGGTATGGTGCTTATACTTGCGATGCTGTTCATCCCACTACCGGCGTTTTTCCTGGATTTGGGCCTAGCTATCTCGTTGGCGCTTTCGGTCTTGATCCTGATGGTTGCGCTTTGGATCGCCACACCGCTGGAATTCAACTCTTTCCCGACGCTGTTGCTGGTTGTTACCATGCTGCGACTGGCGCTGAATGTTTCGTCCACCCGGCTTATTCTTAGCGAAGGTCACAACGGGCCGGGCGCGGCGGGGAACGTGATCGAAGGGTTCGCCCAGTTTATTCTGGGTGGCGATTTCATTATTGGTATTATCGTTTTCACCATCCTTGTGCTGATTAACTTTATCGTCATCACCAAAGGTTCGACCCGAATTGCCGAGGTCGCCGCCCGGTTCTCGCTTGATGCGATGCCTGGTAAACAGATGGCCATTGACGCGGATCTTGGTGCTGGTGCCATCACTGAAGAAGAGGCAAAGAGCCGGCGTAAGATCGTTGAAGAGGAAAGCTCCTTCTTCGGGGCGATGGACGGTGCGTCGAAATTTGTGCGCGGTGACGCCGTTGCGGGATTGATCATTACGTTGGTCAATGTTTTCGGCGGCATCATGATCGGCATGATCAGCCACGGCCTAAGCATCGGCGACGCGATGAGTAAATATACCGTGCTTACGATTGGTGACGGGTTGGTCACCCAAATTCCGGCGCTGGTTGTGTCGCTGGCCGCGGGGCTTTTGGTCACCAAGGGCGGTACCATGGGCGCGGCAAACGAAGCGGTGCTTGGCCAGCTCAGCAATTTCCCCAAAGCACTTTATATGGCTGCGGGCCTGACGTTTTGTGTTGGTTGGCTGCCAGGGTTTCCGTTGGCTATCTTCCTGCCACTTTCAGCCGCGATGGCAGGCTTTGGCTATTTTATGCAAAAGACCAATTTCGATCGCGCTGCTCTGGAACAACAAGCTGCGGACAAGGCGGCACTTCCCGTGGAATCTGCCGAAACCCAACTGGCTGACATGCTGCGCGTTGATGACGTGAGACTTGATCTAGGCTCGGCTTTGGTCCCGATGATCACGTCGGTGAACGCGGCGTTGCCCGGAAAGGTCAAAAGCCTTCGTTCGTTGTTCATCAATGACTTTGGATTTGTTCTGCCGTTGGTCCGCATCAAGGACAGTGCTGATCTGCCCGCCAATACCTATTCAATTTCGTTGCAAGGTGTCGAAGCTGCCCGTGGCGAGGTTGATCCGATGTTGATGATGGTGATTAACCCTACAGGTCAAGAAATTAATCTTCCTGGCAAGCGTACGCGGGAACCCACATTCGGGCTGGAAGCGATCTGGGTTGATGAAGCCCGCGCGTCGGAAGCGGAGCTGATGGGCATGACGGTGGTTGACCCGGAAAGCGTTATCACGACGCATCTTACCGAAGTCATTAAAGAGCACATGCCGGAAATTTTGACCTATGCGGCGACTCAAGAATTGATCGAAGGTCAAGACAAGGATTATCAAAAGCTGCTTTCGTCAAGCTCTGACAGCGGGTCGGCGGTGATGTTGCAGCACGTGCTCCAAGCGCTTTTGGCCGAACGAGTGTCTATCCGCAACTTGTCCAAGATCATTGAAGCTGTCGCAGAGGCAAGTGCGACCTCCAAAAACATCCGGACCGTCATCGAGCACGCCAGAAGCAAGCTTTCCAAACAAATATGCCAATCCTTGAAAGACGCCCAAGGTTATGTGCCGGTGATCAACCTCAACGGTGATTGGGAAAGAGAGCTGACCAGTTCGATTTCTAAGGCGAACGGAGAAGAATCGTTCTTGATGTCCCCGTTGCGTGTTCAGGAGTTTGTCTTGGCAGCCCGCAAGGAAATCCAGAAGTTCTCGAGCGCTGACGAATGGCCTGCACTGCTGGTCAGCCCGCAAGCTCGGCCTTATGTGCGTTCGATCCTTGAAAGGGTTAGCCCGATGACACAGGTGATCTCTCATAATGAGATACATCGCAAAGCGACTTTGCGTACGGTTGGCACCGTAGGGCAGTGATCTGTGTCGATTGATACGTTCATCACCACGGTATTCTTTTCATTTTTCGTTGTATTTGCCCGCATCGGTACCGCCATGATGTTCATGCCGGGTTTCGGAGAAGTGCAGATACCCGTTCGACCACGCTTGTCCATGGCGGTGTTGGTAAGCCTGTCATTGTTGCCATTGACGCCGGTATCAAGCGCTTTGCCGGACAGCCCTGTTGCCGCAGTGGCGCTGTTGGCAACCGAGGTAACGGTTGGCCTTTGGATCGGGCTCAGCGCGCGCATCCTGCTTTCGGCATTGCAGTTTGCCGGGTTTCAAGTCGGGCAGGTTTCTGGATTGGCGAACGCGTTTGGCCCCGTTTTCGGGTCATTCGAAGGGGCAACGATGGTTGCGACGGTGTTGTTGATGGGCGCGGTCACCTTGATATTTGTCACTGATACCCACCACTTGATTATTCGCGCTTTGCTTTCCAGCTATCAGGTTTTTCCACCCGGACAAATCATCCTGGCAGATTTGACGAACCAGATCTTGAAAGTTGCCAGTCACAGTTTGTACATCGGAACGGCCATCGCAGCACCGTTTTTTGTTATGGGGGTCATCCTTAACCTTGGCATGGGTTTGGCGAACCGGATGATGCCCCAGTTGCCGGTTTTCTTTGTCGCGGCACCGCTGTTGATAGGGGCCGGCTTATTAATTCTTGCGATCGCTTCGCCCGCAATGCTTGATTACTTTCTTGAGCAGTTCCAAGAATGGCTAATGGGTTTTAGGATTTAACCGTGGCCGAAAATAGCGACAGTACCGAAAAGAACCTCGAGCCGACTGAGAAAAAGCTTCAGGACGCGCGAAAAAAGGGCGACGTTCCTTCTTCGAAGGAAGCAGGCAATATGGTTGTGGTGGTGGCCCTGTTGGCTATTGCTGCACTTGTGTTGCCGATCCAGGCACCAAAAATCGTGGCGGCCTTGATTACCTTGATCGATAAAGCATCAAGCCTGACGGTCGCTACAGGTGCCCCAGGTATCACCCGCCTTGGGCAAATCCTGAATGAATTTTTCATGATATTGATGCTTGCGATCCTACCGATTTTCGGGGTGCTGCTGCTGGGTGGTGCCATCGGGGCGGTAATACAGGGCGAAACCGTAGTCGCCGCCGAGCGTATCAAGCCAAAGCTGTCCAAGTTATCACCGTTTGAGGGTATCAAACGGCTTTTTTCTGCAAACGCCTTGGTCGAGTTCGTCAAAAGTATCGTTAAAGTGCTCGCAATAGGCGGTTTGGCAATCTGGGTAACGAACGGCGCAGTCAGTCGCATCTGGGCCATTTCAGGCTTCATACCTGAACTTTTGCCCGGTTATCTTACAACTGCGGCCGTAAAGCTGTTGTTTTCCGCTGCTATCCTGCTCGTGCCAATTGCGATCGCCGATATACTGTGGCGGCGGTTTGATTGGCGCCGCAAACAACGGATGAGCCAGAAAGATCTGAAGGACGAACAAAAGGAGTCGGAAGGATCACCTGAAATTCGTCAAAAGCGGGCCAGGCGGCGACAGCAGCTTTCGCAGCAACGTACAATCACAGCAGTGCCCTTGGCCGACGTGATTTTAACCAACCCCACGCATTATTCGATCGCATTGAGGTATAATCCCGAGAAGGACATGGCGCCGGTCTGCATCGCGAAGGGCGCGGACAACATGGCGCACCGCATCCGCGAAATCGCCGCTGCAAACAGCATACCCATGATTGAAAACAAGCCGCTGACACGTTTGCTATATGATGAGATCGATGTGGATCAGACCATCCCGGTTCAACATTGGGAAATCGTAGCTGAGATAATCAGTTTTGTTTTCGATCTTCGCAACAATAAAATCCGCAAGGCGCCGCCCGGCTCTTCCTTGCGGACAACACCATACTAGTTCACTTCAACTTGATGCCGGTAAGATCCTGGTCACCCGGAAGCTGTGAGCGTTCGAGGATGATCTTGGATACCGCGCGCGCACGGACCGCCGGGATCTTTGCAAGAATCGGCGCGGCGGTCCGAGGTTTCATGGTTCCCAGAATCATGATCGTCGTTTCGATGTCCAGATCGTCCATGATCCGTGCGGCATCTGTTGGTTTCATGTTGGTGTAAAGATCGATGAGACGGTTCAGGTCATCGGTCTGGGCGGCATCCACGCGTGCCAGCAAATCTTCGATAGAGGTTTTCAGTTCGGTCAGAGACTTTTTTTCAATCCCCAGACGCTCTTGTGCCAGTGCAAACTCGGCACGCTGGTTTTCAAGCTCGGCGCGCTGCTTCGCGACCAGCTCTCTTTCCTTGTTCAGGGAAATAAGAACATCCTCGGGCGCTTCGCAGTTCTCTGTTGTCTTAGGCAAGTTTGCGACCAGAGGCGGAATTTCGTTTGAGAATTCCGGCGGTTTTTCCTTGGCTGCAACCGTTTGAACAAGGTTTGGAAGCGTGGTGATACCGGTGTCTTTGAACATCGGAAGCTCGGGAAAGGACATTGCCGCTTTGGCGACAAGGGTCAGTGCCAGACCGCCTACAATTACTTTACCATTTAAAAGACTGAAAATTTGCATCAGTTACCCCTTAGCTGCGGAGGAGTTTTCAAAGAAAGCCCGAACCATTTCTTTTTTATCACGCACTACCCGCACACCGGTGCGTTCCGGCCCATCGGGTTTTGTTGGTGCGCGGCGGCTGGCAAACGCAGCGGCACCCGGTTGGCGCTCTGCTGGTGTCGGTTCCTCTACCGGCTCCGGTTTGCGCTGCGCGACTTCGATATTCTCGCGCATATTGTTAACCGATTGTTCGGATTTATCCACGGCGGACGAGAACTCTTCTACCAAAGGCTGAAGCTCTTTAAGCGTGGCCATGAGGTGCCGGAGCTTCATCGAAACCATGTAACCATAGCCAATGCTGCCGATCAGCAGGACCACGATCAGGCTATCAATTATTGTCGCTACCATCTTCGTGCTCCTCCTGCGTTTCTAGTTTTTCGGTGATTTGCACGGCCACGTATCCGTTGTTGCGTTTGCCCAAAGACGCTTTGAACATGGGCGTATCGGCACAGATTATGGATGCTTCCCGGCCTTCTTCGATACCGATGTCGATAGTGTCGCCCGGCTTCCAAGCCATGATTTTCTGAATTGGAAACGTTTGCCGTGCCATTACGACTTCGAGGTCCATGGTCGCGCGCTCGATCTGCGTCCCGATCAGCTCCTGCCACGAATTCTTGGATTCCATTCGGTCGCCAAAGTAGATCTTGCCCAAATCGGGTAGAATCTGTTCGAGCGCGTCATAGGGGACGACCAAATCCATGATGCCCGAATGACCGGCCATCGTGAGCGTCAGGCGAATACGGGCACAAAGGCTTGCTTTTTTTGCGATCGCGGCACCATCCGCATCGGTCTCTATCCGGTCAAGCTCCAGATTGGCCGACCCCACCACAGATAGGGATCGTTCAAGCTCAGCGAATATGGCGGACGCCAGCCGTTCACCGAAACCAAGTTCAATGGCAGTGAAGTCATCGGTGTTGTCGGTGTCTATGTTTTTGGCGGTACCACCCAACATCAGTTCGACACATGTCATAAGTACGGTTTGATCCACGACCAGCATGATCTCACCGACAAAGGGCTTCCCGGTACCGATGGCCAGAAAGGTCGGCACAGGCAGATCGTCGATGATCTTGCCCATCGGGGTGTAATCCAGTGACGTCAGACTTGCTTCGCACAACGCACCGGTCAAATCGGGAAGTGCCGATATCAAGTTTTCCACCAACCGCTCTGCGATAATATCGAGCATGGGCAGCCGGTCGAATGTAAAATCCGACATCCGAATGATTTCATCAATCAGATTGGCAGTCGAGATGTCCGCAGGACGATCTGATGTTACTTCGCTCATTTCGTTTCCCTACTGCACTATCAGGTCTTTTATCAGGATTTCCTGAGGCACGTCGCTGCCGACCGCCGCCCGCGCCCGCTTTAGCAACTCCGCTTTCACAAAGAGAATCCCCGCCATTCCGCGCAAGTCATTTTCTGTGAGCCCTCGGAGGTATCCGTTGAACAGGTCACGGATAAGGGCCTGACGCTCGGCCATCAGGGCGCTCGCCCCCGCCTCAGGGCGATAAGCTACCATCAGATTAACCTTGAGAAACGCGCTGGTCGGTGCCCCCGTACGATCGAAACCCTGAATATTGGTAAGCATTTCCCCCATATCAAACAGTGAGTTGTCCATGGCTTTGGTGTCTTCCTTACTGGCGACATCACTCGCAGCGCCCTCTTTGCCCTTGGCTTCATGAGGGCTCCCCGGTTTCTCGGGGTCAGCCAGCGCGGATTCGCTATCCTTGGCATCGGCTTTGTATTCCGGTTCGAAAGCTTCGGCATCTTGCATGAACGCCATGCGGGCCAAGAAGAAACCGCCGCCCAACGAAGCCAGGCACATGGCAGCGGCGACAAGTAGCATCTTCCGTGAACCGCGCGGTCGCCCGCCGGTCTCATCGGTATCCTCGCGCTTTGATGCGGCGGGTTTCTTTTTGGGTTTCGTCGCCATGGTTAAACCTTGTCTTTACGCTGTCCATATCCTCGGCTTTCAGCATGAAAAATACAAGGTTAAAATTTGTTTAATACTTGCGTTTGTTCATGAGTTGGTCAATATATCTTAAGAAAATGATCATTTGGGGCGCTCCATGCAAGGATTAATCGAGAATCTAAAATCCCTTGGCAAAACCAAGTTGATGATCCTGGCGGGCACAGCCGCCGCGGTGATGCTTTCCCTGATATTGGGTGTCAGCGCCGTGACGCGCCCAGACTATGCGCCGCTTTATTCGAATCTTACCGTAACGTCCGCCAACTCGATCGAAGCAACGCTGACCAACGCTGGTTTCAGCGTGTTGTTGTCTGAAGACAGCTCTCGGATTTCTGTGCCGCGATCCGACGTGGTGCGAGCCCGCATGGTTATCGCAGAAACGGGTATGCCTGTTGACGGAGATCCGGGTTGGGAGCTTTTCGACGAAAGCAGCGGCCTTGCAATGAATTCGTTCCTGCAAAAGATCAACCGCTTGCGGGCAATGGAGGGGGAATTGGCGCGGTCTATCCAGACGTTGGATGGAATCGCATCCGCGCGGGTACACTTGGTTCTTCCGGATCGCGAGCCGTTCTCTCGCGAGGCTCCGGCGCCGCGTGCATCTATCATTTTGCGGCCGGAATCAGGTCGGGCGGTAAATCGTAAGCAGGCAGTCGCCGTTCGTAATCTGGTCGCATCAGCGGTAGCAAGCCTTGATATCTCCAATGTGACTGTCCTTTCTGCAAGCGGTGAAACTATCCTTGCCGAAGGGGCCGATGGAGCCGGCCAAGCCGGTGTCCAGTCTGCGAAGTCCAGCATCGAAGACCGTCTTTCCCAAGAGATTCAGAACATCCTGACGGCACGTGTGGGCGGAGGAAATGCGCGTGTGCACGTCAACGTTGAATTGACGACTCAGCGTGAGGTGATTGTAGAGCAGAGCTTTGACCCCGATCAGCAAGTTGTGCGATCTACCGAGACCAAGTCCGAAGATCAGATCGGGTCCAAGGAGAACGGGAACGTCGGTGTAGAGAACAACATTCCAGCAGCTCTCGCGGGCGGCGGCGGGGCGACTGGATCTTCCACCAAGCGGTCGGAGGCCGATGAGATCGTCAAGTATGAAATCGGCAATACCCGACGCGAGATCGTCCGCGAGGCCGGTGATGTGCGGCGTATGTCGGTCGCTGTACTGGTAAACGGTATCTACAACGTCGACGGGTCCGAGGTTGTTTATGCCGAACGCAACCCCGAAGAGCTGGCGCGTCTGTCTGAATTGGTGAAATCGGCGGTCGGGTTTGATCAAGCTCGGGGCGACAGCATTTCAGTCGATAGCATGCGCTTTATGGATTACTCGATGGACTTGGGCGACCCCATCAACAAATCCCTAAGTGATGAACTGACTGATAACGTGGTTCCTATCATTCGCGGCATTCTGGCACTGCTCGTGGTAGGCCTGATAATGATTTTCGGTGTGCGTCCACTTTTGCGTAAGTTTACCGAAGCAGGTCAATTGAATGATTTTGTAGATCCAGCCCTTGCGGCACCGGATACGCCTGACGCCACTGCTCTGGCTGGGCCTGACACAGATGGCAAGCGTCCGAAACTGCCAGCGACCGAAGCGGGGGCGATCGCTGACGTGGAAAATACCGGGGCCGTTGCGTCCGCAAGCGTCGATGGTGTCGAAGACTTGGAAGCGGCCGAGTTTGTCAGGAAAGAAGGCATTCGCGGCAATCTCCACAAGAAAAAGATCGAAACGATACAGCGCTTGGCCGATGAGAAACCTCAAGAAGTCTTGCGTGTTATTCGGTCGTGGCTTCCGGCGGAGGCAGAAGCATGATCAATCTTTTCGACCGGAATTTTGACATCGACGCCAAACGTGCCGTGCATGGGCCCGCAGCGGATGAAGCAGAGATGAATCTTCGCTTGGCAGAAGCTCGCAAAAGCGGATTTGACGCAGGACGCTCTGTAGGCAAGCAAGACGCAATAGCCGAATTTGAAGCGGAAGAAGACGTTCGGCTGACACGTGAGCGCGAACAGATATGCGCGAAGCTGGATGAACTTATCGCTACCGATGAAATGCACCGGCGCGATACAGAGAACGATATCGTGGAACTTTTCCTGGGCATTGCAGACCGAATTGTCCCTGAGTTTCTTAAAACCTACGGGCCCGATCTTGCGATTGAGCGTATTCGCCAGAGTGTAGTATTGGCACGCACCGATCCGATCTTGTCGGTTCATGTAGGCCCGGATGTTGCCGCGGCCCTTGAGAAAGAGCCTGGCGCATGGTTGCCGCTGACCAATGACGACGTAACCGTGAAAGTGGTCGCTGACCCAAAACTTGCCCGGGGCAGTGCAAGGGTTCAGTGGCAGGGCGGAAAGCTTGAATACGATATCGAAGCAGCAACCACCGCAGTCCGCGACGCCTTGGCCGACGCAGCGCAGCAGTTTAAGTCAACCACGAGGGAAACCGACTAATGCTACATAACGAGCAGGATAAAATCCAAGCCGATCACCCTGAAGCGCAAGTTTCTCAAGATGTTAAGACTGACTTCAAGTCAGCAGTGGGTATGGACGGCAAAAGTTTGGATGCGATTTTCGGCGTAAAGTTAGAAGTACGCGTAGTCCTCGGCCGCAGCCGCATGCCGATATCCGAGCTGCTGAACCTGACCAAAGGTTCCGTTATCGAACTGGATCGCCGGGTAGGTGAACCTGTGGATATCATGATCAATGACCGAATGGTCGCACGCGGGGACCTTGTCAGGGTCCAAGGTGATATGTTGGGTGTAGCACTGCGCGAGATCGTCAAAGATTTTGTTTCCGAAATTTGATGATGCGCAAACCGGCGATACATTTCAGCCCTAAGCTGGTTTATGTCATCGCGATATCAAGCGCCGCATATCTGATTTTGGGGCAGCCAGCCGCTGCTCAAGAAGCAGATTTTGGCAGTATGGTGCGCGACTTGTCATCGACGTTCGGCAGCGTCGCCCCCGGAAGCGATCAGGGTGCCAGCTTGTCTGGCCGACTGATCCAGCTATTTGCGATCATTACCGCGCTGAGCGTTGCTCCGGGCTTGCTGGTCATGGTCACCAGTTTTACCCGGTTTATCATCGTCTTTTCGATGTTGCGATTGGCGCTTGGGTTGAACCAGACTCCCCCAAATATCGTCTTGAACGCAATGGCCCTGTTCATGACGTTCTTTGTTATGCAACCGGTGTTTGAAGACGCATGGGAAAGCGGGTTGATACCGTTGATGGATAACGCGATCATCGAAGAACAGGCCATCCGTAATATTTCGGAGCCGTTCTATAACTTCATGCTGGTCAATACGCGTGACAAAGATTTGCAGTTGTTCAGTGATATTGCAAACGAAACGGTGGCACCCGCGGACGGTCCTGCGACCTTGCCAAGCTGGCGGGTGCTTGTACCGTCTTTCATGATTTCGGAGCTTCGCCGTGCCTTTACCATCGGCTTTCTCATATATCTGCCATTTGTTGCGATTGATTTAATCGTCGCTTCAATCTTGATGAGCGCGGGTATGATGATGTTGCCACCTGTGCTGGTGTCGCTACCTTTCAAAGTTATCTTCTTTGTCCTGATTGATGGCTGGTATATGCTTGCTGGATCACTGATCCAATCCTACGCTGCGGGCTAAATGAACAAAGCAGACATTTAACCGTATAAACCAAGTATAGTTTGCGATATCCTTTGATACACCTGAAACATTCTAGGACGGGATTCGGCGCAGAAATGAACCAGTTTGTTCCTCTTCGCAAACATCGGCATATGTCGGGCGCACAAAAGTCCGCAATTTTGTTCTTGTGCCTGGGCGAAGAGCGTGGCGGCGCCATCATGCAACAACTGGACGTGGGTGAAATCCGCCAAATTACCGCGGCCATTTCCAACATGGGCGAAGTTGATGCCGGCATCGTCGAGGAAATCATTGCCGAGTTTGATCAAAAGGTGAATCATACGGGCAGCGTCGTCGGGTCTATCGAAGCTGCGCGGGGGTTGCTGAAAGAATTCTTGCCCGAGGACCGCGTCGCCGAGATCTTGCAAGAAATAGATGGCAAGAAGATTGATAACGTCTGGAAAGATTTGTCCGACCTGGACGAAAACGAATTACTCGCGTTTTTGCGCAAAGAGCATAACCAGACCATCGCCGTTATTCTGACGCGCCTACGGCCTGATGTTGCGGCAAAAATATTGCCCTTGCTGGGTGTGGACCGGGCTGCCGACTTGATTGAACGGATCATGGGCATGGACAAATTACCCGTTGATACAATTCAGAATATAGAAAATACGCTTCGCGAAGATGTATTGGCGAAGGCGGGGAACAGCGCCGGAGCACGCATAGAAGGACAGCTGATATCTATATTCAACAAGCTGGATGAAGATTTGCTTGCCACCATATCCACAACTCTGGAGCAGCGCCAACCCGACAAGCTTTTGGCTATAAAACAAAAGATGTTCGTGTTTGACGACTTGATGAAATTTGACGCGATGATGTTGGGCAAAGTGATGCGTGAGGTTAGCGGGAATACCCTGCCTCTTGCGCTGCGCGGTGCCAAAAAAGAGTTGCGTGAATACTTTCTTGGGTCTTTACCATCTCGTTCGCGAGACATGCTGCAAGACGAAATGTCTTCAATGGGGCCGGTTAAGTCCAAAGACGTGAAAGAAGCGCAAACACAATTGGTACAAGCGGCATTAAAGCTGATGTCAGATGGGAGTATCGCCTTGCCTGATGACGAAGAGGACCTGATGGACGACGAACCGCTTTGATCAGCGATATAGTCGCGAAGCAGAAAATGTCACAGCAGAGATATCGATGGTGAACGGCACGAATTGCCCACCCAAATTAGATGATTGCAACAAGTTCAACGCCGTATTGTTTGATTGAAACGCCTGTGGGTTCAATACATCTGAAATGGCTGCGAACTTGGTAATCAGGCGCTGCCGTTCATCCGGATCAGCCAATTTTTTCAAGTCAAACTTTTCAGCAAGTAACTTCTTTTGTTTGTCGATATCCAACGAAGCCATCTGTTGGGGCAGGCCAAGAGAAACCTGAAAAAAATTGGTCAGCTTTTCATCGCTCAGGACTTGGAACCAGTTATTGATTCCGCTGAATTTATCGCGAAACTGGAGAATGGTGCCGACCGTTTCATTCTGACTGTCATTTTCATCGATGTATTGCCGGTTGTAAAATTTTGCGACCAGAGCATCCTGAAACTTGGAATTGCTCAGATCAGGGACCTGCGGGCCGGCCTCTGTTGTAAAACCCAGCGTGAGATGTAGTTCGCGAAACCGACTGTCGGACAAGCGGTTCATCAACGAATCCGGGGCTACTGGATCCGATTCAAGCATTTTGCGGATCAAGCCTTTTCCGAATATCTGTTCCTCCAGATCAAAAGCGCGCATGACGAAACTATAGACTTCGTAATCAGCGATAAGTTCTTTAGGTGAGGTAATACTGCCGATTCTTTCGCGAAACGCTTGTTCCGCGCGTTTGTTCACCGGGTCATTGCTCATGAGCGTTAATTGCTTTTCGCGGGTGGCATCAATTAACTTTAATGCGGTTGAGCTCCCCAAGCCGGAAATACTAAGCATTGGCCATCCTATTCTGCTGCGGTTGCGGCGTTCTTTTGCTGGATCATTTCGAAAAGCTTTTCTTCGTAGGCCATCAGTGAACGCAAAGTGCGCATGGCTTTGTAAAAGTCCGCGCTGGAAACATGTGCGGCCGCCTCAAAGATATGATTTGCCATTTCGTCATGGAATACAGGTACCAGCTTGCCCAATCGTTTCTGAATAATAGGGACCAGTTTTTCACGCGTAGCGGGGTCGAGTAGGGCGGTCTGAATAAAGAAATATACTTCTTTTACCGGTGTTCGCTGTTCTTCCTGACCCAGAAGATCTGCCTCGCGGATGATGTCTGCGTGGCTTTCGATAACAAGTACCTGACGCCTGTCGGCGTTGCGCACGACACACCCATTGATTAAGACGCGTTCGTTGGGCTTTAATGTCAGTCGCAATGCCATAAGCGTTACTCCGCAGCGACGCGGATGGACCGCCCGCCGAGCCCGTCGATAATGTTACGGTTTATATCTATCAGCGGCTGAACGTTTCTCGAGCCAGCAAGAACACCTTTGGTGTGAGTTTCCACCCACAGCGAAAGCGATATCAGCGCGGCGCGCAGTTCAGCGGATAATCCGTTTTCCGCTTCGGCAAGATCCGCTTTGAAAGTCAGCCAGATCCTTTGATTTTCCCAAAGTATTTCACGCAAGCCATCGGCGAGTATTCTCAAACGTTCTGGCTTTTCTTGTTGAGAATCAAACGCTTCGCAGGCGACTTCCAGCCGTGACGTAACGCTTGCCAGAATCCTTCTTTCAATTTGCCGGGGTTCTTCAGTATGCGAAATGGTCCGCTTATATGCGGTTACACTCATCTTTTTTGCCTTTTTCTGCCTCACAACAACTGTAGAGTGTATCAGTTAAGGGAAATTTAAAGAATCCCCGGAATGAGCAATGCTAGGCTAATTTTTGCTAAAGAAATCAAAAGTATGGCAACCATGTCACACATGTTTGCTGCATTCAGCTTTTGCTGGGGGCGGTACCTGTTGCCTCTGGTTTAGCGATCTTGGCAGTATGCACCTAATGGATGTGAAGCGACGGCTTGCCGAACCGATCGCCCGTATTACCCAAGCTGCGCACCGCCCAGTCTGCGTCTGTAAATCCGTCCCCCAACAGCGCGCTTTTCTGTTCAAAAGAGGCCAATGACACGATGATATTTCCAATGGAGCGCCCCAATTGCTCCGGCGATGTCTGGTCCGTTCCAACTGCCGAACGCGCTTCAAACAGGATGATGGCATCTTCGTTCAGATCAAGTCCGAACTCTTCTTCCATAACGTCCGCAACAGTTGCCCCGGGTATGATTTCCTCGCCTGCATACATGGCAAAGGGTGCGCATTGGTCGTCTCGTCCGTGTATGATAAACCTGGTTAACGGTGCGGCCAAAAGAGAGTTCAATATGCGTCCCAAAGGCGAAACACTATGAGCTTCGGTAAGCTCCAGACGATTGCCCCAGATGTGTTCCATAAGCTCAGAACGCATAACGTATATCCCTCGTAAGTGTTGGTACAACCTCAGGGTACCTGCCAATCACAGCGATTTGAATGAACGATTTGTTAATATTTCAAGCCGCCCTACCGATGAAACAGACCGCCGGACCAATTACCATAAGAGGCGGATGTCGAAAGGTAGTACCCAGTAAATCGACGATTTACCTTATTTTTCAGTAACCAAATATAGTAGATATATCCCGCGAGAACACCATCTTTGGTAGGTAGGGCAAAATGTAGAGAGGTAAACAGGCTCGCCTAAATTTACATTTCTATTGTTGCTTTGTGAAAGGATATCGGCGTCGGCTCGGGGAAATCGGCACGACAAATTTGGGAATCGGTGAAGAAACAGCGCCGAGGCCCCGGGCTCAGCTTAGCTCAAAAATGTTTGCGCCACCTGTGCACAATCGGTAGCCACTGGACCTTACGGTCGACACCAGAATGCCGTCCCCAAAGGTTTTGGACAGTTTCTTCCGTAGCTTTGCAACGTGGACGTCGAACTTCCGATCACCGTACCGCCAGGGCCGCGCGTCCACCGCCAGACTCATCTCGTCCCGCGATACGATTTTGCCGTCATGTGCATATAGAACGCGCATAACCTGCGCCTCGGAAACTGTCAGAGAGGCGCGTGAGGTGATGTAAGCTTCTGCGTCCCAGTCGGTGGTTTCATCTGGCAAAAGATCGGTGCCAGGCGTCTGCGATAGGCGCACCATCAGTCGCGCCGCCAGCTCGCGTAGGTTACAGGGCCAAACGACAACATCTGAAGCCCCCGCAACGAACGCATCGCAACCCGATCTGCTATCGGGCCTTTGCATGGCAATTATCACAGAATCGGCCGCGTAGCTCCGTAGTTGCCTGATACTCTCAAGTGCCTGCGGGACATCATGGGTCATATCTACAAAAACCAGATGCGGGGCAGCCCCACGATGCAATCGTCGGGCAACATCATCCGCACTCACGCACCCGTCGAACTCAAGCTTCAGTACGACCGAAAACAGATAGCTCAGCGAATTCTTGATTGCCGGATCAGCGTAGACCAAAAAAGACGTGATGGTTCTTTTTCCGTTCGACACTGGTTTTTCGACCCCCATTTTGAAGCCTTACATTACACCGTTCCCAGACCAGGTTCAAAGGTTAAGACGTCGCCTGTCATGGAGAAGGGTGGTGGGTTTCGCCAGGCTTGCTTCACCCTTTTCATAAATACTCATGAAGGATTAGCGATGTTAACCTTGGACCGATTTAAAAGACAAGTTTTCACTATTCTTTAACTTTGCCCGCTAAGTGTACTGACATAGGCTGCAGAATGCGCCTTGTTCGATCTCTTATGACAGGCGCGAGCTATGACTGGCATCTATAACCCGACCAATTCGCGCAGCCATGCCTTTGCGGCCGTTGAACGTATGGAGGATTTGCTGCAATCAAGCCAGCAGGACCCGTTTCTGTACAAAGCTTTACGTGTCGCAAGCCATGTGGTTCTCAGGTCAGGTATACTGTTGACCGATGGATATGCGCAGCGGGAAAAATTCGAGAGACACAAAGCAGAATGCTTGCAAAACGATGGGTTAGAAAAGAAAAAAGCCGACGATATTCAAATGAATTAAGTTCAATTCTTTTCAATAGATAGCGTGATAAAAATTGCTAAGCTGGAATTCTTTGCAAGAATCGCCTCTTGAGAGTAGTATTCTTGATAAATTCCCAGCGAGTGTTACCTAACCTTCCTACTGCCAAGGTTACAGAATTTCGATCGCGTCTCCTATGAAGGCCCAGATATGAGAAGGCAAACGCCGTGACTGATTTTAACGACCGCCCTATTTCTGAAGCTACCATTCGGGTGCTTGAATCCTTCGCGAGCCGGGAAGGTGCTTCGGTTGACGAAATCATCGCCTTGGCGCGTGTGTTGCCAAAGGTATTGGCCGGGATCGAACACCGAACAATGGAACAGCAGTCGTTGTCTCTCGCCGCCGATGAAACGCGTACGATGGGGGTTCCTGCTGTCCCTGTCAGTGAATCGTTCACGCAAGATGCGGTAACGTGTCTTTGCTGTGGCCGCTCTTTCACGATGTTGAAACGCCATTTGCGCGCAGAACACGGCCTCAGTGAAAATGACTATCGGGAAAGATTCGGGTTGGATGCTGATCACCCGTTGGTCGCGCCCAACTATTCGATCCGTAAGGCGGAATATGCAAAAAAGGCCGGGTTGGGGCGGTATACACGTGAAGATTCCCTGGAGCATGGCGCTGCCCAATAAAACAGCCGAAAAACGTCCATGCCTTTGTCTTGACACTCTTTTGTCGTCCTGAACGCCAAATTACCCTCGATACCTCTCTGTGAATCGAAACGTGCAGTCGTGCGTTTATTGAAACGATCCTAGGGATCGGGAGAGATGAGGCAGGCTAAGATGGTAGCGACGACGCAACCCAAAATATTCAAAAAAGTTGAGGTTATCGAAGGCGGGGGCCATCACGGCGGCGGTTGGAAGGTCGCCTACGCAGATTTCATGACGGCAATGATGGCGTTCTTTTTGTTGATGTGGATTCTTGCCAGCGCCGATGAGCAGAAGTTACGAGGTATTGCCGAGTATTTTACCAATGCGACCCTACCCGGCGGGACGGGGGTCCTTGACGGTGCCACGCTGGGGCCACCCGGTACGTTGACCGCTTCAAACGGAAGTGTCGTCGCCCGAGGCAGTGAATTGGGCAATATGGATGACCCTACGCCGGCAAACTGGGAGATAAACGACACCACAGCTTCGACTGATCCGAAAGAAAAGGTATTGGGATCCCAAGAGGGGAAATTTGAAAACCCCGCCGCCGCGGCACCGCTCAAAGACTATGTAGAGCCGTCCGAAAGCGCGAACGCTGTCAAAAACGGGGAGCAAAGTTCGAAAGCGCAACAAAACGAACACGCGCAGGATGATATCAAGTTCAAAGAATTGCAGCGGGAAATTTTGCAAGCGATGGAGCAAAATCCAGATTTGGACCCGTTGAAGCAGAACGTTATATTTGAGAAGAGTCCTGAAGGGTTGCTGATTCAAATCATCGACCAAAAAGGGCGCGCGATGTTTCATAGTGGGCGCGCGGAGATGCAGGGGCCTACGGAGCTTCTTTTGCAGAATCTAGGCAAGTCGCTCGCCAGCCTGCCTAACAAGCTCACCATCGCCGGGCACACTGATGCGGTGCGGTTTGCTGACGGTCGCAAATACGACAACTGGGATCTTTCAGCCGATCGCGCAAATGCGACGCGGCGAGTATTTGAAGCGTCTGGCGTGGCTCGCAACAGGGTTATTCGTGTATCCGGTCTCGCTGATACGGACCCATTGGTGCCTGAGAATCCGGTTGATCCGTCCAACCGCCGCATTTCGATCTATGTGCAGTATCAGAAGACCAAAGACGCGGCACCCCAAAAGGAGGCATCAACGGCCGTCGATTCTCAAGGTAGTTCCGTTGCCGCGAATTCTACGGAATCCACAACTCCACCAGAAGTTCCGAGCACGCAACTGGCGGCTGACTATACAGAGCCCCGCGACGCCACTCTGGATGGCCAAGTCTTCCAGAACCTTCGGAACGCGTTGCGCTGAGCGTTAAGCCTGCGCCAGAACGCTGTGGCTCGTTCTGCGTCGGCTCGAGAACGTTGGCCGACGAGAGCGTTCAACAGAGCGGCGTAAAAAATCGGGCAGCAGCGGATTTACATCTGCTTCTGTCGATCGGGTAGCAGGGTCATACTGAGGCATCGGGGCGGGCGCAACGTCGCTCGCCGGCTGCAAACCTAACAGCACAGCGGGATCAAGCCCTTCTTCCAATGCGTAGTTGTAGTTCACCGCATAGTCGGTGGCTTCTTCTAAAATGACAGGATCAGACGCCACCAAAGCCATCAAGCGGCGTTCATCGGAATAAAGAAACTGTTTTGTTCGGTATCCCGAAATTTGAGGGACAAAGCATACCTGGCTTGGCTTGAGCCGCAACACTTTAAGCAGCCGCGCGGGGATCTCGTCACGTTCGTCGCGCCGAAACACAATCATGCTGCACGTGCCATCACTGGAGAGACAAGCGGCGAGACAGATATGGTCCGGCCACCCTGAAAATGCGAATTTTACGTCATCCGCATCAATAAGAATAATGAGGGTGCTTTCCACATCCGGCATTGCAGCTTACTCCAGCATTGGCACAAAACTAATCTTAACTAACTCATGCAAAGATAGCAATTAGCCTTCATATTGTAAATTTTAAACTTGGATTAAAGACAACTGTTCTTGAGCTTTAGGGGAAAAACACTAAAGTACTTGAAAACTTGCAAGTGGAACTGAAATGACGATCATTCTGGGCTTTGTTGTTGTGATGGGCATGGTCTTTGGCGGCTACATGCTGTCCGGGGGTGACATGGGAATTATTACTCATGCCCTACCTTTTGAGGGCATGATGATCGGCGGTGCCGCGCTAGGTTCGTTTATTGCTGCAAATTCCTTTGCCAATATCAAAGGGGCAGGTCTGGCCTTGGTGAAGGCGTTCAAGGGACCAAAATGGAAGTCGCATGATTATGTCGATTTGCTTAATCTGATGTACACTTTAGCCAAGAAGTACCAGCAGGGCGGGATGCTGTCTTTGGATGAACATATCGAAAACCCGCAGGAGAGTTCGATATTCAGCCAATATCCCAAGCTGCAAAAAGATCACTTTGCCATCGATCTGATCACTGACAGCTTCCGCATGCTCGCGATGCAATTTGACGACCCTTATCAAGCTGAAGATGTAATCAATCGTAAGCTCAGGAAACATCATCACGAGGCGCTTGTAGCGCCACATGGGCTTACCACTGTTGCCGACGCCCTGCCCGCAATCGGGATCGTCGCTGCTGTTCTGGGCGTGATTAAGACCATGTCATCTATCGACAAGCCGCCAGCAGTTCTGGGTGCCATGATCGGGGGTGCATTGGTCGGGACGTTCTTGGGGGTTTTCTTGGCTTATCTATTTGTTTCACCCGTCGCGAACCGCCTGCAAGCAATCGAGGATCAGGACGGTATATATTATGCTGTCATCCGCGATATTTTTATTGCCATCTTGCACAACCATTCGCCTGCCATCTGTACCGAAATCGGCCGCGGTAACATCCCTTCGAGTTTGCAGCCGTCGTTCTATGAAATGGAAGATGCGCGCAAGCAGATGCCTGAGGCTGCATAAACCATGGCAAGGCAGAACACCCTTTCTGCTTTGGCTCTTATCAACGACATCAAACAGCACGAGCTGGATATGGTCGGGGTGGAGCTTTCAGCACTCAGAGCACGACAAGACGACCTTGCGCGGCAACGGCAAGCGTTGTCGGACAGTGCGGCACGTGAATCAGCAGAAAGCACGCCTGACATGCGCGTGTATCTTCACGCTTACCTGGCGTCAGTCGACCGGCAGAAAGAGGGGCTGCTCGTCGAGAGCAATGCGCTTTCAGCGCAGATAGAGGCGTTGGAAGAACGACTCTTCGATACGTTTCGCGAATCCAAGACGACCCTTCACGTGTTGGCGCGGGTTCGGGCCGATGTCGATATGGAAGCGCAGCGCGCGGAATACGCGGAATTGGATGACATCTCACGCGCTGTGTCGTTTCAGAAGGGCGCGGTCTTTTAGCGCGCGTCGGCGTTCCTAGCCCGCTTAGGCAAGCCCCGTAGGCTGATCACCGTGCGCTGCTGGAAAACTTTGAAACGACACCCGGTACCGTTCGCTGGCTGACGTTATTTACCGCAAGAATGCACGTTGGCCATCCATCGGGCATCAGCCCCTGCCGCGTTGCAGACGCCGCCACCAAGGCGGCCCCAGCCTTTTCGCTTACGGTCAGCACCAGATCCGCCGGTGCAGTTTCGGCGAATTCAGTTAACTCTACCACTGAATTGAACGTAAGTATATTTTGCCCGACTAGCCATTCAGCAATTTCCGGGTTCTCTGTCACAGAGTAGATTTTCGGTTGCGGCGGTCCGCCGAGATGTTCCGCGCACTGGGTAAGCCAGCTACGCAATTGTTTAGCGGCGGTGACTGTGCTTTCAAAAACGCTGTGATCTGCATCCGAAGTGATTTCGACCAGACACAACTTTGCCTCAAGAATCTGTTCGCGCTGCAACAACTCTGACCACACCGTTTTTTCAGCGGGCGTTATCCACTTTTCGATTAACGGCATTTTCGTAGTGTCTGCACCGCTTGCTATTTTTGCAATATTGATCTTTCCAAAGTCATAGGTCGGATCGAACCCGGATGCAGTCACCTGTTGCAGTAGGCATTGCGCAGCAGTTTTAGGTGTCATCGCCGGTGACACGTTGACCTCTGAGGACAGATCAGCAGAAAACGCGCTTACCTCCGCTTTGGGCATGGGTTCTTCTGGAAGTGCTGGGGCTTCTTCGCTTGCGAGCGACGGCAAATCCACGACAATTTCGGTACCTATGCCTTCTTGGCTAAAGAACGATATGCGGCCCTTGTGGTGTTCGATAATGGCCTTGGCGATGGTCAGGCCCAACCCGGTGCCGCCCTTACTGCGACTGTCAGAGCTGTCGGCTTGAGTGAATTTTTCGAATATCGAACCCTGTGCCGACCTGGGAATCCCAGCACCGAAATCCCGTATCGTAATCCTCAGCCGATTTTCCATACGCTTCAGTGAAACAAGCACCTCCGCCCCGGCGTCTGAAAACTTTGTGGCGTTCGACATCAGGTTTTCCAACGCCTGCTGCAACCGTTTAGGGTCGCCGAACGTCAGGAACGGCCCCGGGTCATCGGACATGACCCTGCGGATTGATATGCTGGAATCCCCTGCATGTTGCCTGCTCATCAGCAGCACGGATTCTAGCGTGTCGGAAAGGTCATGCGCTGTCATCCGGTAGTCTAGTGTTCCCGCCTCGATCTTTTCGAGATCCAAAATGCTGTTGATGAGCAAGATTAGTCGGTCACAACTTGCCGCAGCCATGCTGACCAATCCTTTCATCTTGTCGGGAAGCTGCCCGGTTGCACCTGATAAGACCAACCCCAAGGCCCCCTTGATCGATGTAAGCGGGGTACGAAGTTCATGGCTGACGGTGGAAACAAATTCGCTTTTTGCCTTCTCGGCGACCTTGCGTTGTGAAGCGTCACGGTAAATCGCGATAAAGCGTGGCTCGTCCTGGGCCGGGCAGGCATATTCCAAACTGATTTCGTAAGTCGTGCCCGCCCTGGTCTCCACCTCCCAGGTTACGCGGCGTTCCGGTCCTTCGATAAGGGCTTCGCACCTTGTTTTGAGGCTTTCGAAATCTTGCGGTTTAATCAGTTCCGACAGGCTCTTGTTTTTCCATGATGCTCCCAACCGTTCGTCCAACAGGTGTCGCGTGACGGAGGAGTTCACATACATCAGGGTATAGGTCCGGGGACTGAACACAACAACGTGGTCCTGAAGCAGTTCAAGCGTATTGTTGAACCTGGCTTCGGACACCCCCTCGCGGGTCTCTGTCATATCTGATGCAACGATGGCTATCTCGCTCAGTTGCTTGGAATTTTCCATCACCGGGACGAAGCTACATTGCAGCCACAGCGATTTCCCGTTTTCCTTTTGCAGCAACAACGTCCCGCGCCAGGGGGTGCCTGTTTCCATCGCTGGGAAAATTTCAGTGTGAAACGTGTCCTGATTACGCTCGTCCAGCAGGTCGACCAGCGGTTTATTGATCAGATTGGCCCGTGAGCGTCCAATCGCGTCCTGAAATTGAGTGTTGGCATACGAAATTATACCCTTATGAGACAACATGCAAAACACCGTGTGGGCCTCTACGGCAGTGCGATAAAACTCCTTTGATTTCACCTCTGATTTCAGAACGTCCTTGCGTGCATTGGCTTGCCGCGCACTTTGACGAAGTTGAAATATCAAAAACAACAGTGACAATACGATCAGTAACAGTACGCCTAATACCAACCATTTATAGGTTGCTGCGATACGAACCGCAGAGCGTTGCAAATAGTTTTCGTAAGGACGCGCACGCAGGGATATCAAAAGCTCGTGCACCGACTGATAATTTTGCGGTGGCAACCAGACAGTGCCACCCGATGCCACCGACGTGGAGTTTCTACCATTTTGGCCCAGCAAAGTGTCAATGACCAAGGCCAAAACATCCTCGGGTACACCGGGCATCGCCGCCATTATCCAATCAGGATAAAGCTGCGTACTTACCCAAAACGGGTATCCTTCATGCGAAACCGGAGAAAGGGGCCGAAAGTCATCCAGGTTGATAACGCCCGATCTGGCCAGGTTTTCCAGAACTCCTGCACGGATCACACCGACGTCAACAAGCCCCGTCTGCACGGCATAAACCACTTCGCGCTGGTTGCCACCCGAGAACAGGGCCCGTGCTGAAATGTCTGCGATGTCCAGCCGGTATTTCCTGAATTCCTGTAGCGCCAGCTTCCATCCGGTCATTTCATTCGCAGCGACCCCCATGATGCTGCGCCCGGATACATCGGGTATCGACCGAATATCACTGTCACTTTTGGTGAAAACCACTACCCCGGTCTGGTCATAGGTTTGCCCGTCCCAGACTTGCGCCGCCGACAACAATGGACGCGCGTTATCTTCCACCTCGGCTACGACAAACGCTGCCGGGTCGACCAGGAACAGATCAAGTTCGCCCTGGTGGATCCTGTCTATCATCGCGCCATCGGTAAAGGGCGCGACCTCGAACTTATAGGCCAAATCCTTGGCTTGGGCTGCTGCATTCAGGGTCGCTGCCATGGGCACCCAGCTATCAAGAGCCCGGGTCACACCTTCTGAAACAAGAATACCGATCTTGATGTTTTTGGCCGGGCGGTCTTCCGCGTTTGCTTGCGCCAAGACCGGGAACGCAAGCAGGTTGAACGCCATGAACCACGCTGCCATTGTCAGGATCAGCCTGTGCAGGGTTGTTCTGGTTCGCTTGGTGAATTTCGGGGCCACCATGTATCTATTTTGGTCTTTCATTGCATTTTCCGGCTTAACTAAACCGGCACCCGTCGAAACAATCCGCCAAAGCTTTTTCATATGTTACGTCTTGGATCAGGCGTAATGCCGCGAAAAACATTTGACAATCGTAACTGAGAAACAGGGTGGGCAATCACTTGGCTTTTGACTTTTTTCTCGTGTGAAAAGGGGAGCCCCGATCCGTCACACATGGTGTTTATCATGAAAACCTAGCCGGAAACCACAACACCAGACGTAGCGAACATTTACTGACCCAAACATAGAGTTTTTAACCAATAATAATACCCTGAAATTTTGCTGGTCATTAAAAACTGGTTTGGGGAAATACATCCCCGCCCGGTTCTACACCTGTGAGATCAAGGCAAGCCCGACTACGACCAGCATTGATAATGCCATGGCAAAGTTGACCCGGCTCTGGGTGCGGGCGCTCAGGTCCATTCTGCGGAGGCTAACACCCGCCCAAAGCCATGCAAGGTGCAGGGGTATCCAGATCAGGTTCATGATCAGCAGCTTAAGCACCGTTTCCATAACGATATTGCTGCCAAAGAAGCCGAAACCAGAAAATAGCGTAGTATGGACAACATACGCTTTGGGGTTGATCAGTTGCAAGGATAGGCCATTCCAAAAGCCCAACGGTTTTTGCGCGGCGATAAAGCCTATTTTGGCACCGGCGCGTGCGATCCGCCACGCTAGCCACAGCAGATACAGTACAGAGGCAACCAAAAGCACACCGCGCAGCCAGGGTACGGTAAAAGCGATCGCGGCAATGCCGGTAAGGACCAACGTGGCTACGGTGTTATTTCCGACGAATAGACCCATCACATAGGCCAGCCCCGCACGAAACCCGAATGCGGCACCGACACCTGCGGTCGACAGGACCCCGGGCCCCGGCGTCACAATCAGAAAGAACACCGCAAGCGCAAACTGGAGCATCAAGAGAACCCGGGCGCTTTGACAGTGCGGTCACCCATCTTCGTCGAGCCAGGTACCGGAGGTTACTTTTGCGAGCGTCATCCTTTGCATGGCCGAGCGTTCATGCCTTCATCAAGGTTCGGCGGTGAAAAAACGTGCGTCACCGATCTGTCGCGCATTCAGGTACGGGCGTAGCGACCGTGCCCGTTTCCAAATGCTGCAAAAGATTTTCGACGGTGAGGTTTGCCATCGCGGTGCGGGTTTCCACGGTTGCGCTTCCGACGTGGGGTAACAGTACGGTGTTTGGCAAGTCGCGCAGGGCTTGCGGCACCTTGGGCTCTTGTTCAAACACATCAAGGCCGGCCCAACCCAGCTTGCCGGATTGCAATGCGTCGATAAGCGCTGTTTCATCCACGACAGAGCCACGGGCGACATTGATCAACGTGCCTTTTGGCCCCAACGCTGCCAGCACCTCTGCATTGACGATCTTGCGGGTTTCCGCACCACCCGGAGTGATGCAGATCAGAATATCGCTATCTGCAGCCATCGCTTCGAGATTGTCATAGTAGGTATAAGGCACGTCTTTCTTTGTCCGGGAATGGTAAACGGTCGTCGGATTCCAGGGCGCAAGTTTGGTGGCGATCGCCTGACCGATACGGCCCAGACCCAAGATGCCGATTGTCTGGTTCTCTAGGGATCGGGTCAAAGGCGCACTGCCTTTCTTTTCCCACTCGCCGGACCGTACATAGGCATCGTCGCGCAGTAGCTCTCTGTAGCATGCCAGTACCAACATCACCGCGGTTGTGGCGACTTCGTCGTTCAATACGCCCGGGGTATGCGTGACCATGATACCGCGACGCACAGCTTCCGTTGTGTCGATGGCATCATATCCAACACCATAACACGAGATCATCTGAAGGTTTGGCAAAGCCGCCATGATTTCGGGCCTGACACCGTCATGCCCGTTTGTGACCACATGAGTGATTTTTTCCGCGTTTTCTTCAAGCCAGTCCATGTCGTGCTCTGCCCATTTATGGACAGTGAACTTTTCGCTCATGCGGGCCAGCATTGCTTCGGTGGCTCCGCCGATTACCAGGACATCAGGCATCTTCACCAACCTTCTGACGCTGCTGCCCCAACCCTTCGATGCGAAGCTCCATGACGTCGCCTTTCTTAAGATAGACAGGTTCCGGTTTCATCCCCATACCCACACCCGGAGGCGTGCCTGTAGTGATGACATCACCGGGATGCAACGTCATCAGACCGCTCAGGTGCTCGATGATTTCGGCAACCGAAAAGATCATCGTCGACGTATTGCCGGTTTGCATACGTTTGCCGTTCACATCCAAAGACATGGAGAGGTTTTGCGGGTCCGGGATTTCATCGCGGGTCACCAACCATGGTCCGGTAGGGCCGAAAGTGTCGCAGGATTTCCCCTTGGTCCATTGGCCGGTCAGCTTGGTTTGGAAATACCGTTCGCTGACGTCATTCACCACACAATAGCCAGCAACATGGTCCAACGCATTTTCCCGGCTGACATACTTGGCTTTCTTGCCGATCACCACGCCTAGCTCTACTTCCCAGTCTACATGGGTCGACCCGCGCGGCATCATCACATCGTCGTTTGGGCCGACGATCGCCGAGTTGGCCTTGAAGAACAGGATCGGATGTTCGGGGATGGCGGCACCGGTTTCAGCGGCGTGGTCGGAATAATTGAGCCCGATGCACAGAAACTTGCCAATGTTGCCGACGCAGGCACCGATACGGGGGTTGCCCGCGACGGCGGGCAGGGTCGCTGGGTCTAAGTCGCGCAGCCGTGCTAGCGTGGCATCATCCAGCGTGGCACCCGTGATATCATCCAGGTGGGCGGATAGATCGCGCAGGGTGTCGCCCACCATCAGCCCAGGTTTTTCCGAGCCGATTTCTCCGTAACGTACAAGTTTCATGCTTGGTCCTTTATTCGTTCAATGGTTGTCGCGCGGCATAAATTTACGCGCTATGTCTCTGAAGTCCGGGGCACCGTCCAACACCATACCTTCGTCAAAACGCCCCACTTTTTCGCGGAACAGCGCTTGCCAAGGTGACTGGCTTTCCGGCACACCATATCCGCCGGCAGCGACCAGATCACGGGCGCGGGTGGCCAGTTCATCCAACGGCACCAGCATGTCGGCTGTGCATTTATCCAGATCGATACGCACCATATCGCCGGTGCGAAGCAGTGCCAATCCGCCGCCGTCAGCGGCCTCCGGCGATGCATTCAGTATCGAAGGACTGCCGGATGTACCTGATTGGCGCCCATCCCCGACACAGGGCAGCGCTTCAACGCCTTGTTTCAGCAGATATGCCGGGGGCCGCATGTTTACCACTTCGGCACCGCCGGGATATCCTTTGGGGCCGGCACCGCGCATAAACAGAATGCAGCCTTCATCAATATTTTCCGCTGGATCATCGATGCGATGGTGAAAATCTTCGGGGCCGTCAAACACGATCGCACGACCTTCAAACGCATTCGGATCATCTGGATTCGAGAGGTAGGATTTGCGGAATGCAGGCGAAATCACCGAGGTTTTCATGATTGCGCTGTCGAAGAGATTTCCCGACAGGTTAATGAATCCGGCCTGAGGTTTCAGCGGGTCCGCCACCGTCTTTATCACGTTAAGGTCCTCAGACCGGCGATGACTACAGTTCATTTCCATCGTTTGCCCGTTGGCGGTAATCGCACCCGGATTCGGCAATAACCCTGCGACCATCAGTTCACCGATCACGGCTGGCACGCCGCCCGCGTGCTGATAATCCTCCCCCAGATATTCTCCGGCGGGCTGAAGGTTCACAAGCAACGGCACATCGTGACCGATCTTTTGCCAGTCCGTATTGGTCAGGGGGATGCCAAGGTGACGGGCGATCCCGTTCAGGTGTATCGGCGCATTGGTGGATCCACCGATAGCGGAGTTTACTGCAATGGCATTTTCAAAGGCTTCACGCGTCATGATGTCCGAAGGCCGCAGATCTTCCCAGACCATCTCGACGATACGCTTGCCGGTCTCATAGCTGATCTGGCCCCGCTCACGGTACGGCGCCGGAATCGAAGCAGATCCGGGCAATTGCATACCAAGCGCTTCGGCCAATGAATTCATCGTGGTGGCGGTGCCCATGGTATTGCAGTACCCGACCGAGGGCGCGGACGAGGCGACCAGATCCATGAACCCTTCGTTGTCGATTTCCCCTGCCGCCAGCATTTCACGCGCTTTCCAGACGATTGTCCCTGATCCGGTCCGTTCACCCCTGAACCATCCGTTCAACATGGGCCCGACCGACAACGCAATGGCCGGAATGTTGACGGTAGCGGCAGCCATGAGAAGCGCAGGCGTGGTCTTGTCACAACCTATGTTCAGGACCACACCGTCCAGCGGATAACCAAAAAGCGTTTCGACCAGCGAAAGATAGGCTAGGTTGCGGTCCAGCATCGCAGTCGGCCGTTTTCCGGTTTCCTGGATAGGGTGCACAGGCACTTCGATGCAGGTGCCGCCCGCGGCAATGATACCATCCCGCACACGTTTTGTGAGTTCAAGGTGGTGGCGGTTGCATGGGCTCAGATCGCTACCGGTTTGCGCTATCCCGATAATAGGTTTGCCAGATTGCAGTTCCGCACGGGTCAGACCGTAATTCAGGTAACGCTCCAGATAGAGCGCTGTCATTTCGGGATTGTCCGGGTTCATGAACCATTTGCGTGACCGCAGGTCTTCGATGGCGATCCGCCGGTCGGATGCTTTTTTCTCTTGGGTCATTGGCCTGACCAACCTCCGTCGATGATGTGCGGATGCCCGGTGGTAAAGGCGCTTTCGTCGCTGGCAAGATACACGACAAGCGCTGCGATCTCTTCGGCGGTGGCGACCCGACCCATCGGTTGACGCGCGACGAACTGCTGTAAAGCCTGTTCCCTGTTACCGAGTTGTTTTCCAAGGGCGTCGACACGATCATGCCAGCTCGGCGATTCTACGGTGCCGGGACAGATGCAGTTGCATCGAATGCCCTTGGCCACATAATCAACTGCGACAGACTTTGTCAGGCCGATGACAGCGGCTTTGGTGGTGCCATAGATAAACCGGTTCGGCGCGCCGATGACCGACGAACAGGCCGAAGACATATTGATGATCGACCCTCTGCCTTTTGCCAACATCCCCGGCAACGCCGCGCGTATCGTGCGCAACATGGATCGTACGTTCAGGTCAAAGGCGAAATCCCATTCGTCATCCGTCGCATCGAGAACGGACCCATGGTGCACAAAGCCTGCGCAGTTGAACAGCACATCGGGGGCGGCGCGTGCTACCCCGTCTTTTACGCTGGCTTCATCGCGGACATCCAACGCAAAAGATTCAACGCCCTGAAGTGTCTCGAGCGCTGCTGAGTTCACGTCAGTCGCGAAGACCTGTGCCCCTTCCGCCGCCATCGCCAATGCACTGGCACGGCCAATTCCCTGTCCTGCCGCGGTGACCAATACGCGTTTGCCGTTAAGGCGTCCGTTTGCCATGGCAAATCCCCCCTGATTTTTCATCGCGCCTGCCACTGTAGTTTTGCACAGCGTATGCCAACGTGTCGCGCCTGGCTATGTACGGCCTGCGATCCACAAGCAGTCAAGCAAAAACATCCCGACCTCGAACTTGTAGAGCTGGCAGAGCCGACGTAACGTAACCTTGGACGATGAACGTCTGCAACCTGAAACAAAAGGCGACACCATGCAAACTGTTCGACTGGATGCCTCGGATAATGTGGTAACGGCTACGCGGCCGCTCGAGGTGGGAGCATCGGTTGAGACCGTAGTGACCATTGATCTCATTCCTTCTGGGCATAAGATTGCGACTGTTTCCATTGCCGCGGGGGCACCGGTGCGTAAATACTCGCAGGTAATCGGATACGCTTCGTGCGATATTGATGCCGGCGCGCATGTTCACACTCACAACGTCGAGTTCCGCAATACCCAGGCAGATTATGAATTCTCCACTGATCTGCGGCCGGTGGCTGCGGTACCAGAGGACAAGCGCGACACCTTCATGGGGTATCGCCGGGAAAATGGAAGCGTCGGCACGCGAAACTACATCGCTATCGTGACTTCGGTGAACTGTTCAGCAACCGCAGCCCGTATGATCGCCGACCATTTCACCCCGGACATATTAGCGCAATACCCCAACGTAGACGGAGTTGCGGCATTCGTGCACGGAACCGGCTGCGGCATGGCAGGCGACGGCGACGGGTTCGAAGCGTTGCAACGCGTGATGTGGGGATATGCCCGCCACCCCAACCATGCGGGTGTGCTGATGGTGGGTCTGGGCTGCGAAATGAACCAGATCGACTGGCTCCTGGAGGCCTACGGGCTCAAGCAGGGGCCGCTTTTCCAGACCATGAATATTCAGAATGTCGCCGGGCTGCGCCAGACCATTGAACTGGGCATCAAGAAAATCGAGGCGATGCTGCCGCTGGCGAACGCTTCAGCGCGCACGGAATGCCCCGCCTCAGAGTTGAAGGTCGCATTGCAATGCGGCGGTTCGGACGCGTGGTCCGGGATCACGGCAAATCCGGCGCTTGGTTATGCCTGTGACTTGCTGGTTGCACAGGGCGGCACCGGCGTGCTGGCCGAGACACCTGAAATCTATGGTGCGGAACATCTGCTAACACGTCGTGCGATTGATAAGAAAACCGGCGAGAAACTGGTCGGGCTCATCCGCTGGTGGGAAGATTACACAGCCCGCAACCGAGGCTCCATGGATAACAATCCCAGCCCCGGGAACAAGAAGGGCGGGCTGACAACCATCCTTGAGAAATCGTTAGGAGCGGCTGCCAAAGGCGGCACGACACCCCTGACCGGCGTCTATAAATATGCTGAGCCGGTCACCAGCCGCGGCTTTGTCTTTATGGACAGCCCTGGTTATGACCCTGCATCGGTCACCGGACAAATTGCCGGGGGTTGCAATCTGGTGTGTTTCACCACCGGGCGCGGCTCTGCTTTCGGGTCGAAGCCGGCACCCACCATCAAGATTGCCACCAACACCGAGATGGCCCGACGCATGTCGGAAGACATGGATATCGACGCCGGCACCATCCTGAGCGAAGGAAAGAGCGTCGCGGAAAAGGGACGCGAGATCTACGAGATGTTCTTGCGGGTCGCTTCCGGCGAAATGAGCAAGTCGGAGTCGCAAGGGCTGGGTGACTATGAATTTGTCCCCTGGCAAATCGGCGCGGTCATGTAAGCATTACGCGAATATCCGCAATGCAGGCAAAGCAGACACGTCCAGGAAACCCAGGGCAGTTTCGTTGTGATCAAGGAGAAAGCTCATGCGCATAGCATGTATCGGTGAGGCGATGCTTGAACTTTCCGTTCAAGGCAATTCGGCGGCGATTGCTGTTGCCGGAGATACATTAAACACCGCGATATACCTGAAGCGTAACGCGCCGGACTGTCAGGTCGATTATATCAGCCGGTTAGGCAATTGCAGCTTTTCACATCGGATACGCGATTTTATCGCAGCGCAGAACGTCGGCGTGGAGACGATAGAGATGCGCCCTGATAAAACGCCGGGGCTCTATGCCATTACCACCAATGACACGGGGGAACGCTCCTTTACCTATTGGCGCAGCGCTTCGGCGGCGCGCACGTTGTTTGACACCGGCGATTTTAGCATCCTCGAAGGGTACGAGGCGCTTTACCTGTCGGGAATATCACTGGCGATTTTGCCGCATCAGGTGCGCTTGGCATTTTTGAGTTGGCTGGGCCAGTCGGATGTTCAGCTTATCTATGACAGCAACTATCGCCCACGTTTGTGGGATTCCACCGACCATGCGCGCCAGATTACCCGATCAATGTGGCACCGGGCGGATATCGCGTTACCGTCTATTGATGACGAAATGGCATTGTTCGGTGAAACAGCCGCTGAGGTGGAGAACAGATTTACCGCGTTCATGGGCAACGGCGCGCTGAAACGGGGTGCCGACGGGCCGATCTCTTTGGGGGAAAGCGTAGACCAAACCTATCCTGCGGCTTCTCAAGTGGTGGATACCACCGCCGCCGGTGACAGTTTCAACGGAGGCTATCTGGCGGCTCTTTTTTCGGGACAAAGCCAAGCACAGGCACTGCGTTCAGGGCATGATTTAGCCGCTCAGGTCGTGCAACATCGTGGTGCGATCATTCCTGCCTAGCTTCTTGGCACGCCTGAAAAAATGGTATACCATTTTTGAAATGGCGATATGAGGGGCGAAGATGTCAGACTACAATGTTGCGCTTTTCGGCTTGGGTGCGATGGGATTTGGCATGGCAAACGCGTTATGTCGTAGTGGAGTTACCACATATGGGTTCGATCTGGATGCCGCAGCAGAAGCCCGTTTTCGCGAATGCGGCGGGGTAGAAGGTGACCTGGATAAAATAGCCGCCTCGCTGGATGCAGCGGTTATCGTGGTTGTGAACGCTGAACAAACCGAAACAGTGCTTTTTGGTAGGGGCGGGGTCGCGGATAAGTTGACCGCAGGTACCGTGATAATCGCTTGCGCTACCGTGGCTCCGGATTTTGCCCGCGCTATGGAAGCACGTTGTCACGAGCGCGACCTGCTTTATCTTGATGCGCCGATCTCGGGTGGCACCCTAAAAGCAAGTGATGGCCAGTTATCGATACTTGCTTCGGGCAGCAGCTTGGCCTTTAGCAAGGCGCGCCCCGCTCTTGATGCCATGGCGACACGCGTCTTCGAACTGGGCGAAGCCGCCGGGGCGGGATCGTCAATGAAAGCGGTGAACCAGATGCTTACCGGTGTCCAGATCGCCGCAATGGCCGAGGCGCTGACCTTTGGCATGACGCAAGGGGTGACACCGGCGCAATTTCTTGACGTCATAAGCCAGTGCGCCGGGACAAGTTGGGCATTGGAAAACCGCGCCCCTTCCATCGTGAGCGGAGATTACCGGCCACTTAGCGCCGTCGATATTTGGCCAAAGGATCTAGGGATCGTTCTGGACATCGCCAAGGCTGCAAAATTCGCTGCCCCCATCACTGCTACGGCGCTTCAGCAATATCTGGCCGCGTCCGGATCAGGGTTAGGGGGCGAACATGATTCAGCGGTGGCAAAGGTCTATGCCCGCAACGCTGGGTTAACATTGCCCGGGCAGGGCTGACGGCATGAGCGTGATTTTTGGGGCCATTGCTGACGATTTCACCGGGGCAACCGACTTGGCCGGGTTGTTGGCCCGCAGCGGGGTACAGGTGTCGCTTCGGATCGGTGTGCCGGACGCTCCTACTTTGTACACCGCCCCTTACGAAGTGATTGCTCTCAAAATCCGATCGGTCCCTCCGGCCACAGCGGTTGACCAAGCCGAAGAAGCGTTGAGCTGGCTGCAAGCGGCGGGGGCAAGACAGACCTTCTGGAAATATTGTTCAACCTTCGATTCCACGGAAAAAGGCAACATAGGGCCGGTCGCCGAGGCGCTGATGCGCCAGACAGGCGCGAACCAAACAATCTATTGCCCGGCTTTCCCCGAGAATGGGCGCAGCGTTTTCATGGGCAATCTTTTCGTGGGGCGTGAACCGCTGGCAGAAAGCTCAATGAAAGATCATCCCCTCACGCCGATGCGGGATTCGAACCTGTTGCGGCTGCTGACGCCGCAGGTAACGGGTCGGGTGGGACTGGTTGACAGACTGTGCGTGGCCAAGGGGCCAGAAGCAATCCGATCGGAACTGGACAGATTGGCGAAACAGGATGTGGCCCATGTGATCATCGACGCCGTGACCGACGAAGATCTTGTCGCGATTGCGACTGCCTGCCGCGATTTCAAGCTGTTGACCGGCGGTAGCGCGATTGCCATGCCGTTACCGCATCTGCATCGACAGGCAGGGCTTTTGCCCGGACAACACCATGACGCGCTGTGTAAGGCCCCCTCGGGCAAGGCGCTGGTCCTGTCGGGTTCTTGTTCCGCGATGAGCCAAGCGCAGGTTGCGGTCTACCGCAACCGCGCCGCCTCTTATCGGCTTGATCCGCTTGCGCTGGCCCGTGATGGTACACAGCCGATGTTGGATTGGTTGCAAGGTCAGGGTGACGAAGCCATGATATATGCCACAGCAAACCCCGAATCCGTGAAAATAGCGCAAGCCCGCCTGGGGCAGGAACGCGCCGGAGCGTTGGTTGAAAGCGCTTTGGCGCAGGCCGCTGTGTTTGCCCGTGATAAAGGCACGCGTCGTTTCGTGGTCGCTGGCGGAGAGACCTCCGGCGCTGTAACGCAGGCTTTGGGAGTAATTCAATTGAACGTTGGTCGAGAGATAGCACCGGGCGTACCGTGGTGTACCTGCGACAGTGCGGGCGTTCACATTGCGCTTGCATTGAAATCCGGTAATTTCGGTGATGACGGCTTCTTTGCCACTGCCCTGCGCGAATTGCAGCCGGCATGACAACCAATGAAACCGCGCTGCGCGAGCAAATTTGCGTATTGGCCAAATCCCTGTTTGATCGGGGGCTGACGGGCGGGTCGACCGGTAACATCTCTGCTCGCACAGACGATGGCGGGCTGTTGGTAACCCCCACCGGCTCAAGCTTTGGTCGGCTTGATCCGGGGCTTTTGTCGCGGTTTGATGCTGGCGGCAGGCATATTTCCGGCCACCCTCCGACCAAGGAAATGCCCCTGCACAGCGCATTCTATGAAACCCGTACCGCCACGGGCGCAGTTGTGCATTTGCATTCTGCCCATGCCGTGGCCTTATCCTTGCTTGACGACAATGACCCCGATAATTTTCTACCGCCGCTGACGCCGTATGCGATCATGAAATTGGGCAAGGTCGCATTGCTTCCCTTCTTTTTGCCCGGCGATCCCGCCATGGGTGCCGCAGTGCGCGGGCTGGCGGGCAAGCGTTCTGCGGTAATGTTGGCGCACCACGGCCCTGTTGTGGCAGGACGTGATGTAGAAGCCGCCTGCAACGTGATTGAGGAGCTTGAGGACACAGCCCGATTGGCACTATTGACGCACGGCATGGCGCGACGTGAATTAACCGAAACCCAAGTGCGTGGCATCGTCACAAAATTCGACGTGGAGTGGGAGAGTTGAAGTTTTCGGCCAACCTGGGTTTTCTATGGACAGAGATGACATTGCCCGCAGCGATTATCGCCGCCGCTGAGGCCGGTTTTGATGCGGTGGAGTGTCACTGGCCCTATGATGTTTCGGCCCCGAGCGTCAGATCGGCATTACGCGAAACCGGACTGCCGATGCTAGGGCTAAACACCCGGCGCGGTGGTCGGGGTGAAAACGGCTTGTCCGCCCTGCCGGGCCGTGTGGGCGATGCGCGCGCCGCCATCGACGAAGCCTTGGCGTATGCGCAGGAAACCCAAACGCAGGCGGTGCATGTGATGGCTGGTTTCGCCGAAGGGGCAAAGGCACGCGACACATTCCTGGAGACATTGAGATACGCGTGTGAGCAGGCCGGAGAACGCATGATTTTGATCGAACCGCTGAATATGTTCGACGCCCCTGGCTATTTCTTGCAGACCACGGATCAAGCGGCCGCCATTATCGACGATGTGGGTGCACCCAACCTCAAGCTGATGTTCGATTGTTATCACGTACAGCGCACAGAAGGCACCGTCATTCCGCGACTTGAGGCTCTGCTACCCATGATCGGGCATGTACAGGTCGCTTCTGCGCCTGATCGTGGCCCGCCTGATCATGGGGACCTCGAGTATGCGCATGTGTGGAAAGCCCTGAACCGGTTGGGATGGGAACGTCCGATCGGCGCTGAGTACAAGCCGGTCGGGCCCACTTCGGAAACGCTGGATTGGCTGGCAGACCTTCGGGCCGCGGCGTCGCGTTGATTGCGTCACTTATCCACCAAGGTGGCCTTTGCACTGATGGCTGACGTCGGTGCCTTGTCTGACCCGGCTTCTTCTTGCTCGCGTCGGATGACATTCCCGATATCATCGGTCAATCTGTCAAGATGGGTGCCGATTGCCAGCCGTATCGCTTCGCTATCGCGCGCCTGAAGCGCTCTGAGTATTGCTGTGTGGTGTTCAATCACACTTGCCCGGTTGCGCCGCTGAACAGCAGACAAATACCGCGCCCGCCAGAGGCGAGATAAAAAGCGGTCGTGAATTCCGGCCAGCTGCGCATTATGGGAGGCTTGAGCGAGCGCAGAATGAAACGACATATCTATTTCGAAAAGTTCAAGCGCGTCCAAGGTGTCGAAATCGTCGACCATTTGCTGCACGATTTCGGCTATTCCCGCTATATCGCCATCGGTTGCGCGCCGACACGCCAATTCACCCGACAACTTTTCTATCGCTAGCAAAACCTCCACGTCGTCCGTGACTTCCTTGACGTCCGGCCTCGCTACGATCGGGCTGCGGGCGGGTCGCAACTGCACCAATCCTTCTTGCGCAAGTATCCTGATCGCTTCGCGCATCGGCGTACGACTGACCCCCATCTCGGCGGCCTTGTCGCGTTCCTTTAGCGAATCCCCAGGTGCAAGGTTCCCGCGCAGGATGTCTCGGCGCAACTCCTTGGCAATCTGTTCGGCGAGTATCGGTTCCTGCATTTAGGGGTCCTGATCTTGGGCCTCGGCAAGCGCAGGCCGCTGTTTTTGCTATGTAAATTTGGTATACCGAAATTTGTTGATTGTCGAGAGGTCAATGGGTAACGTTCCCTAAGATGGTATACCATCACTGCGTTTCTTCCACGATGCGCAAACAAAAAATTGGCGGCACGTCCGTCTAGGGAGAATAATTATCTATGAAACTCAAGGCTTTACTCATGTCCGCTGTAGCGGTCACCGCGCTTGCGGTTCCGGCTGTGGCACAAGAAGTTACGCTGCGTATGCAGACGCACTACGCGACGGAGCATCCTACTGGGAAACTGCTGGCGGCGTTCATTGACGATGTGCAAACAATGTCGGACGGCGAAATCTCGATCGAAATGTTCTATTCGTCGTCGGTGGTTGCGACCGTTGAAACCTTTGATGCAGCAATCAACGGGATCCTGGATTGCGACGCGACGGGCGGTGCCTATCAGACCGGCAAAAACCCTGCATTTCAGTTTGTCGGCGATATCATGGGGGGATACGATACGCCATGGCAGCAGTATAGCTGGCTCTATTACGGTGGCGGCTACGACGCGGCGCAAGAGCTTTATAATGCGCAAGGCATGCAGCTGATTGGATGGTCGATCTACGGGCAGGAGTCGCTCTCGTCATCAAAACCCATCGCAGGCTTCGAAGATGTCAAAGGATGGAAATTCCGGTCGCCGCCGGGCATGGAGACTGAAATCTTTCAAGAATTGGGTGCCTCCCCAATTGTAATGGATTTTACCGAGATATTCACGGCTCTGGAAACCGGAATTATCGATGGCGCGGATGCGTCCGGCTTGGCCAATAACGTTGGTCTGGGTCTGTATGACATCGTCAAGCACGCGACCTATCCGGGCTTTCATTCGATGCCATCCGACCATCTGGCATGTAACAAGGACGTCTGGGATGGGCTTAGCGAAAGCCAGCGTCGGATCATCGATACCGCATGGCAGAAGCTTTCCTTTCAAGTCGCCCTGTCAAACGAGAAAGCTAACGCAGAAGCCGCCGCCAAGCTTAAAGCCGAGGGCGTAACGCTTTATGACTGGTCAGAAGAAGACCGGCGCGAATTCCGCCGTGCGGCGCAGGTTGCATGGGAAGACTGGGGGTCGCGCAGCCCTGAGGCCGGCGCTTTGCTGAAAAGCCACAAAGAATACCTGGGTCAACTGGGTCTGATCAGCAACTAAGCCGATCAATTCATTCCGCCGGATACAGCCCAAGCGTGTTCGGCGGAATGATAGGCACAATCGGGGAGGCAGGCGATGCAGGGCAATTCTCTTTGGCTGGGGCGGTTCAGGGCACCCGTCAAGTTCGGCATGATCATTTTTATCGGGATCACGGTCGCACTATACCTTTATTTGATCACGCTCAGGCTATTCAGTGCCGAGGCCTACGGCATGTTCGAAATGATACGCCCCGAGGGGAGACCCTTGGTGCTGACCACCTTGGTTTCGCTTGGGCTGGCATTGCTGTTTGCCACCCTGTTTCTTTCTGACCGTCTGGGTGTGATCGAAACGAAACCCGAAGGTTTCTTTGATCTTGTGTCAGTGGTTCTGGGCAGGCTGGCGATGATCCTTGTGGCCTTCATCGTTCTTGTCATGTTCTACGAGGTCGTCTCGCGCTATATTTTTTCAAAACCGACCCTGTGGGCGAATGAATTGTCCTTGTGGTTGGCAGCTTTTGTTTTTCTGCTGTCAGGGCTTTATGCAATGCAGCAACGCTGTCACATCCGCATCTACATCATCTATGATCTTATGCCGCGCTGGATGCAAAAGACCGCCGATGTGATTTCAGTATTGCTGATTGTCGGTTTTACATTTGCGTTGGTATGGGGTGGCTACACGGACGCCAAGAACCGCTGGATGCGGATGGAGACCTTTGGCACCGCGTGGGATCCACCCATTCCCGGCATCGTGAAACCAGCGCTTTTGATCATCATCACTCTGGTCTGCCTCCAAGCGATTTCCAATTTGATTGCCGACTGGAACAAGGTGACAGTTTCGCACACCCCTGCGGACGAAGTCGACGAGCATGAAATAGAAGCCATCCGCCGCACCCTTGGGGAGAAATAATCCATGGTCGATATTGGCACGCTCAGCCTGATCCTTTTACTCGGCATGTTTGCACTGCTGGCGATAGGCATGCCGCTTGGTTTTGCCTCGGCATTTCTGGCCGTTGTGACGTTGATGCTAAAGTTCGACCCCAGTATTCTGTTTGGCACCTTTGGCCGCGGTCCGCTGTCGGTGTTGGGGCAAGCGGTATATCGGCAGATGACAAACTATGTTCTGATTTCGATACCGCTTTTCATCTTTATGGCCGCGTTGCTGGAAAGGTCGGGCATTGCGCGCGATATGTATTCGTCGCTGAACGTCTGGCTTTCACGTACACGCGGCGGCATCGCTTTCGTCACGTCGATCATGGCGGTAATCATGGCCGCCATGTCAGGTATCATCGGCGGCGAGGTCGTCTTGCTGGGGCTGATAGCACTACCTCAGATGCTGCGTCTGGGGTACGACAGAAACTTGGCGATCGGTACGATCTGCGCATCCGGTTCATTGGGAACCATGATCCCGCCCTCAATTGTGTTGATCTTTTATGGATTGGTGACGGAAACCTCGATCAAGGCGCTGTTTACAGCCTCTTTTCTGCCGGGGTTCATGTTGGCGACGTTCTTTTTGCTATATATATTCGTACGCACCCGATTGAACCCAGCATTGGCACCTTTACCCGCCCCGGTTCCGGGTGAACCCGAAGGGCGCGAAAAGGGGTTGATGTTTCTGGGGTTCTTGTCGCGGTTTATCGCTTGGTTGGCCGGGGTGCTCTTCATTCGCGCACTTTTCTTTACGTTGACGGGTGAAAACGCGGTACGCACCGGTGAAGACCCTATCCCATTGGGTATGGCAAGCGATATCCCCTGGATCATCGGCACGTTCATACTGGCATTGATCTTGATCTTTTTCGTCGTAGGGCGTGACCGCACGGCCAAGGGATGGCAGATGGGCAAGGGCTTGCTGGCCCCGATCATCGTAATCGGCGTTGTGCTCGGGTCGATCTACGGGGGCATCACCGGGATCACCGAAGCCGCCGGCATGGGCGTCGTTGCGGTCTTTGTCATCAGCACGTTGCGCGGGGAAATGACGTTCGACATCGTGTGGGACAGTCTGATCCGCACGCTGAAATCGACCGGCACGATAATCTGGGTCACGATCGGGGCGGCCGCGCTGGCCGCAGCATATACCCTGGCCGGAGGCCCGACCTACGTCGCAAACATGATCGTGGGATCGGACCTCCCTACCATGGGCATCATCTTGCTGATGATGTTCGTCTTTCTGATCATGGGCATGTTTATGGACTGGGTCGGTATCGTCCTGTTGATCATGCCGGTATTCCTGCCCATTGTCGTACGACTGCCGGCAGAAGAAATCGGGTTTTTCGGGTCGGTGGACGGGCGTTATATTCCAATCTGGTTCGGGGTCGTGTTCTGTATGAACATGCAAGTCAGCTTCTTGTCTCCGCCGTTCGGACCTGCTGCATTCTATCTGAAATCCGTCGCACCGCCCGAAATCTCGCTTACGGATATCTTCAAGGGTTTTCTGCCATTCATTGCCTTGCAACTTTTGGCCCTGTCGGTGTTGTTGATCTGGCCACCTATCGTGACATTGTTTCTGTGACTGTACCGATACCTTTCAAATCGCTGGAAAAGCCGATGTTGTGCAGCGCGTATGACGTTTGCCGCCCGTTTTTGAAGACCGGGGGCTAAGCGGTGGTACGCATCGTGGCACCTCGGGAAGAACGCACTGTGCTGGCCCTGACCTCCATGGGGCTCGCCGTGACGTTTTTCACGATGATCGACACGTCGGCCAAATGGTTGGTGCTGGCGGGATTGCCTGCGCTTCAGGTCGTTTTCATCCGCTATGCCATGCATTTCGTTTTGGCATTGACCGTTTTTGTTCCCGGCGAAGGGGCAGGCGCTTTCAGATCCCGCAGCCCGCGGCTTCAGTTTTTGCGGTCGTTGTGCCTGTTCAGCAGCACAATCCTGAATTTCACCGCGCTCAAGTATCTTCCTATCACGGTGACAACGACGATCATGTTTGCGGGGCCGGTGGTGGTGACGTTGCTGGCGATCCCGATGCTGGGCGAACGGGTAGGCCGGCATCGCATCGTAGCAGTTTGCGTTGGATTTTTGGGGGTGTTGGTGGTGATGCAACCGTGGGGGGCAGAATTTCACCCCGCCATGCTGTTGAACCTGGGCGCACTTACGGTTGCTTCATTGTACTTTTTGCTGACCAGAATGCTGGCCGGGGTGGAAAGCAATGCAACCAGCCAACTTTGGTCGGCGGGGTTGGCGACTGTATGCCTTACCCCTTTTGCGCTGGTGCACTGGGTTTGGCCGCAAAGCTCTGCTGATTGGGTGTTCTTCCTGCTGATCGGGGTGTTTGGCGGTACAGGCCATATCCTTGCCACGTCAGCACACCGGATGGCCGATGCATCGTTGCTTGCCCCAGTGGTCTATATCCAGATCGTTCTGGCTGCGCTTGCTGGCATAGCGTTCTTTGACACGTACCCGACCATCTGGACGCTGGGGGGTGGCATGATCATTATCGGTGCCGGCATTTACATTTGGCATCGCGAACGCAAATTGCAGCGTCCCCAAAGCTCTTAACTGGCTCAGGGTCGGTCGTCTTCAAGGTAATAGCGGATGTTGTCTTCAAAGCTGAGATCCGCCTTCAAGCCCAAGCGCTCGGCTTTGTCGGCGTGGATATCCCATCGCCAGCCGGTCACAATGCGTTTGATTTCCGGCTGCGGGTCCCATCGGATCAACCTAGCGGGTCCAGACCCGGCAACGTTTGTCATCGCGGCGATCAGTTGGTTGATCGACCAGACCTTGCCCGGCATTTGCATGACCCGGTTCATCCCGATGTCGGCACCCTGCAATTGCGCAGCTTTGATCAGGTTTTCGACGCAACGCCGCGGACTGAGGTAGTAATGCAAAAAATCTCCCGTGACGGGGCAGATGGCTTCCTGTCCGTTCAGTGGTTCGCGTAGGATAGATGACATGAAGCTGCTGGCGGCGCGATTGGGAACGCCGGGCCGTACTGAAATTGTCGGCAATCTGAAGGCGCGCCCATCTATGTAACCTTTGCGCGTATAGTCATTGATCAAAAGCTCCCCCACGGCTTTTTGCATCCCATAGGATGTTTGCGGGTTGGGATAGGAATGATCGCCCAGAGGATCCTCCGCCTCACCGCCGTAAACCGCGATTGATGACGTCAGTATCACCATTGGCTTTGTGTCGAGCGTGCGACACCGTTCCAGCACATTATAGGTGCCGAACAGATTGATCTTCATGCCTGCGTCAAAATCTTCTTCGGCGTGGGCGCTGACAATTGCCGCCAGTAGATAAACCAGGTCTGTGTCCGCTGTGATTGCATTCGCTACAGATGCTGGGTTGGCAATGTCGCAGGTCCGTGTCTGAACGTCGAAAGGCGCATCGACAGTTCCCGGCATCACCACGTCAGCGAGAGTGAGTTGACTGATGGGTGTACCGCCTACGTGACCCGTTCGCGCCAGTGCCAGCGCCAGTTTCTGGCCGATGACACCGCCGCCGCCTATGATCAAGATTTTCATCCCGGCTATCCCTTTACGAGGCGGCGCTTGCATGACCGCAAATTTGGTATACCATTTCAACAATGCGGTTTGGTGCGTCGTTGTCAATGGCGCTTTGGAAAAAGGAACGCGCGATGAATCGGGACAAAACGATAGGCTTCATTGGTGTCGGCTACATGGGCCACGGCATGGCTAAAAATCTGCTGGAGGCCGGGTATCCGATGTGGATAAGGGGCAATCGAAATCGCACCCCCGTCGACAGCTTGATCAGCAAGGGGGCATCGGAAGCCGATAGCCCACGGGACATGGCGCAGAAGTGCGATATAATCCATATCTGTCTGTCCAATTCACCGCAGGTGGAAGACGTGATAAGGGGCAGCGACGGTATACTGGCGGGGGCCCGCGAAGGGTTGATCGTGATTGACACCACTACCGCAGACCCGAAATCGACCGCCGCATTGGCGCAAGAACTTGCGGAAAAAGGTGCCACGCTGGTGGATGCACCGCTGGGACGCACGCCAAAAGAGGCCGAAGCCGGTACGTTGGATGCGATGGTCGGCTGTGATGACGAGACCTTTGCAGCTATCAAACCTGTAATCGAGTGCTGGGCTGGTAACATTACACATGTCGGGCCGACAGGCAGTGGCCACAAGATGAAGCTTCTGATGAACTTCATATCAATGAGCTATGCGGCGCTTTATTCCGAGGTAACGGTGCTTGGGGCTGCTGTGGGGTTATCGCCGGCAAAAACCCGAGAAGTCATTGGCGGCAGTCGCCTTTCCAACGGCTTTTTTGACACGTTCATGTCCTATGCAGTCGATCGCGACCGCGACGCACATAAGTTTACCATCGCAAATGCGTCCAAGGATCTGCGATACGTCAATGCCATGGCGACCGATGCAGGGGTGGTCAACATCATGGCCGGCGCGGCCAAGCACTATTTTACGCATGTCGAAGCCATCGGAAAGGGCGGGGATTATGTGCCGATGATCGTTGATCATGTGGCCCGCTTGAACGGGTTGGACATGGCAAAGGAAACGTCAAACGACAGCAGCTGACTTCGGTGGTCAAAGACCGCCTTGATCAACTTGATCAATAGGTCGCCCGACCACCGGAAAGATCGAAAACAGCCCCGGTTGTAAAACTGTTTTCCGGTGATACTGCCCATACGATCATTTCGGCGGCTTCCCGCACCTCCAGAAACCTGCCGCGCGGGATTTTTGATAGCATATAGTCGATGTGCTCTTGTTTCATCTGGTCGAAGATCCGGGTTCGGGCCGCAGCAGGTGTGACGCAATTCACCGCGATATCCATATCTGCCAATTCTTTACCAAGCGATTTGGTCAAGCCGATCACCGCTGCCTTTGATGCGGAATAAGCCGATGCGTTGGGGTTGCCTTCCTTGCCCGCAATTGAGGCGATATTCAGGATGCGCCCATACCCCTGCGCCCGCATTCCCGGCACGCAGATCTTGTTGACGTAAAAGGTTCCGTTGAGGTTGATATCAATGACCCGGTGCCACGCTTCCAGATCATACGCTTCAACCGGGGCGTTCGGCCCGGCGACGCCGGCGCTGTTCACCAGGATGGTCGGGGTACCCATGCTGTCGCAGGTGTCCGCATAGGCTGCTTTGACCGATGTATAGTCAGTGATATCGCATTTGAACCCGACGCCTTTGCAGTGGTCGTCCAACCCGGCCATCGCCGCCGTAAGCTCACCGTCGATATCCCAACCTGCAACCCGCACGCCGCGCCGCGCCAGTAAGCTCGCCACCGCCAGCCCGATCCCCTGGGCTGCGCCGGTCACCACGGCGATCTGGTTTTTCATTTCCATGGATTAACCCCTTCCTATAAACGGCATGTTCGTCGCCATCACCGTCATGAACTGCACGTTTGCATCAAGCGGAAGACTGGCCATATGCAGCACCGACTGCGCGACGTTTTGCACATCCATGACGGGTTCTATCGCCATCGATCCGTCGGCTTGCGGCACGCCCTTGGTCATTTTCGCCGCCATTTCAGTGAGCGCGTTTCCGATGTCAATCTGCCCGCATGCGATACCATATGGCCGACCGTCCAGCGACAATGACCGGGTCAGCCCGGTGATCGCATGTTTAGAGACAGTGTACGGGGCCGACCCCCACCGTGGAACGGCGGCCGAAACCGACCCGTTATTGATAATGCGCCCACCCTGCGGATCCTGACGGCGCATGTGGCCAAACGCTGCACGTGCAGCAATGAACGCCCCCATCACATTCACTTCAAGCAATTGGCGAATGTCGTTCACGTCAAGTTCATCCACCACTGCTCCGCCGAGGCTGGCACCCGCATTGTTGAACAGCACATCCAACCGCCCCCACTGCGCCACAGCCTTGTCAAAGGTCTGGTCGACGGCCTGTTCGTCTGTCACGTCGCATGGCAGGATCAAGGCATCCTCGTGATCTCCTGCCGTCTGATGCAGCGCATCGACGCGACGACCGACCAACCCGACTTGCCATCCATTGGTCAGAAACATCCGCGCTGTGGCGCGACCGACACCGCTGCCAGCCCCGGTGATAAGTATAGATGGCATATCGGGTGTCTCCCTGCTTGTGTCACACCCGGCAGGCTGGCAATTTGGTATACCAAATGCAAATTAAAATTGACGCCCTACAACTGTACCGCGAAAATTCTGGCAAAAAATATGAATTTTTTTGGTGACAACTAAAATTCTGAACTAGGTTAGATCGTAACGATTTCGTTAACTACCATTACGAGAAGCTGAACAGACCAGGTTGTATTAAAAGGTTCCAGTGGGGGAGATGCCTTTCTTAAGTTGCCGAGATCAACGACGCTGGGACAACTAAAGGGATTCGTCGCATAAATGACTGTTGTATTAGCTGTATTTTTGATCATCGGGCTGTCATTTCTTTTCACGGCCGGTTTACGCGCGGGTGTTGCGGTCGATGACAAGCGGCATGCAACATATCCTCAGCAGCGCCCGTTTTTGGGCGGTAGCGACCCTGAAACCCACGCGCTGCAACGGTTTCACATACGTTATTACACAATGACTTTGCTGTTTGTCGCCTTCGAAATGGAGATGATGTTCATGTACCCTTGGGCCGTCGTGTTTGTGGAAGAAGGTCCGAAGGCATTGGCCGAGATGGGCATGTTCCTCGCAATTCTATCTGTCGGCATTCTTTACGGCTGGAAAGAGGGAATATTCGAGTGGGAATGAACTGGATTGCCAAGCTGGCGGCGAAAGCTCCTGTTCCGATTTTCATAGCCCGGGGCCCTGATGCACCTGATGAAACAGACAGGCTGCATTTGAACCCGGCTTTGACCATCGTCGATACCCCTCGCGCAGCGTCAATCCTGTTGGTCGCTGGCACCCTACCGCACGCGCTAAAAATGTATCTGCACCGGCTACATGATCAGCTTCCTCACCCCCGTGCGACTGTCTTTTGGCATTCCAGCCCGACCGAGCCCTTTTCAAATGCGGTTGAGATCGCGCATGGCGATGACCTGGCTTCGGTCTTGCTGCGTACCCGGGCGGCATTGCTTGGCGGGGAACGGGCGTCCGACGCTGACGTTCTTCCAGACGAGCCAGCAAACGAATGGCAGGGGGTCGGGCCACATGGGCAGGGTGGCAAGGGAATGATGGGCGGCACCCCTTACGGGCGCCCGATGGCAATGACCGATGACGATATTCGCGACGGCCTGAAGCTTGACGCTTATACCGCTGAATTCGGTCCGTTCCTGCCAATGTTGCCCGCGGGTATGATACTGAAACTCACCTTACAAGGTGACATAATTCAAGATGTGGCCGTGGTTTCGCCCCCCTATGAGGACGCGCGGAAGGGCAGGGAAATCCGTGCATTGCTCAGGCTGCTGGGATTGCCGACACTGGCCAACCGCATGCTTGTTGAAAACGCGCACCGCGACGCGGGCTTCAAACGCCTGGTCACTCTATCGGGTGTGCGGATGGCAATTCCACCCGATCTGGGTCGCACCCATGATGGATCAGACGTGCGTTCACGGTTTGAGCATCTGCTGAAGGACCCATTCAGCCCGCAAAAACCGCATCTGACGGGGCTTGACCTTGGCGACCTGCTCGAGGGGCGCGAGTGGCAGGAAGCGATGCTTATATTGAACAGCTTCGACAATGTGTCGCTGCGCAAAATATGTGCCAACACCCGGACCAACGCTGACGAAGACAGCTCTGAGCAAACTTCAGGTGGCCATGAAAACATGGATCACTCTGCCCATGGGGGGCATTGATGATGACGTTTGCACTGGCTTTCGCAATATTGATCTTGGTTCTGGCTTTGGGCATCTGGTTCGCTGCGGTCCTTGATGGGGTCTTTTCGCGTCAATTGTCAGGGCACGGTACTGTGGGGCTGCTTGCACCATTTCATGCCTCGGCAGTTTACCTGACACAGCAACGCCTGAGAACCGAAGCCCCGGACCAGCTGAATTGGTTTCTGTCCATCGCCGGGTATCTGAGCGTGGCTGCGACTGGGCTTGCCGTGGTGCCCTTTGGGCCCGATCTTGCGGTGATCGGCCTTGATACAAGTGTGGTGTTCTGGGGTGCCTGCGAGTCGCTTATTGTGGTGCTGGTATTTTTGCATGGCTGGTCACCCAATGCGCCGCTTTCGCTGATCGGCGCGTATCGCTACGTAGCGATCGGGTTGCCGATCATGTTGCCCAGCATGTTTGTCTTGATCGCAGTGGCTATTCCGGCGCAGTCGCTGGACCTGCGCGATATCGTAGCGTCGCAAGAAACCGTGTGGAACGTCATTCGCCAGCCGCTTGGCCTACCGTTGTTTCTGCTTTTGGGGTTGTCTTTGACGTTGCGCGGCCCGTTCGATTATGCCGATAGCGATGATCTGGCCGGAGGCACGTCTGCCGAGGATTCAGGCGCTAATCGCGCCGGTTGGCAAGTGGCAAGGCTGGCGATGCTGGTAGGGTTTTCCGCGGTTGCATCCGCGGCCTTCCTGGGAGGGTATCTCGGGCCGGTTTTGCCCGGCTTCGTCTGGGTGATTATCAAAACTCTTGTCGTGATGGCGATTGTCATCGGGCTTTCGCATCTGTTGGTACGCTTGCCAGTGGCCCGAATGCTGGGCCTGATCTGGAAGATCCTGCTTCCGATTTCATTTCTGGATCTGCTGTGGGCAGGATTGGTGGCACTGGCATGACCGACTTGTTATTTTACGCACTGTCCGCGTTGGCCATCTGGAGCGGGTGGCGGGTGTTCCGTGTTGATTCAATGATCCGGGCGACTTTTGCGTTGATGGTTTCCTTTACCAGTGTGGGGGGCATCGCTGTTTTGATGGCCGCCGATTATATCGGCGTCGCAACTGTCTTTATGATGGCGGTCGAGATGATGGTCATGGGCCTGTTCATGGTGATGTTCATGATGAATCCCGCGGGTCTCAACCCGATGCAGATGGTCCACCAATACAAGTTCTCGATCGCGGCCGGCGTCCTGGGTTTCGTGGGCCTCGCAACCGCGGTTCTGCTTACGAATTTCCCCGACAACCCTTTGCCAGAAAACCGCGACACCCTGCGTGATCTCGGCATTGAACTATTGGGGGGATCCATGCTGATCTTTGAAACCGCAGGGGTAACGCTGTTGGCTACGATGGTCGGCGCTGTGGCGCTTTCCAGTCGCCGGGGACGATTTGGTGATTCCGATGCGGGTGCAGCACCACCGGGTTTGCACCCCGGCGGGGAGCCTGCCGGCCGCAAAGTTGAAAAGGGCGGTGGTCATGGCGGCCATGGTGGTCACGGCGGGCACCAGATGAACATGGAGAAAACCAAACAAGACAGCAGCGATGATCCGCACAAGGGTCACGGAAACATGTCCGAGACGGAGGCCTGAAATGACACTGACCGCCATACTAATAGTCGCCGCCGCTTTGTTCGGCATAGGCTTGTTCGGAGCGCTTTCGCAAAAATCGTTTGTTATGTTGATGATGGGCCTGGAAATGATGTTGAACGGCACGCTTCTTGCCGCAGTTGGCTTCTGGGCGTTCACGCTTGAAGGTGCACCCAAGGGACAACTACTGGCCATTCTGGTAATGGCGGTGATGGCGGTCGAATTGGCGATCGGTTTCGCGCTGGTCGTCGCGGTCTATCGCAAGCGAGAGGCCGATGTCATCGAAGGTATCGGGACCATGAAACAATGACGCTGTGGCTTCTTCCTCTCGTCCCGATTATCGCCGGCGCGTTCATCGCCACCCTGGGCGATCGGTCCCGTCTGTCGCTCGGCATCATGGCGGTGGCGACATTGGCTGCCACGCTGGTGCTGGCGTTGCTTGGCGTGTCGCAAGATTGGACCGCAACCTTGGTGTGGACCGATGGCATCAGACTGTCAGCCGCTTTCGTCCCGGTTTCGGCGGCCGTCGCGATAATGGTGCCGACCGTGGCTATTGCAGTGGTTTTTCACGCCACCCAGAATGAAAACAAGACCGGGCTGGCCCGGCTGATCGGCCTGATGATACTTTTTACCGGCGGGATGGAGCTGGTTGTCGTTGCGAACGATCTTCTCACCCTGCTGATAGGCTGGGAATTGATCGGAGCATGTTCCTGGGCGCTGATCTCTCATAAATGGCGTCAGATCGATAATCCACAATCAGGCCTATATGCATTCGTCACCACCAGGACCGGGGATCTGGGGCTTTTCGCAGCACTCATGGCGCTGTTCACGGCAACCGGGTCGTTTGATTACGCAGGGATTCAAAACCTTGGCGGGCCGCTGCAGTGGGTCGTCGGCTTCGGGATACTGTTCTCGGCGGCCTCCAAGGCGGGGCAGGTGCCCTTTTCGCCTTGGTTGTTCCGCGCCATGGCTGGCCCCAGCTCGGTTTCCGCGCTTCTGCATGCTGCGACACTGGTGGCAGCGGGGGCCTATCTTGTGGCACGGCTGCATCCTTACCTAGCCGAAGTACCCGGATTCGAGACAACTGCAATCGCCATCGGGCTGACCACGGCGTTGGCCGGTGGTATCACCGGCGTCTTGCAAGATCATGCCAAGCGCTTGCTCGCCGCGTCCACCTCGGCTCAACTTGGTTTTATGTTTGTGGCCGTCGGTGCCGGGTACCCCGGTATCGCTGTTTTACACATGATCGTTCATGCAACCTTCAAGGCACCTTTGTTTCTTTCTGCGGGTATAGCGGGCGAAGCTGCGGGCACCTACCAACTGGATCGCTTACGCCTGGGACGAGAGCTGCCTGTGGTGGCAATAATCACGCTCGTCGCTGTGGCTGGGCTGGCCGGTTTGGTGGGCAGTGCCGGCGGATGGAGCAAGGAGGAGATCGTAAAGGCCAGCGAACACACCGGGTTTTGGTTGGCGCTGTCAGTGATGGCTGGGGGTACGTTAAGCGCAGCTTACGCAACCCGGTTTCAACTGTTGGCTTATGGCCGTCGCGACAAGGATGCAGACAGTCGTGTAACGACAGTCCCGGGTTGGGTCGCTTTGATTGGGATCGCTGCATTGTCCGCGATGACCCTGATACTCAGCCTTCTTTGGTTTTCGCCCGTGGCTGAAAGTGCCGCGGCAGCTTTGGATATAATACTTCCCAAAGGTAGCCCGCTGGTGTTCGCCCTTTCGCTGCTGCTTGTTTTCATCGGTATTGCCATCGGTGTGTATCTGGTACGGTATCGCCCCGCACTAGGTGCCACCGGGTCAAGCGCTGCTGCATCAGATTGGTTGGGTTTGCCAAAATTGATCGACATCGTACTGATCCAACCTGCTGACGCTATCGCCCGCGCCGCGGCAAGGGCGGATGATCGCGTTGTAGATCGTGGCATTCGTGGCACCGCCGCTTTCGGAGACTGGCTTGCTCGGCTTGGTGACCGGTTCGGAGAAGCGGCCACCGACGGCATTCCCGAAGGTACGGCACGACTGACAGAGATGTTTAGCCACGATCTTCGCCGGTTACAGACGGGGCTATCGCATCATTATTACGCTTATATCATTGGCGGTGTTTTCATCATTTTCGCCATTCTCGTTGTAGGAGCCTGACATGCTGACACTCGCGATACTGATCCCTTTGGTCGGCGCCCTGGTTTTGGCAGTTATGCCTAAGATAACACAAGACACTGCACGGGTCATCGCTGTGGGAACTTCAGCCGTGTCATTTCTGCTGTTGCTGATTGTCTGGGCACGGTTCGACACCAGCGCAGGTGCACCAGCGTTCCAGTCGCTCGCGGAAATTGAATGGATTCCGTCACTTGGTGTAGCGTGGCGCGTTGGCGTAGATGGCATGTCTTTGGCGCTTTCGCTGATGAGCGGCGTGCTTTTCATCGCCTGCACGGCCTGGCCCATGGAAAGCTCCGAGAGACCTCGCGCTTACTATGCTTGGTTCCTGTTTCTTGAAGCAGTTTCGCTTGGGTTGTTCTTGGTGCTCGATCTGCTGATCTTCTATGTTTTCTTCGACCTCAGCCTGGTCGGAATGTTCTTTTTGATCGGGCGTTGGGGACACGGAGATTCACAGCGTGCCGCGCTCAAGTTCTTTATTTTCACCTTGGCGGGGTCTCTTGCGATCTTGCTGGCGATCATCGGATTAGTGTTGTCAGTTGATCCCGTAACCTTTGACATGCGCACCATGATAGATCTGCAGCCGCTTGCTGGTATGGATTTGAGAGGCGGGCTGATCCTGTTGGGTTTCATTGTCGGTTTCGCTATCAAGGCGCCGCTCTTTCCGGTCCATACGTGGTTGCCTCCGGCGCATGTCATGGCACCTGGCCCGGCATCGGCGATCCTGGCCGGGGTACTGCTTAAAATGGGCACCTATGGTCTGGTCCGGATTCCATTTCAGATGATGCGCGAAACCTTTGCCGACTATGCGTTGCCATTGGCGATCATCGCGCTTGCATCCATTCTCTGGGGCGCGGTTGTTGCCTTGGCGCAGACCGATATGAAACGCCGCATCGCCTATACCTCAATCAACCACATGGGCTATACCGTGATGGGCATCGCCGCTGCCGGGGCGCTGCTGAACGGGTCCGAAGGCGCCCGCGAGATGGCAATGACCGGCGCGGTGGTTGAAATGATCGCCCACGGGTTGATCACCGGGGCACTGTTCTTGATCGCCGGTGGCTTCTGGACGCGCAGCAAGACATATGAACTCGACGCATTCGGTGGCTTGGCGAATGTGGCACCTCGGATGACAGTTGCCGCGGTAATCGCCGCCTTTGCCAGCCTTGGTTTGCCGGGCCTGGCCGGGTTCGTCGCCGAGGTACAGATTTTCGTAGGGACCTTTGCCGTCTTCCCCTGGATTGCAGCCATCGGCCTTTTGGGTATCCTGATCACCGCAGCGCTGTTCCTGAGACTGCTGCAACAGGTGTTCTTTGGTGACCTGCCAAAAGCCCGCGAAGGGTTCCCTGATGTGAGCTTGCGCGAAGGCACGGTGTTGGCCGCTTTGCTCGCTTTGGTTATCCTGATTGGCGTGTATCCTCGCTGGTTGCTTGACCTGATCGGCAGCGCCTCATCCGCAATGATAGGGGGCTAGTCATATGCCAATCGGCGACTTAGCACCCGAAATCGCGATCATCGTGGCGGCCGTGTTATCACTGCTTTTTGCGGCACTGGCCCCGCGCAACCTGCAAGCAGGATCCGCAATTATCGCGCTGGTTGGTATCGCGGTGGCATTGGTACTCCTGATGGTTCAGCTGGGCGAGACGCGTTTTACCTTCACTGGAACATGGGCGATGGATGGGGCCAGCCTCTGGGCGCGAGTGATGATTTTGCTGGCAACCGGTTTTTGCATCATGTTGTCTCCTGACTGGTTCCGCAGCGATCCCAGACACGGCGAATATTACGCAATTCTCATGTTGGCCGCCCTGGGTGCCATGACGATGGCAGGGGCAGGCGACCTTCTACAGCTTGTGATCTCCGTGTTGCTGTCATCGGTAACCGGCTACACCCTTGCAGCTTGGCACCGGGATTGGGCGCTCTCGGTCGAGGCGGGAATGAAGTATTTTCTGATGGGTGCGTTGGCAAACGCACTGCTGATTACCGGAATAGTACTGATACTTGGCCTGCTGGGAACCAGCGGATATCAGGATATTGCCCTTGCATTAAAATTGGGCAAGGGTCTGTCGCCGCTACTGTTTGTCGGGCTCGCGATGACGATCACCGGCGTAGCCTTCAAGCTGGGGGCGGTACCGTCACATGCCTGGTTGCCCGATGTAGCAGAGGGTGCGCCAGTGCCTTCGGCGGCCTTTCTAACCGTCGTGCCTAAAATTGGTGCTGCGATCGCCTTGGCGCGTGTCGTTCAGTTGGTTCCGCCGGAATTCATGAACCTGCGAGAGCTGATAGCTGTGATCGCCGTCGCGACGATGACACTGGGTAACCTTGCGGCCCTCAAGCAAGACGATCTTAGACGCTTGATCGGTTGGTCCTCGGTTGCACAGGCCGGCTACTTGCTGATGGCTATTACGGTGCTTGGGCTTAGCCCCGATGCCCTGACCGCGTTGCTTGCTTTTGTGGCGAGCTATGCCATCGGTAATCTGGCCGCATTCTCCGTTGTGGCTCATTTGCGGGGCCGAACTGCATTGAGCGACTATGATGGCCTGGCTGTAAGTCAACCGGTTGCTGCCGCAGCGCTGGTCATCGCTTTTCTGTCCTTGGTCGGAATCCCGCCAACGGTCGGGTTCTTCGGTAAGCTTACGCTGTTTATTACAACAGTCGACGGCGGTTTCCTTTGGCTGGCTGTCGTGGCCGCCGCAAATACCGTCGCATCGCTTTATTTCTATGCGCGTGTCATGGGCCGCCTGTATTTCGGGAAGCCCACCGGTGACGTTGCGGTATTGGGGCGATTGACCAGCATCGCGGTGTGGGTTGGCGCGGTCGCAGTTCTTCTCAGCGTCATCCCGGTAGAAACAGCGTTGTCGGCATTCGAGATGAGCCGGTTACTGCCGCTCTAGGCAGATCCCAAACCTAACCTCTGCTTGTAACAATAAGCAAGGCGATGCAGTCACGTAGGTCGAAGCCCTGACGGGTCCAGCAGCGGTTCGTTTGTGGAACGTTGCTCTTTCCAAGAGCGGTTCCACGATTCGTCCATGCCTTCACACAGGCGGTGGATGGAGGGATGCCGCATGGATACCATGATTTCCTTATAACCGAATTATTTCCAGCCATTCCAACCAGATAGGCACAGCTATCCATACGGATAGCGCAATCCCCAAGAGAGCCCTCATTTAACCCTAAGCGAGAATGCATCACCCATGTTTTCCCGAAATGATGACGGAAGAACGACCCCCGACTGAGGTCAGTTCACCGAAATCGCCGGAACTAGAAGCCGGTCAACATGGGAAAAAATGAATGAATATTGGTACCCAAAAAATCACCTGTGCGATATTCGCCGGGTTTGTGATGTCGATGGCCAGCATGTCGGCGGCCGAAGCTCTCTCCAGCAATTTCTCTTTCATGGTAGTGGAAACCGATGCGGACGGGGCGGAGAAACTGGTGGAGCGGGAAACCGTTAAACCCGGTGAAACCATTCATTACCAACTGCTGCATGAAAACATGACCGAGCAGGCGCTCTCCGGGCTCGTTATCGCCGCCCCAGTACCGCAAGGGGTTTCGCTGACATTTGGCGGACAAGACACATCCGTCAGCGCCGTATTTGAAGTACAGGCTGAAATGGACCCCGAAATCGAGGGTCTTGAGTGGTCTACCTTGCCCGCTTCGCGCAAGGTCGTGGATGCCGATGGCAACCTGAGTGAAGAGCCTTTGCCCGAAGAGGAAGTGGCAGCCGTACGCTGGACATTTTCTCAGCCGCTCGAGCCCGGTGAGATCGCCAAAAACAGTTATCGCGTCCGCGTTAACTGATCTCGCATTTCACTACAAATTCTCCCCAGTAACTATTCAGAGGAACTAAACCTGTGACATATCAACCTATTTTCATGCGGACTGCCAGTGCGTTGGCTGTCAGTGCCGCAATCGGTGCCGTGGCGGTATCAGCGGCACCCCAAGCCGGTTCGGTGATCGGCAACCAAGCGATAGCGACCTACACCAATGACGCGGGTGACACGATCACCGTGACCTCCAACACCGTAGAAACGATCGTTCAGCAAGTCGCTGGAGTGACCCTGACCTCTGATAACACCGAGACCATTGCCCCGGGCGGCAAGGCGTTCCTCCCTCACATCCTTACCAACGAAGGTAACGGGCCGGACAGCTTCACGTTGACGGCAGTGGAAAACAATGTCGGCACTTTGGACACCTCTCAGCTGGTTTTCTACCCCGACACCAACATGGATGGTGTCGCGGACAGTGCAACACCGTTGACCACCACACCGACATTGGCAGCCGGAGAACAGTTCGGGGTCGTTATCGAAGCAACTGTGCCGTCAAATGCGACAGGTTCAGACACCATTGCGATCACGGCAGTTTCCGCATTGGATGGCGCCATTTCGAGCGCCAATACTGATACCTTGACGATATCAAACGACGCCATCGTCGAATTGGTGAAATCGATGGTCGCGGATGCTGCGTCGGGCGGGAACCCAAGTATCGTGGACGCCGGTGACACCGTCACCATCAAGTTAACCTATTCTAGCACTGGTTTGACTGCCGCCAATAACTATGTCGTTCAAGACGTTCTCGACGGTCGTCTCACTTACGTACCCAACTCGGCGACCTGGTCGGATGCAACAGGGCCGCTTGACGAAAGTAACGGATCGACCGTCGTCGATAAAACGAATGGGTCCGGTGAAACGATCGCCTATGCCTATGATAATAGTCAAACAATCAACTTTAACCTGTCGTCGATCGGATCAGGTCGTTCAGGTAGCGTGACCTTCCAAGCTGTGATTGCTGACACAGCGAACGCGGGGACGATCACCAACGTGGCCACGCAAGAGGTTGACGCCGTTGCCTTCCCCCCCTCGAATACGGCTTCTGTCGTTGTCGCGGACCAGTACCGGGTAGAGATTGCTGATACTGCAATCAATGCCGACAATTCGGTCAATGGTACGGTGGTGTCGTCAACCGATGATGATGGACTGAACGATGACATCGTCACTGAATCCCAAAGTGTCGGGCAAGGTGGCTCGATCAAGCACGAATTTGTCCTCACCAACCTATCGAACCAGACGGATAGCTTCACCCTTCAAGTCAACAACGTCAATTATCCCCCGGGTACAACTTTCCGCTTTGTGGGTGCCGATGGTGTGACGCCGATTGTTGGGTCTGTCGGACCTCTTGCCGTTGATGACAGCGCGAAGGTTACACTGATCGCAACGCTGCCAACGGATGTTCCCCCCACCGGTGCCGCGGATTATACAGCAACTGTAACGACTGTTTCGGACGGATCAGGCGTATCAGATACCTCGACGGCCAAGTTTGATGGTGCAGTATTGCCGTCATCTGTCGATCTTGAGAATGCTGTGGTCGGTGCAGAAGGCGATGGTCTGGCCCCTACGGCGGCTGGCGGCGCACCTTGGGTGACGTACACCACCGATCCAGGCACACCAGTCGTATTTGATATGTTGGTACAAAATCAGGGACCGGTGTCAGACAGCTATAACCTGTCATTGGCTCAAGCACTTCCACCAGGGTGGACAGTAGAATTCCGCGCTGATGACGGCTCTGTTATTAGTAACACGGGAACCATTGCCGCAGGGGCCAGCCGGACATTCACCGCGGTTGTAACACCGACAGCAGATGCCTTGCCCGGCGATACGGATGTAGAGATTGCACTAACGTCGGCCGTATCAGGCCAAGGTGACAGTATCGTGAACCGCGTGACGGTAAATGAAGTCTATGACGTTGAAATCATTGAAAGTCAAAGTGCGCAAGCTTCGCCCGGCGGTATCGTCGACATGCTTCACACGATTACTAACAACGGCAACGTCGCCATCACCGAGGCCTCGATCACGCAAAGCGGACTCACCAATTTTTCAGGTGCTGTTTTCTGGGATGCAAACAAAAACGGGGTCATTGATCCATCGGAAATAGTGATCGATAACTTCAATGATTTGACCGACGGTGTATCTGCCGGCGTGAACGGACTGGCACCAGGCGATACAATTTCGGTTATCTATCGCGTGCAGTCCCCGTCAACTGCGACCAGCGGCGTGACTGAAAACGGTACGATCACAATTGGAAGTGCGCTTAACATTGGGACAGCTACAGATTCCGATTTGACAAACAACTCTGTCGAAGACCGTATCACGATTATCTCTGGTGACATGACGCTTGTAAAATACCAGTATGTCGACCCGAATTGTGACGGTTTTGTCGGGACCTTTACCAAAACACGGCAGGATGTCGAACCCGGGCAGTGTATCAGGTATCAGGTCGTCGCTGAAAACACCGGCGCCGCACCAGCTACGGATGTCACCATATTGGATGCAGCACCTGCCTATACCACAGTTACAAACTGCGGTGGTGCATGCAACGAAACCCTCTTTCCGGCATCCAGCACCGTCACAATCTCGTCCGGAAATGTTTCGAGCGCCCATGGCTCCGTGCTCCCCGGCGGTTTCGCTAGACTAGAATTCACCGTTCAGGTGGACAACTAAGCGAAGCCTCTGCGCCTTCGGAGCTATCCCAGTAGTCCGGAGGCGCATTGTTTTCCCCGAGACATTGATAGGTAAGGAATAAGGCTGATGCGCAGTTTTCTTCAACCAATAGTGAGGCGTGCATTCTACCTTTGCTTGCCTATCGCGTTAATGATTTTCTGTCTGCCTCAGCTTGCTGCTTCTCAATCTGCTCCAGCCGGTACAGTAATCAAGAGTGTCGCGCCCTCCACGTATTTCAATAATTCGCTCGGCGTGGTCGAGGCTCTTCTGTCTAATGAAGTTGCCGCCCAAGTTGCTGCGGTTCCGAACCTGGAAGTTCTGGGAAGGTCCGAACTTTTTCTGACACGCGGTGCAATGGCGCAATATTACTTCGAGGTCTTGAATTCAGGCAACGTACCGCTTGAGACGCAAATGACCGTCGAAGACCAAGCTGAAGACACAATGGTAAACGCCACGCGTCTGGTGATCGATGCGAACCGAAACGGACGCATCGATCCTTCCGAACAGGCAGTCACGGCAGCTTCCGTAATGATGTTGCAGCCCAACGAACGTATCCAGTTGATTTATGAGTTTCGTCTTTCCTTTGCCGCTGAACCTGATGCCGAACTAAGCTCAATGCTGCAAGTTACGGGAAAACCGGTTGGCGAATATGCTAGTGAAACGCTGATCGTCAACAATGCAGCCGGCACTTCCACGGTTGCTAGCAGTGCGTTAGAATTGGAAAAAGAACAGACCGTTCAAGAAGAGGCTGCCGCGACTACGCTGATCTATGCGCTTCGTCTGCGAAATAATTCTGAAATGGATGTTCAGCCCTACCAAGAAATAGACGGGAAGCCGATTCACATCGATGGTGCGTCTCGCACGGGCATCCTGTTGCGTGACGCAATTCCGCTAAATACGAATTTCCACAGCTTTCCGGATGAAGGGGGGATGATACCCCTTTATCATGAGGCTGGTGCCCCCCTCCATGATTATCGGACAACACGCCCGGACGGAGAGATTGATGCCGTCGCGTTTTTTGTCGATGGACCATTTACCATGGGCCGTTCCGGGGACCCTTCGTTTGCAGTCAGCTTGGCAGCAGATTTGGGGGATGTCGAGGTTATCAACACTGCCGAGACCTTTATGACTGTCAAAGGGCAGGTCATCCCACTCTTTTCCAATACAACCCGCTACAACCGCAAAGGCGCTGCGTCAGGAAGTTTACGCTTTGAAGATCCCGGCACCAACGCTGATCAGCGTTTTGCAAACCTGGGCCGCGATACCCGGCTTCGATTGACTTCCGGTGCCTGCAACGCATCACAAGAGATCGATGAAACGGTCGTTACGGTCCGCAGTAAGCTTACCGGTGACATCGAGGTATTTGCAGCGATTGAAACGGGGAAGAATACAGGGGAGTTCGTGACCCCCGCCATTCCGCTTGTGCGCATGGATGTACCCGTTTCGGGCGACAATGTCGTCGCGACCAAAGACGGTGGTACGATCATCGCCACAAGCGACTGCGCCCGCGTCGCTCTGAATGACGAATTACTCATAAACCCCGGAAACTTCCTTTTCAATTCGCTGACGAATGTTCCGGTCGCGGAAACCACTATCGCTATGATTGATGTAGCCAGCGGGCACGAAGTAGCCCGAAGAACCACCGACGCCCGGGGCTTTTTTGCATTCGGCAATGTCGATACCGGGGAATACAAATACACCGTCATCAACGCGCCGGCCTGGGAATTCCCGTCAGTGCGTACTGGGTTTCCAGGCTTTGGCCGTCGGGTAAACACGGCTGGCTTTGGGGAAAGCTTCCAACATCCCGGTGGTGTGATGAACCAGTCAGACATACCGGTAGATCCTCACTATGGTGCGCCGGTTTCGCTCGAGAAAACGAGCGACTTCAAACGGGTCACAACAGGAGAGTTTGTTACCTATACGTTAAAACTCACCAACAACATGCAGCAAGCGCTGGTGAATGCAGAAGTTTTGGATACCCCACCTTTTGGCAGCAGCCTGGTACCCGGATCCGTAAGTCTGGATGGGAAAATTTGGGCAGACCCCGTGGTCAGCGACAATGGCGACCTGGTCTTTGACCTTGACGACATCACCTTGCTGTCCGCGCATGAGGTGACCTACGTCATGCAATTCACAGCAGCGGCCCGTGAAGGCCCAAATGAAAACACCGCTGTATTGACAGGCAACCAGGCTGGAACAGGGGTACCGCGCCAATCACCGCATGCGCTGGCGACAGTGCGTCTGGATAACACCGGAGGGGTATTTGCACGTAACGGGACAGTGATTGGTACCGTATTTATGGATTGCGATGGAAACGGCATTCCGGGTGATCACCGCGAACCCGGAATTCCTGGCGTACGGATCGTGACACAGAGCGGACTGTCGGTCGTCACTGACATCAACGGCAAGTATTCGCTTTTTGGCCTGCGCCCTGTAACGCACGCTTTTCAGGTTCAAGACGATACTTTGCCTGATGCAACTCAGGTCATGGTAACGCGTACAAACGACCTGAAGCATGGGGGCTCCAGGTTGGTTCCACTAAGAAAGGGCGAGCTTCGGACCGAGAATTTTGCAGTTAGAGAATGCACGTCGTCCTCGCTTGGCGAGGTGGCGGACCGGCGCGAGCATTACAAGAAAACCCAAAGACCGAATTCCCTGGTTGCAGCTGATCTACCGATCATAGAGCAAAACAGCCCTGTGCGCTCCGCACGGAATGAAAGCGGCATCGCTACAACCACCCAGTTGCGTTCGGGGTCATTTAGCACAGAACAGGAGCAGCGCCGGTCTGACCCATCCCCGGCGTCAGATGTCGACCAGGCACCGATCCTTGAATCGTTGGAAGACTTGATAAAGTCATTTGATGCGACGCCTGGGTTCGTGGACCTTGTGGACGGGCAAACAGTGCAAAAGCATATACAAAGTGTGCGTGTGAAGGCCAAGGCAGACCTATCTCTTGAGTTGATGGTCAATGGGCGCGTACTCGGCACAGATCGCATAGGAGAGCGCACAAAATGGCAAAAAACCGGCGTACAGGCGTTGGATTTTGTAGCCGTACAACTAGCCGCAGGAGAAAACAGATTAACTTTGGTCGGACGCGATAGCTTTGGGATAGAACGCTCGAGGAGCGAAATTCGTGTCGTTGCCCCTGGTAAACCGGCCAAGATGGAGATCATTGCCGCGCCCACTGCTTCTGCGACGCCGACCGACGTAATCCCGGTGGTTGTAAGGGTACTTGATGCGCGCAACCGGCCGGTTCCAGCTTCGGGCATTGTGACGCTTCATACGAAACTTGCACTTTGGGACGTTACCGACATTCGCAGCGGTACCCCAGGGGTACAGGTGTATCTGGACAACGGCGAGGCAACATTTGACCTTATTCCGCCTCAGGTGGCTGGCAATGACATCATATCGGTCAGCGGCTCTTTCGGGCGCGCTGAAGCGTCGATCACTTTCACTCCGGATCTCGATCAGCGTGTCATGGTTGGCGTAATCGAAGGCGCGATCGCATTGGGCGGTGAAAAAAGCCAGCTTTTGGATCCAGGGCGTTTCAGCTCTTTTGAGGATACGATCACCGGGCTACGTGGAGAGCTGTACTTGAAGGGTGCGATATCCGGAAAAACTCTTTTGACCCTCAGATACCGTTCTGACCAAGATACAGAAGCCCGGTTATTTCGCGACATTCAGGGCGACGAGTATTACCCAGTTTACGGCGATAATTCCGAACGGGGCTATGATGCGCAGTCGTCAGGGAACCTTTACGTGAAAGTCGAAAAGGGTCGGTCGTATATCTTGTACGGGGACATCGCGATTGAATCCGAAGCCACTGCGCTAAAGTTAGACGGAATACGTCGCGTGGCGCAGGGTGCCAAAGCGCATTGGGAAAATGACAAAGTATCCATTACTTTGTTTGGTGCGCGTACAGCGCTTGAGCAACGTGTCCAAGAGATATCAGGCCGTGGTGTATCAGGACCCTATAGCCTGGTTTTGGACGGCTATGTTCAAGGCACCGAGCGCGTCGAAATTCTTGTGCGCGACAAAGAAGGCGGCGATGTCATCACGTCATCCCCTTTGCGTCGAGGTACCGATTATCTACTGGACTTCTTCCGCAATAGTCTAACCTTTGACGACCCGGTGCGACAGTTTGATGCGCAAGGTAATCCGGTCTCTATACGCATCACATATGAAGTCGACGTAGAAGGCGCTGATCGGTACTGGCTGTATGGTGGTGAGATCAATGTCGCGGTAGGAGAACGTACGACGATCGGTGCCCGGGCTGTCCACGCTGACGCTGTAGTCGGCAATACCGCCCGCGAGCGCTTGCAATCCAGTTATATCCGGCACGAAGACCGGAACGGCGGCATATGGGAAGCCGAGTTTGCCCGCAGTGAAAACAACCAGCGGGTTCCTGACACCGCTGTACGCTTTTCTTACGGAATCCGAAACGAGTTTGGTCACTTGGATTTCGAAGTGATCCATGCAGGTCCAGAGTTCGTGTCGCGCGGGGGTCTTGCCTTGCCTGGTACCACACGTTCGCGCCTCGACTACAGCTATCAGATTGACAACAGAACCGACTTTTTGTTGGGCGTGGAATATATTCGTGACCAGGTTTCAGATAACGAACAGCTGCTCGTTGATGCTGTGTATGCCAAACAATTCAACAAACACTTTCGAGGGTTTGTAGGGCTGGAATATCGTCTGAACCAGGATGCAGGTGATACCGACAGTCAAACCGGTGTAATTATTGGCGCGCACTGGTCACCGGTATCACGTCCCGGCACCGTGATAAAAGCTGAACTGCGCCAGCCGCTGGCCGGCGACGACCGTCCGACCAAGCTGACATTGGGAATGTCGCGTGAGCCGATTCCCGGATGGCGCAGTTACAGCGATATCGAAATGACCTTTGGCGATGATCAGATATCTACTTATTCGAGATTGGGATTCTCTTATGATTTGAACGATTGGTTGCGTGGCAACACCGACTTCGTGAAAAGCATTGCTGACCTGGATACCGTGATGAACCAGGCGTTGATGGCAACCTGGGCGGCCAACACAAATACCACGTTCACCTTCGGTGTAGAACATTCGCGACGTATGGAAGCCAACGATCAAGAGCTGACAAGTGTCGCGGTAGGCGCAAAATGGGGCTCTGGCGCTGAAAGCTGGGTAGGTGATGCAGACTTTGATTCAACCTTTGAGAAAAATGGAAAGACCCATTACGCAAGCATTGGACTCGCCGGTAAGATATCCACCGACTTCACCTTTCTGGGCAGGTCACGCGTGGCATTGGACAAACGCAACGGTGGTTACCACCGCCGCATTAGAAGCCGCGTGGGCGTGGCGTACCGCCCCATCGAAGACCCTCGCCTAGAAATGCTGGCCTGGTACGAGCACCGCATAGAAGAAAAGTTCAGTAAATCAGTGACTCATCTTTGGTCTGTTGATGCGTCGTTTGAAGTTAATCAAGACCTTAGGCTAAACGGGAAATATGCCGGTCAATCGCAACGTATCGAATTTCTTGGTGGGCATCGTGCGCAATCGATGACGCAACTTTTGCAGGCCGGCTTTAACTGTGAACTTGCCGATGATCGGTTTCAGATCGGTTTAAGTGCTTCCCACCTTTGGGATGATGCCGGAAATTCCACTAACGGTCTTGGCGTGGAAATCGGGTTTGTGCCCACCAAGGGTGCGCTCTTGGCATTGGGATACAATAAGGCAAAAGGAGAGACTGTGGGTCGAAACGACCTGTATCAACAAGGCCTATATCTCAGAATTAATTTCCTGCTGGACGATTCATTGTGGGACCAACTGGATCAGTTTCTGGGTATCTAGATATCAATCGAGAAACCCGGACTGAGCCACGCCACAAGCGCATCTGTGGCGTGGCTCTGCTATCCATGAGTAATGTGCGGCCAATGCCCAAAAGCTTCGGCGAAGTCTCTCGCACTTCGTGTCGATTAGAAGCGTTTCCACAACCGCTTACTTAACGGCTGATGACCCATTAGCGAAAATATTTACTCAAAATTTACCTTACCATGAACTAGTCAGATCATGAATTTGACGCCACCTTCTACTCCAGCCGCTGCCGTTCAGCCTCACATATTGATTGTGGTTGAAAATCTGCCAGTGCCCCTTGACCGTCGCGTGTGGTTAGAGGCGACCAGCTGCGTTCGCGCAGGATACATCGTTTCCATCATCTCACCCATGGGTTTAGGCTGGGACGAACCATATGAGTTACTTGAAGGCGTGCATATCTATCGCCACCCTGTTCCTGTTGAGGATGGTTCAGGAATATTGGATTACGCCCGGGAATACAGCCATGCGATCTGGCACTGGTTTCGTCTGGCAAAAATAGTCTGGAAGCGGTGCCCTTTCGATGTGATCCAAGGCTGCAACCCACCTGACCTCATATTCATACTGGCGTTAAGATATCGATGGCGCGGCGTCCGGTACATGTTTGACCACCATGACGTTTGCCCTGAACTTCTGATCGCGAAGTTTGGAAAACGCGGCGTAGTTTACTGGTTGATGCGCCTGCTCGAGCGGTTGAATTTTGCCGTGGCGTCCGTCTCTATGGCTACAAATGAAAGTTTTCGTAGAATTGCCATCACCCGCGGTGGAAAATCGGAGAGCGATGTATTTGTCGTAAGGTCAGCACCGAAAATCGATTGCTTTATTCCCGCCGAAGGTGACCGAGCGTATCGCGGAAAAGCGGCAACGGTGTTTGGTTACGTCGGAGTGATCGGTCAACAAGAAGGGATGACAACCCTCGTGAGCGCTGCGTCGCATCTTGTCCACGCCCATAAGCAGACGGATGTGCATTTCGTGATCATCGGCTTTGGACCTGCATTGGATATGATGATCCAGCAGGTTGGTGACCTTGATTTAGCCGAATATTTCACTTTCACCGGGGCACTATACCAAACGGATCTGATCGCAGCTTTGAACGCAATAGATATAGGTTTGGCATGCGACCCGAAAAACCCGATGAACGACATGTCCACCATGAATAAAGTTATGGAGTACATGGCGCTCGGAAAACCTGTGGTTCAATTCGATCTCGTCGAAGGGCGCGTATCTGCGGGTACGGCCAGCCTATATGCTAGCTCAAATGATCCGGAAGATTTTGCCGATAAAATGAGCTTGCTCATTGAAGATCGCGAATTACGCAAGAGGATGGGCGCAGAAGGCCGTCGGCGAGTGTTGAATGAACTTTCATGGGCATACTCGGAACCTCACCTCTTATCTGCATATGCCCGCATTATGCAGAAATGAAATAGCGATGAATTCTCAAAAAAACGCAAGAACACATTATTCGAGGATATGTCTATTTTGAAAATCATCGCTCAGGATGGAAGTATGCGCCGAAAGATACTTCTGATAAAAGGCAAGGGAGGGCTGGGCAATCGCATACTGTCCGCCGTATGCGGTCTTATATACGCCGATCTATCAGGGCGCACGCCCGTAATAGATTGGCGTGATGGCAGCTATGCCCCACTTGGAGATAACGCATATCCGCTTCTATTTAACACGCCTATAAAATCGACCTGTGCAGAAATTGATAAAGCGGTTTGCCCTGTCGCACCTGCCATCTGGACTGGATATCTCAAGGCCAGCACCCAAGACATGATAAATAAGTTTATGCCCAAGGCGCACTCCAGCCCCAAAGCATATCGAGTTTTTTGCGTAGATCTGGAAGACCTCAATGTGCCCGAAGATATCGCGGTGTATTGGTCTTACCTTCCGAAGTTCCGGCACCTTACTAAACAAATTCGACGTGATCTTCGTTTCACGGGTCGGTCAATTCCGTGTATAATCAAGGAATATCTTGACCGCTATTTTACACCTAATGTGCGGGTTCGACGAGAAGTTACACGTTTGACTGCCCAACTGGGAGCGAATCCGATAGGGATCCATGTTCGTTATACCGATCGCAAGATCCCTTTAAATTCCGCGCTATCCATACTTCGCAAGCGTCTAATGCAGGTACCCGACCAACCGATATTTCTAGCCACAGATAACGCCCATGTGCAGCGAAAAATGAAAATGGAATTTGCCAACCTATATCATATTAATAAGCACCTACCGGATAATGGCGAAAGGTTGCATTGGCCGGCGACAGATGTCGCCAAACTTCTAGAAGCTGAAAATGCGTTAATTGACATGTGGGTACTATCGAAATGCACCCGTCTCATCTATTCTCGGCAATCAACATTTTCCCAAACTTCGGTTTATCTTGGGAATATGGCACGGAATCAACTTGATGACGTGGACCGCAACTCCCCCAAAGTTTTGCTGAAACAACTTATCCAATATTATGCTTGATCGTAGCCGTTTAACCAGGTGTCTCTGCGTCGCCAGATCAATTGCCAGCGCTGCGCCGATAACACCCCCTTGGAATTACCAGAATACGCAAGTGGACGCGTAATTACAAACCGCAATGCCGACCAAAACCACATTAAAAGGATTCCATATCGTACTTGCCAAGCAGGCCAATGATCCTGGATGAGAGAGACGCGGGCCTTCATTACAAGAATTGCCTTTTCGTCATTGTTATTGGTGGATGCACCCACATGATGAACTATTTGGGCATCAGGGGTGATCATCGGTTGGCACCCCAAGGCACGCGCTCGAAGGCAAAGGTCTGCATCTTCACCGTACATAAAGTACTTACTGTTAAATCCGCCCAACATGTTCCAGATATCACGTCGGATGAGTAGAAGACACCCTACGACGATATCCACTTGGCGAATATCATCGCGTTCCCAGTTTCCGTACTCTTCAGGGTTGAATAGGGCGCTTTGGCTAAAGATCCGACTAAGCCCAACAGCGCGAAAAAGCAGGCTATGTAGGCTGGGCGCGGCCCAACATGACGCTTTGTTAAGGGTTCTGTCGGAAAATACCGTTCGCCCGCCCCAAATACCGGCACCAGGGGCGGCTTTAGCAAAGGTCATAAGCGCGCAGACGGCCCCTACGTCCGCTTCAGTATCGGGGTTAAGTAGTAAGAGATATGGCGTCGTACAATAACTGGCTGCTAGATTGTTCGCACAAGCAAACCCCACGTTTTCCCGCAAACTTATAACCCTGACCATCGGGAAAGCTTCGGAGATCTTCTCGACCGATCCGTCCGTCGAAGCATTATCAATCACGATACAGTCGTAATCTACACTGCGGTTATGCAGATCTAATGCTTCGATAGCTTTAAGCGTCATCGGCGCAGTATTGTAACTTACGATAATTATTGTGAGCTGCTTGACAGATTTAGCCGAGACTCTCTCCGTGGATTTGGGAAACACAGTCAATACCCCGTAGCTCTTAAAACGACATGGACCGTATCCTTTAAAATACGCATATCTTCCCTAAGAGATAAAGTTAAGTTATAACGCCGGTCGTATGCAGCGCGATCAACAAAGGTCGATTCATTACGCATAGATACCTGCCAGTTTCCACTAATACCAGGGCGCAGGTTATAGTAGTCCGTACCTGGATAGAAATGTTTTTGATTAACCATTATTGGCCGCGGGCCAACCAGGCTCATATCGGCACGTAAAACGTTCCAAATCTGAGGAAGTTCATCTAAAGATGTCTTACGCAAAAATGAACCGAAAGCCGTAATGCGCGGGTCGTATTTCAACTTTTGTGTGGTTCGCCATTCCTCCTGCGCGTCTAGGTTACCTTGAAAGTATTTCTCGATAACTTGATCGCTATCGTGAACCATTGTTCGCAACTTCCATATTCTAAAGGGCCGTCCATGTTGCCCTATTCGAGTTTGCGAAAAGAACGGGGTGCTGCCGGTCACGACTATTATTGTCGCCAGAATCATAATCATCGGAGCAACAAGAGGTAGCGACAGAATACAAATGACCAAATCCATTAGCCTCTTACCGAAGTTTCGATAAATTCCCAGCGTTACAGACTGATATGCAGCGTCGCGATGTCTTGCCGTTAGAATGCTATCCGTGCTCAAATATCTCATATCGCGCTGCCTTTGTCTAACGTTTGAATATGGCATTGCTAAATCAATGTGGTTACCAGATTATTAAGGAACGTCTGATGGGACCCAGCCTGGATGGAAGATAATTACCAATAAAAATTACCTTTTTGTGTTTAACGGATAATTAATACCTTTCACTTCACAGTGTTAAAGCGTCAGTAAATACGCCTGATCATCACGCAAGCAGTTTTTTGACTGCTTCATGCTCATTGAGTCCTCAATATTCTACATCTGTAGCTATCAAGAGAAAGTGCGTAGATATGAAGTTTTATATATTCCGCCTGCTTTCTCGAAAAACTCTGCTTCTGAGTTTTATTGGTTTAGGTACCGCAATCGGTTTTCTTGTAACGCTCCTCTCTTCTCCAACATATCATAGCAAAGCCCGCTTATTACTCGATGCGGATACAGCCCTACCAAGTTCAGACTTAACTGCCGCACAACCTACCGCCATTAAGCAACTTTTGTTAATTAAAGAGCTTACTTTAAGGCGTGAGGCACTCTTGGAGTTCGCCGATATCATCGAGCTCGATAATTCAGAAAATCAGGAAGACGTTTATGAGCGCGCGCGTCGAAGTGTGTCAATAGACATATCAGCCGATCGTCACACGCTACCAGTTTTAACAGTGGGTTACAGCGCCCATTCCGCTGAAGTCGCTTTAAAAGGGGCCCGAGAACTTGTAAAAAAAGTGCTTCAGCAAGACGCCGATGGACTTTCTCTTGGCGTCAATCGCATTGTTAAGTGGCGCCAGAATGAAGTGTCCCGTCTTAAACAAGAACTAGACAATAATAGTCATCATATTTTTACCTTCAAACGGGAAAACAAGGATGCTTTGCCAAATAACCTGCCATCATATAGACTGCAACTCGCGGCACAGCGCAAGCGGCTGTCGCAGATTATAAAGCAAATTGAGATGGAGAAGCGCCAGCGGCTCGACGTGGTGCTTCCCCCACAAAAATTTGAGTCACGCAAGGTCGGCGAAAAGTTGCATACATTGTCGCGAAATAAGCCATCTGTGGTCACGCCGAAACCGGACGATGCGCTCACATTGCTTGAAACGCACCGAAAGGACATCTCAAGTAAGTTGGAAAGCCTGACCCAACTTATAGACACCACCCAATATAACGCAGTTCAATTAGAAAATCTTGAGCAAGCGCGTGATAATATAAGAGCCCAGTTACTTGAGGCGTCATCCAACCTTACCCGTGCACATTCTGCTGAACAAAGTGCCGCTTCAGACTATGGTCAGCGCTTGACTATATTCGAGCCGGCGCAATTACCCACCCGTGTTACTGGAATTATTCCTCCTATGATAATATTCATTTCGATGATCGGAGGATTGATATTCGGATTATTGGCGGTGATTGTAGTTGAGACATATGCTAGAATTATTCGGCGGCCCCAAGATCTAATAAATCATCTAGGTGTTACACCTATATCAACACTGCCTTACATTCCCGCGCATAGCACCCGTGCATAGTGCTGAGTCTGCGCGATTATAGATTTCTGAAAGCTTATGAAAAGCGATATCCACAGCTATCGCTAAGTGGATTCGTAGGTAATTAACCCGGCGTTAATATGCCGTTTTGTAAATTGAAAATTACAAGTCATCGGAGAGCAATACTATGGCGCAGAGCTTACGCATTAATCATGATATTAGTTCTCTGGACGGTTACGTCTCTATTCAAAACGACCATCGGCATCTACGTGAGCCGGTCACGCTGCGACAAGATCGGTGGGACGCATTAGCGCCGGGTGAGTTGAACATGAACCTACTCGCTCAAAATCGAATCATCGGGCAGTCCCGGGGGCCAGAGTCGCTGCATTTCGATGTTCTAAGAACCCGCATTTTTGCAGAGATATCCAAGCAAAACTGGACAAAGTTGGCAATTGTATCGCCTACTCACGGATGTGGTAAAACTAACGTCGCGCTAAATTTAGCAATGAGCTTTTCCAAACAATCCGACAGCCGCACTATTTTGCTAGATCTTGATTTCCAGGCACCCGCAATATCCAGACTAATGGGGATGGGCAATGGTCCTGCTCTATCGAGTTGCCTACTGGCACAGGAAGAGTTTGGTCATATCGCCAAACGTTTTGGCACTTCGTTAGCCGTCGCCGGAGACGAACACCCGGCTGACCTTCAAAGTGATCTCTTGTGTAGTCAAAAACTTTCGGACGCGTTGGCTACCATCGAACATGTTTACCAACCCGGACTAATGCTTGTTGACACGCCACCGATGCTGCAATTTCATGATATTGCCGATATCACCCCACATATAGATTGCGCGCTTTTGGTTATTGACGCTCAATCTACAGCTGCCCGCGAGGTTGATTTGTGTGAAAGAGATCTGGCGCGCCAAACCAATGTTTTAGGTATCGTTCTTAACAAGTGTCACGAGAGTGAATGCGAGTATCAGGTTCTTTGATCGGCCTTTCGTAGAAGTTTTGCCGCGTTTTTGCGTGCAGCGATTTCACCTTCCTCATGGGCTTGGTCATTGTAAATGAACGACGATGCTTCGGGCTGGCCGGGCCGCGAGGGTCAACCAAGTAACGAAAAAGGCCGAGGGGATATCAAGAAATCCCCTACTCGTCCAATTTGGAAGTTCAGAGACATCTATTCAGATATAATCATGACGTGAGCTAAACAGAAGCTGGATAATCCTCGCTATTTTTCGCAGTGTTGGTGTTAACTGGAAAAATCTCCAGAAATTAGCTCACGTCGGCACGGTGCTGTTGCTTAGCCCTTTTCGCCATACCAGCTATGACGCCAGTCGATCATTTTCCCGACCTCTTTACTTTGTGCGTCGATGATCTGACGTGAAAGCTGTTTTATGTCTTTGTTCGAGCTCTGCTTTAACGCAACTGCAGCCATTTCGATAGCTGACGCATGGTGCGGTAATTGTGAATCGATAAATGCCTTGTCAAATGGAGACTTCTGTTCAAGCTCTTTTGCACTGTCCATGCCAAACATACTGCGTTCATGAGGATGTGGTTCCGTCGCGAGTTTTGCGGAGCTATCAAGATCATCAAGAATTGAATCAAGTGTCTTGATCTCTTTTTCCTGATCCTCGATCATATTTTTTGCGAAATCCACAAGGTCCTTATGCTCACCTTTATTAACAGCAACCTCGGCCATTGAAATAGCCATTGCGTGATGAGCTGCCATCATATTGACAAAGCGTATGTCAGAGTATTCTCCGTTATGGATAAGACTTGCAGGCGCTTGAGTTTGGGATGTCATATCTGTTCTCCTTTTTGTGATAGTTACCAACGTAGGAAAGCAGACTTAGTTCCGCAGCGGCTAAACTTGTGGTTGTAATCATGCACTGACCTGATACCCCGAGTTAGAATTCTCTGGGCCGGTGGTGGCAATCAGTTGGTGCAAAAGTTTCATAGTTCATCGCGGTCCGGGGCGCTGATGCCGCTTACCAGCAAAACTGAACCAATCGTGGCGAAACGCTATAGCTGCGTCAACGTTGGTTTAATGTTTGGCAGCCGACCATAAGTCAGGACAGGGTGGTCTAAATCAGGCCATGACCTCTTCCAAGGACAGAAGCAGTAGAAAACCAATGAAGAACATTGCGGCGACCCATGGCTTATCCGGGGTCTCATGTGCTTCGACCAGCAGCTCCTCCGTTACAAGGTACAACAATGCTATCAATCCAAAGCTTAGAAAGGCGGTAATATATTGGTCAGGTAATCCGGCTATTGGCGTAGCGACCAAGGCACCTAGCGGGAGTAACAAAATCAAAGCCGCGATTACCAGAACGATGCGCACACGCGATTTTACAGTTTGTGAAAGCTCCGTGGTTACCGCCAACCCGAGGAAAAGCACCTCTACGCTGAGTGCGATAGTCAAAAGCAGCCCCGCTTTAGCCCCTGCCGCAAAAGCAATGCCCAGGACCAGTCCGTCAATCAGGATGTCCACGCCGACGAGGGTAAGCAAACCTGCGGGGCCTTCAATGACGCGCTCTAACCGTCGAATTGCCAGCATAACGCCAATCCCTGCAAAACCACCTATTAACGTCGCGACCAATGCCCCGCTATGCACCACATCCGGCATGATCTCACCCGCGGCAGCGGCAAACACGACGCCTGCGGCAAAATGTTGGATAGCGCTGACAAGGATCGGCCCCGGTCGAACGTTAACCGCGATAATCGCTCCCAGAATTGCAATTGCTGCGGGAATTAAAGTGTAGATCCAAGCAGGGGTCATATCAAGCTCACGCGCCGATTCCTTCATGGTCTGTCAGGCATTCTGAATGGTCGCGCAAAACCTCAAGAACCTTGCAGTCAGCTACGCTGTCTCCTTCGCATTCTGCGACCATGCGCTTGAGTTCTTTCTTAAGCGACTGAAGCCGCTTCAGACGCTGTTCAACTTGGCGAAGCTGGCGGCGGGCAATTGAATCGACCTCTGCGCACGACCGTGACGGATTATCGGATAGTTCCAAAAGCTCTCGGATCGAGTCGAGAGAAAACCCCAGTTGCCGCGAGTGTCTGATAAAGGCTAGCCGATCAAGATCCTTTTCAAAATACCTGCGTTGCCCGCCCGAGGTCCGACCCGCCTCGTTCATCAGCCCGATCTGTTCGTAATACCGGATAGTCTGCACCTTTGTTCCCGTCTGACGAGAAAGTGCGCCAATTGCAAGCATGGCTGCCCCCTTGTGTATCCAAAGCCCGAACTCTACCAAGGCTGTAGCTTATTGACTGTAGAACGAGTGGGAAATCAAAAAGGTTCCACTTTATGTGCGAAGCAAATTCCAACGACTGATTTCTTGCCTAAACCCCTGTTCGCTTTAGCTTGAACCAAGAACACGTCGTCAGAAATTACGGATATATACAGGCAGTGGACAATTTACAGGTAAATGTAGGGCCGGTTGTGCAAAGCGGGGCCGACCACATGACTGCACACCGCGCCAGATCGCGGACCACGCGTTAAGATGGATCATTTCGCTACCTTATCACCAGTTGCACTTGGGTTTCTGGGAAGCCTTGCAGCCGGGCTGATGACTGCGGTCGGGGCTGCACCGGTGCTGTTTGGTCGCACACCTTCGCGCAAGTGGCGCGATACCTCGCTGGGCTTTGCGGCTGGCGTAATGCTCGCCGCGTCGTTTTTCTCGCTTATCATCCCGGCACTCGATGCTGCCGAAGTGCGATATGGCGATGGGGCGATACCAGCATTGATTGTCTGCGTTGCGATCCTTTTGGGCATGGGGACCGTCGCTGTGGTCAACGAAGTGATACCGCATGAACATTTCAGCAGCGGTCGCGAAGGCCCAGAGGCGGTTTCGTTAAGGCGGGTTTGGCTGTTCATCATCGCTATTACCATCCACAATGCGCCCGAAGGCCTGGCCGTCGGTGTGGCGTTCGGTGCAGACGGGTTTACTGGCGGTTTTCCTGTCGCTTTGGGGATCGGGTTGCAGAACGCCCCCGAAGGTCTGGCCGTCGCCGTTGCCTTGTTGGGCGAACGATATTCGGCGGGTCGGGCGTTTGGAATTGCCGCGCTGACAGGGTTGGTCGAACCAATCACCGGTTTTCTCGGTGCGGCGCTGATTGTCGTGGCGCAGCCTGTTTTGCCTTGGGGTTTGGCGTTTGCAGCGGGGGCCATGCTGTATGTCATCAGCCACGAGATCATTCCTGAAACCCACCGCAGCGGTCACCAAAAACAAGCAACCACCGGATTGGCAATCGGCCTTGTAGTTATGTTGTTTCTGGACGTTTGGTTGGGATGATCGTCGGGCCGATATGGCGGTTACCTACGGCGGTCTGTCTCTCTGACACGCCACCGTAGGTAAATTTCATGCCCCCCCCAAGGAGGTGCCACGCTCTCCTAGATCTGGGCAACCGGAGTAGAGGCTACATCATGTTCGTGCGCAGCCTCGACCAAGGAATGATGGCCGCCGGGTCTAGGAGCAAACCAGCGATGCAAAGCGGGCATCACCAGTAGGGTAAGGACGGTGGATGACACCAACCCCCCTGTCACCACCGTCGCCAGTGGCCGCTGTACTTCGGCACCCACCCCTGACGCGAACAGCAACGGCGCCAGCCCCAGGGCGGTTGTCATGGCGGTCATCAGCACGGGACGCGCCCGCAGGCCAGCGGCATCAATCGCCAAGCGATCCAAATTATGGCCCGCCCGGGCGAAATCATCCATGAAGCTGACCAAGACCATACCATTTCCCAAGGCGATACCGAACAGAGCGATAAAACCTACGGTTGCCGGGACCGACACCGGTAAACCGGTCAGCCACAAGGCCAAGGCTCCGCCGGTCAATGCCAACGGGATGTTAAGCAGGATCAACACTGCCGATTTAAGCCGACCAAAGGTAATCAACAGGATCAGCAGCACGATGCCCAGAGTGATCGGAATGACCACAGCAAAGCGGGCGTTTGCCTGTTGTTGCAACTCGAATTGTCCCCCCCAGACCAAGCGATAGCCCGGAGGCAGCGCCAGTTTCTCATCCGTCAGTTTTTGTGCCTCGACGACGAATGATCCGATATCACGCCCCCGAACATTGGACTGAACCGTGATAAACCGTTCGCCATCTTCCCGGGTGATCTGCCGAGGTCCAATAACAGTGTCGATATTCGCCACCGTATCCAATGGCACCTGCGCCCCGGCAGGTGATTCAAGCACAATGCGACGGATCGCTTCGGGGGTGTCTCGGCTGTCCTTGTCAAACCGGACGACAATCGGAAATTGACGCACACCTTCGAATAACGATCCCGACTCGGCACCGCCTACAGCTGCACGCAACCCGTCCAACGCATCTTCGACATTTAACCCGTAACGCCCAAGGGCCGACCTATCCATGGTCACCACAAGTTGCGGCGCTCCGGTAATCTGATCCGCCTGCACCTCGGCCGAACCCTCGACCTGTTGCAACAAAGATTGCAGAACTTGCGATTTTTCCAGCAGAATCTCTGAGTCCGGACCAAAGATCTTGACCGCGAGCTCTGCCCGGGTACCGGTCAGCAATTCATCGACCGACATGGCAATGGGTTGACCTATGTTGACGACGACGCCGGGATAGGTCTCCAGATCCTCGGAAATTGCCGTCCTTAGATCTTCGGCAGACATTCCGTCACGCCATTCATCTGCCGGGTTCAATTCAATGAACGCCTCCGCGCTGTTGGTGGGGTCGGCATGGGCACCGACTTCCCCCCGTCCCACACGGGTGACGATGGATTTGATTTCGGGAAAATTCTTCAGCAGCCGTTTTTCAACCCGAGTTGTCGTCTGAGCCGCCTCGGTCAACGATATTGACGGAGCCATCGTCAAGCGCATCAAGATATCGCCTTCCTCAAGCGAGGGCGTGAACTCAGATCCCAGACGCGACCCCGCAAATCCCCCCGCAGCCAACAGCACACCACATAGAACGATCGCCAGAAAACGGTTCCGCACGAAAAAGCTTGCGGCATAACTGACCATTGCGGCGATACGCCCGGGTTTATCCGGCTGACCCGAACCTTTCTTCGCTGATTTGCGCATCAATGAGAACGCCATCGAAGGCGCGATCAATGCCGCGTAGAACAGCGACCCTGTCATGGCAAGCGCCGCCGCTGCTGCCAAGGGTCGGAAGGTCTTGCCCTCGACCCCCTGCAACGAAAACAGGGGTAGAAACACGACGATGACAACCGCAACCGCCGCAACCAAGGGGGCTATCACCTCGGCGGTGGATCGGGCGACCAGCGTCCGCGGGTCTTCGGGTTTGCTTTGCTCTTGAAAGCCGCGGTCAACGTTTTCGGCGATGACAATCGCGCCGTCGACCATCATGCCGATGGCGATGGCCACGCCCCCCAGAGACATCAGATTGGCGCTGATGCCCAGAATACGCATGGAAATAAAGGCGAACCCTACGGAAAACGGGATCGACAGAACAACCACCAGACTGGGCCGCCAACCGCCAAGAAAAACGAACACCACCAACGCCACCAGCAGCGCCCCCTGCCACAAGGCCGTTGTGACCGTTGCCGACGCCTTGTTTACCAACGTGCCCTGATCATAGTAGGGAACCGCTTCAACGCCTTCTGGCAAACCCGAGTTGATTTGCTCAAAGCGTTCCTGCACCCGCGCGATCACGTCAGAGGTATTCGTGCCGTAAAGCTTCAGAACCAGCCCGGCCACGACTTCACCCTCACCGTTTGCGGTTGCAAGGCCCTGCCGCACGCCGCCCCCGACGGATATGGTCCCCAGATCCCGCACGCGCACGGTGCGACCATCTTCAACACTAACAACTATCTCTGAAAGATCCTGGATTGACTTGGCCAGACCAACGCCGCGCACGGTATATTGCTCGGACCCGATTTCGAGGAACTGCGCCCCTTCGGTCTTGTTGCCCCGTTTCAACGCTGCGATCACATCGGCAATCTGGATATCATAGGCGAGCAGTGCATCCGGATTGAGCGTGACCTGATACTGCTTCTCATACCCTCCCAAAGACAGGACCTCAGTAACGCCGGGCACTGTCTGTAGCTGATATTTGATGATCCAATCCTGTATTTCGCGCAGCTCTACCAGGTCACGCGAACCGGTCTTATCTTCCAGGCGGAAGTACAGGATGATCCCCAGCCCGGTCGATATTGGCCCCATTTGGGGATCACCGAACCCGTCAGGAATATTGCCGCGGGCTTCCGCCAGCCGTTCGCCAACAACCTGACGGGCAAAGTAGACATCCGTACCGTCTTCGAAATAGATGTTTACAACCGATAGTCCGAAGTTCGAAACCGACCGCATGTTCTTGAGCTTTGGCAGCCCAGACATCGCGGTTTCAATCGGATAGGTCACATATCTTTCCACCTCTTCGGGGGCGAGCCCTTCGGTTTCCGTGAAGACTTGGACCAGCGATGGTGTCACGTCGGGAAAAGCATCAACGGGCAGGGCGCGGAAGGCAAAAAGCCCGCCGATCGTCATGGCAAACGCCGCAATGGCGGCAAGCAGCCAGCCACCGGCAATTCGGTGCATAAAATCAGTCATGTTCAGTTTTCCTAGTGTCCGTGGCCATCGCCAAAGGCGTCTTTTTCAAGCTGCGCTTTCAAAGTGAACGCACCATCCGCGACGAACCGGTCGCCCTCTTCAAGCCCGGCCTTGATTTCCACATAGCCACCTGCGGTAGTTCCCACCATGACAGGGCGGGGTGCAAACCCACCATCGACAGGGACAAAAACTGCCGATTTGTCCTCGACCAGCTGAACCGCGGACTGCGGAACGCGCAGCACTTTCGTAGAAGTACCAACACTGAGGTCAGCGATCACGAACTGTCCCGGTGTCAAGGTACCTTCGGAATTGTCTACAACAACCCTTGCCGTAGCGGTGCGCGATACTTCGTCAATCACAGGCAGAACAAATGCCACTTCTGATTGGGCAATTATATCGCCGGCATCCGATTTGAGAGCCACAGGAGCGCCGACCCGCACGCGGCTGATATCCTGTTTGTAGACGATGATATCGGCCCAAACGACGCTGTCGTCCACGATAGAAAACAGAATTTTGGCATTGGCGTCACCGGCGGTTACGGTCTCACCCAATGTCACCGCGCGCCTTACAACCATGCCTGCCAGCGGTGCCCTTAGCAAGGCGTCAGCGTTGTTGCCATCGGCAGCTTTGTTAATCTCGGCAAGCGAAGAATGGTCTATGCCCACAGCGTGCAGTTCGGTCTCGGCGGCATCGCTTTCGGCCTTGGCTGTTTCGAATTCCGCGCGCGCGGTCTGAACATTTGCTTCTGACGCAATCTTTTGCGACCACAAGCTTTCGGCCCTGGTCAATGCCTGTTGCGCCAGTGATTTTCTGGCCTCTGCCGTCAACCACCGCGCCTTCAACGAAGCCAGTTCGCGACTGGTGATCAAGGCAAGCGTATCTCCGTATGCCACACTGTCGCCCTCGGCTACAAAGAGCCGGTCCACGATACCGCTCACCCGCGGCGACACGTTGGCCACACGGCTTGTGTCGAACCGAATTTCGGCGGGCAGGCTAAGGGATTCACCCAGTGTAGCAACCTTTGCCTGTTCTACGACGATGCCGGACTCGATCACCATTTCAGAGGTGAGCTTGACCAGGTCGCCCTCACTTTCTTCCCCAGCATGTGCACCGGGTGCCTCACCGGCGTGGGCGTCGGGTGCCTCACCGGCGTGGGCGTCGGGTGCCTCTCCGGCGTGGGCGTCAGACGCTTCTTCAGTGTGAGCACCGGGCGCTTCGTTTGCATGGCTGTCGCCGGTTTCAGCAGAGGTTTTGGCGGCGTCGGTCTCGCTCTCCTCCGGAGCCTCATGATCATGGCCGTCCGTTTCGGATAGGTTTGATATCTCCTTGCCAACCGCAGCCACGACAGTTTTTTCCAACTTGTTGTGAGGCTCTGCTGGTGCCGCAATCGCGTGGCTTGCCGTGAAAAAAAGGGCACTTGTCACCAGCGCGGCATTGGATGTCATTTTGTTATACATTTCTGGTCTTTACTCCAAGACAGATAGAAGGCGCAGCACTTAAGCTGACGCTGAAAGGTCTCTGATTTTGGGAAAACGACTAGTCGCGACCATGGACACTTAGACAGCGCTATCTGGTTCAAATATCGCCTGTCGGTGGCCAGTGATCGCACTTTGGGCGAAAGTCAGCACCGTTCGTTTCCGAGAGAGCCTAGCTTCTTGGAGGCCGGTAAAGCCCTTGTAATAGAGAGAGCATCATCTGGTCGTCGGATTGTGACCAGGCATGCGCTTTGGGCGATGCGATGCCATCCATCCTGATTTTCTTAGCGACGATCAAGTGAACGTGGCAGTCACCGAAATGGTGTGAAGTACTGTCGCCGCCACCTTCGTCTTGCTGTCGGTCGGTATGATCAGGGGTCGCAGAATCGGCGGCAGAAGCAATTTTTCCAATATCTGCGTCGCCGACGACGCCGGTGTGTACGTCAGCTTTGGCAAGACTCACATTCAGAACCAGCGCAAAGAGCACGGTCAAACCGATTTTTGCAAAATGAATGACTGACAACTGCTTCATGCTGATCGCTTACACCACATTTCCGTCATAGCCCATAGGTTTGATCGAAAGAACATTTCAACTTATGCTGAGCGTGCAGAAAAACCCATAGGGGGTGCGCCGCATGCAACAAGGCCGGGCCGGGTCTAATGACCATGGGCCAAGGCACCTTTGGCCATGGAGGTGGTAATTTCTTCACCTCCGCTCACGTCTGGATGGTCATCGCGTGCCCGCAACAGCCTCAGAGCATTGGCGACAACCAGCAAAGACACCCCCACATCAGCGGCGATAGCGCCCCACATTGTCGCCAGACCAAAGGCGGTCAGCCCGACGAACAGCGCCTTTGTCGCCAGCGCAAACGCGATATTCTGACGTATGATGGTCATCGTGCGCCGAGAGTGACCGATTAACCACGGAACCTTGCCTATGTCGTCGGTCATCAAGGCAATATCCGCGGTTTCAATTGCAGCGTCCGATCCCATGGCTCCCATGGCGATGGCAAAGTGCGCCCTTGCCATTGCCGGAGCATCATTTACGCCGTCGCCGATCATCGCAACGACATCGTACCGCGCGACCAGTTCCTCGATCGCGGTTACCTTGTCCTCGGGAAGCAATTCCGCACGCACCTCGTCTATTCCGACCTCTGACGCTACGGCGCGGGCGGTGCGTGCGTTATCGCCCGTGAGCATGACAATCTTTTGCACACCCTGCGCATGAAGGCGTGCCACCACGTCCCTAGCGTCGGCGCGGGTCCGATCACGCAGTTCGATCACACCCAATAGACGGTCACCTGACCCAACAACGACCATTGTGCTGCCGGCGGTTTCAATCTGCTCCAGCAGGTCACGGGGTATGGCCTCCCCAAATCCCTTTTCCGTCGCAAACCGATCAGACCCAAGCCAAACCGGTTTGTCTTGCATCCAACCCTCGACGCCGCGGCCTGGAACGGTACGCGTATCACTTGCCACTGCTTGACGGATATCGTCCTGTTCCCCGCGTGCCAAGATCGCGCGTGCCAGCGGGTGCGATGATCGTGCCTCAAGAGCTATGGCAGTGCTCAACAGCTCTTGCTTGGCAATGCCGTCCATCGGGTGCAGGGCCGCGACTTCGGGTTCGCCCATGGTGATGGTACCGGTTTTATCCATGGCCAGGGCCATCAGACGCGAGGGCGCTTCCACATACGCCCCCCCTTTGATCAGCACACCATTACGTGCAGAAGACGCCAGCGACGCGACGATGGAGACCGGCGTCGAGATAACCAGCGCACAGGGGCAGGCGATTACCAAGAGCACCAGCGCGTTATAGAACCAATAGCTCCACGCCCCCGCGAACAGTAACGGAGGAACCACTGCGATCAAAAGTGCAAGCGCCATCACGATTGGGGTATAGACCCGGGCAAACCTGGTGACCCACTGTTCAACCTCGGCACGTTGTGAATGTGCATCACCCACCATTCGGATAATCTTGGAAAGCACGGTGTCGCTTGCCGGCTTGGTCGCCCTGATGGTCAACGTACCGACCCCGTTGATCGTACCCGCGTAAACATCGTCACCTGCTTCCTTTGCGACCAACGCGCTTTCGCCAGTGATCGGTGCCTGATCCACGTCGCCATGCCCGGCGACCACTTCGCCATCAAGTGCGATACGGTCACCACCGCGCACGATAAACCGATCCCCGACAGAGACCTCTGCCGCAGGGATATCTGTTTCGGTCCCATCAGGCCGGATAACCCGCGCGGTCGAAGGGGCAAGATCAAGCAACGCCGACACCGCATTGCGCGCGCGTCCCACGCTCCAGGATTCAAGGGCCAGGGACAGCGCAAAAAAGAAAGCAACCGTCGCTGCCTCGAAAAATTCGCCTAGTATAATCGCCCCGGTAACAGCCACGATCATCAAAAGATTCATATCTGGCGACACCCTGCGAGCCGCTGACCAGGCTTTGGGTGCGATAAGCCACGCGCCGAACACCACCGCGAGCATGAAAAGCCCCATTTCGACCAGCGGCATAGGCGTTTCGCCGTGCCCTGAAAACAGTCGCAACGCGCCCGCAGTGCCGGTTTCAACCAGGTGATACAGAAACCCCGCCGCCCAGAAACCGCCGCTAAGCGCAGTGTAGAACCGCTGCTGCGCGAAATGCGCTGCCTGATCGGCCTGTGCATTTTCCGCATCCCACACTTTCGCGCTCATGCCGGTGGTGCTGACAATCTGAATAATCTGATCATCGCTCAACGACTCAGCACCCGCCAGAATTGTCATCCTGCCATTCAATACATCGAAGGCCAGAGATTGAGAGCCACCGACGTTGGGCCCAACGACCTTGTTCAAAATTGCCACCTCTTCGGCGCAATCAAGTCCGTTGACCCTAAAACTGCGCCCGGCGGACGGCGGAGGCACCGCCGCGTTCAGCGTGCTGCGCGTCGCCTGACCACAACAGGCACCGGTTGGCGATTCATCCTCCGGATGGGCGTGATCATGCGAGTGCAGGCTGTCATTTGGCATTGGAAAAACCTCGGCTAGGGAATGTCCCATCATAGATAGGAGCTTCAGCAACTAGAGGTTCAAGTGCTTTTTTGCAGAAATCTGATCGCGACTGCAGGCGTCCGATTTTACCCGCGCACAGACGTGAATATACGCCCTTAACCCAGATTAAGGCTGTTAACGAACATTCATGCTATGCTGATCCTGCGGGAATCATGTGACTTGGGTATCAAGGTGTCTTTTATTCGCAGCTGTCTTTCCCGCTTAGGCTTTGGACCAAAGCCTAAGGGATTTGAAGACTCGCAGTGGTGTGATCGAATTCGGGGGAGCCATGTCAGCAAAACTATTGAACGTGGTGTACGGAAGACATTCGAGATTTGAAAGCTTCGTGGGCCGCGCGTCGCAATCAGTGTTTGTTGGCAGGGTTCTGGTGGGTACCACAGACCGGCGCGAACGTTTTCACTATGGTGCTCACCAATGTGCCGCCATTGCCCCGGATGGTTTCCCCGCTCCCGTACTGGCTCAGGAGAAACGAGGAAAACGCACCGCCTTTGTCAAGGCGGGTGATGTTTGGTTTTTCCGCTATGCACCCGTCTTCACCGGAACGGTTTCCGGCGCGTTTCTTACCAAATGAATGCCTTGATCCTGGAAGGTATGATCAAGGCTGACCAGGTGCTTGGATTGTATCAGGCAAGGATATGCCACGGTTTCTGATCACTGCGCGGCAGAACGTACCCAGTCTTCACCGCCCCGATACGCTAAAAAACGCTCATCAGCGTTAAGAGAGGATGGGGAGGAGAGGTGCTTTAAACAGCTTTAATGAAACGGTCATCAAAACTGCGAAAGTTGATCTGACCAAAGGAAACACAGTGTTTCTTCTGGGGCAACAAACAATGGAGGAATACCGAGATGGCCAATCAAAATTATCAACGCGAACGTTCCTACAGTGACGACCGTGGACAAGGAAGAAACGCTGGCAACGACGGATCGCGCCGTCATGATTCCGATTGGGGGGAAGACCGTTCGGAAGGATACCAGCAAGGAAATCGCAACAGCTGGGAAAGACAGCAAGGCGGCGGCCAGGATTGGCAAAGCAATCGTTCCGGCCGGGGTCAAAACCAACAGTATCAGGACAGCTATATGGGCGATTCCTATGACAGTGACCAGCGTGGTGGAATGAGCAGAGGTGGAGACCAATCTCGGCAACAGGGCTACGGCCAAAGCGGCTATGGTCAAGATGCATATGGATCCGGTCAAGGCCGCAGCGGATACCAAAGCGGAGGTTCTCAAGGTGGCGGCTACCAGAGTGGTGGATACCAAGGTGGCGAATACCAAGGCGGTGGATACCAGGGTGGCGGCTATCAAGGCGGTGGCTACCAGAGCGGTGGCTACCAGAGCGGTGGATACCAGGGTGGCGGATACCAGGGTGGCGGCTACCAGAGCGGTGGATACCAAGGTGGCGGCTATCAAGGCGGTGGCTATCAAGGTAGCGGGTATCAAGGCGGTGGGAACTCTCAACGCGGATATCAGGGCAGCAGGGATCAAGGCCGTAGCCAGTACGGCTCTCACTGGGGTGACGGCGGCGATTATGAGGGCTCCCGCGGCGGTTCGACCGAAGGCAGATCTTCATGGATGCGCGGTAATTCCGGTTCCGGCGGCGATAATTATCAGCAATCGGGGCAATCGCATTCCGGACGCGGCCCTAAAAATTATCAACGCTCTGACGAACGCATCAGCGAAGACGTATGTGACCGCTTGTCAGACGATCATCAACTTGACGCGTCAAACATCGACGTGTCGGTATCGGGTCGCGAGGTTACACTTTCCGGTGAGGTAGATTCAAAACAAGCCAAGCGTCGCGCTGAAGACTGTTGCGATTCTGTTTCCGGGGTTGAGCATGTCCAGAACAACCTGCGGGTAAAAAAGTCGAATAGCGAGAATAGCAGCCAGGAAACGTCGAAATCTAAGAACAAATCATAAAGTAGAATAATCACAAGTACCGGCAAATCCGAATTTGCCGGTACTTGGCCTGACAAAACGTGCCGCCGCACAACAGAGGAGATCGTTTATCCGTCCCAACCCTTAAGCTGGTCGATACGGTCTTGAGCTACGCGCGCAGAGCTCGATGGCATCTTAATGCGGCGCGACCGGATGCGATTGACCGCATTATGGTTTCTGCGAGCGCCGTGTGTAAGGACATCGGGCGGGAAGTGAATTGGCTCATAACCGATCATTCGTTGCATATCCACGCGCCTGCGCAGGACAATCCGGTTACCCTTGCGTTCAATCAGACCTTCGGCGGAAAGCTGGCTAAGGTTCTTGCTGATCGACACGTTGGTCAATCCGATCAAATCCCCAAGCTCCGATTGGGTAAGGGGTATCTGGACCTCGTCTTTGTCGGTCGTGCTCCCGAACCGGTCATTCAACATCAGCAACAGACATATCACTCGCTCACGCGCCGTCATCCGCCCCATTGCCACGAGTGACCTGACCAGAACCGACTGCATCTCAGCAGCTTTGTGCAAGAAGTATGTCGCGATTGCAGGGGTCAGAAAGGAAGGAGATAAAAATGCGCTCATCGGGATCGGTTGTAGTACGCAGTCGCTGAGGCTGCGTAGGGACCCCAGTGTGCGGGCGCTGCCTAGATCGGTGAAACCAACCATGTCACCTTCCTTGTAAAGAAAGATGATCTGGCGCTGACCATCCGGCAGAACGCCGTAGGAATAAAGGAAACCAGACTTAACAAGATACAGAAAATCTGCCCTATCGCCTTCGTGCTGGATATCAACTCCACGGTCAAAGGCGACGGGAGGCAGGCTGCACCTGAGCAGAGTCGAACGAACCGCAGCTGCGACGGATAATGGCGTGTCGATATTGTTTCCTGCGAAAAGAGAAGACATTGTTACCTACCATTCTACCATACGTTTACTAATCAACGGCTTCTGTACTTGATAGGTTCCTTCCTAAAACACCCTTTCGGCACGATGTTTCCGATGGAATCACCTTAGCGGGCCAGCCTGCACTTTGTGTCGAAAACCCCCGCCGGGCCGATGGTGCTGACCTCCACCTGATCCAGTTTAACGGACGGCAAGCGGAACGCCGCGACGTTGTATTTGGCCTGCCGCCCGGCCCGCTGCCGTGTCTGCATAATGCCCCCGGTCGGTGACGATTTCGCTTTTTCTGCCGATAACCTTCGAACCTTTAAAGCATTTTAAGGCAGGGTATGCCGTTCATGGCTCATCATGGAGGTCTCGCAGTCAATTCAATATCGAGTAAAGGAATCAACTATGAACCGCCCACCTTCGCGCTACCGTGACCCAGAGCAGCAATTTGAGAATCGTTCACGCAACAGCCAGCCTGGATCTGCAACCAGGGGGGGTGCTGTCAACGATCCCACTTTGAACGAGTCATGGCACGCGCCGTCTTTCAACAGATACGGCCCCGACTATTACGGTCCCAACCAGGGATATGGCGAAAATTTCGGATCCCGGCAGAGCAATGAACGGGGTTTTTTCGATAAGGCCGCCGATGAAGTGCAATCGTGGTTCGGCGACGAAGACGCGGAACGGCGGCGCGAGCAGGATCACCGTGGCAAGGGGCCGCGCAATTACAGAAGATCAGACGAGCGTATTACCGAAGACGTAAACCAGCGGCTTTCAGATGACCGTCACGTGGATGCTTCGGATATCGAGGTTTCTGTCGCGGATAGCGAGGTAACCTTGACCGGGACCGTAGATTCACGCCAGGCAAAACGACATGCCGAAGACTGCTGTGACGCGGTCTCTGGGGTAAGTCACGTTCAGAATAACCTCAGGGTGCGTAAGGTCACGGAACCTTCACAGGCTCCACTCGTTTAGAGTCACTACATCACTGTCCGTGCCGCTTTTTGCTGCACGGGCAGTGAGCCCAGTTATTCTCAGGACACATAGATGATCGAATTTTCCGGGTACGCGATGCGTGCTCTATTTGCTGACGCTTGCGATTTGTCGGTCGAAAGCGACCGCACCAGAAAGAGCGAACCTTTGGTGCCGTGGGCCTTCTGTCAAATGGCTGGTTTCGACAACCGGCCTTTAGCGCGGCGCTGACGTTAACTGTGCTCAGCCTTCAGGGCTGGTTCCATGAATTTATGAAAACGCGAATAGCGTGCCTGATGATCCTGCGCGGTCATTGGAATAGGACCTGCGAAAGGAGGAGGTGCAATGGCTAAATCTACGTTAATGTTCTGGGCCATCTTTGGGCTCGCCGTCATCCTGCCCAAGGTGGTTTTGGTCGTGACGGTTGCGGTACTGACCATGCAGACCGTGCTAATCCTTGTCAGGCTGGGGGCCAGGGTTTCAGCGGGATCGAGCCCAAAGACCCAGGGGAGGGATGTCTGTCCCGTATTCTCGGTTCATGTAGCCATTCACAACGAACCGCCTATATTGGTGAATGCGACGTTGCACGCGCTGTTCAGGCAGGAATTTCCCAGTGACAGGGTCGAAATTATTGTCATCGACAATAATTCGACCAACCCTGCGCTCTGGTCTCCGGTAGAGCGTGAATGCAGTCTGCTCGGGGATCGGTTCCGCTTTCTTCATCGCGAGGGCGTTATCGGTGCGAAAGCCGGAGCGCTCAACATAGCCCTGGATCACACAAGACCCGATGCAACGCATATCGTCACCATTGACGCGGATTACGTGGTGCAGCCCGATTTTCTTGCCGATGCCGAACGGGCGTTGAGGCGGACCGGAGCGGATTACGTCCAATTCCCCCAAGCGTATCGTCGCACAGACAGTATCGCCCAAGGGGTAGATATTGAGCTTGAAGAATATTTCCGTTCCGAAGCTCGCATGGCAGACGATGCCGAAGCCGTCTTGCTGACCGGTACGCTTTGCGTCATCTCGAAAGCGGCCTTGCTTTGCGTGGGTGGGTGGTCCGGACGCACCACTACCGAAGATGCGGAACTGGGGGTCCGTCTGTGCAAGGGTGGGTTCACCGGGCGATATATACCCAAAGTGGTGGGAAATGGCCTATTGCCCCTGACGCTAACTGATTTACTGAAGCAGCGCTATCGGTGGACCAGTGGCAATCTGCGTACGCTGGTGCTGTATCTGCCAAATCTGCTTTGGCACAGCGGCGCATTGCGCACCCGACAAGTCGTTGCGATCATCGCGCAGCTTGGCGCATGGCTGAATTTTGGTCTTGTTCCTGCCGCAGCGTTGCTAGCGACGGCGCTGTTCAATCCAGCCTTCACTGTGCTGATGACCGTTGCGGCAGTTTCCATACTGCTTGCTCTCGGAGACATCATAAGCCGCCTGATGACCCGCAGCATCAAGGAAACCGAAAGCCTCGCCCTCGGTGTCGCTGCCATCACCAGTCGTCTCGCCCTGGCACCCGCTGCGGCACGCGCCACCGCCGATGCGTGCTTTTCCAGCACACAGAAATTCATAGTGACGCGCAAATTTGCGTCGTCACATAATTGCCATTCTCACGTGCCACTAGACCATATGGTTTTATTTGCCCTTGCCCTTTCAGCTCTTTGGAACGTGCGTGAGTTGTCGCTCACCATTCAATTGGGCGTGGGCGCTCTGACTCTGCCTCTTCCGGCCGCATGGTGGGTTACAGAACAACTCACACGCTACCGCAGTGTTGCCTTTCACACCCCAGACGCAAAGGAGATCAGCGCATGAGCAGCGAAAAGGACCTGCGCGTCGACATCATTATTCCCACATTCAACCGCGCCCATCTTATTGAACGGGCCGTGCAAGCGGCGCTGAACCAGTCATACTGGAACCGCTTGGTCACAGTGGTTGACGACGGATCCAACGATGCGACGAAGCACGTGCTTCAGCCGTATTTTTCGAGACCTGATTTCAGCTACATTCAGCTAAAGAAGAATCTTGGCACTGCGTCTGCCAAAAATGCAGGCCTGCTGCTGACCGGCGGACCGGCCGTCACCTTCCACGACTCGGACGATATCGTCCACCGCGACAAGGTCTTGCGTCAATTACGTGTGCTGACACGCCAAGACGTCATGGCTAACGAATGCCTGAACTGGGCACCCAGCGGCAAGCAGAGCGGCACACGTATTGATGTTGATGCCGTGTTGACACATCACTCCCTTATTCTACCTGATGGCCGGCAGGTCGACATTCGGCGGAACCTGTCGCTCATTGATGACGTCTTTCCCAATCTTCAGATGGGTGCGGAGGTGCCGGGCGACTGGACCCATGTGAATTCCGGCCTGTTCCGGCAAGACGTTTTTGCGCGTTTTGGGGGTTTTGAAAATTGTATTGAAGAAGATCGGGAATTTCGCAATCGCATTATCCTCAACGGGGCAATTGTCTGGGTGATCCCTGAATTGTTGCTGACAAAAATCGAAACCTCGGACAGCCTGACCCAGTCGGCTGCATCCGATTACGATAGCGCGCAACGACGGGCGGACCGTGACATGGTCTGGGCCAAAGTTGCTGAATGGCGCAGCACAGGCAAGATCGCACCTGTACCCGTCGATCTCCCGGATCTTGAGATCGAATTCGCCAGTAATCCGGCTGCGTTGGTAGCCAGAGACATTCCAATGTCGAAACGAACCGCCAAAACGGTCCGGGACGTCATTGCGACCAGCTGGAATCAACCTGTGATTAACACGAAGGAGGCGGCCGAATGAGTATACAGGCGCCAAGGATCGGGATCGTCGATACCTGTTGCCCCGCTCCTTATGGCTTGGGCGTGCTCGCGACGCGCCCTTTGGGGGGCACAGAGGCCACCGTTCTAAAAATCGTTCACGCGCTTCAGGGCAAATTTCGCTTCAGCCTCTTCCAACGGAATGCACCCACAAGCAACGGGTCCGGAGGGTGTGCGATGCATCCGCTAGACAAGGCTTTCGAGGATCAGTCATGTCAGGCGTTTCTTGTCATAAATTCGTGGAAGGTCGCGTGTCGCCTGCGGAGGTTTCACCCGCAGGCCCCGATCGCGGTGTGGCTGCATGTACATCCGGGCCGTCACAATCGACAGATGGGGGCGGCACTGGCCAAGGCCAATATCGACGTGATCTGCGTATCAGATAGCCAAGCGCGACAGCTTTCGGATTTTTTCGGGTCGGGGCCACAACCCGAAATCTCGTATATTCATAACCCGATCGCGGATGATCTTGTCCCTGACGATACCCCGCGCAATCCGGACCGTTTGTTCTTTTGCAGTTCACCGCACAAAGGGCTGCGTCAGGTGTTTCGGCAATTTGCGGCCCTGCGCGAACGTTTTCCCAAGCTCACGCTCGAGGTAGCGGACCCTGGCTATCTGTCATGGGATACCGGCAAGATCCCCGAAGGGGTCTGGCTCAGAGGTTCTCTCGCGCATGACCGCCTGATTGCCAGAATGCGACGGGCGCTTTGCCTGTTTTACCCACAAGACAGCTTTGCCGAAACCTTTGGGCTGGTGATTGCGGAAGCAAATGCGGTCGGAACGCCGGTTCTGGTGCAGCGCGGTTTGGGTGCCAACGACGAAGTTGTAAGCGGTGATGATCAGCTCATCGATTCCACCGACCTGGACCAACTTTCAGAACGTATCCGCCAGTGGCAAACCGAATTTCCTAGTGTCCAGTGCCAACCGTGCTTTCGGCTTGGCTATGTCTCTGCGCGTTGGCAGCAACGACTTGAAAGTATGCTGAGTGGTGCGGCATCGCATAACCCGACCACAGGCCCGGCGCATCGGAATACGACATTATTCTCAGAATTTCGTGGCCCAAAGTTCGCAAAAAACTATGTGAAAACAAACAGGCTTCGCCACGACGGTGAGGGCAAACGCTACTTCAAGGAGTTCCAATGCAAGTAAAACTACCAGAGCTCGAGCGCAAATATTGGAAATGTACAGACCCGTGGTTATTGCAAACCGACCCATTGGGACACGAGATCTGCAACGCCATTTATTCTGCATTATCCAAAGAAACGTATCGCTCAGCGGTCGAGCTAGGATGTGGAAACGGTGCGCTGGCCGGGCGCCTTCGCCAGCGTTGTGATAACTATGTCGATATAAACGGTGCCGCAAAGGCACTATTGGCTGCTCGGCAGTCGGTATCCGGTCGCGGGAAAATCCGGCGCGAATTTCCGTGCCCCCTACCTGACGGAGATCATGACTTGATCATACTGTCAGATATTCTCTATTTTCTTGATGCCGACGAAATTCGCGAGCTGGCCAAACAAATTTCGCAATCCTGGTCCGGTGCCGAGATCATCAGTTTTACATATTTTCCCGAAGATCCGCAGGTTGTGAATGGCGGAAACGCGTTTGAAATTTTCAAGCAGGCTCTTGCGGCAGATTTTACTTTCAAGACCACGAAGCACGCCTCGGGTTATCAGATTGATCATCACGTACGCGCCGATCAAAGCCTTTATAATTAAGCTGCGTTTTCCAGCTAGGCCGACATCGCGACACAGTATGGTCGAGGGTAGCACCGTGGTTTTTTACAAATAGTTACAAAAAAGCGCAAATATTGACATTGGTACTTGCTTTACTCGACGTAACGTTAAAAGCTGGCATTTGAACGCGGGAGTCTTGTTGTCAAATCCGCGTCACCCAGGGAGGAACGTTATGAAATTCAACAGTACAACTGCGCTAGCTGCTTCGACCTTCGCGGTGCTTGGCCTTTTGCCCGCCATGGCCACCGCCGAAACCAAGCTTAAATGGGCGCATGTCTATGAGACAAGCGAACCCTATCATACCTGTGCCGTAGCGGCGAATGACCTGCTGATGAGCGCCACCGATGGCCGATATGGCATCGAAGTTTTCCCGGCATCGTCGTTGGGCAAGGAGGTGGACATCAACGAAGGTCTTGGCTTTGGAACGGTGGACATCATCTATACCGGACAATTGTTCGCGGGCCGGTCATACGGTCCAATAGCCATTGGCGGGGCGCCGTTCATGTTCCGCGACTATGATCATTGGAACAAGTACCGCAACTCCGATCTGTTCAGCGAATTGTCGCAAGGTTACACCGATGCCACCGCCAACCATATCACGGCGATGACCTATTACGGTGCACGGCACGTCACATCGAACAAACCAGTTCTCAAGCCCGAAGACATGAAGGGCATGAAAATCAGGGTGCCAAATGCACCTCTCTATATGATGTTCCCGCAGGCTGTTGGTGCCAATCCCGCGCCCATTGCTTTTGCCGAAGTGTATCTGGCGTTACAGCAGGGCACAGTGGATGCCCAAGAGAACCCGCTTCCTACCATCAAGGCCAAAAAGTTTTACGAGGTCCAGACCAATATCAACCTTACTGGTCACATTACCGATGCATTGCTTACGATCGTCGGCGGACCGGCCTGGGATGCCATGGATGAAGCGGACCGCAAGGCGCTGACTGACGTTACACAGCAAACTTCTGTCTGTGCGACCGACGCCATTATCAAAGCGGAAAATGAACTGGCTGATTGGTTCCGGGGCCAAGGTGTACAGGTCAACGAAGTCGATCGCGCGCCCTTTATCGAAGCGGTGAAGAAGCTGCATAACGGCGAAGCGGCGACTTGGGATCAGGCGACCTATGACCGGTTGCAAGCGATCGAATAAGCTTTGGTTTCATAGCACATCGTTTCGGGGCGCGGTTCGCGCGCCCTGACCACCTGCCCGAGGGTCATCGATGAAAAAACCTGCAAAAGATACGCAAGTTACAGCGCCGCTGGAACTTGAGGACGATGAAATTGATCTGTCTGATCAACAATGGGATGACGGCATAGTGCTGATCCTGTTTTGGGTACTGGCGGGGATCGTCTTCCTACAGTTTTTCACGCGATATGTTCTGAACGATTCAGTCGCCTGGACCGAAGAAATTGCGCGTTTTCTACTGATCGGAGTTACGTTTATCGGGTCGGTAATGGCGACACGAAAGCAAAGCCATATCGCGGTTGAGTTTGTTTACCGCTGGGTGCCGCGCACCGGTCGAAGAATTGCTCAGTTCGTCATTGATGTGATTACCACCGCATTTTTCATTGTCCTTGCCATTCTCAGTGCGCAAATCGCTGGCCGGACCCGTCAGTTGATGGTGTCGATCGAACTGCCGAAAGCGTCGATTTACTGGGTCGTCGTTGCAGCGTTTGTCTGCATGGCGCTGTATTCCGCGTGGAACACCTGGGTCCACCTGCGTGACGGTACCTCGAAGTTGATCGACCCTGAAAAACATGCGGATGATATCCGCGCAATGGACTAGGAGCGCTCTCTTGGACATCATCTGGCTTTTCGTAATGCTCTTTGGGCTGCTGGTCTTCGGAGTTCCCGTCGCTGTGTCTCTTGCCGGTGCTTCGGCAGTCTTTATATTTGCCAACGGGTCGCCTCCGACCATGGTCGTCGCGCATCGCATGATCAACGGGGTCGACAGCTTTCCCCTGTTGGCAGTGCCGTTCTTCATTTTAGCGGGCAACTTGATGAACACGGCCGGAATCACGGAACGTATATTCAACTTTGCGTTGGCAATGGTTGGTTGGATGCGTGGGGGGCTTGGCCATGTCAACGTCGGTGCAAGTGTTATCTTTGCGGGCATGTCGGGTGCAGCTGTGGCCGATGCGGGTGGACTTGGCGCGATTGAAATCAAGGCAATGCGTGACGCCGGATATGATCCGAAATTCGCTGTTGGCATCACCGCAGCTTCATCAACCATCGGGCCGATCATCCCCCCATCTCTGCCGATGGTAATCTACGGGGTCGTGGCGGGGACCAGTATCGGGCAACTGTTCGTCGCTGGGTTCATACCGGGCCTGCTGATGGCCGTAGCCCTGATGATCATGATTGCCATCATGGCGCGCACCCGTGGATTCGGACGCGATCAGGCGTTTTACTGGCCGGTCCTGTTCTCTACCTTCAGACGGGCGTTTTTGTCACTGCTTACTCCGGTAATTATCGTCGGGGGCATCTTGTCAGGGGCTTTTACCCCGACCGAGGCCGCGGTAGCCGCCTGTGCTTGGGCACTGTTTCTCGGAATCGTCGTGTACCGTACCCTAACCATCCGGCGGTTCTTGCGTGTTAGCTTTGACACCATCGAAACCACGGCCGTTGTGCTGTTGGTGGTAGGGGCGGCGGCGATCTTTGCCTGGATATTAACCAGCAACCGCGTCCCCGAACAATTCGCCGCAGGACTGTTGGCAGTATCAGACAAGCCGTGGGTGATCCTGATCGTGATGAACCTTATCCTGCTGGCGGTCGGTTGCTTTATGGAGACAGTAGCCGCCATCACCATATTGGTGCCAGTCATGCTACCCATCGCCGTGACCTTGGGCATTGATCCGGTGCACTTTGGCGTCATCATGGTGTTAAATCTGATGCTGGGGCTTCTGACACCGCCGGTAGGCATGGTGCTTTATGTCTTGGCACGCGTTGCGAAGATCCCTTTCGAACAATGCGTGGTCGGGACCGCACCGTTTCTGATACCGCTGGTGGTGGTATTGCTGCTGGTTACCTTCATTCCCGGTATAACGATGTGGCTGCCGACACTGATCTACCGATAAAGTCGGCTACGCCCGCTTCGCCAAGGCAAGCTGGGGTGCCTGGACCTCGCATCGGCGGTTGATCCACCGGTGCGAGGCAATCGTTGTCAGGAAAAGAGGGTTCCGCCATTGATATCGACATTGGTACCCGTAATGAAAGCCGCATCATCGGACGCCAGGAAGACTGCCAGCTTGGCCACCTCCTGCGACGTCCCTTCTCGCTTAAGAGGGGTGACATTCGCGACATGTGTACGCACCTCGGGTTTCGTAAAGATGTTATGAAAATCGGTGTCGATCATCCCCGGACAGATGGAGTTAACCCGGATATTGGGGCCCAGTTCTTTGGCAAGGCCACGCGTCAGCGTCATCAACGCCCCTTTCGCGGCTCCGTAGGCAGAAGCGCCGGGTCCGCCGCCGTCACGACCAGCCTGAGAGGCCAAGCCGACAATCGACGCTCCTTGGGACATGTGTGGTAGGCATGCGCGCACCATCAGCACGAAGGATGTCAAATTGACGTCCATCACCGCCTGCCAATGGTCCAACGACATCTCGGCAAGCGGCACGCGCTTGAGGATACCGCCCGTGACGTGGATCAAGCTATCGACCTGGCCGAACGTTTCGACGGTCTTGCTGACCAAGGCCGCTACGTCTGCTTCTTTCGTCATGTCACCCTGCTGGGCAAATGCCTTGCCGCCGCCGGCCTTAATTTCATCGACTGCGCTGTCAGCCCCTTTTGAACTCGCGAAGTAGTTGATCGCCACATTCGCTCCTTGGGCTGCCAGTTCCATAACGCAAGCCCGGCCGATGTCCCGCCCGCCGCCAGTCACAATTACAGTTTTTCCTGCTAAATTCATTTCGTTTCTCCTGCAAATACCTGACACAGGGGGCGGGTCCCGAACGCCGCCGCTTTTGCAGACACCGGTCTTGGTGGGTGGTCTGCCAACGCTTTCGGTGGCCCATCACATCTGTGTCGTCACTGCACATTTCCTATGTGAAATCCCTTTGATTAACAATACAAATTGTTACAAATAAGCTTTGCGATCGGCATCTTCGCAGGGCATCTCTAGTTTTTAATATCTGCTCGCGAATGTTTTCCACCGGGTCGCGCCAGATGGCAGGCAATGATCTCCGGGGTCGGTTTCAGTCATATTGGTCATGATATGCTTCTGCCAAAGCGATGGCTGGCGCTGGAGCCACTGCATGGAAATGTAAGGTAATCGCCACAAAAACCCTATTGTTAATATTTGTAAACATAGTGTAGTGTTTTTGATAGTTGTCCGCGGGAAGGGGTGTAAGTGAAATTCAACACTCATTTCAATTCCACGGCACGTGCCATCGCGGCAGGGTTCGATTCGGCGGTCACGCCACCATTGGCCCCCGCGAAGGATCAGCGCGGCGGCAATATTCACGTTGTGGGTTATCCAACGTTGCTTGACCAGAAAGCGTTCATGTCAGAAGCCGGGGCAAAGACCGGGGGCGCTATAATCCGTAAACTGTGCCAGAACGGCGTTCTGTGGCCCCAGCCTGAGGCGGTCAAGCCACGTCGATCAGACCTGCTCGACTTTGGCGTCACAAACTTGGGGCCGATGGGTCAGCTGGTTCCCACAACCGACGTCATATCGCGTCCGTTTGCGTACAGAACCGCGCCCCGTGACAATATCTCCGATACACAGATACAAGAATTGAGGTTCGCAAAATGACCCATCCCACACCCGAGACCCTCGAAAAACTGGCGCGGGTCAGCACAGCAACGCTGACAACATCCCTGTTTCGGCGTGGCTTTCGGAACGTTTTCATTCAAGGGCCGCAGCGCATTAATCCGGGGCGAAACATGGTGGGGCCCGCCTATACGCTACGCTATATTCCCGCCCGCGAGGATCTTGACCGGTTGGAATCATTTGCCGATCGCGACAATCCCCAACGGAAGGGCGTGGAAGAATGCCCTCAAGGTGCAGTCTTTGTGATTGACTCGCGTCAGGATGCAACGGCCGCCTCGGCGGGGTGCATTCTGGCAACGCGGCTCCAACAGCGGGGCTGCAATGGAATAGTTACAGACGGCGGCTTTCGCGATACCCCCGAGATATCCGAACTAGACATGCCTGCTTATCACACACGCCCCAGTGCTCCTACCAATCTGACCAAGCATCACGCCGTGGCAATCAACGACCCGATTGCCTGTGGTGGAATTGCAGTGTTTCCGGGCGACATCATGGTCGGCGACAACGAAGGGGTCGTGTGTATTCCGCTTCATCTTGCCGAAGAAGTTGCCAATGAAACAACCGAAATGACCGTCTTCGAAGACTACGTTCTGGAAATGGTTCAACGAGGTGCCTCGATCTTTGGTCTTTATCCGCCGACAGACCCGCAGACCAAGGCAAATTTCCAACAGTGGCGTCAGCACAGCAAAAGATGACGCCGTCGCAAAGGCCAAGAACTGGCGCTAGGTAAGGATACCGGGCTTTGCATCGCCGCGGTAGACACCCGCGATATACCCCAGGGTGACGGCTGCCAAAAGCCCGTTGCCCGACAAATATCCACTGTCGCCGCTGCCCGAAACACCGCAGGCCGCGCCCCCTGCGGCATGAAGGTTTTCAAATATACCGCCCTTGTTGTTGCGCACAAGCGCCGTGTCAGGGTCCGTCGCCAATCCACCCTGGGTGTGAAACAACGCGCCGGTTACCTTGACCGCACAAAACGGTGCCGTCAAAGGTTGGCCCCCCCAAACGCGGCCAAACACGTCGCTTCCCTCCACGGGGATATCCGCGATCGTTTTCTGTAACGCGGGGGCTGGCAGATCCGTTCGCTTGGCCAATTCATCGACACTGTGACCCATGATTACCGCACCTTGTTTTTCGGCGGTCTTGAAGTCTTCGAACTGGCGGGCAATCGCCGCGATCCGACTGTCGAAAATCACCCATGCCACGCCGTCTGGTTGCGATAGCACCGCGCGTGCCGCTTCGGAATATCCTTGTGCCTCGTTCCAGAACCGTTGCCCCGCGCTGTTTACCTGGACGCCGCCTTCGGTGATCGTGGCCCACGTGACCAGAATACCATGGGGGTGCGCGACGTTGCCGTGGCCCTGATAGGCACCCAAATGTCGGGTTTCAGCGCCAAGCGCCAGGCCCCAAACGACCGCCTCGCCCCTGTTGCCATCATGACCGAACCACACCGCTTTGTTGATTTCGCTCATGTACTCTGCCACCATTTCCCTGTTGCCGCCAAAACCGTTGCAGGCAAGGATCACTCGGGCGCAACCGATGGTTTCGGTGCTGGCATCGGGTAGCGTAACCTGAGCCCCACAGATGTGATTTCCATTCGCATAGAGCCGATTTGCCCGGCGATTGCAGATCAAAGGTATCTCAAGCGCCTCAAGACGCGCTCGCAACGCGTTAATCAGCTCTTGGCCCGAACGGCCCGGCAGTCCGTGCATCCGGCGACGACTGTGACCGGGATAGTCAAAATCAGTAACAACTGAAAACGGCAGACCATGCTCTTGCGCGAGCCATTCCAACACATGGGCTGCCTTGCCGGCCATTGCCGAAACCAGCGCGGGATCGTTTTCACCTTGCGCCTTGGCCTGAATATCCGCTGCGAAAAGCGTGGGGCTGTCTTCTATCCCCGCAGCCCTTTGAAATACCGTATCTGCGGCGGGTATAAGTCCGGCGCTGAGCGCGGTCGAACCGGCCGGAACAGCGTCTGCTTCGACCAAAAGCACATCCTGTCCAGCCTCGTGCGCGGCCAAGGCCGCAACCATCCCGCATGCACCTGACCCAATGATCAGCGTTTCAACATCAAAGTCAAAGCCAGAGGGCGGTGCGGCGATATCAACACTTGCCATCGAACCGCTTTCCAAGCGCCAGCATATCCGGCGTTCCAATCGCGGCATTCAACCCGTCAAAATCATGCATGCGTTCGGAAAATGCCTTGTTAGACCCGTTTTCTTTCAGGCTGGCATAATAATCCTGCGCTGTTTTTGCCAACGCTCGCACAATGCCGCCCGGGAAGATTACGATGTCAAATCCAAGATCCTGAAGAACCGTCGCAGATGAAATCGGCGTAGCACCGCCTTCGACCATATTGGCTAGCAACGGAACACGACCTTTGAATGTGTCCGCGATCCTGGCCAATTCGCTGCTATCACGAGGCGCTTCGATAAACAGTACATCGGCACCAGCTTCGATATAGCTGCCCGCACGGTCTATCGCTGCATCGAACCCTTCGACGGCGATCGCATCGGTGCGGGCGATGATGAGCGTGTCGTGTCGACGAGCATCGGCCATCGCCGCTATTTTTCCTGACATTTCTTCTTTTGGTATCAACGATTTGTCCGAAAGGTGGCCACATCTTTTCGGGTAGGTCTGATCTTCGACCTGAAGCGCGGAGGCACCGGCCCGTTCATAACTTTGCATTGTGCGGCGCGCGTTCAGCGCGTTCCCGAAACCGGTGTCGGCATCCATAATTACCGGCAGGTCTGTACGATCGGCAATCAAAGCCATCGTGTCGGTCATCTCTGAAGCGGTGCTCAAGCCGATGTCGGGACGGCCAAGCCGGGTATAGGCGACAGCCGCCCCCGAAAGATAAAGCGCTTCGAATCCGGCATCCGTTGCCAACGCGGCGGTCAGACCGTCATAAACGCCGGGGGCGATCAGGATATCGGGTGCATTGATACGATTGCGCAGGGTCATCGGCTGTCTCCGAACTTGGTAGCAGCTTCGGCGCACGTCATGATTTCAGTCACGGACCCAAGAGATTTCAACGTTGCATTGTGTACGTCATCATTGAATGCCGCGCATCCATCGGACAACAACACCGTGTGGATATCGCGCAGATGCGCATCGCGCACAGTGCTGGCCACGCCGCCGTTGGTGACTATCCCACCAATGATCAACGTGTCGATCTTCATTGCACGCAGGATATATTCCAGACGCGTTTGATAAAACGCCGAATAGGCGACCTTTTCCACAGTGAAATCCGCGGGTGCCAATTGATCCACAAGAGAATGGCCAAAGCTGTTGGGTGCGAAGTCGCCCTTGGTCAGAAACGGGCGTAACTTCTTAAGGTGGGCCGCGATCAATGGATTACCATCGCGGCCCGGCACCAGCGTGAATTGCGCCGAGATATAAGTGCCTCCGGCCTTTGTCAGAGCCTGTTTCAAAGGGGCGATCCGGTCGGGCAGGGCGAGGATGCTGTCGGCCCCCTGGCCGGCGCGGCCGTAGGCCCCTTCCGGATGGAGGAAATCGTTCTGTAAGTCGATGGTCAGCAAAGCCGTCGAAGTCGCGTTCATGTCAAAGCCCTTTCAATCAGGGTATTGCCGTAGGTGTCGACCTTGCCTACAAGCCCCGGTTCGATCAACACAGTTGTGTCCGGTTGTTCAAGAATGGCGGGCCCGGTGATTTCGGCACCGATTGGCAACTCCAACCGACGGTAAAGCTTTGTCTCATGCCATGCGCCATCGAAATGGACCTGTCTTGTCCCTTTGAAAGCGGCATCGACACTACCAGCTTGCGGGGCAAGCGTCGCGAGGTCAAAGCGCGGGCGGCGACCCGTCACCGCTGAGCGCAGATTGATCACCCGGCGCGCCCCTTTTTCCAACAACCGGCCATAAGTCGCGCGATATGCTGTATCGAATGCATCCGCGATATCGGCTTCGGTGGGTGTCGTGACAAGCCCGTTGATTACCGCGACGGGCAAAGGCACGGATACAGTATGGGTCTGCCCCAAATAAGCCATATCAAGGGTGAATTCGGTATCGCGCCCCTCAAAATGGGTGCGCGCGGCATCCAGAGTCGCCAGACCGCTGTCCACGTGGTCCTGCATAAAGCGCGCCAAGCCGGGAAGGTCGATGCCGGCCAATGCCGCGTTGATCGTTTGGACGAAGTCCTGCCGCATGTCTGCGATCACACACCCCATGGCCGAGGTAACGCCGGGATAGCGGGGTATGATCGCACGGGCCAGCCCGACTTCGGCCATCATCGCCCCTGCGTGCAGCGCCCCACCGCCGCCAAACGGCATGAAAGCAAAACGCTTTGGGTCGAAACCCCGTTCAATAGAGACTAGTCTGAGCGCCCCGGCCATCCGACTGTTTGCGACCCGAAGAATAGCTTCGGCACCCTGCAATGCATCCAGCCCCAACGGCGCGCCTACGTGGTGCAGGATCGCGGCGCTCGCCGCTTCGACGTCAAGCCGGTCCAGCTTGCCGCCAATCGGGTTATCAGGGTCTATTCGGCCCAAAACCACGTTGGCATCTGTCACTGTCGGGCGTGTATTGCCTTGACCATAGGCGACCGGACCCGGTGTGGACCCCGCGCTTTCGGGCCCGATGTTTAGCAGCCCACCCTTGTCGACCCACGCGATCGACCCGCCGCCGGCACCTATGGTGGTAATTTCGATCATAGGAGACCGGACAACCATCCCGAAATCAATCGAGGTTTGCTGCGATAGCATGGATTGGCCTTTGGCAATCAAGCTTACATCAAACGACGTCCCGCCCATATCGCCGGTGATGACATCCGGGAAACCTGCCGCTTGGGCGATATACCCCGCCGCGATGACCCCCGCCGCAGGGCCTGACAGCGCCGTTCGCACGGGCAATCGCGCGGCGGTATCTGCGTCCATAACCCCGCCGTTGGATTGGACAATCATGAATTCGCCGTCAAATCCTCCGTCGTGCAGGGCCGACTCCAACCGCGCCAGATACCCCGAAACTTCGGGTTGCAGATACGCATTGAGCGCGGTCGTGGAAAACCTTTCGAACTCGCGGATTTCCGGCAGAATTTCCGACGAGGCGGAAACATGTGAATTGGGCCAGAGATCCCGCACAGCCTCGACCGCTTGGCGTTCATTATCGGCATTGGCATAGCTGTTGGCAAAAAGAACAGCGCAGGCAAGACAGCCCTGGTCTATCAGGCTCTGCGCTGCGGCGCGTACCGCATCAAGGTCCACCGCAACCCTGATAGTGCCATCAGCGAGCGTGCGCTCGGGTACTTCCAGACGCAAGGCGCGGTCTACCACAGGGGTGAAGTTTCCGCGAAGCCCCCATGTTCGCGGGCGATCGCGACGGCGCATTTCCAGTACATCGCGCAAACCCTGCGTGGTGATGACACCGATTTTTGCCCCCTTGCGCTCCAGCAAAGCATTGGTACCGGCGGTGGTGCCATGCACGACCACCGAGACAGTTGACAAATCATCGACACGGGCATTGATGCCTGCCAAAAATCCACCTGACTGATCAGGGCGCGTGGTAGGGACCTTTGCGACCTGCGCCGTTCCCGAGGCTTCGTCCAGAACAAAGATATCGGTGAATGTGCCGCCGACATCGACGCCGATCATGCGATTTGTGCTTTTCATTGCTGGACCTCCGTCCATGCATCGCCATAGGTTTTGGTGGCATGGTCCGGCGTCAAAAGCCTGCCGGCGACATCGCGGGCAACCTCAGTAGCGGCGCGATCATTCGCGGGCCCGTACCCGCCGCCGCCGGGCGTATCGAGCCGCACTGACTGGCCGCGCTTCAGCTTTATTCCAACCATTTTCGACGCCATCGGCGGAGTGTGCCAACCGTCGTCCTGTTCATAGGAAAACAGGTTCATTGCCGCTTCCGCACCGCCAGCAACTCCCTTCGGGGCAAAGCGGCCCCGCTCTCCGAAAAGGAATGCCGTGGCCGATTCTTCCAGCACTTCGATCTCGTAAATCGCGCCCATACCGCCACGGTGCAAACCAGCCCCCGCGCTATCGGGACGCAGCGCCCATTGTTTGAACATGACCGGATAGGCGGCTTCCAGGATTTCTAGCGGGGGGATTGTGGCCGTGGAGATCGGAGCGTTACCGTGGTTCAAGCCGTCACTTTCGGGTGACCCGCCATGGCCACCGCCGTAAAAGCTGAACATCACCCAAGGCTGACCGTTTGCGCGTTTGCCCGAAATCGACAACGCGTTGATCGTACCATAGGCATTGGCGACCACTCGGTCCGGTGCCGCCTGTGACGCCGCCGCAAAAATAACGTCAACCATACGCAGGATGGTCTCGGTATAGCCGCCGACCGGGGCGGGAAACGGCGCAGATAACAGTGACCCGTCGGGAATTTTCACATCGATCGGGCGCATTACACCGGCGTTTGCCGGCAATCCGGGAAAGATATGCTTGATTGCGACATAGGCGGTGGCGACGGCAGTGGGCAGAGCGATGTTCACCGGCCCTGCGCAACGATCCGCTGTGCCTGTAAAGTCCAACGTCATCTGGTCACCCTGAATTTCCAGCGCGACCTTGATACGAAGAGGGGCATCTGTGATGCCGTCATTGTCAAGAAAGTCTTCCGCCTCCCAACGGCCATCAGGCAAATCCGTCAATTCACCCCGCATCAGCAGTTCGGCACGATCCTGCAACGCATCGAGCGCGCTGCGCACTGTGTCAGCACCATATTCACCAAGCAACTCATCCAATCGCCTGCCCCCCAGATCCAGCGCACCCAACTGGCCGTTCAGATCGCCCTGAGCAGATTGGGGCAACCGCGTATTGCGCATCAAAATGTCAATGATATCGGTTTGGACAACGCCCGCCCGAGCAAGCCTGACCGGCGGCAGAACGAATGCCTCTTGGAACGCGTCGGTGGCAGCCGGGTTATAGTTGCCCGGCACCGCCCCGCCGACATCATGCCAGTGCCCGACCGACGCAAGGTAGCAAAACAGTTTGCCATCGTGGAAATAGGGCCGCACCAACCGCATATCACTAAGGTGGGTGCCCCCAAGGTGGGCATCATTAAAGATATAGATGTCCCCATCTGCCAAATCGCCATTTTCGGCGGCCTTGTCGATCACCGCTTTCACGGCAAAGGACATGACGCCGACAAAAATGGGCAGCCCCGATTTTCCCTGAACCAAAGTGTCCCCGGATACGGCATGATACAACCCGTGCGACGCGTCGTGTGCTTCGGCGATAATAGGGTTGAAAGCCGCGCGAAACAGGGTCGCGTCCATCTCGTCTGCGATCTGCTCCATGCGGCCCGCCAAAACGGCTAGGGTGATAGGGTCGATATCCTGGGTCATGAATGTGCCTTTATTCCTGCGATGTCATTCCAGACGTCTTGGCAGAGGATGCAGCCGTGAAGGAGGGGCATGGGGCTTTCTCTGCGTTATATGTATTTTTTGTAATACAGATTATCTAATGTGCATAGATCAAATATTTTGATCTTTTCAATATAGATATCTTGCTTTTGAAAAATCCCTCGGTAGGGTTGAACGAAACCGAAAGGGATATCATGGCAGCTCAGACCGCATCCTTGAAAGGCAAGGGGCTTCCCGAAGGCGGGAAAGCTCGTCGTGTCTATCTGCACTTGCATGAGGAAATCATGCGAGGCATCCACGCTCCGGGTGCGGTTCTACCGGGCGAACAAAAGCTTGCCGTGACATTGGACGTATCCCGTGTCACAGTACGTCGTGCGCTGGATGCCCTTGAGAGCGACGGCCTGATTGCGCGGCGCGCAGGGTCGGGCACCACAGTCTGCGCCCCCAAAGTACAGCCGGCTCTCGCCGCTGATTTCAACACCCTGATGCCGCAACTTGTCGAAATGGGTCAGAATACCACGGCCAGATTGCTGTCGTTCAGCTATGGGGTCGCGCCCGGCGGCGTGGCCACCGCGATGGGGCTGGATCCACAGGCCCGCGTCCAGGCTGCCGTACGCTTGCGTTTGGTCGAAGGCGAACCGTTTTCGCACCTGACGACGTGGGTCCCCGAGAAAATAGCCGAGAATTATACCGAGGCAGAGCTTGCCACGACGCCCTTGTTCCGGTTGTTGGAACGGTCCGGGGTGAAAGTCGACGCGGCCCATCAGACAGTCGGCGCAACTCTGGCGTCGCCTGATGTGGCTGACGCCTTGGGGATCAGTATCGGCGCGCCTTTGTTGACATTGGATAGGGTCGTCAAGGACGAGGCCGGTCGCGGTGTGGAATACCTTTCAGCGCTTTATCGGCCCGACATGTTTCGCCTTGAAATGACGCTTAGCCGCGTTGGGGCGGGCGACGGGCGGCATTGGGAACCGGTGATAGAGCCTGCTCGGAGAGAGGCCGCCGAATGAACGGACCGCAGACCCTCTTTGCGAAACTGTGGGCGTCCCACGAGGTCATGCGCCGCGATGATGGAACTTCGTTGTTGTGGGTGGACCGGCATCTCGTGCATGAAGGGTCGCATCACGCCTTTGCCAAGTTGAAAAGTCGCGGCATGCCAGTGGCGGCACCGGACCTGACATTTGGCGTTGTCGACCATTATGCGCCGACGCGAGGCAGCGAAATTGCCAGCGATATTCGGCGGATGATCGACACTCTCGGTCATAACGCCCGCGCTCACGGCATCCGCCTGTTCGATCTGCGCGACCCCGGGCAGGGTATTGTTCATGTAATCGGTCCGGAGCAAGGCCTGACCCTGCCGGGCCTGCTGATCAACTGCGGGGACAGCCACACATCGACACATGGGGCGTTCGGTGCTCTGGCTTTTGGCGTCGGGGCGACTGAAGTGGCGCACATACTTGCAACCCAGACTATTTGGCAACGTCGCCCCAGGACAATGCGCATGACGATCAACGGCGCGCTAGGACCGGCAGTAACCGCCAAGGATCTGGCGCTCCACTGGATTTCGACCTTGGGGGCTGACGGGGCGCGGGGCCATGCGATCGAATATGCGGGCACGGCGATCGGCGCGATGAGCATGGAAGCCAGGCTAACCCTGTGCAATCTGAGCATCGAGGGGGGCGCGCGGCTGGGACTGATTGCACCCGATCAACTGACCTTTGACTATATCAACGGGCGCACTTTCGCCCCTAAAGGGGCCGATTGGGAACGTGCCCTGGAAGATTGGTCTGTTCTTGTAACCGACGAAGGGGCTGCATTTGATCAAGAGGTCACGATTGACGCCAACGATGTGGCACCAACGGTGACATGGGGAACCTCGCCGGAGGATGCGCTGCCGATCACGGGACGGATCCCGGACCCTGCCGAAATGTCCGGGGCCAAAGCCGAACAGGCCCGTGCGTCGCTCGATTATATGGGGCTTGAACCGGGCATGGCGTTGGATGCGATCCCTATAGACCAGGTCTTCATCGGCTCTTGTACCAATGGCCGGATCGAAGATTTGCGAATGGCTGCCTCTGTTCTCAAGGGTCGCCGGGCCAAGGTGCCAGGGTTGGTTTCGCCCGGGTCTGCCGCTGTGAAAAAACAGGCCGAGGCCGAAGGGCTGGCACAGGTGTTCACACAGGCGGGTCTGGAGTGGGCGCAATCGGGTTGTTCAATGTGTGTCGGAATGAACGGCGACCGGGTCAAGCCCGGTGATCGTTGCGCTTCTTCCACCAATCGCAACTTCAAGGGGCGACAAGGGCGCGGAGCCCGCACCCATCTGATGAGCCCTGCAATGGTGGCTGCCGCCGCGGTGTCCGGGCATCTGGCCGACGTGCGCCCCTTGTTGGAGGGCCGGGCGTGAGCGGTTGGACCCAGATCAACGGACGGGCCGTGGCACTGCCCCAAGCCAATATTGACACCGATCAGTTGATACCGGCGCGGTTCATGTCCGCCCCTCGGGCGGATGGCTATGGCGGCTTTTTATTGCATGACATTCGCCAGGATGACGCAGACCATATCCTTAATCGTTATACAAACATTGATATCGTTGTTACGCGGCGCAACTTTGGCAGTGGTTCCAGCCGAGAGGCGGCGGTTTATGCGCTGGTAGACTTTGGCATCAAGGCTGTTTTCGCCCCGAGCTTTGGCGATATCTTTCGGAGCAATGCGGTGAATAACGGTCTGCTACCTGCGCAACTGCCCGAAGATGATATCGAGGCATTAATCGCGGTCATTGGTCGTGAAGATGCGGATGCAACTGTGGATTTGTCCGCCTCCACGGTTCAGATTGCAGGTCAGGAATTCTCATTCGAACTTGATCCCGTCTGGCGCAAAAAACTCGTTAACGGGTGGGACGATATAGATCTCACAACCCAGCACGACGACGAAATACAAGCTTTTCGCGCGGCCCGCTTTGCCGCGCACCCGTGGGCACTGCCTGCGTCTTAAGGTGCCTTTGCCCGGTTCAGGGCGGGGCGGAAACGAAACGGGAAGTCGCAAAGACACCCTTAACAACCGGGAGTAAGAAACATGAGACATACAATTATCGGTGGCATCCTGGCCACAACTGCTTTGACAAGCACTGCGTTCGCTCAGGATACGCTGACAGCAGTGCATGCGTTCCCAGAGTCGCTGGTTTATACCAAATCCTTTCTGGAATTTGTCGACAAGGTGAATGCCGCCGGCGAGGGCGTGGTTAAGATCGAAGTGCGCGGGGGGCCTGAGGCGATCGGCATGTTCCAGCAACCTGACGCTGTAAGGTCCGGTGTTGTGGATATGGTGTATACACCCGGGAGCTTTTACGCAGGTGCCCTACCGGAGAAGGATGCGCTGGTTACATCGAACGTTACCGCAGTCGAGGCACGCGCCAATGGCGGCATCGAACTGATTGATCAGATCCACCAAGAGAAGATGGGCGTAAAATACCTCGGGTGGTTCGATTCCGGTGTATGTTACAACCTGTGGACCCGAGACGAACCAAAACTTGATGCAGACGGCAACCTGGATGTTTCTGGCCTCAAGCTGCGCGGCAACGCGGTGTATAATGCGTTTTTCACTGAGTATCTCGGCGCACAGGTGATCGACCTGCCGACGACCGAAGTTTATTCCGCGCTGGAAAGAGGGGTCGTCGACGCGACAGGCTGGACGCAAATTGGCTTGATCGACCTGAAGTGGAATGAATTCCTGAACTATCGGATCGAGCCATGCTTTTTCTCTACCGATCTGGGTACCATCGTGAACCTCGAGAAATGGAATTCGCTATCCGATGAATCGCGCAAGATACTGCAGGACGTCGCTATCGAGCATGAAAAGTCGTCTGCCGCGAAACTGGGCAAGGTACGTGACGAAGACTTTGCCAAGCTCGAAGAGGCAGGCATGAAAGTTGTAACCCTGGAAGGCGATGCCGCGAAAAACTATTTGGCAGCGGCCACGCAAAAGACATGGGACCGCATGAAAGGCCTGATGGCTGAAAGCCCGCAAGGCGACGGCAACTATGACAAGCTGATCGAACTGTTCTACGACAAATCAAAAGTCGAATAAGAACTTTTTGGCGCGTCGGTATCAAGCGACGCGCCGATTTTTCAAACAAGGGGCAGGGTATGCAGCTCGTCGGTCGATTATATCGGGCGTTCTTATATGCGATGGCGGGAATCGCGGGGGTCATGCTGGTGTGGCTGATGATCTCAGTCATATTGTCTGTCGTGATGCGCAACGCGGGCTTGCAGCCCTTTGCTTGGCTTTTCACCTCGTCTGAATACGCGATCTTGTACATGACCATGTTGGGCGCACCGTGGCTGGTCCGGGAAAAAGGGCATGTTCACATCGAATTGGTTACATCGGCGTTGCCTCCCTCGATGCGGCGGCTTGTCAGCAGACTGGTCGCCGCGCTTTGCGTTTTGGTATCCGCGATCCTTGCCTACAAAGGAGCTGAGCTGTTCCTGGGAAACATCGCGCGGAATGACCTGGATGTCCGCGCCTATTACTTTCCCAAATGGATACTTACTCTCGCCTTTCCCGTCAGCTTTGGCCTGATGGCGATCGAATTCTCACGCTTCGTGTTCGGCGATGATCTCATGCACTCAGGCGAAGCAGGAATACACGAATAATGGAATGGTTTGAATCTCTGGCTGTGCTGCTGGGGTCGATATTGGTGCTCATGGCGCTTGGCATGCCTGTCGCGCTGGCTTTTCTGGCGGCCAACATCGTCGGGGCCTGGTTTTTCATGGGCGGCGCAAAAGGCGTAACCCTTCTGCTGAACAATGGTTTCGGCGGGCTTACCAACTATGCGCTGGTGCCTATCCCGTTGTTTCTTCTGATGGGTGAGATTTTCTTTTATACCGGACTGGGCAAGCGCATGTTCAACGCGATTGACCGTCTGCTGGGCAAGTTGCCCGGGCGACTTTCCTATGTGACGGTACTGGGCGGAACTGCATTTTCCACATTGTCTGGATCTTCGATGGGGTCGACGGCCTTGCTGGGCAGCCTGATGGTGCCGGAAATGACTGCGCGCGGGTACAAAAAGCATATGTCAATCGGTCCGATTCTGGGCACCGGCGGCTTGGCAATCATCATCCCGCCATCAGCTCTTGCGGTGTTGTTGGCGACACTTGCCCGTATCGATGTCGGGGCATTGCTGATCGCCGGGATAATTCCGGGCCTGATCCTGGCATGTTTTTATATCGCAACCATCTATATCCAGACGAAAATAGATCCGACCGCTGCGCCAGCTTACGAAGTTGAGACCCTCGGTTTTGGGGAAAAGGTGCGGTTACTGTTCGGGGACGTGGTGCCGATGCTATCGGTCATGGTGTTGATCGTGATCGGAATGGTAGCCGGATTGATTACCCCTTCCGAGGCGGCAGCTTTCGGCGCATTAGGGGTTATCATCTTGGCAATGCTTTTCAGATGTCTGACCTGGGAGGCGATGAAACGATCGGTAATCGGTGCCTTGCGTGTCACGCTGATGGCGTATCTCATTGTGTTCGGTTCATCGACATTCAGCCAGCTGCTTGCGTTCTCTGGTGCCTCCAGCGGGTTGATCCGTTGGGCTACTTCTTTTGACCTCGCACCGGTTGCCATGCTGTTGGTGATGTTCGGCGTCTTGCTGTTGCTGGGTATGTTCATGGAGCAGATATCCATGATGTTGCTTACCGTGCCGATCTTCTTCCCACTGGCTACGACGTTGGGGTTCGATCCGGTATGGTTCGGGCTGGTCATATTACTTGCGCTTGAAATCAGCTTTACCACGCCGCCGTTTGGATTGTTGCTGTTCGTGATGAAAGGGGTGGCCCCCAAGGATACCACCATGCGCGAGATATACCTATCTGCATTCCCCTATATGGGCTGCGCCATCCTTGTGGTGCTGTTGTTGATCATATTCCCGCAATTGGCGCTTTGGCTTCCGTCTTTATAGGTCCAACCCATAGGTGCGATGTCCTGTCGCAGCGTGCGACGCGCTAAGTTTGGTGTCGCTCGCCGATCGCAGCGGTTTCTATGGCTTGACATTTTCATGGCGCACTTTGATTGAAGTGCTGAAGACAACAATCAGTATGGGAAAGGGAGCTGGGTTGCGTTTTCTTGCGGGAATTGCCAAACTGATTTGCGCTGTGAATCTCGTCATAGGCAAAACATTCGCCTGGCTGGCATTGGCTATCGTCATTATCTGCTTCACCGTGGTCGTACAGCGATATCTTTTCGCTACCAGCTATGTTTGGATGCAGGACCTTTATATCTGGTTGAACGGCGCGATGTTCACGGCGGTGGCCGGATTTGCGCTGCTGCGTGACGATCACGTGCGGGTCGACATCTTTTATCGACCGGCAAGCATGGCACGTCGGGCTCTGATTGATCTTATCGGCGTATTTCTGTTTCTGTTACCGTTTTGCTGGGTTGTCTATCAATACTCTATCCCTTTTGTGATCCGCGCCTGGAGCTATCACGAAGGGTCTGCAAATGTGGGCGGTATGCCCGGCTTGTACATTCTGAAAACCTTTATCATCGGGTTCGTCGCGCTGATTGCCCTGCAAGGGTTGGCAATGGCGATCCGGTCGGTGCTGGTGCTGAGTAACAACGCCCATCTCGTTCCACAATCCATTCAGTACAGCCCCGACCACAGTGCCGCCGATCACCCGCAGGGAGCCGCCTGATGGATCCGGTTATGATTGGCGAACTTCTTGCCGCATTGATGTTTTTCGGGGTAATCGGGTTCTTGCTGCTAGGCTTTCCGGTCGCCTTTACCCTTGCCGGCGTATCGCTGCTTTTTGGAAGCGTCGGCATGGCTTTTGGCGTATTTGATCCGTCCAATTTTGGCTCTTTGCCCAACCGTTATATCGGGTTCATGACCAACGAAGTCCTGGTGGCGGTCCCCCTTTTCATATTCATGGGAGTTATGCTGGAGCGCAGCCAGATTGCCGAGCAACTGTTGCTGACGATGAGCAAACTGTTCGGCAACATGCGCGGCGGGCTAGGCATTTCGGTGGTACTTGTCGGCGCGATGCTTGCTGCTTCCACCGGTGTAGTGGGCGCTACGGTCGTGACGATGGGGCTTATTTCCTTACCTGCAATGTTGCGGGCAGGGTATGATCCCAAACTGGCAACCGGAGTCATCTGTGCGAGTGGTACACTGGGTCAAATCATTCCACCGTCGACGGTCCTGATTTTCATGGGCGACATGCTGTCTGGTATCAACAGCCAAGTCCAGATGGCAAAAGGCAACTTTGCACCAACCCCCGTATCTGTGGGCGATCTGTTCGCCGGCGCGCTTTTTCCGGGTATACTGCTGGTCTCACTCTATCTCGGGTTCGTCCTGTTCAAGGCTGTATCCGACCCTGCATCCTGCCCCGCAACACCTGTACCCGCCGACGAAAAAGCTGACCTGTGGCGCGAAATCGCCATAGCGCTTATCCCGCCGTTGCTGCTGATCCTTGCAGTGCTTGGGTCGATCCTGGGTGGTATCGCTACCCCAACCGAAGCAGCCTCAGTCGGCGCTGTCGGCGCGATGGTGCTTGCGGCCCTGCGTTGGCGGCTATCTTTCAGCATCCTCAAGCAAACCATGATCGCCACCGCGACCATCACCAGTATGGTGTTTGTCATCCTCTTGGGCGCGTCGGTCTTTTCCATCGTGTTTCGGATGATGGGGGGTGACAACCTGGTACATGAGTTCCTGAGCAATCTACCCGGAGGCCCGATGGCCGCCGTGGCGGTGGTCATGGTCATCATGTTCTTTCTCGGGTTCATCCTGGATACATTCGAGATCATCTTTATCGTGATCCCCATCACCGCCCCTGTTTTATTGGCGCTGGACGTCGATCCAATTTGGCTTGGTGTGATGGTCGGGGTGAACCTTCAGACTTCGTTCTTGACGCCGCCCTTCGGGTTTGCGCTGTTTTACCTGCGGGGCGTCGCACCTGCGGATCTACCGACCAGCGCTATCTACAAAGGGATCTTGCCATTTGTGGTGTTGCAGATCATCGCAATCGCGATCCTGTTTGTTTTCCCGCAAATCGTCACGTGGCTACCCCGATTGATTGCGAGCTAGGGCAGATAAATGGAAGGCCCGGTAAAGCATACCGGGCCTTCCACCATTACGTTACTGACAGGCTTAGTATTTCAGATACTTTTCGCGCGCCTGCACAAAGGGTGCATCAATCTGCTCGGTGCGGGTGCGCACCAGATTCAATGCCTCGACGAAACTGTTCGCCGTTTTCTTGACCAGCGGATCATCACTGTTGCGCAGTTCCTCAACCACTTCTACCGAAGCTTTCGCACCCGCTTCCATGATATCATCGGGGAACTTGCGTACGATGACGCCATGTTCTTCGACAAGCGTCTTGAGCGCGCGTGGATCGTTGGCAACGAAATCCGCCGCCACCTGATCATATTCCGCCTGAGATACGTCGCGGATAATCGCCTGAAGGTCTTCCGGTAGATCCTGATACTTTTTCTTGTCGACCACAAGTTCAGTGGCAAGCCCAGGCTCTACGAAAGACGGCATGTAATAGTTCTTGGCAACCTGATGGAAACCCAGAGCCAAGTCGTTATAGGGGCCGACGAACTCGGCTGCGTCCAACGTGCCTGATTGCAACGCCTGAAAGATTTCTCCGGCTGCCATGTTGGTAACTGTCGCGCCAAGCTTTTCCCAAACCCGTCCACCGAGCCCGGGCGTCCGGAATCTTACGCCCTTGATATCGTCAAGACTGGTCAGTTCATTCCGGAACCAGCCGCCGGCTTGAGTTCCGGTGTTGCCCGACAAGAAGCCCTGAACGCCGAACTGGTCATAGATCTCGTCCCAAATTTCCTGCCCGCCCAAGTAGCGAACCCAAGCTGTCAGCTCCGGAGTCGTCATGCCATAGGGTACGCCGGTAAAGAACGACAAAGCTGCCGACTTGTTCTGCCAGTAATAGGCGGCACCGTGGCTCATTTCGGCGGTCCCATCGATAACGGCATCCAGCGACTGCAGCGGAGGCACCATTTCACCTGCTGAATAGACCTGAACGGTTAGCCGCCCACCCGAAGCTGCCGTAATGCGGTCGGCCAACCGCTGCGCCCCGACACCCAGACCCGGGAAATTCTTGGGCCAGGTTGTGACCATGCGCCAAGTGATGTTGCCTTGGGCAACCGCTGGGGCAGCCAGGGTCGATGCCGCAGCACCCGCTCCCAATACACCAGCTTTACGAATGAAAGAACGACGATCCATGATTTTCCTCCCGAGATCGCAATTATCGAGTAAGCGCCCTGATCGATACGGTCAGGGACAGCATGCCGCACAGATAATCCCCGTGTCTCGAAAATGTCCATGGGTTGCGAGCATTATCAAGCTGCTCCCGGCTCAAGATTTTTTGACGCCTCGCACACGGCTCGGATGACGTGAACACTGCCCTGTACTTTGCGCTGCTATGCCGCTGCTGAAGCCGGATTCGACCCCGCACATTTTAAAGATCGAAACAGTGAATAGGCCCGGGGGTCCGCTATGGGTGCCAATTATGGGTGCCAATAGATTTTACCATAAAGTACAAAAAGGCCGGAACGCTGAACGTTCCGACCTTTATTGCCCGCCAATAAAGCCGGGGACTGGTATACCTCAGCGTTTGGGCTGAATATACACTCGTTAAATCTTACATCGAGATAACAAAGACCCGTTCTGTACCGCGTGTACCGTTATCTACAGCGCTGGTATAGAATTCGTCAGCTGTCATATCCAAAACCAGCTTGCCGTCTTTTTCCACGATGCCTTCAGGTGACAAGGTGATTACAACGGTATCAGCTTCGATTTTGTCGTTGTCGCTTGTGTTGATGTGCAGCTCGCTTTCGCCGTTTTCGTTAAACTTCACGCCACTCACAACACCGATAACCTCGCCGTCGGTTGAACGGAACTCATGTCCAACTGCACTTGCAAGTGCATCGTGCTGTACGCGCGAGATTTTGGAGTGACCTTCTTCGTATGCGGGCATACCCTCAACGCGTGGCCCATAAGTGCTGGTTTCGGCGGTTGTTTCGGCATTTGTTTGCAGCGACGAGCTAGCTTGTGGCTCAGCTACACCTTGGCCTTCAGGCTTGCCTTCGGCATAAGCGACGGAGCCTGCAACCAAGGCTGTAATCATGGCGGTTGTTGTCAAAAAATTGCGTGTCATTTGTATTCCTCATTGGTCAGTTTCATTACCGACACAACCTCTGAAGCGCCAAAATGGTTCCATCAGATTCGGAATGCCCCGAAAATGAACTGGTTAAACGCACATCGTGACAACCAACTTCAGCAGGCAAGTCTCGACCCTCCCGACTAGATACTGTATCACGCAGCTAGAACCTGCCGTTTCCCATGCAAGATAGGCACGCATTCTGTGATCTTTGAGGCGGAACCGATGGTTGGGTTTAACCTGCGTTGGATCAAAATAGCCGAGGCTAGTGTCTGTTTGATTTACTGTGAACTTGATTGGATACTTTATGTTGGGCGCAAGAGTTATTGCTGTGGCAAAGGATGGTGCCCATTGATTTTCCAAAAAATTGATGTCAGAAATTTGCATTGTTGAGGGCATGGGCGTCGCAGGCGATGCTCATTTGGGTGAAACCGTAAAGCATCGCTCACGCGTGGCAACTAACCCCAGTGCGCCCAACCTTCGCCAGGTTCACTTGATCCATTCGGAGCTATTCTCGGAGGTTCGTAAAAGGGGGTTTGTAGTCGGCGCCGCTGATTTGGGCGAGAACATCACGACGACGGGTATTGATTTACTGGCGCTACCGAAAGGAACGATTTTAAAGATCGGCCAGACGGTTGAATTGGAGGTCACCGGACTTAGAAACCCATGCAAACAGATCAACGAATTTCAGGCTGGTTTACTTTCTGCTGTTTTGATGAAGGAGGCGAATGGGAACGTCATCCGCAAAACTGGGGTCATGGCAGTCGCCAAAGTCGGAGGACTTGTAAAGGCAAGCGACCCCATTCAGCTTTCCTATCCCATGAAACCATACTTTCCTCTGGAACGCGTTTGAAATCTGACGCCGTTCATATTTGGAATGCGAAGGATGGCCTCGTATGCGCTATCTGGCCAAATTGTCAAACGTCAGTTTTCGGGCCGGGTCGGTGCCGCCGGACTTGTGAGCAAGAGTTGGACCGCGACACCTTTTACCACAGAGAGCAAGATCCGTTGCTATAAATCGCTCTCATTAGATAAGCTACTGTTTTCTAACAAGAGTCGCATTTGAGGGTAGCGTTCACCGTTAGGGCGGCTTGTTTCTGATAATTGCGATTATGTTACTAAACGCGTTTTATATTTTTATGATTATGTAT
>PCCY01000030.1 GCA_002731875.1 Roseobacter sp. | reverse complement strand
GAGAGTAGGTCACCGCCAAACCTAATAAGTTCATCAACAACGTATCTCTCAACGATAAATATACATAATCATAAAAATATAAAACGCGTTTAGTAACATAATCGCAATTATCAGAAACAAGCCGCCCTAACGGTGGCATGTTTTGCACTGGATTACGAAAACTGCCCTATCCTGCTGAAAGGAAAGTACAGGGCAGGCCGGCTTCGCATTCGTCATACGCTGAACCAGTCTCGTGCGGCCTATGAACTCTGCCACAGGCCGCACTGCTTATGAAACCAGCATCAACGCAAGTTGAAGGATGTGTTAAGCGAAACCACGATCAGCCCGTCAGATATGTTGGTGTCCTCCCAAGCCACATCGATACCGAAGTTATCGGAAATTGCATAACTTCCACCTACTTTCCAATAATCGTGACCACCTTTACTGATAGTGCCGTAATTTGTCGAAATGCCGATCTTGTCGTTTATGGCATAGTCGAGCGAAATACGTGTGTTTATGTAGTCAGCGACCGGGTCATGCGCAAAGCGAAGACCTAGCTCCAGCGGCTCGGCGGGGGTATACCCAAGGGCAAGAATTACTTCACCACAGCAGTCAACGTTCGGATTTCGATAGTAATAACGAGTATATCCAAGATCATAGCTGAACTGCCCGACTGCGTTGCGGTATCCCAGGTACAGGTCCACTTCGGCGGAGCTCCCGACGAGGGACCTCGCTGTATTAGACGCCCATATCCCCGCATAAAAACCCTGATATTCGGCTTCCAACCAAGGCTGAAGCGCAGCACCAGTGCTTTGCTCAAGACCGTTAAAAAGATAGCGACTTGTGAGTGTCGCCCCGGCAGATACGCTGACGTCCTGGGCGGTAGCGAATGTGGGAATCAGCAGAGTGATCGCCAGTGCGGATGCTTGTGTATAGCGGCGCATATAATGTCCTTATAATTTAATGCTGTATTAAATTATTTATGAAGACCAAACAGGGGCAAGGTTCTGCGAAGAAATAGGATCCTGTAACGCCCGCCATCTCGCCGCGGCGTAGCCACATGCGCAAAATCTAGGCACGTCGCCGCAGGTATGACGGTTATTGCGCCAGAAAAAATATGACCATCCGGTGACGGTCAGCGCAATTCGATGTTCCAAGACAGGGATTGGTGAGCGCTACTTTGCAAAATTGAAGCGATTAGCATTTAACTCACCGCCTCTAGATAGTCATTGAACTTGAAATCTATCTAGCCTACGTCTTACACAGACAATTCGCTTTGTTCCTTTCGGGGGTGAAGCAACTTTTTTTATTATCCGTCGGGGTGCCCTGTGGGGCTGAGAGGTGCGTGCACCGACCCGTCGAACCTGATCCGGGCAATACCGGCGTAGGGAACGGATAGGTTGTGTATAGACCACACCCGCTCGTTTTCTCGTTTGTGTGCCCTTGGCAAGGATGGTGCACTGGACGATGAAGATTCCCATAGCTCTTACGATAGCCGGATCGGATAGCGGCGGCGGTGCCGGTATCCAAGCCGATCTAAAGGCAATGTCGGCCCTCGGCGTTTACGGTGCCAGTGTGATCACGGCTGTTACCGCGCAAAACACTGTTGCTGTTTCTGCCGTGCATGAAATGCCCCCGGATATCGTCGCGGCCCAGATTTCAACGGTTTTGTCAGATATTGAGATCGATGCAATCAAGCTGGGCATGCTGTTTTCCCCGGCTATCATCGCAGCAGTTGCCGACGAATTGGCGCAGTTTTCCGGCCCCGTGGTTATTGATCCGGTGATGGTGTCAAAATCAGGGGACGCGCTTTTACAGGACGCGGCTATCGACGCGCTAATCAGCCAACTGTTACCGCATGCCTGCCTGCTTACCCCCAACCTGCCCGAAGCCGCGCGTTTGTTAAACCGCACCGAAGCTAAGTCTCCGCGAGAGATGATCGCGCAAGGGCGACAATTGTTATCAATGGGGCCGCAGGCTGTTTTGATAAAGGGGGGGCACGCAACCGGGAATAAATGCACCGATGTTCTGGTCCAAGCAGATGGCGCGGTCGATACGTTCGAGGCACCGCGCATTGTAACACGCAATACCCATGGCACAGGGTGTACCTTCTCGGCCGCGATCACGGCGCATCTGGCCAAGGGTCAAGATTTGGCCAATGCCGTTGAACTTGCGCATACCTATTTGCACGCAGCAATCGTGGGGGCAGACCGGCTTTCAGTCGGTCGGGGTCACGGACCTGTGCATCATTTCCATGGGTATTGGACTTGACCGAAGTTACCGTTATCGGGGCCGGCGTCAGCGGACTTTGCGTCGCGCGAAGCCTGAAGGACCGTGGGGCCAGCGTTACGGTGGTTGAGCGCGATGCCGAACTTGGTCCTCGATCTTGCTCATGGTGGGCTGGCGGTATGCTTGCCCCATATTGCGAAGGCACCAGCGCTGACCAGTTGGTGGTAAGGTTGGGCCTTGAAGCTGCGGATTGGTGGGCCGCGCATACCCAAGCGACTTGCCAGCGTGGGTCGCTGGTGCTGAGCCCGACACGTGACCGTGCGGAGCTTGCTCAATTTGCGGGACGCACCGAAGGATATGTAAAAGTGGACGGCCCGCAGATCGCCGCGCTCGAGCCTGATCTTGCGGATCGCTTCGCAAGTGGACTTTACTTTGAGGCCGAAGCCCATCTCGCACCGCGCGCTGCGCTGGCACAACTTCGGGCGGGTCTCGTGCGCGATGGAACACATTTCGTTCAAGATGAGGCAAACCCGGATGACTATGCCCGGCGGGGTATTACTGTTGATTGCCGGGGCTTCCAAGCGCGTGACACACAAAGGGATCTTCGCGGCGTAAAGGGTGAAATGCTGGTTCTTTCCTGCCCGGAAGTCACCTTGAACAGACCGGTGCGCATGCTACACCCGCGGGTTCCTCTGTACATAGTACCACGGGGAGATGGAGTTTTCATGCTCGGTGCCACCATGATCGAAAGCAGTTCGGCGGCACATATTTCGGTGCGGTCGGTGCTGGAATTGTTGAGCGCGGCTTATGCTCTCAACCCCGCATTTGGCGAAGCCGAAGTGCTGGAGGTCGGCGTCGATTGTCGTCCTGCCTATCCTGACAATCTTCCACGCATTCGACGTGATGGTAACTTGATAAGCTCTAACGGTCTGTTCAGACATGGTTTTTTACTGGCTCCCGCCATGGCACGCATGGTTGCAGACCTGATATATGAAAACATAATTCCCGAGGTGATGGATGAAACTCCTGGTTAACGGTATGTCGATGGATGTGCATTCCAATACCCTTGAAGCGTTGCTTGACGCCCAAGGTTTGCGCGATGCGAAAGTCGCAACCGCGGTGAATGGTGCATTTGTGCCAGCGACCTTCCGCGTGACTTACCTTCTTAGTGACGGCGACAGCGTTGAGATACTTGCGCCAATGCAGGGAGGTTGACGCCATGCGCGATTTTTACGGCAGCACGCTTAATACTATGTTCATGTTAGGGACCGCGCAGTACCCGTCCCCGCATGTATTGGCCGACGCATTCAGACGAAGTGCTGCGAGCGTGGCCACGGTGTCACTGCGTCGCGAAAGCGGCCGGGACCGCGCCGGCCAGGATTTTTGGAATCTGATCCGCGATCTCGGTGTTCACGTGCTGCCTAATACCGCCGGGTGCCACACGGTAAAAGAAGCCGTCACCACCGCACATATGGCGCGCGAAGTCTTTGATACAAAATGGATCAAGCTTGAGGTTATAGGGGAAGAAGACACGCTTCAGCCAGATGTGTTTGGCCTGGTGGAGGCTGCACGGATTTTGACCGAAGACGGGTTTCAGGTTTTCCCCTATACCACAGAAGATTTGGTAGTGGCAGGCAAATTGCTTGATGCCGGCTGCGAAGTCTTGATGCCTTGGGGGGCACCTATCGGTTCGGGATTGGGGCTGAATAACCTGTTCGGCTTGCGGACACTGCGGGCCCATTTTCCCGATACTGCGTTGGTTATCGATGCGGGGCTTGGGCTCCCGTCGCACGCCGCGCAGGCAATGGAGCTGGGGTTTGATGCAGTATTGCTGAATACCGCTGTGGCCAAGGCCGGTGACCCTGCGGCGATGGCACTGGCGTTTGCCACAGCGATCCAGGCTGGTCATTTGGCCGCAACGGCCGGACCGATGTGCCCCCGTGATATGGCGACACCCTCAACCCCAGTGATCGGCAAGGCGTTTTTGAAATGACGCTGGATCGCTTCTACCCGATTTTCGACAGTGCCGACTGGATCGAACGCCTCGTACCGCTTGGGATCAAGCTGGTTCAGCTACGCGTGAAAGACCGCGACTCTACCGATATTCGCCAGCACATCCAGCGATCGCAGTCGCTATGCGATGCCCATGGATGCGAGTTGATCATCAATGACCATTGGCAGACGGCGATCGAACAAGGGTGTCGTTTTGTGCATCTCGGACAAGGCGACCTGGATCAGGCTGATCTGGGTGCCATTCGCGCAGCGGGGCTTCGCCTTGGCATCAGCACACATGACAAATCCGAACTTGCGCGGGCATTGGATGTGGTGCCTGACTATGTCGCCCTTGGACCGATCTACCCAACCATCCTGAAACAGATGAAATGGCACGCGCAGGGGGTCGATAGGCTCAAGACATGGCGACAGCAGATCGGGGATATCCCGTTAGTGGCCATCGGAGGTATGACAGTCGAAAGGGCCAAGAGCGCATTTGCCGCAGGGGCGGATGTCGTGGCAGCGGTCACGGACATCACCCTGGACGATAACCCCGAAGCCAAGGTTCGGGCATGGTTGGCGGCCACAAGATGAGCCGCTATGTCCGTCAGGTCCAATTGCCCGAGGTAGGCAGCACTGGCCAAGCCGCTATCGGTGCTGCGCGAACACTGGTGGTCGGGGTTGGCGGGCTGGCAGCACCCGCCCTGCAATACCTGGTCGGCGCAGGGGTTGGTCACCTTACACTGGTTGACCACGACCTGGTCGCTCGGACAAATCTGCATCGGCAAACCCTGTTCCGCGAGGCCGATGTAGGCGCATTCAAGGCACACGCAGCGGCATCAGCCCTGCGCGCGTTGAATGCAGGCTGCAGGGTCGTGCCGGTCAATACGCAGTTGGACCCAGCCAACGCGCGGGGCTTGGTGAATGGAAAGACGTTGGTGCTGGATTGCGCTGACAGTTTCGCGGTAAGTTATACGCTGTCGGATGTCTGCGTTGAACTGGGAGTGCCGCTGTTTAGCGCATCAGCCCTCGGATTTACCGGCTACGCCGGCGGCTTTTGCGGATCTTCTCCATCGCTTCGGGCAGTTTTCCCCGACCTTCCTGATCGGACGGCGACCTGTGCCCAGGTCGGCGTCATGGGGCCAGTGGTCGGTATGATCGGCACGGTTCAGGCGCAGATGGCTCTGGCCTATCTGATCGGTCAATCACCCTCGCCTCTGGGCCAGATGATGAGCTTTGACATGCGCAATTTCAGGGCGAGCGGGTTTCGCTTTGATGATGCTCCAGAACCCAGTGGGGCGTTCACCTTTATCGCGCCCGCCGAGATCACCGCCTCTGATGTGGTGATCGAATTGCGCGATACCGCTGAAGCTGCCGATCCCGTTACACCCGATGCGCACCGGATGACTGTTTCCGAATTTCAACAGCACCGGATTCCTGTTGCGACAGGGAAACGGGCGGTGTTCGTCTGCCGCTCCGGCTTGCGAGCTTGGCAAGCGGCCACACATCTGCGGTCTTATTGGGCCGGCGATATTTCCTTAATTTCAATGGGCGACATGCTCTCACATCAAAGGCAAAACGAATGAAACTAACGTCAATAACCGCCGCATTAATGTTGATAGCCTCGCCATTGGTTGCGGCTGATGAAATGACTGTCATGCTGGACTGGTTCGTCAATCCGGATCACGGGCCGATCATCATAGCGCAGGAAAAGGGCTATTTCGCCGAGCAGGACCTGGCCGTTAAGATCGTGGCACCGGCAGATCCGTCCGACCCGCCCAAACTGGTGGCGGCGGGCAAAGCCGACCTGGCTATTTCATATCAGCCACAGCTTCATTTGCAGATCCACGAAGGGCTACCTCTTAAACGGGTTGGCACGCTGGTCGCCACCCCGTTGAACTGCCTTTTGACCTTGGCAGATGGGCCTGTCAAATCGCCCGCAGACCTTGCGGGCAAGAAGGTCGGGTTCTCAGTCGGCGGGGTGGAGTCTGCCTTGCTGGACGCAGTGCTTCGCAACAACGGTCTGTCTTTGGAAGATATTGAGCTGGTCAATGTAAACTGGTCGTTGTCCCCGTCGCTGATGTCGGGCCAGGTCGACGCGGTTATTGGTGCGTTCCGAAACTTTGAGCTGAACCAGATGGACATAGAGGGCGTACAAGGCAAATGCTTCTTCGTCGAAGAAGAAGGTGTGCCGCCCTATGATGAACTGATCTATGTCGCCAACAGCGATACAATGGATAAGGCTATGATCGCCCGCTTTCTTGCTGCGACAGAGAAAGCTACCCAGTTCATCGTTAATCACCCACAGGAAAGCTGGGAGATTTTTGCAAGCACCGCACCCGAATTGCAAGATGATCTTAACGAACGCGCCTGGAAGGATACCATTTCCCGCTTTGCGCTGCGCCCGACCGCGATGGACCAGGGGCGCTATACCACGTTTGAAACGTTCCTGTTCGGCGCAGGCTTGATCACAAGCCAAAACCCTGTGTCGAAAATCGCAGTTGATATAACGGAAAACTGATGAGGATCACGTCGCCGCAGTGCCGCACTTCGTGTGTGCCCGGCACTGCCGGGGGGCGGTTCAGCGGGAATAACACCCAAATGACGAAGGCACCGGGGATCGTTTTTAGCGGCCAGTATCGGCTAAACGGAAATCTTCTGTTCGAAGCTGCGGTGGAATTTCCAGCGGCGCAATGGACCTGCCTGCTGGGGCGATCGGGCGTCGGCAAATCCACTATTCTCCGGCTTCTGCTGGGTTTTGATACCGGCGGGACATTCGACGGAACGATACAGGCGACCAATGCACTGCCGTTGGCTTATCAGATCAGTTATATGGCGCAATCCGCTTTGGTCTTGCCCTGGCTATCAGTGTTGGAAAACATTTATATCGGCGCCTGCCTTCGTGGCGGCAAACCCGATATCGATCTGGCGCGAAGTTTGTTGGGCCGGGTGGGCTTGTCCGGCCACGCCCATCAAAAACCGGGCACTTTGTCGGGGGGGATGCGCCAGCGCATAGCGCTCGCGAGAACCCTTTTTGAAAACCGTCCCGTCGTGTTGCTGGATGAACCGTTTTCGGCACTGGATGCAGCCACACGCGCCGAAATGCAGGAATTGGCGGCGGATGTCCTGCAGGGACGAACCGTTGTGCTTGTCACCCATGATCCCGGCGAAGCCGCGCGACTTGCGCACCAAATCCTGGTGATGTCGGCAGGCAAGACGCGCAGTTGGCCAGTACCCGACAGCGTGCCAGTGCGCCAAATCCATGCCCCGGAAACAATCACATGCCAAGCCCGTCTGCTGGACCACCTGCGCAAGGCCACATTATGAAGGGGAAGGACACACTGTTGACGTTGGTCATCGGGTTGGGACTTTGGCAAGCCGCCGTAACGCTAACCGATGTGCCGCATTTTATTCTGCCCTCACCCTCACGCGTCGCGCAGGCCCTGTTCATTCATCGTGCCACCATCTTTGACCATACTTTAGCTACAGCGACCGAAGTTGTTCTTGGCCTTGTGATCGGGACGATTCTAGGCACAGTGACAGCTGTTCAGCTGGCGCTTTTCCGAACCGCCGAGCGCTTGATCTTGCCGATACTGGTCTTCACTCAAGCTGTGCCGGTTTTTGCCCTGGCACCCCTGCTTACGCTTTGGTTTGGTTATGGCATCGGGTCAAAGATCGTGATGACCGTTTTGATCATATTCTTTCCCGTTACATCGGCATTTCATGACGGGCTAACGCGTACAGACAACCGTTTCCACGATCTTGCGCACGCCATGGGTGCCCGCAAGGTCAGGTTCATGTGGCATGTCCAAATTCCAAGCGCCCTGCCCGATTTGGGAACCGGCCTCAAGCTAGCTGCGGTTTATGCACCTATCGGGGCGGTGATCGGCGAATGGGTCGGCGCGTCAAAAGGGTTGGGGTATCTGATGCTACTGGCCAACGGCCGTGCCAAAATCGATCTGATGTTCGCGAGCCTCATCGTTTTGGCCTGTCTGACAGTCCTCCTGCATATCGTGGTCGGTCGGCTGGCACTCTGGCTGACCCGATATGCGCAAGGCAAATAGCAGATAAATCTTCGAGGCGAACCGCCAATGACAATCCAACGTCTTACGATGCCGACGTATTAACCTGCCGCATAGTATGACCTGGCCCGCAGGCCGCTCGGCGTTACGCCGAATTCCATTCGAAAGGCCCGGCTAAGAGCGCTCGCATTTTCATATCCGGCCCTGATCGCAATTTCTCCGATCGGCAGGTCGGTTTCATCCAAGAGCTTGCGCACATGAGAAAGCCGAATGCGGCGATACAGGGCTTGTGAGGTCAGGCCCAGTTCCTGACGCACCTGATTGGCAAGCTTGCGATGGCTGCACCCCAGATCCTTGGCTAGCTTTGTGATCGGCAGCGGGTGCTCGACATTATCGCGCATCTTCGCGATGACTCGGCGTATCAAGCGGCCCCGCGGTACACCTTGATACAGGTTTGCGACATCAGCGAGCTGCGTCATGAAAATCTGCGCCACTTCCATTGCCAACGCCGGGCCATGTACGCGCAAGATCAATTCCAGTGTAAGGTCGAAAGCGGCGGTGGCCCCGGCGCACGTGATCCTGTCTCGGTCAAAGACAAAACGTGACCTGATGGCATCAACTGTGGGAAACTGATCTTGGAATGCCTGAAATTCGTCCCAGTGGATTGTTGCGTGATACCCATCCAATAATCCGGCTTCGGCCATTAGCCAACTGCCGGTATCAAACCCTGCAATTGTTGCGAACCGAAAAGCTGTGCTGCGCAAAGCGCGCAAGGTCGTGCCGGTACACCAATCGAGGTAACCATATGAGGGCATCACGACCAGCATATCCCCCTCGGCCAAGCGGAGGCATTCATGCGGCATGACCGGCAACCCGGACGAACTGGTGACCCCTTGCCCAGTGACGGAAACGAACTGCCAACGATACAGCTCACGTCCGGACAACGTGTTGGCGGCGCGCAGGGGCTCCACAGCGTTGCCCAGACAATGATTTGAAAAACCGTCGAACAACAAAAAGCACAACCGCAGGGGCGTATCGTCAAATTTTTTCGAATTAGGCACAATTTCCTCCCAATTGTGCACAGCTAAATTCAGATCCGGGCGCAAGTCTACGTCAAACACCAGCAAGGGGCGGCTTGATGGACTTTGGATTGACCCACGAGCAGGAAATGATCGTGTCGACAGTGCGTAACTTTGTTGAAAAAGAAATTTATCCCCATGAGGCAGAGGTCGAACGGACCGGCCAGGTTCCCCGTGAGTTGGGCGAAGCCATTAAGCGCAAGGTCATAGACTTAGGCTTTTATGCCTGCAATTTTCCCGAGGAGGTTGGCGGGGCCGGCCTGAGCCACGTCGATTTTACCCTGGTCGAACGGGAGCTTGGCCGCGGCTCGATGGCGCTCACGCATTTTTTCGGGCGCCCTCAGAATATCTTGATGGCTTGCAACGCAGAACAGCGCGAAAGGTATTTGCTGCCTGCCGTACGCGGAGACCGCATGGACGCGCTGGCGATGACCGAACCGGACGCTGGATCTGATGTACGTGGAATGAAATGCAGCGCGACCCGTGACGGCAAGGATTGGGTGGTGAACGGGTCCAAGCATTTTATTTCGGGTGCCGAACATGCCGATTTCTTCATCGTGTTCATCGCCACTGGCGTTGACGAAACGCCAAAGGGGCCGAAAAAACGCATCACCACATTTTTGGTCGATCGCGGTACACCCGGTTTTGAAGTGCGTGAAGGCTATAACTCGGTCTCACACAAGGGTTACAAGAACTGTATTCTTTACTTTGACAATTGCCGTTTGCCCGACGCGCAGGTTCTGGGCGAGGTGGATGGCGGCTTTGCAGTGATGAACGAGTGGTTATTTGCCACCAGACTCACCGTCGCGGCGTTTAGCGTGGGCCGCGCACGCCGCTGCTTTGATTATGCGCTTTCCTATGCGGCTGAACGTAAACAGTTCGGCCAGCCCATCGGCAAGTTTCAGGGTGTCGGCTTCCAGATTGCCGATATGATAACCGAAATCGATGCGGCTGATTTGCTCACGTTGGCGGCTGCTTGGCGGCTAGATCAGGGGTTGCCGGCGAATCGCGAGATTTCGTCCGCCAAGCTTCATGCCTCGGAAACACTGGCGCGGGTGACGGATACGACCTTGCAAATCTACGGCGGTATGGGGCTTATGGATGATTTCCCTATCGAACGGTTCTGGCGGGACGCTCGAGTAGAACGGATCTGGGATGGTACGTCTGAAATCCAGCGCCATATTATCGCCCGTGATCTGCTGCGTCCGCTGGGAGCCTGATCTTGGCTGCACATGATCTTTCCCGCCTATTACGGCCCAACAGCATCGCCGTCGTCGGCGGGGGGGCCTGGTGCGTCGCAATCGTTGAGCAATGCCGCAAGATGGGGTTCACCGGGGGCATATGGCCGGTCCATCCCCGAAACGAAACTGTCGCCGGGTTGCCGGCGTATCGCGATGTTCGTGCCCTGCCCGCGGCACCCGACGCTTGCTTTGTTGGTGTAAACCGTGCGGCGACTATAGATATCGTGCGGGCCTTGTCTGAACGAAACGCCGGAGGCGCAGTTTGTTTCGCATCTGGGTTTCTTGAGGCGCAACAAGAGGCCGCGGACGGGGCCGACCTGCAAGACCAATTACTGCGGGCGGCGGGCGATATGCCTATCCTCGGACCGAATTGCTATGGCTTCATCAATTATCTGGACGGTGCTTTGCTTTGGCCCGACCAACACGGCGGGCAGCGCGCAGAAAGCGGTGTGGCCATCATTACGCAAAGCTCAAACATCGCGATTAACCTGACAATGCAACGGCGCGGCCTGCCGTTGGCATATATTGTGACAGCAGGTAATCAGGCTCAGACTGGCATCGCCGCAATCGGGCAGGCCTTGCTGGCGGATGACCGCGTGACGGTGCTGGGGCTGCATGTCGAAGGCTTCGGCGACTTACGCGCGCTCGAAGCATTGGCATCCAGCGCCCGGCGGATCGGCAAACGGATCGTCGCCATAAAGGTCGGCAAATCCGAGCAAGCTCAATCAGGTACTGTATCCCATACCGCGTCCCTAGCCGGAGATGATACGGGTGCCGCGTGCCTGTTATCGCGTTTAGGTATCGCGCGGGCCCACGATTTACCCAGCTTTGTCGAAGCGTTGAAACTCTTGCATATGACGGGGCCTCTTGCGTCCAACCGCCTCGCATCGATGAGCTGCTCAGGCGGTGAGGCAAGCTTGGTCGCGGACGCCGCGCATGGCCGCAACTTGATTTTCCCGGCTCTGAACCAACGTCAGCGTGCAGACTTGCGTGCTGCATTGGGGCCGATGGTCGCCCTGGCCAATCCTCTTGATTATCACACCTACATTTGGGGTGATCTCGCGGCGATGACGGCCGCGTTTGCCGCCATGATCGACCCCGATCTGGCAATGACGCTGCTTGTTGTGGACTTTCCGCGCGCTGACCGCTGCGACCCAGAAGATTGGATGTGCACCATCACGGCATTGGCTGCGGCCAAAGCCCAGACCGGGGGCAATGTGGGGCTTGTGGCGACGCTGCCCGAAAATCTGCCCGAAGTACTGGCCGCCCGTTTGATAGCGTCCGGCATCGTCCCGTTTGCGGGTCTGCAAGAAGCAATCGCCGCGTGTGAGATCGCCAGCTTCCCACTTCGCGGCGTGGCCGAACCGCTGTGTTTGCCGGAACAATCCAAGACTGCCGGCGGCGTCGAGGTGATAATTGCCGAAGCTGAAGCCAAGCAGAGACTTGAGAGATACGGTCTGCGCATCCCCTGCTCAGAAACCGCAAGTATGAAGAATGTGACCGGAGCGGCGGCACGCATCGGCTTTCCGGTGGTTCTAAAAGGACAGGGCATCGCGCATAAATCAGATGTTGGTGCGGTGGCGGTGAACCTGACCGGGGCCGACGAAGTCCAAACGGCGGCGTCGCGGATGCCATGCGAAACCTATCTGGTCGAAGAGATGGTGACGGGGACCGTAGCAGAGCTGCTGATCGGCGTTATTCACGACCCGGCGCATGGGTTTGTGATGACGTTAGGCGCTGGTGGGATTCTAACGGAGCTGATCCAAGACAGCGCATCGTTCCTGCTGCCCGCCTCGGAAACCGACATTGAACGGGCGTTGACAGAGCTGCGGGTCTGTCGCCTGCTGGACGGATACAGAGGTGCACAGCCCGCCGACAAGGCCGCGGTGATCCGTGCCATCCGCAGCATAGAGGCTTACGTGGTCGACCATGCGGACACGGTCGAAGAGATAGAGGTCAATCCGCTGCTTTGTACGCGCGATGGTGCGATTGCGGCTGATGCCCTGATAAGATGCAAGGAGACAAGATCATGACCAACGACGAAGCCCCCGGCCCGATCCTCACCCGCCGCGACGGCGCAATCCTGGAGGTTACCCTGTCCCGCGGCAAGGCAAATGCCATTGATCTGAAAACCAGTCGGCAGATGGGCGAGGTATTCAAAGCCTTCCGTGACGACGACAGTTTACGCGTGGCGATCGTGACCGGCGGAGGTGAGAAATTCTTTTGCCCCGGTTGGGATCTGAAAGCAGCCGCCGACGGTGACGCCGTTGACGGAGACTACGGCGTTGGTGGGTTTGGCGGGCTGCAAGAACTGCGCGGCATGAACAAACCCGTTATTGCTGCCGTCAATGGAATCGCATGCGGCGGGGGGCTGGAACTGGCATTATCGGCCGATATGATTTTAGCCGCGGATCATGCCAGCTTTGCGCTGCCTGAAATCAGATCCGGCACGGTTGCGGATGCAGCGAGCATCAAATTGCCCAAACGCATCCCCTATCACATCGCTATGGAATTACTTTTGACCGGCCGTTGGTTCGATGCGGCCGAAGCCAAACACTGGGGCTTGGTCAACGAGGTGCTGGCAGCGGATCAGCTTATGGATCGCGCATGGGAGTTGGCGCGGTTGTTGGCCAGCGGGCCGCCGCTGGTTTACGCCGCAATCAAGGAGATCGTGCGTGATGCCGAAGATAGCAAATTTCAGGATGCCATGAACCGCATTACCCAGCGACAACTGCCAAGTATAGACATCTTGTACAGCAGCGAAGATCAGCTTGAGGGCGCTCGGGCTTTCGCTGAAAAGCGCGACCCCGTGTGGAAAGGCAAATAACGCCGCTTAATTTATCACGGCATTGTCAGGCTGTGCGGGCTCTTGGAGGCATGGACAATGACGCGCACCTGAGTGAAGAAATAGAGATGCAAAAGTCTCGCTCATTCATTTGTGTGCTGTTGATACTCATTATGGTGCCGTGGGGCGCGTTCGCGGTGCCTGCCGCTATACGAACTTCCGTGGTGCCGGCGGTTGAATATGCCGACTACGGCGTTGATACACCCTATGAACAAAGCACGTCGGTTATCAAAGCCTCGGTCCGCAAAAGCTGTCGTACCGTCATCGGGGTTTCTTGCGGACCTGACCGGGTACTGCCCGGGTCGATAAGCATTGATGGGCACCACGCTGTCCGGGTCACACTGATTTACCACTCCGATTGGTACCGTGAAGGCCGCCAATACGCGCCCCCTTTCGATCCGCCTCGCGACTTCTGAACAGCCCTCGCGGCACCGCTTGCCTGCACCGTTCAGAACGAAAAGGACTATTCATGTTTACCAGACGCAATTTCATCGCCGTAGGGGCGATGGCCGGGCTTTCTGCCTGCGCGACAACGCCGCCCCCAATCCCCGCGACAGTGCCTTCGCCGCCTGTGATTCCACCCCTGCCCGACTTTTACGGAGCAATCACGACCGAGCCATACCCGATCCCTGCGATCCCGGAAGGGAAGCTCCCGCAGCGTTACTGGCGCCAAGAGGTCGCCAACCCTTGGCCGAATTACACGTCGGGCACAATCGTTGTAGATCCGGATGCCGCGATGCTCCACTTTGTCGAAGATGAAGATCGCGCTATTCGGTACGGGGTAAGCGTCGGTGCCGCCGGTTTCGCCTGGCAAGGCACGGCCCGGCTTCAGTTCTGCCGTAAATGGCCCCGCTGGAAAGTACCCCAAACCATGATCGCTCGCAAACCAGAGCTTGAGCCGTATTCCGTTGCAAACGGTGGAATGGATCCGGGGCCCGAAAACCCTTTGGGTGCCCGCGCCTTGTACCTTTTTCAAAACGGGATCGATACGCTTTACCGAATTCACGGCGACGCGTCCTATCTCGAATTGGGCAAAGCAGTATCATCGGGGTGCATTCGGATGCTGAACCAGGACGTCATTCATCTTCACGAACGTGCGATCCACGGGTCTTCGGTGATCGTTCTTCCGTCAATGAAAGCTAACAAGTTGGAACAACTTTATTAACGCGGGCACCCTTCCGATCGGGCTTCCCCGATACCCCTACGCAGCAGCAACGTCGATGACGCTGCTGCTGCGTAATGATTGGGTGCACCAGCGCCCTAGCTCAATATCCGCGACAATTGACGACAGCCGCGTCGGGCTTCATCAATTTTTCCGGCCTCCAAAAATTCTTCGATGCGCTTGAGCGCGATACCCGACCCAATGGAATCGAAAACCTTGTCCGCAGACGCATTCTGGCGCCTGATCGAGAGATACCGAACTTCGACCGGCTCTGCGCCATAGCTGAATTTATACTGCTCATCCCCGTGTCCGAAATCGTAATATTCACATCCAAGCAAGATCGCGCATTCTATGCTGTGGAAATGCAATACGGCCGCGATAAAGTCCTCGTCTGCGGCGGGGTTCCGCCCTGCTATGATGAAATGCATCGCGCCTACCTTTGGGTCCATGACATGGCCCAAGGCTGCCAAAGGCGTGTCGCCCCGCCAGAGTATTGGTAGAAACAAAGCATCCGAAGCCACTGCGGACCGCAGCATTGTCTCAAAGTTATCGGCCATCTTTTTCGACTTTTTTACTTGGTCCGGTGTCGTTGATTCCTGTTTCCAAAGGGTCATCAACGTTGCAACGTCGCGATCAAAACAATCGGCATCGGAATGGGTGAACCGATATTCCCCGTTCGCGAAATATTGCTGCTGTATTTTCCTGTAACGGTTCTGGATTTCAGCGCTGATGCACGTGTCGAGATAGGTTTCGAAATCGTCCGGCAGGGCAACGTGCGGGCAGATTAGATTATCGGTGGCACCATTCCCGGTACGGTATTCTTTCCAGGAGCCTGAATAGCCCGGGCGATCAAAGGCTGCGTAAAACATCTCGGCGCGGGCGTGTTGCGCGACATATCTAAGCGATAATCGCGACCAGGGCATCGCTTGGAGCTGCGCAACCATTGCTTCCAAAGCCGGTTGCTCAAATTCGGGATCACAAAGGAACCCGGTATATTCACTGAAAATGAGGCGACCGCCGGCTTCAATTTCGGTCTGAAACTCTTTCCGCGACGCGCTCCAGCGTACACCGTATTTAAGCGGCAGCAGCCCGATCAGATCGTCGCCAGTCCGCGTATAAACGGCGACCACACTCCACCTGAATGGATTTTGCCTGAACGGCTGTGCGAGCCAATCCCAAGATAGGAAGACCGTCATTTCAGGGTCGCGATCTTCCAACGACTTCCACGCCTGTTCGACGGCCAGAAACCCTGCGTAGGTGTCAATGACTTCTACGCGCAACCGGTTTTTGCTCAGACCGCTCGATACTGTATCTCTCATGCAGGGACCTTCATGTTCTCAACGTCCTTGCGGCCGCTTTTCAGAACTTGTTCAAATACTTTTTCCGCATCTTCAAAATCAAGCCCGATGGGACGTGTCAAAGGGACCCGTTGCGCGAAATAGGCACCTACCTTGCAAATATGAGCTGCAAATTCCGGATGAACACCGGCGTCATCATATTTGCGGATACGGGTTTTCGACAACCAGCCTCGCTTGTTTACCTCTTTGAGAATTAGCTTTAGACGCTGAACACAATGCAATGTCAGGTACACGGACAGATAGTCCAGATACGGGTCCAAAGCATAATGGTTTGTCCGGTCGAATGCTGAAACGACGATTTCTTCCATGGTTTGCGGTTGTACGGGCCAGGCTTCGTCACCGATAAGCCAAGCAACGTCTTCGGCCCCGTGGCGCACGCCGCAATATTCAAAATCGAACCAGCGCAAGCGACCATTGTCACTGATCGCCGCATTTCCGGAACGACAGTCCCACTTCACAAATTCAACCGCTGGCGAGGTGATCCGTTCGCATAGTGCCTCTTGGTCAACGTCCAGAGATCTGCCCGCTGAGAAAGATTTCAGCACGGATGTCGCGTCTACAAGGTTTCGTATCCAGTCGTGATTTGCGCCAAGATGCGGCATCGACCGGTTCAAGCCACTTTTGCGTCCCGCTGATTGGACTCTGAATATGCTCGCGATCGCTTCATGTGCAACATCGGTACGCTGACGACGATCATATTTCATTATTTCCTGGTTCAGGCGCCTGCCCCCTACGTCAGATTGGAACATGATGTCCCCGACCACACCCAGACATCTTGGGGCATCATCGCAATATTCTGCAAGCTTTGTCAGTGCGACCGCTTCTAGATGCGTACGCCGAAAGTTTGGCCGCGAGGTCGCAATCACAAAACCGCTTTCCATTTCAAACCGCCAGCTCGCTCGGCCTTCGCCGCCCGGCGCGGATGAATGCAAAACCTTTTCGCCAAAATGGGATTCAGCACATTCAACAAGCTCGCGCACACGATCCTTATTGCTTTTGTTACCCATTTGGTCCCTTCCGTCATGGTAATTTCCCCGGGGATGCGCTTGAGCCACACCCCAAGGTCCGTCTTTGCATAAAAGCATTAAATACACAGTGCGGCTAAAATTAGGAGCGATTGTGGCATCAGTCGAATCGCAGCGATACCGTCAGCAGAGCACTGATTTCCGGCAAGCAATTGATTTACGCGCGGCTTAGATCGTGCCAAATGAAAGAAATTGTTTCCAGTTCTAGCCCTTTCTAGGCGTAAAATCTGCAAAGTTTGGCTAAAATATTGCCACATTCCGATATCATGTTAGCTCTGAATGCTAATTACGAAGATTTGAAACTTCTTAAGAATAGCACTTTTCTGCGATAACATTGAAAATAATTGAACACTAGCGAGAGGATTTGGCATGTCGAAGACGTACGATAAATCAGGAGGGCACAGTTCTGAAGCTGGTGATGCTAAAGGATCGGGGCAAAGCGACGCAAGCGCAACGAAATCCTATCACAACGGCGGTGTGGAGGGCGATCAGTTTTCCAAATGGTTCGACGCCAACCTAGCCAATGAAGTGACAGTCATGCAGCGCCCCGATGGCGCAGCGGCATCTGAATCCCGGGAATATCAAGGCTCCGGTTCCGGCGGAACCAGCGGCGACCGCCACGGCAAAGACCACGAATGGAACGGCAAAGGTAATGGCCATAAAGGTTCCGGTTCTGGCGGCACCAAGGGTTCCGGTTCGGGTGGTACAAAGGGCTCCGGCTCTGGCGGCACCAAGGGGTCCGGTTCGGGTGGTACAAAGGGCTCCGGTTCGGGTGGTACAAAGGGCTCCGGCTCTGGCGGCACCAAGGGTTCCGGTTCGGGTGGTACAAAGGGCTCCGGCTCGGGTGGTACCAAGGGGTCCGGTTCTGGCGGCACCAAGGGTTCCGGTTCGGGTGGTACCAAGGGTTCCGGCTCTGGCGGCACCAAGGGTTCCGGCTCTGGCGGCACCAAGGGCTCCGGCTCTGGCGGCACAAAGGGCTCCGGCTCGAGTGGCACCAAGGGGTCCGGTTCTGGCGGCACCAAGGGGTCCGGTTCGGGTGGTACCAAGGGTTCCGGCACGGGTGGCACTACATCGGGTCATGGTCAGTGGGGCGGTGAAAACGCTGCCGCTGCGGCCAATGCCCTGCCCCCGTTCGAGGATTACGAGGTCGACTCCGTAGGTACCAACGAGATCACTTTGAATGATGTCATGTCGTTAATGACCAAGGATATGGACGCCGTAGACCAAGACGATGGCAATGACGGCACACCCGTGGACTGGACCGGTTCAGAGTTGCTGTAATAGCCCAAAACCGTCAAAAACCCCATTGATGGCGGCATGATAGCCGCCATCAATCTTTAAGAACAACCAATCAGCGTTGCGTTTTCCATCGTCACGCACCTATCAGACGGCGATCATCGCTAATTTGTCTGGCTTGGATTTTACTAATCTCTGCCGGACCCAAAGAAACTGTCTGAAAACATTTAATAGATTTACAACAATTACACGCGGGCCGACCCGCGACGCTCGTGATTCACCATGTCTTCTGGAACAAAAAAATGATAAATTGTTGCCACATTTTGCCCGATCTAACCTTATTTCGGTCATGATACGACCATAGCCTGATGCGATAGGTGCGCTTATCTAACCAAGCAAACCGAAAGGCCATAAAATGCTGTCAATCTTATCCATCGGGACTAACGCCAGCCCGCCTCCGCGGCAGACGCAACCTACCGCATCCGACGAACCGTCAAAATCAACGGAGGGATCGTCGTCATCATACGCGAAACAGTCAGCGAGTAGCGTTGGCACCGGAACGAAAGAAACCGCTGCTGCTGAATCGGCCAAGAAATCGGCAAGCGTAGTTTTGACAAAGGTCGAAGACAAAAAGATTGTGAATGAAGAACTGGAACGAAAAACTGCGGAACAGCGTGTCGAAACCGCACGTTTTCGGGCGATGATTGATGACATCGCACCGGTCGCCAACTCGTCAGGGCGCGCAAGTAAGTCCTATATTTCCGCATTGCTGACGCCCCAGACATCCGATGCCATGTCTGCTTCGGAAAATGCGTCGACGCAGACCAAGACGCAAACTTCAAAGCTGACTGCTTTGTCTTCTTAAGCGAAGATCAAGCATTGCTTGCTGGGCCTTTCGCGGGCGCTAATCGTACTTCGATCGGCCCAGCACACTCTACCGCTCTCGGGACTAACGAAAGCATGTTTGCGTCGTACCACGCACGCGTCGAAACACTTCAAACTTCCACTTGATCTCTGTACCGCTCGGTTGGTTCCGGGCTCCCGCTGGCAAGCCAGCGCGAGAACGCTTCGACTGCCGGGGTAGGTTGGCGTCGGTCGGGAATAAGGATATAGTGGCGTTCTTTCGGCGAAAGCGCCGGAAGGTCCATCGCAGTCAATCGCCCATCCGCAAGCGGACGTTCCAACAGGTGGGTCCAACCCAATGCAACCCCTTCCCCGTTCATGGCGGCATATGCTGCATCACTATAGCTGCTAAAATGCAATTTGGCCGCTTCGAAACTGCCGCGCCAACCAAGTTGCTGGAACCAGCCTGCCCAGTTTAGCCAGCTCGGTTCCGGCGAGGCACTGTCAATTTTCTGAATATCAGACCTGTGGGCAAGATCGCTCAGCGTAAGGGATCCCAGACGCTGTGCCATCTGAGGGGCGCAAACCGGGATGATGCGTTCTTCAAGCGCTCCGACAACCCTCATACCGCGAAACGGTGGTTTGCCATATCGTACCGCAAGGTCGATCTGCCGGTCGTCAGGTGCGGCCCATGAATCTTCTGATATCACGCGCAAGTCGACGCCTGGTTCCTGATCCCGAAAGGACGCCAACAGCGGCAGAAGCCTGAAATGGCCAAAGGCGACAGATGCAGCGACGGTCAGTTTTACCTGCGGGCTTTGCAAGCGATCCACCGTATCGGCAAGACCACCAAACGCGACGCCAACCGAGGCAAACAGGTCATACCCCGCTTCGGTAAGGGCAACACGCCGATTTCGTCGGTCGAACAACTGCCGCCCGATTTCTTGTTCCAGCGCAGCAATACGTCTGCTTACCGCAGCTTGGGTCACGCCCAGTTCCTTTGCCGCGACCGTAAAACTGCTGTTCCGGGCAGCGGCCTCGAACGCGACCAGTGCCGTCAGGGAAGGAAGTGCCCGTCGTATCCGATGCATAACTTGCTATGTCCGTGTGCCGCTGACGATCTGCTGCGCCGTTGATGGTTATCCAACTCATTCATACGGTGAAGTAATGAATAGACGTATTTTTTGTGCCGTTGTCTAGTGGCGTTTCTCGCGAATAGTCTTGCGCTAAACCAAGGGGTCTCTGCCATGTTTGATGAACGTTCAGCTTCTTCTTCCACGCGCGCACTTTTGGATGCGCGGAAGCCGGGGCATACCCTTCCCGCTGCACTATACACGGGGGAAGGTGCCTATAAAGCAGACTGTGACATAATATTTTCCCGCCACTGGATCGCCGCGGGCGTAGCCTGTGATGTCGCCGAGCCGGGCGATGTCGTTGCAGTGGACATTGGCCCCGCCTCCATACTGATCTTACGTGATGACGACAATGAACTACGGGCCTTTCATAATGTCTGTTCACACCGGGGGTCGCGGCTGGTGCCTCCTGGGCGATCGGTCGTCGGGAAATTGGTGTGCCCCTATCATCAGTGGACATATGATTTGAACGGTTCGTTGGCGTTGGCCCCGCATATGGGTGTCGATTTTGACCGTGACCTACACCACCTCAAGCCTGTCGCTCTCAAGGACATAGGCGGCATCCTGTACGTTTGCCTGTCTCAAACGCCTCCATCTGACATTGACGAGCTGGAACGCGTAATGGAACCACGTCTTGCTCCGTATGATCTGCGCAACGCCAAAGTCGCCTTCGAGCAGGACATCATCGAGGAAGGTAACTGGAAACTGACCATCGAAAACAACAGGGAGTGTTATCACTGCGCGTCCAATCATCCCCAACTATCCCTGTCGTTCCACGCAGCTGACTTTGGCTATGACCCTGACGGGCTGACCGAGGCGGAAAAGATCGAAGCCAATGATTTGTTGGATGCCTATGCGCGTTACGGGGCACATTGGGACAACGAAGGGCTCGACTATGAGGCCGTTGAACATACGGTCGGATGGCCGACCAATTTTCGCACGCAGCGCCTGATCATCGCCGGTTTGGGCGAAAGCCAGACCCCTGACACCCGTGCTGCCGTCGCCATCCCACTTGGTGATACAGACCGTCCTTGGCTAGGGGATGTACATCTGTGGGGGATCAATTCATGGAACCATGTCATGGCCGATCACGCGGTTATTTTCACTGCCTTTCCCATCGCTCCGGATCGGACGTTGGTGCGTACCAAGTGGTTGGTGAACCGTGACGCGGTCGAGGGCGAAGATTACACTCTGGAGAACCTCACGTCGGTCTGGAAGCAGACCAACCGCGAAGACGCCCACCTTGTCGCTCTGGCCCACAAGGGTGCCCTGTCGCCAGGATATCGCCCCGGACCATATTCACGTTTTACCGAACGTGCTTTGGACGAATTCACCACATGGTATGTGGAGCGCATGACCGAAGCAGAGACACCGTCATGACCATGATCGACGCAGCGCCGTGGATAACCCGCCGCCGCCGGCGTTTCCCACCCGAAGCCTGGGCACCGCTGCTGTGCAAAGCCACCTGGGATGAAACGCATGACGTCCGGACATTTTTGCTGGCACCAGTAGACGGAAGCAGAATTGACCATGATCCCGGACAGTTCATGACATTTCAAATCGATACCCCCCAGGGAACCGTAGAGCGCTGTTATACCATTGCGTCATCGGCCTCACGCGATGGCGGTATCGAAATTTCCGTCAAACGCCAAGCGGGTGCCGGTTCGGCTCATCTCCACGAAACATTGGTTCCGGGGGCGACCATCCTCGCGTTCGGACCGTCGGGCCGGTTTGGTCCTGTGTCTTGGCCGGGTGAAAAATACACGCTGATTGCGGCAGGCACCGGCATTACCCCAATTCTTTCCATGCTACGGACCGCTGCGGACCGAGGCATTGCGCTTGATGCCACACTCATCCATGTCTCCCCCACCGAAGCCGATCTGATTGCGACGCAGGAAATTGCCCTGTTGTCCCGCCGTTTGCCACATCTTACCTACGTTCCAATCATCACAAGAGGTCCGGGTGCTTCGCGGCCGTCAGCTGGATTGCTGAATAGTCTGGCACCCGGCCTTGCTGACAGCACTGTTTTGTGCTGTGGCCCGCAATCCTTTATGGAAATGGTACGGGCGGCGGCGCGTGATGCAGGTGTGCCGCCGGAAAGGTACGGCGAAGAAAGCTTCGACTTTTCATCACCGGAGGCTGAGATCACGCCGGCAGCAGATACCCCTGTGCGCAGCATTTCATTTGCGCGCACAGGCAAGACCTTTGAGTGTGCCGAAACAACCACGATCCTCAGTGCGGTAAAGGCTGCTGGCCTGCCTCTCCCGTCGTCATGTGCGCGCGGGATGTGTGGTACGTGCAAGATTTTCAAACATTCCGGAGAGGTCACGATGGCCCATGAAGGCGGCATCAGGCAGCGGGAAATCGACCGGGGATTCATATTGCCATGTGTAAGCCGACCGCTGACGGATATTGTGCTTGACTGTTAAGGTCGAAGCGACGCGGTGCATGGACGAACAACCCATTCCGGGGCCGTCCGTCCATGCGCATTTTGGCCTATGCCGCCAAGCTCAACACTTCTGACGCCGCGGCATCAAGTTCGACATACATCGAAAACGATACCCCATCCGTTTGCGTCAACCTGATCTGAGCGCCGACGGAACGGCAAAGAGTATCGATGAGACACAAACGCAGTGTCGTTGGTGTAGAACTTTCAGGAGTCGCGCTGAGCGTACCTGCCCCGCTTTTCAGCCCCTGAATACCCGTAGCCAACCTGGGCGGCACGTCTTCCAATGATAGCTGACCGCCGCAACTTTCGACCAACACGCAGGCCCCGGTATCGGTAGATTCGATCGCCAAACTAACAGTTCCTTGAGAAGGTGTTGCAGCAATAGCCGCATGAAGCATTGCCTCGGTCAGGTTCTTGGCGACGGATTTGACGGTGAAAAGCTCCAGTTCGGACGGCGCCCGGACCTCTACCTCCACGCTGCGCTGTTCGGCATGCAAATGTTCGATATTCACAGCATCCCGTGCAACGGTCACGAGATCCAGATTTTCGCTATCCTGGGCGATTTGCGACAAGGATTGGCTGTCTGACAAATCAATGACAGAGTTCAGGGTCTCCAGGAGCTGCTGTCCGGACGCGCCTATCTTTTGCACGAAAGACTGATAGGTGGTGTTGCCGATTGGCCCGATCGCTTCGGCCTTCATCAAGCTGGCAAAACCAAGAATTTGCGTCAATGGCGTGCGGAAGTCATGCTTCATCCCCGCCAATGTCTTGAACTGCTCGGAATGATCCCGTTCCAGCTGCTGATACCGCCCTTCGGTCGAGGAAAGGCTGGCGTCCAAACGCGTTACACATTCCTGAACACTTGCCATCAACACCCCGGCTGAATCGGTGTACTTTGTAGGCAGGCGCGGGATTTGCCGGTTCCGTAAATATTGGTCGGCCGCTTCAGAAGCCGCGCGGACCGGGGCGAGAAGCTCTTTCATCACGAACATTGTGCCACCGGTACCTATCAATGTTGCAAGAAGCATTGCGCCCAGAACATCGAGCTGCTCAAGAAAGGGCTTGGTATCGGCAAGCAAAACATACGTCACGGCCCCAAACATTGGCACGTGAACGCCGATGAAGCTTACGAGGAGAATTTTACCTGTATACGTTTTGGGGAAATTTCCCCGGGCGAGCGTCTCATAGATCTTCATGATGATGTAATCCTTAAAAGAGTGCTCTATTCTCATATAAGACGAAATTGACTAAAAAATGGCGAGTTTTCATGTCATTCCGGGCCATAAGCAATATTGCTGCCATAATTAGCCAGCCCCCAACAGATATAACCAAGGTCGGTACCCACTACCGGGTGACTGTACCAAAAGCAGTTTCAACTTGAGGTTTATTGTTTCCAGTTTCGATCAGATCTAAGGGGGGATGCCACATTGGTCATCACCTCGCCATTCTTTCGGCCTATTCCACTGATATGAAAATTCCACAGAGATTATTATTTTCATATTCAGGTACTTCACGATGGCAACGTACTATATTCCCAGAGACTTCGCAGGCGGGAATATCCCTGTTAACGAAGGGGATATTTTCATCATCGAAAGTACGGCTGCTGGAAACATCACTTTCCAGTCGGCATCGGGGTCGCCGACGCATTTTGCGGTCCAGTTCAGTAACAGTAATTCCAATGCGTTGAACATACAGTTCAACTCTAATCTGACCCCAAGTATCCACATCTCTGACGGGGTGGGCCTGCCCGCGACGAATATCGATGCGTCCAACGCCGATGCAATCGACATGACCATTGGCAACGGCGTCACGATCAACGAATACAAGGGATCAAATAACCAAGATACGATCCAGATCGGCGACAACTTTACGTCAACCAAGGACTTTAAAACAGGCTCAGGCGACGATTTTATCCGGGTCGGTCAGAACGCGAGCGTCCCTCGCTTCGATATGCAGTCGGGTAATGATACTATCGTCAGTGAAGACCCGAACATCACCACGGCAAATACGGAAAACATCTTTACCCCCGATGGTATTGTCGAAGGCACGAACAGCGCAGACGTCATGGGTGCCGGGTTTAGGGATGGGGATTACGATGAAGTCGATGGCGTCGATGGTAATGACGATATCATTTATGGCCTCGGTGGTGCCGATACGATCCACGCAGGCGCGGGCAACGATGTTGTTTATGGTGACCGCGCAATTCCCCTGCCCGCATCTGCACCGGGCACTGTAAAAGCAGCCGTTTCGATTGACAGCGGTGGGAATTTTGAACTGAACGTCGACCAGATATCGCAGCGCAATTCAGTCGATGTGACGATAACCGACAGTACCGACCAAGCGATCAATTCCATCCATCTAAGACGTGCTGGTGCCGACGAGGGCGAAAACGATGTCTTTCAAATTGACCTGACAACTTTTGTTGACAATTTTTCGATCACCATCGCTGACGAAGACCAAGATGACAGTATCGTACTTATCGGCACCAAGACGATGGTGGACAACGGTAATGGCAGCTTTACCTTTACTTATGACGGTGCCGATAACGCAACGCATTCGGTCACCGTAACCCCTGGTGCCGCCAGGCTTTATTCACCTGGTACAGAGAGTGGCGAAAACGATGTCATTGATGGTGGTGACGGCGATGACATCCTGTACGGCGACGGCGGTGATGATTCACTGACAGGCGGCAGCGGGGCCGATTACCTGGATGGTGGCATTGGTAACGACACGCTTGAAGGCGGGCTTGGCGATGATACCCTGAATGGTCAAGCAGGCGACGACCGACTGACGGGCGGCGACGGAAACGATGTATTCGAATTTGAACTCGGCAATGACACCATCACCGACTTCAACGCCGGGAACTCCGGGTCCCTTGGCGACGGCATTACCACCAACAACGACTTTATAGATCTGTCGCAATATTATGGCAGCCTGCACGTACTACGTGCCGACCAAGCGGACGACGGTATTCTTAACCAATCGAACACCGTGGATGACCGGGGCAATATTGTCGATTATTCTGGCTACAAGCAGTTTGGCGCGAATTCTCTAACCATCTTTGGTGCCACCTCCTCCAGTTACTCTTACGACAACACGGGCATCGTCTGCTTTACCGCAGGCACCCGTATAAGAACCCCAGCCGGCGACGTGGACATAGCGACCCTGAAACAAGGCGATCTGGTGTGCACTTTGGACAATGGTGCACAGCCCATCGCCTGGGTCGGCAGCAGAACCGTCTGTGGGGATGAGCTTGCTGAATTTCCCAATTTGTTGCCAGTGCGCATACATAAGGGCGTGCTTGGCGCTGAGCGCGATATATTCGTTTCACGCCAGCACGGCATGCTGATGCCGGGCGGGCGTCTGGCGAGGGCAATTCACTTGGTCGACGAACTTCCTGGTGTGCGGATCGCGAAGGGTAAAAAGTCTGTCACCTATGTCCATTTAATGTTTGAGGCGCATCAAATCATAGTCGCCGAGGGTACGCTGAGCGAAAGCTTTTTCCCCGGCCCGCAGGCCCTGAAAATGCTGGCTCCTGTGGAATTGCTCCGACTGCTCAGTCGCTTTCCCGCCTTCGGGTACATCGACTCTTTAGACACCGCTGTCTTGCGATATGGCAAAATGGTACGAACGTTTATGGCACGGAAAGAAGTGAGCGCCCTATGTCAGCAGCTCAAGAATAGCACGGAAGACTTGAAGCCAGCGATCGTTTCTACTGTTGGGCTACCCCATGAACCCACGATGACGAATAACAGAAGCCATGTTCATGCTGCACCCAAAAGGATGCGCATGACCACTGTGCGCCGCTGCGTAGAACATCGAACTGTCCCCAACAAAGGCCATTGGCGGCCAGACTTAACACGCCGCCGCTTGTTGCTTGCGTCTTGAGAAACGGCCGTTGAATATTGCCCCCCCTGCACCACCCAAAAACACGGCATCCGGTGCAAGAAAGACCAGGGTTCAGTCCTTGTGCTCAGACGAATCCAGGGCATAACCGCTTGCCGGGCCACGTACCGGTTGGATCAACATTCTGTCGAGCCACAGGTCACGGCGCGTACGGAACTGTTCAATCCCGATATCCATGCCTGTGTGTCCTTTGGCAGGCTGCGCACGATATGTGCCTAGCAACCGGTCCCACCATGGCACATTGAAACCGTAATTACTGTTGGTTTCTTTTGGATCGACCGAATGATGCACCCGGTGCATATCCGGCGTTACCACCAACAATCTCAATACCCGGTCTATGGATTTCGGGATCTTTATGTTGGAATGATTGAACATTGACGACGCATTCAGCAGAATTTCAAAAAGCAATACGGCAACTGCTGGTGGTCCCAACGCAGCCACAACCGCCAATTTTATTCCCATCGACAGAAGAATTTCACCAGGATGAAACCGCAGCCCTGTCGTTACATCGAATTCAAGGTCGGCGTGATGCATTCTGTGCAAGCGCCATAACGCCGGAACCGCATGAAACATTACATGTTGCAAATAAATCGCCAGATCCAAAACAAGCAAAGACACGATGAAAACCAGCGGTCCCGGTAGGTCAAAGATATTGAAAAGGCCCCACCCGCGTTCCTGAGAAACGATTGCCAACCCCACGGCCACTATCGGGAAGGTCAAACGTACCAATAACGTGTCGATTACCACGACGCCTACGTTATTGGTCCATCGTAAAAGCCGTGGAATCTCTTGCCGTCGCCGCGGGGCTGCAATTTCCCATATAACCATGAGCAGAAGCATCACCAGAAACACAGCAAGCCGCGCCGTAGGTTCTGCCGACAAGAAGGTCTCGGACATATGCGCTTCCTTACCTGGTTTTGCAGTAGGTCGCATCGCAGCATGATCGTGCGACTGGGAGCCTTGAAAACTCAGCGTCGCGGCACGCGCACTGTCTTGTTGCTATCAAGGCAGTACGCGTAGCGCGGGTTCATCTCAGCATTACATGATGACGGGCAGATTAGCTTTTTTCCAGCCGCCCAAGCCACCTTCGATGACGGTAGCGTCATAGCCCATCTCGCGCAGACAATCAGCGGCAAGAGTGGCCCGTGCGCCAGACGCACACAGAATATGAACACGCCCGTTTTTACCCCGCTTGGCGACCAGCTTTTCATTTCCCTTACCGGTCTCGGGGTCCGCATTCGCTTCGAGCAAGCCGCGCGGAATGTTCACCGCCCCCTCGACTGCGCCATCGGTTGTAAGCTCCGCTGGTTCACGCACGTCAAGGATCAAGTCTCCGCTTTGCTGAGCGGAAAGCGCATCTTTGGGGCTGATGGTTTCAACCCGAGATTTCGCATCAGCGACCAAGTCCTTCATAGATTTATTCATGGCATATCTCCTTTAGAACTTATTGACGGGAATTTTCAGATAGTGATCACCATCTGACTCTGCGTTGGGCAACTGCCCCGCCCGCAGGTTGATCTGCAAGGCGGCCAGCATCCGGTCGGGAAGCGACAGCGTCGCGTCGCGTTCATTGCGAACCTTGATATAATCTTCTTTCTTGGTCCCATCCTTTACGTGGATGTTGTGCGCCTTGTGTTCGTCTACAGTCGCCTCCCATTCTGGTTCGTTGCGGTCCTTCGAACCATAATCATGGCCGACGAAAACCCTCGTATTACCGGGAAGGGCGAGGATTTTTTGCAGTGAATTCCACAATTCTTCGGTGCTACCGCCCGGAAAATCTGCACGCGCTGTGCCGCTGTCAGGCTGCATGAACGTGTCATGGGCAAAAATCGCGTCACCGCAAATGTAAGATATCGACCCCAAGGTGTGCCCCACCGACAGCATGACGGATACCTCGAGAGACCCGATCTTGAATGTATCCCCATCCTGGAACAATCGGTCGAAATCGCGATCCGGGTCAAAGGCGTCTGGCGTGTGGTAAATCTCGCGCCATAATTCGGCGATTTCTTTTACCTTCACACCTATCGCATTGGGTGCGCCGGTGTGTTTTTTCAAACGTGATGAAGCCATTACGTGATCAGCATGGGGGTGCGTATCCAGCACCCAAGTCACGGTCAAATTGTTCTCTTTCACCAAGCCCAGCACCTGATCCATGCTGCTGGTGTCCAGCGCAAAGCTGGCCGGATCAAAATTCAAGACGACATCGATCAAAGCTGCTTCGCGTGTTTCAGGATCGGCGCAAATATACTGGATAGAACCTGTGTCCGGTTCGTAAATGCCCCAAACATCCGGGCTGGAAGGACCGGTTGAAGGCGAATGACGAACGACACATTTATCTAGTTCCGACTTATTTGACATCTCTAAACTCCTTTCAGTTGAAATAACGAATGGGATTTAGCCGCAGTTCCTAAAACGATGCCGACGAGCATGAGAGGAAGGAAAACCAGGATACCGGGTGACCCGATCGCCAGGGACGTCCAAGCCGGGCCGGGGCAGAACCCGCCTAGCCCCCAACCGGCCCCGAACAGGATAGAGCCGGTGATAAGTGGTGCGTCGATGGCATTGTTTTCAGGCATATCAAATTTTGCCTCCAACAAGGGAGCCTCGCGGGACCATACAAGTCGATATCCGATAAATGCCGTGATCGACGCCCCGCCCATGACGAAAGCCAGGCTCGGATCCCAGGGGCCGAGGATATCAAGAAAGTTCAGCACCTTTGCAGGGTTGGCCATACCTGAAATGATCAGCCCGATACCAAAGATTAAGCCAGCTAAAAAACCTGTGATGTTACGCATGATCTGTTCCTTAAAAAATGTGGCGAACCAAGGTGGTCGTCACGACAGCCGCCGCAACAAATGTTAATACTGCGACCAGGGATCGCGGCGACAACCGGGCCAGCCCGCAGACCCCATGCCCCGACGTGCAGCCCGAGCCAAGCGCAGTACCGACGCCCACCAACAGCCCCGCGATCGCCATCCCGACCAGATTGGTGGGAATCGTCTGAACCGGAAAGTTACCGGTGGTAAGCAATACGGCAACCGGGGCAATAACCAGCCCCAGCAGAAACGAAAGCCGCCAGTTCCGGTCTGCCGGCCCGGTTAACCCCGGCACCATCCCGACAAGCCCCTTTGTGATACCGGAAATACCGGCGATCTTGCCAAAGGCCCCCATGACGATGACCGCGCTAAGCCCAATAAGCACGCCTCCGAACAGTGATAGCCAAGGTGTAAAATCTGTTGGCGTTACAGGTCCCATTGTGACGTCCTTTTCTACATTTCTATTGTTATCTGTATCCTTGATCTATATATGTAAGACATGTCTAATTTAGTCAACACTAATATAAAAGAAAGCAAGCTGCCTTTGGCGGTCCTGCAGTCACGAGCCATAGAGGTGTCGGAACATCTGGCGCTACTTTCTAACGCCAACCGGCTTATGGTGCTTTGTCATCTTTTGGATGGGGAACAATCGGTTGGCAGCTTGCAGGCGCAACTAAACCTCAGTCAATCCGCACTTAGCCAGCACTTGGCGAAGCTACGCGATGCCGGTATGGTTGCCACCCGCCGAGAGCGGCAAACCATCTTCTATCGCATCGCCGATACACGTGTTCAACGGATGATCGACGCACTGTACAGTATTTATTGCGCACCGTGACACCGCGATAAATGGTCCAGGCGTTCCCCACGCAGGACCAAAGTCCGATTTAGTGAACAGCTGGCCAGCGTGGGTGATCATCGTCGATCACGATTGTATGCGCATGGCGGCGTTCACCGTTGAGGTGCGGATGATCAGATGGAAGATCGTCATGGGAATGTTCGACGACATCCGCGTCGCCACGGGGCCACAAAACCACCCCGCCGATCATACCGGCAATCGAAAGCAAAGCGAGAACCGCAAAGGCGGTTGCCGCGCTGAAGTCTGTGATAAGCCATCCCGCAAGCGGATATGTCACCAGCCAGCAAGCATGTGACAAGGCAAACTGTGCAGCGTAAACCGCGGGCCTGTCCTCTGGATGCGCCGACCTTTTAAGAAGCCGCCCCGACGGGGTCAGGACCGTGGAATAGCCAATACCGATCACAACCCATCCCGTCAGTAACACGGGCCAGCCCGTGCCCTGATAGGCAGACAAACCTGCAAGCCCCAAAAGCGTGATGACCAGCACCGCTGCCCCGCCAATCATTACCGGCCGATCGGGTCGTTGATCCAGCAATCGTGGCAAGATCAGCGCAGCCAGCATCGACCCGCCGCCAAATGCCCCAAGCGCCAGAGCCACTTCCGTTTCTCCGAAGCCCAGCCCCGATCGCACCAAAACAACTGTGTTGACCAGAACCATTGCTCCGGCAGCTGCCGCCGCGAGGTTCAGCGATAACAGCCCGCGCAACCTTGGCGTGGCCAGGTATATCCGCAACCCTCGTGTGGTACGATCGTAGATACCTCGGGGCGCTGATGCAGAAGGACTTGGCAGGAGGACGGAAACCACCAAAGCTGCGGACCCAAGAAACCCAATAACCGTACCGACAAACAGGGCCTGATAACTGACAAAAGCCAAGAAGATCGCGGCCAGCGTTGGGCTGATCAAATTCTCCAGATCATACGCCAATCGCGACAATGACAACGCCCGTGTATAGCGATCTTCATCCGGAAGAATATCCGGTATGGTGGCCTGAAACGTTGGCGTAAACGCCGCCGAAGCGGACTGTAGAACAAAAATAAGTATGTACACCTGCCACACCTCGCTTACGAAAGGCAGACACAACGCGACCGCCGCCCGGACAAGATCAAGGCTGACAAGCATCTTGCGGCGCGGCCAGCGGTTGGCAAAGGCACCGGCGATCGGGGCGATCCCCACGTAAGCCAGCATTTTAATCGTGAATACTGTCCCCAAGACCAAGCCTGCACGCTCTCCGGCAAGGTCATACGCCAACAAGCCAAGCGCGACGGTCGCCAGCCCCGTCCCTAATAACGCAATGATTTGCGCGAGAAAAAGATGCCGGTAAGTGCGGTCAGCCAGAACAGAGAGCATGGGGGGATTCCTCTAGAGATATTTGATGATCGCTTTAAAATCGGCAGTGATAGGCACGGCGTCGTTCTGGTCAGAGACAGTGCCATCCAAACAGTGATCAATATGGTCTTGAATCAGTGTTCTTTTTGCTTGGGTGATGGCCTTTTCCACAGCATGAAGCTGTTGGGCAATATCCGTACAGGGGCGCTGTGTCTCAATCATCGTGATAACGCTTGAAAGATGGCCGCCGGCACGTTTTAGCCGTTTAACGATATCGGGGTGGCTTGCATGATGGGTGTGTTTTGTCATACACATCCTGTATCCTCCCCGGGGGGATAGAGCAAGTAGGCCCAGACCTACGGAAACAGGCGAAACTGATACGGCAGACATGGTTTTACAGGCACTAACATTCCTGCGCTTTATTATGGTTGCGGTATTGGCCGCCGGCATCCTTTTGTCGTCGAATGAGCAAAGCGACCCGCATGACCTTGCCCAACTCGCCCAGATTCTGACGGACCATAAGCTCGAAGTCGAAAATCACGGTCATGCCCATGAAGACATCGTGGACATCCTGCATGCGTATCAAAGTCATGGCCCTGAATTCGCCGACCATGATCATAACATCGCGTTTCTGACACCACGTGGTACCAATGGCGTTGCCGAAATCGCAAGCGCTGTCTGGTCGCCAACGGCGACGATTTTATCGGGTCGCAGGGCCTTCGATCTGGATCGCCCTCCGCGCGTCTGAGGTTTCGCCTTTCGGCGCACAGACCTCAATTTCGCTAATATGGAAAATCAAATGACAAACAACCGTACTTTCGGGTCGGTGGTTGTGACGCATCACATGCGCCAACTGCTGATCCTATCGGCGGCAATCGCGCTGGCCTTGATAGCTTTCGCGACATCCGCCTATGCCCACGCGGTCACCGCGGGTGACAAGGGTTATATCATGGAGGTCAGCGGCATGAAGCTGATCCCGTTCATGTATCTGGGGGCCAAGCACATGGTGACCGGCTATGATCACCTGTTGTTCCTGTTCGGTGTGGTCTTCTTCTTGTACAAGATGAAGCACATTGGAATCTACGTCAGCCTTTTCGCGCTTGGCCATTCTACGACCATGCTTGCCGGCGTCTATTTTAACTGGAACTTCAACTCTTACCTGGTTGATACGATCATTGGCTTGTCGGTGGTCTACAAAGCCTTGGATAATCTAGGCGCATTCCAACGCTGGTTCGGCTTTCAACCGAACACGAAAATCGCCGTGCTCGTCTTCGGCTTTTTCCACGGCTTGGGATTGGCTACGAAAATCCTCGACTACAACATCGCCAAGGATGGGCTTCTCCCCAACCTGTTGTCCTTCAACGTTGGCGTCGAACTCGGGCAGCTCATTGCCTTGGGGATGATCCTGATCGTGATGGGCTATTGGCGTAAAAGCCCAAGCTTCTGGAAACACGCATATACCGCGAATGTCGTCATGATGTCGGCTGGTTTTATTCTGATGGGCTATCAGATTACCGGCTATTTTGTTGCTTAACACAAAGGAAAACTTGAAATGCACAACGGAAACAAACCAAACCCCGAAGATCTGCCGACCTCTGCGCAGCTACGCAAATCTACGCTTATCGCTGCTGTTTCGGCGGTGGCTATTTTGACCTTGGTCGTCCTTCCATCCGAATACGGTATCGACCCTACCGGCATAGGCAGGGTCATCGGATTAACGGAAATGGGTGATATTAAAGTCCAGCTCGCGGAAGAAGCCGAGGCGGACAGCCAGATGCAGTTGATACCTGCCCCCGTCGTCGAAGAGCAGTCTAGCCTTGGCAGCGACATATTCAGCTTGTTCGTGGGCGGTGCCTATGCGCAATCCGTCACACCTACGGATTGGAAAGAGCAGCACAGCTTCACGCTCACACCCGGCGAAGGCACCGAGATCAAACTGGGCATGACCGAAGGTGCCAACGCTGAATATATCTGGGTCGCGGAAGGCGGCGTGGTTAATTATGACCTTCATGGTGACGGTGGCGGGCAAAACATCAGCTATGAAAAAGGGCGCGCCGTCCCGATGGACGAAGGTGTTTTGACGGCCGCGTTTACCGGCAACCACGGCTGGTTCTGGCGCAACCGCGACGGGCAGGACGTGACCGTGACACTATACGTACGCGGCGACTACACGGACCTGAAAATACCTAAGTAAAACCCGAACGACGGCCCCGGGCATTTTGCCCCGGGGCCGCCACCACCTTGACTGATGACACGGTAGCCCAGGTTCTTGTGATGCACCGTTAGTACCAGGCCAGTACAATACCCGCCAAAATCAGATAGCGTGCGCCCTTGGCAATCGTCACCAGTATAAGAAATGGCACCAGCGGTTCTTTCAACACCCCCGCGACCACGGTCAGCGGATCACCGACCAAGGGCAGCCAACTGCCCAGCAAAGACCATCGCCCATATCTGTGATACCAGCGTTGCGCTTTATCCAATTGGCTTTGCGATGCGGGGAACCAGCGCCGGCCCCGAAAACGCATCAAAAATCGGCCTAAATACCAGTTAATGACTGATCCCAGCACGTTCCCGACTGTAGCGACACCGATCAAAAGCACTGGGGGGTAGGCGGATGAAGCCAACAGCCCCACTAAAACGGCTTCTGATTGCATTGGTAAGATCGTTGCCGCGACCAACGCGGACATGAACAGGCCGATATATGCGATCATGATGTTTTACCGGGCAGCCTTCTCATCCGAATTGACTATATCGAAACGCGGTCAGAGACCATGGAAACCGCCCAGGCATTGCAACTTGTCAAACGGCACCTATGTCAGGTGGAAGAGCTGTAGATGCGAAATGTTTATTGACCTTCCCGGACAGTAAACAGGTATGCAGCCAGCAAAGGAAAGGAATCTCATGACTAATTTTTCGGTACCAAAAATGAGCTGCGGACACTGTAAAGCATCCATCGGCAAAGCGATCGCATCGGTCGATTCCGATGCAGAAGTCGATTATGATATGACCACGCGTCAGATTGCTGTTCAAAGCGATGCAGACTCCGACGCGTTGATCGCGGCAATGAAGTCGGCAGGCTATGATGCGGAACGAGTCAACTGACACGGCTTTGAAAGTAACCTAGCCGGACCGTTTGGCCTGGCTAGGCCAGCTTTCGTATACCTAGTTGATACCATTCTCGCGTTGCAACGCCCTGATATACGCCACGATGTTAAGAACATCAGCGCGCGTTACCCCTTCTACCGGTGGCATGTCGCCGAACTTCCAATGATGTGACCTGACTCCGGTTTTTGCGGCAAGTTCAAATGCCATATCTCCGTGGTGGCTCGGTTCATAGATTTTATGCACAAGCGGCGGAGCGGTGCCGTCCCTGCCCTGAGCGTTGTCGCCGTGGCACTTTGAACACGTGGCATCGAACGCGCGCTTGCCAAGTTGTTCTTTTGGACTGAACGCAGCCGGTATCTTGACCACAGCGAGCGCCCCGTCGGGCAAAGCGGCACGGCTGGGCTGTGGGCCGTTTGCGTCACTTACCTTGGGCTGGGTTATGTACCAGACAGCCGCAACCAGCGCGATCAAAGCAAAAATCATTGCTCCCCACTTCATATTAAAATCTCCTTATTGTTAATCAATGGCATTTTATGCATGCAATGCTTCGGGGAGGCTTGGTGACCGCTGAGATACCGGCACCTGCCCGCGATGCCCCCGAAAGAACTGGACTATTTCTTGATATCGAATTCGCGTGTCTTCTAACGTTTGATAATATCTGAATAGCTCCTTCAATGGTGCAGAAAAATCTTTGTGCGCGGCGAGAACGGCGACCAATGCCCCAAGGCTGATCCGGTTTTCGATCACAAAATATCCCCCGAGCGAATAGAACAAAAAAGGCGTCAGTGCGGTGAGGAAGTTGTTCAACGCCTTTATGAAAAACTTGAGCCGGAAGATGCGGCGCCTGACCTTCTCAAGTTCTCGGAAACTAGCATTTGTGGGTTCGAGAAAAGCACCGCCACCAGTTTCACTACGCAACTGATCATTCAAGAGCCGGCCCATGTGACGTACCTGCTGGATACGCTCGCGTGACAAGGTATTCACCCGACGTTGAAGCGTGGGCAGCAGGACCAACTGAATCGGCAGCACCGTGAGCGCAGCAGCACCCAGAATCGGATCTTGAACGAACATGAACAGCAGAATTGTCATCAGCGTCCCGCCCTGCAAAATAGGCAACGTCAATACATCTGCCGCGAACCCTCCGACAGGTTCTACCTCTTGGGCTAGAATGGGAACGATTTCGCTTTGGCCCCTGAAATTGGCATCGGCACGCCATTGGCGATAGACCGACAGGCGGAACCGCCGCACAAACCGTTCGGCAACATAGCCTTTGAAAACGTTCAAGGAATACTTGTTCAGCCCATACAAGACGATCGCCAAAAGATAGAGACCACACAGTAACAATAGAAACGTGACCTGATCCACGCCCCAACCATAGACCACAATAGGGAACCGGTCGGAATGCAGGGCATTGTTCACGATCTGCTTCGGCAGCTCCAACGTCAGATAGAGGATGGGCAAAGCCAGTAAACTAAGGCCAGTCATCTGTACTTGTTGCCGGCGCGAGTGACGCAATATCGAGCTGAACAGGCTATTGTCCAGCCCCCTAATCGCTTCGCTGCGAGGCTCTTTCAAGCGGGTGCGCCGCAACAATTTCAACAACCCGGCGATAATGCCATACGTGCCGACAATAACCAGAAACGATGGGGCCAGCACCAAAATGACATGGATGAAAGGGTGCATCCACTCAGGTGTGGCGTCACTGTATTCATAGCCAAACATCGCCGCGACGTCGTGGACGAACAGGTGATATCTTTCCAGCAGCGCCATTGCGGTCAATTACCTCGCCGTGCTGCCGGACACATGATCATGCACAATAATGACCCCCCACATGCCTGCTTCGCGGTGCCCATCAATCAGGCAAACAAATTCCAGATTGGTCTCGACCGAAAACTGCCAAACCAATTCAGCGGTTTCACCCGCCGGGATGGCAACGGCATTCCGGTCGACATGAGCCATGTCCGGATGACTGCGCATCCATCGTTCGTGCTGCTGAATTTCGTCAAACGACCCAAGATAGAATTCGTGATCGACTGCCCCCGTGTTGGTGATGACAAACCGGACAGTGGTCCCTTTTTTAATGTAGATCGCATCAGGTTCGAACAGCATATATCCTGCGGCGGTTTCCTTGACTGATATCTCAATTTCCCGAGTAACCAGCGCATCGTCGCTGGGGTGCCCTATGAAGTTGTGTTTGGATTTCTTTGATAGATCGGCATGCGGACTTATCGCTCCACCCGTCCCTGCCAGCGCGGGCAACAGCCCGAACAACAAATACGTGATAATGATCAATAGTGGTCTCACGGCCAGCGTTGCCTCGCGGTAAATTTCATCCCGGTGTCGGACGGGAACCCGGTCCGGTCGGGTTTTGGTCGATAGCGAGGCTGCAATCGTAATTGCAGCCTCGCCCGGTGGCTTACTTTACATCGGTCAAAGTGATTTCGCCGTCGACTTCGTGGGCGATAAACTCAATGGTGTCGCCTTCCGATAGCGTGTCTATCGTCGCTTCGTCGGCTTTAAACACCATGGTCATCCCCGGCATGTCCAGGTTGACGACCAGACCGTGACTGATAGTTACCTCACCGGCTTTTCTGTCAATTCTTTTGACTTTCCCGCGAGTGAATACCTCAGCCTCAGTAGTGAGCTACTTGCCTACTGATACCTCGCGATGCATGCCGGATTCATAGTGACCCGGTATCAAACAAGCGGCTTCGTATGTCCCATCGTTGGTAAAAGTCCAGACGACTTCAGCTGAAGCACCTGCATCGAGAAGAAGCCTGTTTGGATCGGAATGCTTCATATCCATTCCGGCCATTTCCATCATTTCTTCTTTATGCTCTGCATTGCGTTCTACTGTATCAAGAACGAATTCATGCTCGAGCTCGCCTTTGTTGGCAACTTTGAACCGAACTGTTTCACCTTTTTTAAAGCTCAGGTCTTCGCTTTCGATCAGCATTTGGCCTTCGTCATTTTCCAGCAAAGTCACGTCGATTGTCCGGTCTACCTTAGACGCGTCGCCGGGCATACCGACCATCATTGCCGCATGGTCGTCCATTTTCATATCGCCATGGCCGGCTTCGTGTTTACCTGCCGCAAACGCTGGAGCAGCCAGAGAGATTGTCAGAGCGGTTGTCAAAAGAAGGTTTTTCATCAGTTTTTCCTGTAAGGTTTGTGTGAGTTTTCAAAAGGCCTCTCAGCCTTTCAAATGTGGTTGGAGATAGTCAATAGCATCGGGACCGTTATCAGCGGAAAGGCTTACAACTTCGCCGGTCCATTCATCTGCCATCTTGCCCGATGGGTTATTATGCCTATCGGAACCGGTGCAAATTTTCCTCGTCATATCACCGAGGTATTTTGCAACCGTGAACATGCTTCCCGGCAAACCCGGAGCGAATGAACCCGAATCCATATTTAATGGTGAGGTATCATCAGCGTTAAGCATGAACTTCTTCGCGATGCTTCCAACAATCGGTACGTCCGGGGACGTATGTTCTGTGTGGAAACTTCGTGTTGGTTGAATGCCTTGTAGCTTGTCGGCCCGATGATAATACGTCAACGCGACGCCGTGCGCGGACCGGATCCCGGCTATCAAAAGCAAGGAGGCGGCGACGACGGCCGTATGGACAACAGGGTCAGCAACCCAGAGATCAATGAAATTTTTCACAAAACCAACCTGATCGACAAGCTTCAGTTTCACGCAGTTCGCGTGTAACGTACGGGCCTCTCACGGGCCTCGAGTCAGATCGAAAGTTGGGGAGGTCGCAGGAATCCTGAAGGATCAATCAATGCGGTTTGCGCATGAAGGGTCAAACGGTTCTCGCGGATGTTCTCGTTAACAAACGGATGCCCGGTTTCGTTTAACACAATCGACATGCAAAGTGCATCGCAACACAATGCGAAGGCGTCAGCCTTGTCCTGCGATGAAGCTGCCGCGCTGCTGCTAACGTCGCCGCTACCGGACTGCAATATGGCTTGGTCCGCGTTATCGGCTCCTGCTGATGTGACAGCATGGTCATCATGCCCGATCGACGATGCATGAGCTTCGGATGTAGGGGAGAGTGCCAATGCCATGATAAGTGCCAAGCACGAAAGTGCTTTAACGCAAGCGGATATGGCATAGTTCAACTTCATTCCAAATACTTGGTCGACCATAAACCGTCTGTCAATCCTTCCTGCGGGGGAAAGATGCCCACTTTCTCGTGAGGATATCGACACATAAGTCTGATTTGAAAATACTTTGTTTTGGTTGGCAATCGTCGCCAACCTTGCGGTACTGAAATGCCGATCCGGATGTTGCCAACGTTTTTTCAGCACAGAGAGCAGGTACACGGGCCATCACTGTCGAGAATAAGCTTTGGCGAGCCTTGCCAAATGTTGAATAAAGCGATGTTTATCTGGCGATAATCAAGTTTTTCGGTAATTGTCGGGAAATGTGTCTCGGCTGTGCTAAACTTACTGCGACACAACATTGAAAGGAATGGAAGAGATGAAGATAAGTCTGTGGCTGATAGGGTCCACCGTTACGCTTTTGGGGGCCTGCGCTCAGCCTGTGGCCCCTCCTCCCGTGGTCGAAAACGGCTTCATGACAGAACTGCCTGCGAGTGTGCTTGCGATTGCCGCCCCGTATCAAAATCTTAATGCTGTCAAGCTTCAGCCGTCTGACGGGTGTTTCGTCTACCAGCATGTAGGGCCAGTTGAAACGACGTTCCTGCCGCTGAGATCCAAAAACGGCAACCCGATCTGCACAAGACAGCCGGGTGTGCCAGCGGCCGGTTAATCCGACCGAAACGGGCGAGAGCCCTTCGAAATCTATCGCCAGAGGCCCGGCTCAGCTTTGCGCAGTGATCCGGTCTTCTGGCGGATACAGAAACGCTGTCGAACCGGTTTCTACATGATCATAAAGACCATTGATGTGGGGCATTACCATCCGGACGCAACCAGAGCTGGCACGCCCGCCCACTGACTCCGGGTTCGGCGTCCCATGGATGCGCAGATACGTGTCACGGTTACCTTCGAAAAGATAGAATGCGCGCGACCCGAGCGGATTCGTTGGGCCCGCATCCATACCGTCGGCAAACTGTTCATACACTTCCGGCTCGCGCTTGATCATCGAAGGCGTGGGCGTCCAAGTAGGCCAGTGCGTTTTTCGACGAATGGTGTATGTACCCGGTTCGTACAGGTTGCCGCGTGCAATCGCCACGCCGTACCGCATTGCAGTACCGTTGTCTCTGATATGGTAGAGATACCGTGCTACGGCATCGACATGGATGTCGCCGGGCGTCAGGCTGGGGTTTGCTTCGACCAACTGCGGCAGAAATCTAGGGTGGAAGCCCCAGGGGTTGGACGTTGCCGGGTCATAGTTGGCTGGCGTGACCTGTGCATCCCATATCTCCCACATCGATTTGTCGGAAGTGGCAGCAGCCCAGGAAGCTTGAGGAATCGGCGCGGAAAACAGCGCGACGGATGAAAGAACGAAATGACGCCTGGTTAGCATGGCAACGTAAACTCCTGACTAGTGCAATAGTACCTATATGTTAGCGATCCTGTCCGAAACAAAGCATATCCCTTCACATATTCGTGCGACGTTTTGGCGAAATTCATTTCCATCTCGTTAAACGCCGTGGTGTTAGCCTTGAGTCTCCAAGCCGGTCAGCTAGATCATCATCACCGGATCTTGTCGGTTGCAAATTATCTAGATTTCCCGCTGCGACGGCCAAAAGGCCAATGCCGCATTCTCTATCATACTTACGCAACGCGCCCGAACATAATCGGTTCCAATTACCCTGCATGCAACAGGAGTTCGGTACGCACTAACTTGGCGCGCGTACCGAATTTTTTGCGATTATCAGAACTTCCAGCGTGTTCCCAGCAGCACCGAAGAAGCATTCAGATAGCTCGTGGCAGTCGTATCGGTGTACTCGTACTTGCGAACGATAAGATAGGTTTCCAAACGCGCGTCGTCGAATTTTTGAACGATGCCTGCTCCGACACTTTTCGATGACGATCCGTTTGTCACGAAATCGCTACCCTTGTAGTAGTCGACAGCAAAGGACGTCTTGCCCACTGAAAACAAATCGGCGGTATAGCCCAGCTTGATCAACCCATATTGCCCGTCATTCTTCCGGCTACCGGCGGCAAGGGTGACGTTCACGCCTGACGGATGCAGAGCGCTGATCGAACCGAACGTATCATCACGGTCTGATCCATTCCGCGTTCTGCGCGAAAAACCCAACGACGCGGCAATCTTTGTCCCGGCGATCTCGTTCTTATAGCGCACGGCAGCATCAGCATAAATATCATTGCTGTTGGTCGACAGGATGTCTTTGCCGTAGGCTGCGGAGAACGTGAAGTTGTTGAAGCTAGGTGTATCGTACCGGATACGGCCGCGGCGCGACGCATCAAAGCTGGTGAACGTGTGGTCGATTTCGATCCCGGAAAGGGCACCGGCGGAAGTCCGGAACTGGTAGTTCCCGGCTACTGTATCAAGCCCGTTATACATCGCCATTTTGGTACCCGACAGATCCGACTGCGCGACGCCATCAGTTGCCATGCTACCCTGACCAAAAGTAAAGGTGCCCGCGCTCTCGGTTTTCCAGCTGACTTCCAGCTTGCGGACAAAGGTCCGGCGCCAGTCCAGAAACTTTGGATCGCCAGCTTGGCCATAGTTGGACGACTGACCAAACCCAAGTGCGGTCAAAAAGTCGAACTGTAGAACCGACGAACCGTAATCCTGCGTCACTGTCAGACCGGCACGCGTGTTGGATACTTCGTTGTCAACCAAATCCCCGTAAGACGCCACACCGTCATCAAATGAAAGGTAAGCGGGGCTAAGCTGACCATAGAGTTTCACGGAGCCGCCCGTATCGTTGGAGTATTTCAGTTCAGCCAGGGCCGGCATTGCGCTCAGCGCGAGCAAAGCGGTGATGGAGCTCAGTAGGTGTCTAGGCAGCATTAGTAGTTTTCCTTCAGATTCGGTTTTCGGAATTTTTTCCTACCGGTCGCCTACCCGTGGTTTGCGACAGTTTTGTGAAACCACGGATAGAAAAAGAAATTCGCGAACTATCCAGAAAAAACGGGATTTTCCGACACAGTTGTTCGGGATGTTCTGTTTTCTCAGATAGACGGCATTACGTTGATTTCAGGAAGGTATCATCGTGCCCTCCGGCAATGGTCAACCGATCGAGGCAAGAAAAGGAAAGGTTCCCAACAGCCAATACGCAAGTCGTGACAATTGGCCCGTCATGATTGCCAGCCCCATAAGAACCATAGCTATCCCTGCCCCCTTATACAGCCAGCGCCCGGCCTTGCCGATCTCGCGAACGCGCGATGCAATGGCATCGGTAAACAGCGCAGCCAGTAGAAACGGCACGCCCAGACCGGCAGAATAGATCGCCAGCAACCAGATACCGTCAGTCATTCCCCCCGAGGTTGAGCTAAGCGTCAAAATCGCGCCAAGGATGGGTCCGATACACGGGGTCCATCCGAATGCGAAAGCAAGACCCAGGACATATGCCCCCAAAGGGCGACCTCCCGGAATGTTCAGATCAGGTCGTGTGTCGCGGGTAAGCGCGGGGATACGGAAAACGCCCAGCATGACGAGCCCGAACAAGATTATGATTGCGCCGCCCAGATAGTTCAGTTCAGTCCGCCACGTCAGCAAAAGCGTACCAAGCGCACTGGCACTGGCACCCAACGCAATGAAGACCGTCGAGAACCCCAATACAAAGCAGGTGCTTAACCCCAATGCCCCGGCGCGGGCGCGCAATCCGACGTTGCGCGTGGTACGCAGCCCGGGCTGTCCGGCAATATACGAGACATACCCCGGCACCAGCGGCAGCACACAAGGTGAAAGAAAGGAAATAGCGCCAGCCAGAAAAGCCGCCAAAATACCTATGCCCGATAAATCCATTGCTAGACCTCTTTTGTTTTATACGGAATTGCGGCCCACCAAAACGCGGCGAGTGGAATAACTATCCATTGCAGCAGCGGCGTCAGGCCGGCGTCCAAGATCGGCACGATAGGCATGAGGTCTGAATAAGCCCAAGCTTCACGTATCACGATATTCAACCATTCACTGAAAATCGTGTACCCAAGACCGATACTGACCGCAAGTAACTGAACCAGGTGGCGCGACCGCACATTGTAAGGCCAGCCCTGGCCCGCAAGCATCAACGCAAGCATCAACGCGCTCATTGCGATCAGGATATCACCACCAGTGCAATGGAAAGCAGCAAAGATAATTTCGCTCCATGTGCCCTCGGTCCAGATCGTGTACAGAGGCATATGAGCAAATTCCCAAATCAGATTGGCGGGAATGATAACAGCGAAGTAACGTCGCAGCGCCCCCAGGGAAAGTTGGGCGTCAGTGCGCATCAATTCGCTAGCTTTCATAGCAGTCATCGAAAGGCACCGGTCAGCCAGTCAAACCATCCGCGTTCACGCTGACGGTGTTGCGCATTGTTGATAAGCTCACTGACGTACAAGACAAGATTGACGTTCTTGAAATTCATTCCGTGAAACTTTCCGGCAAAACGTCCTCCGATATCAATCACATGGGTAACTGCCGCATGCATCATCATGTCGGTATCTTCGGTCATTGTGAATTCCAGCCCGTATTCCCGGGCAAGACGCCGCGTCGCATCCTCAGACTGTCCCGCCGCGGTCGTCAGAAACACCCAGTTCTGGGTATCAAGCCCATGTACTTCGGGGTAGGCCTGCAAAATTTCAGAGGTGTCGTTGGCCGGGTCGGTAGTGATCGCAATAAACTGCACCATGTCCTTCATGGGGCCTTCGTTAATCGCGCTTTGGATCTCCGAAATCTTTTGCGAGTGAAGTGGGCAGACGTCATTACATCCCGCATAGATGAAATACAGCACGACGATCTTGTCGTTATAGTCCGAAAGACGCACCAGTTTACCCTGCGCATCCTGCAATTCAAAGGCAGGTGCCGAAGGTTCATCGATACGCTGAAAGTAGTCCTCCATCTCCATCATGCGCGCGTCAAGGTTTTCGCCGGGATGGTTAGCAAAAGCGGGGGTAGCAGCAAGTGCGGCCAGAGCCGCCAAAGCGGAACGCCGTGTCAGGTTAGTCAATATACCGTGTCCTTCAACAAAGTGCCCCTGCCGACCGGGTAGCCGGCAGGAACATGGTCGCGTTCAACCGTCGGATTTTTCCGACTTCATGTTTCCGCTTTCCATCATCTTGTTCATGTTCGCCATCATTTTGGTGCATTCGGCCATCATCGGCTTCATTTCCGACATCATCGACATCATGCCCATCATGTCGCCGTTCATGGTGCCGTCTTTCATCATGCTGCCGTCCATCTTGCCGTCTTTCATGGTTCCGTCGCTTTGGGTCATCTTGCTATGATCCATCGCGGGCTTTTCTTCGGCATTTACGGCGAAGCCGCCGGTCGCGAATGCGGTGGCAACTGCGATTAGTCCAAGTGTCTTTTTCATCGGGTCACTCCTTGCGTTAATATACGTTGGTTTGAAAGGTTATTCACTTGATGAGGTGTGGGTCGATTTTCCACACCCCTTGCCTGTGCCACCCTTCATGCACAGACCTAGCCCACACATCGCGGCACACGGTGCCAGCGATATGAGGATTGGAGCAAGGCCGACGGCTGTCAGCCACCCCCAATTGAGCGCCATACCACCACCGAGAAGGGTCGCGGCACTGGCGAAAATCACGCGTTTTCGGGTCATCCATGCCGGCCATACAGATGTAGCCGAGGCGTCGGCGGGTGCGTTCGTCAACGATCCTTCGATCGTCTGGCCGCCATCTTCGTTGAATAGCCCAGAGACCGATCCGCGCAACGACATCTGGCTGCTCGTAGCGTTCATTCGATAAACCCTTCCAAAAACGACACCATCTCTGGGTCATCCCATTCCGCTGGACCTACAAGGCGCCCCAATTCTTCTCCCTTTGCGTTGATCAGCAAAGTGGTTGGCAGGCCCACGGTACGCAACGCTGTCGCCGACAGCATGGTTTTATCAACATACATGTTTAAATGCTTCACGCCGATCTCGTCAAAGAACCGCCGCACAGCCGGAACGCCGGCGCGGTCGATAGACAGGGCTACGACCTCGAATTTATCACTCCCGAGCTTGTCTTCAAGCGCATCGAGTGTCGGCATTTCCTCGCGGCAAGGCACGCACCAAGTTGCCCAGATGTTCAATAGCAACACCTTGCCTTGAAACGATTCCATATCCAGCTTCGTGCCGTCTTCCGTAACGAAACGAACGTTGGCGATAGGCTGAGCCGCATCGTGCAGTGCGAACCCTTGCGGGGCAGCCACGGCGGCGGTCGACCAGCCCACCAGCAACGCGAATGCCAGTTTGATAAAATTCATTGTGTCGCCTCCTTGGCGGTAGAAGAAGATTTTAGCTCGCGCACCACACGCATGAGCGTGTTTTGCAAAATATCGTCCGTTAACGGCCCGACATGCCTGTAGGCGATCGTGCCATCGGCAGCGATGACATAGGTTTCAGGCACGCCGTATACGCCCCATTCGATTCCGGCGCGACCGTCGCGGTCGGCCCCGATACGGGTATATGGATCGCCCAGTTCATCCAGCCATGCCCGTGCCTGTTCTGGTGGGTCCTTATAGTTGATGCCATAAATCGGTACCTCGCCCGTGGCACCCAGTGCGACAAACAGCGGGTGTTCGGCGCGACACGGAACACACCACGACGCAAATACATTGACCAATGATACATGTCCGGCCAGGTCTTGCGTCGATAGCCCCTCTGCGCGGCCAAGAACGGGGGGCAACGAGAATTCGGGCACAGGTTTGTTCACCATCGTCGATGGCAGCGTTTCATCGCTGTTGAATAGCCCCCAAGCAAAAAGCGCCAGTAACGCAAAGGCAATCGCGGGAACGATTGCCAGTGTGGTCAACCGAAAACCGGGCTTCTCGCGCCGCTCGGGGGGGTCAAGATCGGTCATTTACGCGCCTCTTCGTCGCCTTGCGTTATCTTTGCCTGCGCATCGCGTGCGCGCGCCGGCCAGGTGCTTTTTATGTAGTCCAGTATCGCGATAACTTCTTCGTCCGAAAGAACATCGCCAAAACCGGGCATGTCGCTTTCGTACCCACCTCCGACAATCGCCGCCGTGCCGCGGTTCACAATTTCGACCAACACCCTGTCGGGATGGTGCCAAGTGTGCCCGGATTCGTCGTGCGGGGGTGCCGGCAACCTGCCATTGGGCAACCGAATTTTCCAGTCAGCTTGGCCCTCCAAGTTGCTACCATGGCAGCTTGCGCAATTTTCCTGATAAAGCGCCTTGCCACTGGCTAACCGCGCATCCTGGGCCGAAACCGTTCCAGCCAAGCCTGTCAGCATGAAGGCTAGGACACTTATATATTTGATCATCTCGCTTCCTAAATTTCCCTATCGCCGACGCGCAGCGAAACCGTTGAGGCCGCACCCGAAAGAACACTCTATGTTACAGTCCCGCGCTCACTAGCCTGCCACCCGTTCAGTTGCGCAATTGGCGCCTGTCAGGGGCACTATTTGCTGTCGTCAGAACGTATGTACTTTAACAACGCGATCACCCCCAGAAACAACACCGTGATGGTCAACAACCAGACTAATCCCATGCCGATCATCATTCCGCCACCCATCATTCCATTTTCCATAAACATACACTTCATCCTTTATCCAACCTTAAGATTATCCCGGCACGTGTCCGTGCCGGGATAATCGTGGCGTCATTCCACGGCATAGACTGTTGGCTCTGCCCCGGCTTTGACCGCCAGAATCTCGAACGGCTTTTGCTTTGCACCGCCCATTCCCGGGGAACCCATCGGCATGCCGGGAAGCGTGATCCCCGTTATTTCTGGTTTTTCAGTCAGCATCTTGTTCACCACCTCGACCGGCACGTGTCCGCTGACCACGTAATCACCCAAAAACGCGGTATGACATCCCTGGATCTTTTCCGAAATGCCCGCTTCTTCACTGATTTGCGTCAATTCATGCGTAGGCTTGACCTCAACAGTATACCCGTTCTCGCGAAGGTAGTCTGCATAGTTCTCGCAGCACCCGCACTGTGGGTTCTTGTAAAGCGTGACTGTTTCGGCACTTGCCGGAGCAGCGTTCAGACTGATCGCAAGCACAGCGGCGGCACCGGCAGAGGCAAGGCTGGTAATTCCTAGTATCTTTTTCATTTCTTCTTCCTTTTATTTAACGTCTGTTGGTTAGGCTTCAAACAGCAGAGGAAACACGGACAACGCCCATCATTCCCGCCGACTGATGTTCAAGAATATGGCAGTGGAACATCCAATCACCGGGGTTGTCCGCGACAAAGGCGATGTCGACCCGTTCTTGGGGGGCCATCATCACGGTGTCTTGCCATTCGTTGTACTTTGTTGGCTGGCCGTTCCGGGCAATCACGCGAAAGCTATGGCCGTGAAAGTGGATCGGATGCGCCCATCTGGTTCTGTTTTCCATCTCGAACACGTGAGATGTTCCCAAAGGCAGCGTTAGCAATGGATCCTTGATCGGTCCCTTTTCTGCTTTGCCGTTGATGAACCACATGTTGCCGTCGCGCATTTGCTCCATCATGTTGGCCATGCCCGCGCCCATCATCATTTGGCCCATCATGCCGCCGTTGAATACAATCTGATGGCGCGTCGCCGCGGCAAGATCAGGTTCAGTGAGAGGGTTTGGGGCAAGCGCGATCGGCCAGTCCGGAACCGTGCTGCGCAAGGGCTCACTCGCGTAGGTGAGATCAATCAACCGATATTCGAGGTCCTTATAGAACACATCGGCAACCGAAACTGTGTCACCGGGCTTACCCGTCATATCGATCACAAGATCGATGCGCATCGCTGGCCCCAAGACAATGACGCCGCTTTCCGGGGCATGCGGGGTTACCGGTTGTCCATCCATGGCAATTATCATTGGTGACAGGTCACCAAAATCCAGGCCGAATATACGCGCGTTTGCGGCATTAACCAGACGCAGGCGAACCCTCTCTCCGGCGCGGATCTCCATAGTTTCGGGGACCTTACCGTTGATCGTCACCGCATTTCCGACCCGTCCGCCATGCACAGCATCATGGCGACTGTCAAAATCGTCGGAGATCTGGCCGTTCTTGGTCATGCGCCAATCGTCCAGCATCCAAGTCAGGTCGCGATCAACCCTGATGGGGTCAACTTCTTCGACGATCAACGGACCGTATAACCCACGCCCGACCTGTTCAGAGCTGCGGTGATGCGGATGATACCAGAACGTGCCTGCATCAAGAACATCGAACTCGTACAGGAATTCTTGGCCCGCCGCTATCGGGTCTTGCGTCAAGAAAGGCACGCCATCCATTGCATTGGGTGTGCGTATCCCATGCCAATGCACCGTAGTTGGATCATCCAATCCGTTCTGTGCCAAAACGCGCAGGCGATCACCTTGCCGCACCCGGATTTCAGCGCCTGGCACTGTCCCGTTATAGTTCCATACCTGTGTCGGGCTATAGGGCACAGGCCGCAACATCGCAGTGCCTTTACCCGCACGAAGAATGAAAGGGTCAGGCGTTGTGGCTGCCAAGGCCAGTCGCCCGGGCGATAGCATGGCCAAACCACCCACGAAAGCACTGGCACCCAGCATCCTGCGACGTGTAAGTCGTTGTTCAAATTTCATTGTCTATTTGCCTCAATCTGAAAGGATCACCCGTCGCCGCCATACCGATGGCAACGGTCAAGGCCTGCACAAAGCAAGCCCAAGTTCTCAGACAGAATTTCTAGGCGGAAACGGATCAAGTGACGGGCTGGTACCGGGGGGCACGGTCGGGTCAGCGACCATCAGAATTTTTTCATATGTACGGGCAACTGTTGCAATAGACACTTCGTTCAAAATCGCGGCGGTACCGCTTGCCCCACACGGAACCGGTCCCCCGCTTTCGCAGGCTGCACCATTGACGATATCACGCGAAATGCACCCATCGCACTTATCCTGCGCACCCCGTTCCGTATCCATCTGTGACATAGACGCGCCCACCGTGTCGGCCGGCGATACGTCCGGCGCGACGGTCACCCCAAAGCTTAGGGCCAGAATCAGGATTAGGCGATAAACGAAATTCATAAGCCCTAGATGGAACCTTCCAGCAGGGGGAGGTCAATAACCATTATGTCACTTGCGCGTGATCGTCTGCCATCTCTCGCGTTTCCGTGCAAAACCGGCCCGCCATCTCGATCGCGCCCCTCCACGTCCCACACGATCGATCAGCTTTACATCAAGGGAGGGTTATTGGTTGATTTAAAACGGAAAACACGCAAAAAGCGTTCTCTGTCTGCCTCGCGTTCATCAATCATTCTCCGACCGCGTGGGATGACATTCAAATCGGGGCCTGAGACAAAGCGGCGCATCTGTTTTTTACTGACGCTGATCGCGGGTGGTTGCGTAAACGCCAATGACGTCTGGGTTGGGGCAATCATTTCTACGTCGACCCCATATTTTCTGCCTTCGCGCGCCATAAGGTGCACGGTACGCGCCAGCCCATGCTTGGCCAGATTATTCGTAAGCTCGATCGCCGTGGTACCTTGGACACGAGGTGGTTGAACCATCAACACCCTGCCCTGGCCAGAGATATCCATGTAAGGCAAGCAGGTTTGCATAGCGACACGCGCAGTCCCCAAGTGGCGCGCTAACCGGGACTTCCACGCGTCAAACGGTATATTCTGCCGGTCACAGGCTGTACCGATCTCGGTGACAAGAACGAACACACTGATCTTGCCATAGTTACCCATCACCGTTTCGAATACGGTACACAGATTTTCCTCGTCTGCGATGTCCAGTCTTGTCGGCAAAAGCCGGCTGGTCGCGCCTGGCAGAAGGTCGGTCGCTGTTCTTTGGGCTCGGGTCAAGAGCGGATCAGTGATCACGACATTTGCACCTTGGACAATATAATGCTTGGCAATGGCTCGGCCGATCTTGCTAGCGGCCCCTACGATAAGGCAGGTCTGTCGAGCATGATCCATTTCGTAGTCCTCTGGGTAGCATGGGACCAGACCGGGAATGGGGCCCCGGTCTGGTGCCGGTGTCACCCCTGCTGTTTCAACGACCACATTTCACGTAAACTGAGCTGGCTGGTTACATGGTGAATCAACGCGATCCCTGCATGTCCGATCAGATATGCCCACACCACGTTGGCCAGCCCCATGTGGAAAAACATCACCACACCGACCAGTCCTCCGGCATCCGGATCACCATTATTTATGAAGTAATACACGGTCCCGGTCAGCGCCATTGTCAGGATCAGCAACAACCCCAATCCGTGAATGGCGTGGGCAATCGCTGACGTTTCATCAATATGCGGCAGCTTCATTTGCTTGATCGCGCCCAAGCTCCCGCGAATATCGCTCCAAAGCGTGGAAAGGCGGGATTTGGAAAACCACGGGAACAGCTCTCCTATCGTGGTGCCGGATTTACGTGACATCACGACCAGCCAAAACAGCAAGGCAAAGCCAAAACTTGCGAGACCAGAATATTCATGTATTTCAAAATAGATATTGGCGGTTTCACCGGGTGCATCGGGCACGAACACAAGACTGGTCAACAACTGCACGATAACCCCAAGCGCAAGCCCCATATGAGCCAGCCGTGTCAGGCGGGTGTGTCTGAGCGGGAGGGTGGTCTCCATTTACTATCTCCTAATTAAAATACCCTTCCCACCTAGAGAGATTAAATTGCTTTGATTTTGCTTACACATTACAGATAATCAATCTTGACCCGCCTATACGCGGCGTATGAAGCATGCCTGCCCGCTGACGGCGCAAGATCGCTCGGAATCATTTATAGCTTCGAAAGAAAATCGAGCGCGGATAGCTGCGGCTGACACAACAGCTTAGCAAATTTGCAAAGCCGCGCCCATCATTCGTAAACTACGTTTTTGATATATAGTTCAGTAGGTTAAGCGTTTTACTTTACCGGCGCTACTGTAGGTGCTGTGGATAACTTTTCCACCATATCTAGATTCTTCTTGCTGGAATTGCATGTTCATGGCATTTGTCATTCTGACGGCAAACCTCGTCAGGTAGCTATTTGATCGTCAGAATGACAAAGAGCCTTCGAAAAGGCCAAGAGAGGCAGCAGAATATGGATGACCGTACCGCTGAAATGATGCAAGGGATAGGCTCAACTGACATCGGGGCCTTTGCCGACAATTTGGCAGAGTCGCTTGATCGGCAGATGAAAATTGCATTCGAGCCCGAGCAACGAAAATCCCTTCGGCGCTTCAGTTCAACCGAGGTCGCGAGCGTACTCAGGGTCAGTACGTCGAACCTGCGCAATCGGCACAAGGATGGTAGTTTTCCCGAGGTGCACACCGATAATCGGGGACACAGATTTTATACGGCCGAGGAAGTAGACACTCTGCGCGACATCCTTGGGCGCACAGGAAAGAACGCGGACGCTTATCGTCCCGGACGCCGTGATGATGACCGCCTTCAGGTTGTGTCGGTCGTTAACTTCAAGGGTGGATCCTCCAAAACGACGGCGACGATACACCTTGCGCAGCGATTTGCTTTGCGCGGGTATCGTGTTCTCGTACTCGATCTGGATCCGCAGGCCAGCCTGACCACTTTCTTTGGCTTCCGCCCCGAGCTGGAGTTCGCCGACGGGGGCACCATCTACGATGCTTTGCGATACGAGGATCAGGTGCCTCTCTCAGAAGTCATCCAGAAGACCTATTTTCACAAGCTGGACATGGTTCCGGCGGGATTGATGCTGTCCGAGTATGAAACTGAAACAGCAAATGCGCTCGCCCGCAGGGCACAGCCTATTTTCGCAGAACGTCTGGCTTTGGCGCTCGAAGAAGTCGATGCTGACTATGACATCGTTCTGATAGATTGCCCGCCTCAACTGGGCTTTTTGACATTGACAGCATTGTCTGCATCAACCGGCCTTCTTGTCACTGTCGTCCCCGGTATGCTCGACATTGCGTCCATGAGCCAGTTTCTTAAGCTGGCTTCCGAGACCATCAAGGCCGTCGAAGAAGCCATCGGCAGGCGCGTCACATGGGACTTCGTGAAATTCTTGGTCACACGGTATGAACCCTCGGACGGCCCACAGACACAGATGGCCGGATATCTCCGGTCAATCCTCGCAGGGCAGGTCATGACCGAACCCATGCTTAAATCGACCGCGATCTCTGATGCAGGCATGACGCAGCAGACCCTCTATGAGGTCGATCCGAACCAGCTTATCCGAAAGACGCTCGACCGGGCACTTACCAGCGTAAACAGCGTCGCGGACGAACTAGAGCAGACGATTCAAATGGCATGGGGGCGTCGCTGATGGCCCGCAACATCTTTAATCAGCCTGCGAAAGACACCGCCCAAACCGCGGCGCAGCCCCCTGCCCCGGCGAAGTCATCAAAACTTCCCGGTTCTGTTGGGGGGTTGCGTGATTCCCTGCGCGAGATCACGGCCAATTCAATCCGGGACATCGATGTTGACCAAATCGACATGGACGGCCTGCGTGATCGACTTGTGCTGGAAGACAGCAGTATAGATGAGCTGGCTGACAGCATCCGCAAACACGGCCAACAAGTGCCTATCATGGTCCGCCCGTCGGACCAACCAGAGCGGTACCGTGTCGTCTATGGGCGCCGTCGCCTCGCGGCCATCCGCAAAGTCGGCGGAACAGTCAAAGCGATCGTGCGAACGTTGGACGACGATGCTTCCCTGATCGCACAAGGCCAAGAGAACAACCTGAGACTCGACCCCTCATTCATTGAAAAGTCTATATTTATCAAGGAAATGCAGGGAGCAGGATATAAACCAGGCGTCATCCAGGATGCTTTGGGCCTTACACGACAAGGCGTGTCAAATCATCGCGTCGTGCTCGAGCACCTGCCCGACGAACTTATCCGCCTCATTGGGCCGGCCCATGGCGTCGGTCGGCGCCAATGGGGCGATTTAGCGGTGTTGGCCCAGACAACGAACTTGGTGGACATCGCGAAGGAAACGCTGTCTTCGGTGAAAAACGATCTGCCAAGCCCCGAAAGGTTTCAGGCTGTCTTCAACGCCGCTTCCACCAAGGCCCGCGGTGCCGCTAAGCGAAAGACCCAAAACCAGTCCAGCGTGGTGAAAGACGAAAGCGGCGCGCCACTTGCCATGCTTGCCAGCGACGGCCGAGCCGTCGCAATCAAGATCACCCGCAAGGACAACCCGGAATTTGGCCAATGGGTCGAAGACAATGCCGAAGCAGTGCTTCGCCAGATCTTCGACCAGTGGCGGAATAAAAGAGGCCCGGGGCACTGACCCCGGAATACAACTAGAAACGCGAGCAAAAGGAGAGAAACGAAGACTAAAAAGAAAAGAGCCCCCCAAGGTTTCCCCCAGAGAGCCCTCATCATCAGCTTTGCACCTATGATGTAGCAATCTTCAATAAACTGGTCAAGAGTCACCGATTCGGTGAACGTCTTTTTATTGCCTATTCACGCGCGCATGTGCGGAAATGGACGGGGAAGTTATGGGCAAGGCGGTCTTCGTTCATAAACCCATGGCATTCACAAAATTGTCCGTCAAACGCCAAAAGGCCCACCTACCCCATGATGAAACAGCTTCAGCGGCAGAACTTGACGTCTGGACCATCTTCAGGGCTCTCAGAGACTCTCACACTCAGTTTGGTCTTCGCCCAAGTCACATGCAAACACTGCAAGCATTGCTCAGTTTTCTTAAACCGGGCCACGGCGAAGTCGTGTTTGCTTCCAACGCCGAGATCTGCCGCCGTGTCGGGGGTATCGATGAACGGACGCTTCGCAGACATATTGACCGCTTTCTCGCGCTCGGCTTCATAACACGCCAGGACAGTCCCAACCGAAAGCGGTATCGCGTGCGTTCCTCTGACGGCCAGTGCATTAGCTACGGACTTTCCCTCTCACCTTTGTTCGAACGCGCAGACGAACTCCTGGCCGTCGCTCAAAAGCTCGAAAACATGCGCCGTGACTGCATCTTTATTCGCAAGCAAATCCTGACAAAACTTGCCCATCTAGAGGAAACCAATCCAGATAACGTCTTCACTTCAGCAGTCAGAAAAGCGCTAAGAAGGAAGTTGTCCATCGCTGAATATCGCTCCCTTCTCTCCGAAACAGAGAGTGAATACCGTCTGTTGTCCACCGCGGTGGACGCGCCAAAAACAGCCTTTCTGCCCGCCAACGACGGACAAGCTGACCGGCATCTATCTAAGTCAGAAAAAGAAGATAAAGATATAGAGACAGTAGATAACGACAACAAACCTGAAGTGCAGACTTTGACTTCCGTGTGCAGGGAGGCGACAGCTTTCGCGCCCAAGGGGCTAACCACTTGGAAAGATGTGGAGCGTCATGCTGAAACCTTGGCACCGATGATGGGAATTCACGCATCCACGTTCGACAAGGCCAAGATAGCCATCGGCCCTCAAAAAGCATCTTGCGCAATTTTCATCATGCTTCAGCTAGGCAAACGCATTCGAAACTTTGGAGCATACTTTCATAGCATAACGCTTGGCAAACGGGTGCATCAGTTCGATCCCATCGTATTGCTACAAAGGCTAGCAAACTTCGAAAACGCAACAGCATAGTGTCCACCGCGGTGGACATTCATCAACCGTCCGGAAAAATACCGCTATGAAGAACAGCAAGATCGTCAGCCTACCAACGGAGCTAGCAACTGGAGCAAATAACAATTGTCAGGGGAGTTCGTCCGATCCTCGTTCAAGGAATGTGCATTCTAGACGCTCTTGCCAAGCCACTTCGATGGACGAGCGGACAATTCGGAGTTTGAAGAAACGCTCCATAGGCGCGCTAACCCGCTGCCATGATTTGATTGCTTAACACATAACGCACAGGGCAGGGTATCCCACACCAGCAGCGTTAAACCTGGAAGAATAAAACTGCTCAGTTCTTTCCTACTGCACTTCGTTCACCGGCGTTCTACGATCTTAAGTCTGTCTGGCTCTTCTTCAGAAACGCTTCAAATGCCCGCAATGTCCGCTGCGATACGTGATGCTCAATCCCTTCGGCGTCGCGTTCGGCATAGTCAGCAGGAACGCCAAGAGCGACGAGCAAATCGACAACTGTCCTGTGGCGGTCCCGCACGCGTTCCGCGAGTTTCGCTCCTTCGTCAGTCAGAAACACACCACGGTAAGGGCGCGACGTAGCCAACCCTTCGCGTTTTAACCGAGCGACGGTTTTGGTCGCGGTGGGGTGGGCCACGCCCATTCGCTCTGCAATATCTGCAACCCGCGCTTCGCCATGCGCAGTAATAAGATCGCCGATCAGCTCAACATAGTCTTCCAACAATGCACGCGATTGAACTTCGCGCGCGCGGGCGAACCTGCCAGCCTGTTCAGCGGGCGGAACCTGAATTGCAGATGCCTTCGGTTCATTCATTGGCCTCTCCGGTTTCTTCAATGTCGAGCATAGCAGAATTGTCATGACGGTAACACTTTGAAGCCAAGGATAATAACTCATCCAGAAGAAACCAACCGGTTATTGGGTGACCACAAATAACAGCAATCAAGCCTATTGCCATAAGTATAGCCAAGGCTATATCTTGCAGTGAAAGGACAGGGACCCGATGACAAGTAGCGAGCGCACCAGAAAGAGCATGGCCGATGTCCTCTCCGGCGAGCATCGCAGCCCATTCAGCCGTTTCCTGTTCGTGGGCCCCGCGGTCATCGCGTCGATCGCGTATATGGATCCGGGCAACTATGCCACCAACATCCAAGCGGGCGCGGGATACGGATATCAGCTGCTCTGGGTGGTGCTGATGGCCAATCTCATCGCCATGCTGTTCCAAGCGCTGTCAGCGCGTTTAGGGATCGTGACCGGAAAGAACCTGGCCGAACTGTCGCGGGATCAGTTTCCCACGCCCGTTGTGTGGGGAATGTGGGCGGTCAGCGAAGTCGCTGCCATGGCCACGGACCTTGCCGAGTTTCTCGGCGGTGCTATCGGGCTTTCGCTGCTTTTCGATTTGCCCCTGATCTGGGGTATGGCCGTGACGGCGATCGTTACTTATGGGATCTTGATTTTCGAGCGTTACGGCTTTCGCACGATGGAGCTTATCATCGGCACGATGGTCGCAATCATCGGGCTCAGCTATCTTGTCGAGCTTTTGATTGCACCGGTGGATTGGGGTTCGGCTGCAAGGGGGCTGGTTACCCCGGTGTTGCCGAACGGATCTGCATTGGCCATCGCGGTCGGTATCATCGGCGCTACCGTGATGCCGCATGCGATATTTCTGCATTCCGGCCTGACCCAAAATCGTGTCGCGATCCGGCATGAAGATGACCGCCGCAGAGTGCTGCGTTATTCCAATATCGAGGTCGTCGTGGCGCTTGCGGTCGCGGGCATGGTCAATATGGCGATGGTAATCATGGCGGCCAGTGCATTCAATCAGGGTCACAGCGGCGTTGCTGAAATCGAGACAGCTTATGTCCTGCTGACACCGCTGCTTGGCACGGCAGCAGCCTCTGTCTTTCTGGTTTCGCTGATCACCTCCGGGATATCCAGCTCGGTCGTCGGCACCATGGCCGGGCAGATGATCATGCAGGGTTTCCTGCACTTCCGGGTACCGATCTGGTTGCGCAGATTGCTTACCATGTTGCCAGCCTTTGGTGTGGTGGCTATGGGCTATAACGCCACTGATGCGCTGGTAATGTCGCAGGTCGTTCTGTCAATTGCACTGCCGGTGCCAATGATCGCGCTGATTATTTTCACGTCTCGACAGGATGTCATGGGGCCCTACGCTAACGGGCGGATCGTGCGGCTGCTGTCATACGTCGGGGCGGCTGCTGTTCTCGGTCTGAACTTTGTGCTGCTTGTCACCACATTTGGTGTACCGGTCCCATTTCTGGAAGGATAACGCCCAAAACCCGCACGGGGCCTCGGCGTGGCGTCCAGAAGGGCAGGGGGGCATCGCTTATCGACCTGGGGCAGCATCGCCCACTTAAATCCCCGCACGCAGTCCTGCGCCTTCGTCAAGGGGTCTTGCACGTACTTTCAATGCTACCGTGGCGAACAAGCGCTAAGCCCACACCGTTCAGTACAGCCCGTCAATCTCTAGCGGTAGCTTTCTGACCTTTTCCTGCTTCAGAATGCTTCGGGGCTGAACGGCGGTTTCAGCGCTTTGGGCGCGGCGATAGCGCGTTTCAGCAGCTTTTTCCAGGTCAGCGCGGGTCAGCATGATCGTAGGACGCAAAAAGACAAACAGGGTGCGTTTGTTGCGACTATCGTTCCGGCTTTTAAACAGGCCGCCCAGAACTGGAACATCCCCCAGTACAGGGACTTTTTGGTTACTTTGCAGTCTGTCGTCAGTGATAAGGCCACCGAGAACCACAGTACCGCCGTTTTCGGCCAGAACGGTGGTATTGATGACGCGCCGGTTGGTCACAAGGTCGGCGGCACCTGTAACAGCCTGATTGGTAAGCGATGACACTTCCTGTTCAATCTCAAGTTGCACCACCCCGCCTGCGGTAATGCGTGGTTTGACAACCATGGTGATACCGACATCTTCGCGTTTGATCACTTCGGTGACATTCCCGCCATCGGTGGTCACCCGTCCGGTGCGGAAAGGCACATTTTGGCCAACCACGATTGTGGCCGATTGGTTGTCCATGGTGGTCACGGAAGGGGTGGAGAGCAGGTTGGCGCTTGTCGACGTGTTCAAGGCTTGGATCAGCGCACCGAAATTATCCGAAGCCAACCCGACCGAAAGCCCCGTGGAAAGAGCCGCAGCATTGCTTTGACCTAATGCGACCAGAATATTCTGAAGTGCGCCACCTCCATTGCCAAAAGACGTGGCGGCGATGGCACCGGTCTGTGAATTTTCGCCAATGCCAAGCTGCACCCCCAACCGTTCAGCGATGTCGCCAGACACTTCTACGATCGCGGCTTCGATCATCACCTGGGGCCGTCGCACATCCAGAGCCTTGATCAGCTGCGACACTTCCGCAAGTTGCCGTTGCGTACCGCGCACAATGACTGAATTGGTCTCGATCGAGGCCTGTACCGACACCGGTGAAATCGGGGCGGCTTCGGGGCCGGCGGCAAACGTTTGCGTATCTGGGTTGGCCGGGTCTTCGCCGACGCTGGCAGCGACTGGATTGGTTAAGTCCGTAGAGCCTGTCAGGGTGTTTCGTACCAGATCTGCTACGATGGACGCTTCGCCGAATTGGAGCCGGTAGATTGAGGTGCTTACAGTTTCGCTTTGTGCGACCCTCGGAGAGGTGTCCATGGCCCGCGCCAAGCTTCTGATTTGCGAAATGTCCCGTTGGGTGCCACGGACCAACAATACATTCGAATTCGCATCAACCGACAGCCTTGCCCCTGTACCGGCAGCCCCGAGCACTTCGGAAATCGCGGCCGCCACTGTACCGGCTTCGGCATATGTGAAGCGTATAACCTCCGCGTCCATCTCTGCCTCGCCATCGAATGTGGTGGCAATGGCAACGATGCGGTCAACGTTTGCCAACGTGTCTGTGATAACTATCGCGTTCGGATCTTCGATCGCTTCGATATATCCAGCCTCGTCAATCAACGGTCGCAAAACCCGGACCGCTTCTGTCGATGGTAAACGATTCAGCCGCAGCAACCGGGTCACCACGTCTTGGCTCCCGGGGATGACAAGCTTTTGCGGGCTGCCCTTGGTCCGTGCGTCAAGTTCGGGGACGATTTGCCACACAGACCCTGTTTCGACGGCTGCAAACCCACGGACCCGCAAAATCGACTGGAACAGGGCCCAAACCCCTTCGCGATCAAGCGGCTGTTTCGAAACAACAGTTACTTCGCCGGTGAGGTTCGGATCTAGGACAAGGGTGCGCCCGGTGATGTCTGACACCTGTTCCGCCAGCAAGCTGATCTCAGCGCCGCGCAGATTGATCACGAATGTCTCTTGCGCCAGTGCCATCTGAGGACGACCCAGGGCGATCGCCCCGAGGATGATAAACACGAGGAGGGAGGGCAGACGACTATTCATCGTAAGGGGAATGACAAGACGAACGTCTTATCATCTCTGACAACTTCCAGCCGCGCCACACCCGAGGCTGCAACTTCGTCGAAAAATTTGCGGTCTTCTTCTGTGTTTCCCACTGTCTGCCCATTTACTCTTGCAACAAGGTCGCCGGCCTTTAGGCCGGCAAGATTTACGCCCGGATCGTGAGTTTCGTCGACGATATAGCCTTTCTCGGTCGGAAGCAGACCAATTTCGTCTAAAACCTGATTGGGATTGCGAATGATGCGCTCGCGCCACATGCTGATGTATTCTTCGGTGGTTTCCGGGGGCGGGGGATCCTCAATCTCAATCGAACCGGACCCGACGGAAAGCGCTGCCTGCAAACGGTCTAGATTGCTAAGGGGCGTCGGGCCGGCAGGGACGTCGCCAGCGGAAAGATCAGCGATATCCGCATTCGGGAAACCCAGAATTTGACGCACGCCGTCTACGTCCAAAACCACGTGCCGGTCGTTAATCTCGATCAACGTTGCTTTACCGGCGATGCTGTCGCCAATTGCGTATCGCAATGTGGTACCGTCTGTTGCGATCAGTGCAAAGGAAAGCGATGGGTCGGATTGCTGCAGGATGCCGCGCAACGCCAGATCAAGTGTTGTCTTCTCTGGAGCCTTTGTCACTTGCTGGTCCGGTTTGGCGCTGCCAAAAGGGGCCAGCGCGACCGCTGACACAAGATCGACCGATGCAGGCGCAACGGATGGGGATGTGGCAACAAAGGAAACTTCGGCAGTTTTGTCGGAGGTTTGTCCCATGATGTGCCAAAAGACCGGCCCCGCAGCAATGCCAAGTGAAGCGGTGATGCATAGCGCGAAAACGGGGGTCACAAATCGGAACGGAGACTTCATTGCGGGACCTGCAGACCGTTGTCGGCTTTGTCGATGAAGCCTGTAAGCTTGAACAGATCACGATTATCGGGAGACAGCGCAACGGCTATTTCAACCCTTTGCAGATCGGGGTCTTCGGTTTCCAAGCGAGAGACAACAACGCCCCACTGCCGCCCCAGCATATCAACGACATCAGGCTGTGGCATTCCGATACGCAAGGCGGCCAGCCGATTATCAGCTACCCACCTCGCTACCGTGCGGCTTTCGATATCCGATATGCGGCTGACATGCGTTTGGGTCGCGGTCAAAAGCGATACCGCCCCGACGGCGAGCACGGCAAGCGCAACCAACACCTCAAGCAGGGTAAATCCGGCCTCGGTATTGTTGGTTGCGCGATTCATGGCTGGGATCTATCCGGTTTTTTATGTGACCGCGCCGAAACACCATCGAAACGCACCTCCCAGGTGTCTTTTGACCCGACGATGGCGATTTGCAACGGGACGGGGCTGTTGGTGGCGGGGTCTGTGACTGAGGGCAACATATCCGACCGGATCAGATACCGGCCGCGCGTCTGTCCCAACACTGAAATCGCTGCGGCGCGGTCCAGCAGATGCGGCGCAGCGAGAATGCCGTCAGGATGCGCGGCCCAGGCACCATCTTGCAAGCTGACAAAGGAATAGCTTTTGTCATCCCAGGTAAACCCTGCCGGCGTCCCGTTCAACGCGGCGCTGTCGGCCGCGCGTTCGAGCCTGGCGGATAAAAGCGTCGCCTCCCGCTCAAGTACATCAGCACTGCGCGTACCCCCAGAAACGCTTAGCCCCAAAACAGAGGCCATGACGCCGATAATGGCCAGAACGACCAATATTTCAACCAGAGTCATCCCCGCGTCTTTGCGGCGATTTGCTGGCCTTGGGGGTGCAGTGCCTATGCCGGTCATCCGTCTATCGGTGTGCTGGTGTTGGAAATATCGGCATCAACCCCGGTGCCGCCGATTGCCCCGTCGGCACCAAGCGATATCAGATCGAAATTCGACGTGGTTCCCGGTGATCGATAAACATAGGCATTGCCCCATGGGTCTGTGGGATCTTCGGGGAGATAACCGCCTTGCACCCAATTGGATGGCTCGGGCGGGGAGGTTGGCCTGCGCACCAGGGCACCCAGACCTTGCGATGTCGTGGGATAGGCACGGTTGTCCAGACGGTAAAGTTCAAGCGCGCTTGCGATCGCCCGGATGTCGGTTTTGGCCACGGCGACACGCGCTTCGTTCGGGCGGCCGATGACATTGGGAACAATCATCGCGGCAACCAGTGCAATAATAACCAGCACCACCATCATTTCGATGAGTGTGACACCTGATTCCGGGTGGCGTTTTGGATGACGGGCAGCCCGTTTTCTCAGTACCGAAAGACAAACTTCCTTCATCGATATTGCGCCCTCGCCGAAACTCTTTATCATTTTAAAACGTACCTATTTTATTGGGTCACAATGAAGGAATTCTATTGAAAAATCGGCCCTCGCACAATGATGAAACCTTGCAAAAGGTGCACATAAACGAGCAGCAAACCGCTGAAATCCACCCGGATCGGGTGGGATCAAAAGGCGTGTCTCAAAACCCCCGATTTTCGGCGGACCCCCGATCAGATTTTGCTGTTTCATTGTGTGACGCACTGGCCGAATCTTCTCAGGTTTCGCCGCTAATTTTGCCCGGCGAACAGGTTTCGCTGATGGCCACCGTCCTGCCGTTGCGCGGCACACGTGCCAAGCGTGCTGCATTGCCGTTCGCGCTTGAGGATCGGATCAGCGCGCCGCTCGAGGATATTCACATCGCGCTTTGTCGGACACTGGACAAGCCTGATCAGGTGCTTGCTGCGGTCGTGGATCGAAACATCATGCAGGCCGCCGTAAATGCCGGTGATCGTCCGGTCCTGCCAGAGACATTCGCGCTGCCCGCGCCGGTCAGTGTGGATGACAGCCCCGTTTGGGCCGTATGGCTGAGCGGGGCGCGTGCGTTGGTGCGCGTTTCGGACGGTATCGGATTCATCATCGACGTCACCATGTTGCCGCTGATCTGGCAGCAGGCAGGTAAGCCGCCGATCAAGAGCTATGGCGATCGCTTGCCTGATAACATCGTCGCGGGTTCGTATGCACCACAGCCCCCAAAGCCTGACCCTAAAGACCTGGGCGTTGATCTGAGGCAAGGCGCGTTCGCCCCCAAGGCCACCGATTGGACGCGGCACCTGAAGCGCGTCGCGTCAATCGCCGCCCTCGGGTTGATTGGGCATCTTGGTATCGTGATCGCGGATACCGTCGCGTTGACGCGGATTGCTGATCGCGAACGCGCAGCGGCGCAGGCTGCAATTGATACCATGCTTCCCGGCATCATTGTCACTTCGGATGTTCAACCTATCCTGCGCCGGCTTGCACCTGTCGACACGCCCCCGAAGGGCGGTGCATTCCTCCCGATGCTAGAGGATCTGTCCGCAGCCCTGCTCGATGTCGATAGCCAGATTACGTTTCGCCGCATGATCTTTGCCGACAACCCCGCGCGGTTGACGATCTTGGTTGAAGTGCCCGGGCTGGACGACCTTCAACAGGCGGAAGGTTTGCTGCGCGCCAGCGGATTCAGGGTGACCAGCGGTGCCGCAACGGCCTCGGCGGGGGGGGCGGAAGCCGAATTCGTTGTAACGAAGGGGGCCCCGGAATGAACGCGTTTCACCGTCTGTCGCGCCGCGAAAAGGTATTGGTGCTTGTCGCTCTGCCACTGGTGGCGCTGTTCGCCGGATATCGTTTTGTGTGGGTACCGCTGAATGAAGCACGACTGATGGCACGCGCCGAAATCCGGGAATATCAAACCTTGATCGAAGCGGCCGAGAACTTGGGAAACCGGCCCGCGGAGATGGAACCCGTCGCTGTCGTCACGGTACCGCTGGCAACCCGCATCACCGAAAGCGCTGAACTTGCCGGGGTGCTCGTGCGGCGGCTTGAGCCAGAAGGCGCGGTTGTGCGGGTCTCTTTGGATGATGCGCCCTATGAGACGGTTGTCAACTGGGTCGCCAAGATGGAATCCGACGCGGCCATCGCGCTTGTCGCGATTGAGTTGGACCGCAGAACTGCACCCGGCATCGTGGCCGTACGCCTGACCTTGGAGAACGCGGAATGAGCCTCGACGACGCACCAAACTTTCCGCGCCTCGGCTACGGTTTTGCCAAGTCAAACGGCGTTATTTTGATGGTGGATTCACCGGATGGCCGATTGGGTTGCCACTTTCGCCCCGGCGCAACCGTCGACGCGTTGATGGAAGCACAGCGCAGGGCTGATCAACCCATTGTCTTTGTACCGATCGAAGCCGAAGCTTTCGAGGCCGCGTTAGGTCGCGTTTACCGCGACAGTGCATCCGAGGCCGCAGAGGCGGCAGCCGGGGACGACCTGAATGCGCTTGCCGATACGGCCGCAGCGGTCGACGATCTGCTGGATCAAAATGACGATGCCCCGGTGGTCCGGCTGATCAACGCGCTTTTGCTCGAGGCGGTCAAGGAAGGTGCGTCGGACGTTCACATCGAAACGGAAGAGCGCCGTTTGATCGTGCGGTTCCGGGTTGATGGCGTCCTGCGCGAGGTGATCGAACCCAAGCGCGCTTTGGCCGGGCTTCTGGTCAGCCGGATCAAGGTGATGGGCAAATTGGATATCGCGGAAAAGCGGCAACCCCAAGACGGGCGCGTCAGCTTGCGCGTCGGGGGGTATGACCTTGACGTGCGCGTGTCCACCATTCCGTCGCAGTTTGGTGAACGGGTCGTGCTGCGGCTGTTGGATCGAAGCCAGACGCAACGCGGCATCAGCCATCTGGGGATGAGCACGCGAGATCGCGAAACCTTTGAACGCATCCTTGCGCGCCCGGATGGACTGTTACTGGTGACAGGGCCGACAGGGTCCGGTAAAACGACGTCGCTGTACGCAGCACTTGGGCGGCTGAACGATCGGTCACGGAATATAATGACCGTCGAAGATCCGATTGAATATTCGATGGATGGTGTGGGACAGATGCAAGTCAACACCAAGACCGGCCTGACATTTGCGCGCGGGCTGCGCGCGATCTTGCGGCAAGATCCCGATGTCGTGATGGTGGGCGAAATTCGCGATCGCGAAACCGCACAGATCGCCGTTGAAAGCGCGATGACAGGCCACCTTGTGCTTTCGACCCTTCACACCAACACGGCTATCGGTGCGGTTTCAAGATTAGTAGAGATGGGTGTGGAACGGTTTTTGTTGGCCCCGATGCTGCGGGGATTGGTTGCGCAACGTTTGGTACGTCGCGTCTGCCCGGATTGCGCGGCACCACACGTCATTACCGAAAGCGAAAGCGCCCTGTTGTCGGGGGCGATTTCAGCCGGCGAAACGGTTCAACGCGGTATCGGCTGCGATGCCTGCCAAAATCAGGGTTTCAAGGGCCGGCTGCCGATCTACGAAATTATCGAAGTTGATCGAGAGCTTGAAAGGTTGATCCACGAGGGTGCATCGGAGGCGACCTTGCAAGATCGTGCCCGTGCTAAAGCGCCCGGTATTCTGGCAGATGGTGTCGATAAACTTCGGCAAGGCAAGACCACGGTCGAGGAAGTTGCCCGGGCGGTCCGTGATGATGTTGTGATACCGGATATGGCTTAAGATATGGCAGCGTTTTCCTATAAGGCGGTTGATAAATCAGGGGCCGGAAGCACCGGCCTGATCGAAGCGTCAAGCGCAAGTGCGGCGCGGCAGGAGCTGCGCGCACGCGCATTGTTACCGATATCTGTCGAACCGACGCGGAAGGGTCTCTCTGGCGCGTCGGTGTTTGCCAGCGGGCGCAGCAAGGCCATCGGAGGGAGAGCGCTGACCGTGGTTACCCGGCAGCTGGCGACGTTGATCGGTGCGGGGGTGCGTATCGAGGACGCGTTAAAGACCGTCGCGGATCAGGCGAGCAACGCGAAAGTGGCAGCGTTGATGTTGACGTTGCGCGCCGACGTCCTCGACGGGCAGGGGCTTGCTCCTGCGCTTGATGCACATCCCCACATCTTTGGCGCGTTCTATCGTGCATCGGTCAAGGCCGGGGAAACGTCGGGCCGGTTGGGCGACGTGATGGATCATCTGGCCGATTTTGTCGAGACCCGGTCAAAGAACCGCCAGACAGTGCAGCTTGCCCTGCTATATCCGGCGATCTTGGCGCTGGTCTCTTTAGGGGTGATCGTTGCGCTGTTGGTCTATGTGGTGCCAGATATTGTCAAAGTCTTTACCTCCCGCGGGGCCGAACTGCCGTTGTTGACCCGCAGCCTGATTGCGGTGAGTGACTTTGTCGCGAATTACGGACTGATTGTTCTGGGTGCCGTATTGGGACTTGTCGCGTTGGGGGCATGGTTGCTCAGGCGTCCAAGCGCGCGCATGCGCTTTGATCAATGGACTTCGCAGGCCTGGCCGATGCGGCATTTCGTGTTGAAGTCCAATGCTACGCAGTTTGCGGGTACCCTGGCCACCCTGACGGTCAGCCGGGTACCGCTTTCAGAAGCGTTGGAAGCGGCCGGTGACACGATCGGCAACCGCTATATCCAAGCCAAGGCGCGGGCTGTAGGCGCGCGGGTTCGCGAGGGCACGGCGCTGTCAAAGGCGATGCATCAGGCGGCAGTTTTTCCGCCCTTGCTGGTCGCGATGGTGGCCAGCGGCGAGGCCGGTGGCACACTGGGCGCAAGCCTGACGCGCGCCGCTGCGGATCAGGCACGCGATCTTGACGCCCTCGTGTCGGCGCTGGTGGCGTTGGTCGAACCCGCAGTGCTTTTATTGATGGGCGGTGTGGTGATGTTGTTGGTCCTGTCGATTCTGCTGCCCATAGTCAATCTGAACAATTTGGTGATTTGATGTGGCTGACCCGGTTAGTTCAATTGAAACTCCAACAGTGTTGGCGCGCTGTCGGGCAGGCCGGGTATCAATTGCGCCGCGGCGGGCTCGATCCGCAATTTGACCCAGCCGTCAGGGCCAAGTCGCGCTCGGCCCATCTGCGATTTGGCGGCATCATTCGTGGTCAGGTTTGCGACGCCGTCAACACCTTCGGTGGTGAGAACCAGAACAAGCGGCGCGACTTCAAGCGCTGGTCGTCCCGCAGCTTGGCAGGTACTTTCGCTAATTTGTACCCGACCTTGGCTCGTTACCTGGTGGCGCGACCAGGTTATGCGGTTGATATCGACAACTGTCTGCCCGTCACAGGGCGACGCGCCCGGCACCAAAGCCAACAGATCCGCGCCACCGCGTCCAGACACGTCGCGAAGGCCAAGCTGCCAGGGGCTGGCGAAACCATGCGCTTGCAACAGGGTATGCTGTCCGGCCAGCTTCAGGTCGCCGCCGATCCGCCCGCGCAGAAGGCTGCGCCATGTTCCTTGCCAGGTCAGGACCAAACCCCCGTCCATCACTGCGCGACCCGACCACAGGCTGCCCGAGACCGCGCGCACCTGTGGCGGCATCCCCGCCACCCGTGCCATAGTGGCGGCGGGTACGGTCAGCATCGCCGTCGCCCCAAAAAACAGGAGTGCCACCAATGACAACCCGATCACCCATAAAATCTGACTTCCCCGCGCGGGTCGCCGTGCAACGCGACCGCCGGGTTTTTCTGTCTGGGTTGGCAGCATCTGCTTCGTTTCTTTCTGCATGTTCTGCCACTGGGTTGGGCAGTGTCCTTGAGGGTAAGCCAGCCAAAAGCGAGGGGCCGGGGAGGGCCGCGCTTCTGGCACCGATGTCGGGCCGTGCGCCGCAACTAGGCCAGATCATGCGCAATGCTGCAACCCTTGGCGGCAACACGTTGAGCGATACTGGCGAAATGGCGTTTTTCGATTCAGGTGATACGCCCGAGACCGCCGCGGCTGCCGCCCGTCTTGCCGTTGCAGCGGGGGCGCGTATGATTGTCGGCCCGCTATTCGGGGCGCAGGTTGCGGCGGTTTCCCAAGCAGTTGGGTCAAACGTGGCTGTCTTGACCCTATCGAATGATGTCAACGTCGCGGGCGGTGGTGTTTTCGTATTGGGCGTCACTCCGGAACAATCTGCACGCGCGGTGCTGACATTTGCCGCCAGACGCGGTTTGAACACCGTTGGCGTGGTCGCGCCCACCGGCGCTTTCGGCGCACGCTCTGCCGAGGCCGCGCTGCTTGTTGGCAAAACGACCGGCCAAACCATGTTGCCGCCGATCGTCGACACCGACCCCGCAATCGTGCTTGCAAAGTTGGCAAACGCGAATGGTGGGGTCCTGCCAAAGGCCGTGTATCTGCCCGGCGCAGGTGAGGAATTGGAAGCGCTGGCATCTGCGTTGCGGGGCAAAACCCAAGTGTTGGGGTCAACACAATGGTCTTCTCGCGACCCCGGTAATTTGCCAGCACTCCGTGATGCCTGGTACGCGGCCCCGGACCCGCTTGCGTTTGAACCGTTTGCCGTCGCTTATCAAGAGGCGCACGGGTCAAGCGCCGGCATCCTCGCGGGGGTCGCCTTTGATGGCGTTGAAACAGCGCGCCTTTTGGGACGGATACAGGAACAGACCGCCAGCGGCTTGACCCGCGACAAGGGCTTTTCTGGTGTGCTTGGGCCATATAAGTTCAACAAATCGGGGCTATGCAGCCGTGGTCTTGCGGTGTTGAACGTGGGGGCAGGCGCTATCACGATGATCGGATCCGCGTCGGCATGACCCAGCAGGTGCACCGCGACACAGAAGCGGGCTTGACGCTCATCGAGGTGCTTGTCGCGCTGGCCTTGTTTTCTCTGATCGGGCTGGCTGGCTTTACGATGCTTGATAACATTTTACGGGTTCAGTCCGGCACGCAAGGGCGGTTGGAGCGCTTGGGTCAAATCGATCGCGCACTGGTGATTTTCAGCCGGGATTTGCAGGAATCGGATTCTGGCAGCGTGCGGCAGGATGAAAACGGTGTGACGATGAACAGGACCGGTACCGGTCTGCTGTCCTATCAGGCCCCGTCAACTGTTCTTCTGCGCAGCCTGTCGCGCAGGAATTTTGAACAGCAGATGATTGACGGAGTAAAGGCCATCCGGCTGAGGTCGCTTGATTCTGCGGGCACGTGGCATGACCGTTGGCCGATCGAACAGACCCAGTCGCTTGGTCTGGCACCCACGCTAAAGGCTGTCGAGCTGCAACTTGATCTACGCGAGGGTACGGTTAGCCGACTTGTCGATGTGCCAGCCGGGGTGAAGGAATGATCCGGCAGCGCGACGCGGGTGTCGTCCTGATCAACGTGTTGGTTATTCTGTCGATCGCGTCCATTGTCGTGTTCTTGATGCTGACCTCGCAAGATGTGTCATTGCGGCGTGCGCAGTCCATGGCGGCGGCAACAGCCGCAGATGCCTTGGCCAGAGGGGCGGAAGCGAGCGCCGTGACCGCGCTGCGGCGGGATATGATAAATGCCCCGGACACTGACAACTACGCAGAGCCTTGGGCACAGGTCGCCCAGCAAGAAGCCGGTCTGTCAACGGGGCGTTTTTCCGTGAGAATTCGCGATGCACAGGCCAAGTTGAACCTGACCCGACTTGCCGGTGGGGCGCAGGTCGAAGTTGAGGCGCTGTTGCGCGTTCTGGCCGAACTAGAGATCAGTCGCGCAGATGGCATACGGATCGCAGCGGAAATCGCCGGGCGTCCGGGTCTGAAAAACCTATCGGAATTGCGCAGCATTTCGGCTGAGACAATTAACGCACTTTCGCCGTTCGTGGATTTCTTGCCCGCAACCGCAACGCTCAATCTGAATACTGCCGCGCCACTGCTTTTGCGCGCGGTGCTTAACAACCGATCTGCTGCGCTGCGGCTTGAAAGCATGCGGGGCAGCGCGGGGCTTTTGACGCCAAAGGACCTTGAACGGGTGGGTGCAGTCCAGCCCGCCTTGACCGGGTTCACCTCGCAGAACTTCGACATCGATATTCTTGCCGAAGTCGATGACATCGTCGTAAATCTGCACAGCCGAATTGCGCGTCAAGAAAGCTTTGCGGGCCAAAGTGTCGTTGTGACACGTCGGGCCTACGGTGTGCCGCTCAATACCGTGCCGATGATACCGCAGATGTAGAAAGGGGGTGCAAACGAATGAACATCTGCACCCCCAAATGGTTTTTGCCTGAACGTCGATCAGTAACCCTTAAGGGTTAAACGGATCGATGTTCGGGTTCACGGTCAATCCCAAAGTTGCAGGATCAGCCACGGCTGTACCGTTGGCGTTGGTTTGGAACGCCTTGACGAAAGCCGCACCCAAGGTGTTGATCCCCGAGAGACCGGTGCCGCCTCCGCACGCCGCCACCAGCAAAAGCAAGGAGGCTCCGGCAATCAGCTTACCCTTGCGTGTAAACATCTGTTTCATGGTCGGTGTCATACGATCCTCCACTTAGTTTGGCGACCCGGCGAGCGGCGTGTTCAAATAAGGGAACGTCGCGCGAAGATCGGTTGGTTTGATTGGAGCACCATCTGTGAATGCAGCGGTGCCAACGGGAGCATCTGCTGGAGCACAAAGCCCAAGATTGATGTCGTCGACGGCTTTCGGATCGCCGCTCAACTCTTGACCCAATGGCACGGGGTGACACAAACGACCCATCACGACGCGCAATGCGATGTCGACGGTATCATCTGCCGGGCGACGCCCGTTGGGGAAACCGGCAAGATCTTCGGCAACCAGTCCAAAGACATTCTGCTTGGCCAGAGGCGTTGCAGCTACGCCGGTATTCAGGCGCATCATTTCAGAGCCGGTTACTGTTGCCTGTTGGTTGAAGCCCGCGAAGCCTGTCAAGAAAGCGGCGACAAGGTCGTTGCGCGGGAAGTTATTTGGCGCTAGCTCCGCTGGAAGACCAGCCACGCCGCCGAACAGCAGCTCGACGAGTTCGGGAAGTGTAGGGTTGGTAACGTAAGGCGCAAGCGCCCCATCCTGGGTTGGTTCGGCTGCGTTGAACAAATCCTTGTCGGGCAGGCCGATGACAACTTCGTTCACCAGGGGTGCGGATAGACGCGCAACCTGTACATACGCACCGCCATTGACGTCGGTCCCTTCGTAGGTGGGGCTTGGGTCAAGCACGCGAGCCTGAGGCAAACTTGCTGTCGTCCAAGCACCGATTACGCCGTTACCGTTCCCTGTCAAACAGGAAATCGGAACTTCGATCGCCAGCGAAGTGACGTTGAACTTGCCAACTAGATCGTCATTGGCACGGTCTTGACTGATCCCACCCGAGAATGGCGATGATGCGTTATATTGAGGGTAAGCGGGGTTGTCGGCACCCTGGATTGGTACCAGATTTACGAGGTCAAAGATCTCACCAAGGTTAACAGCAAACGCTTCTGCTCGTTGTCCGACAAAAACGCGCCCGGGTGCAGCGCAATCCGGAATCGTGGTTTCGCTGATAAAGCCGTCGGCGTAGGTCGCATAGTCAGCGATGGTCTTTTTGCCAATGTTATCGATAGGTTTTTTGAAGGTCGTGCCTCCCCCGGACTTGTTTGTCAGCAGGGAGCTGGCGGCATAGCCGGAACGGCGGTCGCCATTGATCTTACGTACTGTGTAGCTTTCAAATTCGTTTTGTGCAGCGGTATTACCTGCACCAATTGTGCCGGCTTGGCGCAGCGGGATCGCGATATCCTGGCCTCCGACTTTCAGCGCGATGCCTTTACCTGAATTCGCCAGAGTATTTTGGAATTGGAATTGAAACGTGATGTCTTCCATCGCATCGCCGTCATTGTCCACGTGAATTTCGTAAACAGCGTCGGAGTCCATGGTGAAATAGTTGGGACCCCCGTAAGGTGCCTGTAATGGCTGATAGTTCGCAATGAAAGTTACAGTATCTTCCTTGCCTGTTTCGTAGCCTCGAAACATATAAAAATCTGTAGCATCCACTTTTGGCATTGCAGTGATGCCGGGCGCTTCGCGGTGCGACGACGCCCACGCTGTTGTGGCGCACACCGTGGCCAGAACGGCACCCGCGCTGACCAGGACTTTTTTCTTATTATTTAGCATAGTATTACCTCCACATAGGATATTGGGATATGCAAAAAAAAGGCTGTTCTACCTTCCCCTTAAATCATCAGAAAGGTTGAAGCCCCGCATATGCGCGTAGCCACGAGCCGGCCCAGAAATTAGTTTCAAAATAGTTTCTTAAATTTCATAAATATTATTGAACGGTCATTTCGGGTGGTAATATGTGCAAAGGCCCACCATTCTATGGTAGCTAGGCTCACTGACAGGTTCCGCCTTGGATCAACCGCTGCTTCTATTTTCACAGTCGCACCCGACAAGTCTTGATATCATCGCTACGCCGCCATTGGTTGCAGTGCTGATCTGGCTAAGTGTCAAGGACTGGCGCAGCTTTCGCTTGCCCGATGCAGGGACGCTTCCGTTGATCGCAAGTGGCGTAATCCTTGCGGTTTGGAGGGAGGGGGCGGTTCCCGTCGATCAGGTGATAGGCGCGTCAGCAGGGTTTGCTTTTTTTTGGGCGATTGGCGCTGCTTACTTCAGGACGCGCGGAATTGATGCCTTGGGGCTCGGTGATGCTAAGTTATTAGCGGCGGCAAGTGCATGGTTGGGATGGCAAGCGCTGCCTACGATCATCCTTTTGTCTTCCATCGCGGGGATCGTGCTGGCCGTGGTCAGACGCGATGATGCAAGTGCGAACATCCCTTTTGGCCCGACGCTCGCTGCAGCGTTTTTCTTGCACTGGACGCTATTTTTGGCGGGGTGAGATTTTTACCGGAATGATCTGCGACACCGGTCTGCACAACGCCAGTGTATCCGAGGATACGAAACGCCTCACCGCAAATGTACCCGGCGGGCGCTGTTAGCGCCAACATATAGCGAAGCACTGGAGGTGCGTCAGAATCAGTCGATTCGTGGGTTGTTCTGACTGAAACCAAGATTTGAGCGGCGCTCGCTGCGCCGCGTCAGCTTCCTGAAGTGACGCAACGGCACTTGGGGGCGGTTTTGCAGACGTGTAGCCGTTTAATTTTGGCCGCCAAAACGCGGCTCTATTGTTAAAAATAAGGCTAAGTACCTGAATTACTTGGATGGATTGTGTCGGACACAAAACTTACAACCTTTGAGGCGCTTGCCAATCAGATCGAAATAGTTAGGATGCCGCGTTAGATCGCCAGCACACTCCGGATTTGAGACAATATACCCTAGCGATCACTCTGGGAGGAGAAAACATGAAAGATACGAAGAACCTGAACCGGCGTTCGTTTTTGACGAAATCGGTTGTTGCAGGCGGTGCCGCCACTGGCGCTATGCTGGCAGCTCCGGCCGTTCTCGCACAAGCGCCACTTGTGATCAAAATGCAGACATCGTGGAACGATGCAAACATCTGGCAGGATTTTGCCCGTGACTATGCAACCCGTGTCGAAGAAATGTCGGGCGGGCGCGTTAAGGTCGATGTGCTGCCAGCGGGCGCGGTTGTCGCTGCATTCCAAGTTCTGGACGCGGTAAACGACGGCTTGATCGACGCTGCACACTCAGTGCCGGTTTACTGGTACGGCAAGAACAAGGCCGCTTCGCTGTTCGGTACCGGCCCGGTTTTCGGCGGTTCCGCTACGACAATGCTGTCATGGTTCTATCAGGGCGGTGGCCAGGCGCTTTATAACGAGCTGACCCAAGATATCATGGGTCTGGACGTTGTCGGATACATGGGTTTCCCGATGTTCGCGCAGCCTTTCGGTTGGTTCAAGCAAGAAGTGAACACTGTCGCCGACCTGCAAGGTTTCAAGTATCGCACAGTGGGCCTGGCGGCCGACCTTATGGCAAAGCTTGGCATGTCGGTAGCACAGCTTCCCGGTGGTGAAATCGTGCCCGCGATGGAGCGCGGCGTGATTGATGCGTTCGAATTCAACAACCCGTCGTCGGACAAGGATTTTGGCGCGCAGGACGTAGCCAAGAACTATTACCTGTCCTCCTATCACCAGGCGTCGGAAAGCTTTGAATTCCTGTTCTCGAAAGCCTTCCTCGAGGATCTGGACCCCGATATTCAGGCAATCCTGAAGTATGGTGTCGAAGCTGCATCAACTGCCAACACGGCCAAGGCGATGGACCGTTACTCTGCGGATCTGCAATTCCTGCAAAATGATGCGGGCGTTACAGTGCGTCGCACATCCAAAGAGATTCTGGATGCACAGCTAAAGGCATGGGATGAACTGATCCCAGAACTGGAAGCTGATCCGTTCATGAAGAAATGCCTCGACAGCCAGCGTGACTGGGTAGGCCGCGTCTCGTACTACGAGCTGATGAACGCACCTGACTACGGCCTTGCGTACGAGCATTACTTCCCAGGCAAAATCAAACTCTGAACGTGTAGATCAGAGAATTAAACAGGCCCCGGCACCCAGTGTGCCGGGGCTTCTATGCGAGGCATGGGGCTAATATGGTATCATTTATACGGTTCGCCGATAATCTTTCCGCGTGGTTTGGCAAGTCATTTGCCTGGCTCATTTTGTTAATGTCGATCGGCACCGGGTACGAGGTTTTCGTCCGGTACGTGATGAACAACCCCACTGCATGGGCGCTCGATGTTTCGTTTATCATGTACGGCACTTTGTTCATGATGGGCGGGGCCTATACGCTTTCACGGGGGGGACACGTACGAGGCGATTTCATCTACCGCCTGTTGCAGCCCAAAACCCAGGGCAAGATTGATATTGTCCTGTATCTGGTGTTCTTCTTCCCCGGTGTCACGGCGTTGATCATTTCCGGATGGAAATATGCTGCCCGATCCTGGCAATACGGCGAAGTGTCAGTCAACAGCCCGGCCGGCGTACCGATTTTCCAGTTCAAAGCGATAATCGTCGTCGCGGGTATCTTGCTTTTCATTCAGGGCATCGCACAGGTGTGCCGCTGCATAATTGCGATCAAACACAACTATTGGATTGAAGCTGATGAGGATGTCTTCGAAACCGAAGATCTTCTGATGCAAGAAGCAAACAAGGCCGAGAAAGACCATATCACATGACCGATCCGCAAATTGCCCTGATGATGTTGGGGCTGTTCATCATTTTTGTATTCCTCGGCTTTCCAATCGCTTTCACGCTCATGGCTATGGGCATCGGCTTTGGGTATTATGCCTATTTCGATGCCAACCGGATGTGGCGTGCCTTTGACCGGCTGGATGAAACAGCGGGGCAATGGGACCAATGGTCCACCTGGTTTGAGGGGTTCTATAACAATCGAATATTCGATTTGTTCGTGAACCAGACCTTTACGGTCATGTCAAACGAAGTGCTTACCGCCGTGCCGTTGTTCTTGTTCATGGGCTACATCGTCGAGCGATCAAATATCGTCGACCGCTTGTTCACCACCCTCAACGTCGCTTCGAAGAATGTACCTGGGTCCATGGGGGTCGCCGCACTGATCACTTGCGCTCTGTTCGCGACCGCCACCGGTATTGTCGGCGCGGTTGTGACCCTGATGGGACTGCTTGCGTTGCCGGCGATGCTCAAGGCGCGGTATGACCCTTCATTCGCTGCCGGTATCATCTGTGCGGGCGGTACCCTGGGGATCCTGATCCCGCCCTCGATCATGCTGATCGTCTACGCCGCGGCCACCAACGTTTCTATCGTTCGGCTCTATGCAGCAGCGTTGTTGCCGGGCCTTACACTGGTGGGCCTGTATCTTATCTACATCATCGGCCGCTCGGTTCTTCAACCGTCGTCGGCACCGCGCCCTACTGCTGAAGAAGTGCCCGACATGCCCATGGGCAAACTGGTCTGGATGATCATCACTTCGTTCGTGCCGCTGGCCTTTCTGATCTTTGCGGTACTCGGCTCGATCCTGTTTGGCCTCGCCACCCCGACCGAGGCGGCTTCTATCGGCGCGTTGGGCGGAATTTTTCTGGCGTTTATCTACAGGGCGATGACGTGGCAGCGGATGCGCGAAAGCGTTTATCTGACGCTACGGACAACGGCGATGGTGTGCTGGCTATTTGTTGGCTCTTACACGTTCTCGGCTGTATTCTCGTATCTAGGCGGTGAACATGTGATTTCCGAGTTCGTGCAGTCCATGAACCTGACTCCGATCCAATTCCTGATCATGGCGCAGATTATCATCTTTTTGTTGGGCTGGCCGTTGGAATGGTCCGAAATCATCATCATCTTCGTGCCGATCTTCCTGCCCCTGCTCGCGGTCTTTGATATTGATCCGCTGTTCTTCGGCATCCTGGTTGCCTTGAATCTGCAAACCAGTTTCTTGACCCCGCCCATGGCGATGTCGGCGTATTATCTGAAAGGAATTGCACCGCCTGAACTACAGCTGACGCAGATCTTCAAAGGGGTGATGCCATTCCTGTTCTGCGTTATCCTGTCGATGGTGTTGATGTATATCTTCCCGTCAATCGTTTTCTATTTGCCGGATATGTTCTATGGGCGCTGAGGCCAAACAGTCCGATACGTGGGTCGCGCAGCCCAGTGTTACTTTGTTGCGCGACCGGTTAGCGTCGGGTGCTCTTGGAGCGCTGGAATTGGTCGAAAGCTATATTGCACGCATCGAGGCGCGCGAACCCGAAGTAGGGGCGTGGGCTTGGTTCGACCCTGAGTTTGCAAGGGCTCAAGCGCGGACACTGGATGGGTACAGACGGGCAGGGCGGCCTTTGGGGCGTCTGCACGGGCTGCCGGTAGGATTGAAGGACATTATCGACACCGCGCGCATCCCGACCGAAAATGGGTGTACGCACGACAAGGGGCGGGTACCGTTGCACGATGCCTATGTTGTTGAGCGTCTTAAAAAGGAAGGCGCGATCATCATGGGCAAGACGGTGACAACCGAGCTTGCCTATATGCATCCGGGTAAAACGGCAAACCCGCACAATCTGGCCCACACACCTGGCGGTTCTTCGCAAGGTTCGGCTGCGGCGGTTGCCGATGGTATGGTGCCATTGGCGATCGGCACGCAGACTGGTGGATCAGTAATCCGCCCTGCTTCTTTTTGCGGGGTCACCGGATATAAGCCGACTTTCGGCGCAATCCCACGGCGTGGCATCCTAACGCAGTCACCGACACTGGATACGGTTGGCGTGTTTGCCAGCGATCCCGCAGGTGCTGCATTGCTTGCCGAGGTTTTGTTTGGCTATGACGCGGATGATGCAGCTACAGCATTGCAGCCGGCACCCGCGCTTCATGCTGCGGCGGTGTCCGCTCCGCCGATCCCTCCGGTATTCGGGTTCGTGCGGCCGCCCGGTTGGGAAAATGCTGACCCGCAGATGCGTGATGCCTTTGACGAACTGATCGGCGCCCTGGGTGATCAGGCGTTTGAAATGCCTTTGCCTGCGGTGTTCGAACACGCGTCGGAACAGCGAAAACTGATTAATTTCGCGGAAATGTCCTATCATTACTATCCCTATTGGCGCGATGCGACCGATCAACTGGGGTCGGTAACATGCGAAGCCATTGAACAGGGCAACAAGGTTCCCGCTCGGGATTATCTTTCGGCGAAGGATATGCCTAAACTTCTGAACGCGGCTTTGGACGAACTGTTAACCCGTTGCGATGTGCTGTTGTGTCCGGCGGCCCCCGGCCCTGCTCCGAAAGGGCTGGATACAACTGGCGACCCGATTTTTAACGGCATCTGGACATTCTGTGGTACCCCTTGTGTCAGCGTTCCCTTGCTGACCTCGCTCGAGGGGCTTCCAATGGGGGTTCAGCTTGTCGGTGCGCGTGACAATGACGCGCGTCTAATGCGTACAGCACAGTGGCTTTTTAACTGGGCCGATGGCACGTTACAATGAGGAATAGTAAATTATGAACCGGCTGCTCGCGCTTCTTGCATTTATCTCAATCGCAGTTTTTCTGCTGATTTTGGCGTTCAAGGTACCAAGCCCCGACTTGGTTATCATGATTCTTATTACGCTTGGCTTCGTCGCGTATGATCTTGCCACCTCCAGCGGGAAAAAGGGTGATTAACGCTTAAATCACTCTAGGAATTGTTGTGTGGGGGTAACATATGGTAGTGTTCCCCCGCGACGGTCAACCGCGTTTGGTGGGGAAAATCTTTTTCATGATCGCGTCAAACCTGTCCCAACTGATCACAGCCCGGTTGCCCGCATACCCGTGATAGTGAGATCGGCCAGTCGCCGTCGGGAACCCCGCCCATATCTTTGCCAGATTAGTCATAAACCGGTGGCGACTGATTTTGCCCTCCATAAAGCTGCTGATACCCGCGTCCTCTAACAGGATGTCAGCCAAGGCATCTTGTACACCTGTGGTGAATTTATGACTCTCGCTTATGCCGGCTTGGATGACGAGGCTTTGTAGTGTCGAGGGTATGAATTGATAACGGCCAATTGCATGAGGTTGATTGGGTGTTTGATTTATCCACGCATAGATTTCGCCGATCGTCATTTGCGTGGGCCGTTTGGCAGGCAGCTTTTTCGCTCCAAGCTGGATCGCATCATAGCCTTTATGGCCGGCCTCTGCCCAAGCGATCAAATGTTTCAGGTGAGTAGTGGCGCCCGTCCCGTCATGTATTTCGAATGACCGCGGTTTCGCCTGTACCGGCTGCACGTGTTGAACGTGTTGAACGTGCCGCAATGTGATGGGCCCCTGCGAACCGGAGTCGTGAAGGTTAAAACTAATGTCGCTAATTCTGGCAGAATTCGCCTTAGCCAGGGAATAGGATTCCGCCATCAACGGGTGTGCGGTAAATGCTGCCGGGATGGCGATGAGAAGAAAGAAGCGTCTTACTATCATTATCGAACTCCATGATGGTACTCATAGAGCGATGTTGCCTGCGTTTTTCGTGTAATTCACTATATTAATCAGGTAGTTAGCTGCGTGTTGGTATACAGGTGATGGCTGGGAGGCTAGGCCAGTTACCCTAAAGAATATGCAGTGACGCCACAGCATATGCGCCCGCGACAGGGGCGGGGCACATGCGTTTACCTTTTTGGAATGCCGTATCCGCGCATCAATCGTTTTTGGGCAGCGATGCGAAAGGGCGCGTTCGCGGCCCCATAGCCTTTGTAACCGCCACGGCGTTCGATGATTTCAAAAAACATGCCGCCTGCAAAGGGCTGTGAATAGAATTGAAAGAAACAACCCTCGGCGTCTTCGTCATACAGCATATTATGTTGCTGAAGCTTCGCGAGCGATTCCCGATCAAGATCGAACCGTGCCGCGAGGTCGGCGTAGTAGTTTTTGGACATCGGCAAAACCGCAAATCCACGCTGAACCATCGCGGAACTGGTGGCGAATATATTGTCCGTGGCAAAGGCTACATGCTGTACGGATGCGCCGAAGCTGTCTGCAAGAAAGTTTCCTGCCATGGTGCGATGCGTTTCCGCGCCATTCAGCGTAATCTTGAAATTGCCGGAAGCCGTTTCAATAGCCTGACTGCGCACCAACCCGTCCGGGTCAACCACATCGACCATGGCAGATTTCCGCATGTCAAAGAGGGTCGTATAAAACAGTGACCAGCTCAACATTTCACCATAGCTCATGGTCTGGGCCAGATGATCGATCCGTTTCAGACCGACCCCTGAATTTTGCGGGTTTGCCGGCGAAAATTCTTGCGACCAGACTCGATCTAGCCCGCTCTTTTGATCAATGAAATGAAGAACACTGCTCCCCAATCCCCGGATGGCGGGAATTTCAAGTTCTCCAGGGCCGGTCGGCTGATTGAATAGATCCGCCCCAAGGTGACGCGCCCTGATGATAGTATCTGCGGCGTCTTGTACCGAAATTCCAATGTCGCAGATGGTGGTGCCGTGGGTCAAGTATGCGCTGTTCGCAAAACCTGTGGTTTCGCGGTTGACCACGATCCGGATGTCGCCTTGCATCCAAAGCGTGAGGTCTTTTGCGATATGATGGCCTGACGGTGCGAAACCCAAAGTCTCAAGTATCGTTTCCAACGCCTTTGCTTCGTCGCCGCGCGTTGCGAATTCAATGAACGAGACCCCTTCAACCGTTGACCTCGACGGAAGCGGGGCGTGCGTCTGGACAGGGGCAGGGAGGTCGCGGGTGACATCATCCTGTAACGCGATAAGCGACCGGTAGCCGTCTTTTGCAATCATTTTTGCAGGGCAGGCGCGGAACTGATCATTGAAGATTTCCAACGAAACCGGGCCGGAATATCCAGTCGCCGTGACTGATTTCATGAAATCGCCAACGGCAAGGTCTCCCTCACCGGGCATGTTGCGAAAGTGACGTGACCAATAAAGCAGGTCCATGTCGATCAATGGCGCATCGGCGAGCTGTATAAAAAAAATCTTGTTGCCAGGGATGCTGCGGATGCTGTCCGGATCGATTTTCCGCGACAGCGTGTGAAAGCTGTCGAGGATCACGCCGACGTTTTCATGGTCGGCGCGTCTTACCACCTCCCACGCGTCGCGGTGGTCGTTGATGTGGTGTCCCCATGCCAAGGCTTCAAACCCAACCCGTAGGTTGCGCTTTGCCGCACGTTCGCCCAGCTCGTGAAAATCGGCCGCTGCACGGTCGATGCCGCCCAGGCTTTGCGGATGACAGGACGAACATACCAACACCAGATCAGTTCCCAGCTCTTGCATCAGGTCGAACTTGCGTTCAGCCCGGTCAAAGGCCTTTGATCTAAGCGGCTCGGGTAAACATTCGAAATCCCGGAAAGGCTGGAACAGCATAATTTCGAGCCCCATCGAGCGGACAAGTTTCCCGACCTCTTGGGGGCTTCCGTCATGCGCGATAAAATCTTGCTCGAAGATTTCGATGCCGTCGAACCCGGCGGAGGCTATGGCCTCGAGCTTTTCGGGTAAACTACCTGATACCGATACAGTCGCGATTGAGGTTTTCATGCGTCTTCCCCCGATATGGCAAGTCTAAGCGCGGCGTGGTCCACTGGCACATTGCAAAACACCTTCCAGGCCTCGACGCCCTGCCAGAAGAAAAGTTCGTACCCCGATATCACCTCAAGCCCGGCGCGGCGGGCGTCCTGAATAAAAGCGGTCTCGACCGGGGTATAGACCGCATCGAAAGCCCAGTTTGCATCACGCATATATGCGCCCGGCAACGGCGAACCGCCAATGCCCGCCATCCCCAGAGGTGTGCAGTTGATGATGCCATCGACACCCTTGACTGCAACGGTAGCATCCGTGGCGACTTCGACGCGCGTGTCCGAGCCCAGTGACTGCAAAGCCCGCGCCAGTGCGTCGGCCTTGTTTGCGTCCAGATCTACACAGCGGATCAATCGGGCATTCAAGCTTACCAATCCAAATGCTACGGCCTTACCTACGCCGCCTGTGCCTATCAGACAGACTGCACCTGGGTTTTCATTGCCTTTGGCAGATCGGTAAGCCTGGATAAAACCGGTATAGTCGGTGTTGAAACCCTTGGGCCCGTCCTCATCAAAAACGACAGTGTTGACTGCACCGATCGCACGAACGAACGGATCAGCTACCGTAACACTCGACGTGACAGTTTCCTTGTACGGGTAGGTTACGTTGACGCCTCGAAACCCGCCCAACCTCGCCTGCTCGAACACTTCGTCGAACGACATACCCATATCATTGGGGATCAAGCGGTCGTAGGTCACGTTCAGATCGGTCAACTGCCCTGCTGTCTTGTGCAGCCGTGGTGATTTCGACCGGTTTATGTTGTCGCCAATAAGCCCAAGCTTGATGGCCTTTGCGAAAGCTGAGGTCATGATTCCGCCTTTCTGAAGAGCCGTTTTTTGACAGTTGCCCAAAGCGGGGTTTGGCTGATAAAAATCATGAGCACCGCGACGAACAAGGTGAGCGACAAGGGGCTTGTGATCACGCCCTCGAAAAAGCGGCCAATGTCTCCGCGTTCCGAAATGATCGCGCGGCGCCAATTGTCATCAAGCAAGCGCGACAGGATCACCCCGAGAATGACTGGCCCTAAAGGATAGCCATAGTGACGCATGAAATATCCAAAGACCCCGAAACCAAGCATCCAGTAGACATCGGTAATCGAATTGTTGACCGCATAGGCACCGACAATTGATAGCAACAGGATCAGAGGGATGATGATCGATCGCGGCATTTCGACGATTTTCGTGAAAATCCTGATCCCGGTCAGCCCGAACAGCAACATGAAGACGTTTGCAGTCAGCAAGGCCCCCACGATGAACCAAAACATATCCGGTTGGTCCACCATCAGCATCGGGCCGGGGTTCAACCCATGGATAAACAGGGCACCGATCATGATGGCGGTTACGGCATCGCCGGGAATTCCCAGGGTCATCATTGGAATAAAAGCGCCACCAACGGCCGCGTTGTTGGCAGTCTCGGGGGCGACAAGCCCTTCCATGGCTCCTTTGCCAAAGGGCACTTGCGGGTTCTTGGTCACCCGTTTGGCGTGATCATAGGCCATCAATGCCGCGATATCGCCGCCGGTACCCGGCAACGCTCCGATAATGACGCCAATCGTAGATGTCTGAAGCGACAGCGGCAGGTATTTCTTGATGGTGCCGAATGAAGGGACGATCTTGTCGATCTTTTGACGTACGGCCTTCATCGTGACGTTTTGCAGTTGCAACAACGCTTCGGATACGCCGAACATGCCGATCATTACGGCGATGAACGAAATGCCGCCTTCCATGATTTGCAGATCAAAGGTGAACCTTTCGGTAAATGTCAGAGGGTCGCGGCCTACGGCACCGATGGCGATCCCGAATGCACCGGCAAAGATACCTTTGACCAGTGATCCGCTGGATAATGACCCGACCAGAAGAATACCCAACACCGCAAGCAGCATGTAGTCGCGTGGCTGAAAGGTCAGTGCAAAATCCGAAACAAATGGAGCGGCTATGGCCAGGACCAGAATCCCGATCAGTCCCCCGAAGAAGGACATTACCGTGGTGACGCCGATGGCCTGCCCGGCTTCGCCCTTCTGTGCCATGGGATAGCCGTCCATCGCAGTTGCGATAGCCGACGGTGCACCGGGTATGTTAAGCAAAATCGCCGTGCGCGACCCCCCATATACGCCACCCATGTATATACCCACCATGAGCGAGATTGCAGGGTATACATCCCACGAGAACGTAAATGAAATGAGGATCGAGACCGCCATCGTGACCGATAGTCCGGGGATGGCGCCGATATAAATGCCTGCGAACGTTCCGATACCCACCAAAACCAGTAACTGAGGTTGCGTGAAAACGGTAAGCAATGCCAGTAATGTGTCCATGTTCATGCCGCCCCAGAAACAAGATTGCGGAACAACTGGATGAATTCGGCTTCGGGTAGGATACCGGCTGGCAGAAGAACCGTGAACACTACCCGGAAGATCAACCAGATAATGGCGAGCGATGCGATTGTAACACCAACGGTATAGACCCAGCTTTTGCGCGCCAAAACCTTGATGGACACCAGCAGGAACAGCGCTGCCGTCAAAACGAACCCAAGGGGCTGTAGCAACACCCCGAAGACCGTGAGAAACCCGATAAACATGACTACGGTCCCTGGCAATATGTCTTTCGCCAAGGTTTCCGATGTGACCCTTTGCTGTTGTGCGGTGCGTAGGGTGATCAGTAGCGCGGTAACCGCCATGACCAACGTCGTGGCCATTGGCACCGCCCCGGGGGCGGAGAGCGATTCAAATCCGGATATTCCATAAGCGCTGTACAGCAGGAAGAGGCTGGCACCGCTCAGGAACGCGGCAAATCCCAATTCCCCGGGTCGACGCTTTTGGGGGTATCCCCCGGGTGTTGCATCGGATGTGCCATCATGATGGTCACGATCACCTCTAAAGTCGGTATCCATTCTGCTTTCCTCCCTGTGTTCGGTCAACCGGGCTCCTTGTCCCGGAACGCAAAGCGCCGCCCTGCCTATCGGCGCGGGCGGCGCCAAGGTGCGCTGGCACGAAGGCCAGCGGCTTCGTCAGTATCACTCGTGAAAACCAGTGGTGCCGACGTTTAGGGACGTTTGATGCCGAAATCCTCCGGAGAGGCTTTGGTCAGTCCCGCGTCTTGCAACAACCACGCGGTACCTTGCTGCCACTTCGACAAAAATTCTGTCGCTTCAGCGCCGGAAATTCCCATCATTGTGAAACCGCGATTGTCCATGAGTTCAATGAAATCGGGGCTTTTGGCGGCTTGGGCATACGCGTCGCTCAGCTTAGCCACAACGGCGTCGGGGGTGCCCTTTGGCGCAAATACACCGAAAAACGGCCCCCATGGCAGATAGGTTTTGTAGTCTTCGTTATACGCTGTGACCAATGGCACCTCGGGAAGCTTCTCGTTCTGTTTGACGTCGAAGATCGCGATGGGCTTTATCGCCCCTGCACGGATGCTTTCGATCGAGGCACCCAGGACGGCGGGCATTACGTCGATCGCCCCGCTTTGCAGCGCGGTCAATGCGGGTCCGTCCCCGTCATAAGGTACCGCGATCACGTCCAGATCGCCTTCGACAGTGTTCATCATCGCGGTAATTACCGACGGTAAACCGCCCGGGCCAGTCGCTCCAAACCGTAGTTCACCGGGGTTTTTTGCGATAAAATCCAGCATACCGGCATAGTCGTCAAACGGGGCATCGTTATTGGCAACAAGGATCGGCGTTCCTCGTGCCAGGATATTGATCGGAACAAACTCGGAGTAATCCTTGTCGCCCAGACCCATGACTTTATACAGCAGCGGGTTTTCTGCACCCATGAGCAGGGTATAGCCGTCCGCCTTGGCCGCCGCTACATAGTTCAGCGCAATCGCGCCGACCGCGCCTGTCATGTTTTGCATGACGATCGTACCGCTTAATACATCTTCGGCATGTGGCGTGACGGATCGCATGACAGTGTCGGTTGATCCCCCGGCACCCCATTGAATGATGCCCTGAATTTCCTTGGTTGGATATTCCTGAGCAAGTGAAACCGTTGCGCTGAGCCCCAAGGCAATGAACGCGCCTATCAATCTACGAGACATGTCTGTCCTCCCTATATCTTAGTTCAACTGGCGATTCGCTCCTCGCATCGTCAGTCTTGAGTGCATTTATGTACCTCGCGGTTAATTTGTCAATATGAATGTACCCACAGGTTAAATTCGTGTTATTCGTCGGTGGAATCACGTTATCGGCAGAGGGAAAAGCAGCCATGGGTGCAGGCGGCGACAGCGCAGGGACAACAAGAAAAACCTCGTGGAAGAAAGATCCTGAAGCTGTTCAGGAGAACATTCTGACCATCGCTACAGAAGAATTTGCAGCGCACGGGCTTGCGGGTGCCAACATCAACGTGATCGCTCAGAGAACATCCACCTCCAAGCGCATGATATATTACTACTTTGAGGGCAAAGAGGGTTTGTATATGCGGGTTCTGGAACGGGTTTATTCGTCGCTGCGCGAAAGCGAAAAGGCGCTTGATGTCACCAGCCTAGACCCCGTACCCGCGTTAAAGCGTCTGACAGAGGCTACGTTTGACTCGCATGTCAATAATCCTCAGTTCATCCGGCTGGTGATGATCGAGAACATTCACAACGCGGAGTATGTCAAGAAATCAAATATAATCCCCCGTCTTAACAAGGCAATCATCGATAAGCTGACCGATGTGTGCCGACGTGGTATCGCGGACGGTGTTCTTAGAAAAGACGCTGACCCACTGGAGTTGCATTGGATGACCAGCTCGGCGAGCTTTTACAATGTATCGAACCGTGCAACATTTTCTGCGTCGTTCGGGGACTCTTTATATAGTGAACCGGGCCAAAGAAGAATTCGGCAGCGTGTCGTCGATATGGTTCTGGGTGCCGTCGTCATCGGATATGAGCCGCACCAAAAATCCGAATAACCGTGTCAGGCAGTCCGAGGTGATCGCGGATAACGGGGCGAAGGTGCGCTTCGCCAACTCTTGTCGTGCAGGTTGCTGACGATCACGGCTTGGCGGCGGTCGCGCACGGCGCTATCACAGCGATCCTATCACCTGAAGGAGCCTGCCATGTCAGTCGCGGAACGTATCGCCCGTACAATTGCCACCGATATTGGTGCTCAAACGGAGCAGGTTCATGCAACGGTTGCGTTATTGGACAAGGGCGACACGGTGCCTTTCGTCGCGCGCTACCGCAAGGAAGCGACAGGTGGGCTGGACGATACCCAGTTGCGCAAACTTGCCGAGCGGTTGGACTATCTACGCGACCTCGAAAAACGCCGCGCGAGTATTCTCGGGGAAATCCGGTCACAGGGGAAGCTGACGGAAGCGTTGGCCAAGGCTATTGAGAAAGCCGGTACCAAGTCGGTCCTGGAAGACCTCTATCTGCCGTATAAACCCAAACGCCGCACCAAAGCGATGATTGCGCGTGAGAATGGGCTTGATCCGCTGTTGCGCAGTATTCTCGGGGACCGCCGCGCAGACCCTGCGGTTTTGGCCCAAGCATACCTGTCAGGATCGGTGGAGACCGTAAAGGAAGCGCTGAACGGAGCGCGGGATATACTGGTCGAAGAGCTCAGCGAAAACGCTGGACTTTTGGGGCGTCTGCGGCAGGTCATGCAGCAAGACGCGGTGATAACATCGCGGATTATAGCGGGGAAGGAGGAGAGCGGCGTCAAGTTCTCGGATTACTTCGATCATAGCGAGAAATGGGCCACGATAGCGCCGCACCGAGCACTCGCTATTCTGCGTGCTGCAAAAGAAGACATTGTCACGATTAACATAGCCCCCGAGCCCGAGGCCGGCGTAGCACGTGTTATCGGCATTGTCGCAAGCGAAGTCGGAATTAAAGGTGATGGACCCGGTGATGAGTGGTTGCGCGGTGTCGCTGCGTGGGCCTGGAATATGAAGCTTGGCTTGTCGATGTTCGTCGACCTGATGACGGATCTGCGACACCGTGCCCATAGTAATGCGATCGATGTGTTTGCAAGAAACCTTCGCGACTTGCTCTTGGCTGCGCCAGCAGGCGCACGGGCTACACTTGGCCTGGATCCCGGTATCCGGACCGGGTGTAAGATCGCGGTGGTTGATGAAACCGGCAAGCTGCTAGACACCGCGACCATCTACCCCTTTCAACCCCGTAATGATCTGCGCGGCGCGGCAGAAAAGCTGTCGCAGTTGATCGAACGATATAATGTTGCGCTGATCGCCATCGGTAACGGCACGGCAAGCCGTGAATCCGAACGGCTGGTGGCGGATGTGTTGAAAAACCTTCCCGAGGGGCGGGCCCGGCCGACGCCAGTCATCGTTTCAGAAGCGGGTGCTTCGGTGTATTCAGCGTCAGAGCTAGCCTCCAAGGAGTTCCCCGACGTCGATGTTGCCCTGCGCGGCGCGGTTTCGATTGCGCGACGGCTACAGGATCCGCTGGCGGAATTGGTAAAGATCGAACCGCAGGCGATCGGTGTTGGCCAGTATCAACACGATGTTGATCAGCGCGCGCTTGCACGGTCTCTTGAGGCGGTGGTTGAGGATGCGGTGAATGCAGTGGGCGTTGACCTGAATATGGCGTCGGCCCCTTTGTTGTCGCATGTTGCAGGGCTGGGGCCGTCGCTTGCCCAAGCCATCGTTTCACATCGTGATATAAACGGTGCATTTGCCACCCGTAAAGCCTTGCTCAAGGTTCCGGGACTGGGGCCAAAAGCCTTTGAGCAAAGTGCCGGGTTCTTGCGAATTACCGATGGCACTGAACCGTTGGATGCGTCATCGGTTCATCCCGAAGCTTATGGCGTCGCGCGAAAGATCGTGCAGGCTTGCGGTCGCGATATCCGATCAATAATGGGCGATAGCAGTGCACTTTCGGGCTTGCGTGCCGAACAATTTGTCGATGACAACTTTGGTTTGCCGACTGTGCAGGATATTTTCAACGAATTGGAAAAGCCCGGTCGCGATCCTCGCCCTACATTCAAGACAGCCAGTTTTGCCGAAGGCGTAGACAGTATTGCCGATCTCAAGCCCGGTATGTCCCTTGAGGGGACAGTGACCAATGTCGCGGCGTTCGGGGCCTTTGTTGATATCGGTGTCCACCAAGACGGGTTGGTGCACGTCAGCCAGTTGGCGGATCGCTTTGTAAAAGATCCGCACGAGATTGTTAAAGCTGGCGACATCGTGCGTGTACGTGTCACGGAAATTGATGTGCCGCGTAACCGTATCGGGCTGAGCATGCGCAAGGATAGCCCAGCAACGCGGGTACCGGATCACAAGAAAGGTGCCACTGACAAAGGTCGACTTACCAAAGATCATAGTAAAAAGCCGACCCGCAAACCTGACGGCAAGATCAGGCCGGCCGCGTCATCCGAAAATCATGGAGCTTTAGGTGCGATGTTGGCCGCCGCGATGAAACGTTCCTCTGACAACTCTTGATCCCGGCAGGCGTTGTCCTGGGATATCGATCAACCCAACGTCGGGCTGTCGTCGGCTGGATCATATGTCTTTCATCAGCCTTAGCGCATCGTAGATCGCTGCATGGGTGTTTCGTGCCGACACTGCATCGCCGATGCGGAACAACTGGAAACCGCCGCCATTGTTGCGCACGCTATCCTGAGGGACGCCGTCTATCAGTCTGTCGTAGTCGATTGCGCCGCCATTCGATGACAAAGGCTTTAGCGCGAAATACAGATCGTCCAACGGCATGGTGCCATAATTCACCACAACCTGGTCTACGATCACCTCGTAGGTATGATCGCTGTAATCGGTGCCGATGGTCGCAGTCAGCTGGTTGCCTTTGCGTTCGACCCCGGTCAAACGCCGCGTGACGGTAAAGGTCACGTCCTTATCCTGAAGCGCACGCATGTAGGGGACCAGGTTCATCGCCATAACGTCAGGCGAAAACGTACGATCGGGGGTCATGATCTCGACCCGCGACCCGGCGCTGGCGGCCAGTTCCGCGGCTTGCAGGGCAGGGTGGTCACCGCTTTCATCATAAATCAGTATTTTGCCTGCGGGTTTGACATCACCCGATATGATATCCCACGACGTAATGACATGCTTTTGTTCTTGATGCTGTTCAAACAGCTCGGTGTTGGGCACGCCGCCCGTCGCGATGATGACGACATCAGGGTTCAGCGCGGTGACATGTTCGGCCTCGGCCCAGGTGTTGAAATGGAATGTCACATTCCGTGCAGCACACTGCGTCATTCGCCAGTCGATAATCCCAATCATTTCGCGGCGTCGTGGCGACTGTGCCGTCAATCTTATCTGACCGCCAGGGTCTGCGGCAGCTTCAAAAACGGTAACCGTGTGGCCGCGTTCGGCAGCGACGCGCGCAGCCTCGAGCCCTGCGGGGCCGGCCCCGACGATCACAACCGTCCTTTTGGATGCTGCCGGAGTGATTTCATGCGGCATCGTCAGTTCACGTCCCGTGGCAGCGTTATGTATACATAGGGCGTCACCGGCCTGATATATCCGGTCCAGACAATAGGTGGCGCCAACACATGGCCTTATGTCTTCCTCTCGGCCTTCGATGATCTTTCGAACGATATGCGGGTCCGCCATATGGGCGCGTGTCATCCCGACCATGTCCAACAGGCCAGCCTGCACAGCATGACGTGCAGTCGCAACATCAGGAATGCGTGCGGCATGGAACGTCGGCATCCCCGTCGCCTTGCGGACTGCCCCGGCAAAATCAAGATGCGGCGCGCTTTTCATACCCTGAACGGGGATCACGTCGGTCATAGCGGGATCAGTGTGGATGCGCCCCTTGATGACATTCAGAAAGTCTATCTTGCCCGTCGCCGCAAGACGCTTGGAAATCTCCAGCCCTTCCTCGGCCGTAATGCCGCCTTTTTGCGCCTCATCTGCTGTATAGCGCAAGCCAACGATAAACTCGGTCCCGACGCGTCTGCGGATCGCATCAATTACATCCATCGGAAAGCGCATACGGTTTTCCAGGGTATCCGCGCCGTACGGCCCTGTCAGGTCATTTGTCAGCGGAGACCAGAACTGGTCAAGCAAATGGCCATACACCTGCAATTCGATTCCGTCCATGCCACCCGCCTGCATCCGTTCGGCGGCATCTGCGAAATCGCTTATGATCCTTTCGATATCCCAGTCTTCGATCAGCTTTGGAAAGGCATGATGCGCGGGTTCGCGGTGTTTTGAAGATGACACTGATGGCAGCCAATCGCCCTTGTTCCAGGTTGTCCGACGCCCCAGGTGGGTTAACTGTATCATCGCAGCACAGCCGTGTTCATGCACCGCATCCGTGAGGTTTTGGATCCACGGGACAACTTCATCCTTATAGGCCAGGATGTTGTTGAAGACGGGTGGGCTGTCTTTGCTGACCGCCGCCGACCCTGCGGTCATTGCCAATGCGACGCCGGCCTTGGCTCTTTCCGCGTGATAAGCGGCATAGCGTTCCTTGGGCATACCGTCCTCGGGATACGCCGGCTCGTGGCTTGTCGTCATGATCCGATTTCGAAGCTTAAGGTGTTTAAGCTGGTAGGGCTGCAACAGTGGATCAGTAGACATAGCGTGTTCCCTTGGATGTGTGCCGTGGAAGGTGATGTGCCATGCTTTGGCGCAATTGACATACCTGTCAAGTTATTTAGGATCTCGTGATGGATAATGATTTGCCCGCCCGCACACGTGCCACCCGAGAGGTCTGGCTTGACGCTGCCTATGAAGTTTTCGTGAACGATGGGATCGAGGCTGTGAAAATCATGGCGTTGGCGAGAAAACTTAACCTGACCCGCACCGGATTTTATTGGCACTTTACCGATCTTGCCGATCTGCACGACGCGATCATCGACATCTGGCAGTCACGAAATACAGGTATCATCCTTGATCGTTGTGCCGCTCCTGCGCAAAGCCTCTGCGGCGCATTGTTCAATCTGATTGATTGTTGGATCAACACCGATCTTTTCGATGCCCCATTAGATTTGGCAATTCGCAATTGGGCGCGAGGCGATGACGGGCTGCAACAGTTGGTAGACACAACCGATCAAAATCGCCTCTCGGCCGTGACCGAGGTTTTCGAACGCTTCGGTGTGAAAGGTGAGTCGGCCCATTACCGGGCTTTGACGGTAATTCTGACCCAGACCGGCTATTATTCGATGCACATTTCGGAACCACGGTGGAAACGTGCGATAGCAGGATGCCACTACGTCGAGGTCTTTGCGGGCACGACCCCCAGCCCGGCAGAGAAAGCTGCATTTCTTGACAGGCATCGGTGACTCGCCTTCATCCAACCCCTTGATGCCGGAAAAACCAAATGATGATTCCATTTTCGTCCCGAGCGCTTGCTCACGATAGCTGAGAGCGGGGCGGGATTCGGATTACGGACCGATTTCTGAGGGGAAAACGGATCGCTCGGTAATGATGTAGGGGTATCATAGGCTAAAAATTGCCCGAATTTTCAGCCGGACAGGGAAATCTATACCTGCAAATCGCGAAATCGAGAAAAAACCTTTAGAAAGTGAAAAAAGGGGTTGCGGGTATATGTAACAAACCGTAGAACGCCCCTCACCGGAGGCGCAGCGATGCGGTGATGGGGCGCTAG
>PCCY01000026.1 GCA_002731875.1 Roseobacter sp. | reverse complement strand
TTCGAGATCATCCCGCTGGTCTCGAACGGCCTGATGAAATCCGGCTCGATCTCGGGCGAGCTCACCGCCATGGACGCCGACAACGCCTTCACGGGCTACATCGCCAACATGATGTTCGATCTGGAGTTCATGCTGATCGAGAATAGCTACAAATCCGAAGAAACCCACCCCGATTACCGGATCGAGGTCAGCTCGCCCCGGGGCACACCGATCCGCGTCGGCTCGGCCTGGATGGCGAAAAGCAGCCGCACGGGCAACGACTACCTGTCGCTGCTGATCAACACGCCCGATGGCGACCTGCGCGTAAACGCCGTGCAGAACGAAGAACAGCGCGGCGGGCAGACCTTCTCGATCATTCCGTTCATCGACAGCGGTGAGCAGCCGCAGGACGCAGGCGCGGGGCTGTCGCTGGTTGCCTGATCAGCGCCCGAGATTAGACGATCTGAAACGAAAGGGGAGCCGTGTGATCACGGTTCCCCTTTTTCTGTATTGGCGTGGTTGAATGAACCCGGCCTAAATTGCAGACGTTTGCGTCGCCCGCAGCTAATGCTACCGAAGAGCCCGGAGTCACCGATGCTGCATCGAGTTCGAAAGTCCGCTACCACGACGGGGGCAAAAACCTTCAACAAATTATGAGGTTTTGAACGGGTTTTGTGGCAACTTCAGACGACGGCCTTTCCCGGCGCTCAAAAAACGGCCGTTTCTGGCAATAGGTCCATTCTTGCGTGGGGAAATGGCCTTTTAAAAACACCGCAGAGCTAGAACAGTTTCTGACATGCTAAATTTCAGGTAGTCCAGCTTTATGGATATAGTTCTGATCACGTCGGTTATTGCATCGCTTTTTCTTGTCATCGGTGCGGCAGAGCCGCTTGCGGCCCGTCTGAGGCTTCCCTACAGCGTCATTCTGGCTGGTCTGGGCATCATTATCGCGTCAGGCGCGATCTTCTTTTTGCGCACGGATTTGACCGATGCGCTCAATCCTGTGGCCGAGGCCATCCTTGGCCTGCCGATCAGATCCAACGTCTTTCTTTACGTCTTTCTACCGACGCTACTATTTCAGGCGACATTGGGCATGAACTTGCGCCGGATGCTTGATGACTGGGTTCCAATCATGGTGTTGGCGGTTGTCGCAGTGGTCATTGCCACACTCAGCGTCGGTTATGCGTTGTCGTGGGCCACCACCCTGCCTTTGGCCGCATGCCTTTTGATAGGTGCCATTGTATCAACGACCGACCCGTCCGCTGTTGTCTCGATCTTCCGGTCAATTTCGGCACCCCGCAGGCTTGCCCGGATCATCGAAGGCGAAAGCCTTTTGAACGATGCCGCCGCTATCGCACTTTTTGGGCTGTTCATGGGGTTCGTTATGCTGGGTGTGCCCAACCCGGAATTAAGCGATGCGCTGGCCCGCTTTCCGGTTTTGATCGCCGGGGGCGCACTCACTGGCTGGCTGGCCGCGCGTGTTGCGATCTGGATCATGGCATCTTTTCACGCGCATGAACTTGCACTTATTTCGGTGTCTGTCGCTCTCCCGTATCTCGCCTATATTGGCGCGGAACAAAGCATCGGCGCGTCTGGCGTGATTGCTGTTGTCACTGCTGGTTTGACCTTGAACTTGAGTGGTCCCGGACGTCTTCCACCCCAATCCTGGGCCAACTTGCGCGAAGTCTGGGATCTGCTGGCCCACTGGGCTGGTGCATTGATCTTTATTCTTGCCGCGCTTCTTATTCCGCGACTGCTGCAAGATGTCAGAGTAAGCGATTTCATTCTGATCGGTGTGGTTATTGTTGCCGCGATTGCGGCACGGGCCGTAATTTTGTTCGGACTTCTGCCGTTACTGGCGATCTTACGTCTCTCACCGCCGGTTGAGCGGCCCTACCGTGTGGCAATTCTTTGGGGCGGACTGCGTGGCGCGGTCACACTTGCGCTTGCGCTGGCCGTCACGGAAAGTTTCCGTGTTCCCGTCGAGGTCAAACGCCTCGTCGGTATTCTTGCAACGGGTTTTACGCTTTTCACACTGATCGTACAGGGCACCACGCTGCGGTCCGTTATTGGCTGGTTGGGGCTGGACCGCCTGTCACCTCTGGACGAGGCGATGTCGCGGCAGGTGGTCGCAGTCGCCCTTCAGACCGTGCGCGAGGATATTGCGCGCACCACCGAGGATTACGCACTCACGCATGATATCGTGCGCGCCGAAGCAAAGTTGTTCGGGGAAAGGCTGGAAACGGCAGTCAGAACAGCCGAAGACAGCGATGATATTCTTGATCGTGACCGGATCACTTTAGGGCTTATCGCCCTTGCAGGATATGAGCGTGACACAATCCTCACGCGGGTCAGGGAACGCACTATTTCCGCGCGCATGGCCGAACAGATCCTGTCTGATGCTGACCGGCTTATCGAGGCTGCACGGGCGGGCGGGCGCAGCGGATATCAGCAGGCCGCCCGCCGGTCGGTTGCCTATGGTCGCGCGTTCAGGACGGTTGTGGCTTTGCACAACAGATTGGGCTTGTCTGCGCCTTTGGTACGCATGACGTCTGATCGCTTTGAACTGTTGCTGTCGCAAAGGCTGATCATGCGCGATCTGGATGCTTTCATAGACGGACGCATTCGTCGCATTCACGGCAGACGTGTGGCGGACCTGCTTCACGAACTCGTCGCGCGGCGGATCGAAACAGTTGAAACAGCGCTGGAGGGCCTGAGATTGCAGTATCCGGGCTATGCCGAGGAACTGGAGCGACGTTTCATCCGGCGCACGTCGCTTCGATTGGAAGAACGGGAATATGCGGCCATGCGTGAAGACGGCTTGATCGGTGCGGAGGTGTATACAACCTTGATGCAGGGCCTTGCCGTGCGCAGAACAGCAGCGGAAGGGCGGCCAACCCTTGATCTTGCGCTCAAGCGGCAGGAACTCATCAAACTGTTTCCACTGTTTGCCGACTTGGATGAGGCCGCTCTGAAGAAATTGGGCCGGGCGTTGCTGACCCAGTACGTCAACGCAGGAAACGTCATTGTCAAAAAGAATAACGAGGTCAAAAACGTCTACTTCATCGCCTCGGGTGCAGTTGAACTCGAAAGCATGGGGCAAACCTGGCGTTTGGGCAGAGGAGATATGTTTGGACAAGTCGCTGCCTTGACACGAAATGCCCGTCGTGCCGAAGTCCGGGCAATCGCGCCCTGCACGCTGCTTGTGCTGGACGTCGCCCGCTTTCGCCAGATGCTGGCGCGAAGCACGGTTTTGCAGAATGCCGTGCGCGCAAGCGCCGAACAGCGTGGAATGGATCCGTTCCTTCTGCTCGGAGAAGTGAGAAAAGAAAAATAGGCCATTGCACGGCCGAAATTTACGCTTGGTGTTTTCTTGACACCGAAATGGTTTCAAACCCAGCTGAAGACCTATTCAAATTCTGTGCTGGGCCGGCAACAAAGCGCCTGACACAAAAAATCTGTAGAGATCAGGCTATCGGTCATCTTGCAATCATCCGAGTGTGACACATCTTCAACGACAAACGTAACTGCGCCCTATATGAGATATAAAGGAGATGGTGTGTCACCATCATGATCACGTCATCGCCGACTGAGGCCGCGCCCAGCATACCTGATACGCGCGACCTACCAGATTACATCCAGACACTCCGCCGTGCCGTTGACCCTTTTGTGGCTGAGCATTTCAGCTGGCGGGGAACGCTACGCCTTCATCGCAATGCACTGGGCTGGGATATTTTGCGGGCTCCGGTGAATTTTATTTTGTCGCCGGTTTTCGTGCTGACCCGCATCGTCGCTTATCTCTGCAAGCGTCTGGGGTTGCGTCGTGGGGGGGCTTGGCTGGCCCGCCGTCGTATTTTACTCAGAACGTCAGTCGCAAGTAGGGTCGAAACCTGCATCGTCACCGACCTGCTTGGTCTGCCGGTCACCGCTGGTAAAACCGCTTTCGATCGAACGAAACTGGAACATGCTGTCCTTGCTTCACCTCAATTCCGCGAAACACTTCGTCGGTGCGAAAATGCAGATGATGTACGCGCCCTGAGCCATCGCGTGCTGGGCGCGGTGTCAGAATATGCCGGGACGCGATCCGCTGTGTCCGAAATTACAACCGTGCTGTTTACGCTCCTGACAGGGGCCATCGTCTTTCAGGCGTTGACGCCAGGGATGATATCGATGGCACCCGGTGTTGCAGAGGCGTTGGCACGTTCGGCGGCAATTGCCGACTTTCCGCTTGGGCAAACAATCGGCGGTGCTTGGTATGGTGTCTTTGCAACCGATACGTCGCCGTGGATGGTGGCAGCCACGCTTGCGGGGCTTGTTATGCTTGGATCAATCTTTGCGGCGTTTGCAGGCATTCTTGCAGACCCTGTTCAAAGCCGTCTGGGCATACACCGTCGTCGTCTTTTGCGCCTGATTGACACCATCGAAATGGAATTGGTCGGCGCAGGCGACAAGCCTTTCGCGGCGCGCGAACACTACTACGCCAGGGCTTTCGACATTTGGGACGCCGGTGCGACCGTTTTGCGGGGTCTGCGTGGCTGATCCTGTTCCATCTAGCAGACAGCGGTAATTGCACACTCCTCCCTACCCAATCACACATCAATTAATCAGCCGGACCACCGGCATAAGTTGGAAAAAATGTATTTCGAAATCACTATCGTCGTTCTGTTGACGCTGATTAACGGTCTTCTTGCAATGTCCGAACTGGCCATCGTCTCGGCCCGGCCTGCACGGCTGAAATTACTGGCGGACAAAGGCAGCAAAGGTGCGGCAACGGCCATAACGCTTGCAGCAAATCCCGGCAAGTTTCTGTCAAGCGTTCAGATCGGCATTACTCTGGTGGGCGTTTTGGCCGGTGCCTTTTCAGGTGCCACGCTGGGCGCCCGTCTGTCAGCAGCACTGGCAGAGCTGGGCATGCCGACCGCTTTGGCGCAGCCAATAGGGGTTGGGGCCGTCGTTATCGCTATCACCTACCTCTCTTTGATCATCGGTGAACTTGTCCCCAAGCAGATTGCTTTACGTGCGCCCGAACAAGTCGCTTCTCGTATGGCTCCCATGATGCGCATGATCGCGCGCGTTGCTGCACCCCTGGTGTGGCTCCTCGATAAATCCGGCAAGATGGTTCTTGGCTTGCTGGGCCAGTCGGGCACACGACCGACAACAGTCAGCGACGAAGAAGTCCGTTTGATCATCGCCGAGGCCGAAAGTGCCGGTGCGATGAATCCCGCCGAAAGCCAGATGATCGCAGGGGTCATGCGCATTGCGGACCGGACGGCACGCGGCCTTATGACGCCCCGACATGAGGTAGAAACACTGGATATAGGCGACACCAAATCAATTCTTTTACAGAACCTGAGCGATTTTAGCCGATCCAGATTGCCCGTCTGGGAGGGGGATGTGGACAATGTGATAGGCGTTCTGACGACGCGTGATGTGCTCACCCCTGTTCTGGTGGGTGGACAGCTTGATCTTCGGTCTTTGCTACGCAACGCACCTGTCGTCAGGGAAGGGCAAAGCGCGCTGGAAGTGATAGAGCGTTTGCGCACGGCACCGGCCCATATGGTGCTGGTCTACGATGAATTCGGACATTTCGTCGGGATCGTCACGCCGATGAACATTCTCGAAGCCATTGCAGGAGAATTTCCCGATGAAGGCGAGGACGAGCCCAAGATGGTCAAGCGGGCGGATGGGTCGTACCTTGTCGCGGGCTGGATGCCGGTAGACGAGTTTGCGGCGCATTTCTCGATAGAGATTGATCCCGACCGCGACTTTGAAACTGTCGCTGGTCTTGTTCTGGAACAGATAGGCCATTTGCCTGCACTGGGGGAACAGATCGCGTTCGAAAATATGACCATCGAAGTTGTTGATCTGGACGGAAGACGGATCGACAAATTACTGGTCAGCCGTAGCGGATAAGACACCGCTATAAGGCAACTGTGGTTCCATATTGGCGCTTTAGCGATTGAGGAATCTGTGCCTCACAATCTGCCAACAGGACCGCTATTGTAAACGACTTGCAGTTGCTTACATGCCGGAAATCAGATGGTTTTTATGAAAGCGCCCAAATAATGCAGCATTCAGTCGACGGTAAAACATCAGCACGATCGGGATGCGCTGGAACGCGATCAAAATGATCATCCATCAGTCCGCTACACTGCGGACAGTTTTCTACATCAGAAACGTGGGTTCAACTGGGGCGCTTGTCGCAACCTCGAGGGCACTCCAAAAAGGACGACTTCATTGGACAGGCATACGACACGCTCCGCAGGCTTAGGCTTCCTTGCTGGCCTCGGGCTACTGCTTTCAAGTGCGGCAATAGCACAAGACGCAGCCGAACCCGCGCAGTTGCGCATACTTGGACAGTGTAATGGCTGCGTCGTCGCGGGGCTGGACCTGTCAGGTCGCCGGTTGACTGGTGTCGACCTTTCGGAATCCACAATTCGCGACGTCGATTTCTCGGATGCAAACCTCAACATCGCAGTCTTTGATGACGCAACACTTGAAAATGTCTCTTTCGCATCGGCCAATTTGACAGGGGCGAGCTTCGTCGGCGCGCTGCTTATCAATGTGTCGTTCGAGAATACCATCCTTAAAGCGGCTGTTTTCGATGCGGCTATTCTGGAAGACACTGACCTTGGACGCGGGATTTCGTGCAATACGCAGCTTCCAGATGACACAACCGATAGTACTGAATGCAATTGATCATAACCGGCTCATCCGCGTGGCGGGCCTAACTGCCTCTGCACCAACTCCTGCTGATAAAACCACCAGCCACGTCTGCAACTCACATTGTCGCCAATCCTTTGGCACTCAATCTGGAATAAAAAATGGGATACGATCTTCTTCTTGTCGCGGTGGGCCTTGTTCTCTTGTTTGTGGGGGGTGAGGGGCTCGTGCGTGGTGCTGTGGCCATCGCAGAGCGTTTTGGAATCTCGAAACTTCTGATCGGGCTTGTCATTGTGGGTTTTGGAACCTCGACGCCCGAGCTTCTGGTTTCGGTCAATGCCGCATTGGATGGCGCTCCGGAAATTGCCCTTGGCAATGTGGTTGGGTCGAACATCGCGAATATCCTGCTCATTATTGGTGTAGCTGCTGCAATCACGCCGGTCACGGGTTGGGATCGTGGCGCGTTGCGGGAAGCGTTTGTTGCTACGTTTGTGGCTTTGGCCACTTTGGGGCTGGTTCAGGCAGACGTGATCAGCCGCTTGCACGGGACCGTGATGCTGGCGGTTCTCGTGGCCTATCTGGTCTCGACGTACTGGCTGGAACGGCGAAACCGGCAATCCCAAACCTTCGCGCATGAGGCCGAAGCACGCGAAGAGATCCCGATAACCCGCCCTTGGCAGGCTCCGCTTTTCGTGGTCGCCGGTATCGCGGCCCTTGTGTTCGGGGCTGACATGCTGGTTCAGGGCTCGGTCTCGATTGCGCGCACTTTTGGCGTCTCGGATGCTGTGATCGGATTGTCGCTGGTTGCAATCGGGACATCCCTGCCAGAGCTTGCCACAGCTGTCGTGGCCGCGGTCAGACGGCAGTCCGACGTTGTTCTGGGTAATGTGATCGGGTCCAACATATTCAATATCCTCGCCATCCTTGGCATCACGGTTTTGATCCAGCCGATGGATGTGGCCGCACGGTTTCGGGAGATCGATGCACCCATAATGGTCGCGGCGAGTTTGCTTTTGCTAGGGCTTTTGTTCGCGACCCGCAGTATCGGGCGTATTTGGGGCGTTCTTATGCTGGCCGCATATGCCGCCTATATGGTCTTCCTTTTCTCGACCGGAGCGACCTCATAACAAGTGCATGTTCATTCACACCTACCGATGTGCCGTTCAGACTGTCTTGCCGGGTGAAAACCCGCACGAACCGATTTGCCGATTGCACATTGGAAACTCTCTACAAGGAAAAATCGTGTCAGAACAAACAGCAGTCCTCGTCGGGATCGTGGATCGGGTATTTGCGGCAACGGACCGCGAATATGTCGGTGTTGACGATCTGGTGCGGGCGGTAGGCCATGCAAGCTTTACACCGGTTCTACTGATCCCGGCGATTGCTGTCGCCTCGCCGCTCAGCGGCATCCCTCTGTTTTCAGCTATGATGGGGATGCTTATCTTTCTGGTGTCTGTGCAGATGCTGTTGCGGCGTGACCGGCTCTGGCTGCCAAGGTGGCTTTTGCGGCGCAAAACCAACAGCGCCCGCGTGCGGTCTGTGATCATACGGCTTCGCCCTGCGATGGCGTGGCTGGATGCGCATACATACGCCAGACTGACGGCTTTTGTGCATCGTCCGCTGATCTTTATCCCCCAAACGCTCTGTGTGTTGTCCGGGCTGATCATGCCATTTCTGGAATTCGTCCCGTTTTCATCCTCGTTGGTCGGGGGTGCCGTTGCACTTCTCGCGTTTGGTATGTTGGCCCGCGACGGGCTGTTTGTCTTGTTCGGGCTTGCTCTTTATCTGGGGCCTCTTTGGTTGGTAATCCACGTCACATGACAGCGCGGTGTCAACCGGGGGAAGGTGCGCAAATATCTGCCGAACGAGGCGCAAGAGCTATTGAAAATGATCTGGGCTACAACCACTTCAAACGTGCGAGCCGGGCCCCTCTGACGGATGATGTATCAGATGCATCTGCCGTGATGTCGGATCGCTCCCCCAAAGGGGAGTGGACCCACAGATGTTTGTCATCCAAGCATCAGAATGCCGCTTTCCTTTGGGATCACACCGAAGGAGTTATTGATGGAAAATACTGTTCTACCACGCGACTATGTATCTCCCGAAGGGCTTAAGTACGATGTCGGATTGCGTAAGTACCTGACAGGCGTATTTGCCTATATGGGCGGCGGGCTGGTGCTATCGGCACTGGTGGCCTTTGCTGTGGCAAATGTTGCGCCTGTCACGGCGCTCATCTTTGGCACACCACTCAAGTGGATCGCAATCTTCGCGCCACTGGCGTTGGTTTTGTTCGCGTCTTTCCGTTTTGAGCGACTTTCCGTAGGTGCTCTGCAAGGTCTCTTCTGGGGATTCGCGGCCCTCATGGGCGTGTCGCTCGCCAGCGCGCTGCTGGTTTTCACAGGCACAAGCATCGTTCAAGCATTCCTGAGCGCGTCCATCATTTTTCTGACAATGGCGCTGTGGGGCTACACGACAAAACGCGATCTGTCCGGGTGGGGAAGTTTCCTGATGATCGGCCTGATCGGTGTGATCGGTGCCTCGGTTATAAACCTGTTCGTCGGCTCTGGAGCGTTATCCATGGCTGTCTCTGTCATCGGGGTGATTGTCTTCACCGGCCTGACCGCCTGGGACATGCAGCGCCTCCGGAACGAATATCTGACTCATCAAGGGACCGGCGGGCTGTCTGCCCAGGCAGATCTCGGCAAACTACAGATAATGGGGGCGCTCTCCCTTTATCTCAATCTCATTAACCTGTTTCAAATGCTGCTGAGCTTGTTCGGCCAGCGGCAGGAAGGATAAACCATCATGCGAACTCAAGAAACTGTCTCGGCCATGTTGTGCCCCGTCTGCCATACCGGCCTGTCGATGTCGGACCGAAGCGGCGTAGAAATCGACTTCTGCCCTTCGTGCCGGGGTGTCTGGCTTGATCGCGGGGAACTCGACAAGATTATCGAGCGCTCCACCGCCCCAGCACCGCCACCACGGCACATGGATACCCGAAACAGCCCTGACCGGCGTGGAGACGGCGGCGGTCTCATGGGAATAGCATCATCCTTGTTGAAAGGTGATGATGACCATCGCCGTGATCGGGATGACGATGATCGCTACGAAGAGAGGTACGACAAGCGGAGAAGGAAAAAATCGATCTTCTCGGAGTTTTTCGATTGATCGTGAGGTGGCCAGTCTTTGTTAAGATTGGCCACTTTTTTTGTTGGATACTGACTTGATTGGATAGCGCACGGCTCACCTATGGCTACAATAATTTTCTTGCTTGATCTGTCGATCATCGTAACAGCTTTCCTTTCTGGTATATTCTGGTGGCGCGCGAGTAGAGGCCGAATGCGCCGTATCTGCCGAGACGAAGTGCTAGACGCCGCTGACTTGAACCGAATGGTTGTTGCTTACAACAGGACCCAAATTCTTAATGCGCGCGCTGCGCTTGCTACAGCAGTAGCAGGGATTTTGGCGGGACTGCGATTATCCGCAAATTATCTCATTCAGTTTGTCCCATGACGTTTTTTGCTCTCTGACTGACCATTTGCTTGCGCCGATTCTGAATTGAGGGGGCGTTCTGCGAAGTAGTCTGTGCATGATACATTTAGTTGAGTGGACTTCGGATCAGCAAATAAATGCTGCTAATCCACGTTGGCTTTCAGTATCGGGTGAAATCAAAGGAGACCATTAGTTGGCAAGAAACATGGACGTCGGTCGCAAGCGAATTTTCCGGCATTCCCGATTTGTCCAATATGACGCGTATCGTGCTGCGCGTGGTGCTGACTAATATTGCGTGGCGTTATCGGCCAATCATACAACTGGATAGTTTAATGGAAGGTAGTCAATGAAACACTACTATGCGGACGTTATAGGTTTGGGCAATGTTGCCGTAAGCCGTCACGCTCAGGCACGTATGGCTGGCGACGGTATAACTCAGGAGAATTTTGAAAGAGTCCTTCTCAACCCAATTCGACCAGATGTTAAGGACGGGATAGACGTCGTTTGGAGAGAACGCGATGGCCTGAGGGTCGTCATTCTCACTGATCCCACTCCAAACATGGGTGCCGTGCTCGTCAAGACAGTCTATCGTGTAAAACCCCAAGCAAATGCTCTCAGGTCAACTCGATGAGACGGGATTTCTCATTCCTCTGACCATTAGGAATGGCTTCGTTTCCTCTATTGCTGCATCGCGACTCGGTCCCATTTCGACGATAAGCACCGTCGGCGTCCATCTTGATCGTCTCCGTTGCCCGCGCCTTTCCCGCAATATAGGGCGGTTGGGCGCTATCTCTCCCATTACCCCGCCACACCCAGAAACAGCGCCAGCGCCTGATTTACTTCGAGCATAACGGTATCATCGAGCTGGCCGAAAGCCCCCCGAAGTTTGTCCGTTCGGACAGTCATGGCTTTGTCGATCATGATTTGCGACGTGGAGCGCAATCCATTTTCCGACGCGGGCTCAACCGTCAGCCGGATCAGCGGCGCATTGACGAGCGTGGAGGTCACCATAAGGATGGTCGTGGTGGCCGTGTCCGAAAACCGGTCGGACTGAATCACAAGCGCTGGACGCGGCTTTCCGTGGTCGCCTTGAAGGGCGACCGTCACCAATTCACCGCGTCTCAATCCCATCCGTCCATATCAATCAAGGCGGCATCTATGAAGCCGTTCAAGCCGACGTCGGCGCGATCTGCTTGGGCAACAAGCGCTGCCTGGCGGCGACACTCGGTTTCGAAACCGGGGCGGCGGGTATCTGGCACCCAGATTTGAACAGGACGCAGACCGGCGGCTCGCAAGGCATCGCGGCGCTTCTTGACACGTTGAGAAACAGGGGTTGGCATAGCGGTTCCTTTCTTGTTACATGTAACAAAATAGATCGTTCAGTTCAAGCCTGTTGGTTCGTGCTGCGACGCAGGAAATCGACAGTCAGGGTTCGTTGATGGAAACAGATCCGGAGGCATTCTATGTATTGATCGAAGCCCTCGGAATTGGGCTCCTGATCGGCATTGAACGTGAACGCAGCACTCACAAACCAAGCGAGGGTGCATCGACAGGTGTTCGGACTTTCGCTTTGGCATCACTTATTGGCGCAATCAGTATGATGACGGGCGGTGTTGCCCTGCTGATGGTCGCTGTAGCTACTGTTGCGATCATTCGGATCGTATCGGTTGCCCAACAATCTGACCCGAATATTGGCCTCACGACCAGTCTGGCGCTCGTTTCTGTCGTACTTCTCGGGGGCTTCGCAACGCAAAAGACAATGCTTGCGGCAGGTGCGGCTGTGGTCATCGCGTCATTGCTTGCAGCGCGTGAGATGTTGCAGGGGTTCAGCCGCTCGATTCTGACGGCCGCTGAGCTGCGGGACGGTCTCATCCTTGGTGTGTCGATCCTAGTGATCCTCCCAATCCTGCCCAGCCTTGAGATCGGTCCCGGCGGAGCACTCAATCCACGCAACCTTTTCATCATCGTTGTCATCATCATGCTGATTGGCGCAGCGGGTCACATTGCAACACGCGTCATCGGCGCGCGCCTCGGCTTGCCGGTCAGCGGGTTCCTGTCCGGCTTCGTGTCAAGCACATCGACAATTGTAGCACTTGCTCAACGCGCCACCGAAAAGCCGGAGGACGCCCGAAGCGCCGCTGCGGGGGCGACGCTTTCATCGGTCTCGTCACTTATCCAGACCGGAATTATCTTACTGGCCCTGAGCCCTGCCATGTTTACAATGGGTCTTCCTTTGTTGTTTGGTGCAGGTGTCGCAGCCGCACTACACGGTGCTGCGATTTTCTTTCTAGCCTTGCGCCGAAAAGTAGAGCCAGCAGTGCTGGAACTGCCCTCGCAGGTCTTCTCGATCAAAGCAGCAGCCGGTTTCGCGCTCATCGTTGCGGTTGTCATGCTAACCTCTGCGACGCTCAATGATGTGTTCGGGAATACAGCAGTGCTCGCGACTGTCGCTCTTGCCGGACTGGTCAGCACAAATTCCGCAACTGTCGCTCTTGCTTCGCTTGTAGCAGCCGGGCAAATCTCGGCCGTTGATGGAGCGCTGCCGCTGGCTGCTGCGCTGAGCGCAAATACCATTGCTCGCCTCTTGATTGCATGGCGCGGGAAGAACGTCACTTTCCGAAGAATCGTTGCATTCGGTCTTGTGCTCCAGCTCGCAGCGCTCTGGTTATCTTGGTGGCTTGCTGCGCTTCTTCGGACGTGGTTTGCCGATTGGTCCGCGATCATTTCTCAATAGATCTAATAACGACTGTTTTGGCATTCACTGAAAGCAGTCCTTGGGGCAGCCGCCGCGAAAGCTCACTTTGTCCGCATCTTACCAGTTCACGCACGGTGCAGCGAATTTCCGCTTTTGACCTCGGCGGCCGAGTCCCACAGATTTCCAGCGTTCTTGGGATGCGTTGTTCCGAGGCGATTATTGTACTCAACGAAAACTAAAGACATAGCCTGTCGGCCTCCCCAGCTCGGCTTCGCGTGTCGCAGGGGAGAACGGCCCTTNGGTCCGTCGCGCATTCGGCCATGCGGCCTCACCGCGGCGTNGNNNCNGGCATCCCGGTTTGCCCGCCTCNCGAGCACGTNNCTNCCNGGCCGCTCCGCCGGATTGCGCTCTGGTCTGTTTTGCNGGGCAAAACGATCCCNCCGCTTCATCCGTCTNCCGCGTCCGGTCGGGCCGTTTGCCTNNTCGNGTCGGGCAAACCTACCGTCAAAACACACACACATGAGCGTGGAAGCATATCCTCCGGATGGCCCCCAAATCAGCCCGCGTCAAGGATCGCAAAACTTTTCGGCGAGGGCGGGGCCTGTGGCGCGGGGCGGTCCCGTGCGTGAGCGCGGGCCTGTGTCAGTTGCTGCGCTCGGAAAACTTTTGCGCCCGGCAAGCCGGCGGCTGCGCCGTCCCTGACCCGGGCAGATTCGGAAACCAGGCATTCGGCCATGCC
>PCCY01000025.1 GCA_002731875.1 Roseobacter sp. | reverse complement strand
CGGCGGCATCTGGAAGAAGCAGAACAAGGAGACCGGCGCCGACTACTACACGCTGACCATCCGCGACCACGGCTTCAACGCCAACCTCGGCAAGGCCGCGAACCAGGACGATCTGTCCCTGCAGGCCGTCATCCCCTGGGGGCCCAAAGACGCCGCCTAAGTCAACGGCCAGATTGCTTCGGCGGTCTGGCTTTTTCTCGTCCAGGGGAACTAGCCCTAGGCGGGCGCAAGATCGGTGTCCGAAGGATGCGGTACACTTCGGACGTGGACACCGAAGCGGGTAGCCCGACTGGATCGGTCGCAGATGCGGCTCCGATCTTTCTGTTCAGGGACGGCGTCGAACGCGCGAACCCGAGGCGAATCCGACGGTCAGCATGGAGAACTGGGAGGTCTGCTTAGCGAGTCAAGCGCACCCCCTCGCTTAGCCGAGCAGCCCGCGCCAGGAGTGTCTTTGCGAGGATCCCAGGGGCGCCGAACTCACCCTGTGCCGTGAGGGTGCAAACCGCAGATCAACGTCATGCATCCGAGGGCAACGTCTCACGTCAGGGTCACCGCCGCGCGCCTTTCCGTCGACCTGTTGGCCTTTCAGATCGCTAGCCCGGGGTCGAGCGGTCGGCAACCCGGGGGCAGGTTTCTGGACGGCTGCGCCTTGAGCGCTGCGGTGCACCGCTCACAACAAACCTGCCCCCGGCGTGCTCCATTTCATTCCGCCCCGTGCCGGGTGCAGCCCGCTCTCATGCCCCCGGTCTTTTCCACGATCCGTCCAACGACGATCAACGGAAAGGATCACATCATGACACTCGAACAATACATCGACCTCGCCGAACTTCAAGCCGACATGGCCTTCGATGCTTACCTCGCTGCCTTCGATGAAGACGCCCATCCCGAGACCCTCGACAGCCTCGAGACCGAGGCGCTGATCGCCCGCAGCCGCTACGACGATCTGCGCTCTCAGGGACTGGGTCACTGACCCAGACACTCCTGCGGGTCTTTGGATCCGCAGGGGTCTGACGCTGATCTTTACCAACACTGTGACGCCCTAAATGGGCGTGACCCGCGCTATCCCGCGCGGGCCGTTTTCGTGTTCTTGGCGCCCGATCCGTGACCCGCTCGGGCGTTCGGTTAGCGTGTCGCAGCGTGCGGCTCGAGCACAAGTTTCGGAAGCTTTTTCGACCTGGTTGTCCTGCATCGATGAGGGCGGGACTCGTTCCATGTCGCGCCGCGACGCGCGGTCTTGATGGCGCCCAATGCCCGCAAAAATACACATCATGCAAAACGTAATATTGCGCAATGCGATGTATTGAATTATAAGAGAAGGTGAGAAGGAAGACGTTGGCAGGATATGGCCAATGTTTGCACATTTTGTCCGAGGGGTCTGACCCGTGCCGAGGCCAGCGAAAAACCTGAAGCTTGAGCAGCGCATCGAAGTCGCGCGGCGCTTTGCGGCGGGCGAAAGCGCGAAGGACCTGGCGGCGGCGTTCGGTATCTCTCCGCGCCACGTGAACCGGATCGCGAAAGAGGAGGCGGGCGAGGGGATCGCAGTGCGCGATCCGAGCGAGACGGTGGCGTTCCGGGCCAGTCGATCCGAGCTGGACGCCTTCGATGCAGAATGGCGCGAACGGGGTTTTGCCAACCGGTCGCAAGCGCTGAATGCGGTGCTGCGCGGACGGTGCGGTTTCCTTGATGTACCCCGTGAATTGGTCGCGGAATTCTGTGCCGCGTGGCGTCAGGCGAAGGATGTGAGCGACGCCGGATTGGTGCTCACCAAGGCTGTCCATCGCGGTCGGCTGGAGGTCTCGGAGGCGGACCGCGCGGTGCTGATCGAACTGCTCGATCTGGCGCAGTCCATGAGTCGTGAGATGGGTCGAATGAAGGATGCGGCGCAGGCGTTGCGTGCTCAGGAGTGGCCGCAAAAGGAAGAAGGGCAGGGGGCGGAGAGCGCGGTTCTGGAGGATGGCCCGCGCGAGACCGTGACAGGCTTGAGGCTCGTCAGAAATGGCTGATCCGCTCGCCCTCTACACCTCGGTCATGGGGCGGCTCTGGGAGGATGAGCGCATCCGGGGCCAGGCTGCGGCGCGGATCGACGCGCGGTTGGCGGGCCGTCGGCAGGGGCGGAGTTTCGCGCGCGTGGGCTCGATGTCGACGCGTAATGCGCTGAAGGCGGCCTCGGGGCAGAGCCGCGCGGCGGTGTTCAAACGGATCCGGGCAGGGGGCTGCAAGACGCGCGCTTCGCTCGGGGCGCAGATCTCCTACATCAACGACAAGGCGGTCTATACCTACTCGACGATGACCAACGCTCTGACCGATGCGGCGGTGCTCACCGAAGCGCAGAAGGAAGACATCATCGAAGACTGGGCTGGGACCTGGCGCGGCTCGACCAAGCTCGGCTTCACCTCACATATGTTGCTGTCCTTCCCGACCGACGTGACGGTCGATCAAGTCCGTGACATTGCGATGGACTGGACGGAGCATTTCTTCGAGAGCAGTGAATACGGCGACCAATGGGACTATGTTCTCGCGGTCCATGACGACCGGGCGCACAAACATGCCCACATCATCCTGAACAATCGCGGCGTCGAAAACGGCACCTGGTTCTCCTGCTGGGCCGAGGGCGTGATGTCGCCGCAGCTCATGCGCGAGAAGCAGGCCGAGATCGCGGAACGCTACGGCGTGATGCTTGATGCCACCACCCGGCTCGAGCGCGGCATCTTCGAAAAGCCCGCCGGGATTGAGGAGATTTACCGCGCCAAGGAAGAGGCTCGCCTGCCGCGCGAGATTGTCATGACGGCCCAGGAATCCGCCGTCGCACAGGCGCAGGTAGTGGGCTTCGCCAAGGACTATAAAAACCTCGCCGACCTGCTGGACCGGATGGACCGGCACCACATGGCGTGCGCCGTGCGCGGCATGGCGGACGGGCTCGGCACCGGCACGCCGTGGAACTTCACCGAAGGAGAGATAGACATGAAGGACATCAAGACCGTCGGTGATGCGATCGACTATTCAGAGCGCACGATCGAGGCGCTCAGGCTCAAGGCCGAGGAACTGGACCCGACCGAGCGGGCCACCTTCGAGGCCAAGGCCGCGCCGATCATCGCGGATCTCTCGCAGATGGTGCCGGACCCGGACCTGCGCGCGCGGTTCGGCAAGCAGCTCGAAGAACCCTATCCGCCGGGGGCGGGCAGCGAGGTGCTGATCGCCGCGCTTCAGTCCGGCAATGACGAAGGGCTGCGCGACGTTCTCGAGCGCGCCGAGGAGGTGGGCATGGACAGCGAGGAGCTGGTGGCCCGGATCGCAGCGGGCGGCACGCGGAACTACGGCATGGCACAGGACTGGGTCGAGCGGGACATGAACGCGGTGCTGGCGAAGGACGGTCTCAGCGTCGAGACGGCCAATGATGACCAGCTCGACGCAGCACTCGAAAAGGTCGACGGTGTGATGGACGCGCTGATGGAGCGCGCAAAGGAACTGGGCGTCGAGATCGGCCGGACCCTCGCAGACGAGGAGGAGGCGACACTGCCGCTCATCGACGAGGATGACCAGACGCCCAATCCCTACCTGCAGGACCTCGCCGACATGCTGCGCGACGGCAAGCTCACCGAGGTACAGGAAGAGACGGTCGAGCGGACCCTGCAATCCGAGCTCTTCAAGGAATTGGGTGAGGAAGGCTTGGCCGAACTTCGGCGCGGCAACTACGAGGTGTTGGATGCGGCGCTGCCAAGCAAGCTCGACCAGATCACCGTCACGCAGGAATTCCTCGAGATGACCTTCGAGGAAACGGGCGACCAGGTCTTCACCGACCGCGCCGCCGGGTTGCAGCAGGACAAGGCGACAGAGGTGGCGCGATTGCGCGGTCCTCAGGAGGCACAGGAACTTGGCCGCGATCTCGGTCGGGACCGCGGTCTCGACGACGAGATGGAATTCTGAGGGAGATGACCACCATGACCAAGACACTTCCCCTCTGGGCCGCGCTCCTCTTCGGTGTGATCTGCGGCGCCGTCATCGGCACCATCGTCGCCGCCTTCTACCTGACCTTGGCCCTGAAAACCGGGTTTCAGAGCTTCGACATGTTGGCGCTCTGGAAGGCGAGCGCCGGCACCCGCGCGGCACATCCCGAAGCCTTCAAGGTTGGCTTCGGCGCCGTCGGCTTTGGCGCAATTGGTCTCGGCGTCTTGGCGCTGGCCTGGACCTGGAAGAAGGAGCGCGACGACTACGGCTCGGCTCACTGGCAGACCAAGGCGGAACTGAAGAAGAACGACATGCTTCAGGCCCCTGGCAAAGGCTTCGTCTGCGGCAAGCTTGGCGCGCCGACCTCGAAGGCGGAGTTCATTTCCTCGACGATAATCCCGCATGTGATGATGGTGGCGCCGACCCGTGCCGGTAAGGGTGTGGGTTTCGTGATCCCGAACCTTCTGAGCTTCGCGGGATCGGTCGTGGTACTCGACGTGAAGGGTGAGAACTTTGAGAAGACTGCACGGCTTCGGGCGCTCAACGGCGACGAGGTCTATCGCTTCAGTCCGTTTGATTGGGCCAATGCCACGCATCGCTACAACCCGCTTGCACGGATCGCCAAGGCCCCGAGCTTCGCGCAGCGTTTCACCGAGGTCTCGATCCTGGCCGACCTCTTCCTCGACAAGGACAACAAGACCCTCGACACCTTCTCCGAGGCTGGCAAGTCGATCTTTGTTGCGGCCTGCCTACTGGCGATCCAGCGCGGCACGCCGAACCTTGGCGAGGTGAACAAGATCGTCGCCGGGGGCGAATATAAGAACGCGCAATACAAGACCTATGCCGACGAGGCGGAAGAAGACATCCTGCGCGAGCTCTGGACCAATGCGGCGTCTGCCTCGTCGCGGCTGCTGACCTCGAACATCCAGGCGCTGATGACCGCGGGTCTCAAGCAATGGGACAACCCCGCCGTGCGCTCAGCCACGCAAGACAGCGACTTTGATTTCTCGACCTTCCGGAAAACCCCGCAGTCGCTCTACATCGCGGTCTCCGAGGATCATATCGCGACGCTGGCGCCGCTCCTGCGCTTGATGTTCGCCGATCTTATTGCCTCGATCCGTTTGAACGAGCCGGGTCGGGATGAGCCGTGGCCCGTCATGATGATGATCGACGAATTCCAGCAGATGGGGGCGATGCCCTATCTCGAACGCGCGATCCATTCGCTGGCGAGCTATGGCGGCCGCGTCGCGATGATTGCGCAGTCGCTGGCCTCGCTCGACCGGATCTACGGACCCGAGGGCCGCGAAAGCCTCGAGAACGGGGCAGGGCTCAAGCTCTACATCACCCCGCGTGACCAGCGCACCGTGAAGGAGGTTTCCGCCGCGGTCGGCAGCACCACCCGCGAGGCGGTGACTCGAATGTATGGACGCAACAAGGGCTTCCTCGGGGCGACTTCGACCTCGGCGCGGCTGGAAGAGCGGCCGCTGCTTTCTGAGACCGAAGCTCGCCTGATGGACCCCGACGAGGTCATTATCCTCGCCTCACCCCAGCATCCGATCAAGGCGAGCCGGATCAAGTATTACGACGATCCGTTCTTCAAGGAGATGCTCGCCCACCAGGAGGGCAAGCCGTTCCCTTATCCGCCGAGTGTGCAGGGCGTGGGGCCGTGGGGCAGCGATGGTAGTGACGAGGCAGGTGCTGATGAGCCGTTGAAACCAGCCGAACGCGCGCCTGTGCGGGACCGTTCGCAACGCCGCGAGGCACGGGCGATGAGTGTGAGGTCGATGGAGGCCGGGCGCGGGCAGCCTGAGCCTGAGACGCTCGAGCGGGAAGCGGCGGTGCCGAAGGAATGGGAGGCAGCGCTCGACCGACAGGAGGACTTCATCGAGGAGTTGTTGGGTGGGTAATGACCGAAATAAGCTTCAGTGATGGTCAAAGAGCTGGCGGTTTCGCACCTGTGGTTGTAGGTCACTCCATGACAAGCTGATCTGGAAATGTCTGAAGATCCAGTGCGATATGCGGTTGAAAAAGCTGTCGCAAACAAGGATCGTGGGTGTTTAGACAAGCCCGAAATCTCCCTCAAGCAGATCTCATTCATTCGGCGAAGAGTTGGATGACGATGGTGCGAGGGAGCCCCGGGGGAAAAAACAGAAAAAGGCAGGCTTGCAGTGTCTGAGAGATACCGAACAGAACTACGCAGCGCCGAGAACGCGTATCAGTCAGCCATTAAGGCAGATATCTCCGAACTCTGTCGCGTCGTGGACGGTTGGCGAGAGAGCCCCATGATGATGGTGGGCTCCGGCGGATCTTACTCTGTGGCCAGCTTCGCGGCTCAGATGCATGAATTGATGGAAGGCGAAGCCGCCAAAGCCGTCACGCCGCTCGAAATCATTTCCGGCCCGACTACTAATGCCGGTATTGCATGCTTCTCGGCAAGTGGTCAAAACCGAGATATTGGTGTGGCTTTCAAGGCCGCAGCTCAACGAGAGTTTATGCCGCTTTCCGCGCTGGTTCTAAGAGATGAGAGCCCACTTCACTCTTTGGGGCGAAGGTTCCAATACGCGGATGTCGTGGACTTTCAGTCTGACAGTTTTAAAGACGGTTTCTTGGCAGTCGCGTCTATGGTTGCGTCTTGTGTCCTGATCTTGCGTGCGTACCAAGCGGCGGCACTTGATAGCGAGGAGTTGCCTTCTTCGCTTGAGGAGCTGATGGACCAAACCGTTTGCGGATGGAGCGCGGAGGGCATCCCCAGTCAAGCAAAAGAACTGTGCGTCAATCGGACGGTCAGCCTATTGTTCACGAACTCCTTACGAGCAACGTCTGTCGATCTTGAGTCTCGCTTCGTTGAAGCAGGTCTTGGGAACCTGCATGCTGCGGACTTGCGAAATTTTGGGCACGGAAGACATTTCTGGATGCACAAGTATAAGGAATCCACGGGTATCGTTTGTTTGGTAGGCGACGGAATGGAGCAGCTCGCAACCAAGACACTTGAGGCCTTACCGCGAGAAATTCCGCGACTGAGAATAGATTTTCGCGGACCCAGACACCTGCAGGCTATTGCTGGAATTGTAGCAGGTTTGCATCTGAGCCTTGGAGCTGGCGAGGCCTCAAAAATAGATCCCGCCAAGCCAGGCGTGCCGGAATTCGGAAGGCGGCTCTATCGGATCGGTCCGATGCTTCCTGCAGAATCTCAGAAGGAGTTGAATCTGAATGCTGCGCTCGCACGGAAGGGAGTAAATCTCGCAAGGGCAGACAAGGAGACTTGGTTCGAGCATTATTCTGGCGCTATTAAGTTTGTCAGAGATGCTTCCATCCAGGGTTTGGTGATGGACTATGACGGAACGCTCTCTGATGACCGCGATCGGTTCAAAGTTGGCCTTCGGCCCAAGGTAACCGAACAACTGAATAGGCTCCTTGAAGGTGGGCTACCCGTAGGTATTGCAACGGGTCGGGGACCAAGTGCGGGCGTGTCGCTAAGGTCGAGCATAAAGCGAGAGCTCTGGGGGCGAGTTCTTGTTGGGTACTATAATGGCGCAATAATTAGTTCTTTGAGCGACGAACGTGATCCCCTCCTAGAAGAGTTGGATACGGTTGATCCGATACTCGAAGAACTGCGCAAAGGTGCATTTCTGTCTTCTTGCGAGATTCGCGCGAACACAAAACAGATTTCAATAAAATTTCCCAAAAGACGAGACGTATATCGGGCGCTTTCAGAAATTCGTGAGGCGTTGAGAGTAGTTGGACTTGATAAGCAGGTTGTAATTTCGAGCCACTCGGTGGATGTCCTTATCGGTGGGCAAAATAAGCTTATGCTGGTCGAAGAGCTGTGCAACCATGCTAAAATAGACAGTGGCGCGGTCTTACGCATTGGTGACCGCGCCGATCCAGGTGGGAACGACTTTCAACTCTTGGATCATCAACTTGGTCTGAGTGTTGATCGGGCGAGCGGAGATCCGAAAACAGGTTGGGCATTGGCTCCCGCAGGCATCCGTGGTGTACAAGCGACGGTCTTCTTCCTTGAGAGGCTTGCAAAGCTTGAAGAGGCTTGGGCTATGGCGATTAAACCCTCCGACCGAGGTCTAAAGAATTGAAGAGAGAACTCGCTGAAACACTTCTTACCAAGATAATGGGGTGGTCCGATGCCGAGAAGGCCGAGGAAAGAGCTTTGCTGGAAAGCTTTGCGTCCTATAAATACGACGAGTATCAGCAGTTCGCTCCTGGACGCCGTTTTTTGGAGAGTCTAGCGCTGTGGTTGCAGCAATTTGAAACCAAGGGCGAACGAGATATCGCCTATTCCTTCGTGAAGGAACGGCTAATATTTGTTTCGAATGCCGAGATAAACAGTCTTGTTGGATTGGCCTTCCCAACCTTTGTTCGCCCGAAGTTGATTGCTGATACCGCGGAAGGCCATTCGGCTTTGGAAGCTCATCGAGTAAAATCGATAGTTAAATGCAAGGAATATCGCGCAAAATTACGAAAGACGCTGTTTCTTGGATTGAGCGACGGTGCCCGTACCGATCAGTTTCGAAGGGCGCAACCACAAGACATCACCCATGAGCAAGTGTTTCACGCATATGATATGTCTTCGCCAAAGGCCAAAGGCTTCACGGAAAAATTACAAAAGGATCTCTCAACGATCTCTGGCGCGGAAGTACCAGAAGATCAAGCTAAGTTCGAGTATGTAGTCTTGCTGGATGACTTTACAGCGAGTGGGACCAGCTACCTTCGAGAGGGAAAGAACGGAGACTGGGACGGAAAAATTGCAAAGATTATCCGCGAACTCGATAGCGACGAGCTTTTAGGTAGTCTCGTGGCTCAATCCGGAGTTTCGGTTCTCGTCGTGATCTACATCGCGGCTGAACAGGCGATAGAACACATCGAGAAGCATTTGGAACAGCTGCCATTTTCGAAAGGATCAATCGAGTTCAAGGTTGTTCATCGTCTCAACAGCGGCGTGAAGCTGGTGCCGCCGACGGACGATGGAATTTTGTCTCTTGCCGACCAAGACCGGTATTTTGACCCTGATGCAGACGATGAACATTCGAAGGTTGGTGGAACGTCCAAACGTTTCGGCTATGCAGGGTGTAAGTTGCCGGTAGTTCTGGCACACAATACACCCAACAACTCCATCTTCCTTTTGTGGGCTGAAGATGTGCACAGGGTGCGCGGTCTGTTCCCTCGTGTCAGTCGCCATAGAAAGTTTGAGTAGCTGTGAGAAACCCATTCCGCATAAGAGCTTCCCAGCGTTCGGTGAGTGATGAACAGTTCGTCAGACTGTTTGGGCCTGGAGCTTTGGATGTCGTCGACGACAAAGAAGATCCGTTTTCCGGACTCGTCTTCTTTCGAAGCGCTCCCGGGGGCGGAAAGACAACCTTGCTGCGAATGATGCTGCCGCGCCCGCTCGAGCTCGTTGTGTCGTTGCGGGAAGAGCAGCAGGTCAAGCCAACGTTCGATGTCTTGAATAATCTCGGTGCCGTAGATGAAAACGGAGCCAATTTGCTTGGTGCCATGATTTCGTTCTCGACAGAGTATCAAGATTTGGCACAGATCGATCGCGGCAATGGGTTATTTAGATCGCTTCTGGATTCTAGAATCGTCATCGCGACGCTCCGATCGCTCCTCGATCAAAGTGGACGACTATACCCGGATGATCTGAACACATTGCGAGTCACTTGGGAACCAGAGTCTGGGGCAACTGTGCCTGCATCCGCGAGTGGAACAGAGCTGTTCGAATGGGCTTCTGAGATCGAACGCAATTTTTATGACACGATGGATGATCTAGGGGAGCCAGATGAACTGCAAGGTGGCCATACAAGGCTCGACAGTCTCAAGTGGTTTGCCCGGGCGAGAATGTTTGATGGGCGCGAAGAGGTCCGGTCCCGACGAATTCTCCTTTTTGACGAACTTCAATTCTTGGATAATACGCAACGCAAGAGTCTGATAAACCTTGTAACCAATGCGCGTGAGCCCTGCGGTATTTGGATTGCGGAGCGCCTCGATGCGATGAGCCACCAAGACTTGTTGACCGAAGGTGCCTTGGAAAAACGCGATTACGACTCCGTCATCCAGCTTGAAACACAGTGGTCTGGAAAGCGGTCATCTGGTTTTACGCGATTTGCCGAGCAAATTGCCAATCTCAGGGCATCCAAGGCGGACGGTTTTGAAGGGCGAGAGTTCTTCCCTTTAGTAGCAAACGAGGAAGAGCTGGCTGAAGGCGACAATAGATACAGCGAGAAGTCATCCGAGATCGAGACGCGACTTGTCGGGAAGACCGCCGGTGACAGCCGCTATGAAGAATGGATTGCTGCCGCTCGAGAAGATCGCAGAGATGCGATTTCATCAGCTATAAAGTGGCGGTCCACAGAGATCCTGATCGAGCGGGACCTAAGGCGGAGCCAGGCGTCATTCGCATTTGACGTTCTGCCGGCTGATGAGCTCGATGAAAAGGAAAAGGCCGTTTCGAGGGCCGCTGAGCATTTTCTAAAAACAGAAATGGAAACTCCGCTGTACTTTGGAAAAGACACGCTAGCGGCAGTGGCGAGTTCGAACATCGATCAGTATCTTGAGGTCGCTGGAGCGTTGTTCGAAGAGATTTCTGCAAAGATCACCGGACCAAGGAGCATTCCGCGTTCGTTGTCAGCGGAACGACAGGACGCGATAATTCGTGATGTCGCCGAGTTGAGATGGGAAGGTTTGGTCCGCCGCCTGCCCCAAGGCTACGATGCAAAGAGATTTCTGGAAGCTCTCGGTAAATACTGCCGTGATCAAACCTTTCGCCCAACCGCTCCCTATATGCCGGGAGTCACGGGGTTTGCGATATCAATGCAGGACCGAAATACGCTTGCAAGTGAAGATGAAAGGAAGATCAAGCATTTCCTTCAATTACGAAATGTCGTCACGTCTCTGGTTGCACACAATCTGATCACCCCGCACTTGGATAGGAGGGCGAAGGGGAAGTCTTACATGGTTTTCTATTTGAACAGATTGCTATGCGTGAAGTTTGGCCTGCCGCTTGGGTATGGCGGTTGGCGTGAACAATCACTTGGAACACTCCATCGCTGGATGGAGCTCGGCGACATAGGGGAGCAGTCAGACAGGGAGCCGCGGCTTGTCTAGCGAGGTTACTATCATGCGTTGGGATCCCTATATCTTCCGTCAGGGTGAGGATTTTGATACCTTTTGGAAGAATTACGCAAATGAACCTTCCAGGCGTTTCTTGTTTGTGCTTGGGCGCGGTTATGATCCGAGGGCTCTGTCCGTTTTAGATAAGATCGTGGGTTTTGGTGGGGAGGTCGATATTTGGCTGCTTGCCTTCGACAACGGCTTCCAAGATAGCGAATTAAGAATCCAGCTCACGCTCGAAAACGTTCAAAAACTTGAAGCTTTGGTCGGCGCATCGAAGATTCGCGAGATTGAGGTCCCACTCGGACGCTCCGGACAAGGCAACGCCACTTCTAGAAACGTGCGGCAGGCATTGCGTGCCGCGGGTTCTTTGGACGTGTATACGGACGTCGTGGCAGATATCAGCGCAATGCCCAGGATGGTGGCGCTAACGGCGGTCGCATCTCTGCTCCACGAGCTTGACAAAATGAGTGTGGATGGACCAGACGTAAATCTCCATGTGACGACCGCCGAGAGCGTGTCGGCCGACATCGGCGCCGCGCGAGGCACGCTCCGTGATGACGTCACCAACGTAATCGGCTTCACCGGGCAGCTTGATAGTGAATCGACCGATCAGATTCCTCGGGTATGGTTTCCGGTGCTCGGCGAACAGCAAGGAATTAGGCTTTCACGCATCCGCGACAAATTGAACCCTGACGAGATTTGCCCTGTGATCCCGTTCCCGACTAGAGAACCACGTCGCGGAGACGAGATCATTCGGGAACATCGGCAACTCTTGTTCGAAGAGTTCCAAGTCGAACCAGGCAACATTCTCAGAGCATCAGAGTATAATCCGTTCGAAGCTTACAAGCAGATATTCGCCGCCATGGACCGGTATCGGCGGGCGCTAAGCGAGCTTGGTGGTTGCAAGGCTTTCGTGTCACCACTATCGTCCAAGCTTTTATCAGTCGGCGCGTTGTTGGCGTGCTATGATCACAAGTATGGGGCCATCGCAGGAGATCGTATGTCAGTGGGCGTTTTGTATGTAGAAACAGCGGACTACTCCGATCCTGTCATAGATTCAGGAACGGAGTACCAGCTCTCATCGATGTGGCTTCGCGGGGACTGGGAACGATGATCGACGACAGGAAGCTGGATGCCATCGAGAAACGGGCCATGGGAACAGGCTTCGTGGCCATGGATGTTGTGGAGGGCCTCGAGGCGACCTTTGCTTCGGCAGGCGGTTCGTGTGGGAATGTTATGGCTTTGTTGAGCTGGCTGGGTTGGGATTCGTTTCCTGTGGCGCGACTTGGATGTGATGAACCAGGAGACTTCGTTGTTCACGATCTTCAGTTCGACGGCGTGAACACTGACTTTGTATGGCAGGAACAGTCGGTCTCCACGCCCGTTGTCGTTCAGAAATTCAAGGTAGATGCCGAAGGCCACAGGTCACATCGTTATGTGTTGACTTGCCCGGATTGCGGCGGCTGGCTTCCAAGGTTCAGATCAACGACGATCCGGCAAATCCAGCCGGTATTGGATAGTCATTGCGTTCCAGATATCTTTTTCTTTGACCGTGTGTCTCCGAGCGCCTTGAAGCTAGCCTCTTGGGTGCGCGAAAGTGGAGGTCTAGTCCTCTTTGAGCCGTCTTCGATTGGGGATGAGAGCCAGTTCCAAAAGGCCATCGATGTTTGTCACGTCCTAAAGTTTGCCGAAGACAGGCTCGGTCACATCAACGAAATCCGTGATCTCACTGGGCCAGATCTTATCATTCAAACCTTAGGGCCGCGAGGCTTGGAATTTCGCCTTAGCTGGGATTGGTTCGAACTTGATGCATTCGAGGCGCCATATTTTCTTGATGCTGCAGGGTCAGGTGATTGGTGTACCGCACTACTCTTGAGTGAACTTGGCAATCAGGGAAATTTGAACCCCGTATCCTGGACGCCGAGGTTAATTTCTGACGCACTTCGACGAGGGCAAGCGGCGGCGGCCCTAAACTGCGGATTTGAAGGTGCCCGCGGGGCGATGCAAGCAGCCGACAAGGATGCTTTCATGTTGGCGGTTTCAGACCTGATGGCTGGCAAGGAAGCTTCAGTTGAAAGATTGACCGAGGATAAGGCTGAGCCGCGAGTGAATCTGTGTTCGCTATGCAAGATTGTTCCGTTTTCCACGGCGAAAGATGCCGAAAGTGCCTAAAGTACTGTGACACAAGCGGTGCCCACGCACTATGGTTCCGGAGGCCCAGTTCTGCCTACGAGCCTTAGTGCGGCGGCTGGTTTCTGCTCCCCGGCAGATAGAACTCCGTAATCCCCCGCTTCCCCTCGGCCCGCCCGAGCTGGACGATCACATCGATGGATTTCCGGATGTATTCGCGTACCTCGGCGAAGGTCAGTGGTGTGCCAGCCTGCAGCACCATGATTGCCAACCGGTCGATGGCGAGTTCTGCGGTTTCAGCATGGATTGTGGAAACCGACCCGCCGTGCCCGGTGTTGATCGCTTCGAGATAGGTCAGGGCTTCGGCACCGCGCAGCTCGCCGACGATGATCCGGTCGGGGCGCATACGGAGGGAGGCCTGAAGGAGGGCGTTGGCGCTGCGTTGCGATCCGGCACCGCGGTCGGCCAGGAGGGCGACGGTGTTGGGTTGGCCGGCGAAGAGCTCAAAAGCGTCTTCGATGGTGATCAGCCGTTCGTGCTCACTGACATGCGTCAGGAGTTGGCGNGCGAANGTGGTTTTGCCGGTCGAGGTNCCNCCGCTGATCAGGACGTTGAGCCGNGCCTCGACCAGNGTNTGCAGCGCGGCCTCNAGNTTNTCCTCNGCNAGACTGGCGATGTTNTTCANCTTCTCNGCGCGGAGNGCNTCGAGCGAGACGGCNTTGCCGAAGAGATANGCCGGNGCGTAGTCCCNNANGCTAGCCAGAGGCGAAGAGGCGNATNGTGATCGAGGCACCGCGATCGATGGCGGGCGGCACGGCGACCTGNACCCGAAGNGGGCGNCCNGCATATTCCACCTTGCCGGAGACGAGGGGGTTCTTTTCAGAAACGCGGGCCTTGGCATCGCCGACGATGGTCTGGGCCATGTTGAGGGCGGTAGTCCGGTCCACGGTCTGGCCTTCGTGGCGCATGGTGGCGTCGCCCGCGACCTCGATCCAGACCTTGCCGTCCGGATTGATCGCGATTTCGACCACGTCATCGCGTCTCAGAAGGTCGCGGAACGGGTCGAGATAGCGCTCGAGGTAGGAGGCTGGCGACGCCTGATCCATCAGTAAATCACCACGTCTCTATCTACGAGCACGGTGACCGAGGCTCCCTGATCGACATAGATTGTCGGCGCGATCGAGACCTGGTCGGCGATGACCGATCCGACCGCATCCTGAAGGTCGCTGCCGACATCGCCCAGGACGATGCTTGTGGTTTCGTTGTTGGTACTCTCGGCTGCCACGGCCGGTGCCGCCCCGATTACGGAAATCAGCGCCGCACCTCCGAAGCGCTCGGCGAACTTGGTGTCGACGAGACCGGTGAGGCCTGAGCGACCAAGCTGGTCCCCGCCCACGGCGGCGATTTCCATCGAGGTGCCGTCCGGGGTCAGGACGCGGGTCCAAAGGATCAGGATGCGCTTCTGGTGCATTTCGATCCCGGAGCGGTATTGGCCGAAAAGGCGGGAACCCCGGGGGATCAGGATCCGGTCCCCGGAAAACGCCGGAACCGGCTCGGAGACGACCGCGACGACGGAGCCCGGCAGATCGCTGTTGATGGCGGTCTGGAGCGCGGCCTGGATGACGGACCCTTGGGTCAGCGTGCGTTCGGGATGGGTGAGGCGCGCGGCCTCTTGCACTTCGAGCGGTCGCGCACTCTGCAGGAACTGTTCATTGCCCGAGAGGACCGGCCCGCCAGTGCCAGCGGCAGCAGGATCGGCCACCGCCGCGCCACTTTGGCCGCCACGGGGGCCGTCGGCATAGATCACGGCGGGGGATTTGATCTGCGCGGTCAGAAGCTCTTCGGCGACCCGCTCGGCCTCGCGCTGCCGCTGCTCCTCTTCCTGACGGCGGCGTTCTTCGAGAAGGCGCTGGTCGGCGATCAGCCCTTCGCGGTCCAACTCTGCCTCGAGGCCCTCGCGCTGCGTCCTCTCGGCATCGAGCATGGCCTGAAGCCCTTCGATGCGAGTCTCGGTCTGGCGCTGCAGGTTGGCAAGCTCGGCCTCTTTCTCAGCGATAAGCGCTTCCAATGCAGCCTTCTGTTCATCGAAGGCTTCGCGCAGGTCGGCAACGGCGGATTGGATTTCCGAGTTGCGGGCAGCCTGACTGGCGGCGAGGGCCTCGCGCAGCTTGGCGATCTCGGCCAGCACCTCGGCGCTCGGTTCGGGGGCAGGGGCGGCTGGCACATCAAGCGCCTCTTCGACGGCGATCAGCGCGTCATTGACCCGTTGCTCGGTCTCGTCGGGTGGAAACTCCAAACGCCCGCCAGTGCCGGGGCGGCGGTCCTGGAAGGTCTCGACATCTGAGGTCTCAAGGGCGCTATCGCCCTCCTGCGAACCTGTGGCCAGGAAATAGGCCACCCCAGCCCCGCCGAGAGCAAGGGCTGCGGCGAGCGCGCCGAACCCGAGGCTGTTGCCCCGGCGTTTGGACTTGCCGCGCTGGCTGAACTGGTCGAGACGGTCCTGAAGATCGGGAGGGGTTTGATCGGCCATGGTCAGTTGCTCACGTAAATCGCACTTTCGTCGCGCCAGGCGCAGATCGCCTCCTCGCCGATGCGCAGCGTCCAGTAGGTGTTCACCCCGAGCACCCGGACGGTATTGCCTTGCTGGGTCCAGTTGACCGTGCGCTCACGGCCCTCGTCATCGGCTTTGAAGAGGGCGGGCTGGCGGCCATTGTCCGGGAAGACGAAATAGGTATAGCGCCCGTCGTCGTAGATATGGCTGGGGCGGAAATCCCCCTCGCCCGAGACGCGGTAATTAAAGTTCTGCGGCGCCTCAAACCCCTTCGGCTGGGTGGCCGCCGATGCGCGGCGTTCCTCATCGGGGTAGCGGAAGCGGACTTCGAAGAACATGCCGGTGCGGTTCGGGATTGAGCCCTCGCGCAGATGGAAGGAATAGGTACGGCGGTTGGTGATCACCGTCATGTTGGTCGAGGCATTCGCCACATGTGGTTTGATCGTCAGCACATTGCCGAGCTCGGGGATCGGATCGACCTGGAAGCTCTCGGTGTCGCCGACGATCACCGCTTCGAACCGCTCCCCCGCCCCGAAGTGAATCGTGGTCGAATGCCTCAGATCCGTCTCGATCCGGTAGACCTGGTTTTCATTATAGACGGCGGTGCGGATCCGGATGTCGAGGGCGCCGCCTTGCGGCGTGGTCTCGGCGAGTGCGGCAACAGGAAGGGCAAGCGCTAGGAGAAACGTGGTGAGGAGCGCGGGCATGGATTTCATCTTGGTCAGTTCTCCAGGGTCTCGGCGTCGACGCGGTAGGAGGTCACCACGAAGCCCAAAGGGTTGGCCCAGACGTCCTGAAGGCGCTGGCGGGTTTCGGGTTGGAAGTCGTAACCGACGGTGGCCACGTAAGAGCGCGTCACGGTGCGGGTGTCGCGGGGGCGACGCAGCGTGCGGGTGAAACGGACCTGGGCCACGCCGCGCTCGATCTGGTTCACGGACTTGATGACCACCTCGATCTTGGCGTCGCGGCCATAGACGGTGATCGGGTAATCCTCGTTGGTGGAGGACCAGAGATCGCGCAACGTGCGGGCGGCGTCGCCATCCGAGCGGTCGAGCACCGAGTTGATGCGTTGCTCGCCATCGGTCAGGTCATAGGTTTCCCGATCATCGACGTAAGATACGAGATTGGCCTGGATGATGGCGTCGCTTTCGGACAGCGTCAGGGCCTGGACGGCGGCCACCCGGTCCATCTCGCCGGTTTCCTTGTCGACCACGACCACGAAGGTCTCGGTGGATTTGAGGGGAAAGAGGCTCGCACCCGCGACCATGCCGGCCACGCCGACCAGCACGCCTGCCGCGGCGACAAACCAGGCGAAGCGCTCGCGCCGCCTTGGCCCGTAGATGAAATCCGCCTCGAACGCGTCGCGGTCAGGCGCGGGGGAACTGGTCACAAGTTTCTTCAAGTCGGTCGTCTTTCACATCAGGGTTTGCGGAAGGCCTTGGCGGCGGAGAGAAGCGCGCCGGGGCTTTGCCGGATCATCTCGCCTGTCTTGACCACACCCGCATTGGCCATCTGGTTCAGCTCATGCGGGGACTTGCCGGTGACGAGGCGCGCGGTTGCGCCAGTGCCATATTGGCGCGTGTTCACGAAGCCCTGCCGCGCGAGGCCGGTAAGACCCACGGCATTCGAGGCAATGCCGACGACGCCGGTGAGGTTGGACGCAATATAGGGGACTGAGGCCATGATCCCGGCGCTGAGGATCAGGATGACGAGGAAGGGCAGGATGAGGCTGACGGTCTCGACGTCACCCGGATCGGCGGAGGCGTCCCCGATCGCTTCGGCGATCGCCACGATGATGCCCGCGGCCCCGGCGGCCGCGACCGGCATGAGCGCGTAGCCGATGGTGGCGCGGGTCCAGGCCTCGAAGAGGGACTGGGTCGGCTTGAACAGCGAGGTCACGATCATGAAGGGGGCGATCACGATCATCAGCGCGAAGACGATGCGGGCGAAGGCGATGATCCCGGCGGTGACGGCGGCGAAGACGGCGGAAAGGACAAAGAAGATCGCGCCCAGGACCGCCCCGAAGACCCAGCCCGCGCGGTCGCCGATCGTGTCGCCATAGGCGGTGATGCGGGCGACCATGTTGTCGAGGCTTTCATAGACCCCGGCCTCGTCGCCCGAGCCGGTAAGCGCCAGGATAGAGGCGCCGACGGAGTCAGGCACCCGCGTGACGATGTCATAGATGACGCTGAAATTGTCCCAGCTCTGCGCGAAGATCCCCACGAGCGCCACCTTCATCCCGAAGGCAAAGCCGGTGCCAAAGGGCAGGGGACGGAGTTGCATCACCGCGTTGATCCCGAGGAGCACGACGAGGAGGGTCGCGCCTGCCGAGATGACATTGCCGACCGAGGCTGCGGAAGAGACAAAGCCGTCCTGCGCCACGGTGTTCACCGCAGCGTCGACCTCGCCCAGAATGTCGCGAATGATCCCCATCTACTTGGCACAGCCTGCGACAACTTCGGCCTCAAGCGCATCGGCCTGCGCATAGAGTTCGAGCACGTTGAACGGCAGGCGCGCATTGTCCGAAGTCTGGAAACGGGGCAGGGCGTCAAGTGCCTGATCCCAGGTGAACTGATCCAGCAGGCAGGTGCAGGTTTCTGAGGCGAGGGCTTCCTCGGCAATCAGGATGCGCAGGATCGCGCGGTAGCCGTTCCGCAGATAGGCGGTCTCGGCCAGATCGGCGGGCGGTTTCGGGACCCGGCATTCATCGGCCCCGTCCCGCGCGATGGCCATCGAGCTGAAGTGTGTCTCCCGTCCCGCGACCGGGGTCGGCGCGAGAAGAAGCAGTCCGACCGGCAGGGCAAATGACAGGCTGAGAAGGCCGGCTTCCATCAAGGTGAAGCGGCTCGGGGTGAGCTTGGGCCTCCTCATGGATCCACCGCCATCGAGCGGAACTTGCGCTCATCCGCGAGGGTCGCGGCATCGACGACGCCGAGCTGGCCAGCGCTGACGCCCTGGGCCGCTTCCAGCCGCCAGATCTGGGTCAGGATGATGCCAAGCTCGGCGGTGACGCGGGTGTTGAGATCGACGGCGGCTTTCAACCCTTCCTGATCGTCGATCAGCCCGACCATGGTCTCGAGCCGCTCGAGGCTCTGGCCTGCCTCCTCATGGCTTTCCTGCGCGGCGACCGACAGCATGGCACTAGCCCCTGCCGAGGCGGCGATGCGGTTGTCGGCGGGCTGGTCGGAGCCTGAGAGTGTCCCCAGCCGTTCCGAGGTGAAGCCGCTGCCTGAAAGCACGCGCTCGACCGAGGCTGAGAGTTCCGCGCCCGGATTGAAGCCGCTCAGGAAATCGCCGCTGGCCAAGGACTGCGCGGTGTTGAGCGGGGCCACCAGCTTGCCGCGCAGCGCGCGGAATTCTTCGACCGTAGCAAAAAGCTCACCCAACCCGCTGCCTTCGATCAAGGAGGTCAATTGCGCTTCGAGGTTCGTGAGTTGTGACAGCTGGGTTTCCAGTTCCATCCGCATGGTGGCGAGCTGCTGCATCTGGACGTTCAGATCCTCGGCCATATGTTCGAGCTGGGCGACGAGCTGGCCAAGCTGTGATCCGTCGAAAGTCGGTACGCCTTGGGCTGTTGCGGGCGAGGCGAGCCCGAGTGTGGTGACCGCAGCTACGGTCAGGAGAAGCTGTCTCATTCGGGAACTCCCATCTGCATGAAGTCGCGCTCGGCCAGTCGGTCGGCGACGAGGTGCTGCGCNTAGGCNGCCTCGCGCTGCTGGTTGGCGGCCATCAGCCGGACNCGGAGGTTGAGGATGCGGCCGATCTCGGCCTTGGCGTAGGTGTTGAGCTCCCAGGCCGCCTTGGCATTGGGCTGNGCATCGATCTGCAGGATGATCGCGCGGAGGCGGTTGATGACCTGTTCGGTGGTGGCAGAGCTGTCGGCGGCGTAGTAGACGCCCGCCTCGGAGATGCTGGCATATTCGGCGAGCGCAAAGTCCGAGGGGGAGAGCGTGCCNAGCGCATCGGCTCCGCCCACCACGGCGAGGTATTCGTTGTAGAACTTCGAGATATTGCGCACGTAGCCTTGCGTCTCGGCAAAGGGCGGCACGCCACCGTATTCGATGACCCGGCCCGGCCCCGCGTTATAGGCCGCGAGCGCATGGGGGATATTGCCGAAGCGATTGAGCTGCGTCGTGATGTAGCGCGCGCCGCCGCGCAGGTTGTCCTTCACGTCATAGCGATCGACGCCAAGATCGGAGGCGGTACCGGGCATGAGCTGGGTCAGCCCATAGGCCCCGACCGGGCTTTCGGCAGCGACGTTGAAGCGGCTCTCCTGCTTGATCAGGGCCTGGAAGAGGCAGCGCCACTGGGTGGCCGAGAGACCCGCACGGGTCACGCCGGGCGCGCCCGCGAATTCGCCCGCGATCTCGACGATCATCATTTCGACCGTCTCGCGACCCTCGCCGAAGAGGCGGCTGTTCATGGGACTCTGATCGGTATTGGGATAGACCGCCGCCACCCCAAAGTCCGCATTGCCCTCAAGCGCGCGGATGTTGAAACCCGGCCCGGTGACGGCCGCCGTCATCTCTCCGAGGACGCGCAGCTGGTCGGCCTGGACATCGGCCAGGGTCGTCTCGGTGCCGTCTTTGTCCTGCTGGATGCCCAGATCCTCGGCGAGCGCCGCTACGCGTGCGATGGCGCGGCCGATCGCGGAATTGTCCTGCGTCGGCACACCCTGGGCAAGCGCGGGCAAAGCGCCGAGGCCGAGGCAGAGCCCGGCGGATATGATCGCGGCGCGGCTCATTCCGGACGGGGCAGGGGCTCGAATGTGCAGTTAGGCTTGGCAGCCTGTTGGACCGGAGCGCCCATGGTCGAGACCGAAAACGCGGACCGCGTCACCTGCGGCTCGCCGTCGCGACCGAAGCAGGGCGAGGCTTTCTCGGTGTATTTCTCGCAAGCGGCGAGCAAGCTTGCGGCGGCGCAAAGCGCGAGGAAGGGTTTCGAACTCATATCACATGTCTCCAGAAGTCGGGAATGGCGCGCCAATCGGCAGGCACACGCGCCTCACCGGTGGCGCCGCCGCCAAGGATGGGGAGAAGGTCGCCAAGCGCTGACAGGTCCGCATCGACGAAGACGCTGTCGCCCGCCGAGCGGACGAGGGCGATGCGCTGGCCAATGGTGGGTTGGACGAGAAGTGCGGCTTCCTTGGCGTTCACGCGCAGGAAGTCGTAGTCGGAGANNGTGGCGCGATCGTTCGGGAAGAGGATCTGGGTCGGCACCGTCTCGACGATGGTCTTGCCGACGCGGCTGTCGCGCAGTTGGCTTGGATATTGCGTCATCATGATCACGACGCAGTTCATCTTGCGAAGCGTCACCAGCCAGTTTTCCAGCCGCGCCCCGAAATACGGATCGTCCAAGAGCTTCCAGGCTTCGTCGAGCACGATGATGGTGGGGCGGCGGTCTTCGACCACGCATTCGATCTGGCGGAAGATGTAGGAGAGCACCGCCATGCGCTCGGTGGTCATGTCGAGGATTTCAGTCATGTCAAACCCGACGATGTCGCCCGTAAGCGTGAGACCCGCCCCCCGCTCAGGCTCGTCGAAAACCCAGCCATAGCGGCCACCGGGCGCCCACTCGGCAACGCGGGATTGCAGCTCGCCGTCGTCATCAAGCGACTGGAACAGGGTCTCGAAACTGACAAAGCGCTGCAGGGCCGCGCCCGCATCGGCGTTCTGACCGACCGCGCTCTGTATGTGACGTGATTGCTCGCCTGTCAGCGCGCCATTCCGTGTGAGAAGTGTCGCAAGCCAGTCCGAGAGCCAGGCGCGGCCGCGCTCGTCGGTCTCCGTGGCGAGCGGGTTGAGGCCCGTGGGAACACCGGCCCGGATTTCGTTATAGCGACCGCCAAGCGCGCGGACGGTCATTTCGAGACCGCGATCCTTGTCGAAGAAAAAGAGCCGCGCGCCGACCCTCTGCGCTTGGGCCGCAAGGAAGGCGGTGGTGAGCGTCTTGCCGGTGCCGGTGCGCCCCAGGACCAGCGTATGGCCAACGGTCGGTTCCTTGCCGGGGCTGCCGGCCTCGTGGAAATTGAAGCGATAACCAGAGGTGCCGACCGTGGGGAGGACCGAGATGGTCTGGCCCCAGGGCGACTGATCCGGCCCGCGCCCTTCGACGCTGCCGTGAAGGGCCGCGAAATCCGCAAAGTTGATCGAGGAGATCGGCGTCTTCCGCGCGCGGTAGCCGAAATTGCCGGGAGATTGCGCGAAGTAGGTGGCTTTCAGCGCCATGTTTTCGCGGACGATGACGGACATGATCTCCTGGCCCACGCGCTTGATCTGGGCGGCGGCGCGCTCGAGCGTCTCGCGGTCTGGGGCATAGACGGCGATGGAGAGGTGATGGTCCCCGAAGGCGATGCGGCCCGCTTCCTGGTCGTCCGCAGCCATGGCGAGTTGGTCCCGGAGCGAGACAGCGGCATCGTCGGAGGCGTGCATCTGGCGGATGATGCGCTGGATGCGTTCAGCCATGATGTTGTTCGGGATCGGGCTGAAGGAGTTCGTCAGCACGATATCGAGCGGCAGGTCGAGCGCGTCGAGAAGGGTTACATCGGTGAGGGCTGGATAGGTCTTCATCGAGAAGAGTGCGCCATATTTAACCTGACCGGTCACGGCATCGGTCAGGGTGACGACGTCGCCGCCAAAGGTCGCGCGGCAGTTGCCCAGGGTGTGCGAGAGGGGCAGGGCGCTCTGCCCAAAGGCGATCGGAGAAAAGCTGCCCGCATTCAGCGTGTTGAGATAGCCCAGCCATTCGCCGCCCGACCTTGTGAGCCTCACGGGATTGGCCGAGGCAAGTGCCACCTCGAAAAAGCCCATGACCTCGTTCAGCTCCTGCAGGCGCGTCGCGCGGTCCTTGACCCAGGCCTTGCGGGCCAGCGCGCGCAGGAGCGGAATGCGCGCGGAGATATCGGGGCGCCGGATGACGCTGAGATAGAGCTGGCGCTTGGCGGGGCGCAGGTCTTTGACATGGGCTTGCCAGCGGGCATCGATTGCGGCGGTGAAGCTGTCCCCCTCAATGGGGCGCATCCCGAGATCCTGTGGCACGGAGATGCGGTGGATGTAGAAGCCGAAGGCATTGCCGGTCTGTGCGACGATGGTGGCAACAGCGCGTTTGAGTGCGTCGAGCCGGGCGTCTTCGCTGGTCATCGGATTGAGACCATCAAGGCGCAGGGTCGCCATAAGGTCGCCCTCGCGCAGCACCATGACATCGTCATCCGCGAGCGCGAAATACGGCAGGNGCTCCGCGAGATAGCTCTCCCGCGCGAACTCCCCGCCGCCAGCCTGAAACAGAGCGGTTCCGTGAGTGGAAAGAGTGCCCGCATCACGCGCCAAAGCTGTCGCCTCCGTGCAGGGCCCGGTTCTTCGTCGGGCTCACTGCGCCGTAGGAGACGCGCAGCACTTCGAAGAAATGCGGCTCGCGGTCGGCGACGAACCAGAGAATCGGATAGGCGACAAGGCCGATCAGGAAGAAGACCATCGACTTGGTCCAGATGAACGGTAGAACGACCCCTGTCGCCAGAACCACGAGGTATCCGACGGGGAGGCCCAGATACTTGGGCGGACGGGCGAGGCCCAGAAAGAGGGGGGATCGTTCTGCCATCTAGTGACTTTCCCGCTCAGTAAAAGACGGGCATCCGGAGGGCAACTCGAGGCAGCGTTTGCGCAGCACAACGCGTTCGAGTTGACCGCAGGATTCCGTTTTGCGGGAAAGGCACAGTGCTTTCCGGTTCATCAGGAAAACCCATCGACAATCGTCCCGGCCGAGAAGATCAGCACGATCCCGATGATGACCGAGGCGAACCAGCCCCAGTTCAGCCGCCCCATCATGCACATGAAACCGGTGCCGATAACGGCGAGCGTGGCGACGGCGATCCCGATCGGACCGGTCAGCGCCGCCTCGACGGTTTCCAGCATGGTCTGGATCGGTGACAAGTCTTGCGCGAGGGCGGGCGTTGCGAAAGCCGCCAGGGTTGTGGCGACGGGCAAGAGGCGGCTGAGGCGATGTCTGGGCATGCGAAGTTCCCTTGTTTTACTGAAGATCGATGAAGACGGGCGCGCGACTTGGGGCGCGGTCTGCGACACGGATGTCTGGCGCGGAAACAGGCGTACTCGCCAGCTGGGACCGGATCCGGTGGATGCGCGCGATGTAGTCGCGGGTCTCGGCGAAGGGTGGAATGCCGGAATATTCGACCACCCTGTGCGGCCCGGCATTGTAGGCTGCCAGCGCCAGGTCGATGTCCTTGAACGTGGCGAGTTGCACGAGCAGATAGCGCGCCGCGCCGTCGAGGTTCTGGGACGGGTCGCGCGGATCGACCCCGAGGCTGCGGGTCGTATCCGGCATCAGCTGGCCAAGACCATAGGCACCCTTCGGGCTGACGGCTGTCGGATTGTAGCTGCTTTCAGCCTCGACCAGGGCGCGGAACAGGACCTGCCAGTCGTCCGGACCCAGACCAACCTTGCGTAGGGCTCGGTTCCCCTGGTGGCGATCTGCGGTGGTGCGGATCAGCGCGAGGATGCTGTCGCGACCGGAAGGCGGTGTGGCACCCAGCGAGGCCCGCACGACTTCGGCCTCAACGCCATCATCAAGACCATTCCATGCAGGCCGCTCGCCATGAAACGTCCAGCCCGAGGTCCTGGCCGTGCCGTCGCGGCCGAAAGCGATGACGTCAGCCGCGCTCCTCGAGGGTGAGCTCATAGTCAGGACCAAAGCGCAGATCGCGCCCGTCACCGAACTCGAGATGATGTTTGAAGAGCCCNGGCCATATGTTGAAATACCGCGGCTCTGGCCCGTGCGGGGTGATCCGGGTCGAGACCAGAATGGCTTCCGGCTCGCCCTCGCGCAGGTAGATGCACTGGTAGCGCGGCTTGCCATCGTCCGTGAACCCCACGAGTTCATACCGGCAGCGGAACGCGATGCCCTTCTCGGACAGGTCTTTGACACCATCGATGGTGATCAGGATCTGGTTGCGCGCTATCGGCATGTTCGGACTCTCCCCATGAGAGCCCTTCTACTGCATGACACTAAGGCCATAAAGACATATGGAGTCAATACGACATATTGCTGAAAAATACAAATTGCGCGATAGTTGCCGCAACTTGTGCGGGAGAATGACATGAAACGACAGGTGATGGCGGCAGCATTTGGGGTGATGGCTGTGTTCGGAGCCCCTGAGAAGGCGCGGGCCTATGACATCGACTGCGCCATCATGCTCTGCATGGCGGGTGGCTTCCCTCCCAGTGCGGTCTGCGCGCGCGCCTATCGCACCATGATCCGCCGCATCACGCCCTGGCCGAGCCTGCCGCCCTTCGGGGTCTGTACCTTTGCCCATGTGCCGGTCGAGTTGGGCGGGCCCGGCGGAGAGGGCGAGCTGGACACCAATCTGCCGGAATACGAGTGGCTGAACCGCACCCATGTGATCTGGTTCACCGGGCGCTCCTACGAGCCGCGCGACGAGCCGCGTCAATGGGACTGGTCGATCCGCTCNTGCGATCGCGAGAACCGCACCTGCCGCTACATCCAGCGGGTCTATGGGGCCCACACGCCCTGGCCCGCGACATTTGTCTCTGAAAGTGGGCAGGAGATCGCCTATCCGACCAGTGGTGGCATTTGGCACTTCTACTCCCGCAGCATCATGGTCGAATACGGCGACTACGACGGCAAAATGGGCCACTCGGAGTGGTTTTCCTACTGATCTGAGCTTTCACTGGGCTTCAGGGAAACTGGGCGAATCTCGACAAGGTCTGCATCAAAGCGTTCCGGATCGACATGCCAGCGGCGGCTCACCGAGCCATCATTCCAACGGTAATCGGTGAACAGGTGAAGCTCCTGCGCCCCGTCGTTCATAAACCCATCCTGAAAGGGCCAACCTGTTTTTCTTTTACCCATAGAACTCACGACGCTCCATCTGACTACCTTTCGTGACGTTCCATTCGAGGACGCATCAGGGGCTGGCAAAAACTAGCTAGCGTTTTGTGAAGAGCTCTCCGGGGTCGACGTTCAGCGCCTTGGCGATACGTTCGAGAAGGTCGAGGGAGGCCGCGAACTTGGCGTTTTCGACCTTGCCCATATGCCCGCGGCTCACGTCTGCCCGATGAGCAAGCTCCTCCTGGCTGAGGCCGCGGGCGCGTCTCAAGTCTTGGATGTTCAGTGCTACACGGTCCCGCAAGTTCATGCCCGTGAAACGGACACGGTGCGCGAAATATCGCCACGCGATATATGTTACATTCGGATGTGTGGAATAGAAATCTTGCAACGGCGCGAGATCGCCGGAATGGGATGCCTGCCGATACGCAGGTCACGGGATGATCCGTCTCACAAACATTCTGGGCCGTTCAATCGGTCTTTCGAAAAATGGCGGCACCGACAATACCGGTGCCGCCAGTCGGTCGTCCACAGGGAGGTTGTAGAGGACGAATTCTACAGGGAAATTTGGGCGATCCAAAAATCGCATAATCGAAGTTATGCTAATCAAAGCTTCATTCACTACTGATGATCATATGCATTCAAAATATGTCAAAATACTCTGCTTGTTCCCATTCCGAGATATGTGCCAAATACCGCTCCCATTCAGCGCGCTTGATCTTGGACAAATAATTGACAAATGTATCACCTAATTCATTTCGATATAAATGAGATTTTTCGAATGATTGAATTGCTTCCAGTAAGTCTGTTGGCAGCTTAATTGCGTCTGTTTCATATGGGGTTTCAACTGCGGGTGGTGCCGCAAATTTCTGAGTTATGCCTGCCAAACCTGAAATTATCTGTGAGGCGAAGAAATAGTAAGGGTTTGCCGCAGTTTCTGCCACTCTGTTTTCTACTCGGCTTGCGATATCGCCAAAGGCCATAACGGCGCGGATCATTGAACCACGATTGTCATAGCCCCATTGGATCCGATCAGGCGCTAATTGGCCTGGGCGATAACGCTTGTACCCATTTACGGTCGGTGTGGTCAGAATGCAGCTCTCTGCCGCATGGGCAAGCAAACCCGCGATCCACCCGCTAGCGGTCTTGCTAAGCCCACCATCCTTGCGAGGAATCATCATGTTTTCGCCGGTCTGTGCATTCAGCACAGATTGGTGAAGATGCCAGCCGCTTGCAGCGCCGTCTTTGACGCGCGGGCGGCACATGAACGTGGCGTGAAGCCCGCGCCGCGCACAAACCTCTTTAACGAGGGTCCGCAGCATCACCATATTGTCGGCATGGATCAAGGGTGCGTCAGGATCAAAAGTGAATTCGAACTGGCTAGGCCCCATTTCGATCTCGGTCGTGCGTATCGGCAAGCCCATTTGCTGACATACTCGGCGGAGATCGTCCAATACCGTCTCGACCTCGCCGTAGCGAGTTTCGGACAGAAATTGATAGCCCTGTGACAAATTCCGGGTCAAGGGAGCGGTGCCGGGCATGGCTGTGGTCTTGTGATCAGGGCCGGGATCCAAGATCTCGAAAATATGAAACTCCACCTCAAGACCTACAAGCATCTTTAATCCCTGAGCCTCTAATTTTGAGACCGCAGATTTCAACAGATCACGGGACACGAATGGAATAGGGTCACCATTCCGCATACGTGTGTCGCACAGAATCCATGCGGAATGGGGTGACCATGGCAATATCCGGAAAGTCGATGGATCAGGAAACAACGTCACGTCGCCTACGCCAGACATTGGGCTATCGGCAGCGGACCAAACTGGAAAAACCGTGCGGTTCGAGGTATCTTTCAACAACAAACTTGATGGTACGTTCATTCCATTTGAAAAAACTGAGGCCAAAGCGCTTGCGACGATTGTCTTGCCACGCAGAATGCCATGTTGATCGGCGAACAGGACGCGGATGGTTTCAGTACCGCTCTTTTTGACCTGCTCCAGAACGCTATTGACGAGATCCATGCTCAAACCTTGGCGTCCCAATCGATACAGGCTTGGCGCCGTGCCGTATCGCTGATTTCTAAAGTTTCGCGCCACGCATCCCACGGGCCAATAGCGTCGATTGAAACCGGTCCGAGAATCGAGCGAACATCGGAACCGCTGCTCATTGGCAAAGCTGCGGCGTTCCCTGCTGCTAGGTTTTCAATCGCGTCGCGTAGCATTCGGCGATACTTGATGATGCCGACATCAGTTTTCCCCAAATGCTCGTTCCGGCGGTTAAATATCGGGCCCGGACTCTCTACGGCCCACTGATCGTGCACATTGATATCAAGGCCCATACCAGTAAAGGTTTTGACCGCCTGCTCTTCGGGATCGTAGCCATAGTTGTTGCTCTTGTTCCGAAGGGGAGCATAATCTGGAAGTCGATGCTCTTTCAGTCTCTGGGCGCGCATCAACTCTTTGTCTACCGGGTTCTTGAAGCTGGTAAACATTGAATACCAATAACAATTTTCATCGTCGATTGGGACGTGCCACTGCGTAATGACCATTTCTCGGCTCATGGGGATGTGGATTGCGCAAGGGAAAATTTGATTGGTGACACGCACGTGTGTCTGGCCATTGTCCAAACTGCGTAATGCAATAAGGCGCATGCCATACTCGGTTTCTTCAACCGTGATCTCAGGGCGCGGATAATCGCGCAAAAGCTTCGTCATTGGAATGCCCGTGTCGGCGGCCTTATCACGAAATTGCTTTCCATAGCTGTCTTGCGGGTCTTCGTCCTCTAGGAAGCGATGCAGAAAGGATGCGTGCGCGGGGTCGATTCCGACTTCCAACGCCTGCAACCAATTGCATTGCCATAGGCCCTTGAACGCAAACACATGAGTTTCGGGTGCGCGAAAGCAGTCAAATTTTGGAAATTCCGGCGGCTCACCAGACCCCATATAAGCGAAAATGATGCCATTTCGTTCTACCACAGGGTATGAGTTGATACGGATGCGTTCGTGCGTTGTCGAGCCTTCCGGCTCTCCCGGTTGTTCGACGCATTGCCCACTGCGATCAAAATGCCAGCCATGAAATGGGCAGCGAAGCCCGTCATCTTCGAGTCGGCCATAGCAAAGGTCGGCGCCGCGATGGGGACAGGCGCGCGCAACCAAGCCCAGCGTTCCTGTGTTATCGCGGAAAAGCACCAGATCTTCGCCGAGTAAACGCACTGGCACCAAAGGGCGCGGACCCTTCAATTCTTCGCTTAGTGCGGCAGGTTGCCAGTAATGTCGGAACACGCCCCCGGCGGAGGAGCCGGGCCCTGTTTGCGTGAGTAGATCGTTTTGCTCTTGCCCCATCATGGCCACACCTCATTTATTCTTGCAGTTCTTGCAGTTCTTGCAGTTACGGTTTGGTTTGCTGATTAGATCTCCGCGTTTAAGCACTAATCTCGGAGGCGAGAGGACCAACTTTCAACGGCTCGATTCTTCAGTCTGGACTTAATCAAATTCTTCCAAGAAACGGAAAGCTCTCTCACTGTGCCCAGATCACTAGTAAGATCAAAATTCAATGGAGCGTGGTAGAGTGTCTTATGAACCCTTTGCAAAGTCCATTCCCGGTTTGGCCTCTCGATGAGAGTAATCGCATCTCCTGCTGCCACCCACCCAGTTTGCAAGACTCTATAATACCAGCCGGTCAAACCGGATGACTGAACAAGTTTCGCAAACCCGGGCTGACTGATCTGGACGTTAAGCTTCCAACAAGGTTGTCGTGGTTGTGACACCTGCACAACCGCCTCGCCAATCTGAAAGGAATCACCGAGGCATACGTTGGTCTCATCGTAGCCGTATGCAACGATATTCTCTCCGAACGTACCAGGGCTAAGATCCTCGGTCCCTGGCAAAACCCGTTTCCAGTGTTCATAATGACCAGAGCAGTATTGATGCAGCGCCTTGTCAAGCCCGCCATGTTTTTCTTGATCGGCCTGCACGTCGCCTTCTATCCCAAGGGGGGACAGCCAAACCTTTCCGAGAACCGCTTTCTTAGTGATAGCACTGCACGCGTTGTTTGGCCCGAATGGGACCGGTGTTCCAATCCGTACTTCCGAAACAAGAGCCGACTTCATATGGTGCTTCACCTTCCCACAAGACGATTTGCCTAAGGATCGCCTTGGTTATGCGCCCAAGACGGACCTTGGGTCAAAGTCAGGATCCCTGATCTGCTCAATGCTCGCCAATTGATTTGACGAAAACATTTTCTTTGCGGTCATGAATGTCCGAGGATCATTCATCGCATCGACCGAAACCAACCGCTCGTTTGCGAAATACCACACAGACAGGCTGCCGGGTTTTGCTCCGATACGCGTTACGGTGTCCGTATAGCTTTGATTTAACCCTGCAATTTGAAGTTTTACATTGAATTGATCCGACCAAAACCATGGGTATGGAGTATATGGAGTTTCAAACCCTGCCATATTCGCCGCCGTAGACTCGGCCTGATCTACCGCGTTCTGAACGGATTCTAGCCGCACCATCTGGCCCAGATATTCGAACCGTGTGCAGTCACCAGCGGCGTAAATGTCTTTATCGTTCGTCTGTCCGAAGGAATTGACAAGGATTCCTTGATCCACGTTCAGGCCGGCATCTCGGGCTAGGTCGTCATTGGCCACGACACCGACGCCAACAATCACGAAATCAACCTCCATAGCGCTGCCGTCAGAAAACTCAGCGCCCACCACGCTGCCATTGTCACCGACGAGACGCTTTACGCCAAGACCTTCGTCAATCTGCACACCGTTTTCGTGGTGGAGCTGTCGAAAGTAGTTTGATGTTTCGGCGCAGGCAACGCGTTGCAAGATGCGGTCGGCAATCTCGACGACCCGCACCTGAAGACCTTGCTTGCTCAGCACTGCGGCTGCTTCCAGCCCGATATAGCCGCCGCCGATCACCAAGGCACGCCGTCCCGAAGCAACTTCGGTTGCAAAAGCGTTCGCATCGTCGATGCCACGAACCACATAGACACCTTTGAGCTCCCCGCCCATCTCGCTTGGCAAGGCTCTGGGACGCGTGCCCGTTGTCAGGGCCAGCTTGTCATAGTCCAGAACGCGCCCGTCATCGAGTTCGACCTGCTTGGATTTTCTATCAATACGCACGACGCGATGGCCCGAGAGAAGGGAGATATCGTTCTTTTGATACCAAGCCTCGGGGCGAAGGAACAAACTCTCGACACTCATCTCCCCGGTTACATATTTTTTTGACAACGGTGGGCGCTGATAGGGAAGATAACGTTCTTCGCCCACTATGGTAATCGCAGCCTCGCTATCCTGCTGTCTGTACTTTCCCGCAAGAGAGCACGCGGCCTGCCCCGCACCGACAATGAGTATCTTCTTTTTCATGTCAGTTTCCTATGCTGTCGCCTCGGAGACAAATTTGGTGGCAAGATAGGCGTCAAAGGTCTCGCTGCCGCCCTCGCTGCCCATACCGCTATCCTTGATGCCTCCCAAAGGTGTCTCTGGCAATGCGATGCCAAAGTGGTTGACGTTCACCATGCCCGCTTCGAGCCTTGTGGTTACATAGTGCGAGGTCCGGAGCGATTGGGTGAAGACATAGGATGCAAGCCCGAACGGCAACGCGTTTGCTCGGGAAAGCACTTCATCCACATCACTGAAGGTTGTGATAGGAGCGACCGGTCCAAACGGTTCTTCGCGCATGATATTTGCCGTGTCAGGCGTATTCATCAACACGGTCGGCGGAAAGAAGTTTCCTGGGCCGGACATGGCCTTACCGCCGGTCAATATACTTGCACCTTTGGCGGTAGCGTCGGAAACAAACTCGGTCATCGCGCTCACACGTCGGTTATGGGCTAGCGGGCCCATTGTCGTGGCACTGTCCATGCCGTCTCCGACTACGCGCGCTCCAAAGGCTTTGGAAAATTTTTCTCCAAACTCTTCGGCCACGCTTTCATGGACATAGAACCGACTTGGCGACATACACACTTGACCTGCGTTCAACCCCTTATAACCGGCCAAAAGGGTAGCTGCCTTGTCAATATCGGCATCATCGAACACCAGAACCGGAGAATGCCCACCCAGTTCCATTGTGACGCGCTTCATATGCGCGCCAGCCATTGCCGCTAGATGTTTTCCAACGGGGATTGACCCGGTAAATGAGATTTTGCGCACGTTAGGTGACTTGATGAGATGCTCCGATATCTGAGCAGGCACGCCCCAAACGACATTGAGGCACCCCGCTGGCAAGCCCGCGTCATGAAACATTTGCGCCAGCGCAACGACGGCGCTTGGTGCGTCCTCGGAGGCCTTGAGGATAATTGTACATCCCGATCCCAAAGCAGCGCAGATTTTGCGAAGCGCCTGATTGAGTGGATAATTCCAAGGCGAGAATGATGCACAAACGCCAACAGGCTGGCGAATGACAGTCTGGCGGACGCTTGGATTACGCGGCGGGATGACGCGCCCGTAGATGCGGCGACATTCCTCTGCGTGCCACTCTGCATGATCCGCGGCCCCCATGACTTCCATTTTGGCTTCGGTCAGCGGCTTGCCCTGATCCATTGTGAGGCTATAGGCGATATCCTCGACCCGTTCTCGGATCATACCCGCAACGCTGCGCAGAATACGGCTGCGTTCTAAGGGTGACGTCCAGCGCCACGTTTGGAACGCACGATCCGCCGCAGCAATGGCTGCATCCAGATCGTCGGGCGTTGCATGGGGCAACTGGCCGACAACTTGTCCGTTGGCCGGGTTATAAACCGGCTCTCCATCCCGATCATCGGCCCCTATGAAATGGCCATCAATATACATGGACAGTGAAGCATACGACCGGGTCACAGGAAGTAGCTCCCGCCATCTACGGCGACGGTCTGTCCGGTAATGAATGCCGCGCCATTACTGGCAAGAAAGAGCAGCGCGCCAGTCAGATCACCCGGTACCTGATCGCGCGGGATGGAGCGGCTGGACTTCCTGACCACGTCGCCCATGACTTCTTCCATGCCAGTTGCAAGCACTCCGTCGCTGAGCGTAAATCCAGGCGCAATGGCATTCACCGTAATGTTGTCTTTGCCCAATTCACGCGCCAAGGCGCGGGTAAACGACACAACAGCTCCCTTGCTAGACGTGTAGTGCAGCATGAACGGAGCACCTTTAAGTTGCGACGTTGACGCGATATTCACGATCCTGCCGGCCGTACTCTTACGCAGTTCTGGAAGCGCCGCTTTGGCACAAAGAAACGGGCCGAGCGTATTGACCTCCATCACTTTCATCCATTCAGCGGGTTCAATTTGGTCAAATGGCTTTAGCTTCAGCGAGGTGAAAATACCCGCATTGTTCACCAACAAATCCAGGCCGCCAAAATTGTCGACCGCCGCAGCAACCATCGCGTTTGTGTCGTCTACGTTAGTGACATCGGTTTTAACGCCGATCACATCAAAGCCTTCGCTTTTAAGTCCATTGGCAGCATCATCCGCTCCGGCCATATCTGCGATGACAACGGCGTATCCTACGTCAGCAAGGCTTCGCGTGAACGCAAACCCAATACCGCTTGCGCCACCAGTTACAATCGCCACTTTTTTCTTAGTGTTCATGGGGTCTTCCAATTCTTTCTCACCGGGAATGCAGAACATTCAGCCTTGGGTTTCAGGTAACCGAACAATGATCTGCTCTATCCCTTCAGGTACATAGAGTTGGCAGCTCAGCCGGCTTTCCGGCTGGCGATCTTCCGCAACGCACTCCAGCATTTCTTCCTCGACGTCGCTTATCGTGGTGAATGCCGAGGCTGAATCCTTTTCAAGATACACATGGCATGTTGCGCACATCGCTGCTCCGCCGCATTCGGCCACAATGCCGGGAATATCGGCGTCAATGGCGGTGCGCATTACATTTGCTCCGACATCCACTTTGATATCCGTTCTGGTCCCGTCGGCGAGTTCATAGGTGATCGTAGGCATGTCGCCCTCCCTTAGTGTTTTTTGGCCGTCACGCGCATTGGCATGCTGGTATATCCGCGTACGGTGTTATTGAAATGCAGAATCGGTTCCCCCAACAGTTCAATTGATTCGACTTTGGATGCCAAAGTTCGCAAAGCGATTTCGCCTTCCATCCGCGCAATCATTTGACCAGCACAGCCATGAATCCCTGCTCCGAAGCCCATGTTGCCCGTGGCTTTGCGCAATACGTCAAAGCGGTCGGGATCCGCCCAATGACGCGGATCGCGATTTGCTGAGGCAACAAAAACCAGTACCTTTTGTTCCCTTGCCAAAGGAACGCCTTCCAGTTCGGTTTCCTTTGTGGTCGTGCGATAGAAAGAGTGGAAGGTGCTGTCATAGCGCAGAACTTCTTCAATTGTCGCACGCGCTCTTTTCGGGTCATCGCGCAACACGGCCCATTGGTCTGGGTTGCGGCCCAGATTGACGAGCGCGTTCCCCATTGTGAAAATTGTCGTGTCCAATCCGGCCGAGAGAGTTGTGCGCACGAGCATTCCCGCATCTTCATGCGAAATATCGCCCGCATCAGCTGCAGCATAAAGCTCTGCGCCAAATCCGTCCGAAGTCAGGTTTTCGCGTTGGCAAGCATTGGTAATCCATTCCGTCGCAGGCCCCAGATTTGCGAGGCATTCTTTGAAACGATCATTGGCGGGGCCAAACGCGTTGAAGACCATATCGCCATAGGGCAGAAGATGCTCCCGTCCGTCCTTTGGCACACCAACCGCGTCTCCAAAAACTTTGATCGGGAACGCGTCTGCCAAGTCCTTAACGCCGTCGCAAACACCCTTTTCAATCATCCGATCAACCATCAGCTCCGCCTGAGCTTCGAATGTGGAAGTCAGTTTTTTCAATGCGCGGGGTGAAAGAATACGCGTGAAGACGGCTCTGGTCTTGGTATGCTCGGGCGGATCAACTTCCAGAATGATACTTGGTTGCCGCCAAGGTTCTTCGGTGTGAAAATTGGTAAGGCCGACGCCGGCACTGGAGCAATATGTTTCCGGATCGGTCAACACGTTGCGTACACTATCGTACCGCGTCACCGCATAAACCCCGTATTTTTCCAGCCAGACGATTGGCCCCGCCTCGCGCATCATTTCGTAATGCGGATATGGATCCCTAAGCACCTCTGATGCGTAGGGGTCAAAGTCGAGCGAAGTAACACCTTCAACCGGTACTGGATATGAGTGAGATCTGCTCTCAGGTTGCTGTTGAAATTTCACGGCATACTCCTCCCTTGGAATTTAGCCTTGACGAATTTGTCAGTTGTGATGCTTGTCCCTGTGGTTTTTGCCTATGCAGGCATATCGTCTGTTGGTTCGCCCGAGGGCACAAACGCATCGCTGTAGAAGGCCGCCTTATCGAGCTTGGAGTCGGCGCAGAAATCCTTTTTTGCGGCGTCAATCATCATTGGGGCACCACAAGCATAGACCTCTAGGCTGGACATATCCGGATGGTCCGATTGGACCGCCTTATGTACGAAGCCGGTACGACCATTCCATGTGTCGGGAGGATTCGAAAGAACGGGCGTAAACGTAAACCACTCGTGCTTTTCGGCCCACTTGTCTGGAAGAGAGCGCAGGTAGATATCGGCTTCGGTGTTCGCACCCCAATAGAGATGCATTGGACGCGAGCCACCCTGCTTGATTTGGTGTTCGACGATCGATTTGATCGGGGCAAATCCCGTTCCCGTTGCGATCAGGATCGCGGGCTTATCTGTGTCTTCATTCAAGGTGAAATTGCCAAAAGGAAGCTCGACGGAAAGAACAGCCCCCTTTTCAAGGTTGGCAAGAACCGTTTGAGAAAACTTCCCGCCGGGAACGTGGCGAATGTGCAATTCAATACCATCGTTCTGATGGGGTGGATTGGCCATCGAGTAGTTTCTGCTATCGCCGTCGGGCATTAGCACACTTAGGTATTGACCAGCCTGAAAGACGGATCGGTTGCCAATTGGGAACCTCAAGCCAATGACAGACACGTCAGAGGCGGGTTGCTCAATTTTTCGAACTTTGGCCTCGAATGTCTTGCGAGAAACGGGTTCAACTTTCTTGATACTTTTCGGGGCGATTTCAAGATCCGAGCGAGGTCTTGCCTGGCACAAAAACACACCTTCGGCAGGCCCGACGCAGGTACCCTGCCCTCGAACGGCAGCCTCGCCGGATGTAATACCACCTTCGCATGATGAACAGACGCCTTTTCGGCAAGAATAAGGGATCGCGAAGCCGGCACGTTCGGCCGCATCCAAAACGGTTTCATCCTCGGTGCATTCAAAAATGATGTCTTCGCCTGTGACAGAGATTTGATAGGTCATTTTGCCCCTCCAACTAGTTCTACTGCTCGAATGACAGCCTCAGGGTCTGCGCAGTTTTTGCCCGCAATATCAAAGGCCGCGCCGTGCCCAACGCTGGAAAATAGGGTGTCAGCCCCGATCGACAGTGCCGACGCTTTTCTCCCCGCCAGCAACTTGACGGGAATATGTCCTTGATCGTGATACATCGCGACATATGCATCGAAACCGTCACGGGCCAGCATTGTGTCGGCGCCTTCGGGGCCGTGTGCATCGACGCCTTGCTCCCGCAGTTTTTGGATCGCTGGGGCGACGATACGGTTGTCCTCGTCGCCGAACAGGCCGTTTTCGCCTGCATGAGGATTGATCCCAAACACTCCGATCCGCGGTTTCGCCACTCCCAAATCGCGCAGGGCGGAATCAGCGGCAAGCGCGGCCTTCTCAATCAGTTCCGAGGTTAACCGCTTTAACGCGCCGTTGATCCCTTCGTGGAGCGTAACGTGTACAACGCGGAGCCCTCCGCCAACCAACATCAAGAAGACGCTGTCGGGCCCGGTTCTCAACAATTCCGACAGCAAATTCGGATAGCCTGAAAAGACACGCCCAGAGGCATTTACTGCCGTTTCGGAATGGGGGCACCCGACAACTCCTCGACCGGCTCCGTCGGCAAGCAACGCCAAGGCCGCTTCGACATAGGAAACGGTGGCCCGCCCGGCAGCGGCATCAACGGTCCCGGGTGCGTAATTCGCAGGAGGCATTGCATTTTTGACAAACAGATCGATCGTTTTAGCCGTGCTACCCCACTTTGAACGATCGGTTTGCACGCCAAATCCGAGGGCGTCTGCGAGGGGAGCAACGATATAGTCGTCCCCAAGCAAAACAGGCCGATAACGAGGATCTGCATGCAATGCCGCCGCTGCTTTGACCGCAATTTCCGGACCAATACCATTGGGATCACCAATGGTGACCAGCACCGGCTTGGTATTTGCGCTTGTCACAGTGGAAACCCGAGAAGTGTATCGATATAGCTGCTGTCAAGAACGACAATGCGCTTCATGATCTTCGCATCGCTTTCTGTGACTTTGTACCGATCAACATAGCGCCCCGTGGCAAACAGGTCGGTCGGGCCCTCACGGGTAATTCTTGCCACCATGAACGAGGTTTCGGATTCCACCTCGCCATCCTCAATGCTCGAAATATGAGGTTGTCCGAGAATGTGCCGGTACGAATGCCGTTCGTAAACATTTGCCTCCAGCAGCGACAAAATGCGGTCATGCAGCATCGCCTTGCTGTCCAGCCACATCAAACCGGCCTCAAGACCCTGGGCAAAGTTGTCAGCAGACGTGATCTGATAAAAGCAGTCATCGACAAAGAACGTTGGCCAATCATAGAAATCACCGTCGTCAATCGCGTAGACATACCGTGCCTGAACCATCCCGATGAGGTTTGTCAGCTCTGCTATTTTCTTGTAGTCGTTCACAGGCCCATCCTCCCACGATATTCGGTCCAGAACCCACGAATGGCGGCCTCGGTAATGCGATCTGTTCCTGTCTCGATTGAATGTCCGCCCATCGCGAGAACGGCGCGCTCGTCAGGTGCTCCCTTTGTTCCGCGTTGAACGAAGTTCCCGATGCACCCATCTTCCATCGAAACATACCCGCCCGGTCCGATCAGGTTGGACAGCTTCAGGCGCATTTTGCGTTGTTCCGGTGTGTCGTCCTCGAACCCGATATAGGTCCATTTCAGATGCATACTGTCCGTGCCCTTGGGCAGAACCGTTCGTACCGCAATCGAGTTTTGGATCTGTTGCAAAACGAAGTTCGGAAATACGGACAAGATTTGCAAAGTAATATCGTCGTCGTATTCCTTGAAGCTCGCCAAGAGCGACATATCAGTCAGACTGAGATCGGAATCTGATCGAATATTCTCGTCTTTATAGGCATTCTTCTGATCATCATCCAGCGTCTCGCCGTGATCCACACACGAATAGCTGACATGACATCCACCTGTATCATTGACGATAATCCCACCCTTTTGCGACAGACGATTAAGCTCGAACGTCGTGAAGAAGGTATGAAGGATGCTCGCATGGTAACTGTCTTTAGTGTTTTCGACGTAAAGCTTCCAGTTGTTCGGAAGGATCTGGGTGAAACGCCCCAAGACAACCGGTTTCCGTCCACCTAGAACACGCTCGATACGCTCTAGGACGGCTTCACCGAGATAGTCTTCGATGTCATCAACATTTTCGTCGAAACTTCCGAAAACCAGCCCATGCAGAACTGACACCCGCATTTTGCGAGGCCCCTGGTTCTCCATTTTGAAATCATCGGCGATGCCACCGCAGCCCTTGATTCCATCCTTGAAGGCAACCCCGATCAAATCGCCCTGAAGACTGTGTGTCCATGCGTGATAGACGCATGTGAAGTCTTTAACGTTTCCTCGATCTTCCAAGGCTAGCAACGAACCACGATGCGCGCAGCGATTTTCGAAAGCATACAACTCTCCGTCCTTATCGCGAGTTACGATGACGGGAGTTTCTCCGGCAGAAACAGCCACGAAGTCTCCGGCCTCTCTGAGCTCGGCCTCTAAGCATAGGAAGTTCCACACAGGGCCGTGAAATAGCTTCCTATTCTCCGCTTCCAAAATATCTTGACGCTGAAAAATCCAATAAGGAACACGCGAGGCCCCGTCTTCAGTGGACCACGTTGGTCGTTTTGCCTCAGTTTCTTCAAGAGTTGCCACCAGTGTGTCTCCCTATATGCTTTAGTTCGTATATCGAACAAGTTTCGAATATCGTACTTTTAGTCTTTACACGAGCATGTTTTGGTGTCAAGTCCTCGTTGAGGTGGGGCGGGAGACGCGATGGGCGAGGCAGATCGACCCGGAAGGTCGGCTCTAGGGCGGACCTAAGTGCGCTTTGCGCTCTGAAACGCCAAAGATGTCTAACTTATCCAGAAATGTTGGAGACCGGATATGAGCAAACTATTGTTTTTCGCAGGAAGTAGCCGAAAAGAATCGGTCAATTCTAAACTGGCGCAATCAGCGGCGGAGCTCGGGCAATCATTCGAGCCTGGTAGGATCTCAGTTACGCTCGTTGATCTTGCAGATTTTGATGCGCCGAACGTTGATGGGGCGAGCGCGACAACATCCGAAGTGCCGGAGCAAGTGATCAAGTTCCGCGAGTTGCTGCGGGCACATGATGGGTTTTTCATAGGTTCAGATGAATACACCGGCGCGTATTCATCGATATTACGAAATTTGATTGGATGGTTAGTGCTCACAAGTGGACCGGACGACACTGCGTTCAAAAGCAAACCTGTTGCCATTTGCGGGGCTTCTTCGCGCGGAGTCGGGTCTGTTCGTGGGCATCCTGCTCTCCAACAGTTATTCGTTACTCTTGGAGCGAATGTAATTTCTCAGCACATCCGGCTTGGCACCGGCGCGAGTGCATTCCAGCAAGATGGCAAATTGACAGAAAGCGTAAAAAGGCAATTGCTTGACAACGCCATTCCAAAACTCCTCTCTGCTGTTGGATAGGATACGAGTATTTCGGGTTGGTAGAAAATGGCAGTGTGATTGTGTCCTACATCCGACTCATGTCTCAGCTGCGTTGCCATGGGTTGGAAAGTTTTAGGACGTCTAACAGAATTTCCAGGAGTGATTGCTCAGAGTGATTGCGAAAGCTTGCTCGCATAAGTTTGCAAAATTGGCAGGAAATCCTTCCGCAATCGATTTGTGGAAATTCTGGCACTGGAGGCACTCATACTCATTGCAGCCACTGTATTTTGATGGTTGTCCATTACAGGCACAGCCACAGAAACCATGCCTTCCTCCAACTCGTTGATAGTAATTTCGTAGCCATCGTGTCCTATCTTTTCAATGCGTTCGCGAAGTTGCTCTCTATCTATTATTGTCGCGGGCGTGAGTTTGAGAAGCTTAGTTGTGTCCAAGTACTCATTGAGCGTTTTTACAGATTGCGCTGCCAACAGTACGCGACCCGTCGCAGACGCGTATGCTGGCAATCGACCGCCCAATTTGGCGAGGCTAGAGATTATCCGTTCCGCTTCGACGCGGGCAACAAACACAGCGTAACCGTCCTCGAGAATTGCCAGCGAGATTGATTCATGCAACTTGTCACGTGCTGCTTCGAGATGTGTTTCTGCCAGTTGAGGTAATGATGCAGACTCGTAATAGGCAGCGCCGAGTCGCAGCATTCGAGGAGTTGGTCTATACTTTGATCCTTGTCTAAATAGATATCCGGCATCCGTAAGGGTCAGTAAACATCGTCGCGCACTAGCGCGTGAGATCCCAGCGACGGCCGCTGCGCTTGCGACCGTAAGATGTTCATGGCTTGAACCGAAGGCCTCGATAATCGCCAAGCCCTTGGCCAGGCCAGCCATGCCTTCTGGGGCGCGATCTTTCGAAGATGCAGGTTGCGGGGAGCTTTCACCATCGGTCATTGGGATTTGCCTACCTATTAGAGTTCGAGCTTCAAACAACTACTCAAAAGCCTGAGGCAAAACAAGAATCCGAATGCCAAGCTTTTGGGGAGTAACACATCATCTCCGTCATCTCTATGACAAAGTAGGCGATGTTCCCATCTCACCTTTCCGCTGATGGCTTCGACTTCGAGGTGATGCTCATCTCATGATGGGAAGTGGACTTCGCAATGTGTTCAACAAATTCGTGCCTCGGATCGTTAGGCGTCGAGCCTTACGCGCTCGGTCATTGGCGATGGACCGATGCCGGCAAGGCTCGTGCGGAGGCCGACACGTTGGAGCCGACCGCCAGCAAGAGTTCCGTGGTTGAACGGTATGCCATCTATCCGAACCCACTTTCAAAACGGCGGTGTCTGGTCAAGCAGAGCAAGCTGATGCTGCCCGCTGCCGAGAGTGAGGATCAGGTCTTCGCACCCCTCGTCGTCCGTGAGGCCGCGAAAGAAAGGACAAAGCCGGAGATGCCGGCGCAGGAGGTGGTGATCCTGATCGCTCAAGGCGTGGTCGCGATCCAACTCGGGCACGGCACCGCAACCTTCCACCTCGGCCCTGTGGTTGATCGACTAACCGAGCATCTTTTGTCTTCTGGAACGCCCTTCATGGTCCAGACCACGGCACCTGTTCTGGACCCGGGCCGTGGCCGGACCAAGACTGGCTACTTCTGGGCCTTGGCGCGTGATGACAGGGAACGAGGCGGCGACAACCCGCATGGCGGGATCTTTACTTTGCAGCCAAGCCGCGTCGAGGTCCATGCCGAGCAGATATCGCAGGGATTCGACTGCATTCTGCAGCTTGACGGATATGCTGGCTATGACCGACTGACACGCCCCTCGCGCAATGGCGGCGCGCTGATTACGGTCGCGTACAGTTGGGCACACGCGCGCTGTAAGCTGAGGGTTTTCGATCGTGATGGATCTGAGATCGCAGCCGGGAGCCTACGCCGGAATGCTTAACTCTACCGCATCGAAGTCTAGACCTGCAGTCTGAATCGGATAATAAATTAATATTTATCAATAGTTTATTATGAGATTAGAAGTCACTTCTACCAAGCATTCCAGAGCCGTACAGCAATGCCGAGCATGTCCTCACTTTCAGCGTATCACTGAGTCGCATCCCTGCCGGATTGACTGCATTGACAACCGTTCTCGGAATCAATAGTGTTCGATATAGATGCAATGTTCGTATAGCGAACAATGACAAGAAGCGCTCGGAGCGTTGTCGACACGAATGGCGGTCGCCGAAGAGCAAAATTGAACTGGGAGGAACCATGATGAAAATTTCGTTTAAGTCGGCTGTACTTGCAGCTGTTGTGGGGGTGGCTGGAACGTTGGCGACAATTACTGGCGCTTCAGCGCAAGAGTTCACCCTCAAATTGCACCAGTTTTTACCTGCCCAGGCCCACGTGCCCAAAAACGTGCTGGACGTATGGGCTGACAACGTGGAGCGGGACTCTGGCGGTCGGATCAAGATTGAACGCTATCCCTCAATGCAACTCGGAGGCAGACCACCTGAGTTGATAGAACAAGTCACAGACGGCGCAGTCGATATTATCTGGACAGTAATCGGTTATACCCCAGGTCGTTTCCCGCGCACCGAGGTTTTTGAATTACCCTTTATTCTACCAAATGCGGAAGTCGGGTCGCGCGCCTTCTACGAAATGTTCGAAAACAAGATGAAGGACGAAGAGTTCAAAGACATGCATGTCTTGGGGGTTTGGACACATGGACCGGGGTCTTTTCATTCTTCCAAACCTATCAGAACTCTAGACGATCTGAAGGGTATGAAGATTCGTGGCGCTTCTCGGACAGTTAACATGCTCCTTGAAGAGTTGAGTGCGACGCCGGTGGGAATGCCGGTCCCGGCTGTTCCAGAATCGCTATCTAAGGGCGTCATTGATGCAGCAACTCTGCCATGGGAGGTCGTGCTGAGTTTGAAAGTCCCTGAGCTTGTACACAATCATACAGAGTTCACTGGCAACGCACTTTATACCGCAACTTTTGTATTCGCGATGAATAATGCGACATACGATAGTCTGCCCGATGATCTGAAAAAAGTGATCGATGACAACTCTGGGTTTGAATTTTCCGCTTGGGCCGGTGTCACTCAAGAAGAATATGCAGCGCCGAGCCGGGAAATTGCTCGCGGAATGGGAAACAATATTATTGTACTTGATGAAGAGCAGACCTCGATTTGGAGAAACGCCGCACAACCTGTCTATGACAAGTGGGCGGCGGATATGGACGCACGCGGCTATGACGGGAAGGCCTTGATCGCCGAGGCGGAAGCACTCATCGCGAAATATACCGCTGCGCAATAATAGCAATAAGCTGTTGCGTTGTAGTCAGGTGCGTCGCCGCACCTGATTACAACCGTTTGGCATATGATATCGACCGGACCTTCTCCGTGAGCCGGTTCTTGAAATTCGAAACCACGCCGATGGGAGGGGTGCAAATGACGGTAGGTCAATTTTTTAAGCAACTGGCGAAAACAGTGGCGATACTGGGTGGTATTGTTTTGCTCGGTATTACTGTTTTGACATGTACGTCCATTATCGGGCGCTCGCTGATTGGCGTCGGGCTGGGTCCTATCAAAGGAGATTTTGAGCTTGTCGAGGCCGGTATCGGCTTTGCCGTGTGTGCTTTTCTCCCGTGGTGTCAGGTCCAACAAGGGCATGCAACCGTCGATCTGTTCACCAATATGCTGTCAGCAAGGATAAATCGTTGGATCAATCTTATTGCTGAGACGCTTATGGCTTTGGCCATATTCGTTATGACCTGGAAACTATGGGACGGAATGGCCAGCAAGCTCCAGTATGGCGACACCACCTTTATCCTTGAAATGCCAACGTGGTGGCCTTATGCGGCCTGCTTTTCCGCATTGGTCGTGGCCTGCGTCGTGGCGATTTACCTCGTGATAGTCAGAGCTGTCGAGTTGCTGACCGGAAAAACTAACATCAACCTTGGTTCAGGAGCGGTTCATTGAGTATCCTTGAAATCGGAATATGGTCGTTTCCTGTCCTGCTGATCATGATTTTTCTACGTATTCCCATCGGCTTGTCGATGTTGATAGCTGGGTTTGTCGGATCATACTTGGTCACCGGAAGTTGGCTACCCATCATGTCCAAGATGAAAAATGAGACGTACTCAACTTTTTCCAGTTATTCACTATCGATTGTGCCATTGTTTTTGCTTATGGGTCAGTTCGCCACTTTGGGCGGCATGTCACAAGCGCTATTCAAAGCGGCCGAAACCTGGATGGGGCATAAGAAAGGCGGGGTTGCGATGGCTGCTATCGGGGCTTGTGCCGGTTTTGGTTCGATCTGTGGATCTTCTTTGGCCACGGCAGCCACAATGAGTCAAGTGGCCCTGCCAGAGCTACGCCGATATGGATACTCTGGAAAGCTGGCCACTGGTACGTTGGCGGCAGGCGGAACACTAGGAATTCTCATCCCTCCGTCGTTTGTCCTTGTTATTTATGCCATCCTGACTGAGCAGAATATTGCAAAACTATTCGTCGCGGCGTTTGTACCGGGGCTACTCGCAGCGGTTGGCTATATTATCGCTATCTCGATCTATGTACGAATATTTCCGGACTCAGCAGGTTCGCGTGCACGTGCGCCCTACAAAGAAAGGTTTCGTTCTCTTTTGGATGTTTGGCCGGTTCTTGTAATATTTCTTGCAGTTGTAGGGGGTATCTATTCCGGTTGGTTTACGCCGACAGAGGGGGCAGCGGTCGGAGCAGCCGGAACAGGGCTACTTGCACTCGTGAATGGTGGGCTTACTTGGAAGACTCTTATTGAGTCAATTCTCTCGACTGCGTCAGCCACCGCCATGATTTTCTTCATTGTTTTCGGCGCTAGTATCTATAATGGCTTCCTGGCGCTGAGCCATGTTCCTGTAGAGCTCGCAAACTGGGTCGTAGAGTTGGGATTAAACCCGTGGGCAGTGCTGGTTCTGATTCTGTGTATTTACCTGATACTAGGGTGCGTCATGGATTCCTTGTCCATGATCCTTCTTACCATCCCGATCTTTTTCCCGATTGTTACAGCGCTCGATTATGGATTGGGTTCCGAAGAATTTGCTCTGTGGTTCGGAATCTTAGTCCTCATTGTTGTCGAAGTGGGGTTGATAACGCCGCCGGTAGGTATGAACCTTTTTGTGATCAACTCAATGGCGAAAGAGACGCCACTTTCGTCAACGTTCAAGGGTGTCGTCCCATTCATTATGTCCGATTTGATTCGGACAGCGATCTTGGTCATGTTCCCATCGATCACGTTGGTTCTCTTGCGATTGCTATACTGACGTGAAGCTCTGATTAAAGTTGGACTGCTGCAAACTGTTTTTCCCAACCGCGCTTTGCGTTTCCGAGGCAGTTCTTAGGCGTCCGATCTGACTGAACGGCACCGCATTATGAGTGATAGATTGTGTCCTCTTTGGATGGCGGACACAATTGACTCCTCAAAGTCGTCGCGAAGCCACAGCATCAACAGAGACGCTGCGATCCGGGGCGCATCTGGAGGGCGACAAGCTCGTCGGTGGATGCTCTAAGGCAATCTGCGAGCACATTCCGTTCAACGCTAAGCGGGGCGAAGCGCGAAACGCTGATGCCCACAGGCCCGGATAAGAGCGGCGAGGCAAGGTCCACAGTAATCAGTGTTCCAAGCCTCACTTCCTCTGCCACTACCCCACGCGAAATGAACCAGAGCATGTTGGAGGACTGGACAATCTTTCTTCCTGCTGGCAGCGCGACGGTTTCAATATCACCGCGCATCTCGGGCAAACCGATGCTGGACAGATATCGGTCAACTGTACTGAAAATCACGGCACCCTTGGGCGGAAGAACAAGAGGGAATCGTCTGATTTCCACTTCGGGGTTGCTCGCGGCAATGATTGGGTGGTCCGGGCGGCAAACCAGCACGACATCTTCGATATAAAGCTGCTGGAATGTCACGCCTGATGACGCTTCGCCTTCCGGCATTCGTCCCACGACAAGATCGAGTGTTCCGTCGCGCAGCTGGTTGAATAGCAGCCAGTTTGGCCCAGTCAGGATGTGGAGCCGGACATTCGGAGATTCCTCGCGAAATCGAAGGGCCGCCCGGGGAAGCAGATCTGTGGACGCGGTCGGCAAGGCTCCCACCGAAAGCCGGACCGTCGCACCCCCTTCCTTTGCCAGCCGATCATACCCCCGCATGAGTTCCGTCATCGAGGCCGCTGCATGGCTTTGAAACATCCGTCCTGCTTCGTTCAATCGCAAGCCCCGTCCGGCGCGATCAAATAATTGCGCCCCCAGAATATCCTCCAACTCCCTCAAGCTCCGCGAGACAGCTGGTTGTGTGATGTTGAGCCGGTCTGCCGCAACCGAAACGCTTTCGGCGCGCGCGATTTCAAGAAAACAACGCACGTGTCGTAGCCTGAGGTGAGTATCCCAATTCATAACGGAAATGGTATCAGTTCGGCGAAAGATATCAATATTATAATCCATCAGTCATGATTAAATTGGGCCCGACAGATAACGCATAGGAGCATTTCATGTCGGACGACTGTTATGATCGAGGCATGCGAACCCGCCGCTCGGTACTTGGCGATGCCCATGTCGACCGTGCCGAGGCCGCCAAGACGCCTTTCGATCTGCCGTTCCAAACCCTGATTACCGTAGGGGCCTGGGGAACGGTCTGGGCCGACGACGCGATCACGCGGCGCGAACGCTCGATGCTGACACTGGCGCTACTGGCGGCGACCGGGAACTTCGAGGAAATACCGATGCACATCCGGGCTACCGCCAATACCGGTGCGACCAAGGAGGACGTCATTCAGGCGTTCATGCATGTCGCCATCTATGCCGGTGTGCCGAATGCCAACCACGCCATCAAACTTGCCAAAGCGACCTATGCCGAAATGGAGGAGATCACATGACCCAGCCCGGAGAATTCTACCAACGCGACCGGACTATACAGCCCCCGGCCTTCACACCGGACTACAAGACGTCCGTCGCGCGCAGCCCGCGCTATTCAATGATTTCCCTGCAGAATTCCGTGTCGGAAATCACCGGACCGCGGTTCGGCCACAGTGACATCGACGCAGGCGATAACGATCTGCTGACGAACTATGCCAAGGCGGGCGAAAGCCCGATAGGCGAGCGGATTATTCTGCACGGTCGTGTTCTGAATGAGAATGCCTGTCCAGTACCGAACACGCTGGTCGAGATATGGCAGGCCAATGCGGGCGGGCGGTATCGCCACAAGAAGGACACCTATCTTGCACCCATCGACCCCAACTTTGGCGGCTGCGGACGCACGTTGACGGATGAAAATGGCTATTTCTTTTTCCGCACCGTCAAGCCCGGTGCCTATCCGTGGCGCAACATGGTTAACAACTGGAGGCCGGCTCATATCCACGTTTCAGTCTTCGGTTCGGGCTTTGTGCAGCGCCTGATCACCCAATGCTATTTCGAGGGTGATCCGCTGATCCCGATTTGCCCAATCGTGCAGACGATCCCGGACCCGGATGCCATCGAACAGCTCACGGCCAAGCTCGACCTGAACGCGACGATCCCGCTCGACAGCATTGCCTACAAATTCGACATTGTGCTGCGCGGCCGTCGCTCGACACTCTTTGAAAACCGTCTGGAGGGAAACTGATGCCTCAAGAACTCGCCTACCTGAAAGAATCCGCCTCCCAAACTGCCGGTCCCTACGTCCATATCGGTTTGGCACCAGGTGCAGCAGGATTTGACATCTACCGCCAGGAGTTGGGTCACGACATCACCGGACCGAACGCCAAGGGCGAACGCATCCGCGTGGAAGGTCGCGTTGTCGACGGCATGGGCGCACCGATCAAGGACGTTCTGCTCGAAGTCTGGCAGGCCAATGCCGATGGGCACTACGCCCACCCCGAAGGTGGTGGCGACGTCGAAGACGGCTTTCGCGGCTGGGGTCGGGTCATCTCCGATTTCGATACCGGCGAATGGTCGTTCGAAACGGTAAAGCCCGGGACGACCAAAGGCCGAAATGTAAGCATGCAGGCTCCGCACCTGAACCTCTGGATCGTCGCGCGCGGGATCAACATCGGCCTCAACACGCGGATGTATTTCGGTGACGAGGCGCAAGCCAATGCCGCCGACCCGGTGCTGAACCTGATCGAATGGAAGCACCGCCGTGCCACCCTGATCGCGGACCGCAGCGAGGCGAGCGGTCTTCCCGTCTACCGCTTTGACATCCAGCTTCAGGGCGAGAACGAAACGGTGTTCTTCGATGTCTGATCCCTGCATCATCTGTGTCGCCATCACCGGGTCGTTGCCGACAAAGGCCAACAACCCGGCGGTTCCTATAACCGTCGCCGAGCAAGTCGAAAGCACCCATGAAGCCTTCGAGGCCGGAGCCTCTATCGTTCATGGCCATGTGCGCAACGATGATGAGACGCCGTCATCCGACCCCGAGAAGTTCGCGCGCCTGAAGGAAGGGTTGGAAAAACATTGCCCCGGCATGATCATCCAGTTTTCCACTGGCGGTCGATCGGGTGCAGGCCACACACGCGGCGGCATGCTGTCGCTAGCACCTGATATGGCGTCCCTGTCGGTAGGGTCGAACAACTTCCCCACTCGGGTCTACGAAAACCCGCCCGATCTGGTCGACTGGCTCGCGTCCGAGATGAAGGCACACGATGTGAAGCCGGAGATCGAAGCCTTCGATCTCAGCCACATCTTCCAAGCAGCAAAGATGCATGCTGACGGGCGGATCAAGGACACCCCCTATGTGCAATTCGTCATGGGCGTCAAAAACGCGATGCCGGTCGACCGCGACGTGTTCGATTTCTACATCAAGACCGTCAAGCGGCTTTTTGGGGAAGCGACGCCCTGGTGCGCGGCAGGCATTGGTGCCCGGCAATCGACGCTGAACGACTGGGCCGTGTCCTCTGGCGGTCATGCCCGCACGGGGCTCGAGGACAATGTCCGGCTTGATCGCGACACGCTGGCACCATCGAACGCAGCGTTGGTGCGCCGGGTGGTCGAGCTCTGCGAGACATACGAACGCCCGGTGGCCACATGGACCCAGGCTAGAAGGATATTGGGACTGAAGGAGGTCGCCGCATGAAGAAAGTTTATGACACGGCAAAAGAGGCCCTGAGCGGTCTCTTGCGCGACGATATGCTGATCGCCGCCGGAGGCTTTGGCCTTTGCGGCATTCCAGAGCTGCTGTTGCAGGCGATCAAGGAGAGCGGGGTCAAGAATCTGACTTTCGCGTCGAACAACGCAGGCGTCGACGATTTCGGGATTGGCATCCTGCTGCAGACCCGACAGGTGAAGAAGATGATTTCTTCCTATGTCGGCGAGAACGCCGAATTCATGCGCCAGTACCTGAGCGGAGAGCTGGAGCTTGAGTTCAACCCGCAGGGCACCCTAGCCGAGCGCATGCGCGCCGGCGGCTGCGGCATCCCGGGATTCTACACCAAGACCGGTGTCGGCACAGTGATCGCCGAGGGCAAGGAAGTGAAGCCCTGGGGCGGCGAGGACTACATCCTCGAGGAAGGCATCTTCGCGGACCTGTCCATCGTCAAGGCGTGGAAGGCCGACGACACGGGCAACCTCGTCTTCCGAAAGACGGCGCGCAATTTCAATCCGCCTGCCGCAATGTGCGGCAAGATCTGCGTCGCAGAGGTGGAAGAGATCGTGCCGCGCGGCAGCCTCGACCCCGATCACATCCACCTGCCCGGCATCTACGTCCACCGGATCGTGCAGGGCGCGCATGAAAAACGCATCGAACAGCGCACCGTTCGTCAGAAGGAGACCGCATAATGCCCTGGGACCGAAACCAAATGGCGGCACGCGCCGCAGAGGAACTCGAGGACGGCATGTATGTGAACCTCGGCATTGGCATCCCGACGCTGGTGGCGAATTATGTGGGCGACAAGGACATCACCCTGCAATCCGAGAACGGCATGCTGGGCATGGGCCCCTTCCCCTTCGAGGGCGAGGAGGACGCGGACCTGATTAACGCCGGCAAGCAGACGATCACGGAACTGAGCCGCACCGCCTATTTCGACAGCGCCACCAGCTTTGGCATGATCCGCGGCGGCAAGATCGCGGCGGCAATCCTTGGTGCCATGGAAGTGGCCGAAAACGGCGATCTGGCGAACTGGATGATCCCCGGCAAGCTGGTCAAAGGCATGGGCGGGGCCATGGACCTTGTGGCTGGCGTGGGCCGCGTGATCGTGGTGATGGACCACACCAACAAGCATGGGGACAGCAAGGTGTTGAAAGAATGCACCCTGCCCCTGACAGGCAAGGGCGTGGTCGACCGGATTATCACCAATCTTGGCGTGCTGGATGTTGTCGAAGGGAGCCTGCGCATCGTGGAATGCGCCGATGGCGTCAGCGAGGACGAGTTGCGCGCCGCCACCGAAGCAACGCTTGTCTGATGTCTGACTTCCTGCGCGTGAATGGCCGAGTTCACCATTTCAACCTGCGCCCAGGCATTGCGCGCGTGCCGATCGTGTTCGTCAATTCGCTTGGCACCGATTTGCGCATCTGGGACCGCGTGATTGCCGCCCTCCCTGCGGACTGGACCGTTCTGGCTTACGACAAATCCGGGCATGGCCTGTCTCAGGGTGGCGCGCGAACCATCGAAGATTTCGCATCCGATCTTGCGGCACTGATGGACGCAAATTCTCTTGCAGGCGCACTGATCTGCGGCGTGTCCGTGGGTGGCATGATCGCACAGGCGCTGGCCGCGTCCCGGCCTGATCTTGTCGCAGGATTGGTGCTCTGCAACACCGCACATCGGATCGGCACGGCAGAGAGCTGGGAGGAGAGGATCGCCGCGCTGGACACAACCGGCCTGGAGACGATGGCTGACGGCATCATCGAGCGCTGGTTCTCACCAACCTTCCGCCGCAATCATCCGCAGGAAACAGCCGGCTACCGGATGATGTTGGCGCGCACGCCGCTGGCAGGCTATCGCGCGATTTGTGGGGCGATCCGCAATGCGGACCTCAGGGAGGCAACGCAACGCCTCACTTGCTCGACGCTCTGCGTCGCGGGGGCCGACGATCAAGCAACCCCTCCCGATCTGGTTCAGTCAATGTCGCAGCTTATCACCGGGGCGGCCTTCACCTGCTACGACAATGTGGGCCACCTGCCCTGCATCGAGGCGCCCGAACGGATCGCCAGGGACATCCAGACTCATATGGCGGCCCTGACATGATCTCGGTGTTCGAACATCCCTGGCTGGGGGGGCTTTTTGGGGATGACGAGGCTGCCGCCCTCTGGTCGCCAGAGGCGCAATTGGGTCATTTCCGCGCATTCGAAGCGGCACTCGCACGCGCGCTGGAGCAGAGCGGACAGGTTCCGTCAGGGTACGGCGCGGCGGCGGCCACTGTCATCGAAACCGCAGATATCGACCTGCAAGGTCTCGCTCAAGGGACAGCCACCGATGGCCTACCAATCCCAAACCTGGTCAAACAACTGCGTGCAGCGGCAGGCGATTATCGTGCCGCCGTTCACACCGGAGCCACCTCGCAGGATGTGATGGACACAGCTCTTTCCCTGACGTTGAAAGCCTTGACTGACATCTTGCAACTCCGGCTGAAAGACCTCGATGCAACGCTTGCCGGACTGACACAATCTCAAGGCACAAACGCCCTGATGGGCCGCACCCGTATGCAGGCCGCCCTGCCCATCACCGCCGGGGACCGTCTTGCGTCCTGGCGGCAGCCGCTGGCAACCTATATCGCCGCCCTGGAGGGTTTGCGGCCGCAAGTTGAGCGGCTGCAACTTGGTGGCGCAGTCGGAACGCGGCGCGATTTCGGCGAGGCCGGTCCACAGATTGCCGCGCAGATCGCAAAGGCTCTCGGACTACACGACGGCCCGGTCTGGCACACCGACAGGACTGGCGTTGCGGCCTATGCCGGGTGCCTGTCGCTGATCACCGGCAGCCTTGGAAAGATCGGACAGGACGTGGCCTTGATGGCCCAACAGGGCATCGACGAAGTCACGCTGGCGGCAGGCGGCGGCTCCTCGGCCATGCCGCATAAATCGAACCCGGTTCTGGCAGAGCTTCTGGTGACCCTGGCGCGTTTCAACGCAACCCAGCTTTCAGGGGTGCATCACGCACTGGTGCATGAACAGGAACGCTCTGGTGCGGCATGGATGCTAGAATGGATGATCTTGCCGCAGATGTCCGTAACAACCGCCCGCGCGCTCTCAGCCTCACAGGCACTGTGTGCGCAAATCAGAGCTGTTGGGAAGGCGTGAGACAAACTAAATTTCAAACCCTATACTGGTGTCGAGAGTTCACACAAAAAGCATCCAAGCCGAATAAAGAGCCAGAGAAAGGGAAGCCCGGGTGCCGGGCTTGAAAGGATAGAGAGAGGCTCATCCGGGTCCGGCGTGACAAGGATCCTGACCATGGCCAAGACCACAACCCGACCGAAACCCGTCACCGATCAGAAGACCGAAGCTACCGGATCGGCAACGCCTGACAGCGCCGCCGACATCCGGATAATCCCACTCAACCAGCTGGAGCCAAGCCCGTTGAACGTCCGCAAGGTGGCCGCCAGCGCCAGCGACGACGCCGAACTCCTGGCCAGCATCCGCGAGACTGGCATCAAGCAGAACCTGGTGGTTCATGCGCTGACAGAGACACGTTTCGCTGTCGATGCGGGCGGTCGTCGTCTCAAGGCGCTGAAGCAACTCGCCGAAGACGGTGTGATCCCCGCAGATCATCCCGTGCCCTGCCTCATCGAGGATGAGCGCAATGCTGTCCTCACCTCTGCCACGGAAAACCTCCAGCGTGCGGCGATGCACCCGGCCGACCAGTTCGAAGCTTTCGACAAAATGATCGCCGAGGGCCGCAGTGAAGACGAGATCGCGCTGAAGTTTGGCGTCTCCGTCGACCTGGTGCGCCGCCGCCTCAAACTCGCCCGCGTCGCCCCCGAAATCATCGAGCAGTTCCGTGCAGGCGATCTGACCCTCGAATGCGTGATGGCTTTCACGCTGACCGACGATCACGATCGGCAACTCGCAGTCTGGAAGGCGGTGAAGGGCAGCTATCACATCCACCCGCAGAGCATCAAACGCCAACTGACCGAGACCGCGCATTCGGCGAACTCAGCCCTCGGGCGCTTTGTCGGCGTCGAGGCTTACGAGGCGGCGGGCGGCGTTCTGCTGCGCGATCTCTTCGACGACCGCGCTAGCGCCCATATGGAAAACCCCGAGCTCCTGGAGCGCCTTGCCATCGAGAAGCTGCAAGCTGCGGCCAAACCCTTCGAGGCCGACTGGAAATGGCTCGAAGTACATCTCTCCGTGGATTACGGCGCGTTTCGCAGTTTCGGGCGGGTCTATCCGCAGGACATCGACCCTGATCCGGATCTGCTGGCTGAGGAAGAGCGTCTCATCGCGCGCGAAGAGGAGCTGGCAGCGCAGAATGACGGTGAGGACTGGACCGATGCCGAAACCGAAGAATATTACGCCATCGAGCCGCGCCTGCGCGAGATCGAGGCCTTGCAGCGTGAACGGCAACCCTATGCTGACGCAGATCGGGCCATCGCCGGCGTGGTTCTGACCATCGGTCATGATGGAGCGTTGCGTGTCGAGAAGGGCCTTGTACGGCCCGAGGATATTCCAGCCGCGCCGGAACTCGATGAGACCCCGGCAGGTGCGGATGGCGCCCCCTCCCCTGCCCGGCCCCACGTGACCCCGCCGACCTCCTCGACACCGGTGCCGACCTCCGACCCTGCCGCGACATTGCGCAAAGCCGATGGGATTTCGGGGAGCCTCGCAGACGACCTGCGCGCGACGCGCCAGCACATCCTGCGGGCGCATCTGGTTGCGGATTTCGAGGTGGCGTTCGACGCGATGCTTTATGCGCTCTGTGAGCAGGCTCTGGGACGGTCCTACAACAACGAGGCGCTCGACATCTCGATCCGGCCCTTCCAGACGCAAAACCGCGAGGTGCTGCACGCGGATACCGTCGCCCAGAAGATGCTCGAGGCGCTGGAGCAGGACCTCGCCACCGACTGGATGAAGCTCGAAAAACCCGATGACTTCCGGGCGATGTCGGCGCTGCCCATTGCCGACAAGCAGGCGCTTTTCTCCTGGGCAACGGGTCTGGCGGTCAAGCCGCAACTCTCCTCCGACAATCGCCCGTCTCCGATCATCGAGGAGATCGGTGGGCGGCTCGATGTCGATGTGGCGGCCTGCTGGCGTCCGACCGCACAGAACTACTGGGGTCGGGTCAACAAGGGGCATGCCGTGGCAACGGCGCGCAAGCTGATCGGTGACGACTACGCCGAGGATCGCAATCGGGAACGCAAGGGCGATCTCGCCGCCGCGATGGAGCGGGCTTTCGCGGAGGCGGCCGGCGAGACGGAGGGTTTCGACGCGGCGACGGTTGCAAAGACGACCCGCTGGTTGCCCGAGGGGATGGTGTTTGCCGGTTCGACGGAGGCCGACGCCAAAATGATTGGCGATGCGCCCGAGGCCGAGGAAGGCGACGCGCCCGCTGCAGATCCGCTGCCCGATGCCGAGAATGAGGGCCCGTCCTCCTTGCCCGCATTCCTCAGCGAGGATGCGGCCTGACAAAGAAAACACCTATCTGATTACCACATGAGCCTTGGGCCGTCCTCACATCCAGGGCGGCCCTTTCCGGCTGGCGGGTTGCCTACAGCCGATATCGGATCGGCTGACCCGTCCCGGAGATATCCCATGACCACTTCGCTTGATCTCGATCCCGTTCGGGAAGCCGCACTGATCGCCGCGCAGAACGATGCGTTTCGCCATTCCATACTCGGAAACACGCCCGTCGCTGACGCGCCTCAGGGCCAGTTCGTCATGACACCCGGCGTCGCCGCACTTGGACCCGTTGCGCATCTGGAATTGACCCGCCGCGTCGCCGCGTTTGATGCCTTCAATGCCGACAGCGACCCGCAGGGATGGCACGAGATGGGTGTCATCGAGTTTGAGGACACGACAGTCTGGTTCAAGGTCGATTTGTACGACACCGACTACCAGTACGGCTCGCCTGAACCTTCCGACCCTGCGCAAACACGTCGGGTCCTGACCCTGCTTCTACCGTCAGAATACTGACGATCCCTTTTCACCGACATCGCCACGGATCGCCCTTGCACAAAGGGCGGTCCTTTCGGGCTGGCGGGTTCCAAGGGGCGCGATGATCGCGTCCAGCCTGCTGCAGGAGACCAAAGATGGCCAAGACACTCGACTACCAGATCACCCTCTATCCCGCGCATCGCGATGGCGCCTTCGTCGTCACCCAGTTCCAGATGATGGGGAGCTACCCCGAAAAGCGCATCCAGGCCGCGGGCATGGATGACCTCATCGACAAGGTGACGCAGTTCGCCATGGAGCATGGCGAGAGCTGCAGCGCTTCGGTGCGCTGTCTCGCCCCGCGCAAACCGCCGGGGTTCAAGCGCGCGACCGAGAACCTCTATTTCAACCTCGTTGACCGGACGGCTGAAAAACGCGGCGACGCTGCGGCCTGAAGCCCTCGCAGGAAACCTCCGGGGCGGCCTCGCGCAGCGGTCGCCCTCCCCTTCCCTCAATTCAAATGGACCAAAGACATGACGCAAGAGACTGATTTCTACGCACAGATGCTCGAATCCCAGAGACGGACTGCCGAACAGCGGGTTGAGACCCGCGCGGCTCTTCTCCCTGAGTTGCGCGCTCTCGGCGTGACGACCATCGAGGTGCAATACGAAGGCTACGGCGACTCCGGCAATGTCGAGGATGTCGTCGTGAGCCCTGACACGATCACGCTGACAGAAGACCTGCGGCACCGGGTCGAAGATTTCGGCTGGGACTTCGCCTATGCGCTGAGTCCCGGCTTCAAGAACAACGAAGGTGGCTATGGCGAACTGACCTGGGCACTCCAGGCGGACAAAATCGATGTCAGCCACTCGAAGCGCTATATCGAGACCGACACCACCGTACACGAGGGGCTCTGACATGGCACATCCCCTCCACCACGCCGAAAGCTCGGCCCGAAAATTTGGCGGAGTTCCGGATGATTACCAGCATGTGCATGACTGGTTTGACTCATCCAAAGAGCGCCTCGCGATCTTTACGCATCGCGCACATCGGCACCACACGCTCGGGATCTTCGAAGCTGAGCGATTGTTTGGCCACAGCCTGACCAACAGCGCCGGCCGGGTCGTCCCGATCCGCTGGATTGGCGAGCAGCATGTGCGCGAAGATTGCCAGGGGCGCATCCCGTCGCTGGCGGAATGGCTCGGACGCATTCAGCCTGAGCCTTGGATGGCCAATGGCCGGATCGACAACGACCCGACGCAAATCGGCCGCGATCCGCGCGCGGCCTGGATCGAAGCAGTCGCCAATCACCAGACCATTCTCGGTTTTGAGGATTGGCTCCTGAAGGTTTCTGTCGAGCACGTCCAGCATCGTCAGAACCGCGCCGCCGCCTGATCCGCCGGTCGGCAAGCTCGCCAACCATCTGACCACGTCCAAATCGACCCGCCTGCGGCCTCAACCGGCTCGGCGGGTCGATTGCGTTTCAAGAAAGGATATCGACATGCAAGACCCTGTCTACGAGGAGGCCTACCAAGGCCACATCATCAAGATCTACCACGACCCCGATTCTGAGAGCCCGTGGGAGTGGTCCAATCTCGGCACGCTGATTTGCTGGCATGGGCGTTATCGGCTTGGCGACAGCCATCAGTTCGACAGCCCAGACGCGTTCCTGCGCGACCTCGCGGGTGTCTCGGATCCGAGCGATCTCCCGATGGATCGCCTGCGCGACCGCGCGGCACGAAAGGCTATCATCCTGCCCATCTACCTCTATGACCATTCCGGCCTCGCGATGAACACGATCGGGTTTCACTGCCCGTGGGATTCCGGCCAGGTTGGTTTCATCTATGTGACGCTCAAGGCCGTTCGAAAAGAATTCGGTGTGAACCGCGTCACCAAGGTGCTGCGCGAAAAGGCAGAAGACATCCTGCGCGCGGAAATCGTCAGCTACGATGCCTATCTCGGCGGACGGGTCTACGGCTATGTCGTTGAGAACAACGGCGAGGAGGTCGACGCCTGCTGGGGGTTTGTCGGCGATTATGAGCTGGACTGTTTGCTCGAGGCGCGACACGCCGTGCCCGCACCGGCACCCGGTCAAACATCCCATTCGACTGGGGTTCAGGCGCAGGCTCACTTTTAGGAAGTTGGATTGGTGAGCTACGGTCTGCCTGCCTTTTTGCAATCAGAGTAGCTCGGATTGCTGCGATGCAGAATTTTCTGGCTCAGCTATTGTGCAGACGCAGCAATGCTCCTATCTTTGTTATGTGATCAGTTCCTCCTCCTCCCTGAGCTGATCCAGAATAATCGGCGGCATCCACCTCCTCCCGGATGCCGCCTTTTTCTTTTCTGGCGGTTCCACAATCTGTGATTTGGAGCGGCAAAGCGCTCAAGCGTCTGAGGACCCAACAGGCTTTAGAACTCGGTTGTGTTCGATGTCCGGCAGCAGGTCTCTCGAACAGCAACAGAGGATCCCTACCCGAGACTGGCTTGTAATACGGCGCTCATCGTCTGCGGAGCCCGCCCGAGGATACGTGACAATGTGGGATCGACCGTTGAGAATTCACCCGCCCGCGCCGCGCGGTAGTAGCCCAACATAACGGCGATTGAGCCTTCCGGGACACCGGCGGCCCGCGCATTTGCTTGCAGGACATCTTCGCTGATCAAAACGCGTTCGACAGGCCTGCCCATTATCTGACCCGCGCGCGCCGCCAGCTCGGCAAGGTCGAGCGCTTCAGCCCCGGTCAACGGTGGCGTCGGGCCGTCAGTCACCTCCTGCCCCGCCAGCAGCGCTGCATCCACCGCAGCGAGATCGTCATGGGTCGTCCAGGCGACTTCCCCATCTTGCGGGGCAGCCAATCGCCCCGCTTTCAAGCCCTTGGCATTCATCATCACGGCACTCGCCGCGTAAAAACCGTGGCGCAAGGCCGTCCATGACATCCCCGATGTTGCGAGCATCGTTTCCGTTGCCGCATGATCGCGACCCGGAGGGAAATGCGAGTCCGGCGAACTGGACACCTGACTGGTGTAAAATATGCGCTCCACACCAATGTCGCGGGCCACGTCGATGGCCGTCGCGTGTTGCGCCAGAGGATTACCGCCAGTCGCCGCAGCGTTCGAAGATACGAGAAACAAACGTTCGGCCCCGTCCCAAGCGTGGCGCAAACTCTCTGGATCGTTATAGTCGCCTTGGCGTACGCGCACACCAAGCGCCGCGAATGCCTCGGCTTTTGCGGTGTCGCGGACGCTGACCCCGATGCGCTCGGCGGCGACGTGATGCAGCAGATTTTCAACAATTTTGCGGCCAAGCTGGCCCGTTGCCCCGGTCACGATCAACATGGCTTTGTCCTTTCTATTTCTGTCCGCCGGACCCAAATGTCGGTCGGCGCTGGTTACACCAAGAGTATCCATTGTTCTTTATATCTTTGATAATCCGCCAAATATCGAATAGCCCGTTCTCCATGAAGAACAATATATCCCAAGACGATCTGATCGTGTTTCTGACGGTCCTTGACGAGGGGGGCTTTCGAGCGGCTGCGCGGCGTCTTGGTCTTGCGCCGTCAAACGTCAGCACGACGCTGTCCCGCATCGAGACACAGCTCGGTGTCCCGCTCCTGTTGCGCACGACGCGCAGCATGCGGGCGACAGACCAAGGGCGCGCGCTGGCGGAACGGATCGCGCCCCTGATGGCCGAGCTGCGCGCGGCTTGTGCTGAAACTGCGGATTCGACGGGTCGTGTGAGCGGCCGGTTGAAGATCAATGTGCCGGGCGCGGTCATGCCCGATATCCTGCCGCCTATTCTGGCCGCGTTTCAGCATCGACACCCGGCTGTGGAGGTCGAGCTTGTTGTCGACAACGGCTTGGTCGATATTGTTGCGTCTGATTGCGATGCGGGAATTCGCTACGGCGCATCGCTTGAAAAGGACATGATCTCCATCCCCATTGGACCGCGTCGCCAGCAGATCGCGCTTGCCGCCTCGCCCGCCTATCTGGAGACACATGGCCGCCCAGAGACTCCTGACCAACTGACCTCCCATGATGCGATCCGATATCGCCTGCCGGGTGGGCCTCTGCTCCCATGGACATTGCAAGGCGGAGGTCAGGCCATCACGGTCGAGCCTATCACACGTTTGGTCCTCAGCGTGAATGCCCTGAACTCCGGATTGAGTTATGCGCGGGCGGGAATGGGGATCATCGCCATGTTCCGCAATTGGCTCGAGGGCGATTTTCGCGCACAGACGCTTGTGCCGATCCTGAAAGAGCACTGGCAACCTCTGGATGGGCCAAGGCTCTACTACCCCAACCGGTTTACATCCAACGCGTTACGGGCATTCATTGAGACCTGCCAGAGCATGGCCAATGGGGATGAATAAGGTTGCAAATTACCAGTGAAAGTTCGGTTGCAATCACATTCTCTGTGAGCGCTGTTAGAACCCGACCGAAAAGAGTGAAAGACAGGGCGGGAGGGGTGACCCCTCCCGGGTGAGAGAGTGCGCGCGGGGTTCGGGGCCAACCCTCAACCCTGGAGATTGCCGATGAACGCTCACCCCCATTCCGTCCCTCTTACGCCCGAGGCTCTTTCCCTGCCGGATGCCTCGGGCTTCGCCCAAAACCTTATGCAGGCTGCGAGAACCCTCGTGCCGCGGTTCGAAGCGGGCAAACCCGTCGATGCCGCCGCTCTTCGCACTGCGATGGAGGAGACTTTCTGCGCCAGTGACAGCAGCGGTGCCTGGGTCTGGAAGGACGCCTACGAAGCGGCAGAAGTCGCGCAGATCCTGATGCTTTCGCGCTACGGCGCATTGATGCAGCGCCAGGCCGCCTCACCGCAAGCCTTCCTCACCATGATCGAGCGCCTCGCCGGGCTGGCCCCGTCCCACACGCGGCGTTCTGAGGACAGCGTCCGTCTGCAACAATTCTCAACCCCTCTGCCCCTTGCGGCCATCGTGGCCCAGGCGGCGCGGTTCCGGGCCGACGACCTGGTACTCGAGCCCTCGGCCGGCACCGGGATGCTGGCGATTTTCGCCCGGGTCGCCGGCACCGGCCTGGCGCTGAATGAACTCGCGGAGACCCGCCGTGCCCTGCTGAGTGAATTGTTCCGAGCAGCAACGGTCTCGGATCACGATGCCGCCTCGATCGACGACCGGCTGGATCGGTCGATCATGCCCTCTGTCATCTTGATGAACCCGCCCTTCTCGGCTGCCAACCATGTGGAAGGCCGGTTCCGGCAGGCCACCAGCCAGCATGTACTCTCTGCCCTGGCCCGCCTCGCGCCGGGCGGACGTCTTGTCGTCATCACCGGCGAGAGCTTCCGTCCCTCGACGAATTCCTTCCAGTCAACCTTCCAGCGGTTCAGGCAGAGCGCCGATGTGGTGTTTTCCGCCGCCATCGACGGCAAGGTCTTCGCGCGGCATGGCACCACGATCGACACGCGGCTCACAGTAATCGACAAGCGCGCGGCGGGCGTTGAAGAGACCGCACCTGTCGACCTCGAGACCGCCTATCATCCGATCTCCGCGACTACGAGCGACCTTCTCAACGCGGTGCTGAACCATTGCCCGGAACGCCGCAGTCCTCCGCCCTGCCCCAACAATACCGCCCTATCGATCCCTGCCCGCCCGACCCGCACCAACCTACACGCCCTACGCAACGCCGCGCGCAAGGAAACCCGCGCCCTCGCCGTGGAACGCGCCAGGCATCCCTTCGATGATATCGAAACGGCACCACTCGAGTACCTGCCGAAAGCCTGGAGCGAACCAGAGGGTACGCTACAGGACACGGTCTACGAGGCCTATGACCTTCAAGGGATCCGGGTCGACGGCGCGGCGGAACATCCGACCGCGCTGGTGCAATCCGCCGCCATGGCCTCGGTCCCGCCGCCCGTGCCGACCTACCGCCCGGTTCTGCCGAAGACCCTCGTCGAGGATGGCCTCCTCTCTGCTCCACAGCTCGAAAGCGTCATCTATGCTGGCAATGCCCATGAGACGCACCTGAAGAGCTGGTTCAAGCGCGGCGAGATCGAAGGCCATCTGATGGCAGCGGCCGAGGGTGACGAGGGCGCCTTCCGCCTGCGCAAGGGCTGGTTCTTGGGCGATGGCACCGGCTGCGGCAAGGGCCGGCAAGTTGCGGGCATCATCCTCGACAATTGGCTACAAGGCCGCCGCAGGGCGGTCTGGGTCTCAAAAAGCGACAAGCTCATCGAAGATGCGCGGCGCGACTGGATGGCGCTCGGGGGGCGCGAGGGCGATATCGTGCCGCTCTCGAAGTTCCGCCAGGGCAGCGACATCCGCCTGCCCGAGGGTATCCTCTTCGTCACCTATGCCACGCTGCGCTCGGCCGAACGTGAGGGCAAAGCCTCTCGCCTGGACCAGGTGACGTCCTGGCTCGGCGAAGGGTTCAATGGAGTCATCGCTTTTGATGAAAGCCACGCCATGGCAAATGCCGCCGGTGAAAAGTCCGACCGCGGTGACAAGAAAGCGTCCCAGCAAGGCCTTGCGGGCCTCGCGCTGCAGAACGCGGTTCCCGATGCGCGCGTCCTCTACGTATCGGCCACCGGGGCGACGGTCGTCGGCAATCTCGCCTATGCTTCCCGCTTCGGTCTCTGGGGCACTGGTGATTTCCCCTTCGTGACGCGGGCCGAGTTTGTCGCCGCGATGGAGGCCGGGGGTATTGCCGCCATGGAGATGATCTCGCGCGACCTGAAGGCGCTCGGGCTCTATCTCGCGCGCTCGCTTTCCTATGCGGGGGTCGAATACGAGATGCTGGTCCATGAACTGTCACCTGCCCAGGTCGCGATCTATGACAGCTACGCCGATGCCTACCAGATCATCCACACCAACCTCGGTGCAGCACTGCAGGCATCCGGTATTTCCACCGAGACGGGCACCTTGAACGCTCAGGCGAAATCCGCCGCGCGCTCGGCCTTCGAGAGCAACAAACAGCGCTTCTTCAACCATCTCATCACCGCCATGAAATGTCCCTCGCTGATCCGTTCGATCGAGGCGGACCTGGCGGCGGGCCATTCAGCGGTGATCCAGGTGGTCTCGACCAGTGAGGCGGTGATGGAGCGCCGCCTCGAAGAGATCCCGCCTTCGGAGTGGGACGACCTGCAGGTCGACTTCACGCCGAGAGAAAACATCATGGACTACCTGATGCACAGCTTCCCGACGCAGCTTTTTGAGCCTTACACGGACGAGAATGGCGACCTGCGGTCTCGCCCTGCCCTCGATGGCGATGGCAACCCGATTATCTGCCGTGAGGCGGAGCGGCGTCGCGACGAGCTTGTCGAGCATCTTGGGGCGCTGGCCCCGGTGCAGGGTGCGCTTGATCAGATCCTCTGGCATTTCGGAGGCGATGCGGTGGCCGAGGTCACGGGGCGCAAGCGGCGCATTGTGAAGACGCGTGAAGGACGGTTCAAGGTCGAGAACCGCCCTGCTTCTTCCAACCTTGGTGAAACGCAGGCCTTCATGGATGACGCTAAGCGCATCCTGATCTTCTCCGATGCCGGTGGAACCGGGCGCAGCTACCACGCCGATCTCGGGGCAAAGAACCAGCGCCTTCGGGTGCATTACCTGCTGGAGCCCGGCTGGAAGGCCGACAATGCGATCCAGGGTCTTGGACGCACCAATCGCACAAATCAGGCGCAGCCGCCGCTCTTTCGACCCGTCGCGACAGACGTGAAAGGTGAGAAGCGGTTTCTCTCCACCATCGCGCGTCGCCTCGACACGCTTGGCGCCATCACCAAGGGACAGCGCGAGACTGGCGGGCAGAACATGTTTCGTGCCGAGGACAACCTCGAAAGCCCCTACGCGCGCGCGGCGCTGCGGCAGTTCTTCTACAAGCTCCGCGCGGGCAAGATCGAGGCTTGCTCTTACGCCAAGTTCCAGGAAATGACCGGGCTGACGCTCGATGAGGCGGATGGCACGATGAAAGAAAACCTGCCGCCGATCCAGCAGTTCCTGAACCGCTGCCTGGCGCTGCGGATCGACATGCAGGACGCAATTTTTGATGCCTTCGGCGGTTTTCTTTCGGCCATCATCGAGGATGCGCGCCAGGCAGGCACGCTCGATGTCGGCCTCGAGACCCTGCGCGCCGAGAAGTTCGAGTTAGTTGATCGCAAGGTCATCTTCGAGCATGAGGCGACCGGGGCGGCGGCCACCGCCCTGACCGTCGAGCGCACGGATCGCAACGATCCGCTGACCTTGCCTCGCGTCAAAGCGATCTGCGCGGAAACAAAAGGCGCGACGCTGTGCTGGAACGCCTCCTCCAAACGCGCGGCGTTGATGGTGAAGGCGCCGGCCTTCATGGACGAGGATGGCGTGCCGATCCTGCGGGTGAAGCTCCTTCGGCCCATGGCGACGGAGATCCTCGCCCTCACCGAGTTCTCGAAATCGCACTGGGAAGAGGTTGATGACGCGATGTTCGAACAGCTCTGGCAGGCCGAGGTGGACGCGGTGCCGGAGTTCACCACCTCGAAGACCACGCTGATCTGCGGGTTGCTCCTGCCGATCTGGGACCGGTTGCCAGCCGACAACATGCGCATCTATCGCCTGCAGACTGACGATGGGGAGCGCGCCATCGGCCGTCTGGTCAGCCAGGAGCAACTCCTGAACGTCTACGCGCGGCTCGGGCTCGACTGCCAGATCGAGATGACACCTCTGGAAGTGTTCAGCGCAGTGATGGAGGCCAAGACGACCCTCAGCCTGCTTGGGGGCTACCAGCTGCGTCGCTCTCTGGTCATGGGACAGCCGAGGCTCGAGCTGATCGGAGCGTCGGGCGCGGCACTGCCCGCATTGAAGGCCTTGGGCTGTTTCACCGAGGTCATCCAGTGGAAGACGCGGGTGTTCATCCCGGTGGACGGCACTGACGTGCTGGCGCGCGTGCTCGCCGAACATCCGGTTGGCGCCAGCGCCGCGGATGCTGCCGCATGAGCGCGCCGCGCAGCATCGCGGAGCTCTCGGCCGATCTGGCGGACCGGGCCGAGAGTTTCTGCCGCCAGTATTTTCCCGAGGGGCGCAAGCAGGGCAATTATTGGCAGGTCGGCGACACTTCGGGCGCAAAGGGCCAGAGCCTCGCCATCCGGCTGCAAGCGCAGGGTGGTCGTAAAGCCGGATCCTGGACCGATTTCGCGACGGGTGAATATGGCGATCTGATCGACCTGCTGCAGGAACGGCTTGGGTCGGTCACGCTGAAGGAAACGCTGAGGGAGGCCCGGTCCTTTCTCGGCGGGGACCCCTGCCCTGCCGTGCCACGAGAGCCACGAGAGCCACGAAAAGCTGAGCGCTCGGATGCAGACGCCGACAAACGCATCGCGCGGGCGCGCAAACTCTTTGCCGCAGGCAAGCCGTTACTCGGCACTCTGGCTGCCGCCTATCTGCAAGGGCGCGGTATCACACGGCTAGGTCCGGCCCTGCGCTATCACCCACGGGTCTTTCTGTGGCAAGGCGACGACGATCCTGATCCGCCGCAAAGAGCCCCTGCCCTGCTCGCAAAGATCACCGACAATCGCGGCCAGATCACCGGATGCGCAAGGGTCTATCTCGACCCGTCCACCGGCGGTTTGGCCGAGATCGAGAGCCCGAAGCGGATCATCGGACAGCTGCACGGCCATGCCATCCGCTTCTGGTCCGGCTCACCTCGCAGCGATCTCATCGTCGGCGAAGGGCTCGAGAACACCCTCTCGGTCGGCACGGCTCTCCCCGAGTTCGATCTCGCCTCCTGTCTCACCGCCGCCCATCTCGGTCTCTTCATCCCGCCGCCGGGCGTCAAGCGTATCTGCATCGCGCGGGACAATGACGAAGCTGGGCGTAACGGATCAATGAGATTGCGTAACAAACTGGAATCGCTTGGAATTACCTGTGGTGATCTCGTGCCAAACATGGGTGATTTCAACGACGATCTGCGGGCTTTCGGCAAGGATGCGCTGCGCCGGTCGCTGATAGAGGCCATGAAAGAGCAAGGTCTGAAGCTCGAGGCCGGCTGAGCGCCAACCTCCTCTGGGATGCCTGACGGGGCAAAGGTTCCGCGGGTTCGATCTGATCCCGTTTGGATTTCGGGAGCGATGGACCAGCGGGTCGGGGCAGAGCGCTCCTCGCCCGGGCAGCAATGCGCCCCGAACCAGAAAATTCCCCTGAGCCTTCGGCTCATTCCTCGCGGGAACAATTTTCCGGTCCGCGGCGCATTCTCCGCTGCGCTCCGATCCTGACGGATGCGGCCCGGTCGCCGCCGGTCCTGTTATCGCCCATCCAAATCGGGTCAGATCAAACAGAGGAACCAGACAATGCCCCATCAGAAAGATATCCCCGAGGAGACCGGCGTGACATCCGCCATCCTCGACCACCTCGCACTTCATGGCGCAACGCCCGGGCCCGGCGAGACCGATCACCGCCCCCTGCCCCAGCCTGACGAGGTCGAGTTCGCCATGGCGACACTGTTCGAGACCACCATCGGCCTCCTCACGGGCAGCCAGTTGGAAGATAATCTCGAAGAGATGCTTTGGTCGCTCACCTCTATCTTCCATCGCCGTCTCACCTATATCCAGAAGCTTCTGGACGACAACGAATTCGAGGTCCGGGAAAGTCTGGCCATCCAGGACGGCTCCGAGGTCGCTTCGGTCGAGCTCGAGCGCCTCCAGATGATCGGGCTCAAGCTCTGGGACCATCGCGACGCTTTCGAGCAGATGCGCGATCTGGCCGTGGACCACTTCTCAGCCGCCACAGGATCGCCCTGGCTGCCCCGCACCGGATCGAAGGTCTCGCACCGCGGCCTGACTTCAGCCGTGGTGGACAGCCGGGCCTATCTCTCGGCCAAGCGCCGCAAGGAGACCGAGGTGCACTGCCCCGAAGGCACGCGGATCGCCTTCTCGGGCGGGGACTATCAGGCTTACGATCTGATCTGGTCCGTCCTCGACGCCACCCACGCCAAATACCCCGACATGGTGCTCCTGCACGGTGGCACGCCCAAGGGCGCTGAGATGATCGCGGCCCGCTGGGCAGATACCCGTGGCGTCACACAGGTGGTCTTCAAACCTGATTGGAAGAGCCACGGCAAGGCCGCTCCCTTCAAGCGCAACGACAAGATGCTCGAGACCATGCCACAGGGTCTTATCGCCACCCCCGGTTCGGGCATCACCGAGAACATCGTCGACAAGGCCCGCAAGATCGGTATCCGCATCAAGAGGATCGGGGCTTAGGCCCCGGTTCACGCACCGCGCAACAGGTCCTGCACGACAGAAGGCTTCTTTGCGATCAGTGCCAACAGAACCTGGGCCGGGCCCGTGGGGTGCCGGCGCCCGTGTTCCCAGTTCAGAAGCGTGCCTTTCGCGACGCCGATGCTCTTGGCGAATTCCGCCTGGGACAGGCCCGTCCGTTGCCGGACTTCGGCGACATCGACTTCCGCGACGGAAACTTCATGGACCTTCACGCCGGCCAAGTCGCCATCTGCGAAGGCCAGCGCCTCTTCCAGCCCCTTGGTGATGGATTCGAATGCACTCATGTTGCGTCTCCATATTTCGCGACAAGCGCCTTGCTCATCTCTACCGCAGCGGCCTGTTCGGTCTTCGACAGGTTGGCTTTCTCATTCTTGGCGAAGACCGTGATCAGAAAGATCGGCATATGGGTCCCGCCAAAGACATACACCGTCCTGAAGCCGCCACTCTTGCCGCTACCCTCTCTCGGGATGCGGACTTTGCGTAACCCGCCACCAAGAGAAATGCCCGCTTCCGGATTGGCGGCAATGAAGTTGATCGCCGCCTCACGCTCCTGGTCCGACATGATTACCTTGGCGCGCCTTTGGAATTCGGGCAGTTCGACCACTGTCTGTAATCGCGTCATCGTCAGTTCCATATAGTTTTTGGCGGCATATGTGTCAATGACGTATAGCATGCGCACTGGAAGGGCAAGTCAGCGACGGTTGCCTGGGCCAATTGGTATGCGCGGTCGGTGGGCGGGACTACCCTGGCCATGTGTATCCTCGCATAGAATGACCGATCCGACCGACCGGTTCGTCGTTTCAGACCATTGGAGGGTGGCGGTGTCACGTAACGAGGCGGCCCTTCGTTCTTAGCCTCGACGCATCGAGTACTCGTCCGCATCGTGGACGCTGCAGCGAAGACATTGATTGCGGCAGGCCAGCGCGGGCGCGCGACTTTGAAGTCTGGCTTAGGTTATATTTCAGGCGAGTTTAGTTAGGAGTGGATTGCGCCCCCCCCCCCGCAGCATCTCTGTTTGCAGTTCACCCAGTTTCCTTCGTGGCCCCCGCACTTCTCCCGATGTCTGAGTTGCATGACATGCTGGTCGCAGCTGTCGGCCCGTCCACAAAGGTTGTCGCCGATCTTTTTCCCCTGCCCCTGCGGGTCATTCCTCGCGAGACAAAAAGACCGGCGCCTGCCCCTCTCCGCTGTGCTTCGCCTTCGGTGTGGCCGGGCCTTGGCCAGCTGCAAGGTGACCATCATTGCAACGCAAACAAGGAGAAGAGCAATGACCACGAACTGCATCAAATTCACCAGCGCCGACATCGAAACCGCCAAGGGCGTCGGCTCCATCTCGACCCTGACCTTCGACCTCGACGTTACGGTCGAACCCGTCGCAAGCGCAAACCCGATGGCCCCCACGCACCGCGTCCTCGGCCGCTCCCCGCGTGGCAGGCTGGTCGAGTGCGGCGGCATCTGGAATAAGCAGAACAAGGAGACCGGCGCCGACTACTACACGCTGACCATCCGCGATCACGGCTTCAACGCCAACCTCGGCAAGGCCGCGAACCAGGACGATCTGTCCCTGCAGGCCGTCATCCCCTGGGGTACAAAGACGCCGCGTGACGCATAGAATCGGCTGGGGCAACCCAGCCGATTCCCGCTGTTTATCTTCCCTCTCATACGACTTGCCTATGAGTTAGAGTGCCCTGGTCGATACGCTTGACCGAAGTAAATGATTGCAAATCGGATCTAAGATCATGCTGACACATACTGCTTCATCATCTTGTTGTTCGTGGCTTACACAGGCGCGTCGGCGCCTCGAGTTGATTACATTTTGACAGCCGTGCAGAGATATAAAAGTCAATATAAACAAAGCATTGTGGCAGATGCATCGCGAAGTTTAGATCAGTTTCTGATGTGCTGATGTCGCAATAGTTCCCATATATTGGGCGGCTACCCTCGGCGATCACTACAATTTGTCGGAACATCTAAGCCAGCAGGTGTTTCGGTTGGGTTCGAGCCGTCGGGTGAAAATCATTGTTAAGACTCATTTTTCCGTGTAGATGACACTTTAAAGAGCGAAATCGCGGAAAAAGCGATATTTAGAGGGCAGTCAGATGCGAGAACGGTCATTTGAGGCTGATACGAAGGATCAACCCTTCG
>PCCY01000024.1 GCA_002731875.1 Roseobacter sp. | reverse complement strand
TTTGAATGTTCATAATGCGCACATTTATATTAGTTCGAAATAATCTAATTGAATAAGGGCCGTAGATCAAACAGCGCCCTTTCGGAGAAACTCTTTCTTTGGGCGGTTAGCTGCCGCCGCCTGCGCCAAATCCCGAAATCAAAAAGGCCAGGCAGCATCTAGCACTCCTTCTCCACACCCACGCTATATAGAGCAGAAGTGTGAAAGAAAATACGCTGCAGCGCAGAAAGGTTTCTGCGCATCAAACCGGCAGGAAGCTGCCACGATGAAGGGGCATTCACGCCGAAATGTGCCGTTTCATGATATCGGGCCTACAAGAACGATTCTCTGAGACCTCTGACCTTCCCGATCCAACAAAACCCTTGCGCGACTCTTAACCTTTCGGCAATAGTCACGGAAAGAAGGCGATTAACGCCATGTTCCGTGAACACGGGACGAGGATCGAGGGCAGATGAGCAACCCGCAAGATATCGAAGACCTGAATGCCGTCATCCGTCAACATGCGGAATGGCTGTCTTCGCAACTGCACTCCCAACGTGAGAACCTGTTCCCGCCGAATGCCCAGAAGCAGATGCGCACCTTCACCTCGGGCGAAGCGGCTGGCCTGCTTGGCGTGAATGACAGCTATCTGCGCAAACTGCATCTTGAAGGACGCGGCCCCTCCCCTGCACTGACCTCGGGCAATCGCCGACATTATTCAGTGCAGGACATCCATGATCTGCGAGTTTTGCTTGAGAAAACAGCGCGTAAGCCCGGTGACTACCTGCCGGTACGCCGTGAGGGTGACCATCTTCAGGTTATTGGCGTGATGAACTTCAAGGGCGGTTCCGGAAAGACGACCACCTCTGCCCATCTTGCCCAACGGCTTGCGCTCACTGGATACCGCGTGCTGGCGATCGACCTTGACCCACAGGCCTCGCTGACAGCCCTTCATGGCGTCCAGCCGGAGTTTGATTTGCGCGATGGTGGCACGCTTTACGATGCGATCCGCTACGATGAACCAGTGCCGATCGCCGATGTCATCCGCAAGACCTACATCCCTAATCTAGATCTGATTCCCGGCAATCTTGAGCTGATGGAGTTTGAACACGAAACCCCGCGCGCGCTGTCTCAAGGCAAGGCCGGCCTGTTCTTTTTCCGCGTGAAAGAAGCTCTCATGCAGGTGGACCAGGATTATGACGTCGTCGTAATCGACTGCCCGCCTCAGCTTGGATTTCTGACGATGTCGGCGCTGTCCGCCGCCACCGGCGTGCTGGTTACGATCCACCCCGAAATGCTCGACGTAATGTCGATGTCGCAATTCCTGCGCATGACCGCCGACCTGATGGATGTGATCGCGGAATCCGGGGCCGATATGAGCCATGACTGGATGCGCTATCTTCTGACGCGTTATGAGCCCGCAGACGCACCGCAAAACCGCATCGTGGCGTTCCTGCGTACCATGTATGGCGACAAAGTCCTGAACGCACCCTTGCTGAAATCCACCGCAATCTCGGATGCCGGCCTCACAAAACAGACCCTGTACGAGGTTGAACGCAGCGCCTTCACCCGCACGACCTATGACCGTGCCGTCGAAAGCCTTAACGCGGTGAATGACGAAATCTCAAGCCTGATCCAACACACATGGGGCAGATCATGACGACCAAAAAGACACGTATGTCGATGCTTGACGGGTTGGCCTCACCGGCTCAATCCACAACCCCTACCCCTGATACACCGATGATGTCGACGAACCGTGCTTTGCGGTCGGCACGCGATGCTGTGGACTCCCATCAGGTCTGGGAACTCGACCCCGACTCTATCGAAGATGGGCGGATCGCGGACCGGCTTGACCCTGATGATGTGGTCGATCTGCGCCACTCAATCGAAGCAAATGGCCAGACAGTACCTATTCTGGTGCGGCGTCACCCCAGCGTCCCCGACCGTTATCTTTTGGTCTATGGCCACCGCCGCCTGCAAGCGATCCGCGATTCATACAGGGTCAAGACCGTTCGCGCTCTGATTGCCAATCTCGACGAAGATGCCGCCGTCCGCGCCCAGATCTCGGAGAACACGGCCCGACGCGATTTATCTTTCATTGAACGCGCCCTCTTTGCACAAGACTTGGTTCAGAGTGGCTTTGGGAACCAGATGCAGGTAGCCGAAGTCTTGAACGTAACCAGATCCTCCATTTCGATGGCAATCACTATCGCCGAGCAGATCGGCCGCGATTTGATCCGGACTATCGGGGCGGCACATGGCATCGGGCGACCTAGGTGGGAGGCGTTAGGCAAGGCCATCGAAACCCACCATATGGACCGCGACCAGCTGATCAAGATTGCGGGAGCCATACGTAACGAGGCCACGGTAGCATGTGTGGTGGAAGGCGTTCGGTTTGACCCAAACGAACTGTCCGTCCAGATATTCGATGCCGTGATGGCCACAACAGACGTACCGCAAAATTCGCCGAAGCCCGCAAAGACTCCCCGTGCCGTGAACCGCAAACAGAGCGCGGATTTGACTGTGAATGGCAAGACAGCGGGCAAGATTGTGCGCTCGCCCAAAGGCGTCTCGCTGGATCTGGAAAAGGGCCCATTTGCCGATTGGATCGAAGCGCAAAGCCAGGATCTGATCGAAGAACTTCACGCACGCTGGCTTCAGCGCCGCGAAGACTGAGGAAGAGAGCAACAATGAAAAGGAGGCACGCAAAAGACTAAAAGAAAAGGTCCCGCAAAGACGACGCTCCACGAGACCCTGACTTGTTTCTAGCACCTTCAAGCTAGTGGTCGGAGCATAAATTCGCAAGTCTTAAGTGATTCGCGGACCGCTATTTTTTGTCTTCGTGTACATTAAAATGGAATACACCCCCGTATCGTCGTTCCGGCGACCTATTAGTCTTGTCGAACTGAAAAATCACGCCGACACAATGCGCGCCGATATCGCGCCCATCAGCAAGTGGGATGCCCTGCGTCGTCTAGCCACCGCCCGCCAGCATTTCGGCTTGTCCGACCGCGACCTGACCGTGCTGCAAACCCTGCTCGGATTTCATCCTGAAACCGAGATTGGCGGCGACAGTCTTGCTATCGTCTACCCTTCGAACAAGACGATTTGCGAACGCCTCAACGGCATGCCCTGCTCTACCATGCGCCGCCACATCGCGCGCCTTGTCGACACGGGCGTAATCCTGCGCCGCGACAGCCCCAACGGCAAACGCTACGTCCGGCGCGGCGCTGGCCCGAAACTCGCCTTCGGTTTCGACCTGACGCCCCTTGCGGCCCGCTTCGCCGAATTCACCAAGATCGCAACTGAGGTGGAAGCGACCGAAGCCCGCCGCAAACGTCTGCGCGACACCGTGAGCCTCATGCGCCGCGATCTCGCGGGCTATATCGACTATGGCATCAGCATCGACCCTAACCTGCCCGTTTGGGACCGTCTCGATGACCTCGCTCGCCTGACCGCCCGCGACCTGCGCAGGAAGCTTAATCTGGAAGACCTGGACCACCTTCAAGCCAAACTCCACACCGCTTTGGAGGAGGCCGTTCTCCACATTAACGCGCCTTTTGCAAAGGGAATGAGCACCAGCAACGCTGAATATGAGCAGCACCATCAGAATTCAGATAAAGAATGTTTTGATGAAAAAGAAATGGAGGTTGTGGAAGAACCCACATCCTTGGAAGCAACCAAACACCAGCCACCTCCCCTGCGGCAGGTGTTGAGCAATTGCGCAGAGATACAGACCTATTCTGGCGATGGCGTTCGAAACTGGAACGATCTGATCAGGCTTGCAGACACCGTAAGCCCCATGATGGGTATTGAGCCAAAGGTATGGACTGCCGTGAAATCCCAAATGGGCCAGTGCCAGGCAGCAACGGTTCTCGCAGCGATGCTGGAACGTTTCGCCATGATCAAAAGCCCCTCAGCCTATTTGCGCGTCTTGGGAAAAAAAGCTGAAGTCGGCGTTTTCTCCAGCGCAGGCATGATCCGTGCATTGAACCGCGCAAAATCAACAACCTGGGCCGAACTCTGTGATGGCACTGAAGGAGTGCTCAGATGCTAACCCTCACAGCCGCAAGGCCCCCGCGGTGCGCGGCATGATACCCTTAACATCAAATACCACGGCGTTTTCCTTGGCATAGCTTTCGATGATATCGTCATCCAGAAACGCCTCATGCGCCACGGCCACAATGATGGAATCGTACCCTTTGGTTTCAGGCTTCTGGGTCATCTCCAACCCGTATTCCCGCTGTGCTTCGGCGCTATCCACCCAAGGATCATAGATATCGACATCAATTCCATAGGTCCGCAACTCATGAATAATATCAATCACACGCGTGTTGCGCAGATCGGGGCAATTCTCCTTGAAGGTCAGCCCCATCACCAGCGTGCGGGCCCCTTTCACCGGGATATCGCGTGAAATCATCTCGCGGACAGTCCGGCCAACCACATAGCAGCCCATCCCGTCGTTGATCCGGCGACCGGCTAGGACGACTTCAGGGTGATAGCCCACAGATTGCGCCTTTTGCGTCAGATAGTAAGGATCGACGCCGATGCAGTGACCACCCACCAGACCGGGACGAAACGGCAGGAAATTCCACTTGGTGCCCGCGGCGTCAAGCACGTCTTGGGTGTCGATGCCAAGCTTGTTGAAGATCAGCGCGAGTTCATTCACCAAGGCAATGTTAACGTCCCGCTGCGTATTCTCGATCACCTTCGCAGCTTCGGCCACACGGATCGAAGGTGCCTTGTGCGTACCCGCCGTGATGATTGAGGCATAAAGCGCATCGACCTTATTGGCTATCTCAGGCGTCGATCCTGACGTCACTTTGACGATGTTCGGCAACCGGTGTGTCTTGTCCGCAGGGTTGATCCGTTCGGGCGAGTATCCGGCAAAAAAGTCCTGATTGAACACCAGCCCCGAAACCCTCTCAAGGACCGGCACGCAATCCTCTTCGGTCGCTCCCGGATAAACGGTAGATTCGTAGATCACGATATCACCGCGCTTCAGCACCTTGCCGATCGTTTCAGAAGCTTTCAGCAATGGTGTCAGGTCAGGGCGCTTGTGCTCATCAATCGGCGTCGGCACCGTCACGATAAAGATCGTGCAATCAGCCAGATCGTTCAGATCGCTGGTAAAGGACAGGTGCATCGCCTGCCCCAGCTCGGCTGCATCGACCTCTAGCGTGCTGTCTTCGCCCGCGCGCAACGCGTCAATCCGCGCGGTGTTGATATCAAAACCAATAACCTTGCGCTGCTTGCCAAATTCCACGGCCAGCGGCAAGCCAACATATCCCAGGCCGATCACGGCGAGGGGAGCATCCTTCGGGGTTGGCATCTCAAATTCCTCGTTCTAAATTTACTTATAATAGTAATCGCGGAACCAAGCGACAAACTCCCGAATACCATCCTTGATATCCGTCTTGGGTTTATAGCCCGTCAGGGTCTGCAAAAGATCAGCATTGGCCCAGGTCGCAGGCACATCGCCCATCTGCATCGGCATGTAGTTACGGATCGCCTTCTGACCAAGCTCATCTTCGATCGCTTCAACAAAATCCAGCAGCCGCACTTTGTCCGAGTTCCCAATGTTAACGATCCGGTAAGGCGCAACAGGGGACAGGCTGTCGCCTTGAGGCACTTCGCGGTTCGCAGGCCTAACGGGCGGTGTGTCGATCAGCAGCCGGATGCCACGTACGAGGTCGGTTACATAAGTAAAGTCGCGGTACATGTCGCCGTGGTTGTAGATATCGATCGGCCGCCCATCGAGGATCGCATCAACGAACTTGAACAACGCAAGATCAGGCCGCCCGTAGGGTCCATAAACCGTAAAGAACCGGAACATCGTAGTCGGTAGATCCCACAGATGCGCATAGGAATGCGCCATGCTCTCGTTCGCCTTCTTCGTCGCGGCATAGAAGGTGAGGGCGGTGTCAGCCTTTTCCGTCTCGACGAACGGCATCTCTTCATTCGCCCCGTAAACCGACGATGTCGAGGCCATCAGCAGATGCTCCACCTTCAGCCTGCGGGCCGCCTCCATGACGTTGAAAGTACCGACGATGTTGCTGTCGAGATACGCGCGGGGGTTCTCAAGCGAATACCGAACGCCCGCTTGTCCCGCCAAGTGAACGATCACGTCCGGAGCAAAGTCATCGGTGACTTGGGTGATCAAGTCATCGTCCTCGAGCATTCCTTCTGTCATCGAGAAATGGGGATTTTGCAGCAGCATCTGATGTCGACGTTGTTTCAGGGTGACGTCATAGTAATCGGTCATCCCGTCAAAGCCATGGACGCGAAACCCTTCCGCAAGCAGAAGCTGCGAGAGGTGGAAACCGATGAAACCAGCGGTGCCGGTGACGAAGACTTTTCTCATGGGAGGAGTTCCTGACTTGGGCCTTTGGATGTTGAAGTAGCTTAGAACCAGCCACTACAAAAGGGACTATTGGTTGGCACTTGGTGCAAAGTTCACAGCTGTGAACTTTGAGGTCGGCAGCATAGGAGGTGAGGGTGGGGCAAACCCTTTTGAATGCTGCAGGGGGGTGTTTTCGGTTGGGAGGCAAGCGCGCAGGGCAGGCTGCCAGGTAGAAGCTGAAACCTTCTGTGATCTGGATGCACGGCCGGTTTACAGAAAGTTCACAGCTGTGAACATTTTATAATGCTCGTAGATCAGAGCCATTTTGACCTCGTGCAACCGATCTACGTAAGTTAGCGACAGGTATCTACTGTGCGTGCTGCGCGAAGAAAATTTGACCGCGAGCAATGCTGTCCGAGACGCCAAGGATCAATACCTCTCAACGTAGACCATAGCGCAAGCCTTCGATGCGAAACGTCATATAGGAAAATCCATAGCACTACCAACCTTCATGCTCCGATCGCCCAGGCTCCACCCATCCCGCTTAACAGATCCTTTGTCGCCGGCATGCGCTCAAGGCTCGACGCGATCCGGCTGCGCCATCGGGGGCCCTGCGCCAGCGCGTGCTCCAAGGCTTCGGCAAGGTCGTCAGGCCGGTCTTGTGCAAGGATGCGAATGAGAAACTCCGCCTGTGCCCGGTCCTTGCGCGCCTTTGCCTCCTCCGGGCCGCCCCGCCGTCTGCTGGCCACGATCAGCTTGTGAATCGCAAAGCGCTCGGGGCGCGGGATCTGTACAAGGACGCCGGAGCGATAGAGTGCGAGCGCGTGTATCGGATCCCCAATCAGAAAATTAAGATACTTCAGCGCCTGTGCGCTCACCCCCAGTGCCGGCAGCGGCTTGACGACTTCCTCCCCGAAAGCCGGCGTCAGGAACTCAACCATGGCCTCTCCCCCGCTTTGACGCCATTTCCAGATTTGCCGGTCAAACACCCCCGGGACAGCCTCGAATTTCATCAGCCGGAGAATATCGCCGGGGTCTTCCTCGACCCGGTCGCCAAGCGCCACAGAGAGGCGCTCGAAACTTGCGAAATCAATATCCCCCGTCTGCGCAAGCTCATCGGAGTCAAAACGGACCCCAAGCTCCCCTTGATAAAGCCCGTAGGCCCCGGTTCCGATCAACGTCCCGCCCAGCCGGAAGACGCCAGCACGTGCGAAGGCCAGAAGCAGCGAGCCAGTTTCCCGGTCGGTTCCGATCATTCCTTCGGACCTCAAAACCCGCGCCAAACGGGACATGCGCTTCTTGCGCTCCTGCCCCTGCGCCTTGAGATCGGCCGCACGTGCAAGACGATCGCGCAAGTCCGGGCTATCCTCCCCAAGATAGCGGCTTTTCATCTCGGTCCCGATCCTGAATCGGTCATAGAGATAGGTGCGCCCATTGCGCTGCCGCTCTTCAATGCTGCCCACAACTTCCGATGCCGCCTCGTCGAGGTGCATGCGCAGCAAGTCCTGATAAGCGGCCTGAGCCGCGCGGGGGTGCGATACTGGGTCCATGTGATGCCTACGTGCTTTTCGTGTGTATCAAATATAAGATTGATACACACGACTGCTGTACGCATCAAACTATTTTTTGCTGCACACAGCCTCGAGTGCCTCCGTCAGGCTGCCCGTAGGGGAGAGGCATCAGATGACAGAGCAGGTCCATTAGAGGCGGCAAGCACTGTGAGGATTTCTGGTGGGCTTCAGTCGCGTGCGGCCAGACCGGCGTCACCCAGCTGTTCTGCGTCCGGCAGGTCGCGCAGGCTCTCCAATCCAAAGGCGACAAGGAACTGCTCGGTGGTGACGAAGGTATAGGGTGCCCCGCGCCGAGGCGACCGCGGCCCCGTGCCGATCAGGCCACGCGCGTTCAGTCGCCCGATCAGATCTCGGCTGATCTCCTTGCCAAATATGTCCTTTAGCCCCTCGCGCGTGATCGGTTGGTGGTAGGCGATCGCGGCCAGCACCGCGATGTCGAATTCATTCAGATCCTGTATCTGGTTCCCGACATCGGCCGCCGCGCGGATCGCGGGGGCGTAGGCGGGTCGCGTCCGGAACATCCATCCACCAGCAACTTGCGCGATCTCGAAAGCCCGCCCTTCCAGATCGGCGGTGAGGTCCTCGATCAAAAGGTCGACCGAGGCCCCGTGCCCTACGACCCGCGCCAGATCTTCGCGCGGGACAGGCGAGGCAGAGGCAAAAAGCACCGCCTCGATCCTTCGCATCCATTCGCGCCGACGCAGGTCAGCCGGTAGGTCGGGCAATTCGCGGTCAAGCGCGGGCAGGGGGCAGTCCTTGGCCATCACTCACACTCCGTAGAGGCGAAACGTGCTGCGCCCGGTCAACTCGCGCACAGCGCCCAGATCGACCAATCGGTCACACAGCCTGCGCGCGGCACGGTCGGGCAGGGGCAGCGCGCCAGGTGCCACCGCATCGCGGGTCAGGAACATCTCGACCGCGTCGCCAGACTTCTTGGCCCGCAGCTTCGGCGCGACGGCTTTCAGATGCGCGGCCCGGCGCGCGAGGTCAGCGGCCAGACGCACGGCCTCAATCGACGATGAGACAAGCGCCCGATGACAAGCCAGGCGAAGGTCGTCGCCTCGCTTGCGCAGGTCGGCGCGTTTCAGCCCCGCAGCCAGCAGCGGCACAAGATGATCCCAGCCAAGTGCCTGAGCGAGCGCCGCGTCCGCCAGGACAAGCGCCAACACTTCGGTACGTGGCGCGTCTTTTAGCACCGCCTCCAGCACCATCGCGGCACGGGTCACCGGTGCCCCTTGTCCCGCATCAAGCCACGCAGCGATCTGGCTCGTCTCGAACGTCGGCGAGGCTCGGCCCAAATCCTTGATCAACACCGGTCGCTCCACCGCGCGACGCCAAACCAAACAAGTCACTCCCGCCGGTCCTGGCAAATCGCCAGGCCGCAAGAGATGGACCGCATCGCGCAACTCCCCAGCCCGCTCGGGTCGGCCAGAAAACGCGACACAGGCCTCGGCCGCGCGTAGCGCTAGCCGATCCCTTAACAAGGATTGGGGCACCTCGTCGTGCGCCACCACAACATGCAGGTGGTTCAGCGCCGCGCCCGACAAAAACGCAACATCTTCAAGGGTTTCGGCACGCGAGGAGGTTACCCAGGTGGGCATCCGGGGTAGCCTGGCAAAGTCGATGGAGTGATCCGGTTGGACAAATGTCATGTCTGAAGCCTATATCATCACGGCGCTTTCTTCCAGAAAATAGCGCACTAACCGCCTCGGCTTGCTGATCCTATTCATGTCCAATAAGTTTGCCTTATCGGACATAGAGTAATATGCTCAGCTACATGTCAAAAATCCCCCAGAATCCAGGCTCAGAACCCCCGAACGACACCTCGATCAACGAAGACAACGCGAGTGATAGCCCTGACAGCGCGCCCCTCAACCTACCTTCCTCTGTCGCAGGCTCTGGCACACTCAATCGGCTGGTCGACACAGCCCGCGACTATGCCCGCGCCGCCGCTTCAGAAAATACGCTGAAGGCCTATGCGAAGGATTGGGTTCACTTCACGCGCTGGTGCCGGCTGAAGGGCGCGGAGCCGCTGCCGCCCTCGACTGAAATGATCGGGCTTTACCTCGCAGATCTCGCATCCGGGTCAGGGCTATCCCCTGCCTTGGCAGTCAGCACCATCGACCGGCGCCTCTCGGGCCTCGCTTGGAACTATGCTCAGCGCGGATTCGCCCTTGATCGCAAGAACCGCCACATAGCCACCGTGCTTGCGGGGATCAAGCGCAAGCACGCGCGCCCGCCGGTGCAGAAAGAGGCGATCCTGGCCGAGGATATCCTTGCGATGGTCGCAACCTTGCCCTTCAATCTGCGTGGCCTGCGGGATCGGGCGATCCTGCTTCTGGGGTATGCCGGCGGCCTGCGGCGTTCGGAAATCGTCAGCCTAGATGTTCAGAAGGACGACACGCCGGACTCTGGCGGCTGGGTCGAGATCTTCGACAAGGGGGCTCTCCTCACCCTCAATGCCAAGACCGGCTGGCGCGAGGTCGAGATCGGCCTTGGGTCCAGCGATCAGACCTGCCCGGTGCATGCGTTGAAGCAGTGGCTGCACTTCGCCAAAATCGACTTCGGGCCTATCTTTGTCGGCACCTCGCGCGATGGCAAACGCGCGTCCGAGGCAAGACTGAACGATAAGCATGTCGCCCGCCTGATCAAGCGCACGGTCCTCCACGCTGGCATTCGATCCGACCTGCCAGAGAAAAAGCGCCTTGCCCTCTTCTCCGGCCACTCCCTGCGCGCAGGTCTTGCCAGTAGCGCCGAGGTCGACGAGCGCTATGTTCAAAAGCAATTGGGCCATGCCAGCGCCGAGATGACACGCCGGTATCAGCGAAGGCGTGACAGGTTCCGGGTGAATCTCACAAAAGCAGCGGGGCTATGACGGTCAACCCTCGATCAGATAGGCTGTCAGGTTCTGGTGGGCATACAGGATGCGGAGGATATCGACCACCTTTCCGTCGGTTTTGTAAATCACTAGATACACTCGGCTAGGATGAATGCGTAACGGAGTTGTGAACTTATTGCGTTCACGGGCCATCTCCGGAAAGTTTACAAGCAAGTCGAAGATGGCAAAAAGACCGTCTGCATAGCCATCTGTTTGCGCTACACCCCGTTGCCAGCTCTGTGCTGCCAGATGTCAGACAGCTCCGTTCCAGCCGCCGTTCTAATAACCCAACGGCTATTCTCCGGCATATTCGGCGCGCATTTGGGACTTGAACGTGCTGCGATCGAGCGTGGCCGCCGGGCCGATGGCCAGGCCCACGTCGACAGCGGCTTGAATTTCAGCAATGGCCTCATGATGGGCGCGGTCACGCCGGATCAGGTCGCGAACATAGTCGCTGGAATTAGCATAGCGTCCAGTTTTTGCTTGTTCTTCGACCCACGTCTTCATCAGATCTGGCAATGAAATATTCATGGTACCCATGATCATCTCCCTCTTTAGAAAAAGTATGGCAGAGTTTGCCAAAATACAAGAATGGCCCATACAGCTACTGCCACTCGTGTCGAAGCGGCGGTTACCTTGCTCATGGCCACCAAACCGTTGGCGCAGGAAACACTTCCCAGTGAGCGCGTGAACATTGGCCGAAAGGGCAACCGCATCACCATTGATGTGGACGCTGACCTCTCTCCTCGTGTTGAGGAGGCAGTCCGGAAACTGGTCATAGAGCATCTTGACCGCGGTCAAGATGGGCCAGTCAATGTGTCGGTGGGCTGGCTTGCGGTGGCGACAAGCCCCCTGAGGAATGTCCAAAAACCGATCGGGACAGCCCAGCCGAAGCTATTGTGGGGGCGATGACGGGCGTGGATGAATTCCAGATCGCCGTCCCTGAACCAACCATGCCCGCCCTGGTCTTGCCAAAACTAAATTGCCTGGCGAGGTCCGTGCCAGATGCCCGCATCATTGCGGATCAGCTGGAGAAGAAAGGCGTAAAGCTCGCGGTGGGAGTGTCCATCTACGATCTGGCAGATCCAATGGTTAAGATGCTCGTCAACATCCTTGCCACCTTTGCGGAGTTCGAAGCAGATCTGATCCGGATGCGAACCAAGGAGGATATGGCTGTCGCACGGGCAAAGGGCAAGTTGCGGGACAGGCAACGAAAGCTTTCGGACAAGCAACAAAAGGAGCTGGTGCGCATGCCTGCCACCGGGGAGTATTCCATCAGCGATCTGGCGGAGCTGTTCGATGTCTCGAGACCAACCGTCTACAGAACCTTGCAACGCGGGGCTGTCAGCGGATAGCATATTTTCTGTCCGCTTGGGCCCATTACAACAGCGCCAGTCATCTTTGCAGTTGAAGCCATGAGTGCTATCTATGCGCATGATGTATGCCTATGAGGTACACATGACCAAAAGTGCGACCAATTTGACCATAGACCCAGTGCTTCTGGACGAGGCTCGTGCGTTGAACATCAATCTGTCGGCCACGTTCGAGCGCAGCCTGCGCGAAGCCGTGCGTAAACAGAAAGCTTCTGAATGGCTGGAGAAGAACCGAGCCGCGATCCAAAGCTCGAATGACTGGGTCGCACAACATGGCCTGCCTCTGGAAAAATACAGGCAGTTCTGATGGCGCAGTATGATCTGTTCGCGGATCCTGCGGAAAACGGCTATTTGCTGGATGTGCAAAGTGACCTGCTGGAGGGGTTAATGTGCGCGCAGTAGTGCCGCTCCTACGGAAAGATATCGCGCCCATTGCTGCGAGCCGGTTGAATCCTGCGTTTGAGATTGAGGGTGCAGTGCATGTGATGATGACGCAATACATTGCCGCCGTGCCGACCAGCATATTGAAGTCCCCGATCGGGGAATTGTCTGAAAGCTTTGATGCGATCACTGCTGCGCTCGACATGTTGTTTCACGGTTTTTGATCGCCAGTCTCTGAGCCCGTGAGCAGAAAACCGGTGTATTGACGCAAGTCTCTATCAGCGATCTGGCGGAAGTGTTCGCTGTCTCAAGACCAATGGTCTATCGAACCCTGCAGCGCGTGGCCAGCATCCGTGCTTAGCGTAGTTCTGTTCTCCCGGGCCCATTACAACAAGGCAAAGTGTTTAGCGGGAGTCTTTCAGGTGCGGCATATCAATTGGAATATTCATGGGGATGACGTGACTATATCAAACCCTGCCAACCACTTGGAAATACCGTCCTTAGACATCCCGCTGAACAAATGGTTGCGTCTGGAGCTGATTCAGGGAAATTAGCTTTCGCAAGGGCGCGAAGCCCGGGCACTTGCTACCGCAGACAATCTGGATGCAGGATTGTCGTACATGCCCGAATGATAGGCGAGAAACTGGATGACGGTGAACATGACGAACGTGCAACGTGCATCGCTACAGGAGTCCGACCACTTGTCTGCTCGTTCGTCCAAGCCACCCATGCGGGATTTGAGGCAGGTATTTGCGGCGGGCGTGGTTATCTGGATTTTAGTCGCTTCTGTGGTAACACTGATCCTACGCGCCGATTGGAACGATCTTATGGCACGCGTGGATTCCACTGCAACTACGGTGTCTCACCTGCTGGCAGATCATTCCGACCGATTGTTGGTCAATGCGGATCTGGTGCGTCATGAAGCCGAGCTCATCGTCGGCACTTCGGGTCCGATTAGAGCCGATCGTTCCGCCTATGATGATCTGCGAGCCATGATCGACATTAGTCCGACTATTGTTTCGGTCTGGGTGGGCGACGCTGACGGTCAAGCGGTGATTACAACGCGAGAGTTTCCCGCGCCGGATCTGAACGGTGCTGGCCGAGACTATTTTACGACCATCCGTAATGAGCCGGATAGGCTGTACATCGGAAACCTTCTCGTCAATCAGTACGATGCTGAGGCTCTGATGATCAATACCAGCCGCAGGCTTTCGAACCCTGATGGGTCAATGCGCGGCTTCGTGCAGGTGTCGATTGATCCCAGATCAATTAGCCAGACGTTTCAGCAGGTGGACCTAGAATTTGAAGCCTCTCTGTGGTGGATTGGTCCGGACGGACGGGCGCTTGTTCGCGAACCCGCGTTGTCTGCGGATCAACTTAGTGAACGGATGCCGCGAGGGTCTGAAAACTGGCCCAAGCACGACTCGGGAGAGCGGGAGACCAATGTCGCGTCAGTTCGTATGCCGATCATTGGGGGGCCCGGTGCGGACGGAGGCAGGCGACTGTACTTCTGGAGTGACGCGCCACTTTATGGGAGCCGTATCATTATTGGCGTTTCATACGATGCAATGGTTTCGCGCTGGATTGCAACTTCAGCGTCGACTGTTGGGCTTGGCGCAATCGTCGGCTTAGCCTGCATGGCAATCCTTTCGCTGCTTTACCGTTCGCGCCAAAGGGGTCTGGCTTATATGGCCCGACTCGAAAACGATGTGCGCGCGCGAGCCGGCGAACTCGCCGAAAGCGAGGCCCGACTGAGACTTGCAATCGAGGCCGGAGATTTAGCCGTATGGGAGGTAGACCTCGAATCCGACACCATCATCGGGTCGCCAGAGTTGAACAGACTCTATGGATTCCCCGAAGATAGTACACCAACTTTGGATCAGCTTCGGTCTCGGTATGCGCCCGGCGAACTTGACCGGGTCAGGGCCGAAAGTTCTGAGAAATTTGCCCAAGGCGAAGACAGGCTGGAATTTGAAATCAGGCACGTCTGGCCGGACGGCACGGAAAAATGGTTGTTGATGCGGGCACAGATTGGCCAAAATCGTGCCGGCGATGGAACACGCGTGGTTGGCGTAGTCGCGGACATCACAGAATCGAAGAAACAAGAGGCCCTCCTTGCGACCGTTGCGAACGAGTTGCGCCACCGGTTGATGAATACGATTACTGTCATCAGCGCCTTGGCTTCGCGCTCTTGGCCGAAAGAATTTGCCGAAGAGAAAAAGACCTTCCTGAACCGGCTTCGCGCGATCGGCAAATCAACCGATCTCATGTTTTCGAAAGACAGCGAACATGGTGGGTCAACGCTGAAACGCCTGTTGTTGGACATTACAGAGCCATACCGGTCTCCGGAACATGATCCGTTCATCTTCGAAGGGCCCGATGATGTCATCATTGCAGGCCACGTGCGGCCCCTGGCGATGGCGTTTCATGAGTTGTGTACGAATGCGCTGAAGTATGGCTCACTCTCCGTCACGGACGGGCGCGTGGCAGTACGATGGTGCCAGCAGGAAGATGGTTCGCTGGAAATCGACTGGCAGGAAATGCAAGGTCCTCCCGTCAAGGCACCAGAACGATCTGGTCTCGGTTTAACGCTCCTGACAGGTTTGCTGTTCAATAATCCCAGTTCCGTGACCATCAATTACGATATCTCTGGGGTGACTTGCACCATCGTCATTCGTGAGCCGCGTGCGGCGGTTTGATCGAACGGCTGATGGGGCATCGCCAAGTTGTTGTTTTGGGCTTTTACGGTTCCAATGATCAATAGGTTACGCCGCCATTTCGGCGGTCTAGTCCGCTCAGGCGTGGCGGTAATAGGTCTGCTGCGTCACGCCGATCTGGCGCACCGCCTCTGCAATCCCCATGCCTTGTCCTTCCAACACTTCAACCTGTCGAAGCTTCAGCACCACGTCTTTGGGTTTGTCTCGCTTTCCAGCCATCTCTGATCCTCCTGAAACGGGATAATTCTATCCCAATTGGTGGACCACTTCAGTGGGGGCACTCCAATCGTAGGTCAAAAAGGTAGGATTCAAAAACCTTATATCCTTTTTATTCAGTAGGTTGCGCCACTGTTATCAGATAACAGGAACGAAATCTGGCAATGCTTGTTGTAGCCACACTGCCTTCTGGCGATGGAAGTGACGTCACATGACTCACGTCGCCAGAGACTAAGGTGCTATAAGGACTGTACTCATGACATTCTCTAAAACTGGCTTAATCAGTGCTCTCTTGTTTTCGACCGCTATGCCTGCTTTCGCGCAATCCGCTGATGCGATTGCCGCAACAGATCTGAATGTACGCTCAGGCCCGGGTCCACAGTATACTATCGTTGGCGTCATTCCCGGCGGAGAAACAGCAATGGTCGAAGGTTGCCTCGACGAGGCATCGTGGTGCCAAGTGAACTTTGGGGAAGTCTCAGGCTGGTCAAGTTCTGACTATCTTGCTGTAAATGTTCAGGAGCAGGCAGTTCCGCTTACAATGCGTCCTGCGGAAGTTACTGTAAATTCCGTTACCTATGAGGACGTCGAAGGGACCAAGAACAACCAGCGCGAAGGTGCTGCAGTCGGTGCCACCTTGGGTGTTCTGACTGGTGTTGCAGTCGGTGGGCCGATTGGCGGGATCATTGCAGGTGGCATCTTGGGCGGCGCTGCAGGCTCGGCCGTAGCGGAACCAGAGGAAGAAACCATCACCTATATCACGTCCAACCCAGTCGAGACCGTCTATTTGGATGGTGAAGTGGTAGTCGGCGCGGGCGTTCCCGAAACTGTTCCGACATTTGAGCTTCCACAGCCAGAGTATCGCTATGTGAACATCAACGGTCAAACAGTGATCGTGGATGCGGAAACAAATGCAGTTGTACGCATCATCCGCTGATCGCAATTTCATTTGACGTTTGCAGGCCTGGGGGAGAACTTTCCTGGGCCTGCGATCCTACCCTGGAAGCGCCAGGTGCCCGTGCCGATGGGGATGATCTTGTAATGCGAGTGGCAAATTCGACTGTAGAAAATTTGCCACAACATCTGGTGAAAATTATTCCTCACTCGACAACATGTTTGACGGGGGTGTAGATTGATCGGTGAAGCCCAGTCCTGTTTCGGATGGCAAAGGTGTATACAATGCATAGCCATTCTATCATCTGACACTTCATCTATATAATTTAATAAATTCTATAGCTTGTAGCTCGAACAGGTGCCGCCCGAGCACGGCGCAGCCGCGCGCAGCGGCGAGTGCCTGTTCGAGCTACAAGCGGTATAGAGAATCTAGTTAAATAGATTGAATCACAGCGCGCGCGAGGGCTTGAAGCATGCCCTCCCATCCTTCCTTGGTTCCATCTGTCGCAACTACCCCGAAACTGGTTGGATCTAACCTCGGCTTCCTGATTCTGACGGCCTTCAACTCACATAGAAATGAAACTGTAATGAGCAAATAGTGATTCTTCTAATGTACAAATGGTGGGTCTTCTAATAGACAAATGGTGGGTCTTCTAATAGACAAATGGTGATAGCTTTGAGATGCAGCTGGAAGCGATGAGCCGCCCTCTTTTTCGTATACCCCAGACGCTGGAAAGAAACCAAAGTCCATGACTGATGCAGAAGACTATCTGCCAAGGCATCTTGTTGCAGAGCTTGAAGATGCAATCGCAACAGCACGTGTCGTCAATCTTATTGGCCCACGGCAGGTTGGTAAGACAACCCTTGTCAGAGACTTGTTTGGCAATGGCCGTTTTATCACTTTGGATGACGCGGCAGTCTTAGCTGCCATTGAAGCGGACCCGGAAGGGCAGCTTACCAGTCTGATAGAAAATTTGGACGCCGCGCCGCTTATCATCGATGAGGCTCAGCGATCCAAGAAGCTGGCTCTCGCAATCAAAAAGGTGGTCGACGCTAACCGGCGCAAGGGACAATTTGTCCTTACTGGTTCCTCCAATGTATTCACAACCACGGACGTCGCTGACTCGCTTGCGGGCAGGATGCGTACACTCAAGCTTTGGCCTTTGTCAGTCGCTGAAATCAAACGCGCCCCTGTCAACCGCCTCATGGATTGGGCGATGCAAAACGACCCCAAGTTACAGCAGATAGCCGATCCAGCGCCTGTCAGCCGAAGCGACTACATCGCTCTTGTTCTGCAAGGTGGTTTCCCAGAAACCAGAGAGCTGCCACTCAGATCCCGTCAGCGGCAGTATCGAGACTATATCGATGCAGTGGTTGAACGTGATGTGGCCGATATTACACCAGTTCGAAGGCCAGACGCTTTGCGGATCCTGATCGATCATATGGCAGCACGGTCCGCGCAAGAAATCAATGTTTCCGAACTGTCTAAACTGACCAAACTGCAACGCAGTACAGTTGAGCAATATCTGGACATCTTGTTGCGGTTGTCGATGCTGACCAAGCTAGGGGCTTGGACATCGGGTGAGGGCAAGCGGGAAATCAAAAACCCAAAATATCACTTCGCAGATTCAGGTATCGCCTGCGCTTTGCGGCGTTTTACTGAGGCAACTTTCACAATCGATAACAACCCACAAGCGCTTGGTGGCCTGCTTGAAAGCTTTGTTCTAAACGAAATTCAGCGCGCGATACCAATGCAGGATGCAGATTATCGTCTCTACCATTGGCGCAGTGCAGACCAGCGGGAAATCGACATTCTGATTGATGGAGGCAGCCATCTGGTTTGCGTAGAGGTCAAAGCGTCTGCATCAGTCGGCAGCGAAGATTTCAAGCATCTCAAATGGTTCTCGAAAGACGGACCTGGCCGCAGTAGAACATGCACAGGGATTGTATTTTACCTTGGGCAAGAAAAGCTCACCTTCGGGGGCAGGAACTTTGCACTTCCGGTAAGCGCCCTTTGGAGCGCGATCAATGTTTGACCTGCCGTTACCACTGTCGCGGGAACCAGTTTCAAATCAACTTGACCTAGCCTGCGGGTTTCCAAACCGCGTCACGCTGTTGAACCCTAATCAAACGAGTTCTCAATCGACACACCCGTTGGGGCAAAGTCACTGACGTTGCCAGTGACTACGACCGCCCCGTGTCGAAGCCCTGTCGCTGCAATCATCAGGTCAGCTCCAGTATGCCCAACCTTTGCCGACAGATGGCCCCAGATACGCGCATCTTCAGCTTCGAAGGAAAGCAGCCGGTCCGAAAACAACGACACTGTCCGATCGAGCCAGGTCCGCAGGTCATGTGCAAATCCAGGGTCTCGTGTTTCCTGCTGTCGAATGCTGCGTTCTATTTCGCCAAGCGTGATGACGCTTAGAAACAGATCCTGCTCGCGCTTTCCACGCAACCACGTTTCCATTTTGGGTGCGCGATCTGGCCGACGCACGGCGGAGATGATGTTGGTATCAAGAATGTACATCAAAAGCTGACGTCACGCGGAGCTGCCTGAGCCCGAGGCATATCTTCTCCTGGGAAAACCATCAGATGATCTGCAAAGCTTTCCCGTGATTGAACGGCACTCTCAAGCAAGCGGTGGTATTCGTCAGCAGCCAAGATGACCACGGCAGGTTTACCACGTCGTGTGACCTCCTGCGGTGTGCCGGCAAGAGCAGCATCAACGACCGCACTGAACTTGTTCTTTGCATCCTGAAGTGTCCACATGGCTATCATCCTATCTAGCTATACAGCTAGACATGTTCTCGATGGTCTACTTTATCAAGTTTTGCGGGCGTTCAGGTTGGTTCATCTATTTGTGGGATTGATGCAACTGCGGGCGCAGTCGCAGATAGATGCCTGAGTCTAGTCGGGAACCTGCATCAAAGGGTAGGTGCTCGCTATGCTCAGACTTTGCCCTGTGAGGGACTCCGCTTCCGCTAGGGCATCAGCGACAGCGGCTGCGAAGGGAAAGGCACTTAAGACAAAGCCCCCCATCATCCAACGGGCGGCAATACATACTTATTGTAATATGTAACTTTACATGCTACAGCGAGCTATGATTATCGGATTTAAGCACAAAGGACTTCAAACCTTCTATTCGACCGGAAAAGCGAAGGGAATCCGCCCTGATCAAGCCCGTCGTATAGCCTCAATCTTAGCCATTTTGGATGAGGCAGAAGGCCTAGAAGAGTTGAGCCGCCCATCCTTAAGGTTGCACGAGTTGACAGGCGACCGAAAGGGGATCTGGTCAGTGAGCGTGAATGGCCCTTGGCGCATCACCTTCACCCATGAAGACGGCAAGTTCGATATCCTGAATTTGGAGCAGTACCACTAAAAAGGAGAGCAAAATGCCTATGATGAACCCGCCCCACCCCGCCGAAGGTCTGAAAGACGACCTGGAGGCCTTGAACCTGTCCACGGCGCAAGCCGCTGTGGCTCTTGGCGTCACGCGCCAACAGTTGCACCGTGTCCTTTCCTGCGACAGTGCGATTTCGCCCGAAATGGCCGTGCGACTGGAAGCTGTGATTGGGGGCCGTGCCGACCATTGGCTGCGGATGCAAGTTGCGTACGACTTGGCGCAGGTGCGCCAGAAGAAGGCTGATATTACCCGAGGTCTGCGCCGTTTGACGCCTGCGTCTTGACCTAAAAGTCAGTTCAGTGCGTTCTGCTCCCTAGATCAAGGGTGAGAAGGGACCATTGGCGTCAGCGCGTGCCTTGTACCTTTCTGTAACTGATCTCACCCTCGCGGCCTCCGATCAGGAGGTTCGTCACAACGCACGGCTTGATGTCAGTCTTTAAAAGGCGATGCCGTCCGATCCAGGATCCTCATGAGTGCGTCTGTTCTCTGTTTTGCGTCATTTGGCAGACCTCGGCACAGCTGGCTGTCTATGGCCAGGCTAGCTAGCCCGTGCACGATAGCCCAAGCCAATACAGCTTCATCGTCCTTTTGGTTGGGTGCTGTAGGGTTGGCTAGCGCAGCATCGTTTCGAAGGAACTCAGAGGCGGCACGCAGATCGGGGTCTTCGATATCAATAAGATCACCTTGAAACATCAGCCGAAACAGATGCGGCTCCTGCATGGCAAAGTCGATATAAGTTCTTGCCGCGACGCGATGCTGAACATCCTTATCCACCGTTTCGACAGCCGCGGTCATTCGGGTGCCCAAGAGTGTAAACCCTTCCGTGGCCAGCCCGGTAATGAAGGCCTTTCTATCGGCGAAATGACGGAAGACGGCCGATGGAGCACATCCGACAATCTTGGCGCAGTCGCGCGTGGTGACTGCACTCTGTCCGTGCTGTTTGAGCAGATCCATCCCAGCCTTGAGCAAGTCATTGCGTAAGTCACCGTGGTGGTAAGGCTTCGTAGTCCTGGTCAATGACATCTCTCCATATGTGAGCAATGATCACTTGTAATCTGTCTGAAGTAGGGTGACCGTCAAGATGTGATCAGTGATCACTTACGTTTTATATGAAATAGGGCGGCTGTCATGATGTGAGCAATGATCACATCATGGGTTGGTTCAGAGCAGAACCACAAATACCCGACTTTGAGATGCCTTTGTCTTGGTTCAGCCCGTCTTAAGTGAAGTTGGACGTTGGTTCACCGTGATCTGTTGTCTGAAGGTGCTCCCCTTCTAAAAACTTCTGAACTCGGCCAGTGGAAGACCGTTTTCGGTGACCTCCTCGGCATAGGCGTGGATCGCTGACTGGTTCTCTGCACGCCACTTGCGATTGCGTTCGATCTTGGCGGCCTCGATGATCGCGGCTTCGGCAAGACGCGACATGTTGAGGATGAGCGATCGTGCCGCTTCAGTGATGTCCGCGTCCAGCGTAAGGTTGACTTTCACGCGTCTCATAAAAAGCTCCTAAAGAAAGCGTGTGCAAAGGAAGTAAAGCCATACCGCACCTTAGAGCAAGTTGAGCCGTTCCGGTATCGCCCTACCCCCAAGTGTTACCGACTGCCCCTTGTCCTGAAATCTCTATGCCCCGTGTCAGCTGAACCAAGAACGAAGTGACCACTACTTGACGGACATTTTTCAGCGCAGGATAGGTGCCTGGAGAGTATACTATATAACTGCAAAAAAACTACTACCTCATAGATTGATCAAACTAGACCCTAACACCCACAGGCATACATAGCCTAGTTCCTAGCTATCAGCGTCCAGAACATCCCAACCTGAATGATCCCTGAATGGTAGAAGTTCTCCAGACTTCTTAGAACTTCTCTTGGGCTTTGGTCAGAATAACGATCAGCATACAGGTGGGGTTCAGGTCGAGCATGAGAAGCTGCGCATGACAGGCTGGACCCGGGTCGGAGACTACCACGGGGATGCCCGTGAAGGCAGCCGTGTGAAGCGGGCTTACTATCAGTCCAACGTGGCTGGCAAGGCATCTTTCCGTCAGGGCATCGCTCAGACTGTGCATGCGACCTATAGCGGTGTGAACGCACGCACAGGGCAGCTGCTGGAAGGCACAGCAGAGACGCTCCAGGGGGTAAGGGCTCAGCGCATTGGGATGCAGGCTGCAGCGGCTGCTGTGGGGTCTATGGATGGCATCCCTGCCGGAGAACACCTCATCCCTGTCTTTGACGGAGAAGGCAACGTGGTGGCGTATGATCGGCCTTTGATGAAGGACAAGACCATGGGCCTGCAGAAGGATACCCATCTGGGCCGGATGCTGGGTGTGTGGTCAGGTCGTTTGCTGGAAGAAGAAGCAGCGCATGAGTTTAACCGGACCCTGGTTGAGACCCTGCACGAGGTCTACGAGAAGGACTTCGCAGAAGGCCGGGCCGGGGAGTATGTGAACGTGGCTGACCGGTCGATCAAGGATCCGATCATTCGTGACGCATGGGGAACCATGGGCACACGGATCAAGGATGATGCAGCGGAGATCTTCGGTCAGGAGAACTTCCTGCCTGTGCGCCGTGAGCTGGTCAATGATGCCATTGGGTATCGCTCTGCCTCCATCACCGACATGTGGACAGGCCAGAGCCGGGTGTCAGAGCCAATCCGCAATGCGGTCAAGGAGATTGCGACAGCCTTGTTCAAGGAAAACGCATACCGGTACTTGAAGCGGACGGAAGAGGTTGTTCAGAATGGGGAAATACCTGCGCGGTCAAATGGGTTAGCCTACAGGGGGTTTACAGGTCAAATTCGACGGCTTTTGGACGAATAGGGTTCAGGAGAACTTCGTGACATACTTTGTCAAATGATCTGACGATAGTTTGGCCGTGTTTGCGACTCTGGGGTGCAAACCTGAAACCTGAATGCACATTGGTGCCATGTCTGCTTAGAAGTTCTAGACTTGCGTGCACAACTTCTAAGAAGTACCCCCGGCTGAAATCGAACAAGTCCTGTAAGTTTCAATCAAGCAACCTCACTGACATTAAAGTTTAACTTGTACGACAGTGGAACATTTGCTACCGCTCAAAATTGAACAACGTGGAGCGATCTTTTGAGCTCACTCCCATATATGATGCAGCTTCGACTAGGCCTTGTGCGGTAGACTAGGAAGATTACCAAATGACAAGCAAGCGTAGCAAGCTGCAGGAGGATACGTATTTTCGCGTCCTTCGCCTTCTTCAAGAAAACCCCGAAATGTCTCAGCGCGAGCTGGCTAAAGTAGCCGGGATCAGCGTTGGTGGCATGCATTACGTGTTAAGCGCACTCGTTGATAAGGGGCTTGTAAAGTTGGGAAATTTTACGGCCTCGGAAGACAAGCGGCGATATGCGTATGTTTTGACGCCGAAGGGCATTGCTCGGAAGGCGTCACTGACCCGTGCATTTCTGATGCGTAAGATGGAAGAATATGACGCACTGAAAGAAGAGATCAGATCGCTCCAACTAGATTTGGATGGAAGCGAAACAGAGGGACGCTCATGATCTCGTTTAAGAATAGCCTGTTGCAGATTTTGCATCGAAGCCACGCATTTCTCATTTCGCTAGGTGTTTGAAGCTGTCCATAGGATTTCGAAATTGAGGTTTAGATGAAGAAAATACTCCTAGTATTTGGCACACGGCCCGAAGCCATAAAAATGGCACCGGTTTACGAAATGCTCAAAGATGCACCTGAAATGGATGTGCGAGTGGCCGTAACTGCCCAGCACCGAGAGATGCTCGACCAAGTGCTGCGCTTGTTTGAAATTGAACCCGACTATGATTTGAACGTAATGAAGCCAGGACAGGGCCTCACCGAGATCACAGCTGCGGTACTTGCGGGTCTCAAGCCAGTTCTGGAAGATTTTGCTCCTGACTTGCTACTAGTTCACGGAGACACCACGACCACTCTTTCCGCATCTCTTGCAGCCTATTACCAACAAATCCCAGTCGGCCACGTCGAAGCAGGTTTGCGTACAGGAAACATCTACTCTCCTTGGCCAGAAGAGATAAACCGTAAGGTTACTGGCACCATTGCACGCTTGCATTTCGCACCGACTGAGAAATCGGCCGCCAATCTTGCCGCTGAAGGCCTGGCGCCTCAGATGGTCTTCGTCACCGGAAACACTGTCATCGATGCCCTCGTCAACGTTGTTGACAGGCTTGAAAGCGATGCACAACAGAGTGCAGCCTTTGATGCAGAATTCGGGATTGACCCGGCCAAGCGTCTGATCCTTGTTACCGGTCATCGTCGGGAAAGTTTTGGAGGTGGGTTTGAGCGCATTTGCGCTGCGCTTGGTAAAATTGCTGAACGCGACGATGTTCAAATCATCTACCCTGTACATCTCAATCCGAACGTCAAAGGCCCTGTAGAAGATAGCTTGGGTGCCCTTGAACGGGTTCGACTTATCCCACCTCAAGATTATCTTCCTTTCGTTCATCTGATGCGGCGAGCTGATATCATTTTGACAGACTCAGGGGGTGTTCAGGAAGAAGCACCATCGCTTGGCAAGCCAGTGCTGGTAATGCGTGATACCACCGAGCGTCCCGAAGCAGTCGATGCCGGCACAGTAAAGCTTGTGGGGACTGACTCCGATTTGATTGTGCGCGAAACGATGGCGCTCCTCGACGACGATACCGCATACGAGGCCATGTCACGGGCACACAATCCCTACGGCGACGGGCTCGCAGCGCAGCGCATTCACGATGCGATCATGGACTTTTTCAATACTGGCAAGGATCAGAAGTAATGCCTGAGAGCTCTTTCAAAAGAATTTCTGTAATCGGGCTCGGCTATATAGGTCTGCCGACCGCAGCGATGTTCGCTTCGCGCAAAATTGAGGTCGTGGGAGTTGATGTTAACCAGCACGCTGTAGACACTATCAACCGAGGCAAGGTCCATATCGTCGAGCCGGATTTAGATATGGTTGTCCACGCAGCTGTCCACGAGGGATATCTTCGTGCAACAAATGAACCAGAACCTGCCGAAGCATTTTTGATCGCAGTTCCTACCCCATTCAAGGGTGAGGATCATGAACCGGATCTTAAATATATTGAGGCCGCCGCAAAGGCTATCGCACCAGTTCTAGCGGTAGGTAATCTTATTGTTCTCGAAAGCACTTCCCCCGTTGGTGCAACTGAAGCGATGGCTGACTGGCTAGCTGAAGCCCGGCCAGATCTGACGTTCCCGCAGACCCATGGTGAAGCATCAGATATCAGGGTGGCACACTGTCCAGAGCGAGTTCTTCCTGGAAAAGTTATGCAAGAGCTTATCAGCAACGACCGCGTGATTGGTGGTATGACGTCAGCCTGTTCGGCCCGTGCTGTGACGCTTTACCAAACTTTCGTCAAAGGCGAGTGCGTAATGGCATCTGGTCCTCGTGCCGCTGAGATGGCTAAACTAACTGAGAATAGCTTTCGTGACGTGAATATCGCTTTTGCGAACGAACTTTCGATGATCTGTGATAAACTCGACATTGATGTTTGGGAATTGATCCGATTGGCAAACCGGCATCCGCGAGTGAATATCTTGCAGCCGGGTCCCGGAGTGGGTGGGCATTGCATTGCTGTAGATCCTTGGTTCATTGTTTCTTCCGCGCCAGACACAGCACGATTGATCCGCACTGCGCGCGAGGTCAATGATTCAAAACCCCTATGGGTTCTTGAGCAAGTTCGGGCTGCCATCGGCGCGCATCTCGTAGAAAACCCCACCAAAACAGTCCAAGAAGTGACTTTGGCAGTCTATGGCCTCGCCTTCAAACCTGATATTGACGACCTGCGTGAGAGCCCGGCGCTCGAGATTGCGCGTGAGCTCCATAGCCTGCACAAGGGGCCGCTCCTCGTGGTGGAGCCGAACATCAGGACGCTGCCGCAAGACCTCGGCAACGCTCAGTTTGTACCACTTGGTGAGATCCGGGCCGACGTGCATGTAATGCTGGTCGATCATAAACCGTTCCGCAAATGCCCCAAACCCGAGGGCCATCTAGTGGATGCAAGGGGGGTTTGGCGGTAATGGTCAACACAGTACCCGTCATGTCAAGGGCAAAAGAGATCAACGATAGGAAACCGGAGCCGCAGTTGGCAGCTGAAAGTGAATGAATCTTCTACCAAAAGTAGCGGAAAGGGCGGCAGTACAAGGCGTATTGCGGCTTTAACGGCGTTTGCCAATGCGGTTGTCTCGCGCTTCATGATCATTGCGCTAACATTTCTAGGTGCACGCTACTTGTCAGCCGACCATTTTGGTGTTTTTGCCCTAATCATGTCGGCTGCAAGCAGTGTGGCAACGCTGAGCGGTGTTGGGGTTGGGGTGGTGAACAACACGACAGCATCGCGTCACTATGACGATGATCCAAATTTCGTTTCGGCCGTATTCACTGGCATCTTGCTGGTCTGCCTGATTTTGTCCCTTGCTTTCGCGCTGACATTCCTTCCACTCATTGATGTTCTCGACAGTGGATTTTCCGCGACTGTACTTTTGTGCATCCTCTTTGTAGTTTCGGGGCTGATGACCGTCGCTAGCGCATCCGAAGGACTCGCGTATGGCATACGCCGAACAGGGACAATGCTCATCATCTCGCTCATCGTGCTCCTCATCGCGCCCGTCGCCAGCGTTTGGTTCATGATCACTTGGGGCCTTAATGGTGCAATAGCGGCACTAGTCTTATTTCGATCACTGCAATCGGGCATGTTGTTTGCTGCTCTGACGTTGAGTACCCGCATTCGCATTACCCCGATCCGGGCCTGGCAGGATCGAGTTCGCCTGAGCCACGTATTCCTAGGCACCAGCTTACCACTTGCTGGAGCCGCAGTGCTTGCCGCACCCGTGACCACCTTCGCAATGTTTCTCTTGCAACAACAAGTCGGAGCGGAGCAGGTCGGTGCCTTCGCTCTGGCGTACCAAGTATTCCTGATGCTGGTTTTCCCTCCTGGGGCAATGGGGCATTTTCTAGTCTCGCAACTTGCAGCAAAAGGTGCGAACTCCAAAGCGATATTGCGTCGAATGTTGGTCTATTTTACGGGTTATGGGATGTTGGGATGGGGTCTTATGTCAGGCATCACCTTCATCATACCTTTAATCACCCAAACCGTTGTTGTAGATTTTGCCTTGATGGCAACTTTCGGCGCCGCCGTACTGTTTTATACGATCTCGATCGGCTTCAATAACTACTGGTCTTCTATCGGCCGTGCTCGCATGGTCTTTATCGGCCAGATTGGTTGGGCGGCACCGATCTTGTTAGTAACCTTTTTTGGAGCCACCACGTATGGGGCGCTTGCTTTGGTGGTGGGATTCGTGGTTGGGGCGATGGCTCAGTTGTCGATACACATTACCTTCTTCCTTTTGAAAAAGGAAACTTGAGAATTGCACAATGTCTCTCTCGCAACTTACCCAAATTTTTTAACTTAGCACAAAACGCGCTATGAACAGCAGGACGCTTCGTGCGAGACAGACCTGTCACGGGAACCTACTTCATGGTTAAAATCTCAAGAAGCCAACCCTTAACAAACACGTTATGGGTATTTTTTTACTTTCTTACTTTTGCAATGATCTACTTTGTGTCCGAGCACCTACTCTCTCTATATATATTTGGAGACCAAAAATACTATATCGATTTCTACTATTCGGTACGAGGGGCAGATCTATCTGAAGTACCAATCTTGCAATACTCAAAAACGGGAAGTGCAGAGCCATTTTATGGATACTTAATATGGATTCTTTCAAATTCTGGATTGGAAAAAACACCAGTCATAGCAGCATTTAATGGTTTATTCGGCGTTCTAGTGGCTGCAACGATACGTAGGTTCAACGGAAACTTCGCACTCGCAGTTATCATCTTTACGAACTACTACTTCATTGTAATGATTACATCAGCGGAGCGTCTCAAGTTCTCTTATATGGTGCTCTGCGCATCGATTTTGGTGGGCGGAAAAGTTGGTAGAGTGCTATTTATTTCATCACCTCTAGTTCACCTTCAGTCAGCAATCACAATAGCCTCGGTTGCTACTGGAAAGCTTTCGAGCGTAATCGCAAACACGGGCAGAGGGCCGAGAGGCAAAGTTAGAATCATATCAGGAATCAGTGTAGGCTTTGCCTTTTTGTTTCTTGCATTTCAGCGGTTCCAAGAGCGCATTTTGGGAAAGTTTGAATCGTATTCAGGGTTGGGGGAGGGGATCTGGAGTACTGCTGAAATGGTTGTTTTCTTCCTTGCCTCACTGATTGTGGCGCGTAAAAAATGGGAAACAGTACTATTTTTTATACCCTTAATTGCGGCTACGGCGGTCCTGGGTGGATCCCGCGTTAACATGATTGGTTTTGTGATGTTGCTCTTCATCGCTTTGAAAGATAGAAAAGCCTATCACCCTATATTGGTGGTACTCTACCTATACTTCGCCTACAAATCAGTTGGTTTTATTAGCAATATCCTGAAGTATGGTGTCGGCTATGTTTAGGATATTTCGGTTTTTGGCTATTTTCAATCCGCGCAGAGGTAGTCTCCACATTTCTTACCCGAGGATTTCCGAGGAGCATATTTGGCGAACCTGGTATACGTGGCCCCCAAAACTAGACACTGATCTTAGATCTGGTATATCCTCCGATAGACGACGGCGATATATGAGGGCGAAATGAATAAAAATAAAAATATAGAAACACTTGATGTGCGACTTATGCTGGATCTCAGTTCGATAAAGAGTGGAGGCGGTGCGCAACTTGCGTTGAATTTTATCCACTCCGTACGTAAGAATGAGTTTTCGCTACCTATTCAGATGATCTTGCTTCCGGAGGACTTTCCGTTCCAAAATTCAATTCCAGAAGACATAGAGGTTTTATCATGCCCAAATAAACCAGCATCACGCATTTTATTTGAGTACACCAGGCTAAGATCTATTGTTAGAGAAAGAGGGATAAACACAGTTTATACTTTCTTTGGGCCTGGCTTGCCACGATATTCTGGTGTCAGAAGTGTGGTGGGTATGGCTTATCCAATTCTTGTTTATCCCGAATCGAATTATTGGAAGCATATAGCAATGAAAGAATCTTTAGCAAAGAAATTCCAGAACTACCTCCGGGGTGCGAGATTGAAACGTGCAGACCACATCATTTTTGAAACTACGCTAATGGAGCAAAGGGCCCAAGACGCTGGCCTAGTTTCTAATGAATCCTCTGTAGTTCCCCCCTATCCTACCACATTTCTAAATAGCAGTCCTCCGCCCGATTTCCGAACTCATGGAGCAAAAATTTTGTTTTTGGCCGGTCCTGCGCAGCACAAAAATCTGTGGCGGCTGCCTGGAATATTTTCTGCGCTAAAACGCGAAAATCTCGCAGTGAAGTTCTTCTTTTCAATGGATCGACAGCGGTTCATTGACCACTGCTCGGTAAATGGAGTGGAAGTTCATACAGAGCTTCTTGATGAATTTTGCAGTTTTCTCGGCCCACTCGCTCAGGACAACCTTCAGGAAGCATTTGATCAATGCAATGTGGTTGGAAATATCGCTGACTTAGAGAGCTTCAGTAACAATTACCTGGAGGCTTGGTTGACCGGCCGTCCAATCCTAGCAAGTGATCGTGATTTTGCACGAAATATTTGCGGAGGCTCCGCAATCTACGTAGATCCACATAACGCGGATTCACTCCTTAACGGCATTCGCTTATTCTCCGCAGGTAAACTCGACTTCTCTGCCATCATGTCCGCCGGGGCATTGGCGCTCAAACAACTTCCTGATCATCAAGCGAGATTGAACGCACTCGCACAAATCATTGGTGGTAGTGGGGCATCGTCCGCCCAAGTGGACCCACGCAAATGAAATATGCCCTCGTTGTTACAATTGAAACTGCCTCCCATCTTTTATTTATGCTTCCCCGTTTTCGGCTGTTGAATGGACTGAAATCTCTCTATCTACGAATCCTTTTTGGGGCAAGAATTGGGCGTCGGGTCGTCTATTACCCTGGTATTTGGATCTTTACAGGTCGAAACCTGTCTCTTGGTGACGATGTTGATCTCGCCAAGGGGGTGCTGATCACTACGGACGGTGGCGTATCGATCGGTCACAGAACACTTGTTGGATACGGAACCTTGATCCTCTCAGCAAATCACAAAATTCCGGCAAAGCCTGGTCGCATTTTCAATGCAGGCCACGAAAAAGCCGCAGTTACAATCGCCAGCGATGTTTGGGTTGGTGCCAACTGCACCATTCTACCCGGCGTGACAATCGGAGAAGGTGCCATTATTGCTGCGGGAAGTATCGTAAACAAGGATGTTCCACCATTTTCGATGGTTGGAGGGGTCCCTGCGCGAGTAATTAGGGAACGTAAATGAAACAAATCTTCCAGAATCTATCCACCGGGCAATCTGAACTGATTGAAGCTCCAGCCCCACAGATGCGTGGAGGTAACGTTTTGATAGACACTACAACATCTCTGATCTCGACGGGCACCGAGCGGACATTGGTAGATTTTGGTCGAGCTGGCCTGATTTCAAAGGCGCGGCAACAACCTGAGAAGGTACGCCAAGTTCTCAACAAAGTTGGGACGGATGGCTTGCTTACGACCGTGGATGCTGTGCGCTCCAAGCTATCGCAGCCAATACCGCTTGGGTATTGCAATGTTGGCTTCGTGCGCGAGAGTGGCGCAGAAGGATTTCAAAAGGGTGACAGGGTAGTGTCGAACGGCCCGCACGCGGATGTGGTCAGTGTTCCGCGAAATTTATGCGCGCGCGTTCCTGAAGCGGTGAGTGACGAGGCGGCCGCCTTTGTGGTGGTTGCAAGCATTGGGCTGCAAGGTATCCGACTGGCGCAACCAACACTGGGAGAGAGCTTTGTCGTCACGGGTGTGGGACTTATAGGGCTGTTGACGGTGCAGATGCTTCGGGCGCATGGGTGCCGAGTGCTTGCAGTCGACTTCGATGCCGAGAAGCTAAAGTTGGCACAACAGTTTGGTGCGGAAATTTGCAACCCAGCGGCATGTGAGGACCCCGTCGCGGCAGGTCTCGCGTTCAGTCGGGGTATGGGCGTGGACGGGGTGATTATAACCGCGTCAACAAAGTCGAGTGATCCAATCACGCAGGCGGCAGGAATGTGCCGCAAGCGAGGGCGAATTGTATTGGTGGGGGTCACGGGCCTTGAACTCAATCGCGCGGATTTCTATGAGAAGGAGTTGAGCTTTCAAGTGTCGTGCTCTTATGGGCCAGGGCGTTATGATCCCGCCTATGAGGAACGCGGACAGGATTATCCCATNGGTTTTGTGCGCTGGACAGAGCAAAGGAATTTTGAGGCCGTTCTTGATCTTTTGAGCTCAGGCACTTTAGACGTTGGCCCACTAATTAGTCATCGGATTTCGTTTGAGGAAGCCCCAAAAGCGTATGAACTGCTGAGTAGGGATAAAGCCGCGCTTGGCATTCTTTTGACATATGCTCATTCGGTGGAGGCAAGGCATTCGAAGCGCGTAACGCTAATCACGTCTAAGACCTCACGCGTGGCGTCGGGCAAGCCTGTTGTGGGTTTCATCGGTGCAGGGAACTATGCGTCGCGTATGCTAATCCCGGCCTTCAAAGCCGCAGGCGCGCAGTTGCATACGATTGCTTCCAGTGGAGGCACTAACGCAGTGCTTCATGGGCGCAACAGTGGTTTTGAAACGGCAACATCCGATACCGAAGCGCTAATTGCCGATAATGCAATCAATACGGTCGCCATCGTAACTCGGCACAATAGCCATGCCGGGCTAACTGCCCAAGCGCTGCGCGCAGGGAAGAATGTTTTTGTCGAAAAGCCACTGGCGCTCACCTATGATGAGTTGGAAGAAGTGCGTGCAGCATATGAGATTAGCGACCGTCAATTGATGGTCGGCTTCAATCGCCGCTTCGCGCCTCAGATTCAAACGATGAAACGCTTGCTAGGAGCAGTCAAGGCACCGAAAAGCTTCGTAATGGTCATGAATGCAGGCGCAATCCCCGCCGATCATTGGACGCAAGACATGCAAACTGGTGGGGGGCGGATCATTGGCGAGGCGTGCCACTACATCGATCTAATGAGGTTCTTGGCTGGAGCACCAATCGTTTCTGTTCAGGCGCGGCGGATGGGCGATACCGATAGTGAGGCAATTACCGAAGACAAAGCGTCAATCACGCTTGGCTTTGATGACGGGTCTTTTGGAACAATCCATTATCTTGCCAACGGTGGCGCATCTTTCGCGAAGGAACGTGTCGAGGTTTTTGCTGCAGGTCGAACCTTGCAGCTTGACAATTTTCTTAAGCTCAAAGGTTACAATTGGCCAAGGTTCAAAAAACAGAACTTGTGGCGCCAAGACAAGGGTCAGACTAATTGTGCAGCAGCTTTTGTCAAGGCGGTCAAAGAAGGTGGTGCTGCGCCGATCGCGGCGGATGAGTTGTTCGAGGTTGCAAAGGTCACAATTGAGGTGGCCGAGATTCTTCGCGCGCAAACATGAGCATACTAGCCCATTTGCGGACATACGGGCAACTTGGGCCTGTCAATATTGCGCGCGTTGCCGCCTACAGGTTGGGTCTGAAAAGCGGTCGGCACCCAGTCCAGCTGTTGTCAGCGCCTGTTGGCGCTGCACCATACTTTCACGCTCCCAAACAATACGGTGATCGGCCCACAGCGAACACAGACTGGGACATTTCGCTATGGTGGTTCGGCTGGAAACGCAAGCCCCAGCCAGACGCTCCCCCCGATTGGTTCGCAAACCCATTCTCAGACACAAAATCATCGAATACTGACTTCGACTGGTGGCGTATACCAGATTTCGATGCTGGCGACATTAAAGGTATCTGGGAACTCTCGCGGTTTGACTGGGTAATCGCTTGGGCAACTAAGGCCGCTCATGGCGATATGGAGGCACTGGAAAAGCTTAACTTATGGCTGGGTGACTGGGCTTGGTCGAACCCTCCTTACAAAGGGCCAAACTGGAAATGCGGACAAGAAGCGTCTATTCGCGTGATGCATCTTGTCACCGCCACTTGGGTACTCAGACAGGACAAAAATCCTGAGCCAGGACTCTTGGATCTGCTGCGCGCCCACCTTCAACGCATCGCTCCAACGATGTCCTATGCCATTGGCCAACAAAACAACCACGGCACTTCGGAAGCAGCCGCACTATTCATCGGCGGGAGCTTCCTTGCAAAGCACGATTCACGTGCAAAGGGTTGGGAACGCAAGGGGCGGCGCTGGCTGGAAGACAGAGCGGCGACCCTGATTGAGCGTGATGGCAGTTTCAGCCAGTACTCAGTCAACTATCACCGATTTATGCTGGACACCTTTTCGTTGGCTGAGGCTTGGCGTAGACACCGTGATTTGCCTCCTTTTTCTGAGCGTCTAAACAGCCGTCTAGCCGCGGCAACTGAATGGCTTTGGCTTCTGACTGATGGCGATACAGGCGATGCCCCTAATATTGGGGCCAATGATGGCGCGCGACTTGTGCCGCTGACTGGTGGAGACTACCGCGATTTTCGACCATCTGTCCAACTTGCCACAGCCCTATTTCGGAGTGCTGATGCTTTCGGTCCGGGGTCTTGGACGGACCCGCTTCGCTGGCTCGGATTGGCCGATCAGAAGTCAAGCGTAACCCCCCATAGCAAGAGTTTTGACGATGGTGGATACCACGTTCTGCGCACGGATCAAGCGATGGCTGTTCTTCGATATCCGAGATTTAGCTTTCGACCGAGCCAAGCCGATGCGATGCATGTCGACCTTTGGCATCGCGGGACCAACTTGCTCCGTGATGCCGGGACCTTCAGTTATAACGCCAAGGGTGCCGAGTGGTTCTCAAGCACAGCGGCGCACAACACTGTCGAATTCGACGGTCGCGACCAGATGCCGAGGATCGGACGATTTCTTTTCGGTGACTGGCTGACCACCAATGCTGTAACACTAGTGAAGGAGGAGACCGGGTCGGTGACTGCTGCCGCTGGGTATTTGGATGCTCAGGGTGCGCAACATCACCGCGTTATCATGCTGACGAACAGAGGTCTTATTTGCACCGATACAATCTCGGGGGCCTTCAAAAATGCATGCTTACGTTGGCGACTAGCACCTGGAGATTGGCGGTTAAACGGCGCTGTATTGAGTAGTGAGCATTGCGCAATTTCTATTGAGATTGATGGCAAACCTGTAACGCCAACCCTCGGGACTACCGAAGAATCCCGTTATTATCTCCATAAAACATCTATACCAGTTGCTTCGGTTAACACAGACCGCGCCGCGACCCTTGTAACAAAAGTGATGTTTTGATCATGCATGTGCTCTATTTCCATCAGCATTTTTCTACACCAGAAGGGTCGGCGGGAACCCGGTCATATGAGATGGCGCAAGCTCTCCTTCGAAATGGCCATAGTGTGACCATGGTCTGTGGTAGCTATTCTCAAGGCAATACAGGATTGACCAGTCCATTTTCAAAGGGCCGAAGACGCGGTCAAGTCGATGGAGTCGACATAATTGAATTCAAACTGAACTATGGCAACGACATGGGCTTTGCACAACGAGCCAAGGTCTTCGCCAAGTTCGCAATGGGATCGATTGGCATCGCTCTTCGCGAACCAGCTGATGTCGTCTTTGCCACGACAACGCCTTTGACTGCTGGCATCCCCGGAATTTTCGCGCGTTGGCTTGGTCGCAAGCCCTTTGTCTTCGAAGTACGTGACCTTTGGCCGGAGCTTCCCAAGGCCATGGGGGTCATTACCAATCCTGTTGTGCTGTGGCTCATGTCAGTATTGGAGTGGGCGTCGTATCGCTCGGCCAATAGATTGATTGGACTTTCTCCGGGTATCGTTGAGGGCATTGCTGCACGCGGAGTCGACAAATCTCGCATTGCAATGGTACCCAACGGCTGTGATCTTGATCTCTTTGCCAACCAAGCTGACGCGTGGCGCCCCGAAGGCGTTAGCGACGATCAGCTACTGGCCATATTTACTGGAACTCATGGCAATGCCAACGGTCTTGATGCTGTGTTGAATGCCGCCAAGGTCTTGCGAGACCGAGGCCGTGACGATATTCGCATAGCTTTAGTAGGACAGGGGAGAGAAAAGCCCGAACTTCAAAAACGAGCGCGCGCTGAGAACCTGCACAACGTACTGTTTCTCGATCCCGTACCCAAGATGCGGCTTGCAGGACTGATGGCTGGAGCCGATATTGGACTTCAAATTTTGCGGAATGTACCAGCATTTTACTTTGGTACATCTCCGAACAAGTTCTTTGACTACATCTCTGCGGGCCTACCAGTTTTGAACAACTACCCTGGATGGCTTGCGGAAATGATTTCCGATAAGGATTGTGGCATAGCAGTTCCACCCGATGACCAGCATGCCTTTGCAGATGCGTTGATTGAAGCGGCTGATAATCGAGAGGCATTGAAACTAAAGGCAACCAATGCACTCCACCTTGCTCAAACAAAATTCTCGCGGAAAGACCTCTCCGATATATGGGTCGAGTGGGTAACCAGTGCCGGACGTAGGTAGAGCAATGAAACGCTTCATGGATATTCTTGGTGCAGTCATTGGATTGGTCTTGCTTTCACCAGTTTTGCTGGTTGTCTGGGCGATGATCCGTCGCGATATGGGATCACCTGTACTGTTTCGCCAAACCCGACCAGGCCTCAACGGGCAGCCGTTTCGGATGGTCAAGTTTCGCACGATGCGCGATGCGAACGATGCTGATGGCAACCCTCTTCCCGATTCAGAGCGCCTAACGAATTTTGGCCGCTTCCTGCGCTCCAGCTCGCTCGATGAACTGCCAGAACTTTGGAACGTACTCAAAGGCGACATGAGCCTCGTCGGTCCCCGCCCTCTTTTGATGGAGTATTTGACCCTATATTCGCCCAATCAGGCTCGCCGCCATGAAGTACGCCCTGGGGTCACCGGCTGGGCACAGATCAACGGACGTAACGCAATCTCGTGGGACGAGAAATTCGAGCTGGACGTATGGTATGTCGACAATCGCAACCTCTGGCTAGATTTAAAGATCATCTGGTTGACCATACGCAAAGTATTGAAACGGGATGGGATCTCGGCAGCGGGAGAAGCGACGATGCCGAAATTCGAAGGGGAAAACCGATGAATTTGTATGGTGTTTACGGTGCGAGTGGCTTTGGACGGGAGATAATGCCTCTACTGCGGGCACAGGTTTCTAACGATCCCGATGCCATTTGCGTTTTCGTAGATGACGATGGCTCCGAAGACACCGTGAATAGTCAGAAGTGCATGTCGTTCGAACAGTTCGTTGGTTATCCTGCCGAAAATCGAGCCGTCAGCCTCGCCATCGGCGACGGAATGGTCCGCAGCAAACTGGCCGAAAAATGTGAAATGGCTGGCGTCGGGTTCATCAATGTGCGGGCGCAAAATTCTATGGTGCTTGATGAGTCTTTGGTTGGGTCAGGGCTAATTTTGTGTGGCTTTTCAACGATCACCTCCAATGCCTCTATTGGTCGTCACTTCCATGGTAACATTTACTCCTACGTCGCTCATGATTGCGTGATTGGTGATTTCGTGACCTTTGCGCCAGGGGTTATGTGCAATGGAAATGTCCACATAGAAGATCATGCTTATATTGGCACAGGTGCCGTTTTGCGTCAGGGCAAGCCAGGGAAGCCACTCACAATCGGTGCCTATGCCATAGTTGGCATGGGCGCTGTCGTTACCCGAAATGTAGCCCCCGGAACAACAGTCGTCGGCAACCCAGCCAAACCTATGATCAAGGACTGACCCATGCGCATTTTCCTCTCCCGCCCTCATATGTCCGGTCATGAAGAAAAACGGGTCTCAGAAGCATTCGCCTCGAACTTTGTCGCTCCGCTTGGTCCGCAACTTGACGCTTTTGAGGCGAGGATCATCGAATACCTTGGCGAAAACGTCCACTGCGTCGGATTGTCCTCCGGGTCTGCCGCTCTGCACTTGGCATTGCGCATCGCTGGGGTGGGCCGAGGTGACGAGGTCTGGATTTCTTCAATGACCTTCGCAGGCGGCATCTTTCCGGTAAACTATCTCGGTGCCAAGCCGCGATTTTTCGACCTTTCACCAGAGAGCTGGACAATCGATACCGACCTTCTGGCCGGCGAACTGGCCAAGGCTGCCAGGGAAAGCCGTCTGCCCAAAGCGATTGTGCCAACCGATCTTTATGGGCAATCTGTAGCCCTTGATACCTTAGAAGCTTTGGCCGCCCAGTATGACATTCGCCTCATCCTTGATAGTGCTGAAAGCCTTGGCGCAAGCTATACCGGCAGTCGCAAGGCCGGCAGTGGCGGAGATGCCGCGATATTGTCCTTCAATGGCAACAAGATCATCACTACGTCAGGCGGCGGTATGCTGGTCACGCGGCACAAAGCTTGGGCAGATGAAGCCCGGTTCTTGGCCACGCAAGCTCGCGACTCTGCCCCGCATTATGAGCATTCGACCTTCGGCTACAACTACCGGCTCTCTAACATCTGTGCTGCCATCGGACTGGGACAAATGGAAGTTCTTGATGATCGTGTGGCCCGCCGCCGAGAGATCTTCTCGCGCTACAAATCAGCGCTTGAGCGGCCTGGCATATCATTCATGCCAGAGCCCGAAGGCCAGTATTCAACGCGCTGGCTCACTGCGCTGACCATTGACCCGAATGAAATTGGCAGGACTCGTGAGGACATTCGCTTGATGCTGCTCGAGCACCAAATCGAGTCGCGGCCGCTTTGGAAACCGATGCACATGCAGCCGCTTTACGCAGGTTCAGATTACCACGGGAACGGCGTCGATGAGTCCCTGTTCGCAAATGGTCTTTGCTTACCGTCAGGCAGCGATATGAGCGATGAACAGCAAGATGAAGTGATTGGACACATCAAGGTACTGTTGGCACGAAGCACCTAAGTGCTTTCGGGAAATAAGGCGTTTGGATGTATCTCAGTTGCGATGATTGCAATTGAGGCACACCCAAGCGCTCAACTCACCCTCACATCCACGTCCTGCACATGATACCCCTCGACCCGCGCAGCAATCAGCCTGCGCAGCCGCACCTTGTCCGCGTCCAAAATCGACCCCTGCAACTCGCGCAGCATCGACGCGACCTCGATCTGGCTCAGCATACCCTCCTGCGCGCGCAGGATCTTGGCGTGGGGCGTCGGGAGCAGGCTGTCGTCGTCGATCAGCAACTCTTCGTACAGCTTCTCACCGGGGCGCAAGCCGGTCACCTTGACCTCGATGTCGCCGATCCCGGTCTTGGGATCTTTGACCTTGCGCCCTGACAGCGTGATCATCCGATGCGCGATGTCGATGATCTTCTGCGGCTCGCCCATGTCGAGAACGAAGACATCGCTGCCTTTCGCATAGGCACCGGCCAGAAGCACCAGCCGTGCCGCCTCGGGGATGGTCATGAAGAAGCGCGTCACATCCTTGTGGGTCACGGTCACAGGTCCGCCACGTGCGATCTGCCTCTGGAACAGGGGCAAAACGGACCCGGACGATCCCAGTACGTTCCCGAACCGGACCATCGCAAACTTGGTCGTTCTGTGGCGCGTCTGCATGTCCTGAACGACCAGTTCAGCCATCCGCTTGGTCGCACCCATGATGTTGGTCGGTCGCACGGCCTTGTCGGTCGAGACCAGGATGAACCGCTCCAGCTTCGCCTCGGCCGCACATTCGGCGACGACTTGCGTGCCAAGCACGTTATTCCGCGCGCCTTCCAGCTCATTCTCTTCGACCAGCGGCACGTGTTTATAGGCCGCCGCGTGGAGGATGATCTCGACCCCCTCCTCCGCGATCACACCGGCGACACGCGCCTTGTTGGTCACCGACCCAAGCCGCGCAACGACCGGGATACCCGTCGCCTTGGCCTCTGCCTGAAGCTCTTGATCGATCGTATAGAGCTGAAACTCACCCTGCTCGAACAGGATGATCCGCGCCGGGTGACAGTTCATCAACTGCCGGCACAGCTCGGATCCGATCGACCCCCCTGCCCCGGTCACCATCACCACGCGCCCGGCATAGGCCTTTGCGATCTCGGGGATATCAAGGTCGACCTTGTCACGCCCGAGCAGCTGATCCGGTGCCACCGTGCGCAGGCTTTGCACCAGCCCCTTGCCCGACATCAGATCGACGTAAGACGGCAGCACCTGCACCTCGACACCATGCACATTCAGCTTGCCGATCAGTTCATCCCGACGGTCCTTTGCCATGGAGGGCACGGCCAGCAGGATCTGCTCAATCCCGCGCGCCTGGATCAGCCTCGACAGTTTACCGGAGCCATGCACCGGCAGGCCCGCAACCATCAGGCCGTGCAGGTTGGGGTTATCGTCGATAAAGAACATCGGCCGGGCCTCGCGCGCCTGACGCAGCGCCGCGGCAAGCTGGATGCCCGCAGCCCCTGCCCCATAAATCGCCACTGGCTTGCGATCACCCCCACGCTCGGACAGCCAGCGCATCAGCGACAGACCCACGAGACGCACCGCAACAGCGAACAGACAGAAGAACAACCCCAGCAGCAGCGGCACGGATCGCGGCGCTGACAGGTCCAGCATATAGCTCAACGCCATGGCGCTCAGCGCCAGCAGCACAGCGGCAACACCGATATTGGACATGGAATGGGTGTCAAAAGCGTTAAGCTTGATGCGGTGCAGCCCCAAGGCCCAGGTGATGCCGATGCCAAAGACCGTCATCGCCCCGAACAGCGCCCAGCTTGAGGACATAAAATCCAGGGGTGCTGCGGTGCCATACCGCAGCGCGAAGGCACAATAGAGACTGAGCGGCACCAAAAGGCTGTCCACCGCCATGAAAATAAGTCGTTTGGTCGACCGTGGAAGGTCGTGGATGCTTTGAATGTTCATAATGCGCACATTTATATTAGTTCGAAATAATCTAATTGAATAAGGGCCGTAGATCAAACAGCGCCCTTTCGGAGAAACTCTTTCTTTGGGCGGTTAGCTGCCGCCGCCTGCGCCAAATCCCGAAATCAAAAAGGCCAGGCAGCATCTAGCACTCCTTCTCCACACCCACGCTATATAGAGCAGAAGTGTGAAAGAAAATACGCTGCAGCGCAGAAAGGTTTCTGCGCATCAAACCGGCAGGAAGCTGCCACGATGAAGGGGCATTCACGCCGAAATGTGCCGTTTCATGATATCGGGCCTACAAGAACGATTCTCTGAGACCTCTGACCTTCCCGATCCAACAAAACCCTTGCGCGACTCTTAACCTTTCGGCAATAGTCACGGAAAGAAGGCGATTAACGCCATGTTCCGTGAACACGGGACGAGGATCGAGGGCAGATGAGCAACCCGCAAGATATCGAAGACCTGAATGCCGTCATCCGTCAACATGCGGAATGGCTGTCTTCGCAACTGCACTCCCAACGTGAGAACCTGTTCCCGCCGAATGCCCAGAAGCAGATGCGCACCTTCACCTCGGGCGAAGCGGCTGGCCTGCTTGGCGTGAATGACAGCTATCTGCGCAAACTGCATCTTGAAGGACGCGGCCCCTCCCCTGCACTGACCTCGGGCAATCGCCGACATTATTCAGTGCAGGACATCCATGATCTGCGAGTTTTGCTTGAGAAAACAGCGCGTAAGCCCGGTGACTACCTGCCGGTACGCCGTGAGGGTGACCATCTTCAGGTTATTGGCGTGATGAACTTCAAGGGCGGTTCCGGAAAGACGACCACCTCTGCCCATCTTGCCCAACGGCTTGCGCTCACTGGATACCGCGTGCTGGCGATCGACCTTGACCCACAGGCCTCGCTGACAGCCCTTCATGGCGTCCAGCCGGAGTTTGATTTGCGCGATGGTGGCACGCTTTACGATGCGATCCGCTACGATGAACCAGTGCCGATCGCCGATGTCATCCGCAAGACCTACATCCCTAATCTAGATCTGATTCCCGGCAATCTTGAGCTGATGGAGTTTGAACACGAAACCCCGCGCGCGCTGTCTCAAGGCAAGGCCGGCCTGTTCTTTTTCCGCGTGAAAGAAGCTCTCATGCAGGTGGACCAGGATTATGACGTCGTCGTAATCGACTGCCCGCCTCAGCTTGGATTTCTGACGATGTCGGCGCTGTCCGCCGCCACCGGCGTGCTGGTTACGATCCACCCCGAAATGCTCGACGTAATGTCGATGTCGCAATTCCTGCGCATGACCGCCGACCTGATGGATGTGATCGCGGAATCCGGGGCCGATATGAGCCATGACTGGATGCGCTATCTTCTGACGCGTTATGAGCCCGCAGACGCACCGCAAAACCGCATCGTGGCGTTCCTGCGTACCATGTATGGCGACAAAGTCCTGAACGCACCCTTGCTGAAATCCACCGCAATCTCGGATGCCGGCCTCACAAAACAGACCCTGTACGAGGTTGAACGCAGCGCCTTCACCCGCACGACCTATGACCGTGCCGTCGAAAGCCTTAACGCGGTGAATGACGAAATCTCAAGCCTGATCCAACACACATGGGGCAGATCATGACGACCAAAAAGACACGTATGTCGATGCTTGACGGGTTGGCCTCACCGGCTCAATCCACAACCCCTACCCCTGATACACCGATGATGTCGACGAACCGTGCTTTGCGGTCGGCACGCGATGCTGTGGACTCCCATCAGGTCTGGGAACTCGACCCCGACTCTATCGAAGATGGGCGGATCGCGGACCGGCTTGACCCTGATGATGTGGTCGATCTGCGCCACTCAATCGAAGCAAATGGCCAGACAGTACCTATTCTGGTGCGGCGTCACCCCAGCGTCCCCGACCGTTATCTTTTGGTCTATGGCCACCGCCGCCTGCAAGCGATCCGCGATTCATACAGGGTCAAGACCGTTCGCGCTCTGATTGCCAATCTCGACGAAGATGCCGCCGTCCGCGCCCAGATCTCGGAGAACACGGCCCGACGCGATTTATCTTTCATTGAACGCGCCCTCTTTGCACAAGACTTGGTTCAGAGTGGCTTTGGGAACCAGATGCAGGTAGCCGAAGTCTTGAACGTAACCAGATCCTCCATTTCGATGGCAATCACTATCGCCGAGCAGATCGGCCGCGATTTGATCCGGACTATCGGGGCGGCACATGGCATCGGGCGACCTAGGTGGGAGGCGTTAGGCAAGGCCATCGAAACCCACCATATGGACCGCGACCAGCTGATCAAGATTGCGGGAGCCATACGTAACGAGGCCACGGTAGCATGTGTGGTGGAAGGCGTTCGGTTTGACCCAAACGAACTGTCCGTCCAGATATTCGATGCCGTGATGGCCACAACAGACGTACCGCAAAATTCGCCGAAGCCCGCAAAGACTCCCCGTGCCGTGAACCGCAAACAGAGCGCGGATTTGACTGTGAATGGCAAGACAGCGGGCAAGATTGTGCGCTCGCCCAAAGGCGTCTCGCTGGATCTGGAAAAGGGCCCATTTGCCGATTGGATCGAAGCGCAAAGCCAGGATCTGATCGAAGAACTTCACGCACGCTGGCTTCAGCGCCGCGAAGACTGAGGAAGAGAGCAACAATGAAAAGGAGGCACGCAAAAGACTAAAAGAAAAGGTCCCGCAAAGACGACGCTCCACGAGACCCTGACTTGTTTCTAGCACCTTCAAGCTAGTGGTCGGAGCATAAATTCGCAAGTCTTAAGTGATTCGCGGACCGCTATTTTTTGTCTTCGTGTACATTAAAATGGAATACACCCCCGTATCGTCGTTCCGGCGACCTATTAGTCTTGTCGAACTGAAAAATCACGCCGACACAATGCGCGCCGATATCGCGCCCATCAGCAAGTGGGATGCCCTGCGTCGTCTAGCCACCGCCCGCCAGCATTTCGGCTTGTCCGACCGCGACCTGACCGTGCTGCAAACCCTGCTCGGATTTCATCCTGAAACCGAGATTGGCGGCGACAGTCTTGCTATCGTCTACCCTTCGAACAAGACGATTTGCGAACGCCTCAACGGCATGCCCTGCTCTACCATGCGCCGCCACATCGCGCGCCTTGTCGACACGGGCGTAATCCTGCGCCGCGACAGCCCCAACGGCAAACGCTACGTCCGGCGCGGCGCTGGCCCGAAACTCGCCTTCGGTTTCGACCTGACGCCCCTTGCGGCCCGCTTCGCCGAATTCACCAAGATCGCAACTGAGGTGGAAGCGACCGAAGCCCGCCGCAAACGTCTGCGCGACACCGTGAGCCTCATGCGCCGCGATCTCGCGGGCTATATCGACTATGGCATCAGCATCGACCCTAACCTGCCCGTTTGGGACCGTCTCGATGACCTCGCTCGCCTGACCGCCCGCGACCTGCGCAGGAAGCTTAATCTGGAAGACCTGGACCACCTTCAAGCCAAACTCCACACCGCTTTGGAGGAGGCCGTTCTCCACATTAACGCGCCTTTTGCAAAGGGAATGAGCACCAGCAACGCTGAATATGAGCAGCACCATCAGAATTCAGATAAAGAATGTTTTGATGAAAAAGAAATGGAGGTTGTGGAAGAACCCACATCCTTGGAAGCAACCAAACACCAGCCACCTCCCCTGCGGCAGGTGTTGAGCAATTGCGCAGAGATACAGACCTATTCTGGCGATGGCGTTCGAAACTGGAACGATCTGATCAGGCTTGCAGACACCGTAAGCCCCATGATGGGTATTGAGCCAAAGGTATGGACTGCCGTGAAATCCCAAATGGGCCAGTGCCAGGCAGCAACGGTTCTCGCAGCGATGCTGGAACGTTTCGCCATGATCAAAAGCCCCTCAGCCTATTTGCGCGTCTTGGGAAAAAAAGCTGAAGTCGGCGTTTTCTCCAGCGCAGGCATGATCCGTGCATTGAACCGCGCAAAATCAACAACCTGGGCCGAACTCTGTGATGGCACTGAAGGAGTGCTCAGATGCTAACCCTCACAGCCGCAAGGCCCCCGCGGTGCGCGGCATGATACCCTTAACATCAAATACCACGGCGTTTTCCTTGGCATAGCTTTCGATGATATCGTCATCCAGAAACGCCTCATGCGCCACGGCCACAATGATGGAATCGTACCCTTTGGTTTCAGGCTTCTGGGTCATCTCCAACCCGTATTCCCGCTGTGCTTCGGCGCTATCCACCCAAGGATCATAGATATCGACATCAATTCCATAGGTCCGCAACTCATGAATAATATCAATCACACGCGTGTTGCGCAGATCGGGGCAATTCTCCTTGAAGGTCAGCCCCATCACCAGCGTGCGGGCCCCTTTCACCGGGATATCGCGTGAAATCATCTCGCGGACAGTCCGGCCAACCACATAGCAGCCCATCCCGTCGTTGATCCGGCGACCGGCTAGGACGACTTCAGGGTGATAGCCCACAGATTGCGCCTTTTGCGTCAGATAGTAAGGATCGACGCCGATGCAGTGACCACCCACCAGACCGGGACGAAACGGCAGGAAATTCCACTTGGTGCCCGCGGCGTCAAGCACGTCTTGGGTGTCGATGCCAAGCTTGTTGAAGATCAGCGCGAGTTCATTCACCAAGGCAATGTTAACGTCCCGCTGCGTATTCTCGATCACCTTCGCAGCTTCGGCCACACGGATCGAAGGTGCCTTGTGCGTACCCGCCGTGATGATTGAGGCATAAAGCGCATCGACCTTATTGGCTATCTCAGGCGTCGATCCTGACGTCACTTTGACGATGTTCGGCAACCGGTGTGTCTTGTCCGCAGGGTTGATCCGTTCGGGCGAGTATCCGGCAAAAAAGTCCTGATTGAACACCAGCCCCGAAACCCTCTCAAGGACCGGCACGCAATCCTCTTCGGTCGCTCCCGGATAAACGGTAGATTCGTAGATCACGATATCACCGCGCTTCAGCACCTTGCCGATCGTTTCAGAAGCTTTCAGCAATGGTGTCAGGTCAGGGCGCTTGTGCTCATCAATCGGCGTCGGCACCGTCACGATAAAGATCGTGCAATCAGCCAGATCGTTCAGATCGCTGGTAAAGGACAGGTGCATCGCCTGCCCCAGCTCGGCTGCATCGACCTCTAGCGTGCTGTCTTCGCCCGCGCGCAACGCGTCAATCCGCGCGGTGTTGATATCAAAACCAATAACCTTGCGCTGCTTGCCAAATTCCACGGCCAGCGGCAAGCCAACATATCCCAGGCCGATCACGGCGAGGGGAGCATCCTTCGGGGTTGGCATCTCAAATTCCTCGTTCTAAATTTACTTATAATAGTAATCGCGGAACCAAGCGACAAACTCCCGAATACCATCCTTGATATCCGTCTTGGGTTTATAGCCCGTCAGGGTCTGCAAAAGATCAGCATTGGCCCAGGTCGCAGGCACATCGCCCATCTGCATCGGCATGTAGTTACGGATCGCCTTCTGACCAAGCTCATCTTCGATCGCTTCAACAAAATCCAGCAGCCGCACTTTGTCCGAGTTCCCAATGTTAACGATCCGGTAAGGCGCAACAGGGGACAGGCTGTCGCCTTGAGGCACTTCGCGGTTCGCAGGCCTAACGGGCGGTGTGTCGATCAGCAGCCGGATGCCACGTACGAGGTCGGTTACATAAGTAAAGTCGCGGTACATGTCGCCGTGGTTGTAGATATCGATCGGCCGCCCATCGAGGATCGCATCAACGAACTTGAACAACGCAAGATCAGGCCGCCCGTAGGGTCCATAAACCGTAAAGAACCGGAACATCGTAGTCGGTAGATCCCACAGATGCGCATAGGAATGCGCCATGCTCTCGTTCGCCTTCTTCGTCGCGGCATAGAAGGTGAGGGCGGTGTCAGCCTTTTCCGTCTCGACGAACGGCATCTCTTCATTCGCCCCGTAAACCGACGATGTCGAGGCCATCAGCAGATGCTCCACCTTCAGCCTGCGGGCCGCCTCCATGACGTTGAAAGTACCGACGATGTTGCTGTCGAGATACGCGCGGGGGTTCTCAAGCGAATACCGAACGCCCGCTTGTCCCGCCAAGTGAACGATCACGTCCGGAGCAAAGTCATCGGTGACTTGGGTGATCAAGTCATCGTCCTCGAGCATTCCTTCTGTCATCGAGAAATGGGGATTTTGCAGCAGCATCTGATGTCGACGTTGTTTCAGGGTGACGTCATAGTAATCGGTCATCCCGTCAAAGCCATGGACGCGAAACCCTTCCGCAAGCAGAAGCTGCGAGAGGTGGAAACCGATGAAACCAGCGGTGCCGGTGACGAAGACTTTTCTCATGGGAGGAGTTCCTGACTTGGGCCTTTGGATGTTGAAGTAGCTTAGAACCAGCCACTACAAAAGGGACTATTGGTTGGCACTTGGTGCAAAGTTCACAGCTGTGAACTTTGAGGTCGGCAGCATAGGAGGTGAGGGTGGGGCAAACCCTTTTGAATGCTGCAGGGGGGTGTTTTCGGTTGGGAGGCAAGCGCGCAGGGCAGGCTGCCAGGTAGAAGCTGAAACCTTCTGTGATCTGGATGCACGGCCGGTTTACAGAAAGTTCACAGCTGTGAACATTTTATAATGCTCGTAGATCAGAGCCATTTTGACCTCGTGCAACCGATCTACGTAAGTTAGCGACAGGTATCTACTGTGCGTGCTGCGCGAAGAAAATTTGACCGCGAGCAATGCTGTCCGAGACGCCAAGGATCAATACCTCTCAACGTAGACCATAGCGCAAGCCTTCGATGCGAAACGTCATATAGGAAAATCCATAGCACTACCAACCTTCATGCTCCGATCGCCCAGGCTCCACCCATCCCGCTTAACAGATCCTTTGTCGCCGGCATGCGCTCAAGGCTCGACGCGATCCGGCTGCGCCATCGGGGGCCCTGCGCCAGCGCGTGCTCCAAGGCTTCGGCAAGGTCGTCAGGCCGGTCTTGTGCAAGGATGCGAATGAGAAACTCCGCCTGTGCCCGGTCCTTGCGCGCCTTTGCCTCCTCCGGGCCGCCCCGCCGTCTGCTGGCCACGATCAGCTTGTGAATCGCAAAGCGCTCGGGGCGCGGGATCTGTACAAGGACGCCGGAGCGATAGAGTGCGAGCGCGTGTATCGGATCCCCAATCAGAAAATTAAGATACTTCAGCGCCTGTGCGCTCACCCCCAGTGCCGGCAGCGGCTTGACGACTTCCTCCCCGAAAGCCGGCGTCAGGAACTCAACCATGGCCTCTCCCCCGCTTTGACGCCATTTCCAGATTTGCCGGTCAAACACCCCCGGGACAGCCTCGAATTTCATCAGCCGGAGAATATCGCCGGGGTCTTCCTCGACCCGGTCGCCAAGCGCCACAGAGAGGCGCTCGAAACTTGCGAAATCAATATCCCCCGTCTGCGCAAGCTCATCGGAGTCAAAACGGACCCCAAGCTCCCCTTGATAAAGCCCGTAGGCCCCGGTTCCGATCAACGTCCCGCCCAGCCGGAAGACGCCAGCACGTGCGAAGGCCAGAAGCAGCGAGCCAGTTTCCCGGTCGGTTCCGATCATTCCTTCGGACCTCAAAACCCGCGCCAAACGGGACATGCGCTTCTTGCGCTCCTGCCCCTGCGCCTTGAGATCGGCCGCACGTGCAAGACGATCGCGCAAGTCCGGGCTATCCTCCCCAAGATAGCGGCTTTTCATCTCGGTCCCGATCCTGAATCGGTCATAGAGATAGGTGCGCCCATTGCGCTGCCGCTCTTCAATGCTGCCCACAACTTCCGATGCCGCCTCGTCGAGGTGCATGCGCAGCAAGTCCTGATAAGCGGCCTGAGCCGCGCGGGGGTGCGATACTGGGTCCATGTGATGCCTACGTGCTTTTCGTGTGTATCAAATATAAGATTGATACACACGACTGCTGTACGCATCAAACTATTTTTTGCTGCACACAGCCTCGAGTGCCTCCGTCAGGCTGCCCGTAGGGGAGAGGCATCAGATGACAGAGCAGGTCCATTAGAGGCGGCAAGCACTGTGAGGATTTCTGGTGGGCTTCAGTCGCGTGCGGCCAGACCGGCGTCACCCAGCTGTTCTGCGTCCGGCAGGTCGCGCAGGCTCTCCAATCCAAAGGCGACAAGGAACTGCTCGGTGGTGACGAAGGTATAGGGTGCCCCGCGCCGAGGCGACCGCGGCCCCGTGCCGATCAGGCCACGCGCGTTCAGTCGCCCGATCAGATCTCGGCTGATCTCCTTGCCAAATATGTCCTTTAGCCCCTCGCGCGTGATCGGTTGGTGGTAGGCGATCGCGGCCAGCACCGCGATGTCGAATTCATTCAGATCCTGTATCTGGTTCCCGACATCGGCCGCCGCGCGGATCGCGGGGGCGTAGGCGGGTCGCGTCCGGAACATCCATCCACCAGCAACTTGCGCGATCTCGAAAGCCCGCCCTTCCAGATCGGCGGTGAGGTCCTCGATCAAAAGGTCGACCGAGGCCCCGTGCCCTACGACCCGCGCCAGATCTTCGCGCGGGACAGGCGAGGCAGAGGCAAAAAGCACCGCCTCGATCCTTCGCATCCATTCGCGCCGACGCAGGTCAGCCGGTAGGTCGGGCAATTCGCGGTCAAGCGCGGGCAGGGGGCAGTCCTTGGCCATCACTCACACTCCGTAGAGGCGAAACGTGCTGCGCCCGGTCAACTCGCGCACAGCGCCCAGATCGACCAATCGGTCACACAGCCTGCGCGCGGCACGGTCGGGCAGGGGCAGCGCGCCAGGTGCCACCGCATCGCGGGTCAGGAACATCTCGACCGCGTCGCCAGACTTCTTGGCCCGCAGCTTCGGCGCGACGGCTTTCAGATGCGCGGCCCGGCGCGCGAGGTCAGCGGCCAGACGCACGGCCTCAATCGACGATGAGACAAGCGCCCGATGACAAGCCAGGCGAAGGTCGTCGCCTCGCTTGCGCAGGTCGGCGCGTTTCAGCCCCGCAGCCAGCAGCGGCACAAGATGATCCCAGCCAAGTGCCTGAGCGAGCGCCGCGTCCGCCAGGACAAGCGCCAACACTTCGGTACGTGGCGCGTCTTTTAGCACCGCCTCCAGCACCATCGCGGCACGGGTCACCGGTGCCCCTTGTCCCGCATCAAGCCACGCAGCGATCTGGCTCGTCTCGAACGTCGGCGAGGCTCGGCCCAAATCCTTGATCAACACCGGTCGCTCCACCGCGCGACGCCAAACCAAACAAGTCACTCCCGCCGGTCCTGGCAAATCGCCAGGCCGCAAGAGATGGACCGCATCGCGCAACTCCCCAGCCCGCTCGGGTCGGCCAGAAAACGCGACACAGGCCTCGGCCGCGCGTAGCGCTAGCCGATCCCTTAACAAGGATTGGGGCACCTCGTCGTGCGCCACCACAACATGCAGGTGGTTCAGCGCCGCGCCCGACAAAAACGCAACATCTTCAAGGGTTTCGGCACGCGAGGAGGTTACCCAGGTGGGCATCCGGGGTAGCCTGGCAAAGTCGATGGAGTGATCCGGTTGGACAAATGTCATGTCTGAAGCCTATATCATCACGGCGCTTTCTTCCAGAAAATAGCGCACTAACCGCCTCGGCTTGCTGATCCTATTCATGTCCAATAAGTTTGCCTTATCGGACATAGAGTAATATGCTCAGCTACATGTCAAAAATCCCCCAGAATCCAGGCTCAGAACCCCCGAACGACACCTCGATCAACGAAGACAACGCGAGTGATAGCCCTGACAGCGCGCCCCTCAACCTACCTTCCTCTGTCGCAGGCTCTGGCACACTCAATCGGCTGGTCGACACAGCCCGCGACTATGCCCGCGCCGCCGCTTCAGAAAATACGCTGAAGGCCTATGCGAAGGATTGGGTTCACTTCACGCGCTGGTGCCGGCTGAAGGGCGCGGAGCCGCTGCCGCCCTCGACTGAAATGATCGGGCTTTACCTCGCAGATCTCGCATCCGGGTCAGGGCTATCCCCTGCCTTGGCAGTCAGCACCATCGACCGGCGCCTCTCGGGCCTCGCTTGGAACTATGCTCAGCGCGGATTCGCCCTTGATCGCAAGAACCGCCACATAGCCACCGTGCTTGCGGGGATCAAGCGCAAGCACGCGCGCCCGCCGGTGCAGAAAGAGGCGATCCTGGCCGAGGATATCCTTGCGATGGTCGCAACCTTGCCCTTCAATCTGCGTGGCCTGCGGGATCGGGCGATCCTGCTTCTGGGGTATGCCGGCGGCCTGCGGCGTTCGGAAATCGTCAGCCTAGATGTTCAGAAGGACGACACGCCGGACTCTGGCGGCTGGGTCGAGATCTTCGACAAGGGGGCTCTCCTCACCCTCAATGCCAAGACCGGCTGGCGCGAGGTCGAGATCGGCCTTGGGTCCAGCGATCAGACCTGCCCGGTGCATGCGTTGAAGCAGTGGCTGCACTTCGCCAAAATCGACTTCGGGCCTATCTTTGTCGGCACCTCGCGCGATGGCAAACGCGCGTCCGAGGCAAGACTGAACGATAAGCATGTCGCCCGCCTGATCAAGCGCACGGTCCTCCACGCTGGCATTCGATCCGACCTGCCAGAGAAAAAGCGCCTTGCCCTCTTCTCCGGCCACTCCCTGCGCGCAGGTCTTGCCAGTAGCGCCGAGGTCGACGAGCGCTATGTTCAAAAGCAATTGGGCCATGCCAGCGCCGAGATGACACGCCGGTATCAGCGAAGGCGTGACAGGTTCCGGGTGAATCTCACAAAAGCAGCGGGGCTATGACGGTCAACCCTCGATCAGATAGGCTGTCAGGTTCTGGTGGGCATACAGGATGCGGAGGATATCGACCACCTTTCCGTCGGTTTTGTAAATCACTAGATACACTCGGCTAGGATGAATGCGTAACGGAGTTGTGAACTTATTGCGTTCACGGGCCATCTCCGGAAAGTTTACAAGCAAGTCGAAGATGGCAAAAAGACCGTCTGCATAGCCATCTGTTTGCGCTACACCCCGTTGCCAGCTCTGTGCTGCCAGATGTCAGACAGCTCCGTTCCAGCCGCCGTTCTAATAACCCAACGGCTATTCTCCGGCATATTCGGCGCGCATTTGGGACTTGAACGTGCTGCGATCGAGCGTGGCCGCCGGGCCGATGGCCAGGCCCACGTCGACAGCGGCTTGAATTTCAGCAATGGCCTCATGATGGGCGCGGTCACGCCGGATCAGGTCGCGAACATAGTCGCTGGAATTAGCATAGCGTCCAGTTTTTGCTTGTTCTTCGACCCACGTCTTCATCAGATCTGGCAATGAAATATTCATGGTACCCATGATCATCTCCCTCTTTAGAAAAAGTATGGCAGAGTTTGCCAAAATACAAGAATGGCCCATACAGCTACTGCCACTCGTGTCGAAGCGGCGGTTACCTTGCTCATGGCCACCAAACCGTTGGCGCAGGAAACACTTCCCAGTGAGCGCGTGAACATTGGCCGAAAGGGCAACCGCATCACCATTGATGTGGACGCTGACCTCTCTCCTCGTGTTGAGGAGGCAGTCCGGAAACTGGTCATAGAGCATCTTGACCGCGGTCAAGATGGGCCAGTCAATGTGTCGGTGGGCTGGCTTGCGGTGGCGACAAGCCCCCTGAGGAATGTCCAAAAACCGATCGGGACAGCCCAGCCGAAGCTATTGTGGGGGCGATGACGGGCGTGGATGAATTCCAGATCGCCGTCCCTGAACCAACCATGCCCGCCCTGGTCTTGCCAAAACTAAATTGCCTGGCGAGGTCCGTGCCAGATGCCCGCATCATTGCGGATCAGCTGGAGAAGAAAGGCGTAAAGCTCGCGGTGGGAGTGTCCATCTACGATCTGGCAGATCCAATGGTTAAGATGCTCGTCAACATCCTTGCCACCTTTGCGGAGTTCGAAGCAGATCTGATCCGGATGCGAACCAAGGAGGATATGGCTGTCGCACGGGCAAAGGGCAAGTTGCGGGACAGGCAACGAAAGCTTTCGGACAAGCAACAAAAGGAGCTGGTGCGCATGCCTGCCACCGGGGAGTATTCCATCAGCGATCTGGCGGAGCTGTTCGATGTCTCGAGACCAACCGTCTACAGAACCTTGCAACGCGGGGCTGTCAGCGGATAGCATATTTTCTGTCCGCTTGGGCCCATTACAACAGCGCCAGTCATCTTTGCAGTTGAAGCCATGAGTGCTATCTATGCGCATGATGTATGCCTATGAGGTACACATGACCAAAAGTGCGACCAATTTGACCATAGACCCAGTGCTTCTGGACGAGGCTCGTGCGTTGAACATCAATCTGTCGGCCACGTTCGAGCGCAGCCTGCGCGAAGCCGTGCGTAAACAGAAAGCTTCTGAATGGCTGGAGAAGAACCGAGCCGCGATCCAAAGCTCGAATGACTGGGTCGCACAACATGGCCTGCCTCTGGAAAAATACAGGCAGTTCTGATGGCGCAGTATGATCTGTTCGCGGATCCTGCGGAAAACGGCTATTTGCTGGATGTGCAAAGTGACCTGCTGGAGGGGTTAATGTGCGCGCAGTAGTGCCGCTCCTACGGAAAGATATCGCGCCCATTGCTGCGAGCCGGTTGAATCCTGCGTTTGAGATTGAGGGTGCAGTGCATGTGATGATGACGCAATACATTGCCGCCGTGCCGACCAGCATATTGAAGTCCCCGATCGGGGAATTGTCTGAAAGCTTTGATGCGATCACTGCTGCGCTCGACATGTTGTTTCACGGTTTTTGATCGCCAGTCTCTGAGCCCGTGAGCAGAAAACCGGTGTATTGACGCAAGTCTCTATCAGCGATCTGGCGGAAGTGTTCGCTGTCTCAAGACCAATGGTCTATCGAACCCTGCAGCGCGTGGCCAGCATCCGTGCTTAGCGTAGTTCTGTTCTCCCGGGCCCATTACAACAAGGCAAAGTGTTTAGCGGGAGTCTTTCAGGTGCGGCATATCAATTGGAATATTCATGGGGATGACGTGACTATATCAAACCCTGCCAACCACTTGGAAATACCGTCCTTAGACATCCCGCTGAACAAATGGTTGCGTCTGGAGCTGATTCAGGGAAATTAGCTTTCGCAAGGGCGCGAAGCCCGGGCACTTGCTACCGCAGACAATCTGGATGCAGGATTGTCGTACATGCCCGAATGATAGGCGAGAAACTGGATGACGGTGAACATGACGAACGTGCAACGTGCATCGCTACAGGAGTCCGACCACTTGTCTGCTCGTTCGTCCAAGCCACCCATGCGGGATTTGAGGCAGGTATTTGCGGCGGGCGTGGTTATCTGGATTTTAGTCGCTTCTGTGGTAACACTGATCCTACGCGCCGATTGGAACGATCTTATGGCACGCGTGGATTCCACTGCAACTACGGTGTCTCACCTGCTGGCAGATCATTCCGACCGATTGTTGGTCAATGCGGATCTGGTGCGTCATGAAGCCGAGCTCATCGTCGGCACTTCGGGTCCGATTAGAGCCGATCGTTCCGCCTATGATGATCTGCGAGCCATGATCGACATTAGTCCGACTATTGTTTCGGTCTGGGTGGGCGACGCTGACGGTCAAGCGGTGATTACAACGCGAGAGTTTCCCGCGCCGGATCTGAACGGTGCTGGCCGAGACTATTTTACGACCATCCGTAATGAGCCGGATAGGCTGTACATCGGAAACCTTCTCGTCAATCAGTACGATGCTGAGGCTCTGATGATCAATACCAGCCGCAGGCTTTCGAACCCTGATGGGTCAATGCGCGGCTTCGTGCAGGTGTCGATTGATCCCAGATCAATTAGCCAGACGTTTCAGCAGGTGGACCTAGAATTTGAAGCCTCTCTGTGGTGGATTGGTCCGGACGGACGGGCGCTTGTTCGCGAACCCGCGTTGTCTGCGGATCAACTTAGTGAACGGATGCCGCGAGGGTCTGAAAACTGGCCCAAGCACGACTCGGGAGAGCGGGAGACCAATGTCGCGTCAGTTCGTATGCCGATCATTGGGGGGCCCGGTGCGGACGGAGGCAGGCGACTGTACTTCTGGAGTGACGCGCCACTTTATGGGAGCCGTATCATTATTGGCGTTTCATACGATGCAATGGTTTCGCGCTGGATTGCAACTTCAGCGTCGACTGTTGGGCTTGGCGCAATCGTCGGCTTAGCCTGCATGGCAATCCTTTCGCTGCTTTACCGTTCGCGCCAAAGGGGTCTGGCTTATATGGCCCGACTCGAAAACGATGTGCGCGCGCGAGCCGGCGAACTCGCCGAAAGCGAGGCCCGACTGAGACTTGCAATCGAGGCCGGAGATTTAGCCGTATGGGAGGTAGACCTCGAATCCGACACCATCATCGGGTCGCCAGAGTTGAACAGACTCTATGGATTCCCCGAAGATAGTACACCAACTTTGGATCAGCTTCGGTCTCGGTATGCGCCCGGCGAACTTGACCGGGTCAGGGCCGAAAGTTCTGAGAAATTTGCCCAAGGCGAAGACAGGCTGGAATTTGAAATCAGGCACGTCTGGCCGGACGGCACGGAAAAATGGTTGTTGATGCGGGCACAGATTGGCCAAAATCGTGCCGGCGATGGAACACGCGTGGTTGGCGTAGTCGCGGACATCACAGAATCGAAGAAACAAGAGGCCCTCCTTGCGACCGTTGCGAACGAGTTGCGCCACCGGTTGATGAATACGATTACTGTCATCAGCGCCTTGGCTTCGCGCTCTTGGCCGAAAGAATTTGCCGAAGAGAAAAAGACCTTCCTGAACCGGCTTCGCGCGATCGGCAAATCAACCGATCTCATGTTTTCGAAAGACAGCGAACATGGTGGGTCAACGCTGAAACGCCTGTTGTTGGACATTACAGAGCCATACCGGTCTCCGGAACATGATCCGTTCATCTTCGAAGGGCCCGATGATGTCATCATTGCAGGCCACGTGCGGCCCCTGGCGATGGCGTTTCATGAGTTGTGTACGAATGCGCTGAAGTATGGCTCACTCTCCGTCACGGACGGGCGCGTGGCAGTACGATGGTGCCAGCAGGAAGATGGTTCGCTGGAAATCGACTGGCAGGAAATGCAAGGTCCTCCCGTCAAGGCACCAGAACGATCTGGTCTCGGTTTAACGCTCCTGACAGGTTTGCTGTTCAATAATCCCAGTTCCGTGACCATCAATTACGATATCTCTGGGGTGACTTGCACCATCGTCATTCGTGAGCCGCGTGCGGCGGTTTGATCGAACGGCTGATGGGGCATCGCCAAGTTGTTGTTTTGGGCTTTTACGGTTCCAATGATCAATAGGTTACGCCGCCATTTCGGCGGTCTAGTCCGCTCAGGCGTGGCGGTAATAGGTCTGCTGCGTCACGCCGATCTGGCGCACCGCCTCTGCAATCCCCATGCCTTGTCCTTCCAACACTTCAACCTGTCGAAGCTTCAGCACCACGTCTTTGGGTTTGTCTCGCTTTCCAGCCATCTCTGATCCTCCTGAAACGGGATAATTCTATCCCAATTGGTGGACCACTTCAGTGGGGGCACTCCAATCGTAGGTCAAAAAGGTAGGATTCAAAAACCTTATATCCTTTTTATTCAGTAGGTTGCGCCACTGTTATCAGATAACAGGAACGAAATCTGGCAATGCTTGTTGTAGCCACACTGCCTTCTGGCGATGGAAGTGACGTCACATGACTCACGTCGCCAGAGACTAAGGTGCTATAAGGACTGTACTCATGACATTCTCTAAAACTGGCTTAATCAGTGCTCTCTTGTTTTCGACCGCTATGCCTGCTTTCGCGCAATCCGCTGATGCGATTGCCGCAACAGATCTGAATGTACGCTCAGGCCCGGGTCCACAGTATACTATCGTTGGCGTCATTCCCGGCGGAGAAACAGCAATGGTCGAAGGTTGCCTCGACGAGGCATCGTGGTGCCAAGTGAACTTTGGGGAAGTCTCAGGCTGGTCAAGTTCTGACTATCTTGCTGTAAATGTTCAGGAGCAGGCAGTTCCGCTTACAATGCGTCCTGCGGAAGTTACTGTAAATTCCGTTACCTATGAGGACGTCGAAGGGACCAAGAACAACCAGCGCGAAGGTGCTGCAGTCGGTGCCACCTTGGGTGTTCTGACTGGTGTTGCAGTCGGTGGGCCGATTGGCGGGATCATTGCAGGTGGCATCTTGGGCGGCGCTGCAGGCTCGGCCGTAGCGGAACCAGAGGAAGAAACCATCACCTATATCACGTCCAACCCAGTCGAGACCGTCTATTTGGATGGTGAAGTGGTAGTCGGCGCGGGCGTTCCCGAAACTGTTCCGACATTTGAGCTTCCACAGCCAGAGTATCGCTATGTGAACATCAACGGTCAAACAGTGATCGTGGATGCGGAAACAAATGCAGTTGTACGCATCATCCGCTGATCGCAATTTCATTTGACGTTTGCAGGCCTGGGGGAGAACTTTCCTGGGCCTGCGATCCTACCCTGGAAGCGCCAGGTGCCCGTGCCGATGGGGATGATCTTGTAATGCGAGTGGCAAATTCGACTGTAGAAAATTTGCCACAACATCTGGTGAAAATTATTCCTCACTCGACAACATGTTTGACGGGGGTGTAGATTGATCGGTGAAGCCCAGTCCTGTTTCGGATGGCAAAGGTGTATACAATGCATAGCCATTCTATCATCTGACACTTCATCTATATAATTTAATAAATTCTATAGCTTGTAGCTCGAACAGGTGCCGCCCGAGCACGGCGCAGCCGCGCGCAGCGGCGAGTGCCTGTTCGAGCTACAAGCGGTATAGAGAATCTAGTTAAATAGATTGAATCACAGCGCGCGCGAGGGCTTGAAGCATGCCCTCCCATCCTTCCTTGGTTCCATCTGTCGCAACTACCCCGAAACTGGTTGGATCTAACCTCGGCTTCCTGATTCTGACGGCCTTCAACTCACATAGAAATGAAACTGTAATGAGCAAATAGTGATTCTTCTAATGTACAAATGGTGGGTCTTCTAATAGACAAATGGTGATAGCTTTGAGATGCAGCTGGAAGCGATGAGCCGCCCTCTTTTTCGTATACCCCAGACGCTGGAAAGAAACCAAAGTCCATGACTGATGCAGAAGACTATCTGCCAAGGCATCTTGTTGCAGAGCTTGAAGATGCAATCGCAACAGCACGTGTCGTCAATCTTATTGGCCCACGGCAGGTTGGTAAGACAACCCTTGTCAGAGACTTGTTTGGCAATGGCCGTTTTATCACTTTGGATGACGCGGCAGTCTTAGCTGCCATTGAAGCGGACCCGGAAGGGCAGCTTACCAGTCTGATAGAAAATTTGGACGCCGCGCCGCTTATCATCGATGAGGCTCAGCGATCCAAGAAGCTGGCTCTCGCAATCAAAAAGGTGGTCGACGCTAACCGGCGCAAGGGACAATTTGTCCTTACTGGTTCCTCCAATGTATTCACAACCACGGACGTCGCTGACTCGCTTGCGGGCAGGATGCGTACACTCAAGCTTTGGCCTTTGTCAGTCGCTGAAATCAAACGCGCCCCTGTCAACCGCCTCATGGATTGGGCGATGCAAAACGACCCCAAGTTACAGCAGATAGCCGATCCAGCGCCTGTCAGCCGAAGCGACTACATCGCTCTTGTTCTGCAAGGTGGTTTCCCAGAAACCAGAGAGCTGCCACTCAGATCCCGTCAGCGGCAGTATCGAGACTATATCGATGCAGTGGTTGAACGTGATGTGGCCGATATTACACCAGTTCGAAGGCCAGACGCTTTGCGGATCCTGATCGATCATATGGCAGCACGGTCCGCGCAAGAAATCAATGTTTCCGAACTGTCTAAACTGACCAAACTGCAACGCAGTACAGTTGAGCAATATCTGGACATCTTGTTGCGGTTGTCGATGCTGACCAAGCTAGGGGCTTGGACATCGGGTGAGGGCAAGCGGGAAATCAAAAACCCAAAATATCACTTCGCAGATTCAGGTATCGCCTGCGCTTTGCGGCGTTTTACTGAGGCAACTTTCACAATCGATAACAACCCACAAGCGCTTGGTGGCCTGCTTGAAAGCTTTGTTCTAAACGAAATTCAGCGCGCGATACCAATGCAGGATGCAGATTATCGTCTCTACCATTGGCGCAGTGCAGACCAGCGGGAAATCGACATTCTGATTGATGGAGGCAGCCATCTGGTTTGCGTAGAGGTCAAAGCGTCTGCATCAGTCGGCAGCGAAGATTTCAAGCATCTCAAATGGTTCTCGAAAGACGGACCTGGCCGCAGTAGAACATGCACAGGGATTGTATTTTACCTTGGGCAAGAAAAGCTCACCTTCGGGGGCAGGAACTTTGCACTTCCGGTAAGCGCCCTTTGGAGCGCGATCAATGTTTGACCTGCCGTTACCACTGTCGCGGGAACCAGTTTCAAATCAACTTGACCTAGCCTGCGGGTTTCCAAACCGCGTCACGCTGTTGAACCCTAATCAAACGAGTTCTCAATCGACACACCCGTTGGGGCAAAGTCACTGACGTTGCCAGTGACTACGACCGCCCCGTGTCGAAGCCCTGTCGCTGCAATCATCAGGTCAGCTCCAGTATGCCCAACCTTTGCCGACAGATGGCCCCAGATACGCGCATCTTCAGCTTCGAAGGAAAGCAGCCGGTCCGAAAACAACGACACTGTCCGATCGAGCCAGGTCCGCAGGTCATGTGCAAATCCAGGGTCTCGTGTTTCCTGCTGTCGAATGCTGCGTTCTATTTCGCCAAGCGTGATGACGCTTAGAAACAGATCCTGCTCGCGCTTTCCACGCAACCACGTTTCCATTTTGGGTGCGCGATCTGGCCGACGCACGGCGGAGATGATGTTGGTATCAAGAATGTACATCAAAAGCTGACGTCACGCGGAGCTGCCTGAGCCCGAGGCATATCTTCTCCTGGGAAAACCATCAGATGATCTGCAAAGCTTTCCCGTGATTGAACGGCACTCTCAAGCAAGCGGTGGTATTCGTCAGCAGCCAAGATGACCACGGCAGGTTTACCACGTCGTGTGACCTCCTGCGGTGTGCCGGCAAGAGCAGCATCAACGACCGCACTGAACTTGTTCTTTGCATCCTGAAGTGTCCACATGGCTATCATCCTATCTAGCTATACAGCTAGACATGTTCTCGATGGTCTACTTTATCAAGTTTTGCGGGCGTTCAGGTTGGTTCATCTATTTGTGGGATTGATGCAACTGCGGGCGCAGTCGCAGATAGATGCCTGAGTCTAGTCGGGAACCTGCATCAAAGGGTAGGTGCTCGCTATGCTCAGACTTTGCCCTGTGAGGGACTCCGCTTCCGCTAGGGCATCAGCGACAGCGGCTGCGAAGGGAAAGGCACTTAAGACAAAGCCCCCCATCATCCAACGGGCGGCAATACATACTTATTGTAATATGTAACTTTACATGCTACAGCGAGCTATGATTATCGGATTTAAGCACAAAGGACTTCAAACCTTCTATTCGACCGGAAAAGCGAAGGGAATCCGCCCTGATCAAGCCCGTCGTATAGCCTCAATCTTAGCCATTTTGGATGAGGCAGAAGGCCTAGAAGAGTTGAGCCGCCCATCCTTAAGGTTGCACGAGTTGACAGGCGACCGAAAGGGGATCTGGTCAGTGAGCGTGAATGGCCCTTGGCGCATCACCTTCACCCATGAAGACGGCAAGTTCGATAT
>PCCY01000023.1 GCA_002731875.1 Roseobacter sp. | reverse complement strand
GGGATATTCGATGGAAGCGGCTGGTGCTGAAATCAGTGTTCGCCGAACGACTGCCATACAGCCGCAGTGAAGGACTTCGAACCGCCAAAACTACCTTTGCATTCAAGGCGTTATCTGCCCCAAAGGGCGCTGATGAAATTTTGGTGCGGGTGAAGGGACTCGAACCCCCACGCCATAGGCGCCAGAACCTAAATCTGGTGCGTCTACCAATTCCGCCACACCCGCATTGCAGGCTCATTATCAAACAAGTTCACTGGTGGCGAGAGGTAAAAACACCGAAACTTGATAGTTTTTTCGCACATTCCTGAACCGCACTGACCTTCAGTTAACAGCCCAGTTCACGAAATACCCTAGGTAGCTCTTCGGTCAAATCTTCGGCGATCAGCCCCGGTCCAAAACTTAGCGCTGCCTCGACATGCAACCAGGTTGCGTATTGCGCCGCCACGAAGGGCTCAATGCCCCGCGCGATCAGTCCGGCAATCATTCCTGCCAGAACGTCCCCCGCGCCCGCCGTGGCAAGCCATGGCGCGGCGCGTTTACCCGAGGCGTGATGCACCGCCACGCGTCCGCCGGGATCAGCAATGGCAGTGATAGCCCCCTTGTACAGCACTATCGCCCCCGCTGTCTGTGCGCTCGCCAGACACATTTGCGCCTTGCGATCCGACGCGTCCGCGGCGGGCACATCCCCGGTTCCGCGTCCAAACAAACGTTGAAATTCTCCGGCATGAGGCGTCAGCACACAATGTGGCCCAAGCAGCTTTTTCAACGGTTCATTCCGCGCCAATATCGTCAGCGCATCAGCGTCAAGCACGCAAGGCTTTTTACTTTCTAGAACGGCTTGCAGCAGCTCTCCCTGTAATGCAGCGACACCAAGAGCCGGCCCGATACACACGCTCGAGATCCGATCGTCAGACAATATGCCTTGCAAGCTGTCAGCGTCTGAAACCCGTTGCTGCATCAAGGCGGTGATATGCATCGAAACCTCAAGTTGCGCCGCAGGGGGTACCGCCAGGGTCACTGCCCCCGCCCCGATCCGCAACGCGGCCCTGGCCGCCAGCCGACTTGCACCGGTGCGCCCGGACCCGCCGCTTACCACAACTGCGTGTCCATGTTCGTACTTGTGACCCTGCCGCTTGTTCAACAGTGCGATATCAAGCGTTTCACGAACAATCCGACTCGGCTTCACACGGTTTTCCTTCTGTTATCTGTTCGTAAAAACACCCTAAGGGACGGCATAATCAAAGAGCAATCGCGACACCGGCAAACACAAGTTTCCAAATTGCTTATTTTTTAATCTTAACGCTTAATTTTCACGCCAACCTGTGAATTTTTTGGCACCCTATGTGGACTTCCTGCTGTGGTTGCTAGACCGTCAGCCTGCATAGTGAAATGACGCTGATGTAATACGATTGAACACCGTGTCTGGCAGGGAGGCCTCAAATGAAAAAGATCGAAGCTGTGATCAAGCCGTTCAAGCTTGATGAAGTCAAAGAGGCGCTTCAGGAAGTTGGCGTTCAGGGCCTTAGCGTTATCGAGGTCAAAGGCTTTGGCCGTCAGAAAGGTCACACCGAACTGTACCGCGGCGCTGAATACGTCGTCGACTTTTTGCCGAAGGTAAAAATCGAGATCGTTCTTGATGATGATCAGGTAGACGCCGCCATCGAAGCCATCGTAAACGCTGCGAAAACCGAAAAGATTGGTGATGGCAAAATTTTTGTCAGCCCCGTCGAACAGACAATCCGCATCCGCACCGGCGAAACCGGTTCAGACGCGCTGTAAATATTCCGAGATTTAAGTAAAAGGATATCATCCAATGAGCACCAAGGACTTCCTGAAGAAGATCAAAGACGAGGACATTGAATACGTTGACGTGCGCTTTACCGATACCCGCGGTAAATTGCAGCACGTGACGATCGTCTCTGACTTGGTCGATGAGGACTTTATCGAAGAAGGCTTTATGTTCGATGGCTCTTCGATTGCGGGCTGGAAAAGCATCGAAGCCTCGGACATGAAGTTGATGCTGGACACGGACACTGCCTATGTAGACCCGTTCTATGCCGAAAAAACAATCTGCGTGCATTGCTCGATTGTTGAGCCGGACACCGGCGAAGCCTACGATCGTGACCCCCGCGGCACGGCGCAAAAGGCAGAGGCCTACCTGAAGTCCTCTGGCATTGGCGACACGGCCTATATGGGTCCGGAAGCCGAATTCTTTCTGTTCGACAACGTGAAATTCTCAAACACCATCAACAAAGTATCCTATGAGGTGGACGCATCAGACGCCTCTTGGAACTCCGACACCGACTATGAAATGGGTAACATGGGTCACCGCCCGGGCCTGAAGGGTGGGTATTTCCCGGTAAACCCTACCGACGAAGCGCAAGACCTGCGCGCCGAAATGCTGTCGACAATGAAGCGTCTTGGCATGAAGGTCGACAAGCACCACCACGAAGTGGCGTCTTGCCAGCATGAACTTGGCCTGATTTTCGGCACCTTGACGCATCAAGCCGACGAGTTGCAAAAATACAAGTATGTGATCCACAACGTGGCCCACGCTTACGGCAAATCCGCGACATTCATGCCCAAGCCGATCTACGGCGACAACGGGTCCGGCATGCATGTGAACATGTCGATCTGGAAAGACGGCAAGCCGCTTTTCGCAGGCGACAAATATGCGGATCTCAGTCAGGAAGCGCTTTGGTTCATCGGTGGCATTCTGTCCCACGCAAAATCGCTGAACGCCTTCACCAACCCGGCGACCAACAGCTACAAGCGACTGATCCCCGGCTTCGAAGCGCCGGTCCTGCGCGCATATTCCGCGCGCAACCGCTCTGGCTGCGTCCGTATCCCGTGGACAGAAAGCCCCAAGGCCAAGCGCGTCGAGGCCCGGTTCCCCGATCCCGCAGCCAACCCTTACCTGTGCTTTGCTGCGTTGCTGATGGCCGGCCTTGACGGGATCAAAAACAAGATCGACCCAGGCGAGGCCATGGACAAAAACTTGTATGATCTGCCCGCAGAAGAGCTTGCCGATATCCCAACGGTTTGCGGATCGCTGCGCGAAGCACTGGAAGAACTGCAAGGCGATATGGATTACCTGCTGGCCGGTGACGTATTCACCAAAGATCAGATCGACGGGTATATCGAACTCAAGATGGAAGAAGTCCACAAATACGAACATACTCCGCACCCTGTCGAATTCGGCATGTACTACAGCTGCTGATCTTTCGGGCGTCAGCCCGACAGTTGACCAAATGCAAGGGCATCCCACTCCGGGGTGCCCTTCGTTTTGAGAACAGCCCCCCTTTGCAGCCCGTGGCGCACACGATAGTATCAAGAAAGTTTATTCGATTATGCAGAGGTTATTTATGCGCCCATTTCACGAATTCGCCACGGCATGCCTTGTGGCAATAGCCGCCGCCAGCCCTCTCGTCGCAGCCGAATGCGGCAATGACGCGGCGGGTTTCAACGCCTGGAAACCTGCATTCGCCGCAGAGGCCGTGGCGGCCGGTGTCGGCCAGAAGGGCCTGGATGCCCTGGCGTCCGCGAAGTACGCCAGCAGCACGATCTCTGCGGACCGCAACCAGAAGTCATTCAAATATTCACTCAGCAAATTTATGCAGGTGCGTGGTGCTGAAACCATCGTGGCACAGGGCCGCAAACGCAAAGCGCGCGACGCGCAGTTTTATAAATCCATCGAAGCCCGTTTCGGGGTGCCTGCTGGTGTGATCATTGCGATCCATGGCATGGAAACGGCCTTTGGTGGCTTCATGGGGGACACATCCGTGGTGTCAGCGATCACGACCCTGACCTACGATTGCCGTCGTTCCGATTTTTTTGCGCCCCACGCGATCGGCGCGTTGAAACTGGTGGATGCTGGCGCAATTACAGGCACCACCAAAGGTGCCAAACACGGCGAACTAGGCCATACCCAATTCCTGCCAGGCAATGCCCTGCGGTTTGGAGTGGATGGCAACGGCGATGGGCGCGTGGACTTCTATAATCAATCGGATGCACTTGCCTCAACCGCGAACTTCCTGCGCCAGAAAGGCTGGCAACCCGGCGTAGGTTATCAGGAAGGGCAAGCAAATTTCAACGTCATCAAGCAATGGAACGCGGCAGGTGTCTATCAAAAGGCGATCGCCCTGATGGCCGCACGCATCGACGGCTGATACGAAAGGGGGCGCGCCAGAATGGTACGCCCCCTTAAATTCCAAATGGTCTTAAATCCTCGCCGAAGGCATCTCACATTTTCTTACGTGTTGCCCATTGCAGTTCAAGCGCAATATAGTCATATTTTCTCCAGGGAGAGGCCCCTGCCGTCCGCATCCAGGTGAAGCCTTCGTTTATCAACACGCCCAATCTCGCGATTATCAGGCAATGCGGACCCCTTTTGAATTTGCGGGAACCGGAGCGTTGACATGGACACCACACTACCCTCGACGGATTTTCTGAAGTCTCAAGCCAAACGTTTACGTGTGGACCTGACGAACCTGGGCTATCCGGTGACACACGCCACGACGCTCGAAATGGTCGCGCACCAGTGGGGCGCGCGCGACTGGAATACCCTTAGCGCCAAAGCCGGCGCGCCAAAGCAAGGCTGGGCCCCGGGCGACCGCGTGTCGGGACGTTACCTGGGCCAACCTTTTCAGGGTGTTGTAAAAGCGGCAAAAACCTCAGGGCATGGCATGTGGTCGATCACCTTGCGCTTTGACGAAGCGGTCGACGTCGTCACATCATCGCTTTTCAGCAACTTTCGGCGACAAGTGGACGCTCTCATTGATGCAAATGGCACATCGCCCCGAAAAACTTCGAACGGGCAACCGCACCTGGTCTTGGATATCCAGTAAAATCAAGAAGTGCTGAACTGCCGTGGAATTCGACCGCTACCACAACCACGTGCACGCCCAAGGCAACGTTACCAATGACCATTGCCCCCGGACGCGGCAAACGCACCATGAACGCCGTTCAGAATATATCGTTCAGAACGGCGCAAACGGCGTAGGCGCACAAACGGACAGACTCATTGCCAAAAATTGCGGGCGCCGTTTTTTGCAAGCGTGCCTTCGGCGAGGATTTTGGGCCATTTGGAATTGCAGGTCAGTGCGACAGAGCTTTATTGAGTTCAGGCAAGAAACGTTGTTCGTAGTCGCTGCCGACCAACGGGCCTGAAAACCGAAAAAGGACGGTGCCTTTACCGTCAACGATAAAGGTTTCAGGCGGCGCGATCACGCCCCAGTTAATCGAGGCGCGGCCCTGCGGATCAAAGGCGACGCCTTTGAATGGGTTGCCCTCGTCGGTCAGGTATCTGGAAGCAGCGGTTGCAGTGTCTTTGAAGTTGACACCCATGATAGCCAACCCGTCTGCCTGCATTTGTAAAAGTTGCGGGTGTTCTGCACGACAGGGGGGACACCAACTGGCCCAGAAATTGACTATGGTTATGTCATCGCGGGTAAACACGTTGTCCGGCACTGGCGCGAAACCGTCTAGTGTTTGCTCGGGCAAGGCCGGGGCCGCCCTTCCAACCGGTGCCGGCGGTGATCCGGCCAGTTCACTTCGGGGCGTTCCCAACGCTGCGAGCACGATGAACCCCGAGAACAGGGCAAGAGGTGCAAGTATCAGCGGTGCGATCCTAGGCATTATTCTCGTGTTCGATTCGTGCAAGTTCAGCCCGGGCCTTGCGCCCTTTGTGCAGGCTGAGCAGTACCAGGCCAACAAGAAGCGCCGTCGAGATTCCGTAGGCAGAAATCACCTCTAACGCGTATTTTCCCAAGTCCGGCATCACAGGTTCCTTTTGCTGCGTGCGATAAGCGCCCGAATTCGGCGCAAGCGAATTTCGGTGCCCGTACGATAGAACACCAGAGCGAGGAAAAGGAGCCCGAAGCCGATCATACTGATCACCAGGGGGTAAAAGAACACATCCGAGACCGTGCGCCCGCCGGTGGCCATGGGTACCGAGGTACCCTGGTGCAGTCCCTGGTTCCAGAATTTCACTGCATATCGCGACAGCACGGCGAACACCGAACCGACGAGGCACAGCACCGAGGTCAGGTCTGCGGCAGTGTCGGGGTCTTCGATCGCCTCCCACAGGGCAATATAGCCGAGATAGAACAGGAACAGGATGAGAAACGACGTCAGGCGCGGGTCCCATGCCCACCAGGTCCCCCACATTGGCTGACCCCAGATTGCACCTGTAATCAGGGCGATCAGCGTCATCGATATGCCAACCGGTGCTGCGGCCTTGGCCGCCAGAGCACTGACATGATGGCGCCGGATCAACCAGATAAGCGAAGCGACAAGCATCATGAACCATGCATTGATCGCCATCAGCGCGGCGGGGACATGCAGGTAGATGATCTTGACCGTGGACCCTTGGCGGTAGTCATCGGGAGTTCCGAAAAAGCCCCACCCCAAGCCCACGACAATTCCCAGAGCCGCAGCCCCCCACAAGAATGGTTGCAACCGAGCCGACAGGCTCAAAAATTTCACCGGATTGGCGTATTCCCACAAAGACATGATTGGTTTCTATCGCTCCGCTACGAGGCTCTCAATGGGCAAATGACATTGATCACCGTAAGGTCATTCTTAACACTGCGGCAGAGGCGAACGGCATGAGACCGATGGTAGCAAGGGTGATGCCAGCCAGTAGTGTCAACGGGGTTCCCGCTTCCAGCCCGGTTGCGCCGCGGCGGGCCACCTCTGCCCCGAAGATCAGCGTCGGTACATACAGCGGCAGCACCAGCAAGGACATAAGCAGCCCGCCGCGCTTGATGCCGACGGTCAGGGCCGCGCCGAACGTGCCGATGACAGAAAGGGCCGGTGTGCCCAGGGCAAGCGAGGCAACAAGCCAGACAAACCCACCCGGTGCGAGATTGAGCATCACCCCCAAAACCGGGGAAGCGACCACCAGGGGTAACCCTGTCGTCAGCCAATGCGACAGCGCCTTGATGCTGAGCGCGGCTTCCAGCGGCAAGGGGGCGGTAGCCAGCAGATCCAGCGTACCGTCTTCGAAATCAAGTGCCAACAGGCGGTCAAGCGATAACAAGCAGGCAAGCAGTGCGCCCAGCCACAGCACACCGGGGGCTATGATGGTTAACAAATCGGATTGCGGCCCAACCGAGAACGGCACCAGAACCGTAACGATCAGAAAGAACGCAAGCCCGAGGCCAAAGCCTCCGCCGGCCCGCAGCGCCAACAGAAGATCGCGACGCAGCAAGGCGATCATAGAAATGCCTCGTCACTGGCACCGATACGAAGGTCCACGGCAGAACGGTACTGCGCAAGGTCTAGGCTCCCGGCGTCAAGCCCAAGGTCGATATGCGTGGCAATCAACGCCGAACCGTTGGCTGTAAGATGGTCGGTAACAGCAGCGGCAAAAAGCGCGACGGCGTCGGTATCGAGCGACACGGTGGGTTCGTCCAACACCCAGATCGGACGTCCGGTTACCATCAGGCGTGCCAGCCCCAGACGCCTTTTTTGGCCCGCAGACAGGGTACCTGCCAGCCGATCCTGGAGAGGTTGAAGCTGATACGCAGCAATCGCAGGTTCAATATCGTTCTGGCCAAAGACCTGTGCCCAAAAATCCAGATTTTCCCGCACGCTCAGCATCGCCTTGAGGCCGTCGGCATGGCCGGCATAAGCAATGGTTTCGTGGGCACCGGCAATGTGCCCGGACAAGGGTGGCTGCAACCCGGCAATGGTGCGCAGAAGGGTGGTTTTACCAGCGCCGTTCGGTCCGCGCAGGATCAACGCCGCGCCCGCCGCAACCTCGAACGACACGCCGCTCATCACAGATCGGCCGCCTCGCGCTACGGCCAGGTCAGTCACAGTTAATGCCACGCTAGACAGGTATCATTGCAAGAGCGATACGGCGACCCTCGCTCAGCAGCACATTGTAGGTACGCGCAGCGGCAGGCGACGACATGACATCGACACCGATCCCCGCCTCTTCCAGTGCACTGCGCATCTCGGCCGGGATATGAGCGGNGTCGGCACCGGTACCGATGAACAGGATGTCGATTTTGGCGGCCAGTGCCAACAAAGGGTCAAGATCATCAAACCCGCCCCAGGCTGTGGTGCCCGCCGTTCCTGCCAGAACAGGACCGTGAAATACCTTGCCGCCAATGCGGAAAAAGCCTGGTCCGTACCCTTCGACGGGCTTTGCGTCTGAATACACGACCTCGTTCAAGCGCATGTTGTCATCCTCTCCACAGTGGCAAGCCTATAATAGCTGAAGCGGCGATGACAATATAGGCCACGTTGCGGAAAAGCTTTTCAGCGTTCGGGTCGAAAAGCCAGGCACCGATGATGTTTGCCGCGATACTGGGTATGCCCATAAGCAATCCTAGCGCCAGCGCTGGCCAGACCAGCATGTCGCTGATCCAGAGCATCCCGAACAGCAAAATGTCGATGCCCATGAGATACAGCATAAAGTTTGCCCTGATGACAGCAATCGGCAACTTGCTGGCCATATAGAGCATGATGACCGGCGGCCCCGCTATCCCGGCGAAACCGGTCATGAAGCCCCCCAACGCTCCTGTACCGATCATCAGAGAGGTGCTGAGCCGCCCGTGATAGCGCCAGCCGGACAGCAGCAATGTGACCAGGATCAGCACCACGGTCGAAACGACCCAGCCGAAAGGTTCGGGGGATATGTGCGACAGGAAATACAGGCCTAACGGCAACGCGACCAGCACACCCAACATCAACAGCACGATGTCGCGACGGGTGCCCTGTCGCAAGGCACCCGGAATATTCGGCAGCGGGCCCAACAGTTCGGAGGCTGCCAGAAAAATCACCGCCTCGACCGGGCTGAGGATGCTGGCCGCAACCGGCATCAAAATCATCGCACTGCCAAAGCCCGCAAAGCCACGAACCAGCCCCGCTATGATCACTGTCGCGAATAGCCAGACCAGATCAATTGGCGATCCGGCAGCCGCCAATATATCAGGCATCGATGTTTGCGTATTGACCTGTATTGTTGTCTTTCTTGGACCAGTCTCGCTTTACCCCCAGGAAAAGCACGATGTTCTTGGCCACATAGACCGAGGAATATGTCCCGACGATGACGCCCCAGGTGATCGCAAAGACAAAACCGCGAATCACATCACCGCCCAGAAACAAGAGCGCGAGCAGAGCCAGCAGCGTCGTGCCGGATGTCATCAAGGTACGGCTCAGGGTCTCGTTGACGCTGAGGTTCATGATTTCGCGCAAGTCTCGCTTTTTATATTTCCGCAAGTTTTCGCGCAGGCGGTCGAAGATCACCACCGTGTCGTTGATCGAATACCCGATGATCGTCAGGATCGCGGCAATAACCGGTAAGTCAAAGCGGATTTGCAACACCGAAAAAATACCGATGGTCAATATGACATCATGAAACAGCGCCGCGACCGCGCCCAAGGAAAACTGCCATTCAAAACGCAGCCAGATATAGATCAGGATCGCACCCAACGAAGCGGCCACCGCCAGAAACGCGGTCTGGATCAATTCGCCCGAAACTTTGGGCCCCACTGATTCAACCGACGTAAAGACGATGTTCGGCGCTACGGTTTTCAACGCACCTTCCACTTGGCTGATCATTTCAGGCGTCGCGGCTTCTTCGCCTTCCTGTGCCTGAATGCGGACCATGGCGACATGCTTTTTACTGTTGCTGGCCGGGTCGTATACTTCGGAAATCGAGATGTCGCCTAGCTGAAGCGGGGCCAGAGCGGTCCGGTAAGCGGCCACATCGACGGGGGCATCGCTTTGGGTGCGCAACGTCGTGCCGCCCCGGAAATCGATGCCATAGTTCAATCCCATGGTGAACCAGACAACCAAGGCGAGCAACACCGCTACCATTGAGGCACCAAACGTGAGTTTGGCATGTTTGAAGAAGTCGATATTCGTATCGTCGGGGATCAGTCTCAGGCGCATGACGTGAGGTTCCTATACCGTAATTGTCTTTGGGCGGCGGCGTTCAAACCAAAAGACCACCATCAGACGTGTGACGAAATATGCCGTAAAGACCGACGTGACAATGCCCAGCCCAAGCGTGACCGCAAAGCCGCGTACCGGGCCGGAACCCAGCACGAACAAAATGATGGCGATGATAAAGGTGGTGATGTTGGCATCAAGAATGGCGCTCAGGGCGCGTTCATAGCCCAGGCTGATCGCGCGCGCCGGCCCTTTTGCGGTCTTGAGCTCTTCGCGGATGCGTTCAAAGATCAGAACGTTTGCGTCAACCGCCATACCGACCGTCAGCACGATCCCTGCGATACCTGGCAAGGTCAGCGTGGCCCCGATCAGGCTCAGCAGGCCAAAAATCATGCCGACGTTGATGATCAGCGCGATATTGGCAAAGAAGCCGAACAGCCCATAGCTGGCCCACATGAAGAACAACACGGCGATAAACGCGACGCTGGTTGCGACCTTTCCCGCGTCGATACTGTCTTGACCCAGTTCCGGCCCGATCGTGCGTTCTTCGACAAAGGTCAGACCGGCAGGCAAGGCCCCCGCACGCAGCAACACTGCAAGATTGGTTGATTCCTCGACGGTAAAGTTACCGGTAATGATGCCGGAACCGCCCGGTATCGCACTTTGAATTGTCGGGGCGCTGATGACCTTGTTGTCCAACACGATGGCAAACGGTGCCCCGATGTTTTCTGCCGTATACGTCCCGAACTTGCGCGCGCCCGTGGTGTCGAAACGGAAGCTGACCGCCGGACGACCGTTTTGGTCAAAGCTGGGCTGTGCATCGACCAGTTCCTCGCCGGTGACCACCGGTGCGGTTTCGATGACATAGAATGTCCCCGGAGATTCGGCATCGGGCAGCAGCGAATTTCCAAGTCCAGGTGCGGCATTTTCATCTGCCCCCCGATTGACCACAGGGTTGAACGTCAATTGTGCAGTGGTCCCGATGATCGCCTTCAGTTCGGCAGCCGAACCGATGCCGGGCACCTGGATCAGAATCCGGTCCGAACCCTGACGCTGGATGGTCGGTTCGCGCGTGCCCACCTCGTCGATACGGCGGCGGATAATCTCGAGCGATTGTTGCATCGTCCGTTCATCGGTCGCTTGTTTTTCGGCGTCCGACAGGGTGATGGTGATAATGTCACCAGAGCCGTTTACCACGATGTCGTTTTGGCCCGCACCCGTAATCGTCTGAACAGGACGTGCCAAAGTACGCGCCGCTTCCAGCGCTGGTGCCATCTGAGCAGCGTCGCCGATCCGAACGCGCAATTCGCCCTCGGGGGCCTCGACCCGGCGCACCGGTGTGATCGACCGTAAGCTGTCGCGCACCTCGGGCCAGGTGGCCTCCATGCGGCTGGCATAAACATCAGCGACCTTTACCTCGGCAAGCAGGTGTGCACCGCCGCGCAGATCCAGCCCCAGATTGACCAGCTGTGACGGCATCCAGTTGGGCCACAGTGCCCTTTGCGCTTCCAGCTCGGGGGTGGAGCCCGCCACGTCGATCGCCTTAACGGCGTCATTGTGTTGCTCTACGGGGCCGTAAAATGCGTTGGGCAGTGCCAGCCACAGGCCAACGGCGCAAGTGAGGATGATCAACACCCGTTTCCACAGATCAATCTGAAGCATGGTACTGCCTTTTTTAGACGTGGCCGCGAAGGGCGCTTACTTGGCCGGTTCGGTCTTGGAAACAACGGTTGCGATGGTCGATTGCACGACGCGCACCTTGACGTTGTCGGCCAGTTCGACTTCCAGCTCGCCGTCGTCCTTCACCTTGACGACTTTACCAATCAGCCCACCTGCCGTGATAACCTGATCGCCACGGCGCAGACCGTCGACCATCGCCTTGTGCTCTTTCACTTTCTTCTGCTGTGGACGGATGAGCAGAAAATACATGATCGCGAAGATCAAAATCAGGGGCACGAATTGCTGAATGCCTTGCATGGAGGTCGTCCTTTTGATGGGGGTGCATGCCGCAGTCGGCCTGCCGTCAAAGTTTGGCGGAACCTATGGTCAGACGCAGAGCTTTGCAAGGAGCCTTCGGGTGCTATTTGGCCGCAGTCCGTTCTTGCCTGCGGTGTGCGGCGCAGTCAGCCCCCATCCCACACGCCACCATCACCGGCAAAAAGCCTGCTAATGATGAAAAACCGTGCCTGAACGCAATAATCATGCGCTACGCCACATCTAGCCCCCTGCGCGACAATCGGGCATAACGCCGCAAACGCAAATCGCGCGACTCGGAAGCCAGAAGGAACAGCCCCATGCACGACATCAAAGCCATCCGCGAAAACCCCGATGCTTTTGACGCCGCATTGGCGCGGCGCGGGGATGCGTCTGTGACGGCTGGGGTATTGGCGCTGGACGAAGCGCGGCGCGCCAAGATTTCGGCGGCCGAAACGGCGCAGGCCGAGCAGAATAAGGCGTCGAAACTGGTCGGCGCAGCCAGGGCCAAGGGCGACGAGGCCGAATTCGAACGGCTGCGCACCTTGGTCAGCGACAAGAAAGCCGAAGTCACCGCCATGCAGGCAGAGGCCAAGGATCTGGACGCGCAGCTGAATGACATGCTTGCCCGGATTCCCAACTTGCCTGCCGACGATGTTCCGGATGGCGCTGATGAAAATGACAACCTCGAGGTAAACCGCTGGGGCGATGTGCCCAGCTTTGATTTTATCCCGAAAGAGCATTTTGAGATCGCCAGTGTCACACCCTTGATGGATTTCGAGACCGCGGCCAAGACCTCCGGTGCGCGGTTCGTCATGCTGAAAGGCGCTGTCGCACGGGTGCACCGTGCGTTGGCACAGTTCATGATCGACACGCATGTGGATCATAATGCGCTGACCGAATATATGACGCCGGTGCTGGTGCGCGACGAGGCGATGTATGGCACCGACAAGCTGCCCAAGTTCGGCGACGACAGCTATCAGACCACCAACGGCTGGTGGCTGATCCCCACCTCCGAAGTGACGCTGACCTATTCGGTCGCCGGTGACGTGCTGGAAGAAGCCGCCCTGCCCCGCCGGATGACCGCCCACACCCTGTGCTTCCGTTCCGAGGCGGGCAGCGCGGGCCGCGACACCTCGGGCATGCTGCGCCAGCACCAGTTCGAGAAGGTCGAGATGGTGTCGATTACCCATCCCGAAACCTCTGACGACGAACAAAAGCGCATGTTGCGCTGTGCGGAGGATTTGCTGGAACGGCTGAACATACCCTACCGCACCGTGCTGCTGTGTACCGGTGATATGGGGTTCGGTGCCCGCCGTACCTATGACATCGAAGCGTGGCTACCCGGTCAGAACGCCTATCGCGAGATCAGCTCAGTCTCGACCACGGGGGATTTCCAGGCGCGACGCATGAATGCACGCTTCAAACCCGCCGACGGGGGCAAACCTCAGTTTGTCCATACCCTGAACGGGTCGGGGCTCGCCGTCGGGCGATGCTTGATTGCAGTTCTGGAAAATGGCCAGCAGGCTGACGGTTCGGTGAAGCTGCCCGAGGTCCTGGCCCCCTATCTTGGCGGCAAAACCACGTTGGATATAGATGGCAATCTGCGCTGATTGATACCGATCTTGGTCGGGCTATCTATCGCGCAGAGTGATTTCCACGCAAGGTAGCCCCATGTCCCGTTCCTTCATAGCCCTGTTGACCTTTTTGCTGGCAATCGGTTTTGCCGCATCGCCGCTTTTCGTGTCTGGCTTTAACGGTTTTTCGCCCGACCAATTCCCTATCCCCCAAGATAACCCACCGGTCCAGCCCGCGGGATACGCGTTTTCGATCTGGGGGCTGATTTATCTGTGGCTGATCGTCGGTATGGCCTGGGGCCTTTGGAAGCGGCGCGAGGACTATATCTGGCACGATATGCGCTTGCCGCTCAGTATCTCACTGTTTATCGGGTGTTTCTGGCTGACGGTAGCCGTCGCTAGCCCGGTTTGGGCGGCGATACTGATCTGGGCAATGCTGATATCGGCGCTTTATGCGCTGTTTCGTTCCCCGCGCGATGATCGCGGCTTTGCAGCGCTTCCGGTAGGCTTGTACGCGGGCTGGCTAAGCGCTGCGTCCTGTGTTGCATTGGGCCTGTTGGCCGCTGGCTATGGCTGGATGAGTGCGAACACCGCCGGGCTGGTGTTCGTCGGTCTGGCCATCGTGATCGCTGCCGGCGTGCAATCAACCCTGCGACGCGCACCGACCTACGGGATTGCGGTAATATGGGCGCTGGTCGCGGTGATCGTGCAAAACGTCAACGCGTCGCCCACGGTCGCAGCGCTCGCTGCGGGCGGAGCAATTGCGCTGATCCTGCCGACCTACCGTGCCTGGCGGCGGGTTTAATCCGTAAAAAAAACCGGAGCTGTCGAGGGCTCCGGCTTTGGGTTTATGAGAGTTATATCGGCGCTCTAGCGATCCTTGCGGTGACCGTCGGTATGCTTACGCAGTTTTGACGGCTTGGCCTTTTTGCGGCCCTTATAGGGGTTGGCATCAGATTGCCCGCGCATCCAAAGACGGATCGGCGTGCCGGGCATATCAAAATCGATCCGCAAGCCGTTGACCAGATAGCGGTTATAGCTTTCCGGCACCTTATCTGGATGGCTGCACATCACGACAAACCCCGGAGGCCGCGTCTTTGCCTGGGTCATGTAGCGCAGTTTGATACGTTTGCCTTGTGGGGCGGGTGGCGGATGCGCCTCCATCATCCCGGCCAGCCAACGGTTCAACTGCGCGGTGGTGATCCTGCGGTTCCACACATCATTGGCGCGCATGATCGCCTGGTGCAAACGGTCCAGCCCCCTGCCGGTCTTGGCAGAGACCGTCACCAAAGGTGCCCCTTTCAGCTGCGGCAACAACCTTTCAAAGCTTTCGCGCAGGTCTTTCAGCTTGCCTTGCTTGTCTGTCTCAAGATCCCACTTGTTGACCGCGACCACCACAGCGCGGCCCTCGCGTTCGGCCAGGTCGGCAATGCGCAAATCCTGCTGTTCAAACGGAATCTCGGCATCCAGCAACACAACAACGACTTCGGCGAATTTTACCGCCCGCAAGCCGTCACTGACGCTGAGTTTTTCCAGCTTTTCCTGAATTTTCGCTTTTTTGCGCATACCGGCGGTGTCAAAGATCCGCATCGGTACGTCATCCCAGACAGTACGCAGGGAAATCGCGTCACGGGTGATGCCAGCTTCGGGGCCGGTCAGCAGACGGTCCTCTCCCATGATCTGATTGATCAGCGTCGACTTACCCGCGTTAGGCCGACCGACAACAGCCACTTGCAGCGGCTTGGCATTGGTTGGGACCGGCACCGGCGCGTCTTCGTCCCCCAGTTCGGCTTCTTGTTCGGTCAGATCCACATCTGTGTCGGGTTGATCAGTTTGGGCACGCTCGGCGAAGCCGTCGGCGATCGGCATGAGTTGCAAATAAAGATCGTTCAGCCCTTCGCCGTGTTCCGCGGACAGGCGGATCGGCTCTCCCAGACCGAGGTTATAAGCCTCGATCACACCGGCATCCGCAGCTTTGCCTTCGGCTTTGTTCGCCGCAAGAATAACATGCGCAGATTTCTTGCGCAGAATGTCGGCAAAGACCAGATCAGAGGGGGTCACCCCCACGCGTGCATCGATCATGAACAGACAGATGTCTGCCATATCCACCGCGCGTTCGGTCAGACGGCGCATCCGGCCCTGAAGGCTGTCATCCGTCACTTCTTCCAGCCCTGCGGTGTCAATAACGGTGAAACGCAGATCCGCCAGCCGCGCAGCGCCTTCGCGCAGGTCGCGTGTCACACCGGGCTGATCATCAACCAAAGCCAGCTTTTTGCCGACAAGGCGGTTGAATAACGTGGACTTACCGACGTTGGGACGCCCCACAATGGCGAGGGTGAAAGACATGGAATGGCTCCGAAGACAAGGTCAAGCCTGCGCTCTAGCCTATTTGGCGGTCAACGGAAAGCGTGCAATTGCCCCTTGGACGATACAACATAAAGCACACCACCGGCCACAACAGGTGACGAGGATGCCCCGCCCGGAATATCGGCGCTTGCCACCATCGCCCCGTTGGTGGGGTCAAAACTGCGCAACTTGCCGTCGTTCGATGCGACGATCACCCTGCCCCCGGCGACAATTGGCCCGTAATTCGCAAAGACTTCCGACCGGCGTTTAGGCTTCTCCTTGACAAAGTTCGGCAACGGCGTGCCCCAGATACGAATGCCGGTCGACGCGTCCAGCCTCACCAGTTCGTTCAGGTCTGTCACCGCAAAAATACTGTCGCCAGCCGGCCACACCGGGCCGATGGCACCTTCGCGCGCGGTCCAAATCCGCTCACCACCGCCGAGCGTCAACGCCGCCAGTCGGCCCGAATGGTTGCCCACATATACGGTATCACCGGAAATTACCGGACTGCCGGTAATATCGGAAATATTCGCAACAGCCCGCCCGGGGCGTTTGCCCACGACGGATGTGCTCCACCGGTCCATGCCGCCCTGACGGAACAAGCCCTGCACTTCGCCCGAACCAAATGCCATCACCGCAATCTGCGCGCTTATGGCGGGTGCCGGGCCACCAAGCACATTGGTCATGCTGGTGCTGGAGCCGGTTTGCCACTTGATGCGACCGTCGGACTTGTTGAGCGCCCAGCCTGTGTCGTCACCGCCGGTAAAGTAAACCATGTCCTCGTACACGGCAGGCGCGCCCGTTCCGCTGGCGTCAAGGTCCTGCGTCCACCTCGTACCGCCACTTTCCATATCGAGTGCGGTAACGGTGCCGAACCCCAATGACACATACAAAGTATTTCCGTCCGCAGCCAGACCGCCGCCCGACGCTTCACCCGCGCTATCCATTTCCGGGGTCAGGTCGCGGGCCCACAATGTGGCACCGGAGGCAGAGGTTGCGGTCACCTGTGCACTGGAATCGATGGTGAATATACGCCCGCCCACTACCACGGGGGATGCTGTTATACGCTGTTTCCGGCTGTCGCCGCTTCCGATGTTCGCGCTCCAGGCCAACCGCGGCGTGGCGCTCAAGGCGGGGTTTGCGATACGGGTGCTCGGGGTGCCGTTGCTTTGGGCCCAGTTGGTGTTTGCAGTGGCCGCTGGCAGCGAGATGCCGCGCACCGTGTTTGCCGGAACAGGAAGATCGGCTTGCGCCTCAAACCCGTCATCCCCCCGCAATACCGAGCGTACGTCGAAGCGTTCGCCGGGTAAGATTGCCTCGGGCTCGGCACACGCGGACAGCAACAACGCGCCAGCGACGGCTGAAACTACCAACGCAGAACGTCCCGGAACGGATCTGGTTACGAAGGTGCTGTGAAGTTTGGTCATGGCGCTGCTCACTTCTGCTCTTAACTCGTGTTTTTGATCACATCGGACGATCGATTTCAGTTGCCGCCAACGCCTGCTGATGGAGAGAGCTCTGGCGACATCACCGCAGCGGCGGAACCCAGGTCAGGCTCGCCTCCCAAAGCAACAATCACCTGAAGGGCACGCTGTTGCAAGTCCGAGGTGACCTCGGCATCCTGCAATATCTCCTGGTAGCGATCAATCGCCGCCTGGGGCTGGTTTTCTTCGATGTCGATCAATGCCAGTTGTTCCTGCGCCAGCAATCGCAAAGGACTGGCTGACTGTATCAATGCCTCAAGCGCGAGCCGCCGATCCGCGACCGGGGTGTCGGCCCCTTGCAGGGTCAGCGCCTTGAACTGGGCGATTTCGCGATAGATTGCCGGCACATCGCCGTTCGCGCCCAGACTGTTGAGCGTGTCGATGGCGGCTGTCTTATCCCCGGCCTCGGACTGCTCGGCGGCTTTCAAGAATGCCAGCATCGCGACCGAACGCGGGTTGTCTGTTTTCACCGCCGCCAGAGCTTCGACACGCCCGCCCGCATCGCTTCCCGCCAATGCCGCGAATATCGCGTCACCAAGCGCTTGGGCGCGAGCGCGGTTCTGGGCTTTTTGATACTCATTCCAAGCAGCGCCCCCGACCAGCAAGACAACCGCCAGTATGGCGATCCAGCCATAGCGTTTGAGCAACAGATAAAATCTGTCCCGGCGAACCTCGTCATTTACTTCGTCGATGAAACTGTCTGTATCGCTCATATCTTAATGGTCCCGCCCTTTTTCAACGCCTCTCTTACCCTGCGCCTGCGGGCCTGCCAAGGGCTAGGCTGCATCGCACCCAGCCACCGCGGGGGCAACAGGGCCGCAGATCACTGATTTTTTCAAAACTGAACTATGCAGTTCAGTTAATTTCACTTACATAGCCCCCAACATACTCTCCTGGAAGTGGTCTGACGGGCCGCACCTACAATTTGCCGAGGCTCAGAATGCGCATTTTTCCAATCCTGGCGGCGATTGCCGTGTCTGCATTTATGTACATGGCGATATTTGAGCGCGAAGCGCTGTTGAATACACTGGGGTTCAACGGTGCCCCACCTCCGTCGGAAGACACCACCAGCCTGTCACACGTTGCCGATCAGTCGCTCGTCAAGGTTGTGGTGCAGCGCAGCCAGGCCAAACAGCTCGATTCGGCAATTGTCGTGCGCGGCCAGACCGCGGCGGCGCGTCAGGTTGCCGTTCAGGCCGAAACCTCGGCCATCGTCATATCGCCCCCATTGCGCAAGGGTGCGCGGGTCGCCGAGGGTGAAACCCTGTGCAAACTGGATCTGGGCACGCGGGATGCGCAGCAGAAAGAAGCCGTGGCCCGCCACGCCGAAGCCGAATCGCGTGTCCCCGAGGCGGAAGCGCGTGTTGAGGAAGCCCAGGCGCGTCTTGATGAAACACTGATCAAGCTGAACGCCGCGGAAAAGCTTGGTGAAGGTGGGTTTTCGTCGCAAACCACCCTGGCCAGCGCCGAGGCTGCCGTCGCGGCGGCACGCGCCAACCTGAGCTCGGCCCAAGCCGGATTGAGCGCGGCCAGATCCGGCATCCAATCAGCGGATGCCGCCGTGGCGATGGCCAACGCCGAAATTGACCGCTTGACCCTCAAGGCTCCGTTCGCCGGGCTGCTGGAAAGCGACACCGCGGAACTGGGTAGCCTGCTGCAAAAAGGGTCCATTTGCGCCCAGGTTATCCAGCTTGACCTGATCAAGCTTGTGGGCTTTGTCCCCGAAACCGAAGTTGATCACGTCAGCCTTGGCGCACCGGCGCGGGCGCGACTTGCGACAGGAGATCGGCAATTGCAGGGGAAAGTGTCTTTCATTTCCCGGGCCTCTGACCCGTCCACGCGCACCTTCCGTATCGAAATCGACGTTCAGAATACCGATCTAAGCATCCGCGACGGCCAGACCGCCGAAATCGTCATTGCCTCCGAAGGCGTAGACGCACACCTTCTGCCCCAGTCTGCCCTGACCCTGAATGATGAGGGAGCCTTGGGCGTACGATTGATCGACGACGCCGATGTGGTCAATTTTGCACCGGTCGAATTGATTCGCGACACAGCCGAGGGCGTTTGGGTCAAAGGGCTTCCCCAAGAGGCCAATGTCATCGTGCTGGGTCAGGAATACGTCACCGCAGGCGTCACCGTGATACCGACCTACCGTGAGGCCATACAATGAGCGGGATCGTCGATTGGGCGGCAGGGCGTGCCCGAATGGTCATGGCTTTTATCCTGCTGAGTCTCGTGGTGGGGGGATACGCCTATTCGACCTTGCCCAAGGAAGGTGAACCTGACATCGAAATTCCCGCACTGTTTGTATCGGTGCAATTCCCCGGCATCTCTGCTGCCGACAGTGAAACCCTGTTGGTCAAACCGATGGAAACAGAACTGTCCGATCTGGACGGGCTGAAAACCATGACAGGGACTGCGGCAGAAAACTATGCGGGGATCGCGCTGGAGTTCGAATTCGGCTGGGACAAGACCAAGATCATGGCCGACGTCCGCGATGCCATGAGCACAGCAGAGGCGAAGTTTCCGGACGGATACGAAAAATATTCGATCAACGAGATCAACTTTTCCGAATTTCCCATCATCATCGTCAATCTGACCGGACCGGTGCCTGAACGTACGATGGCCCGCGTCGCCCGCGACCTGCAAGACGCTCTCGAGGGCATCGACGCGGTTCTAGAAGCCGGGCTGGCGGGAAACCCTTGCGCTGCAAGTGGTCAAACGCAAGGGATACAACCTGATCGACACCTCGGCGCAGGTCAAGCAGGTCGTGGCTGATCAAAGCGCCTCGTGGCCTGACGAATTGAAAGCGGCGGTGACCCTCGGCACATCGAATGACCAAAGCCGCATCGTAGACAGCATGGTACAGCAATTGCTGGGATCCGTGTTCACGGCAATCGCATTGGTGATGATCGTCGTGTTGGCCGCGCTTGGCATTCGCGCGGCACTATTGGTGGGCTTCGCTATCCCAACATCGTTTCTTCTGTGCTTCGCGTTTCTGGCGCTTATGGGTATCTCGATCTCGAACATCGTCATGTTCGGGCTGATCCTGGCGGTCGGCATGTTGGTGGACGGCGCAATCGTCGTGGTCGAATACGCCGATGCGCGGCAGCAACAAGGCGAAGGTCCGATGGCCGCCTATGTCGAAGCCGCCAAACGCATGTTCTGGCCGATCATATCATCGACAGCGACCACGCTTTGCGCGTTTTTACCGATGCTGTTCTGGCCCGGTGTGCCTGGCGAATTCATGGGAATGTTGCCTGTCACACTGATATTCGTGCTATCGGCGTCGTTGGTCGTCGCGTTGGTTTATCTGCCGGTCATGGGTGGGGTAACCGGACGGTTGGAACGCTGGATGGCCGGCAATATGGAAGCGATTGCCAAGTTGCCGTTATATATGCACCTGTTGCTTTTCCCCATAGTGCTGGCGATGGTTGCATTGCCGGTATTGTTGATGCAACCGCTGTTCGCGGTGATCTCAACGCAGTTCGCGTCGATGGACGGGTTGGATATTCTCGGGTCGGTAATCCCGGTGTTTGCGCTGATCTTCGCAAGCATCGCGGCCCTGTGCGCTTTGCTCGCGATCGCCGTGTCGGGCGTGATGTTGGGGCTTATCAGCTTTTTCGCATTGTTCACGCGCATGGGGCGCGGCGGGCGCTGGCTGACATCGCGGCTTTTCCGCAAAGAACCTAACGTGATCCACGCCGGCTATCGCCGGTCCGGCTTTGGGCGGCTGATCGAATTCATCACCGGCAATCCGGTCATGCCATTGGTTGTGACGGGCGTGGTATTCATTTTTGTCGGCACCACGCTGATCTTCTTCAGCAACAACAGCAAGGGCGTCGAATTCTTTGTCGAAAGCGAACCGGAACAGGCGATCGTGTATGTTCTGGCCCGAGGCAACCTGTCGTTGACCGAAAAGGACAACATCATGCAGCAAGCCGAAAAGATCGTGCTGGCCCATCCCGGGGTCGCCACGGCCTTTGCCTTTGCGGGCGAAGGGGGGCTGGACAGCAATACCGGGGGCGCTCAGGCCCCCAACGACAGCATCGGTCAAATTCAGCTAGAGACAATCCCATGGGAAGACCGCGCCCTGCGTCCGGAACTTGACGGCGATATCGTCATCGCGGAACTGACAGAACAGCTTAGCGCCATCCCCGGCATCAAGATCGAGATACTCGCCCAGTCCCGTGGTCCCGCATCCGGCAAGGCCGTGCATCTGCGGCTGAAGGCCGACAGCTTTACCGATCTGGTTGATGCGACGGCTCTCGTCCGTAACGAGTTCGCCAAGACACCCGGCTTGACATTGATCGAAGACACGCGCCCCCTGCCCGGTATCGACTGGCAAATCGACGTGGACGTTGCGAAAGCCGGACAATTCGGTGCCGACGTGCTAACTGTCGGTGCGATGGTTCAGCTCGTCACCCGGGGGTTGCTGCTTGACAAGATGCGGGTCGACAGTTCGGACGAAGAGATCGAGATCAGGGTACGCCTGCCTGAAAAGGATCGCGTTCTAAGCACCTTGGACACGCTGAAGGTGCGAACAGTCGATGGCTTGGTGCCACTGTCAAATTTCATCACGCGCACGCCGGTACCAAAGTTGGCCGAAATCAACCGCATCGACCAAAAGCGCCATATGGACATCAAGGCGGATGTTTTCCCCGGTCTGGTGAAACTGGTCAAGACTGACAAGGTTGACGGCAAAGATGTGGATTTGACGTTGGCCACGATGCGCCCCGCTGCAGACGATGCCGATTTCACGGCTCACGATGGCAAGACCTACAAGATCACGGATCGCACTACCGCAGCGCGTGGGCTGGATCTTCAGCAACAGTTTTCGGACGGCAGGGTGCGCATGGTCCCGATCAACGCCAATGAACGGATCGCTGAAATCACCAAGTGGCTCGAAACCAACCCCCTGCCTGACCGCGTCAGCTATGAATGGACCGGCGATCAAGAGGATCAGGCCGAAAGCCAGGCATTCCTGAGCTCGGCCTTTACGGCGGCATTGGGGCTGATGTTCATCATTCTTCTGGCCCAGTTCAACAGCATCTATAATTCGATCCTGGTGCTGCTGGCAGTCGTACTTTCGACCACCGGGGTGCTGATCGGCATGCTGGTGATGGATCAGACCTTTTCCATCATCATGACCGGCACTGGTATCGTCGCCTTGGCGGGGATTGTGGTTAACAACAACATCATCCTGATCGACACCTATCAGGAATTCAGCCAGTACATGCCGCGTATCGAAGCGATCATCCGCACTGCACAAGCTCGTATCCGTCCGGTGCTGCTGACCACAATCACGACGATGGCGGGGCTTGCACCCATGATGTTCGGGCTTAGCCTGGATTTTGCGAATGGGGGCTATACGATTGACAGCCCGACGGCGCTTTGGTGGAAACAACTGGCGACGGCGGTTGTGTTCGGGCTTGGCATCGCAACTGTGCTGACATTGATGGTGACGCCTTCGTTGCTGGCGATCAGGGTATGGGCGACCACATACGCCCGCTGGTCTGCACGGCTGCTTGCCAAGATGTCGCTGGGCCGGGCCAGCAAGGCGGCCCAAGACTGGGCGCTGCAAAAGGACGCGCGGCGGCTCAAGTCGGGCCTGATCATCTGGGACGATCAAGTCAACGACGACAACTGGACCTCGCAGAAACCCGCAGAGTAACCCCCCGGGTCCACCGTGCTGGCTGCGGTCTCGGCTACCCGTCACCCGGGTGGGTCAGACCCGGCCGCGCGGGTGGCGCGCGCCCCCTCCGGATAAATACCTCGCATTCCTCGGTCGGCACTCTACGTCTGAGTCAGCGACACTTAACATAAACAAGGAGAAACATGATGTTTCGAGGTATACTTTTTTCACTTGCGGCAATGACCATGGCAGTACCTGCCCTTGCTGCGGAGTTGATCACCAAAACCAGCCCCTATTCAGTGCACGAAACCGTGGACCGGTTGGAAGCCGCTGTAACTGAGGCGGGGGCGACTGTCTTCGCCCGCGTGGACCACGCAGAAGGTGCCAAGAAAGTTGATATGGAGCTTCGCCCGACGATGCTGCTTATCTTCGGCAACCCAAAGCTGGGCACCCCTGCGATGCAGGATGCACAAACCGCCGGGCTTGATCTGCCCCTGCGCGTGCTGACCTATTCGGATGCCTCGGGCGATGTGCACGTGACCTATCGCGATCCCGTGGCTTTGTCAGAAGATCATGGCATAGCGGCTGATGCGGACTATCTTTCCAAGATGGCCGGCGCATTGGACAAGCTGACATCGAAGGCCATCGCCAAAGACTAAGGCCATTTCAACCCTGCGCAGCGCCGTCAGTCCGTTTCAGATTGCTGGCGCTGCCACAGCTGTGCATAACGGCCATTGCGAGCCAAAAGATCATCGTGGGTTCCCTGTTCGACCACGCTGCCTTGCTCCAGCACAACGATCCTGTCTGCTTCCGCAACTGTCGAAAGACGGTGCGCAATCGTCAGGACTGTACGACCTTTGCCAGCCTGCCGCAAAGCATCCTGAATCTCGTATTCGGTTTCGCTGTCCAGTGCGCTGGTTGCTTCGTCCAGCAGCAAGATCGGAGGATTTTTCAGCAGCGTTCTGGCGATGCCCACGCGCTGTTTCTCGCCACCCGAAAGCTTCAGGCCCCGCTCGCCTACCGCCGTGTCATAGCCCATGGGCAAACGTTGGATAAAGTCGTGTATCTGCGCGGCTTTTGCGGCAGATTCGATTTCAGCCTGTGTCGCACCGTCGCGGCCATATCCGATATTATATCCGATGGTGTCATTGAACAGTACCGTATCTTGGGGAACGACACCGATCGCGCGGTGCAGGCTTTCCTGTGTCACATCGCGTACATCCTGCCCATCAATGCGCAATGCACCTGCCTGCACATCGTAGAACCGGAACAACAACCGACCGATGGTAGATTTCCCGGAGCCGGTCGAGCCGACAATCGCAACCATCTCTCCCGGGGCTGCTTCGATGGACACGCCCTTGAGGATCTCGCGGTCGGGATCGTAGCCAAAACGCACGTCGTCAAGGGTCACTCGCCCGCCGGTAACTTGCAGTTCCGGTGCCGCGGGTTTGTCGGTGATTTCGGCCGGTTGATCCAGCAAGGTGAACATCTGTCCCATGTCCACCAGCGCCTGCCGAATTTCGCGGTACACTGTGCCGAGAAAATTCAACGGTACGGTAATCTGCACCATGTAAGCATTGACCATGACGAAATCCCCGACAGTCAATTCACCTTTCTGCACACCAATCGCCGCCATCACCATAACCCCCACCAACCCGCAGGTAATGAGCAATGACTGACCAAAATTCAGAAATGCGAGCGAATAATTGGTCTTGATCGCAGCTTCTTCGTACCCCGCCATCGCATGGTCATAACGCCCGGCCTCGCGGTTTTCCGCGACGAAATACTTGACCGTTTCATAGTTCAGCAGACTGTCGATGGCTTTTTGGTTCGCATCGGTGTCTTGGTCGTTCATCTGGCGGCGCAGCCTGACCCGCCATTCGGTCACAGCGAAGGTGAACCAGACGTAAAGCGCAATCGTGACGGCCACCACCAGCAGGTACCACGCATCGAACAAGATCGTCAGGATCACGCCGATCATCAACAGTTCCAGCACCAGCGGGCCGATCGAAAGCAGCAAGAAACGCAGCAAGAAGTCAACGCCCTTGACGCCACGTTCGATAATCCGGCTTAGACCACCGGTTTTGCGCGTGATGTGATAGCGCATCGACAACTTGTGAATATGCTGAAAAGTCTCAAGCGCCAGCATCCGCAAGGCACGTTGCCCAACCCGCGCGAAAACCGCATCGCGCAATTGTTGAAAGCCCACATTCATCGCGCGTGCGACACCGTAAGCTACGGTAAGCCCAACTGCACCGAGCGCCAGGAACGGCACGCCTTCGTTCGCCAGCGCATCAACCGCATCTTTGTAGAGAAGGGGAATAACAATGGAAATCAGCTTGGACACCACCAGGAAGATCATTGCCCAGACCACCCGCCTTTTCACCCACGGCATATCCTTGGGCCAAAGATACGGCGCTACTTTCTTGAGAACCAGAAGGTTGGACTGACGTTCGGCAGCGTTGGCAATCTCTTCTTCGGTCAATGGGATTTGCGCGGCGTTTTTAGGTGCCGTGGTGGCGCGAGTTCTATCGGCTGACATAATGATCCTGAAATGCTTGGGTCACTACATATGCCGGGCGAACGGATGTTGCCAGTGCTGTCGGACGATTTGAAGGCGCGTGCGCCCGCGTCGCATCAGTCAGGAAGGTCGAAAACCTGGCCAGGATAGATCAAATCAGGATCGCGGATCGAATCCCGGTTTGCCTCGAACACCCTGACGTAAAGAAACGGGTCGCCATAGCGTTCCCTTGCGATCGCCCAAAGTGTGGCCCCTTCCTGAACGGTGATCGCGCTTATCGGTCCATTATGGCTTGCCGACGCGCGTTCCAGTGTTGCCGCGGATTCACGTTTAAACGGGGTCTCTACCCGGCTGATCACCTTTCCCGCCCCATCCAGTTCGTCAACACGCAGCGTGTATATGCCGGTATCGATGTCCTTGAGGTCACCGCGCCACCGCCCCTCCGGGTCCACTGCCAACGCAACCACCGGGCTGTTGTTCAGGTAAACGCGCACCGATTTGCCCAACGACTGTGCCCTTCCTCCCAAACGGACTTCGCCGGTCTCGGAATATGAAATGGTATCAAGCGCGATACGGTCGGTAACCTCTGGGGCCGATCCAGGCAAAAGCTCTACGCCGTCTGGGGTCGATTTCAAAACTGCCACTCGCGGCGGAGCCTCTGCAACCGGTGTTTCGGGTGCGGCTGACGGAACGGTCGTCGCGGCCGTCATGGTCGCCGGGACTTCCGGCGCGTCGGGGGTCTGCGGTGCGCGTACCGGACCTAGCGTAGACGGTTGACTGACCGAGGGCGCTGCGTCCGATGGCGCGTTTTCCGTCACTTTGTCTGGAACCGTCGGCGAACTGGGGGCGGTGATCTCACCGGGCAAACCGGCTACGACGCTGTTCTCTATCGCCGCGGCGGCGGGCATTGAAGGAGTGAGCGGCGCAAGGATAATCTCTTCATCGGACACCGTCGTCGTCGCATCCAACTGCGCGGCCAAGCTCAGAACCTGCCCCGTCCCGTCCGGAGGCAAGATCGCCAGCGTTGCAAATTTTCCTGCACTATCCGCGGTAGCAGTCGCAATTTCCGCGCCGTTGCTCATGACCCGAACATTGCTGCCCGGGCTGGCGCGACCTGCGATTACCGTCACCCCATCCACCTCTCGACGGACCTCGTCAAAGCTTGGGCTATTTGGCGACGCCATGATTTCCGGAGTATCGGCTGCCTTTGGGGCAGAAAGTGCGGGCGCGGCGCGCGCCGCCTGAGCGTCATCGACCGCCGCAGCCGTCAGGGGTCTGGAGGTCATCTTTGTATCTGATATGATGGTCTGAGGGGTTACGCGCGCCGTGACGTGCGAGGGAGCCGTCCAATATAGCCAAAGATAACCGGCACCAAAAATTACAGTAGCGGCCAGGATTCCGCCGCCAATCTGCGCATTTCTAGTTCGGAACATCGGCATCGTGATAACCCTCTGGCCTCGGCTCATTGAGAACTTGTAGCAAGCGCTCTATCAAGGGTCAAAATGCAGCTGCATTTCTTCTGCACATTCAATGGCGAGGATAACCTTGATGAAGCAAAAATCCGTGTGTGTATATTGCGGATCGCGCCCCGGTAACGACCCCGAATACATGGCTCAGGCCCACGCCGTCGGACAGGGTTTGGCAAGAGAAAACTGGCGGCTGGTGTACGGTGCCGGGGACGTAGGTTTAATGGGGGCTGTCGCCCGCGCGGCGCAATTGGCGGGAGGGAATACGTTCGGCGTCATTCCTGAACATCTGGTGAAATGGGAAGTCGGCAAGACCGATCTGACGCGGTACATCGTCACCGAAACGATGCATGAACGTAAGAAGGTCATGTTCATGAACTGCGATGCGGTCGTGGTGTTGCCCGGCGGTGCCGGTTCGTTAGACGAATTGTTCGAGGTGCTTACATGGCGGCAGCTTGGCCTGCACAGCAAGCCAATAATACTAGTTAATACAAATGGTTACTGGGATCCGCTGCTTGCGCTTCTCGCCCATGTCGTCGCCGAAGGATTCGCTGATGAAACGTTGCTTGGCTATTTCACGTCAGTCCCCGATGCAGATGCCGCCGTGGAATTGTTGCACCAACTTTTAAGCTGACATTTGTCTGGGATGCCAACGCGCGGGAACACAGCCGCATTGCCGCATCTATGTCCCCGCGCATTGGCGTAATTCCCAGAGTCAGGCAGACTTCCCCCGGCAATTAGGCAGATGTTTTCCCCGTATGCACATGCAAGCTGACCAGCGTAACGCGAAAAGAGCGCTGGAATTCCAGCGCTCTTTCAGCGCCGATACTGGCGGGGCAATACACTGAAAACCAAAGCTGATCGCGCCTTGTCAGGTGTTGCAATTTAGATACACATTAGTTCGAATTCAACTCGGACTTGATGATCTCCTCGATCTCGTTGACCGGATGGTTTGTCAGGGTTTTTGGAATTTCTCCTACAACCTTGCTCGACACCTCTTGGTGGAATGCATCGCGCAATTCACCCAGCGTGGAAGGCGGAGCCACGATCACGATCTTTTCAAACCGTCCCTTATGGGCTTGCTTGTACAAGATTTCCGCTAATTCGTGCGCAAAACGATCCTTTGAAAGTTGATGCCAATCCGTATCGGCTACCGCAGATCGGTGCACCGAAGGGCCATCGTTGAAACGCCCCCGGCGATTTGCTGCTTGCTCGCGATTGGGAGGGTTATCTTGTTCCTCCTCGCGGAAGACCTGTAAGAACGGATTTTCGTCATCAGTTTCGTTGACCATGAATAATGCCTTTTCGCCATCTGCGATCAGCACCCAAGTCCCGTTATCAATCTTGGTCATCATGTTCTCCTGTAATCTGATTTGCTCAACGGACAAACGCATGACCCCGGATCACAGTTCCCACAAAAAAGGCCCCGCCACGTGAACGGGCGGAGCCTTTCTGTAGATATATCAAAAGATTACATGCGCGACGCGACGTTTTCCCAATCTACAAGATTATCGAGGAAGTTTGACAGATAGTCAGGGCGCGCGTTGCGATAGTCGATATAGTAGGAATGCTCCCACACGTCGCAGCCAAGCAGAGCTGTCTGACCGAAACACACTGGGTTCACGCCATTCTCTGTCTTGGTAACCTTCAGACCGCCGTCTTTATCCTTTACCAGCCATGCCCAACCAGAACCGAACTGGCCGCCACCTGCGGTCTTGAATTCGTCCTTGAACTTGTCGACCGAACCAAAGCTTTCTTTGATAGCCTTTTCCAGTTCGCCGGGCATCGCGACAGAGTTGGGGGTCATCATTTCCCAGAACTGGTTGTGATTCCAAAGCTGAGAGATGTTGTTGAAGATCCCATTTTGGGCCACGGCATCGGGCTTATATGTACCCTTGATGATCTCCTCGAGGGTCTTCCCCTCCCACTCAGTGCCCTCGATGGCCTTGTTGCCATTGGTTACATAAGCGTTGTGGTGCTTGTCGTGGTGGTATTCCAGCGTTTCCTTTGACATGCCTTTGGATGCAAGCGCGTCGTGGGCATAGGGAAGGTCAGGAAGAGTAAAAGCCATGAGAAAAGCCTCCGTTATTGAAATTGCTTCTGGGCCACATGAAGCGCGTGAACCCGCAAGGTCAAGGGCAAGATAGGAAACCGAGCTTCGATCTGCGCCCAATTATGTATGTACACACGCTTTTGGCAACTTAGACCAAAACCATCCGGAATGGTTGAAGGTTCCGCCGATACGTCCTGCCTGGAGCCTATCGGCGACCTTTAGCCTAGCTGCGATAGAAACCGACCTCTGATCCCGGTTGCGCGGCGGTTTTCAGCAAATCAAACACGTATTGGGCGACCGAGCGGAAACACACAAGCTGTGCGGTGTCAGTATCCTCCATCCAGAAGGCTGCCGGGACCTGGGCCAGACGGGTGCGTCGGATCATGCCGGGGCCGAAAGCCTGGGGTGACAGGTCGACGGGCGCTAGTTTGGCCAGCACCTCGCGCGTGTTCGGCCCCTTGATACGGAACACAGCCCGGGCATCGGACACATTCACGGCCAGAGCATGGTTATCACCAAAGCCTTTTTTCAGGGACTCAAGCGCATTCGCGACGTCGGTATATGGGCATATCAGCAGCAGTTCGTCTGGCGACATCCACGCGACGCCCTTGTCCCCCGCCAGTGATATTTCCCGGATGCCCGGCATGCCGACACCAACTGCCTTTTTCAAAGCTTTTTTCATATAGCTCGCGGATAGATCGCCCCGGATCGAGATCATTCCGATCGGGTCAAGGCCCAGAATTTCCGCTATGCCTTCCTTGAAGACAGCACCGTTCAATGCACTGATCGCTTCAGACATTTTGCTTCGCCCCCTCTTTGTCATAGAAAATCGGATCGACGATTTTCGCCTGATACGTCTTGCCATCGGTACCAGGGAAATCCAGCACCTCGCCCATGCGGTCTGGTCCGTTCAGAACCAGCCCCATCGCGATGCCCTTGCCCAGTGTCGGGGAGTGATAGGTTGACGTGACACGGCCGATCATGGTGCGCTGGTTGTTCTCGTTCACACCGTCGCCGACGGCATAGGCCCCGTCAGGCAGCGTGCTGCCGTCTGTGGTTTCCAAACCGACGAGTTTCCAGCGGTTCGGATCCACCATATGCGATCTCTCCTGCGCTCGTTTTCCAAGATAGTCGTCCTTTTTCTTGGAAATCGCCCAATTCAACCCGAGGTCTTGCGGAATGATCGTGCCGTCGGTTTCATCGCCAATCATGATAAAGCCTTTTTCGGCGCGAAGTATATGCAGGCATTCGGTGCCATAGGGCATCACGCCCAGGTCATTGCCCGCCACCATCAAAGCATCCCAGAACGCTTGGCCCTGCCCTGCGTCAACCGCGATCTCGTAGCTCAGCTCGCCCGAGAAAGAGATGCGGTAGATCCGGCAGTCGAAACCACCCAGCGTGCCGTCCGCCCATTCCATGAATGCCAGCGCGTCCTTGCTGACATCCATGCCGCCCAGCTTTTCCAGACATTTGCGCGCGTTGGGGCCGACCACGGCGATCTGCGCATATTGTTCGGTGACATTGGCGACGTAGACGTCGAAATCCCACCATTCCGTTTGCAGCCATTCTTCCATGTGCTGATGGATGCGTTCCGCGCCACCGGTCGTGGTGTGGCACAGAAAGGTGTCGTCATCTATACGGGCGACGACACCATCGTCGATCAGAAAACCGTTTTCCGAACACATCAAGCCATAGCGGCATTTACCCGGTTTTAAGCTGCTCATCATATTGGTGTAGAGCAGGTCGAGAAATTTGCCCGCGTCCGGCCCCTTGACGATGATCTTGCCCAGCGTTGACGCATCGAGAAGCCCCATCTTGGTCCGGGTGTTGGTCACTTCGCGCATTACCGCGTCATGGGTGGATTCACCGGGGCGATTATAGGAATAGGGCCTGCGCCATTGGCCCACCGGTTCCCATTCGGCACCGTTGGCCTCGTGCCAATCATGCATAGGGGTACGACGAACCGGTTGAAATACATCGCCTCGCGCCTCGCCACCAATCGATCCCATTGAAATCGGGTGGTATGGCGGGCGGAACGTGGTGGTTCCAACACTTGGGATATCGGCGTTCATCGCCCCGGCGAGCGTTGCCAGCCCGTTGACGTTGCTGAGCTTTCCCTGATCGGTGGCCATCCCCAGCGTGGTGTAGCGCTTGGCATGTTCCACGCTGACGAACCCTTCTTGTGCCGCCAGACGGATGTCGGAGACCTTGACGTCATTTTGATAATCCAGCCACGCCTTCTCGCGCAGGTTTACGCCCGCACCTTGCGGCATCAACCATACCGGTGTCAGGGGAGCCTCCTCCTGACGGCTGGCATTGGGCGACACGACCTCGGAGGGCAGCTTGAACCCAAGAGCGGTCGCAACGCCATCCGCAGCCGCGTGAGCGTCATGCAAGATGTCATCCAGACCAAAAAATCCAGCGGCCGCACCAGCGGCGGTGACGAAACCGTGACCATCAGCCCCAAGGGGTGGGTTATCCACATCGGGGCGGAATGTCGCAAGCGTCGTATCCCATACCAGTTTTCCGCCGCAATGGGACCACAGATGGACCACGGGGGCCCAACCACCCGACATGGCAACGGCCTCGCAGGCGATGGTTTCCAGAACGGCACCTTCTCCGGCCTGACTGCAAACCTCGACGGCTGCGACCCGCTTGGTCCCTTTGACCCGCGAGATCGCATGCCCCATCATGACGCGGATACCCAGTTCCTTGGCACGCACCATCAACGGTGAATCCTGCGGCAACACACGGGCATCAAGAACCGCAGGGACGCTCAAACCCGCTTCGACCAACGCAATAGCCGTGCGGTAGGCATCGTCATTGTTGGTGACCACGACGGTACGGTCGCCCACCGAAACCCCGTAATTCACCAGATAATCGCGGATCGAGGCGGCGAGCATCACACCGGGGATATCGTTTCCGGCAAAGGACAAGGGACGCTCAATGGCACCGGTGGCGGTGATGACATGACCCGCCCGGATGCGCCACAACCGATGGCGTGGCCCGGCGGCCTGCGGAGCGTGATCGGTCAGACGTTCATAGCCAAGAACATAGCCGTGATCATAAACGCCCGCCCCCATCACGCGGGTCCGCATTTCGACGTTGCTCATGGTGGATAACTCGGCCACCAGATCGTCGACGAAGCTGTTGACGGGGGTGCCTTCGATTGTGCCTCCGTCAACCGGCGCACGCCCGCCCCAATGGGCTGTTTGTTCCAGCAGGATCACCCGTGCGCCGGAACGGCCTGCGGTACGCGCCGCCTCGAGCCCGGCGACGCCACCACCGATAATCAGAACGTCGCAAAACGCATAAAAATGTTCATAGCTGTCTGCGTCCTGGTCCTTGGGGGCTTTTCCCAGCCCGGCGGAATGACGAATGATCGGTTCGTAGACATGCTTCCAGAACGGGCGGGGATGTATGAACATCTTGTAATAGAAGCCCGCCGGTAAAAACCGGCTGAGATATTTGTTGATCGCCCCAACATCGAATTCGAGGCTGGGCCAGTGGTTCTGACTTTCGGCATTCAAACCGTCGAACAGTTCTGTTGTAGTCGCCCGCTGATTGGGTTCAAATTTCCCGGCCCTGCCCAGGTTCACCAACGCATTGGGTTCTTCGGGGCCAGCGGCCACCACGCCCCTGGGACGGTGATATTTGAAGGATCGACCGACCAGCATCTGGTCATTGGCCAAAAGAGCTGACGCGAGTGTATCGCCTTCGAAACCGCGCAATTGCTTGCCATTGAATGAAAAGCTGACAGCGTTGGATTTGTTCAGCAGGCGACCACCTGTGGCAATTCTGGTGCTCATAACGGCGAACCTTGGCGTTTGCGGAGAGCATTGATGCCTCCGGCGGGAGTTTTCAGGCAAAATGAAATTGAACGGTGTGTCATCGAGGGGCACCCTGACCCTGCCAGTTCGGGCGACGATCACGAACCTTGTCGAGGATGTCTTGAGGTATGGTACTGGTCTGCGCCGTGTAAGTACCGAAAACCTCAAGGGTTACGGTGTCTCGGGCGGCGTGAAACCATTTTCCGCACCCGTAGACGTGGCGCCATCTTTCAAAGTGCACCCCCTTTGGATTTTCGCGCATGAAAAGATAGCTTTCGAATTCCGCGTCCGTTGCGCCGGGGCCAAACCGCTTCAGGTGAGCTTCTCCGCCGGCGTGAAATTCGGTTTCCTCGGCTGTGACACCGCAATTCGGGCATGTCAGGATCAGCATGCGACGTTCCTTTTGAAGGGTATCGAAAACGCAGAAAGGCCAGCCCCCGCGATGAGGCTGGCCTTGGTCGATAAAACAGTTCTGTGCAGCGTTTTAGTTGCCAGAAGGCTGGTTGGTTGTACCCGTTGCGGGTTGATCGGCAGGGGCCGCAGGTGCGGGTGCGGGTGCAGGTGCTGTGTTGCCCGCAGGATCTGCCGCGCCCTCAACGGTGACGTTGACGTCGCTGGGGCCGCCGACTGGGTCGTTGCCCGAGAAGAAATAAAAGCCGAAGCCAATGACCAAGATGACAAGTATCCCGATAATGATACCTGATCCCGTGCCGCTGGTTTTGTTGATCGTTTTGTTAGGCGGTTGGTGGTGTTCTGGCGTAGCCATTGTGTTGCTCCTTCGTTTCGTTCGTATGAAGGTGCAACAGTTTGAACCGCAGAAAGGTTCCTGCGGGGGGGGGATGCCGCCTGTTTTGGTGAAATATTCAATGTGCCACTCCTGCCGCGACGCTTTCGTCGATGAAGCGCCCCTCTTGGAAGCGGTTCAACCCAAAGGCATCGGTAAGCGGAGAGCGGCCTTTTGCGATTAGTTCCGCCATCGCCCAGCCTGATCCCGGGATCGCCTTGAACCCCCCCGTACCCCAGCCACAATTGACGAAAACCCCGTCGACGGGCGTTTTTGACAGGATCGGAGAGCGGTCACCCGTTACATCGACGATACCGCCCCATTGGCGCAACATCTTGAGGCGCGATACCATGGGAAAGGTTTCGACCAAGGCGCGGACGGTTTCTTCGATGTGGTGAAAAGCCCCGCGCTGTGTGTAGTTGTTATAGCCGTCGGTACCGCCGCCGATGACCATTTCGCCCTTGTCCGACTGGCTCATGTATCCGTGCACGGTATTGGCCATGACCACGACATCCATGCATGGTTTGATCGGCTCGGACACCAGCGCCTGAAGGGCAACGGATTCGATCGGCAACCGAAAGCCCGCCATGTCGGCGAGATGTCCCGAATGCCCCGCAACCACTATACCCAGCTTGTCACAATCGATATCGCCGCGGTTGGTCGTGACGCCGGTCACCTTGCCGTTATCCTGACGTATCCCTGTGACCTCGCATTTCTGGATCACGTCCATGCCCATGTCGGAACAGGCCCGCGCGTAGCCCCATGCCACTGCATCATGGCGCGCTGTTCCTCCGCGTTGCTGCCACAGGCCGCCCAGAACCGGATAGCGTGGCCCGTCGATATTGATGATCGGGACCAGCTGCTTGACCTTCTCGGGGCCGATGAATTCGGTCTGCACGCCCTGTAACGCATTGGCGTGGGCGGTGCGCTGATAACCGCGCACCTCGTGATGGGTCTGCGCCAGCATGATCACACCGCGAGGCGAAAACATGACGTTGTAGTTCAAGTCCTGGCTCATGGTTTCATAGAGCGACCGCGCCTTTTCATAGATCGCGGCAGATGGGTCCTGCAGGTAATTCGATCTGATGATCGTGGTGTTGCGGCCGGTATTGCCCCCGCCAAGCCAGCCTTTTTCGAGGATTGCGACATTGGTAATGCCAAAGTTTTTACCCAGATAATAGGCAGTAGCCAGACCATGCCCCCCTGCCCCGATGATAATGACATCGTACCGCTTTTTGGGTTGCGCATCGCGCCAGGCCCGCTGCCACCCGGTGTGATGGCGGATCGCTTCGCGAGCGACGGCAAAGGCTGAGTATTTCTTCATAAAAGCGGTTCCCGGCATGGATTCGCGCAACGACCGTCGCGCTTGGGTTCTTTCTGGGTGAGCGGGCGAAAAAGAGGATACCCGGCGCGGCATTCCTTATCAGTTTTACGACATCAATCGCAATCTAGCAAAAACCACGCCCAGGTGCAGCAATATGGCCCCTTTTGTCACCGGCCCGCAGCGTTTAGATATACGGAAAGAATAATGATTGGACCTAGACTATATGAGCTTTTGGATCATTGCCGTCACAGGCGCAGCCCTGGTAACCCTTATGCTGATGCGTGCCGTGCGCCGTGGCGTACCTTCGACCACCGACGGCCAAGTCGATCAGGGCCTGAAGGTCTATCGCGATCAATTGGCCGAAGTCGAGCGCGATGTGAGCCGTGGCGTCTTGTCAGCGTCAGATGCTGCGCGGGTCAGAACCGAGGTTTCGCGTCGGATACTGGCGGCAGATACGTCGCAAGACCCAAAGGTAGCGCCAGAGCGCGGACCGTCCAAATTGATGATCGCGGTGATGATCGTGGTGCTGATGGGGGGGACGGCGGCGCTTTACCTAAAGCTCGGGGCACCGGGGTATGGCGATCTCGCGCTCAAGGACCGGATCGCCTTTGCCGAGGAACTGCGCCAGACCCGCCCCAGCCAAGCGCAGGCCGAGGCAGAGTTGCCTGTTCCCGAAGTCGCCCCCGACCTTAGCCCCGATTATGCATCCTTGCTGAAACAGTTGCGCACAACAGTTGCCAGCCGCCCAGATGATATCCAGGGGCATGTTCTTCTTGCCCAGAACGAGGCGCGGGTCGGAAACTATATCGCGGCGGCGAAAGCCCAAAGCACAGTGGTTCGCCTCAAGGGGGCCGACGCGACGCTGGAGGATGTCTCGGGCTATGCCGAACTGTTGGTGATGGCGGCGGGTGGCTATGTATCACCTGAGGCCGAGGCGGTGTTACGTGCCGTGCTGAAGCGTGACGTCGAAAACGGAACAGCGCGATATTACTGGGGTTTGATGTTGATCCAGACAGGTCGACCCGATTTGGCATTTCGCATGTGGGACGGTCTTTTGCGCCGTGGCCCGGAAGATGCACCCTGGATTGCACCTATCCAAGCCCAGATCGGCCCCGTGGCCGAATTGGCCGGGGTCGATTACACTCCGCCTGTGGTTGGTAGCGGAGCCTTGCGTGGCCCGTCATCAGAAGACGTCGAGGCCGCAAAAGACATGACACCGGCTGAGCGGATGGAAATGATCAGTACGATGGTCGACGGGCTTTCTCAACGGTTGGCGACCGAAGGCGGGCCGGTGGAAGACTGGGCGCGCTTGATTTCGTCACTGGGGGTGTTGGGCGAAACCAAACGCGCCCGTGCCATCTTTGAAAACGCACGCGAGGTATTCGCCAACGATCCCGCGGCGATGGACGATATCAATCGCGCGGGAGAACGCGCCGGGGTCAAGGAATGATCTACGAAGACATCGCCGATTTCGAAGCATCGCTGACCCCGATGCATGCCCTGATAGGGCTGGACCTGGGGGAAAAGACCATCGGCGTGGCGGTTAGTGATAGTTTTTTATCGATTGCGACCCCCCTTGAAACCATACGACGCAAGAAGTTCGGGATTGACGCAGCGCGCCTTTGGGAAATCATTGCAGCCCGGCGTATCGGCGGGGTGATTTTGGGCCTGCCGCGCAATATGGACGGCTCCGAAGGTGCCCGCTGCCAGTCGACACGCGCGTTTGCGCGAAACTTTGACCGCCTTGGCACCATACCCATCAGTTATTGGGATGAGCGGCTTAGCACCGTGGCGGCCGAGCGGGCCCTGCTGGAGGCGGATACGTCACGCAAACGTCGTGCAGAAGTGATCGACCATGTAGCGGCAGGGTATATCCTTCAGGGAGCGTTAGATCGGGTGCGGTTCATCCGGGCGAAAGCGGGTGCGGAATGAGGCGATCAACATGAGCGACGAAGTGTGGCAGCGAGATGAGGTCGAGAGCCCCTGCATAAAACTGTGCGTGGTGCACCCCGCGACACGGCTGTGCACCGGTTGCTTTCGGTCCATCGACGAAATCAGCGCGTGGTCGCGGATGACAGCCCAGGAGCGCCGTACAGTTTTGGCAGAACTGCCGGCACGGGCCGCAATACAGCCGGTACGGCGCGGTGGTCGGGCGGCGCGGCTGAAAAGACAGCAGGATTGATCAGGTTTACGGGCCTGTCCGTTTTAGCGGGCCATCCCGTATAGAAATTCAAGTAAGTGATCGCTGGTTTGGGCACCCTCATGATGGACGGGACCAAAATTATCGTTATCGGAAGGCTTGGAATCAATTGCGCCGAAATGCTGACCTGCTGTCCAATAACGCGATCCGGGCCGAGCCGACGTCAAAGCGAAGACGTTGTTTCTGTATTTTTCAAACTCAACTGCCATTTCTGTATCTCTCATATGAAGCCGGGGTGATTCTCTCGATTCTGTCCCGGTATTATGGCTCCGATTTTGTTATATAACCCTTAAGTTAAGGCAGGATTGCGGCAAGACAGAGGTTTTGCTGCCCAATTGCGAACCAATCCCACGCAATTGTTTCTATAATGCTACATCTTATACGTGCGAGCGCAACAGAGGTTCCCGCCAATGCCGCAGGTCATCAAGCGGCGATGGCCGGAATTCGCCTAGCGCTCTACGAAGGCCGAGTTGCTGGTGAAAAGGTGTGCTGTCTAGCGCGACACCCTCAGTAACCCAACGATTTGCGCAGCATGTTCAAGGCGACCAGGATGAGGAACACGGCAAAGACCCGCTTCAACGGTTTGGGGTCCATTGAGTGCGCCAGTTTCACGCCCAACGGTGCGGTGAGCAACGTCATCGCGATGACAATGACGAAGGTTGGCAGGTTCACCGCTCCCACAGTCAGCAGCGGGCTGTTGTCAGGCGTATCAACCAACAGGAAACCGATGACCGACGGTACTGCTATCAATACACCGAAACCAGCAGCCGTCGCAACAGCGCGGTGGATCGGCACGTTGAACAGGCTCATCAGCGGTACTCCGAAACTACCGCCGCCGATGCCCATTAACACTGACAAGAACCCGACCGCTGGGGATAGAACAGCACGCACCCCCCCTTGTGGCATCATTGGGCCAAGCCGCCACGACGCCTTGCCAACCGCCATATAGGTGCCCACGACCAGCGCCAATCCGCCAAAAATCCCCTGTAATACAGCGGTTCGCAACTGGGCGACGACCAGCATGCCAATGATGGCCCCGATCACGATTCCAGGTGCCCATGTCCGCAGGATCGCCCAATCTACGGCCCCCTTCTTGTTATGACTGTGCACCGACCGCAGCGACGTCACGATGATCGTGGCCAGCGAAGTCGCCAGACAAATCTGCATCAGCTCAGGCCCGCCATAGCCGAGGGTCTGGAACGCGTAAAAGAATGCAGGAACCAGAACAATGCCGCCCCCTACTCCCAACAGGCCTGCCAGAACGCCAGCAAAGGCACCGATGACCATGATAAGGATGATCATCTCGATCAGGAGGGTGGTATCCGGCATCTTTATCTGCTCCGTAGGTATGGTTGACGCATTGCTATACGGCTTCTTGGGCCGCTGCCAGTGTTTGCATTGCATCAAGAGCATCCAGCAGAACCTGCCGGTCCGCGCTCGGGGCTGAAGCCTGTTCGGACAACAAACGCCGCCAGATACGGGCGCCGGGGCGACCTGCGAACAAGCCCATCATATGCCGGGTGATCTGGTTCAGGCGGCCGCCGCCTTCGATATGCGCATCCACATAGGGAAGCATTAGTTCTACGGCGGCTTCGGGGGTTGTATCGTTACCGGTGCCGAAAACGCGCCGATCCGCCTGACTAAGAATGTCTGCCGGATTGTGATAGGCGCTGCGTCCGATCATCACGCCGTCCAAACCCGCATCCAGAAACGCGTTTGCCTGGTCAAGCGATGTAATTCCCCCGTTGATCGAGATGTGCAGGTTCGGAAAAAGCCCTTTCATCTGCTTGACGATCTCGTAATCCAGTGGCGGGATATCACGGTTTTCTTTGGGGCTAAGCCCTTGCAGCCAAGCCTTGCGGGCGTGAACGGTTACACGTTCGCAACCAGCACCGACGATGTGCGCCAAGAACTCGGGGAGAGCGACCTGAGGGTCCTGATCATCGACGCCAATGCGGCACTTCACCGTAACCTCAACATCTACGGCACGGCGCATCGCTGCCACACAACTGGCAACCAACGCCGAATGTTCCATGAGAACCGCGCCAAAGCGACCTGACTGCACCCGATCCGACGGACACCCGACGTTTAGGTTTATTTCATCATAACCGGCCTCAGCCCCGATCCGCGCGGCTTCGGCCAGTTCGGCAGGATCGGAGCCACCAAGCTGAAGCGCCACCGGATGCTCCGAGGGGTGATGGTCCAGCAGATGCAATGCCCCCCCGCGCACCAGCGCGGGCGACGTGACCATTTCCGTATACAACAATGTCTGCCCGCTCAGAAGGCGGTGCAGATAACGGCAATGACGGTCTGTCCAATCCATCATGGGTGCAATACTGAGCCGAGCGGCTAATTCTACATTTGAATTCAAAGACATAACAGGAATTCCGTGGTTTCGTTACTTTGACGCATTTCCTGTGATTCACCCCGATTTCCGGTGGTTTCCGTGGGTTTCCCGAGAACGCTTGCTACCGAATAGCAGCTTTGTATGTGGTCTGCATCCCCAAGTGAGGGGCCCACCAGGGACGTCATCTCCCCAATTTTCCGGTCCGGCTTTCAAGAAATTTAATCATGGGACTTCCGGCCGGAACAAACCGGCGCAAGCTACTAATAATAGATCAAGGAAGAAAATCATGTCTCAACCTTTTCAACATAGTTCCGCAAGCCTTCTCGAAAGCATCTCGCGCAATCGCTCTGTCGGCTCACCTTTCACGCCCCCAGCAACTTCGTCCCGCAGAAGCGCACCAATGAGTATGAAAGGCTCTAAACCAGTCACCTCACCCACCCGCTCAATTGCCAAAAGCAAAAAGGAAGGTCTGGGGTCAGTCACGAAGGCTCCCAAGCTGGCAGATTGCTCTACGGAACCATTTATTTCTGCCCGGTGTCCCAAAGGCGGATCGACGCGATACTGCGTGCAAATTCGACGGAGAACGGATCAAGGGTCAGTCAGCGCGAGCAAGACTTTTTCAACTCTTGTTGAAGCCAAAAAATGGCGTGACGACACACTGGCCAAAATTCAATTAGGAGAGATGGTTCCCAAAACGAATAAAGATGAAACAAACCAAGTCCTTGTTTCCGGACTATTGCAGCGAAAAATAGAAAACGGTCGGTCGATGGAGCGGTCGGCCATCCAAACCTTGGAATTGCTGATCCAACATGATCGTTGCCAAGTATCAGCATCCACTATCGACATTGATTGGTTCATGGCCATGGCCGATGATCTTCTCGACACAGGTATGCTTCCTCAGACTGCCGCCAGTTACATGAGCATGCTGGCCTCTTCACTAAAATGGGCAGCAAAGCGTAAAGCAGATGTACCATATAACGTCATTGTTCAGGCGATGGAGATACTATGGGAAGATGAAATTCTTGCCCGCTCTGAAGAACGTGAACGCCGACCATCTTTGGAAGAGCTGGATCAAATATTCAATGCTGTGCTTGCCAACAAGCGGCAAAAGATTCCTGTGATTACTATCAGCGTTTTCGCAATTTACTCGTGTCGACGCCTTAGCGAAATTTGTAGGCTTCGCTGGAGCGACCTGAATGTTTCCGAGAGTACAATTTTGGTCCGCGAGATGAAGCATCCGCGCAAAAAGAAAGGTAATAATGTCACCGTGAATTTGCCCCCTGAAGCGTTAAAAATCATCCTGTCCATGCCGAGGACGTCAGAGTTCATCTTCCCGTACAACCCAAGATCTGCAGGAACCGCGTTTCGTCGTCACCGGAAATTGGTCGAAATTGAAGATCTTCGGTTTCATGACTTGCGCCATGAGGGGATTAGCCTGCTGTTCGAGAAAGGTGAACGAGATCACTTCGTTATGAAGACGTCGGGACATCAGTCACGACAATGCTTGGATCGCTATGTCAACGTACAAAGAGCCGGTGACAAATTCGAAAACTGGCACTGGCTGGATTGGGTGATTAGCTACTGGAACACCAATTAAGGCCCTTGTTATTTTGGGGTCGGCGCCGTCTTCGCGTCGGCCTCAAGTAAAATTATCGACCACTGACAAACCTTTTCCCCTGATAACCTTTCCGCTCACAGAAGAACGTTCCCACCTCCTTCAAAGAGAACAATTGGAGGCGAAAATGACAACATTCGAAATGCTCTTGGCACATTTTGGCGGCATCCCGATGATCCCATTGGAAGCAGCAGCGCCGTATTGGGGCTATGAACCTGATACCTTAGCCAAGAAGGTAGAAGCCGGCGACGTCCGCCTTCCCTTTTTTCGTCTCGACAGAAGTCAGAAAGCTGCCCGCCTTGTGATGTTGATCGACGTAGCTAAGCTACTCGATGAGCATCACCGCGCTGCCAGCGATGAGTTCTTCAGAAAATGGGATCAGGGGTGACCGGCGGCTATTTACCGCGGAATTTGGTATTGGAGCAGAGGTCAATGTCACGTGACGGGCCTTCCCGGACCATGGCTCCCGTCAGTACCCTTGCTTAAAAGCCCTAAAAGATGGATCCGAATAAATTCTGCTGGGTCAAAGCTGAGCGCATTCACCCATTTACAAAACTCGACAATATCAAGACGACGCTCACAAATTTCCACCTTTGCGACGTATGACCGGTGGCGCCCCAACAGCTGGGCAAGGTCTGTCTGTGACAATCCCCGCTCCGACCGCAATTTGACAAGAGCCGTCACAACCGCCTTATATTCTTTGGTGTGTTGTGCCCCGGCCATGACGCCCCTTTCGCTATAGACACAACCACTTAGCCTATGCTACTCACTGCTCCCAAAATGGGAGCATTAGGTGCGCAATTACAATTATGGTTACCCAAGTGCCCGATGGCCGCTGCACAGTTGCTATCGCCATAAAGGGCGACTTCTGACAGCCTCAGATAGCGAAAGTGTAGGTAGGGAAAATATCGAGGGATCCATGCCGAGAATCGTATTTTCGGAGCGACGACAGCATGATGTCAGAAGTGATAATTTTTCACCGTCGTTTCAGATTCCAACATCGCAGGCGTGCACATGACAAACCATTTTTTAGACAACTACGTGATCCTGGATTTTGAAGCTTCCAGCCTGTGGATCGAAAGTTGGCCAATCGAAGCCGGCATTACAAGGTTTGAGCAAAGCAAACCGAATACCTGGTCTTCACTAATCAAACCTGCAGCCAGCTGGAACAAACAGGACTTCAACATGTTTTATTCTGCGACACACAGATTGTCTGTAAAGGATCTCCAAGACGCCCCAGAAGCCACGCAAGTTGCCCTGACACTCATCCCGCACATCGCTGGTCGTACAGTCGTGTCCGATCAGCCAGACTACATACAGCACTGGCTCGCTAAACTGCTTCAAACGGCACATTTGGTACACACGCAGCCAGTCACTTCATTTGACGAAGCCAGCATAGAGAACTTCTCCGATGACGGGCTTCGTATTATCAAAGAGACGCTATCAGGACAGGCGGAACCGGGTCGTGCAGGCCCTGACAGTGCGCGGCTTGCATCCGGATGGGAGGCGGCGCTCAGGGAGGAAAACAAGCGTTCTACACTGGAAGATACCCCCCCTAATCCGTGACCTATGGTAAGACTTACACATGCCTGCGGGATACTCTGTACCCTCAGACCTTAAATTGCCAACTTTCCGGCTTTGTCGCAGTATCTTAGTCTTCGCGCGCGCCCAGAATACCCTTTTTCCGGTGTAATCCGTTTACCGTTCGGCAACGTGAGATGCATATCTATCGCACGACCCGAAAGGCTTCTCCATGTCGTCAGACTATCTAAACTTCTCGGAATTGCCCCAAGCCATGCTTCGCCCGGTTGCGGTCGATGAGACTGCAGCAGTCATTGGGGTATCACGCGACACCATGATATGTGTGGTCAAAAATGGCACCCTGCCAAAGTCGGCATTTCACCGGTCCAAGGGCACCTCAACACCAAGTGCGCGGTCCATGACGAGGCACATTACTTGTCCAATGGCGTATTTCGATGCTACCACGGGTCCGCTTCTTAGCATTCATATGCGACGTCGGATGATCCAACAAATTGCCAAGATTCTGCGAGGAAGTGTGCCCAACGAGGTCTTTGAGATAGGAGCGATGCGCATCGACCTCCCGTCGTCGATCTCACAAGCCATATCTAAGATGGCCGCCCTGGCCGCCGCTGAGTCTGAGGTGATCTCTGACCCAAGAACCCGGGATGGCCTGCCAGTGATAAGGGGAACCAGAATTGGGGTTTATGAAATGGTCGACCTTTGCAAGGCTGAGGCTGACCATTATATCCTTGAAAAATTTCCCATCCTCACGCGCACGCTTCTTGAGCATGCAAAGCTCTACGCAAATGGGGCCTGACCTGGCCATAAGGTCGGCGGAGCCTCAACGGCAGCTTCGAGCCCTTCTTGCCCGCGCTGAACATGAAGCTCTTCGCAGTTGCAGCATAGTATCCTGTGCCGCAGACGGCCTTTTGCGGACCTTGGACATGGCTTCAAGATGCTGCGGTGCAGCTCATCATTGCGCGCATTCATTCATCGTGCAGCATTGTATTAATTGAAACGTCGGTCAGCCGAAAAAACTGACCTCGGCCTTCCAGATGCCAAGATCCGCTTTGGGGAATCAATGCACGAATGTGCGGCCTTCAAGGTGCGCGACGGTTATCCCATCCCAGTTCAAATAAGTGATCCTAAATCTGATCCAACGCTGGGATAGGCAGCCGTTGTCGATTTGAGCTGTTTTGCAGTCAGCCCCAGTTTTATCGCCAGCCCGAAAAAGTTGATCAACTCGCCATATTCCGGTCCAAATAGGTGTGCGCCCAAGATCCTACCGTCCGACTTGTCCACCAAGATCTTCGCGGCCGCTGATGCTTCACCGATCCGGTAGTTCGAATACCAGCCGCCTGTGTCGGTGAATCGGACGTCGACATCGTGACCGGCCGCTTTGGCCTCGGCCTCTAACATGCCGACGCGGGCAAGTTCGGGCACCGTAAACACTGCCGTTGGAATGCCCGAATAGTCCGGCACGATCTTCTGCTCCTTGAGCATGTTCGATGCGGCGACCTTGCCCTCGATTACGGCAACGGGCGTCAGTGGCATGCCCTTCGTGTCGGCGGAATCTCCGGCGGCAAACACGGCGTCGTTCGTCGTACTTTGCAGATGCGAGGCCACGATAATGCCCTTGTCGCCATAAGAGACGTCAGCGGCCTCAAGGTTCAGGTCTGCAAGGGCGGCGATGCGACCCGCGCCATGCACGACCAGATCTGTCTCGATGGTCGTCGTTTGGTCGCCTGTTTTCACTTCAACGGCAAAGCCCGCATCAGATGCTGTGATCGAGACGATCTCGGTTTGGCGCCGCAAGTCCACACCGACAGCGGCACTGCGCGCGATGAGCATTTCGACCAGATCGGGGTCAAAAGCGTTTAGCGGGCGGGCACCGCGATCTATGATGACAGGATCGACCCCAGCGCGTGCGGCGATATGTGCAAACTCGAAAGATACGAAGCCGCCGCCGACAAACAGGATACGTTTGGGCAAGGCTTCGAGGTTGAGAAAGCCCGTGCTGTCGATCATCAGATTGGCACCGGTGAAGTTGACCGGTCGCGGTATTGCACCAGCGGCGACAAGGAAACGTTTTGACTGATAGAGATGCCCGTCAACTTCGAGCGTGTTGGCACCGGTAAACCGCGCGGCACCGTGCAGCGTCTCGACACCGTTTCCGGTCAGACCTTTCTCCATCTTATCTGGAACTGGATCGGTAAATCCGCGCTTGTGGGCCATCAAATCCGACCAGTTAATCTTCAGCCCGTCCGGATCGATCCCTTTGCCGCCCATAAGCCGCGCGGCATCGACGATTTCAGCGCCACGCCGCAGGATTTTCTTGGGATCACAGCCCCGCAAGGCGCATGTCCCGCCGTAGGGCAATGCATCCACAATAGCTACACGCCAGCCTGCTGCTCCACATTTATTGGCGGCTGCAACGCCGGCCATGCCCGCGCCGATGACGATCAAATCGTATTCATCTGAATTATTCATGGTTAGTCTCTTTCGCTAAGGGGGGCCTCATGTGTTTGCGCAACACGACAGGCGTCTTATTCGCTTGGCTGCAGTATCGACTGAGCATCTCTTGCCATGAACGGTCGGAATGTCGCTGAGCCCGCTTGCAGCGCCTGAGCCGCACTGAACGAAAAACCAACCGTGTCGCCAGTCTGTTGGCTTCGCCAGCACTCAAGGTGAGCTTCATTGCAAAACCCGATCATTGACTGACACTGATTGGAGGCTGCACATCCGCCATCCTCAACTATACCCGCCCAGATCCGGGCATCTTGCGGTTCGGCCTCCAACAGGGTCAGCCCCTGATCCCCGATCTTGACCGAAACGCAATCGCCGCACGCGCCGCAGTCGAACCGAACCTCCCCTGAGAGGCCCACCATCGCAGATGCGCCAAACGCATCGATCGCGCAGACCGTATGATTGGTTATGCCGGCTATTGTCACGCTATGCGGCATGTCACTGTTGGAGAAAGGATAGGCGTGCTGGATGGTTTCACCGTCCATGACGATCAGATCCCGCGCCTCAAGGTCGTCAAGCAGAGCCTTGTCTTGCGGGTCAACCTTTGGCGGTTGGCCGTGGTTCAAAAATGCCTTCAGGATCGCCAGATGCAGGTCACGTGCTGGCACGGACATTGTGTCCCATTGCTTGCGCGCGCGCCAGTCGGTCAGCAACTGCGGCAGGGCGTGTGTAACATCAGGATCGGTCACAACTGACATATCCAAACTCATGGAATGAGGTTCTTTGGTCATCATTTTCTCCATTACCCTGCGCAACAGCTGAGTTTTGCGACATCCATATCGAAGGTCTGGGCCGCGAGCTTCAGGCCTTCTACGGTGGTCAGATACGGAAAGATCGTTGCGCCGAGGTCTTTGGTCGTCATGCCAAACTTTAAGGCCATGACCAGCGTCTGGATCGTGTCAGAGCCTTCGGGCGCGATGATCTGGCCACCCAGCAGCTTATCTGTAGCCCGATCAGCCACAAGCTTGATCAAACCACGTGTGTCGCGGGCAGCCAAAGCGCGCGGCACCTGATCAAGCGGAACAACCGATGTCTTCACGTCGAACCCTGCGTCCCGCGCCTGTTGTTCGCTGAGGCCGACACCGGCAACCTGCGGATCGGAGAACACGACCCAGGGCATAGCGGCGTTGTCATAGCGTTGATCATCGCCCAGAACGGCGTTTTTCACAGCCAACTTTGCCCCGTAGGCTGCCATATAGACGAACTGATCGCGGTCGGTCACGTCGCCCGCCGCATAGATGCCGGGCACTGACGTCTGCATGTCGTCGCCGATGACGATGGACCCACGCGCGTCGGTTTCTACGCCGACCTCTTCCAAGCCCATTCCTTCGGTATTGGCGCGTCTGCCAGCGGTGGAGACAAGATGATCCGCGGTGACCTCGACAGGCTCGCCGCTCTGCATCACACGCAAGGTTACGCCCGCCGCATCACGGCGCACACTTTCGTAGCTCAGCCCGGTCAGCAGGGTGATCCCCTCGGCCATGAAAGCATCTGCCAAAGCCTCAGACACTTCCGGTTCGGCACCCGGCAACAGATGCGAGCGCGCGACGACCGTAACCTTTACGCCCATCCGGCTCATCATTTGCGCCAGCTCCGCACCAATATACCCCGCCCCAATGAAGATCAGGCTTTCGGGCAAGGTTTTGAGCTCAAGCATGCTCTTGCTGTCCAACGCACCTACACCCGCAACACCGTCAATGGTTGGCAAGATAGAGTGGCCGCCCGTCGCGATAATAATCTTGGGCGCAGTCAGGGTGCGGCTTCCAATCATTACGCCGCCCTTGACCAGTTTTGCCGGGCCAGCGTCGATGTAATCGACGCCCGGATACTCAGGTAACAGGTCTGCGTACTTCTTCTGCCGCATGTTTGCGACCAAGTCGCCCTTGGACTCCACCAAGGTGCGCCAGTCATCAACTTGGGCCTGTCCTGATACACCGGGGAACCGCTTGGCCGCCTGTGCGCCGTGGATCGCCTCAGCCGCGCGGATCATCGCCTTGGACGGCACGCACCCGAAGTTCACGCAAGTACCTCCGATGGTGCCATGCCCGACCAGTGCGACACGCTTGCCAGCATCGGAGGCTGTAATGGATGCGGAGAAACCCGCCGAGCCTGCGCCGATGACAATCAGATCATAGCTTCCGTTACCGTGGTCATTCATGTTGATATCTTTCATTTCAGCGTACCTCGTGCAGATCAGGATTTTTTCGTTTGGCCACAACCAAATAGATGATCGCACCGATGGCTATAAGCGGCGTCAGTATGCCAAGAATTCCAAATAACATGCCGATCGCAGTGCAAGATCCCATCATCATTGCGTCGCTCCTTTTGATTTCATTTTATTGATGAAAAGGGCGTAGACCCCGACAGCTACAAAAGCGCCGACCGTGATGCGCAGAGCAAAGCGGAACTCGATCCAGATGATGAGGATCGACAGAGCAGCGGCAATCGCAGAGGCCCAGATTTTTGGAGCCGGGCCCGGCTTGCCCGCACGCAACCAAAGCGCCTGCGACACAACGGCGAGACAAAAGAAAAGGAGGGGAAACAGCGCGTAATCAAGCCAGCCGGTCAAAGCCGACAGGCCGACACCGGCTACAACGACGACCAAGAGGGGGGTGAAGCAGCACAGGGCCGCAAAGACTGCACCGCCCAGCCCCCACTTCAACATGCGGTCAGGGTTTTTAATGTTCTGGGTCAAAAAGCGCTCTTTCTTTCTGGAGAATGATTGGAGATCGAGGTGCGGCAATTGGCGGACCGGCGAAATTCACGAACAACAAGGAAGGCGAGCGCCGCCACCAGTGCAACGACTATCCAGCCAAGCCCCGACAGCCACGTTCCGAGACCGCCGAAAGCCGCAGCAAGCAGAGCTGTGCCGCCACCGCAGCACACGATCACGACCGGAGCCGCAACTCCGAAGGCCAGTAGCCCGCCCATCAAGTTGTCACCCATTGCAAAGTTCCCCGTGTTTAGGACGCAGTGTCGGGCAGAGCCTGGGCGGGATAGCCATTTGCCGCCACAGCCTTGATGATGTCTTCCACGCTGGTTTCAGCATCATCAAAGGTAACACCGTAAATGCCCTGTCCAAACTCGGGACCGTCAACGAAATCATTAATCTGGACCGATGGGACGCCGCGCATCGAACTGGCAACGATGAACGAACAAGAGGGACAGGTCAGCTCACTGACCGCGATCTCGATTGTGCGCTCCTCGGCAAAAGCCGCTGGGACAAACGCAGCAATGGCCAGCGCTGACGATAACAGTATGTGTTTCATGAGTTTGTTCCTTGCTCAGAATTTGAGAATGAAGGGTGTGATGTAGGGAAAGGCCATCGCCACGGCGACGATGGCGGCTGCGGCCCAAAGTGTCACCCGCATCCCCGTCCGGTTGATCGGGCGGGCACAAGTGCCATCGGCGCAGGCTTCCGGGTCCACCGGCTTGTAGGCCTTATAGAATCCGTATCCGAGGAACACGGCACTCAGCGCGAACGTGTACCATTTATAGGCATAGAGCGCCCCGAGCTGCGCGATGAAGACGCCAGTCACGCCGAAACTCACCAGCACAAGCGGCAGGATACAGCACGATGTCATCGCCAGCGCACCGAGAACGCCAAATCCGGTAGCACCCCAGCCTTTCGTGGCATCATCGCCGGCCTGGCGCGGTTGATCGGATGTCTGGTCAGAAATAGCTTGGTCCATCGAATCGCCCTTGTCCTATTCTTTCCACCGTTCTACGGTCTGTAGGAAGTACAGGCTCAAGGAGTTTCTCATGAAAGGGGATAACATAAGCGTGACATCGTTGCGGCGCGTTGACGTCGCCAGAGCAACGGGCTGTAACCTTGAAACCATCCGCTATTATGAAACGGTTGGCATCATGCCGGACCCGCCACGCAGCGCAAAGGGGTACCGATGCTATGATGATGCCCATGTCAGACGGTTGAAGTTCATCATGCGCTCCCGCGATCTTGGCTTTTCATTGGAGGAGATCAGGGGATTGTTGGGATTGGTCGATGATCGGACCCAGACCTGTGCCCAGGTTCAAACTGTTGCCGAGAGCCATCTTCAGGATGTGCAGGAGAAGATCGCCGATCTGAAGCGGATCGAGCACGTCCTGTCAGTGACCGTTGCGCGCTGCACCGGTGATGCTGCCCCGGAATGTGCTGTCATCGACGCGCTTCTCGAAACATAGATGGAAGAGCGATTGTGAGACAACAGAGTGGTTGACCGGAAGCGATCCGTTATTAGCGGATGAGTGAGCGCAAATTGATCGACCACTCTGTGAAACGGATAAATTATAAATGCAGACGGTTCTAATTTACTTCTTAGCGGCGCTGGCCGAAATTGCAGGATGTTTCGCCTTCTGGGCTTGGTTTCGATTGGACAAAAGCGTGTTCTGGTTGATGCCGGGGATGTTGCTTCTCGGGGCATTCGCCTGGCTGTTGACCTTCAGTCCCGCCGATCAGGCAGGACGCGCCTATGCCATTTATGGTGGGGTATACATTGTTTCGTCCCTGCTCTGGCTCTGGGTTGTCGAGGGTCATAGGCCTGACCAGTGGGACGTCATAGGAGCCATCATTTGCCTTGCCGGTGCAAGCGTAATCCTTTGGGCTCCGCGCAGTATGTGAGGATTCTCCTGTGGCAACTTAAGCAGATTCAAACACTGCGCCAACTTGTCTACTTACCTGGCTTAACGATTCAACTGATCAGAAAGCTTCGTATTGAAAGCTGGAACTAAAATTGCGGTGACTGCCAGTTTCACTCACTGACCTCGAAAGCTGCCATTTAAGTGTTCTGCAGCATGTAGAAATTTGGGCTCGGAGCTGCCTTACGCACCGCAGAAAGGATCTCCGATCCATTACCGCTTGAATGTCGGCTGTCGCCTTTGACCTAATCTTACCGCGTAGGTGCAGCGAATGTCGGCAATCCGCCCTTACAACAAGACCTCTCGCTCCTGCGGAACAGATCGAGCGATTGCAGCGAACGGCAGGAAGGTCCGCATTGCGGTCCTTTACAGGATGTCACATGCGGTCAGCGCGTTTGGCCCCGGCTTCGTTTGGTGGATAATTGGGAAAATCTATTGTCCTGATCGGGTCATGCCGCTCCATCCATTCAACAGACGTCGTGTGAATGGCTCGGAGTGCATTCGCTTGTTTCACAGGTAAATGGTGTCGAAAGACTTTGGATGGAAATGGGATTTACGGATGCGAAGACAGAGCTTCCCAATCGTTTCAGACAGGCTTCAGCGCCTGACACTCAGCGCGCAATAGTCAGTGTTTCCAGGAGCTGCCGGCCGATGGGGTCTTCACACGGTATAAAAGCTTGGCAGCGGTTCCCCCTTGTCTTGAAAAACCGATCATGGTTGGCTTGGCGCAGTCGTGGCCAAACGCGGTATTCTTCAGTATTCTCGGCTCTATACCAGTATGGAACGCAGCATACCGGGGCATACTGACACTCGAAGGCAAGGGACCAAACAACTTGCAAATGAATAAAGCACAGATCCGGGAACTGCCGACGTATTGAATCCCTCTGTCCGATCGATGATACTCAGTTCCGCTGCGTTTCGAGCCCCCATTCATCTGAATGATATAGTGCCTTACAGCCGCATTAAGAAATACCCTAAAACAATTTCAAAGCTTCTCACGCAAAGACACCGGGGAGTTTTTGCGTCATTGCGGGGAATTTCTGCGTCGAATCGGGGGTTTTTTGCGTCATTGTGGGGGGTTTCTGCGTCGCAACGGGGAATTTCTGCGTCGCGTCCCCTGTAAGGTTATGATTTCAAATACCTATTCAGCCCCTGAATCAAGAGGAATCATGAATCTATTAGAAAGAGGCGGCTGAATAAAAATTGCGCTCACCATTTTGGCTTTTTGGAAAAGAACTTCATATACTTTTTGTGTTCAGCAGATGCATCCGCCAGGCGGGAATCTGGGTTGAAGCGTTGCGGCGCGCAGCAGTGTGACAACTCGGGATCTTGCTTGAAAACACCAATGTCGCTTTTTGCGACCATGCGAGTGCTTTTTCCCTTTCGGGGCGAAGCAAGTTCGGGGCCTCGTGCCTCATACCGTGGCGAAGTCGAACCGGCCGGAGGCTTTCGGGGGAAACAAGCGTTTAGGGCGCGCACTGAATGCAGGTTTCCCCTGCCACACCTATAAAGTCACAAGGCTGTTTTACCATGACTGATTTCCTTAAAGGTCAGGAGCAGGCAACAGAATAAACTCTAAAATAGATCGGATGTCAGACTACCAGCAGCGGACTTGGGTGATTTCCTACTCAGTTACAGACAAATCTGAATTTTTTTCTGTAACTTTGGTCTTCGGTCCAAGGTCCCCAGGTCATGCTCTCTACTGTTCCAAGGGACCGCTCACGAGGGCCGTAGTACAAGCTTTGCTTGCTGAGGGTCATACACAAACTGGGTGATCGTACCGTCCTTGATCTTCTGAACGGCTTCATCGATTGCGAAGAGTGGCACCAGGAACCATTCTCGTGGAACAACAGGGCGGCCAAATCGGTCTTCGATTTGAATGTCGAGCCGTGCACTGTCAAATATCCGGTGGATCAGGTTTTCGAGCCTGGTTTGGTTGATGTTGTAAAGCTCGTATGTTGCCACGATGTCGACCGGTGCCATCAGAAATGTTGGCTGCAAATGTGCTCCCGCGATCCGTTTTTCGACGCTCATTGTCGTGACGCCAATCTTGTGCACTAAATCACGGTTCGCAGCAACGGTCGGATTGTTTGACCTACTGCGCAGCACGTAGATTGCGCCGGTGGTATCGTCCCCTTCCTCGGGAGCGTCAGAGAACAGGGGGCCAGCCAGGGGTTCTGTGATGCGCCGGCCTGCTTCATCGCTGTTCAACGCACGTTGCAAAGAACGCATAAGCATTTTGCTTTCGGTACCATTGTCAAAGACAACCCGTAGCCGGGCATCCGTTCGACCTTGATCGGTGAGGGTCACCTCGCCCATGTCGGCAACATAGGCTTTCTGTCCGTGGACAATGAAGAACCGTCCGGGCTCGATTTCAGCTTTCAGCTCAAATGGGCGGGTCTCCCTTTGACCACTGTCCAAATCACGCTGAACCATTTCGAATAAAGGCTGGAACTCGTCAAAATCTTTGCATTCCGCACGATTGGCAACATTCTCTGCAGCCTTCTTTTCCGACGCGGAGCGGACATGCTTGAGCTCGGTTATTGTTGATGGGGCGATGTCCACACCAAGTTCCGCGAGCAAGGCGTCGTCGTCCATATCATCGCTCTGGTCCATAGCAGGGGGCGCGCTCAGCAGCCCCTGATGATCAAGAGGTTCAAGGAGATCACGTGCTTCCGACAACTCACGCAGGCGGTCTAACCTGACTGCGTATAGTCGCTCGAAGATATCCCCACCTGGTGAATGCCCAGGCAAGCGCTCATGATCTGTGACGAACTTCTGGACATCCTCAAACCCCGCGATGATGCGCTCTTCACGCGGCGTTCTTTTGACCCGTTTCTTCTGCTCGATCTCAACGCCGAGCTCAGCAAGAAGAGCATCATCGTCATCTGTGAAATCACTGGGCATTCATCGCCTCCTGCTTCATCCGCGCCAGATATGCGACACCTTCAGCCATTTTCTTTTCCCACGCGTCCGAAGAGGTCATTGACGGCAAAACGCCCCGTTCTTGCTTAAACTTCAAGGCCCGCTTGGCGAGATCCCGGGCCTCCTCTGGGGTAAGCTTGATCTTCTTGGCCTCGATAACAGCAGCGACCTGTTTGAGGCTATCTTCACTCATGGTCTTAGCCAGGATCGCATAGGCCTCGCTGAAGGGGTTGATACGATCGATGAGGTCGATATCAAGATCGCGGACATTCATTGCGAACTGCCGGACCCCAGTCACAAAGGCGGTGCTGGCCTGCGCTTCTGTGTCATCACCCAGCAAGGTCTTTTTGGCTTGTTGCGTGAAATTCAGCGCCGCGACAGCATGTTGCCGCACGGCCTCTTGATCCTCCGCATCAAGTTCGGGAAATTTGGATTGCACGATTTTGCCCATCCGGACTTGGGTGAGTTCTTCCGGTACAAGCTCTTCATCAAACAGCCCGCGCTCTATGGTGGTCTTATCCTGGACAAAGGCCGTGATGACCTCGTTCAGATCGTTCTCGCAGATCCGGCTGGCCTCCGGGCTCTTGGGTTGGGTCAGACCCTTGATCTCTATCTGGAACTTGCCGCTGTCCTCGTTGAAACCGACATTGCACTTTTCCGGATCGAAGCCCCCCTCACCGTAGTCAAAACCCTCCTGCGCCGTATTGGTGGCAACCTTGGGCTTGAACTCGAACTTGGGTGTCAGCACCTGCTCCATCAACAGGCTGGCGGCGATGGCCTTGAGGGTATCGTTCACAGCCTCCTTGACGGCTTCCTCAGAGGCATCAGGCTCGGCAATCAGGTTGGTGAAGCGGGAATGGGTCTTGCCCTTGGCATCCCGTGTTGCACGCCCGATGATCTGCACGATCTCGGTCAGACTGGACCGGTAGCCGACCGTCAGCGCATGTTCACACCAGATCCAGTCGAACCCCTCCTTGGCCATGCCAAGCGCGATGATGATGTCTACGTGGTCGCGGTTGTTCTTCTGCTTGGGATCTTTCAACGCCGCAGAAACCCGCTCGCGCTTGGCGGCTTCATCATCCACCAAATCCGCGACCCGCAGCACACGCCCATCGGGCCGTTTGATCTGCTGAAACCCAGTTTCAGCATCGGTCCCCTGCCATTCTCCCAAAGCATCCAGGATATGTTCAACCTCACGATGCTTGTCTTTGGTGCTCTCGCGGGAGTTCACATTGGGGATGTGCAGGATTGTCTTCTCATCAGGGTCCAAGACCTTCAACAGGTCATCCGCATAGGAACCGCTGTAGAAGAAGTACCCGATGTCCAGCGTCTTGAGGTAGGTATAGCCGCTGAGCTGTTCATAGTAGGTATAGGTGACTGTCTCGAACTTGGCTTCGTCCTCTGGGCCCAGCACAGCCTCTGTATCGCCGCGAAAGTAGGAACCGGTCATGGCGACCACATGCAGTTTATCGCGGGCGATCATCTCCCCCAGATGCGCGCCCAGCTTGTTATCAGGGTTGGCCGAGACATGGTGGAACTCGTCCACCGCGATCAGCCGATCGTCAAAGGCCTCGATCCCGAATTTATCCACCGCAAAACGGAAGGTGGCGTGGGTGCAAACAAGGATCTGATCATCGCTATCGAGGAATGAGCGCACTGACCCGACCTTGCCGTCATCGCCCCCCGGCGCATTGCACAGGTTCCAACGCGGCGCGACGGTCCAATCGGCCCAGAAGCCAAATTTGGTCAGCGGTTCATCGGCAAAGCTTGACCCGATTGATTTCTCGGGCACCACGATGATCGCCTGTTTGAGGCCCTGATTGTGAAGCTTGTCGAGCGCGATGAACATCAACGCACGGCTTTTCCCCGAAGCGGGCGGCGATTTGATCAGCAGGTACTGCTCCCCCCGCTTCTCGTAGGCGCGTTCCTGCATGGCGCGCATGCCCATTTCGTTGGACGTGGTTGAACTGCCATTGGCAGGATAAGAAACACAGACAGAGGGGACGGATTTGGTCATTTGGGGCTAACTCTCTTATCAAAACGCCTTAGGAAAACTCGTGCGGTAATCAAAATTATCTGAAATCTAAAAGCGCAATCATCTTCATCAGAAAGACCTGGGTGACTACCGTGAGGATGAAGCCTTGCCCACAGCCCCAATACATAAGCTGGCTTACCTCTATCGTTCTCCCACTCATTGTATTCGTGATAGAGAAACGGGCCGGAGGCTTCTTGAGCAAGATATTGGCGTTTCTGATCATCACTGACCTTTGGATCACATCCAAAGCGTTCGGCGATTTTATCTAAAAGTTCTTGGTAGAAATCTCGTATCATCGCGTTGGCGCTGGACCAGTGGCCACCTTGAAACGTGGCCGTCGCTTGCTGCAGGTGTCCCAAAGCCGTGGGAAAACCATGCTTCTTCAGCAAGGTCGTTATTTCGTCGTCGGCTGCTCGCAAATTCAAGCCCGGCACGGACTGAGGCAGCATCCGTCTCAGAGTTGGCCTTGCGATCTTGATAGGACCGTCTTCAAAAATGGATTGCCGGCCAGAGGGATCAGGAAGCTTCTCTTCTCCGATCTCGAAACCGTCCATCTTCAGGCCCGCAACAAGCCGCGACCAAGCATCAGGACAGTTACGCTTCGATTGTTCCGGAGCTGTTATGGCATGTTCGATCATGGCTCTTGGAAGCTCGCATCGGCCGTTGGCCGTTGGAACAGATCTCTGGCCTCCCATGTCGCTCTTCGCGAACTTCACAAGATCATTTGCCTTCGAGGCAACAGACCCAGAACCACAGAACTCATCGACGTCCCAACTCAAAACCAACGATGAGAATGCAGCTTTGGTAGACATTTCAGCAATCATCTCGCCAGCAGCCATCAAAGTCATACTGTTAAAATCCGTCATGACGACACCTTCATAGTCACCATGATGTACATGTCGAACAACTTCTCCACCCGTCCATTGTCGTTTTTGAAAAGCCCCGCATCGCGTTGGGAACACCCAATCATTCCGAACTCTCTTCCTGGCCGTGCGATACGAACTGAGGCAAAACCTTAGCAACAACGTCCATCTCGGCCTCAAAAGACTTCAGGGCCTTCTTGATGGCATTTGAGATCTTGTCGTGATCATGGATGTCATCGACTGCAAAGAAGTTTTTCTTGAAGAACTTTGAATACTTTTTGCCCTCGTCGGCCGCGCCACGTTGAAAACCAATAGTCGTCAATGATTTCTTCTTTGCCACATCCGTAATGGCAGCGATCAAGTCGCGCCTAAAGTCATGATCGCTGAGAGGGCCAACCTCCGCGTACAGGCGAACCTGACCACTGGCTCCATTCGCATCACTTGTAAGCTGGATCCAGGTAATGAGGGGAAAGCCTGCCCACCAGTTCTCGCAGCCATGCCACCAGTATTCATCACCCCCAAACGCATCATACCAAGCCTTCGGTACAAAACTGAATGACTGAGCATCCGAGTGATTAAAAATAAACTCCCGTTTTCCAACTTTGATTACTGCTTCGTCTTCAAGGTCTTCACCAAACACCGCATCACACGCAAAAGAGAAGTCCGTGCTCTTTCCATGCTCCACGATAAAATCAAGCGCACGCCTGTTATCACGGTAGAGTTGCCGTGCCAGTTTCTCCATTTCGGCTTGCTCATCGCTCATGCCTGTCGCCTCTCGAATAACGTCTAAATAATGCTTCAAAAATGTTTGGACTTCCGGCGTCAACGGCTGCCGACCCGACAACGCGGTCTGACGTAACAACTCGCAGATAGTGCCATATTCAATTGCCGCGTATCGATCGTCTTCGGGCTTTTCTTCCCAAAGGGTCACAAATATCCCGCGCACCAAGTGAAAGCTGTCCGACCCAATGAAAGTCGCATTCACTACGTCCATATATCGTTTCAACTGGTTGCTATGCTGACCGCTATCGAATTTGTTCTCGATCACAAAGACCCAGCCATTGCGGGGACTTAGAACAAGCAGATCAATGTTGCGCCACTCACGCCTGATTTCTGCATCCATCATATCCGCTTGCGAGACATCCAGCGCTGTTGGACGTGCTTTGCTGTTATCGTCGCGAATAGCTTGGGCCAGAAACGCCTTGAGGAAGGTATCTCCCAGTCCATGGGTTTCTTGGGGGTTCAGCAGCCAGCCAAGGATGGCAGAGTGTCGGATTTCCATCCGCTCCATGCCCATGGTCTTGATGGGGTTAAAGCGGCTGAGGTGGGCGCGGATATTGTCCAGATCAGCATTGTTGACGAACAGGATTTCCAGATCATCCAGTGTCGGCAAATGGGCGTCGTTATTTTTAAGGCTCACGCCATCACCTTCGTGGTCAACTTAGTGTACATGTCGAACAGTTTTTCCAGCCGTTCGGTGTCGTTTTTGAAGCGGCGGCCGATGTAGATGCGTTCGAGGGTTTCGTCGTTGCGGTCGTGGGCGGCGCGGAGGTTTTCGGGCATGGTTTCGGGGTTGTAAAGATCGGCGATGGTGGCGGGGAAGTGCGCCTCGCGGGCCAGAAGGATATCTTCGGCGCAGCGGGTCAGATCCTCGCGGTTCTTTTCGGTGAGTTTGGGGACGGGGAAGGTGTTATAGACCACGGTATTGCCGTATCTTGTACCATTACCGAGCCTCCCAGAAATTGCTTCAGCCCACACGCGATGCATTACTGATACAATCACACCAAATACCCAGTTCTCAGCTTCGTAAATCGTGAAAGCATTATGATTGGAAACATAACCAGATCTACGCAAATCCGCAGGGACGTAGTCTAATGAGTTGCCAATTGTATTCCCAACGTGAATAAAATTTCGATCTTCATATGTTGAATAACAAAAGGCATGAGGTCGGATAGCAGCTTTTCTGGCGTCGCGGCCTGCTCCAAGCCGATACTTCCTGCATTCATCTACTATTCGGGCGATTGGAAGGATCGACAAAGCAGCAGGGACTCTGTCCTCTTCGATCCAAACACACCATCTGTGTTTACCTGACAGCATTTCTTTAGTGCCGCCATATTTTCGCATAAAGGGCTCGGCGTCTGCGTAGGATTTGACGATTTCCATAACATCACCTGGCTCCAATATTAATCGCCTTCCGTCAACTGAATTGCTACCCATTCTCATTTTTGGAAGGTCTGAAACAGGGTGGTCACTCGGCATACAAATGGTATCCGGTCCAGGCACGAGGTATGGAGAAATATTGTCACAAATTCTTACTTTCCCCCCATCAAAAAGCTTCCTCTGCTTTTTTCCGGCTGCACCGAAGCCGAGTATCGTGCACCAGACGCCCGCATTATTCGCAGCGGAATTAGCCCATTTGAAGGGTACGAATGCAAAATTCAGGCATGCTCGCTTTAGCACATCAGGCCACAGCAGAGACACCTGCTCACCTTGACAGATCGAACTTGTGGAGACCAACGCCATGCTGCAATTGGTTTTCTCTACTACCTCAAGGCCTTTAACAATAAACGCGCAAACGTAGTCCAGGAGTTGTGATTTCCCAAGGCCTACATGCACCATGTCCTCCGATTGCTCTTTCGATTTCTTCTTTGCGCCGAGATAAGGCGGGTTGCCGCAGATATACGTCTCTCCCCCTTCATTCTCGAAATCAATCTGCGCTTGATCCAGCGGGCTTTGAAACAGGTCCTCGGATTGGAACTTTACTCCCGTCCCCGTAGGCGGGCAGATCGAAAGCCAGTCGAGCCGCAGGGCGTTGCCGCAGGTGATCCAGTTCTGGCTGTCCAGGGGCAGGAATTCGGCCAGTGCCTCTTTCTGCCCCCTATACGTCACATCGCATTGGTATTCCGCGATGATCAGCGCCAGCCGCGCAATCTCGGCCGAGAAATCGCGCAGCTCGATCCCGCGGTAATTGGTCAGGGGGATGTCCGTCTTGCGGTCCGCCTCCCCTCGTCTTTCGTTGATCACCGCCTCGATCGCACGCAGTTCCTTATAGGCGATGACGAGGAAGTTGCCCGACCCACAGGCCGGGTCGAACACACGGATCTTGGCAATGCGGGCGCGCAGGTTGGCCAGCTTGCGGCGGTTGTCGCCTGCCTCCTCCAGCGCGGCGTTCAGATCATCCAGAAACAGCGGGTTCAGCACCTTCAGGATGTTCGGCACAGAGGTGTAGTGCATTCCAAGGACAGAGCGTTCGTCCTCATCCGCGACGGCCTGAATCATGGAGCCGAAGATGTCAGGGTTGATCTTGGTCCAGTCCAGCCCGCCGATATGGCTCAGGTAGCGCTGTGCGATCTTGGAAAAGTGCGGCACCTCGGTGCTGCCCGAAAACAGCCCGCCGTTCACATAGGGAAAGGCATCCGCCCAGCGGGGCAGATTGGCGGCGGCGCGTTTTGGGATAGCAGTGTTCATCGCACGGAAGATTTCCGAGATGACCTCGTGCGTGTTGGAGCCGTCGCGGTTTGACATCTGGTCCACGGTGGCGGTGAACAGGTCTTCCCCATTCAGGATGTCTGTATCCTCGGCAAAAAAACAGAAGATGAGCCGCGCCACGAAGTGGTTCATGTCATGGCGGCGCTCGGCAGTGCCCCAGTCGGGGTTGTCCTTCAGCAGTTCGATATAAAGGCGATTCAGCCGGCCCGTGGCCTTGATGTCAAAGGCGCTCTCGCGGATCTGTTTGACAGTAGAGATGCCCGCGAGGGGCAGGAAGAGGCCAAAATGATCGGGGAACTGCTGAAAGGTACAGGCGACGGTTTCGCCGCCGATCAGGTCCTCGGCCTCGAACTCCTGACCATCGGTAGCGAGGATGAACTTGGCTTTGAACTTGGTGGTGGCCGCGCTATCTTTGAGTGCCGCGAGGGTGTCGGAGACCGCGCCAAGGGCGCAGGTGGCGATATGGATGTTGTTGCGTTGCAGGACCCCGCCAAGATCGGATTTGTTCGTTTCGCCCTTGCGCAGCTTCTTGATCTCGGTGGCTTTGCGCCCGAAGGCTTCGAGAAAGGCAAAGGGGAATTCAGCCGCGTCGAAGGGGGCCTCAGCAAGCTCAGAGATGGCCTGTTCGATCTCAACCGGGTTCATTTACATCTCCTCTCGCGGCGACACCTCAATGATGAGGGTGCCCGCATAAGATCCGATACCGGACCTCTGTCTGTCTTTCCACGGGTCGTGGGCTGGCTGGGGCGGGTCATAGGTTGGCGTTAACGGCTGATGGACACCGGCCATTGCTCAAGCGCCAGCGGGCCCCGCACCGCTGTTATTTTTGTAGCGGCGCAACAGGTGGTTAGCAATCGGGAATGATGGCGAATTCGAGTGACCAATTCGGCAAATGCATTTTGTTCACAGGCACTGATAATCACCAGGAGCTCTGAGAATCGACGGTATGCGAAAGGCAGTGAATAACTGCAGCTCTCTGGGCCGTCCATATTACGCCTACGAATACCTCGACTGACATCTGCGTGACATTTTAGGGAGTCTCACGGAAATTGATTTTCCGGACTCCAATTCGTTCCTACCTTCTTTTTTTTCGGGTGGACGCGATTTCGAAACGATCAAATTTAACAATGGAGCCTTCAAACATGAAAAAACGCAACATCATTTCCCGTGATTGAGAAAAAGACTTACTCATCGAAATGTACCAGGAAGAAGAAACACGCATCGACGCCAAAACTATCGGCAACCGTGCTGAAGTAGCGGAGGGTGCTTTTGACAGCCTTTGGCATGATTTCGGCGATGTATACCCGACCGTTGACGAGTTGATTGAAGCGATAAACAAAGCCTACGCAGCCGATCATGAACTGAGCAATGAAGAGGCCTGAGTACGGTCACAACCGGGTCCGCTCCAACATACACGAGCCCCCTAACATGGGCACCGGCGGGATGACACCTGCATGAAACCTGAGGATGGCCACGTAAATTCTACGTCCCCCCAGCAAAAGAGCGGGATTACCCTGGCGTGCAATTTCCCCAAAGTGGACGCTCCGTTTTATCTTGGCAATGCGGACCAGTTCAAGAACGTCTGCGAGCTCTAAATCCGCGCTCAACCCTTCGATACTATATCGAATACGAGCTTGTTGTAGTTTGATGCTTTGGCGAAGTAGCCCAATCTGTGACGGCGATCGATCATATTCAACCCCCTGTGGCCCACCGCGCTTGACCAAGACAACCAATCAGATTGACCAGCTCCCAAATGGGTATCTCGCAGTTCTACCAGACCATATCTCAAGTCGGGTATTTCGAGAAGTTTGGCTCTTGAGATAGAGGTAGCGTGTGGGTGGTTGTTCAGCCTATCAATGATCTCGGCCGCTGAAGTGGTGTTGAGAAGTCGATCCTCAAGAATATGGGTCAACCAAAAAAGCTGAAATTCGTAGATCATTGCATCATTGTCACGAAGTAGCTCCAAGACAAATTCAGCTACAGCTTCTTCGTCTCCAGCCTCAAGGCAGAAAGAGTGAATGTTCTTAAATAGATGTGGAAAGCGGCGCGCGATGTCTGCAAGACGATCAATCGCTTCCTCCGCGTGCTCGGCCATTAACGCCAGAACCAGTTCGGCATCCTCTTCTTCGATATCATCCTGTTGTAGCAGCCCTCTAAGGAAGTCCATCTCTTCCTCTGATAGATCCTGTTCGACTTCGACCTCTTCATCCGGCACGCCATCGTAGTCGGTGACAACAACTCGCCTTCTTTGAAGCAGCTGTATCCTTACATCTTCAATTGCATCTTCAAGTTCAACGTTTTCCCGCACCCCATCGCTTGTCTTATTCGGATTTAGCGACAAGCCCTTCTCACCCAATAACCGTTGAATCGTAATGAAGTCATGACGAAGATCTCGGCGCGAGTCAGAGAACAGAACGAAATCATCCATAAATCGGACCACTGCATTGCTGCGCAATCCGTGAAATTGCTCGATAAAGCGAAGGAAATCGTTTCCTATCATTTTTGTCGGGTAAATTCCTTGAGGAAGACAATCGACTGAACGCCCTGAATTTATTTCTCGGAGAAACTGCCCAAAAGATTGGTAATCCCTTTCCGATGCCTCAGCTCTGGATAGCCAAGATACGAGATCATGATGGTAAATAGAGTTGAAATAGGCAGCAACATCGAAGCTCAAACTATATCTGAATTCGTTTCGATAAGCAGCGATGGCTCCCTTATATCCTCGAAACGAACCAGACGGATTCAGAGGCTCACCTTCTTGAAAACGGTAGCCGAAATGTTTTTTGTGCTCATGAAAGGGCGCTCTGAAGCGGGATCTGTTCCTCAGGACCAGATTGCGAACTCAGTGAAATAATATAAGAAGAACATAGGCTTACAGACCATTTTGGGAGGTTCGATAAATGTTCCAGACGGATATAAGGGTAATTTCGTATATAATTGTCCCAAAGTAACCCTGTTTCGGGCTTCCCTCGAAAACACCTATAACCGCGCTTCTGTTGAACAGGGCGCGGTTTTTTTATTCAGAAACAATATGCTGTACATGTTCATCGGGCTGTTCAGCAAGGTATCTGGTCCAAGTCCTGAGCAGGAGCCTAAAACCCTATAACTATCTATTTTATATAAATAAATAATAGGTGTTCAGATAGCTGTTCAGGAAGGGTCAAAAGCTGTTCAGCAACGCGCGTTCAGAACGTTCGTTTAGAACGAAAAGAGAACATTCTCTTGAACAGTGATTCCGAATTGTTTTACAATCACTTAGGCGAACTCCGTTCAGGAGATTGGCCTTGTTCACGTCGGATGGAAAAAGTCGGAGACAGCGATGTTCCCAATGAATTTCACAGTGGAAAAACAGCATTTTTCCCAGGCTTTTTTCGCCCCCGTTTTTCCATGTTTTTTCGTTTGGAAAAACATTGCGCCCCTGAGTTTGCGTATAGTGCACTTGACTGGACGCGTTCGCGCAGAATACTGGCGAAGAATGGAGAATTTACACGTGAATGCCCAGCCAAGGAATTTTCGGCCGCCGACCGATCGGCAGATCGAACTGATGAGCTTCATGGTCTCATATTTTGATGAACATGGAGAGTGGCCAAGTCACCGCCAGATGGCAGTCGCCTTGGACATCAACTCGTCGAACCTTTCGCCGTACCTTAACCTGCTCGAAGCTAAAGGCCTCTTGGCCAAGATCGCGGGGAAATATCGCCGGAACCGAGCCCTCACGGATCTCGGTCGCCAATTTGTAACTGATCAGGAGTGGCAGCCACGACTGTTATAGGACGCCTTTGAACGACGAAGCCCCGGAATGCGCCAACATCCCAGGGCTCCAAATCAAATAAGACTGTCGCGGTCTTGAGGAGATATTATCTCCTGGGCGTCCCCGAATCAAGGGGGACCAATGGGTAAATCTGTCGCATATTCAGAGTTGAGCGCTCAGGTGGAGCCTTCGTTGCCAAAAGTTGGCCCGGAGGAAATCCTTCATGGGGAGCTTGAAAACACGATCCGCGATATGCGGAAAGCAGAGCTTCGTCAGAGCGGTGCTGCGTCCTCGACCATTACAAAAGCTGTCTCAAATACAATTTCTGCTCTCAAAGCTTTCCGTACAGCAAATGGGCTTCGTCTCTATGACACAGTAGGTGGTGAGATGATGGAGCCGGTGCGTTTCGCGCGGGCTTGTGAGGCGATCTACAATCTCGATCTCTCCGATAAGACCGTCGAGAGACATATATCTGAGATGAACAAGCGTGTTCGTCCCTGGGCGATTACGCTCAGAAAACAACAACTGACCCATTGTGAAACTCTAAGTGAAGCCTTGCAGGAACTCCTGAGGATGAGTGGCTTCTCGATCGCAGAACTTGCGCGGCGCAGCAAAGTTACCCGAGAGACACTTGGAACCTGGGTGCGCGGAAAAGAGGTGCCTTCAACGCCCTCCACAATCCAAGACATCGGCAATGTTGAAGTTGAAATGGGGGTGCCCGCCGGGACCCTCTCGAAATTCTGCGAAATCAAGAAAATCTACATCCGTAGTGACCGATTGAAGATTGATATACGCCCTGATGATCTGAAACGCGTCCGGCAGTATATTCCAGACGACTTCGAGCACCTCAGTAAAGCCAAACAGCAAGAAATCTATGACTGGGTCATGTCGAACATTGTGCTGTCGCCTACGGATGATGAAGGAGAGCACGTGGGGAGCCGTGAGCCCTACCGCTGCAAACTAAGAACGCAGTGGCTCCATGTTGATACGCCTGGCACCTTCAAAGCACCTGATCGTCTGCGCCGCCAAGTTGAAGGACTTGTTGCGTTCAAGACAGCCGAGTTGACGCCGCTTGGCAAAAACCGTGATCCGAACAAGGGCCGTTGGAGTTCAGAAGAAAGCAAAGATTCCAAACTTATTCTCCTTGAGATTTTCTTTGGCGCTCTGCGCAAGAAGGGCACGAAAGAAGAGAACCTTGGTCTGGAAAATGTGCTCGATCTGGAGAAGATCGATAACTTCATTGACTACATGCGAAAGCGCCGCGGCTTATATACAGAAACCATCACAGCTGTAGATTTCCACACAGAAGTGAACCGGATAGACGGAAAATTTCCACTGAGATTTGAGCCATGTGACCCTTTCCCCAGCGCGATGCGCAACGGGGAGCAGCGGAGTGATACACATGGGACTTTTGAACATTATTCGACGGATGTCTTTGCGGGAGAAGCTATCGATCCGTGAGATCTCGCGACGCACTGGTTTGTCGCGCAATACGATTACAAAATATCTGAACGCGGGCACGATAGAGCCGCAATTCATGACCCCGGAGCGTCAAAGTAAGCTTGATCCTTTCGCTGAGAAGCTTGCCGGTTGGATGAAGACGGAGGCGGGCAAGTCGCGCAAACAGCGGCGAACGCTGAAGCAGTTGCACGCAGATTTGGTGGTTCTCGGCTTTGACGGGTCCTATGGCCGGGTCGCGGCTTTTGCGCGTGACTGGCGGGTTGATCGGCAGCGGGAGCAGCAAACGACAGGGCGCGGCACCTTCGTGCCCCTGTCGTTTCGCCCGGGCGAGGCCTTCCAGTTTGATTGGAGCGAGGATTTTGCCGTTCTGGGTGGCGAGCGCACCAAGCTGCAAGTCGCCCACATCAAGCTGTCGCACAGCCGAGCGTTTCTGGTTCGGGCCTATCTGCTGCAAACGCATGAGATGCTGTTTGATGCCCACTGGCACGGATTCCGTGTCTTTGGCGGCATCCCGGAGCGCGGGATCTACGATAACATGCGCACTGCGGTCGACCGCGTCGGTCGCGGGAAGGAGCGACAAGTCAACATGCGTTTCCTCGCGATGGCGAACCATTATGTGTTCGAGCCTGCGTTCTGCAATCCTGCGGCGGGCTGGGAGAAGGGGCAGATCGAGAAGAACGTGCAGGATTCTCGGCACCGTCTGTGGCAACCTATGCCGAGCTTTCCCGATCTTGCGGCGCTGAACGACTGGCTGGAACAGCGCTGCGTTGCGCTGTGGAACGAGATCCCGCATGCAGCACTGCCCGGGAGTGTTGCTGACGTCTGGACCGCAGAGCAGACCGCGCTGATGCCGTTGCCACCCGCCTTCGATGGGTTTGTCGAGCACAGTAAACGGGCCTCCCCAACGTGCCTGATTAGCTTCGAGCGCAATCGGTATAGCGTCCCGGCGTCGTTTGCGAACCGCCCCGTCAGTCTGCGCGTCTATCCGGACAGGCTGGTAGTCGCTGCCGAGGGTCAGATTCTGTGCGAGCATGTGCGGGTGATTGAGCGAAGCCATCAACTCCCACCACGGACAATCTACGATTGGCGGCATTATCTGGCGGTCCTTCAGCGCAAACCAGGGGCGCTCAGGAACGGCGCGCCTTTTGCGGAATTCCCTCCGGCCTTCAAAGAGCTGCAAGACCTCATGCTGCGCCGCCATGGCGGTGATAGAGAAATGGTCGATATCCTGGCGCTGGTTCTGCATCACGATGAACAGGCTGTGCTGGTCGCCGTGGAAATGGCCTTGGCCGAGGGTGTCGCCACAAAAACCCATATCCTGAATCTTCTGCACCGGCTGATCGACAGAAAGACGACCGGCGGGCCTAACATCGACACACCGCAAGCGCTTGCTCTGCGCAGCGAGCCAGAGGCCAATGTCGAACGCTATGACGATCTGCGTGCACTGAGCGCAGGAGGCCGCCATGCGTCATGATCCTGCCAGCGGCGCCATCATCATCATGCTGCGCAGCCTGAAGATGCACGGCATGGCACAGGCCGTCACCGACCTGATGGAACAAGGCGCACCGGCATTCGACGCCGCGGTGCCTATGCTCGCCCAGTTGCTGAAGGCTGAGGTCGCAGAACGTGAGGTCCGGTCCATTGCCTATCACATGAAGGCGGCCCGCTTCCCAGCTTACAAGGACCTCTCCGGCTTCGACTTCGCGGCCAGTGAGATCAACGAGGCCACTATAAGGCAGCTTCATCGCTGTGAGTTCATGGACGGCGCGCAGAACGTTGTCCTGATCGGCGGCCCCGGCACTGGAAAAACCCATATTGCCACCGCCCTCGGCGTGCAGGCCGTCGAACATCATCGCCGCAAGGTCCGCTTCTTCTCAACAATTGAGCTCGTTAACACGCTCGAACAGGAGAAGGCCAAAGGCAAAGCTGGGCATCTCGCCGAAAGCCTTGTCCGTCTTGATCTCGTGATCCTGGACGAACTCGGCTACCTGCCGTTCAGCGCATCAGGCGGCGCGTTACTCTTCCATCTGCTCAGCAAACTTTACGAACGCACCAGCGTTGTCATCACCACGAACCTGAGCTTCAGCGAATGGGCCACGGTCTTCGGTGATCCCAAAATGACGACCGCGCTCCTCGACCGCCTGACCCACCGCTGCCACATCCTTGAGACCGGCAATGACAGCTTCCGCTTCAAAGCCAGTGCAGCCGTAGCGGCGCGGAAACAGAGGGAGGGCAATGATATCTTGACCCAAGCCTGAAACCTGAAACATAACCTAAAGGTGGCTCACTTCTCGATGGAAAACCCGGCTCACTTTCGCGTGGAAATCTACAGCCTACCTCAAAACGCTGACCTGGCTGCCCTATGAGAGCGACTACGCGCTTCTCGCGGGGTATGTGTTGATGAGTTATGTCTTCAACGCTTTTGACGCGATCCCGATGATCCTGATCAATGGTGAAAAAGGGTCAGGTAAATCGACCACAGCGGAAGGTTTGGCAGATCTGAGCTACAACGGTCACGTCCTCGGCGCGGGCTCGGAAAAAGCGATGATCCGTTTTGTTGACCAGGCGCGCGGCTTGGTGGTTCTCGATGACCTTGAGAAAGTCGGCAGGCGCAACGGTAGCGATGTCTCCGAGTTTTCTGACGTGAACCAGATGCTGAAGGTGTCGTACAATAAGGCGACCGGCGTGAAGACCGTGGTCGACAAGCACGGCAACAACCAACGCCTCATGTTCTACGGTCCGAAGATCATTACAAACATTTCAGGCCTTGATCCCGTCAACGAAAGCCGAACCTACACCGTCTACTGTCGGCCTATGCCGGCCGAGGTGGCGGCGAGCGGCCAGATCACAGGTCTGAACCGTGAGATCAGCCATGAGCTGCGCCAAGAGATGCATGCCTGGGGGATGTGTAATGCCCTGGCCGCCAATACGGCGTACCGCAAGCGTATGGCCAGCCTTGGGGACCGTGCAAAGCAGATCGCAGCGCCTCTCGAGGTGATTGCAGAGCTTTCTGAGCATGTCGGGTTCGCCTCTGCTCTCAAGGATGCGCTTGATCGCCAAACCGCCAAACGCACGGACGATGTCACCCCCATGGAGCTTGTCCGTCTGGCCTCCGAAGAGATCGTATTGCGCGGCGCCCGGCATTTCATCACTGCCGAGCAGCTGCGCTGTGAGCTGGCCTTGATGCCTGAAAGCATGCTCCTGCGGGATGGTATTTCAGTCCCTGAGGATCTGGCGGTCCTCAAGGATACGAGATGGCTCGGCAAAGCGCTTATGGCTCTGGATATCCGCAAAACCAACGCCTCTTCCCGACGACGTCTCTACGGCGTTTATAATCGCTGGTATGACCTCAATCCCAAGTTTGTTGCTGAAGTTCTTGAAAGCCGGCGAGAAGCGGATGATGCGCCCGCTGCGGCCTATCCCGGTGATGATACACGGCACGCGCTGGCCTATTGCGAGAACACGACCTGCAACCTGTGTCCTTACGCATCGGTTTGTACGGCTGTGATGCCCGAGGTGCGTGCCGCCAAAAGACAATCTGACCCTCAGGCGGGCCGCTAATGCGTCCCCTGCACCCAAAGAAGGAAACACCCCATGGCAGCGCGTAAAAGCTCCCTGCGGGACCTGGCCGCAAAATCCAGGAAGGATGGGTTGGCAGCTGCCAACACCGGTCCAGTGGCTGGCAGGATTGCCGAACTCGATCCTGCTATTGTCCATGCTGGCGGCTTGGAAGATCGCATTGATATCAGCCAAGAAGAAATCGCCATCTTGGCTGAAAGCCTACGTACGGCAGGCCAGAAAGTACCCGTATTGGTTCGGCCCCATCCACTGAGACCTGGGGAGTACGAGATCGTTGCTGGTCGACGGCGCCTTGCGGCCTGTCAGCTTGCAGGCTTGCATGTTCGCGCAGAGATCCAGGATCTCGACGATGCGTCGCTTGTGATGAGCCAGGCAATCGAGAACATTGCCCGGGAAGATCTGACTTACATTGAACGCGCCCGATTGGCCGTGCGTATGATCGACGAGGCACAGCTTGCGCCGACTGACATCGACATCGCCTTCTCGTGTGGAAAGACAGACAGATCACGGTATCTAAAGATCGGTCGCGGGGTCCCTGATGATATCCTTTCCTTCATAGGGAAGGCTTCAGGGATCGGGCGTCCTCGTTGGGAGAAGCTTGTCTCCCACATAGAGACTGACAAGGAGGCTCTGGGGCGTATGCGAGAAGTGTTGGCAGCTGCCAACACGGCGGATGACAACTTAGCTTCCTCTGATGCGCGCTTCACTTTGCTCTTCGATGCGGCTTTCCATACGGAGCCTACCCCTAAGCCTTCAGGGCCCAAGTCTTCTGCAGGTGAAGAGATATGGGTCGCCTCACACAACAAGCCTGTAGGGACAATCAAGCGTACCGGCAGCGGTGTGCAGCTTACCCTGCGCGATGCGCCTAAACCTGGGTTTCTTGATTGGCTTGCCAGCAATGGCCAACTTCTGGTCGATCAAATGCTCCGGGAATACGAGGCACAGGTGCCGAGCGATAGTAACGACCCTGTAGACGACAATATGGATAAAACATGAGCCGTAAAATGAAGGTCATCGCTGTCGCCACGCAGAAGGGTGGCGCTGGCAAGAGCACGATTTCTATCCATCTTGCGGTACAGGCGATGCAATCTAAGAAGAATGCTCAGGTCATTCTTCTGGATCTCGACCCCCAAGGGTCTGTGGCTGACTGGGCCAAGCTGCGTGAGCTTGAAGATCCCATCGTATTGCAGGCCATGCCGGGTAATCTCTCCGCATACCTTTCCCAAGCAGAAGATGACGGCGCTGATTACGTGGTGCTTGATACGCCTCCCCATGCTGGAGGCACAATCGACGCCGCGATCCGAGCTGCGGATCTGGTGGTCATTCCCATTCGTCCTGGGCCCTTCGACATCAATGCCGCGGCCGGCACGGTTGAGATCATGCAGCAAACCGGACGCCCCGGTCTTTTTGTGTTGAGCCAGGTGGCCGCCGTCGGCCCTGAAGGCGACGATACAGCAGCTGTCCTTCAAGATCTCTATCCTGATGTACCAGTGGCGAAAGCGCGGCTCGGCCAACGCAAAGCCTTTATGCAGGCCCTGATCTCCGGTCAGGCGATCACTGAGTTCGATCGGCCGAGCTCGAAGGCTGTTGGCGAGATCAAAGCCTTATTTCGTGAAGTCCAAAGCAGACTGCGGTAATCAGCAGCACCCTCAACTTGATTTTTTACGAGGAAGTTCGTATATTGACTAAGAAGATTGGATTTAAGGAGGCCAAGCGACGCGCGATAGAGGCTCTGCGCGACAAGACCTACGAGGTCGAGACGCGTCGTGAGATCGAAACAAAGAATTTGCTCTACTCCAACGCAGTGTCGGAGGAGGAAATCATTGACGTCATCAGTAAGTGCCGCGGTCAGGATCATGAGATGCGACCGCACCACATGGTCAAGACTGTCGACGTTCACATCCTTCGGAAGGAGGACTGGTACATCAAGTTCTACTTCCTCGATCCCAATACCATTTTTATCAGCGTTCACAGGTAGCACGCCATGAAGCTTTACAGTGCCGGGGACAAATCCAAGGCGATCTGCCAATCCTGCCAGGATGTGGTAGAGACCACGTTTCTCTATCGTGATGTCCCGTTTGATGATGGAACCGGGGTTGTGAAAGATATTTTGGCCTCTGTCTGCGATCACTGCGGCGAGGTGGTTGCGATCCCTGCCCAGTCCCTGCCTGCTATCCGGCGGGCGCAGAAGAACGTCGAGGTCTCCCTCGAGGCTCAGGTGCCTGCATCTGATATCGAGGTCCTCGACGCCGCAGCAACCCGCATTTCGGAACGCGCTTCGAAGCGCCATCGCAAACTTCTTTTGGCTTTCTATGTGCGGAAGATGTCCCAGAACCCCCAGGCCAGAGAACGACTTAAGCAACTCTTTTCGGAGGCCAAGGCTGCGAAGCCGAAAGTAAATGTTAAGATTCCTCGCAAACGCCTGTCGTTCAAAGTGTCCCGTAATTTTGAGAAGGAGTTCACTGAGCTCACAAAAATATCTGGGCTGAAGAAAACTCAGGTCCTACGCGGTGTCGTTCAAGAGATCCGCTCTGATCTGGTCTATCCGGAGAACCCGGTTTCCTTACCTCAATTGCGCGAAATGGTCGCAACGTTGGAGAGTTAAGCCTTCGTTGGCGAGGTGATGTTGGCAGCTGCCAACGTCAGCCAACAAGGACGGTCTCGTCATCTATCATCGGCGTCTGAGAGCCCGCAACGCACATTAAATCCAGATCGAGTGTTGCGATCATGCCCTTGGAAGAAAAGTCTCGCGTGATGGTGCCACCAAGAGAGGAAGAAGCAGTGCTGTCGCACATGCGCGTGCCAAATCCTATACGGTCTGGATCGGCAGAAGGTGGCACAGAGGGGCAGAATTCTTTCCACTGAATGAATAACCGGTCTTCCAACGTTTCCGCTTGGATTGAGAGGCCATCTCCCATTTCTGAAAGCCCTCCATATTTTACGGCGTTTGTAGCGAGTTCAAAAAACACGAGTGAAAGTGGCGTGATCGCGGAAGGGCAAATATGGATTTCGGGTAAATCCATCTGGATCGGCGCGCCCTCGGTGAATGGCTTTAGAAGAGATTGAGTAAGGTCGGCCAGATTAGTGCCTTCGGGCCCATCGCCAGAAGGGTCGCTGACGGCCTTCGAATGAACCGCCGCCAAAGCCTGAAATCTCTGCCGCATTCCCGCAACGAGATCTTCGATGCTATTTGCTTGCCGCGCTGCTATTGAGAGAAGACTCCCGGCGACGGCAAAAGAGTTTCCAACACGGTGGTGCATTTCCCTTAGAAGAAGATGTTGCCGCTCGTCAGCCTCACGCTGCAGCGTGATGTCGCGGGCGATCTTCGATGCACCTACGATATTTCCGTCGTTATCACGTACTGGCGAAACGGTCAGAGAGATCGGAACGAGCGTGCCGTCCTTACGCTTCCTGATGGTTTCAAAATGGGAAATCCGCTCACCTTGGCGCAACCGAGCGATAAAACCTGCTTCTTCATCGATACGATCATCGGGGAAAAGCATTGTGATAGGCTGACCTACAGCTTCCTCTGCCTTATAGCCGAAAAGACGCTCCGCGCCCGGATTCCAGCTTTGGATTACGCTGTCGAGACTCTTTGTAATAATGGCGTCATCAGAGCCCTCGATGACGGCAGCCAGGTGCTCCTGGAGATTTCCTACCAAGTTTTTCATTTCAAGCCATGCCCTGTATTTGCGACCGACCAATATTACCAGAAACCTTAACCGAGGCAATAATACTTCAACGAAGTGAAATTAAAAGATTATTATCCCTCATAACAAAAAATACCGATATATTTTATGAAGGAAAAGACGTTCTCTGATCGCTTAATCAGCAAGCATTCTGTCGCTTCGAGCGACAAGTAGAGTTACCACTTCATCATCTTGCGTCCTGAAGGATTGCTCGCCCAGCTCTACTTGGTCCGCCCATCCCACATCGAACCAGGTATCACCATCAATCGTGGACATATGTCCGTCATCTTCAGCACCTTCGAAGAGGATGCTATAGGCGCTGCTTTCGCGGTCGAGGGTGTTCTTTGGGAACCATTTCTCATCGATGCTCTTCGAGCGAATAAACCAGCGCCGTCCATCTTTACCATATGCAAGTAAAAGAGATGGGTGGAAATCACTCTCGACCAACCGGTAGGCCATCGCAGTCAAGCTGACGTCGAAATGGGTCGCCATCTCTCTGACCGTTCGCATATTGAGCCTATCAAAGTCGCGGATGGCATCTTTAAGCATGAACTTGGGCATGAGAAGTTCAGCCGCAAAACGGTTTGCTGCAGCCTCCTTCGACAAGCCGCGGGATTTCCCGCTGCCCCCGATATCATCTTTACTGCACATCAGCTGGTGGCCTCTATGCCACTCCCAATGACCGATCTCGTGTGCAAGCGAAAATCTTTGACGACGAGCCATACTACGACTGTCGATAGAAATAATCGCTCGCCCGACATCAGCTCGGCCGGCAATGCAAGCATCGCACCCATCGAGTTCTCGATATTTGACTTTCGCTCCGCTCAGCCAGGCGATGGCCTCAAGATCAATCGCCCCAGGGTCGCTAATCGACAGAGATTTTATCACCTTCTCTGCGGTCCGGGGTTGGTGCGTCATTTATCAGTCTCGTCCTGATCATCATTCCAAGCGTCATCATCAAACAGCTCATCAAAATCTTCGTCGAGAGCATCCTTGTCTCGCTCAGACAGTTTCTTGCCATTGCGAGCTGCCATCGTGTCTGGGATGAAGCTTTCAGGGCGGGGTTGGCTGTCGCTCCGCTTCATCGGAACAATATTCGTCTTGGATTGATCACGCTCCAAAGCTACGCGCGCGTCTCTTAGGCGCGATACACCTGCCTGAGCAAACGCTGTCTCAAGCCAAGCATCCATTCTTTGAGCAAAGGCAGCTGTATCTTCGCCATCGGCCTTAGCCTCTTCGAGCGCCTCCTCTGGCGTCATCGCCAGAATATCATCGTTGATCGCCTCCTCGAGACGATCGAGCTTCGACATTTTGTCATTCACCATGGATCATACTCTTGAGTTCTGGGTGCGCATTTACTTTCCTTTTGAAACGCTTGCGCACAGTTTCGTAGCGGGTCGTGTCGCCGTCAAAGAGGCTGAGTAAGTCTTGCTTTTCCCAGCCATCCATAATCCCTTCTGCCAAGGCCTCTGCATCATCATCTCCGTCAAACAGCGCCATGACATGCGTCACGATTTCCGTTTCGAGGACGAGGTCTGCTGCACTGGTGTCTTCTGATACAATATTGGCAGCTTTATCGATGTCTCGATCCACATTGCGCCTGAAGCCGATCTTGGATTGCTCTGATACGATGCTCTTCATCACCCCAGAAAGGAATGCATAAAGGTTCAGTCCTTTCGGCCACTTACGTTTTCCTTCAAGCACGCGATAGATGGCATCTTGGAGAACTTCCTCTTCTTCGCCTGGTCGGCCAACACGGCAGCGGTTGCGCGCCAAACCTTTAAGCTTAGCCCACTCTGCTTCAGTCAATGAAAGCGCGGCCTTGAACTCATCGATGGTGTGAAACTGTCGCTGGCTTGTCACCTGGTCCATAGGCCGTCCTTGTTCGCTCTATTTGTATGTGCGCCCGAGAACCAAAGCGCCGGACAAAAAAGTTCAGCTCGCATGTCCGGGGCATACGTTCCCAAGCGCATACCATAACGAGGGCCTATTGGCAGGCCTCTGTATCATATGGTGACAAAACGCACGGCAGAGAAAGGCAGCGCATGAACATACCGAAAGACAGACAGATTACCTCTAAAGAGGAGGCCCTCCGGGCCATTGTCCGAGAAATTTCCATCCCGCAAAGCTATGATAAAAAAGCGAGGGATAGGTATCACTCAATCGGGGACTGGCTCGATCGACCAGAGTCTAAGGTTCGTGCGCTGAAGCCGAAGATTTCGGCCCAAGGCTCTTTCGCACTGGGGACTGTTATTCGGCCCATCGGAGATAACGACGCCTATGATGTCGATGTGGTTTGCGAGCTCGAAAATGGTGACCACAACCAGATGTCGCAGGCTGAACTCAAGAGCTTGGTAGGCTTCGAGATCAGGGCCTATGCCACAAAGTACCATATGAACCAGAAACCACAGGACGGACGGCGCTGCTGGACCATGGAGTATGCCGACGAGGCAGATTTCCACATGGATATTCTCCCAAGTATCCCAGGGACAAATAGCTACGTCGCTTCTCTCGTTTCCGCCGGTTACAACCTTGATGGTGTGCGCTCGTATACTGATACGGCGATCAGCATCACAGACAAGAAGCATGACGGCTATCACACCCGCGGCTCAGAATGGCTCGTCAGCAATCCCAAGGGATACCTTCGTTGGTTCCGTCTGCGTCAGCGTCAGATTCTCGAGCAGAAGCGCATGCAGATGATGGCTTCTGGCCAAGTCATTGCCTCCGTAGAACACTTTCCGAACCACAAGGTCCAGACGCCTCTTCAGGATGCAATTAAGCTGCTGAAACGGCATCGGGACGTGATGTTTGATGGCGATGATCACAAGCCGATCTCAATCATCATCGCAACGTTGGCAGCAACATCTTACAATGGAGAGTTGACGATCTCAGACACGCTCCGGAACATTCTCCCGAAAATGCAGCGTACGGTGGAGGAGCTTGGCCCCGTTCCGGTGATTTCGAACCCATCCTATCCAGCGGAAAACTTTGCCGACAAGTGGCAAGAGAAGCCGATCAAGCGCCAGAACTTTGAACGCTGGATCGGGAAAGCACGTCAAGACATCCTTGCCTACTTGGCCGGTAGCCGGTTTGACGCCATTCCTCCTGCCTTCCGTGACAGCATGACGAATGAAACCATCAGTAAGGTGGCTCCGATGATGGCCCTGACAGCGGCGGCTGTGGCTACAAGTGCAGCAGTCGCCGCCGAAGAGGCTGCCGCAGTGCATTCATCTGGAAACCAGACAAAGCCTTGGTACCCCGGTGAGTGATGAGGTGAAAAGCCTTCTGCGTGATGTCAGAGATGCCCTCTATGTCGATCAGCCTTTCCTGGATATCTCAATCAAGGATGAGGCGGTCGTCGTTGAGGGTGTCTACCTGCTCTTGGCAAAGCTACCGGCCTATCGTGACCGTGGCCCACTGGCAGAGCACCGTATTCGGATCGAGGTTCCGGCCGACTACCCGCTCACAGAGCCTAAAGTGACGATGCTGGATGACAGCATTCCAAAGCGCGACACCTTCCATTGTTCGCCTACTGGCGTCTGCTGCATCACAGTTTTTGAAACATGGATGGTGACCCAAGAAGACCCGACGATCGGTGCCTTCGTAGAGGGACCGCTGAGGAACTTCTTTCTAAGTCAGCTGCTCCGACAAAAAGGTGAGGCTTGGCCATTCGATGAATGGGATCACGGCGCCGACGGCTGGATTGATGCGGTGGCTGAATTCATGGGGTGTCGGGCAAGGAAGACCGAGGTGCAGAACGTCCTGACACAGAGAATTAGCAATGACCTGCTGGATATGGATGCCCCTTGCCCGTGCGGCGCCGGGCTCACAGCAACGCAGTGTTGTGGGGCCACACTTGAAAAATTCTGGTCCCAGGTAAGCCCAGAGACGGCCGAGACTTGGCTGCGTCGGTTGATTGACCTGACGCCTATGCCGTCACCCCGCGAGATACAAAAACGAATTCATAAAAACCGGCCTTTTAGGCGCGTGCATTGAGGAAAAATATGAGCAAGAACGGAACTCGAAACTTGGGTGAGAAAACCAGGCGGATCGTGTGGGCACAATCTGCTGGAAGGTGTCAGTTTGAGAACTGCAACGAACCACTGATTGGCCATCTGGTGTCCGGCAACCTTGGTGCGAACAAGGGCTATGTCGCCCATATCATCGCAGATAGCGTGAAGGGCCCCAGAGGGGACGAAGATCTGTCTCCGATACTGGCAAATGACTATACCAATGTGATGCTGCTCTGCGATGCTTGCCATCGTGAGGTCGACCGCGAAAATCCAAACGACTATCCGGCAGATCGACTGCGACAGATGAAGCGCGATCATGAAGCCTGGGTCGACATGGTTTTGTCCGCTGGTCCGAACAGCCGATCACACATACTCCAGTTTAGCGCGCCGATCGGCCCTAATGAGACGGCGGTTCCTTTTGATGATTGCGTGACGGCCATCTTGCCAGAACGGACACCTGCCGAGGCGAGGCCTATCGAGATCAAAGTTAAAGGTATGCACTACAAGGATACAGACCCTACATACTGGATCGTTCAGCCTGAGGTCCTCCGCGCCGACTTCGCATCCAAGATTCATGGTCGCTTCGAGGATAGCGATATCCGCCACCTTTCCGTGTTCGGCCTTGCTCCGATCCCTTTGCTGATGGAACTGGGGCGGCTGCTCTCTGACATCTCGATCGCCGATGTCTACGAACTCCAGAGAGAACCCGCGCAGTGGTCTTGGCCAGAAAATCGTGAAGAGGTTCACTTCACCCGACACCGTGGTGCACCTGGCCCCAAGAAGGTTGCTCTGAAGTTGTCCATAACCAACGAAGTCAGCGACGCGGCTGTAGTGGAGGCTTTAGGGCCGGACGTGTCGATCTGGGAAATCAGTAGCGATCTGCACCGCGCCGGGATTATCAGGCACAAAGCCGATCTCGAACGTTTCCGGGAGATCGTTCGGCGCACGTTCGATGAGATACAGAACCAGCATGGCAGTGAAGTCGAACTGTCTGTCTTTCCGGCCACTCCTGTATCGTGCTCAGTCGAGTTTGGGCGCGTATGGCAGCCCAAAGCGCAGCCGAGCTTCGATGTCTTCGACCGCGTGCCAGATCACGGCTTTGTCCGGAGGCTTCGGATTAAGTCATAGATCATGTTTGACAAGTTAAGGGCCTTCCCCTGAGCTTGGAGCTAAGAGCCGGGCCTGTATTTTAGGACAAATTTTAGATCGGAAAGACAAAAAATTGAGCGCTATCAATCATTTTCAAACGTACTCGCAGCGCGAGAACCACGTAACCAACAACACAATGCTGATGTTGAAACATGTTTATCGAATATCTCCTCGTCTGGTAGAGGATGTCCTCCAATCTCTGCTGGATGAGGATGAGGTTGAAATCGGCCCGCGGTTTGAACAGCAAGTTGGTGAGGCATATTCAATCCCTGATGCTGTGCTCAGTCAGAAACCACTGCATATTTATGTAGAGGCAAAACGCGGCGACGGCCTTTACGACGATCAGTTAGGGCGCCATATGCGCTCAATCTCTGAAAGAGGGCACCCAGAGAGTTCAGCTTTCCTGATTGGCATAACGAACAACAGCACCAATGTTGACGACGACGAGCGATGGAAACAGCGGGCTCTTGAGCACGGCATCACCTTTGCAGCCACAACCTACCGAGAACTACTTGAAGCACTTGATACTGCCTGTTCCGATAATCCGGATCTGCGAGAGATTTTAGACGATTACCAAGCATTCATCGGCGGAGAAAACCTTCTCCCTGATCAGCACCGCAAGATGGTAGCAATGCTTTGCGGGCAATCCTGGCGTGAGAATATCGAGCACGGTGTATACTTTGAGCCTGCGCACCGAAACCCAAAATGGACCCGAGCCCACTTTCTCGGGGTCTATCGCCAAAAGAAAATCAGCCATGTGGGGCGGGTAGTTGCTGCGGCTATATGCCGTAAAGAAGACGACAACCTGATTGTCGAAGTCGAAGAGTTCGGGGCGCTCAGTACTGAGCACACGAGTCGCATCCAAAATATCATCCGTACAGCAGAGACTTACTTTAAGGGTTTTGCCGCAGATGCGCACAGGTACTACCTGGTTGACCGTTTCGAAGAGACCGATGTGCGCAAAGCCTCTCCGGGTGGGATGATGGGCCATCGCTACTTCGATATTGCTGAACTCGCAGGGCTCGAAGATGTTGAGCAAAACGCCTCATCAGCGGATGTCGCCTCTAAATTGGCAGGGACAAAATACGAATAAGAGTACGGTACAACCGGCTCCGAACCTGGGATTTCCCTTGAAACAAAGCAGAGTGCCGGATTGAAACCGGCACTCAATTCATTTCGGCGGCCACGTCCAGTAGGCTTTCGGTAAGCTTGTAGGGTTCTCTGATAAGTTTGAGAGATGACAAAGCTTCTGAAAATTTCCCAGCCTTTGCTGTGAACGGCGGAGCAATACTCGGCCACGGTAGCGACGGCATAGTGTTGTCGCGGGCGGCGTAAAAGTCGTCCACTTTTGCCCTTTCGGATTTCGGGAGGGCTTGGGGATATACACCGTGGACTTGTATTTGAAGGTGCGTCACGCTCATTTCCAGGATGGATTGAGCGGGCGTCAGATTGCCCGGGATTTTGGGATCAGCCGGGACAGTGTTGCGAAGATGTTGGCCTATTCGGAACCGCCGGGATATCGGCGGACAGCGCCGATCAGGCGCCCGAAGCTGGATGCGTTCACCAGCCAGATGGACCAATGGCTTGCTGAAGACAGGGGCCGCCCTCGCAAGCAGCGTCACACCGCCAAGCGTATTTTCGAGCGGTTGCGGGACGAGTGCGGTTTTGATGGCAGCTACACCATCGTCAAGGATTACGTTCGAGACCGGAAGCGGACCGGCAAGGAGATGTTCGTGCCGCTGAGCCATCCGCCCGGTCATGCACAGGCCGATTTTGGTGAAGCGCTTGTCGTGATCGGCGGCGTCGAGCAGAAGGCACACTTCTTTGCCCTCGATCTGCCGCACAGCGACGCATGCTACATCCGGGCCTATCCTGCGGCCAATACCGAGGCGTGGCTTGACGGCCATGTCCATGCCTTTGCGTTCTTCGGCGCGGTTCCCCAGTCGGTTCTTTATGACAATGACCGCTGCCTGGTAGCCCGGATTCTGCCGGATGGCTCCCGGCAAAGAACCCAGCGGTTCAGCGCGATGTTGTCGCATTACGTGATCCGGGACCGCTATGGCCGTCCCGGCAAGGGCAATGACAAAGGGGCCGTGGAGGGGCTGGTCGGCTACGGACGTCGCAACTTCATGGTGCCGATCCCGTCCTTTCCGGACTGGCACGCGTTCAACGCTCACCTGGAAGAGCAGTGCCGCAAGCGCCAGGGTGATGTTCTGCGTGGCCACAAGGTCAGCATCGGGGAACGGCTGAAGGCCGATCTCGCGGCGATGCGGGATTTGCCCGGCACCCCCTTTGAGGCCTGTGAGTTGCAAAGTGGCCAGGTCACATCGACATCGGTGGTGCGTTATCGCGGCAATGATTACTCGGTGCCGGTTGCCTACGGCCACCGTGCGGTCTGGATCAAGGGCTTCGTGACCCGGGTTGTCATCGGCTGCGGCGCCGAGGTGATCGCTGAGCATTCGCGCTCCTATGACACCGGCGACATGGTGTTTGATCCACTGCATTACCTGGCGCTGATCGAACGCAAGATCATGTCCTTCGATCAGGCCGCGCCTCTGCAGGGCTGGGAGTTGCCCGAAGCGTTCAAAACCCTGCGCCGACTGCTGGAAGCCCGGCAGGGAAAGGCCGGCAAGCGCGAGTATGTGCAGGTCCTGCGCCTTCTGGAGCGCTTCGAGATTGACGTGCTGCATCTTGCCGTCAAAGATGCCCTGCGAATGGGAGCGGTCAGCTTCGATGCAATCAAGCACCTGATCTTGTGCAGGGTCGAGCAAAGGCCTCCGAGGCTGGATCTGGATGTCTATCCCTTCCTGCCCAGAACCAACATCACCACCACCTCCGCCGCATCCTACATGAGCCTGCTGGCAGGAGGTGGGGCATGACGGATGCACCCGAACTGCTGCTGGCCCACCATCTCAAAACGCTTCGGCTGCCCACGTTCTTGCGTGAACATGACAAGCAGGCCCGTATCTGCGCCGCTGAAGGCGTAGATCACGTGCGTTACCTGGCCCGGCTGACCGAGCTGGAACTGATCGACCGGGAACGGCGCATGGTGGAACGCCGGATCAAGGCCGCAAAGTTCCCGACCATCAAAAGCCTGGACAGCTTCGACTTCAAGGCGATCCCGTCGCTCAACAAGATGATGGTCCTGGAGCTGGCGCGCTGCGAATGGATCGAACGCAAGGAGAATGTGATCGCGCTCGGTCCCTCCGGCACCGGCAAGACCCATGTCGCCCTCGGGCTGGGACTGGCTGCCTGCCAGAAAGGATTGCCTGTCGCCTTCGTGACCGCCGCAGCCCTCGTGCACGAGATGATGGAGGCCCGCGACGAAAAACGCCTCCTGCAACTCCAGCGCAAACTCGCCAAGGTCAAACTGCTGATCATCGACGAGCTGGGATTCGTCCCCTTGAGCAAAACCGGCGCCGAGCTTCTGTTCGAGCTGATCTCACAGCGCTACGAGCGAGGGTCGACCCTGATCACAAGCAACCTGCCCTTCGAGGAGTGGACCGAAACCTTCGGCACCGAACGCCTGACCGGCGCGCTGCTGGACCGGCTGACACACCACGTCAACATCCTCGAGATGAACGGCGAAAGCTACCGCCTCAATCAAAGCCGCGCCCGCCTCGCCGCCGCTAACAAATGAACCTCACAGAATTGGCCTGACGGCCAATGCGCCTTGGACCGGGCTTGCTATATGAGGGCCGCACGCTCCAAGGCGCTCGCCCCAAACTGGCCGACTTTTGCTCCGCCACAATGGCCGAATTTTACTCCGCCGTTGACAAACGGCTCAGGAACTCGGCGATTTCGTCTTGACCATTTTCGATCAGATAGCGGTTTGTCGACATCGGAAAAAGCGTGCGTCGATAGTCAGCTGAGTAGAATTCAAACATAAATGCTTCCTGCAAATATTATCATGAATCGTCGGTCAAAAGGACAGTTTCGCTCTTACCCCAAAAGTGCTGGTACCTCGGACCGTGGCTTTCAGGCTGTTGACCCTTTTCGGGCTTCGTCATCATGATTGGTAACGGTGCGGGCAGATCGGGCCCAACGATGATCGCCTCCCCCTGTGAGAGAGATGGAATGAAAGCAGCGGCGCTGCGATCGAGGTCTCCACATGCTCTTTCAATGGTTTCCCGATCCCGGTCATTGGTAAGCCGGTGAACGAAGAGGGTTCCAAGCTGGCTAAGAACATCCTCCGGAACATCTCTGGGGCGCTGCGTCGCGATTACGGTGGTCAAACCGTATTTTCTGCCTTCCTTGGCGATGAGGCCGAAAGCGTCCAGGGTAACACTATTCTGCTCGTCTCCGATTGAGCGCCCAATGAACTGGTGAGCTTCATCCAGAACGCAAACCAGCGGGTTCGCGACAAACTTGCTGCTTCGCGCACTTTCAAGCAAATACCTTCCAAGTGTATTCAGTAATAACTCGCGCGCATGGTATTTGAAGGAGACATCCCGAAAAGAAATGACCAACGCCCTTTGGGTATCATCGAAGATAAATTTTTCTATGACGCTCGCAATGTCTTGGCCATCAGATTTGAACATACATGCGAGTTCGGGAGCGCTAAGATACGTCTCTATGCGGACATTCAGATGATTGCAGGCTCCAAGAGCAAAGTCATCTGGCGCACCAAAACTCCCCAGGACACCATGGTCGCTGTTGCTGCCCTGCCTGACACATTCATATCGGACTTGTTCGGCAAGGATGCCCAGGTCAAAGTCGCAAAGTTCGCTGTTGATTTCGTCAGCCAGAGATATTTGTGCTACCGAAAACGCATGGCGACTATTGCCAGCTTTCCGGATTGCGCCATTCTCCAAGACCTCTACAAATCCTTTTCCGCCAATATCAAACTTTTTCCGTCCACTATCCTCTTCATAGCGATAGCCGCCGCGTCCAGCCAACAGAGCCTTAGCCAAACGAAGACTTTTTATCGCGCTTCTCAACGTGGGGCCTTGTACTTGTGGTGAGGGCGTCAATAAGGAATATAGGTCGATCTCCGAAAGGTTCTTATGAGGGAAATGGACTTGGTTCGTTCCGACTGCATCCGAGACATTAAAGGCGAGCTGCTGTGCTCCCGCAACTTTTCCGGAAAATTCGCCGGTTGGATCAAATAGGATACATTTTCCGCCGATACGCACAATCTCATTTACAAGGTGGGACACCGTCCAGCTCTTACCGCCGCCGGTCGCACCAAACACCCCGCAATGACGTCCAAATAATTTCTCCGGCGGAATACTAAGAGCTGCGTCAGCCAGCCCTGATAACTGCCCCAACTCAATGAGCAACGACCCACCCTCTCGCTCTATATCGCCTTCTAATGCATCTTGGATGGATTTTGACAGCGCGCTGCCCGCTGCGAGGTAGGCCGCATCGCCCACCCGTGGCTGGGTGTTTATCCCTCGCGCCACCTTCCGAGTGATCTTATCCACGGTTGCTAATAGTTGGACGCGCCCCTGTGGCTCTACCATGGGTTCCGTTTCGATTTGGTGCTCAAGGATGTTTCGCTGCCGGTCTGGAATGCCGACCTCTGTCAGGCGTCCCAAAATTGCGGCACGGTCGCAATCGACAAACACAAACTCACCAACCGCCCCCTTTGACAGCCCGCGCCGCCCGAGGGCTGCGAGAGCATTTGGCAAGGTCAGTTCCACGGTACTGGCGGTCACCCGTGTGATGGTTCCGATGCGCTTGGACGGGTCTATCAGGGAGGCAAGTTCGTTCATGCGCCATCGCCCTCACGCAGCTTCTCAAGCCGATCCTGCAAGAGCTGGCGATCCGTCTTGCCCGATATCATCGGCAAGGCGTCGGCAAGGTCTTCGAAGCGGCCATTCAGCATTGTGATGCGCGTATCGCCCTGCTGCACAAGGCGGGCGATCTTTTGCTGATACGGGCGTTGTCCAGCCAGATCAAGGTCGATCTCCTGCGCCTCATCGAAGAGCTTTTGATGCTCCACGAACCCGCGATCACAAAGCACAAGGCGCAGCGACAGGTTCGTTTCGATGGCTGACCAAATCGGAGCGCTAATGTGATCATCCGCGAAACCGAAACCGGAGACGATCAACGTTGTATCGGGTTCCCGCAACGCTGCCTGCAAGGCCGCGAACATGTCGAGATAAGGGCTTTCGAATGCTTCCTGATACTTCGAAGACCGAGGATAGATCAGGACGGGACGACGGTCCTCGCTGGGATCATCGACGCTTCGAATAACGATATCATCTGAGCGTCGCCGCCAATCCACCGAACCGTGCAGTTTATATAGACGGAACACACCGTCGAGGTAGTCGGCCTTCGTGCTGGAAGCGGCACGCCGCACGATATCATGGTCGAAGTGATCACGGTTGAACCGCTGTTCTGCGCTGTGGGAAAACCCGTCGATCAGCACCACACCCAGGCGGAGACCTGCAGTCTCGATACACAGATCATAATTCGTGGTGAACAGCTTCACTCTGGGTTTTTCTGGGGATCGTCGGGCGAACTTGCGGAGAAACCCGGTATGCGCAGGCAGCTCTGTGACGCTACGCACGAAACCGACCTGGACCAGAATCTCACGTTCTGCGGTAGTTACGAACTCTTTCAGTTTCTTCAGTCTGGTATAGTCAGGGGAGGTGCCATCTTTTTCCGTCCGAACCTCCAGCATTTCGATGGACATCTTGCACAAACTGAGTAGCGCTTCAATGTTCTCTTCACCCTCGACCGGCACGTGCCCGAATACAGATTTTGCGATGTCGTTGAACCCAGCCTCGCCGCAACCAGTCTTGACCGCCTGCCAGAGGTGCCACATCCCCGGCGCAATGGGCCCGCCTTCGTTCTTGGCCGAAAAGGACGCCCCAGATCCCAACAACACTACGACATTGGTCGAATGCAGCGCCGCCAATAGGGCTTCTTCAAGCTGATCCTTGCATCCGGCCTTGGGTTTCTTGCTGGGGTCTGCGGGGTCTTCCTTTTCACTCTCCCACTGTCGCCATTTACCGTCGCGCGTCAGCAGGCGAAGCAATTCTTTTTTACCTTTAGGTTCTCCATCCCAGAAATTGGCCAATTCATACCCCTGCTTTGCAATTTTGGAGTGAGAGTAGATCAGTCAGCTCAGTTCGTAAATGTACACGGTCCCCCCAGAGTTGTAGAGGATATTCCGGAAAAACCTATCAGTGGGCGGCCTACCAAATGAACGGTAAGAATGGCAGGCGGCAGCGAACTTCCGCTCTCTATCCTTCCCTTCAGGTGTCATGGTCAGCCCGCATTGTCAGTAGTCTTGTTGACGCGTTTCGGTGTTGTTTTGCCAGAATTGACCTATCTTGCGGTGTAGCATTTTGCCAACGCAGCCAATGTCACCAGTTCCTCCAAAAGGAGCTGATAAATGGCGAAACAAATCTGCGGCGGTTTGGGGAGCAACCCGGACGAGAATATAACAACTACCGTTTTGGCAAGGCATTTGGGCGTTTCCAGGAATACAGTGCCTGCGATCACGGCTAAATTTGCACTTACGAAATGGGACAGCAGATTTCGTAAGTACGACGTGTTTCGCCACATCCATGGGCTGGATCCGTTGTTGATGGACACTTTTCTGGTCAGCTTCAAAACAGCGCATAGCCGCAGCATCGGCGATGGCACCTGCGACGCCGATGATACTGTCGGCCGGATCTGCCTTATTGATGAACTTTCAGGCATCAATAATCTGGCCTCCGCGCTCTGGGATCAGGGCCTGATCCATATCTCAGATCTCGCTTTGGAATACGGATATGCCTACGACACTTTTCGCAAGAAGCTGAAGTCTGGGGACATCAACCTGCCGCCGATACAGCCGATCGAGCTGTCATCAAACCGCGTAATGTACCGCCCACTTGATGTCGTTCTATGGCGGCGGCACGGCATCGTCATGAACCTTCCGAAGGCTGACGGATCGTCATCAGATTTGATCCACCTTCCATCTTCAGAACACACTGATCAGACCTCAATGAGGCTCTCCCTATCAGACTCAATGACAAGCGCGGTCTTTGCAGCTGCCATAGCCGCGACCGACGAGAAAAGCGATATCAGCGCCACTCCTGCACATTCCCCGGACGTGCTGCACAACACGCGGCCATAAGCGAAACCCCCGCCACTTTGGGGCGTGGGCAAGATGATTGGAGTATCGCTTGGCCTGCACAAAAAGCGGCATTTATGCATAAAAACCGGTTTTTATACCGCCTCAGATATTCATTAAGGACACCATGACCGATACACATTTCTCCAGCGTCAGCGACACTGTTTTCCACGTAAACATGCAGCCATCTACTGCCAAGGCCGCGTTGGTCACTCCCATCCAATCGGTAAACGGCAACCACCAGCCAGTGAATTTTCAGGAAATTTGGGACTGGACCGCACACCATAAAAAGCACGACCTCCAACTGCTTCGGGTATTCCTCGAAAAATGGGGCTATGGCCCCGCGGGTACCCTTTCGCTCTCAAGCAATGCGTCTGACAAATCCACGCCGGCGCCGAACAGCTTCTCAAGTCTGCTGGAGTGGTTCGACGCAGCTTTTCCAAAATCGCGCCGCGGTATTCACCCTCGTCTCGATCTTTGCGTCACACTCGATCGTTATAAGAAAATTCGTGAGGGCGTGCGTCGCTCAATTTTGGGCTGCATGGGTGCCTACGGAGCTCGCGCCACCCGGAACGCACTTCAAGATGGCTGGACCGAGCTATTGGCCCTGCTCCAGCCCCTCACGGAAAACCACGGGCCGCTGGACCAGCGGAGCTACTCGCTGCTGAAGACGTTTGTAGATATCGCGCGCCGCGCCGGTCTGGAGCCCTGGCATCTGACCGAGGATATGTTTGACGCTCTCGAAGATGCCTTTGTTACAGCGCAGGACAGGGAATTAACCAAGAAGGCATTCCAAATCCTCAATGAGTGGAACGGACTTGTCGACTTTGGTGACCTATTACCGCAAACGCCCATCCCAGCTCCCCCCGCGCGACGCCTTACCGATGCTTTGCCGCCGCACATAGAGGAACGGATCGACCAGCTTGTCTCGATCGCGGCAACGCGTATCGATATCAATACGAGCAGGATTCATGATAAAGTTACACAGGAAACGAAGAACGCCTATAGGGCTGCACTGCGCTATCATGTCAAGTTGCTACCGTATTGCCCAATCGATCCCGATACAGCCTATGACCGGCCTGTCTCCGACCTTGAAGCCGCTAATGATGTCGATGCGTTGTTTGCCCCCGAGCATATTTCCGCAACGATCCGCGCTACCGAAGATCGCGAACATCTGCCATCGGCGATCCAACCAGATTCCGCTCTAACCTACTACAAGACAATCCGCATGATCCTCGAGAGAAATGTCGATGCCTTCGACGCAGCTGACGTGGCCGACATCAAACTGCGGATAAAATCGAGTGAATACTTCAAAGATGCTGGTCGCGACGAAATGCCCGAGCATATTCAGGCCTGGTGTCGAGACCTTGTGAAAAATCCGGAAAAAGAACGACGGTTTCACAATTTGCATCGAATCTTTCGCGCCAAGGCTGAAGAGGTCATGAAAAATGCGCTGGACCAAAACGGCGTTTTCGACGCGGATCGTCTCAGTGCTCAGGACCGCCCCCGCGTAATCCGCCTCGGGGTATGCGCCGCAGTCTGCGCCATCATGCTGACTGGCAGACCGCTGCGCTTGCGCAATGCAATCTGGCTGCGCCACCGCGGGCGTCGGGCAAATATCAATCCAGGGGCAGGTTGGGAGTTTTTCATTCCAGCCGATGAAGCCAAGGCCGGCGTGAAGATCCCGGAGATGACCCCTCGTGTGAATCGCCAGGGTCCAGCGGTATTGGACTGGTATCTCAAATCGATCCGGCCGCTGATCGATCCAAAGAACGAAAGCATCTACCTCTTTCCGTCAATCCGGGTGCCCGGCGGGCGCCTTCATCCATCAACTTTTCGCCAGTGGTTTCAGTCGGCGGCCAATGATGCAGGTGTGCCTATGACCTTCCACCGCTTCCGCCACGGGTTCGCCAGTATTCTGGTCCGTATGGGAGAATCCATGCGGAACATTGCCGATATGCTTGCCAACTCCGAGGCAGTTTGCAGCAAGCGCTACGCGTTCCTTGATCCCGATAGCAGCGCCAAGATTGCACAAGACGCGATGGCAGAAGCTGCTTCCGCAGCGGAGTGCACGATACGGAAAAGGAACAAGAAATGACGTCTCGCATCCAAGCCATCCTCCGCGCGCCACACATGAGGGGCGTTGCCCTTTTGCCAGGCATTGCGAATGCCACCGCGACCGAACTTGAGGCGCTGGAACCGTTTATAGGGTTTTGCGCGCATCACCGCATCATGGCACCGGCAGTAGCGGACATCCGGGCTTTCTTGTCCTTGGCAATCCCCTCCAAGCCTGCAGACCCCATGGCCGTCGAAATCTGGCAGCTCGATGGGCTCACACAAATTGAAGCTCTAAAACGAGCCTTACAGGCTCTGGGGTTTAGCCAGGCACTCATCGAAGCCACTACGGCCGCCGGTGAAGAGTTCCAGCATCGCTCGTCTTACCGGACCCATAACCACGGTATACGCCGCACTTATCGACGCACGGTCTCCATCCCCGTCGGTGAACTGCCACTGGATTGGCAACAAACCTTACGCAAATTGCGACGCGATCAGACCTATGCCCTATCCATCAATGACCGTATGGAACGACGCCTTGGCATGTTCGCTTGGTCGGCGGACCAATCAGGAATGCCGATAGATATTGAGAGCGCTGAAGCCGAATGCGCACTTTACGATGACCTGATCGACCGCTCCACAGCAAAGGCCATCGAGAACGGTGAAGACCCGGCCGAAGCACAGCCGAGATGGGCTTATCTACGTAGCACTGCTGAAGAGTTGCGTCGTTTTGCGACCCACCATGGGGCATCTCATCCCACCATGGAAAGATTCGATCGGAATTACCGAGGCTTCACAGGGCTCGAGAGCAGGCAAACACCAATGAAAATGTTCACTGCTCTTCGTGCCCCCACACTGCCTGTCACACTGGCCACAGCACGCATTCAGCTCGAAGAGGCCAATGCCACCTCCAATGTCGCCCACCGCCACCAGCGACGTCTGAAAGCCTGCGCTCGCGGCATCACGGTCGCCTGCCCACCGCGCGCGCGTGATGTCGTCGATCGCATTTTCTGGGGAAAGGGCGTTTTCTACCACGCAGATACGAACAGCTATTCTTTCAAATACACTCAATCAAAGGTTGAAAAGATGCTGAACGTCAATTTCCAGCCCAGTTTCAACATCTTCTTCAACGCATTATTGCTGGGTGACAACGACCCTCGATACCTGCCGCAGTTCCGCGATCAAGCTATGACGCAACGCCGGCCAATTTTTTTACGCTATGAGGGCGACCCTGTCGCATATGGTTGGTTCGGACGGACTTGGGATGATGCGATTGGATCCTCAAGTCATTTGGCGCGCACATTGTTGCAAACCTTTCTTGCCGATCTGGGAGAGCCGGGCCTGGACTATGGCAAAACCGCTATGGGCCACCGAGGCAATCGCAGCTTTCAAAAATACCGTGACGATCACGCCAGAAAGATTTCCGCTGACGTGGCCGCAGATGCGTTTTCTGACCGTGCGAATGACTTTGCCACAGATGACATAGAGGATCTGCTGTGACCATGAACGAGTTACCGCACGTTATTGATTTGGCCCCACACTCCTATCAAAGAGACACCATCAAAATAGATCCAGAGCAGCACCGGATCGTCATCACACTTCAAGACTTGGAAGACGCGCTGGAAGACGCTGCCAAAGACGGGAAACCAAGTCTGGCGGATTGGCCACATCGAACAGTTCATTTCAGAATGCTGTCTCGAATACTTGGTGGCTTGGACCACCCGGTCACATCCTTTGGATCTCTTTTGCCTGACGAATGGGGTGATATCCCGCCCGATATCCGAGACAGAATCCCGGGCAATCCTCGGAACGTTCACATGCAACTTGTCTCAATACTAAAACGCGCCATCGGCCTGTTTCGACCTGATATCGATCCTTGGTCTGCGCTGCGTGTCCTCGCTGATGCAGAGGTTCGGATAGACGGCAAAATGGTCGGATCAGTGCAGCGGCGCGCCGAGCGCGATGGGTTGAATCCGATCGATATCGACAACTGCTGGATCGCGCGACAGCTGGCTGCGGTCCCTGCAGAAGACGAAACACAGGAGCGCCAGATTTATCATTATCTGGTCCGGCTCTCAGGGCGGCAGCTGATTCAACATGCAGGCTTGCTGCGCAGGGATCTGGCTCTGCCAGCGACCCTCTTGCAGCAGCAATGCGAGGTCATTTTGCCGGATTGGTTGCAAGAAGTCGCCGATGCCAGCGACCGACCAACCTGCAATGGTCTTGAGAGGGTGTGGCGCACAATCAGGCATCATAATCTGACTGCGCAGAGCCCTGACGACATTATGGCACTGATCTACGCAGGCAAGCTGCAACACGATACAGCCAAGTGCGTGCAACCGATAAAATCAGGAAGTTGGCGTGGGTATATTCAGCGCGTGAGGCAAGTGTTGCTCTCCTACGTTGATGACCCGACCATTTACGAAGGCAGGCTTAAGCATGGATGATTTTCAACCGGCGAATGAGGACGGCGGCATACTCCAACATGTTGACGCATGTAACATGTGTTGCACCATTCACTGTGAATGGCGAACAAATCGATTTGTTATTACCTGATATCATCACCAACCTGGCAAATTTGAGGATTTGAATAGTAGGTAATTTCTGGTTCACCTTATCCATTAAGAAAACGAGGTGACGAAGTATCCACAGACATCGATAGAGGCCGGTAACATTCAGCGTTGGATTGGAAAATCCCAGTCACCTTCTAACTTTAAGTGACTTAAACGAACACCAGTTCGACACGAAAGCGCGACAAGTCCAAAGCAATCATATGATGAAATTATGATCATGAGATCATACCCTTCTGCTCTGTTGAATCTTGATGCTTGGCAGCTTTTAGCCAGCCGTTTGCAAGCCGTGCGCTGTCTGGGCCGGCACGGTGCGGAGCAGCGCGGCGTTCCAGTGCTTCATAAAGCATATCCAAGGCGTAGCCCGAATACAGTTTGGATGAGATTTCATGATAGTCTGCAACTGGCGGTATCTCTTCACTGCCATCTGCCCGAAACAGCTTAATGAGCCAGCGCGTTTCGAATTCAGGAGCGTCCGAAACAAGACATCGAGCACCCAGAGCTTTCAAAAATGCTTGCATCACATTGGCCACTGAGGGGGCGAGCATCAGGTTCGAAAACAAAATATTGTGGACTGCAGCGCTCTGGGGCGACCAGTCAGCAAGATCCCACCCCGTTGCTGGGCAGATTAGCGAACTCCACGTCTGAACTGCGCCCCCGTCAATCCAAGAGAGGCCTATCTCAATCGGCCAGCTATCACCTGAGAGACTCGAAGCTTCGAAATCCAAGATGGCAAAATTGTCGATACTTTCCTGCTTCATTGTAGTGAATAGTCCTTTGAACAATTTACCACCATGATTGCAAAGGAAAGCAGTTTGGTCGAGGGGCTTCCTGATGATAATGTCCAATCCGGGGCCCGAAAAAGAAGCGTTCTTCGCGGACCTGCGTACCATCGGCAAAGCCGTCGGACCGGAGGCTTTCGGGAACATCGTCCGCACGAACACACGAACCGATGGACGAACCTGGAAGTTATTCTATTTATCGGCCCGAAGGGTGCTGGCAACTTGACCCTGCATCAGTCGGGCGTGGCACCAGCCATTGCCGATCCTTTGGTAATTCCGATTCCCGCTTATCCACCAAAGAAAGCATCAGCACCCAACCCATCTGTCATGAAAGTCAGTCATGCGGACAATGCAATGCGTTCAACGTCGCTGTCTGGAGCCAAATCACCGGTATTCGAGCTTCATTCCACGTGGGCGCTAAAACTGCTCGAACCCATCCGGTGATAGCTATCCGACCGCAGCCCTGAGCGCGCAACCCAATCGCTTGGCGGCCTCGACGGCTGCATCGCCGCGCAACGGCCACGCCTGGGTCAGACCCTCGATGATCACGAGCAGTTCGGTCTCGGCCGCAGCGAGGCCGGTTGCCGCTGCCGCTTTAGACGCGACCTCCGCCTTGTGACGCTCGAGAAGCCGTCGGAGTGGTTCGCTGTTGGGGTCAGCCGCCACGGCGGCGTGAAACAGACAGCCATGCGACGTTTCGGTCGCCATCCAGGTGCCGACTCTCGCGATAATGGTGTCGGTCGCTTCTTTGGTGCCGACCGGCAGGCCATCGAAGATATGCGAGAGGTAGCGCTGATGCCGGTTCTCCAGCGCCGCCAGAACCATGTCGGCCCGAGAGGGGGTGTATTTGTAAAGCGTGCGCAGGCTCACGCCGGCGGCATCTCTCAAATCCTCGACGGAGGGCTCCGCGAAACCGCGTGCGGCGAAGGCTCGCTCGAGCCCGGAGGATATTTTGCTCATCATGTCTGCCATGGTTGACGATGTAGAATGATCTCTCTACCTACGCAAGTAGAACAATCATTCTACACTGGAGCATGCTTCGATGACACTGCCTGCAACAATGAAAGCCGTTGTCCTTACCGGACATGGGGGGCTCGACAAGCTGGAATGGCGCGAGGATGTGCCGCTTCCTCAGCCGGACGCGGGAGAGGTCCTGATCCGCGTCGGTGCCTCCTCAGTAAACAATACCGACGTGAACACCCGGACTGGGTGGTATTCCAAGTCCGTGCGGGGCGATACGAACTCGGCGGCGACAGAAGGATATGGCGGCGCATCAGATGCCGACGGCGCGTGGTCCGGAGCGCTGAGTTTCCCGCGTATCCAGGGCGCCGATTGCTGCGGCAGGATCGTCGCGGTTGGTGAGGGCGTGGACAGCGCTCGCGTTGGCGAACGGGTTCTGGTGCGACCGATGCATCGCCCAAATGGTGCAGAGCAAGATGCCCTCGTGACCTTCGGCTCCGAGCGTGATGGTGCCTTTGCAGAATTCACGGCCGTCGAGTCCGAGCATGCCCTGAAGATCGACAGCGCGCTATCGGATATCGAGCTCGCGTCCTTTCCATGCGCGTTCTCGACCGCCGAGGGAATGATCCAACGCGCGATCTTGGGCGCGGAGCGGGTGCTGATCACGGGGGCATCGGGCGGTGTCGGCTCAGCCGCTGTGCAGCTCGCCAAACGCCGCGGCGCGCATGTCACAGCGATCACCAGCACCGCAAAGATGGAGGCGCTCAAAGAGCTTGGGGCCGACATCACGATTGATCGCAACGAGCCGGTCCCCGAGGACGCCTTTGACGTAGCGCTCGACTTGGTTGGCGGGCCGCGTTGGCCCGTATTATTGGATGCGCTGGTGCCGAAAGGCCGCTACGTGACCTCGGGCGCCATCGCTGGGCCGATCGTCGAGCTCGACCTGCGAACTCTATACCTGAAAGACCTGACACTTGTCGGAAGCACCCGACAGGACCCAAGCGTCTTCGCTGACTTGGTGGGCTACATTGAGGCGGGTGAGATACGTCCGGTAGTAGCTGAGTGTTACCCGCTGCACCAGTTGCGCGCCGCCCAGGAGGTCTTCCTTGAAAAGTCTCATATGGGCAAGATCGGGATAGAGATTTCCAGCTGACAAAGCCCGAAGGCACCCTTTCACGACGGACCAGAGCCAATGTCGTGGAAGGGCTCGAAGCCGAGATTGCACTTCGAGTCTTCGAAACGCTTATCTGTGCCACAAGCGCATAGGTCTGGCATCAAGGCCAGCATAGCCCGTATTCCTTCGAGCGCCGCAGCTGCTTACCGACAGCCCCCTGAAGCAAGACGCGCATCTGGTCGACCACCGGGATCGGCTTCCAGATCGTCGTCGATTTCTCTCGCTCGACACCGGCTTTCGTGGTCCATTGCTTGACCACTTCCCGGACAGGGTCGCGATGGTTCCGCCGCCAGATGATCTCGTCGAGGTATCGCTGGAGGTGCTGACGGCCGAGGTTGTGGTAGACCCCAACCAGAGCGCGCTGCACCTGGGAGATGACCGCTTCGGCAGTGTTCACGTGAGCGCCGGTCTCCGGGTTGGCATACTCTTTCTTGCTGTGGATCACATACTGGTGGTCGGCCATGGTCTTTCCCAAGCCCCGATAGCTCTTGCTTCCATCGGTCATCAGGCGCGTCCTCTTGGGGTCGATCCATTCCAGCAGAACCGGCTTGAGCGTGGCCCTCTTGTCATCCGAAACGACCCTGGCACGCGCCTGTCCGTCGCGTGAGGCCGCCACGAAGATCATCGGCTTTCCAGTGCCCTTACCGCGCGGATTATAGGCTCCTGACAGAGATTTCGGAGATCCCCCGACATACGCCTCGTCCACCTCGACGATGTCCTCCAGCGGCAGCAGCTCGGCGATCCGGTCGTCCATCATTTCCCTGATGGCGTGTCCCATCTTCCACGCGGTCTTCTGGTTCACACCGAGCAGCCGTGCCATCACGAACGAGGAGATGCTCTTGCTCGATGTAAGCACAAGGAACATCGCGCAGATCCAGATACGCAGGTCGAGCTTGGTGCCATGCAGCGGGGTGAGCGTGGTAACCGTGAACTGAAGACGGCAGTCCCGGCATTGGTAAAGGCCCGGTCGGCAGGTCCTTCCGCGCAGCGGCGACGAGGCCACCGAGCCGCAATGCGGACAGTGTCTGCCGGTCGACCATATGATACCCTCCAGGAAGCGTCGCGCGTGCATCTCGCTCGGCATCCGCTTCAGATGTCAGGGATCGACTTCAGTTCGGTGATCATCAAGGCTCTCCGCTCGTTTCGCCAACCGAGCAATATTGGCCCGGCGGGCGTTCGGCGAAGAAGAAACCTGAAAAATCGCGCAAAATGCGGCGAGATGGCGGAAAAGCTAAGCCATGTCAGCGCCTTGCGTAATCCGCTGCTTTTTCTCGTGGATAAGCGGGTTCCGATTTCAACCGCGGGACCGTCTGTTCCCGCTTATTCCGTGTAATACTCAATGAGGTTTTATAGGTAGTTCAGGAAGGCCTTCGCTGTACTGATTTACACGATCCACTAATTTTTGAACGCGCGCGGAGTCACGGGGACGATCGCGTCCACTGGTCTTTACTATATGATGCACCAACCAATGGACTAAACCGGCGAAACTAACTGCTGCTAATGACAAAATAATTTCAAACGTTTGCATCTACTATGTCCTTTTACGCATTATTGCCAAAATATCACATAAAGCCACATCAACCGATAGGATAGATTGCTATTTTTCGTTATCATGCTGCGTTTGGATTTACATGTTGGATGCGGGAGTATCATGGTTGGTTCCGTCCCAGTCAGGTGCGGGCAATTTAATAAGGTTTATCTGCCATATGGATGCGCACTGGCGAAGTAGATGACCCGCTGCGGCGCACTTCAGGATCGTCAGGTCATGTGATCATGACTGGCATAAACTGAGGAAGCAAACTGCGCCAACGACGCTCGGTGTCTGTGACAGTTAGCATCCAGTTCGAGCTTGAACCTACGGTCAGGCTCATTGCGGAGCCGACCTGTTCGATGATGCGGTTCCCGGCGGGTGCTTGTCCTCAGGCGGTGCGAGGCTGCGCAACTTCTGGGAACTCCTTAGAAATTGCGGTAGGAGGCTGGCGCTTTTTAGGACCGTTGATGTTGAGCACAGTTGCTACTCAATTGCTATTAGACAAAAGACGGAATATTTATTAATTAGAATCAGCAACTTATAAACTGTAGGTCCAATCCATCATGGGTGCCACGGAAAGCCGCGCAGCGCGCGTCACGTCCGATCTCCCTTGGTTTCTTAGTGTTTCCCGCTCAGCCATCTTTTCCTTCTTTCCCCTTTTTGAGGCCTTTTGCCCCCATTTTTCGGGATGGTGCAACACAATGTTGCACCTAGGTCAAATTGTTGCACCATTGTTCGGGCCCGCCGCAGGGTCGCGTTACGAAAGAAAGAACCCATGACAAAAATCCGCCGGCGTCCTGCGCAACAGTTCGATTTACCGGATATCTGAAACAAACTTCCGAAACGAGACCCGCATGGGTACCATCACGACGCGAAAGAAGAAAGATGACGCAATCGGCGTCCCCCGGTCGGTGGCAAGCAGAAGGCTGCAGAGGTTATCCCGACCTTGATCGATACGCTCCAAAGCAGCCAGATCCGTCGGCCGGAGTGAGACAGCGAACAAATTTCGAGGCACATGCGCAGAGGTCTGTTTGCGCTGGATGGCGCATCTGGGGCGGGGCGATGCATCGCCGGGCGCGGCTCTCCCTGCTCTCAATATCATCCGCCTGTAACTTACGGATCAGACCGCTGATCAGTACGGCATCCTGTGGCAAGGTCCCGTCGGTTCAGCCCGGACCGTATATTTTGTTCGTCGCAACACATGTCTGAGAGCGGGCGGCGTAACACCGCGACAATCCAATTGGATTCGTCTACTGACCACGCTGAGCGCCGATGAAATGTGTCCATGAGGCAGGAGAAAACGTGAAAAGAATGTTCCTCCGCTGGGGAGTGCCAGTGTTCGGCGCGGCACTGGCACTGTTTTTGACCTTCTTGCTTTACGGTAGCCTGGACTTCGCAAAGTTCCTGAACGGGCTGAGGTCTGCCGATCCGGTTTGGATCGCAGTGTTGATCACGACCATCCTGCTGGAACAACTTCTCAACGGATGGAAATGGCGTCAGATCTTGCATGATGTCAAGCCGGTCGGGACCATCAAGCTGACCGGGGCATTGCTTGCCGGATATGGGGCAAATGTGCTGGTGCCACTTGGCATCAGCCCCTTGATACGGGCATGGATCATCGCGCGGCTTGAGCGATTGAAAATGCCTACCGTCCTTACAACCACCATTATATCTCGGTTTGTCGACGGGGTGGTTTTTGCGCTGTTTGCAGGCGTGCTGGCATTGGCCGGGAAAGTGCCGCAAGTAGAAGGCAACCTGGAGCTTGGCCTGAGTATCGCCGGTGCACTGAACATCGCATTATTCGGGGGCTTGCTTTGGGCAATGTTCAGGTTCCGTACGTTTTTCGCGGCTGACGGTCCCGCGATTTGTCGGCTTTTTGACTGGTTGGCAGCGCGGTTGCGGGCGAATGGTTCTGCGTTACGCGCCGCGCTTTGTGATGGCGTGGTCTGGCCGCGCCAAGCCGTCAGGCGAATTGCGGTATTTATCGCTGCGATCGCCGCCAAGCTGGTCGCCGCCACCCATTTCGTCTGGGCAGGTCTGGCTGTAGGCGTCGTGTTGGCCCCTTGGGACTATATTTTTCTGATGGTCTTCTCGGGCTTCATCATGGTGCTGGGCCGGTTCGTTCGCATACCGGGCAGCTTTATCTTCGGGGCGGGATTTGCCCTTCAGATGCTGGGCGTACCGCCCGAAGCGGCACTGCTGATGATCCTGTTCAACTATATCATGACAATCATGTTGGTTGTGGGTATCGGGCTGATCGTCCTGTGGCAAAGTGGCATCGACATTCATCGACGATCAGAAGCACCGTTTTAGACAACGCGAGCTTAATGCGTCCTGACCTGCCATGCGGAATCTTTGCGGTGCAGACGCGGGCCAGGGGTGCCCCCAGCCCCGTCTAAGTGGTCGCGCCCTAAATCGTTGCTGCGATGGCCAAGGCTTCTATCCGGTAATGAGGTTGCGCCATCCGCACCTCGACACAGACCCGTGTAGGAGGCGTTACCGACGAAACCCATGCGTCCCAAACCGCGTTCATCTCGGCATAGTCATCCATGTCGGCAAGCCATATCTGCACCGAGATCAGATTTTCGCGGGTGGTCCCTGCTTCACCCAGAAGCGCGTCGATCTTTTCAAATACATCACGTGACTGAGCCGTGATATCACCGTCCTTTATCTGCGAAACCTGACCGGCCAAATGAACCTGGCCGTTGTGGATCGCAATAGTGGAAAAACGGGCCGAGCCGCCGATTTTCGTGAGGGTAGCGTTCATGGGATATTCCTTGGGTGATGTTCTTTGAGCGTCTTGTAGACAGCGGCCAGGGATTAAGGCAAAATGTAATACTTGAAATCTACTTCAGGATTGCTGAATTTTGGCTATCAAGATCGAAATGCTCCGATGTTTCTGCGCCGTGGTGCAACACGGCAGCCTGAACGAGGCCGCCGACCAACTTGGGCGAACGCCTTCGGCGGTGTCGATGATGCTGAAGCAGTTCGAGGAACACATCGGTGCCGCCCTGTTCGAGACCGCGCGCAAGTCGCGTATGACCCCGTTGGGAGACATGATTTACAACGAGGCCCGGCGCGAGATAGAGCATTTCGGTCGCACGGTCGCGGCAATCGAAGGTCTATCACGTGCCGAACAGGGACAGGTCAGACTGGCGGTGACGCCATCGGTGGCGACGGCAATTCTTCCCGGGGTGATCCGCCACTTTCGCCGCGATCATCCGATGGTCCGTATCGACATGCGCGACATGGACAGCGCATCGGTCCAGCGAGAGCTGGAGGCCGAGCGCGCCGATATCGGGTTGGCGAGCATCACCGCAGGCCCCGGCTTTGAACGTAAGCTGCTGTTTTCAGACCCTTTCGGCGTGGTCTGTGCGATCGACGATCCGTTAGCTACCCTTAAAAACCCGGTCGTCTGGGGCCAGCTTGCCGGTCGGGACTTCATTGCCAACGGGTTGTGCCGGTTGATTGACGACGCGGCATTCGCGCCAATACTCGACAGTGCGCAGATGTCTGTGCCCAATACCGCGTCGTTGCTAGCGTTGGTGCGCGCCGGCGTCGGCCTGACCCTGCTTCCCCGCCGCGCTGTACCTCTTGATGATGCGGGGCTGGTGTTTTTGCCCCTCGGCGAAAGTGATGCACGGCGAGAACTTTATCTGGTTTCCCAGCCCCGACGGCTCTTACCTCCGGCGGCGCGCGCTTTCTTGAGGGTTCTTGAATCGCAAACAGCCGATTTGCGGGATGCGGCACAACTTCAAATAAACTGAACTAAAATCAAATAAATCTAGTTTGATTGAAGTACCTCGCTGGCGTCTACTGTCTTCGACGACTTTCGGAATTTCACCCCTGACAGGAGACACCACATGAACGCCATGACCGACCTCAATCGCAATTTCATCGCGGGCGCTTGGGTTGCCGGTTCAGGCGAGATCGAAAACCGTAACCCATCAGACCTGTCGGAGATTGTCGGTCGGTATGCGCAGGCCAGTGCAGACCAGCTTGACGATGCGCTGTCCGCCGCGCGTGCAGCCCAGGTAATATGGGCCGGATATGGTCCCGAACGACGCCATGACGTCCTGATGGCGATCGGTCGCGAGATGATGGAACGGGCGTCGGAACTGGGGCAGCTGCTGTCGCGTGAAGAGGGCAAGCCCGTGGCCGAGGGCAAGGGTGAAGTCTTTCGCGCGGGCCAGTTCTTTACCTATTATGCTGCCGAATGTCTGCGCCAGATCGGTGATACCGCCGATAGTGTCCGGGCCGGTGTCGAAATCGACGTCCGCCGTGAACCGGTCGGTGTGGTTGCCGTGATCAGCCCGTGGAACTTCCCCACGGCGACGGCAAGCTGGAAGATCGCCCCCGCATTGGCCTTTGGTAATGCGGTAATCTGGAAACCAGCAAACCTGACCCCCGCGTCGGCAGTTGCCCTGACCGAGATCATCGCGCGACAGGACATGCCTGCGGGCTTGTTCAATCTGGTCATGGGTGCCGGGCGGGAGATCGGCCAGAAGCTGGTCGAAAGCCCACGGCTTGACGCGATCTCATTCACCGGGTCGGTTCCGGTAGGACGCGGCATCGCTGCCGCCGCCGTGCAGAATTTCACCAAGATCCAGATGGAAATGGGGTCCAAGAACGCGCTTGCCGTGATGGACGATGCCGATATCGATCTGGCCGTCAGTCTGGCTCTTGGCGGCGCATTTGGCGGTACAGGACAAAAATGCACGGCATCATCGCGGTTGGTTGTGCACAAGGCCGTCCATGATGAATTCGTTGAAAAGCTGGTGAAAGGGGCCAAGGCGATGAAGGTCGGGCATGCCTTGGCCGAGGGAACACAGCTTGGCCCGGTGGTGAGCGAGGAGCAGCTCAACGCCAATCTTGACTATATTGAAAAAGGCAAATCCGAAGGGGCAACGTTGCAGTGCGGCGGTGAGCGCCTGAGCCTGGGCACCGAAGGCTATTACATGTCCCCCGCCGTGTTCACCGGCACCAGTAATGACATGACGATCAACCGCGAGGAAATGTTCGCCCCGATCGCATGTGTGATCAAGGTGGACAGCTATGCTGAAGCGCTCGAGGTGGTCAACGACACCGAGTTCGGATTAACGTCAGGCATTGTCACCCGATCACTCGCAAGGGCTACACATTTCCGCCGCAACGCCCGCACCGGTTGCGTGATGGTCAATCTTCCAACCGCAGGCACAGACTATCACGTGCCCTTCGGTGGGCGTGGAAATTCGTCATACGGGCCTCGCGAACAGGGCAGCTATGCCGCCGAATTCTACACCACTGTAAAGACCGCCTATATCGCGGCCGGAACCCCGGAGGATCTGGCGTGACGCACCGTATTGATTGCCTCCAGTACGCCAACTGGTCTGAAAAGATCTTTCGCCAAATGCGCGAAGGCGGCGTGGACGCGGTGCACGTCACCATCGCCTATCATGAGAATTTTCGTGAGACTGTGCAGAATATCGAACAGTGGAACCGTTGGTTCGAACAGTTTCCAGAGCTTATATTCCAAGGTCGCATCGGTGCGGACGTGCGGCGTGCCAAAACCGAAGGGCGCACTGCGATCTTCTTTGGCTTCCAAAACCCCTCGCCCATCGAAGATGACATCGGCCTGGTCGAAATTGTGCACACGCTGGGCGCCCGCTTCATGCAACTCAGCTACAACAATCAGTCGCTTCTGGCGACAGGATGCTACGAGGCTCAAGATCCGGGCCTGACCCGCATGGGCCGCGAGGTCATCGACGAAATGAACCGCGTGGGCCTGGTGGTGGACATGAGCCATTCGGCAGATCGGTCGACTCTGGAGGCGATTGAACATTCCGCCCGCCCCATAGCCATCACCCATGCCAATCCGGCGTTTTGGGTACCGGCAAGGCGTAACAAACCCGATGACGTGATCCGGGCGCTGGCCGAAACCGGCGGAATGTTGGGCTTTTCACTGTATCCGCACCACCTGAAGGGCAAGTCGGACTGCACATTGCAAAGCTTTTGCGAAATGGTCGCACAAACCGCTGAAATGGTCGGGCCAGAGGTGCTTGGGATCGGATCGGACCTGTGCCAGGACCACCCCGACAGTGTCGTCGACTGGATGCGTATGGGACGCTGGACGAAAAAGGTTGACTATGGCGAAGGCTCGGCCGCTGCGCCTGGCTTTCCCGATATGCCCACCTGGTTCACGGATAACCGCGACTTCTCCAACGTCGAGGCAGGGTTGCGGTCAGTAGGATTTGATGCAGCCGAAGTGGCCGGCATCATGGGAGAAAACTGGCTGCGTTTCTTCGACGCCAGCTTTGGTCCCGCGCGGGAGGTGCGGGAAGCTCGAGCGGCTGAATAGGCCACCCGATACATTATTGGATATTCCTTCAGGGAGGTTGGAATGACGTACCAGACCCACAATCCGACGGTAGCGGCACAAAGCCCGCGCCCCGGGCACATCAACAAACCACTGTTTGCAATAACCGGGGGATTTATTGCAATTTTCTGCCTCATCGCGCTGTTTGACCTCGAATTGCTTTCGCTGATCGTGGACACCAGCTTTGCCTTCTCGGCCCAGTATTTCGGTCTGTATTGGCAACTCTTGCTGTTGGCGACCTTTCTGATCGGACTGGTGATAATCTTTCTGCCGGGCGGCAAGGCAATCATGGGGACAATGGCAAGGCCGGAGTTTTCGGTATTTCAATGGGGATCGATGATCATGTGCACGCTGCTGGCGGGCGGTGGTGTGTTTTGGGCTGCCGGAGAACCGATGGCGCACTTCCTGTCCTCTCCGCCCCTGTTTGGTGCCGAAGCGGGAACTCCCGCTGCCGTGGCACCGGCGTTGGCGCAAAGCTTCATGCATTGGGGTTTCCTGGCTTGGGCGATTCTGGGCGCACTGACCACGATCATGTTGATGCATTATCACTATGAAAAAGGTCTGCCGCTTGCGCCACGCACCCTGCTTTATCCGCTGTTCGGTGACCGTGCGATCAAGGGACCCATCGGGCTGATCGCTGACGCGTCTTGCATTATCGCTGTGGTGGCCGGAACGGTGGGACCGATCGGTTTTCTCGGGCTTCAGGTCAGCTATGGCTTGAACGCGCTGTTCGGAATTCCCGATGCCTTTGCGACCCAGGCCATCGTCATTGCCGGGCTCGTTACCCTCTATACCCTGTCTGCAATGTCGGGGCTGACGCGTGGTATCCAGCTTTTGAGCAAGATCAACGTCATTCTGGCTGGTGGCTTGTTGGTGTTCATGCTTGTCCTGGGGCCAACGGCGTTCATCTTCAAAAGCTATTTCGCCGGCTTCACAAGCTATATCGCAAACTTCTTTGACATGGCACTGTATCGCGGCGAAGCAGGACTGTTTGGCGAACCCGGTTGGCTGGGGTGGTGGACAGTATTCTTCTGGGGTTGGTTCATGGGATACGGCCCGCTGATGGCGATGTTCATCGCGCGCATCTCGCGCGGGCGGTCGATCAGGTCGATCATCATCATGCTGTCATTGGTGGCCCCCGTCATCACCACGTTCTGGTTCACCATCATCGGCGGGTCCGGCATCGCGTTCGAGCTTGGAAACACCGGTTCTGTGTCAACTGCTTTTGAAGGGTTCAACCTGCCGGCGGCCCTGCTCGCCATCACCCAGCAGCTGCCCTTGGGCTTTCTCGTTTCGCTGCTGTTTCTTATCCTCACGACGATTTTCGTGGCAACCACTGGCGATTCAATGACCTACGTCATCTCGGTCGCCATGTCCGACGAGGACCGTTCTTCGATGCCGGTAAGAGTATTCTGGGGCGTTGGCATGGGCCTGATGGCGGTTATCCTGATATCGCTCGGGGCGGGTGGGGTCGGCAAGCTTCAAAGCTTCATCGTGGTTACCGCCGTGCCGGTATCGCTGGTTCTGCTTCCTTCGCTTTGGGACGCGGTGAGGATCACGCTCGCGAAGGGTCGTGAAAACACCTGATAAAGTCGCGGTGCGGTCCCAATGGGGCCGCCCGCAAAGATATGTGATATCATGCAAGAGGAGGCGCGTGATGAAACTGGATCAGTTAAACCCCGATACCGTAGTACTGCGCCCTGCTCACAGTGTGATGCGCCTGGCCCGCATGGGGTCTTTTCACCAATCGCGACTGTCATTCATGCGGGTCTTGCTACGCCGCCTCAAGGCCGAACGCTGGCGCTTTGAGCGACGCGCCTTCGAGATCGACGCCAAAGGTGTGGGTCACGCCGTATACACCATGCACGGACCGGCCCGCAGTTATAGCTTGGTGGCCTTTGCCCATGATCTGCCTCCGGAGCAACGCTCGGACCGGGTGATCGCCACCGCGTGGGACGCTACGTTTGCGCTGTTCGACGGGGTGCCCACCAACGAAGATATCCAACGGCTGTCCCGCAATATTCCGCTTCAGGAAGCGGGCCGCGTCACCGCATCAGAGCTGACGGTGTCTCGGGCCAATCGGTCCGTGCGACTGTTCGACCACGTCGTAGATTGCCTCAGCCGAGGTGAACAGCCCGATGTGGGCCAAGTCGATGCCGTCGGTTATCTGATGCGCACCACTGCCGTATACGGGTCAGGCAAGCTCGGGGCCGCCGATCGCGAAAGCATTTGCGACCGCCCTGAATTTGCCGCGCCATTTCAGGCTGAAATGTTGACCGTGTTCCTGATCCGCGGTTTCGTTCTTGACCTCGTAGAACATCTTGCCGTGCTGCGTGCACCCGATAGGGCAGTCCCGCTCGACCCCGAATTGCGCAGGCGTTTTGGCATCGGCAATTCGACGGGCTTGGGCATGGCCCCTTTCCTGCTCAACCACCCTATCCTGCTGAACAACTGGATCGAGGCACGCGAAACCGCGCTGGCACGGGTTCGTGCGCTTCCTACGGCGTCACCCGTCGATGCCAAGGCATTTCGGGTCATGCTGCGCCGAGGCCAACGCAACGTCGATGACTGGCATTCGGAACATGCACTTCAATGCGACAAGATCACCAAGCTCAAAGCTGATCTCGACACGCTTACCGAGCATCTGGAAACCGGTGCCCTTGAAAAGGAAATGCCGTGGGACTGTCTGTATCGCTGGTCGGAAACCGCCTTGAGCCTTGAAGGCCAGGAGCTCCTTGTGGCGTTGATGATGGAGCCCTATGGGGGATTGGTCGACGATCTACCCGCACGGATGAGTGCAGACGAAACAGCGGGCTTTGCCATTGATGGCAGCATGACTGTGCGCCAACTTCGCGATATTGTGGCCGCGAACTATGCCTGGGCATTGGAGATCGACTGGACCCTGCCCGAAAGTCAGGCGCGCGCGTGGTATGTTTCAGCGGAAAAGCTGGAACCCCGCCTGGGCGAACGCGAGTCCGAACCAATCGCCGCCTATGAACAGCCCCTGGCCCCGGGCCGCGACGCAGCCCTGCTGAGCAGCGCCCTGGCATCGGAAAATGCCGACACCCGTGTCGCCGATATGCTGCTGCGCCATCCAGAGCACCGTCATATCATCCGCAGGGTACAGATTGCCGCTCGCTATCCCTACGCCGAAATCCGCGACAACACGATTGCTGCGGATGTCCTCCCGATCGACCTGCTGCGCGCGAAGCTGTCGTTTTTCGGGGCCTGCCATTTCGACCCGCGTTCAGACCGATGGGTGCGGATCAACATGTTTCGCAATGCGCCGTTCCCCCATGAGGTCGCCCAGATGGAATTCGCCGGGTGGACCTATCCAGCGATTCAGGAGATCCTGGAATGATATATTCGCTTAACGAGATCGAAGCACTAAGCCGGAAAGCCGCGCGCGGTGCCGGGATGAGCTGGGGTCTGGCGGAAGAAACCGGCAAAGCGGTGCGCTGGCTTTGTGATCACGGGTTTGCGGGCCCGCAACTCTTGGCGGGTTTGCTCGCTACCAATGACGGTATTGCGTATTCAAAGCTTGTGCCTCGGTTCGCGAATGGATCTCTAAGCGCGACATCCGGCACGCTTTGTCCAATCATCGTCGGTGCGATGATCAGTGACCGGGCCTACGGTTTGACTGTTGATGACCCATTGCACATCAAAGATATATCGGCCCCGCTGCTACTGGCCCCCTTCGTCGCTGCGGCGTCCGGGTCCGGTGGTGTCACCGTCGCCCTCGAGTGGGCAGGCAGCTTATTGACCTTTAACAACGGCCGGGTAGCCGCCGAGGCCGACCAGGCTGCCGTGATGACACGTCACGCAACCCGAGCCGTATTGAGCAAGACCCAAAGCCGGTTTACCCCGTCACCCCACACCCTCGCGGGCCGTCGAATGGACAGCGCCACGCTGCGCGTTCTGGAAAGCTTCGCGTTTCGGACATACGCTCCGGCAACCGAAGCCAGCCGCGCCGGCGCGGGGGCCGGGCAAGATAACGACTGACCGTCATCCCCTGTCCCGGGCGTCGCATGATCACGCATCCAATGCCACCCTACGTTTCATTCCCTGCCCGGCGTCGGGGAAGGGGAACAAAAAGAAAACAAAAAAATAATCGCGACTTTTCCAAAAAATCGCGCTGCTACATCTTGCAGCCCATAAGAATGCAAGGTAGCAGACCCCTGCGGGATGGAGCAGTCCGGTAGCTCGTCAGGCTCATAACCTGAAGGTCGTAGGTTCAAATCCTACTCCCGCAACCAAACAAATAAAAAAACGGCTTAGCGGCATAGCTCCCTGGGCCGTTTTTTTGTGTCTGGTCGGTGCGCGGTCACGATACCTTATTTGACCGTATCTGTGCCCAAGATCTGCGGATCAGGATACGTGCCATCCCTGGGGTCTTTGGGATTCTTTGTTCATTGAAATCGCGACAAGACCATACTCTCGCGTCCCGGGGCGTGACCGGCTTTGATGCTGGCTACGCTCCTGCCAGACGCCGACCCGGCCGAACCCGTCTTCAGGTCAGCTCTCCTCGCCTTGCGAGTGCTGGGATATCTCGGCACTTAGCCGCCGGGCCAATTCGGAAGGAGTGGTCGGTTTGGTGCACACAAGCAGTTCAGGATGAGCCTTGCGCAGGAGCTCCGGCAGACCCACGCCGGTGTGCACGACGACCGGCACCATGGGGCGAAGCGCGGCCAGCACCGGGCCGATTTTTCCGTCGGGCAGGTCAACATCGACGATGGCTGCGTCGGGCAGCGCGTCTTCGATCAGCTTTAACGCCTGCGCGACAGACGAGGCCGGTCCCAAGGGGATTCCGCCTGCGTCCTCAACACCGAACGCGAGATCGAGCGCAATGAAGGGTTCGTCCTCCACGATCAGAACCTTCAGGCCGGCGAGATATTGATCGGCTGCGGACATAGAAACGCTCCTCACTTTAATGAATCAGACGATCACGAGCGGCGGTCAGGTGAACCTCTACGCCGCTCGGATGCCAAACATGTTCGATCCCACCGCCCAGCTGTCCGGTCGCGCTCAGCCGCGCGAGCTGGCTGCCAAAGCCATTCTGCACCGGCGGCCCTGTCAATTCCGGCCCACCGGTTTCCTGCCAATCCAACGTCAACAGGTCTCCGACGAGGTCCCAGGTAATGCACAGCTTCCCCGGTGCCACCGAAAGGGCACCGTATTTTGCGGCGTTGGTTGCCAATTCGTGCAGAATGAGCGCAAACCCTGTCGTGGACGTGGGTCCAAGTTCGACCGGGGGCCCAGCGAGTTCAAGCACCCCTGGCCTGCCCTCTACATGCGGCTCCATCACCACCTCTATCAACTTTTCAAGGCTGCTGGGGGCCTCGTGGTTTTGGTGTGAGGCGATCGAAGTGCTGATCAATTCATGCGCCCGGGCAAGCGCCAGTACCCGGCCCGTCAGTGATGACGACATTTCCTCCACGCTGTCCACGTGCCGGGCAGTCATTTTAATCATCCCGGCGGTGATTGAGAACAGGTTTTTCACACGGTGGTTCAGTTCGCGCATCAGCAGCTTTTGGGCGTCTTCGGCACGTTTCCGTTCGCTGATGTCAACAACGTTGCAGACTGCGCCCTGCAATTCGCCTTGCCAGACTACGGGGCGCACCCAGTACTCCACCGGGAAGGGCGTGCCGTCCGTCCGAAAGAACACCTCATCGTCGACATGCGCCATCTCACCGGACGACGCCACCTGGTAGATCGGGCAATCTTCATGCGGGTAATGAGAGCCGTCAGCGTATGAATGATGGATGATGTCGTGCAACTGCTTGCCGATGACATCGTCTGTCTTTTCAAAGCCAAGCATACGCAGGAACGCCGCGTTGCATCGGGTTGTATATCCCTTTTTGTCCACGGCATAGAAACCATCGGCCGTGGCATCCAGCAACAGCGCAAGATCGGCTTCGCGGCGCTTGAGATCGCTTTCGATCTGGCGGCGCTGTTCGATATTCATCAGAACACCCGGAAAACGGATCGCCCGACCTTCGCTGTCATGTTCGCAATACCCGCTGGCCTCTACCCAGCGATAGCATCCATCCGCATGCTTTGACCGGTATTCAGCCCTGTAGGTCCCGCCGGTTTGGACAGCGGCCTCGAACCGGGATTTTACCCCATCCCAGTCTTCGGGGTGGATCGACCCCGCCACATCGTCAAATGGCATCCCCTCTCGGCAGCGGTCAACCGGCAGCCCGAAGGCCCGTGCAAACTGGTCATCGGCAGTGACGAGATCGGATCGGATGTCCCAGATCCACGTGCCGACGATCGCACCGGCCTCCAGGGCCAACTCGACTCGTTCCTGCGCCAGTTCCAGATCACTCTTGATCTGGATCAGCTCTTCTTCGGCTCGACGCCGCACCTCGATCTCGCTTTGCGCTGAGCGATAGAGGCGCGCGTTGTCCAGCGCGATAGAGGCCTGGCCCGCAAGCCCGTCCATGAGTTTTTCGTGATGCACCGAGAACTGGCCGGTTTTGTCATGGCCGAAAAACAATCCGCCCAGAACCTCGCCCGACCGCGAGACCACCGGGGCGGCCAAATAACTGCGCACCGGCAGGTGGCCGTCTGGCATGCCGCGAAAAGGCGCGTTCTGGCCATAGCGCGAATCCGCGGTGATATCTTCGGATCGGACGATACCATCACCGGCGAACGTCGGTGCAAAGACCCCGGTGTTGCGCGGCATCGGGAAATTGCTAAAGGCCGACTTGTCGACGCCAGACAGGGTATAGAGCATATAGCTTTCACCCGCCGCATCGGTGACATTGTAGAAGAACGCACCAAACTTCGCGCCGGTCAGCTCGACGCCAGCGTCGGTGACCATTTGCACCAATACGTCTTGATCCAACTCGGCCGCGACTCCGGCCCCGGTCCTGTTCAACGTTTGAAGCAGCCGTTTTTGGCCATTGAGCTCTTCCTGGGCCGAATAGCGTTCGAGGATCAGCGCGGTGATCCGCGCCACCAGATCAAGAAAATCCTCTTGGCGCGCGGTGGGCAAACCGGGCCGATGCCTGTAGATGGCAAATGTCCCCAGGACTGTGCCCCCGGTCCCGACGATGGGGTGCGACCAACAGGCGCGCAGGCCGTGCGCAAGCGCCGCGTCCCGATAATCCGCCCACAAACTATCCTTGGCGATGTCGCCCACGACGACAGGGGCTTTGCGATAGGCGGCGGTCCCACAAGATCCGTCCTTCGGCCCAATCCCTACCCCGTCGATGGCGTTGGTATATGCCTCTGGCAGTCCGATTGCAGCACCGTGAAAGAGCTTGCGGCCTTCCTTGTCGGCCAAAAGGATCGAACAGGGCGACCCGTGGCCGATGAACGTCCGAACCGCACGCATCAGCTCATTCACGACCAAATTCAGCGGCTGTTCCTGAAGGGTCAGTTCCAGCAGCTTGTGCTGCAAGGATTGCAGGTCCCCGGACTCCTCTGCATTGGATTGTTCGGGCTGCGTGTCGAGGACTGTGCAAAGAACGGCGCTTGACTGCCCTTGATCATCTGCCAACGGGGTGAGCGTCAGCGCACCCTGAGCGGACTGACGACCCGAAGCGCACGGGATCGTCGTCGTCAGGCGCGCTGCTTCACCCCGGTCAACAACTTGCTCGAGGGCCGGAGCCAGATCAGGCCACATGCCCCCGAGGCTCTGTTCAGCGGATTGCGCCAACGCCTCAGGATGGGCCGCGCCCAACAGGGATGCAAAGGCATCATTGTAAAACAGAAACTGGTCAGACCCCCAGCAGATAAAACTTGGCGAGGGGGACGCCCATATGATCTGAAGCGCCGTCTTGAGGCTTTGCGACCAGTCCTGAGGCGCGCCCAAGGGATGCCCATGCCAACTGCGTACCTTGATCAGTGACGCAACCTCACCCCCGACGGAAAGGAACGTCAGCCGTTTGTTCATGTTCACAAGCATATACGCTCCCTCGTTTGCTAAGTAACCTGCAAACGTGCTTAGGCAAGAGCGGGGCTCCTTGCAACAAGTCGCTTTCGGAAGACGACCCACATCACCCTCACCCCCCCGGCTACGGGCGGTCCGACGTTGGACAGCAGTGCGATAACCTCAAGGAATTCACCTAAAGCTGGGGAGGTTCAGGGCTTAGGTCGGATTGTATGTCCAGCGGAGCATTACGGATTCACAGCCTTTATTTTGTAGGGTAGATCGTGAATGCGTAGGGAATACACGTCCGGTCATCATGCCAGAACCGATACTTCCCGCGAGATGGCAAGGCATAGGCATTAATGGAGAGCTTATCGTGACCGCTACTACCGATCTTATCAACGCCGTTGAAATCTACTTCGACGGTATTCATGAGTGTAACACGGAAAAACTATCGGCCGTGTTCCACCCCGCATCAAGCTTGTTTGACGCAGACAACGGCACCGTGTTTGCAGAACCCATCGACAGCTTTGTCAAGGATGTTGGCACTCGGACGTCACCGGCAAGTGTTGGACAGGCGCGCGATGCCGAAATTCTAATGATCGGCTATTTGTCGCCCATAAGTGCCACCGTCAAAATTCGTATACGTGCGCACAAGAATGTTTTTGTCGATCATCTTGGCTTTGTAAAAAGCGACGCGGGCTGGCAGATTGTCTCAAAAATCTGGCATCTCGAAAGCGTCGTTGATGGCGTGGCTGATCCGAATTCCGTTTAAGTTTACGGTAAATCAAGCGGTCATTCTTGAGTGACCGCAAAGCTCTGCCCGTGCTGCGCCCATGAAAAACAGGATAAGGGCGAGCTTTGGTGTGAAAATCGGCCATACCCTCAGCGCTATGTCATTGGTGCCAACCGATGATCCTCGGTCGCTCGGGAAAACGTCACATGCGTCATGGCCAACCGCCAGCGACAGAGTGAGGCGAATGTCTTATCCGGAGGAACGGCCATCCGCTGATTTTCCGACCTTGTTCAAATACAAGGTTCGCTCATCTTTTCTAATGTATGTCCATGCAATGAAACGGCTTGTCTTTTGGCCCTGCGCCATTTCGACTACCCTAAAGTCGGCAACTCGCGCTTTCTTCAAAATTCTACGGAGTGGCTGAAGGTTATCTTTTTTGGATACTAACGAGCTAAACCACAGACACTGTTTTGCGAACTCCCTGCTCTGTTCAATCATGCCAGCGATAAACCTTATTTCGCCACCCGGACACCAAAGTTCGGCATTCTGACCGCCAAAGTTGAGTTTTCTGGAATGTCCCTTGCCGAGGTTGCTCCATTTGCGTTGGGTACCTTTAGTCGCTTTCTTGAGGGAACCATGAAAAGGCGGGTTGCAGAGGGTGACATGAAACATCTCTTGAGGGCCGATCACTCCTTTGAATATATTCTCGCGGATATTTTGACGTCTAACGTCAATTTTTAGCTTGTTGATGTGACATATTTGCTTGGCTGCCCTGATGGCGGCGGGGTCTATGTCGACACCAGTAAAGTGCCAGCCATATTCGCTTTGGCCAATCAGGGGGTACACCAAACTGGCACCGGTCCCTATATCAAGCGCCTTGATACCGGGCCCACGCGGGATTCCCTGATCATTGCCGGAGGCAAGCAAGTCCGCCAAATAGTGGATATAATCGGCGCGACCTGGGATCGGAGGGCATAGATAACTGGCCGGGATATCCCAAAAATCAATGTTGTAATAAGTCTTTAGCAAGGCACGATTCAGCATTCGGACTGCGCCTGCATCTTGAAAGTTTATCGTCGTTTGACCGACAGGGTTAGTGGTCGTAGATGCCGCAAGGTCAGGTGTATCCGCCACGAGACGCGCGAAATCGTACCCTTCTCGGTGTTGATTACGCGGGTGCAGCATCGTCTTGGTGGCCATGGGGACGCCCTTTTAAGGTTGGTGGAAGTACCTAGCCAGATCGCCGGTTGAATTTAAGCCCTAACATAAAAATAGTAAAATCGGTCGAGCTTCGAACAGAGTTCGTAGACTGCCGGTGACCGAGGCTCGGCCTATGCGGTTTTTCCACCCGGTTTCGGCGGATCTTTATCAGCCGGGCGGCAGGTAGCATGGCACTCAGGTTTCGGCCAAAAATCCATTCTCTGACACCGCGCCCGACTGTTCAATCTGGATGCAGTACCCGTCATTTCCGGCACAATCCCCCCCATCGGCCGCACGTTGGATGAAACACGATTGATGAAAGTCGGATGCAGGCCGTCGTAAACCGAGCCATCACCGCTGTCGCGCCCAATCCAGCGCCGAGCTAGAAAACAGAAACGGAAGTGGACACTGGCATTGACCACCCATTGACGAACAAAGCATAACGATTGAGCGGATGAAATCTCGGTGATAATACCGCGTTAGTTGCGAGTGACATCAACAGTGAGAGTATCTCTAAATAAGCGGGCGGCGCATGAAGGCCGAATCTGACCCCGACCCAAGACGCGAGATCGTCATGACCCATGGGGTGCTCAGCCCCAATCCGGAAGACCTGTTCCACCGCAGGGGCTTGCGCGCGATGCGAGCCGTCCTGCAAGAAGCCACCCTGAGACTTTGGAGCGACGACGCCTTTGGACTGGCGGGCAACGTTGCCTTTCGGTCCCTGCTTGCCGTGTTTCCGTTCCTGATTTTCACGAGCGCGATGACGGCTTTCATCGGCGATCGGTCAATGGCCAAAAATCTCATCGATTTTCTGATAGCCATCGTGCCCCCGCCGCTGATCGAACCGATCATATCCGAGGTCGAGCAGGTGATGACCGTGCCACGGGGCGGGATACTCAGCATCGGTATCCTGCTGACGATATGGTTCGCGGTCGGCGGCGTCGACAGTGTGCGTATCGGGTTGAATCGCGCCTATGGGCTTCGCGAAACCCGGTCAACTCTCGTCCTGTTCGGTGTCCAGATTGCCATGGTCGTCTTTGCCAGCCTGGCGCTTGTATTGGTCGGCTATCTTTTGGTGCTGGCGCCGCGCGCCGGCTCCTGGTTGCATGCGCTCATTCCCGGCTTTGACCCGGCAGCGGTTTCTATCAGGCTGATCCGATTTCCAGCATCCGCCACCATCTTTATCGTCGTGCTTTTCGCCGCGCATGTCTTGCTGCCGGCGCGCCGCACCGTTTTTTCCAACCTTTGGCCGGGCGTGGTCTTCACCGCGGTCGCATGGACGCTGCTCGCGGGTGCCTTCTCGTACTACGTCGAGAATTTTGGCACCTACGCCAGTTACTACGCCGGCATGGCCGGTATCATCGCCGCGCTCTATTTCATGTATCTCGCGGCACTGCTTCTGATCTTTGGGGGAGAGCTAAATCGGGCGCTGCGGATCAGGCGGCTTGCGCGCATTTTAAACAACTAGCCTTTCGCGCAAGGCAGTTTGGATGTCCCCGTTCCGTATGGTCACAGGCTAAGCGCTGCATTTCGGGGCTTTATTCGCGAAGCCAACCATATCTGCATAATGACGGGTAACCCGCGCGCCGTCCGATGGCAGGGCGTAGCAGTCAAGGCTGCTCAGGTTCCCGAATGGCCAAATATGGACGCGGTGGCAAATCACTTGCCGCCGACGCGTTTCAAACCATCGCCAAGCTAGATCCTGCATGGTTCACACAAGAGGTCGCAACGACCTTGACCTCGACACTTTCTTTTGTCCGCAGATGTCGGTACCGGATCGTGAAACTGGGGTGATACTGTCATTTCGCTCTGCATCGGTGTATAAATACACTGATAAAGCATGGGCACCTTGCGAATTCGCAAACTGATGTGACACCTGTGCCTTGCAAGATAGCGGTTGGCAGGCAAAACCCCTGTGCATTGAAAAAACGGTACCTCTTGTTGCTGAGGGGCGAATACCTTGAAGAAATGGGCTATTCCTCGGCAAACTGTACCGGCGACCGAAGCCAGAAGGACGATTGCAATGCGGACGGATATTCATAATTCCGAAATCCCCGTGCTTTGTCTGGCCTGCAAGGCCCGTCATGGGGGAATCTGCGGGGCGCTTGAGCCTGATCAATTGCTGCGGCTTGGGCGTCAGACTGGGCGGCGGGAGGTGGCTCCGGGTACCGAGTTGATCGCAGCCGGTGTACAGATCGATGGATATGCCAACATCCTGAGCGGGGTGGTCAAGCTAACCAAACTGTTACCGGACGGCCGTCAGCAGATCGTCGGCCTTCAATTCGCGCCGGATTTTTTAGGTCGTCCCTTTGCCGAAAGCAGCGATGTCAGCGCCGAGGCGGCAAGCACCGTTCGCCTGTGCCTGTTTCCACGGTCCGCATTGGAAGAGATGGTGCGCCAGTCGCCGGGACTGGAGCATAGACTTCATGAGCAGGCGCTTCGCGAACTAGATGACGCGCGCGAATGGATGATGATTTTGGGTCAAAAAACCGCTGCCGAAAAAGTCGCGTCTTTTCTGCTGTTGCTGGGTCGGCATGTCGATCCTTATGCGGCCGGGTTCTCTGGCACGTTCGAGATCCCTTTAAGGCGGGCCGATATCGCCGATTTTCTTGGACTGACGATTGAAACGGTCAGCCGGCAGTTATCGCATCTTCGGAAAGCGGGGATTATCATGATTCAAAAGAACCGTAGCGTGACGGTGTGCGATATCTCTGCTCTGGAGTTGGCGTCGGGGGCCTGATTATCATTGCGATGCGGTGGGCCTTAAAATAGGCAGTACATAATCACATTCAAACGCCAGGTGTCTGCGCAACGGCATGAACATACACCGCAGCATATACCCCAGCCTTTCCGCATCCTGCCTGTGGGCCGCCGTGACGAATGCATGGACAGAGTCGTGTATGTCGCGGGCGTGGTCTTCGTCTTCCTGATGTTCTTGTCGAAGCCGATCAAGCACCGTTTGGATCCTTGAATCTTTCCTGAGCAGCAAAGGAAAAACCACCCTTTCCTCAAGCCGATGACAACGGCGCAGTGTCGTCTGAAGCTGTTTTGTAAGGATCATAGCGGCCCAGGTGTCGACCTGCGACGGCAGTGAATCGGCCAAAGTTTCCAGCCTTCGGCACAGGTCAAACTGCGCCAGGATACAGGCATCAAACACAGATGCCCCTTCAAGGTAGACGCTTTCGGGGGTGCGCGGCATGAGTTTCTCTGTGCTCCTTGTCGCGGTATGGTTTGAAAAGTACCGGGCAACCTACGCTCCCAATCGCGAAAAACCTTGATCCAAATCAAACTTGCCTCAGTCAGCTCGTGGCATGGGTGATTTCACACGCCGCATATCGTCGACAGGCAGGCGGCAAAAATCAGATCCTGGGAAAAGAAACGATGCTGAACACCCGATCCGACGATAGTGCAGCAACCGCGCGCCCCGTGTCCGGATCTTTGGACCGTGCCGAGACCCGAGCCCGCATGCGGCCCCTGCGCAATGGGGACGGTCACATCGTCTTTTCGCTACCCGGCATCAAGTGTGGCGGGTGCGTTTCATCAATTGAACGCGCGTTGAACGCGCGCGATGATGTGGTATCGGTTCGGGTCAATCTGACTTTGCGCCAGGCGAGTGTCACTCTTGCCGGATCGGACGCAGATCCAGCGTTGATCGTCGATGACCTTGCCAAGCTTGGCTTTGATGCCGTTCCAACCGAACTGAGTGATGGCGATAGTTGTCCCGACGACTCCACGGGGAGGCTTCTGTTGCGCGCCATGGCGATTGCAGGTTTCGGGGCCGCAAACATCATGCTGCTGTCGGTCGGTGTCTGGTCAGGTGCCCAAGGGCAGACCCGCGATACGTTTCATCTTGTCTCGGCCATGATCGCGGTGCCCGTGGTGATTTATGCGGGGCGACCATTCTTTGTATCCGCCCTGAATGCCTTGCGCGCCGGGCGAACCAACATGGACGTACCGATTACGCTTGGCGTGATATTGGCGCTTATGCTTAGTCTGACCGAGACCCTTCGTGGCGGCGAGCATGTTTTCTTCGATGCGTCAGTCACGCTGCTGTTTTTTCTACTGGCGGGGCGGTACCTTGACCACCTTATGCGGGAACGGGCCCGCAGTGCGGTCACGGGGCTGGCGCGGTTGATACCGCGCGGCGCAATGGTGCGTCAGAACGATGGGCGGTTTGCCTATGTGCGCCTGACGGACGTGGCACCCGATGCAATCCTGTCGGTCGGTCCGAATGAACCTCTGCCGACCGATGCGGTTGTCGTTGCCGGTGCAACTGATATCGACCGCTCTCTTGTCTCCGGTGAAGCAATGCCGGTGACGGCAAAGCCCGGCGATACGCTCGAGGCGGGAACGCTCAACCTGACCGGCCGGATCGAGGTCCGTGTGCTGCGGAGCGCCGGTGAATCGTTTCTGGCGCAGATGATGCATATGCAGGCCGCCGCAAAGAACGGGCGCGAGGGTTATGTCCGCATCGCCGATCGGGTTGCACGACTTTACGCCCCTGTCGTCCACATCCTGGCGCTTGCCACCTTTGCAGGCTGGATGATCATGACCGGCGGTGACTGGCAGGCTTCGGCTTTTGTTGCCATCAGCGTTCTTATCATCACATGTCCCTGTGCCCTGGGATTGGCAGTGCCGGTGACGCATGTTGTGGCCGCCGGACGCTTGATGCGCATGGGCGTCTTGATGAAAGACGGCGCGGCGTTGGAGCGGCTGGCGGCAGTTGACCGGGTGGTATTTGATAAAACCGGCACGATAACCACAGGGACGCCGATTGTCGGTGTTGTGCCCTCTGACCCGGGGGTGCGTTCAGCTGTAAAGGCATTGGCGCTTCATTCCGTCCATCCCGCGGCACGCGCGATTGTTACGAGTATGGCGGATCGCCCAGCGCATATCCACCATGTAACCGAGGTGCCCGGTTTTGGCATTCAAGGCAGTATCGGGGGCCGTCGCGCACGGCTGGGCCGGGCAGACTGGGTGGCACAAATCGCAAACCGTCCAGGCACCACCGTAAGCCCGGCATTCAGCTTTGAGGGCGACAAACCGATTTCCTTCGGTCTGACCGAAACGCTACGCCCCGGTGCCAAAGAGGCTGTCGCAATGTTCGAACGATCCGGCGTTCCTGTCACCATGCTGTCCGGTGATATCGCGGACCGTGCGCATAGTATCGCAGGTCTGGTCGGTATTTCCGACGTGCGGCACAGCACCAGACCGGCGGAAAAGATAGCGATGCTCGACGCGCTGCGCGGCAAGGGTCACCGGGCGTTGATGCTTGGCGACGGGCTGAACGATACCGGCGCGTTGGCGGCGGCCTATGTGTCGATGGCACCTGCCAGCGGCTCGGACGCAGGGCGCACCGCGGCGGATTTTGTGTTCCTGCGCGACCGGCTGGATGCGGTACCGGTCGCATGGCAAGTCGCGCGCGATACCGCGGTTGTTGTTCGACAGAACTTTGCGCTGGCTATCGCCTACAACTGCATCGCGATCCCACTGGCTGCTGCCGGGATGGTGACGCCTCTGATCGCGGCTCTGGCAATGTCGGGCTCGTCTATCGTTGTCACCCTGAACGCCCTGCGGCTCAACAAGATGGAACGGCGCGGCCCTCGTGCAGTAGCGTCGCGCGACCCCGTTCAGGTGCCAGCATGACGATCTTGGTCATTCTTATCCCCGTCACGTTGCTGATGGGCATCGTCGGACTGGGCGCGTTCTTCTGGACCCTGCACAGCAACCAATACGAGGATCTGTCCGGCGATGCCGAACGCATCCTCTTTGATGATGATCGGCCCCTGCCTGCGCAAAATGTGCAGGCCCCTGCCAAACTGAAGGAGACCCCCTCATGATGTCCAACCTGACAGGTGCTGAACGCACCAGCGCAATGCTGATCTCGGGCATGGGCGTGGTCATCGGGCTGACCATGGCCATCGTCGGGCGCAACGATGTGATGGGCGCTCAGGGCTGGATTGTCCTGGCCTTCAGCGCCGTGGTGTTTTTCATGGTGGCCAACGCTCTGTATCACCCGGAACCCACGGAAGATCGCACAACGTCCTACTACGACGACCCCACCAAAGTAGGCATCGTTCTTGCGCTGGTCTGGGCGGTGGTGGCGATGGGAATAGGTGTCTGGGTCGCGGCGCAACTGGCGTGGCCCGGTTTACGTTTCGATGCTGCCTGGTCCAGCTTCGGGCGGATCCGCCCCGTGCATACGTCAGGTGTCATATTTGGCTTTGGCGGAAATGCATTGATCGCGACATCGTATCACATCATGCAACGAACCAGCCGTGCCCGAATGCCAGATCAGGTCACGCCGTGGTTTGTTCTGTTAGGTTTCAACCTGTTCTGCATCATCGCCGCCAGCGGCTATCTGATGGGCGTGACCCAATCCAAGGAATACGCTGAACCCGAGTGGTATGCCGATATCTGGCTTGTTGTCGTGTGGGTGGCGTATTTCGTGCTGTATATACGCACGCTCGCACGCCGGAACGAACCGCATATCTATGTGGCCAACTGGTACTATCTGGCCTTCATTCTGGTCGTTGCCGTGCTCCATATCGTCAACAACCTTGCGATACCCGCGTCCCTTGCCGGCGCAAAAAGCTATTCAGCTTTTTCCGGCGTCCAGGACGCGATGACGCAATGGTGGTATGGTCACAATGCAGTGGCTTTCTTCCTGACCTCCGGCTTTTTGGGGATGCTGTACTACTTCCTGCCCAAGCGGGCCGACCGTCCGATCTATTCCTATCGGCTGTCTATCCTGTCGTTCTGGGGGATCACGTTTTTCTATATCTGGGCGGGTTCGCACCACCTGCATTACACGGCCCTTCCCCATTGGGTGCAAACCTTGGGGATGACGTTTTCTGTGATGCTGTTGATCCCTTCATGGGCAAGCGCGGGCAATGCGCTGATGACGTTGAATGGCGCGTGGCACAAGGTTCGCGACGACGCGACGTTGCGGTTCATGATGGTGGCGGCGGTTTTCTACGGACTGTCCACGTTCGAAGGCTCATTCATGGCAATCCGCCCGGTGAATGCTCTTTCGCATTATACGGACTGGACCATCGGGCATGTTCACGCCGGTGCCATGGGGTGGGTCGCGCTGATCACCTTCGGGTCGATCTATGCCCTGACGCCAGTGCTGTGGCACCGCGAAAGGATGTATTCCGCAAAGGCGGTCGAGTGGCACTTTTGGTTGGCGCTGGCTGGCACGGTTATTTACGTTTTCGCAATGTGGAACAGCGGCATCACCCAAGGGCTGATGTGGCGGACCTATACACAAAGCGGCACGCTGCGCTTTTCGTTCACCGACACGCTGATTGCGATGCATCCATATTATGTTGCGCGGGCGCTCGGGGGGCTGCTGTTCGTCACCGGGGCCTGCATCGGATTTTGGAACGTCATCATGACGATACGCCATGTGTCGAAGCAGAACCGGGAACTGGACCATCCGACATCACCTAAAGCCACGGAGCCGGTGTTGCCGGTCGCGGAGTAACCCCATGATCAAAACCATACTCAAACCCTTCGCAAAGTTTTTCGAGTTGCAGGCAAGGACTCATTATCGGGTCGAACGTCACTCCATGGCACTTACATTCGGAATCATTTTGGCAGCCGGTGTCGGCGGTTTTGTCGAGATCGCGCCGCTGTTCACGATTGACGACACGGTAGAGATTGACCCGGATATGCGCCTTTACACCCCTCTGGAGCAAGCGGGACGCGACATATATATTCGCGAGGGCTGCTATGCCTGCCACAGTCAAATGATCCGCACGCTGCGCGATGAAGTCGAACGGTATGGTCCTTATTCGCTGGCAGTAGAAAGCCAGTATGACCACCCGATGCTTTGGGGGTCGAAACGGACCGGGCCTGATCTGGCCCGTGTCGGAGAGAAATATTCCGATGACTGGCAGGTCCGACATCTGGTCGATCCCCGCGCATTGGTACCCGAATCCATCATGCCGCACTATGCGTTTTTGCTGGACGCGCAGCTTGAAACCGACAGCTTGCCCGATCGGCTTTGGGCGTTGCGGATGGTGGGTGTTCCATACACGGACGACATGATTGAAAACGCAGCGGGTGATGCCGTTGGGCAAGCCCGGCCAGACTCTGACCGTGTGAACGGGGTAGTTGAACGATACGGCCAACAAACTGCCGTACGCACCTTTGACGGGCGGTCCGACATGGTGACTGAAATGGACGCGCTTGTCGCCTATTTGCAGATCCTGGGCCGCCTCACCGACCTGCCACAACAAATTCAACCGCAGCCGGAGGAATAACCAATGGAGTTATCTCACGAGCTTCTTGTGGGTTTAGCCAAATCGTTCGGTCTGTTCTGGCTTATTGCCCTTTCCATAGGGATCACTGCCTACGCTTTCTGGCCATCGCTGGGCAAGCGGTTCGATACGGCGGCAAACAGCATTTTAAATGATGAAGGCGGCCCGGCATGTGCCCCCACGAAGCACAAGGAGGACAGTTCATGTCGGTAAAAGACCGCGACCCGCTTACCGGGCATCAAACCACCGGGCATGAATGGAACGGCATCACCGAATTGAATACCCGGGTACCGCGCGTGGTCTGGTTCTTTATCCTCGTGACACATCTCTGGGCATTGGCCGTCTGGGTTTTGCTGCCAGCATGGCCGTTGGTCACGACCTCCACCAAAGGTATCCTTGGCTTAGACCAGCGCGAGGAAGTCGCAAAGAAGGTTGTCGCCGCGAATAGCGACCGCGCTGTTTGGGGTGAGCGGATCAAATCGCTGTCAGCCGATGAAATCCTCGGGGATCCTGAACTGTTCGCACGCATAAGTGATACTGGTCCTCAATTGTTTGGCGATAATTGTGCCGGCTGTCACGGCGCGCAAGCAACCGGCGGGCCGGGCTTCCCAAATCTGATAGATGGGGCTTGGCTGTGGGGCGGTGACACCGACACGGTGATGGAAACACTTCGCGTCGGGATAAACGCGCCCCACCCCGATACCCGTTGGGCCCAGATGCCTGCATTCGGGCGTGACGGTCTGTTACCGCGCAACGATATCCGGATGGTCGTCGATTACGTCCAGTCGCTTTCGGGGGTCAAATCCCCTGCGGACACGATTGCGGCGGGTGCCGAAATTTTCGCAACCAACTGTACCAGCTGCCACGGCAATGACGGCACCGGCAATCCGGACGCCGGGGCACCTGACCTTAGCGACGGTTTCTGGATCTACGGCGGAGATGACGAAGCGATGTTCCGGACGATCTGGGGAGGCCGCCAAGGCTGGATGCCTGCTTGGGAGGACCGTCTGACGGAAACCGAACGCAAGATCATCACCGTCTATCTTCAACACGTACGACAGGACACTGTAAAATGACCGCAATTCACCAAACGCGTTTCTGGACAGGGCCACGCCTTTTTGCCTTTGCGACCGGCAGCTTGGTCACCGCGCTGTTCATTGGTGCCAACGCGCACCTCATCGCCGTCGCCTTTTCTTCCGAACCCGATTGCGCCTTGCACCCACTTGCAGAAGGCACCGCTGCCTTGCGCGCGGCGAAACCATCATGCTGAGCGGTCGCACACGCGGTCCACACCACCGTGCAAACCGGCCCGCCACAAACGCAAGCGGTGCGATTCCCGATGTTGTTCCCGCATTGCCGCGCGACAACGCCCGCGCCCGTAATCTGCCTTGGCGCACCGCGTTGCAATGGCTTCGACTAGGGTGGTCGGATCTGTGGACCAACCCGGTGCCAAGCCTGCTTTATGGGGTGGGCGTATATGCGATTTCAACCCTGTTGGTTTGGGCGTTGTTTCTGTTCAACTACGAATATGCCCTGTTTCCCGCTCTCGCTGGCTTTATGGTGATCGGACCGATCATTGCCAGCGGACTTTATGAAAAGAGCCGAATACTGGAAGCAGGCGGGCATCCGACCTATCTGCGCATGTTGCTTGTCCGCCCGAGATCTGAATATCAAGCGTGGTTCATGGGGGTGCTTCTGCTTGGGTTGATGCTTTTGTGGTTGCGCGCCGCGGTACTGATCTGGGCGTTGTTTTTTGGCGTTGTACCGTTTCCCGGTACGGACGAAATCGTACCGATGTTGTTCACAACACCCACAGGCTGGTCGCTTTTGCTGGTCGGTGGCCTGGTCGGCGCGCTGTTCGCGGCGTTCTCGTTTTCGATCAGTGTCTTTGCGATGCCAATGCTGTTGGCCGAACGCACGGATGCGCTGACGGCAATGGGCCTCAGCGTCGCTTTGGTCTGGAATAATTTGCCCGCCATGCTCGCTTGGGGGCTGATCGTGCTGACGTTGTTTCTGGCGTCACTTGCCACTGGCTTCATTGGGCTGATTATCGTGTTTCCCATCCTTGGCCACGGGACATGGCACGCCTATCGCGCGATCCGAGGGGCCGAACACTGACAGAAAAATTCCGCAAGCAGGTTCTGAACCCAGCTTGCGGATACGGGACGGGAACCGGAGCCCCCTGCCCGCCGCATATGCAAAACGCTATATCAAGGGGTTGCCCAACAGTCATAAGGCCAGAAATCCAATATCGGCCAAAAGATGAGAGCGGCCCCAAAACCCGTCAGGAACAGCAAGACCGCAAGCGCGATGATCGCGCTGGTCTCCAATTGCGATTTCCAAGACGAGCGTCGATTAACGCGCTGATTGAGTTGCGCATCGGTGAGGTCATAATCGTGGTAAACCATGGGTATGTCCTTCGTTAGTTGGTTCAGTCATCAAGCTTTGACGTTGCGCCCCGGCACCTCGCACTTGCGTTCAACGATCCCCGAGCCGCCTGGGGCCACGACGATGGTTTGGACGCTTGTCCAGCGGAGGTGAGAGAAGCGAACCGTGCAGGCAAGCCTTGTCAAAGATTCCCCCCGACCACATGGAAGGCCGACGTATAGTTCGGGCCGCCCGCGCCGAAATAGATCCGCACCGTTTCGCCGACCTTGGCCCGCAACGGGTAATGGGGGGCGGCACATTCGCCGGGTTATCGCTTATATCCGCGCGTCCGGGGTGATCGGGGTTGGCGCTGTAAATCCGGCTTCCCAGAATGGCCGAAGGGCGCACATGTGACCCGTCTGCTGGCGGTTCGATCTGCGCGACGGCCGGTGAACTGCTCAGGACGCTTCCCACCGTTATCCGCGCCGACCCCGCAAGAAGGGTGCGCCGGCTCAGACCATTGAACTGGGCCGGAACATTCTGCGCCGCCAAGCTCCGGATACTTGGTTCATCTGAACCTCTACGTAACATTGAAATTCTCCCTTTGATTCAGGTGCGGCTTCTGCACGATACGCGTCGGGCGAATTTCGACTTTGTTCTCGATCAATAAATAGACGCTTTTCAATGGAAGGCGCTGATACAGGGGTTCGCTTTTTCGCGGGGGGGCCGTGGCGCGATCACCCGTCGAATTCGTCGGGGTAGCGTGGCATCCTTACTGACGAACAAAAACCGCATTACCGACATGAAAAAAGCGGAGCACCAAGGCTCCGCTTTCGTTTTCTCAAATCATGGACGTGTGATCAGCCGCTGATGCTCTTGGCCGAAGCAAGACCCGGAGCCTTGGATTCTCCTCCGAGCTTTTCACGCACGCCGGCTTCGATTTTATCGCCAGTGTCTTGATCAATGTTTCGCCAGTATTCAAAGGCGCGTAACAGCACCTTTTCACTAACGCCATCGCAGAGGTGCCCGACAACGTTGTCAACCAACCGGCCACGGGCAGCATCGTCCATGACTTCGCGTATCAGGATACCAGGTTGCGTCCAATCGTCATCGTCCTCGCGTAACGTATAGGCTTGCCGGACCAGGGCCCCATCTGTTTGCCATAGCCCGATATCGCTATCCTGCTCGGGCTGCGCGGCAGGGCCGCCATAGGAGTTTGGCGCATAGACTGGATCTGCGACCTTTACCGTTCGGCCTGCGCCATCCTTTGAATAGCTGTGAACCGGTGACTGTGGGCTGTTCACCGGGATATGTTTGTAGTTCACACCCAAACGTGCACGGTGTGCGTCAGCGTAAGAAAACCCTCGGGCCATAAGCATCTTGTCAGGCGACAATCCAACGCCCGGCACCATGTTATTGGGCTCAAAAGCAGCTTGTTCGATTTCGGTGTGAAAATCGGTCGGGTTGCGATCAAGCCGCAGTTTGCCAACCTCGATCAACGGGTAATCCTTGTGCGGCCAGACCTTCGTCAGATCGAACGGGTTCAAGCGATAGGTTTTGGCGTCCTCGTAAGGCATGATCTGCCATTTCAACGTCCAGCTGGGGTAATCGCCGCTGTCGATCGCATTGAACAGATCGCGTCTGTGATAATCACCGTCCATACCCGCCATCTTGTCGGCTTCATCTTGGCCAAAATAGGCGTTTCCGTCACCTTGGTCGGTATGAAAATGGAACTTGACCCAGAACTTTTCCCCTTCGGCATTGATCAGCGAATAGGTGTGGCTGGAGTATCCGTTCATCTCGCGCCATGTCTTGGGTATGCCCCGGTCTCCCATCAGGTAGGTAACCTGATGCGCGCTTTCTGGGGACAACGTCCAGAAATCCCACTGCATATCGTGATCGCGCAGATTGTTGTCGGCACGGCGCTTTTGACTCCGGATGAAGTGTTGAAACTTCATTGGATCACGCACGAAAAACACCGGTGTATTATTGCCGACCATGTCAAAATTGCCGTCTTCGGTGTACATCTTTATGGAAAAACCACGGGGGTCACGCCAGGTGTCCGGGCTTCCTCGTTCACCGGCGACCGTAGAAAACCGCATGACGACATCGCACTTGGCACCAGGCTGGAATATCTTGGCCTTGGTATATTGAGAGACATCCTGAGTGGTTTCAAACGTTCCAAACGCCCCCGAACCCTTCGCGTGAGGTTGACGTTCCGGGATCCTCTCGCGGTTGAAATTCGCCATCTGCTCCAACAGATAATGATCATTCAAAACGATCGGGCCGTCCGGACCTACACTGAGCGAATATTCGTCACTCTGGACACGGATACCTGCGTCTGTGGTCGTTGGCGGTACATCTTTTCTGCCAGTCATAATACACCTTTCCGGAATGTTTCGGGTATCAACTGTCCAGCATTTGAAAAGTTCCCTCTTGCGCACGTTTGAAATGAGGTGGCGACGTATCCGGTGCCCATGCAGAGCGCGGCCGTGCGTGACTTGCCCCACGTCTTACCCAGATCCGATTAGGTGCATCCATTGCCCGGCAGGCGATTGCAGGGCAATCGCCGATAAGGGACCTCGAACTGCCGATCCACCGTGTTGTCGACCGCAGCAGTAGACTTGCCATCATAACGACTAGGGCGGCGTTTGTAGCCGATCTGCGCCGCGACGCCCGCTAACGCGGCCAACCGCGCTACAAGGGTTCTGGGACGTGCCTCGTCTTGGTGCTGATCCCCCGGCGCTCAGCAACCTCGCTGATTCCATATCCACACGCGACAACTTGCGCCACGGCGGCCTGCTTGAACTCGTCCGTAAATCCTATTCCCTTGCTCATATCCGTCTCTCCTTGGTTCCAAAATTACCAAGCAGTGCGTCTACAAATCTTGGGGCACTTCAAATCCCTTCACAAAAGGCGTTTTCCCTCGCTTAGTCGGCACCACATATTTCGCATGCAGATTTTGGAAAAAACGCGGCATGTAAGCTTAAGTATTTTTGCACTCATAGGACTTTGAGTTTAAGTTTATAGATCACTTTGGTAATATGCCATCATGCAACCTAAACCCCTTATCTGTTTTCCATTGGCTACATCGCGTGTCCATGAAGCCTGTGGTGCCAATGCCTTTAAGTTCGCTGCCATTTCGGGGGCACAAAACCATACGCGTGTGCTTTGGGTCCGCCAGGCGTGGCAGTCCGATATATTACACCCTATTGGGCTTCTACCTTACTATGATCCATCCAAGACATTATTGGCGCAGGTCAAAAATCAGGTGGAAGGGCTTACCGTGATGGAGGAAGCCTTGCGCGATGGCAGTGTATCGTTGGTCATCATTGAGCTGGATCAACCGATTAATCTGACGGTCGGACGACGGCTGCAACTGGCTGCGAAAACCGGGAAAACAACCGGACTGTGTATCATTCCCGAAGGCATGGGCAGCAATGCTGCCGAAACCCGTTGGCAGTGTGATCCTATGTTTGATCCTGAACGAGCGGACTCGACTCTGATGTGCTGGCGTCTTATTAAGAACAAATCAGGAACATTGTGTGATTGGTATGTTCGATGGGACGCGACAAAATCAAACCCGGCGGATCGTATCGTTGTGGTTTCCCCGCCTGGCGAGTGATCGGGTTCAACGTGCGCGCGCAATAGAGGGACCTTTTGCGTTAACCCTAATGGAGCGCAACGCAAATCGGATTTATTGCCTGAATAAAGCAGCAGAAAAGCAGGGCCTCCACCCAGGCATGCCATTTTCAGATGCCCGTGCCTTTTGCCCAGAGCTGTATAGCATGCCGGCAAACCCAAAAGCGGATCAGGGATTTTTGCTCGCATTACGCCGTTGGGCGACGCGTTATTGCCCATGGGTTGGGCTGGAGGGCGCTGATGGTCTGACCTTGGATATCACGGGATCGGCCCATTTATTTGGCGATGAAACCGCGATGCTTGCAGACATGCATCACCGTCTGAAGCGTGCGGGCATCGCTGTGCGTATCGGGCTTGGTATCAGTCGGGGTTCGGCGTGGGCGTTGGCGCATTATGGCACTACGTCCGCACCAAATGACATGCAGACCGCGTTGGCGGCCCTACCAGTCGCAGCGCTGCGTATTGAGCGTAAAACGGATGTGGCGCTGCAACGGCTTGGCCTGCGCACAATTGGCGATCTAACAGCCACAGAACGCGCGCCGCTTGCACGACGTTTTGGACCGGAACTTTTGCTGCGTTTAGACCAAGCGACTGGGGTGCAATCAGAAGATATCAATCCTCTGAAGGCCCCACCTCATTATGCCGTACGCATGAGTTTCCCCGAACCGATTGGTCTTTGTGCGGATGTGATGGCGGGGGTGGAGCGTCTTTTGGTAAAGCTTTGTGAACAGCTTGCCCTTGACGGAGTCGGAGCGCGCACCTTGCTCTTGTCCCTGCGCCGCGTGGATCGGGATACGCAAGAGGTTGAATTACGGCTGGCCCGTGCCTTGCACGATGCCCATCGTATTTTGCCCCTGTTTCAACGCGGGATTGATACGGTTGATGCGGGATTTGGAATTGACCAGCTGCGACTGATGGCAATCCAAGTTGAAAAGCAGCCCGTGCAACAGATCAACCATGTTTCAAGTGGCAGTAAGGATCAGTTTGACGATCTGCTCACGCGCCTTGGAGCACGGATAGGGCTTGAGAACATTCAGCGCTTCCTGCCCGCTGATAGCCATATACCCGAACGTAGCTTCATCAGGGCCCCTGCGGCATTTTCATCGCCTAACGATGCATGGACACACGCGCAGCCCCGCCCCATTCGCCTGTTCCCCCCTGAACCCATTACTGGGGACGGGTCACAACCGCCCCCGCGCTTTCGGTGGCGTCGCATGACGTTGACGACAGGGCGTGCCACAGGGCCGGAACGCATCGCACCTGAATGGTGGATGGCGGATGAAAATTGGCGCTCTGGCTTACGTGATTACTGGCGGGTCGAAACGCAACAAGGGCGCAGGCTGTGGTTGTTTTACACCCCGCAAAATCCTGGATGGTTTGTTCACGGAGAATTCGCATGACTTATGCCGAGCTTTGTACCACCAGCAATTTCACCTTTCTGTGCGGGGCATCTCACCCCGAAGAACTGGTGATGCGTGCCGCTGATTTGGGCCTTGCCGCGATTGCCATCACGGATCGCAATTCGCTGGCCGGTGTCGTGCGAGCCTATTCCGCGTTGAAGGTTCTGAAGGATGATATTCCCGCAGAAAAACTGCCGAAGCTGATTGTTGGCTGTCGGATAGTCCTGCGCAATAGCAGCGTTGACTGGGTGGCGCTGCCCACAGATCGTGCAGCTTATCAACGTCTGACACGGCTGTTAACATGTGGTAAACGACGCGCATCAAAAGGAGAATGTCATCTTGACCTGAATGACTTGATGGATCACGCCAAGGGAACGATCTTGATCGCAATACCCAGTGATCTGGATACGGCGCAGCGGGATATACATCCTGTTCAGCGCCGATTTCCCGGGCACGTCTTTATGGGCGCAGCCCCGCAATATGATGGCAGCGATCAGGCCTATTTCACTGCCTGCGCTGATCTGGCTCTGCGCTGCTCAACCCCTATGGTCGCAGTGGGCGATGTGTTGATGCACCACAGTAAGCGCAAGCAATTGGCGGATGTGCTGACCTGTATGCGCCACCATATCACAATTGACCAGATCGGAACCCGTGCGCTCCCAAATGCAGAACGTCGCCTGAAAGGCCATGTCGATATGGCGCGGTTGTTTCGTCATCACCCGGCAGCAATCAGGCGCACGATGGAAATTGCCGTGCGCTGTAGTTTTGAGCTGAGCGAGCTGAGCTATGAATACCCAGATGAGATTGCGGATGGCGAAAGCCCCATGGCACGGCTGGAGCGTCTGGCACGAGAAGGGTTGAAACGCCGTTATCCCGATGGGGCCAGCGTCAAGGTCAAAGCGCTGCTTGAAAAAGAATTGAAACTTGTCGCCAAGCTCGATTTCCCAGCCTACTTCCTGACCGTGCATGACATTGTGCAATATGCACGGTCGCAGGGAATCCTATGTCAGGGGCGCGGATCAGCGGCGAATTCGATCATTTGCTATCTACTGGGTATCACCGATGTCCGTCCTGAAACGATCGCCATGGTGGTGGAACGTTTTGTGTCGGAACATCGGGGCGAGCCACCTGATATTGACGTCGATTTTGAACATGAACGCCGCGAAGAGGTGATTCAGTGGATTTATCACCGTTATGGACGCCATCGCGCCGGGCTTTGCGCGACCGTCATCCATTTCCGTTCTCGTGCCGCCATTAAAGAAGTCGGCAAAGTTATGGGACTATCGCAGGATGTCACCGCCAGGCTTTCAGGTCAGATTTGGGGCATGTCTGATGGTGGCGCAGACCCAGAGCATATTCGCGAGCTGGGCCTTGACATGAATGATCGTCGCCTTGCGCAAACGATCCGCCTAATCGGCGAGATCATCGGGTTTCCGCGACATTTGTCGCAACATGTGGGCGGGTTTATCATCACAAAAGGGCGACTGGATGAATTGTGCCCCATTGAAAACGCCGCGATGGATGACCGTACGCTTATCGAATGGGACAAGGATGACATCGCCGCCCTTGGTATTCTGAAAGTCGATGTGCTTAGCCTTGGGATGTTGACCTGTATCCGAAAAAGCTTCGATCTTCTGACGCAGCATGAGCATCTGAACCTGAGCATCGCAACCGTGCCTCAGGCTGACACAAAAACTTACGATATGCTCTGTGTTGCCGATGCAGTGGGGGTGTTTCAGGTGGAAAGCCGCGCGCAGATGAATTTTTTGCCGCGCATGCAGCCACGCGAATTTTATGATCTGGTGATCGAGGTCGCTATCGTGCGCCCCGGCCCCATTCAGGGCGGCATGGTGCACCCCTATATCAATCGCCGCCAAGGGCGCGAAAACGTTAACTTTCCTTCCGAAGAACTGCGCGGGGTTTTGGGTAAAACCCTTGGCGTGCCTCTGTTTCAGGAACAGGCAATGCAAATTGCCGTCGTTGGCGCGGGCTTCACCCCAGAAGAGGCCGATAAACTACGCCGTTCGCTCGCTACTTTTCGCAAGATGGGCACTATTGGGACCTTTAGGGACCGGTTTATAAATGGCATGTTGGAGCGTGATTACGATCTGGATTTTGCCAATCAATGCTTCAGCCAGATCGAAGGGTTTGGTGAATACGGTTTCCCCGAAAGCCACGCCGCCGCCTTTGCGATGCTTGCCTATGTGTCGGCATGGCTAAAATGCCACCATCCCGCAATCTTCGCCTGTGCGCTGCTTAATTCCCAGCCGATGGGGTTTTATGCCCCCGCCCAAATTGTCCGGGATGCCCGTGAACATCAGATTGAAGTGCGGCCTGTTTGTGTGAACGCCAGTAAATGGGACAATCACCTCGAACGGCGTACTGATGGGGCGCTTGCCATACGCCTTGGCTTTCGCCAGATAAAAGGATTTCGCGAAGAAGATGCCAATTGGATCGTGGCCGCGCGGCGTAATGGCTATCAAGACCCCGAAACCGTCTGGTTGCGGGCTGGTGTTGCCCCTGCGGTGCTGGAGCGGTTGGCTGAAGCCGATGCGTTCATTAGTATGGGTATAACCCGCCGTGACGCGCTTTGGCAGGTGAAAGCCATTCGCAGCCAAACCCCTTTGCCGCTGTTCAATGATCTGGTTGATGGCGAAAGCATTCACGAGCCAGAAGTCACCTTGCCCGCTATGCATCTAGGCGAAGAGGTTGTTGAGGATTATCTCTCTACTCGCCTGACCTTGCGCGCCCACCCCATGGAGCTTTTGCGCCCTACGATCCCCGGTTTGACGCCACATGATCAGTTGCAACACGTGCCACTGGGCCGCACCAGTGTCTGCGGCCTTGTCATCACCCGTCAACGCCCCGGCACCGCATCCGGTGTGATATTTTTGACCCTTGAAGATGAAACCGGGGTGTCAAATATTGTTGTGTGGGCAGAGATATATAAGAAATTCAGGCGCATTGTGATGAGTGGGCGCTTGCTGCATGTGAATGGATATTTGCAACGCGAAGGCATCGTTGTGCATCTGATCGCCCAGTCCATTGAGGACATGTCACATCGCCTGACAGACCTTGGCCACCCGATGGAAGAGGTGATTGGCATCACCCGCCCCGGAACCGATGATGTCCCGCGCGGCCAGCATACGAGTGCCCGCCATCCCCGAGAACAGGCCAAACGGCTTTTCCCCAGTCGCGATTTTCATTGATGTCGCCATGCACCTGACCCTGCATCCTAGAGCAGCCCGCCCCACATGGCAGAGACAGGCGCAGAACATGCGCCCGCTTGCCCTCTTTCAGAGGACGAGCACGTGATCCGGTGTCTATTCCGGATCAGGGCATTCGGCGACCCATCCGGTCGGATCGACCGCAAAGGCACGGCCTCCACCGCCCGGATAGCGGCCTGCCTGCAACGCGCGCATGTCAGGCACGTTGCCGCTGAAATCAGCATCGACTTCATAGACGCCCGGCTCGAAACCGGTCGGTGCCGCACGACTGTAGACCGTAACGACAAAAGGCTGACGACCAGGCACGCCCGCCAGCATGACCTTTTCGCGGCCCATCGATGCACCGGGGTATTGTGGGCAACCGAGTGATTGCAGAGTGACACCACGACTGCGCAGGGCACCGGTGACATTGTAACGGCCCTCCGAGCCTGGCTTTTGCCAGTCAAAGCGGATTCCCGCCGCATTGTGCGAGACGGCAATGCCCGCAGGCATGGCCGACCCTGACATGGAAGCGGTTCCTTGCGCCGCATCGCCATCGGCTTTGCTCATCGCGATTATGACATCTGCCATCGGCCCCGCCGCCAGGGCCCATCGCCATTTGATCTGGCACTCGGCCCGCGCCCAAGGGGCCGAAGCAGGCTCTCGCTGCACCCGTTCCTGTTCGCACACATCAAGAAAGGCGGTCTCTGTCTGAACCACGGGAAATGCTTTCGTCTGTGCCGCTGCGCACCCGGCGCTCGCGATCAGCACCGCAACCGTAAGTATAGTTTTCATGCGACACCTCCGATCGAAATCTTGGCATTTGTAGAGACGGCCTCGCGCAGATCGCGCTGTAAGGCGTGCGCACAATCGAGCGTCAGACCACCGCTTAGAACCGTTTCATCGCTACCCGCGCGCGTGCGCAAACTGACGAAGTAGGACCGCTCGATCATGCGCCTGTTCAGTACGCGCGACATCATCGCGAAAGACGACCTGCCATAGATCAGCCCGCCGTCCGGCGTCTGATGAATGCCCAGTGGTGGCTCGTCCGTATTGATCCGGCTTCCCTGCCGAACGTTGAAATCCGCAATCTCGCCAAGCCCCCAGGATTTACCGCCACTGCTGACCGCCTCATCCGTGATCGTGATGGTGGCCGATTGCCGGTATCGCGCCCCGATCGGGAAGGCAAGCAACCCCATGGTAAGTGGCATCAGACCGAAAAACGCGAAAATCCCCAGCGTCTCCACGTTCATCAGAAAGGTCAGACCCACTGCAATCGCGGCCAGCGCAGTAAGCGAAGGCCGTGCTGGGGTTACGCGAAAGACAGTCTCTCCAGCCGACCCAGATCGGCGAAAGCGGCTTCTGCCCGAATTGCCCAGCGTGAGAAGCAACCCCAGCAATCCGAACTTCTTTGCCAGGAAGAATCCTGCCACACCCAGCACCACAAGAAGAATAAGACCCATGCCCATGGCAACACCCCCCATCCTGACTTGAAAGACCGGCACCGCATCGGCGGGCCGATATCTCGGTAGAATACGCTGATCAAACTTTGGTTTCGCCCCCAGTTCAGGGGAGAAAATCAGGTTCGTTGATCAAGGGCGGCCACGCTGCGGGCAATCAGCGCCACGGCTTCTGCTTGCCTGTGCGTATTGGTTTTGGAGAGGATGCGTTTGAGATGCGAGCGGGCGGTAGCAGCCCCAATGCCGCGCTGCTCTGCCACATCGTCAAGAGAGAGACCGCTGGCAAGGTCACGCGCGATCACCGCTTCCGACCGCGTGAAGCCGAAGAGTTCCCGCAAGCCCGTTGTACTGAGTGTGGCCGCTTCCGGGTCACGTACGATGACAAGCGCCAGGGGCTGGGTCTGGGTACCTATGCCTGAGGGCCGCAATGGCGTCACGATCATCGTCAGGGGCAGACGGCCGTCACGCGGAACCACCATGGCGGCCCCTGGCGGCACAGGGTGTCCCGATGCGGTCGACACGCTCGTCTGTACCATCTGCGCCATGCACTGATCCAGCAAACCATCTTGCAGTCTCAGGCGGCCGTGTGAGACCGCAAGGCCGCTTGCCCCATCCAGCAGAGCCTCACCGCCCGCATTCAGCGACATGATCCGACACCGCACATCCACGGCAAACACACCCGCATCGATCCGCGCGAGCACCTCTTCGGTCACGGCCTGACGTGCCGCCGTGATGGCGAGTTGCTGGCCGAGCCAGATTGCGCGTTGAAGGTGCGGCAGGAGGATCGAGACTTTGTGGCGGTCGGTGTCGTCATAGGCACCCGCCCGTTTTGGCCGGTGCACCCCCAGGACGCCGAGAGCACCATTGCCACCCGGAAAAACGGCACCAACCATGTGGTGAATATCAAGTTCGCGCAGCCATTCTTGATAGAAGCCGCTTTTGCGCTGTTCGATCGGCGAGACGAGATCATGATCGGTGACAACGCGCGAGACGCCGAAACTTGCGGCGCGCTCCACCCATAAATCTTGCCTGTGCCAATGCGTCGCCCAGGATTGTTGGCGATCCGAAACGTGCAAATTTACGGTGCTTTCAAGAAGCTGGACGGTGTCGTCTGCGCCATGGAGCTTCAACACGGCACTGGTGGACTCCAGCGATCCCGCCACATCATCGGCCATGCCCGCCCACAAAGCGTTGTCCGCCGCCGCATCGTAAAAGCGACCGATCAAGCCGGAAAGCCGATGATCAAAGGCATGAGACGATGACATGGCGCAAGTTCAGTCTGCCGGTATGCTCACTTCGGAGCGGGTTGCGGATCAACCGAGACATTGGCGCGCAGCCATACGGCCAGTTGATCCAGTGAGTGTATGTCGGTCTCCGAGAGGCCGGTAATGAAGGCGTAGGTGTCCTCGGCATCGGCAGTGATCCGTGTGCCGTTGATCGCAAGAAAGGTATATGTGACAGCGAAAGCTGTGTGTTTGTTGCCATCGACGAAAGGCCGGTTTTGCGCGAGGCTTTCCCACAGCGCCGCCGCCTCTTCGATCAGGTCGCTCAGCGCCTCATCCACTAGAGCTTGCAACTGCCGCCCTTCGTCCTACGCCAGGTCACGGACTGCGGACAGAATTTCCGAATTTACGTGGGTTGCGAATTTCTCTCGGGTTTTGGTGGCTATAGCGCAGCTCCAAATTCTACAATCAAAAATATCATGACGGATCATGAAATGTCAAGATTTTGGCTCTCGCGCTGGAACGCGATCAATCCGCGCAGAAACCCGCCTGCCTGACAGGTTCGTATCCCGCCTCATCAAGCAAACAGCGCTGAAAGCGGAACACTCTCAAACTGACTGAAAAAATGGAATTCCGAATTATCAGGCGACGGCTTGCGCACGGATCTGGCCAGCAACAGAGGTCGATGAGCGCCGCGTTCAAAAGCACCTCGGGCGCGCGTCGGCCGTGTTGGCCCGGCGGTATCATCCTTGCCGCGACAGGTTCCGGGTGGAAGATCAATACGAATAAGACCTATCGCGTATACAATGGGTTGCGCACCCATCTCAGCACCAAAACACCGAAACGCCGCGTGAAGACCGCGTCATGCGATCGGGAACATCGTGCCAGCAGCGGTCATGAAATTGCCAGACGTGTCCAACCCGACTGCGTAAGCAAAGCGCGGGAAAACCAGCCCTGATCGGGGATATTTCCGGGAACCCGTCAATGAACTGCAGTTTTCCATATGAAGGAGCGACCAGCAGCGGGCGGATCCGTCGGGATCTGGTCAACTTCCCTGCTTTGACCAACTTCCCTGCTTTGAATCGCGTGGGGGCAGCCTGGATCACAGTAAGCGGTACTCACTTGAACGACTCCGACTTGCGTTCGAACGGAACTTTTTGACGGGTACTGTGTTTTACCAGTCCGACCATATCCGGCTGTATCTCCAATCCTTCAGGTTGCGCGTTGCATCGCCGGTGTTCTTGGACCAATAATTGCAGGCAGGTAATCGCATCGTGAACCATATAGACGCCGTCGCACAGCAAGTGCCCTCCGTACCGACCCTCTTTGACCGGACCCGCGCTCGGACTACGCACTTGGTGTCACCATTGCTGCCCGAGGACATGATGTTGCAATCAATGGAGGATGCGTCTCCTGCAAAATGGCATTTGGCGCATACGACATGGTTCTTCGAAGAGTTCATCCTCAAACCGTTCTTGCCCGATTATACGAGCCCGGACGACCGTTTCGCATTTCTGTTCAACAGCTACTACGTCACCGCAGGACCGCGCCATGCACGCGACCGTCGCGGTCTTGTCAGCAGGCCTGACCACGCAGACGTGAGAGCTTACCGAGAACATGTTGAGGGCGCGATGGCAGAGCTTATCGACCTTGAGAGAGACAACACACCGGAAATTTTCGATCTGATCGAATTGGGCTGCCACCATGAGATGCAGCATCAGGAGCTGCTGGTCACAGACCTGCTGCACGGCCTTTCGTTCAATCCGTTGTTGCCCGTCTACCGCGATCCAGAGCCGATGCCAGTGACTGCCGAAGTGCCGCTGACATGGTCACACCACGACGGAGGTGTGATCGAAATCGGCCATGACGGAAACGGGTTTGCCTATGATTGCGAAGGCCCTCGGCATAAGGTTTACGTCTATCCCTTTGCCATCGCTGATCGTGCTGTCACCAATCGGGATTGGATCGCTTTTATGGACGACGGTGGATATGGCGATCCGCGGCATTGGTTGATGGAAGGCTATGCTGTTGCCAAGAAGGAAGGCTGGACGCATCCGCTTTACTGGTGGCGGCAGGACGACGAGTGGTGGACGTTCACCTTGCGCGGCCCGCAGCCCGTCGCGCTGGATGCACCCGTAGTCCACGTGAGCTACTACGAGGCCGATGCCTATGCCCGCTGGGCAGGCGCGCGCCTGCCGACCGAAGCGGAGCACGAGCACGCTTTTGCGCAGCACCAGATACGCGGCAATTTGCTTGACGAGGGTGCCCTGCGCCCGATGCCGGGAACAGGTGTCTGGGGGGATGTCTGGGAATGGACGGCGTCACCATTTACGCCTTATCCCGGCTTTAAGGCACCAGAGGGTGCTTTGGGTGAGTACAACGGCAAGTTCATGGTCAATCAGATGGTGATGCGCGGTGGATCCTGTGCGACGGCGCAAGAGCAGATGCGGGCAAGCTACCGCACCTTCTTTTATCCGCATCAGCGCTGGCAGATGATGGGGTTACGCCTTGCTGTTGATGGCTGATCAACGGCTAATACAGCGATGCGGTCGGTCTTCGATGCACGGCGACCAGGTTTGATCCACCTTGACGGTTTGACGCAGCGGGTTGATATCCTCGGCTACATTGGAAAAATGATCCTCCGGCGCAAAATGCAATCCGCCTTTTATACGCCGCAGCGGTGCGCCAAAGCCTTTCGCGAGCCGCTCTCCATGCGCAAACCTTTGAAATCCATCGGCATCATCCAAGACAATGCGGGCCGGAATCTTCAGCGGCGACAACTGCCCGGCGACAGACTTGGTATCTGCCGCCTTCCTCGACTAGGCTTGACGTACGACCGCTTCGGCTTCCTGGATCTGGCGCGGGCCTCCTTCGCCAAGGCGGCGATGCTGGACGGCCCGATACAGACGCTGATCGGCGCGGCGATGCGGGCCGGCGCGCTGCGGCGGGCCGAACCGGGTTTGGCCGCCGGGCAGCTCCTGTCGATGATCAAGCATTTCCTGATGTGGCCCGAGTTCCTGCCGGGCGCAAAGGCTGATCTCGACTCCGGTGCCGTCATTGCCGACTGCGTTGACATGTTCCTCGCGCATTACGCCGCGACGGGTCAGGCCGCCTGATCGGCGAACGCCTTCCATAGGTGGGTGGCCACGGGTCCCATCGCCGATCTGCGTTGGCGAAAGACGAAAACCTCGATCTCGAAATTGAGATGGGTATGGGGCAGAACGATATCGCGCAAGCGGTCCTGGGCCAGTTCCTCGGCGATCAGGTGCTGCGGCAGGCGGCCCCAGCCAAGCCCCGCCACCAGCAGTTGCTTTTTCATGTGCAGGTCGCTGACATACCACCGCCGCTGCCCCTTCTGGACGCCGAGCTCGCGGTCGAACAGGCCAGCGGCCTGGCCGCTGTCGCGCGCGATCACCTGGTGGAATCTTCGAAGGTCGGCCAGTGTGCGGGGCGCGTCCATCGCATCGAGCAGCGTTGGTGCGGCGACATTGCGCATCACCGAACCGGCCAGAGGCATGTAGTCGAACCCTTCCTCTTCCAGCATGACCGGGATGGCCGGAGCCACGGCAAGCGCCGCTTCGCCGGACCGCACGGCCTCGATGGCACCAGACAGGACCTCGGCACGAAGTACGACGCGCGTGTCGGGAAAGCCGACCTGAAGCTTGGCCAGCACGGGCATCATGACATTCGGGTCGGCGGCAGCGTCGATGGCGATGGTAATGGTTTCTTCCTGCCCCTTCTCGAAATGGCGGACCAACTGCGTCAGATCCTCGGCCTCGGAAAGTACCCGCAGGGATTGCAGATAGACCCGTCGGCCCACCGGCGTCAGCTCGAGCCGATAGCCCGAGCGGTCGAAGAGCTCGGTGCCGGTTTGAAATTCCAGGGCCTTCAACGACTGGCTCACTGCCGGCTGGGTGCGATTGAGGCTTTCGGCGGCGGATTTGATCGTTCCGCTTTCGACCACGGCCCGCAGCACCTTCAACTGGTCCAGCTTCATCTGCATCCCCACTTCATAAGCATATCTTATATAGATACGCATAAAATATAAATTTCAATCCGTCGTCCCCACCCCTACTTCTGGATCAGCACAAGGAGTTCACAAATGAGACAGGTTATATCGCAACTTGATATCCAGCCCGATAAGGTCGGGCCCTTTACAATCGCCCGCGCCCTGCCCAACAAAGCGGTGCAGTTCGTAGGTCCGATCATGCTCCTCGATCACCTGCCGCCAAAAGACATCGCACCGGGAGTGTTGCCTGACCCCGACGGGTCCTTCGCGCATCCACACCGGGGGATCGCTACCTTCACCTACGTCCTCGAAGGCGCACTGACCCATGCCGACAGCACGGGCGGGCATGGCACCATCTCTGATGGCGGGGTGCAGTGGATGAAGGCGGGCAACGGCATCGTCCATGACGAAATGATCTCGACGGATCTGCGCAAAAACGGCGGCAGACTGCACAGCTTTCAGTTCTGGATCAACCTACCCGCACGCAACAAGGCAGAGCCAGCCGAATACATGCCCGTTCCGGCCGAAAACCTGCCTGTCGTTCCCCTGCCGGGCGGGCGGGCCCATCTCAAGGTGCTTTTGGGCGGATACGACGACCACACCTCACCGATCCCAACCTTCGCTGAGGAGTTCATATGGCACGTCCGTGTCGAGCCCATGGGTTCGGCTCGCGTGGCACTGTCCGCCGACCTGCCTGTGGCGGGCTTCCTGCCCACTGACGGCGCGATCGTGAGCGGAACGAAGATCGCCGCACAGCGATCCTTCGTGCTTGGCAATGAAGGGTCGGAGATTGAGATCACCAACCCAAGCGCCGAGCCGCTCGACCTGCTGCTGTTTGGTGGCGCGCCGATCGACGAGCCTGTGGCGATGCGCGGTCCCTTCGTCATGAACACCGAAGCCGAGCTGACCGAGGGCTTTCGCGAATTCCGCGCGGGCAAATACGGGCAGATCGCCTACCAGTCGGAAACCGCCTGACCTATTTCACCAAAAGAAACGGCCCTTGACGCGGTTCATCCGCCGGGTCGCACAGAAAGGAAACACTCCCATGTCCAAACGCATCGCCATCGTCGGCGGCGGCTACATCGGCGTCCAACTCGCCAAATCGCTCGACGAACATGCCGACGTCACGCTGATCGAGCCGCGCAGCCACTTAGTTCATACGCCTGCGATGATCCGCGCTGTCGTCGACCCCTCGCTGACGGACCGGGCCCTGATTCCCTATGACCGGCTGTTGAAAAACGGAAAGGTCCTGCGCGCCCGCGCGGGCGGCGTGGACGCCAATGGCGTGACGCTGGAGAACGGCCAGAGGGTTGAAGCCGATTATATCGTCGTTGCCACTGGTTCGTCCAATGCCACGCCCTTCAAGCCCGTCGGGGATGACATCGAAGGGCTGCGCGAGGCCAACCAGCGCATTCACGACCAGCTCATGGCAGCGCGCAGCATCGGCATCGTCGGCGCGGGTGCCGTGGGCACCGAGCTGGCAGGCGAGATCGCCCATGCCATGCCAGACAAGAAGATCACGCTGATCTCGGACACCGACCGGCTGTTTCCGACCATGCCCGAAAAGCTAGGCATCGCGCTGGTGGGCAAGCTGCGCGACATGGGCGTGAATCTGATCCTTGGCAAGAGGGCCGAGAATCTTCAAAGCATGACCGAACCTTACGCCGGAAGCCTGACGCTCTCGGATGGGTCGGAGCATGAGTTCGACCTGATTTTCCCCGTCCTCGGCTCACGCGCTAGCTCCGAACTGATCGAAGTTCTGCCGGACACCCAGATGAGCACCGCGAACCGGGTCAAGGTGGACCCGTGGCTGCGCCCGTCGTCGCTGCCCAACGTCTTTGCCGCCGGAGATGTATCCGATGCGGGCGACGGCATGACCATCGTCGCGGCGAGCCGCCAGCAGCCTTGGCTCAAGTCCACTCTAAAAGCGCTCATGGCGGGCAAGACCCTCGAAGAGGTGAAGCCCTACAAGCCGTGGGGCCCAAAAGCGCCGATCCTGGTACCGCTCGGCCCGAAACGCGGCAGTTCCTTCCTCGGCCTGTTCACCGCAGGGGACTGGGTGACGCGCAAGATGAAGGGCGAGGATCTGTTCCTCAAGAAATACTACAAGCTGCTGAACCAGGGCTGAGCGACGGCGAGGCAGGACATAGGACGCCTTGGGCATTCCGCCTCACACGGGCATCGCTTCGTCATGACCTCGCCTGCGGGCCAGGTTCCCGGCCATAGCATCCACCGGACCGCATCGGGCCCGGTGGCACCGCAAAAGCAAACAGCGCATCTATTGGCTCACACCGCGCCCGCAAGCCGATGCTTCAAAGCGCGTCGTCTTGACCCAATGCGTTAGCTTGCACAGGATATGAAGCGATGATGCCAACCATTTTGAACCATTTTTTGGTCATTGGGTATGGCGGCAAATTATATTTACCGTTTACTTTGGTTTGTTGAAATTCCGCCTGCCGTGTTAGTCCGACCCAGCTGATATCCAAGTCGATATTGAGCTGCTAGGATTCCAAGTTAGTTGAAATAAATACCATCTAAGCCGACCGATTTCAGGACGTGTAAACTTGCTTTGTGTGGCAGGCGGTGAAACTTACTACCCCTTGATCGAGACACATTTCATCACAACGAGAATGCGGCGTGAGGTTTTGAGTGCGCTGGTCGTTCACCTGATACGCAAAGAAAAACGCTGGGCTATATCTGGCGGCGTCGCGGCGCTTGTCGGAGCGGCCTGCCTGATCCCGCTGATCGCCGAAACGCTCAACCCGCCGCTGCGCGCAGCGCCCATCCACGACATATCAACCGACACAGTTAATCCACCTGCGTTTGAAGTTCTGGATGAAACCCGAGCGGGTACCAGCCATACGCGCGAACGCGGCGGACCCGTGTTAGCTGAAGCCCAAGCCCCCGCCTATCCCGATATCGTATCGCTCGAAACAGACCTTTCCCTCGATGCAGCGTATCAGCGCGCATTGGCGGTTGCAGAAGATATCGGGTAGGACATTGTGGCCTCAGATGCGGATCGCCGTCGGTTCGAGGCAACCGCTCGCATTGCCGCTTTTTTTACTTTGCGGGTGATGTAGTGGTTGTTGTTACTGCGCATGGGGAAGGCAGCCGCGTCGATATGCGCGGTGTATAGAGGGTCGGCCGCAGCGACCTAGGCGTCAACACAGCCCGAATTCGTATTGTTTAAAAACGATTTCAAATGACTGGCGAGTGATATCTAACCTATCAACTTAAACCTCTGTCGCCGCGGTCTTATTGAGCCTGAACGACCGCGCCGTCTGCGGAACGGCTCTGACCCAACAAAGTGCGGCACAGAGCATGAACGGTTGGCCATGCAATGCAGCACCGCAGTGCTGAACGAACCAACTAACGTCTATTTGGGCCCATAGGCGGTGCCGCGTGGTAGAGGCTGAGGGTCTTATTTAATTTAGGGGCATCCACATACTTGAGGTCGCTGACCTTCATTCCTCCAAGAATGACATGTCTCAGAAGATGAAGTTTTGGAATATTGTCCCTTTCACCTTCCCAGCGTGCCATTCGCATCAAACTAGCGATCACATCTTGGTTCGCCGCAAAGCCGGTCTCGAGCGAGTACGATTCAAACAGCGTGCGCCACCAGGCTCGATATCTGGACAACTGTTCCTTGAAGATGCCACGAGCATGAGCGGGCGAGGACGTCGCAAACTGCCTTGATAGGCAGTAGGACGTCTTTGGGGATGTCTTCGTGGTTCATCCTTCTCCTCCAGTTGGTGAACCGTAGGAGAAATAGTGTCGATCAGGTTCCGCCGGAAACGCGGATGTGCCAATAATCGTGTTCCTGCCGTGAACAGTGCCCTTGTGCTGATTTCTGAGACCGTCGAGGCCGTTTTCGCAAAGGTATATCTGAGCGTCTGAATGAAGCCGCAGAGACCCCATCCGCTCGCAAATCGCTCAAATCTGACATGCCTTTTTGTCCCGGGGCTCCTCAATCCCCCGGCGGCAATCGAACAGTTGACCTTGCTGATGTTCGTCAAAGGGCTAGATGACCTGCACACGGTCGAGGAGCGCATGGCAGAGGATCTGGGCGTCAATGCGACGGAGCATTTTCCCGAAAGGCACCAACGATAAGGGCGAGCCATTTGAGAATCTGCGCTGGTCGCGCGTTAAGCACTTTGAAGCCCGAGAGATGATGCGGACCGTGGACGAGCATGTCTCCCCTTCCTACAGGCTCCGGGGGAAAGAAGGCGCGGTCTACGGTACCCACATGAAAGTCGCGTGTTTTAGCTTTTCCAACCCCAACCTTTTGGCCAACGGCGTGCAGATTCTTGACAAGATCCCGACAAAGGGCCGCGACACCAAGGGCTACGTCTAAAAATACATATTGGGCAAGATCCCGAGCGCCGGTCAAAACGGCCAGTTCCGCTTCGGCCTAACGGCAGCCGACGTGACTTCTTTCGCGGCGGCGCAGTTACGTGCGGTGGGTCTCATTCGGACGAGAGCCAGGAAGAGGTTCTGAGTGAATTGCCTGTTACGACCGCTACATGGCTGCTGGAACGCGCGATGCCTTGCTGATTACCCGAGCCGCAGGAGCAAACCGGCCATCAGTCTTGCCCCGTCAACAAGACTGTCAACGTTGATATGTTCGTTCAGCGTATGTAGCCCCTTCCCGCGCACACCCAGGGAATCGAGGGTGGGAATCCCCATTGCACCGGTGAAATTGCCATCCGACCCGCCACCCTGGCTGCGGCCTGTCATGTCGAACCCAAGCTCCTTCGCGATGTCCTTTGCAATGTCGAAAATCATTTTTGTTCCGGGGGTATCCGGGTGCCAGACCGGGCGTGTAACGCCACGTTTAACCTGAAACTCGACCCCATTCGCCGTGCCTTGCAGCGCAAGCATCCGCGCCACCCCGTCGTCGAGATCCTCCTGCTTTTTCGCCATGCTCAGCGCTTGCGCATCACAAACGGATGATACGCAATTGACCCATTGGCCCGCGTGAATGACCCCGACGCTGAAGGTACAGTCGGGGCCGGTCATGTTCTCTATCTCGACGATTTTCCGGGCCATTGCGGCGATCGCGGATTTGCCATCGGACAAACGGGCGCCCGCATGACTAGGTTGACCGACGGTTCGTAGGTTGAAGCGTGCGATCGCATATCGCCCGATGGTGACACCGCCGTCCTCATGCCCCGGTTCGGGAACCAGAACGTATTTGTTGCGCGCCGCCTCGGCCTCGATCAGTTCGCGGGTGGACGGTGTACCGACCTCTTCGTCGGGGGTGAACAAGACGGAGACCGGCAGTGGTGTTTGAAGCCCCGCACGCAACAACTGGCGGATGGCGTCCAGACTGATGTAATTGCCACCTTTCATGTCCATTAGGCCGGGACCATAACACAGATTACCTTCACGCCGAAACGGCAGCACGTCCAGCGTCCCGATCGGGTGCACTGTGTCCATGTGCCCCGCGATCAAGATGCCCGGCACGCGACCCTGATCGGGATGGGGAAAGCGCGCGCGCACGCTACCGCCAAAGCCCATACGCCCTGGAATGCGTTCAATCTGCGCACCAAGTGCGGCCATATCATAGGCCGCGATGTCCATCATGCGGTTGACGGCATCGGCATCATAGGTCGGGCTTTCGCATTCGATCCAAGGTTTCAGGCCTGCGATCATCGCGTCTGTGTCGAAGGGAAGATCAAGCAGGTTCATGGCGGGGTCCCCTACGCCGCCAGCCGCCGCTCGACGATCCGCGCCATGATTGACGCGCCCACTGGCAGAATTTCAGGGTCCAGAAAGAAGCTGGGGTTGTGCAGACCGGTAGTGCCGGAATGCCCGACACGGCAATAGGCACCGGGAACAACCTTCAACATGTCGGCAAAATCCTCGGATCCGGTCGCAGGCTGATCGCTGTCGGATATGTTGTCCGAACCCACGATATCAGCCGCCGCTTCCTTGTATGCGTCAGACAACGCGTCGTCGTTGACCAGCACATCAAAAATGTTACGTAGATCAATGTTGATTTCCACGCCATAAGCAATCGCAAAGCCTGCGCACAACTCGCGCATGCGGGTCTCGGCCAATTCGCAAACCTCGTCTTTGAAATAACGGATAGTGCCTGCCAGTGTCGCGGTGTCGGGCACGATGTTATAGGCCGATCCGGAATGCAGCTGGGTCACCGACAAAACGCAGGTGTCCAGGGGGGCAACGTTGCGCGACAGGATCGTTTGCAGACTGCCAACAAGTGCTGACGCAATGACGAGAGGGTCGCGCGATTGTTGCGGCATGGCGGCATGGCTACCCTTGCCCTGAACGGTGATGTCAAAGAAAGACGCGCCGGCCATCGCCGCGCCCTTGCAGATACCAAAGGTGCCCGGCTGACCGTTGGGCGAATTATGCATGCCATAGACTTCATCACAGGGAAAACGGTCAAATAGCCCATCTGCAATCATGCCCCTCGCGCCGCCCAGACCTTCTTCGGCGGGTTGAAAGATCAACACGGCGGTCCCGACGAAATCGCGGGTCTGTGCCAGATGTTTCGCAGCCCCAAGCAACATCGTCGTGTGGCTGTCATGGCCACAGGCATGCATCACGCCGGGGTTGGTGGAACCGTAGGCCAGATTGGTTTCCTCGTGGATCGGCAAGGCGTCCATGTCGGCGCGCAGTCCGATGCGGCGGGTACCCTCGCGGTTACCCTTGATCACCCCCACAACGCCTGTCCCCGCGATCCCGGTGTGAACCTCGTCCACACCGTAAGACTTCAGCTTTTCCGCCACAACCGCAGCGGTGCGAGTCTCCTGAAATCCGATCTCGGGATGGGCATGCAGGTCTTTGAAGATTGCCGTCAGTTCGTCTTTGCTCTCGGCGATGATGGGTAGAATGGGCATTGGGTTTCCTTCGTTCGTTGATGTTATTCGGCCGCTTCGGCAAAGGGCCGGAAATTGGCAAAATCCCAATGCCGCCCAGGTGCGGCTGTGATTAATGCTTTCGTGTAACTTTGTTGAGGCGATCCCAGTACCTGGGCAGCGGGCCCATATTCGACCACGCGCCCATGCTGCATCACCATTACCTCGTCACAGATCTGTGCCGCGACCCCCAGATCATGGGTGATAAACAAAATACCAAGTCCCAACCGTTCTTGCAGTTCGGCCAGAAGTTCGAGCACTTGCGCCTGAACTGACACGTCCAGCGCCGACACGGCCTCGTCCGCAACCAGAACGTCGGGGTCCATTGCCAAAGCACGGGCAATCGCGATCCGCTGGCGTTGCCCACCCGAAAACTGGTGCGGAAAGCGGTCTACGGCGCTGGCGGGAAGCCCGACAAGTTCAAGCAGTTCGCGCGCCCGTCTCATCGCGTCGGCGCGGGGGACGCCATAGTTCAGCGGGCCTTCGATGATGGATTGCCCGACCTCGATACGCGGGTTAAGCGACCGCATCGGATCTTGAAACACGATCTGTATGTTCTTGCGCTGTGGTTTCAGTTCTTTTTGGCTAAGCGTCGCGATGTCCCGGCCGCCCACCATGATGCTGCCCGATGTCGGATCAATCAGCCGCATGATGCAGCGCGCGACGGTCGACTTGCCAGACCCGCTTTCGCCCACAATGCCCAAAGTGCGTCCTTTCATCAGGCTGATGCTTACATCCTGAGCCGCTTTGACTTCGCGCGATTTGGTGAACAGGCCGGTTCCGCCGTAGGTTTTGCACAGATCGTCTGTCGCCAGAACAATCTGGTCGGACCGTTGATCCCGGGCCATACGCGGAATCTGGCTGGGAACGGACCGCAACAGATCGCGGGTATAATCCGTCTTCGGGTGGCGCAGCAGGTTATCCACGCTTTGCGTTTCCATCACTTCGCCCAGCTTCAGAACGGTGACGTCATCCGCAATTTCGGACACGACGCCCATGTCATGGGTGATGAACAATACCGCCGCCCCCTGCTCTTCGCGCAGTTCGCGGATCAAGCTTAGAATCTGTGCCTGCGTGGTCACGTCCAGTGCCGTTGTCGGTTCATCAGCAATCAACAATTGCGGCCCCATGATCAGGGCCATCGCGATCATGATCCGCTGTCGCTGTCCGCCGGACAACTGATGCGGAAAGCTGCTGTACATTTTGGCCACATCCGGCAGGTGCACGGCCTCCATCATCTCCAGCACGCGGCGGCGGCGGGCGGTTTTGGACAGGTCGGCGTGGAACTCCAGTACTTCTTCGATCTGCTGGCCCACCCGCGCCACAGGGTTAAGTGCCGTCATCGGTTCTTGAAATATCATCGACATCGACGTCGCGCGCAAGGCACGCATCCGCGCCGGGCTGGCATCCAGCAGGCTTTCACCCTTCAACGTGATGGATCCCGCAATCGGCGATAGGACACTGGGCAGCAGTCCCATTGTGGCGAGTGCGCTCAGCGATTTTCCGGACCCGGATTCGCCAACCAGACACATGGTTTGACCCGGCTCAATTTTCAAATCAAGGCCCTTTACCACTTGCTTGTCATCATCACCATTCAGCGCAATGCGCAGGCCGGAAATTTCCAAAAGGCTCATCTGTCTATCCCCCGCTTTGCCATGCGCGGATCCAACGCATCACGCACCGCATCCCCCAGAAGATTGATCGACAAAATCGCAATCGACACCACAAGCCCCGGCCACAACACGATACCGGGATTGATCTGAAAATAAATTCGACCTTCAGCCATGATGTTGCCCCAACTTGGTGTTTCGGGACTGATCCCCGCCCCCAAGAATGACAATATCGCCTCTGTCAGAATAGCGCTGGCGCAGATATATGTGCCTTGAATGATCAACGGTGCGATGGTGTTGGGCACCAAATGGCGACGCATAATCAACCACGTGGGCGACCCTGCCGCAATCGCAGCCTCGACATAGGGTTCTTCCCGCGCGGACAGGACGATTGACCGGACCAGCCGCACGACGCGGGGCACTTCGGGGATCGTGATCGCGACCAAAACCGTCCACAGGCTGGCACCCCAAAGCGATACAATCGCAATCGCCAAAAGGATGCTTGGGATCGCCATCAGACCGTCCACGATGCGCATCAGCACGGCGTCAATCCAACGGACGTATCCGGCCAGCAAACCGAACAACAGCCCAAACGCGACCGCAAAGATCGCGGCGGCCACCCCCACCACGAGCGAGATTTGCCCTCCGGTGATGATACGCGAAAACAGATCGCGACCATAGGCATCGGTGCCCAACCAATAAGTCTCACTCGGTGGTTTCAGACGAACCGACGGTGTCAGACGCACCGGATCATGAGGCACGATCCATGGCGCAAAGATTGCCGCCAGAACAATTATACCCAAAAGCAGCGACGCACTCGTTACAAGCGGGCTTGAGAATAAGATCTCGCGGGCGCGCGTCAGTGGCGAAATGCGATCCGGCGGAGCGACAGAGGTCATTTGGTCAGTCATGCGTAACGGATCCTTGGGTCAAGAATTACATACGCGATGTCGATCAGCAGATTGATCACCACATAGATAAGAGAGGCGAGCAGGATAACGGCTTGGATCACCGGATAATCCCTCGACAAGACAGCATCGACGGTCAGACGCCCGAGACCTGGTAGATTGAACACGCTTTCGGTGACGACGACGCCCGATATGATCAGCGCAAACCCGATGCCGATTACCGTGATGATCGGCACTGAACAATTGCGCAGCGCGTGGCGCATCAGCACACGGCTTTCGGGCAACCCCTTTGCGCGCGCGGTGCGGACGTAATCATCGCCCAGAATTTCCAGCATCGAGGTCCGCGTGATCCGCGCTATCAGCGCAATATATAACAACGTCAGCGTGAATGTCGGCAATGCAATGCGGTGGAAAAATTCCCCCAACCCTGCGCCGATTGGTTTGAAGCCCTGGACCGGGAACCAGCCAAGCTGCATAGAAAACAACGAGATCATCAGGTAACCAATTACGAACACCGGTATCGAAAATCCGAGGACAGAAAGCAGCATCACGAAACGGTCAATCAGCGTACCCTGTTTCCATGCTGCAATCACACCCAGCGGCACGGCGATGATGACGGACAAGATAATGGTCGTTAGGGCCAGACTGATCGTCGGTTCCATCCGGTCGGCGATCAATTCGATCACCGGTTTGCCGGACAGGATCGAGGTACCAAAGTTTCCCTGCAACAGTTGTGTGATCCAGTTGTAGAACTGGACAAACATCGGGTCGTTCAATCCAAGAGACTCTCGGATCGCCGCAAGTTGTTCAGGGGTAGCGGTATCACCTGCGATAACCGCGGCCGGATCACCTGGCGTCAGCCGCAGCAACAGGAAAACGAACAGGGCGACAAACCCCATCACGGGAATCGCGGCGAGGATGCGCTGCACGATATAGACGACCATCAGGCGGACCTTTCGACGGAATGAACTGGGGAATCAGGCAGCCCCGCGCGTGATCGCGCGAGGCAGGGATTCTTATCATTTCTTGGTGAGGTTCCAAAAGAACGGAGCCGGACCGTCGAGCACGCCTTCCAGCTTATTGGACCAAGCAGCGGGCACAAAATACTGGCCGATAGGCGCATACATGCCTTCTTCATAGGCAATTTTCTGTATTTCCTCGGCGATCTTCTTTTGTTCGTCCAGGGATTGCGATGTGGCATATGCCGTCCGCAATTCTTCGATCTTTGGAACTTCGGGCCAGCCGAACCAGCCGCCGTCTTTACCTTTGCCGTTTACCATGTTGTTGACCAGCGGGTTGAACACGTCCGCGCCCACCCAGTTGGTGATGAACATGTGCCAGCCACCGTCAGCAATTGATGCCTGACTTGCGCGCTTGCCCACAAGGGTCTGCCAGTCCATCGCTTGTAGATCGACCACGAAACCCACGTCACGCATTGCCTGCGCGACAACGACGGGCTGCGAACGCAATGATGCCACATCGGTTGGGTGCATCAGAACGATCGGCGTTCCGTCATACCCAGCTTCGGCCAAAAGGGCCTTGGCTTTTTCCATGCCGTTGCCAGCGGTTAGGGTTTCGGACCCGACATCGGTAGCCAGAGGCGTGTCACAGACGAACATCGCACCACAGATGTTGTACAGCTCCGGCGTCCCGACCAGCGCATCCAGAACATCCTTTTGGTTGACAGCGGCAATCGCTGCATTTCGAATGCGTACGTCGTCCATTGGCGCGTTCAGCGTGTTGGGGCGCATGATGGTCTGGAAGCCCAGACCATTCAGGTTCTTCACCGTGATGTCTGGGTTTGCTTCGAGGATCGGTAACAGATCGGCAGGCGGCTGTTCCCAATAATCGATCTCTTCGGCTTGGAGTGCGTTCAAAGCCGTCTGGTCATCTGCCATGACGATCCATTCAACGCGGTCGACGTTGACGACCTTGCCGCCCGATGCCCAACTGGCCTCTTCGCTGCGCGGCACATAATCTTCGTACTTTTCGTAAACCACTTTGACGCCTGGCTGGAACTCATCAGCCATCCACTTGAACGGGCCCGATCCGATTTGTTCGAGGATCGGTTCTGTCGATGGTGTTTCGGCCAGACGCTTTGGCATGATAAACGGCACGTTTGACGATGGTTTGGCCAAGCTGTCTATCACAAGGCCGTATGGCTGCTTCAGGTTAATAACAAAGACATTGTCACCGTCCGACCCCATGCTTTCAACAAATGACATAAGGACCTGCCCCATGCCGTCACGTTCGCCCCACCGCGCGATCGACGCTGCGACATCATCGCCGGTGACAGGCGCGCCATCGTGGAACTTGAGCCCTTCACGCAGAGTGAATTTATAGACCAGGCCGTCATCGGATACCGTGTGGCTTTCGACCATTTGCGGCTGCGGAACAAGGTTGCTATCGAGCGAATAGAGCGTGTCAAAGATCATGTAGCCGTGGTTACGGCTCATATAGGCGGTGGTCATGATCGGGTCGAGAACCCGTAAGGCCGAATGCATAACGGCACGGACTGTTTCGGCGCTGACCGGACCGGCCATCAGGGCGATACTCGCAACTGTCGCGCTAAGCAGGGAACTTCGGAGCTTGTTGCGCAGCTTCGCAGGTTTAGTGTTGAATTTTATGGACATGTTCATTTTAAACTCCCGTTGGTTACTTATTTGTTGCCGGGCTCAAACACCCTTTTGCGGCTTTGTCTCTATTCTGAATAGTGGTGCGCGGCTCCTTTGACTGAAGGTTGCTCATGTTGCTGATCAAGCAGCATTTTGCGGATCAAAGGCGCGGCCAAGCGGTTCCATCCGCATGCCTCGCGCCAATTTGGTAAAAGGAAGGCTGGCGGGGCTGACCGGCATCGGGCCGGATGCCGTGCAGGTCAAGATCGTTTCGGCGATCGGATCGAAATCAGCACGGAAGTGAACCGAACTTTTGTTGACCAAGATTGCCTGCTCAGCGGGCTCGATCCCGACGAAGCGGTACATTTCCTGATCAGCCATCTGCGCCTTATGCGTTGTAACGACAACCCGCACATCGCCAATGCGCAGACAGGCCGACGGGCCCATATCCAGTTGAGCGCCCCCATAGAACGGCCCGGCCGCGATCAATTTGCCATCCGACAAGGTTTCCACGACAAAACGTGCCTTGTATGGGGCATCGCCGTGGATGCCGGAAAAACCACCCAAGGCTATATCAATCTCGGCACCGACTCCGGCGACATGCGCAGCCGCCGCGGCCTTTGGGTCGACCATGTTACCCAAGGCCGCTCTCGTCGCCCCCTGACGCACCAAGGCGCGTAGCATACCGGTGGTATTGGAATCACCGCCCGCACCCGGATTGTCTTGAGTATCCGCCAACACAACGGGGCGGGTGGCTGTTTTTGCAATGCGCATCGCCTCAATCACGCCGGCGTCGGGGTCGTAAGTTTGGCCAGCGAAAGCGGGTTCGGCCTTCAGTACCGCCTGTTCGATGCAATCAGCCGCAGCATTCGCAGCCGACTGTGTGGTACCATAGCAAATCACCGTTGGACCACAGCCTTCGAAATCGGCCGCTGGGAACCCAAAGAAGAAAGAGGCGCTGGTGACGTCGCCGGCTTCTGTTTCAGCCACCAGATCATAGATCGCGCGCCCCGGTTCTGCCCGCGTGCTTTGCCACGCAATGGGTACCAGAAATGGCAGGCGGCGAAACGCCTTGGCAAAGGACGTGCCGCGCGTCATCAGATCATCTAGCTGCTGCGCGGCCCGTGTGCCGGTATCCGCCATATCCACATGCGGATAGGTGCGAAACCCGACAAGCACGTCGGCGGCGTCAACCATTTTCCGGGTGATGTTGCCGTGTAAGTCCAGTGCGGCCGCAATTGGCACATCCGGCCCCACGGCCTCGCGCACCCGTTGCAGCAATCCGCCTTCGCCGTCATTCTCATGCTCTGCGACCATTGCGCCGTGCAGATCAAGAAAGACACCTTCCAGTGGACCCGCAGCAACGATGCCGGAAACTATTTCGTCAGTGATGCTTTCATAGGCATCCTTGCTGACATGCGCTGACGGAATTGCACCGGCCCAAAGGATTGGGATCATATCCCAGCCCATTTTACCTCCAAAATCCAAGGCTCCACCAATGCCAAGATTAATGCCCTTGCTTTGGCTAATCATCGCGTCCCCGCGCGCCATCGGCATGTAACCGCCGCCCTGTACGAAATCCTTGATCAGCGCCTTTGTGGGCGCAAACGTGTTTGTTTCATGCAGAAAACCGGCAAGAGCTACCCGCATTGACATCATATTGCCCCTCTTGGTTTTGTGCGAGCATCAACAGCCAATATGCAAACCTCGACTCAACGCCGCATTACCGTTCGGATGGTGCAGCAGTGTATTCTGAGCCTAGGAGGCTCGTTGACGCTAAGTCAATGGACTTGCGCAAAGGGAAAGCAAAATGACAGGATACGCCCCCCGTGCCGTGTCAGGTTTGCGAAATTTAGCGGCAACCGAGCGCGAGAAATCGCTTTCCTGCAGCCCGATGAAAACCATGCTTATGGTGTTGATCGCAATTTGCCACTCCGATGGCCCGCCGAGTCTGTGGGGCATCGTTACCCGCGCAGACCACGACCGCAGCGCAAAGGATGGTGCACACGCAGCGCCTGGGAATATGTCGTCGTGATATCGAAGGTATGGGGTTATTCCTGACATCCGAGTTGTTGATCATACGCCGGATTTCCTGTGCCTCGGCCGATTGGTCCACCGCGCGCTACCCGCCATGCATGAGTGTTGCAAAGTTGTACCGGGGCGCGTCGACCTGGCATGGGTTGACGACGTGCGTTATGGATCAAGCGGTATGCCCGCAAATCAAGCGGTAAATTTCGCTGACTGATCACTCTTCGTAAGAGGGCGACCCGTTCAGCTCATCTTCGGTTTGATCGAGGTAGACCCGAACTTCTGCCTTAACCCCAGATTTCTTGACCTTTAGATCCTTAAATGGTACTGCCACCTTTTTCCCTCCAAGACCTAAGAAGCCGCCAATCTCAATGACTGCTGACACGATCTCGACATCGGGGTTTCGAGTGAGGTCGACAATTTCACCAATATCGACGTCGTCGGGCTTGTAGACGCTGGCACCAGCGTGAACGCTGATGGGCTTCTCTGTTGCGGTTCCCGCAAACCTGTTGTCTTCCCCTGCCTCGGCGACCGCCGTCACACTAAGCTCTTCCGGGGTGGCACCGATGTGCGGCGGCGTAGCTGGATCCCAGTCTCTGTTGGCAACGACAAACGCCCCGCGGCCAGTAACCTCGTACCTTCCGTTACCTGTCATGCGCGAAACCCTATCTTCAGCCGGGTCGAAGCTTTCCAGCCGAAAAACAGCGTCGCGTTCGAGTGGACCTGTCGCGCTTTAGTGCCGCCCCAAATGCTCGTTTAAGCCACTTTTCTTTCGAAAGCGACGGGGCTTTTCCAACCCAGTGCTGAGTGTCGGCGT
>PCCY01000022.1 GCA_002731875.1 Roseobacter sp. | reverse complement strand
TTTTGCAGAGAAAGACAATGGACAAGATGGCGGCTTAACGCCAAAGATTTAACTCCAAGGACTCCGCCCAAAGCTGGAGGGAACTTGGGGCTCAGGTCATATGGCAGGGGTTTCTGGGATGTTTGGCGCGGTACGTCTACACTCGCAGCTCAGAGACATTGAGGCGGGCTGTAAAAACGGGGACATGAGCAGGGTACACGAATGCGTAAGTGACCTTCCAGACATCTGGAAGGACACACACACCGCGTGGCATTCACGCCTTGCAGACAATCAGGCTGACATCGCAGGTTAAAAATTGGCGATATTCCCCACCGTTAGGTGGGGGTGCGTGAAGCGCGTCCACAAGCCATTGCACCAACAGGTAAACTTGGCATTGACGCTGCGGTATCGCAGCGCCTTTGATCAGAGGTTTCTACCTGCGGGCGTAAATATCTTCATACCTGATGATATCATCCTCACCAAAATAGCTGCCGGTCTGCACTTCGATCAAGACCATGGGAACTTTTCCGGGGTTTTCCATCCGGTGAATAGCCCCAAGCGGGATATAGACGGACTGATTTTCACCGACGAGCTTTACTTCATCATCCACGGTAACTTTCGCGGTGCCTTCGACCACGATCCAATGTTCCGACCGGTGGTGATGGCTTTGCAAGCTCAGCGCCGCACCAGGGTTCACCACGATCCGTTTCACCTGAAACCGTGCGCCGATGACCAAGCTTTCATACCAGCCCCACGGGCGATAATCCCGAGGCAGTTGAACCGCTTGCGAGGCACCGCGTGCCTTGAGAGCATCGACAGCTTCTTTGACGCGTTGCGCTTGGGATTTGTCAGCGACCAAGACAGCGTCGCCCATCGCGATAGCGATGATGTTATCAAGCCCGATTCCGACCAGCTGCACTCCTTCGGTCTCTGACCGCAGCAAGGTATCGGCGCAATCGATTGCTGTGGCGTTGTCAGAGCATACGTTACCTTGTGCATCGGGGCCGGTTTCCAGCCACACCGCGTCCCACCCGCCCAGATCGGACCATCCCGCGCCAAACGGCATCACGGCCAGATTGTCGGCCTTTTCCATGATCGCATAATCGACGGAAATATCATCCGCTTTTTCCCATGCCGCTGCATCCAGCCGGGTAAAGCCAAGGTCGGAATTTGCCCCGCCCAACGCGGCGGTCACGGCATCGATCAGATTAGGCACATGGGTCTGGTAGGCAGCGATGATCGCTTGGGCCGTGAACAGGAAAATTCCGGCATTCCAAAGAAAATTTCCTGCAACGAGCATATCCGCGGCGCGGCTGGCATCAGGTTTTTCAACAAACCGCGCCAGCGTTTGGGGCGTCTTCGCGCCCGCATCGGCATCTGCAGCGAGTTCCAGGTAGCCATATCCCGTTTCGGCGCGCGTCGGTGTGATGCCAAAGGTCACCAGATCGCCTGCTTGTGCACGCGGCACGGCGGCTTGAACAGTCTGCGCAAACGCGTCGGTATCGGGAATGACATGATCCGAGGGTGCCACGAGCATCAGTGCCTGCGGATCGGATTTGGCGACCCACATCGCAGCGGCAAGGATCGCCGGCGCGGTATTGCGTCCCTCGGGTTCAATTAGGATCCCCTGGGCGGCCAGTTCAATTTGCGCCAATTGCTCTGTCACAATAAAGCGAAACGAATCGCCCGTGACCACGACCGGGGCCGCAAACCCGTCACCGGACAGGCGGCGGGCAGAGGCTTGGAACAGACTTTCATCCCCCATAAGTTTGGCGAACTGCTTGGGATAGGATTTGCGCGACAGCGGCCACAGACGTGTACCGGAACCACCGCAGAGGAGAATGGGATGGATCATGAAAAGGACCTTAGTCTAAATTATTCTAATTTTATACTAACGAAAATGTATCGCCCTAGGATCGAATGGTTTCTTGGCGCAAGAACCAGTTGTAGGTTTCCTGCAACCCTTCCTTCAGGTCGATCCGCGCGCGCCACCCCATATCGGTTAGACGGGACACATCCATCAGCTTGCGCATCGTGCCATCGGGCTTTGAGGTGTCGAACACCAGGTTGCCTTTGAAACCCGTAACGTCGGCGACCATCTGCGCCAAGGCTCCAATACTTACGTCGCGACCGGTACCTACGTTGATATGGCTCAGCATGGGCTGGGTGTTGGCCGCATAGATGTCCTTTGGCAAGTCGAGCACGAACAATGAGGCTTCTGCCATATCGTCCACATGCAGGAATTCCCTTTTAGGGGTCCCGGTGCCCCAGATCACGACCTCGTCCAAGTCATCCTGCGCGGCCTCGTGAAAGCGCCGGATCAAGGCGGGCAGGACATGGCTGTTCTGCGGATGAAAATTATCGCCAGGCCCATACAGGTTCGTCGGCATCACCGATCGGTAATCGACACCATATTGCCGATTATAGCTTTCGCAAAGCTTTATGCCGGCGATTTTTGCGATGGCATAGGGTTCATTGGTCGGTTCCAGCACGCCGGTCAGCAGCGCGTCTTCCGCCATGGGTTGGGGTGCGTTCCGCGGATAGATGCACGAGCTGCCCAATTGCAATAGCCGCTTCACCCCGGCGGCAAAGGCCTGATGGATTACATTGCATTCAATCATCAGGTTATCGTAAATGAAATCAGCGGGGTAGGTATTGTTGGCCATAATGCCACCTACACGCGCAGCGGCCAGGATCACCACGTCGGGTGCTTCAGCGGCCATAAAGTCGCGTACGGCCGCTTGATCGGTCAGGTCCAGTTCGGCATGGGTGCGGGTGATCAGGGTCAGCGCCCCGCCTGCGTTGTTGCGTGCCTGGAGTTGACGCAAAATCGCACTGCCGACCATGCCGCGATGCCCCGCGATATAAATCTTGCCCATAGGCTTATCCATTCTCAAGCGCGATCGGCAGATCCAGCCCGTGTTCTTTCAACAGCGCATGACGTCGCGCGATCTTGAGGTCATTGGCCACCATCTCTGCGCACATTTCCTGCGTGGTGATCTGCGGCTCCCAGCCCAGCTTCTCCTTGGCCTTCGCAGGCGACCCAAGCAGGGTTTCCACCTCGGCGGGGCGAAAATACTGCGGATCAATGCGCATCACCACATCGCCCGGTTTGACGGCAGGGGCATTGTCACCGTCTACGCTATCCACGATCGCGCGTTCATCGATACCTTTGCCCTCGAACCGCAGCGTGATCCCCAGTTCGGCTGCCGACCAGGTGATGAACTGGCGCACAGAATATTGAACACCGGTCGCGATTACGAAATCATCGGGCACATCCTGTTGCAGCATCATCCACTGCATGCGCACGTAATCCTTGGCGTGCCCCCAATCGCGCAGCGCGTCGATATTGCCCATATACAGGCAGTTTTCCAAGCCTTGGGCGATATTCGCCAGCCCGCGCGTGATTTTGCGCGTCACAAAGGTTTCACCCCGGCGCGGGGATTCGTGATTAAACAAAATGCCATTGCAGGCGTACATGCCATACGCCTCGCGGTAGTTTACCGTGATCCAGTAGGCGTACATCTTGGCCACGGCATAGGGGCTGCGCGGGTGGAAGGGTGTCGTTTCGGTCTGTGGTGTCTCCTGCACCAAGCCATAAAGCTCAGAAGTTGATGCTTGGTAAAAGCGGGTCTTTTTTTCCAGCCCCAGAAAACGGATTGCTTCGAGCAGGCGCAAAGTCCCGTTGGCATCGACGTCAGCGGTGTATTCCGGTGACTCGAAGCTTACCGCGACATGGCTTTGTGCGCCAAGGTTATAGACCTCGTCCGGCTGCACTTCGCTGATGATCCGCGTCAGGTTCGAACTGTCGGTCAGGTCGCCATAATGCAAGCGCAGCTTTGGATTGGCCTCGTGCGGATCCTGATAAATGTGGTCGATCCGTTGGGTGTTAAGCGACGAAGACCGCCGCTTGATCCCGTGAACCTCATATCCCTTTTCCAGCAGGAATTCCGCCAGATAGGACCCGTCTTGGCCGGTGATGCCGGTGATAAGGGCGCGTTTGGTCATAGATATTCCCGGCATTATTGTCATAGAGTTTACGTGCCTCGAGCCAGTTACAACCGCGGCACGTACCGTTTAACGAGCATGTCAGAACGGAACACGGCGTTGGGGCAGCCGCGCACCAGATCAGAAGGTTTGATCGTATTCACCAACATCCGGTTCTGTTCTGATGACCGCGTCGAGATCGGCAAATATCGCTCTTAATTCGGCCTCTGAGTCCGCGCTTTCGCAGACCACCACCAGGTTCGGAGTGTTCGACGAAGCACGCACCAGCCCCCAGCTGCCGTTGTCCAATATGACCCGCGCGCCGTTAACCGCCACGACCTCTTTCACCGGGCGGCCGCCCAGTTCGGTCACGTCTTTCAACTTGGCAACGATCCGGTCGAGAATGTGGTATTTATCTTCGTCCGATGCATAGGGTGACATGGTAGGCGTCGAAAACGTGTGCGGCAGGGCACGACGCAGGTCCGACATTTTCATGTCGGGGTTGCGGTCCATCAGTTTGCAGACCTCGACCGCGACACGCATGCCGCAGTCATAGCCGCGCCCGATCGGTTCCGCCAGAAAGTAGTGCCCGGACTTTTCAAAACCTGCCAACGCGCCCAATTCCTTGACCCGGCGTTTCATGTGACTGTGACCAGTTTTCCAGTAGTCTGCGGTCACACCATTGGCGCGCAAGACCGGATCGGAAGCAAACAACCCGGTTGATTTCACGTCGGCCACAAAGGTGCTGTTGGGGTAGATGCCCGAAAGGTCTCGTGCCATAATCACACCCATCTTGTCGGCGAAAATCTCTTCGCCTTCGTCATCGACCACACCGCAGCGGTCACCGTCGCCATCAAAGCCCAACGCGAAATCCGCGCCCGACGCTTTCACGGACGCAGACATGTCGTGCAGCATTTCCATCGCTTCGGGGTTCGGATTGTAATGCGGGAAAGTGTAATCCAGCGTATTGTGGCTATCGACCACCTCTACCCCCAAGCGACGGAATAGTTCGGGTGCGAAGGCCGATGCGGTGCCGTTGCCCGTGGCGCACACTACCTTGAGCTTGCGGGTCATTTTGAAGTCACCGATCAGGTCATCCAGATACGCTTCGCGCACACCTTCGACGAATTCATACTTGCCCCCCTCACGCGGTGTACCACGCCCCTCAAGGACGATGTCACGCAGTTCGGACACTTCATCCGGCCCGTGGGTCAGCGGGCGTTCAAAGCCCATCTTGACGCCGGTCCAGCCATTGGGGTTATGCGACGCCGTGACCATCGCAACCGCAGGCGCATCCAGGTGGAATTGCGCGAAATAAGCCATGGGCGAAAGGCAGGGACCGATGTCCTTGACATGGATGCCAGCCTGGATAAGGCCAAGTATCAGGGCGTTTTTTATCGACAGGGAGTAATCCCTGTAATCGTTTCCAACCGCAATTACGGGTTCTATCCCGCGTTGCTGCATCTGCGTTCCCAAGCCAAGACCCAGTGCGGTCATACCGGGAAGATTGATCGCCTCTGGATATTGCCAGCGCGCGTCGTATTCGCGAAATCCGGTCGGTGCGATCATCGGGTCGCGCAGAAACTCCCACGTGTTTGGGGTAACTTTGGAAAGCGGCTTGGTCATCGGAACGTCCTAATCGAAATGGATTTTATAGCGATGTAATCTCGATAGAATGTCTGGGGGTAAGTATCAACCAAGAGGTTACTTGACCCGGGTAACTTCGCCGGGCGGTTCCCGATCGCGGTTTGATGTGTGATGGCCCCGCCCCGTTTCATCAGGGGGCGGAGCCGGTCCGCTTAATCGATTATCGCGTTCAGCGTCGCCGAGGGGCGCATCACCGCTTCGGTTTTGGCTGGGTCGGAGTGATAATATCCACCAAGATCCACCGGTTTGCCTTGTACCGCGGCAAGTTCTTCCAAGATTTTGCTTTCATTGGTCGCCAGCTTTTCTGCGATGGGCGCGAAATGCTTCGCCATCGCGGCATCGTCGGTCTGAGACGCCAAAGCTTCGGCCCAGTACAGCGCGAAATAATAATGGCTGGCGCGGTTGTCGGGTTCGCCTACCTTGCGCGAGGGTGATTTATTATTGTCGAGAATACCTTGCGTGGCTGCATCCACGGCCTTGCCCAGAATACGGGCCTTTTCGTTGTTTTTCTGATCAGCAAGGAATTTCAGGCTTTCACCCAATGCGCTGAATTCGCCCAAGGAATCCCACCGCAGATGATTTTCCTCGACCAGCTGCTGCACGTGCTTGGGGGCAGACCCGCCTGCACCGGTCTCGAACAGGCCGCCGCCCTGCATCAGTTTCACGATCGACAGCATCTTGGCCGAGGTGCCCAGTTCGAGAATGGGGAACAGGTCGGTCAGATAGTCGCGCAGCACGTTGCCGGTAATCGCGATGGAGTTTTCGCCCTTGCGGATCGTCTCAAGCGTTTGGCGCGTGGCCTTGGCGGGGGACATGATCTGGAACTTGTCGGCCACGCCCTTGGCTTCAAGGATCGGCTTCACATAGGAGATCAGCTCTGCGTCGTGGGCGCGGTTCTCGTCCAGCCAGAAGATCGCCTCGCAGCCTTCGGCTTTCTGACGGTCGATGGCCAGCTGCACCCAGTCCTCGATCGGGGCCTTGCGGGCCGAGGCCGCGCGCCAGATGTCGTTCGCCTCGACGCTGTGCTCGGAAATCACGTCGCCATTGGCGGCGATCATTTTCACGGTGCCGTCAGCGGGGATCTCGAATGTGGTGGGGTGCGACCCGTATTCCTCGGCCTTTTGCGCCATCAAACCGATGTTCTGCACAGTGCCCGAGGTGGTTGGGTCCAGCGCGCCGGTTTCCTTGAAGTATTTGATGGTTTCGTCATAGACCGGAGCATATGAGTTGTCGGGGATCACGCAGTTGGTGTCGTGTTCCTTGTTGTCGGGGCCCCAGCCTTTGCCACCGGCACGGATCAGCGCGGGCATCGATGCGTCGATGATCACGTCGGATGGCACGTGCAGGTTGGTGATCCCTTTGTCCGAATTCACCATATACATCGGCGGGCGTTCATCCATTGCCGCTTTGACCGCGTCCTTGATCTCGGCGTTGTCCTTGATCCGCTCCATCATGTCACCGATCCCGGCGTTTGGATTCACGCCAGCGGCTTCAAGCTCCTCGCCATATTTCTCGAACACCGGTTTGAGAAATTCGCGTACTGCGTGACCAAAGATGATCGGATCAGAGACCTTCATCATCGTCGCCTTCATATGCAGCGAGAACAGCGTGCCTTCGGCTTTGGTTTCTTCGATCTGCTTGGCCAAAAACGTGTCGAGCGCCTTGGCTGACATGAACGTTGTATCGACCACGGTCCCGGCAGGAAGGGTCACGCCATCCTTTAGCACAGTTTCAGCGCCATCGGCTGCAATGTGAACGATCTTGGCCGCACCTGCCTGGGCATCGGCCAACGTCACGGATTTCTCGTTCGAAAAGAAATCACCGCCCGACATCGAAGACACCTTGGTTTTACTATCCTTTGACCATGTCCCCATCGAATGTGGGTTTGCCATCGCATATTTCTTGACTGCATTTGCCGCGCGGCGGTCAGAGTTGCCTTCGCGCAGAACGGGGTTCACAGCCGACCCTTTGATCGCGTCATAGGCGGCGCGGGTCTTCTTTTCTGCGTCGTTGCTGGGTGCTTCGGGGTAATCGGGCAGGCCATACCCTTGAGATTGCAATTCCTTGATCGCGGCTACCAACTGCGGCACAGAGGCGGAAATGTTGGGGAGCTTGATGATGTTGGCGTCCGCAGACTTTACCAGTTGTCCCAAAATAGCCAGATCATCCGACTGCTTTTGCTCATCCGTCAGCGCTTCGGGGAAGGCAGCTAAGATCCGTCCCGCCAATGAAATGTCGCGAGTGCCGACAGAAACGCCGGCGGCACCAGCAAAGCTGCGGATAATCGGCAGCAGCGAATATGTCGCCAGCTCGGGGGCCTCATCAACCTGCGTGTAGATGATGTCGGGAGTGGTGGTGTCAGACATAGTTTCAAGCCTTTCCTGAAGTTTGGTATGCGATAGTACACTTAAATTGAAATATCCACCTCTCGCGCATCGAAGGCGGCTAGAATTTACAGTTTCGTCTAAACTATGCGGTCTATTCCGGGTTGCCAGCACAAGGTTATCTCGCGCTATAGTGCCTGCAACCTAGGGAGGGTAAATTTAATGAATGATCAATCTGCAATGCAGCGGGCGACGGGGTTTGATATCCCTGATCCTGTAGACCTGCCAAGCCTTAAGGATAAGGTGTCAGCCGAAGAATGGAAGTTGCGCTGCGAACTTGCCGCAACGTATCGGTTGTGCGCCATGCATGGCTGGACCGACCTTGTGTTTACCCACATATCCGCCCGGCTGCCGGATGAGAACGGGCAGGAACGCTTTTTGATCAACCCTTATGGGTTGATGTTTGACGAAATGACCGCGTCTGCCTTGGTGAAAATCGATCTGGACGGCAACATTTGTCAAGAAACCCCGTATTTCATCAACCCGGCAGGTTTTACCATCCATTCTGCCATTCACGCGGCACGTCACGATGCGGGGTGCGTGATCCACGTTCATACCCCTTACGGAGTGGCGGTATCCGTGCAAAAGGGCGGGTTGCGACGCTACACACAGTTTTCGATGATCGTGAATAACGACCTTGCCTATCACGACTACGAGGGGATCGCGCTGAATCTGGATGAGCGGGAAAGGATCGTCGATGACATCGGCGACAAGAGCCTGTTGATGCTGCGCAATCATGGCACACTGACCGTGGGGCCGAATTGTGCCTTGGCATTCCTGCGCATGTACTTCCTGGAGAACGCTTGCAAGACACAAATTTTCGCTCAGGCTGCTGGCGGAGAAGAGCATCTGCATGAAGAAACCCAAGAGATGGCGGATCTGGTAGCGAGCCAAGCCTCGGGGGCATTTACACCGGGATCAGGTGACAACCTGGTTTGGCCGGGTTTGATGCGCAAACTAAAGCGGACCAATCCAGGCTATGACGCCTGACGGTGCTGCCCCGGTCTGGCTTGGCCGGAGCGGGGCGCGTTTTCGGGAACCGGGCTTACCATGCGCCGCTCTAGTCAAACGGCGGCGTCCCGAATGATCGCTACTGGGCGACACCACCCTGCGGATGCGGCCTTGATCTTGACCGGAAAGCACTGCACCTCGAAACCTGTGTCCGGCAGTTGATCAAGGTTTGCGAGCTTTTCCATGTGGCAGTATCCGCGATCCATCCCGGCGCGATGGCCTTCCCAGATCAGCCCGGCATCCCCGGTTTCGCTAACTTTTTTTGCGGTGTGGATAAATGGGGCGTCCCAGCTCCATGCATCGGTTCCACAAACCCGCATGCCGCGTTCGGTCAGCCAATTGGTGGCCGCTCGTCCAATCCCGCAGCCCGTTGGCACATACTCGGGCGTGCCGTATTTTTCGGCTGCGGCGGTGTTGACCAAGACGATGTCGCCGGGGCTCAGGTCATGCCCGATCCGATCAAATTCGGCTGCCATCTCTGTGGCCGTCACGACATGACCGTCAGGGAAGTGGCGAAAATCCAATTTGACGCCGCGACCGATGCACCATTCCAAAGGAACTTCATCGATTGTAATTGCCCGTTCCCCGCCGTTCATGGTCGAATGAAAATGATAGGGTGCATCTAGGTGTGTGCCATTATGCGTGGATAAGGTAATCTGTTCGACAGCCCAGCCTTCTCCGCCGGGGAGCTGGTCAGCCTGCACAGACGGGAAAAATTGCAACATCTGATCGGCGGTTTCGGCATGGGAAAAATAGGTGATCTTCGGGGCCAGTCCGGGCGGGTCGGCGAATTCGGTGTTTTCCAGTGGGCGAGAGAGATCAATCAGTTGCATGTCGTCACCTTGTCGTTTCATCGGCCCAAGAGGCCAGTTGCAATTTGCGGTATATAAACAAGCGCCACCAGAGTCGCTGCCATAATAAGCGCAAACGGGGCCGCGCCACTAAAAACTTCGCCCAATGTCACCCCAAGTTCGCGCAAACTGCTTTGAACGACAAAAACCGATAGACCCAGCGGCGGTGTAAGCAGCCCTATCTCGACTGCCAGTACGGTTATCAGGCCGAAATGAACGGTATCGACACCCATTTGCTGCGTGATAGGAAAAGCAAGCGGTACCGTAACAAGCATAATGGAAGATGAATCCAGCACGGTGCCCAGGATGATCAAGAGCGCCGCAAACAGCAGCAGAAATTCGGTCGGCCCGATGCCCGAGTTCAGCGCAATCTGCGTGATCGAGGCCGGCACACCAGAGAATGCCAGCATTCGACTATAGATCGATGCCCCGATGATCAGGAAGCAAACTGCGGCGGTGATGTGTCCGGTTTGTACGGAAATACGCCAAGCGGCTCTGGTACCGATGCGGCGCATCGCAAATCCGATGATCAGGGCGGCGGCGGCCCCCACGGCCCCAGCCTCGGTAGGAGTGAAAAACCCCATATAGATACCCGATAACACCAACCCCGCCAAACCGACCACCGGAAATATCGCGTGGGTCGGAACCTCATCGCCGCTGGGCATATCCGAGGGAAGGGTGAACAGATCGGGCCTGAAGTAGCCCAAAAACGAAAGATATCCGATGTAGGCGAAAGTAAGCAGAAGGCCGGGACCGATACCCCCGATGAACAGATCGCCGACCGAGGTGTCGGTCAGGATCGCAAACAGTATCAACAGCAACGACGGCGGGATCAGCATGCCTAGAACTGACGAACCGGCCACGACGCCCACCGCAACACTTCGTGCCGTCCCGGCACGGATCATCTCGGGTACTGCGACTTTTGAGAACACAGCAGCGGATGCTATTGATACGCCTGTGATCGCGGCGAAAACCGCATTTGACAGAACTGTGGCGACACCAAGCCCGCCGCGCCACTGCTGAAGTCTTGTGGCGATGACGGCAAATGTATCGCGACCCAACCCGGTTTCCGAAACGGTCAATCCCATCAACACGAATAAAGGCACGACACCAAACGTGTAGTCAGCGATGCTGTCAGTGGCGGCCAGTGCGACGAAATTCATCGCCAGCTTGATCTTGCCGGTTATTGCCCAGACCCCGAACAGTGACACCCCGGCAAGGGCGATGGCGACATGCACCCCGATGTATATGGCCACGGTGATCGCAGCGAGCGATAGATAACCAATCAAGATCGGCTCCATCAAGTTTGCTCGCGTAGGGTGTTCATTCCATTTGTGGCGGCGATTGTAAAAGATACGGCAAGCAATGCCGACCCAAGTACTATCAACCCCAAGAAGGGCCAGACGGGCACGGTGAAATGTCCGGAAATACCCTCCATCTCGGCGCGGTCATAGGCGCGGATCATCTTGGGCCAGACTGTCCAGGCCAGAACCGCCGCAAAAATGGCCCCGCAGAGTTGCGAGAAAACATCTATTCCGGTGGCCAGGGCAGGTCGGCGGCGGCGAACCATCCCCAGAATGCCGTCAGACCTAATCATCTCACCGGAATGATGAGTGTGCGATATCTGTAGGAAGACGATGCCGACGATGGAAAGCTTTACCAATTCCGGCACGCCGGCGATCGGGCTACCGAACAATTCCCGCCCCAAGATGTCAGCGACGATAAGTAACATCAGCAAAAGTATCCATAGCGTCGCCACTATGTTCGCAATCCGCATCATCGCGACAGCGGCACGGTTTAGAAACGGCACGTGGCCCGATGGGCCTGTGCGTGTCATTTTGCCGACCAGTCACGCGGCAGATGAACCCCTGCGTCCTTTAGATGTGTGACATACGCCTCTAGAACACGCGTACCCTCAAGTCCTTTTGCATCCTGCTCGGCCGCCCAATCCTGCGCAAGATTGGGCAATTTGTTGGCCCATTCCCGGCGCACGTCCTCGGGTAATTCAGTGACATGGGCGTTACCGGCCTCAAAATCGCTAAATGCCTTGGTGACCCGCAGCGCCAGGTTGGCTTCGTATGATCTTGCAAATGCGTGGGCCCCCGCTTGAAGAGCAGCCTGCACGTCGGGTGACTGTTCATCGTACCAGCTTTTCTTGGCGACGATCCCTCCTGCGTATTGGGCACCGAAATGGACTTTGGTCACGTAGGGGGCGACCTCGTGAAGCTTGGCCGCCGCCGCAGCGGTCGGAAACACGATAACGCCTTCTGCCACTCCGGATTTTATATCGTTGTAATACGTGGTCAAATTACCGGAAACCCCGACGGCCCCCGTGTCTTTGAGCCAATTTACCGCAGCGCCGGGGGCGTTGATCTTTCGCCCCTTCAGGTCATCCAGAGACTTGACCGGAAATTTTGTCATTAAGAGATAATCTTCGAGTCCGAAGCCACCGCCCAAATATTCCAGATCCAGATCCTCCCACATTTTGCGCATACCGGGGATTTCGTTGGTCATGGCATCAACTGTTTCCAACACCAGTTTTACGTCCGACGGCCCAAACGGCGTGACGTAGGTGATGTTTTGCAGGCTCAGCAAGGACGGTTCAAAAAGGGACGACACGATGCCGACCTGAGCGAGTCCGTCCTCCATAGCCTCCAGTTCGCCTCCCACCTTGGCCAAGGTGCCGCCGTAGGCTTCGGTCCAGTCGATTTCGGTACCGCTGCCCTCGAGCGCCATGTCAACGGCCGGTATAAACGTTTCCGACATTGTTTTGACCCATAAGAACACCGGCGGGTGTCCCGCTACGACAGTCACATTCAAGGATTCAGCATGAGCTTTAAACGGGAGGGCAAGCAGGGTCATCAGTGCGACGGCGGTGAAGGTCATGGATTGCATCATATTGTCCTCGCGATTGTGCCAAAACCTAAAATTTGGCATGATGGTCGGAAGTAACTGTCTGTACGATTGTATAAAATGTCAACAAATACACTGCTCGATATGAGCAGAGAGAAAAAAGGTCTGCAATCAAAATGATTGAATCTGATGATCAGACAGGTTTCATACCGTCCAGCGATGGCCGTATTGCCAGAGGTGAAATCACCCGGGAAAAAGTTTTGGATGCTGCGGAACGCTGCTTTGCTATGACCGGGTTTGATGCCGTGACAGTACGCCAGATCGCCCGAGAAGCGAAGGTGACCCTTGGCGTCGTGGGTTTTCACGGCGGTAACAAGGAGACGCTTTTTCTCACCGTGCTCAAACGCCGTGTTGAAACCCTCAATACCTTACGGCTCGAGCGGCTTGAGGAATTAAAGGCCCAGAGCGAACCAACGATAGAGAGCCTCATCTCGGCGTATGTCACGCCCTATCTCGAGATCGCGTCACGTGGTGACCCGCAATGGCGCGCCTATGCGATGCTGGTTGCACGTATTGTCTCTGATGACCGCTATTATCTTGAGATGGCACCGCTTTATGATCCGGTGGCGCGGGTATATCTGGCTGAACTGGCAAAATTGCGCCCCGACGCCGATCCTCAACTTTTGGCAACCAGTCTGACATTGACGGTTTCAGCGATGATTTCAATTGTAGCGAGCCAGGCCCGCATTGCGGGTCTTTCGGATACGGCGGCACCCGATCTGCCCTTGGCGTATAAAGACGTGTTAATAGATTTTTGTACAGGTGGCATTCTGCGAGCACTTGAGCCTAAATAGCGCGAACTGAAGTTTTGCGAAGGGCGCGCGTCAAATGAAGACATATCCGAAAATCTGGTTCATGCGACATGGTGAAACCGAATGGAACGCCGAGGGTCGGGTGCAAGGGCAGACGGAATCCGTTTTGTCCGCCCGGGGCGTTGAACACGCGAAGCAACAGTACCGTCTGATGGCCCCCATTCTTGAGACCAACCCGCCCTGCATCGTTTCGCCGTTGCGTAGAACAAGACAGACTGCCGATATAGCGCTGGGCGGGCGAAAATACGAGGTGGACGACCGCTTGAAAGAAGTTTTCGCGGGAGAGTGGGAAGGGCAGCTCCGCACGGATATCTTCAATAACCTTCCCGAGGGAATTACACCTGCAACACCCCATATGGAATTCTACGCCGCAGCACCCGGGGGCGAAGGGTTTGATGCGTTTCAGGCCCGCGTCAGGGATTTTGTCTCAACGCTCAACGAACCTACGGTGATTGTCGCTCATGGGTTGAGCGGTCAGTTGTTGCGCGGTGAGCTGTGCGGACTTACCCGGTCAGACCTGGGCAAGCTGACCAACCGGCAGGGGTGTGTCTATGTAATAGAAGATGGCGTGGAAACGGTGCTTGAGCTTGATGGATAATATACCCTCGGAAAAACCGATCCCTGTGGCTGTAATTGGTTGCGGCTTGATCGGGGCCAGTTGGACAGCGCTGTTTTTGGAAGCAGGGCATGACGTGCAGGCATGGGACCCGGCAGAAGGCACCCGCGAAACCTTTGGTGAACGTGTCGCAAAGCCGCGCCAGCAGTTATGCGAAATCAGGGGCGGAGCCCTGAACAGCGGTAGGTTGACGATTTGTGAAACCTTGCAAGCAGCCGTCGTGGGGGTGCATATGATTCAGGAAAACGCACCTGAAAATGTACCGCTCAAGCAAGATTTGTTTGCCCAGATCGAAGCAATCGTAGAAAGTGATGTCATCATCGCGTCCAGCACGTCGGCGCATCCCTGGTCACATCTGTCGGTGCAAATGCGGCATCCCCAGCGGCTGATCACCGCCCATCCCTTCAACCCGCCACACCTGGTCCCATTGGTCGAATTGTTTGGACCCGATGATGCGATCTTGTCGGTTGCGGAGCAGGTTTATCGGGGGTTGGGTTCGGTCCCCGTCCGATTGAAAAAGGAGGCGGTGGGGCATATCGCCAACCGGTTGGCGTCCGCCCTGTGGCGCGAAGCGGTGCATCTTGTGGCGGAAGGTATCGCCGACGTCGAAGCGGTGGATATTGCGCTGGTGAATGGGCCGGGGTTGCGCTGGTCTGTACTGGGTGCACATATGGCGTACCATCTAGGTGGCGGTCCTGGCGGTATGACAAGTTATTTGGAACACCTTGGGCCTAGCCAGGAAAAGCGATGGGCCGATTTGGGAACCCCAAGCCTCACATCCGGTGTCCGCAGCCAGCTCATCTTGGGTGTTGAGACCGAAGCCGCGGGACGCAGCATCCCGGAGCTTGAGGCCGAACGCGATGCGGCCCTTATCGCACTGGCGAAGTTGCGTAAATTACAGAAGTGATTTGCGCGACTGCATGGCCGCGGTGATTGTACCATCGTCGAGGTAATCCAACTCTCCCCCGATCGGAACGCCCTGGGCAAGGGACGTCAGCCGCACGCGGCCATCCAGTTGATCAGCAATATAGTGGGCGGTGGTTTGCCCGTCGATGGTCGCATTCAAAGCGAGGATCACTTCGGTAATTTCTTCGGAATCCACGCGTTCAATCAGACGCGGAATGCGGAGTTCTTGTGGGCCGATGGCATCCAACGCTGAAAGGGTCCCGCCAAGCACATGGTAGCGGCCCTTGAACACCCCCGACCGCTCCATCGCCCAGAGGTCGGCCACGTCTTCGACCACGCAAAGCTCTCCGTTGGCGCGTTTTTCCGACGCGCATATATCGCAAACATCCGTAGTGCCGATGTTCGCGCAATTCACGCATTCCCTAGCGGTCGCCGCGACGCGTTGCATCATGTCGGCGAGCGGGATGAGCAAAAGCGCACGTTTGCGAATGAGGTGCAGGACTGCCCGGCGGGCCGACCGGGGGCCGAGACCCGGCAGCCGCGCCATCAGGTCGATAAGGGCGTCGATATCGCGCGTGCTGCTCAACCGTGCGCCCCCCCTGCAAGCGGGTCAAAACAGATTTTATGCCTTCGGCGAGGATTTTGACCCATTTGGAAAATCAGAACGGAAGTTTCATGTCGGCGGGCAGTCCCATGCCTTCAGTCAACTTGCTCATCTCGGATTGGGCACGATCGGTGGCCTTTGATTGAGCGTCCTTGATCGCGGCGAGAATCAGGTCTTCGACGACTTCCTTTTCGTCCCCGTTGAAGATCGACGGATCGATGTCAAGCGTCTTGAGTTCGCCTTTGGCCGTGCAGGTTGCCTTTACCAGCCCGGCACCGGATTCACCTTCGACGATGATCTTGTGCATATCTTCTTGCATCTGCGCCATTTTGCCTTGCATTTCCTGCGCGGCTTTCATCATTTTGGCCATGTCTCCCATGGCACCCAGACCTTTGAGCATCTCTGTCTCTCCTGTAGATTTTTGTTAATCGGTATATGCGATCTCGCGGCGGATCCGACAAGAGGCAGTGCGTACGCCGATCAGTCGTCTTCGAACGGGTCCCATTCGTCCTCGACCTCTGGCAATGCTTCTGCAACAGCTTGTGCGGCGATATCCTCTGGTGTGCGGATGGACAGGATCTTCGCATCAGGGAAGGTCGCCATTACCGCTTGCATGAGGGGGTGGCTTTCCGCCTTGGATTTAAGTGCGTTTTCCTTGGCATCGCGGATTTCGGCGATGGTTTGCGTGGCGCTGTCGCCGACGATCGTCACTGCCCATCGGTTGCCCGTCCAGAGTTGTAACCGAGTGCCCAGACGTTGCGCCAGGTCACGCGGCGCGTCGTCAGTGGGGGTGAATTCGATGCGGCCGGGGCGATAGGCGGCCAAGCGCAACGTGTTTTCAACTTCGACCAGCAATTTGACATCGCGGTGGCTGCGGATCAATTCGACGACATGTTCAAAGCTTGGGTAACGCGCCAAGGCTTGATCCACAGCAGGAGCAGCAGCGGCCATCGTGGCACCGGATTGAACGACGGGTTGCGCATGATGCGACGCGGTGGTGGAGGGTCCGCTGCCGGATGGGCCGGATGTGGGGGGGCTGCGCGGGGTCGCGGGGGGGGGCGGTGTCTTGCCAAGTTTTCGAACGAGTTCTTCCGGGCTGGGCAGGTCGGCCACGTGTGTCAAACGGATGATCGCCATCTCTGCGGCCATCATTGCATTAGGGGCCGCGGCGACCTCATCCAGCGACTTGAGCAGCATCTGCCAGAGGCGGGTCAGCACACGCATCGGCAACGCCTCTGCCATAGTGAGGCCGCGGGCACGTTCTTGAGGAGATACTGTCGGGTCTTCGGCCGCATCGGGCGTGATTTTTACCACCGAGACCCAATGCGTGATTTCAGCCAGGTCACGCAGTACCGCCATCGGATCCGCGCCGTCGGAATATTGGCTGCTCAGTTCATGGAGCGCGCCTGCGGCATCGCCGCGCAGCACAAGATCGAACAAATCAAGCACGCGGCCACGGTCGGCCAGGCCAAGCATCGCGCGCACCTGGTCAGCAGTGGTTTCGCCAGCGCCGTGGCTGATTGCTTGGTCTAGCAGGGAGGTTGCGTCACGGGCGGAACCTTCGGCGGCGCGGGTGATCAGAGCCAAGGCGTCGTCGGTGATTTCCGCGCTTTCAGCCGATGCGATTTTCCGCATCAAGCCAATCATGATCTCTGGTTCGATGCGACGCAGGTCAAATCTTTGGCACCGGCTTAATACCGTTACGGGAACCTTGCGAATTTCGGTGGTGGCGAAGATGAACTTGACGTGTTCGGGTGGCTCTTCGAGGGTCTTGAGCAGCGCGTTGAACGCGCCTGTCGAAAGCATGTGAACCTCATCGATGATATACACCTTGTAGCGCGCAGATGCCGCGCGGTAGTGGACGGAATCGATGATTTCGCGGATATTCCCCACCCCGGTATTGGAGGCGGCGTCCATTTCCATTACGTCTACGTGACGCCCTTCCATGATGGCCACGCAGTGTTCGCACTGTCCGCAGGGTTCGGTCGTCGGGCCGCCGTTGCCGTCCGGGCCGATGCAATTCATACCCTTTGCGATAATACGGGCAGTGGTGGTCTTGCCGGTACCGCGGATGCCCGTCATGATAAATGCCTGTGCGATCCGGTCGGCCGCAAAAGCGTTTTTCAATGTACGCACCATCGCATCCTGACCGACAAGATCGGCAAAGGTTTCTGGGCGGTATTTGCGTGCCAACACGCGATAGGCGGAGGGTGCTGTCATGACGGTCCTACAGGATTCTCTTGAGGCTAGAACCTAGAGCATCCAGAGGATGCCGCCAACCGCAACTGAGGCAAAGCTGAAAATCACCGCGAGGGTCTTCATCCGAGCATTGGGCTGGGCATTCGCATGATGGTCGGTCAGCCGTTCAAGTGTCTGGGAGGCCGCATCGTGGGCGGCCCAGAAGATATAGACTGCGGCCACAACAAAAATGCTTGCCACACCTTTTGCGGCCCAGGTTGGGTGGAAATCGCCAAAAACCGCCTTGAGCCCGATCGCGACAGCAAGCGACGCCATCCCTGTCCGCATCCAGCCTGCGAAGGTGCGTTCATTGGCTAGAATTGTCCGATCCTCGGCCCAATTGGTCCGGTCTTCAGCCAGTTCGGTGCTATTTTTATCGTTCATTGAACTATTGTCCGGCTTATGGGTTTCACTGACAATAACAATTAATTGTGAGGGGCGGAATGCGACTGAAAGGGATAAGGCGGAGTAGCAATGTCGAGGTGCGCAGGGGTGGCGGGCGCGGAGCACGCGCGGGCGGTCTCGGGCTGGTCGGTGTATTGGCTGTTCTCGCGATCGGATATTTTACCGGTATAGATGTCTCTCCGCTCTTGGTGGGTGGGGACAGACAGGTGCAGCAAGGGACACCTGTTACCCAGACCGACAGTGAGCAAACTCAATTTGTCGCGCAGGTTCTGACCACTACAGAAAACGTCTGGGCGGAGGTATTCCAACAGCAGCTTGGGCGTGACTATGTGCCCCCGCGTGTAGTGGTGTTTTCGGACGTGACGCAAAGTGCATGCGGCGGAGCGTCAGGGGCGACCGGCCCGTTCTACTGTCCATCCGATCAAAAGGCATATCTGGATACCCAGTTTTTCGCTATGATGTCCCAGCGGATGGGGGCAGGGGGCGATTTCGCCGCGGCTTATGTGATTGCCCACGAGGTCGCGCACCATGTCCAAAATCAGCTTGGCATCTTGCCCCAAGTCAATGCCTTGCGCCAAAAGTCGTCTGACGTCGAAGCCAATGCACTGACCGTGCGGTTGGAACTGATGGCCGATTGCTTTTCGGGGATTTGGGCCGCAAACGTGCAAGGTCTGATGGAGCGTGGCGATCTGGATGAAGCATTGAACGCCGCGCGAAAGATCGGCGATGATTACCTGCAAAAACAGGCAGGGCGCGTGCCGCAGCCACATACATTCACCCATGGAACTTCGGCGCAACGGTCCGGATGGTTTCAGCGGGGGTTCGATAGTGGTCAGGTTGATCAGTGCGATACATTCGCTACGGAAAAGCTGTAATCACGCCCTGTGATCGTTTCCGAGCCGGTGAAGGCGTTCCTGTTAGAACGCCGATATTAGTCGGCTCGGCGTGGCGATGTGGTGAGAGGCTGATAACGACCCAAGTGGGGCTCGTTACGGCTGCTTCCTTCCGGATCTGACCGGGTTGGCGAGGCACCTGCCCGCACCAACCTCTCGAGAGTGATATAGTACGGCATTTCGCGAAGTGCAAGGTTCAGAGTTCAATCTCGATCCGGTCCAACCCGACGTCGGTTTTTTCACGTATTTTCGGCGCGAATGTCGCGATTTCATCGAAACAGGAATGCGCTGCCGCACTGGTGTCGAACGTTGCTGTTGTGCCTATCCGTTTCAGTTGCCACGGCGAATGCCCCATCCATTCGAGGCACGTATCGGAATGTAGCGCGGTCTCGAGCGCGTCGGTTATGGTTGTGGTGCATTTTACGAACGGAGCAGGCAAGGTTATCTTGTCGTAACCGCCACCGCCTGCCGCGCGGAAATGATTGGTTGCCAGTATGAAACGTTGTGTGTCCGCAAGCGGGAGGCCGTTGTGCCGCAGGTCGGATACGCGTGTGCCCACAGGCTTGCTTAAATCGAACACATAGGACAACCCAAATATTGCATCGAACACGAACATTGGCACGTCGGGGTTCAACAACGGTTGACGATGTGCGCCGGGGCTTTGCAAGCCATATGCCGAAGCTGATTGTTCTAGCCACTCCGCCAGCTTGTCGGATGTCAAGATCAAGGCGCATACCTTGTTGGTAAACGGCACCATGCCGGCAAGGTGTCGACGCAGGACCGGCCCGGCGGGGATGTCGATGAAATTGCTTGGACCTTCAGCACCCCGAAGTGAACGCGCAGTAGCGGTCGCCAGAATTGGCAGGTGTTCGAGATCACTGCCTTGTATTGCTTGATGGACTGCGATTGTTTTGGCACGGGCGGTAAGGGCCATGATCTTTGAAGGGCGCAACAGGGCGAAGTAGCTGTGCAAACGCTCGGCGGTGTGGCCGATGCTTTCCTCCAGGTATGTACATGCCAACTGATGTGCCGGTGCTGCGAGGCTATGTATTTTCGGTTCGCTATGGTTGGTTTGCAACCGCAGACGCGCCACGTGGTCTTCAACCCGCCACTGTCCATTGCGTTGTTGTTTCAGCTCCAGGTCAAGCACCCCCAGATGCGACGCGGAACTGCCTGGCATGATGACCGGAACACTTGGGTCGAGGCTACGTGCGGCGGGCCAGTCGCTGGGATGGCGGTAATGGGTGTGACCTGCAACGATGACGTCGATACATGGCAGCCGCGCCAGGGCGGTCGCCCCCCAGTCACCTATGCCGGTTTTGCCATCCTGCTCACCCAACCCCATGTGCGCCAGCACAATAACCAGATCGGCCCCCTGTGCCCGCAGATCCTTGGCTTTCTGAGTGATGCAGGTGACAGGGTCATCTATCTGTGCGCCCTCGGGAAGTTCTTCGATATTCCAGATAACAGTCTCGGGTGGCAATACTGACAGAACGCCGATTTTGATATCCTGCATGCCGTCCGAAGAGTTTATCCTTCTTGTCATGGTGTGTGCGGACAACAGGTTGGTCATCCCCGTGCCGCGCAAATTGCTGCAAATCAACGGGGCAGTCATCTGCGCCGCAAAGTTGTTCAGGTAATCCATGCGGTAATCAAGGTCGTGGTTGCCCAGGCCGATTGCATCATATCGCAAGGTGTTGAAAATCAACGCCATTGGGTGCGCGTGTCGATGATTGGTCATGCTTAGCCAATCCGCGAGCGGTGTCCCCTGTAGAAAATCGCCGTTATCAACCAAAAGGCACAAACGGTCGTCAGCTTCTGCTTCGGCGCGAGCCTTGGCTATTTGCGGTGCGAGCCCCGCAAGGCTGGGTGTGGTTGAAAGAGGGCCGGGGGTATTGGTTGCGTAATTGAACCCGGTGATATTCATGTGCAGGTCGGTCGTCGCGAGGATACGCAATGACGAGGTGCAGTTTGACATCATAACGCCCACGCAGCCAGAAGGATGGTTGGAAACTTATTTATATTATGCGTGCTCAAAGGTATCATCCAATCCAATCTTGCCACAATTTCTGCGCGAATGTGTTAATCATGCCAACTATTTAGTTCGAAGATAAATGCGGGCCGAAAACTCTGTGCCCTTGGCAAGCTCAACAAGGGTGAATACTCAGGGGGGCAGCAAAGCACGGGGTGGATGATGAAGCACGCAGAAACGGTTACATTTGGCGGGTCGGGGCTGGATCGCGCAGGCGAGGTGCGTGGCGACCGGGAGGCCGTGGCCGCCTTGAAAACTGACAGCGCTGCGCGGGCCATCTTGTTCTGGCGCGGCAAAATACTGGTCGAGCCGGCACGGCCCGCTTCGTTGGTGCGTTTGCCGCTGGATCACCCTGCGCTGCAAGACGCGTCTGGGGACGCTGTATTGCTGGGGCTCGAAGATGGAGAGGCACGTTTTGCATTCGATCTATCCGCGTGGACACCGGAATACATCGATCCGCAACAACTTGGGTCGTTCCTTGACCCGAGCGAGCAGCGCCACCCCCAGCTGCCTCAAGATTTTGCTTTCCTTGAGATGCGCCGGGTGATGACGTGGCTGTCCCCGCGCGATGCCGAATTGGCCGCCACTGGCAAAGCCTTGTTGTCATGGCACGAAAACCACGGGTATTGCGCACGGTGCGGGTTTGAAACCGTGATGAACGAGGCCGGGTGGCAACGCAATTGCCCGGCCTGCCATGTCTCTCACTTTCCGCGCACCGACCCCGTAGTTATCATGTTGATTACAAATGGTAATTCTGTTCTGATGGGGCGGTCGCCGGGCTGGCCTGCGGGGATGTTTTCGCTGCTGGCGGGTTTTGTCGAACCGGGAGAAACGCTCGAGGCCGCGGTGCGGCGTGAAGTTTTTGAAGAAGCCGGGATCGAAGTTGGCGAAGTCAGCTATCTGGCGAGCCAGCCCTGGCCGTTTCCCGCGTCATTGATGCTTGGCTGTGCCGGTATCGCAACAAGCCGCGACATTACCATCGACCCCAAAGAAATCGAAGCAGCCATGTGGGTGAGCAAAGAGGAAATGATGGAGGTATTTGCGGGGCAACACCCGACCATATTGCCCGCACGTAAAGGGGCAATCGCGCATTTTCTCCTTGAAAATTGGCTTGCAGATACGCTGGATTAAAGCGATCCTTCTTGCTTTCACAAAGGCAGTTCACAGAATGAAATTTTCGACCAAAGAAGATATAGATGTCCCTATAGACGCGGCGTTTGAAATGCTGAGTGAATTTGAACAATTCGAACGGGCGGCAATGCATCGCGGTGCGGATGTTCAACGCGTGGACGCATTGCATCGACCCGCGTCGGGGATGACATGGGACGCCGCGTTCGATATGCGCGGAAAACGCCGTGAAGTTCGTGTGGAAATGGTCAAGTTCGTTCGTCCAACCGAAATGAAGCTGATAACCACTTCGCCCGGATTAACCGGTGATATGGAACTGGACCTTCTGGCTCTGTCCCGGAGCAGAACGCGAATCACGGTCGCTCTTGAGATCAAACCGCATAATTTGTCGGCACGCTTGTTGGTCCAGTCGTTAAAACTGGCGAAAACCTCGCTGACAAAAAAGTTCAAAGCGCGTGTGGCGGATTACGCCAAGGGCATGGAAGCACGCTACCAAGCGCCTCGATAATCCGCTTCCCGTGATCAGGACGGGTTATCGGCCGTAGCGGTCTGGATGCGCCGGATAAACCCCCAAAATTTCCAGCATATTGGTAAAGTAATCCAATTCATCAAGTGCCCGCTTGACTGCTGGGTCGTCCGGATGGCCTTCGATATCTGCATAAAACTGGGTTGCGGTAAATGATCCCCCCGCCATATAACTTTCCAGTTTGGTCATATTGACGCCATTGGTGGCAAACCCACCCATCGCCTTGTATAGTGCGGCAGGAATGTTGCGGACTTCAAAAACAAAGGTGGTCAGCATTTTTTCCGCACGGTGGGAGGCGTCTAGGTCCGGAGACATCAGCAAAAAGCGGGTGGTGTTGTGATCAAGATCCTCGATATCGCGCGCCAGCACATCGAGCCCGTGAATGTCAGCGGCCACTTCACTGGCCAAAACACCGACGGTGCGTTCGTCGGACACCGCAAGATCTGCCGCTGCACCAGCGCTGTCTACCGCCGCTTCCGAGGTAATGCCGTGAGCATCCAGCCAGCTGCGCGCCTGGGGAATAAGTACCATATGCGCGCGGACATGTTTGACGTCGCTCAGCTTTACACCGGGCTGCGCCATCAGGCTGATCCGCACCCGCACGAACGCTTCCGCAATGATCCGAAGCCCGCTGTGGGGCAACAGGCGATGAATATCTGCGACACGGCCGTATGTCGAATTTTCGACAGGCAGCATCGCCAGATCGGCGCGGCCATCGCGCACCGCACGTATGACCCCTTCGAAGGTGGTGCAGGGAACCGGAATCATATTTGGTCGGGCCTGAAGACACGCTTCGTGGCTATAGGCACCCAATGCGCCCTGAAAAGCGATGCGAGGGGCGGTCTGCTGGCTCATTTTGGGAGTCCTTTGCTGGGCATTTTCCAAGTACGGCGTTTGGTCGCGCTAACTACACCTTGCCCCGACGAAGGGAAAGCAATAGATACGCCTGCAATACGATGCCCGAATACCAACGATGGACCTTCACGCATGTTCGATACAATGACTGTTACCAAAATCGCCGCCGGCCTGTTTGGCGCATGGCTTATCCTGCTGCTTGGCAAGTTTGCCGCCGAAGAGGTTTATCAGCGCGGTGCGCATGGTGAACCGGGCTATGTTGTCGAGGTCGCCAGCGCGGAAGCCAGTGCCCCGGCAGAAAACGCCGTCGATTTTACCGAGGTAATGGCGTCGGCTGACCCTGCCGCAGGCGAAAAGGTATTCCGTAAATGTTCGGCGTGCCACAAAATCGTTGATGGTGAAAACGCTGTTGGCCCTTATCTGCACGGGGTTGTTGGCCGGAAAGTCGACACGGCGGTAGGCTATAACTATTCCGGCGCTCTTGAAAAAGTCGTCGATGTCTGGACACCCGAGAACCTTAGCCACTTCCTGGAAAAGCCTGCTGCATTCGCGCCTGGCACCAAGATGGGCTTTGCTGGTTTAAGCAAGATCGAAGATCGTGCCAATGTTATCGCATATCTTGAAAGCCTTGGTAATTAATCTTTACTAAGTCTGTGGTATTGGACCGCCCCGTTGTGGGCGGTCTTTTGCTGTTTAACGTCCGGATTTCAGCCAGATAACATATTCGCAACTTGTAACTTGGGCCAGAGGCCCGTTAGCTTGCGCATGACGATGAACCGCCTTGAAACGTTGCTTGTTGTATTGGAGACACCGATGCCCCGGACAAATACTCGCGTTAGAACCTACCCGCTAAACCTGTTTGTGCAAGCGGGATGGGCGACATGTCTGGTGTTTGGCCTTGCAATCGCTGCGGCCGCAGAACAGGCTGAAGGCGACACGATAATCAAGTCTCATGGTTATTCGTTCTATGGTGATCTGAAATACCCTGCTGATTACACACATTTTGAATATGTGAATCCCCAAGCGCCAAAGGGGGGAGAGATCTCTATTTCTGCGTTGGGGTCTTTTGATTCAATGAACCCCTATTCACGCAAGGGCCGTGGCGGCGCATTAAGTACGATCATGTACGAAAGCCTGCTTGGTGAAGGTACGGGCAATGAACCTGCTCCGGCGGATGTCTATGGTGAATCTTATTGTTTGCTGTGTGAAAGCCTTGAATATCCCGAAAGCAAGGATTGGGTGATATTTCACATGCGCAAGGACGCCAAGTTTTCGACCGGCGACCCGGTAACGGCGCATGACATAGCGTTCAGCCATAATTTGCTGTTGGACCAAGGTTTGAAATCCTATGCTGATGCTGTGCGACAGCGTATTCCCAAGGTAGAGGTGATTGACGATTACACGATAAAATTTTACTTCACCCCCGGCATTTCCCGCCGCAGTCTGATTGATCAGGTCGGCGGTGTCCCCGCTTGGTCCAAGAAGTGGTACGAGGAATCGGGTGCGCGCCTGGATGAATCGCGCTTGAACGTCTCGCCTGGTTCTGGCCCTTATGTCATAGACAGCGTCGACGTGAATCGCCGTATCGTCTATAAACGTAATCCCGACTACTGGGGGGCTGATCTGCCATTTAACGCAGGTCGCAACAACTTTGACACGATCCGCGTCGAATATTTCGGCGACGAAAACTCTGCGTTCGAAGCCTTCAAGGCAGGCGAATATACCTTTCGTACGGAAGGGAGCTCCAAGCAATGGGCATCGGCGTATGACTTTCCGAAAGTAGACGCAGGTTACGTCGTGAAGGAAGACATCCCGGATGGATCGCCACCGACGCCGTCGGGGATTGTTTTCAACCTTGGCCGCGAAGTGTTGCAGGACAAACGGGTACGGGAAGCGGTAGCGTTGGGCTTCAACTTTGAATGGACCAACGAGTCCCTGCAATATGGACTGTTCAAGCCGAGATCCTCCTTCACCCAGGATACGCCGTTGATGGCCAAGGGCGCACCGCAAGGGGCCGAGCTCGCGTTTCTCGAGTCATTGGGCGATGTCGTGCCGCCAGCAATGCTGACTGAAGATGCTATCGTGCCGCATGTATCCGATGCGTCGCGGTTGCTGGACCGTCGCAACCTGCGCCGTGCAATGAAATTACTGGATGACGCAGGTTGGGCCGTTGGTGATGATGGCAAGCGTTATGATGCCAGCGGCAAACCGCTGCGCCTTAACTTTTTGCTGAACTCATCCGGGTCCGCGACTCTTGCCGCTGTGATCGAAAATTTCACCGCCAATCTTCAAAACATGGGCATTGATGCGGTGCTCGAGAAGGTAGACAGCTCACAATACACCGCCCGCGAACGTGACCGCGATTACGATATGGTCTTTGATAGCTATGCAGCCTTCCTAGGCACCGGGACCGGTCTGGCGCAGCGCTATGGGTCAGAGGCTGCGGCCTATTCGCTGTTCAACCCTGCCGGGCTGGCCAGCCCGCTGGTAGACGCAATCATCGAGGCTTCCTTGAACGCCGAGACAAAAGAACAAGAGGACGCAAGCCTCACCGCGCTGGATCGTGCATTACGGTACGAGTTCTTCATGATTCCGGCGTGGTATAACGACAGTTTCTGGACAGCCTATTATGATCAGTATGAACACCCCGAAACCCAGCCAGCCTATGCTTTGGGGTATCTGGATTTCTGGTGGTACAACGAAGACAAAGCTGCCGCCTTGCGTGCCGCCGGTGCTCTAAGGTAAACGCCGAACATGGGCGCATATATTCTTAGACGGCTGTTGCTGATCATCCCGACGTTGTTGGGGATTATGTTGATCAACTTCGCATTGGTACAGTTCGTGCCCGGCGGGCCGGTCGAGCAGGCTATTGCGCGTATCCAAGGCGGCGGCAACGTCTTTGAGGGATTTTCGGGTAGTGGCAACGATGCTGGCAACACTGGCGCGGCGACGGCCAATGAAAATTATGTGGGCGCGCGTGGGCTACCGCCTGAATTCATCGCTGAGCTGGAGAAAGAGTTCGGATTTGATAAACCGCCGCTCGAGCGTTTCCTGAACATGATGTGGAACTACGTGCGCTTCGATTTCGGAGAAAGCTACTTTCGGTCCATCAGCGTCATCGAGCTGATCAAGGAAAAGCTGCCTGTGTCGATCACGCTTGGTTTGTGGTCAACGGTGATCGCTTATCTGGTCTCTATCCCTTTGGGCATCCGCAAGGCGGTCAAGGACGGGACCGCGTTTGATACCTGGACATCGGGCGCGATTATCGCCGCCTATGCGATCCCGGGATTTTTGTTTGCGATCCTTCTGCTGGTCCTGTTCGCAGGCGGGTCGTACTGGCAGATTTTTCCTCTTCGCGGGCTGACTTCGGATAACTTTGATCAGCTTAGTCCTATCGGCAAGGTGGGAGATTATTTTTGGCACATCACGTTGCCGGTTCTTGCCTCGACCATCTCGGCCTTTGCGACGTTGACCTTGTTGACCAAAAACAGCTTTCTGGATGAGATCAAGAAACAATATGTCATCACTGCCCGCGCCAAAGGGGTTTCTGAACGCACGGTGCTGTATGGGCACGTTTTCCGCAATGCCATGCTGATCGTGATCGCGGGCTTTCCAGCGGTGTTTATCGGTGTGTTCTTCGGCGGGTCGCTGATCATCGAGACAATCTTCAGCCTTGATGGTCTGGGCCGTCTGGGGTTCGAGGCCGCGGTCGCGCGGGATTATCCTATTGTGTTCGGTACACTGTTCATCTTCGGGCTGATTGGATTGCTCGTCGGTATCCTGTCGGATCTGATGTATGTTGTCGTAGACCCGCGGATCGACTTCGAAAAGCGAGAGGGTTGAACAGTGGCGCTTTCCCCGCTTAACCAGCGTCGCTGGCGTAACTTTGTCCGAAATCGCCGGGCATATTGGAGCCTTTGGATATTCGCTGTTCTATTCGGTATTTCGCTGTTCGCGGAATTTGTGGCCAACGACAAGCCGATATTGGTCAGCTATCGCGGCGAATTTTATATGCCGATCTTCAACTTTTACCCTGAAACCGCCTTCGGAGGCGATTTCCAGACCGAAGCGGTGTACCGTGATCCCGAAGTTCAATGTCTGATCGCCACTGGCGGGGTGGTTGACTGTCTCGATGATCCCGATCGCCTTATGGCAGATGCGCAGGACGGTGAGGTCGCTGGAACGCAGATCGAAAGAGGGTGGTCGATCTGGCCCCCGATCCCTTATTCATTCAATACCGCTGTCGACCGTCCCGGGGCAGCACCGCTTCCGCCCAATCGCCAAAACCTTCTGGGGACCGATGGCACCAAGCGTGACGTTTTGGCACGTGTCATTCACGGGTTCCGCTTGTCGATCATCTTTACGTTGATCGTCACCGGGGCGGCGTCCTTGATAGGGATTATCGCGGGTGCGGTGCAGGGTTTCTTTGGCGGCTGGACAGACCTGATCTTTCAGCGTGTGATCGAAATCTGGTCATCGACCCCTTCGCTCTATGTCATCATCATCATGTTCGCAATTCTGGGGCGCAGTTTCTGGCTGCTGGTCTTCTTGTTGGTATTGTTTAGCTGGACCGCATTGGTGGGCGTCGTGCGCGCAGAATTTCTGCGGGCCCGCAACCTGGAATACGTTCGCGCCGCGCGTGCGCTTGGTGTGGGCAATCTCACGATCATGTTCCGCCACATGCTTCCCAATGCGATGGTGGCGATGCTGACGATGCTGCCCTTTATCATCACCGGTACGATCAGCACGCTCGCGATACTTGACTTTCTCGGCTTTGGTTTGCCGTCCTCGGCTCCTTCGCTGGGCGAACTGACATTGCAGGCCAAGCAGAACTTGCAAGCGCCATGGCTGGCCTTTACAGCGTTCTTCACCTTCGCGCTGATGCTGTCACTGCTTATCTTTATCTTTGAAGGGGTGCGCGATGCGTTTGATCCCAGAAAGACGTTTTCATGATCGGTTCGTCGCGCCGCTCAGTCGGATCCGTAGTGGCAAAAGTGCTGTATATCGCCGCGGTCCTTGTTGCGCTCGTTGTCACGCTGGAGCTGGTGCTGACGATTTTCATCGAACCGGGTGATACGCTTGGCTTCATGTTCGGCTTGATGGAAACCCGGTTTCTTCCTTCGACACTCACCACTCTTACCGGTATGTGGAGCCTGGCATACCTCAAATGGCCGCCGATCTGGTTACAGTTGCTTTGTGTCCCGATGGCGGTATGGGGCGCTTTCGCTTTGATGCAGTTTACCACGCTATGAACCAGATAACTGACAAGCCAATTCTCGATGTGGCTGATTTGCACGTATCGTTCCGCCAAGAGGGCACGTTGACCCATGCGGTAAAGGGCATCAGCTTCAGTCTCAAGCGTGGGGAAACGGTGGCGCTGGTCGGTGAATCCGGTTCGGGAAAATCGGTGTCGGCGCTCAGCACGGTTTCGCTGCTGGGTGACAGTGCCGAAGTATCGGGCTCGGTGCTGTACGACGGGCAGCAGATGGTCGGAGCGAATGATAAACTGCTGCGCAAGGTGCGTGGCAATGACATCAGCTTTATTTTCCAAGAACCGATGACATCATTGAACCCGCTGCACACGATCGAAAAGCAGCTCGGAGAATCGCTGGCCTTGCACCAAGGCGTCGTTGGCGCAGAGGCGCGCGCGCGCATTCTTGACCTGCTTGAGAAGGTCGGAATCGTCGACGCGGAAAGCCGACTGGGGGCATATCCGCACCAGCTGTCTGGTGGCCAACGCCAGCGGGTCATGATCGCCATGGCCCTTGCGAACAAGCCCGATGTATTGATCGCGGACGAACCCACTACAGCGCTGGACGTGACCATTCAGGCCCAGATCCTTGATCTCTTGAAAGAGCTGAAGGACAGCGAAGGCATGGGCCTGTTGTTCATCACCCATGACTTGGGCATCGTGCGCCGTATTGCCGACCGGGTATGCGTCATGCAGCAGGGTGAAATTGTTGAACAGGGACCGGCGCGCGACGTCTTTGAGAACCCTCAACACCCCTATACCGTCAAGCTGTTGGGGGCTGAGCCCTCGGGTCGCCCTGATCCAGTGCCCGCAGATGCAGAGCTGATTGCCAGCACTGATCAGCTTAAGGTGTGGTTCCCTATTCAAAAGGGATTTCTGCGCCGGACGGTTGACCACGTTAAGGCGGTCAATGGGGCTTCGTTATCCGTACGCGCGGGCGAGACCGTCGGCATCGTCGGGGAATCCGGTTCGGGCAAGACCACATTGGCGCTGGCGATCATGCGGCTGATTTCGTCCGAAGGCGGAATCAACTTTATGGGCCAGGACGTGCGAAGCTGGTCCACCCGAGAGCTGCGCCGTCTGAGAAAAGACATGCAGATCGTGTTTCAGGACCCTTTTGGCAGCCTTTCGCCGCGAATGACGTGCATGCAGATCATCTCCGAAGGGCTGGCCATTCACAAGGTTGATCCTGACCGTAACCCTCGTGAACTCGTCCGGGATGTGATGATCGAAGTCGGGCTCGACCCAGCGACAATGGATCGGTATCCGCACGAGTTTTCAGGGGGGCAGCGTCAACGTATCGCGATTGCCCGCGCGATGGTGCTGCGACCGCGGTTGCTGGTGTTGGATGAACCTACGTCGGCGCTGGACATGACCGTGCAGGTGCAAATCGTCGATCTGTTGCGCAATCTACAACGCAAGTATGGGCTGGCGTATTTGTTCATCAGCCACGACCTCAAGGTTGTTCGGGCGATGTCTCACAAAGTGATGGTCATGAAGCGTGGCGATGTGGTGGAATATGGCGATGTTGACGCGCTATATGATAATCCGAAATCCGAATATACCCGGACCTTGCTTCAGGCGACGACCTGAAGCAAGGCTGGTTTTCAGCTTGGCCCAATCATGAAACAATTGACATTGCGCGCAACCAGCCTGCGACAGGCGAGGTCTGCGGTTTCGCGGGTCATACCCAGAAAGTTTGCGTCAAACCCCTGTGGTCGCTGTACAACCTTGCGCAATGTGCCATCCAGCGTCGAAATCTCTGACAGGGCGGTCTTGAGCAATACTTTCTCGGCTGCATACCGGCTTGGATAGCGACCGACGTTGACGCCCCAGTGCCGACCACCCGACGTCGAAACGCGGGTGATAACTTCGGGGGCCGCGGGGACCTTTTTGATCTTGGCGACTTGCGCGACCTTTATCACTTCCGCGGCTGGCTCTGTCTCTGCCGGACGTTGGATAGGGCGCATCGAAACAGCGGCGACCTTTACCGCCTCAGCCTCTGGTGCGGACGGTCGTGGGACAGGTGCAACTGCCTGTACCGGAACTGTTTTTTGCGCTTCCTGCAAGGCGGCGGTAATGTCAGCTTTGAAGATCGGCGAGGTGGCCTGTGGCTTTTCGGCGGTCGCAACAACCACTTCGACAGTTGAACCTGGGCGCAGGTTCGGGCGCTTCGACGAAGTAACCGCGCCCACCACTCGGATGGTTTTGCCAGCAGCGCCGTTAGATGCCATCGGTATGTCTTCGACATCCACATACGACGGTTTCGCAGGCTTGTGGAGTGGTGCCTTGGATGGAGCACGACGGAAGCCCAGATCCATCAGCTCTGCGACTTTCGCGTTACGCGCCGATGTGGATGTTCCGCCAAACACGGTCACGATCACACGCTCGTTGCCACGCTCAGCCGACGCCACCAGATTAAATCCTGCGGCACGGGTATAGCCCGTCTTGATACCGTCCGCACCTTTGTAGGACGTAAGAAACCGGCGGTTTGTGTGGCTTACCTTGCGCACACCCGCATCCGCTGTGATACGCGAAAACAGGTTATAGTATTCCGGAAAATCGTAAAGCAGGTGGCGACCCAAAATGGTCATGTCATGGGCGGTAGACATATGCCCCGCCTCGGTCAGGCCATGGGCGTTCTTGAACGTGGTATTTTTCATCCCAAGCGCTTTGGCAGTACGGTTCATCCGGCGTGCGAACTTTGCTTCCGACCCTTCGATGGCCTCGCCAATTGCTGTTGCGGCGTCGTTTGCCGACTTCACAGCGGCGGCCCGGATCAAATAGCGCAATGCGATGGTCTGACCGCTTTTCAAACCCAGTTTGCTAGGAGGTTCCGACGCCGCATTGCTGCTGATCTTGACTTTGTTGTCGATCGAAATCTCGCCACGCTTGATAGCCTCGAAAGCGATGTAGAGTGTCATCATCTTTGTCAGCGATGCCGGGTGTAATCGCGTGTCAGCGTTGTTGGAGTGTAAAACCTCGCCCGTGCGGGCGTCTATCACATAAGCAGCATAGGGGGCTGCCATGGCGCTAAGCGGAAGGATCAACAAGACCCATATAGCCGCAAGGATAAATAGCCCATACCGGGCTGGCTGTACACGCCGCGCTCTCATTATAACTGCCTTTGCTCTGCCTCGGACCGCCGATTTTTCGACTGGCCTCTGTTTATTAAGGCTAGCTTACCATAGGTCGAATTTTCGATAAACCCGTTGATATCAATCAACTGTCGAAAAGATAAAAATTGTCAGCGGCACATCTAGGGGGTGCTTACCGCTTAACCACTATAGAAGCGAATGTGGCAGGAATGTGGCGGCAAGTTGCCGTAGTTGTGGCATACCGGTCTGACGAATCCTCTAGATGAGCTTGTCTAAAATCGGCGGCAAATCGTTCAACGCTTCGATTTGTTCATATCGGGTTTCAGGGCCGGGTGCGGGTGCAAATTCAAGCGCCCATGGGGTTCCATTCGGGATGTGCACCCCCCAGCCGCCCGCCGAAATCATCGGAACGATATCTGACTTCATCGAGTCCCCTACCATCATGCCGCGCTCGGGTCCGTCCCCATGCTGATTGAATACGCGCGCGTAGACGTCAGCGGTTTTATCCGAAACAATCTCGACCGCATCAAACATCTGGCGTAACCCCGATTCCGCAAGCTTTCGTTCCTGATCCAGTAGATCCCCTTTGGTGATCATGACCAGTTTGTAGTCTTCCCGCAGCGCGTCGAGCGTCGGCTGAACATATGGCAACAGTTCAACCGGATGGGCTAGCATCTCGCGTCCGGCGCTCAGTATTTCGGCGATGACCCTCGCAGGGACCTGTCCGTCGGTCACCTCGACCGCGGTTTCGACCATCGACAGGGTAAACCCCTTGATGCCATAGCCATAATGCGGAAGGTTCCTTTGTTCTGCGGCGAGCAACCTTTCCATGAGGTTTTCAGGGTCGGAATAATCGCGCAGCAAATCGGCCAACTTGGCCTGAGTTAACGTAAAAAAGCGTTCGTTATGCCAAAGAGTGTCATCGGCATCAAAGCCGATCGTGGTGATCTGCCGTGTCATCTTTGGCACTGCCTCTTTTCTAATTACGCTTTCAGGTTATATAGACCGCTATACGATTCACTTGAAACGACTTCTCACACAGGAGCAGCGATGCGCCTTGATGATCAGATGATGGCTGGCAAAGATCGGGATGACGACGAAACCGATCTGTTGACCAAGACCAAACCAAAAACCAAGCGGCCACCTTTATACAAGGTGCTGCTGCTAAATGACGACTTCACGCCGATGGAGTTCGTGGTTCTGGTGCTTGAGCGCTTTTTTGGTCTGAATCACGCGCAGGCCTTTGAAATCATGCTCACTGTTCACAAGAAGGGGCTGGCTGTGGTCGGTGTGTTCAGTCACGAGATCGCCGAGACCAAAGTCGCGCAGGTTATGGATTTCGCCCGGCGACATCAGCACCCGCTTCAATGCACAATGGAAAAAGAAGAATAATACGTGATAGATGCACGATTGCTGCTGGCGCTTGACGGCGACGGTTTGGACCTACCCCCCGAAGGAACAATTGCTGTCTTTCACCCCCCCCTCGATGCGGATTTGCCGGGAATTGATAAAGATCGCATCCAAATCATTCAGGGATTCAAGCCGGATTACGATGCGTGGACGGCACGGGGCTATGACGTCGTGCGTAACGTCAAGGACAGGTACGCGGCCTGCATTGTCTGCCTGCCGCGCGCCAAAAACGAAGCCCGCGCGTTGATCGCCGATGCGTGCGAAGTCTGCGACGGCATTGTGGTTGTTGACGGGCAGAAGACCGATGGCGTGGATAGCATCCTGCGCGAGATGCGTACGCGGGTAACGGTGCGCGGCCCGATTTCCAAAGCGCACGGCAAGATGTTCTGGATCTCTGAACCCGCAGCGGAATTCTTTGCGGATTGGAAGCAAGGCCCGTCGTTGATGGATGGCGGGTTCTGGACCGCACCGGGTGTCTTTTCAGCCGATGGTGTGGATTTGGCGTCGGCGCTGTTGGTCGATGCATTACCTGAAAACCTGGGCGCAGAGGTGGCGGATCTTGGCGCGGGCTGGGGCTTTTTGTCAGCACATGCGTTGACCCGTGAAACCATCAAGAAGATATACCTTGTCGAAGCGGGACACATGGCATTGGAATGCGCCCGTCGAAACGTGACCGACGAGCGTGCCGAATTTTTGTGGGAGGATGCGACCACCTGGGAGCCTCCGCATCGTATGGACGCGGTAATCATGAACCCGCCGTTTCATATTGGCCGTGCCGCGGAACCGCAGATAGGGCAAGCGTTTGTGGCCGCCGCTGCGCGTATCCTGTCACCGCAAGGCAAGTTGTGGATGGTGGCGAACCGTCATTTGCCCTATGAGGCAGAGTTGAAGACCCGGTTTGTCCATGTCGAGGAAATCGGCGGCGATGCACGGTTCAAACTGTTTCATGCGGCGCGACCCTTGCGAAAACGACGCTAGGTTGTGTGATAAAAGGAACGAGTAATGTCATTTTCCATTTCCGGCAAAAGCGTGATCATCACGGGGGCGGCCAATGGGATCGGCCTGGCTATTGCGCGGCAATTTGCGGATAAAGGTGCGAACGTCATGTGCGCCGACATGGACGAAAAGGCGCTTGCCGATGAGCTGGGTGACGCCAGAGATGAAGGGAATATCCGTTTTTTCGCCGGTGACCTACGGCAGCGTCTGACCATCGCAAACCTTGTATCGGCGACGATTGACGCGTTTGACGAGGTGGATGTTTTGGTGAACGCATCGCGGCAGTTCCTGCCCACGGATGCGTTGGACAGCGACGATACCAGCGTAGAGACACTGTGGCAGGAAAACGTAATGACGGCCATGCAGCTGACACAGCAGGTGGCCAAGCGGATGATCAAACAGGCTGAAGGTCAATCGGACGGTGCCGTGGGCAGCATTATCAACCTGAGCTCTATTGCGTCGCGCCATACCCGGCCTGAATTGATGGCGTATTCAATGGCAGCCGCCGCTCTTGAGCAGATGACGCGGTCGATGGCGCTTACGCTGGCACCGCATCGCATTCGCGTGAATGCCGTGGCATTCGGGTCGGTGATGAGCGGATCGTTGAAAGCCTCAGTCGCCGACAACCGAGAATGGCGCGATGATATTCGCAACCACACCCCTCTCGGGCGGATTGCGTCCCCCTCTGAGCTGACTGACACCATACAGTACCTGGCTGCGGATAGTTCGAGCTTCATGACAGGAGAGGTCGTGGTGGTTGACGGTGGTCGGTCCCTGCTGGATGCAGCGGGTGCGCCGGCGCATTAAATTGGTAGGACAGGGCGAAAAGATATGAACGACGGTTTCGAGGAAAATAAACGTCGTGCGGCAACATGGTTTCGCAGTCTGAGAGATCAGATTGTCGAGGCATTTGAAGGGTTGGAGCGCGACCACGCGTCGGGCCCGTTGACCAATGAACCACCGGGGGCGTTTGACGTAAGCGAGACCACGCGCAGCAGCAAAGACGGATCAGATGCTGGCGGTGGGTTGATGAGCGTCATGCGCGGCGGACGGGTGTTTGAAAAGGTAGGCGTCAATGTGTCGACGGTTTACGGAACTTTGGGTGAGCAGGCCCAACTGGCCATGGCTGCCCGAAAAGGTATACCCGGAATGCACGAAGACCCGCGATTCTGGGCTTCGGGGATCAGCCTTGTGGCGCATATGCAAAACCCTCATGTGCCAGCCGTACACATGAACACACGCATGTTCTGGACGCCACATGCGTGGTGGTTCGGCGGCGGTTCGGATTTAAACCCATGTATCGAATATGCCGAAGACACGGCGCATTTTCATGACCAGCAGAAACAGCATTTAGACCCGCATGATGGCGCTTTGTATCCCAAGCTGAAAGCTTGGGCGGATGAGTATTTCTATATCCCACATCGACATCGCGCCCGGGGGGTCGGCGGCATATTTATGGATGACCGGTGTTCCGGCGATTGGGAGGCCGATTTCAGTCTGACCCAGGACATCGGGCGGGCATTCCTGCCGGCGTTCGTTCCCTTGGTAAATCGGCGCAAAGGGCAGGATTGGACCCAAGCCGACAAGGATACGCAGCTTATTCACCGGGGTCTGTATGCAGAGTATAACCTGGTGTATGATCGTGGAACCAAGTTCGGGCTGGAAACCGGCCATGATGCGGACGCGGTTTTGATGAGCTTACCACCGTTGGCGAAATGGGTCTGAACATCGGTCTGCAACGGCGGGTGCGGGAGGGGGCCAGCCCCCGTCCTGCGGACTCCCCCGGGATAATGATCCATTTGGAACATAAACAAGCAGGCCCCTTGCCTGGTTCAGCAAAGGGCCCGGTGGTCAGATCACAGATTTGGCCGTCTGATTATTGGCGCGGCAGCATAACACCGTCGATGACGTGGATCAGACCATTGGATTGCTGGACGTTCGCGATCGACACCATCGCACCATTGTCATTCTCGTCCGTGAGGAGAATTTTACCCTCGTCGGTGAAGGACGCGGTAAGGATGCAGCCTCCCAGCGTGGGGATGGCGGTGCTGCCGCCGTTGTCGGTAATCATGTCCTGAAGGGCCTCGGCCATGATTGCTTTGTCGACCACATGACAGGTCAGTACTTTGGTCAGCTGATCTTTGTTTTCAGGTTTCAGCAGCATGTCCACCGCGCCTGGTTCGAGCCGGTCGAACGCTTCGTTTGTAGGTGCGAAAACAGTGAATGGACCGGGGCCAGAAAGCGTGTCTACGAGCCCTGCTGCCTTGACTGCCGCGACAAGTGTTGTGTGGTCCGCGGAATTCACTGCGTTTTCGACGATGTTCTTGTCGGCGAACATCTCTGCCCCACCAACCATATTGTTCATGTGGTTCATGGAGTGTGCATCAGCGAATGCGGCACCGGCTGTGAGTGCGAGTGCGGCGGTCGCCGACATCATTTTTTTGGTGAAAGTCATAGTAGGCTCCTGAGTTTCGAATATGTGACCTTAATGATCATGCTGAAGAAACGTGAGCCTGGTCACAAAGTTTCAAACTTTGTGATTTATGCGAGGCATTGTTGGGAAAAGCGTGGTTTCAGTCACGCGCGCCAATCAAAAAAGTGCGGACCCGCTTGCGCTAGCAGCTCGCTGGCGAGGTCGACCCCCATTTGCCCTCCCGCGACGATTGGTCCTGTACGATGCCCGCTTATGACTTCAGACCCGTCGGGGCGGAGCACTTCGCCCTGCAGATGCAGCGTGTCACCGCTGAGCGTTGCGAGACCGGCGATCGGGGTCTCGCACGAGCCATCGAGGGTCAGAAGAAAAGCCCGTTCGGCGGTCAGGCGCTGGCCTGTGGGGATGTCGTGGATAGCGGTCAGCATGGCCTCGGTGTCGATATCACCGGCACGTCGCTCGATGCCGATGGCTCCCTGCGCCACGGCGGGCAGCATATCCGTGACCTCGACCGGGGTGGCCGGTACATTCTCCATGCCGAGCCGGTTTAGCCCTGCCATCGCAAGAAAGGTGCATTCGGCCACGCCATCGGCGAGTTTTCTGAGGCGGGTTTGGACGTTGCCGCGAAATTCCACCACGGTCAGGTCGGGGCGGCGATGCAGCAGTTGCGCGCGGCGGCGCAGGCTGGAGGTTCCGACGACGGCGTTATGGTCGAGCTGGTCCAGTGACGAGAGGGTCGAGGCGACAAACGCATCGCGTGGATCTTCGCGCGGCAGAAATGTGTCAAGCAGCAGGCCGCCCGGCTGAATGGTTGGCATATCCTTCATGGAATGCACAGCGATGTCGATCTTGCCGGCCAATAATTCTTCTTCGATTTCGCGGGTAAACAGCCCCTTGCCGCCGATTTCTTTCAGCGAACGGTCTTGGATGAGGTCTCCGGTCACCTTGATGACCACAATTTCGAATGCGGCTTGCGGGATTTCGAATGCGGCGGCAAGCCGTGCGCGCGTTTCGTAAGCTTGGGCCATAGCAAGCGGCGAGCCGCGAGTGCCGATGCGCATTGGGTTTTCGGGGGTGGGCAGATTCAGTTGCATGGCCCTTCTTTAGGACGGAGAATTTGATCTGACAAGCGCCAGCAGTGCCTTGACATCCAGCCGTTACATCTTGACCTAAGAGAAAAGCCACATTGATGAGGATGACCATGTCGCAGAACACCCCTGAAACGAAAACCGTTCTGCGTGCGCTCGCAGGTGAGACCCTGCCTACTCCTCCGATCTGGATGATGCGTCAGGCGGGCCGCTATCTGCCGGAATACAAAGCGACGCGCGCGCAGGCGGGCGATTTTTTGTCACTTTGCTATAATCCTGATCTTGCCACCGAGGTGACGTTGCAGCCTATCCGGCGCTATGGTTTCGACGCGGCAATACTGTTCGCCGACATCTTGCTGGTTCCGCAGGCTCTGGGGGCGGATCTGTGGTTTGTTACCGGCGAAGGCCCGCGTCTGTCGACGGTTACGGTGCAAGCCGATTTCGAAAAGCTCAAGCCGGTGGAGGATATCCACGAAACGCTGAACCCGATCTATCAGACTGTCCGCAACCTTGTCGGGGCCTTGCCACCGCAAACCACGTTGATCGGCTTTGCCGGGGCACCTTGGACTGTGGCGACTTATATGATCGCGGGAAAGGGCACCAAGGACCAAGGTCCAGCGCATCTGCTGCGAAATGAAAACAATGAGCTGTTTGAGAAGCTGCTGGATCTGATCACAAAAGCCACGATCGAATACATGTCTGCCCAGATAGAGGCGGGCGCGGAAGTGATGAAAATTTTCGATAGCTGGGCAGGGTCGCTGCCGGGGGATGCGTTCGATAAATACGCCCTGGCCCCGGCGCGCGAGATTACCCAAGAGCTGAAAAAACGCCATCCGGGAGTTCCGATCATCGGCTTTCCCCGGGAAGCCGGAGAGAAATATATCGGTTTCGCGAAAAAGACCGGCGTGGATTGCGTGGCGCTGGATAACTCTGTTTCGGCGGAATGGGCTGCACAGAATGTGCAGGTCGATGGGTGCGTGCAGGGCAACCTTGCGTCGACGCACATGGTCACCGGGGGGCAGGCATTGGTCGACAATACACGCGCCATCGTCCAGGCATTTTCCAAGGGCCCGCATATTTTCAACCTGGGTCATGGGATCACGCCAGACGCAAATCCCGACAATGTCCAGCTGATGATTGACACTGTGCGCGGCGGGTAATTGAAATTAGATTGGCTTTGGCTCTTGACGGGGGCCAAGGCCTGTCATACTCCACGCGCCGATGGCGTTATAGCTCAGTTGGTTAGAGCGAACGACTCATAATCGTTAGGTCCCTGGTTCAAATCCAGGTAACGCCACCATCACCCCCCTATCATGTTGGCAGATTGCTTTGTCGTGGATGTACCATTTGAAAGTGGTGCCCCCGGTTTTGAGCATTATAATGCTGGGAGATGTTTTTGGGTTTGACGGTTGCAAAATATGCCGGGAATACTTTGTGATATCAGCGGTTTCAGCGAGGGGGCACAGTAAGGCTATGGCGAGCCAAACGGCACCTGGCAGGCTTTGGTGCGAAATATAATGACAAAGATTGCCATATCACCTAACCGTTTATCGCAGCGGACAGGAGTGTAACTTGATCTAATTCAAGAGTTTCTGTCCGAGGGTGAGGGAGACCAATGAGATTTCGGAGCAAGGCACCTGTGGGTTTATGAACCGTGCCTTCTTGACGGGTCGCATGAACCGGTCGGGTGAAAAATTGTGGGTGTGATGTGGTGAGCGCAAGGAGAGTTGTGGATTGGATTGCCAGCGTTGATTGATGATACGTCTTTCCGGATGTCAAAATGTACAATGGCTTATAATCGACACCACTGAAAAATACCGTCTATAAAAAATAAAGGGAGAAGATGATGATGAACAAAAGAGCCTTTATGGGTATTGCGGGCGCGGCGCTGGCAATAGGTCTGAGCGCCACGGGTGCTTTTGCCCAGGAAGTAACACTGCGCATGCACCAGTTTCTGCCGCCGCAAGCCAATGTACCCAAATTGATTTTGGACGTTTGGGCTGACAAGGTGGAAGCCGACAGCAAAGGCCGGATCAAGATCGAGCGTTACCCTTCGATGCAACTGGGTGGCAAACCGCCAGAGCTTATGGACCAAGCAATTGACGGGGTTGCCGATATTGTCTGGACTGTGGTTGGATATACGCCAGGGCGCTATCCTTCTACCGAAGTGTTTGAATTGCCGTTTATGGTGAAAGACGCCAGGGCCGCCAGTTCTGCTTATTGGCAGATGTTTGAAAAGCACATGAAAGACACCGAATTCAAAGATGTTCATATTCTGGGCACATGGGTTCACGGGCCTGGCATGCTGCATACCAACAAGGAGGTTCGGTCACCGGACGACATGCAGGGTTTGAAAATCCGTGGCGGGTCGCGTCTGGTAAATGAACTGTTGGAAATTATGGGCGCTACGCCCGTGGGCATGCCTGTCCCTGCGATCCCCGAAGGTTTGTCCAAAGGCGTCATCGACGGTACAACCATACCTTGGGAAGTTACATCGGCGCTTAAGGTCCCGGAGCTGGTCAAGAATCACACCGAATTTACCGGTGCTGCGCTTTATGACCTTACATTCGTGCTGGCCATGAACAAGGACAAGTACGAAAGCCTGCCCGATGATCTGAAAAAAGTGATCGACGATAATTCGGGTCTCGAGTTTTCGATCTTTGCGGGTGGTACGCAGTCCGATGCCGATGGCCCTGCACGTCAGGCCGCTCTCGATATGGGCAATAATATCATTACTCTGAACGAAGAAGAGACACAGGTGTGGCGCGATGCATCCCAGCCGATTTACGATAGCTGGATCGCGGAAATGAATGACAAGGGAATTGACGGTCAGGCGCTGATCGACGAAGCCCGTTCCTTGATGGACGCCTACGGCAAGTAAGCGGCGGGTCTTGACCCGAGGTCTGCGGCGCAAAGTGCTGTGCCGCAGACAATTTCATCCCAACGATCTTCAAACATAAAGAGAAACTGCATGTATCGGCTGACCCAGTTCCTTGCCGTAGTTACCGCATTGATCGGGGGCTTGGTTTTATTGACCTTGGTCTTGATGACTACCGCCTCCATTATAGGTCGGTTCATCAACGGAATGTTGCACGGCGATTTTTTTCAAGGCGCTCTGAACACGCTGGCGCAGGCAGTGCTGGACCTCGGCATTGGCGAGATCAACGGCAATTATGAGCTTCTGGAGGCCGGGGTGGCCTTTGCGATTTTTTCGTTCCTGCCGATATGCCAATTCTACGGATCGCATGCCAGTGTCGACGTATTCACCGCGTTCTTATCCCGGCGCACCAACCGCTGGATCATCGCCTTCTGGGAGGTCATCTTGACCGCGGTCACATTTTTGATCATCTGGCGGCTTTACGAGGGTATGCAACGCTATATCGGAAACGGTGAAACAACGCTGTTTTTGCAGTTCCCCGTCTGGTGGGCTTACGCCGCCAGTTTTGTGTCCGGGGTCGTTGCGTGCATCGTTGCGATTTATTGCGCTGTAATCCGGATCATTGAAGCGGTGCGTGGCGTATCCATCCTTCCCAGAGAACAAGGGGCACATTGACGTGACCAATCTCGAACTAGGCTTTTGGTCATTTCCGGTCCTGCTCTTGATGATCTTCTTGCGTGCTCCGATCGGGCTTGCAATGTTGCTATGCGGGTTCGGAGGCTGGTTTCTGGCGATGGGAGGAAACCCCACGCCACTGCTGGCCAAGCTGAAATCAGAAACATACACAACGTTCTCAAGCTATTCGCTGAGCATCATTCCGATGTTTCTGTTGATGGGCCAATTTGCAACCCTATCGGGTATGTCATCGGCCCTGTTCAAGGCCGCCGAAAGCTTTCTGGGCCACCGTCGCGGTGGCGTGGCGATGGCGGCCGTCGGGGCTTGTGCAGGTTTCGGCGCGATCTGCGGCAGTTCGCTGGCAACGGCGGCGACCATGTCGAAAGTGGCGCTGCCGGAATTGCGCCGCTATGGCTATTCTGGCGGGTTCTCGACGGCGACGCTGGCCGCCGGTGGTACCTTGGGTATTTTGATCCCGCCCTCGGTAATTCTTGTGATTTACGCAATATTGACGGAACAAAACATCGCCAAGCTTTTTCTTGCCGCGTTTCTGCCCGGTGTTCTTGCGGCAATTGGCTATATCATCACCATTTCGATCTATGTACGCGTAAATCCCAAGTCAGCAGGTACGCGTCCGGCGGTTCCCATGCGCGATCGCTTTCGCGCCCTGGCAGATACTTGGCCGGTGCTGGTGATCTTTTTTATCGTCGTCGGCGGGATCTATCTGGGATGGTTCACACCGACAGAAGGCTCTGCGATAGGCGCGGCAGGCACAGGATTGGCCGCGTTGCTATCGGGAAGCTTGAATTGGGCGTTGCTCCGCGAAAGCCTGCTTGGCACCGCCAAGACCACCGGCATGATCTTCTTTATCGTACTCGGGGCGGGGTTCTATAACGGTTTTCTGGCTTTGTCCGGTGTGCCGCAGTTCATGGCCGATTGGGTCGTGGGACAGGGGTTTAGCCCCTGGTTCGTTTTGACCATCATCCTGGTGTTCTATTTGATCTTCGGGTGCCTGATGGACAGTTTGTCGATGATCCTGTTGACCGTCCCGATCTTCTTTCCCGTGATTTCGGCAATGGATTTCGGGATGAGCACAGAACATCTGGCGATCTGGTTCGGCATCCTTGTATTGATCGTGGTCGAGGTGGGATTGATCACCCCGCCGGTTGGAATGAACCTGTTCATCATCAACTCGATGGACCGTGAAACACCAATGACCGAGACCTATAAAGCAGTTATGTACTTCGTAGGATCAGACATCGTGCGCGTGATCATTCTGGTGATGTTCCCTGCAATAACACTGTTCTTGCTGCCTTGACGGTCTTTCGCGTTCGGTAACGACCAATGCGTTGACCGACGCGGGTCCCTGTCTCGGTCGATATCGACCGAGTAAGCTTGGTCGCAACGGTATGCGAGTATGACGACCCGGCATCTATTTCCGTCATTTGATGCAGTAAAATGCCGAATGTCGCTGATCGCCTTGCGACTTTCGCTTTGTGGCGCACAATAAAGCATCCGAGTTTGGGAGGACTACGATGATTACCGCAACCGCAAATGCAGCTACGTACTTTGTAGACCGCCATCCCGAAGAGGGACGTGGGGCCAAGACAGCTTACCGCGAGATCGGGTCGGGTCGCGTGCTGACCTATGACGGGTTGCTTCAAGGGGCGGCGCAGGTTGCAGGAGCATTTGCCAAGGCTGATATCCGCGCCGAGGAACGTGCCGCAATGCTGGTTCTGGATCAGATCGAGTTTCCCCAGATATTTTGGGGAGCGTTGAAATGCGGTGTGATTCCGATCCCGCTGAACACACTGCTGGCGACTTCGGTATATGATGCAATCCTTCGCGATGCACGCGCGGCCATCCTTTTCGTTTCCGCTCCGCTTTGGGATGTCGTGAAAGGCGCAGTCGAAGGCAACCCGTACTTGCGCCATGTCGTGGTGATCGGTGACGCGCCTGATGGGACCACCGATTTCGACAATTTCATTGATGGTGCTGTGGCAAGGGATACGTTGCCGGTATCCCCCGATGAGGTCGCGTTCTGGCTGTATTCGTCCGGTTCTACAGGTCAGCCAAAAGGCGTGGCGCATGTACATTCCGCTTTGCGAGCAACGTCTGACACCTACGGCAAACAGGTGCTTGAAATAGAAGAGAACGACGTTGTGTTTTCAGCGGCCAAATTCTTTTTTGCATATGGTCTGGGCAACGCCATGACCTTTCCCCTTTCGGTAGGGGCGACAACTTTACTGTTTGACGGGCGTCCTACGCCTGATGACATGGTCAAAACGTTGACGGCGGAAAAGCCGACCGTTTTCTGTGGTGTCCCCACGCTATATGCCGCAATGGTGGCGCATATGGACAAAAGCGGCCCTGTGGACGCGCCTTTGCGTACCTGCATTTCAGCCGGTGAAGCCCTGCCCGAAGAGGTCGGGGCAAGGTGGGAAAGACATACTGGCTGCTGCATTCTGGATGGTGTCGGTTCTACAGAGATGCTGCATATCTTCTTGAGCAACCGAAAAGATGACCTTGTGTATGGCACATCGGGGGTTGCGGTTCCGGGCTACGCACTGCGCCTCGTGAACGAATTCGGCGAAGAAGTAGGCCCCGGGGAGGTCGGCGAATTGCTGGTGAACGGTGCCTCGTCGGCCAGTTGCTACTGGAACCAGAGAGAAAAGTCGCGAACCACCTTCGAGGGTATCTGGACCCGTACCGGCGACAAGTACGAGATGCGCGATGACGGACGCCTGATATATTGCGGGCGTACCGATGACATGTTCAAGGTATCGGGCATCTGGTTATCACCGTTCGAGGTAGAGGGCGCGCTGGTCAGTCATCCGCGTGTTCTGGAAGCGGCCGTCGTTGCCGCAGAGGATGAGGAAGGGCTGGAAAAACCCAAAGCCTATATCGTCTTGAAAGAGGGCACCGCCGACGAAGCCTTGCTTGCCGAGTTAAAAGAGCACGTCAAAAACAAGATTGGAAAGTGGAAGTACCCACGTTGGATCGTACCCGTTGATGAGCTGCCCAAAACCGCAACAGGCAAAATTCAGCGGTTCAAATTACGAGAGGAAAAATGATGAGCATCATCTGGTCTGATCAAGCGGGTTTGCGGCTGAAGGCAGGGGGGAAATCGCTGGAATATGCGGCCTGGGGGCCCGAACCGTCTGCCGCTCCGACGATTGTTTTGCTGCACGAAGGGTTGGGGAGCGTGGCGCAATGGCGTGATTTCCCACAACAATTGGTCGATGCCACTGGTTTCGGCGTGCTGGCATATTCGCGCGCTGGTTATGGGGCATCTGATAGTATCGAGCTGCCACGCCCGTTGGATTATATGACCCGCGAAGCGACCGGCACAGTAAAAGAGGTGCTGGATACTGCGGGAATCCAACAAGCCGTCCTGTTGGGACATTCCGACGGTGCCACAATCGCTGCGATTTACGCGGGGTCGGTGTCCGACATGCGGATCAGGGCGCTTGTACTGATGGCCCCACATTTCTTTACCGAACCTATTGGGATTGCCGCCATCAAGGCGGCGGGTGATGCATATGCCAACGGCGATCTAAAGCAAAAGCTTTCGAAATATCACGCCGATGTCGATGTCGCCTTTCAGGGGTGGTATGGTGCGTGGACGGATCCGGCATTCGAGTCATGGAATGTCGCGGACGCCATTGATCACCTGCGCATCCCCGTGCTGGCAATTCAAGGGCGTGACGATCCCTATGGTACCTTGGCGCAAATCCAAGAGATCGAAACACGGATTTATTCCCCCATCGAAACCGCAATACTGGACGGCTGCCGCCACGCGCCGCAGCAGGATCAACCTCATGCTACCTTGGAGGCTATCCGCGAGTTTTGCGCGCGTCTGGACAGGATGGAACGGGAAGTCGTAAAGACCGCCTGATGTGCAGGACCGCCATCTCTTTTCCCCCGTACGCTTATGTACCGGGGCATAATGCCCGCCATCCTGAAGGCTGGTTTGACAGGGTCAAAGCAAGTGTATCAAGTGATGTGGCATTGTCGGAGCTGGACCGAACTCAGGCGTGGCAAGCGGGGCTCGCCTATTTCGACGCCGGTTATTTTTGGGAATGTCACGAGGTTGTCGAGGCCGTTTGGCTACGCACCCCCGAGGGATCGGCAGAAAGAGAGATGGCACTTGCCTTGATCCAGCTCGCCAACGCCCGGTTGAAGCTGCGGATGCAAAAACCCCGCGCTGCTGCCCGGTTGTGTGACATGGTAGAGCAGCACTTGAACAAATGCCCAAATGATCAACCGGTCCTGGGTCTGACGGTGGGCGATATGCGGGCAAGAGTGCTGGTAACGCGGGATAGCCGGACGTAGGCACTATACTGCAATATTGCTGGTTAATTGGGTGGAAATGGTGAAATGAATTGGCATTATCGTGCCATTAATGCGATTGATAATTGCAAAGGCCAGTTTGGCCCCGTTTTCAAGGCGCGAGCCTGATCAAGGAGATTGCTCATGACCAAGATCATAAACTTTCAAACGGACCCATCGGCCTATCGTCATTGGAAAGTCGAATACGACGGGGCGGTAGCCAATCTGTATATGGATGTCGATGAAACCGCCGGATTGTTCGAAGGTTATGAACTGAAACTGAATTCCTATGATCTGGGTGTGGATATCGAGCTTGCCGATGTTGTTCAACGTATGCGGTTCGAACACCCCGAGGTAAAAGTTGTGGTGCTGCAATCCGCCAAAGACAAGGTTTTTTGCGCCGGTGCCAATATCCGGATGCTGGGCGGCGCCGCTCATAGCCACAAGGTCAACTTCTGTAAGTTCACCAATGAGACCCGCAACACATATGAAGCGGCTTTGGCCGACAGCGGTCAAAACTATATCTGCGCGGTCAAAGGAGCCTGCGCGGGCGGGGGGTACGAACTGGCGCTGGCGTGCAACTACATCATGTTGACGGATGACAGCACGTCCTCGGTCTCCTTGCCCGAAGTTCCTTTGCTTGCGGTTCTTCCCGGTACTGGTGGGCTGACCCGCGTGACGGACAAGCGCAAGGTGCGCCGCGACCGCGCTGATGTATTCTGCTCGATCGAAGAGGGCGTGAAAGGCAAGCGTGCGAAAGACTGGCGTTTGGTGGACGAAGTTGTCGCCAATTCGAAGTTCGACGAAGCCGTGGCTACGCGTGCCCGCGAGATGGCAGCGAGCTCGGGCAAGGCGGATGTTTCGCAGGGTATCAAACTGACGCCGATTTCCCGCGACTTTGCTGAGGATGCGATCACCTACTCCACCGTAGAGGTGACGCTCAACCGCGCTGAGAAACGTGCAACAATCGTGATCAAGGGTCCGGAGGAGGACGCTCCGGCGGACACGGATGCATTGACCGCCGAAGGGGCAGGCGCATGGATGTTGCGCTGCGCGCGTGAACTGGACGATGCGATTCTTCATCTGCGCAATAACGAAAAGGAATTGGGCCTGCTCGAATTCCAGACCCAAGGCGACCCCGAACTGGTGGTTGCGCACGAGGCCCTTTTGTTAGCCAACAAGGATCACTGGCTCGCCAACGAGATTCTCCAATACTGGAAACGAGTGCTGAAGCGGATTGACATGACATCGCGCAGTCTTGTGGCGATCGTCGAACATGGCTCGTGCTTTGCAGGGCCGTTGGCAGAGCTGCTGTGGGCGGTTGATCGCAGTTACATGATGCTTGAAGAATTCGAAGGCGATAACCGTCCTCTTGCAACTGTCACGCTGACCGAAGGGAACTTTGGTACGTACAAGATGGGTAATGATCTGACGCGGCTTGAAACCCGCTTTCTTGGCACGCCCGAAGATATCGCCGCGCTGGAGGGTCTGAAAGGTCAGCCCTTGGAAGCCGACAAGGCAGACGAGGCGGGTCTTGTGACATATGTTTATGACGACATCGATTGGGAAGACGAAGTGCGCCTGTTCATGGAAGAGCGGGCCAGCTTCAGCCCCGATGCAATGACCGGAATGGAAGCGAACCTGCGCTTTGCCGGCCCCGAAACGATGGAAACCCGCATTTTCGGCCGTTTGACCGCTTGGCAGAACTGGATTTTCCAGCGCCCCAACGCGGTCGGCGAGGATGGCGCACTGCAACGCTACGGCACCGGAGTACGCGGCGATTATAACATGGAACGCGTGTAACGGGCGCGGATTTCGCAAAGAATCCGTCCCAAAATCTATCCAGATTTTGCCCCCTGAGGAGGAAACCAATGCTCGACCTGATCAACGTAAGCTACGATACCCAGATCCCGAATAACGTAAATCTGAGCCAGGACAAAAAGGTCCTGAAGGCGCTGGAAAAATGGCACCCCGGATACATCAATTGGTGGAACGACCTGATCCCGCAAAACTTTCAGGATTCGATGGTTTACCTGCGCACGGCTGTTTCCGTCGACCCGAAAGGCTGGGCAAAGTTTGATTACGTGAAGATGCCGGAATACCGCTGGGGCGTTTTGTTAGCCCCTGCTGTCGAGGATCGGAAAATTCCGATGGGCGAACATTTCGGCGAACCGGCGTGGCAGGAAGTGCCCGGTGAATATCGCAACATGCTCAAGCGTCTGATCGTGATCCAAGGCGACACCGAGCCGGGATCGGTTGAACAGCAACGCTTCCTGGGGCTTACTGCGCCCTCCCTGTACGACATGCGCAATCTGTTTCAGGTCAACGTGGAGGAGGGCCGCCATCTTTGGGCGATGGTCTATCTGCTGCAAAAATACTTTGGCCGAGATGGCCGCGAAGAAGCGGATGACCTGTTGGTGCGGTCGTCGGGCTCCGAAGACAGTCCGCGGATGCTGGGCGCGTTCAACGAAGAAACCCCGGATTGGCTGTCGTTTTTCATGTTCACCTACTTCACCGACCGTGACGGTAAGATGCAGTTGGAAAGCCTCGCACAGTCTGGTTTTGATCCGCTGTCACGCACCTGCCGTTTTATGCTGACCGAAGAGGCCCATCACATGTTCGTTGGTGAAACCGGCGTTGGCCGCACCATTCAGGCGACGCTCGAGGCGATGAACAAGGCGGGCATCACAGACCCTTACGACATAAACAAAATTCGCGCACTGGGGGTTATCGACCTGCCGACGATCCAGAAAAAGCTGAATTTGCACTATACGTTGTCGCTCGATCTTTTTGGGCAGGAAGTGTCGACCAATGCTGCCAACGCCTTCAACTACGGGATCAAGGGGCGCTATATGGAGCAGCGTATCGACGACGATCACAAGCTGCAAAATGACACCTATGCCGTGGCCTCGATCAAGGACGGCAAAATCGTTACCGAAGATGTGCCGGCGCTGACTGCAATCAACATGCGCTTGCGCGATGACTATGTGCGTGATGCCGCAGGCGGCGTGGGGCGGTGGAACAAGCAAATCCAGAAATCCGGCGTCGAATTCCAGTTCAAGATGCCGCACGAAGGTTTCCATCGCCAGATCGGCGTGTTCAGCGCCGTTGCCGTGGACCCAGACGGAAACATCATATCGGCGGAAGAGTGGCACAAGCGCCGGGACGAATGGCTGCCGACGAAAGCGGATGGCGACTATATCCAGTCGCTGATGAAACCATGCTATGAACCAGGTCAATATGCCAGCTGGATCGCCCCGCCAAAAGTTGGGATTGATAACAAGCCGGGCGACTTTGAATACGTGAAACTGCACATGGCATGAGGCGTAAGGCAGGTTGAATATGACCTGCGCAAAGAACAAGAATGGGTGGGCTTTGGTCCACCCATCCGCACATTAACCCGCAGGAGCCGCCGTCATGAACCAGCCCGTCAAACAGCACCTCATTGATCCGGAAATCTGCATCCGCTGCTATACCTGCGAGATGACCTGCCCGATTGGTGCGATTGAACATGACGACAATAACGTTGTCGTAAATTTCGACGTCTGCAATTTCTGTATGGATTGCATCCCGGTCTGCCCAACTGGTTCTATTGACGAATGGCGGATTGTCGATACACCCTACACCTTGGAACAACAGTTCGAAATGGACGAACTGCCCGAGCAAGCAGACATCGAAGCTGCACCCCCGTCGGGCGATGAAAACGCCGCAGACCCGATAGCGGCCTTGCTGGCCGAAGCGCATAAAGGCGCGGGCGGTAAGGCCAAGGCCCCCGTGACCGCCAGCAAAGCTACGGTGAATATGTATAACCTTGGCAAACCCGCCAAGATGAAGGTGCAAGGCAACTATCGCCTGACGGATGACCCTGATCATGACGTGCGTCATATCATTCTTGACCCGGGGGCTTTGCCGTTTCCAGTGCTCGAAGGGCAATCTGTCGGGATAATTCCTCCTGGCACCGACACAGAGGGCAAGGCGCATTTACCGCGTCTCTATTCCATATCAAGCCCCCGCGATGGGGAGCGACCCGGCTATCACAACATATCGCTTACGGTGAAACGCGAGCAGCATGGTATGGCGTCAAATTACCTGTGTGATCTGGAGACCGGAGCCGAAGTTAACGTGACCGGTCCTTTCGGGGCGACATTCCTGATGCCAGGCGCGTCGGATGCGCACCTGCTGCTGATCTGTACGGGCACCGGCTCTGCCCCGATGCGGGCCTTTACGATGCAGCGCCAGCGCAGTGGCGCGACAGGTGGAATGACGATGTTCTTTGGCGCACGCACACCCAAGAGCCTGCCTTATTTCGGGCCGCTCAAGAAAGTGCCGGCAAGCCTGATGACCCAGCATCTGGTGTTCAGCCGTGAAGAGGGCAAGTCCAGAGAATATGTACAGGACCGTATCGTTGCGGAACACGATGCCGTGGCGGAATTGCTGGCTGACAGCCGTACCCACATCTATATCTGCGGCCTGCGCGGGATGGAGGAAGGTGTCGAGAAGGCGCTAACCTCAATTGCGGAAAGCATGGGGCAACAATGGACGTCGTTACGCGATTCCATGCGTGACGAGGGGCGTTACCATGTGGAAACCTATTGAATGACCCAGACGCCGTTTGTCCATGAGATCCGCGTAACCTGGGGTGACTGCGATCCGGCCCAAATCGCCTATACCGCCCGGCTGCCATGGTTCGCCCTCGATGCCATCAACGCGTGGTGGGAAGAGCATTTTGACGGTGAAGGTTGGTTCCAGATGGAAATTGACCGCAATATGGGCACCCCGTTTGTAAACCTGTCGATGGACTTTCGCAGCCCGGTCACACCGCGCCATCGTCTGCTGTGCGAAACCTATCCGACCCGTCTTGGAGACAAGTCGATCACCTTTGGCGTGAAAGCGTATCAGAACGACGTTCTGTGTTTCACGGGCAGTTTTACCTGCGTATTCACCCAAGCTGACGTGTTCAAAAGCATACGCGCCCCTGATCGCATTCGCGATGTGGTTGAGCCGCTTATCCGTTCGGACTAATGCATTTTTCTGCGAAATGTGGTTGTATGTCGCTTTCGGTGCGAATAGTTTTGCATTATCCTACACAAAGCGAGCATGATGCGAGATACCGAACATCCCACCTTAGCGGGCCAAGAGCTGATCCAACGTTTGGCGGTCCGGGTAAGGGAAGCGCGCAAATTGCGTGGTTTACCGCGTCGGGTACTGTCTGAAATGTCCGGCGTGTCGCCGCGATATCTTGCACAGCTTGAAGCAGGCGAAGGCAATATTTCCGTCATATTGCTTCAGCGCGTGGCGCAGGCATTGGATGTCAAAATCGAAATGCTTTTATCGGAACGCCCACCCTGGGATCGCGAGGTCGAACGGGTCGCTACGCTGTTCGCCAAGGCGCCACAGGATATTCAGCGACAGGTTTATGCGACGCTGACCCGGCAAAGCCCGACAGCACAGCGCGCAGGAAGGATCTGCCTTATCGGTCTGCGCGGTGCGGGCAAATCCACATTGGGCAAGCTGGCAGGTGCCGCTTTGGGGCTACCCTTTGTCGAATTGAACAAAGAGATCGAGGCGGCGAGCGAGATGCCCATTGCCGAAGTCATGGCGCTTTATGGGCAAGAAGGCTATCGCGAGATGGAGGCCGAAGCGCTTGCGCGCGTGACCGAACGGCTTGACCGGATGATCCTGGCCGTGGCCGGAGGGGTGGTAGCAGACCCTGCGACCTATGCGCGGCTCCTGCAACAGTTCCACACGATCTGGGTCTACACGAGCCCATCTGAATACATGCAGAGGGTCCGGGCGCAGGGTGACGTACGCCCGATGGAGGGAAACCCGGCGGCGATGACCCAGCTCAAGAACCTGTTGGATACACGCACCCCGCTTTACGAACGTGCGGATGCACAGATCAATACCTCAAATCGCCCTGTAAAGGCTTCGCTGGAAGATCTGTTGAAGATCATTCACAAGCGGCATTTCCTGGACGTGCCAACGGCGTGACGACACTGTCTTTGCCGCACGTCTTGTATGATTTGGGCGCCACCTCACTCAAGCTGATAGAGGCATTGGTCGCAGCAGGCCGAACGGTGGTCGTAGTCGAACCCAACCCGCATGATGCAGCGCGCATGGGCGATATAGTGCAGCGGCGCTTGCGGGACGCTCATGTGACTGTGGGTACGGTGATCCCCGACAGATGCGCAGGGTTCGTCTGTCGCGGCTGTGATGTTACCCACGCGCCCCGGAAGACGCTGATTGTGGTGGTGGACGGGCCCGAGATACTTGGTGATGGATCCCGCTCGCTCGAGACTGTAGCGATGGATGTTTCGCACACGAGCATGGTCGAGGTTGCCTTTGGCGCTGCGTCCCAAGCCACGCGCAACGCTGCAATAGACCTGATCGGGTTGCTCGGGTGCGCCTGTTCGGTCAGTCAACGCACGGACGTCTTTGAAGGGACAATCCTGCAAGACGCAGTGCTGGCGATGATTGATCGGTTGACGCTTGTCGGATGTCTCCCATGGGAATTGGATGAGGCGCTGGAACAGACAGGGTTCGCGCCGGGAATCTTGAAAGCACAAGATGATGTTGGGCTTGAGGTTGCCTTTGGACGTCGCCAGGCACGAGGTCATCACCTGTTGGTCGCCGACCGTATGGTGCGCGAAGGGCGGTTGGGGCGATCGGTCGGGGTGGGGTGGTATCGTTATCCGGGCGGCGGCGGCGCAGTGGTTGATCCCTTGATCGAAGATCTGATCGTCGAGGAGGCTCGTTTTGCCGGCATTCGGGCAGTCCCGATGACACCGGCACAAGCAGCAGAGGCTGTATTGTTGGGCATGATCAACGCGGCGGCCAAGCTTGTGTCAGAAAACATGACCAGAGAGAACCTTGACCGGCTTGCGTTGCACAAGATTGGTCTGGCGAACATGCATCAACGTGCCGCCGAGGTCAGTCTGAGCGTGCTCCGTACCAAGCTTGGAACGCTAGCAAAAATTGATGCAGACCTGTGGGGACCGGCGGATAATTTGACAAGGCTTTTGAAGACCTCGCCATAAAAAAGGGCCGCAAGATGTGCGGCCCTTTCCCAATGGATGGAAGTAACTCTACATTGTCCACGCGATACGCGCGGGGTGAAATTCAAAGCCAATGTGGTGCTCGGCACCGACCAGCCCTTTTTTGGTGTGGTTGAACAAGGACCGCCAATAGGGTTGAATCGTGACACCTTCATTCTGAATCATCGCCTCACCTTCGGCCATGATCGCGCGGCGTGCTTCCACGTCGGCAACTGACAGCGCTTTGGTCAGCAAAGCATCGAATTCGGGGTTGGCCCAACCGAATTCGTTCCACGCTTCACCGGACCGATATGCCAATGCCCAAATCTGGACACCCAAGGGTCGCGGGTTCCAGTTGGTGGAGGAAAACGGGTATTTCGTCCAGTCGTTCCAGAAGGTGGAGCCAGGCAGGATCGTCCGCTTTACCTTGATACCCGCGTCACGCAATTGCGCGGCGACCGCATCAGTGGTGTCTTTGCGCCACGCGTCATCAATCGAAAATAGCTCGTGTTCGAAGTCACCCATGCCCGCTTCGTCCATCAACGCCTTTGCGGCAGCGGGGTCGACCTGGCGCGGGGGCAGCTCTGCGTATTCGGGGTGCATCGGACCAACATGATGGTTTTCTGCCACCAGACCTCGGCCTGCGTATCCCAACTCCAGCAGAACCCCGTTGTCGACGGCCATGCTAAGCGCTTTGCGTACCCGTACATCGGCATAGGGTTTCTTGCCGTCAACTTCTGCAAGCTGGTTCGGACGGATTACGATGGTAGCCGCTGTCGCTATCTCGTTTTGATTCCAGCCATCCAATGTGCCGAATACGTCGATGAACTCGCCTTCGATGGAATAGGTCGCATCAATTTCCTCTGCTTCCGCAGCCGCGACAAATGCAGACGGATCAGTGCCATAGTCGATGTATTCCAGCCGGTCTATGTATGGACCGCCGTAAACTTCGGTTCCCCACCACTTGTGATCGGTATTTTTCACAAGAACGCTTTTTACACCGACCTCAAGCGACTCTGGCAGATATGCGCCAGTGCCAACGGGATTTTCCAACATGGTTTCGGCATCGAACCCTTCGGGCACGATGGCCGCAGGATAATCGGCCATACCGGGGATCAACGTGATGTCAGGGCGCGGCAGAGCAAGCTTGACTGTGTGGTCATCCACAGCGGTGATGGCGCCGTCGATCGCCTGGCCGGTTTCTTCGTCAATAAGCGTTGCAAAACGGCCAGCCATCGAATTGCCTTCTACCGATTTGTCGCACCAGCCGACAATATTGCGGACAACATCGGCAGCGGTGAAGGGGGTCCCGTCATTCCAAGTGACACCCTTTCGTACATTCAGCGTGTACTCTGTTGCGTCATCATTGATTTCCCAGCTTTCCAGCAAAGCAGGGGTAAACGTGCCGTCATTTTCCCAAATCGCAAGGTACTCGAGCCAGCCTCTGGAGAAATTGGCGATCTGCGACCAGTCATAGGTGCGGGGGTCCTTAAGGGCGCGGACCTCCATCTGCATGCGTACGGTGCCGCCTTCCTTGTGCGCAGCTGCGAAAGCAGGGGCCGGCATGCCGATCATCGCATAGGCCGTTGCCGTCGTGGCGCCAAACGCGCTTGCAAGCGCCAGAAACTCGCGGCGGTTTACGGGATCTCTCTTGGCTGCTTCCGCGGAGTCCAAGATAGATTTAGGTAAAGGCTTTCCGGTACGGGTCAAAAAACTCATGTTCTTCCTCTCTGTTGGAATGACGTGCCTTCTTGAAGCAAAGACCGCCTTCGACAATGCGCATGAACAAGCCACGCAATCGGTGATACAGCTTTGCTGCTATTGTTGGCTCGCGTTAAACATAGCGTGCAAATCCGAGTGTCAAACATCGGAACCCCATGCGTCAACCCTTTGTCTTGGTGGAAACATTACGGATGTTTGCGCGAGGCAAGGTTTGCGGTCGCCGCATGAGCCTAATCCGGCAAATCCTGAAGCGCGGTTTCGAAGATATCTGTCAGCATGCCGAGATCACCGATCTGGTTCGCCATCATCAGGACCAGCCGGGCATTCAGAGTATGACTTTGGGCTTCCGTCAGCCCCTCATGTGCCGAGATTAACGCTTTGTAAAAGGTGTCGGCCTCCTCGCCGAGCTTGTCCTGAAGGATCATTGCGTGGCTCCCATGGCGCGGTTGTGGGCTGTGACGATGGCATCGACATCAGGCGTGTCAAACACCGCGCAGACGTGCCCATCGGGCCGAAACAGATAGATATGTGCGGTACCGTATCTAGCCTTGAAGCAGCCTTCGCTGTCCGCGAAGCAGGGGTAACAACTTTCCGCCTGGTCGATGCCAATGCGTTCGATACCCGTGATGTCGGGCAGCGGTTGATCGTTGGCGGTGACCAGAGTGAAACGCCCTTGGGCTTCGGTTACCAGCCATGCGGGTCCGGCCCTGCCGGTCAGGGGCGCATCAAGCAGCGCATGCCCGGGCGACAAAGGTGCAGACCCACTGGTTTGCAGCGATGATCCAGAGAGAACGCATGGCTGCGACAAACGTCCCGAGTTGATTAGTTTGCGTGCAAAGGGATGCCTGGCCGCAAGCGCCAGTACCTGATCGCGAAAGAGCCTTTCGATAGAAGAGCGCGGGGTCATGAAGTTCGTGGCGCAGGCCGAATTAAACATGTTTTCGTCCGCGGCCTCTACGCGCTCTTCGTTATAGCTCTCAAGAAGCTCCGGGGAAGCCTTGCCTTGCAATACGAGGGCCAACTTCCATCCAAGGTTGTCGACATCCTGAATGCCGCCATTGCCGCCACGCGCCCCGAACGGGCTTACCACATGGGCGCTGTCCCCGGCGAAAATCACGCGATTGTGCACGAAGCGGTTCAGTCTTGCACAGCGAAACCTGTATACGCTCATCCAGTCGATGCGGAACGGTGCATCCCCCACAATCGCCGTAATCCGGGGCCGCACCTTGGCTTCGGTGGCCTCTTCCTTGGGGTCGGTATCCGGACCAAGTTGCAGATCTATTCTATATATGTTGTCTGGTTGCTTGTGCAGCAAGGCGGATTGGCCGCTGTGAAACGGCGGCGCGAACCAGAACCAGCGCTCCGGTGTCGCGTGATCGCCAAACGGAGAGGTTTCCATCTCAACGTCGACAATGAGAAAATTTTCATCGAATGTCTGACCGTCGAGAGCAAGCTGCATGCGTTCGCGTGTTGGGCTGCCTGCGCCATCGCAGGCGATATAGTATTCGGCTTCCAGAGGGTAGTCGCCGTCGGGAGTAGAAACCTCGAGTTTTACGTGGTCGCCGCAATCTGTGTGTGCGATGACCTTGTTCAGGAACCGAAGGTCAATGAGGTCAGAGAATTCGCGGGCGCGATCAATGAGATATTGTTCGACGTAATATTGCTGAAGATTAATGAAGGCGGGGTATTTGAATCCCATGTCGGGCTGAAGGTCGAACGCGTACACTTGGTCGCCCTTGTGGAAATTACGGCCTACCTTCCACGTGACCCCTTTGGCCAACATGCGTTCTCCGATGCCAAGCCTGTCGCATATTTCCAGGCTTCGCTTGGCCCAGCAGATGGCTCTGGATCCGACCGAAACAACGTTATTGTCGTCCAGCACCACGGTCGCTATGCCTTGCAGGGCCAGATCCACCGCCATGGCGAGACCGATGGGGCCGGCCCCGACGATGACCACGCGATGCCGGGGTTCGGCGTGGGTCAGGCCAGGGGGTGGAGTATACGGGAAAGGCGTATAGTCGTAAGCCATAGGAAAAGCCCGCCGCTAAGTTAACTTTGCAATTGTTCCCACATCTCGAGGTCGCGCTTATCGGTCCAGATACGAGGATGCGCGATCCCGCGGGCTTCGTCATAGGCGCGGGCGACATTGAACGGCAGGCAATGTTCATAGATCGCATAATCCGCGAACTTCGGATCGCATTCTGCCCTTACCGCATCCCATGCGTCTTTGAGAGACCCGTTCCGCGCGGCCACACGCGAGGCGGGGCGGTAGGTGCTTTCGATGAAGTCACGGGTGTTTTCGATGGCGGTGTTGACCATGTCCCGCCCCACAAGAGCGTCACCCCGACCCGGCGCGATCGCGTCCACGTCAAACGATTTAATGGCATCCAGGGTGTTGCACCAGTCGCCAAAGTAACCGTCACCACAATAGCATGCTGAATTGTATTCGACGATATCGCCCGTGAACATGACGTTTTCGTCAGGCACATGAACCACGATGTCGCCTGCGGTATGGGCGCGGCCCAGATGCATCAGGTCGATGCGGCGGTTGCCCAAATAGACTGTCATCCGGTCATTGAACGTCGTGGTGGGATAGGTCAGCCCGGGAATGGATTCGTGGCCTTCGAACAGCCGGGGAAAACGCTGGAATTCGCTATCCCAGTCTTCCTGGCCGCGCTCGGTCACCATGCCGCGCGCCATCTCGGACATGATGATCTGGTTGGCACCAAAAGCCGACGCACCCAGAACACGAACAGCATGATAGTGGGTCAGAACGACATGGGTGATGGGTTTGTCGGTGACCTGTCTTACCTTTTCGATAACCTTGTTTGCCAGCCGCGGGGTCGCCTGGGCCTCGATGATCATAACGGATGTGTCACCGATGATCACACCGGAATTCGGGTCACCTTCAGCGGTGAAAGCCCACAGATCCCTGCCCACCTCTGTGAAAGAGATCTGCTTTTCAGCGGTATCCCCTTGGGATGCGAATTTTTTGGACATCTGGATTCCTTTACTTTCGGACATTGCGGGGGGCCGAGTGCGGGAGCCTCCGGCGGGAGTTTATCGGGCAAAATGAAACCTGGGTCATGGAAAGGAAACGGCTGGCAGGATCGTGCCTGCGCAGGCACCGAACCCGACCCGGTAGCCACTGCCCTGGGCCCGACCGGTGAGGATCATGGTATCACCGTCTTCGACGAAGGTTCGCGTTGAACCGTCGGCGAGGCTCAGCGGGGCGGACCCGCCCCAGCTGAGTTCGAGCATGCTGCCATAGGTACCTTTGTCGGGGCCCGAAATCGTCCCGGAGCCGAGCAGGTCGCCGGTGTTCATCGCGCAGCCCGAGGAGCTGTGATGCGCAAGTTGCTGCGCCGCAGAATAATACATGGTCTTGTAGTTGGTGCGCGCAATCACTTCGTGGGTTCCGCCCGGCGGCTGGATCAGAACAGAGAGATCGATATCGAACAGCATCGGGCGGGGTTCTTTCAGGTAGTCGAGCAGTTCTGTTTCCCGTTCGGGTGTAGAGGTCCGGAACGGATCAAGCGCGGCGGGCGTGACGATCCAGGGTGAGACCGAGGTCGCGAATGCCTTGGCCTGAAAGGGACCAAGCGGTTGGTATTCCCAGGCCTGGATATCACGCGCGGACCAATCATTGAGAAGGACGTAGCCAAAGATCATTTCATCGGCCTGTGCCACGCTGACCGGAGTGCCCATATCGGTAGATGTGCCCACGACCGCACCCAGTTCGAGTTCGATATCGAGCCGTTGGCTGGGTCCGAATGTCGGCATGTCGTTGTCAGATGATTTGATCTGCCCGTTGGGGCGGTGGATATCCGTACCTGACACCACCACAGTCGATGCGCGTCCGTTATAACCGATGGGCATGTGAAGCCAGTTGGGCGGCAGGGCATTTGCCGCTCCGCGAAAGATAGTGCCGACATTAACGGCGTGATGGCGGCTGGAATAGAAATCGGTGTATTCCGATACCACCATTGGAAGGTGTAGACGGGTCTCGGACATTGGAATGAGCAGCGCAGCGACAGCAGATTGTTCTGCTGAATCCGCCGTCAGCATGGCCATGAGCCGCAGACGCAGCATCTTCCATGCGTCAGGGCCGAGGTCCATGACATCGTTCCAATAGGGCACATCGAACACCGGTGCATCGTCAAGGACAACCAGCCCAGCATTTTCAGCGGCAGCCATATCCAGCACCATGTCCCCGATCGCCACACCGCAACGGGGGTCCAGGCTGTTGGTTGAGAACACGCCATAGGGAAGATTGTTGAGAGGGAAATCGGTGTCGGCGCTGTTGGCGCTTTCGACCCAGGAGGTGAGTAGTGTCATCTGTTGTCCTTGAGTTGCGGCATCGCTGGCAAAGAGAGGTTGGGCACCCGCGGGTCTTTGGCAGGTATCTGCGCTATTTCAATCCGGCGGTACCGTCGAACTTCTTTTCCAGGCTGTCCCAGCAATCGATGTAATCATCCTGTAGCAATGCCTCTTTGGCAGCGAATTCGGTCAGGTGCTGAGGAAAACGGGTTTCGAACATGAATGACATCGTGTGATCCAGCTTTTCCGGCTTCAGATCAGCGTTCGATGCCTTTTCAAAGGCTGATTTATCCGGGCCATGCGGCAACATCATATTATGCAGGGACATGCCGCCGGGTGCGAACCCTTGGGGCTTGGCATCATATTGGCCATAGATATTCCCCATCAGTTCGGACATGACGTTTTTGTGATACCATGGCGGGCGGAAGGTATTTTCCGCAACCGCCCACCGTTCGCGAAACAGCACAAAATCAATATTCGCAGTGCCTTCGACACCTGACGGCGCTGTGAGGACAGTAAAGATCGACGGGTCCGGATGGTCGTACAGTACCGCCCCGATCGGGCAATAGCTGCGCAGATCGTATTTGACCGGGGCATAGTTGCCATGCCAAGCGACCACGTCCAAGGGCGAATGGTCGATACGGGATTCATGAAACTGGCCGCACCATTTAATCGTGACGGTAGACGCAGCCTCGCGATCCTCGAAGGCGGCGACGGGTGTCTTGAAATCCCGCCGGTTTGCCATGCAGTTTGCACCGATTGGTCCGCGGTTCGGCAATTCGAACTTCTGACCATAGTTTTCGCAGACGAAGCCGCGTGCCGGACCGTCCAACACCTCGACACGGTAGACCAGGCCGCGCGGGATGATCGCAATTTCCTTGGGTTCCAGATCAAGCACCCCAAGCTCTGTGCAAAACCGCAGCCGACCTTCTTGGGGGACGATCAACATCTCGCTGTCGGCCGAGTAGAAATAGGCATCAACCATGCTGTCGGTGACAAGGTAGATATGACTGGCCATCCCTACTTGAATGTTGACGTCCCCGGCGCTGGTCATCGTACGCATGCCGGTAAGCCACGTCAGTTTTTCCGACGCATGTGGCAGCGGGTCCCACCGGTATTGGCCCAGACTGGTCACGTCACGCGGGATGTGCGGCGCGGTTTTCCAGTAAGGCAGGTCTATCTTGGTATAGCGATGCGAATGTTTGACCGAAGGGCGGATCCGATAGCACCACGTCCGTTCATTCTGGTGCGAAGGAGCGGTAAACGCTGTCCCTGAAAGCTGTTCTCCGTACAAGCCGTAATTACACTTTTGAGGGCTGTTCATGCCCTGGGGCAGGGCACCGGGCAGGGCTTCGGTTTCAAAATCATTGCCAAAGCCTGACATGTAATCCGCAGCCCGGCCCGTCATGCCGGTTGCTTTGGTCAGGCCAGGGGTGTCGGTCTGATCGGTCATAAAAGCCTCGCTTGCAATCTCAGTTACGTTTGTAATAGTTGTTTTTGTAACTAACAAGCGATCCCATGATGTCTGATGATGATGATTTCGACTTAACGCTTTTTCTTCCGTATCTGCTGAACCAGGCGGCTGAGGCGAGCAGCATGCAATTTCAACAGTTCTATAAAGATCGATATGGCATGTTGCGAACCGAGTGGCGGGTGTTGTTTCATCTAGGGCTGTACGGGCAAATGACGGCGCGAGACATCGGATTGCGAGCCAAGATGCACAAGACCAAGATAAGCCGTGCGGTCCAGAAGCTGTCGGAGCGGCGGTTTGTGAGCCGGGCTCGTGATGATGAGGACCGACGCGTTGAACGTTTGTCGCTGACTGCGCAAGGGCGGGCCGCTTACAGGGATCTTTACGCGGTCGCCCAGCGATACGACGCCGAGCTTACAGCCGGGATGACCCAAGGCGAACGCCACGCGCTGCGACAGCTACTTGTGAAATTGCAGGACAGAGGATCGACAAGCGGCGACCGAAATTCTGGCAAGACGGCAGGTAGAACATGACGGATCAAGCATGGGGTTTAATGCTTACGGTTTTGGGCGTTCTGTTCGTGGTGCCGGATTCGCTTTTTGTCCGGCTTATCGACGCGCCCGCGCTGACGATCGCGTTTTGGCGGTTGACGCTGGCGGGTGGGATGATCGGCATAGGCATTTTGGTGACGCAAGGCGTAGACCCGTTTCGCGCGGTTCTGCGTACGGGGCGCTACGGCGCGATTTACATGGTGGGGACAGGGGCAAGCGGGGTGCTGTTTGTGCTGGCAATAAGCTTGACCTCGGTGGCCAATGTGGTCTTCATTCTTGCGTCGCTACCGGTGTTCGCAACGATCTTCAGCCGTATATTTCTGGGCGAGCCTATCAGCAGACGGATGGTCATTACCATTACAGCGGTAATGTTCGGTATCGCAATCATCGCCTATGGATCAGGGCAAACCGCCCACGCCAGTATCACGGGGGATCTGGTGGCCGTTGCGGTATCGGCGCTGTTCGCCGCAGGCCTGACCGCAGCGCGGCGCGCCAAGGCGGTATCGATGGTGCCTGGCGTCGCTATGGCCTATCTTGTGGTTGCCGCTGTGATCGCGCCATTTGCAAACCCGCTGAACGTCGCCCCGGAACAGGCACCATTGATATTGCTCCATGGTACCGTAATCGTTTGCAGCTCGGTATTTCTGGCACTTGGCCCGCGTTATATCACTTCGGCAGAGGTTGGGTTGTTGGTATTGCTGGAATCCGTTTTGGCCCCTTTGCTGGTCTGGGGCGTGATCGGAGAAAACCCGGGTCAACATGCTTTGGTGGGCGGCGCAATCGTGATAATCGCACTGTTTGTATCAAACGTCATATTCCTGCTGCGCCGCAGACGGATCAGAAGTTGATTTCGACGCCGGGCAGGTCGAGCGCCTTCATCAGATCGCGCAGCTCTTGTCGGGCGGCCACATTGGATATGTTCAGCTGCTTCACGCCGATATCCTTGAGGTCCAGCAGGGTCAGCCCGCGCGGAAACAGCTCTCTGAAGATGACGCGTTCATTGAAACCGGGTGCAATACGAAAGCCGATGCGCTTGCTCAGGTTCTGAATGGCGCGTTCCATCTTGTCTTTGTTAACCATGCGCTGCGCGCCCAAGCGATTGCGAACGACAACCCAGTCAATCGGGGCCAAGCCGGCCTGCGCGCGCAGTTGGCGGGCATTCCAGACCATTTCGGAATAGACCGAAGGACCGGTGATCTTGTCGCCGCTTGCATCGGTATGGGCAAGCAGATCAAAGTCGATAAAGCTATCGTTCAAAGGCGTTATCAACGTGTCCGCAAGCGAATGCGCGACCTGGCTGAGACGTGTATGGGACCCTGGGCAGTCGATCAGGATGAATTCGCTGGTAGGCTCCAGCTCGGCCACGGCGGCGCTTAACCGATGGTCATAAATATTCTCGCCCGGATTCAGGGTTTCCGGGTCGATTTCGGGAAGCTCGTGCATCTGTGGCGATGGGAGGTCAAGCTCGGCCGACTTGAGAAACGCTTTTCGGTTGTCAACATAACGCCCGAAAGTGCGTTGACGTAAATCCAGATCTAATACGCTTGTCTTGTGACCCATTCGTGCAAGAGCGGTTGCCACGTGCATCGAAACGGTCGATTTGCCCGCGCCGCCTTTTTCATTCCCGACGACGATTATATGCGCCATTGTCAACTGTCCCTTTTATTCCCCGACTTAAGTCGAGGCCACATTGCGGGCTATCTTATGGCAGGTACACGTGTTTTAAAAGCGCCCCTCTGTGCTTTGGAGGTGTTTATGTTACCAAAGCGTGGCCCGGATGACGCAGGGGCTTGAACAAAAAATGGTGCGCCCCACGTCGGGGCGCACCATTACGAATGCAGAATGATGGTAAAGCTTTAGAAGCCCAGACCAGCATATTTGTTTTTGAACTTCGACACACGGCCGCCGGTGTCCATCAAGCGGGATGTGCCGCCGTTCCATGCCGGGTGCACAGAGGGGTCGATATCCAGCGCCAGTTGGTCGCCTTCCTTGCCGTAGGTTGATTTCATTTCCACGATAGTGCCGTCGGTCATCTTGACGTTGATCGTGTGGTATTCGGGGTGTGTATCGGCTTTCATGAAAACTCTCCTTACGCGTTCGCGCCAGATTTTGGCTTGTAATGGGCGTTCTCGACGATACGTGCCGACTTGCCGCGGCGGGTGCGCAGATAGTACAGCTTCGCACGACGGACACGGCCGCGACGTACAACAGTAATGCTTTCGATGTTGGTCGAGTGCAGCGGGAACACGCGCTCTACGCCTTCACCAAAGGAAATCTTGCGCACAGTGAACGAACCGGCAATACCCTTGCCGTTGTTACGTGCGATGCAGACACCTTCGTAGTTCTGGACCCGGGTGCGCGTACCTTCGGTCACTTTAAAGCCAACGCGTACGGTGTCGCCGGCACGGAAGTCAGGGATTTCTTTCCCCAGTTCGGCGATCTGTTCCGCCTCGATTTCTGCGATCAGGTTCATCTGATGCTTCTCCTATAAATGCTCGCGGTTAATCCACGAAGTTTTGCGCGATCCAAGAGCTTCGGTCTGAGTGTCGGGCCTGCCGCGGCGGCCCATCGAAGGTAGCATCAACTTTGCTTGTCGTCTGCGAATGCAGAAAAGGCTGGAGCCGCGTAAAGCGATTCCAGACCTAGCCGTCGTATAGGGGGTAGCGCCGGGCGTTTCAAGAGAGTTCTGCCACGTATTCCCCTGCGCGTCAGGTCGCGAAATAGGGAGCCAGATTGCCGCGTACTCGGGCCAGTACCGTCGCCCCTTCCATATCGGGTTTGAAAGCCTGTCCGGTTATCGCCTCGTACGCGTCTATGTATACCTGCGAGGTTGCCGCGATCAAATCTTGCGGGATTTCCGGGATATCGTCCTTGTAGGGGTCACAACGGGCATCGACCCAAGACCGGATCACATCTTTGTCAAAAGACGGGGGGCGCGTGTCGTTTTCCAGTGCCGCTTCGTATCCGTCGGCCAACCAGAACCGCGAGCTATCCGGCGTGTGAATTTCGTCTGCCAAAAAGATATTGCCTTCGGCGTCGGTGCCGAATTCATATTTTGTATCGACAAGGATCAAGCCGTTCTTCGCAGCCATTTCCTGCCCTCGGGCGAAAAGCCGCAGGGAAATATCACTGATCTGGTCCCATTGCGCCTGGGTCAGCAGCTCTTTGTCGACGATCTCTCTGGCGGTCAGCGGGGCGTCATGGCCCCCATCGAATTCCTTGGAGGTGGGAGTGATGATCGGTGCAGGCAGTGCTTGGTTGTCGCGCAAACCATCGGGGAACGTGTGGCCGTACATTTCCCGTTCCCCCTTCTTGTATAGGGTCAGCACCGAAGTACCGGTCGAGCCGGCCAGATACCCGCGCACGACAATCTCGACGGGAAGGATGGTTAACCGCTTGCCGATCACCACATTCGCGTCCGGGTATTCCAGTACATGATTAGGGCAGATATCGCTGGTATGATCGAACCAGAATCGCGCGGTTTGCGTCAACACCTGACCTTTGAACGGGATCGCGGTGAGAATACGATCAAACGCCGAAATACGGTCGGACGAGATCAGAATCCGTCGGTGGTCAGGCAGGTCGTAGCAATCTCGGACCTTGCCAAAATAAGGGTTGGGCAGCTCGTCAATACGGGCGTGGTCAAGGGTACGTGTCAAGTCTTGCATGGTCTGGCTTCCTTGGCGGTCACTTCTTGGGGGAATATTTGGCCCACATATCAGGGCGCCGGCATTTTGTCAGTTGCTCTGCTTGATCGAGACGCCATTTGGCGATTTCGCCATGGTTGCCCGACATCAGCACGGGTGGAATCTGGTGCCCCAGCCATTCGGCGGGGCGGGTGTATTGGGGGTGTTCCAGCAGGCCGGAGGAGTGGCTTTCTTCTACGGTGCTGTCAGCGTTCCCCAAAACGCCGGGCAACAAACGAACCGTGGCATCGACCATCGCTTGCGCGGCCAGCTCGCCTCCGGTCATCACGAAATCGCCAAGCGATACTTCAGTGACACCATAATGTTGCATCACGCGTTCATCCACGCCTTCGAAACGGCCACACAGGATAGTGACGCCGGAACAGGTTGCGAGATCCTGCGCCATCGCCTGATCAAAGCGCCGCCCACGGGGCGACATGTAAAGGATCGGCCAGCGTCCCGCGGCTCCGGCCATCGCAGTCTCGATTGCCGGACCGACCACATCGGCACGCATCACCATACCGGCACCACCGCCGGCCGGGGTATCATCAACGTTACGGTGCTTGCCAACGCCATAGCTGCGCAAATCATGGGTGCGTAGTTGCCACGATCCTTCCTGAAGGGCGCGTCCAGTCAAACTGGCACCAAGCACCCCGGGGAACAGATCCGGAAAAAGCGTTATTATTTCCGCGCGCCATACCCCTGCGTAATCAGGTGTGTCCTGCATCAATTCACGTGGTTTCAGCGACGGGCGTACCGATTGGCGGCGATGCGACCGGGGGGGATTGTTCATTTCATACCGGCCTTTGCCAAGATGGCGTTCTTCGTTGCCACGCGTTCCGCCTGGTCTTTGACAGTTCTGTTGACATCGAGCAAGGCCATCAATGTTTGCGGGTCAGGCCGAATGTTCTGCGCAGCCCCCGGTATCAACGTGTGGCGCAGAGCGTCAGGGATGTCGCATAGGTCCAGAAGCGGGTCGGCTGGTCCGAGAGGTCGGAGCCTGCTTTCTTCTAACGCGGTGCAATGTACCGGACAGGGCACCCGACTGGCAATTTGATCGGCAATGTATCCGAGATTGCCAGATTCATGATATCGCTCCAGATAAACATCGAGATCCAGCGTCATCGAGGATGATTTGACGTGCTGCCAGTATGCGGATTCGAGCCAGTCTCTCTGCCCGCGTGTGGACAGATAAACCTGGATATCCACTCCGGAAAATTTTTCTCGTGCGATGGACCAGAATTGATACAAGATCTCTGGCATCGCGCCATAGTCTTTTAGATCGCCTCGACCGGGTAAGTGCCCCCCCAATTCTTCGGAAGTGATAATCAAAGTGCGCCGGGGCATGGAGGGCAATCCGTCCAAAAGCGCGCGAAACCGTATTTCGGCCTTTATCAGCGTAAGGGGATCGCGCCATGTGGAGTAACCACGTGTTGCGCTGATCAGTTCGCGCATTTGCGGTGGCAGACGCATCGCGACATATGGTTTTAGCGCGGGACGGTTGGCGCGCAGTGTTGCCGTCAGGCTTGTCGTACCGGTTTTGTGAAACCCCGTGTGCAGTATGATCCGACGCGGCATCAGGTGGTTCCCTTGATCAACCGCTGCCGTGCCGCGAGCACGTCCTTTTGGCTTTGCGCTGACCGGTTGACTTCGAGCAATGCAGCAAGCTGGGCGGGTGACGGTCCAATGTTCGCATCCGCCACAGGCGCAAGCGCGGACCGCTTTGTCGCAGGATACTGAACGATATCCAGCAGACTATCGAGCAAACCCAGGCGGTGCCGCCGGCTGGCCAGGGCGTCGTATACCAGAGTGGGGGTCGGGGACACGGCGTCTGCGATCAGCCGGGCCATCTCATCAAGATTGGCGCAGTCGGCAAATTCATCCAGATACTCATCAGCCGTGGACCGCATCCGTGAGGCACGCAGGTGCTGTGTATAACAGCTTAGCAGCCAGTCGGAGGCAGGGCGGACTGTCAACGCCACGGTCAACTCCGCTTGCGGCAAAGTTTGGTTGATCGCGCCGGTGATGCAGCGCAGAATCTCCGGGGCGGCAGCGTAATCGCGTATGTTATCGCGGCCCGGGATATGGCCACAGAGGCTCTCTGCACTGATGATAACCGCATGGTGGTCGCGCAGAGTCTGGGCAACCTGCGCGGTTTCAAAACTGATAAGTGCGAGATCGAGCGGGTCTAGAGAGCTTGAATATCCTTTGGTGGCACCGATTAAACCCGTTAGATCATTCTTGAGCAGAATGTGAATTTCAGGTGCCAAGGTCGACCGGTTGGTCTTCAAGGCATTCTGAACTGTCGTGGTGCCTGTCTTGTGGAAACCAGCGTGAAGAACAATTTTCATTGGTCCGTCCGGTTCCGGGGAAAAGAAATCAGATGTCGCAGGTTAGCTTTCATCGGCATCGGGTAATATCCCGTCAGGCGGGTCCGCTATGATCCGACCCGCTGCCAAATCCACGGTCGGCACGGCAATTTTCGTGAACGGGAGGAATACGGTGGCAGAGGAACCGGACAATTGCGTTTCAAGCAGATCATCCGCCCCGTGGTTCTGCACAGTCTTGACCTTGCCGATCAAGACCCCGCCCGTATCATAGACATCCAGCCCGATGAGATCGGCATGATAAAATTCGTCATCGGGAAGCGAGGGTAGCTGATCACGTTGGGCGAAAAGCACTGTACCGCGCATGGCGTCGGCCTCTTCTTTCGTGGCAACTTCGGCAATGCGGGCGGCGAAACCGTTCTTGACCGGACGTACCAGTGCCAAGGCGAAACTTTTCTTTCCATCTTCGGATGAAAGCGGACTGTATTTTTCAATGTCTTGCGGCACGGCGCAAAAGCTTTTTATTCTGAGCTCGCCACGGACCCCGTAAGCGCCGTTGATCAGTCCTACCGGGATTTTTTCGCTCATTGCAGTAGCTCCGAATTGAGGCAAATCGTACCGGTCCATTGACCTTCGCCTGCTTTACATTCTGCCCTCATCAGGGATCGTTCGAACCAGATGCCGATGGCGATACCAATGCCGAGTAGTAATGCAAGGCGAAGCAAGCGAAACATGAGAGGCCTTCGAGTGAATGCGCTCCAAGACGCGATCAGTGCAGTGTTGAATCACAGGTATAGCGCAGAGGCAGTACGGGTAAAGGGGCTGACTGAGCACTGGATGCGGGCGAACTCTGGCGCAGGTGTTCCGACGCCAGAGTCCTGAGCAATTATTCGGCGGCTGCTTCGTCTTCTGCCGGTGCGGCAGCCGCTTCCGCTGCTGCGGCGGCCTTGGAAGCCTTCTGTTCAATACGCTCCTGCGCTTTCTTGCCGGGCGCACCTTTCTTGGGGTTGTTGCGTTCGGTCTTGGCCGTGACGCCAGCGGCTTCCAGCATGCGTGCGACCCGATCCGTTGGTTGGGCACCTTGGCTGATCCAGTGCTGGATGCGTTCCACATCCATTTTTACGCGCTCTTCGTTATCTTTGGCCAGCAACGGGTTATATGTGCCCAGCTTTTCAATGAAACGGCCGTCACGTGGCATGCGGCTGTCAGCGGCGACGATGCGGTAGAAAGGGCGCTTTTTGGAACCGCCACGGGCGAGACGAATTTTCATGGACATGAGTGTATTTCCTTTGGTTTGGCAAAGAAGCAGGGGGTAAGCCCCTGCCTATGATTGGTGTTGTTTGTGGTGCTGAATGACTTCAGCGATGATGAAGTTCAGGAACTTCTTGGCAAATTCGGGATCGAGGTCAGCCTCTTTCGCCAAATCTTCGAGCCGCTTGATCTGGTTCGCTTCGCGGTCCGGATCAGAGGGGGGAAGGTCGTGTTCGGCTTTGAGTTTCCCCACAGCCTGCGTGTGTTTGAACCGCTCACCCAGGGTATAGACCAAGATGGCATCGAGGCGGTCGATGGAGGCGCGGTGTTCTTTCAGAACCTCGGCGGCGCGGGTGACGGGATTGGTCATGCGGCGGCTCCTTTAGTGGCGTAGAATGGCGTGCGCATCGGCGTGGGGAGCCTCCGGCGGGAGTTTATTTGGCAAAATGAAATAAGGGTCATTTCTTTTTCCCGAACCCGGAGAGGCCACCGGGCAACCCTGCGCCGCCTAGACCGCCCATGTTGCCAGGCAGCTTGCCGCCCATCTGTCTGGCCGCGGCTTCCAGTGCCTTGGGGTCCATCTGGGAGGGGTCCATGCCGCCGGGCATGCCGCCTTTGCCCATCATGCCCTTCATGGCTTGTTTGAGCATGCCACCCTTGCCCATCTTGCCCATCTTTTTCATCATGTCGCCCATCTGGCGGTGCATCTTCATGAGCTTGTTGAGTTCGGAGACTTCCATGCCCGCGCCTTTGGCGATGCGCTTTTTACGGCTGGCTTGCAGGAGGGCAGGGTTGGCGCGCTCTTTCTTGGTCATGGACTGGATCAGGGCGATCTGGCGTTTGAGGATCTTGTCATCAAAGCCCGCGTCCTCGACCTGTTTGGCCATTTTGCCCATGCCGGGCATCATGCCCATCATGCCTTGCATCCCGCCCATCTTGAGCATCTGTTCAAGCTGCATTTTCAGGTCGTTCATGTTGAACTGACCTTTGGCCATGCGCTTCATCATCTTTTCGGCTTGTTCAGCCTCGATGGTTTCCTGCGCTTTCTCGACCAGGGCGACGATGTCGCCCATGCCAAGGATGCGGCCCGCGATGCGTTCGGGTTCGAAGGTTTCCAGCGCATCCATCTTTTCGCCCAGGCCGACGAATTTGATGGGTTTGCCGGTGACGGCGCGCATCGACAGTGCAGCACCGCCGCGGCCGTCGCCGTCCATGCGGGTCAGCACGACGCCGGAGATGCCAATGCGGTCGTTGAAGTTTTCGGCGGTTTGCACGGCGTCCTGGCCGGTGAGACCATCGACGACCAGCAGGGTTTCACGGGGGTTGGCGACATCGCGCACCGCTTCGACCTGGCGCATCAGCTCTTCGTCGATCGAGAGGCGGCCCGCGGTGTCGAGCATATAGACGTCGTAGCCGCCCATCGATGCCTGCGTCTTTGCGCGTTTGGCAATCTGGACGGGGTTTTCGCCTTTGACGATGGGCAGCGTGTCGACACCGATCTGTACGCCGAGGATCGCCAGCTGTTCCATCGCGGCGGGGCGGTTCACGTCAAGCGAGGCCATCAGCACGCGCTTGCCGTCGCGGTCTTTCAGACGTTTGGCGAGCTTGGCCGTGGTGGTGGTTTTACCGGAGCCTTGCAGACCGACCATCAGGATGGGGGCAGGCGGGTTGTCGATTTTCAGGGCACCGGGTTCGCCTTCGCCTTTCAGCGTGTCAATCAACGCGTCGTGGACGATCTTGACAACCTGCTGGCCAGGGGTGATCGATTTGGTGACGGCCTGACCTGTGGCCTTGTCCTGTACGGCCTTGACGAAATCGCGCGCGACGGGAAGGGAAACGTCGGCTTCAAGCAGGGCGACGCGGACTTCGCGCAGGGCGGTTTTGACGTCCTCCTCGGACAAGGCACCCTGTTTGGTGAGGCGGTCAAAGACGCCTGAGAGGCGTTCGGATAGATTCTCAAACATGGGCCATGGCCCCCTTCGGTCGGTTGCGGTTCGTCCTTAAATAGGACGCCAGCGTTTAATACACAAATGCCCCCACGGGCGTAACACGCTGGTGGGGGGCGATCTCTGACTGCGCCAGAGACCGGAAGACATGATGCTTCCGGAGGAATGGGGGTTGTTTAGGCAAGGGGCGGGCGAGAGTCAACCCGCCCGCGTTACCGTTGCGCTTGTGCGGGACCAGCCGGATTAGGCCGCTTGCGCCAGCGCGTCTACTGCATCGTTGGCCCGTGCAATCGTGCCTTCGGGATCGATGGCCAAGGCGTCGGCTGACACGATGGTCACATCGGTCATTCCCATGAAGCCGAGCACCGCTCTGAGGTAGCCTGTGTTGAAATCAGCTTCGGATCCGGCTGGGACACCGCCTGATGCCATGGCGACGATCACGCGTTTGCCTTTGACCAACCCTTCGGGACCTGCCTCGGTGTAACGAAAGGTGACACCAACACGCGCAACGAGGTCAATCTACGCTTTCAACGACGCGGGAACGCTGAAGTTGTAGATCGGCGCGCCGATGACAATGGTGTCGGCGGCTAAAAGTTCGGCGACCAGTTTATCGGATTCCGCCAGTGCTTCGGATTGTTCGTCTGAACGGTTTTCTTCGGGGGTGACGCGGGCAATTGCCCATGTATGGGTGATCTGAGGCAGCGGTTCGCGCGCCAGGTCGCGTACGGTGACATCGGTGTCACCGAGTTTCGCGATAATACGGTCGGTCAGGGCGCGGGTTACTGAGTCTGTAGTATTCGCGGATGAATCAATGCGCAGGATAGACATGAAATATGATCCTTTCGGTTCGGGTTGCTGCTGTCCTATTAAATTGTGTCTTGCTCATGCGAACGCAACTTGCGTAAACGCGTGGTGCGTGTTCAAATTTGCACAATGGGCGCAAAGCGCTGTTGAGAGACTCGCGGATGGATAACTGGGACGAGATCAAGACTGCCTATCAGGTGGCGAGATTGGGGACGGTAAGTGGTGCTGCCGAGGTGTTGGGCGTGCATCATGCGACGGTGATACGCCACATCGATGCGCTTGAAGCGCGCCTGTCGGTAAAGCTGTTTCAACGCCATGCGCGGGGATACAAGGCGACCGAAGCCGGCGAGGATTTGCTACGGGTGGCAGAAGCGACCCATGACCAGTTCAGTCAGCTTGCCAGCCGGATCAAAGGGCGCGGCGATACGATATCAGGAGAGCTTGTCGTTACATCGTTAATTGAACTGGTTGGGTGGATGACGCCGGTTCTGGTGGCCTTTCAAAAGGAAAACCCCGATGTCACTGTGCGGTTTCTGACCGGTGAGCGGCTGTTCAGGCTTGAGTACGGTGAGGCACATGTGGCGATCAGGGCAGGATTGGCACCAGACCAACCCGACAATGTCGTTCAACCGTTTATCACGCTCCGGGTCGGGTTTTATGCGCATAAATCTTATGTAGACAGGTTCGGGATACCTGCCGGCGTCGAGGACTATGCAAAGCATCGCTTTGTGGTTCACGATGACATGCAGATGCGCGCGCCCTTTTTCCAGTGGATGCATAAAGTTGTTCCGAAGGACGCAATGACATTCCGCTGTCTGGATTCCAACGCGCTGACCGAAGCGATCCTGAGCGGCGCCGGCATCGGGTTCCTGAACCAAAGGGATGCGAAGAATAACCCGGATCTGATCGAAATCCATCCCGCGCTACCGGAATGGGATTCTCCGCTTTGGCTGGTAACGCATGTTGATCTGCATCGAACACCAAAGGTGCAGGCTTTGGTGAAGTTTCTCAAAAGCAATGCTAAAGGCTTGGTTTGATGCGGCCCGACCTGAAGGGGCATCTTGCAATGCTGACGTTCTCTGCCTTGGTGGCAGGGTCATTTTCGCTGGGCTCCATGTCGGCCAATCTGATTTCGCCAGCGGCCTTGAATGCCGCGCGGTTCATCATTGCAGCGATGGTGATTGCGGTTGCCGTGGTGACGACCACGGGCTTTCACCGCGAAGCGGCACGTGCGCCTTGGCGGTATCTTGTTTTGGGGGCGCTGTTTGCGGTCTACTTCGTGCTGATGTTCGAGGGGCTCAAAACTGCGCCGCCCGTCAGTGCCTCTGCGGTCTTTACTTTGACGCCAGTCATGGCGGCTGGCTTTGGTTGGCTGTTACTGGGGCAAATAACGACGCCGCGCATGGCGTTCGCGCTGGCCATTGGGGCGGGCGGCTCGCTTTGGGTCATTTTCCGTGCAGACCTGGAGGCGCTTCGTAACTTCGAGATTGGACGGGGCGAAGCCGTTTTCTTTGTCGGGTGTATCAGCCACGCCTTGTATACGCCGATGGTTCGCAAGCTGAACCGAGGGGAGCCCGCGGTGGTATTCACGCTTGGCACTCTGCTCGCGGGGGCAGCGCTGCTGTTGATCTACGGCTGGCGAGATGTTCTGGGCACCGATTGGGTCGAGCTACCGTCGATTGTCTGGATCGCCATCTTCTATGTAGCGGTAGCCGCGTCGTCGGCAACTTTCGTCCTCTTGCAGTTCGCGTCGCTTCGACTGCCCTCGGCCAAGGTGATGGCCTATACCTATCTCACGCCCAGTTGGGTTATTTTGTGGGAGATCGCGCTTGGCAACGGGGCCCCACCTTTGGCGGTGCTTGCAGGGGTGCTTTTGACGATTATTGCTCTTTATCTGCTGCTGCGCGATGACGGCTGAAACAATATCCTGGGCTTGATGGAACCCGGAGGGTGGTTTTCGCGTTTGGTCACAGAAAGTTTATAAAAGGACTTCTCAATGCGTAGCATTATTTATCTGATTGGTTTGATTGTAGTTGTTTTGGTCATCTTGCGTTTTGCGTTCGGTGTGATTTAACAGCTTCATTCTTGGCTCTTCCGTGTAAAACCTCGTCGCGGAAGAGCCAATTATTCCCTTTCCTCGTCCTGCCTGCTGTCTGCTACTTCTGTTGTCGCGCCAGAACGGAACGAAGCGAGTTCAGCCGCGATAAATCTCTCGAAATCATCAAGGTTCACCGGTTCAAACTGGCCGAACCCCTGCATCCAGACCGATGGCGGTTTGAGAGCGGATGGTTCGAGCTTGCACCACTTCACGCGACCGCGCCTTTCCTGTGTGATCAGCCCCGCGCGCTCAAGCACTCCCAAATGTTTGGAAATCGCAGCGAGCGAAATCGCGAAGGGTTCAGCGACGTCCGTCACCGCCATGTCGTCCTCGAGCAGCATAGCTAGTATGGCCCGGCGCGTCGGGTCGGCGAGGGCGGCGAAAACAATATCAAGACTGGCGGTCATGGTGCGGGCATTATCCAATATTGAAAGACACAAGGTCTGGTGATCCTGCCAGGCCTAGTTAATGTATCGCATGTTCAACCGAAAGGTTGAATAAGGAAACCGTCGAGTTTGATGGTGCGCAGCCCTGAAATTCGGATAAACCGCACGGGCTGCAAGAAATAAATCTAAGTATAATCAATATTTTACGTTGATCCACCACACTGTTGACTCTGGCAGCGGGTAAAAGTAGCTACTGCGCAACACATCTCGTGAGGGTTCAGGCGTGACCGATCCAGACCAACAGCAGCGGCTAAAGCAGCTAGAGGCAAAGATCGAAGCCGCCAAGCGCGCGCAAGCGCCGAAACCTCGGGTGGATGAACACTATTCCCAGGCCTCGCTTGCCTGGCGGATGGTAATCGAACTTTGCGCCGGTCTCGGGATTGGTTTTGGCATCGGATATTCGCTGGATTGGTTCCTTGGAACGCTCCCGATATTTATGGTGCTGTTTGTAATGCTGGGCCTCGCGGCGGGAGTGAAGACAATGCTCCGTTCCGCGCAGGAGATCCAGGAAAAGAAAGTGGCCGAAGAGGCCGACGAGGATAAAGGGGCCTGAGATGGTTGCAGAAGCAAAAGGCGCAGAGGCGGGCGGATTGGTTTTCCACCCGATGGACCAGTTCATCGTCGAGCCGTTCTTCGGCGACGGTGCAGTATCCTGGTACACGATAACCAACTCTACTGTATGGATGGCCATCGCCGTGCTGGCAGTATTTGCGTTGCTGGTTATGGGAACTTCGAAGCGGGCAATCGTCCCGACGCGAATGCAGTCGGTCGCCGAACTGGCGTATGGCTTTATTTACAAGATGGTCGAAGACATCTGCGGTAAAGAAGGTGTAAAGTACTTTCCCTATATCATGACCCTGTTCATGTTTATCGTGTTCTCGAACTTCCTGGGTCTGTTGCCAATGGCATTCACGCCCACTTCGCATATTGCTGTGACGGCGATTATGGCATTTGCGGTATTCTTTGCCGTGACGATCCTGGGTTTTGTCAAGCACGGCGCGTCGTTCCTCGAGCTGTTCTGGGTATCCAGCGCGCCTCTGGCGCTCCGTCCGATCCTGGCATTGATCGAAGTAATCTCGTATTTCGTACGCCCGGTAAGCCACTCTATTCGTTTGGCTGGTAACATGATGGCCGGTCACGCCGTTATCAAGGTGTTCGCAGGTTTTGCGGCGATCGCGGCGATTGCACCGCTGTCCGTTGTCGCCATTACCGCGATGTACGGGCTCGAGGTTCTGGTGTCGTTTATCCAAGCTTACGTGTTCACCATTCTGACGTGTGTCTATCTGAAAGACGCGCTTCACCCGCATCACTAACAACGGGCGTGGGTCATTCTGACCTGCTCCACTTCATCACCTCAATTCCATCGTAAGGAGAATTCTCATGGAAGGCGATATCGTACAAATGGGCGCATACATCGGCGCGGGTCTGGCATGCATGGGCATGGGCGGCGCGGCAGTTGGTGTGGGCAACGTAGCGGGCAATTTCCTTGCCGGCGCATTGCGCAACCCTTCGGCAGCTGCCGGTCAGACTGCCACACTGTTCATCGGCATCGCCTTTGCAGAAGCACTCGGGATCTTCTCGTTCCTCGTTGCCCTGCTGCTGATGTTCGCCGTTTAAGCGTCAGACTGACACTTCCTTACGCTTCGGGCAGCGGGCTTTGGTCCGCTGCCCATGGGATTTGACCGTTTTGACAGGAGGCCAGCATGGCAACCGAGACTACAAATAGCGACGGCCTTGCTGACGTGATGGGGGTACAATCCCACACGCCGGCCGATACCGCACCTGGCATGCCTCAACTGGATTTCACGACCTTTGGCAATCAGATATTCTGGTTGATTATAGCGTTGGTCGCGATCTATTTTATCCTGTCGCGCGTTGCCCTGCCGCGTATTGGCGCTGTTTTGGCTGAACGCCAAGGCACGATCACCAATGACATTGCTGCTGCCGAAGACCTTAAGGTCAAGGCGACAGAGGCAGAAGCCGCATACGACAAGGCGTTGATTGAGGCGCGCGCGGAAGCGCAGCGTATCATCGCGGCCGCGAAAGCGGATATTCAAGCAGATCTTGCCAGGGCGATGGCCGAAGCAGATGTGGAAATATCCGAAAAAACCGCAGAATCTGAAAAAGCCATCAGCGAAATTCGGGCAACCGCCATGCAGAATGTCGAAGTAGTGGCCAAGGATACTGCCGAAGCGATTGTTGTTGCTTTGAGCGGTTCGGCTGATGCGAAAACTATTTCCGCGGCGGTTGATGCCCGGATGAAAGGATAAGCCATGCGTTTGACTTTCTCAGCACTTATTGCCGGTACGGTCGCATCGCCAGCATTCGCCGCTGGCGGGGCTTTCTTTTCGCTGACAAACACCGATTTCATCGTTTTGATGGCATTCATCTTGTTTGTAGCGGTTTTGATTTACTACAAGGTGCCATCGGTTCTGGCGGGCCTGCTGGACAAGCGTGCAGATGGGATCAAATCCGAGCTCGACGAAGCTCATACGCTGCGTGAGGAAGCTCAGATGCTTCTGGCCAGCTACGAGCGTAAACAGCAGGAAGTTAAGGATCAGGCAGACCGTATCGTCACCGCCGCAAAAGCCGAAGCAAACGAAGCTGCGGATCAGGCACGGATCGACCTTGAGAAATCCATCACGCGTCGTCTTGCCGCCGCCGAAGAGCAGATCGGTTCCGCTCAGGCTGCTGCTGTGAAGGAAGTTCGCGATCAGGCGATCGTGATTGCGATTGCCGCCGCGAAGGAGGTTATCGCCAAGAAGATGACCGCCGCTGAAGGCAACGCATTGATCGATAGCGCGATCGCAGAGGTCGATGCCAAGCTGCACTGAGCAACCTGCAAGCTAGATTGATTAAGGCCTCGGATCGCTCCGGGGCCTTTATTTGTTCATGCACCGGCACGTACGCCAAAGCAAGGAAGGTAGATTTTCGCTCTAGCTTTCGTGCTGGAGTCTCTGCCGCGCCACTTCCTCGTTTCGTTCGGCCTTTTGATGGTCCCTAAGCGCGTTTTCAACGTAGGTAAGATGGGCCTCGACCGCAGTGCGGGCGGCTTCCGGATCCCGCGATTGGAGGGCATCATTGATGCTCCGGTGCTGATCAAGCAGGGCGGATCTGGTCGTACGCTGCTTGAACATCACCTGCCGGTTATAAAACACCCCACCGCGCAACAGATCATACATTGACCGCATCATATGCAACATGACCACGTTATGGCTGGCTTCGACGATGGCCATGTGAAATTGTGCGTCCAGCTGCGCTTCTTCATCGGGATTGCGCTTTTGATGCGCCGCTTCCATCTTGGAAAATACCGTTTTTATGACCAGAAGATCGGTATCCGATCCCAATCGGGTTGCGCGCTCTGCGGCAAGCCCCTCCATATCACGCCGGAACGACAGGTAATCAAACACCGCTTCATCATGCCGCCCGAACAGGTCGATCAAGGCAGGCGAAAATGCCCCGCCCAACACATCCGCAACATATACCCCTGCGCCAGGCCTGGATGCGAGCAACCCACTCGCCTGGAGCTGAGCAATCGCATCCCTCAGAGAAGGTCTGGAAACAGCGAGCCGTTCGGCAAGTTCGCGTTCCGCAGGAAGTCTTTCGCCCGGCCGCAAGATACCACGCAGGATCAGCTCTTCGACCTGACGCACCACAGCATGCGATAATTTTTCGGAAGATATGGGGCGAAAGGGCATGATATTATCCTTGGATTGGTCAAATTATATGACCAATGGCTACAAGCGGCAATGCGATTTTCCGCTGGCTTGTCGTATGTTAAGGGATCGTTAAGTGGCGTTGACCTACGGTTTTTCGGTGAAGATCATCGCTGTTTTAGGATTTGTTGCTTTGATAGGTAGCGGATGCAACACCCCGGGTCCGTATTTTCGTGGTATTGAACCTGTTCGCATCACGGTTGAAGGGTCGGTATTTGATGTACGTGTCAGGGGGGAAACCGCTGAAGCCATCCGCATCAATCCCGAATATGCACCGCGTTTCGGCGTAATCAGAGACCGGGCGAGTGTCGCGGCAATGACGGTGAGCGGGTGCAGCGTCAAGGAAGTGTTGGGCGATCAGGCGTTGGCGATCATCCGGTTGGATTGCGATCGGGCTGGTCGAAGGCGGCCATCATGAATGAAGGATGACCGGTTTCGGCCGTCGCATCGGGCGCGTAACGTGCAAAAGGGGGCGGGTTGCCACGGCGGTGCCGGAACAATCTCTTGTGGATAAGCAGTGCGTGATATGCTTCTTGTTGTGTGCATAGGTTGACACGGCTTGGTGAACCCCGCCACCCTGTCCCACTACTGGAATCACACGGGCAGGGCACAGGTTGCGCTTTTCCAAGCTTCGACTAACTGGCTTCAAGAGCTTTGTAGATCCTACGGATCTGATTATCGCTGACGGCTTGACCGGCGTCGTCGGGCCGAATGGATGCGGTAAATCCAACCTTTTGGAAGCGCTTCGATGGGTAATGGGTGAAAACCGGCCTACCGCGATGCGTGGAGGCGGCATGGAGGATGTCATCTTTGCCGGTGCATCGACCCGTCCGGCCCGAAATTTTGCCGAGGTTGCTCTTCACATCGACAACACGGAGCGGTTGGCCCCGGCAGGCTTTAACGACGCCGACCAAATCGAGATTATACGTCGGATCACCCGGGATGTCGGTAGCGCCTACAAAGCCGCTGGCAAAGATGTTCGGGCACGTGACGTACAGATGTTGTTTGCAGATGCGTCGACCGGTTCGCATTCGCCTGCGCTGGTACGCCAGGGTCAGATTGCCGAGCTCATCAACGCGAAACCCAAAAACAGACGACGTATTCTGGAGGAAGCCGCCGGCATTTCCGGGCTTTATGCCAGACGGCATGAAGCCGAATTAAAGTTGAACGGTGCCGAGGCCAACTTGACTCGCGTGGATGACGTGATTGAACAACTGGCCACCCAGCTTGCCCAGCTAAGTCGTCAGGCCCGTCAGGCCGCCAGATATCGCGAAATCGGCGATGATCTGCGAAAGGCCGAGGGTATGTTGCTGTATCGGCGCTGGCGCGAGGCAGATGATGCACGGGCTGCGGCTGCGGGCGATCTGCGTGAACGCGTCACACAAGCGGCTCGGGCAGAGGCTTCCGTCCGGCTGACGGCAAAAGAACGTGAGTTGGCGGAAAATGCACTGCCCTCCCTGCGTGAGGAGGACGCGATCGCGTCGGCGGTGTTGCAAAGGCTGCTTACCGAGCGTGACAGTCTGGCCGAACAGGACACCCGCGCCAAGGCGACGATTGCAGCACTGGAGAAACGCATTGCGCAGCTTGGACATGATATCGACCGAGAAGCAGGTCTGAACCGCGATGCCGTCGAGACCATAGAGCGTCTGGAATGGGAGGCCCGCGAGCTTGAGAAAGCGGGCGCAGGACACGCAGACACACTCGAAGCTGCCGCTGACGCCGCACGTGAAGCCGCAGCCGCGCTCCAGGACCACGAGGAAGAGCTTACATCGCTGACAGAAGACGTAGCCCGGCTGGCGGCGCGTCATGGATCCGCTGAACGTCTGCTTGCGGATCAGCGCAAAACCCTGGGCAAATCCGAAGCCGAGGCACTCAGGGCCCGGCAAGCCGTGGAAGAAAGCCAAGCGGCCTTGGCCATGGCGGTGAGTGATTTCAACGCTGCAGAAACCGCTGAAACCCATGCGGTTGAACAGGCGGCAAGTGCCGAGGAAATACTTGCCGAAGTGGAGGAAGCCCGCGCAGAGACACAGCACCGGGAAGCTGACGCCCGGGTTGAACGGTCCGAAGCGGAAGGGGAAATGAATGCCTTGCGGGCCGAAGCCGGGGCGTTGGCAAAGTTGGTTGAGCGCGACACAGCGGAGGGCGGCCAGCTTCTGGATCGGTTGCAGGTCGAGCACGGCTTTGAAAAAGCGTTGGGTGCCGCACTGGCCGACGATTTACGTGCGCCAGAGGTCGATATCGACGGTCCTTCTGGGTGGGCGGCTTTGCCCGAGTATCCATCGGTGCAGCCTCTTCCAGCAGGCGTCACTGCATTGACCTCTCATGTTTCAGTACCTGATGTATTGGTCCGCAGGATGACCCAGATCGGGTTGGTCGACGCGGATGACGGTCCTCGGTTGCAGGCGTCGTTGCAACCTGGTCAGCGGCTGGTTTCACCCGAGGGCGATTTGTGGCGGTGGGACGGTTACCGGGCGTGGGCTGAAGACGCGCCATCGGCCGCGGCCCTACGGCTGCAACAAATCAACCGGCTTGAGGTGCTGAAACAGGCATTGGAACAAGCAACTCAACGCGCGGATGGCGCACGTGACGCGCATGAGCGACTGCAAGATACCCTTAACGCGCAGACCCAAGCAGACAAGCGGGCTCGCGAGGCGCGCCGGGAAGCCGATCGCGCTGTTGCCGACGCAGGCCGAGCGTTGAGCCGCGCCGAAGCGGACCGCAATCTTGCCGAGGGGCGCCTGGAAAGCCTGGGGCTTGCTGTCGCACGTCACGATGAAGAAGCATTGGAGGCGCGTCGGTCAGTTGTCGAGGCCGAACGGGTGTTGGCGGGGCTGGGTGATGTCAGCAAAGCCCGCGAGGGAGTGGACGCTTTGCGGATGACAGTCGAGGGCGCGCGGATCGCGATGATGTCACGCCGGTCTGCCCATGATGAGCTTCGCCGCGAGGGGGACGCCCGCCTTAGGCGTTCGCAAGAGGTGACCAAGGAGCTGAGCGGCTGGAGGCATCGCCTCGAGACTGCTGACAAGCGTAGCGCGGAGTTGATTGAACGTAAGGCGGCTTCTCAGCAAGAATTGGAAACAGCGGCTTGTGTTCCTGCTGACATCGCCGCCAAGCGTGACGAGTTGACCGGAGCGATCGTGACAGCGGAAAACCGCAAGGCCGAGGCTGCCGATCAATTGGCGGCCGCTGAGACCACGTTGCGAGAGGCGACGTTGGCGGAACGAGAGGCTGAGAGGTTGGCATCGGAAGCTCGCGAAGCGCGCGCCCGGTCCGAAGCGCGTACCGAAGCGGCGAAAGAGACTGTTGCGCATGCGGCTGACAGGATTTCCGAAGAGCAGAAGCTCACCCCCAACCAACTGCTTGGCAAACTGGGTCTTTCCCCCGATCAGATACCCGGAACCGAGGCGTTGGAAACGGACGTCAGCCGGTTCAAGCGCCAACGAGAGGCATTGGGGGCGGTAAACCTGCGGGCCGAGGAAGATGCGAAAAGCGTGCAGGAAGAATACGATAACCTGACCACCGAAAAGACCGACCTGACCGAAGCGATCCGGACGCTTCGAAGCGGGATAGCCAGCCTTAACCGGGAAGGGCGTGAACGGCTTTTGACGGCGTTTGAACAAGTGAACAGCAACTTCTCAATGCTGTTTCGTCACCTTTTCAATGGTGGCGAGGCCAATCTTGTCATGGTGGAATCCGACGACCCGCTGGAGGCCGGGCTGGAGATCATGTGCCAGCCTCCCGGGAAGAAGCTGAGTACCCTTAGTCTGCTGTCGGGAGGGGAGCAGACATTGACCGCGATGGCGTTGATCTTCGCGGTGTTTTTGGCAAATCCGGCTCCGATTTGCGTGCTGGATGAAGTTGACGCGCCGTTGGATGATGCGAATGTCACGCGGTTTTGCGATCTGTTGGACGAGATGTGCCGCCAGACCAACACACGGTTTTTGATCATTACGCACCATGCTGTGACGATGGCACGGATGGACAGATTGTTCGGTGTGACGATGGCGGAACAAGGCGTCAGCCAGCTGGTGTCGGTCGACCTGAAAAAAGCCGCGGCGATGGTAACCTAAGGGGTAGGGTCGCATAGCATCCTGCATTGCCCTGTGTGGACGCTTGCAAGTTGATGGATAACCGCCGCGCTGTTGATTGTTTCTATTTCGCCTCCAACCGCCCGCGGTCATGCGGTGCAGAAAAATCAAGGACTGGGTTGATGGGAATGATGCGATGGGGGTTAATCATATCGTGGCTATAGTGATAGTGGCGCACGATATGGTCAAAATGCACCGTTTCCGCGATCTGGGGGATTTGATACAGTTCGCGCGTGTACGCCCAGATATTGGGGTAATCAGTGATCCGCTTACGATTGCATTTAAAGTGCAGATGATAGACCAAGTCAAAGCGGACCAACGTCGTAAACAGCCGCCAATCAGCCTCTGTCAGTGTTGATCCGGTCAAATAACGATTTTCCGCCAAGATCGATTCTATCCAGTCCAGACTATCGAACAGCGGATATACCGCGCTGTCATAGGCCTCTTGGCTTGTGGCGAATCCGGCCTGATATACGCCGTTGTTTACAGTGTCATAAATGCGATCGTTAAGGGTCTTTATCTGATCGCGTAAGGGCAGGGGCCAATAGTCATCCTCGTTACCCGTCACTGTGTCGAATGCACTGTTGAACATACGGATGATTTCGGAAGATTCATTAGACACGATCGTATTCTTCTGAATGTCCCACAAGATCGGAACAGTCGCACGCCCGCTGAATTTTGGCGCAGCCTTGGTGTAGATGTCGCGAATATACCTATCACCGAAAAGACTGTCTCCGGTCGCGCCGTTGAAATCAGTATTAAAGGTCCATCCGTCTTCGAGCATATCGGGGTGCACGACCGACACGGAAATATGGTCTTGCAGCCCTTTCAAAGCACGGAAGATCAAGGCGCGGTGCGCCCATGGGCAGGCATAGCTGACGTAAAGGTGGTAGCGCCCGGATTGCGCCGGAAAACCAGCGTCTCCGGAAATTCCAGCGCGGCCATCCGTGGTCACCCAGTTACGAAACTTGGCGGCGGAACGTTCGAACTTTCCGCCCGACGCTGCCGTATCATACCATTTGTCCTGCCATTCGCCGTCGACCAAAATGCCCATACATATTTCCTTCACATGTTCGGGATAAAGCTAATGTCAGAGACCAATTTAGCCATACGCGGTGGCGCACATCGGGTCTGCAATGGCGCACGTCAACGGCGCACGACGGAAAATATTTTCGAGAATCTCTTGATTTTACCGTGGGGTGCGCCACGCTTGAAGTTACAACAGTTCGGGGGGATGCTGTGGAAATTGCACTGTCAAAAGAAATTCAGGCGGGCTTGGAAGCTGCCCGTACAGAAAGCCTGCGCAAAGCTTCACGGTTACGCGTCGAAGTCGACGGGACGTATCACCGGGTACTGCGTTTTTGGTCGACAGGGTTTTCACTCAAGGCAGAAAACGCACCCCAGTTGCGGGGGCTGGTCGATTTATACGATGGGTCGATACATCTGTTTCAATGTCTGGTCATCGCTGTGGATGAAGAAGACGGGGAAATGCTGTTCGAATTCAAACGTGCCACGAAGGTTTCGAACAAAGCCGCATTGGATTTCGAAAAATCAGGTGGAGCGCCGGCGGGGCTGATCACCGCCAACGCCTTTTCCTGAGACTACTGTAGGTCTTTAAACGCGTCACGAAGCCTCGCACAGGCTTCTTCTACACGGGTGCGTGGCGTAGCGATATTAAAGCGCATGAAGCTTTCGCCCCCTTTGCCAAAACTCGCCCCGTGATTTGCAGCTATCTTGGCTGTTTTTTCAATGCGGGAGGTGACCTCGGATTGCTTCATCCCAGTGTTCTTGAAATCCACCCATGCCAGATACGTCGATTCTAGCGGCATCGATTCCAGGCCTGGTATCGCGTTGATCGTCGCGTCGAACATCTTGCGGTTGCCATCGAGATAGATCACTAGTTCGTCCACCCATGCAGCACCTTGTTGTGAATACGCTGCGGTTGCCATCACCAACCCGAACGAATTCGGTGAAAGCCCCATCGCCGCCATGCGTTGAGCAAAGATGCTGCGTAATTTTTGATCTGCGATGATCACATTACCGGAGTGGCAGCCGGCGATGTTGAATGTCTTGGTCGTGGCTGTCATCATTACCAACCGATCCTCTATACCGTCGATAAGTGCCATAGGGGTGTGATGGCATCCAGGCATAGTCAGATCGTGGTGAATTTCATCCGATACCAGCACCAGATCGTGTCGTTTTGCAAATGCTGCCACCTGCTCCAGCTCGGCTTTGGTCCAGACCCGTCCGCCGGGATTATGCGGCGAACAAAAAACAAGCATCGATTCGTCGCCATTCATCTGGGCGTCATACGCTTCGAAGTCCAATTCATAGCGGCCATTGTTATTGACCATCTCGCATTCCACAACTTTGCGCCCCGAAGCAGTAATGATACGTGCGAATGCGTGATATACCGGCGTGAACAGCACAACGCCGTCACCGGGATTGGTAAAGGCATCGACACACATCGCGGTGCCGTTCACCAACCCGTGGGTGGTAAAGACCCATTCGGGGTCGATCTTCCAACCATGCCTGTTATCCATCCACCACTGGATCGCATTCAGATATTCACGGTCATCCCCGAAATATCCGTAAATCCCATGGTCAAGCATGGATTGCAGAGCGTCCTGAACCACGGCCGGCGGACGAAAATCCATGTCTGCGACCCACATGGCAATACCGGTGTTTGCGGGGACGCCGTAGATAGGCTCCATCTTGTCCCATTTGGAGCTGTGGGTGCCTTGCCGGTCGATAATTTCGTCGAAGTTCATTCGGTGCTCCTGTCAGATTTGGCGGCCACGCTATACGTAATCGACATGACCGCAAGCCCCGAGGTTGCAGCGGAGGCTGCGTTGTCCTAAATCAGCTTTATGAAACGCAATATCCTTCTTCACCCCGACCCCCGGCTGAAAAAGCCCTGCGCGCCCGTTACCGAGATGACGGATGAGTTGCGCAGTCTGGCAGATGATATGTTGGCGACGATGTATGATGCGCCGGGCATCGGCCTTGCCGCGCCCCAGATTGGTGTGCTTAACCGTTTGATCGTGATGGATTGCGTTAAAGACGAAGCCGAAGCACCGCGCCCGATGATCATGTTCAACCCCGAAGTGATTGCATCTTCCGACGAGTTGAATACCTATGAAGAAGGGTGCCTATCTATTCCTGACCAATACGCTGATGTGACGCGACCGGCAGACGTGGATGTGCGCTGGATTGATCGCGATGGTAACGAACACACCGAGACGTTTACCAAGCTTTGGGCGACCTGTGTACAGCATGAGATTGATCACCTTGATGGTAAATTGTTCATTGATTACCTCAAGCCGCTGCGCCGCCAGATGATTACACGAAAGATGGCGAAGTTGAAACGCGAATTGGCTCGCGAATGAGCGTGCTCGATATCGTTTTGTGGCCAGATGCCGGCCTTTCCACGCAATGCGTGCCGGTCGACGCGATTACCCCTGAGCTAGAGCAACTGATCGCTGACATGTTCGACACGATGTATGCAGCCCAAGGGCGTGGTCTTGCCGCGCCGCAGGTTGGGAGAACGGAACGTATCTTTGTGTTCGATGCCAACTGGAAATCCGGCGTGCCGTCGCCTGTCGTCTGTGTGAACCCGGAAATCCTGAGCGTGTCGGAGCAGCGTGTAGAGGGCGAAGAGGCTTGCCTGTCTATCCCCGGCGTTCCTATGAAGATTTACCGAGCGTCAGAGGTAACTTTGCGCTGGACGGATGCCCGGGGCATGTACACCGAAAGTTTCAGCGGTGCGGAGGCGGTGATCGTTCAACACGAAAATGATCACCTTGACGGGATCGTTATCTACGACCGACAGGCTCAGGGCGGGGTGCAATGACGGTTCGACGCATCATTCCGTGGCCAGATGCCTGCCTGCGTACCATTGCCGCAGAGGTGACGGAAATCACCGATGAAATCCGCACTACCTGGGACGATATGATCGACACGATGGATGCAATGCCGGGGGTTGGCCTGGCGGCCCCGCAGATCGGCGTGATGCTTCGGCTTGCTGTGGTCGACGCTTCGCAGGGCCGCAATCGGCGCGTCAGGCTCGCCAATCCGGTTGTGGTGGATGCGTCCGCGGTGATGAATGAATATGAAGAAGCAAGCCCGAACCTGCCTGGGGTGTCGGCCAAGATAAAGCGACCCCGCGGGGTGACAGTTGAATATCTGGATGAAACAGGTTCCTTGACGCGGCGTGATTTCGTCGGGCTTGAAGCAACCAGCGTACAGCACCAGATCGATCACCTGGCTGGCCGGATGTATTTCGACAACTTGAGCAGAATGCGGCGTGACATGTTGTTGCGCAAAGCCAGGAAGACCGTAAGCTAAATATCACTAAACCCCCCGGGGAGGACTGTATGCGTGTCATTTTTATGGGAACCCCCGAGTTTTCGGTGCCGGTGTTGGACGCGTTGGTAGAGGCTGGCCATGACGTCGCGTGCGTATACTGCCAACCCCCACGCCCCGCCGGGCGCGGCAAGAAAGATCGGCCCAGTCCGGTGCAGCTTCGCGCTGAGGAATTGGGGTTACCGGTGCGGCATCCCGCTTCGCTGAAGACCCCCGAAGCTCAGGCGGAGTTCGCGGATCTGGATGCGGACATTGCTGTGGTGGTGGCATACGGTCTGATTCTGCCGCAGGCCGTCTTGGATGCACCAAATCATGGGTGCCTGAATATCCACGCCAGCTTGTTGCCACGCTGGCGCGGGGCGGCCCCGATCCACCGGGCCATCATGGCGGGCGATGCGCAAACTGGCGTTTGCATCATGCAGATGGAAGCGGGGCTGGACACTGGCCCGGTGCTGTTGAGTGAGACCACGCCGATCGGATTGCACGAAACGACGACCGAATTGCACGACCGTCTAAGCGCTATCGGGGCACGGCTGATTGTAGAGGCTTTGCAAAAGCTGCCGGACCTTGTTCCCGAAGCGCAGCCGGACCAAGGCGTGACCTATGCATCGAAGATCGACAAGAGCGAGGCGCGTATCGATTGGTCACGGCCTGCGGTCGAAGTTGATCGGTTGATCCGGGGGCTGTCGCCTTTTCCTGGCGCGTGGTTTGAACATGATGGTGTGCGCATCAAGGTGTTGCAATCCCGGCTGGACGATGGCGATGGCCGCACCGGAGAGGTGCTGGACGAGAGTTTGCGCGTGGCGTGTGGTCAGGGCGCGGTGAAGCTGACGCAGTTGCAACGCGCGGGCAAAGCGGCGCAGGATGCAGACACGTTCCAACGCGGGGCCCAGATTGCGCCAGGCACCATGCTGAGCGGGGGATAGAACATGTTTCCGACAATGATCGGTACTGTTGTGATCGCTGGCATCGTTGGCTATGTCGCGGAAAGAACCGGCTTTACCCGGAACGGTTATCTAGCGTCGATCATCATCTGCGTGGGCGGCGCATTCCTGTTTTATTTCGTGCGCCTCATGTTCGGTATCGGATTTAGCTCAGCCGGGCTGAATGCCATCGCTTCGTCGATCGGCGCACTGATCATCGTGCCGTTTCATTGGCGGCGAAAATAGCCTCAGACGCGCGGCGGCCGGCTTTTGTACACTGGCAGGTGCCAGCCGAAATACAAAGATCCTGCCCGCAGAACCCATGTGACACAGGCCCCGATAACCAGTGCTGTAGCCGCTTCGCCGAGTATGGCGCGTGCGGCGATCGCAGCTGTCGATCCGGCAAAGGCGGCGGTGACATACAGTTCGCCCTGTTTAAGCACCAAAGGAACCTCACCCACCACGACATCGCGCATCAATCCGCCCATGCAACCCGTTATGATGCCCATCAGAACCACGATTGTCGGCGATTGTTCAAGCGAAAGCGCGACGCCGGTGCCAGCCGCCACGGCAACGGCCAAGGCAAAGCTGTCTAGCCAGATCAATGCGCGATATCGGCTTTCCAGCAAATGTGCGGTGAAAAATACGATCAACGCCGCAAGAACGCCGACGCCAAGATACATGGGGTTGTTGATCCAGAAAATCGGATCACGGTCGAGCAACAAGTCGCGCAACGTTCCACCGCCCAATGCAGTGAGGCAGGCAATGAACGCAAACCCAACGAGATCGAGCTGGGCACGACTTGCCACCAGCGCACCAGTGATTGCAAAAACCAGAACCGATGCGTAATCAAGCAGGCCGAGAAGCGTCATTTGCCCTTGAACGGTGCCATGCCGGCCCGCGCCAATTCGTCGGCACGTTCGTTTTCTGGGTGACCAGCATGACCTTTGACCCATTTCCAGGTGACGGAATGGCGGGCGTTTGCTTCGTCCAGTCTTTGCCAAAGCTCGGCATTTTTCACTGGTTTTTTCGCAGCGTTTTTCCAGCCATTCTTTTTCCAGCCGTGAATCCAGCCGGTGATGCCGTTTTTGACGTAGTTGCTATCGGTGACGATCGTGATTTCGGTAGGGCGCGCCAACGCTTCCAGCGCGCTTATCGCGGCCATCAATTCCATTCGGTTGTTAGTGGTGTTGGGCTCCCCACCTTTCATCTCACGTTGTTTGACGACCTTGTCGCCCTCCATCGCTTGCATCAATGCTCCCCAGCCTCCAGGGCCGGGGTTACCTGAGCAGGCTCCATCGGTGTATGCAATCAGCTTCGCCATGCGCGCAGACATATCTAGTCTGGGCAGGCGGCGTCCAGCCCCTATCGTACTCTAGGGCATGAACTTTGATCCTTGTGCCGGCCCATCTGAATAGCAGTGACGCATTCGTGTGAGCCGCATAAACGTCACTGGCAGGGGCGGCTTACAGGAAAACTGCGGTCCCTAAGCAAATCAAGATAATTGCCGTCAGCGGAATGCGTAGCTTCATCCACCAGTCGGGGGCCAGGCCGCACCGCCAAAAGGCAAAATCCAGCACCAATAAACCGGCAAAACCGAACATAAGATTGAACCCCGCACTGACGGGGCCACCACCTGTCATGAAAAACACCCAAAGCGCGGGGACGGCGGCAAGCAAATACCCGGTGGTTGCGCGTGGTCCTTCGACCTTGGTGGCGAAGCCCCACAGTATGCCCGACATGAATGCCAGGATTACCGCCCCGTAAAATAGCTGTATATATGGGCCGACAAACCGTCCGCCCAATGTCGTGGCAGCCCAGAGCGCCAAAGATTGATTTGCAGAGGTCAAAGCCCCCCAGACAAAAGGGATCAGGCTTGCCAGCCCGATCCACAGCGGCGCCCGGGGCACATCTGTCATGCCGATGCCCGCAACACGCGCGGCACTTTGAATTCTACGTTTTCTACAGCGGTTTCGACCATTTCTATGGTAACATCATACCGGTCCCTGAAGGCATCAATGACCTCGTTGATCAACTGTTCCGGGGCCGACGCACCTGCGGTGATGCCCATGCTTGCGATACCTTCCAGGCTACGCCAGTCAATATCGTGTGCACGCTGAACGAGCTGTGCGTATCCACAGCCGGCGCGTGCGCCGACCTCGACCAAGCGGCGGGAATTAGAGGAGTTTGGAGCACCTACAACCAGAATCGCGTCGCATTTCGGAGCCATCGCCTTGACCGCTTCCTGGCGGTTGGTGGTGGCATAGCAAATGTCTTCTTTGTGGGGCCCAACAATCGAAGGAAAGCGCCGGTTCAGCGCCGCGACGATTTCCGCAGTGTCATCGATGCTTAATGTGGTCTGCGTGACGTATGCCAGCTTGGCCGGGTCGCGGACTTGTACCGTTTCTACATCGGCCGGTGTTTCGACGAGCAGAACCTCACCTGCGGGAAGCTGCCCCATGGTGCCTATTGTCTCGGGATGGCCGGCGTGACCGATCATGATCATCTGCAACCCGGCTTCGGCGTGTCGTTGGGCCTCTATGTGTACCTTGCTTACCAAAGGACAGGTCGCATCGACATACACCATATTCCGCGCTTCGGCTTTCGCAGGCACAGCTTTTGGCACCCCATGCGCCGAAAATATCACTGGCCTGTCGTCGGGGCATTCGGACAGTTCTTCCACAAACACCGCACCCTTGTCGCGCAATCCGTCGACGACGAATTTATTATGGACAATTTCATGACGCACATACACCGGTGACCCCCACTTTTCGATCGCCATCTCGACGATCTTGATGGCACGGTCGACCCCGGCGCAGAACCCGCGCGGAGCAGCAAGATATAGGATCAGGGACGGTTTGGGCATGGGTGACTCCTTGCGGTGGGCCATAGGTAAGGTCTCTGCTCGGCGGGGTCCAGACCACGGCTAGGCGTAATCACGCCTTTGAAGCTGCGAAAAATCGCTTTTATCTTCAGAAAACTAAGATTTCCCCATGAATTTTAACATCTTAACAATTTACGGGAGAGTGGTATGGTCCGAATCGCTTCCCTAGGGTAAACTGGGGCATGCGAAGCGTGAATTACTAGCGACCGCGAAAGGCATTTTCAGATGTTCTGCCCGTGTTGTCAGTACATGATGGCACGGGTTATTTTTCACTCATTCTCTTCCCTGGGCGGACGGCCAAGCACATCCCGTAAATCTTCGAGCTCAATGAAATTGTCGGCTTGCCTGCGCAGTTCGTCCGAAATCATCGGAGGTTGGCTGCGGATGGTGCTGACGACGGATACGCGTACACCCTGCCGTTGCAGGCTTTCCACGAGGGGGCGGAAATCGCCATCGCCGGAAAAGATAACGATGTGATCAAGATGCGGAGCAAGCTCCATCGCATCGACCGCCAGTTCGATATCCATGTTGCCCTTCACCTTTCGGCGACCCATGCTGTCGGTATATTCTTTCGCAGGCTTCGTTACCATCGTGAAACCATTGTAGTTCAGCCAATCAACCAACGGGCGGATCGGTGAGTATTCTTCGCTCTCCAACAAGGCTGTATAATAAAAGGCGCGTAAAAGTTTGCCTCGGCGCATGAACTCTTGACGTAGCAACTTATAGTCTATGTCAAAGCCCAGGTTCTTTGCGGCAGCATACAGATTTGACCCGTCGATGAACAACGCCAGTCGTTCGTCTTTGTAAAACATTATCGACCTCTTTTTAAATGCGTCGTTATCCAAACGTCGGCGCGTGAAATGTAGAATAAATTCATAATGTTTTGTATTCGTACATATTACAATTTGTGTATGACTAAGGATTTTTTAAGGGGCGGCAAGTGAAGACAAATACTGCGAGCGGCAATGATCGGCCTACAAAAGACAACATTGCCCTAATCGCACTGGGAAGTAATCAATTGTCGGTTGCTGGCGATCCCAAGGATACTGTCTTGCAAGCAATGGAAATTATACAAAATTCAGAGGCCGAGATTCTCGCGTGCAGTAAGCTCTATACAACCTATGCACACCCTAGTGGGTCGGGTCCAGATTTTATCAACGCGGCAATAAAAATTTCAATTTCTCAATGCCCAGAGCAAATCCTGAATTTTTTACACAGAATCGAGACAAGGTTTGGGCGTGAGCGTTTGGTCCGATGGGGTCCTCGAACCATTGATCTTGACCTGTTGGCCGTTGATACAGAGATTCGGCCTGACGTTGAAACCTATCTGCATTGGCGACGGCTCTCGGAAATTGAACAGGCACATCAAGCACCTTCCGAGCTGATTTTGCCCCACCCCAGATTGCAAGACCGCGCGTTTGTTCTGGTTCCTTTGGCAGATGTTGCGCCGGAATGGGTGCATCCGGTACTAAAAAAATCGGTACGCGAGATGTTGAACGCTTTGCCCGCAGAAGATAAAAAGGGCGTGAGACTGGTCGAATAAGCCCTTGTAAATTGGAACGATGGCTTCTAAATAGTCGGCTTCTTGAAGGATTCATGATTGGAGCATCCCTATGGCCCGCGTCACCGTCGAAGATTGTGTAGATAAAGTGCCAAATCGGTTCGAGCTCGTCATGCTTGCCGCGCATCGTGCCCGTGAAATTGCTGCGGGATCTCCGGTGACCGTGGATCGCGACAACGATAAGAACCCTGTTGTATCGCTTCGTGAAATTGCTGATGAAACCCAATCGGCAGATGATCTTCGTGAGCGTCTGATCGAAAGCAATCAGCACCAGATTGAGGTCGATGAGCCCGAAGAAGACGCAATGGCCCTGCTTATGGGTGGCGAACAGGATAAGCCTGAAGAAGACAACATGTCTGAAGAGATGCTCTTGCGGCAGTTAATGGCGGCACAGGGGCAGGGCTAACGCCCGCGCCCTGCGGGGCAATAAGGCAGGACAGGCATGAATACCGCCGACATTACGGCTGACGACCTTATCGCGCTTGTCCGCGCCTATAACCCTAAAACAAATGAAAATCAGATTCGTCTGGCCTTTGACTATGGCCAGCGCATGCACGAAGGCCAGTACCGTCATTCTGGTGAGCTTTACTTTACGCATCCGGTTGCAGTCGCCGCAATTCTGACCGAACAGCAGCTTGATGATGCGACAATCATCACGGCGCTCCTTCATGATACGATCGAAGATACCAAGGCGTCATTCACGTCGGTAGAAGAGATGTTTGGCCGCGATGTCGCCGAATTGGTAGACGGCGTGACCAAGCTGACGAACTTGCAGTTGAATTCAACTGAGACGAAGCAGGCCGAAAATTTCCGCAAGCTCTTTATGGCTATGTCCAAGGATCTACGCGTGATCCTGGTCAAGCTCGCGGACCGGCTCCATAACATGCGCACCATCAAGTCGATGCGCCCCGATAAGCAGATTCAGAAGGCCCGCGAAACGATGGACATCTATGCGCCACTTGCGGGCCGCATGGGTATGCAGTGGATGCGCGAAGAGCTTGAGGATCTCGCGTTTCGGGTATTGAACCCCGAAGGGCGGCAGTCGATCATCCGGCGCTTCATTACGTTGCAGCGCGAAACCGGCGACGTGATTCAGCGGATCACTGGTGACATGCGCCACGAGTTGGAGAAGGCAGGCATCGAGGCTGAAGTCTTCGGCCGTGCCAAGAAGCCCTATTCGATCTGGCGAAAGATGCAGGAAAAAGAGCAATCATTTTCCCGTCTGTCAGATATTTATGGTTTCCGGGCAATTACGAACTCCGAGGATGAATGCTACCGTGCGCTTGGTGCCATTCACGGACGTTGGCGGGCCGTTCCTGGTCGGTTCAAGGATTATATCAGTCAGCCTAAATCGAACGGGTATCGCTCGATCCATACCACGGTTTCGGGCCGTGACGGCAAACGGGTCGAGGTCCAGATCAGGACCCGCCAGATGCACGATGTTGCAGAATCCGGCGTTGCGGCGCATTGGTCGTATCGCGACGGGGTTCGGACCCGCAACCCGTTCGCGGTGGATCCCGTCAAATGGGTCGCACAGTTGACGGAGCAGTTGGACTCCGAAGAAGATCACGAAGATTTTCTCGAGGCCGTCAAGCTTGAGATGTACGCGGATCAGGTGTTCTGCTTCACGCCCAAGGGCGAAGTGGTTAAGCTGCCCCGCGGAGCGACCCCTATTGATTTCGCCTATGCGATTCATACGCGGATCGGATCGGCCTGTGTCGGTGCCAAAATCGACGGCATGCGCGTGCCGTTATGGACGCGCATCAAGAATGGTCAGTCCATCGAGATCATAACAGCACAGGGCCAGACGCCGCAGGTGACATGGCTTGACATCGCGACGACCGGCAAGGCGAAGACCGCGATCCGGCGCTCGCTCCGCGAGGTCGACAGGGCCCGGTTTGTTAGTCTGGGCCGAGAGCTCGCGCGGTCCGCATTCGAGCAGATGGATAAAACCGCAACCGAAAAGGTCCTGCGCACCGCCGCGCGAAACCTACGGCTTGCCGACGTAGAAGATCTGTTGGCCCGGCTGGGTTCGGCCGAACTGACGGGGCGCGAAATTGTCCAGGCGGTCTATCCCAATCTCCAACCGAAACCTGGTGAACAGATCGACAAAAAGCGGGCCGTTGTCGGGCTTGAGCCAGGCCAGTCCTATGACCGTGCCCCGTGTTGCGAACCTTTGCCCGGTGAACGCATCGTCGGGATTACCTATCGTGGCAAGGGTGTCACCATCCATTCTATCGACTGCGAAAGGTTGTCTGCCTACGAAGCTCAACCCGAGCGGTGGTTGGACCTGCGCTGGCATGATGGTCCGCACCCGTCGGTTTACGGGGCGACTCTGGATCTGACCATCGGTAACGGGGCAGGGGTGTTGGGGCGGATCTGCACCTTGATAGGTCAGTCAAAGGCCAATATCTCGGATCTGGAATTTTTAGACAGAAAACCCGATTTTTATCGATTGTTGATCCATGTCGAGCTTCGAGACATCGAGCATCTGCATTCCCTGATGCCGACGCTCGAGGCCGAAAGCGAGGTGGCCGAGATCAGTCGATACCGCAATATGAAGCAACCAAAGCAAGGCGAAAAAGGCGCATAACCCGACCACGCAGCTTAGTGCCAAGGAAGAACCATTGATATTTAAACGCCGCGATCCAAAGCCGACATTGCGCGCCATGGCTGAATTCATGTGGCCGCGTGGCGGATGGACGCGTGCGTTTCACTATGTCAAACACCGGATGCGGCGGCTTCCCGATACGCCCGAGCGTATCGCGCGCGGTATCTGGGCGGGCGTTTTCACGACGTTCACGCCGTTTTACGGCCTGCATTTCATCGTCGCCGCGTTGATCTCGCGGGTGATGCGTGGAAACCTTCTTGCGGCATTGATGGGTACCTTTTTCGGTAATCCGCTTACCTATGTTCCTATCGGGCTGTCATCGCTTTCCATGGGGCACTGGATCCTTGGAACCACGATGGTGGAAGGTGAAAACCGATCTTTCGGCGGTAAGTTCTTTGACGCCGGTCATGATCTTTTGGGAAATCTCGTGGCAATTTTCACCAGCCGCGATATGGACTGGACCGGGCTTGCAGTGTTTTGGCGACAGGTGTTCTATCCGTATCTTATCGGGGGTATCGTTCCCGGAATGATTTGTGCAACGGTCGCCTATTACCTATCGGTTCCGTTGTTGCGCGCGTATCAAAAACGCCGCAGTGGGGTGATAAAGGCGAAGTTCGAGGCGCTCAAGAAAAAGGCTGCGGCGAAGGCTGAAGCAAAACGTGGTGCAGAGCGGTCATTACGAGAAGGAAAAGATCATGGCGGCACAAGGTAAGCTTAGACTCGGAGTTAACATCGACCATGTAGCCACGGTCAGAAATGCTCGTGGTGGTGCCTATCCCGACCCTTTGCGTGCAGCGCGCGCCGCACAGGAGGCCGGTGCCGACGGTATCACGGCGCATCTGCGAGAAGACCGCCGCCATATTACCGACGCAGATATCGAAGGGTTGCAAGAAGTCCTGAACGTGCCTCTGAACTTCGAGATGGCCGCGACCAAGGAAATGCAGACCATCGCGTTGCGCCATAAACCTCATGCGGTTTGCCTTGTCCCCGAAAAGCGCGAAGAACGCACGACTGAAGGCGGATTAGAGGTCGCGCGCGAAGAAAACCGTTTGGCTCATTTCATTGCGCCTTTGCGCGAAGCGGGCTGTCGCGTCAGTATCTTTATCGCCGCAGACCGGCGTCAAATCGAGGCGGCAAATCGGATAGGTGCCGAGGTTATAGAACTACACACCGGGGCCTATTGTGACGCCTTTGCCGAAGGGCATTGGGAGGAAGCACAAAAAGAACTGCAAAAGCTTGAGGAGATGGCACGCTATGGGCATGAGCTCGGTCTGGAGATCCATGCGGGCCATGGCCTCACGTATGACACAGTGTCGCCCATTGCCGCTTTTCCGCAGGTTCAGGAGTTGAACATCGGGCATTTTCTGATAGGCGAGGCGATTTTTCTGGGTCTTGGTCCGGCCATACACGAAATGCGCCGTCTGATGGATGATGCGCGTGCTGATTAGAAAATCTGTCAGGTAACAGGGCCTGAAAATGCAAACCGTGGTCTGCGCATGAAGGCATATCAAATCCCAAAAAGAACAAGGGCGTCCCTATGATCTTAGGTGTCGGAACTGATCTGGCCAATATTGAGCGTATCCAAGGAACGCTTGACCGCTTTGGGGACCGGTTTCGGAACCGGGTATTCACGCAGGTGGAGCAACAAAAAGCAGAACGTCGTCGCGATATAGCTGGCACCTATGCCAAACGTTGGGCCGCCAAGGAAGCCTGTTCCAAGGCGCTTGGAACCGGGCTGAGAATGGGAATAGCCTGGCGTGACATGGCCGTTAGCAACTTGCATACAGGCCAGCCCGTGATGGAGGTCACAGGATGGGCGGCGGAACGTCTGGAGCAGATGACCCCGGCCGGACACGAGGCGATAATCCATGTCACGTTGACCGACGATCATCCCTGGGCGCAGGCATTTGTGGTGATTGAAGCCGTGCCTACAACGTTAAAAACACCTTAACGGTAGCATCGTGCCCTATCGGGGCGTGCACAGGCATGGCTTTGCTTGACTCGCGCTGATGGTGGCCGCATGTAGCCATCAAACAGATTATCAGGAGCGCCCCTATGGCCGCCAAGGAAAAGACCGGCAACGCATTTGTCGAAACCATCAAAACAATCGTCTATGCTCTGTTGATTGCGGGCGTGTTTCGGACACTTTTCTTTCAACCATTCTGGATCCCCTCGGGATCAATGAAAGAGACCCTTCTGATCGGTGATTTCCTTTTTGTGAACAAAATGGCTTATGGCTATTCCTACGCGTCCTGCCCCAGCATAATGATCCCACGATTTGGGATCGAGGTGGATGCAAAAGATATTTGCGGCGTATTTGATGGCGACAATACCAGGTTGTTCGGGTCGGAACCAGAACGCGGTGATGTTGTCGTGTTCCGCCACCCAGTGTCAGGCCGCGATTATATCAAAAGATTGATCGGACTGCCCGGTGACAAGATACAGGTGACCAATGGCGTGGTCAGTATTAACGGGACAGCCGTCAAACTGCGTGACGACGGGGTGTTCACCGAAGAGATGACGAGACAAGGCCCCCAGGGGATGCGTCCACGTTGCGAGAATGGTGCCGTCGGCGAAGGCGGAGAGTGCAAGAAATCCCGTCAGATTGAAACATTGCCGAATGGTGTCGAACACGCGATATTGAATATTGGCAACCAAGCGTCCGATAATACCGGGGTCTATACTGTACCCGAAGGGAATTACTTTTTCATGGGCGACAATCGCGATAACTCGGCCGATAGCCGTCTTGCCCAACTGGCGGGTGGGGTCGGGTTCGTGCCGTTCGAAAACCTTATCGGCCGCGCCGACCGGATTGTATTCAGTTCGGCAGGACGGTCCATGCTGTTTTTCTGGACGTGGCGCAGCGACCGTTTCTTCAAAGCAATCAAGTGAAGCTGAGCGCGGATCTCAAGGCTTTTGAAAGCCGCATCGGGTATCACTTTACCAAGCCCGAATTGCTGAATCGCGCGGTGACACATGCGTCGATGTCATCGGCCAATCGCGATGACAACCAGCGGCTGGAGTTTCTGGGCGACCGGGTGCTGGGTCTGGTGATGGCCGAAGCGTTGCTGATGCTTGATCCGGGTGCCACCGAAGGGCAATTGGCCCCCCGGTTCAACGCATTGGTCCGCAAGGAAACTTGCGCCGATGTGGCACGCGAAATCGAAATCGGTTCTGTTCTCAGATTGGGGCGGTCCGAGATGCTGTCCGGTGGTCGCCGCAAGCAAGCTTTGCTTGGGGATGCGATCGAGGCGATTATCGCCGCGGTTTATTTGGATGCCGGATTTCCGGCGGCCAAGGATCTGATCCTGAGGTTGTGGAATGACCGCATTCACACGGTCAAACAAGATGCGCGTGATGCGAAGACCGCTTTGCAGGAATGGGCGCAAGCACGAGGCTTTCCGCCCCCGGCATATGTGCAGACCGACCGTCAGGGACCGGACCATGCACCGTTGTTTACGATAAGGGTGCAGATCGAAAACGGACACAATGCCGTGGCGGTTGCACCTTCCAAGCGCCAGGCTGAACAATCCGCGGCAAAAATGTTACTCGCACAATTGGAGAAGAATTCATGACCACCCGGGCCGGCTTTATCGCCCTGATCGGTGAGCCTAACGCGGGCAAATCCACGCTGCTGAACCGGATGGTCGGCGCAAAAGTATCAATTGTTACGCATAAGGTGCAAACCACCCGCGCCCGTATCCGCGGAGTTGCGATGCACGATGAAAGCCAGCTGGTTTTTGTCGACACACCTGGTTTGTTTCAGCCGCGACGCAGGCTTGACCGCGCCATGGTTGCGGCAGCCTGGGGGGGCGCTGCGGATGCGGATATCGTAATTCTTCTGATTGAGGCAAACCGGGGAGTAACCGAGGGTGTCGAGCGCATTTTGGAAGGCCTTGCCAATATCGGACACAGTGGCAAGGTGGCGCTGGCGATAAACAAAATCGACCGCGTTGAAGCGCCGGTCCTTTTAGGCCTGAGCAAGGACATCAACGAGCGCTATCCGTTTGCGGAGACTTTCATGATTTCCGCCGAGCGCGGCCATGGCGTAGATGCCTTGCGCCAGTGGCTGGCGACCGAAGTGCCGCAAGGGCCGTGGCTTTACCCGGAAGATCAGATTGCCGATTTGCCGATGCGGATGATCGCCGCGGAAATGACTCGTGAAAAGCTGACGCTGCGGTTGCATCAGGAGTTGCCCTATCAGTTGACGGTGGAAACCGAAAACTGGGAAGAGCGCAAGGATGGATCGGCACGGATTGATCAAATCGTCTATGTGATCCGTGACGGGCACAAAGGTATTGTACTGGGGCAAAAGGGCGAAACCATCAAATCTGTGGGCAAGGCAGCGCGTGAGGAGCTTGAGGAGTTTCTGGGGCGCAAGGTGCATCTGTTCTTGCAGGTCAAGGTGCGGCCGAACTGGCTGGACGAGGCCGAACGCTATTCGGAAATGGGGCTGGACTTCAACGACGGCAATGTCTGACTTTTTGGCTGATCGACCCTTCGGGGAGGATTTGTATCCATTTGGAAGGTGAGTGATGCCATGTCTCGACTGACGGCGCGATTTTGGGTAGATGCGTATCTGGCCCGGCTTAGGGTCTATGACATTCCCGCGTTTGTCGTGGCCCACGGCGACGACACCGGGGGGGCCGTTTTAGTCAAGCTAGCGACCCTGGACGGTAATGCATTGTTGTTTCACAAAGGCTTTGACCTGGAGACCGGCGAGCGCGTATGGGTCGAGTTGGTGTCTGGATGCGAGGCCGACGTTGATGCGTCTATCGAGAAGCAACGGGGATTTGACCCTGATGTCTGGGTGATCGAGGTAGAGGACCGGCAAGGCCGCCATCTGTTGTTCGATGAGGGGTTGAGGTGATGGAGTGGCGCGATCAGGGGATTTTGCTGAGCGTGCGACGACATGGGGAAACGTCGACCATTATCGAAGTGTTTACTCCGACCCAAGGTCGACATCTGGGGATCGTACGCGGCGGTACGAGCCGCAAGATCGCGCCCGTTTTGCAGCCGGGAGCCCAATTGGATGTCGCGTGGCGTGCTCGACTGGAGGAGCATATAGGGGCATTTACGGTTGAACCCGTGCGCAGCAGAGCGGTGGTGGCTATGGGTGATCGGATGAGCTTGGCGGGGCTGAACACCGTGACGGCGTTGCTTTCATTCGGGCTCCCGGAGCGTGAACCGCATGTACCGTTGTACCATAGAACGCAATCTTTGTTGGACTTGCTGGGGCAGGGCGACCTGTGGCCTCTGGCTTATCTGCATTGGGAATTGAGCCTGTTGGAAGAACTGGGTTACGGGTTGGATTTGAGCCGCTGTGCCGTTACCGGTGATCGGAAGGGGCTGGTGTTCGTATCGCCGAAGTCAGGCCGGGCCGTCACCCAGAGGGGCGCGGGGGAATGGGCGGATAAACTGCTGCCGTTGCCGGCGGTGCTTCTTGGAGAAGGTGATGCCAGTGATGCTGAAGTCGCGGCGGGGCTCAAGACCACGGGATATTTTCTGGAGCAGCATTTGGCGCGCGGTTTGGGGGGGAAGCCGTTGCCCGAAGCGCGTGCCCGATACATCGATGCGTTCAGTCGCAAGCGCTGAAGCGTCGCATGCCGGGGGCGCCCCAGCGTGAGGGCCGTCGTTGGAAGAACGAATGGGCAGGGGGCACCGGACATCAGGGCAGTGTGTGTGCGAACGGATTGACGGTGGGCCCCTTCTGCCCTTAGCCAAGCAGGCGCCGCGCAATGACCTGTGCCTGTATTTCGGCAGCCCCTTCAAAAATATTGAGGATGCGGGCATCACACAACACACGGCTAATCTTGTATTCCAGTGCGAAACCGTTGCCCCCATGAATTTGCAGGCCATTGTCTGCAGCGGCCCAGGCGACGCGCGCGCCCAATAGCTTGGCCATACCTGCCTCGACATCGCACCGCCGTCCTTCGTCTTTTTCGAAGGCGGAAAAATAGGTCAGTTGGCGGGCGATCATTATCTCCACTGCGATCATGGCAAGCTTGGACGAAACCCGCGGGAAGCTGATCAACGACTTGCTGAACTGCTTACGGTCGATCGCATACTGCATGGATATGTCGAGCGCCGATTGCGCCACGCCGATTGCACGGGCCGCGGTTTGGATACGTGCGCTTTCAAACGTCTCCATGAGCTGTTTGAAGCCCTTACCCTCTTCGCCGCCGAGCAGATTTTCGCCTTTGACGTCGAAGCCATCGAAGCCCAGCTCGTATTCCTTCATCCCACGATATCCGAGAACCTCGATCTCGCCACCGGTCATGCCCGCCGAGGGAAAGGGATTTTCATCGTCACCTGGAAGCTTTTCGGCAAGGAACATCGACAGTCCCTTGTAATTTGTCGTATCGGGATCGGTACGGGCCAAGAGCGTCATAAGGTGAGTGCGGGCCGCGTGGGTTATCCAGGTCTTGTTACCGGTGACCTTGTAATTGTCGCCGTGCTTGACCGCACGGGTGCGCAGGGCACCAAGATCAGACCCGGTATTCGGTTCAGTGAACACAGCGGTCGGCAAGGTTTCGGCGCTGGCGATGCGGGGTAGCCATTTGGATTTTTGCGTATCGGTGCCACCTGCCAAAATCAGCTCGGCGGCGATTTCAGACCGGGTGCCCAGCGAACCGACGCCGATGTAACCGCGCGACAGTTCTTCGGAGACCACGCACATAGAGGCTTTGGACAAACCCAGCCCGCCGTATTCTTCGGGGATGGTAAGGCCGAACACGCCCAGTTCAGCCAATTCGTTGATGACCTCGATCGGGATCAGCTCGTCTTTGAGGTGCCACTCGTGGGCAAACGGCTCTACCTTTTCTACCGCGTAACGACGAAATTGTTCGCGAATCATTTCCAGCTCATCATCGAGGCCGGTGCGACCTACGGTGATGTTGGCACTGTGCTCTTGCATAAGTTCAACCAGACGGGTGCGCGCGGCTTGGGTGTTGCCATGTTGTATAAGGGTCTGGATTGCGGAATCGTTTGCGCATTGCTGATCGCTCTGCGCCAGTCCAAGATCATGCAAGCGCAGCATCTCGCCCTGGTTCATTGCGATGCCACCGAAAATCTGCGCCAGATATTCGCCGAAACCGATCTGGAAAATAAGCTGTTCGACTTCGGTGAAATTGTCCTCGGCAGAGAGTTTTTCAGCCCAAAGCTGCATTTGTCTGAGTGCCTGCACATAGGTTGCCAACCACGCAAGGCCATGAGCGGCTGTCTGGTTCGCCTCTATCAGGTCGTTTGATACCCGACCCTCGTGAGTTACGGTCCGACGAACGGACGCCGTGGCCTTGTCAAGAACGTCATTCACGGGAGGCAGCGCGTCTGCCGCCAATTTGAGGAGGTCGCCAAGAATGATTTGCGAGCCTGTCATTGCGTGTTGTCCATCATGTGCCAATTCAACGGTCCCTTTTTCAGCTTGGGACTGACATAACCCTTTCGCAGGTGCAGCACAATAAAGATACGTTTATAAGCGGTAATTTGATCGATAATTACGCGGATGAATTTTCGTGCGCTCGGTTGGATTGTTGATATTAGAGACAAATGGATATGTTTTTCAGTTTCATCACGCCCGAACAAATGATGTTCGCCTTCGCCATTGCTATGGTCGCGGGGTTCATCAAAGGGGTAGTGGGCTTTGCCATGCCGTTGATTCTGATTTCGGGCTTGATAACCTTCTTACCGCCCGACGTCGCCTTGGCCGGCTTGATCCTGCCTACGGTGACGACCAACCTGTTTCAGGCTCTTCGTCAGGGTATCAGGGCCGCGTGGGCCTCTACGAAGCTGTTCAAGGTATTCCTGATCGCGGGAGGGGTGGCCCTTGTTGCATCGGCGCAGATGGTGCGCTTCTTGAATGCGCAAACGATGTTGCTGGTCATTGGCGTGCCGATAACGTTTTTTGCTCTTTGGCAAATCACGGGGCGCAGTTTCACTCTTGCCCAGCGGTCATCAAAAATCGAGGTTTTGATCGGTGGATTCGCCGGGGCCATCGGAGGTGTATCGGGCGTATGGGGGCCCCCGACGGTGGCATATCTGACGGCCCTAGGGACGCCCAAACACGACCAAATGCGTGTTCAGGGCGTGGTCTACGGGCTTGGTGCCATTGCGCTTATGTTCGCGCATATCGGGTCCGGCGTTTTGAACCGCGAAACGCTACCATTTTCGATTTCGTTGGTCCTGCCGGCTTTGGCGGGCATGTGGTTGGGTGCCCAGATCATGGATCGAATCGACCAGGCATCATTTCGCAAGGCAACGCTTTTCATTTTGTTGGTGGTGGGCGCAAACCTGGTCAGACGCGGACTGTTTGCTTGAAACTACTGCCCTTGCCGGCTGACGGTGACGCCGGAGACATCTTCGATAAATGTAACGATGCGGGTTTTTACAGCATCATCCTTTATCGCGGCCAAAGCGCTGACAATTTCCACGCTCGGGTCTGATTTTGGTGTTTCGCTCTGTTCGTCATGCAGACCTTCGAAAAAATACGAAGGCGTCACGTCAAGTATTTGGGAAAGTTCAAATAGCCGGCTTGCAGCCACGCGGTTGGAGCCGATTTCGTACTTTTGAATTTGTTGGAAAGAAAGATTCAACTTCTTGGCGACATCGGTTTGGGACAGTCGACGCAATGTTCTAATTTGTTTTAGCTTTTTCCCGACATGGATATCTACTGGGTGGGACATGTCATTAATACCTCTGGTTGTTATTGGGATAGTCATCCCCAAAACTCTCTTTACGATCAATTGGATAGTTTCGTTCAATTTCAGGTTACATATGTACCATTGATGTATTATACAATCGTTATCGATGTATTATTTATTTACCGTCAGAGACTTTTATGAGCGATGATCTCCAGAACGTTGTGGACGAGGTGGGCGAAAGCAAAGTTCCGGCTTTGCTTTATGAAATGATGCGTTCCTTCACCGTTCTGGCCAGAACGTTGAACCTCAGCCACACGGTGCGTGAGCTTAACAGCACGCGCCAAACCGTCCGCCGTCATATCGCGCAGCTTGAAGAACTGATGGGGGCCACGTTATTCGCTGTCGATGACCGCAGATATCATCTGACGGCGCGCGGGGAAGAAGCTTTGCCCGAAGCGTTGGAGATCATGGCGCGGTGCAAGACCTGGGCTTTGGGCGATCTGCGCAGTGTGGGCGGATTGATGCGATTATCGCACGAGCATCCAAACGGCTGGGCTTTCTATCAACAGCAACAGTCGCTGACCCAAATCTGGGGAGAGGAATCGCCCATTCTACGCAAAGTGTTCCATGCTTGGTGTTCCAGCCGGGGAGAACTTGAGCATCCGGAGTTTCAGTCCTTGCGGCCCTATATATTGGTTTATCGCGATTCGCCGCACGGATGGATCTGCACAGAGCTGGGGCAAGAATCGTTTTATACCAAATGGTGGGGGTGGAAGATTGCGCGCAGCAGTATTGGACGCCCGTTGCGACAGTTCCCGGGAGGCTCGGAATTTGAGGCGATGTTGACCGGGCCCTTTCGGGAGGTCCGGGCAAATGGCGGTGTCCGATTGGACGAAGTGGTCACGCAGATTCCACGAAGTGAGGGTGAAAAACCTACACCCTTGGCATATAAGAGACTCTTGTTGGCCAGTCGTTTTCCTGACGGAAGCTTTGCGTTGATTGCTGCGATCGACAGATCACGGGTGATATCAATCTCTGGCCTGGACCAAAGCACGCTTGCCGCCATGCCTGCCGATGCCGTCGTGTCAATTTGAGGTGCTTCATGAAAGGCAAGCCAGACTCATAAAATTGGGTTAAACTTCGAACTTTATAGGATCGAAGGAGACCGCAAGTGACGTTACAAAGTTTTCAAGACGATCAACGGTTCGCAGCAAATTGTACAGCGCTGCTACAGAGCGCGGGGATTACCGTAACCATCGGTTACGACTTTGACAGCTATAGGAAAATTCTTGGGAAAGCACGCCCGGACCATGTGCTCGGCATGCCGTTCGACCCTGAGCTGCATACCCTGACGCAGAGAAATGCGTTTTGGGTAATCGGGCACAACAGCAAGGGTGAAGTCATGCACACCCAGGCGATGCGTTTGCTGGATTTGCAAGGGGCCAACCTCGCCGAATATATGCGGTGCTCATACAAGGACTTCCCGCCGCCTGGTGTGGATATTGATTTGCAACGCTCGCGTTACCGTCCGGGGCCGGGCGCGCACCGCATCTCGGGTCAGGTTTGTTATCACGGAGAGTTTTGGGTTGGCACCACGCCGCGTGAATTCCGCAATGTGGGGCTATCGTCCGTGTTGGGACGATACGCATTCTGGCAAGCGATTCAACACTGGAAGCCGGACCATGTCGTCGCTTTCATGCAAAATTCAGTTGTCTACAAAGGGTTTCCCGCGCGGCACGGTTATATGCATACCGAACCTGGTGCACTGCATTGGTTCCTGACCGGACAAGACGTGCCCATCGAGGGTTTCATGTCGTATATGGGAAGCGATGATTTGCAGTATATACTGGATATGCCGCTTTCTGGCCTGGCAGCCTGATCGTCTTGTGCAGAAGCCGCGACATCAAGCGGCTTCTGCTAAGATGATGGCTATCAACCGATGGCTGCAGCTTTTACGTCTTCGTCGATGTATGGCATGTATTGCTCGAAGTTTTCCGAGAACATTTTCACCAGTTTGGCGGCCTGGCGGTCATAGGATTCCGGATTGTCCCATGTGCGGCGGGGATCCAACAGAATATCCGCAACCCCTGTGACCGAAACCGGTACCTCGAACCCAAAATTCGGGTCTTTGCGATATTCTACACCGGCAAGCGACCCTTCGAGCGCTGCGGTTAATAGCGCGCGGGTCGCCTTGATCGGCATCCGGCTGCCGGTACCGTGTGCGCCGCCTGTCCATCCTGTGTTGACCAGCCAGCACGTGGCACCGTGGGTCGCGATCTTTTCACGAAGTAGATTGCCATAGACCTCGGGGCGGCGTGGCATGAATGGTGCGCCAAAACAGGTCGAGAACGTAGGCTCCGGTTCGGTCACTCCCCGTTCGGTGCCCGCGACCTTGGAGGTGAAGCCAGACAGGAAGTGATACATTGCCTGCGCCGGGGTCAGACGCGCGATGGGTGGGAGCACGCCGAACGCATCGCACGTCAGCATGATGATGTTCTTAGGGTGGCCGCCGGTCGCCTTGGTCGATGCATTGGAGATATAGTGCAGCGGGTAGGCGCAACGCATGTTCGCTGTCAGGGAGTCGTCATTGAAGTCTAGCTCTTTGGTCTCTTCATCAAAAATCATGTTTTCGATGACGGTGCCGAACTTTTCGGTGGTCGCATAGATCTCAGGCTCGGCTTCGCGGCTTAGGCTGATTGTTTTGGCATAGCACCCGCCTTCGAAGTTAAAGGTGCCGTGGTCTGACCAACCATGTTCGTCATCCCCTATCAACGTCCGGCCCGGGTCGGCCGACAACGTTGTTTTTCCCGTCCCGGACAGACCGAAGAACACTGCGGTATCAACCGGATTGCCGGTAGCGTGATTGGCCGAACAATGCATCGGCATGATATCTTTTTCAGGCAGTAGATAGTTCAAAAGCGTAAAGACGGACTTCTTGTTCTCGCCCGCGTATTCTGTGCCCCCGATCAAGATCATTTTCTTGTCAAAATTCATGGCGATCACGGTTTCAGACCGGCAATCGTGCTTTTCCGGATCGGCGGAAAAACTGGGGCAGTTGATCACGGTGAAATCTGCAATGAAGTCATCCAGCGCGTCACGTTCTGGCCGGCGCAGCATGTGACGGATAAATAGTCCATGCCATGCCAATTCGGTGACCATGCGCACGTTGATTGCATGTCGCGGGTCGGCCCCACCGATCAAATCCTGGACGAAATAGTCGCGCCCTTCCATGTGGGCAAGCATATCGCGGTAGAGCGCGTCAAACCCTTCGGGTGACATCGCGGCGTTGTTATCCCACCAGATTGTATCTGCGACACTCTCAGTTTTAACCACATGTTTGTCTTTGGGAGACCGGCCGGTGAACTTACCTGTGGTAACTAGGAAGGTTCCCCCCTTGCCAAGCGTCCCTTCGTCACGTTGCAGCGCAGCTTCGACCAGCGCGGGTTCGATCATGTTGTAATAGACATTACCTAGCCCGCTGATGCCTTGGTCTTCGAGGCGAAACTGCGGATTTACGCGGCCTAATGTCACGTGATGTCTCCTGTAGCTACGCCAATTTCTGGCGGCAAATTTTTGCACAAATGGCTAGGCCAGTGCGACCATAGTCGCCTCATAGCACGTCAATTTATGATATGAACAGGTAGCTTTGGCGCAGTTAGCGCCATCATGTCGGTGTTTATCCGTCTAGTTCGAAAACAATAGCGTCGCGCGCCGAAATACCTTGGGATTTTGCGCTTTATGTGCGTCAATTTAGCCATTCCTAACTAAATTGTGGCGAAAATACGACTATGATGGGAAGTGATTCGCACTTTGTGATTGATTCGCAGCTGTAAATTGATGATCAATAGAAGAAAAACAAATGTTAATTGAGCAGCATAAAAAGGAAGCAGGCAATGTCAAAAATTGCGTTGGTGGATGATGACAGGAATATCCTGACGTCCGTTTCAATGACCCTCGAGGCTGAAGGTTTTGAGGTGGAAACATATAACGATGGGCAAGCCGCACTGGATGCGTTCAACAAGAAATTGCCCGATATGGCGGTGTTGGATATCAAGATGCCGCGCATGGATGGAATGGATCTGTTGCAACGACTGCGTCAGAAAAGCGCGATGCCCGTTATCTTCCTCACGTCCAAGGATGATGAGATCGACGAAGTGTTGGGTTTGCGCATGGGGGCCGACGATTACGTAAAGAAGCCTTTTAGTCAGCGGTTGCTGGTGGAACGTATTCGCGCGCTTTTGCGCCGTCAGGACGCCGTCGAAACCAACGAAGTCGGAGACACCGAAGAGACAAAGGTTATCGAACGTGGTGAACTGCGAATGGATCCTCTTCGTCATGCGGTAAGCTGGAAGGGAAAAGATGTATCCCTTACCGTGACCGAATTCTTGTTGCTTCAGGCTTTGGCCCAAAGACCGGGCTTTGTTAAGTCGAGAGACCAGTTGATGGACGTCGCGTATGACGATCAGGTTTACGTCGACGATCGTACCATCGACAGCCACATCAAACGCCTACGCAAAAAAATGCGGACTGCGGACGATGAATTCTCAGCGATTGAGACACTTTATGGCATCGGTTACCGGTACAACGAAGAGTGATCTAAGCCATGGCGATTGCCGAAAGGAATTTTGTGCGAGACATGACCACACCCACCCGGGGCGGTGATGTTGTATTGGGCGACGACTGGGTCGCCCCGGACAATACCGTGACTGATGAATTGCAACAGAAACGCGCCCGTCGCGGGATATTCTCGCTACGCGCGTCGCCGTTGACGCGGAAAATCATCACGTTCAACCTGATCGCACTGAACGTGCTTGTCGCGGGTATTCTATACCTTAACTCTTCCCGGGACAGCCTGGCGGTTCAGCGGGGCGCGTCGTTGGTCGCTGAAGCTGAACTGATTGCCGATGTTTTTGAAGCGCAACTGCCTGTCGGTACCAATGTCAACCTGGCTACGCTGGATGTAGCGGGCAGCCTGGCGCAGCTTGACCTGCGAACCGGCATCGAAGTTTTCGTACTTGATGTTAATGAAACGCTTTTGGCCCAGACCGCAGGCCGTGCTGTGCAAACCGGTGGCACAACACCACGGGCGAACAAGACCTGGCTTACCGATGGGCTAAGCTGGCTATGGTCCACGATCTCGGGCCCGTTTGACATAAGTGTCAACCCAAAACAGATCCCGGTCGAAGAACAGCTAAAGCCCATTGCGGTCGCTGCGCTTGGGGGCGGCACACAAATTCGGAATAACTTTGATGTGGCTGGGGGAAATCTTTTTACAGTCGCTACTCCGATCTTACAAAACGGTACGCCAATCGGTGTCATCGCCGTAAGTTCTGCGGCTGGCGAGATTGACAGGCTTGTTCGGGCGGAACGCGAACGCGTGCTGCAAATGTTTGTGATCGCGACGTTGGTCTCGATTGGGCTTAGCCTTGTTCTGGCATCGACTATTGCGAACCCGCTTGCCGATCTTGCTGCAGCCGCCGAACTGGGTCGCGACAAGGATGCGCGCAAAATGAACCCTGGCCGTATACGTATCCCTGATCTTACCGCGCGCCCCGATGAAATTGGCCGGCTTTCCGGTGCTTTGCGCGGTATGGTTTCTGCGCTTTACAACCGTATAGACGGGAACGAACAATTTGCCGCTGACGTCGCTCACGAAATCAAGAACCCGTTGGCGTCGCTGCGGTCGGCGGTCGGTACGTTGCGGCTGATCAAACGCGAGGATCAGCGCGAAAAGCTGCTGGACGTGATCGATCACGATGTGCGCCGGCTCGACCGGTTGGTCAGTGATATCTCGAACGCTTCGCGTCTGGACAGCGAGCTGGTCAAAGAGGAGGAGGAACCCTTTGATCTGCTGACAATGATCGGCAATCTCGGTCAGTATCTAGGGGATGACGCCCGGAAGCGCGGCATTGATTTCATCACCGATCTGCCTGACACCCCAATCATCGTTCACGGGTTGGAAGCGCGGTTGGCGCAAGTTTTTGTCAATCTTATCACCAATGCAGTGTCATTCTGCGAAGACGGGGATGCGATCCGGGTCTGGGCGCGCAAGCGTGAAAATCGGGTTCTGGTCGTTGTCGAAGACACCGGACCAGGCATTCCGGATCAAGCGTTGACAAAAATTTTCAAACGCTTCTATTCCCAGCGGCCGGATGAACATTTCGGGAATAATTCCGGGCTCGGGCTGGCGATCTCCAAACAAATTGTCGAAGCTCATGGTGGTGTGATCTGGGCTGAAAATATTCGCCCAACCGAAGCTGACATCACGTCAGAACCACTTGGCGCACGTTTTGTCGTAGGTTTACCAATCTGAATTTGGTCCATGAAAACAAACGTTCATGCCACCTCAATCGCGGTCGACGGGCGCGGAGTTCTTATCCTGGGGGCATCTGGGCAGGGTAAATCCTCACTCGCCTTACAGTTGATTTCGCTTGGCGCTGTATTGGTGGCTGATGACCGCACCGATCTGGTCGAAAAGAACGGACTGTTACACGCAAGTGCCCCCAAACCCATTGAAGGGATGATCGAGGCACGTGGCATTGGATTGCTGGCGCTACCCTATATTCGTGACATTCCCATTTACCTCATCGTAGATTTGGATAACGATGAGACGGACAGACTTCCAAAGCCGTACTACAAAACGTTACTGGACGTCCGCATTCCCAGCTTGAGGCGCGTTAATGGCAATCACTTTCCAGCTTCTGTTTTTTTATACCTCAAGACAATGAAACAAAGTTTTGATGACTGACCCGATTGGCACGACCAGACGTATCGTCCTGGTGACAGGCCCCGCCGGGGCCGGGCGGTCTTCGACGTTGAACGTACTCGAAGACGCTGGGTTTGAGGCAATCGACAACATCCCGCTGCGGATGCTACGGGCTCTTTTGGACGCTCCGGGGCAATTGCGCCCCATGGCCTTGGGGATAGATCCGCGAAACCGTGACTTTTCGACGGATATGATCGCAGAATTGCTGATGCAGATGAGAAGTCTTACCGACGTAAGTGTCGAGCTGCTGTATCTCGACTGCGCGACAGACGTGCTTTTGCGTCGATTTTCCGAAACCCGCCGGCGTCACCCCATGGCGGATTCCGATAGCCCGGTCGAAGGCATACGCCGCGAAAAAGAATTGTTGGCACCGATCCAAGCGATGGCTGACGTGCTGATCAACACCACTGAACTCAATGTCCACGAGCTCCGCCGCGAAGTCGAGCATTGGTTCGCACGCGATGGTCAGCATAGCCTCAACGTATCCGTTCAATCCTTCTCCTACAAAAGAGGCCTCCCCCGCAGTGCCGACATGGTCTTTGATTGCAGATTTTTGCGAAACCCGTTCTGGGAACCGTCGTTGAGGCAATTGAACGGGACGAACGTCGAGGTTGCTAGATATGTGAGCGAAGACCCGCTTTTTGCGCCGTTTTCCCAACAGGTCCTCGATCTCAGTCTTTTGATCTTGCCCGCTTGCAAGACTGAGGGCAAATCCCATATCTCTCTTGCGTTTGGTTGCACCGGCGGGCAACACCGCTCTGTTACCTTGGCAGAGTTTCTGGCTTTGAGGCTTGCGAAAGAAGGCTGGCAGGTGTCAATAAGGCACCGCGAGCTGGGTCAAAATTTACAGGAAGAGAAGCGGCATTGATAGGAATCGTGATAGTCGCACATGGCGGATTGGCCAGAGAGTATTTGGCCGCGATCGAACATGTCGTTGGATCGCAGGCCGGCGTTCGTGCGATTTCCATTCAAGCGGATGATGATCGAAGCGCCAAGGAGCGCGAGATTTGTCAGGCGGCCGATGATGTGGACACTGGCAACGGTGTGGTCGTCGTCACCGATCTATTCGGAGGATCCCCGTCGAACCTAAGCCTGCTTGCCTGTCGTCCGGAAAATCGCAGGATTCTCTACGGTGCCAATCTTCCAATGTTGATCAAACTCGCAAAGTCCCGGGACTTTGATGTTCCTGATGCGGTACGCGCGGCGTTGGCAGCAGGAAGAAAGTACATTGATAGTCAGAACGTCAGTGCAGATTAACAAGGCTAATAGACTATGACCCAAATATCTTTGAAAATTGTAAACGAAAAAGGGCTTCATGCCCGTGCATCCGCTAAACTGGTTGAAGTCGTAGAAGCTTTTGATGCCCGCGCCGAAGTCTGCAAAGATGGAATGTCGGCTTCCGGCGATAGTATCATGGGATTGTTGATGCTGGCGGCGTCCAAGGGCACGACAATCGACGTGCAGTTGTCGGGCCCAGACAAAGACGCCTTGGCCGAAGCATTGACAGCCCTGGTCGCCGACAAGTTTGGTGAGGGTAATTGAGCATTGTGAAATACACTCCAGAAGCCGCGATCTGCGTTCGGGAAGCGTTCTATGATGGATGAAGCGCAAACGACGCTTCCCGCTGAAACGCGCCTTTCATCAGATGAAGGCGTGAAATTCACGAAGTATGACCGAAGCAGCCTGTCTTATGCGTCCACATTCGATCATCCGATCAAATCGGGGGTGATCAGTCTGATAGAGCTTTTGACAGGTCGATTGACTGTCCTGCGGCTGATCCGAAAATTTGAAAAGCAAGGAGCCCCGACGGGGCAGGCATTTTGGCGTGCCGCGCTCGATACGATGGGAATTAATCTTACGACGCCGCAGGCGCAACTGAACCGCATTCCTGAAACCGGCCCGGTGATCATCGTCGCGAACCATCCTCATGGCATGGTCGATGGCATGATCTTTGCTGATCTCATCGGGCGCGTTCGGTCGGACTACCGCATTCTGACCCGGTCGCTTTTGACATCTATCGACGAAGTCGCAGGGAGCTATATGATCCCCGTACCCTTCCCGCATGACCCCGACGCGCAGCGCAAGGGTGTGGAAATGCGGGCAAAGGCAATGAAGCATCTCCAAGCTGGTGGCGTCGTGGCGCTTTTCCCATCTGGGGTGGTGGCGGCTTCTCAAACGTTTTTCGGACCAGCAGTTGAAGCCGAATGGAACGTCTTTACCGCAAAGATGATCAGGCGGTCCGGGGCGCAGGTGGTGCCCATGAAATTCCCTGGTCAAAACAGCCGTGCCTATCAGATTGCCAATAAACTTTCACCGATGCTGCGACAAGGCCTGCTGCTGCACGAGATCGTCCATGCGTGCAACAAACCCCAGGGTCCAATTGTCGGGCATCCCCTGACCCCAGATCAAATCGCGACCCATGGGCAAGATCCGCGCGGCTTCATGGCCTGGCTAAGGTCACACACGCTTTCTCTTGAAAATTGATTCCAATTCCAGATGGTTCTAAATCCCGGGGGCTTGGGGGCTGGCCCCCAAACTGGATATGCACCCGGCGTTCACCGGGTCGGTACCGGAGTGTCTCCGCGGTAGTCATAGAACCCGCGTTGAGATTTCCTGCCAAGCCAGCCGGCCTCGACATACTTTGTCAGTAAGGGGCAGGGGCGATATTTCGTATCCGCCAAGCCGTCGTGCAAGACGTTCATGATGGCCAGACACGTATCAAGCCCTATGAAATCCGCCAGCTCCAGCGGACCCATGGGATGGTTCGCGCCAAGTTTAAGTGAACTGTCTATCGATTCCACAGACCCGACGCCTTCATACAAGGTATAGACAGCTTCATTGATCATCGGCATCAAGATGCGGTTAACGATAAACGCGGGGAAATCCTCGGCCGTCGCCGCGGTTTTTCCCAGTTTTTCGACCACGGCGCGGCAGGATGCAAAGGTCTCCTTGTCCGTGGCAATGCCGCGGATCAATTCAACCAGCTGCATCACCGGGACGGGGTTCATAAAGTGAAATCCCATAAATTTCTCGGGCCGATCTGTCCTGCTGGCCAGACGGGTGATCGAGATCGACGATGTATTTGACGTCAAGATCGTGGTCGGTTTCAGGTGAGGGATAAGGTCCTCGAAAATAGCTTGCTTTACCGTTTCGCGCTCTGTGGCAGCTTCTATGATAAGATCACTTTGCCCCAAATCACTCAGCGTCTGCGTCGTCTTGATCCGCGCAAGCGCGGCGTCACGGTCAGGCTCGGTCACTTTTCCTCGTCCGACCTGACGGTCAAGGTTGCCGGTAATTGTATCAATAGCCTTCTGAAGCGCCTCCGCGCTGACATCGGTCAACAGCACGTCATATCCTGCCAGCGCCATGACATGGGCGATACCATTGCCCATCTGTCCCGCGCCCACGATGCCGATTGTTTGGATGTCCATGCACTGCTCCTTGCTATCCCCGCATACCATAGGGCCTGCGGCAAGGTACCCGCAAGAGCGGGTTATCCCGACAAGTTTGCAAAAATTCAATCTTTAACGGAATTGAAGGACCCTCAACCGATGGTCGCTTCCGGGTATCAATAAAGGATTGGGAATAATGACCTACAATGCGAGAGGGCCGGGGGCTCTCGACTATTTTCCGTGTCGGTATGGAATGTCGAGGTTGCTGTTCCGCGGGCCTAAATCAAAGCTGGATCATCCTTATCTGGCGTTTATCGGCGGAACAGAAACCTATGGACGATTTATAGCAGACCCATTCGTTGCTCTGGTTCAGAAAAAAACCAATCTCTGTTGTGCGAATTTTGGCTACTTAAACGCTGGAACGGACGTGTTGTTCGGCGACCCGTCTATCCAGGACGCGGTTGCGAATGCTGATGGCACCGTGGTCCAGATTGTCGGCACCCAGAATATGACGAATCGATTTTATACGGTTCACCCCCGCAGAAACGACCGGTTTGTCGCCCCGTCCGCTGCGCTGAAGCGGCTGTTCCCCGAGGTTGATTTTGCGGAATTCCACTTCAACAAGCATCTTTTGCAGACATTACGCAGAGTATCGGTAAGCCGTTTTGAGGTTGTGCGCGAAGAACTGCAGGCGAGTTGGGTAAACCGAATGCAGGAAAGGTTAAGAAAGATACAGGGTAAAGTATTCCTGCTCTGGTTTGCTGAACCGGAAACAGCGGGTTCAAGCCGGACGGACGCCGGGTTAGGGGCTGACCCGCTGTTCGTGACGCCCGCCATGATAGATGACGTTCGCACCCATGCAGACAGGCTGGTGTACGTCGTTCCATCGCCGTTGGCTCAGCGGGAAGGTTTAAAGGGGATGTTCTTCGACCCGTTCGAGGCACATATCGCCCGTGAAATGCCCGGGGTGCGAGCTCACACGGAAGCTGCAGAGGCGATTGTCGGCGCGCTGAACGACGTCTTATGAGAAGCGAAAGGCCCGCATCACAATGTGCGGGCCCTTCATGATGAAACGGTCGTTTACAGCTTTTCTATCAGCTCTGGCACGGCTTCGAACAGATCGGCAACAAGGCCGTAGTCGGCCACCTGAAAGATAGGTGCCTCTTCGTCCTTGTTGATCGCGACGATGATCTTGCTGTCTTTCATGCCCGCCAGGTGCTGGATGGCACCCGATATGCCGACTGCAACATATAGCTGCGGCGCGACAACTTTGCCGGTTTGCCCCACCTGCCAGTCGTTCGGGGCGTAGCCCGAATCCACCGCAGCACGCGAAGCGCCGACAGCGGCCCCGAGCTTGTCGGCGAGCTTTTCGATCAGCGCAAAATCCTCTTCCGACCCGACGCCACGTCCGCCCGATACCACAACCCCAGCAGAGGTCAGTTCGGGTCGATCGCTTGCGGCAACGTGATCTTCGACCCAAGACGACAGGCCAGGGTCAGACACGGCCGACACGGTTTCGACAGACGCAGACCCACCTTCACCGGCGGCATCAAAGGTCGAGGTGCGGAAGGTAATGACCTTTTTCGCATCAGAGGACTTTACCGTCTGGATCGCGTTGCCCGCATAGATCGGGCGTTCAAACGTATCCGCATCTATAACGCCGGACGCATCGGAAATAATCATGACATCCAGCAATGCAGCCACGCGAGGCATTACGTTCTTTGCATCCGTCGTCGCTGGCGCAACGATATGGTCGTATGCATCCGCCATCGATACGATCAACGCAGCCGTGGATTCTGCCAGGCGGTGTCCCAACGTGGCATCTTCTGCGACCAGCACTTTTGCAACACCGTCAATCTTGGCAGCCGATGCGCCAGCGGCGGCGGCAGAGCTACCGGCACACAGAACGGTCACATCGCCAAGCTTTTTCGCTGCCGTTACAGCCTTGGCTGTGGCGTCCATTGCCAATTCGCCATCTGTTACTTCTGCAAGGAGTAGAACAGCCATTATACAGCCCCCGCTTCTTTAAGTTTTGCGACCAGCTCATCAACAGAGTCGACCTTGATACCGGCGGCACGTTCAGAGGGCTCAACCGTTTTCACGATCTCGAGGCGATTCTCGACCTCGACGCCGTAATCAGCCGGGGTCTTTTCATCCAACGGCTTTTTCTTGGCCTTCATGATGTTTGGCAACGACGCGTAGCGGGGTTCGTTCAAACGCAGGTCGACCGTGACGACAGTCGGCATGGAAACCTTGATAGTTTGCAATCCACCGTCAACCTCGCGGGTAACAACCGCATTGTCGCCGTCGATTTCGACCTTTGACGCGAAAGTCGCCTGCGACCAGCCCATGAGGGCGGCCAGCATCTGACCGGTGGCGTTCATGTCATTGTCGATTGCCTGCTTGCCACAGAGCACCAGACCGGGGTTCTCTTCCTCGACAATGGCTTTCAGGATCTTGGCAACAGTCAGCGGTTCGATGTCATTGTGAACATCGTCAGTCGCCACCACAAGGATCGCGCGATCGGCACCCATCGCCAGCGCAGTCCGCAGCGTTTCTTGCGATTGCTTGACGCCAATGGATACGACCACGACTTCTTCGACCTGACCGGCCTCTTTCATGCGGATCGCTTGTTCGACGGAAATTTCATCGAACGGGTTCATCGACATTTTTACATTGGCAAGATCAACACCCGTTCCGTCCGCTTTTACACGTACTTTAACGTTATAGTCGATCACGCGCTTAACAGGTACCAATACCTTCATCAGCGTTATCTCTCCTCGGTTGACGACTCGGGGTTTGTGGCCGAGTCATTTTCTCTCATGTTGGTGTAACGAAGCTTGGCGATGCAAAACAGCCAAAAAACGGCGTTTTAGCGTCTTCCGACGCGGCGTTGTGTTGAACGAAAACTATCTGTTTGCACCTGGAACCCATAAAACGTCGTCTTTCCCCCCGTTGTTCGACGCGCGTGCCGCGACAAAAAACCAATCGCTGAGGCGGTTCAGATACTTCACAGTTACGGTATTGATGTTTTCTTGTTCTGCCAACAACACCGTCAGACGTTCAGCGCGGCGCGCGACGGTCCTGCACACATGAAGATGCGCAGCCAATGCGGTCCCGCCCGGCAAGATGAAACTGCGCAACGGTTCGAGGTCAGCATTCATCACGTCAATTTCTTGTTCCAGACGTTCTACCTGGGCCGTCACCAGACGCAGAGGGGGATATTCCGCCTGTAAATCCTTTTCCATATCAGGGCGGCACAGGTCTGCCCCCAAATCGAAGAGATCGTTCTGAATACGTGACAAAGCCGCGTCGGTTTCGCCTTTGGCATCTAACCGCGCCACACCTACAAAACAGTTCAGCTCGTCAGACGTGCCGTAAGCTTCGACGCGCGAACTGTGTTTGGCAACGCGTTCTCCGTTACCCAAGGCTGTGTCGCCCTTGTCACCTGTGCGGGTGTAGATCTTGTTAAGAACAACCATCAACCTATGCCTTTTTTTAGGTAAACATATATCACAATTAAAATCACTGCGATGAACTGCGCGATCAGCCTGAGGCGCATCAGCTTGTTGGAATTGCGTTTGTTGAATTCACCGCCGCTGGCGAAACCACCCAAGCCAAGCACCAGAATGATCACGACCGCTATGACGGCGATGACGACAAGGATGAACAGCGGATCAGCAGGCATGAGAATTCCTCCATTGTTATGGATGGTGTAACGGCGCAACAGCCCTGTGCAACATCAAATTACCGTGCGAGGACCCAGTCCAGCGTCCGTGTGGGCAGAACACGCCGCAGAATCCCGGAAATATACGTTGGTGTCGTGACATAATAACGCGGCCGGGGGCGGGGTGATTCAAGCGCATGAACCAGCTTTTTCACCACCGCTTCGGGAGGCAGCTCGAATGTATCGGGGCCGCGGCTTTGATACAGGCGCTTGCGCAACTGGGCCTCGTACTGCGTTTTGCGTGGGGAATTCTCCCAATCTATCCAACGTTCGAAATGTGGAATGGAATTCACGCTGATCTTGGATGTGACCGGGCCTGGCTCAATCAGAATAACCCGGATATTGCTGCCGCGCATCTCTAGCCTCAGCGTATCGGTCAGGCCTTCAAGGGCGAATTTGGTGGAATTGTACGCGCCTCGCCAGGGTAACGCGACCAGCCCCAGCACCGATGAGCAGTGGATAATGCGCCCATGACCCTGGGCTCGCATCACTGGAAGAACAAGTCGGGTCAGTTCGTGCCAGCCAAAAAAGTTACTTTCGAAAATTGCACGCAGCGCATCGGTCGGTAAATCCTCAACGGCCCCGGGGGTCGCGTGCGCGCCGTTGTTATAGACTGCGTCCAGTGACCCGCCCGTCGTGTCCAATACCTGAGAAAGCGCGGTGTGGATCGTTGCGGTATCCGTATAGTCAAGAAGGGGGCTTTCGAATCCCTCGGCTTTGAGCCGGTCGCAATCAACTTGCTGGCGACATGTGGCGAACACGCGCCATCCCCGGGCGCGCAGGCCGCAGGCGGCAGCATAGCCAATGCCCGAAGAACAGCCAGTAATCAGAATCGTTTTGACGGTCATAAAAAAAGAGCCTCTTGCTAGAGGCTCTTTGTCACTTTTGATAGGGAGTTAGCAATGTCGCTTAGCTGCGGGTCAACAAAAAGTCTGCCATCCAACCTTCGGAGCCGCCATCAACCGAGCGCAACTTGACCCAACCGTCGCCATTGTCCTGGATAACCTCTACCATGTCACCGCGACCCATTTTTGTAACGACACCGTAGTCGGTGCCAGGGCCGCCGCGCAGGTTAACCCGGTTACCGTTTACCGAACGAATATCGGCTGTGGCGTTCACATCGTTGGACTTGGCTACAGTTTCGTAAGAGGTGTCGGTGGTTTGCAGGACAGCAGGGGACGCCGCTGTGGAGCTGGACCCGGAAGCACTAACGGGCACATATGCCGCATTTGTGACAAAGGCTGCGTTTTTTGCACCGGTGTTATTACGGGCTGCGGTCAAGTTCAGCGCAACGCGCTTTACGTCGTTGTTGCCATAGCCCTTAGGCGTTGTATCAACCGGCTTGACCTTAGTTGCTACCGTGGTGGCGCTGGGTTCATCATGACTGGTAAGCCGTAAAATAATGTTTCTGTGGTTTGCTTCATTCGCTGCAAGAGTTTGGCTAGCAGGCTTGAAATCCGTACCGCCGCTCATCTCGAAAAAAGCCCAGCCTAAGAAGCCGAATGTTAGTAAGATAAACTTTGTCATGGCAGTGTCCCCAAATCAGCATATTTTTGAGAGCGTGGCATTTGATCCGTGCCCCTCTCTCTTGGGTTACTAACCCCATAGGCGGAAAACGGTTCCAAATTGATTACAACGTTGCAGTACAGCGACAGTTGATCTTATGTTGAATGGTTGCGCCACAAACAGCCGCTTGCCGCTTCACCCGCGCTTGGCTAAACAGCTTGGATGTCTGATATTACCACGCCGCCAGAGCTTGACCCTCGTAATACCACCGAACCGTTGCGCCTGGCGCTTGGGGATAGGTATCTCACCTATGCATTATCGACAATTATGCACCGTGCTCTGCCGGATGCACGTGATGGGCTAAAGCCCGTACACCGGCGAATCCTTTATGCGATGCGCGAACTGCGGCTCAATTCCACCGGAGGTTTCCGGAAGTCTGCAAAAATTTCCGGCGATGTGATGGGGAACTATCACCCGCACGGTGATGCCGCGATTTACGACGCCATGGCGCGTTTGGCGCAGGATTTTAACGTGCGCTATCCACTGGTCGACGGTCAGGGTAATTTTGGCAATATCGACGGTGATAACCCAGCCGCAAGCCGCTATACTGAGGCGCGGATGACCGCCGTAGCCGAAGCGATGCTGGAAGGATTGAACGAGAACGCGGTCGATTTTCGTGAAAATTACGATGGCACCCTTACCGAACCGGTGGTCCTGCCTGCCCAGTTTCCCAATCTGTTGGCAAATGGGTCGTCGGGTATTGCCGTGGGCATGGCAACCAACATCCCGCCGCACAATATCTCGGAACTGGTAGATGCCTGCATCCATCTGGTCAAAACACCTGATGCGCGCGACGATACGTTGTTGAAGTTCGTGCCAGGCCCGGATTTTCCCACCGGCGGGATCATTGTCGAGCCGCCTGAAAATATCGCCAACGCCTACCGTACCGGCAAGGGCGGCTTTCGGTTGCGCTGTCGTTGGGAAGTCGAAGATCTGGGGCGCGGCGTCTGGCAGATTGTCATCACTGAAATCCCGTATCAGGTTCAAAAGTCGAAGCTGATAGAAAAGATCGCCGAACTGATCCAGACCAAGAAAATTCCGATACTGGGTGATGTTCGAGACGAGTCCGCCGAAGATATCCGTCTGATTATCGAGCCAAGGTCAAAGAACGTTGATCCAGACGTCCTGATGGGCACGCTGTTCCGCAGCTCCGACCTTGAGGTACGGTTCTCGCTGAACATGAACGTCCTGATCGACGGGCTGACGCCCAAGGTTTGCTCGATGAAGGAGGTACTTCAGGCGTTTCTGGATCACCGACGCGAGGTGCTACAGCGCCGATCAGCACACCGGATGGAGAAAATAGACCACCGTCTGGAAGTTCTGGCAGGCTTCATCATCGCGTTCCTGAACCTTGACCGGGTGATCGATATCATTCGCTACGATGACGACCCCAAAGCCGCCTTGATGGCCGAGGATTGGGGTAAGGATCATGTGCGCGCGACAAGCGAGGCTGATTACCTTTCGCCAGCGCCGACAACGGAAAATTCGCTAAGTGAAGTTCAGGCGGATGCGATTCTGAACATGCGCCTGCGCTCCTTGCGCCGTCTCGAAGAGATCGCGCTGCTGCGCGAGCAGTCGGAACTGATGGAAGAGCGGTCCGGTCTTGAGGACTTGCTGGATAACGTGAGTTTGCAATGGAACACCATTGTGGATCAGCTTCGCGCGACGAAAAAGCAATTTGGTAAAGACTGGATACTCGACGGCAAGAATGTCGGGCGCAGACGGACATCATTCGCCGAGGCCGGCGTGATCGAAGACGTGCCTCTTGAGGCGATGATCGACCGTGAGCCTATCACAGTCGTCTGTTCCCAAATGGGTTGGATCCGCGCCATGACCGGCCATATCGATCTGAATCGAGAGCTGAAGTTCAAAGACGGTGACGGGCCGCGTTTTATCTTCCACGCCGAAACGACGGACCGGCTTTTGGTCTTTGGTTCAAATGGTCGTTTCTACACTGTTTCAGCCGCGAACCTGCCCGGCGGACGCGGCATGGGTGAACCCTTGCGATTGATCGTTGACCTGCCGAACGAAGTTCAGATTGTCGATATCTTCATTCATAAAGCCGGGCGCAAACTCCTTGTCGCTTCCTCTGCCGGGGATGGTTTCATCGTGCCCGAAGACGATGTTCTGGCGCAGACGCGCAGTGGCAAACAGGTGTTGAACGTACGTGGAGATGCCAAGGCGATGATCTGTGCCCCTGTCGTCGGGGATGCTGTCGCCGTCGTCGGTGAGAACCGCAAAGTGCTGGTTTTTGGGGTGGACGAGTTGCCGGAAATGGGACGCGGCAAAGGGGTGCGGTTACAGAAGTACAAGGATGGTGGACTGTCCGATGCGACTACCTTCAAACGCGAGGAAGGGCTAAACTGGCTCGATCCCGCGGGGCGCACGCGTTCGGTTGTCGATCTGGACGAATGGGTTGGCAAACGCGCGACCGCTGGGCGGATGGCCCCACGCGGATTTCCGCGCAACAATCGCTTTGGCTGACTGTAGCGTCCGGTGACAGACGCGTTATTGACCTACCCCAAAACAGCTGCCGAGGGCATGTCGGTCGATTTCGTGGGAAGGCGCGGTGCCTTGTTCTGGCTCGCCTTGAAAACCGGTTTCTTCACCATCATCACGCTAGGATTTTATCGTTTCTGGATGAAGACCAGACTGCGACGCTGGTATTGGTCGGCGATCCGCCCCGGCGGCCATCCCATGGAATATGTCGGAGAGCCTCTGGAAAAGCTGCTTGGGTTCTTCATCGCGGTGGTGATCTTGACCTTTTACATCGGTATCGTGAACCTGTTGCTGATGTTCCTGAGCTTTGCAGTGTTTTCAACTGCGTCCGTTGGATACCTCGCAAGCTTTGCCGGCGTGGTGCCGTTGTGGTTCTATGCCCGCTACCGGGCGCGGCGCTATGTCTTGTCCCGTACCCGTTGGCGTGGTGTCCGCTTTGGCCTGGAAAAGGCTGCATGGGGATATACGTGGCGCGCCGTTGCTCATTGGTGCGTGACCCTCATCAGTCTGGGCGCGCTGTGGCCGCGCATGACGTTTTACCTTGAGAAATATGTGACCGACCGGACGTATTTCGGATCAGCGAGATTGCATCAGGATGGTCATTGGTCAATGCTTTACCGGGCCGCGATCCCCTTGATCATCGCGTTGCTGCTATTGGCGGGGTCGATGGTCTGGATGTTATGGTACGATCCGGTTTTCGGTCCCGAGGGCTTGAGCCTGAGCGGCATAGCCCATGATATATTAACAGACGGTACAGTGGTGTATCCTCTTGCCCGACCGGAAAGGCTTTTGCTGGTGCCGATCGCCCTGGCTGGCATCCTCTATGGCGCGATACATTATCGCTTTGTATCCAAGCGGTTGATGGCAGGGCATAAATCGGCGGAAGGCATCACATTGGCTTCGCGGCTGAGTGGGCCACGTGTGGCATTCATCTACACATTCGGCAGCTTCATTGCCTATTCGGTTCTGGTTGTCGGCGTTGGTGCGCTTGCTATCGCTGGATTGGCCGTTTTTGGCCCGAGTGCGCTTGTGTTTCTCGACCTTGGTATCGAAGAAGCTTCTTTGGACATCCCGCAGTCCGTGGCCGTGGCTCTTTTAGTAATGTTCTATCTGGCGATATTTTTGTTGTGGAACGTGTTGTACAACACGTTTGTAACGTTTCCGCTGATGCGTCACTTGGCCAGAACCACATCATTGCCCAAGCGGTATGGCCTGCGCTACGTCAGCCAGCGCGCACGCGACGAATTTGCCGAAGCAGAGGGATTTGCCGAAGCGTTGGATGTCGGGGCCGCGATATGAGCCGGGGCTTTGACGGTTTCGGGTCCGCATATTTTGACGGAGATCGCCCTGTGGGCGAGGAAGTCAGCCTGCATCTTGCGAACCACAATCTGCAAATCGGGCTGGACGACGGAAACACGTTGTTCTGGCCCGTGAAAGACATTCGCCTTTTGCCGGACCTGGCGGGCAAAAAAGGGTACGTCCTGCGCCTTACCACAGACCCTTTGGCGCGGCTGTACCTGACCGATCGCAGTTTGATGACATTTCTGCCGACGCCGCGTGGCAAGATACCGGCCAGAGGCCGCCGCAGGTTACTAGCTTGGGCTGTCGCGGCGGTTGCGGCGGTAGCACTGCAAATTGCTGTGTTGGTGCCATTGTTGGCTGATCGCTTGGCAGCGTTTATCCCTCCATCGGGTGAAAGGGCGCTAGGGGCCGCAACGCTTGATCAGATACGGCGGGTGCTGGACGATACAGGCTTGGATCCCTTGTCCTATTGCGAAAACCCTGCCGGGGTGGCTGCGTTGACCCGGATGACCAATGCCCTGAACCAAGGGAAGGATCGTCTGGAGAATCTGAGCGTTCACGTGCTGGATCACCCGATGGCGAACGGGTTTGCGCTGCCGGGCGGTTACGTCGTGCTGTTTCGCGGGCTGATCGACCAAGCCGAAAGCCCGGATCAGATCGCCGCGGTTCTTGCGCATGAAATGGGCCATGTCTGGACACGGGATCCGACCCGTCATGCGTTGCGTTCGGCTGGGTCTATCGGGGTGCTCGGGCTGGTGTTTGGCGATTTCGCCGGCGGTGCAGCGGTCCTGTTTCTGACCGAGCGGCTGATAAGCGCACGCTACAGCCAACAGGCGGAAACCGATGCGGACACATTCGGATACACCCGGTTGGGCGCGGCGAATGTGTCCCCCGCGGTGATGGGTGACATGTTTGATCTTTTGCGTGATACTGCGGGCGACACAAATCAATTGTTGGCGCATTTTCTAAGTCACCCGACGCTGTCGCAGCGCATAGATGCAGCACGGGCAGCGGTAGATGCTTCGCGCAGTTACACCCCGATTCTGGACGATACTTCCTGGGCAGCTTTGCAAAAGATATGTGACTAAAGCGGGTCCGCCTTCAACCATACCCCACCTTCAGGGCGCAGGGTCAGTATCATCACCGGCTCGGGGTCCTTGCCGGGCACAGGCGTAAATCTGAAGCGGGACAGAAGCGTCGCAAGAATGATCACCGCCTCTTGCAAGGCAAAGCTTGCCCCGATGCAGATGCGCGGGCCGTCCCCAAACGGCAGATACGCGTAACGGTCGATATTCTTGCGATCATCGAATCGTTCTGGTCGAAAAGCATCGGGATCGTCCCAAAGCAGCTTGTTACGCCCCAAAGCATAAATTGGGATCATTACCGTATCACCGGTCCGTATTTCGCGGCCTCCCAATGTGTCAGGCCTGCGGGCGCTGCGCGAGATGATGCCTGCAGGCGGATATAGCCGCAGCGCTTCTTCGATAATTTGTCGGATATAGGGCAGGTTGTCTATGTCAGAACCGGTCGCTGCACGCCCTTGCAGGACCGACTGCGCTTCTGTGCGCGCCTTTTCCTGCGTAGTCTGGTCAAAGCCCATCAGATACAGCGACCAGGCTAATGTCAGCGCAGTGGTTTCGTGCCCGGCAACGATGAAGGTCAACAGGTTGTCGCGCAATTCGGCGGTATTCATCCGGCGTTTGGTTTTGGGGTCTTCGCCCTGCAACAACAGGTCCAGCAGGTCAGGCGTGCCGGTGTTGCCGCGCCGGGAACGGTCGTCGATTGCCCGGTCGGCAACCTGTTTCATCTCGCGCAGGGCCTTGCCAGACATGATGCGGCCGGGGCGGGGGACCCAATCGGGAAAGCCCAGGATATCGAATAGGCTGATCTTGCCCGCTTCGGCAATGTAATCGTCAATCGCCCCATGCACCGCATTGCGGTCAAAGGTATCATCGCCTGAAAAGGTCACGTCCGAGATAACATCGAATGTCGTTGTGACCATCTCGCCCAGAAAATCAATCGCGCGAGGCCCGGCTTGCGCAACACGCCCACACGACCGTTCGGCGGCCGCCGTCATGATCGGGGCAAGGTTCAGCACGTTGCGGTGGGAAAAGGCCGGTGCTGCCGCGCGGCGCTGCCACCGCCAATGTGCGCCCTCTGCTATGAACAGAGAATCACCAATGGCTGGTTTTAACAAATTCTTGGTGACGAGCGACTTGGGATAGTCATCAAGGCGATCCAGCAGGATCGCACGGATGGCCGTAGGGTCCATCACCATGTGCCAGCGCTTGCCGGTCTTCCCAGAAACCATCGGTTGCGTGGTCGCGATTTGCGGTATGATGCTCAATATATTGCGCCGGGCCATCGACAGGCTCTTGAGGATACCCCAAGGTTCAGTGACCAGAGGCACGCGGACGGGCAGGCGTGTAGTCATTTCACATCCCTTTCGCTGTTTTCCACTGGGAAAGCATTATCATCCCACCGGAATTGCGGCAAAACATTGCACCATTTTCGACCATGCGCTATCGCATTGCGTATCTTTGCGCCGGGGAGGCTCCAAATGTTTCGTGTTTTAGCTGTCTTGTTGAGTTTCGGGGCTTTGGTTGCCTGTAACGGAGCCGCTGACCTTGATAAGGCCCCCGTGCCTTTGGGAGATTTCAAGCTATATCATAACATCGTGGTGGCACCCAAGGTCCAAAAGCTGCCGATCAGCCGCGAGGTGAGCGAGGAGGTTCTGACCACGGCGGTCAAGAATGCCATCGCCGAAAGGTTTGATCGCTATGACGGGCAGCGCAAATATCACTTCGGAGTGAGTGTGGAGGGTTATGTTCTGGCCCCTCCGGGTATCCCCCTGGTGTTAGCCCCGAAGTCTCTCATGATCTTGAACCTGACGGTTTGGGATGACGCTTCCGGCACCAAGCTTAATGCCGAGCCGCAGCAGATCACCGTCTTTGAATCGTTTGACCAAGGGCCGATTGTAGGGTCCGGGTATACCAAGACGGCCGAGGAACAACTGAAAAACCTGAGTCAGAACGCCGCGAAGTCGATCGAGACCTATCTGGTGAAGCAGAATGAGGCCGAGGGATGGTTCAACCGCCCCGCGGATGCAATCATAACCCGGGCACCTCAGAAGCAAGAATAAACAATATCTTAGGCAAAGGTTGGGAGATTGACCATCAAACGCTTGATTTTATGCTTCAGACCCAATACATCGCCCGCCAGATAGGGTTGGGTCTGGTGACAGGCCCTCAGTATAAAGGGCTGCACCATGGCTAAGGCAAAGTTTGAACGTAATAAACCACACGTTAACATCGGCACGATTGGTCACGTTGACCACGGCAAGACGACGTTGACGGCTGCGAT
>PCCY01000021.1 GCA_002731875.1 Roseobacter sp. | reverse complement strand
CTAGCGCCCCATCACCGCATCGCTGCGCCTCCGGTGAGGGGCGTTCTACGGTTTGTTACATATACCCGCAACCCCTTTTTTCACTTTCTAAAGGTTTTTCTAAAAACAGTGAATTTTTTCTTAAAATCAGCACGTTGCTTGCGAAAAGATGCTCAGATGGTGGCCCTCGCGCAGCATTATTACTCTTACCATGGGTCAATCACGTGGGTCTGTTTTCAGCCCCGCAGGTTATCCACAGGAGGAAATCTAAATTGTGGATTAATCCGTCGGTATTGTACCGTTCATTTGGCCTTATTCGCCAGAATCGCGTTTGCGATCGGGCGCGCCTGACGTTTTTTTGGCAATCTCAGAATCAATAGCCCCAGAATTGCCGCCATATATAGAAGGGGTTCGATCTGAAGCCCTTTGACCAGCCAGATAAAATGCACGCCCCCAAGAATCACAGCGATATAGGTCAGCTTGTGAAGCTGCCGCCACTTTGGGCCCAGTTTACGTATCGAAAAGTTATTTGAGGTAGCCGCGAGCGGTATCAAACAAACGAACCCCGCCATACCGATGGTAATATAGGGACGCTTTAGTATGTCCGCCCATATCTGGCTAAGAATCCCGACATCGAGCACCAGCCAGACCAGCAAATGCAGGCACACATAGGTAAATGCCAGCAACCCCAAAGCCCTGCGGAATTTCAGGAGGTTGATCCGAAGGTAGCGTCGCGCCGGCGTGATCGCCAAACCGATGACGAGAAGTTGCAGCGCGATCAGGCCCAATTCCTGCTCGAGAGCCTTGATAGGCTCTGCCCCCAGCCCGCCGGTCTGCCCCTCATACAAAAGCCACGGCACCGGAAACATGTAAGATATATAGAGAACCCAAGTGGGCACCCGCCGGGCAAAGGCATTAAACGCGTCGATGACAGCGGACATATCTGGTTTCAATCCAAGCAACCGTTAAGTGTCTTTGCTCAGATCCATGCCAGCATAAAGTCCTGCGACCTCTTTTTCGTACCCATTGAACATCAACGTGGGTACCCGCCGCGAGAACAGCCCCCCACCGATGGGCCGTTCGCTGGCTTGCGACCAGCGGGGGTGATCCACCTGCGGGTTCACGTTGCTATAGAAACCATATTCACGAGCGTTGGCTTTATTCCAGCTGGTCGGGGGTTTTTTATTGGTCAAAGTGATCTTCACGATGGATTTGATCGATTTGTAACCATATTTCCACGGCACCACCAAACGCAGCGGTGCACCGTTTTGCTTGGGTATATCCTTACCATAGATACCTGTCGCCATAATCGTAAGGGGGTGCATCGCCTCGTCGAGGCGCAATCCTTCGACATAAGGCCACTCAAGCACCGGAAGCGAGACACCGGGCATCTCGGCTGGTCGCAATGCCGTTTCAAAGGCAACGTATTTCGCGCCAGACTGCACCCCTGCCATGGTAAGAAGGTCTGCCAGTTCAAAGCCGTTCCAAGGGACCACCATCGACCATGCTTCGACACAGCGGAATTTGTACAAACGCTCTTCGATAGTCATGGCTTTGAGAATGTCTTCGAAGGCGTACGCGCCGGGCTTGTCGACCATCCCGTCAATCTGCACTGTCCAGGGTTTGATCGTCAAAGCCTGGGCATACCGGGCGGGATCATCCTTGCCAGTGCCGAATTCATAATAATTGTTGTAACTGGCGATGTCTTCGTAACTGTTCGGTTCCAGCCCCTTCAGTGCTGCCGAGGCCCCGGTCGCCATGCCAGCCAAGCCGATCCCGGCCAAGGCACCACCGATAATCTGGCGGCGGTTCATGAACAGGTCTTCAGGAGTGACGTCGCTGTCCTTTAATGTATTGATCCATCTGTGGGCCATTTCGCGAGATCCTTACTCGTTATCATCATTTGTAACATGCATGTACGCTACAATATCTACTGCGCATCGGCTAAGCGACCAAATGCTAAGCCGCTTCGTTACAGCCATTACACCTCAATGTTAGAGCATTATGTTTAAAAAAAGGCCGAGGTAGCTTTTACCTCGGCCTCTGTTGCACGGACCCTTCAGTTAGTGGACGGTCGCGTCATCGGGTTTGGGGCGATTGCTGGCTGCAATCCGATCACCGATGATCAGGCCTTCGGCTCCGGCGGAAACAGGTATCAGATCCCCATCCAGCACGTCACCCGCCAAGATCATTTCAGCCAACGGATCCTGCAACGCCCGCTGTATCACCCGTTTGAGAGGTCGGGCCCCAAATACCGGGTCGTAGCCTTCATCAGCGAGCCACTTTTTGGCCCCCTCATCCAGTTCCAGGCCAATCTTGCGGCCCGCAAGGCGCTTGAGCAAGCGACCAACCTGGATATCCACGATCCCGGTCATGTCCTCACGCGCAAGGCGATCGAAAATGATGGTCTCGTCCAAACGGTTCAGGAACTCGGGGCGGAAATGGCCGCGCACCGCATCCATCACATCCCGCTTGGCCTGGACCATGTTACCACCCTCCGGAAGCTGGCTCAGCGCTTGGGCCCCAAGGTTGCTGGTCAGAACGATCAGCGTCTGCTTGAAGTCGACCTTGCGACCCTGACCGTCCGTCAGCACACCATCGTCCAATACCTGAAGCAGCACGTTGAATACGTCTGGATGTGCCTTTTCAACCTCGTCGAACAACACAACCTGATAGGGCCTGCGCCGAACGGCCTCGGTCAAGACACCGCCCTCGTCATACCCGACATAACCGGGAGGTGCCCCGATCAACCGCGCCACGGCGTGTTTCTCCATGAACTCGGACATGTCGATACGTACCATCGCGTGCTCGTCGTCGAACAGGAATTCGGCCACGGCTTTGGTAAGCTCGGTTTTACCGACACCGGTTGGCCCAAGGAACAAGAAGCTGCCCAACGGGCGTGCTTCGTCGTTCAGACCAGCCCGTGCACGACGCACAGCATTGGCGACTGCAATCACTGCCTGATTCTGACCAATCACACGGTTGTGCAACTGCTCTTCCATCCGCAGCAGCTTGTCGCGTTCGCCTTCCAGCATGCGACCGGCGGGAATACCGGTCCAACGCTCAACCACGCTGGCAATCTGGTCGGGACGCACGGCCTCTTCGACCATTACGTCAGCTTCGCTGTCTTCGGCCTCGCCCAGCTTACGCTCGAGCTGTGGGATCACACCGTAAGAGAGCTCACCCGCCTTGGCCAGGTTGCCTTCGCGTTTGGCAATATCCAGCTCGGCGCGCGCACGATCCAACTGCTCCTTCAACTCTCGCGAGTTTTCAAGCCGGTCACGCTCGCCCTGCCACTGCGCAGTCATCGCGTCAGCTTTCTCAAGAAGATCGCCCAGCTCTTTCTCCAACTTCTCGAGTCGGTCCTTGCTGGCGGCGTCGTCTTCTTTTTTCAAAGCTTCGGCTTCGATCTGTAACTGCATGATCTGGCGATCCAGTGCATCCAACTCTTCCGGCTTGCTGTCCACTTGCATCCGCAAACGGCTGGCCGCTTCGTCCATCAAGTCGATCGCCTTGTCAGGCAAAAACCGGTCAGTGATATAGCGGTGCGACAGCGTCGCAGCAGCGACAAGAGCCGAATCGCTGATCCTAACGCCGTGATGCAGCTCATACTTCTCCTTGATGCCGCGAAGGATACTGATGGTATCTTCGACCGTTGGTTCATTGACCATTACAGGTTGGAAACGCCGCGCGAGTGCAGCGTCCTTTTCCACGTACTTGCGATATTCGTCCAGCGTGGTCGCACCGACGCAATGCAATTCACCTCGTGCCAATGCCGGTTTGATCAGGTTGGCCGCATCCATCGCGCCATCCGCCTTGCCTGCACCAACCAGTGTATGCATTTCGTCAATGAACAAAATCACCTCACCTGCGGCTTCGGTCACTTCGGTCAACACTGCCTTCAGACGTTCTTCAAATTCGCCACGATACTTTGCGCCGGCAATCAAGGCACCCATGTCCAACGCGAGCAACCGCTTGTTGCGCAGCGACTCGGGGACATCCCCGTCAACGATGCGCAATGCCAAGCCTTCGGCGATCGCGGTCTTACCCACGCCCGGTTCCCCGATAAGAACGGGGTTATTCTTTGTCCGGCGGCTTAACACCTGCATCGCGCGGCGAATTTCTTCGTCCCGGCCAATAATCGGGTCAATCTTGCCCGCGCGTGCACGATCCGTCAGATCCAGGCTGTACTTCTTGAGCGCGTCATATCCGTCTTCTGCGCTCGCCGTATCGGCAGTACGGCCCTTGCGAACGTCGTTTATCGCCGAATTCAGGCCCTGCGCGGTGACTTTCCCAGCATCCAACGCGTCTTTCGCTGCTGATTTGACCATGCTGAGCGCCATCAAAACCCGTTCGACCGGCACAAAACTGTCACCGGCCTTTTTGGCCAGACCTTCCGCTTCGGCCAAAACCTTGGCAGTGGTATTATCCAAATAAATTTGCGCGGCATCGCCCGACACCTGAGGCAACTTTCCCAAGGACAGGTTCAGGGCTTCTGTGACGCGCGCAGCATTGCCCCCGGCGGCGGCGATCAAATTGCTCGCCAAGCCTTGGTCATCATCCATCAATGCTTTCAGCAGATGCTCCGGCGTCAGCCTTTGATGGCTCTCTCGCGCGGCTATCGTTTGCGCAGCCTGAATGAAACCGCGCGATCTTTCCGTGAACTTGCTCAAGTCCATGGCACTCTCCTTTTATCATTAAGCGATCACTTTGGCGATGCCTGCCTCGCAGCACATCCCGTTGTGAACCTCGACTGAAATTTGGGGGCAAACTGGCTAGATTCAAGGGAAGCTCAACAAAAACACGTCAACCTGAAATTACGACTTCCACCGCATTTATCACAGATTGGTGAAATCCAGCCACAGCCAGAACCCCCTGAAAACATTGGAATAAATATCTGTTTCGCAAATATTCGCTTATGGCAAGTAAAATCAGAATCTGACACAATTGACTGTTTTTAAATAACAAAAGATAATTATCCACAGACACACGGTGTTAATATGGAACTTTTTAGTCACATCTGAGTTTTAACGATAGAACAACACGACAATCAGGCCGACACGCAACGCTAGGTACAACAATTACTGAGGTACAAAAAAATGCAGACACGCCAAATCCAGATGAACGACGTTATGTACAATGCCGCCGAACAGTGCTTCGAGGCTTTGGTGACAATTCATGATGGCGATTGCTCTCGCAAATATGCCTGTTCGATCAATGCCCCCATGACGATGCCGTTTGCACAGGCTGCGCTGGGGCTGTCAAAGCAGGCCGAACGCCGACACCTTGGCCGTGGTGGTATGTATTCCGAGTTGCGCGTTCAGCAACCGGCGCCCCGAAACGGACGCCCCCGGTTTGATCCGAAAGCTTGGCTAGAGCATGTCGTAAAGCTTCCCGGCCTTCGCGCCGCCTGAGATTCTTATTTGGTGGAACTGCCTCTGTACCTGTCCCGGTATAGATTTCTGCCAATGCCAGAGACATTTGCCTGCCTGCACGTCTCTGATGACTGCCCGGATAGCCTAGCACTATCCGGGCTTTTTTTGTTTTATGGACAGCAGCACCTGGACCCCGTAAAGCAGGTCCGTTTGACCAACCCTGCCAACGGAGCCACCCCATGTCTGATGATCGCCTGATAGTTGCCCTAGATGTCCCTCACGCCGTTGCAGGTTTAGAGCTTGCGAATAAGCTGGGCGACCAGGTTGGATTCTACAAGATCGGACTGGGAATGCTGACCGGTGGTGGCCTGGCCCTGGCGAATGAACTGGTGCAAGAGCGTGGGAAACGCATTTTTCTCGACATGAAGCTGTTCGACATTAGCGCCACGGTTGAAGCCGCGGTGCGGGGACTCGCGCAATTCGATCTGGATTTTTTGACCGTACACGGCGACCCGCACGTCGTACGCGCCGCGATGGAGGGCGCATCAGGGTCAAAAATGAAGATTCTAGCAGTGACAATCCTGACTTCGCTTGACCGATCCGATCTGGACGCGGCACTGATCCAGCCTGGCGATATTCCCGATCTGGTTGCGATCCGCGCAGCCCGCGCCCTGGATGCGGGGGCCGACGGAGTTATCGCATCCCCTCAGGAAGCGGCGCTTATCCGCGCGCTGCCAGAAGCGGTTGGCAAACTGATTGTCACCCCCGGCGTTCGCCCGACAGGGGCCGCTTCGGGCGATCAAAAACGCATTGCAACGCCAGCCCAGGCGATCAGCGATGGTGCGGACCATATCGTTGTGGGGCGTCCGATCTGGCAAGCACATGACCCGCTGGCCGCAGCCAGAGATGTGCTCGCCGAGCTTCCCTAGGCCTGCCGCGACAGCAGATTTAGTGTGCTTATTGGGTAACAGCACAAGTTTTGCTGAACTTCAGCGGGAATTTCACCTATGTGATTTCGCATTACTATGGCAACCTTACTTTGGTGATACTCCCCGACGAACTGGTTCTTCCTGAAGTTCGTCACCTCCCCCCCGCTAACACGCGGGGGGCCTTTCTCTCCATCTTTTGCTAGCACAGGCGCAACGGTTTGCTTCTTGCGTCAAGTACCGTGACAATCACGGATGGCGGCCCAACCGCAGCTTTGACAGACACCCACGCCATCCGACTGTCCTGGATCTTTGCGCGGCTAAAGGCATCCGACCGATACGATCCGTCAAATGCCCATGTTCAACGGGTACGGCGTAGGTTAAACTCGGTTAATCCAATCCATTATACCCACGGTACTCATGCCCGCGCTTTGCCGAGACTGCTTGACCCAGATTGCGCCTTCCCGCCGATGTCCGGTTTGCGGAAGCCCGCGGGTCGTGTCGCATGCCGAACTGTACGATCTTTCCATCGCGCATATGGATTGCGACGCGTTCTATGCCTCTGTCGAGAAACGCGACAACCCCGCCTTGAACGGCAAACCTGTTATTATCGGCGGCGGCCACCGCGGCGTGGTCTCCACGGCATGCTATATTGCAAGAATAAAGGGCGTGAGATCTGCCATGCCGATGTTTCAGGCGCTCAAGCTCTGCCCCGAGGCCATCGTGATTAAACCGCGTATGGATGCCTATGTGGAAGCCTCTCGCGCGATCAGAGCCATGATGGAAGAATTGACGCCCGCGATCCAGCCTTTGTCACTGGACGAAGCGTTTCTCGATATGACTGGCACGACCAAGCTGCACGGTGTACCTCCTGCGGTCATGCTCGCAAAATTGGTGCGGCGTATGAAAACCGAACTGGGGCTGACCGGGTCGATCGGCCTTTCGCATAACAAGTTTTTGGCAAAACTTGCTTCGGACCTGGATAAGCCACACGGGTTTTCGGTCATCGGGGCGGCCGAGACCCAGACGTTTCTAAACAATAAACCGGTCAGTATGATCTGGGGGGTGGGCGCTGCTACCCTTGGTGCGTTGAATCAAGCGGGAATTCAGACGTTCTCTGATTTGCTTCGATGGGAACGCACAGACCTGATAGCCAGATTCGGCAGCTTGGGTGACCGGCTGTGGCACCTTGCGCGCGGGCAGGACAAACGCCAGGTGTCAGCGCACGAGCCGATGAAGTCGATCAGCAATGAAACGACTTTCAACGAGGACACGTCAGACCCACAACTCCTGGATGGTCACCTGTGGCGGATGGCTCAGAAGGTCGCAGACCGTGCCAAAGCCAAAGACTTGGCAGGTCGTGTCGTGGTACTAAAGCTGAAACGGTCCGATTTTTCGCTCATTACCAGACGGGTGTCCCTCTATGATCCCACTCAACTGGCCGATCGCATCTATCGCACCGCCCGGGGGCTGCTTGACCAATTGGGTGAACCGGGCCCCTTTCGGCTATTGGGGTGTGGCATTGCCGAACTTAGCGCGGCTGACGGTGCCGACAGCGCCGGAGATCTGCTTGATCCAGACGCGCAGCGACGCACCAAGGCCGAACGCGCCACCGACAAGATACGCCAGCGCTTCGGTGACAAAGCCATCGTAAAGGGGCGTGCCCTGCGTTGATTATTCAGCCGCCAGCGGTATGCGGTTCTGTCCAATACTGGCGATCTCGGCCACGACGCCCTGCAACGCTTTTTGAACAGCTTCAAAATTACCGTTGGGCCGTATCAGGGCTTCGTTCATATAAAGCGATCGGTCCAATTCGATCTGAACCGCGTGTTGATTGCGCGTAGGCCGTCCGTAAGCCTGCGTGATATAAGCCCCTGCAAAGGGCGTGTTGCGGGTTACGGTGAACCCCGCCGTTGTAAAGGCCGCTTCGATCCGATCAACGATTTCCCCGCTTGCGGCCACGCCGAACCGGTCGCCCAAAACGACATCCGGGCGTTTTACACCGAATTTCGCGACGCCATCCATCGCTTCGTGGGGCATGGAATGGCAATCCACCAAGATGGCTTGCCCGTAACGCTGGTGCGCCGCATCCAATAACCCCTGAAGCATTTTGTGATAAGGGTGCCAATGTGTGTCAATCCTGCGCTTCGCTTCCTCGAGCGTGAGCTTACCCCGATAGATCGACCGGCCGCTGGCGACGACCCGGGGAATCACCCCAAGCCCCGACGCCACGCGTGGGTTATGCCCCTGCACACGGATCCCATCTATCACGGCCGGATCCAGTTCGTCGCAGGCGCGATTCAGGTCAAGGTATGCGCGCGGTGCCCCGGCCATAAGAAACGGGGCCCCAAATCGAGGAGCCACGTTGAATAAAAGGTCAACGAACGCGTCTTCGGAAGACCTAATCGTGTGGTCATCCAATACGGTGGATCGGAGAAACGAAAAATGGTAATTGCGCCCGGAATGCGGGGACGCGAACACAACACAGGACCGATACCGGTCTGGGTGTAGTACTTCATAAGCGGTGTGTGGCATTGGTGCACCTTTCAAAAATGAACATAGCGCAAGTTTTTACAAAGCCAAAACCCCTTGATCATGTCTTCGACTCTATTTATAGACCCCGCTACCGGCGCGGAAATTTCGCGCCCCGTTTTTGTTAGGGGCCGTGGTTTTCGTGTTAATAGGGGGTGATTAGCTCAGCGGTAGAGCACTTCGTTGACATCGAAGGGGTCACTGGTTCGATCCCAGTATCGCCCACCACCTAATTCATTGGTCCAGCAGCCGCTGGACTGCCCGTAACCCGGCGCTGGCCCGCGCCACGACAAAGGAGAACGACCATGAAGGTTCGCAATTCGCTCCGCTCGCTCAAGAACCGGCACCGTGACTGCCGCGTTGTGCGTCGCAAAGGCCGCGTTTACGTGATCAACAAGACGCAACGCCGGTTCAAAGCCCGTCAGGGTTAAGTTCTGCGCAAGCTGAAAACGAAAAGCTGTCCTTTGGGACAGCTTTTTTCGTTTACGATGTTCTTATTTCTACGCTCGGCCCGACATTCGTTGGAGTACTGCGTTTCAGCGCCTAGCATTAGCCCATAAACTCGATCTGGTTCGTACTGGCGACTTGCATCGGCTTGCGCAACGTTCCGCCCGAGACGGACACAACCAAAGGAATATTTTATGACCGATCTGCCCGAATACACCCCGCCCGCCGTTTGGGAGTGGGAACAAGGGAATGGTGGCAAGTTTGCCAACATCAACCGTCCGGTTGCCGGTGCCATCGAAGAAAAGGAACTGCCGGTCGGCAAGCACCCCTATCAGCTATATTCACTTGCGACGCCGAATGGCGTGAAGGTTACCGTACTGCTGGAAGAGCTGCTGGCCGCGGGTCACAACGGTGCCGAATACGATGCTTGGCTCATCAACATTGGCGAAGGTGATCAATTTGGCTCGGGGTTTGTCGACATAAATCCGAACTCAAAGATTCCCGCCATGACGGACAACAGCGGGAAAACACCGCAGCGCATGTTCGAATCGGGTGCGATCATGTTGAATCTGGCCGAGAAATTCGGCGCATTCATCCCGAACGACCCAAGCCAGCGTACCGAATGTCTGTCATGGTTGTTCTGGCAGATGGGAAGCGCGCCCTATCTGGGCGGCGGTTTCGGTCATTTTTATGCCTATGCGCCGGTCAAGATCAAATATTGCATTGACCGTTTTGCCATGGAAACAAAACGTCAACTTGATGTGCTCGATCGCCACCTTTCAGACAACGAATACATGGCTGGCGAATACTCCATCGCCGATATGGCGATCTGGGCATGGTACGGTCAGCTTGTGCTGGGCCGGCTTTACGATGCGGCTGAATTCCTGGACGTCAAATCATACGAAAACGTGATGAAGTGGGCCAAGATGATTGACGCTCGCCCCGCTGTGGCCCGTGGCCGGATGGTGAACCGCGCATTTGGTGAACCTGCATCACAACTGCACGAACGTCATGATGCCAGCGATTTCGAGACCAAAACCCAAGACAAGTTAGAGAGCTGACACTCCTGCGTCCTGCCGTACCCAAAGCGGCGGGACGCTTACCTTATTGTTTTAGTCGTGAATTCCTTGCACTCCCCGGCAAAATCTGTTTCTTACAGTTTCAGTAAACTTTAACGATGCCCAGATGGAGCTCTAGAATGACTTTGACAAAATATGCTTTGACTGCTGCGCTCATGGCCACGGTCGCGATGCCAGCATTGGCCGAGGGTCAACTGAACATATACTCTTCGCGCCACTACGACACGGATGAGCGCCTTTATACCGATTTCACCGATCAAACCGGAATCACCATCAACCGGATCGAAGGCAAGGCTGACGAACTGCTGGCACGGATGCAGGCCGAGGGTGCCAATTCCCCTGCTGACGTCCTGATTACGGTCGATACAAGCCGCCTGAGCCGCGCAAAGAACATGGGGCTGTTGCAGCCCGTCGAAAGCGCCGTGCTGGAAGAACGTATCCCCGCCAACCTGCAAGACACCGACAACGACTGGTTCGGCTTTTCGCAGCGCGCCCGGATCATCTTTTACAACAAGAACAGCGTGGACGTTCCTCCCGCCAATTACATGGACCTTGCAGACCCAGCCTATAAGGGCAAGGTCTGCATTCGATCCTCAACCAACGAATACAACCAGACCCTGCTGGCCGCTATTGTAACGCATTTCGGCGAAGACAAAGCGACCGAATGGGCCGAGGGCGTTGTCGACAACATGGCGCGCGCACCGCAAGGTGGGGATACTGACCAGCTCCGCGGTCTGATCTCGGGTGAATGCGAGGTTTCCGTATCAAACAGCTATTACTTCGCGCGCGCGCTTCGTACCGACGTGAACGGCCTGTCCGATAACATCGATCAGATCGGTTGGGTCTTTCCCGATCAAGACGGCAACGGTGCCCATATGAACCTGTCGGGGGCCGGCGTCGCCGCCAATGCGCCAAACCGTGACAACGCGGTGAAGTTTCTTGAATACTTAGCCTCAGACAGTGCCCAAGCCTATTTTTCTGCAGGAAATGACGAATTCCCGGCAGTAAAAGGTGTCGAACTTGCTGAATCGGTCGCCAAGCTTGGTGAATTCAAAGCTGATGAAATCAACTTGTCAGAAGTTGCCCAGAACATTCCAACCGCACAAAAGATTTTTAACGCAGTCGGCTGGAAATAAGCAGCCGTCGTAAAAATCACGAGCGACAATGGGCCGTATCGACATTTCGTCGGTGCGGCCTTTGTGTTGGCAGTCGCTGGTGTGACAGTGACCAGCCTAGCGCTGACGTCCGACTTGTCGGCAAATCAGAATTACCGGCAGCAGCCCCATGGCAACGATCACCAAGCTGGGTACCGCCGCACCTTCCAGGCGTTCGTCGCTGGCCAAACGGTATGCTTGAACAGCCAAAGTATCATAGTTGAAGGGGCGCATGATCAGCGTCGCCGGCAATTCCTTCATTACATCGACAAAGACAATCAGCAACGCCGTCAGAAGACTCGGCGACAAGATGGGCAGGTGCACGCGACGCAGGGTGCCTACGGGTGTTTCACCCAACGACCGGGCGGCAGAATCCATATTGGTATGCACCATCGCCTGCCCGCCCTCGTACGCACCCAAGGCCGCCGCAAGAAACCGCACCAGATACGCGGTAACCAACAACCAGATTGACCCGGTTACCAATAACCCGGTCGAAACATCGAAGGTGCTGCGCATCCACGCATCCAACTTGTTGTCAAACAGGGCAAACGGCACCAATAGCCCTACCGCGATCACGCCTCCCGGAACCGCATAACCCAGCCTGGCAATATAGGCCGCCGCATTCGATATCTTACCCGGTCGCAACCGCTGAAAGAAACCGACGCACACTGCTGCCGCCACCGTCAACACGGCGGCGGTGCCCGCAAGCGTCGCAGAGTTTTTGATGAACCCCATATACCGGGGACTAAGCAGGTCCTGTTCTGAACCGATCCCCATTGAAAACAGGATGATCACCGGAAAAACCGCGCCAAGCAAGACCGGCACGCCACACGCCACGAAAGCCGAAACCGCTCGCCATCCTCGCAGTTGCACGGGTGGCATGGCCACCGCACGGCGAGAAGGGTCATGGTACTTGGCCTTGCCACGTTGCGCCCTCTCCAGCATCGCCAACAGGAGTGCAAAGCTCAGCAGACATAGGGCCAATTGTGCGGCACCGGCCCGGTCAAACAGGGAAAACCAACTTGTGTAGATACCGGTGGCAAAGGTCTGAACCCCAAAATATGCCACCGTGCCAAAATCGGCGATAGTCTCCATTACCGCCAATAACACCCCGCCCGCGATGGCTGGGCGCGCAAGGGGCAAGCTGACCTTGTAAAAGGCGACCCAAGCGCTGCTGCCCAAAGCGCGCGCCGCCAGAAATGTAGTCGCTGACTGTTGAAGAAACGCAGCACGCGCCAGCAAATACACATATGGGTAAAGCACCAGCACAAGCATCAGCGCCGCGCCACCCAGCGAACGGATTTCGGGGAACCAATAATCGCGTGGTCCCCATCCGGTCACATCGCGCAACGTTGATTGAACGATGCCGGGATGATCCAGTACGTGGGTATAGGCATAGGCCAGCACATAGGCGGGAAAGGCCAGCGGCAATACCAATGCAATCTCGAGGAACCGCACCCCGACAAACCGGGTCATCGTCACAAGCCATGCGGCACCCACCCCGACGAGAAAGGTGCCTGTGGCAACCATGACAACCAGCAACAACGTCGTGCCAGCATAGCCCAGAAGTACGGTATTCAGCAAATGCCGAACCGTTTCAGTGCCACCCATGAACGCCGCCAAAAGCACCGCAATCATCGGCAGGGCCGATATACCTGCAACAGCGATAGCGGCCGTGGCAAGCAGGCGAAGCCCGTCGCGCGGCCCTTTCGATGTAACCTTGGTCGGAAGTGGTGTCTCAATCGTCATGTGCTTGGTTTCGACTATTTTAGTCGGGAATGCCAGCACGGAGAAACACATTTTCGTCGCAGGCTTGATGCTCGTGCGGGGGTTTTCGCGAAGACCCCAAGGCGCAGCTTTTGATGTCCCTCAATCGTAGGTACGCCGGTCCTCGATCACCAAGCCGTCATTGGGCAGGCTTCCCGGCGTCGCCATGACAATGTCACCCTTGAGTTTCAGTACATCCATTACCGATTGCACGTATCTGTCGGGGTCACTGTGTTGTGCTTCGATATAAACCGTCATCAGGTCTTTTTCTTCGGCCCGGCTGGCAACGACGCGAGCTCTGGTTATTTCGGGGTGGTGCGCAACCAAAGCCGCGACCTGTTCGGGGCGCACAAACATACCCTTGATCTTGGTGGTCTGGTCGGCCCGTCCCATCCAGCCCTTGATTCGCATATTGGTGCGACCGCAAGATGACATGCCGGGCAAGACGGCGCTCAAATCTCCTGTGGCAAAGCGGATCAACGGATAGTCGGGATTGAGCGTCGTGACGACGACTTCGCCCACATCGCCCGGCGCAACCGGGATGCCCGTGCCCGGCACCACGATCTCGACGATGACATGTTCGTCGACGATCATGCCATCGGCAGCGGCGCTTTCATAGGCGATATTGCCCAGATCAGCCGTTGCATAGCTTTGCAGACAACTGATGCCGCGTTGAGCATAGTAGTCCCGCAGTGACGGGAACAAAGCGCCTCCGCCAACCGCCGCTTTGCTTATGTTCAAGGTCACGCCCATGTCATCGGCTTTTTCAAGAATGATCTTCAGGTAATCCGGCGTGCCGGCATAAGCAGTGGTGCCAATATCGCGGGCAGCCATAACTTGCAGCTCTGTCTGTCCGGTCCCGGCCGGCAATACGGCGGCACCCACCGCCTGTGCGCCTGATTCAAAGATCATTCCCGCCGGCGTCAGGTGATAGCCAAAGCAGTTGTGTACAATATCACCGGGGCCGATACCCACCGCATGCAGGAACCGCCCCATCCGCCACCAATCGGGGGCGGTCGACGACGGTTCGTAAATCGGGCCGGGTGATTGAAAGATATGGGTGAACGCATGAGCAGGCCGCGTGGTAAATCCGCCGAATGGCGATGAAAGCGCCTGTTGCTTGCCGATTTCAGATTTACGCAACACCGGTAACTTGGCGAGATCCCCGGCACTTGTCACCGACGCGGGATCGACACCATCCAAACTTCCAGCGTAACCCGATAACGCTTGAGCACGGGCAATCTGCTGCGGCAGGGCTATCGCCATATCAGCGGCACGGGTGCTGGCGCTTCGTATCTCAAGATCGTCAAAATGGGGCATCTGGGCCATATTGCTTGCTCGTCATTCATATTGGTAATCGGGCTACACGAAGCGTTCAGTCCTCAGCTCAGCCAGCGCTTGCGGCGCCGATAGCTGCGCACATCTCGAAACGATTTGCGCCCCTCATCGGACATCCCAAGATAGAACTCTTTCACATCTTGGTTTTCACGCAGATCAGCCGCAGGCCCATCCATGACCACGCGACCCGATTCCAGGATATAGCCGTAATGCGCAAAGCGCAGCGCGACGTTGGTATTCTGTTCAGCCAAAAGAAACGTCACGCCTTCTTTTTCATTGACCGACTTCACGATTTCAAAAATCTGTTCAACCAGCTGGGGTGCCAACCCCATGGAGGGCTCGTCCAGCAGGATGGTTTCGGGCCGCGACATCAATGCACGACCAATCGCGCACATCTGCTGTTCTCCACCAGACGTATACCCCGCCTGCGATTTGCGGCGTTCGTGCAGACGTGGAAAATAACTATAGACCATCTCAAGATCGCGGGCGATCGCGGCTTTGCCGTCGCTACGGGTATATGCCCCGGTCAACAGGTTTTCTTCGATGGTAAGGTGTTCGAAACAGTGCCGGCCCTCCATCACCTGCACCACGCCCCGCTTCACCATATCGGCGGGATCAGACTTATGTATGGGCACGTTGCGATACTTGATCGACCCTTTGGTAACCTCGCCCCGCTCTGAATGCAGCAGGTTCGAAATCGCTTTCAACGTGGTCGTCTTGCCCGCGCCATTGCCGCCCAGCAACGCCGTGATGCCGCCCTTGGGGACCTTCAGGCTCACGCCCTTGAGCACCAGAATGACCGAGTTATAGATCACTTCGATATTGTTGACCTCAAGAAGGGTCTCGACCTGCGCGTCGGGTGTCGGTGTGGCATCCAGCATGGGTGTCTCTTTCATAGATGGCAGTTGTCAGGATACGGCGGCGGTGCCGCCGCATCCCCATTCCCAGACTTGGCCTAGCAGCCCGGTGTAATACCGGACTCAGCTGCGAAGGCCGCTGCGTCTTCTGCAATCAGGGGCTTCAGCACGTCCTGGTCAGACTGGACATACTCGGTGATCAAGTTCCAGCTGTCCGCGGCCGCGTCCCACTGGGATACCGCAACAAGACCATTACCGCCGTGGTTTTCACACGATACGGTAAACTCGGGGCCAAAGTTCGGCAGCCCCAGCTCGGACATCTTGGCTTCGGTGATCTCAAGCGCTTCCATACCGTCGCGCATCTGTGCCGGCGTCAGGGTTTTGGTGTTGTGGATCCCCTGAGCGGTTTTCGCAGCTTCAGCAGCCAGCATCGCCGCATACAGACCCCGGTTATACAAAGCCGTACCGATCTGGTCTCCCGCACCGGCAGCCTTGCCCGCATCCACAACAAACTTCTGGATGTCCGCAAACACCGGGAAATCGTCGCCGACATTGTGGAACGTCAAGGCTTTGTAGCCATTGGCCTTGTCGCCCGCAGGGCGCACATCGTTTTCGGATCCCGACCACCAGATGCCGATGAACTGATCCATTGGATACCGGATGTTTGCCGCTTCCTGAATGGCGACCTGGTTCATCACGCCCCAGCCGTACATGATCACGTTGTCCGGCTTCTCGCGGCGGATCTGCAGCCACTGCGATTTCTGCTCCTGACCGGGATGGTCAACGGGCAGCAGGGACAATTCAAAACCGTGCTTCTTGCTCAGTTCTTCCAAGGTGCGGATCGGCTCTTTGCCATAGGCCGAATTGTGATAGACCAACGCGATTTTCTTGCCTTCAAGGCTGCCGCCATTGATGTCCAGCAGATGCTTGATCGCAACCGATGCACCGTCCCAGTAATTCGCGGGATAGTTAAAGATGTTCTTGAACACTGAACCGTCTTTCGCAGATGTACGGCCATACCCCATCGAATGAACAGGAATGCCGTCGGCGGTCGCCTTCGGGATCAACTGATAGGTAATGCCCGTCGACAGTGGCTNATACACCAGCGCACCTTCGCCCTTGGTGCTTTCATAGCACTCGACACCCTTTTCCGTGTTATAGCCGGTTTCGCATTCGATCATGCGGATCGGTTCGCCCCCGATACCGCCGTCACGTTCGTTCAACAGCGTGAAATAATCAGCATAGCCATCGGCAAACGGAATACCATTTGCCGCATAAGGCCCGGTACGATAGCTGAGCGATGGGAATACAAGCTCGGCCATGGCAGGCCCTGCGGCCAGTGCAGCGCCAAGCGCCAGTGTCGTAAGTTTCAGTTTCATCGGTGTTTCCTCCCTTAGGTATATCCGATCGTGCCGGGTTACTCCCGGTCGTCTTTTTCGGCCGTGGGTCACCCCTCCGACCTATGGTCTTTCCCTAATGCGGGAACGGCCATAATCTCAGTTTCTCCTTCGCCACCCGCCACAATTGCGCAAGGCCATGGGGTTCCGCGATCAGAAACACGATAATCAGCCCCCCAACGATAACAAGCTGCAAATGCGCGACGATATCGGTCGGCCAGCCCAACCAGTCAACGCCGACAATTTTCAAGGCAACCGGCAACAAGACCAGAAACGCGGCACCTGCGAAGCTACCGAAAATGGACCCCAGACCGCCGATGATAATCATGAACAGCACCAGGAATGACTTTTGGATGCCAAACACCTCGCCGACCTCCACCGCACCAAGGTAGATGGCGAAAAACAGCGCCCCCGAGATACCGATGAAAAAGGAGCTGACCGCAAACGCCGTCAACTTGGCACGCAGCGGGTTCACACCGATGATTTCCGCCGCAATATCCATATCCCGGATCGCCATCCATTTGCGCCCCATGGACCCTCGCGTCAAATTGCGCGCGACATAGGCGCTGGCAATCACGAACATCAGACAAAAAAGATACGTCGCCCACGCCTGCGTATTCGGCCCGGAGATCTCGATCCCGAAAAAGGTCCGCTCAGGTGCGCTGATCTGCCCAGACGCCGAATAGTTGTAGAACCACGGCACGCGGTTGAACAGCCACACCAGAAAAAACTGCGCCGCCAATGTCGCCACCGCAAGATAGAACCCCTTGATCCGCAACGACGGCAACCCAAAGATCACACCGACAAGGGCTGTGATCAGCCCAGATAACAGGACAAGGATTACCATGCTGACATCGGGAAAGCTGGTCATCAATTTATAGCAGGCGTAGGCACCCACCGCCATGAAACCGCCGGTACCCAAGCTGACCTGCCCGCAATACCCGACGAGTATATTCAATCCGATCGCGGCGATCGCATAGATCAAAAACGGCAGGAAAAGCGAATTTACCCAGTAGTCGTTGATAAAAAAGGGGATGATGACGATAGCAGTGAACAACACAAGATAATAACGGTACCGATCAAACTTGATCGGAAACGTTTGGCTGTCCTCAGGATATGAGGTGCTGAAATCCCCGGCTTCACGATAGAACATTCAAACTGCCCCCTGCTTCCAGATGGTAAAAAATCCCGGGGTCCGGGGCAGCGCCCCGGTCCGCCGATGGCAAAGATCACACCCGTTCAATGATCTTCTCCCCGAACAAGCCCTGCGGGCGGAACACCAGGAAAATAAGCGCCAGCATGTAAGCGAACCAATTTTCGGTGGCCCCGCCAAGAAAGGGTGCTCCGATCAAGAATTCGAACAGCTTCTCGCCCACCCCGATGATTAAACCGCCGACAATGGCCCCGGGAATAGATGTGAACCCGCCGAGCATCAGCACCGGCAACGCCTTGAGCGCGATCAACGACAACGAAAACTGCACGCCAGATTTGGTCCCCCACATGATCCCCGCGACAAGGGCGACAAAACCCGCCAGCGACCATACCAATATCCAGATAAAATTCAGCGACACGCCCACCGATAGCGCAGCCTGATGATCATCGGCGACGGCCCGCATCGCGCGCCCCTGTTTGGTGTATTGCGCGAACATCACCAGAATGATCACCAGCAAAGCCGCGATGATACTGGCAACGATATCAAGGTTATCGATGAAGAAACCGTAGCCCAAAGAGTTGAACGTCGTGTCGTCGATCCATGTATTGATCCCTTGTGGCAGCCCGACATCAATCGATTTGATGTCGGACCCCCACATCAGGTCCCCCACCCCCTCGAGAAAGTAGGCCAACCCGATTGTCGCCATGAACAAGATGATAGGTTCCTGCCCGACCAGATGCCTGAACACCAACCGCTGCACCGCATAGGCCAACCCGATCATCACCACCATCGTCAGCAAGATCGCCAGAAACGCCGGCGCATTCCATCCAAAATAATGTACATCGGTCCCGAACACCGCATTGATCAGATGGCTAAAGGGCACCTGGCCGTCGATGATCCCTGCCAACGTCAGCGCCGCGAAAAGCGCCATCACGCCTTGGGCATAATTGAAAATACCCGATGCCTTATAGATCAAAACAAAGCCCAGTGCGACCAGCGCATAAAGCACCCCGGCCATCAGACCATTCGCGGTCACTTCTAGCGCAAAGGCCAGTTGCTCAGGCATATCAGACCCTCCCCATCCCAAATCCAGTGGCAAAATCAGTCATGTGCAACCCCCAGATAAGCGTCGATAACATCTTGGTTGTTGCGCACCTCATGGGGTGTGCCATCGCCGATCTTCTTGCCGTAATCCATCACGACCACCCGGTCGCTCAAATCCATGACGACGCCCATGTCATGTTCGATCAATGCGATGGTGGTGCCGAATTCATCGTTCACGTCCAGAATAAAGCGGCTCATGTCCTCTTTTTCCTCGACATTCATCCCCGCCATCGGCTCATCCAGCAACAAGATCGACGGCTCCGCCGCCAACGCGCGCGCCAGTTCCACCCGCTTCTTCAACCCGTATGACAGACGCGACACCGGCGTCTTGCGGATCGCCTGAATTTCAAGGAAGTCGATGATCTTTTCAGCGACCTCGCGGTTTTCGGTCTCTTCGCGCTCCGCCTTGCCCTTCCAGATCGACTGCCAGAACATGCCGATTTTCATGTTGGTCAAACGTCCGGTCATGACATTGTCAAGCACGCTCATTCCTTCGAACAACGCGATGTTCTGAAATGTCCGGGCGATCCCCTGCTGCGCAACCTCATAGGGTTTCATCGGCGCGCGACGGCTTCCTTGATACCAGACCTCGCCATCCTGAGGCACGTAAAAACCGCTGATCACATTCAACATCGATGACTTGCCAGCCCCGTTCGGGCCAATAATTGCACGGATTTCGCCCTGGCGAATATCAAAGGAAATATCCTTGATCGCTTCGACACCACCAAACCGCAATGTGATATTCTTCATCTCCATCACGACCGGTCCGATCTGGCGACCATCCGCAGTGACGTAACCGTCGGCCAAATCGTTCATGCCACACCTTCTTTCCAAATGGTCTTAAAATCCACTGCCCTACAGCAGCGTGCGTTTGCGCCGGTTATGGGGATCATCCTCATTCCGCCGCCATCTTCCGGGTATCCGCGAAAACCTTGGCGTCGCGTACCTCTAGCGTCGCCGCGATCGACCCTTTGCGTCCGTCTTCATAGGTCACTTCCGTCACGGTGCTTACCGACGTCGACCCGTCATACAGCGCGCTGATGATATCCGCGAATTTCTCGCCAATGATTTTGCGACGCACCTTGCGTGTACGGGTCAGTTCACCGTCGTCCGCGTCCAGCTCTTTGTGCAGCACGACGAACCGGTGCACCTGACATCCCGACAACATCTCGTCCTCGGCGATCGAGGCGTTGACGGCTTCCACATGACCTTGAATCGTGTCCATTACCTGCGGGTGCCGGGCCAGTTCCTGATAGGATGCATAGCCGATGTTATTGCGCTCGGCCCAGTTGCCCACCGCCGTCAGGTCGATGTTAATAAAGGCTGTGCACGCGTCCAATCCATTGCCGAACACGACAACTTCAAGGATATTTGGAAAGAATTTAAGCTTGTTTTCTACATACTTGGGTGCAAACAGGCTGCCGTCCGCCATGTGCCCGACATCCTTGGCCCGGTCGATAATCCGCAAGTGCCCGGTATCTTGCTCAACAAATCCCGCATCTCCGGTAGCCACCCAGCCTTCGGCGTCCTTGGTGTCTGCGGTGCTTTCGGGGTTCTTGTAATATTCAACGAACACGCCCGGCGAACGGTAAAAGACCTCTCCGCTGTCAGCAATCTTGAGCTCGACACCGGGGCAAGCCACACCAACCGTGTCACTGCGCACCTCACCATCGGGCTGAGCGGTGATAAAGACAGTTGCCTCGGTCTGACCGTAGAGCTGCTTGAGGTTGATGCCAAGCGACCGATAGAAATCGAAAATCTCGGGGCCGATTGCCTCGCCAGCGGTATAACCGACCCTCACCCTGCTCAGGCCGAGAGTGTTTTTCAGCGGGCCATAGATCATCAGCTCGCCCAAAGCGTATTTGGCGCGGTCCATACTGCTGACCGGGCGGCCATCCAGAATATCCGGCCCGACCTTGCGGGCATGCGCCATGAACTTGTCGAACAACCACTTCTTGAAACGGCTCGCGTCTTCCATGCGGATCATGACGTTGGTCAGTTGCGTTTCAAAGACCCGTGGGGGCGCAAAGTAATACGTCGGCCCGATTTCGCGCAGATCCACGTGCATGGTATCTGCGGACTCGGGGCAATTGGTGCAAAACCCAACCCACAGGGCCTGCCCCACCGAAAAGATGAAATCACCGACCCAAGCCATCGGGAGATAGGCCAGGATGTTATCGGTATGGCGCAGATTATCGAAGGCAGAGGAAGATTTGGCGGTTTCGATGATGTTGCGGTTGCTCAGAACGACACCCTTGGGCTTGCCGGTCGTACCCGAGGTATACAGCATCACGCCGATGCTGTCGTAATTCAGCTTGGCCTGACGGGTCTCCAGTTCTTTGATATGCACGTCACGATTCTCGCGCCCGAGCTCCTGAACGGCACGGTACTGGTCCAAAGCGCTGTGGTCGTATTTCCGAAGGCCACGGGGATCAAGATAGATGATGCGCTCGAACTGGCTCAACTGGTCCTGTACTTCCAGTACCTTATCAACCTGTTCCTGATCGCCGGCAACAACGAAGCGGGCACCGCAGTGGTCCAGCACATAGGCCATCTCTTCCGCATTGGCATCCTGATAGAGCGGCACAGGTACCGCCCCGACCATCTCGGCGGCCATCATGGCCCAATACAGATAGGGGCGATTGCGTCCGGATATCGCGATGAAATCGCCTTCGTTTACGCCAAGCTCCAGAAAACCAAGCGCGAGGGCTTCGACCTCCTCTCGGGTTTGCGCCCAGGTCCAGCTTTGCCAGATGCCATATTCCTTTTCACGGTACGCTGGGGCGTTCGCGAATTGCTTTGCATTACGATGCAACAGCGCCGGAACGGACTGAGGTCCGTCGGCGCTCACAAGCGTGTAGGCCAAATGTCTTCCTCCCAATGCCTGCTCTTATTTGGCAGGTCGATCACTGATGCGATTCTAGTGTCACACCACGATGTTCATCAGATGCTCGACGTCAACTTTTACATAAACATGTCGGAATTCTAACGAATTGTAACAAGCGCCATTTCTACCTGACCCTTTGCGCCGATCTGCGGTTGGTGCTAGCCATTTAGCCGGGGGAGTATTGAATGAAATTCGACGACAAGTTGACCGATGTGATGACGGCCGCCGGGCTGAACCTGATCGCCCAGGCACTGACGATCTATGATGCGGATCTTCGGCTGGTTTTGTGCAATGCACCGTTCCAGCAAATGTTCGATCTTCCCAAGGCGCTTGTCACGCCGGGGGCCAGCTTTGAAGAAACCATCACCCATCTTGCCCGGTCCGGTGAATACGGCGATGTTGCCGATGTAAAGGCCTTCGTGGCTGAGCGAGTGCTACAGGCCCGCGCCTTTGAGCCACATTACATGGAACGGACCCGTGCCAACGGACGGACAATTTCCGTAGAGGGATCACCTCTTCCGCAAGGGGGGTGGGTAACAGTCTATACAGATATTTCCCGTACCAAACAGCAAGAAGCGTTGTTGCGCGCCCGTTCCGATGCCTTGTCCGGTCAGGTCCTGGCCCATGCCGAAGAACTATCCGCGACGAACCGCGAACTTGCGGCGATGAACACCGCGCTGGAAGAAGCCAAACGGCAGTTGATCCTCTCCGAGGCACGCACCCGACTGACAACCGAGATGATGCCGGCGCATATCGCCCATGTCGATGGCGATGCGCGCTATACCTATTCCAACCGCCGCCTTGCGTCGGTCATGCCGGGACGCCCCGAAGAACTGATCGGCAAACCGATTTCCGAGGTACTGGGACCACAGGCCTATAATTGTGTCGCACCGGCTCTTGAGCAGGCTTTTGCGGGAAAGTTGTCGGTTATCGAATTCACCGACGAGGCGAGTGCAAGACGTATACGCGGTGCATTCACACCCGACACGCGCGGGGGTGTCTATATTCTGTCGATGGACGTCACCGAAGAAACCCAAAATCGGGTTGCGCTACAGCAAACCCACCGCCGCGAAATGGCAGCCCAGGTCATCTCAGGGCTGGCGCATGATTTCTCGAACCTGTTGACGATCATACTTGGCTTGCAATCGCGGCTGGGGCGGCTTGACGACCTGCCCGCCACCGCTGTTCCGCTAATCGAAGGCACCTTGGCCGCCGCGCGGCGTGGTGGAGCGTTGCTCAGTACGATTGCCGATATGACAGGGGCGCGAACGCTGCGGCCCACGGCAACACATATCGGTCGGATGCTGGATGATCTGACCCTATTGGCCGGTCCGACCCTCCCCGCAGGCATGACACTGGATATCGCCAATCACATGCCCGATCAGGCGGTGCTATTGGACAGCGGACTTGTGCAGGACGGATTGTTGAACCTGATCCTCAACGCGCGGGATGCATGCGGAGGTACAGGCCGGATCACGCTTGAGGTGAAACCGGTGCACGAGACATGGATCGAATGCACTCTACGTGATACCGGGCCGGGGTTCTCCAAGTCGGCATTGGCACACGGTTTTGAACCCTTTTTCACCACGAAAGGTGCGGAAGGCTCGGGGTTGGGGCTTCCGATGGTGTACGACATGGTGAAATCTGCCGGCGGCGATCTTCGTTTAAGCAATGTCGATGACGGCGCGTTGGTCACGATGCGCCTGCCCTACCGGCCTGCCGTATCTGCGACGACGGGCTTGGTGCTGCTGGTCGAAGATGCCGATGATCTCCGCGCGTTGGTGCGCGATATGCTGATCGGGCTTGGGCATTCGGTGATCGAAGCTGCTTCGGCGGACGAAGCGATGGCGCTGTTGGCCGATCTACCCGACATCGCCCTGATCCTGTCTGACATCCAACTGATGGGCGAAGCCACCGGCCTTGATCTTGCCAAACGCCTGCCACCTGACGCACCGCCGCTTGTGCTGATGACATCGCTTCCCGTTGACGATACGCAATTCCTTGCGGCTCAGGCGATCGCACCGGTGCTACGCAAACCCTTTGATATCAAAGACCTCATTGCTTTGATCGCCCCTTCAGAATTGGCCGCTCAATGAAACGTCCTCTTGTTACCATCCTCGATGACGAACCCGAAATTCGCACCCTGTTGTCCGAAGTGCTGGAAGAGGCAGGCTTTGATACCCTTAGCTTTGGTCGGGCGCGGGCGTTCGAGGCCGCACTAGCCACCCACACGCCCGATGTATGTCTCGTTGATCTGTCGCTTCCCGATACCGATGGGCTGACGGTCGTGCACCGACTGGCGCTGGAACAAGGTGCAATCGTCATCATTATCTCGGGGCGCGCGCAGGTCCAGGATCGTGTGACGGGGCTGGAGCTTGGGGCCGACGACTATATTATCAAACCTTTCGACCCTACCGAGGTCGTTGCAAGGATACGCGCGCGCCTGCGCGGCACCAAATCTGTGTCCCAGGCCGGTACAGTGGCAAGTTTCAATGGTTGGAAAGCCAATTTCAATCGGTACGCCCTTGTGGACGATACCGGAGCGGAAACGCCGTTTTCCCATGCCGAAGGCGAGGTTTTACGGCTGTTCCTGGATGCGCCCAAACGCTTGCTTAGCCGGGCCCAGATGCAAACCAGCCTGGGCGGCGTCGCTTCAGAAAGCTTTGACCGGGCGATTGATGTGCGGATATCGCGCCTGCGCACAAAGCTGCGCGAAGACCCCAAGAACCCGCAACTGATCAAGACGATATACGGGGCAGGCTATATCTTCCTGGGAGATGTCGCTTGGACCTGACACCTCATCAAATCCCTGAAGACAGTCCGATGATGGGCGATCTGCTGCGTCTGATGCGCGATTGCTTTGCCTATATGGAAGGGCGCATCGACCCGCCCAGTTCCTTGGGCAAGACCACCCTTGCCAGCTTGCGAACCACCGCAGCCGAGGCAGAGATCTGGGTGATCGGCATGCCGCCAGTTGCCTGTATGATCCTGTCCCCCAGAACCGGTACATTGTATCTAGGCAAGATCTGCGTTGCCCCGTCGCACCGGCAACTGGGGCTGTCGCGTCACCTGGTTGAACAGGCAGAAAGAACCGCCCGCCGCCTTAAGCTACCCACGCTGGAGCTGCAAACCCGGGTCGAACTCGTCGATAATCACGCGACATTCAAAGCCCTTGGCTTTTCCGAGCACGCCCGTACAGCGCACCCGGGTTATGATCGACCGACCAGTATCACCATGCGCAAACCAGTGGTTTAACCCCCAAGCATCGACCGCATGGCGGGTACTGTTTCATCGGTAAACCNCCCGCCCTCAGGCGCATTCGCACCTGCTGCGATACCGCCTTCGATACGATCAATGACTGAACCCCTGATCTGGCGCTTTACCGACGCATATGTGTTGGGCGGAATTTTTCCCAAAGCTGCGGCCTCTGCCAAAGCCTCCTGCAACAGCGTTTCAGCAGGCACTACCTTATCCACGATACCGGAAATTTTCGCCTCGTCGGCGGTTATGGGCTGCCCTGTCATCATTAACCTGCGCAGATCATTGGGCGACAGCATAGCCCGCGCGATCTCAAGCGGGCCAAGCGGGAAATCGGCACCAACCCGCACTTCGGCCAGACCGAAGGATGCAGCGGGGGCCGCCACGCGTACGTCGCTGGCAAGTACATAGAACAACCCGCCAGCGATCGCGGCACCGTTCACTGCGACAACCGTAGGTTTGCTGCATTTGAACAGCGCCAGAAAACCCTGATTCAGTCCTTTGACAATCGCGTGTTGTTCCGCAACACCGAATGTCTGGGCCTGCTTCAGGTTCAGCCCTGCGGAAAACACCTTGCACGACGCCGCAATCATAACCGCACGCACCGTGTCGTCAGTCTCGAGCCTTTCGATCAACCTTGCAAACGCCATCAGGTTTTCGGCGGTCAGCGCGTTGACGGGGGCCGCGTCAAGGGTGATGCAAGCGACCCCGCCGGGATGGTCGCTCAGAATAAGTGAAGTGTCATCGGTCATGGGTTTGCTCCGGTTTCTGCCACGCCCAGGGTTTCAGGCAAAACGGTCAAGGTCACCTGTTTTCTGACGATAGCTGCAATGTTTTTCGTTGCGCCCCCTGCCTACGGCCAGCTAGATTCAATCTATGATCGAATGCCTGCTTTACCGAACCAACACTGCCCAACGTCGGCTTTTCTATCGCGTCGAAATCGCAATGAACCTGTTCAACGAAGTTTCAGTCATGCGCGAGTGGGGATTTGCGGGCAGTCAGCCGAAAGCCATCATTCAGTGCTTTGGCAACCTCCGCGAAGCCTCTCGGGTGGCAGACCGCTACCGTATCAGGGCCGAGCGGCGTGGATATCTAAGGCATAGACCCCAGGCGATCCATGGCCTCGGCCAGCACCCGCACGCCGGCAACCAGATCACCTTCGGCGGTATCCTCTTCGAAGGTGTGGCTGACACCGCCGATTGACGGTACAAACAACATCGCCACCGGCATAAGCCGCGACACATTCGTCGCGTCATGCAATGCGCCCGACGGCATGGTGCGCCAATTGTCCGGGGCCACGGTGTCGGCACCTGCCTCAAGAGCGCTGCGCAGCCTGCTGTCCATCGCAACAGGCTCCAACCCCAGCATGGTGCCAAAGCTTAATTTCATCCCGTGATCGTCGGCAATTTCGGATGCTGTATTTCGGATGACCTGCTCCATACGGGCCAGGCGATCTGTATCGGCATCGCGCCACTGCATTGAAAACACGGCGCGCCCCGGCACGATGGACGACGCGTTGGGGTGCAGTGATACGTGTCCGATGGTCCACACGCTTTGCGGCGTGACGATATTGCGCAGTCGTTCGTTCAATGCGGCGTTAAAGGCGGATACAGCCTGAAATGCGTCGCGGCGCAGGTGCATCGGAGTGGTACCCGCATGGTTCTGCTGCCCATCAAAAGTGACTTTCATATCGCGTATTCCGACGATATCGGTAACGACCCCGATCTGTTCGCCGCTGGTATCCAGCGTCGGACCTTGCTCGATATGCAACTCGATGAAACCGGTAAATTGGTCTGCCGATACATCGCCCGTGACCATTTCCACTATGGCCTGTCGCGCCTCTGACAAAGCGACACCGCCGTGATCGGTCAACCGATCGGCCTCGGACAGCGTCAGATGCCCGCCCCAGACAGCGCTGCCCGTCGTCACGCCAAACCGGCCTTCTTCGTCCTGAAACGACACGACAGAAACAGCCGGCCCCCCAGCCTCGGCCGCGGCACGTGCGACTTCAAGAGCAGCAATCACCCCAAGCGCGCCGTCCAGCCAGCCGCCTTCGGGCTGACTGTCGGAATGGGACCCCATCAGCAACGACGGCCCCCCCGCTAACCCGAAAAGATTGCCCATGGCATCGACCTGCACGTGCAGGCCTGCATCGCGCATCCGCTGCGCCAGCCATTGCCGCGCAGCAACATCAGCGTCACTGTAGGCCGGTCGGACCACGCCCTTGCCCACCCCCGCAGCCCCGAAACTGCGAAGCGTATGGAGGTCCGCAAGAAAGCGCTCGGGGTTGATCTGCATGTTTACTCCGCTGCTACCGGCCCGTTGACCGCTTCTACCTTGACGGCCGAGAATTTAAACTCGGGGATTTTGCCGTAAGGGTCAACCGCCGGATTTGTCAGAATATTTGCCGCCGCTTCTACATAGGCAAACGGCAGGAACACCATATCGGGCGATACGGCGCGGTCTTCGCGTGCCATGATTTCGATTGTTCCCCGCTTGGTGGACAGACGAATATGATCGCCCGGAATGACCCCCAGCTTGCGCAGGGTAGACGGATGGAGCGAGCAGTTCGCCTCGGGTTCCAATTCGTCCAGAACCGCAGACCTGCGCGTCATCGACCCGGTATGCCAATGCTCCAGCTGACGACCGGTGGTCAGGATCATCGGATAATCCGCATCAGGCGCGTCATCCGGTGCGATGATACTGGCCGGCGTAAACCGCGCGCGTCCGTCCTGGCGCGGGAAGCCATCGGCAAAGACTATCGCCTGCCCTGGATCGGTGGGGCTGGTGGACGGGTAGGTCACCGCGCCCTCGGTCTCCAGCCTGTCCCATGTGATGTTATTGAGCGACGACATATTCAGCTTCATTTCGGCGAAAACCTCGCTCGGGTCGGTATAGGTCCAGCCCAGCCCCAGACGTTTGGCAAGCTCGACCTCGATCCACCAATCCTCTTTCGCGTCGCCGGGCGGCGGCACGGCGGGGCGCCCCATCTGCACCTGACGGTTGGTATTGGTCACCGTGCCGGATTTTTCCGCAAAGGCGCTGGCGGGCAGGATCACATCGGCAAAGTTCGCGGTTTCGGTCAGGAAGATATCCTGCACCACCAGATGATCGAGCTTGGCCAGCGCATCGCGGGCATGTTCCACATCGGGGTCGGACATGGCTGGGTTTTCCCCCAGAACATACATGCTGCGGATATCACCATCATGGACCGCGTCCATGATCTCGGTCACGGTCAGACCCTTCTTGTTGCTGAAATCACCGCTTTTCCACACTTCGGTAAAAGCAGAGCGGACGCCATCATCGGACACCGGCTGGTAATCGGGCAGGAACATCGGGATCAGCCCCGCGTCAGACGCGCCCTGCACGTTGTTCTGCCCCCGCAACGGATGCAGCCCAGCACCGGGCCGCCCGATCTGCCCCGTCATCAACGCGAGGGAGATCAGGCAGCGCGAATTATCGGTGCCGTGGATGTGCTGCGAAATGCCCATCCCCCAGAAAATCATCGCCGCATTCGCCCCCGCGAAGGTCCGCGCCACATCGCGCAGCACGTCCGCGTCGATGCCGCAGATCTTGGACATCTTTTCAGGGGTGAAGGTTTTGAGGTGAGCTTTCTCGATCTCCCAGTTTTCGGTGTAGGCCTCGATATACTGTTGATCGTACAGCTTTTCCTCGACGATCACATGCATGATCGCGTTCAGCATCGACACATCGGTGCCGGGGCGGAATTGCAGCATATGCGACGCGTGCCGTTTTAGCGCCTGACCGCGCGGGTCCATCACAATCAGCTTGCCGCCGCGTTTGGCGAATTGCTTGAAGAACGTCGCCGCGACGGGGTGGTTCTCGGTCGGGTTGGCACCGATCACAATCGCAACATCGGCGTTTTCGATCTGGTTGAAGGTCGCGGTGACGGCGCCCGAACCGACATTCTCCATCAGCGCCGCCACTGACGAGGCATGGCACAGACGCGTGCAGTGATCGACGTTGTTGTGGCCAAATCCCTGCCGGATGATCTTTTGGAAAAGATAGGCTTCCTCGTTCGTGCATTTAGCCGACCCAAAGCCCGCAACACCAGTGCCGCCGATCTTTTTCATGCCCTGTGCAGCAAACTCCAGCGCCTCGTCCCAGGTGGCTTCGCGGAAGTGGATTTGCCAATTTCCGGGATCGACATTCAACCCCTTGGCAGGGGCGTCGTCGCGGCGGATCAGCGGTTTGGTCAGACGATGGGGATGGTGGATATAGTCAAAGCCAAAGCGCCCTTTGACGCAAAGCCGCCCTTCGTTCGCGGGACCGTTGATGCCCTCGACATATTTGATTTTCCCGTCCTTGACCTTCAGCGACACCTGACAGCCCACACCGCAGAACGGGCAGATGCTGTCGACTTCGCTATCGAAATCGGCGCTGTCCCCAACCTGCGCGTCATCGACCACCGTGGCGGGCATCAGCGCCCCCGTCGGGCAGGCCTGCACACATTCACCGCACGCCACACACGAAGACGCGCCCATCGGGTCGGCCATGTCAAACACCGGATAGCTGTCATGCCCGCGACCGGCCATCCCGATCACATCATTGACCTGCACCTCGCGGCAGGCGCGCACACACAGGTTACACTGGATACAGGCATCAAGGTTCACCCGCATCGCCACATGACTGTCGTCAAGCAACGGGATACGCCCGCTTTCCAGCTTGGGAAACCGGCTCGCCTCGACCCCCACCTGTGCGGCCATGTCCCACAGGTGGCTGGATTTATCATGGGCGACTTCGGAGGCGGGCTGGTCGGCGATCAACAGTTCCATCACCATCTTTCGGGCGTTTTCCGACCGCGCGTTGTTTGTGACCACGACCATGCCTTCGGCGGGCTCGCGTAGACAGGATGCCGCCAGATTCCGTTCGCCTTCGATTTCAACCATACAGGCGCGACAGTTTCCGTCAGGTCGATACCCCGGCTTGGGTGTGAAGCACAGATGCGGAATTTTCAGTCCACGCCCGTTTGCGACTTCCCAAATCGTCATACCGGCCTCGGCCTCGACGGTTTCGCCATCCAGCGTAAATGTAACTGTTTCGGCCATCAGACTCTCCTGTAATGCGCATCTACACTATAGGCGGGCGCATGGAGGCATAGCAGTCATAATCCCGACACCCTGCCCCGTTTTTACGCCACGCCTGTTTCCGATGCGCGCCCAATTGTCCCGTCAGCTAAAAAATGGCCGCGCAAAGGGATCCTGCCCTTCCAACCGGCGCGACCGTTGCCTATCAAAGACTCAGCAACAAAAGGCGCATTATGTCCCACATTACCCTTATCCGTCACGGTCAGGCCAATTCCGAGGCTAAGGACGAAATCAGCTATGATAAGCTAAGCCCGCTTGGCCACGAACAGGCCGCCTGGCTAGGCGATCACCTGCGCCATTCGGAAACCCACCACACCCGCTTATACACTGGCACCCTGCGCCGTCATATCGAAACCGCACAAGGCATGGATACCGGGCTGGAGCCGATCCGCGACGAACGTCTGAACGAATTGCAGTATTTCACGCTCGCGGCGCTGATGGAGCAGCAGCACGGGGTCCCGTTTCCCACCGAACAAGGCAGCTTTGCCAATCACTTGCCTTTGGTTTTCGAGACCTGGAAAAGCGACAAGCTCGAAAACCCGCCGGAGAGCTATTCCAGTTTTGAAGGGCGTATCAAATCCGTCCTCGAAGAAATTTCCGCAGGTGACGGCCCCGCACTGGTGGTAACGTCTGGCGGATTGATTTCCATGGTGATGGCGCAGGCCATGGGTCTGGGCATTCCGGCAATGTCGCGCATCGCATTGGCGATCATGCACACATCGATGCACCGCCTGTTCCCGATAGGGGGCCACTGGTCACCCGTCCTGTTCAATGCTGTCCCGCATCTTGACACACCTGCACGCCGCGTCGCGCAGACCCACATCTGAAAGGCACTGCCATGCTCAAGCTCTATTACTGCCCCGGCACCATTTCGATTGCAGTCGCGATCACGCTGGAAGAAGCCGGTCTTCCGTATGACGCTATCAAGGTCGATTTCAAAGCAGCACAGCAAACCAAGCCTGAATACCTTGCGATCAACTCCAAAGGGCGCGTGCCCGCGCTGGTACTGGGCGATGGCACGGTTCTGACGGAAACCGGGGCGCTGCTTGAATATATCGCGGCGCTTGTTCCTGCCGCCAACCTGGTACCGCAGCGGCCCGAAGACGCCGCGCACATGCGCAGTGCGATGTACTATCTTGCATCGACCATGCACGTGGCACACGCACATAAAATGCGCGGATCTCGATGGGCGAGCAATCAGGCCAGCTTTGACGACATGACGGCTAAGGTGCCCGAAACCATGGCTGCCAGTGCCGCCCACGTTGCAGCAGAGGTTTTGCGCGGCCCCTATGTCATGAAAGACCAGTTCACCTTGGCTGACCCTTATCTGTTCGTGGTCTGTAACTGGCTGCAAGGTGACGGGGTCGACCCGGCCACATATCCAAAAATTGCTTCATTTCTTGACCACATGGAAGCCCGCGCAAGCGTCAGGACCATCCGCGAAAAGGGCATGCTATGACCCTACCACATCTGTGGGTCCGTGCCGAGCAACGCGACAACGAAACCCGCGTCGGCCTGACCCCGGACGGCGCGGCGGTACTGTTGAACAAGGGTTTCCGCATAACGGTCGAGCAATCTTCATCACGCGTGATCCCGGCCGAACCATATGCCGAGAAGGGCTGCGAGATCGCCGCCGAACACAGCTGGCCCGAAGCCCCGCGCGACGCAATCGTGTTCGGGCTGAAGGAACTGCCCGACGACGGCACACCGCTGGTGCATAGACACATCATGTTTGGTCATGCCTACAAGGGCCAATCAGCGGGGAGAGTGCTGCTTGAACGTTTCAAGGCCGGCGGCGGCACGCTGTACGATCTGGAGTATCTCACCGACGACAAGGGCCGGCGTGTTGCGGCATTTGGCTATTGGGCGGGTTTTGCGGGGGCTGCGGTGGCGATCGAATGCTGGGTGGCGCAGTCGCGCGGGCGGCACCCCGACCCTATTGCTCCGTATCCTGATGCAAATGTCCTGACGGCAGCGCTGACCAGAAAAATACAGGCGCTCGACGTGGCGATGCCTGACGCGCTGGTCGTCGGCGCACTGGGTCGCGTCGGCAGTGGCGTATCGGACCTGTGCCAGCGATTGGGTATTCGGGTGACAGGGTGGGATACGGCCGAAACCATACACGGCGGGCCTTTTCCTGAAATTCTTGACCACACGTTGTTTTTCAATTGCATCCTCGCAGGCCCCAAAACGCCTGTTTTTGTCGCGCCAGATGCCCCAACAACGCCGCGAAAACTGCGGGTGATCGGCGACATTGCCTGCGATCCGGACAGTGATTTCAACCCTGTTAAGGTTTACGACCGGGCCACAACCTGGGACGAACCTGCGCTGCGTGTCTGCGACAATCCCCCTCTGGATGTGACCGCAATCGACAACCTGCCGTCGATCCTTCCGCTTGAAAGTTCAACAGATTACGCTGCCCAGTTGTTGCCCACCCTGGTCGAGCTGCAGAACACCGACGCTGCGGTTTGGGCCAGAGCCAAAGCCATATTTGACCAGCATATCTTGCGTGTCTGACCCGAAGGGACGGGGCGCACGCGCTGCCTCGTCCAGTGTCTAACGAAACAGGCGATAATAGATCGCATCCGGCAGGAACTGGGCAAGACGGAAAATCAGCGAGAACCAATAGGGAAAGCTTTTCTTGAACCGGTCGGTCCCCATGTGTTCGATCACTTGCTGCGCCGCCTCCTCTGGCTGCATCAAACCCGGCATCTCAAAATCATTTTTGTCCGTCAGTCGGGTTTTGATAAATCCCGGATTTATTACTTGAACCTTAACTCCGGTATTACGCAAATCCGCATACATGCACTCAGCCAGCGACATGGTGCCGGCTTTCGATGCGGTGTATCCGATGGAATTGGGCAGCCCCCGAAACCCCGTCAAGCTGGAGGTGATGACAATATGCCCGTCATCGCGTTCCACCATCGCAGGGACCACCTCGCCCAAGACGCGCACCAATCCGGTCAGGTTTACATCGATCATTTTGGTCGCGTGGTCCGCTTCCCATTTCGCAGCACCAAACGGCCAATAGACCCCGGCAAGGTAGACAAGACCGTCCACCGGGCCCACGGCACGCGCTGCTGAACGTATGCTGTCTGCGTCCTGCACATCCAGAACGCGATAAGACGCCTTGCCTGACAGCTCGGCCACGAGCGCCTTCAGCTTGCCTTCCGAGCGGGCCGAAACGATGACCTCCGCACCGCGCCGACTAATCTTGTGCGCCAGCGCTTTGCCCAAGCCATCACTGGCCCCGACCAGCCAGTACCGTTTGCCGCCCCAATCCGTCATTGTGGATCCTTCTGGCGAATGGTCGCCACAAGCTCTGCCACCTTGAAACCGAATTTACGGAATTGGCTGCGATTGATCAGCGTGCCATCGGCGGTCAAGTAAATCCAGTCGACTGTCTTGAGCAGGTGCCCGCCCACATCGTCCGGCAACCTAATCGGGTACTGCATCCGTATCGTGCCACCGGCCTTCCTGCCCTGCGCCTCGCCGGGCACATCAGGGGCAGTGGCTGTGAAATAGCCTTTTTCGCCTAGGACTATCGTCCAGATGCGATCTTGAGTAGTGTTGTCGTCATAAACGAAATGCTCTCTGACCTCGGCGGTATCGCCATCCCAGACAACGTCAAAATCAGCAACGAAACTGCTGGTCACCCGCCCCGTCGGTCCGAAAATGACGCCTTCGCAGACCATCGCTCCGTTGAGGTGCTTTTTCATGTCTAACACCAGATAGTCGTCGGCATAGTCCTCGGGCTTTTGCGCGGGGAAATCGGCCATGTGACGTCTGGCCAAGACAATGCCGATCACAATCGCCGCACCCAGGAGTATCTGTAGTAATTCCATCATGACTCATCATCCTCATGCAGTGAGGTGCCTGCTAACACTGTCATCGCCACCCCCTTAAGAGCACATGGTAGACCGGCATACAGCCATACCAGCGTTGCAATGGCGTGGGGCGTGTTGACCAGCTCGCCGCTAACGAAGCCCGACATCTGCAAGATGGGAAGTAGCGTTACTGCGGCGAAGGCAAGGGTCAGCTTTGAGACAAACGCCCATAGGCCGAAGCCTTCGGCGGCGGATGGCGCAATCCTGCCGAGCCGCATGGCGAACATGGCCGGGAGCAAAGTCAGGTCAGCACCCAGAGCCGCACCCGAGACAATACAAACCACTGCAAAAAGAGCGACATCCCCCGCACCAAGAAAAAAAGCACCGACAAACGCCGCGATCGCCAACGCCATTGCCGCCAACAATACGGGCTTTGCCCCAAACGCTTCGGCAAGGTATCCCCACAACGGCGCGGCAATCGCCGCGCTCAGAAAAAACACCAGCAACAGTGGTCCTGCCCATTCGGGCGATTGCAGGGTCGCTTCCACATAGAATAGGAACACGGTCGAGGTTACCGCCACCGGTGCGGCATTCAGGAATGCGATCAGCAAAAGACGCCGCGCGACGCGGTCTTTCAAAATCGCACCAAAACCGGATCGTCTGTTGGTATCGGTCGTACGCCATTCGCCCTGCATCGCCACCGTAGCCCCAAGAGCCAACAACGCGAAGCCGATCGCAAATCCGGTAAACGGCTTGCCCATGATCGCGGCCAGAACCACCGGTGCGACCGAGGCGACACACACCCCCAAAAGCGCACCTGTCTCACGCCACCTTGCCAACGCCAGATGGCCGCGCCCGGGAAGCCTCTCGGCCTTTGCGACCCCTTGGGCATAAAAACATATCGTCAAGAAGCTGAAAGAGGTGAACACGCCCGTCAACGTGAGCCCGAACCATACCAACGGCGGTAACGATGGTGTCATGGCAAACAGTGCAAACATGGATATCGCCATAACGGCAGACCCGGTTGCAACCGCCAGACTTCGATGATTGCGCAGGGCCTCTGCCAGCCGTCCCAGCAGCGGATCCTGAATTACATCAAGCGATCGCAGCCCGAACAGTACCATGCCCAAAGCCGACAACGACACTCCATATTCATCGACAAAAAACTTCGGGGCGTGGATATAGATTGGCAGTCCTGCCGCTGCCAGCAATGCTGCGAACAGCGCATAGGCCGGAAGCTGTGCGGGTTGCGTATCCGATGCGACACTCGCCACTAAGAAACCTCATTTTCGGGCGGGGTCGGTGCAGGGCGATATCCCCCGCCTTTCCACCACAGCTTGACAGCCTGCCAGTGTATCAATGCCAGAACCCGGCGCGATCCAAACGGGCGACGGATCATCGATCGAAGCACCGCGGTATTTGTCAGCGGCTGCCGCCTTCCGGTAAGCGTCGCGATCAACCCGCCTGCGGTCTGGGTATAGTCGATCCAGATGCTAAGACGGTCTTTCCGGATATCAAATCGAAATGCATACGTTCCCGCCACCGGCTGAAACGGCGATACGTGAAAAATCTTGGTGGCATCCAACTGGTCTTGGCGCGTAATCTCGCGAAGGTCGGGATGGTGGCACAAATAGCTGTGACGTTCGCCGAATGTGTTGGATACTTCCGCTATCACTACGATCAAGCCATCATCATCGCGCCGGCACAGCCAAAAGCTGACGGGGTTGAAGACGTGACCGAACAACCGCGCTTGAGTCAAAAGTTCAATCCGGACAACACCTGGAATCTGGTGCTGCGCCAGTACATCACGCACCCACGCAGCCCCTCTTCCTGCGCCTCTCGGGCCCCCGTGATCAATATCGTGAACTGATGTTACCCCGGCCCGGTTGCGCGCAAACAGGGCCAAAGGTTTGATATCTGCCTCGGCGTCCAGCAACACGTAATCAACCGAGTAGCGAAATGCATTTTCGACGGTGCCTTTGCGCCCATGATAGGTGGTGGCCCGAATATGATCGACAGAGGTGGTCATTCAGCGGCCATGGCGACCCTGGACTGATCGCGCATGCCCCGCACGACATCTATCGCGCTCGACAATCCGTCTTCGTGAAAACCGTGCTTCATCCACGCACCGCAGAACCATGTCTTGTTGGTCCCGTTGAAACCACGCACCTGTTCCTGGGCCGCAATTGCGCCAAGATCATACACCGGGTGTCGCAATGTAACCTGATCATAGATCAGTTCTTCGCGGATCATGCGCTTGGTATTGAGCGTCACGAAGTGCGGATCATCCATGGGGATCGGTTGCAGCGAGTTCATCCAATAAGTCAGGTCGATCCGATCCGACACGTGTTCCTTGTCCTCGGAATATATCCACGACGCCCAAGTCTTGCGACGCTTTGGCATCATGGAAGTATCGGCATGCAGCACGATATCGTTCGGCTGGTATTTCATCGCACCCAATGCAGCAGTCTCTTGGGCGCTTGGGTCAGACAGCAGGGCCAACGCGTCGTCGGAATGCGTAGCGAGAACCACCTCGTCAAAGCTTTCCCAACTTGCCCCGTCGGTTTTTATCTCGACCCCGAGGGCGGTACGACGTACCGACTGAACCGCGGCGTTGAGGCGAATATCCACACCTTTTGCCGTCAGCGAAGCGCCAAGCCGGCTCACATATTCCTGTGAGCCACCTTTGACCGTGTACCATTGGTGCTGGCCGCTGTGACTAAGCAGGGCGTGGTTTTCAAAGAAATCAATCATGGAATATGCCGGGAAATCCATAATCTTGCCCACGGGCGTGGACCAGATCGCCCCAGACAGCGGCGCAAGGTAGTAGTTGCGAAAATATTCGCCTGCACCCAGCTTTTGCAGAAAACCCCCAATGGTCAGTGACCGGTCTTGAGCGATTTTCGTGGCATTTTTGTTAAATCTCACGATGTCGCTTAGCATCCTCAGAAACTTGGGGTTAGCCAAATTGCTACGCTGCGCGAATATCGAATCCAATGTGGTAAGCGCATATTCCAGCCGCCCCCCATCAATGGACGCGCCAAAGCTCATGTTGGATTCAACGACCGGAACATCCAATTCTTTGAACAATGCGGCAAGATGAGGGTAGTTCGCGTAGTTGAAGACAATGAAACCGGTGTCCACCGGTTGGTCGCCGTTCTTGCCTGCAATCCTGGTTCGGGCGTGCCCCCCCAGCCGGGCGCATGTTTCAAACAAGGTCACGTGATGGTCTTCACCCAACAGGTGGGCAGCCCCCATGCCCGAGATACCTGCACCGATTACCGCAATTCTACGAGGTGCCGCCGACACGTGATGACGAGGCGGGTCAATAGCTTCAAAAGGCATATGGCGTGGGTATCCTGTCGGTCGCAGATGGGTTTTTATAATTATGATATACGGGTGTACATCTAGCGGAGTTGCACACAATTACAATTATCTGCAATTTTTCGAACTTTTAAGCGACGGACCGCCCCGGAATCTCAGTTCTTCTTGTCGGATCCGGTCAATGGTATGATGGGGGTCTCTTGCGGGGAGAGTTCTTCAAAATCAAAGTTGTCCAGTCGTGCCGCCCGTTTTCCCGCCCTTTCGGCAGCGGTCCCCAACCCTTCAAGATCGGCACGCGCCTGACCAAAATGCGTGTTCAGCTTGCCAACGCGCTCCACGACAAGTTCGACGTCCCGGTGCAGCATCTTCAAGGTTTTCCGGATGGCACCCGCCTGTTCGCGCATCCGAGCGTCCTTCAGGATGGCGCGCATGGTATTCAGTGTCGCCATGCAGGTTGTCGGCGACACGATCCAGACCCGCGCAGCAAAGCCCTCGCGCACCTGTTCGGGAAAATTCCCGTGCAGCTCTGCATATACGGCCTCGGACGGTAGAAACATCAATGCACCATCCGCGGTCTCCCCTTCGATGATATATTTGCTGCTGATCGCCGAGATGTGCGCCTTGACCGCCACACGCATGGCGCGCGCCGCCTCTTTGACCTCAGAATCGGTTTTGGCCCGGCGCAAGGCTTCATATGCCTCCAGAGGGAACTTGCTGTCTATCACGATGGGTCCGGGCGGATGCGGCAGGTGGATCAGGCAATCGGCGCGTTTTCCGGACGATAGCGACGCCTGCATGGTATAGCTGTCACTGGGCAGTGCTTTTGACACGATATCGTGCAACTGAATTTCGCCAAATGCGCCTCGGGTCTGCTTGTTGCTCAGGATGTCTTGCAACGACAAGACGTCGCCGGACAGTTTCGTGATGTTGTCTTGCGCACGGTCAATAGCGGCCAGCCGTTCCTGAAGCTGCGTCAGACTGGTTGTCGTCTGTTTACTGGATCCATGCAGGGTCTCGCTCATCCTTTCCTGCATCTCCGTCAGGCTTCGGGCCGAGCGCGCAGCATTATCGGCGAGACGGTCTTGCATCTGTTGCTGAACGTGGGCCATGCGGGCCTCGATGCTCTGGATCATCTGGGCCTGGGCATTGGCTTGCGTATCCGAGACCGTCTGCAAGCCGCCGCGCAACTGTTCCTGCCCCATCCCAAGCTGCTGTACATGCCCGCCCAGAACCTGCATCTGCCGTGCCAGCGGTTCTGTCATCCGCGCCGAGCGTCCTGCGGCACGCACCGCCAGCACAAGCAGGATCAACACTAAAAAAATGGCCCCTGCGGTCGCCAGGATCAGAAGAACGACCGGGTCGTCCAAGGAATAGGTTTGTCCGCCGATTCCGATCATGTGCGACCGAACAATCGTTCAATGTCACTGAGCTTCAGTTCGACATAGGTCGGGCGTCCGTGATTGCACTGTCCAGAATGAGGCGTCGCTTCCATCTCGCGCAGCAAGGCGTTCATTTCCTCGGCCCGCATCCGGCGACCAGACCGGATAGAGCCATGGCACGCGACCCGGCTCAGGATCGCTTCGAGGCGCGCTTGGAGTGAATTGCTTTCGTTCTGATCGGCAAGCTCATCCAGAATATCAAGGATCATCGCCTTGGCATCGACAACCCCGAGAATGGCCGGGGTTTCCCTTACGGCGATGGCGTTTCCACCAAACGGTTCGATGCCCAAACCGAAGCCTGCCATCTGGTCTGCCATCTCCAGCAGTCGCGCACAGTCCGAGGCCGAAAGATCCACGATCTCTGGGATCAGCAACGCCTGGGCTGCAACGCCGTTTTCCGACATCTGGTGTTTGAGCTTTTCATAGACCAATCGTTCGTGCGCGGCGTGTTGGTCGACGATCACCATGCCCGTCGCAGTCTGGGCGACAATATAGTTTTCGTGAACCTGGCCGCGCGCGGTTCCCAAGGGATAATCAGGGGCGTCCTGCTCGGTTGCGGTCTCGTTTTCAGTCTGTGCTTCGACCCGCGCCCACATCCCGGCGGTTTCCGCAAACCCGGGTTCCGGGGCTTGCGCCTGATAGGCCGTGCCGCGGGCCACGACGGAGGGGCGGTCCATTTGATAGACCCGCGCTGTCAATTGTTCGGGGCGCATGGCACCCAGCGTGGCATTGGCCACGGTGGTCGAAGCCCGATGCCCCGCATCTGCCAATGCGTGACGCAGGCCCGATACAATCAGGCCGCGTGCGATACCGGGATCGCGAAATCGCACTTCTGACTTCGCGGGATGTACGTTCACGTCAACAAGTGTCGGGTCGCAATCGATGAACAACGCCGCAGCCGGGTGGCGGTCGCGGCTGAGCAGGTCAAAATAGGCACCCCGCAGCGCCCCGACCAGCAACTTGTCCCGCACGGGCCGACCATTTACAAAAAGATACTGCATCACCGCCGAACCGCGCGAATAGGTGGGCAGCGCCGCAAAGCCGGTCAGGTGTAGCCCGTCGCGTTCAGCATCAACAGCCAGCGCGTTTTCCGCGAATTCGCGTCCGAGCACCTGTGCCAGCCGCCCTTGCAGGGCAGCAAACATATCGCCTTGCTCTGCATCCGCGCGAAATACCTCGCGGCCCGGTCCGTCGCCAGACACATCGCGCAGAATGAAACGGACGAAGGGCTCCGCCATCGCCAGTCGTTTGATGATATCGGCGATCGCCTGCGCCTCGGCGCGATCGGTTCGCAAAAACTTCAGTCGGGCCGGGGTGGCAAAAAACAGGTTGCGAAGCGTGACGACGGTGCCACCGTTCAAAGCCGCAGGGCGCACCGGCCCGGCCTGCCCGCCATTGATCGAAACCTCGGCCCCGTCCTGACCCGCGACACGACTGGAGATCGTCAATCGGCCGACGGCACCTAGTGAAGGCAATGCCTCACCGCGGAACCCGAAAGTATGAATGCTCAACAAGTCAGATCCGTCGATTTTTGACGTGGCATGACGTGACAAAGCCAACATCAGGTCGCTGGACGCAATGCCGCACCCATCATCCGTTACCCGGATCAGTGTTTTCCCGCCATCCGCATATTCGATGGTGACCTGTCGTGCGCCCGCATCAATGGCGTTTTCGACCAGTTCCTTGACGGCAGACGCCGGACGTTCGACCACTTCTCCGGCGGCGATACGATTGATCGCGGCTTCATCAAGCTGGCGGATGACCGGGAGTGCTTCGCTTATGTTGGGGTTTTGATATGCCATGCCGCTATACCTAGCATAGCGGCTGACGATTCTGAAAGACGAGATTATACCTATCCAGCCGCATCTTCCCGCGTGTTATTTGTTGGCAGCATTGAACCAAGCGACAATTTCAGCACGCTCTGTCGGCTCCATATGGCTAAGATTCGCCGGCGGCATCGCATTGGTGATACCTGCCTGCAGATAGATCTGCTTTGCAGCGCTGGCGATCTGATATTCGGTTTCCAACCGTATCCCCTTGGGTGCCCACAGCAACCCCTCCCACCCCGGATCTGCGGCGTGACACATGCTGCACCGTCCCGTGACGATATCCTGCACCCGCCCAAAACCGTCGGCTTGGGCGAAACGCAAAGCTGCGCCCGACGCCTGCTGAGGTTCATCGGCGCGAAACATCGGCGCGGTAGATAACCAGATAATTGCAATGAACAGCAGTGCCGTTGCCAGCCATGTCCACGTCGGATTCCCCTGACGGGCATGCACGCTGTTGAAATAGTGCCGGATCGTCACTCCCATCAGGAACACCAGTGCGGCAATCAGCCAGTTCATCTCTGACGCGAAGGCCAGTGGATAGTGGTTGCTGAGCATCAGAAAAATCACCGGCAGCGTAAGATAGTTGTTATGCGTGCTGCGCTGCTTCGCGATCTTGCCGTATTTCGCGTCCGGAGTACGCCCTGCCTTTAGGTCGGCCACAACAATACGCTGGTTCGGCATGATGATGAAAAACACGTTGGCCGACATGATGCTGGCGGTGAAGGCCCCCAGGTGAAGCAACGCGGCCCGACCCGAAAAGACCGATGTATAGAAATACGCCATCCCCACCAGGATCACGTATAGAACGATCATCAGGCGCGTGTTGTCATTGCCGAACTTGCTTTTGCATATCTGGTCATAGGCTATCCACCCAAAAACCAGCGACGCCAGCGAAATCCCTATTGCCTGCCACGTCGCCAGATCCGCTATGCGCGGATCCACGAGGTAGAATTCAGCCCCCAGATAGTAAACCAAGATCAGCAGGGCGAAGCCGGATAGCCAGGTCGAATAGCTTTCCCATTTGAACCAGATCAGGTCATCAGGCATCTGCGAAGGGGCGACGAGGTACTTTTGCACGTGGTAGAACCCCCCGCCGTGCACCTGCCATTCCTCGCCGTCGGCACCCGATTGCAGATTGCGGTCACGGTGCAGCCCGAGATCAAGCGCTATGAAGTAGAATGACGACCCGATCCACGCAATCGCCGTGATGACATGCACCCACCGGACAGCGAATTCAATCCAGGTAGTAATAGCGGCCATATCATACATGAAAGGAGTTCCTTGGATCTTGCTTTGTCGTCAGTGCGGCCAAGCGAGCGCGAAAGCTGTTGAGGTCACGGTGACCGCTTGTTGCATGTGGTGTGCATCTTTTGGGTCTAACCTTTGATCACATAAGGCGGATCAAGCGGGTATTCGTCAAGGTTTGTGGTCGCGCCGATACGATCGACAACGGCGAAAAGCCCCGGTTCGGCCAAAGGCGTCAGCACGCCGTGCCAGGTGCCGCGCCGGAAGTTCACCCCCTGAAAAGGGTGTGTGATAAACGCGAGCGGCGTGCCCGGCGCGCCGTTGTGATCGGGGGCGACGATGACGAGAAACGGATGACCTGTCAGCGGAAGAAACGCTTGCGATCCTTCGGGGTGACGCTCAAGCAGATCCAGCGTATAGGGAAAACTGCGGGGGCGGGCATCAAAGATGCTGATCCCGGCCTGTCCATCCTGCCCGAAATCCAGCGCGGCCAAATCATGATGGCGCCCGCACATTCCAGCGTTGATCATCCGATCCGGTTGGCCCGAGGCGTCAAGTATTTCGCCGAATGGCGCAAAGCTTTCCCTGGTCAGTGGCTGGCTATGTATGGCGCGGGTCATAGGGTCAGGGGCATGTGGCGGTTCACATCCTTGTACAGCAGATACCGAAAAGGTTCTTCGCCGGTCGCTACGCAGGCCTGCGGACAAAATGCCCGAAGCCACATGAAATCACCGGCCTCGACCGGAACCCAGTCGCGGTTAAGAAGGTAATTCGCCGTGCCCTGCAAGACATACAGGCCATGTTCCATCACATGGGTTTCGGCAAAGGGGATAAGCCCGCCGGGCTGAAAAGTGACGATATTCACGTGCATGTCGTGTCGCAGGTCGGTCGGTTCAACAAACCGCTGTGTCGCCCATGCCCCGTCAGTGTGAGGCATGGCGACCTGCGGCACATCCTTCTCGTGAGTAACCAGTGCTGGCGGCATGTCTAGCCCCGACACCGGCGTATACCGCTTGCGTATCCAGTGGAGTTTGCAAGGCGTATCCCCTGTGGTGAACAGCGACCAATCCGACGCGGGCGGCAAATAGGCATAGGACCCCGGCCTGAGGTCGTGTTCAGCCTCGCCAATGGTAAGCCGCGCCGTCCCGACAGCAACAAACAAAACGCCTTGGGCCGCTTTGTCGGGTTCGGGGCGCGCACTGCCTCCTCCGGGTGCGATCTCTAGCGCATACTGCGAAAAGGTCTCGGCGAAGCCGGTCAAGGGCCGGGCCAGTACCCAGGCGCGGCTGTCACGCCATTCGGGTAGGAAACTTGTCACAATATCGCGCTGTACCGATGCGGGAATTACCGCATAGGCTGGCGTAAAGACTGCGGTACTTTCCGGCGAGGTCGACTGGTCCGGCAGCCCCCCGGGCGGGAAAGCGTAGCTTGTCATATCATCTCCTCCAGGCGCAGCCGGGCAATACGTTCGACCTGTTTACAGGCGGTATCGAATTCCGAAGCAGTGGCATTTGCCAGGCGTGCCTGGAAATGTTTCAAGATACCCGCTTTGTCGTGGTCTTTGACCGCGATGATGAAGGGGAACCCGTGCTTGGTGACGTAAGCGGTGTTGAGCTCCTCAAACCTGCTACGCTCGGCATCGGTCAATGCATCCAGACCCGCACTGGCTTGCTCGCTCGTGCTTTCCGCGGTGAGCCGCTTGGCGACCGCCAGCTTGCCGGCAAGGTCGGGATGCGCCCGCAACACGCCAAGGCGTTCGGCTGGGCTGGCAGACCGAAACACCCGCGATAACGCGCTATGGATACCGGCGGCACAATTATGGGCAGGCCCCAATTCCAGATCAAACGCACGTTCTGCGACCCATGCCGAATGTTCGTACACGCCACCGAAGCGGGCGACGAAATCCTCGCGGGTCATCAAGTCTGCGCGAAAGATGGATTTCGGGGGATGGGTTTCGCGCCAATGATTGGCTATTTCGATGCGTCGCGGGGTCCAGACGCCCTCGACCCGGCCGATGTATTCTATAAATCGTTTCAACGCCTGAACACGCCCCGGACGCCCGATCAGGCGGCAGTGCAGACCGACCGACATCATCTTGGCATTACCCGCCGCACCTTCCGCATAGAGAGCGTCGAAAGTATCGCACAGGTAGGTATAGAATTGGTCTCCCGAATTGAACCCTTGCGGGGTGGCAAACCGCATGTCGTTGCAATCCAACGTATAGGGGATGATCAACTGGTCGCGCCCCGCGATCTGGGTCCAGTAGGGCAAATCATCGTCGTAGGTGTCGGAGATATAGTCGAACCCCCCGATTTCGGATGCCAGCGCCACCGTGTTGATTGAACTGCGCCCGGTGTACCACCCCCGGGGCGCTTCGCCTACGACTTCTCGGTGCAAACGAATGGCTTCGGCTATGTCGGCGCTCTCGGCAGCGGCGGTGTGATCTTTGTAATCAATCCATTTCAGCCCGTGACTGGCGATTTCCCAGTTGGCAGCTTTCATAGCCTCGACCTGTTCGGGCGCACGCGCCAAAGCGCTGGCAACACCATAGACGGTTACCGGAATACCCGCGCCCGTAAACAAACGGTGTAGCCGCCAAAAGCCGGCCCGTGCCCCGTAATCATAGATCGATTCCATATTCCAGTGACGCTGGCCAGGCCAAGGGACAGCGCCAACGATTTCGGACAGAAACGCCTCGGATGCGGCGTCCCCGTGCAATATGTTATTTTCCCCGCCCTCTTCGTAGTTCAGTACGAACTGCACCGCGATCCGCGCCCCACCCGGCCATTTTGCGTCAGGCGGGGTCGGGCCATAGCCGCGAAAATCTCGGGGGTATCGTGTCATCGGGCGTCCTTTGGTTGGCACCCGGCCAGGATGTCGGCAGGGCGCAGTAGATTTCAACCATTGATGATCTGAAATGTACAGCGGGTCCGACGCGCGCAACGTTGCGCGAGTGGCCGGCAGCAAACGCAACACATTTTTCAATCTAACGAACGACAAACCAAGAGCCGGATCGCCCGAAACACCCGTATCATGACGAAAGGGAAGCAGAGCCCCAACCAGAGAGAGGTGGAAGGGACCGCTGTTCGTATGCGAACAGTCCTGTCGGCCCCTGCCCAAAGATCGCCGCACCTAATGCAGCTTGCCCGATCTTAAAGAATTCGTTCCCAGGTCCATACCCCAGATTTATGTGCGTCGCTGGCAGGCCTCGCATCTGTTGGTATGTGTCACCTATATAAGCCCATGATGATTCGCGGGTCAAAGCAAAAACGAATCGCTGGCGAAAAAAATATTTTCGATGCGATTCTCACGCAGGCAGACAAGTGATTGACGCGCCGGATGCCAGCCGTATCCTGTGCGCCTAACCCCTTGTTGGAAGGATCTGTATATGGCAGACGGTTATCTTACGACACATGTTCTTGATACCGGTCGCGGGGCACCTGCCGGAGGAATGGATATCACTTTGTATCGGATCGAAGGCACCAACCGGCTGAAACTGGCGCAGATGACCACCAACGCAGATGGCCGCACCGACGCGCCTATCCTGCCCAAAGGCCAGTTTGCCCCCGGTGTCTATGAGCTGCTGTTTGATGCAGGAGCCTACCTGGAGGCCAGTGCCGCGCGCCGCGACACACCTGGATTTCTGGATCAGATTCCGCTGCGCTTCGGGATCTCCGATCCGGATGCACATTACCATGTCCCGCTCTTGCTGTCCCCCTATGGGTACACCACCTATCGCGGCAGCTGAATTTGCTTTCGCCACTTATAATCGCGCTTAACCACGGTGCGGACGGCAAGGCAAGCTGCCCCATCACCAGTCAGGAATACCGATGTCCACGCCTTTAACCGACGCCCCCGCGCTGGCTCCGAACCATCTTCCTCAAGCGGGTGAACCGCGCAACACCGGGATGCCGCTGGATCTGGATTGGGTACGGGCGGTCCACGCCAACACCTCGGCGATCGAACGACGAGCGGCAACTCTACCCGCGCGCCGGTCGGTCAAGAAAGACCACCAGGCGGCATGGTTGTTGCGCGCGATCAGTTGCATCGACCTGACCACGCTTTCCGGGGATGACACCGCCCGGCGCGTCGAAAGGTTATGCGCAAAGGCCCGGCAACCCCTGGCACCCGATCTGTTGAAAGCGCTTGGCATGACGCCCATCACGGTCGGAGCGGTATGCGTCTATCACGAGATGATCAGCCCCGCCAAAGCTGCACTGAACGGGACATCAATTCCCGTCGCGGCAGTATCGACTGGATTTCCCGCCGGTTTGTCTCCGTTCGAACTTCGCGTGCGCGAGATCGAAATGAGCGTCGAGGCCGGCGCGCAAGAGATCGATATCGTCATATCGCGACGCCATGTTCTGTCGGGCGACTGGCAGGCCCTGTATGACGAGGTCAAAGCGTTTCGCGCGGCCTGTGGCGATGCGCACATCAAAACCATTCTTGCCACCGGAGAGTTGGGGACGCTGCGCAATGTCGCGCGTGCATCGCTGGTGTGCATGATGGCTGGAGCGGATTTTATAAAGACATCGACAGGCAAGGAAAACGTAAACGCGACACTACCCGTTTCGTTGGTCATGATCCGCGCGATCCGTGATTATCACGATCGCACCGGCATGCGCGTGGGATACAAGCCGGCGGGCGGGATATCGAAAGCCAAGGATGCGCTGACCTATCTGGCCATGATCAAGGAAGAGCTTGGGGACAGGTGGTTGCGGCCTGATCTGTTCAGGTTTGGCGCATCGTCGCTGTTGGGTGATATCGAACGGCAGATCGAGCATCACGTGACGGGAAGCTATTCCGCAAGCTACCGTCACCCCATCAGCTGATCCGCATGATATCCGAGCCATAATTGAGTATTTTAAAAAGGGTGAAGCCATGAGCGTTTCCGAAATTTACGAAACCATGGACTATGGTGCGGCACCTGAGTCGTCCGCGGAGGCATTGGCGTGGCTGGTAGATCAAGGGAGCCGGTTCGGACACTTCATCAACGGGTCCTTTACCGCGCCGCGTGACGATTTCGAGAGCCGTGACCCTGCGAATGGCAACGTACTGGCGACCTTGAGCCAAGCCAGTGCGCAAGAGGTCAAAACGGCTGTGGCAGCTGCACGGTCTGCTCAACCGAAGTGGGAAAAGTTGGGCGGGCACGAACGAGCCAAGTATTTATATGCAATTGCACGGTTGCTGCAAAAGCACAGCCGGTTGTTCGCCGTCCTTGAAACCCTTGATAATGGGAAGCCTATCCGCGAAGCGCGGGACGTAGATGTGCCGTTGGCGCAGCGACATTTCTATTATCACGCCGGTATGGCCCAGTTGATGGAGAGCACATTACACGACCGCGAGGCGCTGGGCGTGTGCGGACAGATCATTCCATGGAATTTTCCGCTGCTGATGCTGGCCTGGAAAATCGCGCCGGCATTGGCGATGGGTAATACCGTTGTGCTGAAGCCTGCGGAATACACGTCGCTGACCGCACTGCTGTTCGCAGACATTTGTCGGCAGGCCGGGTTACCCGGGGGCGTTGTCAACATCGTTACCGGTGATGGCACTGTCGGCGAGATGATCGTACAGGCCGATGTGGATAAGATTGCCTTTACCGGCTCTACTCCCGTGGGTCGGCGCATCCGCGAACAGACCGCCGGAAGCGGTAAAGAGCTGACGTTGGAGCTGGGTGGCAAGTCTGCATTCATCGTGTTCGACGACGCCGATATCGATTCCGCAATCGAAGGCTTGGTCGACGCGATCTGGTTCAATCAGGGCCAGGTCTGTTGCGCAGGTTCGCGCCTGCTGGTGCACGAACCCGTGGCGGATCGGTTCTATGCCAAGTTATGCATACGGATGGCCAAGCTGCGGGTGGGCAATCCGTTGGACAAGTCGATTGACGTCGGCGCGCTGGTTGACCCCGTTCAGGTCCAGCGGGTCAAGGAGATGATCGCGACCAACACTGCCGGGACCTTGTTTCGCGCCGGCGATGTTCCCGAAGCCGGCTGTTTTTACCCCCCCACCCTGATCACCGGCATGAACCCTGCGGATCGGCTGATGCAAGAGGAAATCTTTGGTCCTGTTCTGGTATCGACGACATTCCGCACCCCGTCTGAGGCCGTCGAGCTTGCCAACAACACCCGCTTTGGTTTGGCCGCGACCATTTGGTCGGAGAATATCAACCTCGCGCTTGATATAGCGCCCAAACTGGTTGCCGGCGTTGTCTGGATCAACGGTACCAACATGATGGATGCCGCCGCCGGATTTGGCGGCATGCGCGAAAGCGGCTTTGGTCGCGAGGGCGGTTGGGAGGGTCTGACCGCCTATACCCGCCCGAAGACCATCCGCAGGCCCTTGAAGGAAATCGCGCCCTCTGTCAGCGGCGCATTACGTCCTCTTCCCGGGGGGATCGACCGCACGGCGAAGCTTTACATCGGCGGCAAGCAGGTACGCCCCGATGGCGGCTATTCGGGATCGGTTCAGGGGAAGTCAGGCATGCTGCTGGGCCACGTGTCGCTGGCCGGGCGCAAGGACGTACGCAACGCCGTCGAAGCGGCGCAGGGCGCAAAAACCTGGGGGAAAACCACCGGGCATCTTCGGGCGCAAATTCTGTATTATATCGCCGAAAACCTGTCGGCCCGCAGGGATGAATTTGCGCAGAGGTTGAATGCTATGCTCGGCGGAAAAACCGGTGAAAAAGAGGTGGACGCGTCGGTTCATCGCTTGTTCACCTATGCTGCATGGGCGGACAAATACGATGGCCAGATCCATGGCGTTCCGCTTCGGGGCGCGGCTTTGGCGACGAAAGAACCCGTGGGTATCATCGGAGCGCTGTGCCCCGACGAGGCCCCGCTGTTGGGTTTGATTTCATGCATGGCCCCGGCCATAGCCATGGGGAATCGTGTGATCCTCGCCGCCAGCCCCACCTTCCCGTTGGCAGCAACCGATTTCATACAGGTACTGGAAACCTCGGACGTACCCGGTGGGGTGGTGAATATTCTAACCGGACCGCACCCAGCCATCGCCGCGACAATGGCGCGTCATATGGACATCGATGCGGTCTGGAGCTTTGGCGGCAAAGACCTGTGCAAGGTCATTGAATTTGGCAGCGCGCAGAATCTCAAGCGGACCTGGGTGAACAACGGGATGTCGCGGGACTGGATGAAAGCAGACGCCGAAGGGATCGAGTTTTTGCAGGCCTCCACAGAGGTTAAAAACGTCTGGATACCCTATGGTGAATGAATTCCAGGAGGATAACCCGAACCGCCTGGGACAATCCAAAATTCACGCCGGACAATCCTGGTCCGGCGTTTCAGATTCTACAGCGCGTGCAGTGCGGTAAAGCATCTGCTATTCGGCGGGCCTGGGAGCGAGACCTTCGGGTTGGCCTACCACCACGAATGATAATTGGTCGGGCGACAACAACTCTGCTGCGACACGTTTAACATCCTCCAACGTCACGGCTTCGACTTTGTCGTTGCGGGTGGCGATGTAGTCGATCGGCAGATCCAGCATTTGCATACCCACAAGAATGCCTGCGATCGTCTGGTTGCCGTCGAAACGCAGCGGATATGAACCGGTGATATAGGTCTTGGCATCATCGAGCTCTTGCTGCGTCACCCCTTCTGTAGCCATTTTAGACCATTCGTCTTGAATGACGCTTAGTGCTTCGCCAATACGGTCGTTCGCGGAACTGACCGACCCCTGGTAGGTTTCAGCCAGGTCCATCGGTACCAGATAGGAATAGACGCCATAGGTCAGACCGCGTTTTTCGCGCACCTCGTCCATAAGCCGACTTTCAAACGATCCACCTCCAAGGACCTGGTTCATAACCGTTGCCGCAAAGAAATCGTCGTCTTTTTGCGCGATGCCTTTTTGTGCAAATAAAGCCACCGATTGCGGAGTCGGAAAATCAACAATCGTCATGTCCCCCGACAGGGTGACGTTGGCACGAGGCGGCATCTGGGCCCCAGTGGCAGGGAGATCGCCGAGCAGATTGTCCATCAGTTTGCCCAACGCTTCGGGGGTAATGTCGCCCACGGCACCGATATAAATCCGGTCGCGCGCCATCACCGCGTCATGCGCCGCGATCAAATCATCGCGGGTCAGCGCGGTCACGCTTTCGACCGTGCCATCCAGCGATGACCCATAGGGGTGGTCGCCGTACAGCATTTCATCCATTTTCTTGCGTGCGATATCGTTAGGGTCTTTTTCACTCGATCGAATGCCCGACAGCACCTGACCGCGAACACGGTCAATCGCATCCTGATCAAAGCGCGGGTTTTGCAAGGCCTGCTTAAGCAAAGCCACCGACGCGTCTTGGTTTTCGGTTAGAAAACGCGCGGATACGGACAAGCTGTCGTCATCTACGCCGAACCGGAAACTGGATGCCAGCCCTTCGGCCTCGCGGGCAAAACCACGCGCATCCAGCTTACCGGCACCTTCTTCCAGCAATCCGGTCATCAGATTGATGGCACCCCGCTTACCCGGAGCATCCAGCGAAGCCCCGCCTCTGAATCTGACGTCCAGGGCGACAAAGGGGATGGAGTGTTCCTCCACCAGCCATGCTTTCAACCCACCGGGGGACGTAACTTCTTGGATCTTGACTTCGGCCTGTGCCGGAAAGGCGGCCAGCAGCGTCAGCGCGACAACGTAGATCAGTCTCATTCTGGTACCTCTTCGCGCATCAGCCAGCCGGTCACCGATGCCTCACGGTTAAATACATCCTTGGCCGCTTGCATGATCTCATCGGCTGTTACCGCCTCGAGAACATCGGGCCAATCCTGCACGTCCTGCACCGTCAACCCGATGGCCAGTGCACTGCCATAGCGGTTGGCAACGCTATCGGCGTCATCGCGTGCATATATCTGTTCTGCTCTGACCTGCTGTTTGATCCTATCGAGCTGCTCAGGATCAACGCCCTTCTTCATGAAACTGGCAATCGCCGCATCCATTGCATCTTCGGCCTCTTGCAAGGTGACCCCGGGCTGCGGAACCACAACAACGTTAAATGTCGTGTCGTCCAAAGCCAGGCCATTATAGAAAGCCGCCGAATAGGTCGCTATGGGGGCATCGAATTGCAGCTTCTCTGCAAAGTAAGACGTGGTTCCTCCGCCCAGTATTTCGGCCAGCATGGTTAGCGCGGCGGCGGTTTTCTGGTCGCCTGGGTCGCGTTCCTGGGCAAGATAGGACCGGCTTACATATTCCTGCGCGACCCGATCATCCCGAAACGTCATACGCCGCTCTGCCGTTTGTGGTGGTTCTTGGGTCCGCACACGGTCGGGCAGGTCGGGATTGGCCGGTATCACACCATAATATTGCTTAGCCAGCCGGAGCACTTCTTCAGGCTGCACATCACCTGACACGACCAGGATCGCATTGTTGGGCGAATAATACAGGTCGTAGAAGTCAATCGCGTCCTTGAGATCAAGTTCGCGCATCTCGTGCATCCATCCGATCACCGGCGTTCCGTACCGGTGGTTAAGATATTGCGCCGCGTTCATCTGCTCGCGGAAAAGCGCACCGGGATCATTTTCGGTGCGTTGATTGCGTTCTTCGATGATCACATTGCGTTCAGTTTCGATGTTTTCGGGTGTCAGACGAATATTTTTCATCCGATCCGACTCCATCTGCATCATCAATTCCAAACGGTCAGATGCAACGCGCTGAAAATACGCCGTGTAATCGTAACTGGTAAACGCATTGTCCCGACCGCCATTTTTCGCAACTGTGGCAGAAAATTCGCCGGCTTCCATTTTGTCGGTCGCCTTGAACAACAGGTGCTCAAGGAAGTGGGCGACACCAGATGATCCTTTTGGTTCATCCGCAGACCCTGCCCGATACCAAACCATCTGTTGAACCGACGGGGCGCGGTGATCTTCGACGACGACGACCTCCATCCCGTTATCAAGCGTGTAGTGGGTGACGGCTTCGTTATCTCGTGCCAGCACCGCAGAGGCAGGCATCACAAGCGCAAAAATGACCCCGAGGGCCGGTAATATCTTCATGGTCGGGTCCTTTGAACAGGGTCCTATACCGCCTACTTACGCCACTGGGCGTGACGTTCAAGGGACCTAACAGATTTGTAATTCTGGCTGCGTCAGTTTGACGGTGGCGCGGACGGCGTACGTGCGCCTGCCTGGCGCCATCGGTTAGCTTCGTCGCGGGCATCAAGCGACTGGCGCTTGTACACCTGATTGTAGCGATCTGTCGGCACGACCTTCAGGCTGGTAAACCGGCCCCTGCGCTTGCGAAAGCTTTCGTCTGCCTCGCTGAGATCCTGGCGTATTCCCGGCGCCACCCCCAGACGGCCCGCTTGCTGCACTAATGCAGCATCCCGGGCCGGAACCGCACCACCTGCCGCTTCCGGTTTCCCACCGAAGGCGATGATACCCTCGGCCACGGCATCGCGGTCGGTTAAATTCGACTGACCTGGGGTCGGAACAGGCAAAGCACTGTAGTCAGAAGGCTGCGACAAAGGTTTGACCGGCAGTATCATGAATTCGTCAGGCCCCAAGGCAGGGGTTTGAATGTCGCGCAGGCCCGTGTTGGCGCATGCACCAAGAACAAGCGGAAACAAAAATAAAGCGGCGACAAAGCGCATGACTGCTCTCCTTAAGGAGTTGTTAAGGTGTTTACATCACTATCGCAGTCAGGCGGTAAATGTCACTGGCCTTTTTTGCGGGGCTTTTGGGCTGTCGGCTTCGCATTCGGAATGAAAAAGACCAATCCTAGCGCACCTGCAAAGATAAAAATGTCTGCGGTGTTGAAAACGAAAGGGTTATTGATGCCGCAGCAGGTAGTGTTCAGAAAATCGAGCACATAGCCATAGATCAGGCGATCGACCACATTGGCAAGGGCCCCACCGATCAGGACACCGGCACTGACCTTGGCCCAGAGGCCAAGAGGCTGACGCCCCGCCCAGATCAACAGACCGACACAGATTGCAATCGCGACCCCGATGAGTATCCAACGGCTTGATTCAGCCCCGTCGCCGAACAGGCCAAAGTTGATGCCCCGGTTTTCGCCGTAGCGAAAATTCAACAGCGGCGGAAAAACATCGATCGACCGTACCCGGCTCAGTTCCATCGCGTGAACGACGATATATTTAGTGAGTTGGTCGGTGATGAAAGCCGCGAACCCGGCCCAAAAAATAATACGCATTACGAGGGTCCCAATCCTTAGTGCCGGAAATGGCGCATGTTGGTGAACATCATGGCAAGCCCGGCTTCGTCAGCCGCCGCGATGACTTCATCATCGCGCATCGACCCACCGGGCTGGATCAACGCCGTAGCCCCAGCTTCTGCTGCGGTGATCAAACCGTCCGCAAAGGGAAAGAACGCGTCCGAAGCCACGACAGAACCTTGGGTCAACGGGGCAGGCAACCCCATTGCTTCGGCCATGTCGATTGCTTTGCGCGCAGCTATGCGCGTGCTGTCTACCCGGCTCATCTGGCCGGCACCGACTCCGACGGTGGCCCCGTCCTTGACGTAGATAATGGCGTTGGATTTGACGTGTTTGGCGACGGTCCAGGCAAACATCAGATCGGATAGTTCCTGATCGGTGGGCTGACGTTTCGTGACAACCTTCAGGTCGTCTGCGGTGATGCGCCCCACATCCTTGTCCTGAACAAGGTATCCGCCCGACACCTGCCGATACGTGAGCGATGCAGCCGACGGATCGGCCAGCCCATTGGTGGTCAACAAACGCAAGTTCTTCTTCTTGCTGAAGATCTCCATTGCCTCGGCGGTTGCACCCGGTGCGATGACAACTTCGGTAAAGATCGCGCTGATCGCGTCGGCTGTTTCCGCATCCAAGGTCTGGTTCAAGGCAATGATGCCCCCAAACGCGCTGGTCCGGTCGCAATCGAAGGCCCGGGTGTATGCCTCAACCATTGATGTGCCCCGCGCGACCCCACACGGGTTGGCGTGCTTGATAATCGCACAGGCCGGGCCTTGGGCCGGGTCAAACTCGCTGACCAGTTCAAAGGCGGCATCGGTATCGTTAATGTTGTTATAAGACAGTTCCTTGCCCTGATGCTGGGTCGCCGTGGCGACGCCCGGACGATCGGAACCATCGGTGTAGAACGCGGCCTGTTGGTGCGGGTTTTCACCATAGCGAAGGGTCTGCGCAAGAGTGCCACCAAAGGTCCGGCGGCGAGGGGTTTGGCCAACCTGCTCTGCCATCCAGGTACTGACGGCCGCGTCATATGCCGCAGTGCGGGCATAAGCGGTCTGCGCCAACCGTTGCCGCAGCGCATATCGGGTTTGGCCATTGTTTTCAGCGAGTTCGGTGATTACAGCGGCATAATCATCCACATCGACGATCACATTGACAAAGCCGTGGTTCTTGGCGGCAGAGCGGATCATCGCCGGTCCGCCAATATCGATATTCTCGATCACTTCGGCATAGCCTGCCCCCTTGGCGACGGTTTCCTCGAACGGGTAAAGGTTAACGACAACCAGATCGATTGCGCTGATATCGTGCTGATCCATCGCTGCGACGTGATCATCATTGTCACGCAGCGCCAGCAGACCACCATGTACCACCGGGTGCAGCGTCTTGACCCGACCGTCCATCATTTCGGGAAAGCCGGTCACGTCGGCGACATCCCTGACCTCAAGCCCGGCATCGCGCAGCGCCTTTGCTGTCCCTCCGGTGCTCAGCAACTCCACTCCGTGAGCGGCGAGCGCTTGTCCCAGTTCGACCAGACCGGTCTTGTCAGACACCGAAAGAAGCGCACGGGAAACGGGATACAGGTCGGGCATTGGAAGGTTCCTTTAGTCAGTCTTGGTCATCATATGGATCGTCTAGCGATAGATCTCGCACGCCAATCGCAGTTTCCTGCGCTTTCGACAAGGACCACCTGACCCGCGTTGCATGCCCCATGGCGCGGCCGCTCAGCAGGATTTGCAACGAAGCCCGTGGTTTTAAACGATTCCGCTCGAGGTAAACGCTTGGTTCCAAGGACAGCTTGTGAATGCCATCATGACGAAAAACCCATATTTCGCCGCTTTTCAATGCCATCGAAATAGCGGCCCCGCCCAGATCGACGGTGGCATCGACGTCGGGGTGCAGGTGAAACCGAATCTCGAACGGCACGCCCTTGAGCTTGGCGGCGTCCATCTCGCGGTCGAACCGACGCCGGTCCGCGTCGTCCATCGCCAGCAACATGTCTTCTCCGGCAACACCGCGTCCGTCATGGCTAAGCTCGATCAGGCGCGCGTGGGTTAATCCAAAGCCGGCGACATACCCGTTGTGCCCCCCCTGAAATCGGGTCCCGTCGCTGATCGCACCAATTTCCACCGGCACATAGGTGGGGGCCGCAATCAACGATTCGCCGCCGGTGTGCTTATCCGCAGGTGCCAGCCTTGCGCTAGAGAACCCGCCCAGCGAAAGCCCGGAATGCGAGGGGGTCGCGCGACCCGCCCGCCGCCATGCAGGCCCGAACGAGGCACCGGATCCGCAGTTGACCACCAAGGGTCGCCTGCCGCTGGTCAACTCGAAGGCAAGGGTCGATGCGTGCGCATTGTTTGACGCAATGCCGTCGGGCGGCGGGCTGGCGTCGATAATCAAACTGGTTCGCCCTGCGGACAAACGTGCGTACCCCATCGACAGCCCGTCAGGTTGTCTGGTTTTGACCTTGGCCGTCGCCAGCGCATGGTCCAGCCAGCCTTCCGCCCCCCTTCCGCCGCCGTGAAAACGTGCCAGACCGCCGTCGGTATGACGCAAGGTGCGCAAGGTTGGTGCGATGCGTTCGATCGCGGCCATATGAGCTTTGGGGGCCCCACGCCCTGCGTCGCTCAGCGCGGCGGCGGCCCATGTCAACAGCGTGAATACCTGCAACAGCTCCTCTGGGTTCCGTGTCGGCAACCCGCCCTGTTCGTCGATCTGGGATTCGCATTCTCGTGCAAGTGCCCTGATCGCTGGGTCTGCGCGGGTCTCTTGTCCCTCCAGCGAAAGCCCGGCGTATATCAGCCCGGTCAGCGCTTCGAAACGCGGCAAGCCGGGCGCTGCAACATGCCAGCGCCGCGATAGGAAATCGGTTTGCTCTACCAACGAACGATAGAAAACGTCGCTTTTATCCTGCGAGGTACCGCGTAGCAGAAACAATGCGTGATTGATCCATCGAATCAGGCGGCGACCAGTCAGGTCGGGGGTCCAGCCGATGCCCCGTCCCTTGCCAAAGGCGTTGATCCATCCCCACAACCAGCGCTGTGCTGTTTCACGGGCGCGAATGTCGCCGACGGCGGCCAGGTCGTCCAACCATGCAAAACCATGCAGCTCCTGTGCAAATTCACGCGCGGGGGCCGCTACGTCCCATACGATCTGATCGGGGGCTGCCTCGATCAGACTTCCGGCAAACAAAAGGTTTCCGGCGATTAACTGACGTCCACGGGCGAATGACCCGATAGTGCGCGGTTCGGGTGAGGAAACGAATCCCTTGCCCTGCGCACGCGTTCTGGTCGCCGCACGCGCGTGCCAATGGTTCAAAAAGCGCGTCTTTCGCGCATGGAATCTTTTGTTTATCATGCGGCTGCCCTTGTACGCTCTGCTGGCGTTTGAGGGATGTTAGCCCTTGTTCGCACCCGAGTCACCGCATTTTGGCAATGGTAAGACCACGTGCGGGCATTTCACGTTTGTGCAGACACTCTTCTAAACGGATTTACGCAAGCTCGCGATGTAAAAGCCATCCATTCCTCCCAGGTCGGACCAGTAATCAGGCCGCAAGCGGAGGCCGCCTTCGGTCGTTGCCCAATTGGGGTCGACGCCGGCAACCAACACCGCGTCTTTGTCGACGTGCATGTCTGGGTGCCGCTCGAGCGCTTCATCAACCTGAACCTCTCCCTCGTCCGGCAAAAGCGAACAGGTACAGAAAATCAGACGCCCCCCGGGGCGAAGCGAACGCCACGCGTGGTCGATCAAATCCGCCTGAAGATCAATCAGATCGGCGAATTCCGATCCATCCTTTGCATAGGGCAGATCAGGGTGACGCCGGATTGTGCCCGTTGCGGAACAAGGCGCATCCAGCAGGATCGCATCGAATTCACCCTCAATTTCACGGGCGTCTGAAACGATTGTTTTGGCGGGCAAATGAACCCGCGCCAAGTTCTCTTTCAGGCGCTGCATGCGTTGTCCGGAATTATCAACCGCCGTGACCTGAGCCCCTGCCGCCGCCAGTTGCATGGTTTTGCCACCAGGGGCGGCGCATAGGTCAAGCACCGACTCGCCCTTTTGTGGTGCCAAAATTTTCACCGGCAGAGCGGCTGCGGCATCCTGAACCCACCAGTCGCCTTCGGCAAAGCCGGGCATCATGGTAACCTGCCCTGCATCAGCGACCCGGACCGACCCGGTGGGCAGCACCCCTCCGCCGACCGCCGCCGCCAATGCTTCGGGGTCTTTCTTGGCGGTCAGGTCTAGGGGGGCTCCCGCAAAATGCGAGGCTTCTATACCGGAAATCGCCTCTGGTCCCCACGCTTCGCTCAAAGGGCCGCGAAGCCATTTGGGCAGACGAGGGGACCGGAGAGCGGCCCATGCCTCGGGGCCATCAGCGGCGATTTTGCGAAGCACGGCGTTGGTCAAACCTTTCAGGTGACCCAGCTTCTTGTGCGTCGCGACCAGTTCGACCATCGCGTTGACCACGCCATGTGCAGCGCCGCCCTGAGCCAGCTCTATAGTGCCCACCCTCAACACGTTGCGCACGGTCAGGGGGGGGTACTTTGACAGGTGTTTCTGGAGCATACGGTCTGCACGCTCCATGCCGCGCAAGGTGTCCATTGCCAATCGCTGCGCCCGAGCCCGGTCATCCGCGGGCAGCTTATCCAGTGCTCCGGCGGCCAACAGCTCGGACATCAAACGATCTTCGCCCAGGATCATATCCAGTAGATATACAGCACTTCTTCGGGCTTGAACGCCGGTGTCTGACATATGAAACGCTTTCTTACTGAGGGTGCCTGGGTTGTCGGGGCTTGTATCCGACGTATATCAAGGGGACCGTGGTCTCAAGAGGATGAGAAAATGAACCAAGCAGGTAAGCCCCCGATGCCACCCCCGCCACATGACCCAACACCGATCCCGGAACCCGGACCCGATCTGCCGCCGCAGCCGTCACCCGGACCGCTGCCATTGATCACGCCAGAGCTGGCACCGGCGGCGCAACGGGCGCTGGCAGAGGCAGCAGAACGCCGTGCCAAGGCGCGAACTGTCGAAAGGCCACGCGAATTGGGCGGGCGAGATGGCCCGGAACCCGTGCGGTATGGAGATTGGGAGAAAAAGGGAATCGCCGTCGATTTCTGAATCTCAGCGCGCGGCTGGCCGAGAGCCCGTGATCGGGCACCGAGGTTGAGCAGTCAACTCAGATATTCCAGCGTCAACGCAAAGAAAAACTGGCCGATTTTCCGGTACCCTTATCCGATGTGAACCGGATTTTGGTACCGTTTACGGCGACCTCCTGGCAGTTGTAGCCCAGATCGTCATCGCCCCATTCGAGGCTTCGGCAAAAATAGCCTTCCTTCCAGACCCAGTTTCCGGAAACCTTCCAGGCTGCACCGGTTCCCCTTATGGTACCGGCAGGTGACACCTCAAGTTCGACCAGTGGGCGGGTAAGCTTCTTGCCATCTACGACCGAGATAAAATCTGCTTGGCTTTGGACCTTCTGATATTCAGCATGGGCTGCGGAGCTCATGGCGAAAACGGCCACGCATGCGGTGAAAAACAGATGTCGCATCGTATTCTCCCTAGCTGACTATGAAGTATATACGCCCCACCCGTTGAATTAGTTTCAACCCGCCTCAGAAATCACCGCAAACGGGGTGTCAGTCTTGCAACCCCAAGACATCGAGCATGTCGTATTGGCCCGGCGATCTGCCCTGCCCCCAAATGGCCGCCTTGATGGCTCCGCGTGCAAAAACTGATCGGTCCGATGCTACGTGACGCAGAATGATGCGCTCGCCGGTGGCTGCGAAAAGAACGTCGTGCTCCCCGACAATGTCGCCTCCTCGAATGGCGGTAAATCCGATGTCTCCGCGCTTTCGCGCCCCGGTTATTCCGTCCCGGCCCCTGTCAGACACGTCGTCAAGCGCTACGCCGCGCCCTTCGGCGGCGGCTTCGCCCAGCATGAGAGCCGTGCCCGAGGGTGCGTCTACTTTCTGATTATGGTGCGCCTCGATGATTTCGATGTCGAAATCATCGTCCAGTGCTGCGGCCACGCGTTTGGTCAGCTGCGTCAGCAGGTTCACACCGAGGCTCATGTTACCTGCCCGTATGATCACCGCATCACGGGCAGCCGGAGCCAGCTTGGCGATCTGATCCGCAGACATGCCGGTTGTGCCGATCACATGGACCATTTTGTTGCGGGCGGCCAGATTTGCGAATTCGATCGTGGCTTCGGGAGCGGTGAAATCAATTACCGCTTGCGCCGGTGCGAGTCCCTCGTCCGGGTCATCGGTAACGATGACCCCCAAAGCAGCCCCCCCCATCGCAGTGCCGATGTCCTGGCCGACCCATTCATGGCCCGCCCGTTCAATCGCGCCGACTAGGCGCACCCGGTCGTCGGCGGAAACCAGCGTCACCAACATTTGGCCCATTCGACCCGAAGCGCCCGTAATTGTTATCCCAAGTTTATCGCTCATGATCGTCTCCTTGTTGCCTCCGGGTCTCGCGCACGGCGATCTGCTTGGCAAAACCACAACAACCCCTTAAATGAAGGATATGGCAAAGAACAAGTTTCATGAGGGCTCTGGCCCGTCACAACGGCAGCTTCGGGTAGCGGAAACGATCCGTCGCGCGTTATCGGAAGTTTTGGCACGCGGGGATGTCCACGATCCTGAACTGAACCGTATGTCCATAACCGTCGGTGAAGTGCGCACCTCCCCCGACCTGAAGATCGCGACAGCTTACGTGCTGCCGCTGGGGGGGGATGGACGCCAGGACGCGTTGAAGTTGTTATCCCGCAACAAGGGCGAGTTGCGCCGGCTGATGTCGCGCAAACTTGCTTTGAAGTATTCGCCCGATCTGCGGTTCCAATTGGACGAAACCTATGACCGTATGGACGACACACGCCGGATGCTGGCGCAGGATGTGGTTCGACGCGATGCCGATGCTCCGGATAGAGACATGGGTGAGTCGTGACGAAGCTGGCATCGCTGATTTTGCTGATGGTTCTGGGGCCGGTGCCGTTGATGGCGGAAACCTGCGAGACCATGTCATTCAAGGAGAATAGTTTCGACATCTGCACTGTCGATCTGACCCAAGATACGCTGGAGCTGTTTTTATACGCGCCCGACGGCAGCCCGTACGGTTATTTCAACACGTTGAACGCCGCGCTGGAAACCAAAGGCAAGAAGTTGGGCTTTGCCATGAATGCGGGCATGTATCACGATGACCGCGCGCCGGTCGGGTATTACCTCGAGAACGGCAGCGAGCTACAACGCGTCATCAGCAGCGAAGGTCCGGGCAATTTCGGGCTGTTGCCGAATGGTATTCTGTGTTTACGTGGAAACCGTGCCGATGTGATCGAGACAACACGTTTCTTAAGTCAAAACCCGGACTGTAAAAGCGCGACGCAATCGGGGCCGATGCTGGTCATCGACGGCAAGCTACATCCTCGGTTTCTGAAGCACAGTACCTCGCGGTATGTGCGAAACGGCGTGGGGACCAGTGCGGACGGGACCCAGGCCATCTTTGCGATTTCCAACAATACGATAAATTTCTACGATTTCGCGTTATTTTTCCGCGATCATCTGAAGCTGCGCAACGCGCTTTATCTTGATGGCAACATCTCAAGGATGAGAGCCCCGTCGCTGAGCCGCAATGATCTGGGTTTTGGGGCGTTGGGGCCGATTATCGGCGTCGTTACCGAGAAATAGCCCCCCACACAAAAACTTTTTGGCCTTCGGCGAGGATTTTTTTCCATTTGGAACAAAGCCTGTATGGGCATTGGGGTCTGGACATTGATAGGAGGCAGGCGAAATGGACAAAGGCAGAAAAGATGGCACGTAAACGTAAGGGACGGGACATTTCGGGCTGGTTGGTCGTGGATAAACCCGTTGGCCCGACTTCGACCACCGTGGTCAACAAGGTTCGCTGGGCGCTTAATGCCACAAAAGCCGGTCATGCCGGGACACTGGACCCTGACGCCACGGGAGTTCTGGCGATCGCCTTGGGCGAGGCGACCAAAACGGTGCCCTATATCACCGACGCTCTGAAAGCCTATGAATTTACTGTGCGCCTTGGCATAGCGACCAACACCGATGATGCGGCTGGCGAGATCCTTGCGACGACCGAGTTGCGACCGACTGACGAGATGATCAAGGAAGCGTTGGCACGTTTCATCGGCGATATCGAACAGGTTCCACCTCAATTTTCGGCGGTGAAAATTGACGGTCAACGAGCCTATAAGCGGGCCCGTGATGGCGAAACCATGGAGCTTGCGGCCCGGCCCCTATGGGTGGAGTGCCTGTTGCTGATCGACCGCCCCGATGCCGATCATGCCACGCTGGAGATGGTATGTGGAAAGGGCGGCTATGTCAGGTCCATTGCCCGAGACCTTGGGCAGGTCTTGGGTTGTCTGGCGCATGTACGCGATTTGCGGCGCGTCTGGTCCGGACCATTCGAGGTCGCAGACGCGTTGACGATGGAGCAGATTGAAGCCATGGCACGGACAGATGCTCTGGACACTCATTTACTGCCTCTTGAGCACGGGCTTCAGGATTTGCCCGAAGTCAAAGCAACGGCCCAGGGCGCGGCACGTCTGCGTAACGGCAACCCCGGCATGGTCTTGGCTGATGGCGTTGAATACGGCGATGAGGCATGGGCTTCTTTCGAGGGGCGAGCCGTTGCCGTCGGGAGGTATAAAGCCGGCGAATTGCACCCAACCCGAGTTTTCAACGTTTCGCAGTAGCGATGATCATTCGCACCCATACCAAAGGCGATGCGCCTTCCACTGCAATCTATTCAGACTGCGAAAGATACCGCTACAGCCTGGCGCGCACCTGGGATCCGCAAAGACCCAAGGTGTTGTTTGTCATGCTTAATCCGTCGCGGGCGACGGAGATTGAAAACGACCCGACCGTAGAACGGTGCGAGAGGCGCGCGCGCACACTTGGCTATGGCGCGTTTCAGGTGACGAACATCTTTGCTTGGCGTGAGACCCACCCACGATTGATGCGCCAAGCAGCCGAGCCGATCGGCCCCGACAACGACCTGGCGCTAAGCGATGGCGTCACGTGGGCGGATTGCGTCATAGCTGCTTGGGGGGTTCACGGCACCCATCTGAACCGAGAAACCGACGTCATCCGTTTGATGGTATCCCTGAAAGCACCCCTGTTTCACCTGGGGCTGACCAAAGCCGGTCACCCGAAACATCCGCTATACATCAGCTACTCTCAAGCGCCCATCGCCTGGCGACCTTAGGCTGGCATTAACTCGCCTGCGATAATGCTGTGCATGCCGCTGAGTCAGGGGCGTGTGTATGTCAAAGACTGCACACTTATCACAATTTTTCCGGTGGTGGTACACATGCTGTTTTTAGCTGGCCTTATGGGGATTATTACAGTCGGTGCCGTCGCCTTTATCGATGTCGAGTCAGGCGAAGAAACCGAGCCCGACCCACCCGATCCGCTTTCGCCTGCACGCGGCGATGTTATTTCGGGCACTTCCGAAGCCGACGAATTGATCGGCACGGTGAATGATGACCAAATTGCAGGTTATGATGGCCGGGACACCCTCTATGGCAACGCCGGTGAAGACACAGTCTGGGGTGACGCCGGGAACGATACCATCGGGGGGGGCATGGGCGATGACCTGGTGCACGGGGGGGATGGCTTTGACGTTGTTAAGGGTCAAGCTGGAAACGACAGACTGTTCGGTCACAACGACGACGACACGCTGTTTGGCGGCCCGGGCAATGATACTGTGAACGGGTCGGCCGGAAACGATATGCTTTTTGGTAATCCAGGGGATGACATTCTCTTGGGAGGGTTGGGCAACGACGTTTTAACCGGGGGCCCCGGCGCGGATACCCTTTTTGGGGGATGGGACGACGATATCGTAGACGGTATCGCGGGCGAAGGCGCTGACACCGGGCAGGATTTTCTGAACGGAGGGGGAGGCAATGACACCATCATCGCTGGCCCGCGCGACATAGTTACCGCAGGCGAGGGCGCGGATGACATCATCTTTCGGGGGCTTGGGACGGAATCTTCTCCCAGCAGCATTCTGGATTTCGAAAATAGCAAAGACAGTCTGGTGTTGATTTGGGACGAAGAGCGATCTGATGGCATCCAGCCGGTCATTGAGATTGCTCCCGATCCCTCCGATCCTCGGCAGAACCTGGTGTTCATGGACAGCTTTATGGTCGCCACAGTCAAATCGGACGGAATACTGCTCGTCTCGGATATATCCGTTGTACCGTTAAAAGACGCGATTAACGCCGGTCTCGTCACCCAGTGATTTCACATGCACCGCAACGGTTTGTCATCTCACGTATCTGAGTATGGTCAATGAACCTTTGCCAACCCCGTAAAAACTGCCTATACGCGCGAAATCTCGGTTGATTCCCCTCAACGGACGATACTCCATGGGCCTGTGCTGGACGACATCCCGGCCTGTGCCATCACTTTAACCTTTTGAAAAGGAGACCCCGATGTCGATTACGCCAGAAGAAAAAGCACGCGTCATGAAAGAATTCGGCACGAAAGAAGGTGATACCGGTTCGCCTGAAGTGCAGATTGCCGTTCTATCCTCGCGCATCGCGACGCTGACCGAGCATTTCAAAACCCACAAGAAAGACAACCACGGTCGTCGTGGGCTGTTGAAAATGGTTGCGACACGCCGGAAGCTGCTGGATTACGTTAAAGGAAAAGATGACGCACGTTATCAAGACCTGATCAAGCGTTTGGGCCTGCGCCGCTAATCAGCGCTGCACCGTCACAACGATTAGAACCGCGCCTTGGAAACAGGGTGCGGTTTTTTTCAATTCGCCCATTGATGTTCACAAAAAAAACGCCCATGCCCATTTGCCTACGCGACCTGACCCCCGAAGATACCGACGAAGCTGCCCTGGTTTTCTTTGCGGCAGTGCACAGGGGAACAGCAGATGTGTATTCTGCCGCACAACGAGTGGCCTGGGCTGGGGTAGCCCCCGCGCCAGAGGCATGGAAAAAAAGATTTGATAGCATTTCAGGGGTCGTGGCCGAGATAGACAACCGCATGGCAGGTTTTATGACCATAGACGGCGAAGGGCTGATCGATCTTGCCTTTGTCCACCCCGATTACATGAAAAAGGGCGTGGGGCGCGCGCTCTATACCGTCATCGAAAATCGCGCCATTGCATCTGGTGTGTGCCTGCTGACCACCTTAGCGAGCGATAAAGCAAAACCGTTTTTTGAACGCATGGGCTGGTCCGTCGAGACACCAAATGCTGTGGTCAAAGGCGGGGTGACCTTGCAAAATTATAAAATGTTCAAGGCTTTACCCCACTGCCCTGCGTAACAGCGAATTTACCCCTGAATACTGGCTTTGCGCAGACATCATACCGCTTGCAAGGCTTCCCTTCCCATCGCAGGCAAACTGCTGTATGGCCGCACAATCTGAAAGCCGGCGCCCGGACTCCAGCGCCCGACAAAGAAGATACCGGAGTCAGGGGGAATATGCCCCCTACGCAAATGGCCCAACGCGGGCCGAAACAGGAAACGTAGATGTTTAATGTAACGACAAAATCCATGCAGTGGGGCGAAGAGACGCTGACACTGGAAACAGGCAAGGTGGCCCGTCAGGCTGACGGTTCGGTTATCGCGACACTCGGCGAAACCAGCGTCATGGCCAACGTCACTTTCGCACGTCAGCAAAAGCCCGGACAGGACTTTTTCCCGCTGACCGTTCACTACCAAGAGAAATACTATGCCGCCGGTAAAGTACCGGGTGGCTTCTTCAAGCGTGAGGCCCGCCCCACCGAGAAGGAAACCCTGACAGCCCGTCTGATCGACCGTCCGATCCGCCCGCTGTTCGTTCCCGGCTTCAAAAACGAAGTTCTGGTGATGTGTACCGTTCTGAGCCACGATCTGGTCAACGATCCCGACATGGTTGCCATGATCGCGGCCTCGGCGGCGCTGACCATTTCCGGCGCACCGTTCCGTGGCCCGATTGCCGCGTGCCGCGTTGGCTTTGAGGGGGGCAATTACGTTCTGAACCCGACTGTTGACGACATGCAGGACCTGCGCCTGAACCCGGAACAGCGTCTTGATCTGGTGGTTGCCGGCACAAAAGAAGCCGTGATGATGGTTGAATCCGAAGCCTATGAGCTGTCGGAAGAAGAAATGCTGGGTGCGGTGAAGTTCGCGCACGAGCAGATCCAGCCTGTCATCGACCTGATCATAGATCTGGCCGAAGACGCCGCGAAAGAGCCGTTCGACTTCCAGCCGGTTGACTATTCGGACCTGTCCGCTGCTGTCAAAGCCGCTGGCGAAAAGGAAATGCGCGCGGCTTTTGCCATTGCTGACAAGCAAGAGCGCACCGCCGCTGTTGCAGCCGCCCGCGAAACCATCAAGGCCGCACTGACCGATGAGCAGCTTGAGGACGCAAACCTCGGGTCCGCTCTGAAAGGGCTCGAAGCGTCCATCCTGCGCGGTGACGTGGTTAAAACCGGCAAGCGTATCGACGGCCGTAAAACCGACGAAATCCGCGATATCGTTGCTGAAACCGGCATCCTGCCACGCACCCATGGTTCCGCATTGTTCACACGCGGCGAAACACAGGGTCTGGTTGTGACAACGCTGGGCACCGGCGATGACGAACAGTTCATCGACGCGCTGCACGGCAACTTCAAATCCAACTTCATGCTGCACTATAACTTCCCTCCCTACTCGGTTGGTGAAGTTGGTCGTGTGTCCGGCCCTGGCCGTCGCGAAATCGGTCACGGCAAGCTGGCCTGGCGCGCGTTGCAGGCGGTTCTGCCTGCCTCCACCGACTTCCCCTACACCATCCGCGTTGTGTCCGAGATCACTGAATCGAACGGCTCCAGTTCGATGGCGTCGGTTTGCGGCGGCTCGTTGTCCATGATGGATGCAGGCGTGCCGTTGAAAGCGCCCGTCGCGGGTGTTGCCATGGGTCTGATCCTGGAAGAAGACGGCTCCTATGCGATCCTGTCCGACATTCTGGGTGACGAAGACCACCTGGGCGACATGGACTTTAAGTTGGCCGGTACCGAAGCAGGTATCACGTCACTGCAAATGGACATCAAGATCGCAGGCATCACGCCCGAGATCATGGAGAAAGCTCTGGCACAAGCCAAGGCAGGCCGCGTTCATATCCTTGGCGAGATGAACAAAGCATTGTCCGGCGCGGGGGAATTCTCGGTCCACGCACCACGGATCGAAACGATGCAGATCCCAACCGACAAGATCCGTGAAGTTATCGGGTCCGGCGGTAAGGTGATCCGCGAGATCGTTGAAGTGTCCGGCGCGAAAGTCGATATCAACGATGAAGGCATCATCAAGATCGCATCGCCAAACGGCGACTCGATCAAGAAAGCCTATGACATGATCTGGTCCATCGTGGCCGAGCCTGAAGAAGGTGCGGTTTACACCGGTACCGTCGTCAAGATCGTTGATTTCGGTGCGTTCGTGAACTCCTTTGGCAAGCGCGACGGTCTCGTCCACGTATCCCAGATCGAAAACCGTCGCCTGAACCACCCTTCGGATGTTCTTAAGGAAGGTCAGGAAGTGAAAGTAAAGCTCTTGGGCTTTGACGATCGCGGCAAGGTGCGCCTGTCGATGAAAGTTGTTGATCAGGAAACTGGTGAAGAAGTCAAAAAAGAAGAAGAAGGCGCAACGGAGTAATCCTTGACCGCTTTTGAAAACGACAAAGCCCCGGTGGAAACACCGGGGCTTTTTTAATTTGGCGACCAGCAGAATCTGGTGAAATGAACGGAATGTACCGTTCGGGCGTTTGCCTCACGACGCAACACATCGCGTTCTTTCAGGATGACATCAGATGAGACAGCACGCCCCTACCTTGATGATACAAGAGCAACCTATGCTGTTGATCATACTTGGCTGGTACGCGATTGCCGGGTGTGTGATCTTTGCTACATCGATATTCATCGCCGATTTTGTCGTTCCGCAGCATGACTGGATATCGGATACAATCAGCGATCTGGGGGCGGGCCGGTATGAATACATCGTCGACATAGGGATTTATGCCTTTTCGGCATCGCTATTGGCGACAGCCATCGCGGCAGCGCATTTCCATATGGGTGGATGGCGGTGGAGCAACGGTATCATCGGACTTGCCATCATCAGCTTGCTGGTATTTCTGATCGGTGCTCGGAATGAATATGGCGACCAGGACAGCGACGGCTTCGTAATCCATTCATATCTTGTCTACGCGCTCGGCCTGTTGATGGTTTTCGTGCCGTGGACGATGGCAAAAGGCGCAAACCGTGTGGCTTCTGGCTATGCGAAAGCCTTGATAATCATCGCAATCGTGTGGGCCATTTCCGCCCCGATATTCTATTTTCTTCCAACCGATATAGACGGCATCTACGAACGATACCTTGGGTTGATCGCTTTTTCGATGGTGTTTACTCTTGCTCGTTTGTTCATCAAACGTGGCGGGTCGTTACGCCAGTCCCGACTGGCGTAGGTCGCGCGCGATACAGTGCGCCCGGTATAGAGTGTGCGATATCAATGCGAATGCCCATGGCCCCCGTGGCCGTCATCGTCCAGCGATCCATGGACGGCAAACTGGTCTATCCCGGCGTCTTGCGGCTCAATGAACCGATACCCTTCGCGCACCCCGCTTTCGGTAAGCTCCCGTCCCACAGTAAGCAACGTATTGGGCGCGTGATCGGCGCAAATCTCCATCATTTGGCTCACCTCTTCCTCGGCCACGGGCCGGGCGGCTTCCGGTGACGGAGCACCGTATATCTCGATGAAATGCTTGACCAATTGCCGGGTAATCGCTTCGACCTCGAATGGTTCGACCTTGGTCACCGCAACAAAGGTAACGCGCCCAAAGGTTTCTACGCCCATCCAGCCATTGGCAAAGGCTTGCCGGGCTTTTCCGGTCAAATCGCCGTCGGTCCAGTTCGAAAATTCAAATCCCCCAGACACGCACCATTCACCGGTGCGGGCCGGAACGTGGAATACATTGCGATCGCTTTCGTCAAAATGAATTGCGCGGGCGAGGTATAGGTCGCTCATGGGGCAGGCTCCAGCAGGTCGGTCAAGGGAATAAGGTGCGTGGTATCTTCGGCTTTCAGCAACAGACCAAAATTTTCGTCAATCCCAAGAAAGACACCGTTCGCGTCACCCTGAGTAATGTTCTTACCCATGCTCCACGCGAGACCGGACCAGTATTTGTGTATGGGTGCCGGTCCTTCGTCAGACCAGCGATGCAGCATCACCAATGTGTGCCGCGCCCACGCCTCCAGAAGCATAACTGGATTCACATCGGAACAGCCTTCGCCGTAGAGAGTGGTATCGTCAGGCGTGTCGCCGGGGGTATCGCTTTGCGGCAGGATGTTTATGGAAAACCCCACGACCAGCCAGTCAGGGATCTGTTCTGGATCAGGGTTTGATGCAGCCACACGCATATGGCCACACACTGCACCATTCAGTCGCAAATCGCCATTCCACGCCAGATGCAGTCCGACCTCGGGCGGGGCCAAGGCACCAAGGGCGCTTTGAAAGCCGACCGCACAAAGCGGCAGCATCGCAATCGCTTTGGACAACGGCACTTCGGGTGCGAATACAATGGCCGCCTCTAAGGTGCTTGGTCCCAGATCGTAGAGAAGCAGGCCCGCGTCGCAGCCCTGACGCGCCTCGGCACAGGCCTGAGCAAACGGGCTGTCAGATTGCACCCCCGTCAGCAGCGGCGGTAGTACCGGGGCGTCGGTCATGCATTTCCACCTTCGATCAAGGCTCTGGCGACCGCACGGAATGCTTCTGCCTGAGCACTTTCAGGTTTTGACACCACAATCGGTGCCCCGCCGTCAGCAGCCACCCTGATGTCCAAATGCAGGGGGATTTCCGCCAACAAAGGTACGCCCAGCTTCTCAGCCTCGGAGGCAACACCGCCATGACCAAAGAGATGTTCTTCGTGACCGCAGTTCGAACAGATATGCGTGCTCATGTTTTCGATCATGCCGATAATCGGGGTCTTGAGCTGGTTAAACATGTCGATCCCCTTTCGGGCATCCAGCAACGCGATATCCTGCGGAGTGCTGACAATGATCGCGCCATCCACTTTCGCCTTCTGGGCAAGCGTCATTTGCACGTCACCGGTTCCCGGAGGCAGATCGACGATCAACACATCCAAGGCGCCCCATTGCACCTGCATCATCATCTGCTGCAACGCCCCCATCAACATCGGCCCGCGCCAGACAACCGCCTGATCGTCGTTGGTCATCAAGCCGATCGACATCATGGTCACGCCAAAGTTGCGCATGGGAAGGATGGTTTTGCCATCCGGCGACGCCGGCCGCCCGGACACACCAAGCATACGAGGTTGCGAAGGCCCGTAAACATCGGCATCCAGCATTCCGACGCGGCGGCCTTCGGCGGCCAACGCACAGGCAAGGTTTGCGGCAACGGTGGATTTCCCGACACCGCCCTTGCCTGAAGCAATCGCGATTATCCGATCAACACCGGGGATCTTTTCCGGGCCGGCAGGTTCGGACTTGCGGCCCATCTTCAGGTCCGGGGGTGGAGCCTGCTTGGAATGCGCCGTCAGCACTGCTGAAACGGCTGAAACCCCCTCCAACGCCTTGACGGCGGCATCGGCTTCGTCGCGCAACTTGGCATAAGCCTCAGCATGCGAAGGGTTCACCTCAAGCACAAAACGCACCGTCCCTTCGTCGACAGTCAGTGCCTTCACCAGCCCCAATTCTACGATATCCTTACCCGAGATAGGGTCTTTGAGGGTCTTCAAGCGGGCCAGAACGGCATCTCGGGTAATGCTCACGCTTCTGACTGCCCTTGGATTTTCCCGGTGACGACGTGCTCCATGTCAAGCCCGTCAACGGTCAAGACAACCTTGGCCTCGAAGGTTTTTCCTTCGGTGTTTCCCTGCTTGCGCATCGCGTCTTCGATCGCTTGTTGCGAGGTCACACCAACCTGCTTCAAGAATTTGCGCATCGACATGTTGAACTCTTCACTCATGATTTTCTCCTGATTTTTGATACTGGCTTTGCGGAAGTGCCTAGTGGTCTCTTCGCTTGCTGAAATAGTCGTCAGACGTGCGTACTCTTGGCCGTTCCTTGCCGGCCAACGGATTATTTTGCGCGTGATACTGGGCATTGACCCGACAGTTATCGCACATCTGAATCATCTTCGCCGCTTCGGACGACGCAAACATGGCGTGTTTGCCTGCCAGTTTTTCGGTGATCTTTTCCACGGTTGATTTTACCCCGAACAAGGACCCGCATTCGATACATGCAAAGGGTTCCTCTTCGTGCACCACGACTTGGGTAAAGGCTTCGTCTGATAGATTAAGCTGTGGTTTCAGTGTGATAGCGTTTTCCGGGCAAATGTTGGCACACAAGCCGCATTGCAAACAGGCATCTTCCTGAAAGCGCAACTGGGGAAGATCGGGGTTATCGCCAAGCGCGCCTGACGGGCACAGCGAAACGCACGAAAGGCACAAGGTGCACGCGTCGGTATCTACCAGCACGGCTCCATAGGGTGCCCCGGCAGGAAGGTCGATCATCCTGACGTCCGGCTGTAGCGTTCTTCCGGCCAGCCGCGCAACCTGCCGACGCGATCCCATAGGCAACAATGTCTCATGTTCCGGTTGCAAGACATCTGTATCCAGCGCTGTTTCCAATGCGTCAGGGTCTGTCTCTTGAAGCAGTCGGATCGTATTGCTGCCGCTGATGGCGCGCGCGATATCGGCCTGAACCTCGATCACATCGCGTTCGGTCCTGGGGGACAATAAAATATCGACATGGCCAAAACCACAGCCCAGTGCCGCCAGCATTTCCGCATGTCCGAAACCGGCCAAAGCGTTCACTGCAAACGGGATGACGTCTACGGGCAATCCTGCGCCATACCGCGCGAAAAGCTGCACCATCTCCAGCCCGTGTTCTTCGTCATGGACCAGCAAACGGGGTGATTTGCCACCCGCCTTGCGATATGTAGAAGCCAATGTAGAAAGCCGCCGGAACAGCGTATCAACCGGCGGGGCATCATAGGTAATGGCCCCGGAAGGGCACACCGCCGAACAGCTCCCGCAGCCCGCACAGATAAGCGGGTCGATCGCCACATGGTCGCCCGCAGACGTGATGGCCCCTGTCGGGCACAGATCCAGACAGTTTGAACAAGCAGGTTGTTCGGCCCGCGAATGCGCACATAGATTTTCAGTCAGACGCACATATAGCGGTTTCTCGAATGTGCCGATCATCTGCATGGCTTGGCGCACGACATCGGCCACAGCGTTGGCGCTGCCGGGATCGGCGCGCAGATACCCGTCGCGTTTGTGAGGTGCGGGAAACAGGGACATGTTTCCGCTTAGGTCCAGGATGATGTCACATTGCGACACTGCGCCGTTACGTGGTGGCGTAAACTCCGGCGCACCACGTCCGCCAGGGATTAGCATCTCGAGCTGATCGAACGTTACTGAAAAGTTGCCCAACGACCCCGAAGCTTTGCGAAGCCTGCCGCGTACCACGTCATACCGGGGATCGGCGGTGCCCTCTGCTCCTTGGTCCAGCAGAACGGTTATCGCGAGTGTATCTGCCAATTGCGCGGCCACTTCGGTGGCGAGCTCGGATGGAGCAAGCAGCAGGCATGTACCCTCAGACGCCACATCGAGCACACGTGGACCCGGGGCCGGCAGATGTGCCTCCGCGACCAACGCAGCCATTTTCGGCGCAGCGTCCCCTTGGCCTGAATGCCAGCCTGCACGGTCACGAATGTCGACAAACTCGGGCAGCTCGGCCTCGATTTCCACCGAAAGATCTTCGAACCGGCGGCGTTCCTGCTGACAAGCGACCGTGACGTTACCCGCCTTGATGGCTTCCGCCGCGATGCCGATCTGATCTGTACAAAGACAGCTATGTACCTTCGAGCACGCAAGACCGGTTGTCTTGGATAACGCGTCCACGTCGATTTTCTGACTGCCCAGGCAATCGCAAAGCAAGAGTGATTTCTTCATGGCTCCCTCGTGACAACTTGGAGATTTGTCGGCTGTGCTGTCATCATTCGCCGGCCAAGCTAGTGATGTTCTGCGCCCGCCGCAAACCCCAAATTAAGCATCGTTTCCGGAGAATCAATATTCGCAGTTGCAGCGAAATTTATCCAATAAAAACAGTCAGGAATGCGATTACCCCTGATAAACATTGACGAATGCGACCTTACGTCACTGCTGCGGTGCAACATGTGATAATAAGAACACTCACTAAGCAGATTTTACTTTGATAACGGTGCGGAATACGTCAGTATACCGCCACGCAGGCATACATCATTTTTCAGGGTTCCAGTTGAACGCAATTCTCAAAACAGCACAATCCATGCCGGTCGGTGTGGTGCTTCGCAAATCGCCCGGGGTAACCAAGTGGGCGAAATTTGTGTGGCGTGCGGTCTGCGTTTTGCCCGGTGCAGCGCCGGCTGACTGGAAACTGTTGCGCACCGAAGGCGACGTTTCGGAATTTCATGCCGCGACGGTGCCCTTGACGCTCTATCGCTCGGATACCGAAGCATACGCGCATAGTCTTGCCGCTAATGTTCCCTGTCTCTATGTGATTTGCCGCGAAACTCAGGAAACCGAAAGACCGCTCGATATCGTCACGGTCACCGCGTCGCCTTATGAGGCGCAGGATTACAGCGACAACGGTGAGGATATCGTCGAAAAGGTCATGATTCCGCCTCAGGTCCTTGCCTGGATCTCGGCTTACCTGGACGAACATCACGAAGAAGAGGCCTTTATCAAACGCCGTCGCGACAAATACCGCGAACATGAACAAGACGGAATTGGTGACGCGCGCATTTCGCAGACAACCGACGTATATCGGGCACCACGCAAGATAAGAACGGGTTCTGCGCGATGACCCGCCGAGCATCATTCTGGGAACGCCGTCGTGCCGGCGTTAAGGCCGAGGAAGCATCGGCCCGGCAGGCCGCTGAAGAACAGGCGTTGGCTGAGCAGCAGGTTTTGAATGCCGAAAAATCCGACGAGGAACTGTTGGCCGAGTTCGACCTGCCCGATCCAGACACGATGAAAGCCGGTGACGACTTCACCGCCTTCATGTCGAAAGCGATCCCGGATCATTTACGGCGTCGCGCGCTCCGCAAGCTTTGGGTCTCAGACCCGGTACTGGCCTGCCTTGACGACTTGGTCGATTACGCTGACGATTACACTCAGGTGTCCGCGGTCACCGATTTCACGACCAGCTATCAGGTCGGAAAAGGCCTGCGCGAACATATCAAGGATGTGGCGATGAAATCGGCGAATGCATCGACGCCGGATGCGCCGATAGACATGCCCGAAGAAATGGCGACCTTGGCACAGCCTGCCCCGTGCTCGGTTGCATCGTCGGTTGAGGAAAGCGAACTCGCTTGCGAACCTGATGATGAAATCGAGACAGAAGCACTTGATGCCGCATTGGATGATGTGCAATTGCCACCGCGCCGAATGGCTTTCCATTTCGAGGACCAGAGCTCATGAATGTTACTGCCGAAGCCGCCAAGGTCGCGCCCGAAGATCGTCTGCGTGCCGATCTGTATAACTATCTAGGCGTCATGTTGGCGCGGCCCGCCGATGCGGCGATGTTGAACCAGACCGCGTCATTGACTGGTGACACAAGCGCATTGGGCGAAGCGATAAATGGTCTGGCACGTGTCGCAAAAGCCGTGTCGCCCAAGCAGGTCCAGACCGAATTCGACGCGTTGTTCATAGGCTTGGGCCGGGGTGAACTGCTGCCTTACGCCAGTTATTACCTGACCGGGTTTCTGAACGAAAAACCGTTGGCCTCACTGCGTACATACATGTCGGCGCAACGCATATCCCGCGCGCCGAACGTGTTCGAGCCCGAAGATAATATCGCGTCGCTCATGGAGATGATGGGCGGTATGATCGTAGGTCGCTTTGGCGATGCTGCCTCTGACGCTACGCAGCGCGGTTTTTTCAACAAGCACATCGCGCCTTGGGCCGGTCACTTTTTCACCGATCTGCAAAGCGCCAAGAATTCTGTCCTCTACGCCGGTGTCGGTGCGGTTGGCAGTGCCTTTATGGACATCGAACGCGAAGCTTTTCGTATGACGGCGGGCTGAACCCGCGCCATTCAACGCGGGTCACACCCGCATAACCAAGGAAAGGGATTAAACCCATGACCCAGGAAACCACCGGCACCAATCGCCGAAATTTTCTAAAACTGGCAGGCACAGCAGCCCCCGCAGCGGCAGTGGCCGTTGCGACCGTGGGTACTTCGGCAGAGGCGCAGACCGTCGATTTGCAGTCGGAGACCATGCAGGACACTGCTCACACACGTGCGTATTTTGAAAGTGCGCGTTTTTAATTAGGCGAACAACTCTGCGGGTCAACAAGCGCAGTGGAAAAAATAGCCCCGACCTGAACCAACCGTTCATGACACGCGGGCTTCAAGGGAGAGTATTATGCTTCGGAAAAAGACGAATGGGGTTGCACGGCGGCCCCAAAGAACTGGGATTGTGTCCGATATCGCCGAAAGATCGGTTGACCGTCGTTCATTCCTGCGGGGTTCCGGCCTTGCGATCGGCGGGTTGGCAGCAATAGCCGCAACCGCCGGCTCCGTCACCCAAGCCTCGGCAGCGGCAGCAGTGGATGGCGCGGTCGAAACGATCAAATCGGTGTGCACCCATTGTTCGGTTGGCTGTACGGTCATCGCAGAGGTTTCCAATGGCGTCTGGACAGGACAGGAACCCGGTTGGGACAGCCCGTTCAACCTTGGGTCGCACTGCGCCAAAGGTGCTTCGGTGCGCGAACATGCCCATGGCGAACGCCGTTTGAAATACCCGATGAAAAAAGAGGGTGGCCAGTGGATTCGCATCAGCTGGGAACAGGCGATCAACGAAATCGGCGATAAGATGAACGTGATTCGCGAAGAAAGCGGCCCGGATTCTGTCTACTGGCTCGGTTCCGCCAAGCATAGTAACGAACAGGCGTATCTATTCCGCAAATTCGCCGCATATTGGGGGACCAACAACGTAGACCACCAAGCGCGTATTTGCCACTCGACTACTGTTGCAGGTGTTGCGAACACGTGGGGCTACGGTGCCATGACCAACAGCTATAACGATATCCACAACAGCCAGGCGATCTTTGTAATAGGTGGCAACCCTGCCGAAGCGCACCCGGTGTCCCTGTTGCACTTGCTGAAAGCGAAAGAAGAGAACAACGCGCCGTTGATCGTGTGTGATCCTCGCTTTACCCGCACAGCCGCACATGCGGACGAATATGTCCGCTTCCGTCCCGGTTCGGATGTGGCGCTGGTCTGGGGTATTCTTTGGCACATCTTCGAAAACGGGTGGGAAGACAAGGAGTTCATCCGCACCCGCGTTTGGGGCATGGACCAGATCCGTGACGAAGTCGCGAAATGGACACCCGAAGAAGTCGAACGCGTCACTGGCGCACCCGCTTCGCAGCTTGAGCGCGTTGCACGCACGTTGGCAAACAACCGTCCCGGCACCGTGATCTGGTGCATGGGCGGTACGCAGCACAGCAACGGCAATAACAACACCCGCGCCTATTGCATCTTGCAGTTGGCTTTGGGAAACATGGGTACCGCAGGCGGCGGCACCAATATTTTCCGCGGTCACGACAACGTTCAGGGCGCAACCGAACTTGGCGTTCTGGCGGACACGCTGCCGGGTTACTATGGCCTGAGCGCAGGCGCTTGGGCGCATTGGGCGCGTGTCTGGGAAGAAGACCTGGAATGGCTCAAGGGGCGTTTTTCGGACGCGTCTTTCGGCGATACCAAGATGATGAACCTGACCGGCATTCCTGTCAGCCGTTGGATTGACGGTGTGCTTGAAGACAAGGAAAACCTCGACCAGCCGGACAACACCCGGGCGATGGTGCTGTGGGGCCATGCGCCCAACTCGCAGACCCGTCAAAAAGAAATGGTCACCGCGATGGAGAAGCTCGACCTGATGGTCGTGGTTGACCCCTACCCGACCGTTTCCGCTGTCATGCAAGACCGCCAAGACGGCCTGTACCTGCTTCCGGCTGCAACGCAGTTCGAGACACGCGGTTCTGTAACTGCGTCGAACCGTTCGCTGCAATGGCGCGACCAGGTTGTCGAGCCGCTGTTTGAATGCAAGCCTGATCACACCATCATCAAGTTGTTCGCGGACAAGTTCGGATTCAGCGATCGCATGTTCAAGAACATTGCGATCGAAGGGGACGAACCCGTCGTGGAAGACATCACCCGCGAATTCAACCGCGGCATGTGGACCATCGGGTATACAGGTCAAAGCCCAGAACGCATGAAAATGCACATGGCGAACCAGCACACCTTTGACCGCACAACCTTGCGCGCCATGGGCGGACCAGCCGACGGTGATTTCTATGGCTTGCCGTGGCCAGCTTGGGGCACACCCGAGATGAATCACCCTGGCACCGCGAACCTTTACGACATGTCTATGCCTGTCGCCAAAGGTGGCCTGACCTTCCGGGCGCGCTTTGGCGTCGAACGTGATGGTGAAAACCTTCTGGCCGAAGGCGTTTACAGCCAAGGGTCAGAGATCAAGGACGGCTATCCCGAATTCACAATGGCCATGCTCAGAGAACTCGGATGGGACAGTGATCTGACCGAGGACGAAATGAACGTCATCAACTACGTCGCTGGTTTCCCCGAGGGTCGCCCCCAGGCTGATGAAAAGCCTGCGGAAGAGGTCGGAGAAACATCTCAAACCGGCGAAACACCGTCTGACTATTCGGCAAAGACCGGCGGCGTGAACTGGAAGACCGACCTTTCCGGCGGCATTCAGCGTGTCGCGATCAAGCATGGCTGCGCACCCTTTGGCAACGCCAAGGCCCGTGCCGTTGTCTGGACCTTCCCCGATCCGGTTCCGCTGCACCGCGAACCGCTTTATACCAATCGGCGCGATCTGGTCGCAGACTATCCAACCTATGACGACAAGAAGTTCTGGCGCGTACCGACAATGTACAAGTCCATTCAGGAAAATGATTTTTCCAAGGATTACCCGATAATCCTCACGTCGGGTCGTTTGGTTGAATACGAAGGCGGCGGTGACGAAACACGGTCCAACCCCTGGTTGGCCGAGCTTCAGCAGGACATGTTTATCGAAATCAACACCCGTGATGCCAACAATCTTGGCGTCCGTGATGGCGCGCAAGTCTGGGTCGAAGGCCCGGAAGGCGGCAAGGTGAAAGTGATGGCGATGGTAACTGACCGAGTTGAAAGCGGCGTCGCGTTTATGCCGTTCCACTTCGGTGGTCACATGGAAGGCGTCGACCTGAGGGAAAGATACCCTGACGGAGCCGACCCTTATGTGCTTGGTGAATCCACCAACACTGCACAGACATACGGATATGATTCAGTAACTCAGATGCAAGAGACCAAAGCGACCCTCTGCAAAATCTGGACAGCGTAAGGAGACCGACAAGATGGCAAGAGCAAAGTTTCTCTGCGACGCCGAACGCTGCATCGAATGCAATGCGTGCGTCACGGCCTGTAAGAACGAACACGAAGTACCGTGGGGCATCAACCGCCGCAAGGTCGTCACCATTCAGGACGGCAAGCCCGGCGAACGGTCCATATCAGTTGCATGCATGCACTGTTCCGACGCGCCGTGCATGGCCGTTTGTCCGGTAGACTGCTTCTATCAAACTGATGATGGCATCGTTTTGCACTCCAAAGACTTGTGCATCGGATGTGGTTACTGCTTCTACGCCTGCCCATTCGGCGCACCTCAGTACCCTCAGGCTGGTAACTTTGGATCACGCGGCAAGATGGACAAATGTACCTTCTGTGCCGGTGGCCCCGAGGAAAACAACTCCGAAGCCGAGTTTCAGAAGTACGGGCGCAACCGGATCGCCGAAGGCAAGCTGCCAATCTGCGCCGAGATGTGTTCAACCAAGGCCCTGCTTGCTGGTGACGGAGATGTCGTATCAAGCATCTACCGCGAGCGCGTGGTTGCACGTGGCTTTGGCTCAGGTGCCTGGGGCTGGGGTACAGCATACGAGCGCAAAGGCGGCTAACGCCCCTTTCGCACAATAATGCGTTCCTTGGCCCGCTGGCACATGCTGGCGGGCCAATTTATCTTTATTATATCGGAGGTCCCGATGACATTGTTGCGCATACTGTTGCCCCTCGTCTTCCTCGTCTCGTTTGCTGGTCTGTCGGCCGCGCAGGATACCACCGTCAATGGGGTGGGCGTTCAACCCGGCAAACAGACCCTTGCGGATATCCTTGCCCGTCAACGCGGTGAAGATGTTCCCTTTGGTGCCCAAGTGCCGCGCCCCGCAGAGCACGAAGCCCCGCCTGTTTCCAGCCAGCTCGGGCCATTGGGCGGTGCCTCTGACGCTGATCTGTGGCGCGACATCAGAGCCGATTCAGGAACCTCGCTGTCTGCCAGCAACCGCGGTCCGGCTGCTACCGTAATGATGCAGGAAAGCGGCATTTGGTGGCTCGATTTCAGACGGGGCCCGCTTTTGACATACGGAAACGCCGCCCTTGCGGCCACCGTTGTCCTGCTGGCGATTTTCTACCTGATCCGAGGCCGCATCAAAATTGAACATGGGCGCTCGGGGATCACTATTGCACGCTTCAAGTTCATCGAACGCTTTGGTCACTGGTTGATCGCCAGTTCGTTTATCCTGCTCGCGTTGACAGGGTTGATTTCTCTGGCGGGCCGAAAGGTGCTTATCCCGGTTTTCGGACTCGAGGCGTATTCGGCCTATGCAACCATAGGTAAATGGATTCACAATAACGTTGCATGGGCGTTTATACTCGGTTTGGTAATGGTTTTCGTCATGTGGATCGCGCACAACCTGCCCGACCGCACCGACATCAACTGGATCCTCAAGGGCGGCGGCATCTTCGGCAAGGGTCACCCGCCGGCCAAAAAGTTCAACACCGGCCAAAAACTGATCTTTTGGGCTGTGATTATTCTTGGCGGATCAATTTCGGTATCCGGCCTATCGCTGCTGTTTCCGTTCGAAATAACCATGTTCGGTCCCACCTTTGCCAAGCTCAACGATATGGGCGTGCCACAACTTCTGGGATTTGGCCCGATCGAGGCTTCACTGACGCCTCAGGAGGAAATGCAATACGCGCAACTGTGGCACGCGATCATCAGCTTTGTATTGATGGCGGTAATTCTCGCGCATATTTATATCGGCACGTTGGGCATGGAAGGTGCATTCGAAGCGATGGGTTCAGGTGATGTAGATCTGCAATGGGCCCGCGAGCACCACAGCATCTGGGCCGAAGAGATGGTTGCCGAAAAAAACAAACCCGCCTCTGGCGCACACCCGGCTGAATGATATGACGTATCATCAGCCGTTCCGTAACCTGCGTTCAGGCGCACAACAGCGAGGTTCCAAATGAAGGCTTTCCTAGTGGCCAACGTGGCCCTGATCATCATTGCGTTCGGGGTAAACCTCGCGCTTGACAATGCCGGGTTTTCGTCTGCCAACATGACTTCCGACAGCAACGTACGGCTGGGCGACTGAAGACAGTAAATAATGAGTATCCAAACCTGCGACCTGCCCGATGAATGACATCTGGGCAGGGCTCACTTCTGCATTCTGGCTCATCGCGACCGGCGATGCCGACCTGATCGAGATCACAATGCGATCCCTTCAGGTCAGCCTGTCAGCTTTATTCATCGCGTCGTTCATTGCCCTGCCCCTGGGGACCTGGCTGGCCATCCGCCGGTTCCGGTTCCGCCGGACTGCGATCGCTGTGCTCAATGCCATGATGGGCCTTCCCCCGGTGGTTGTCGGCCTGATCGTCTATCTGCTGTTATCACGCGCAGGACCGTTCGGCGTTTTCGGTCTGTTGTTCACCCCCACTGCAATGATCATTGCACAGGTGGTCATTATCACACCATTGATCGCGTCCATCACCCACCAGGCCATGCGCGACCTCTGGGCGGAATATCACGATCTGCTTATATCGCTGAACACGACGCCGATGCGCCGTATCCTGACATTGATCACCGATGGGCGGCGCGCACTGCTCACCGCTGCATTGGCGGGCTTTGGCCGCGCCATAGGCGAGGTCGGCGCGATTATGATCGTGGGTGGCAATATTGACCATGCCACGCGGGTGCTTACCACTGCTATCGCGCTTGAAACCGGCAAGGGAGACTTTGCCTTGGCCCTGGGGTTGGGATTTGTCCTGATCGGTCTGGCGCTTTCTGTGAACCTGATCATTCATGCCCTTTCCCGCACGGAAAGGAGAGGTAGATGGTGACCACCGTACTGCCTGTGGAAATGCGCGGGGTCAGCATTTCGAAGGGGCGGAAAAGCCTTTTGGGGCCAATTGACCTGACCCTGGGTACATCTGGCTTCACCATCCTGTTGGGTCCGAACGGTGCGGGCAAAACGACGTTGCTCAAGGCTTTGCACGGGCTGGAGAGACTGGATACCGGTACCATCACCTGGTCGGCTTCCGACACCGTGGCCCGCACCAAGCAGGCCTACGTGTTCCAAAGCCCGGTGATGTTACGCCGATCAGTCCGCGCCAACCTCGCCTATCCGCTGAGTATTCTGTCCTACCCTAAAGATCGAATGGATCACGCGATCGAGACTTGGGCCGAACGCATTGGTCTGACCGACGCGCTTCACCGGCCGGCTACCCGCCTGTCGGGAGGGGAAAAGCAAAAGCTGGCACTGGCCCGCGCTTTGATACGCGACCCTGAAATCCTGTTTCTGGATGAGCCGTGTTCAAATCTTGACGGTCGTTCGGTGAAAGATATCGAAGCACTGCTGCAAGCCGCCCACCGTAACGGTACCCGTATTGTGATGGCGACCCATGATCTAGGACAGGCGCGTCGTCTTGCAACTGAAATACTCTTTCTGTTTAATGGTCGTATTCACGAAGAAGGACCGGCACCCCAGACGTTTGATGCCCCTCTGACCTCGGAATTCAAATCCTTCCTGAACGGAGACATTTTGGTATGAAATCCCTGCTAACAGCTCTTGCCATTGCGATAGGTGCCACTGCGGTACAGGCCGACACAATGAAAATGGCGGTCACAACTTCATTCAACAATTCGGGCCTGTCCGAGGTGTTATTACCGGCGATCAAGCAGGACCTGGACCTAGATGTTCAGCTGTTGATCGTCGGTACCGGCCAAGCCTTGCGCTTGGGGGAAGCCGGGGATGTCGATGCTATTCTGGTGCACTCAAAGAAAGCCGAAGAAGCGTTCGTGGCCAAGGGGTATGGCACCCATCGCCGTGAAATCATGTACAATGATTTTGTGCTGATCGGGCCTAGCAGCGATCCCGCCGCCATCGCAGGTGCAAAGACCGCCAAGCAGGCGTTTGAGATGATCGCGACCGCCAAGGCACCGTTTGTCAGCCGTGGGGACGATAGCGGAACGCATAAAAAGGAACTGGCGCTTTGGGCGACCGCCGATCTGGACCCCAAGGCGTTCGGAGACTGGTACAAGGCCGTTGGTGCAGGGATGGGAGCAAGCCTGAATACCGCCGCAGGGCTTGATGCGTATATCATGTCCGATCGTGCAAGCTGGCTGAATTTTGCCAACAAGGCTGATTTGGCTCTGCTGTTTGCTGGCGATAAGGTGCTGTTCAACCAGTATGCCTATATCCCGGTTAACCCCGAAAACTTTACGCATATCAACAAGGAAGCAGCGGCCAAGCTTGAAACCTGGCTGGTAAGCGACCGGGCAAAAGAGCTGATTAACAGCTATACGATCAATGGCGAAAAGCTGTTCACCTTCAACGCCGAACAGTGATCAAGCAGGTTTGAAAGCCTGACAGGACAGGATATCAGACGTCATGAACTCTTTGATCATCCATATGTCCTCCAGCGCCGCGCGCCGTCCCAACGTCGCGCGGTTGCTGCAAGATCTGCCGGATGCGCAGGTCGTCGAAGCAGTCAACGGTCGCGACCCCGCGCAAGTTGCGGGTATCAAGACCCATGCGGGAAACCTTCATAGCCCGGCCTATCCCTTTCCCCTGACCCCCGCGGAAATTGGCGTTTTTCAAAGCCACCGCAAATGCTGGCGCATGATCGTCGATCAGGGTTGGGATTATGCGATGATCGCCGAAGATGATCTTGCTGTGTCATCACCCGAGATGACCCGCGCCAGGGCAATGATCGCCGATCACATGACGCCAGACATGTATCTGCGTCTGCCCCCCAAACGCCGCGAGAAACCGGCGAAGGTTATTGCCACAGATGGCGAGATGGCGCTTATTCTGCCGCGCGTGATCGGGTTGCAATGCTGCTGTCAGGTGGTGGGGCGCGAGGCTGCAAAACGGCTGTTGCAGGGGTCCGAGCAGATAGATCGACCTGTTGATACGTGGTTGCAGATGCATTGGGTCACCGGACAAAAGCTGCATGCCCTGCTGCCGAACGGACTGAGCGAGATCGCGCATCGAATCGGCGGTTCGACCATCCAACAAAAAACCCGCACCAGCGGCAAACTGATGCGGGAATTGAACCGTGGGTGGTACCGCGCGCAAGTCGCTATGCTACCGCAGCGCGCCTGACACCGCCCTATTTCGGGGCTTTGGTCGTCCGCAGGTACGGCAGAATTTTGTTGAAATCGCCAAACTTGGCCTTGGCGTCATCGTCAGACAGCGTCGCGGGGATAATCACGTCGTCCCCCACGTTCCAGTTGGCCGGTGTCGCGACACCCTTGCCCGACGACATCTGCAAGCCGTCGAGGGCACGCAGCACTTCGGCAAAGTTGCGACCGACGGTCATCGGATACGTCATCGATAGCTTTAGCTTTTTGTCCGGGCCGATGATGAATACGGCACGTACTGTCGCGCTGTCATTCGGCGTGCGCCCATCCGGCAAGTAAGCTTCGGCTGGAAGCATATCAAACGCCTTGGCGACTTTCAAGTCATCATCGGCGATGATCGGAAAACCCGCCTTTGCCCCGCCGAACGTTTCAATGTCGCCTTTCCACTTTTTGTGCTCTTCGACACCGTCCACGGAAATGCCCATCACTTTGGTGCCGCGTTTTTCCCATTCATCCGCCAACTGAGCGACGGCACCGAATTCGGTCGTGCACACAGGGGTAAAGTCCTTGGGGTGGGAAAAAAGAATTGCCCAGCCATCGCCAACCCAATCATGCAGTTTGATTGATCCCTGATCGGTTTCGACGGTCATGTCCGGAATCGTATCGTTTATGCGCAAAGACATTTTATTCTCCAAATTGAGGTTCCAGTTTGTCGCTCCCTACTTATGTAGGTGTAAGCGCATTCCGTTTCACCCCCTCACTTGCGGGTAAGTTGGTGTGGTGCCATGGTATGCGCAACGTGGATGGGAAATGCCCCGCCACTGCATGACAAAAGGAGTTTTCCATGCTCGAGAAGCGCAAATTCTATATCAATGGCGAATGGGTTTCACCCGCTGCGCCGAAAGATCATCATGTCATTGATCCGTCGACCGAAGAACCTTGCGCGGTAATTTCTTTGGGCGATCAGGCTGATACCGATGCCGCGGTTGCCGCAGCAAAGGCAGCGCTGCCCGGCTGGATGGCCACTCCTCCTGAAAAGCGCATTGCACTGCTGGAAAAGCTGCTTGAGGTCTATCAGGCACGTGCAGAAGACCTGGCCAAAGCGATGAGCACCGAAATGGGTGCCCCGATGGATTTGGCCCGGACTTCACAGGTTGGTGCAGGGACCTGGCATCTGAGCAATTTCATCAAGGCTGCGAAAGAATTCAAGTTTGAACAGCCCTTGGGCGACCATGCCCCCAACGACCGTATCATCCGCGAGGCTGTGGGTGTGGCTGGCCTTATCACGCCGTGGAACTGGCCAATGAACCAGATCACCCTCAAGGTCGGTGCGGCAGTGGTAGCAGGGTGCACGATGGTGTTGAAGCCATCCGAGGAAAGCCCTCTCGATGCCATGATCTTTGCCGAGCTGATGGACGAGGCCGGCTTTCCCAAAGGTGTCTTTAACCTGGTAAACGGTGACGGGGTCGGCGTTGGTAGCCAACTGTCCTCTCATAAAGAGGTTGATATGATCAGTTTTACCGGCTCCACCCGCGCGGGGACCCTGATTTCGAAGGCGGCGGCGGACACCCTGAAGAAAGTTCACCTTGAATTGGGTGGCAAGGGCGCGAACATCATCTTCAGCGATGCAGACGATAAGGCGGTCAAACGCGGCGTGCTGCATATGATGCAAAACACCGGGCAGTCGTGTAACGCCCCCAGCCGCATGTTGGTGCAGTCAGACATATATGACAAAACCGTAGAAGAAGCGGGTGCCGTAGCGTCTAAGGTGACTGTTGGCCCGGCATCCGAAGAAGGGCGGCACATCGGCCCCGTGGTGAACCAAACCCAATTCGACAAAATCCAGGACCTGATCCAAAAGGGCATCGACGAAGGTGCGCGTCTGGTCACCGGCGGCACGGGTCGCCCCGACGGGCTGAACCGGGGGTTCTTTGTAAAACCAACGGTTTTTGCTGATGTGACGCCTGATATGACCATTGCCCGCGAGGAAATCTTTGGCCCGGTGCTGTCGATCATGAAGTTCGACACCGAAGAACAGGCCGTACAAATCGCCAACGATACAGTGTACGGACTGACCAACTATGTCCAAAGCCAGGACGGCGAGCGTCGCAATAGGCTGGCGCGCCAGCTGCGATCCGGCATGGTTGAAATGAACGGTCAGGGCCGCGCGGCGGGATCACCCTTTGGGGGGATGAAGCAATCGGGCAATGGCCGCGAAGGCGGGCTATACGGCATCGAGGATTTCACCGAGATCAAAGCGGTCTCTGGTTGGGCCGCCGAATAACAGCATCAGACATTATCGAAGCGCAACACCGGAGTGTTGCGAAACAATGGGCCATCCCTGGCGGGGTGGTCTTTTCCACCCAGCCCGCAGGCTTAGAACGGGGCTTTCGACCGGATCTTGGTGGAATGGCCGCCCTGAGGGTGGTTGAACCGCAGCTCTTCTGAATGGAGCATCATTCTGGGGTAATCGAGCGCAGGCCCCGAAGCATAAAACGGGTCGCCTAAAATTGGGTGTCCCAGACTTAGCATATGCACCCGCAACTGGTGACTGCGCCCCGTTCTGGGGCTAAGTCGGACGCGCGCCGTTTCGCCTTCGTCTTTCAGCAAGCGCCAGTCGGTCTGCGCGGCTTTTCCGGTTTCGTGACACACCATCTGAAGCGGCCGGTTGGGCCAGTCCACGATCAGCGGCAAGTCGATCGTTCCCGAACTCTGCTCTGGCACGCCCCAGACGCGTGCAACATAGGTCTTGCGCGTCATCCGCTTTTCGAACTGCAACCCCAGATGCCGCTGTGCATAAGGTGTCAGCGCGAAAATCATCACACCCGAGGTGTCGCGGTCCAGCCGGTGCACCAATAGTGCATCGGGAAACACGGTCTGCACGCGTGTAATCAGACAATCCGCCAGATGTGGACCCTTGCCCGGTACCGAAAGCAAACCAGCCGGTTTATCAACCAGCAAAACTTCGGCATCTTCATGCAAGATGACCAACGGATCCTGCGGCGGGCAATATTCTGTTTCCATAGCTGTGACTCTCAGATGTAGGATGGGTTTTCAAGCCAGTTGATGCAAAGGATTGATGATGCACCCCACTATTACCAAGATGATCGACGTCGTAGCCAAGGGTGAAGCCGACCAGATCGCTCCGCTATTGGCTGAGGATGTGCGCTTTATGCCCCCGACCTATTACAAGACCTGGACGGGGCGTGAACCCGTGGCAGCGGTACTGGGCCACGTCGGCCAGGTTTTCAGCAACTTCAGATACCGTAGGATCATGGGGTCTGGCAACGACTGGGCTCTGGAATTCGAGTGCAAAGTCAACGATTTGGACGCGGTTGGCGTTGATCTGATAACCTTGGATGACGATGGCCTTATCTCGCAGTTTGAAGTGGCCATGCGCCCGCACAAATCCATAGGTGCGCTACGCGATGCGATGAATGAGCGGGTGATGAACGACCCTGGTTTTCTCGCATTCAAGGGTGCGTTGTCTTGATGCGATGCGGGGACCCGGACCAGGCTTGTCATTATTGCGCCGGCGATCGACGCCGCATTTGCCTGAACAGCGAAATCGAATAGATCACCAACGCGCCCCAAATTAGCGGAAATGCTATCATCCGTGAGCGCCCGAAAGGTTCACCAAAGACCAGTACCGCGTTCAGGAAGATCATCGTGGGGGCAATATATTGCAATATTCCGATAGTCGACAACCGCAGGCGTTTTGCCCCGTTGGCATAAAAGATCAAGGGCACCGCCGTTACCACCCCGCAGCCCACCAACATCCATGTGTCAAACGGCACGCCGACACCAAAGTGGTTCTGCCCGGACACAACCAGATAGCCCAGATATGCCAAGGCCGGGGCGAGCAAGATCAACACCTCAAGCAGAAACCCCTGATTTGGCCCAATCGGCAAGCGCTTCTTGGCGAGCGCGTAAAGACCAAACGTGAAGGTCAGGCTCAAGGCCACCCAGGGAAGCCGACCGGATTCGATCGTCAGAATTCCCACCGCGACCGCTGCAAGAGCGACCGCCGCTACCTGCAAACGCTCCATGCGTTCGCCAAGCAGCAGCGCCCCGAGAAGAATGCTGAACAACGGATTTATATAATAGCCGAGAGCTGCATCCAGCGCGTGGCCCGAATTGACCGCCCAGATGTAAATTCCCCAATTCACCGAGATCAACGACGCTGTGACGCACCCCATAAGCAAGGTGCGCGGCGAACGGAATGCCTCGCGCAGGGTCGCGGTGCGCCCGAGCATGAGCAGAACCATCGCACCGACGGGGACCGACCAGATGATCCGGTGCACGACGATTTCCGCCGCCGGAATATGGTCAATCGCTTTCATGTACAGCGGTAGAAAACCCCAAAGGCCGTAGGCCCCTATAGCAAACGCAAGACCTTCCGGCGTGTCCTCATTCGGGGTTGTCTGACCTGCGGACAACGTATCTGGGTTGCGCATGGGCTTACTCCTTGCGCGGTGCTTAGCCGTGTTACGAGCAACCTACCAGTATTAAACTTTCACTCTTTCCGCAGCAGGGTCGTACATGGGTTTCAGCGATACTTCGGCGGGGACACGCGTGCCCGCAACGTCGATCTCGAAGCGCGAGGCCAGGACATCTGCCGCGCTTTGTTCGGCGCAAGGCACGTAGCCCATGCCGATCGCGGCCCCCAAGTGATGCCCGTATGCACCCGACGTCAGGAAACCAACGATTTCGCCATCTCTCAAGATCGGTTCATTGTGATAGAGCATCGGCTCTGGATCAGTCAGTTTGAACTGCACCAACCGTTTTGTCAGACCGGTCTCGCGCTTGCGCAGCACCGCGTCGCGCCCAATAAATGTCGGTTTGTCAGTTTTCACGGCAAACCCCAGGCCGGCCTCCAGTATGTGGTCTTCGCTGGTGATGTCGTGACCAAAATGCCGAAAGCCTTTTTCTATCCGCGCGCTGTCCATCATATGCATGCCACACAGCTTCAACCCGATATTCTGCCCCGCTGACATGAGTGTTTCAAAGGCATGTGCCGCCATATCGGTGCTTACGTAAATCTCCCAACCCAGTTCGCCGACATAGGTCACCCGGTGCACCCGCGCCAACCCCATGCCCAACTCGATCTCTTGTGCTGTGCCAAACGGGTTGGTTGCGTTGGTGAAATCATTCGGCGAAACTGCCTGCAACAGCTTTCGGGCGTTCGGGCCCATGACGGCCAAAACACCCTCGGCCGGGGTTACATCGGTGATGACGACGTTGAAGTCGCCCTGATGCCGTCGCATCCAGGTTTCATCCGCCAGACGGGTGGCCGCTGGCGTGACCACAAGATATGCTGTCTCTGACAGGCGGGTGACGGTCACGTCGGCCTCTATCCCTGCGCGTTCATTCAAGAACTGGGTATAGACAATCTTACCCACGGGGACATCGTACTGCCCCCCGCCGACATGGTTCAAAAACGCTGTGGCATCGCGCCCCTCGACACGGATTTTGCCAAACGACGACATGTCATACATCCCGACATTCGTGCGGATTGCAGCCAGTTCATCGGCGACATTGCCAAAAAAGTTCTGCCGCTTCCAACTGTAGCGATACGACCCGTCCTGGCCCGGCTTACTGAACCAGTTCGCCCTTTCCCAGCCTGCAAGTTCCCCCATGACTGCCCCGCTCTCCAGAAGCTGCGCATGGAACGGTGAGCGGCGAATACCCCGCGCGGTGACTTTTTGGCGGAACGGGTAGTGATCCGCATAAAGCAGGCCAAGCGTTTCCCTTGAGCGTTCCACCAGATAAGACTTATTGGCCTGAAACGGCTGCATGCGCGAAATATCCACATCGCCCAAATCAAATGGTTTGGCACCATCCTCCATCCACTGGGCCAACGCCATCCCCGCACCGCCGGCGGATTGTATCCCGATAGAATTGAACCCTGCGGCGACCCAAACATTATCCATCTCGGGGGAAAGCCCCAGATGGTACGCATCGTCGGGGGTAAAGCTTTCCGGCCCGTTAAAAAATGTATGGATTCCGGCGTCCGCCAGCATTGGCATCCGGTGCACCGCCGCTTCCAGAATGGGTTCGAAGTGGTCGAAATCTTCGGGAAGCTGATCAAATTCAAAGCTTTCGGGAATGCCCGACATGCCCCATGGCTTTGATACAGGTTCAAACGCTCCCAGCATGATCTTGCCCGCATCGTATTTATAGTAAGCGCATTCATCGGGGACCCTCAGAACCGGAAGCTGTTCCAGCCCCGCTATCGGTTCGGACACGATGTAGAAGTGTTCACATGCCTGCAAAGGCACGTTGGTGTTCAACATGCGACCGACCTGATGCCCCCACATGCCAGCGCAATTCACGACATGGTCGCAAGTAATCGCGCCCTCCTCACCGGACTCTGATTCGTAGGCGATACCTGTTAACCGGCGGCCTGTGCGCAGCGCCTGGGTGGCTTTGACCCTCTCGAAAATCTGGGCACCGCGTTGACGCGCGCCTTTCGCCAATGCAAGCGCGATATTGGCCGGATCCCCCTGCCCATCCTTGCCAAGATAAACCCCACCGGTAACGCCGTCGGTGTTTAGATGGGGATAGCGGGCTTTGATTCCACTGGGGTCGATCTCTTCGACATCCACCCCGAAAGCCCGCGCCATGGCCGCTGAACGGTATATCTCTTCGCGTCGCTCCCCGGTCAACGCGACGGTGATCGAACCACATCGCTTGAAGCCGGTCGCGACCCCGGTTTCGCCCTCAAGGTTCCCGTAAAGCTCCTGAGAGTATTTTGCGAGGCGGGTCATATTGGCGCTGGCCCGCAGCTGTGCAATCAACCCGGCTGCATGCCAGGTCGTACCGCTGGTGAGCTGCTTGCGTTCCAGCAGCACAACATCTGTCCAACCAAGTTTCGTCAAATGGTAAGCGACAGAGCATCCGATCACGCCACCACCTATGATGACGACACGCGCATGAGAAGGAAGAGTCATATCTGAGTGTCCTTAGAACGATTGTGAGCCTCAATATTTCGCGGGGCGAGAGCGATGTAGGAATGCTAGGGTCAGGTGCCGTGAGACATCATGCGCGCAATCGCTTGTTTTCCGGGTCCCAGAGCGGCGCATCAGGTTGCACCGTGGCATGACGGGGGACACCGAAAATATCGACCTCAAGCTCGGTTCCAGCCTGCGCCAGATCGGCGCGAACCATCGCAAATGCTATCGATTTGTTGACCCGGTAACCCCAGTCGCCCGATGTCGTCTCGCCCACGACGTCGCCCTTGTACGATACTGTTGACATATAGGGGGCGTCCTGATCGCCAGCGTCGATCACCAAGGTGACAAAACGCTTGGTCGGCCCGGTTTGCTGTTCGCGCAGCAAAGCGGCCTTGCCGGGAAACTCCTGTGGTTTGTCCAGCTTGACGAACCGGTCCAGTCCGCCTTGCAGCACCGTGTAATCCGTCGACAGGTCACCTTTCCAGGCACGATACCCTTTTTCCATGCGCAATGCATTCAACGCCCACATGCCAAAGGGTTTTGCCCCTGCCCCGATCACCGCAGCATATAGGATTGGGATATCCTTGTTGGCGGCATGGATTTCCCAGCCAAGCTCTCCGGCAAAACTGACCCGGGCAAGCGCGCAGTCCACCCCGGCAACCCGCGCCATCTGATGGCTCAGCCATGGGGCGTACAGGTCGGCCTGCGTATCGAGGCTTTGAAACAGATCCCGCGATTGCGGGCCCGTCACAATCAGCGTCGAATAATCCCCAGTGTGGTCAATCAGGCGCAACCCTGCCTGGCCCGCGGGGCGCAGGACATCAAAGTCATGCCATTGCGCTGCCGCAGCAGTTATCAGTGTGAAGTGATCCTCATCATGGCGAAGCAGCGACATTTCCGTCAGGATACGCCCGCGTTGATCCGCGAAATAGGCAAGGTTCATGCGACCGATCTTGGGCAGTGCGCCTGTTATCTGTCCGCGCAACCATTCGGCAGTGCCCTCACCGGACAGGTTGAAACGCGAAAACCCCGGCAGATCCAGAACGCCCACGTCGTCGCGGACAGCTTCACATTCCTGCCTTACCCGTTGCGCCCACGGCCCGTTGCGATCCCATGTCTGGGTGGCCTCATGAGACAGGTCGTCTTCGGCGTGGGCAAACCAATTGGCGCGCTCCCACCCATTATACGCCCCCATCACCCCCCCCGGCAGCGATGATACGGTCATGCACCGGTGACAGTTTCTTGTTCCGGCCAGCGGGCCACGCATGATGCGGGAAATGCATCGCATATTCGTGGCCATACACTTCGATCGCTTTTTGATCCGCATAGTCCTGATCGGCAAAGTCGGTATAACGGCGCGGGTCCGTTGCCCACATGTCCCATTCCGTCTGCCCTTCAACCACCCATTCGGCCAGCACTTTTCCAGCGCCGCCGCCCTGTGTGATGCCAAAGGTGAACACGCACGCCTCGAAGGCATCCGGGACGCCGGGCATCGGCCCCAGCAGGGGAAGCCCGTCTGGTGCATAGGGGATAGGCCCATTGATCACACGCCCAACCCCAGCCGTGCCCAGTATCGGAACCCGCGCCATTGCGTCTTCGATATACCATTCAAGGCGCTCAAGGTCGTCGGGGTAGAGCTGGAACGAAAAATCGTCAGGCATCGGGTCATCGGGCGTCATCCAGTGCCCTTTGCAGTTACGTTCGTAAGGGCCAAGGTTCAGACCATATTTGTCCTGTCGCAAATAGTAAGAGCTGTCGACATCCCGTAACAGTGGAACCTTATGACCCTGTGCAATGGTCCATTCCTTGAGTTCGGGTATCTCGTCGGTCAGGAAATACTGGTGGCTCATCGTTGCCATGGGGACCGTGCGCCCGCCATAGGGCTTGAACCATTCTCCGACACGTTGTGCGTAATAACCTGCTGCATTCACCACCTTTTCGCAGCGGATGTCACCCTTGGCCGTATGTACGATCCATTCACCGTTGTCACGTGTTACGCCGGTGGCCGGGCAAAACCGTTCAATGCGGGCACCCATGTCGCGCGCCCCCTTCGCCAGCGCCTGGGTCAGTTGCGCAGGGTCTATATCACCGTCGTCGGGATCATATAGCCCCCCTGCCAGATCGTGGGTTTCGATAAAGGGATATTTCTGTTTGATCGCGCCAAGGTCCATCATTTCGAGGTTGAGCCCCTGATACCGCCCCATGGAGCACGCGCGTTCAAACTCCATCATACGCTCTTTTCCATGCGCCAACCGGATGGAACCAGTGACATGGTAATTCATCGGATAATCGACTTCGCGGGCCAACCCCTTGTACAGTGCGAGCGAGTAACGCTGCATGTTCATTACCGCCCAAGAGGTGCTGAAACTGGGGCAGTTTCCCGCTGCATGCCAGGTGGAACCCGCAGTCAGTTCGTTTTTTTCAAGCAATACGCAATCTGTCCAACCCATCTTGGCGAGATGAAAGAGCGACGATACGCCCACAACGCCTCCGCCGATGATGACAACCCGTGCTGTGGTAGGGAACTCAGCCATGCTCTACTCCTTTTGTGACGATCCGTTGGTAAATACAAAGAACATCCCCCAAGCCCGCTTCACGGTGCCACGCACAGGTTTGGAGGGTTGGGGGGCCTCGCGCCGACGCGCTGTTGTCGCATTCATCTGCATTTCAAACCCGCCCCGCCGGTGTCGTCGATGCACCCAGAAGCACGCCATAAAAAATGAAGAAAATCGCCATCACCCGCCGGAACCAGACATTGAAGACGGCCCCCAAGGCGGCGCGCCCCAGCCCTGCACCAAGCGCGGTATAACCGGTATAGCTGAACGTGGTGAGCACCAGCGCTGTGGGAACGATCACCAGCATCTGGTTCCAGATCGGCACCTCTGGCTGAACGAACTGGCTGAACGCCGCAAGATAACCGGCCACGGATTTTGGGTTGATCGTCGCTATAGCGAAGGCGCGCCAATATACAGACGCCGCCGGCATGGGCTTTATCACCACCGGTTTGCCCGCCATCAACAATCCGCGCACGCCCAGATAAATCAAAAATCCAGCCCCAAAGAGCTTCGCGACGAAAAACGCCGTTGGCGATGCCGTAAGCAAAGCCGTGACCCCCACCGCGGAAAGAACCAGAAACAGAGAGGCTTGGGTCACTATCCCCAACACGCCAACCATGGCGCGGCGAAAGCCAAGGTTCATGCCATTGCTGATGCAATTCACCGCATTTGGCCCGGGCGTAGTGACGAACACGACCCAGAAAAGCGCGAAGACTATCCATGCATCAAAGCTCATCAATACACCGGCGGGGCAATTACCCATATCGCCACAGCAGGGTCGGGATAGGGGTTGGACCACCGAAACGGCTCTCCGCGTATGCGAAAGCTGTCGCCGGGAGCAAGGGTGTGAGTGGTTCCGGCGATCTCTATCTCCAGGGCACCGGAAACAAGATACCCGACCTCTTGGGTGGGACGTGTGACGACTGTTTTGATGCGGCTATGGGGGAGGAACGTGGAATGGACCATCTCGAAGTCATCCGTCAGGTCGGGCGAGAGCAGTTCCTCGGTCAACCCTTGCGTGGAGGACCCGATCGGCCTGCGGGCGTTCTTTCGCACGATGAATCCTGCCTCATGGGCTGCGGCACCGGCGTGGCGAAACAACATCGACACTGGGACATCAAGAGCATGCGCCAAGTGACGCAAGTCTGTGATCGACGGGACGGACATGTCACGTTCGACCTGGCTGAGCCAACCCACCGAACGATCAAGTCTGTCAGCGAGAGTATGCAAGGTTAGGCCCCGCGCTTTGCGCAGGGTACGCAGGTCGGCCCCCAGACGCGTATGACAGACGGAATATGGCATGCTGCGCTCAGCGCTCCGTGAAAAAACACCTCATTTCTTCACACTGGACCGGCTTGATGAAAAAATACAGCATTATTTCACGCTGGCAAAACTGGATCTCAAAATATCCGCAAGCTGCTCCGCATCCCGAGCGTCAAAGGCGGCAGGTTGGTTGCTGTCGATATCAAAGACACCCAACAGCTTTTCCGCACCGTCCCACACCGGCAATACAAGTTCCGAACGTGTGGATGTCGCGCAGGCGATATGGCCGGGAAACGCGTCAACATCGTCAACGAGCTGGATTTCACCTGTGCGCGCTGCGGCACCGCAAACGCCCCTGTCAAAAGCAATGACCAAGCAGCCGTGGCCGCCTTGGTAGGGGCCAATCTTGAGGACGCCGGGCCCGGTCACGCGGTAAAACCCTGTCCAGTCAAAGCGGTCGTCTGCATGATGTACTTCGCAGGCGATGGTCGCCATCAACGCGACCGGGTCGGTTTCACCTTCGGTCAATGCGTGGATCGTTTGTGAGAGGGTTGAGTAGTCAACGCGCATAAGCGAAACCTTTGTTTGATGATACCTCGGGGGGCTGTCTGCCCCCCGGCCCCCCGAGGATATATGTCCATTTGGAAATCAGGGGCGTTCGATTGCGATGGCAGTACCTTCGCCGCCACCTATGCAGATGGCAGCAATGCCACGCTTTAATCCGCGTTTTTCCAACGCGTTCAGCAAGGTGACGATAATGCGTGCCCCTGAGGCCCCAATCGGGTGACCCAAGGCGCACGCCCCCCCGTTAACATTCACGATATCATGCGAAAGGCCCATTTCATGCATGAAAGCGAGCGGGACAACAGCGAAGGCTTCGTTTACTTCCCACAGGTCGACATCGGCTTTTTGCCAACCCAAACGATCAAGCAGCTTTTGAGCGGCGGGAACGGGGGCGGTGGTGAACAAGCCCGGAGCCTGGGCGTGGCTGGTGTGCCCCATGACATGGGCACGGACGGCGAGACCCTGGTCATTGGCCGCCTTTTCCGACGCAAGCACAAGAGCGGCTGCACCGTCCGAGATGGACGAGGAGTTAGCCGCAGTCACGGTGCCCCCCTGACGGAATGCCGGTTTTAGCAGAGGAATTTTATCAGGACGCGCCTTGCCGGGCTGTTCGTCGAAAGAGATATGTTCATCGCCTTTGGGCGAGGGTATATCCAACTCGGCAATTTCATGGTCGAACGCCCCGCTTTCCTGAGCCTGGATCGCGCGAGAGAGTGATGCCAAAGCGTAATCATCCTGAATTGATCGCGTAAACTGATAGGTTTCAGCGCAATCCTCGGCGAACGTGCCCATCAGGCGACCCTTGTCGTAGGCATCTTCAAGTCCATCGAGAAACATATGGTCAATGACCTGGTTATGCCCCAACCGTGCGCCGGTGCGCATTTTCGGTAGCATGTAGGGGGCATTTGTCATGCTTTCCATGCCGCCGGCGACCATGACGTCACTTTGGCCCATTGAAATCTGATCGAAGGCGATCATTGCGGCTTTCATGCCCGACCCGCACATCTTGTTAATGGTGGTGGCGGGCACTTCTTCGCCCAAACCAGCCTTGAATCCTGCCTGGCGCGCCGGTGCCTGGCCTTGACCAGCAGGCAAAACACAGCCCATTACCACTTCGTCGACGGTCGCGGCACCGGCGCCTTTCAATGCAGCCTTTATGGCGTGCCCGCCCAAATCGGCCGCAGTCATTTGCGCCAACGCGCCTTGAAACCCACCCATTGGTGTACGGGCCGCACCCGCTATCACGACTTTATTCATCCCTACTCTCCCTGAAACCTCGACACTATTTGGTAAGATATAGCTGCTATCGCTAAGTGAGCTAAGCATTTCGTTGAAAGAAGCATATGGAACTTTTAGCCAGAACTGAAGGCCCGCTACAGCTGGTTTCGGTTGTTGACGACAGGATTGATGCCGCTGTTGCGCTCGTCTTCAAAGACCACGTGCGCCGCCTTACAAGTGGCGGCACAGGATCCGTCATCTTAGACCTGCAGAAGGTAACCTTTATCGACTCTAGCGGGTTGGGTGCCATCATCGCCATCATGAAAAACCTTGCACCTGACCGCGCACTGTTACTGGCCGGGCTAACGGGGCCGGTGGCCCGCGTATTCCGCCTGACCCGGATGGATAGCGTCTTTTCAATATATCCGACTTTGGACGTCGCGGTCGAAGATCGGAGGAACGCGTGAACGCCGGGTCGCGCAGTCATAGCCCCGTTTCCACGTCGCAGTTACCGCTGGCATTTGAGGTGACGCTGGAAGGTGCGCATGTCGCGATACGTAGTGCACTGTTGGTAATCCGCGAGAATTTGGCCCCGCTTGATCTTTCTCGAGAAGAGCTTTGCACCGTGGAACTGATCGTGGCAGAGGTGCTCAACAACATTGTGGATCACGCATTTGACGACCATCCGCACCCCGGCTCTATACGGGTCCATGGATCGTATCAGCCGAACGGGTTGAAATTTTGCTTCACTGATTTGGGAAAACCGATGCCGCATTCTGCCCTGCGAGCATCGCTTGACGCCATCCCGTGCCTTGACCCGTCAACCCTTCCCGAAGGTGGATTCGGTATGGGGCTGATCAAGCTCCTGACTGATAGGCTGGATTACTCCCGAACCGGGTCATTGAACTGTTTGACCATGCGCATTCCAGTGGGACGTGCATAAACACGAAAAACGTCCGTGCTGCTCACGCCGGCTTCACGATTGCCGCACCTTATTACCTTTGATGGGTCACGCCATAATCACATTTTCGCCCCAGTTGACCAGCATAAGTTTTATTGTAGCTGCATATGGCTTCCCTCAGTGTCGCGTTTCCTAGCCCCCACCCAGTACACGACACTGAGGCCCATCTGCCTCCTTCTCAAAAAAAATGGTGTTCGACATAATCACGCGTTAGTTTCCTCCGAGTAAGCACACTCAACAAGGACGATTAATACATGCGCGATTTTCAACTTCCCGGGCGTTCTCCTGTCCTTGCCTATAACGGAATGTGCGCAACGTCGCATCCTCTTGCTGCCAAAACAGCCATCGATATCCTTGAACGTGGGGGCAACGCTATGGACGCGGCGATTGCCGGGGCGATATTGTTGGGTATTTGCGAACCGCAAATGACTGGAATTGGCGGTGATTGCTTTGTTCTATACTCTCCCGCAGGTAGCGAAGACGTAATTGCGTTAAACGGATCAGGTCGTGCGCCCTCTCGATTGGATGGGTCGCTGTTGCGCGATGCCGGCGAAACCACGGTACCCCTTCGCAGTGCGCACGCCGTGACCATTCCCGGCGCAATAGATGCGTTTTGCCACCTGTCTGACAAGGTCGGAACGCTGGGGTTGGACGCAATTCTTGCACCAAGCATTCGCTATGCTGAAGAAGGTGTGCCAGTCGCTGCACGGGTCGCCTTTGATTGGGCCAATAACGCTGATACGTTGCAAGGCAGTGCGCGAGACCACTATTTGATGAAGGGACAACCCCCGAAAGAGGGTGCGCTGTTCCGATCACCTGGTCAGGCTGAAGTGCTGCGACGGATCGCAAAAGATGGTCGGGATGCGTTCTACTCCGGTGAAATCGCCGATGACATGATCTCGGCACTGAATGGCCTTGGCGGTGTCCATTCGGCCGCGGATTTTGAAAACGTTGCATGCAGCACCAGCGACCCGATTTCGGGAACCTACCAAGATCTGGAAGTGGTTGAACACGCGCCGAACGGGCAAGGGGCAACTGCACTTCTTATGATGAATATTCTATCTCATTTCGATATTGCGTCGATGGCACCGTTTGGCGCGGCACGCGTGCACATTGAAGCCGAGGCAGCCAAGCTGGCCTATGACGCCCGCGATCGCATTCTGGCCGATCCCGATCACACATCCAGGCTGAACCATATGCTCTCGATGGAGACAGCACAAAGGCTCGCCGGGCTTATCAACCCCCGGACGGCGATGACGGCAGCGAAAACCGTTTCAGAAGCCGTACATAAGGATACCGTTTATATCACCGTCGTCGACCGCGACGGCATGTCCGTTTCGCTGATCTATTCCATATTCCACGGATTTGGGTCCGGCATCGCGTCGGATAAATTTGGTATTCTTTTGCAAAACCGCGGCGCGGGCTTCACCCTTGAGGAAGGCCATGTAAACGAACTGAAGGGCGGCAAGCGCCCGATGCACACGATCATTCCCGGCATGATCAAACAAGGTGGCAAGGTACTGATGCCGTTCGGCGTCATGGGTGGGGCTTATCAGCCGAATGGTCACGCGCGATTTGTATCGAACCTGACAGACTTCGGTATGGACGCCCAGTCCGCCATTTATGCCCCCCGCGCGTTTGCCGACAAGGGTGTGCTGAATGTGGAACGCGGCTATAGCGATGAGGTGCGCGCGGAGCTTGCCGAAATGGGGCATAGAGTTGAAATCCCGCGCGTTGCGATCGGCGGGGCGCAGGCGATCAAGCTTCGTGCCGACGGCCTGTTGGAAGGTGCAAGCGACCCGCGCAAGGACGGGTGTGCGTTGGGATATTGAACCAGTCAGGCAGGGTAGCGCCAATGCGCACCCTGCCAGCCGATTCAATTCAATTGAAAATGCAGCGGATACGCACCATCGGTGAACGGACCAAACAGATCGGGGATGTCGGGATGGTCTACCGGCTCGCCGGAATAATCGGCCACCAGATTTTGCTCGGAGACATACGCGACGTAATAGCTTTGATCATTTTCAGCCAGCAGATGATAGTAAGGCTGGTCCTTGATGGGTCGGCTGTCTTCCGGAATCGCGTTGTACCATTCATCGGTATTGGCGAACTCAGGGTCCACATCAAAGATCACCCCCCGGAAAGGGTGTTTTTTGTGCCGAACAACCTGGCCCAGAAAATATTTTGCGCGTGTTCTAATCATAATTTGAAGCACCTACCTTTCGTTAGTAGTCGCTTCAAGGGCCTTTTGTCCAATCCCTTGGCCCAAATCAACGGAAACAGTCTGTGAACACAACTGTTACAATCCTCAAAGTTGTATCCACATACACAGTTTAGGCAGACTTTGCCTGTTTGGGCTGCACTGCCGGAGGTGATCCCTCGTTGTGTTCCGTCCGCACCACGCAGCCTTGTTTTGCGACCAAGTTATATAACTTTTCCTGTGCGTTTTACCGAAATTCTGATAATCTACCCTCAATAAAAACACGAAAATAGCGAGAGGCTGATGAGCAGAACCTTTTGCGCCCTGATTATTGCTGTGCTTTTAGCATCATGTAGTGGTGGCCCGACCAGTGCCCCACGAGACCTTGATGACGCCTGTGCGATTCTTAAGGAGCGCCCCGAATATTACAAAGCTTTCCGAGCGACCGAGCGTCGCTGGGGTGTGCCTATCCATGTCCAAATGGCGACGATTCACCAAGAGAGCAAATTCGTTGCGGATGCCCGCACCCCGTTCAAATACGTGATTGGCGTGATTCCGATGGGGCGGCAATCAAGTGCATTCGGCTACAGTCAGGCGCTTGACGCCACATGGGACGAATACCTAGCCGAAGCGGGCCGGCGCAGAGCCAAACGCGATCGCATCAAAGATGCCTCAGATTTCATGGGCTGGTACATGAACAAGAGCCGCGACAGAAACGGTATCTCACTGCAAGATGCTGAAAACCAGTATCTTGCGTATCACGAAGGCAATACCGGATTTGCCCGGCAAAGCTACAACTCCAAGCCTTGGCTCGTCGGTGTTGCGAAAAAGGTAAAGTCGCGGGCCGATATGTACCAATATCAGATTGCCAGCTGTCGCCTGTCACGCTGGTAACAGGCGGGTTACGTCAAGAACAAAGGCCCGTGGCGAAAGCGACGGGCCTTTTCGCGTATCAGCGATTAACCGGAGAAGGGGTCTTTGTAATGTCGAACAAGCTGTTCGACAGGTTTCCGCCTACTTTCAACCCACCCAATACGACTGTGGTCTGACTGCCGTTACTGTCATTAATGACCCACTGCCGCAGTTCGACGGGGTTATCAGTAAACTTGAGCTCAATATTTCCGTATTCAGGATGAGAAGGATCCTGCGCGCGTATCGTGGTCGCCGTGCCATCATATCCGTGGCCTGTCACCATTTTGGCCTGACCAAGATTCACATTTGCGGCCAATATTATCGACAATGGGGTCTTGGACAGCGGATAGGTTTCTGCGGCCTGGTTCGATTTCTTGTCATAGATAACGACAGTGTTGCTACCCGCTATCACGATACCTGAATCAGGAGCGTTATATTCAAACCTGACCTTACCGGGCCGTTTGATGTAAATCGTACCTGTACTGATGGACCCGTCATCATTGATTTGCGTGAAATCCCCTTGCGCTGTTTTCATCGCGTTCAGATAAGCCGAGATCGCGTTGAGCGCCAACTTTTCAGCCGACGCGGGAAGCGTGGCGGCCAGGCCAAGGCCGATGGCAAGAACCGTAGTAGTGATAAAACGCATCTGTATATTCCTATTTTTATTCCAGTGCCTCGACCAAGACATAGGTGCTTGCATGCTGTTATGCGATATCACGCCTGAAATTGCCCCCGGTTTACTCATAACAGGCCCACCAAGCATCAACGAAAAAGGGTCGGCACGTTCCCGAGCCAACCCTTTTTGCACGTCTTTTGTTCCGTTCAGCCTTGTTCAGGCACCAGAATTTCACGCTTGCCCACGTGATTAGCAGGCGACACAAGACCCTGATCTTCCATCTGTTCTACCAGTCGCGCGGCCTTGTTATAACCAATGGCCAGCTTGCGTTGGATATAGGAAGTAGAACACTTACGATCCTTGATCACGATTGCAACGGCGGTATCGTATAGCGCATCTTCACCATCCGTATTGCCGCCCAGTCCCAGAACCGCGTCGATGTTGCCTTCCTGGTCATCCGAAGGTCCTTCGACCACGCCGGATACATAATCAGGGGCACCATAAGCCTTAAGGTGGTTTACGATTTCCTCGACTTCCTCATCGCTCACAAATGGGCCATGACACCGGACGATTTTTGACCCGCCCGCCATATACAGCATGTCGCCCATACCAAGCAGTTGTTCGGCCCCCATTTCACCCAGAATTGTACGGCTGTCGATCTTGGAGGTCACCTGGAAGGAAATCCGGGTGGGGAAGTTCGCCTTGATCGTGCCAGTGATGACATCGACCGAAGGACGCTGTGTCGCCATGATCAGGTGAATCCCCGAAGCCCGCGCCATCTGGGCAAGTCGCTGAATGCAGGCCTCGATCTCTTTGCCCGCAACCATCATCAAGTCGGCCATCTCATCGACGATTACGACGATATACGGCAAGGTTTCGGGCTGGAATTCATCCGACTCAAAAATCGGCTCGCCGGTTTCGTCGTCAAATCCGGTCTGAACGGTGCGGCTGAACATCTCGCCTTTGGCCAATGCTTCACGAACGCGCCCGTTATAGCCTTCGATGTTGCGCACGCCCATCTTGGACATCTTGCGATAGCGCTCTTCCATTTCGCCCACTGTCCATTTCAACGCGACAACGGCCTTTTTCGGGTCGGTCACAACGGGGGACAGCAGGTGGGGGATGCCGTCATAGACAGACAGTTCCAGCATCTTGGGGTCGATCATGATCATCCGGCATTCTTCCGGCGTCAGCTTGTAAAGCAACGACAGAATCATCGTGTTGATCGCAACGGATTTACCCGAACCGGTGGTCCCCGCGATCAACAGGTGAGGCATCTTTGCCAAGTTTGCGACAACCGGATCCCCACCGATATCCTTGCCCAGTGCCAGTGGCAGGCGCATGGTGCTGTCCCCGAAATCACGCGCGGCCAGGATCTCGCGCAGCACGACTTTTTCGCGGTTCTCGTTGGGCAGTTCGATCCCGATCACGCTGCGGCCCGGCACGGTGGACACACGCGCCGACAGTGCCGCCATAGAGCGCGCGATATCGTCCGCCAGACCGATAACCCGGCTCGCCTTGAGGCCCGGTGCCGGTTCCAGCTCGTACATGGTGACAACGGGGCCGGGACGGACGGCGACGATTTCACCCTTCACGCCATAGTCATCCAGCACGTTTTCCAACATGCGCGCGTTTTCTTCCAGGGCATCATCACTCAGATGCAGGCGCTCGACGGTATCGGGGCTTTCCAGCAGGTTCAGCGGCGGCAGCTCAAACCCGGGATGTGTATCTTCAAAGGTCAATGCGGGCTGTGCTTCGGCTTGCGCCTTTTTGCTGGGTTGAATGACTTTCCGTATTGGTTGCTGCACCACTTTGCGGGGCTGAGCTACAGGAATCTGGATATCGTCGGTCGCAGATGCATCTTCCATTGGCATGATGTCAGGCTCTGCCAACCGCTCATCTTCAGGCAGATCGATGCTTTCGCGACCCCCTATCGGCTCGCGATTTAAAACGCTTCCGGCTGATCGCGCCGCGGTAAGAGGCGGCTCGGACCGGGTGCCCGCAACTGGGTTCGCCGTGCCGGTAAGGGGCGGTTCTTCGCGATACGCACTCCGCGGGGTGGTATCAAGCACGAGCGGATCAGGGCCCCTCCCCCGGCCCCGCGTCAATGGGGATGTCGTAGGTGTATGAACAGCATTGGCCGACCGGACCCGGCTTTTGATTACATCCGCAATCTTCGATCTGATGCGGTCGTCGCTTGGTGCTTCGTCGACCTGCGCGGTCGACCAAGTTTCAATTAGCTCGGGCTCCGGCAAGGGGTCGCCCCGTTTCACCAAAGCAGGCATTTTTGACAGCAAACCGGTTTTGGGCACCTTGGCACCAGCTTGAATGTAATCAGCAGGGTTGGAGTAAGCTTGGGTTGCGGAAGCTTCGACGTTTTGCGCAGCTTGCGACCTGCTCCGTTCGCGACGTTCGGACTGACGCGCCTGTATCCCCTGGGCGGCCATGACGGCCCCCGATGCACCCCGCCCCAGCAGGGTCATGAGACCCGCATAGGCCATGATCACCCCGACCAGCATAAACCTGAAAATTCGTTGCAATTCCGTCTTGGTAAATCCCAGAACGAAAGCTCCGAACGCAAGTATTGAAATGCCCATCAGCAATGACATCAGCTTGATCGTAAAGGTTGAACCAATCGGAAGAATGGTCAGGATAAGCCCCATCACGGTGTCGCCGAACAGCCCCCCCAGACCAAAACTGTGGGTTTGAAGCCAGTTGGCATCCGGCGTCAGGGTTGCCCCGTATATCGCACAGAGCGCAACCGCGATCGGGGCAAAAATCAGACGCCCCATTGCGCGTTCTTCGCCTTGGTGAAGCGCGAACCGTGCCCCCCACGCCAGCAGGATTGCAGCCACAGACCACGCCCCCCATCCGACGATCATGAATAACGGGGCCGAAAGCGAAGCCCCCACGCGGCCCAGCCAGTTTTGCGCCGGAGCGTCAGTGGCCACCATCCAATTCGGATCATCCGGCGTATAGCTTCCAATCATCATTGCGGCCATCAAGCCTGTGGCGATCAGTATCAATCCAAGCAGTTCTTTCCCACGCTTTTCAATGGCCTCGGCCATGTTTGTGTCCAGCAAAGGGTCGCGCCCACGTGTCTGATATGCCATTGCTCTGATCCCTCGTCTTATTCTGGATAGAGACTGGCGCGGATCGCTTCTATCCCGCGCGTTGTCTCTTCTTTTGGGGCGACCATGGCCACCCTGATATATGTCTTGCCGGGATTGGACCCGTTTACATTCTGCGCCAAATAGCCACCGGGCAGCACTCGGACACCGGTTTCGCGCCAGAGTGTCAGTGCAGCAGTTTCGTCGTCATCGACCGGCAACCATAGGAAAAACCCGGCCTCAGGGCTTTGGTAGCCCGGCACGTTGCCCAATATACGGTCCGCCACTTCATACTTCTCGACGTATAGCGCGCGGTTTTCCACCACGTGAGCTTCGTCTGCCCAGACCGCGGCGGCAGCGGCTTGCAACGGCAGCGGCAACGGCGCGCCCGCATAATTGCGAAGCTGTTTGATCTCTCGCATAGTGTTCGGACCACTGGCGACAAAGCCGGAGCGTAACCCGGGCAGGTTCGACCGCTTTGACAGCGAATGGAAAATTACCACACGGTCTAGGTCGGCACCTGTCTCTTGTGCCACCTGCATCGCACCTATGGGGGCGGTGTTACGATAAATCTCTGAGTAACATTCATCTGCGAATATCTTGAAATCGTATTTTTCAGCCAGCGCCAGGAGGTCTGTCCAATACGCGCGGCTGGCAACCGCCCCCTGGGGGTTTGCCGGTGAACAGATATAGGCAGCGGTCGTGCGGTTCAGCACGTGTTCTGGCAGGCTGGCGTAATCCGGCAGATGTCCCGTTTCACGTGTGGCCGGGACCATGATCGGCTCTGCGTTGCCCGAGATCGCGGCGATCATATATACCTGATAGAAGGGGTTCGGCATCAAGATCGCAGGTTTCTGGCCATTCTTAGTCTCGGGGCATACGGCCATCACCGCGTTATACAAGCCTTCGCGCGTGCCGTTCAGCGCCATGACTTGCGTATCGGCGTCGACACCGACTTCATAACGCCGCTTGATCCAATCTGCGATCGCACGCCTCAGGGCGGGGGATCCATCATTTGGTGGATAGCTGTTAAATCCCGCGGCATTTTCGGTGATGACGTCTGTGACCCAAGCCGGAAACGCATGTTTAGGTTCGCCGATGGTCATGTGAATCGGCGCACCACCGCCCTCATACGCATCAAGCAATGCGCGCAGGCGCGGCCACGCGTGGGCCGGAAGGTTCGAAAACCGCTCGGGGTACATCATTTCACTGCCTCGGGTTCGGGATCATTCATGCCCCGTTTGTTCCAGAGTACCCAAGGGCTTGCCTCGCGTCCAGAGAATCCGGGACGTGAGGCAAGTTTTGTGTCTTTTAAGCCAATGCTTCCTCGGCTGCAGCGGCCAACCGCAACAAGCTCTCTTCATGATTGGCGGCGGCCATTAGCAGAATTCCGCATGACGGCGTCCCTGTAGGCAGTGTAATAGAGCAAGTCCCCATCAGGTTACCGATGCGCGTATTGCGCAAGGTCATCAGGTTTGCCGACACATAATAGTCGTGATCCGTTTCCAATCGCTGAAGTTGCGGTGGCAAAAGCGGGGCGGTCGGCAATATCACCGCATCGAACCCGGCAACCGCTCTGGCATAAATTTCCCGAATCGCGTCAAGCTTGGCCCATGCCGCAACGTAGTCAGGGCCAGAGTGAGAATTGCCCAGACGAAACCGTTCGAGAATCTCGCCATACATCGCGTCTGGATTTTCTTCGATAACGTCACGCCACAGGCCGTAGGCTTCGGCGGTGAACAAGCAACCGCTCAGCGGCATGGCCTGCTCCAGTTCAGGAACCGCGATTTCTTCGATTTCCGCCCCGGCGTCACGCAGTTTTTGCACGGCCGCATCGAAGGCCATAGCAGGCGTATCATCCAGTTCCTGCATGGCGACCGTCTGCAAGATAGCCAACCGCCGACCTTCCAGATCGGCCCCTGCCAGATCGGCCGGTTTGTTGCCTTCCATAATCGCCAACAACAATCCTGCATCTTCAACCGAACGGCACAACGGCCCGACGGTATCAAATTTAGCGGCCAGCGGCACAACCCCTTCAAGCGATAAGCGCCCTGCGGTGGTCTTGAGCCCGACCAGATCGTTCCATGCCGACGGGACACGGACGGACCCTCCCGTATCAGAGCCTATCGCCGCCGCCGCCAACCCGAACGCGACCGATGCGGCGGCCCCGGAAGAAGACCCGCCGGAAACCGCCTCTTCATCATTGATGCAAGGGGGTGTCGCGGTAATCGGATTGTACCCAAGCCCCGAAAATGCCAATTCGCTCATGTGAGTTTTGCCAAGGCATACCAGCCCCATCGCAGTCGCATTGGCCAAGACCCTGGCATCGGCGTCGGGAACCCGGTCCTTTAACAGGGCGGTACCCGCCTCGGTTGCTATGCCTGCTGTGTCGAAAAGATCTTTCCAGCTGACCGGCACGCCGTCTAGCGGCGACAACCGGTACCCGGCTTTGGCCCGCTCGCTTGCGGCTTGTGCCTCCGCAAGGGCGCGTAACGGGGTCACCCGCGCATAAATCCGATCGCGCAAGGGGTGCGCGTCAATCGCATCCAGATAGGTCTTGCACAGTGTCACGGGGTCGATTTGGCCTTCGCCGATACCTCGCCCTAGATCTGCCGCGGTCATTGTCAGCCAGTCCTGCATGTGTTTTCCTCGAATATTCACTTTAAATGGACGGTAGCGGCGGATGTCTGCATGGACAATCCCCACAACACCCCCATATCTAATGCTATGAATTTTGATGCAGACATAGCGGTCGTAGGCGGCGGGTTGAATGGCCCGGCCTTGGCATTGGCATTGGCGCAGGTGGGCTTGCGCGTCACGGTGATCGACACTCTGCCCGCGGCAACCCGGACACAAGACACTTTCGACGGTAGATCTTATGCGCTGGCTTTGACGTCCGTGCGCCTGTTGCACGGCATCGGCGTCTGGGAAGCAGTGCAGAAGAATGCCCAACCGATGCTAGAAATCAACGTCACCGATGGGCGGGCGGGTGAAGGGGCTTCGCCGTTCTTCATGCACTTTGACCATGCAGAAATAGAAGAAGGCCCAATGGGTCATATGGTCGAAGACCGCCATCTACGCCAGGCGCTGTCAAAAGCGGTGAAAGCAGAACGCGATATCACGTTGATGGATGGGGAAACGGTCACCGCCCAGCATACCGATAGTATGGGTGCCCGGTTAACATTGGCCAGCGGCAAGGAATTAAGGGTCAAGTTGATCGTCGGGGCCGATGGCCGCAGCTCGGGCACGGGGCAGCGCGCGGGCATCAAGCGTATCGGATGGGACTACGGGCAAACTGCGCTGGTCTGTGCGATTGCCCATGACCTGCCTCATCACGGGATAGCGCATCAGTTTTTCATGCCCCCCGGACCGTTGGCCATTTTGCCCCTGACAGCAAACCGATCTTCAATTGTCTGGAGTGAAACGTCAGCCAATGCGGCTCGGATCAACGCGCTTTCTGGCGAACAATACCTAGATGTGCTTAGACCACGTTTCGGCGATTTTCTGGGCGAAATCTCGTTGGCGGGGAAGCGGTATACATATCCGCTAAGCCTGTCGTTGACGCACCATATGGTGGCGGATCGGGTGGCCCTTTTGGGCGATGCAGCACATGGGGTGCACCCGATTGCAGGTCAGGGGTTGAATGCCGGGATGCGCGATGTCGCGGCGCTGGCCGAAGTCGTCGCGGACGCTCATCGTCGGGGCCAGGACATAGGAAGCGCGACCGTCCTGAACCAGTACCAATTGTGGCGCAGGTTCGATAACACGGCACTTGCGCTGGCAACGGACAGCTTCAACAGGTTGTTTTCAAACGATAACCCTGCGTTGCGTCTTGCCCGAGATATCGGCATGGCCGCACTCAACGCAGTCCCGAGCCTGCGCCGCGGGTTCATCCGCGAGGCGGCAGGCCTTACAGGTACCCTGCCCCGCCTGATGCGCGGCGAAGTTTTATAGCAGCGTCAATCGAGCTTTCGCGCCTCGTCGACCAACATGACCGGAATGCCGTTGCGGATCGGATAGGCCAGCCCTGCCGCCTCTGATACGAGCTCCTGTTTGGCTGCGTCATACGACAACCGCGTATGGGTGCGCGGGCAAATCAACGCCTCGAGCATCCGCCGGTCGAACTGAATCTCTTCTGTGCTCAATTCATCATCTCCCCTTCGTGCCCGCCCCGAAGCGTATATTCAATCAACGTCAGTAACGTTTCGCGTCGTGTGGCCAGCGACGGTGCCTCTAGCAAGGCCTGTTTATCCTCTGATTCAAGGTCGAGCATCATCGACAGTGAATTGATCAACAATTCATCGTCTGCCTCTTTCAGTGTGTCCCAATCAGCAGAAAGGTTACGGGCATCAAAATATCGCCCCAAGGTGTTTAGGAAATTTTTCCGATCAAACCACATGTCTTCTTCATCACTGCCGAGATCGCGTTCGAAGCCGTCCCAATTCACGTCGCAGCGGCGATAGGGGGTAAATCCGTCAACCTCTTTGACGACCCGGAAACGCGAGATGCCGCCCAGCGTGATCATGTACCGACCGTCCTCGGTTTCGGAGAACTGAGTGATCCGCCCTGCACATCCAATGGTCTGCAGGCCAGGGCCGCTGCGCCCTGGAACCACATTCGGCTGTACCATCCCGATCAACCTTCCAGACGTCTTGAGACTGTCTTCGATCATCTGAAGATAGCACGGTTCAAAGACATGCAGAGGCAATCGTGACCGAGGAAGCAGCAGCGCCCCTGACAACGGAAAGATCGCGATGGTGTCGGGCAATTCGGATCGCTTTATCATGGTATCCTATCTAGACCGTCGCACGTCTTAGGCAAATATCATCGAGCTCAACTTGCGGCGACCGTTCAACGCAATGGGATCATTCGCTTTCAACGCTTCGAAAATGGTGAAAAGCTGTGTTTTCGCTGCACCGTCATTCCACTCGCGGTCCTTGCCGAACAGGGTTAACAAGTGATCGACAGCCGCCTGTGTCTCACCGTGCGCCTGTAATGCCAGCGCCAGATCGAACCGTGCCTGAAGATTTCCGGGGTTTGCGTCCACCTCTGCCTGTAATTCCGCCACGGGGCCCGCATCAGCGGCCTGGCGCGCTAGCAACAACTGTGCATGTGCTGCTTCAAGCTCTGGAGATTTTGAAATTTCGATCGGCGCACCGTTTAGATGGGCTTCGGCCTGGTCCAGCTGGTCCAACGCAATATACGCGCGCACCAGACCGCCATAGGCACCCGCGTGGTTCGGATCTTCGCCCAGAATGGCAGCAAACGTGGCAGCGGCATCCTGTGCCGCGCCCTCGCTCAGCATATCCTCCGCAGCGGCCACGGCCTCGGATAGCTGTTCACCAGGCGCTTGACCGCCCCCGGCTTTGGTTACGCGATCGACAAATGCCTTCACTTCGGATTGCGGTTGTGCCCCCGCGAACCCGTCGACCGGTTGGCCCTTGAAAAATGCATACACTGTCGGAATTGACTGAATTTGCAGTTGCCCGGCAATCTGTTGGGCCTCATCCACATTGATCTTGACCATCTTTACCGCGCCTTTTGCGGCACGGACGGCATCCTCGAGCATCGGACCCAGGGTTTTGCAGGGCCCGCACCAAGGAGCCCAGAAATCCACGATAATCGGAACGGTCTGTGACGCTTCCACCACGTCCGCCATGAACGTAGCCTCGGTCGTGTCCTTGATCAGGTCGGCATCGGCCGCGGGGGCAGGGGAAAGATTCAAATCCATCATCTAAATATCCTCGTATGAAGTTACCCTTTATATGAGGGCGTCTTCGGTTATTTCAAAGGTCAAATGTCGCAAATACCGGCGCATGATCGCTGGGTTTGTCCCACCCGCGTGCAGACCTTAACACGTGACTAGAATGGCCGGCGTTCGAGATATCCGGCGTGGCCCATACATGATCAAGACGGCGCCCCTTGTCCGCCGCGTCCCAATCCCTGGCGCGATAAGACCACCAACTGTAAAGATTGCCCTGCGGAATATCCTGCCGCGTTATATCGACAAATCCGCCCGCATCTTGGGTCTCCGCCAATTTTTCCACTTCAATAGGGGTATGACTGACGACCTTGAGAAGCTGCTTGTGCCCCCAGACGTCATCTTCGCGCGGTGCTATGTTCAGATCGCCGACCAAGATCGACTTTTCCGGCTTTTCATTCCGAAACCAGTCACGCATTTCAGCCAGATAATCCAGCTTCTGGCCAAATTTTTCGTTAACTTCTCGGTCAGGGACATCACCACCCGCAGGCACATAAAAATTGTGGATCGTCGCGCCATTTTCAAGCTTCGCAGCAATGTGGCGGGCATGTCCCAACGCCGCGAAATCCTGATCCCCAGCATCAACCAAGGGCAGCCGGGAAAGGATCGCTACACCGTTATAGCCTTTTTGTCCACGCGCCACCATGTGGGTATAGCCAGCGTCGATGAAAGCTGCTGTCGGTATCTTATCGACGGGGCTTTTGCATTCTTGCAGACACAAAACATCCGGCCCGTGTTCTTTTAGCAGCTTCAGGACGATAGGCTCGCGCAACCGCACCGAGTTGATGTTCCATGTGGCAAGAGTGAATGACATCTAAGGCTCCGTTAGTGCGAAATCGTGCGCACCCTACCCTGAAACCGCATCTAGCCGCCATCACGAAATCGGTGGGGTCCGCGACCGCGCGGCAAAAAAATGGCCGGGCGCAAAGGCCCGGCCCAGTCCAACAGGGAGGTATGTATCATTTCCCGGATACAAACTTCGGGTTCAAACCGATCGGCGAGTCATGAAAACCCCGCCTCTCCAAAAAACAACAAGCGGCAGATAATTAGGTTCCAAAATTATGAGATAATTCTGTATCCACCTGATTCTGTTACCAGAATTTTTGCGTTTGACGGGTCAGGCTCGATCTTCTGACGCAGGCGGTAGATGTGCGTTTCCAGCGTATGCGTTGTTACTCCGGCATTGTAGCCCCACACCTCGTGCAACAGAAGATCACGCGGGACGACCCCGGTAGACGACCGGTAAAGAAACTTGAGGATGTTGGTTTCTTTCTCGGTCAGGCGGATTTTCTTGTCGTCTTCGGTCACCAGTAGCTTGGCCGACGGTTTGAACGTGTAAGGTCCAAGTTGGAAAATTGCTTCCTCTGACTGTTCGTGTTGGCGCAATTGCGCCCTGATCCGCGCCAGCAACACCGGGAACTTGAACGGCTTGGTGACATAATCATTCGCTCCGGCATCCAAGCCCATGATCGTATCTGCGTCGCTATCGTGCCCGGTCAACATCAGTATCGGGCTCTTCACGCCGCGTTCGCGCAGCTCGCGACACAGATCGCGGCCATCAATGTCGGGCAATCCTACATCCAGTATGACCAGATCATAAAGCGCTTCTTCTGCACGCTTTTTTGCATCCGCGCCATTCCCAGCTTCGAAAACATCAAAATCCTCGGTCAGCAACAACTGTTCGCTCAGTGCATCGCGTAGATCCTCGTCGTCATCCACAAGCAATATTTTCTTCAACTGGGCCATTTTCAACTCATCCTCTAAAACTATACTAAAAATGTGTTCACAAAGCCGTGCTCACAAGAGGAGCGGCGTTTTAATCACAGGACCGTGCACAGATAGCGGCAAATGTTTCAATTCCCACACATCTGACCTAAGTATTCTTTCACAGCGATGTGAAAGATTTCAAAACCATGGCATTTCGTCCTGACATCACCGAACAGCTTGCACGTGCACGGGCGGACTTGCGCATGGGCGTTCCCATAGTGTTTCTGGGCCCCCGACCTGTTCTTGTATTTGCAGCCGAAACCTTGACCGCGCAGCGCTTGGCCGATCTGTTGGCGCTTGGCGGCGATCCTGTTCTTGTCATTACCGCGCGTCGTGCGGCAACGCTGAAGGCGCGGGCCTATGACGGCGATCTTGCCCGGGTGATGTTGCCAGACGACACAACGCCCCGGTGGGTCCAATCGGTCGCCGACCCGGCAGACGATCTGCGCAGCCCGATGAAAGGGCCGCTGATCTGTGCACGCGGTGGGGATGCAACACCCCATCGCGCGGCCTTGAGCCTGATCAAATCGGCCCGATTACTGCCCGCCGCTTTGGTCTTGGATCTGAACGACGCAATCGGATTCGCCGAACAGCATGGCCTTACCACGCTTGACCTTACGACGGCTTTGCCTGTTCTTGCGGCCCGGTCTCCGCTGAAACCCATCGTACACGCGCGCTTGCCCATAGAGGTGTCGGACGCCGGAAGATTACATATCTTCCGCCCCGACGACGGCGGTGAAGAGCATTATGCCATAGAGATCGGTCGCCCCGATCGCAGCAAACCGGTATTGACGAGACTTCACTCCGCCTGCTTTACCGGCGATATACTAGGCAGCCTGAAATGCGATTGTGGCCCCCAGCTTCGCGCTGCACTGGCGCAAATGGGCACCGAAGGGCATGGTGTGTTGCTATACCTGAACCAAGAAGGCCGTGGCATCGGATTGGCCAACAAGATGCGCGCCTATTCCCTACAGGATCAGGGGTTTGACACTGTAGAAGCAAATCACCGCTTGGGTTTTGAAGATGATGAACGTGATTTCCGGCTTGGGTCCGATATCCTCAAGTCGATGGGTTTTTCTTCGGTGCGCTTACTGACCAACAATCCGCGAAAGGTTGAAATGATGGCTGCCAGCGGGATCGAGGTTGCCGAGCGCGTCGCGTTGAAAGTGGGCGGAAACCGGCATAACCACGACTATCTTGCGACCAAAGCGGCGAAATCGGGGCACATGCTGTGACGCCTGGCGATCTGGTTCTATCACCAATGGGGCTTCGGTTTCAGGGCAAGATCTATCCCTGCACGATTGGGAAATCGGGTATTACTCGTCGCAAGAAAGAAGGCGACGGCGCGACCCCGTCGGGCATCCATCGCGTCGTCGGGATGTTATACCGACCTGACCGCATTTGTGCCCCGACCCCGTGGGCCATTCCGACAGGCCTTGGTGATCTGTGGTCTGACGATCCCACCGATATAGAATACAACACGATGGTCCGGGCCCCCTACGCACACAGCCATGAAAAACTGCGCCGTGCTGATCCGCTTTATGACCTGATCATTCTGACCGACTGGAATTGGCCGGTGGCGGTGGCGGGTAAAGGGTCCGCGATTTTCATTCATCAGTACCGCAGAGCCGGATTCCCGACCGAAGGTTGCATCGCCCTGTCGCGTGCACATTTGCACAGTATAGCATCCCGCATTGCCCTTGGAGCGCGCGTGATCATCCCCCCAGCCTGCGCGTCAACCAGGAACCCTGTCGCCAAAGATCGCTGAACCGACCCGCACGTGGGTTGCCCCAAGGGCAATTGCCTTTTCAAAATCGCTGCTCATCCCCATCGACAAGCCTGCCAATCCATTGCGTGACGCAATCTTGGCCAATAGGGCAAAATGCAGCGCAGCTTCCTCGTGCGCGGGGGGGATGCACATCAAGCCTTTAACGGGCAGGTCAAGAGCCAGGGCATCTTGAATGAATTGGTCGGCGTCGGCAGGCAGAACACCGGCTTTCTGCTCTTCCTCCCCGGTGTTTACCTGAATAAACATCTCGGGACAGGAGCCTTGCTCTTGAGCGATCCGCGCCAAAGTGGCCGCCAGTTTGGGCCGGTCCAAGGTATGGATCACATCAAACAGCGCCATCGCCGTCCGCGCTTTGTTGCTTTGCAGCGGCCCGATCAGATGTAGTTCGATCCCGTCAAAATGTTGCTTGAAATCCGGCCATTTGGCTTCGGCCTCTTGAACGCGATTTTCCCCGAAGCAACGGTGACCCTGATCGAGAACTGCTTTCACGCGCCCATCCGGCTGCACCTTGCTGACGGCGATCAGTTTCACCTCGCCAGATTTGCGCCCGGCGTTGCGTTCAGCCTTGGAAATTCGATCGGAAATGTCCTGCAAGCTCATACCATGCCCCCTTGTCCAAGGCCGTACACAACTACAGCGTGGCAGAAAAGAAAAGGGGCAGACCGACGGCCTGCCCCTCTAAAATCAAACGAGTGGGTTCAACTTAGAAGCTGAATGCAACACCGGCTTGGAACTGATCGTTCTTGTTCGAACCGCGCTGGTAGCCAGTTTCCAAGGAAACACCGCCGCCCAGATCGTGCGCAAGGTGGATACCGAAAGATGTACCTTCCTGAGCATTGGAGCCGGCTACGCCGTCACGGTTGTCGTTACGACCGAGAGCAACGTCCGCTGCGCTGACTGCGCTTTCGTCGGCGACCCAGCCAACCAGCTTGGTTGCGGCACCAATGTCATAAGTACCCGCGAGCAGGATCTTGTCGATGCCTTCGTTGTTGGCATAAGCCAAACGCGCGCCGAACATGCCGAAGTCACCCTTGATAGTCAGGACTTCTTTGTCAGCCCAAGCGAAATCGCTTCTCTGAACCGCGGCTGCAACTGTGAAGTTGTTGAACTTGTAGCTTGCGTTCAAAGCAATAACGTCCTGAGCAACTGCACCGTTGCTTACGGAGTAGGACAGGTGGGTCCCGAAACCGCCAATGTTGTAGATCGCTTCAACACCGTTGGACGATACGTTGCCGTCGGAGTCGTAGTAATCCCAGTTGAAGTAGTTATTGTTTACGTTTGCGACGTTTCCAACATACTGCGAACCGTCAAGGCCAGTACCGCCGGAACGTGTTTCAAGGTACAGACCTGGAGTGGATTCCACAGCACCGTTGATGTTGCCGACACCCAACGTGAAGCCGCCGTATGTGGCGAACAAGCGAGGTGCGCTCCACAACATGACTTCGGCGTTGCTACGGAACGCTGCGTTGTTTGCAGCAACTGCACCGCCATAGATGTTGTTGTCTGCTTCTGCGCGAACACGACCACCGATGGTTACACCACCGTCTGTCTCAGAAGTTGCGTCGAACTGCAGACGGAAACGGCTGATGATGTCGGTCTTGGAGCGACCGTTAACAGCGCGGTCGTTACCGTTGGAAGGGTACCCGCCTGTGCCGGCCAGACCGTTTTCAGCACCGCTTGAATAGCCGACACCAAAACGAGCGTTACCACCGACTGTGATGTCAGCTGCGGCAACGCCAGCAGTTGCTACCAGAGCGGTTGTGGCGAAGAGAATTTTTTTCATGAGATTTTCCTCGGTTTGAAATAAATCCCAAACCAGTTCATCTGGCAGGGCATGGAGTTTGTTTGCATAACTTTTCGCGTCATTGCAACAACGCCACTTTCCCTGACGACGATGCCGCGCGGTATGATGCACCTTTGCCACAGTGCCGCCACAGTGCTGGTTAACTCTGCCATCATTGACATGCAGCGCCGCAATACAACCAAGCACCTCGCGCCCCTGCTCCAATCCCCCTGCTCCAATATGGATACACCTTATATATACACCTTGCCGAGAGCCCCCGCCTTGGGTAGACCATTGCCGGAACAAGCAAAGGATCATCGTGATGGGTAAGTTCTCCAAATTGCACCTTACGTTAGCACTTGGCGCGTTGATCAGTCTTTCGGCCTGTGGCGGCGCAAATGTGACAAACGCTGAAGCGCCGGATAGCAGCAACCAGTCATTTAGCCCCAATACCGATAGGATCAGGATGGGTGAAACGACGATATGGAACATCTTCAAGCCCAAGAATTCCGAGACCAACGTCGCCGTGAACAAATACCTGTGGGCGGCAAGCCTCGAGGTGCTTAGCTTTTTGCCGGTGCAGTCGGTAGATCCTTATACCGGTGTGATCGTTACCGGCTATGGGACGCCTCCTGGCGGGGGTACGTCGTACCGTGCCACGGTTTTGATAGATGACCCCGCTCTCGAGGCTCGTTCCCTGAATGTGGCGTTGCAGACCACAGGCGGACGTCCAGTCAGCAAAGCAACATCCCGCGCGGTCGAAGACGCGATTCTAAGCCGCGCCCGTGAGATCCGTATCGCCGACAGTAAATTCTGAGCCCGCTCGCTTTTCCCCCCTCATTATAACGCCGGGCCCTGCGCTAGTCGCTCGCCCGGCGTGTTTGTTTGATAAGGTCCGCAAGATGCCCTCTTACTCTCCCTCTGAAATCGAAGCCCGCTGGCAGGCCGTCTGGGAAAAAGACGCAATATTCAAAGCGGTGCGCAGCGCCGACAAACCCAAATACTATGTGCTTGAGATGTTCCCCTATCCGTCGGGCCGCATTCACATGGGGCATGTTCGCAACTATACGATGGGCGACGTAATCGCGCGCTACAAGATCGCCACGGGCCATAATGTACTGCATCCCATGGGGTGGGACGCATTCGGCATGCCTGCCGAAAATGCGGCAATGGCCATCGGCGGCCACCCCAAGGACTGGACATACGGCAACATCGCCGACATGCGCAGTCAGATGAAGCCGCTAGGTCTTTCGATTGATTGGTCCCGCGAATTCGCGACATGCGACCCTGAATACTATGGCCAGCAGCAAGCGTTGTTCCTGGATTTCCTGCAAGAGGGTCTGGTCTATCGCAAAAACGCTATCGTGAACTGGGACCCTGTCGATATGACCGTTCTTGCCAATGAGCAGGTCGAAGCGGGGCGGGGCTGGCGGTCTGGCGCATTGGTTGAACGGCGCGAACTTACGCAATGGTTCTTCAAGATATCAGATTATTCCGAAGAGCTTCTGAACGCGCTCGATACCTTGGACAACTGGCCAGCCAAGGTCAAATTGATGCAAGCGAACTGGATCGGCAAATCGCGCGGTCTGCAATTCGCGTTTTCTACCGTCGATGCACCCGAAGGTCATGACCGGATCGAAGTATATACCACCCGGCCAGACACGTTGCTGGGTGCAAGCTTTGTCGGCATTTCACCCGATCACCCGCTGGCCAAGCTTCTGGAAAAGAGCAACCCGGATGTAGCGGCTTTCTGCGTCGAATGCCGCAAGGGTGGCACTACGGAAGAATCGATTGAAACCGCCGAAAAGCTGGGTTTTGACACTGGCCTGCGCGTACGGCATCCCTTTGATACCGCATGGGAGCTTCCCGTCTTTATCGCCAACTTCATCTTGATGGATTACGGCACGGGCGCAATCTTCGGGTGCCCGGCCCATGACCAGCGCGACTTTGAATTTGCCAGCAAATACGGCTTGCCGATCATTTCGACGTTTCTTCCATCCGAAGATGCGAACCCGAAGCTAGAAGAAGCCTATGTTCCGGCAAAATCTGAAACGGTTTACTACAACGGCGGATTTGCCGGCGAAAAGTGGCAAACCGGAGAAGATGCCATCGCAGCGGCAATTGATGCGTGCGAAGCCCAGGGTGTCGGCCAAGGCGTGACCAAGTTCCGTTTGCGCGATTGGGGCCTGTCACGTCAGCGATATTGGGGTTGCCCTATCCCTGTGGTGCATTGCGATGCCTGCGGCGTAGTGCCCGAAAGGAAAGAAAACCTGCCGATCGAACTGCCCTACGATGTCAGCTTTGATACGCCCGGCAATCCGTTGGACCGTCACCCGACATGGCGCGACTGTACCTGCCCTGCCTGCGGCGCACCTGCCAAACGCGAAACCGATACGATGGATACCTTTGTTGATTCTTCATGGTATTTCGCCCGCTTTACCGCGCCGCACGCCGATACGCCCACCGTCATGGAAGATGCTGAATATTGGATGAACGTCGATCAATATATCGGCGGCATCGAACATGCGATTCTCCACCTTCTTTATTCCCGCTTTTTTGCCCGTGCCATGCACATCACCGGCCATTTGCCTGAAAAGGCGATTGAACCTTTTGACGCCCTGTTCACCCAAGGCATGGTCACCCACGAAATATATCTAACCCGCGATGACAAAAATCGCCCGGTCTATCATCTTCCCGAGGATGTGACCGATGGGAAACTGGCTGACGGCACCGAGGTAGAGATCATGCCCTCTGCCAAGATGTCAAAGTCGAAAAAGAACGTGGTGGACCCGTTGGGGATCATCGCGAACTATGGTGCGGATACGGCCCGTTGGTTTGTCCTGAGCGATTCCCCGCCCGAACGTGACGTGGAATGGACAGCCTCGGGTGCCGAAGCCGCTCACAAGCATCTCAACCGTGTGTGGAATATCAGCGAACGCATCAGCGCGATGGGTACGGATACCCCCGGCGAAGGTGACGATGACCTTCTGCGGGCCATGCACAAAACCATCCATGATGTGACCATGGGCATCGACTCGTTCGGCTTTAACGCCGCCATCGCAAAACTTTATACCTTCACGGCCATTCTTCAAAAATCCAAAGCGGGTCATGCTGCTCAGCGCGAAGCCGTCATGACATTGGCGCAGCTTATGTCACCGATGACACCTCATCTGTCCGAGGAAATCTGGACGGCCCAAGGCGGCATCGGGCTTTGCACCACAGCTCCTTGGCCACAGGCGCTTGATGCGATGTTGATAGATGACACCGTAACACTTCCCATCCAAATCAACGGCAAGCGACGTGCTGAAATTCAGGTGCCCGCGGACATGGCGAAAGAAGAGGTTGAAAAACTCGCGCTGAGCCACGAAGCTGTCATTCGCACCCTTAACGGTGCTACGCCCAAAAAGGTGATCGTTGTGCCCGGACGGATCGTCAATGTTGTTGCGTAAGTGCCGGTTTCTATTGGCACTGCCCCTGCTGGCCTTGGCGGCGTGCGGGTTCCAACCGGTATACGGCGACAACGGCAGCGGATCTGCCCTGCGCAACAGCGTCCAGGTAGAAGCGCCCGACGATGTTTACAGCTATACCCTAGTGCGCGAAATAGAGACCCGGCTGGGTCGGGCACAGGCACCGCATTTCGCGCTGGAACTGACAGTCGCTATCGCCCAAGAAGGCCTGGCGATAGATCGCACCAACAACACCACGCGGTACAATATGATTGGGAAGGTCGATTTTATCTTGCGTGATCTTACCGCTGGTCAGATCGAAAGCTCGGGCACGGTCGAAAACTTCACGGGATACTCGGCAACCGGCACGACCGTAGCGACGCTCGCTGCGGAACATGACGCACAAACCCGGCTCATGACAATGCTGGCGGATCAGATCGTCACGCAGCTTTACGCGGCCAACCTTTCCCGATGAAACTGCCGCCACGCGATGCGAATGCCTATTTTGCCAAACCTGATCAACGCAAGACAGGGTTGTTGATTTACGGCAGCGACGCGATGCGTGTCGCCATCAAACGGCAAGAGTTCCTTAAGAACCTGTTGGGGGCAAATGCCGAAGAAGAAATGCGTCTCACTCGCATTCAGGCTGCCGATTTGCGCCGTGATGCACCGATGCTGCTGGACGCGATCAAAGCCACCGGCTTTTTCCCCGGGCCCCGCGCCGCCCTTGTCGAAGATGCAAACGACAACATCGCCAAGATTCTGATCGACGCGTTGACCGACTGGCAACCCGGCGACGCGCAAATCGTCGTAACCGCCGGAGATCTCAAGAAAACTTCGAAAGTGCTCAAAGCCTTTGAGGCGCACAAGACCGCTTTTGCCACGCCAATCTATGATGATCCGCCGGACCGGGCAGAGATAGAACGCATTCTTGCAGACGCAAAGTTGAACCCTGAACCGGGGGCCATGGCCTCGCTCAGTGAACTGGCACGTGTGCTCGACCCCGGAGATTTTCGGCAAATGGTGGAGAAAGTTACGCTCTATAAATTTGGCGATGACCGCCCTCTTACTGCCGAAGATGTGGCGAACTGCGCCCCAACCTCGACCGAAGCGGATGTCGATGACATTCTGCATATTGTCGCTGAATCGCGCGCAGGTGATATCGGCCCCGTGATGGCCAAACTGCAAGCACAGGGGGTGAATGCCGTAACGCTGATTATTATGGCGACCAGACATTTTCGCACGCTTTATCGGATCGCCAGCAACCCCGGCGGCCAAATTTGGGGCGTGCGCGACCGGGACCGTGCTATACGGCAAGCGAAAAACTGGGGGGCGTTGAAGTTGGAAACAGCCTTGACCGTATTGACCGATACCGATCTGACCCTGCGGTCAGCCGGACAACATGCGCCGACCATGGCGCTCGTCGAGCGCGCCTTCATTCGCCTGGCAATGCTGGGTGCACAACGTTAATTCATCGTAGACGGCTTAGGAGGGACTAAAATGTACACAGTGATCGGTGCAACCAAAACGCGCGCCATGCGGGTGATGTGGATGCTGGAAGAAATCGGCCAGCCCTATAACCACATCGCCTGCGCGCCACGGTCAGAAGAGGCTAAGAAATACAATCCGTCCGGTAAGATCCCTGCACTGCTTGTGGGTGACGATGTGTTAACCGATTCTGTGGCGATCATGCATTATCTGGCGGACAAGCACGGGGCCCTGACCGCCCCTGCCGGGACCCCGGCACGCGCTAAGCAGGACGCTCTTACGTTTTGGTTGATCGACGAGATGGACGCTATCCTGTGGGCCGCCGCCAAACACAGCTTTGTATTCCCGCAAGAACAACGCGTCCCCGAAATCAAAGACAGCCTCAAGGCTGAATTCGCCCGCTCGGCGTCAATTCTGTCGGAAAGACTCGAGGGGGCTTACCTGATCGGGGACAGCCTGACGGTACCCGATCTGCTGGCGACCCACTGTATCAACTGGTCGATCGGCGCGGGTTTTCCTCGGGTCGATGACAAGCTGGGGCATTGGGCCAAATCCATGCGTGATCGTCCCGCCTTCAAAGCCGCAGCCACCAAGGAAGACTAGACATTCCGAACCCGCGCGGCGGCGTGTTGTCCCGCCCATCGGCCTGTCGCCAGGCAGGCCGACAGCAGGTACCCTCCGGTCGGAGCCTCCCAATCCAGCATTTCACCGGCGACAAAGACGTCCGGCCGAGCGTTCAACATCAGCGTTTCATCGACAGCGGCAAAGGGGATGCCCCCGGCGGTGGAAATCGCCTCGTCCAACGGACGCAGCTTTGCATTCTTCATCGAAAGCGCCTTGAGAAGCTCTGCAAGTACCCTGGAATCCTGAGGCAGAGGCCGGGCCATTTCCTGCAATAGCCCGATCTTGGCAGCGTCCAGCTTTACCGCCTTTCGCAGGTAATTTGAGACACTCATCCTGCCGCGGGGTCGGTCAAGCTTGGCGATCAACGCCTCAACACTCTGGTCAGGCAGTAAGTCAATAACCAATGGATGCCCGTCGCGCACGCCGCGCGAGACAGCATAAATGCCCCCACCTTCAAGGCCTTTCGTCGCAATGATTGCCTCACCCCGAGAGCGGTGCGCGCCTGATCGCAAGGCTATACCCTTGAGCGCAGCGCCGAAATGGGGTGCCATGTGCGAAGACCAGTTCACTGCAACACCTGCATTCGCAGCTTCAAAAGCAGCCACATCGATGCCCTGGCCGCGTAGAATCGTTGCCCATTCCCCTGTAGAACCCAATCGCGCCCAACTGGCACCACCAAGAGCAAGAACCGTTACGTCAGCGCCTAGGGTGCGCTGCCCTTGGGGGGTGGCGAACGCCAACGAAGTGCCGTGCCATCCTGTCCACTGCCACCGTGTATTGATCTGCACCCCTGCCCCCGCCAAGCGGGCAAGCCATGCCCGCAATAAGGGCGACGCCTTCATGACAGTAGGAAACACGCGCCCGGTCGAACCGGTAAACAGCGTCTGCCCCAGGTCTTCGGCCCATTTTTGTATTGCTACACTATCGAACCCGGCCAGCATTGGTTGCAACAGTGGTTTGGCCTCTGTGAACGCGTTCAGGAAAGACGCATCGTCTTCGATCTTGGTCAGGTTAAGCCCCGACTTGCCTGCCATAAGAAATTTGCGCCCCACCGATGGCTTGTGCTCGCAGATGGTGACTGACACCCCGGACCGGGCCAGGGTTTCCGCCGCCATCAATCCGGCAGGACCGGCCCCGACCACGACAGCATGTCCGTTGGGCGAATTATCTATGGTCATCGCATGGCTTTCGGAACTTTTGTGTGACAAAGATCAGCATTAGCGCAACCATAGTTCTTTTGCACGATCCAGGTGGATATTTAATCAGGAGATTCCCATGATGCGGATTATTTTCGCTCTTGCCCCGTTCGCCCTGTTTGCCGGGTGCGGCGTGCCCTTCGTCCCTTTCATCTAGGGTAGTTCCGTCGGTCTCGGTGCCACGTCACACATTGCCTTGATACCCGTCGCGATCGACGGTGACGCCGCTAAGGTATCCTCCGCGATGGCATGTGCTGTGCCAAGCAATTCCTCTGACGTGACAATCCGATCAACCAGACCGAACATCAACGCCTCCTCTGCCGTGACCCTCTGGCCTCCCATCAAGATCAGCTTTGTTCGTGATGGGCCGATCAGGGCCGACATCCGTGCAGGGTCGCTGGGCTGCGGTAGAAAGCCCAGCTTCATCACCGGATAAAAGAACTTGGCATCGGGTACGGCAATGCGCAGATCGCAGGCCAGCGCCATCCCCATGGCGCCGCCGGCAAGGGTCCCGTTCAGCGCACAGATGCTCAGACCAGGCAACGCCGCAATAGCCCCCGAAAGCCGCTCCCAGATATCGGAAACGGCAAGGCCGGCCTGCGCTTCCTTCAGGTCCGCACCCGCACTGAACACCTTGCCATTTCCGGTCAGGATGACAGCGCGGGCTGACTGCGCGTCCTCCATGAACTGCGCCAGATTCACAAGCATCTCATGCGTCAGTGAATTCGCCTTGTCGGGTCGGTTGATCGTGGCCTGCCAGATCGCACCTTCGCGGCTAAATTCTATCATATTAAGCCCACCGCCTTGCGGATATCATCGTCACGCAGCGATATCTCCTCTCCGCAGAACTTGTCGGCTGCGGGGCTACACATCCACAACAATGTACGGGCGGGCCAATCTGCCGGAATGTGGTCTTCCCATGCCAGCATGCTGATCGGATTGATCCCGCTGGCTTTGATCTCGCGCTGCATCTTTGTCGCGACGGTACCCGGAGACAGGCCGATTGCACGAATGCCATTGCTCGCCTCCTCCAGATGAACGGAACGGCCAAGCATGTTTACCGCAGCTTTAGATGCACAGTAATGGCTCCAGGCCTCGATCGCGTGATGAGCAGCTCCCGAGCTGATGGTCAAGATCGTCCCGCCCTTAGCGTTCTTCATCACCGGCAGAACCGCGCGCATCCCGTTATAGACACCCTTGAGATTGATATCGATTACCTGGCCCCATTCGTCGGGATCAGAGGTCGCGAGATGCGAGATCGGTTCAATGACGCCGGCGTTGTTGATCAGAACATCGACACTGCCAAACGCACCCAATGCAGTTTCCACCGCTGACGACATTTCGCCAAAGCGGGCAACGTTGCAGGGAATCGCGATTGCGGTCTTGCCAATCTCTCCGGCCAGGTCGGCGATCGCATCCTGCGACCGCGCCAGAAGCACCACGTTCGCATTTGCTTCGGCAAAGACCCGAGCCGCTTCGGCCCCGATGCCACGGCTTGCGCCGGTGATCATAACGGTTTTGCCGGTCATATCCATGTAATGTTTTGCCATGTGATGCTTTCCTTTTTGTGCGATCTGGGAATTAGTGCACGGCACAGCACCCGGATTAGTTTATTGGTAAGCAACAACATAGTGGTTCGCCATTTAAAAGCACACCGCACGCGCGAAACAATGCTGACCCGCGGCAGGGCGGTGCCTTGTAACGGACAGTGCGGGAATTACCTTTATGCATAATATCTGTTAGGACAGCTTAGCCGTTGATCCGCGACAAAGGAATTTTCTAGAATGACCCATCTTCGCCCCATTTTTGGTTCGGCCGTCCTTGGCATGTTTTTTACCGCGCATGGTGCCTGGGCAGGTGTCACGCCCAACGACGTGTGGCAGGATTGGCGTGATTACATGCAAGGCATGGGGTATAAGCTGACGGCCACCGAAGACAGCAAGGATACGACGCTTGCCGTCAGTAACATCCAGTTCGATTTCGCCGCCGACGCAGACCAGGGGCAGATGTCCCTGTCTCTGGAAACCCTGAACTTTGTACAGAATGGCGATGGCTCCGTTTCGGTTGTCATGCCAGCGGTCATGCCCGTCGTGGTCGAGATCACGCCAGCAGGTCCGGACGCCAAAGCGATACGCATGGCGTTGTCGATCAACCAAAACGGTTATGACATGCAGGTGACTGGCGACCCCGCAGACATGACCAGCACCTACAGCGCAGGCGCGCTTGGCCTGAACCTTGATCAACTGACCGTCGGTGATGAAAGCTACGGGGCGCAGAACGCGCTTTTGAATGTCGCGATGATGGATGTGCGTAATACCACCACGTCACGCTTGGGAAACATGCGCAGTTATGATCAAAATGCCACGGTCGCGTCCGTGACATATAACATGCGGTTCAAAAACCCTGATGAACCCGCTCTGGCGGTCATTGAAGGCACGACCAAGAACCTGAAAATGGCGTCCGACGGTGTGCTTCCTCTGGGGTTGGCGCAGGTCAGTGATATGGCTGGAATGCTGCGCGCGGGAATGGACGCATCAGGCAAGATAACAGGTGGCAACAGTACGGTTACCTTGAACATCGAAGATCCGGCCAACGGCGATGTTGCCGTGGCGGCAGCTACCGAAAGCAGCACCCTGACTGTCGAGACCAGCGCAGACGGGCTGAGCTATGCCGGGACGCGACAGGGAACGGCGGTTTCGGTCCAGTCGCCGGAGCTTCCTGCCGCGCTTTCGTTTGCTATCGACAATGCCGCATTCAATCTGAGCGCCCCGGTGACCAAGTCGCCAGACCCGCAGAACTTTGCGCTTGGTTTGAACATGGATGGGCTCGCTTTGTCCGATCCGACCTGGGGCCTGATCGACCCACAGGGCGCGTTGCCCCGTGATCCGGCAAATCTGACGTTGGACCTGTCCGGCAAGCTTACCTTGCTCATGGATTACTTCGACCCTCAGACCGCAGAGAGTATGGCGAATTCCGGCACACTTCCCGGCCAGCTGGATATGTTCCAGCTCAACTCGCTGATCATCGAAGCCCTTGGGGCCAAGCTGACCGGTAATGGCACTGTAAACTTCGACAATGCGACGTCCGAGCCTGACCCCGGGACTCTCAAACCCGTTGGGGCGGTCGACCTGAAACTGACCGGGGGCAGTGCCTTGCTTGATACATTGGTAGCTTCAGGGCTGGTTCCGGCCCAGACCGCAATGGGCGCTCGAATGATTCTGGGGATATTTGCCGTCCCCGACGCTGCTCAGGACACTCTCAAATCCCGGCTCGAGTTCACCCGTGACGGATCGATTCTGGCAAACGGCCAACGTATAAAATAGCGGTCCCCTGCCTCGGCTCGTTCTTCGTCCCTTGCAGACCTGCATGTCGGGCTTTAGCAGTCTTACCATCCCCCCAAGGAGCCTTCCATGACGCAATCCCTTGATACCTTGACCAAAGCGTTGCTGCGCGCCGCGGAAAAAGCCGGTGCAGACAGTGCGGACGCGATGGCAGCTCGGGGCAGTTCCATCAGCGTCGATGTACGCGGCGGAAAGCTTGAGCAAGCCGAACGTTCCGAAGGTGTGGATATCGGTTTACGGGTTTTCATCGGCAAGCGGTCCGCCAATGTGTCCGCTTCAGATACCTCTGACAATACCATTGAAGAAATGGCTGTCCGCGCCATCGCCATGGCAAAGGAAGCGCCCGAAGATCCCTATAGCGGCCTTGCTGACCCCGACCAGTTGGCGACGCAGTGGGATGTTGAATCGCTTGAACTGTGCGACCCTTCACCGGAACCGACACCTGAAACCTTGCAAGATGACGCCGCTCGGGCCGAAGCCGCGAGCTTGGCGATCAAGGGCGTGACACAGGTCCAATCCGCGAGCGCGGGATATGGTGCCCAACGGGTCTTTCTGGCCGCTACCAACGGTTTCGAGGGTGGATACCGACGTACGGACCGGGGGCTGTCTTGTGTGGCAATTGCCGGCGCGGGATCCGGGATGGAGCGTGACTATGACGGCGACAGCCGGGTTTTTCAGGCAGATTTGCGCAGCGCTGAAGATATCGGCGAGTCGGCGGGCACGCGCGCGCTTGCACACCTTGATGCCCGCAAGCCACCAACCGGAACATTCCCGGTGTTGTTCGATGAACGCATTTCCTCGACGCTGATCGGCCATCTGCTGGCCGCGATCAACGGGGCGGCCATCGGGCGAGGTGCCTCTTGGTTGCGCGATGCGATGGACCAACAGGTATTGCCCGCCGGAGTTTATCTGATCGAAGACCCGCATCGCCCCCGCACACCGGGGTCACGTCCGTTTGACGCCGAAGGCTTACCGACGTCGAAAAGGGTCATCGTTGAGGACGGCATCTTGAAAAGCTGGACATTGGATCTGGCGGCGGCCCGAAAGCTGGGGTTGCCCCCAACCGCCAATGCGGCACGCGGCCCCGGAACCAACCCGAGCCCCGCGACATGGAATATTGCGCTGGCCCAAGGCGAAGCCGCAAGAGAGGACCTGATAAAAGACATGGGCACCGGACTGCTGGTGACTTCCATGATAGGGTCTACGATTAACCCTAATACAGGTGATTATTCGCGTGGGGCATCCGGTCTTTGGGTCGAGAATGGTGAAGTCACCCATGCGATCAACGAATGTACGATTGCGGGTAATTTGCGGGACATGCTGGGCAACTTCTTGGCTGCCAACGACGCCCGTCAACACCTGAGCCGGGTGGTGCCTTCCTTGCTTGTACCGGGAATGACCCTTGCCGGAACATGACCTCTCTCTTTTGATGGATTGCGCCCGGCAGGCTGGTCGGGTCGCTCTCTCGTTCACCGGTGCGACCGCTGTGCGTTGGGACAAGCCGAAGGGGGCAGGTCCTGTGACCGAAGCGGACTTGGCCGTAAATGCAATGCTGCAAGAGCGGCTTTTGCAGGCACGACCAGATTATGGATGGCTGTCAGAGGAAAGCGAAGACAATACCGCCCGACTGGGGCAGTCGCATGTCTTCATAGTCGACCCGATTGATGGAACCCGCAGTTTCATCGAAGGAGCCGATACCTGGTCGCATTCGCTTGCCGTTGCCCGCGACGGGGAAATAGTCGCTGCTGTTGTGTACCTTCCCATGCTGGACCGGCTTTATGCCGCTTCCTTAGGGGGTGGGGCAAAGCTGAACGATGTGCCGATAAAAGCCTCGGTAACCACCGATCTGGTTCATGCGACAGTCCTGGCCACCAAGCCCGTCATGGCGGGTGTTCATTGGGCTGGCGGCGAACCCGGCTTCAAATCGGCGCATCGCCCGTCATTGGCGTACCGGTTGGGCCTCGTGGGTCAAGGCCGGTACGATGGCATGGTCACCTTGCGCAAAAGCTGGGAATGGGACATTGCGGCGGGTGCGTTGATCGTGACCGAAGCAGGCGGAATATGCACCGACAAGACAGGGGCCGCGCTACGGTTCAATAATTCGGACCCACGGCTGAACGGTGTGCTGGCGGGCGGACCGTCTGTACATGCGGCCCTGCTTGGCAGTCTTGCCCAGACGTGACCCTATGCCTTAGACAAGACCCAAGCCCAACTGTATGAAACGAAGGATCGCAATATGACCCAGCGTCTACACCTTGTGTTCGGCGGTGAACTGGTTTCACCCACGGGAACCGCCTTCAAAAACGTCGAAGATATTCATGTTGTCGGCATTTTCCCCAACTATGCCAGCGCCTATGATGCGTGGAAAAACGAAGCGCAGCGAACGGTCGATAACGCCCATATGCGCTATTTCATCGCACATCTGCATCGCTTGCGCGACGAAGAGGCAGCGGCCTCTTCGACCGAAGAACTGGGCTGATATTTCATGGCGCGATCGTTTGGATTGGCGGCGTATCGTGCTTTTGCCGGACGCGGCGGTGCCGCGCCGTTTTCACCGATTGACCATCGTCCAAAGGGCGAAATGGTGTGGTGCCATGCGCCCGAACCGGGAAATCTTTTGGCGATTCAGGATCTGGCCTTGCGCCTGTGCCGCAGCCGACCCGGGCTGTCTGTATTGATAACCATTCCTAAACAAGCAACACCTTCCGACCTGCCCCAGTCAGGCAACAGCAAGATCCTGATTGATTTCGCGCCCGAGGATCACCCTACCAGCACAAAGTTATTTCTGGATCACTGGCAGCCCGACACCTGTATCTGGGCATGGGGGCGCCTGATGCCCAACCTGATTATCGAAATGGCTGACCGCGGTTGCCCGATGTTCTTGATTGACGGGGATAGCGACGGCTTCGACGGTCGCAGGGACCGATGGCTCAGCGACCTCACGCGCGGCTTGCTGTCCCATTTCTCGGCAATCATGGTACGCTCCGAGGCGGGGTTTCACCGTCTGGTCCGTCTCGGGCTTGACCGAAAAAATGTCGAACTTACCTCGGCGTTGCTTGCAGGCGGCCAAGCGCTTCCGTGTCACGAATCGGACCTCGCCGATTTGTCCTGCGCCTTGGTGGGACGGCCGATCTGGTTTGCGAACCAAGTGCTAGAAGGCGAACTTGGCACCGTCTTGGCCGCACACCGCCAAAGCCTTCGGTTGTCTCACCGATTGCTGTTGATCCTGCAGCCCGCCGAGGCCGCGCTGGCCAACCGCTTTGCGGCCCGAATGTCGGACCAGGATTTTCGCGTACATAAATGGGGCGACTTTGGCTATCCCGATGCATCGACCCAGATCATGATTGCGGGCGATCCTGCCGAAGCCGGATTGTTCTACAGACTGGCACCCGTATCGTTCTTGGGCAGCTCCCTTGTTAGCGAAGGCAGCGGGTGTGACCCGTTCGAGGCAGCCGCATTGGGGTCGGCGGTTCTTTACGGGCCAAAAATCCGTCGATTTCTGCCATCATATACGCGGCTTGTCGCAGAGGGTGCGGCCCGTATCGTAAACGACGCCACGACCCTGGGCACGGCGGTCAGCAGATTGATAGCCCCCGACCAGGCCGCCACCATGGCCCATGCCGGCTGGGATGTTATCAGCCGCGGTGCCGCACTGACCGACAAGGTAATCGATCTGGTGCAAGACACTCTCGATACAAGGGAACGACGAGGATGACCAAGGCACCGAAATTCTGGCACCGAACGACGCCAGATTGGAGAGCGCGGATGCTCCAGCCGCTGGGTGCGCTGTATGCGATGGGGACTGCGAAACGTCTTGCGTCGACCACCCCTTTGCAGATGGACATTCCCGTGATCTGCGTGGGCAATATCAACGCTGGTGGAACAGGGAAGACGCCCACAGTGATGGCTGTGGTCGAACGATTGCGCGACAAATACCATACACCCCACATTATATCTCGTGGGTATGGGGGGACGGAAACCGGGCCTCTGTTGGTTGACCCGTCAAAGCACACGGCGTCGCAGGTTGGGGACGAACCATTGTTGCTTGCCGCGTTTGCCGAAGTCTGGATAGCGCAGGACCGCGCAGCCGGGGCCCGGGCAGCCGCTCAATCAGGCGCAAGCGTGATCGTGTTGGATGATGGATTCCAAAACCCAAGCGTCGCCTATGATATAAGCATCGTTGTCGTCGACGCGGCCAAGGGGTTTGGCAATGGCTTGTGCATTCCGGCCGGGCCCTTACGCGAACCGGTACGCACAGGGCTGGCGCGCGCTGATATCGTTTTGACGATCGGCAACCCTGATGAACAGGCCGGTTTTGACACGTCCGTTTTACCGGACCTGTTACCGCATGTCCGGGCAGAGCTTGTGCCTCTGCAAACCGGAATGGACTGGACAGATATGCGTGCTTTGGCTTTCGCCGGTATCGGTCACCCCGAAAAGTTTTTTGGCACATTGCGCGGCCTCGGCGCACATATCATCCATGCTGAGGCACTTGACGATCACCAGCCGCTCAGCACCGCCCTGCTTGCCCGGCTCGAAGCTGATGCCGACGCCAAACAGGCTCAGCTAGTTACAACTGAAAAGGACGCAGTTCGCCTGCCAGCGTCTTTCAGGATGAAGGTGATAACCCTACCGGTGCGGCTGAAACTTGCCCCGGACAATGCGCTGTTCCAGGCGCTTGACCGTCTCCCTCTGCCCAAATAGGCTGATCGACCTTGAAACCTTCGGGCCGTTTGCTGCTGCAAGCACAGCACCAGCCCGCGTGTCTTCAGTCATCTTGCCCCAGCTTGGGCGCGGCGCGGTGCAAAGCCAGTTCCGCCCCCGAGAATTTGAACGGCGACCGTATCCCCGGCACCCCTTCAAGATCGATCTTCATGCCACGGGCGACAACCTGCGGATCATCGAACATACCAGCCATATCGTTGATCGGCCCTGCGGGTACGCCGTGCTTTTCACACGCGGCAAGCAGATCATCCCGGGTGCGCACTTGCGTCGCACCGTTCAGTCGGCGAATCATCTCGGGCCGGTTGGCGACCCGGTCGGCATTCTTGGCGTATTCCGATGCATCAGCCATATCGTCGAGCCCCAGGAGACGACAAAGACGCTGGAACTGCCCGTCGTTCCCCGTTGCGATGATCAGGTGCCCGTCAGAAGATTCGAACACTTCGTAAGGGGTCAAATTGGGGTGCGCGTTGCCCATCCGCGACGGCGCTGTTCCGGTGGTCAGATAGTTCATTGCCTGATTGCCGGTGACGGCCACGGCACAATCAAGCAGAGCCATATCGATGTGTTGCCCCACACCCGTTTGATTGCGCTGATACACCGCCGCAAGAATTGCCGTGGTCGCATATATGCCGGTGAAGATATCCGTGATCGCCATGCCGTGCTTTTGGGGCTGACGGTCCGCTTCGCCGGTAATCGACATTAAACCGGACATGCCCTGAATAATGAAATCATAGCCAGCGCGGTGGGCATAGGGACCGTCCTGCCCGAAACCGGTGATCGAACAGTAAATTAGCTTGGGGAACTGCTTGGACAAACTGGCGTAATCCATCCCGTATTTCGCCAGTCCGCCAGTTTTGAAGTTCTCGATCAGGATGTCAGCATCGGCCAACAGCTCCTTCATTTTGGCCTGACCTTCGTCCGTGGTCAGATCAACAACGACAGACGCCTTGCCCCGGTTTGCTGAATGAAAGTACGACGCCGACTTGTCGCCGTCGCGTTCGATAAAGGGTGGCCCCCACTGGCGGGTATCATCGCCTGCGGGGCTTTCCACCTTGATAACTTCGCACCCAAGATCAGAAAGTGTCTGGCCGGCCCAAGGGCCTGCCAGAATCCGCGCCAGCTCAATCACTTTGAGCCCTGCCAGTGGAGCTGCCATTAGTTTTCCAATGCGGCGTCGAGTATGCCTTTCATCTCGGCATAGGGCATGTTGGAATATTTTTTGCCGTTAATGATAAAGCTCGGCGTGCTGTTGATGTCGTCGGCCTTTTGGTTTTCTTCCCACCAAGCCACCAGCGTCTGTGCTTTTTCACTGTCCTGCAAACATGCTTCAAGGGTGTCGTTATCGATCCCCGCGAGGCGTCCGATCTTGCGCAGCTCACCCACGATCGCGGCGGGTTCGCCAGCGCGGACCCATTCAGATTGACCGGCATAGATCAGATCGGTGATGCCAAAGAATTTATCTTCTTCGCCGCAACGGGCCACCATCGACGCCCAAAGGCCATAGCGATCAAAGTATACCTCGCGGTAGGTAAAACCGATCTTGTCGGTATCAATATATTCGGCCTTGAGTTGTTTGTATGGCCCCTGATCAAACGCCGCGCAGTGCGGACAAGTGTAAGAGGCGTATTCGATCATCTGTACTTTGGAATCCGCATTCCCAAGGGTCATTTCCTTGATCGTGGATGTGTCGATTTCGGCGGCCTCAGTAGTTTGTGCGTTTGCGGCACTTACCAGAGGGCTAAAGGTAGTGCTGTTCGCAGTGTCTGTTCCGCCAAGGGCGAACCAGCCACCCGCAGCCACAGCGGCAACAGCCGCAAGAATTGGGAAAGAGCGTTTCATTTAATTTCCTTTATCAGCGTTTGGTCTTGTTCAATATGTTCTCGCCCAGACGTGCAAGGGCATCGCGAAGGCTTTCGTTAGCAACAGGTCCGACAGTATCCATGGCGCGCTGTCGTGTCACCGGATCGGACGGTGGTTCGCGTCGGGTTTTGGGTTTGGCGTCGAAGGCGACCTGCCCTTCTGCAAAGCCCGTAGCCGCCGTCTGCGTAATACGAACCCGAGCGATCGCATTGTACCCGTAAACAGAATTGACCTTGGCGCGCAGCTGCTCTTTTTGCATCTCGAGTATCGGCGCATTCGCGCCGGTTGTCAGCAGGGTCAATGTAGCGCCCATTCCGCCACGACCATAACTTACCTCGACCGGGCGCGAGATGGACGATACATCCTGACCGGCGATTTCGGCCCATTGGGTCAAAAGCCTGGATTGGGCGAAACCACGGCTTTCGCTGGCCTGCCGTATCTTTGCGGAAAGCAAGCTATCTGTCCTTTTGAAGCCTTTTGTACTGGTACGCCGTGCCGGCATGACTATCTTTCCTGAATGACTAACCACAACATAACGATCCCGTACTATATCGCCAGCCAAACCAAACCGAGAAGGTCATAAAGATTGCGTGACACAGCCGCTACCTGTTCGCTACCCGACAGTTTGCTTGATTGGTATGACACCCATGCCCGCATTATGCCGTGGCGGGTATCCCCGGCAGATCGCGCGGCAGGTGTGCGACCCGATCCCTATCGCATTTGGCTTAGCGAGGTCATGCTGCAACAAACCACCGTTGCCACCGTGCGCGAATATTTTCAACGCTTCACCTCACGTTGGCCAACCCTACAGGATCTGGCCGCTGCCCCGGACGCGGATGTAATGGGCGAATGGGCGGGCCTTGGCTATTATGCCCGCGCGCGTAACCTGCTCAAATGCGCTCGTGCTGTGGTGGAACAACATAACGGACAGTTTCCGGCAGACCATGCCGCTTTGCTGAAATTGCCGGGAATCGGCCCCTACACCGCCTCAGCGGTGTCTTCCATCGCTTTTGATCTGCCCTATACCGTTCTGGATGGAAATGTCGAACGTGTCATGGCGCGTCTTCACGATATTCACACCCCTTTGCCTGCCGCCAAGCCGGAGTTGATGGCCAAAGCACAGGCACTTACCCCTTCATATCGTTCTGGCGATTATGCCCAGGCGATCATGGATCTGGGCGCTACAATCTGCACCCCTAAATCCCCCGCCTGCGGAATCTGTCCGTGGCGTGAACCTTGTCTTGCACGAAAAATGGGAACGGCAGCCGAATTGCCGAGGAAGCTTCCCAAGAAGGCCAAACCGATCCGCCATGGCACGGTGTATCTCGCACGCCGCGAAGATGGAGCGTGGCTTCTGGAAACGCGCCCTGACAAGGGCTTGTTGGGCGGGATGCTGGGCTGGCCTGGTTCAGACTGGGTTGATGCGACCGGATCTCGCCCCGCTGGCCGGGCCCCGATCGAGGCTCAATGGCATGAGGCAGCAGGAGAAGTACGTCATACCTTCACCCACTTTCACCTGATGTTGACCGTCATGCGGGCCGATCTTGCGGGCGATCCTACTCCGGAAACGGGTCGGTTTATCCCGGTATCAGATTTTCGCCCGTCAGATCTCCCGACGGTAATGCGAAAAGCCTTTGATTTGATACAATAGCAATGGCGTGGCATCATCGCAGCAGAGGGTTCCCGCGCCACCACATCAGGGCACCACAGATTGAAGGTTAGAAAGATGGCACCTCAGCACTCGATGGTTAGCGTAGATCAGCTGGCTCAGTTCAAACGTGCTTTGCCTTTTGCGCTTTCGTTCGCCCTGATTCCCCTGGCATGGCTCACCGCGTTCGTCGGAGGCTGGTCCGTCATCCTGTTGCCCTTGTTAACCTGGTATCTGTTTTCGGTTATCGACGGCATTGCCGGATTGAACCTTGAGAACGCCGATACCTCAGCCACCGATGATGATTTGTTTTGGTATAGAATTATCCCGATAGCATGGATGCCCGCACAGTTTTTTACCGTGTTCGGACTGGTCTGGTACGTCCCCCAAGCTGCGCATTTGGGCGGATGGGAAAAGGCGCTGATCTTTCTGGGCATCGGCGTGATGACGGGCACGATCGGCATCAATTACTCTCATGAACTGATGCACCAGAAAAACAAGCTAGAACGGTGGTGGGCAGATATCCTGCTTGCGATGGTGTTGTATTCGCATTTTCGGTCAGAGCACCTTTTGGTGCATCATCGCTATGTGGCAACGCCGCGCGACCCGGTGACCGCGTTCTACAATGAAGGGTTCCATCGGTTCTATCCGCGCGTGCTTAAGCAGTCACTGAAATCAAGCTTTCGGGCCGAAAAAGAAATGCTTGCCCGGAAAGACAAACCTTGGACTTCCTCAAGCAACCCATTCTTTCGATATTGGTCGCTTCAGGGCGGGTTCCTAATACTTGCATTGATCCTGGGCGGATGGGTTGGCCTTGGCTTGTTTCTGATCCAGGCAGGGGTGGCGATTTGGCAGCTGGAGCTGGTGAACTACATTGAACATTATGGGCTGACCCGCAAACACCTTGGCGAAGGCAAATACGAACACGTACAGCCCCGTCATTCCTGGAACGCTGCGCATCGCGCGTCAAATTGGCTGCTGATCAACCTTCAGCGCCATTCTGATCATCACTATAAACCCGATCGCCGCTTTCCGGTCTTACAGACCTACGGAAAGGCGGACGCGCCGCAACTGCCTTTTGGCTATCCGATCATGACCATGGTGGCGATGATGCCGTGGGTGTGGCGCCACGTGATGAACCCGCGTGTGCGCAAATGGCGCGAGATGTATTATCCTGAAATCACCGACTGGACGCCGTACAACAAGGGACTGACACCCTACCCCCGGTGATGTGTTGAAGGCGAGGGCCGAATTTCAACGGCTTGCTGAATGTGCAGATAGATCAAACGGGCGGAGCAACGGATTTGATCGCCGGACGATATTGTACGCACCCGCCAACCCAAATCGGTCATTTGTCAGCCCAAGCCAGCTTCACGGCCAAGGAGACGAAGACGAAACCGGACAGCCGGTTGATCCAGATCTGGGCACGAGGCGAGCTTTTCAGCCAGTCACCCAATAACCCCGCCGCGACAGCCACAAACCCGAAGACGCACAACGTCGCCAAAACCATCAACGCGCCAAGCTGATAGAACTGCCCGACGATTGATCCACGTTGTGGGTCAACAAACTGCGGCAGAAACGCAAGGAAGAATATCGTAATCTTCGGGTTGGTTATGTTCATGATCAGGCCGCGCAGAAAAAGCCTGGGCGCGGTTTCCGCCGGTGTTTTCCCTGCGGAAAATTGCCCGGATGACGCCCGGAAAGCTTTCCATGCCAGATACAGAAGATAGGCAGCACCCGCATACTTGAGAGCTGAAAAAGCGTATTGAGAGGTCTGGAAAATCACCGCCACACCCAAGGCCACTGCCGTTGTGTGAAAGATCAACCCCGATGCCAGCCCCATCGTCACGATAAGCCCGGCAATACGGCCATGCAACGCGGATTGCGTCAGGACAAATATATTGTCGGGTCCAGGAACCAACGCCAAAGCGAATGCGACACCTACGAACAGAAAAGCCAGATCGAAGGGAATCATTTTTGCGCCAACCTTGCTTGAAAAGCTGTCATACGAAGATGCTTGTTTGGCTATAGCATGACGGTTCGAATTGAAAGATTTTTGCGCGGCCGCAGATCATGCGTTTTGAATGGAAAAAGACCCCGCCAACAGGCGGGGCCAAGGTGAGCACCCTTATAGGCACGCCTTCGGTTGAAGACGGCAGGGCACCGGCGGTGTTCAAAAATGGATGAGAGTGGGCTAGGCCAAATTGGCCATTTCTGCCCTGATTTGTTGGCGCAAGATGTCGATCGGCACGCGTTTGCCGTCTTTCTTGTAACACCAGTATGTCCACCCGTTGCAGCTAGGGGCCTTTTCGTAGGCAGCCCCAACTTGATGGATCGATCCTTTGACCTCATTCCCGATTAACGTGCCATCGGCACGCACCTTGGCAGAATAGCGACCATTCAGCGAATAAAGCTCCTCGCCCGGCCGCAACATGCCCCGTTCGACCAATTGGCCAAACGGTACGCGGGGTTCCGCGCGCTTCGAGGTTGTTGTCGTCAAGGCTTCCTTGTCGAATTTGCGCACGCTTTTGATCCGCTTCTCGGCGACTTTGCGATAGGCCTCTTCGCGCTCGATCCCGATGAAATCGCGGCCAAGCATCTTGGCCACCGCTCCGGTGGTCCCTGTTCCGAAGAACGGATCCAGCACGACGTCCCCAGGGTTGGTAGACCCTACGAGAATACGGTGCAGCAGGCTTTCTGGCTTTTGCGTCGGATGTGCTTTTTCGCCTGCGTCATCCTTTAGCCGCTCATGGCCGGTGCAAATCGGCAATACCCAGTCGCTACGCATCTGGATGCCTTCATTAAGCGCTTTCAACGCTTCATAGTTGAATGTGTATTTCGCGCTCTCGTCCTTGCCCGCCCAGATCATTGTCTCGTGTGCGTTGGTAAAACGTTTGCCGCGAAAGTTGGGCATCGGGTTCGACTTACGCCACACAACGTCGTTCAAGATCCAGAAACCTTGATCCTGAAGCGCCGCACCGACCCTGAAAATGTTATGGTAACTGCCGATCACCCAGATAGCGCCATTCGGCTTCAACAGGCGGCGCGCGGCTTTTAGCCACGCACGCGTGAATTTATCGTAGACGGCAAAGCTTGCAAACTGGTCCCACTCATCGTCGACCGCATCCACCTTGGAATTATCCGGCCGATGCAGGTCTCCACGCAACTGAAGATTATAGGGCGGGTCGGCAAAAATCAGGTCGACAGACTCTGCCGGCAGCGCGTTCATTGCGTCAATGCAATCGCCGGATATAATCGTGTTCAAGGGGAGTGCTTGCGCACCCTTTGTCATCGTCTTCATAAATACTGCCTCTGCCCCGGCACATTGTGTGCTCTTGGTTGAGAACAAGATGCCCCGACAGAGGATTTGTGGTCAATTTCTTTTTTGAATCAAATGGTTGGTTATTTATCTTGATACAAGATATTGTAGACGGGTTTGAACAAACGTCTATGGTGTGGGGTCACCCCGATTTTTCCTAGCGCTTCTATGTGGCTTTTTGACCCGTATCCCATGTTTGTTTCCCACCCATAACCGGGGTGCTGTTGCGCCAGGGACAACATGACACAATCCCGACATATTTTTGCCATAATTGAGGCCGCAGAAATAGATTGCGACCGGGCGTCGCCCTTGATGATTGCTTCGGACGCAATGCTCAGGCCATTCGGTATCATGTTGCCGTCGATCAACGCGTAATCGGCCGGAGTTTTAAGCCCTTCAAGCGCGCGAACCATGGCGAGGTGACTCGCACGCAATATGTTCAACTCTTCGATTTCTTCGACCGAAGCATGCGCGACGCTGACATCCGCCACCGACAGGATCACCTGATACAGCCGTTCGCGCCCCCGCTTGGTAAGTTTCTTTGAATCGTTCAGACCGTCAGGTATTCGGCTGGGGTCCAGCACCACAGCCGCCGCGGTCACCGGCCCTGCCAAGGGGCCGCGCCCGACCTCGTCAACCCCTGCCACGCGGGCATATCCCCGGGCATGGGCTGCGCGTTCAAATGTGAAATCCGGTATCATGCGCCTTGGAAAACCCAGCCAGCAAGAAACCTCAAGCCTTTAATCGCGGGAAACCACCTTAGTCGCGCATTCATCATAGGCGTCAGTTCAAAGGCTGAGGGCAAACCAAAAAGGGAGAGGTGCCCGAACACCTCTCCCTTCTCACTCAGGTGGCAAAACATACACACCACCCGACTTTGGCGCTCAGGAATTATCCACGCGCCAAACTGTATCCCGCGTTGCGCAAGCAGCGGGCGTCATAACCGTACTGTCTCCCGTTGTGGGTCCTGATTTCCTGACCACACTGTTGCGGCAGACGGTTTGCATATTGGTAATTCTGCTGAAGACAGCGCTCGCCGAACATCAGTACTCGGCCGCTGCGCGTATCGAAACTTTGGAAACATTCCTGCGGAAGCAGCTTCTCGTCAACGCGGGAGTAGTTCTGTTGACGGCGGTATGCTTCGGGCAACGGGCGCGGTTCGATGTGGTTGCCCGTACCGACGCGGGGTACCCGGTGCTTTGGCTGGGGATGATCGTGGTGCTGCTCGGCACGTGGCACACGGTGAACCGGCGCGGGCTTGGCATGCTCGCGATGCTCGGCGCGCGGCGCACGATATACAGGTTCGCGGTCGACGTGCTCGCGATGCTTGGCGCGAGGGGCGCGGTAGACAGGTACGGGGTCGGCATACTGGCGTGTTACAGCCTGCTGGCGGGCTTCTTTGCGTTTGTTGTTGTCGTGAATCAGCTTGCCGATAATTGCTACCCCCAACACGCCCGCGGCAATGCGGGCCAAATCTCTTTCCTTGCTGCCCGCAATGGCGGGGCTGACCGTCGCGGCGGTCACGGCTATCGCACTGGCGACGATTATTGCTATGAATCTACGGTGCATAGTCTGTTCCTTTCCTGAGGGGTCGCGGGCCTGGCCCCATACACAGCCACCAGAGCGAGGGCCGTGAGAACCAAATGGGCCTACCCCCTCGCGTCAAGCAATAACGCCCGCTTGCTATCCGATATCAATCGCCCCGAGGGCCAACGGATATTGAATATCCATCAGGAAAAGCGCAGTCTCGCCGACATGAAACATTTCCTTATTCCCATCATCGCCGCGACCGGGCTGGGGCTTGCCGCACTGCCCGCCCAAGCGGCTGGCTGCTATGCCGATTACAAGGCAAAGCAAGAAAACCCCTTGCGCCTCCACTATGGTGTGGCGCAGGTATCCGGCGAATGTAGCCGTGCTGCCGCCCAGGCCGAACTCGCCCAACGGCTCGCGGCGAACGGCTGGACGCTTCTGACCATCGTTTCCGTTTTCGGTGACGAAGGGCTCAACCAAAGGAAAGAAAGTGCCGGATCAAACTTCCTTCGCTTCTGAAATGCGCCGCAAGGGAGGCCGCTTTGTCGGCGGCGGCATCGCTGCGGTCACCGCGATTCTGCTTATCGGGGCCGGCTTGCTGCTCTGGGCGCTGCCTGACGCCAACGCGTTCAACGCCCAGGTCGAACGCATCTTTGTGGAAAACGATGATCTGACCACCCAGGCCGAAATCAAACTGCTCGAAATCCTCGCGCAATCGGGCAGTGCGTTTTCCGAAACTCTTTCCAGCTACCGTATCGTGATCATCGTACTTCTGGTCTTTGCGACTGCCATGCTCATCGCGGCCCTTGTTTTCCTGATCATGCTGGTCAGCTACAACCAGCGCATGGCCCAGATCGAACGTGTCGGGATCCAGGTCAACTCCCTGCTCATCAGCCGTGAAGAAAACACCGTTTATCTCAACAATCTAGGTTTCAAATTGACCGCCGCCGCCATGGAAACGATGTCGGTACTTGCCGAAGCCCGGATGGATGACGATGTTCTATCCGGGTCCGAAATCGAAGGAATGATCTCTGGCAAAATCGCGGCCGATTGCGACGAAGCCGCAGGTGCCACACGCATCAAACGCCTGCGCGATACCTTGGGCAACCAAATCGTTTCGGAACTCCTGGTCAAAAACATTGCGCGGCGCGGTTATATGCTAGCCATCGACAAAGATGTGATCAAGGTCATCTAACCCCTTTCATTTTGCGAAATAAACTCCGGGGGAAGCCCCCGACAGGGGGATGGGGGCAGCGCCCCTCTGGACAGCCCGCGATTTCTGGCCCTAGGGTGCGGCTACTGTCACAACCCCAGGGACCCCGTCATGCCGGCACCACGCAATCGCTTCAAGCAAGCCCTTAACGAGGGCACAACAGTTTTTGGATGCTGGCTCGGTCTGGCAGACACCTTCAGTGCCGAACTCATAGGAACCACGGGCTTCGACTGGTTGGTGATCGACGGGGAACATGCGCCAAACGATCTGCGTTCCATCACCGCGCAACTTCAGGTTCTTGAAGCATCGCAAAGCCATCCGGTCGTGCGGGTTCCTGTCGGCGAAACCTACCTGATCAAACAGATACTTGATGCCGGCGCACAAACGATCCTGGTGCCCATGGTCGATAACGCCGATCAAGCCCGCCAGTTGGTACGAGACGTCACCTACCCTCCCTCCGGTGATCGCGGTGTCGGCTACGCCTTGACCCGTGCCGCGCGGTTTTCGCAAATCGCCGATTACGGCACCACCGCTGACGCAGAAATTTGTCTGCTGGTGCAGGTCGAAAGCCTGAGGGGGCTGGAAAACCTGGATGATATTCTTGCGATCGACGGCATCGACGGCGTCTTCATTGGCCCGGCTGATCTGGCAGCGGACATGGGCCATATGGGCGATCTGCTTCACGCCGATGTTCAACACGCGATAATGGTAGCGCTGAAAAAAATCGCGGCTGCTGGCAAGGCCCCGGGCATTCTTTCCACGCATGATCCAATGACCGAAGACGCAATCAACGCCGGTGCACGCTTTGTCGCGGTGGGTGCGGATAGCTTGATACTAAGTCATGCCGCACAAGCGTTGGCCGCCAAATGGAAAGCGCCCAAAGCATGATGCGCGGGATCATGCTGTTGGGGCTGGCCTATGTGCTCAGCCAGTTTTTCCGGGCCTTCCTTGCCGTGCTCAGCCCGTTCTTGCGGGCTGACATCGGTGCCAACCCCGAAGATCTGGCTTTTGCATCCGGTCTGTGGTTCTTCGCATTCGCAGCCATGCAACTGCCGGTAGGGTGGGCTCTCGATACGATCGGACCCCGCCGAACGTCTGCCGTCCTGTTGCTTATCGGCGGCGGCGGCGGCGCGGCACTGTTCGCGATGGCCACCCAACCGGTGCATATCGACTTTGCGATGGTCCTCATCGGAATTGGCTGTGCTCCGGTGCTGATGGCATCCTACTACATTTTTGCCCGCGAATTTCCGCCAGCGCGATTTGTGGTATTGGCGTCAGTGATGGTGGGGGTCGGGACCTTCGGTAATCTTGTGGCATCCTACCCGACGGCCATCGCAGCCGAGACGATCGGTTGGCGCGCTTCGCTTTGGGCGCTTTGTGCCATCACCACCCTTACGGCCTTGGGGATCTGGGCCTTTGTCCATGACCCTGCTACCCCCGAAGGCGAAGAGCGCGGCAGCCTGCTTGCGGTGCTCAAGATTAAGGCGCTTTGGTTCATCTTCCCGATCATGAGCGTGAGCTATGCCCAGCTGGGTGCTTTGCGTGGTCTTTGGATCGGACCATACTTCGAGGACGTCTTTGCCGCAGACGCACACCAGATCGGTATCGCAACCTTGTTGATGGGGATTGCGATGGTCATCGGTACGTTTGCATACGGACCGTTGGACAAGCTGATCGGCAGCACAAAGTTGATCGTCATCATTGCCACCACTTTCAATCTTGCGGCCCTGATCGGTCTGGTCATCTACCCCGCCAGCAGTCTGGTGTTGTCCACAGTCTTTATGGCGGCGGTTGGCTTTTTCGGCGCGACCTATGCGTTGGTCATATCGCATGGCCGGAAATTTCTGCCGCCACAGTTGATAGGGCGCGGGATGACCTTGCTGAACCTGTGCAGCATCGGCGGTGTCGGCGTCGCGCAGTTTTTGTCAGGTAAGGCTTATGCCGCCAGTCAGCCTGCAACCAATCTGCAAACCCCTTATGTGGTGATTTTTACCCTGTTTGCGGCGCTCATGGCCGCAGGGCTGTTCATCTACCTCTTTTCTCGTGAAACCAATGAATAGGTCAGGCCCCCTTCCCCCGCAGCCCCAAGCGGTATAAGAGGCCCGCACCATCACATTTTAGTATTGGAGTTTTAAGATGGGTTATCGCGTCGTCATCGCGGGCGCCACAGGCAATGTGGGCCGTGAAATGCTGAACATTCTGGCCGAGCGCCATTTTCCTGTAGATGAGATCGTGGCGCTTGCGTCACGCAAGTCCCTGGGAACCGAGGTCAGCTTTGGCGACAAGACGCTCAAGACGAAAGACCTTGATACGTTCGATTTCACGGGCTGGGACATTGCATTGTTCGCCGTCGGTTCCGAGGCGACCAAGAAATACGCCCCCAAGGCCGCCAATGCCGGCTGCGTGGTCATCGATAATTCGTCGCTGTACCGCTATGACCCGGATATCCCATTGATCGTGCCCGAGGTAAACGCCCACGCTATCCATGATTATTCCAAAAAGAATATCATCGCGAACCCGAACTGTTCGACAGCCCAGATGGTTGTGGCGCTCAAGCCTCTGCACGACCGTGCGACGATCAAGCGTGTCGTGGTATCGACCTATCAGTCAGTGTCCGGTGCGGGCAAGGAAGGCATGGACGAGCTGTGGGATCAGACCAAGTCGATCTACAACCCTACCGACGACAAGCCGGCAAAGAAGTTCACCAAGCAAATCGCCTTCAACGTGATTCCGCATATCGATGTCTTCATGGACAGCGGCGACACGAAAGAAGAGTGGAAAATGATGGTCGAGACGAAAAAAATCGTTGACCCCAAAATCAAGGTGACGGCGACTTGCGTACGCGTGCCGGTCTTCGTGGGCCACGCCGAATCGATCAACATCGAATTCGAAGACCATCTGGACGAGAATGAAGCCCGCGACATCCTCCGCGAAGCGCCGGGTGTCATGGTAATCGATAAACGCGAAGACGGTGGGTACGTCACACCGATCGAATGTGCCGGGGATTTCGCCACATTTATCAGCCGTATCCGTCAGGACAGCACCATCGACAACGGATTGAACCTATGGTGCGTCAGCGACAATTTGCGTAAAGGGGCGGCGTTGAACGCTGTGCAGATTGCGGAACTGTTGGGCCGCGAAGTCTTGAAAAAAGGTTGAACGCCAAGTTATCTCTTGCATTGAAAGGCCTGCCTAGCGCAGGCCTTTTTGCTATCCGGCGTTCGGGTTGGTCCCCGTGGTGGGAAGATCGAAGCAAAGCTCGCCCTCTTGGAATGTACCCTTGATCAAACGCCCCGGCTCCGACGCAAAAGGGAATTGCGAAACCCAGTCTCTGTAGTTGTCGTTTGTGATGATGATCGCGTCCGTATCCTGAGCGGCATGCAGGATATAGGGGTCGGCTGCGTCACCCTTTGGCACGACAGTAACCGAGCCGGTCGGCAAGTTCAAAAGCCTGCCTAACGGTTTGCTTCCCAGATATTGCCCTGCAAAGAGATACCCCGCATTTGCATCAAAGAAAACTTCCGGCGCGAAACCGAGCCTTGATAGATGGTGCACCACATCCTGCACCGGCTCGATGCGGGGCGTACCATCAAACCAGTACATGACATTTGAGCCGTCAATGACAACTGCCTTGGGGGCGTTGTATTTGTCCTGTTTTGCCAGCCACCTTTGGGCTTCCCTGAGCAGCAGGATGACGCTTGCTATCGCGCTCGGTCCTGCCAACAGAATCAAATCGCTGGTTACCGGTTGCGAGAATGCAAAGACGACACCAAATATCGAGACGATAAATATGAGGGCTGGCGCAATCATGACACGAGGAAACCAGCCAGTGCCTATATAGACAAGGCTAAACTTGCTTCCTCGTACCTTGGAAATAGGCCGCTGTCAGACCGGAAGGAACATTTCCTTGTCGGCGCTGTAATATTCCAGCCCCCCTTCACCGATATCGGTCCACAGCCCGTGCAGTGTCAGTTCGCCGGCTTTTACCTTTTGCTCGATCCATGGAAACGTCATCAGGTTTTCAAGCGACGTCATCACCGCATGCTTTTCAAGCTGGCGCACCTGCTCTTGGGGGTCCTCGATGTCCGCGACGATATCGTACTTCGGGCGCAGAATATCCATCCATCGCCCGACAAAACTGTCTTTGGCATCCAGTCCGGGCGCTTTGCCCTGGCACATATCGATACACCCCTGCACCCCACCGCAACTAGAGTGCCCCAGCACGATGAGGTGGGCGACTTTCAGCACTTGCACGGCATATTCAACCGCGGCAGACGTCCCGTGCTGTTCGCCGTCAGGTTGGTAGGGCGGGACCAGGTTGGCAATATTGCGGTGAATAAAGAATTCACCCTGGTCAGCACCGAAAATCGACGTAACATGCACCCGACTGTCACAACAGGAAATCACCATCGCGCGGGGATGCTGACCGTCGCTTGCCAAGCGCCGATACCACGCTTGATTCTCAGCGTAACTCGTTGCTTTCCACCCATGATACCTTTGCACCAGATATGAGGGCAGGGGTTTAGTCGTGTCCATATGCGTCTCGCCTCTTTGTATTTTTAACGGGATACTCTGAATTCTTATCACATTCGAGCAATAATATACGCAGGCTTAAACCATTTGAAAATCTCTATCCCTCTATGGTCATCCCATATCGTGGGGGCGGTATCAAAAGGTGATAAAATGCAGATTTTGCAAATGCGACCTACCGAACAAGTCTGCGTCGACCACGTACGACTCGGCTCTCTCTATGCGCAACTGGGCGAGGCGGACGCCGAAGATGTCGTTTCGCGCACGATGGAGGAACTTGCCTTGCGCATATCCCATTGTGACAGGCTTTTTCATGCTTCAAATTGGGGCGAACTGCGCAAGAACAGCCGTTCCTTGATCGCTATCGCGGATCAGGTAGGTCTAGCCCAGCTGACCGCTGTCGCACACGATGTTACCATGTCGATCGATCAAAACGACCATGTCGCCGTGGCCGCAACCCTGAGAAGGCTGATACGGGTAGGCGAACGTTCACTGACCGCCATCTTGGATATGCCCGCTTCGTCGTACTGACGGGCTTGCGGTGGCAGAGGATAGGATTAGGCTGCGGCAAAAATATTTGCCCGAAAGGTCCCGTTCTATGTCCGCCCACTTCGCCGACCCGACCCACACGTCGATCCCGCTGTATCTTATCGCTCAGGATCAACTAAGTGATTGGCTGAAAACACAGTCGGGGCCAGTCGCTGCCTGGGTCGATATCAACGGCTTCACAGGCGGTTTGGGACAGGCCCTGGCCATGCCAAATCCTGACGGTACCCTTCAGTGCGCGTTGGCAGGTTATGGCACACCATCTACCCGCGAACGCGGCCGCTTCCATCTGGCGGGCGCTGCGACCAATCTGCCGACCGGGGTCTATCATCTCGAAAGCAGCCTGGCCCCCGCAGAGCTGGCGATCGAAAGCCTAGGCTGGCTTCTCGCCTCTTATCGTTTCGACCGTTATGCCCGGGCTACGCCGATGAAGGCGCAGCTGGTGGCGCCGGCGGGGATAGATGCCGCACGTATAACCGCCCAGGCCCAGGGCGAATTTCTAACCCGCGATCTCATCAACACGCCAGCGTCCGATATGGGCCCCCCCGATCTGGAAACTGCTGCACGCGACCTGGCAAAGCAACATGGTGCAAATATAGACGTTTTGGTGGGCGACGACCTGCTTACAAATAATTTCCCGCTTATCCATGCCGTCGGCCGCGCTGCTGACCGTGCGCCACGGCTGATCGACCTCAAATGGGGTACCGAGGGTAAGAAAATCACGCTGGTCGGCAAGGGCGTCTGCTTTGATACGGGCGGGCTCAACCTCAAACCTGGTGCCTCAATGGGGCTCATGAAAAAAGACATGGGCGGGGCCGCCGCCGTGCTCGGCCTGGCTCACATGATTATGGCCATTGGCCTGAACCTACAGCTCAGGGTCTTGATCCCTGCGGTGGAAAACTCTGTTTCAGGCAATGCCTTTCGGCCCCAGGATATCCTGACCTCTCGTAAGGGCCAGACGATTGAGATCAACAATACCGATGCCGAAGGGCGCTTGGTATTGGCAGACGCATTGGCGCTGGCGGACGAGGATCAACCCGACCAAATCATTTCGATGGCAACGCTGACAGGCGCAGCACGGGTCGCAGTCGGCCCTGATCTTGCTCCGTATTTCAGCAACGACTCTGCCTTTGTCACATCCCTCGAAACAGCGGCGTGCCAGCAATCCGATCCGGTGTGGCGCATGCCTTTCCATGCGCCGTATGAACCGATGATCGAACCCGGCATCGCTGACCTTGACAACGCACCGTCTGGCGGGTTTGCCGGGTCGATAACCGCGGCACTATTTTTGCGCCGCTTCGTCACCGCAAGCTCATACGCGCATTTTGACATTTACGGATGGCAACCGACCCCTGCCCCCGCCCGCCCCAAGGGTGGGGTCGGCCAGGCAACCCGCGCCCTGCTGTCAACCTTGGAAACTCTGCTTTGCAAATGACCGATTACCGGCTCCACCCCGACCCGGCCCTGGTGACGATGCGTTCCGCGGGCCAAGTGATCAGCCCTGTCGCTGACCTGTGCCAGCATCCGCGCGGCCCTCGCGAACGCCAGTCGTTGTCCGGCGACACCTTAACGGTTTTGGGTGACTTCGGGTCGTGGTCCTATGTCCAGCTGGCAAAGGATAGCTACTGCGGTTACATGCAAAACACCGCAATTGGGCCACAACTTCAAGCAACACATTGGGTGTCCGCAAGAGCCACGCATGCCTACAGTCAACCCGACTTTAAATCGGCCGATCGCAGTTCTTTGAGTTTCGCAAGCCGGGTATCGGTCCAGAGCGAAGCCGCCAGTTTCGCAAAGACCAGCTTGGGCTATATCCCTCTCCAGCATTTGACACCGCTGACGCAAACCAGCCATGACCCCGCCTCCGTTGCCGGTCTCTTTTTGGGTACCCCATATCTCTGGGGCGGCAATAGTTCTTGGGGCATCGACTGCTCAGGCCTGGTTCAAGCGGCCTTGCTGGCATGCAACATACCCAGCCCAGCCGACAGCGATCAACAAAAATCCCAATTGGGTTGGGCGTGCCCCCCTGGCTCCGCGTATATGCGCAATGACCTCCTGTTCTGGAAAGGCCATGTCGCCCTGATAACTGGCCCCGACATGCTGATCCACGCGAACGCACATCATATGGCTGTAACATATGAACCTATCGGTGACGCAGTGCAGCGTATCGCACGAACGGATGGGCCTGTTACGGCACATAAACGTCTATGATATTCCAAATGGACTTAAATCCATACCCGGTCGCATCATGGTGGGGCGCTCAATTCTCTACCGCCTTGATGAACTTACGTTCCAGCACGCGCAGCACGGCGCTCAGGTCGTGCCCGCGTCGCAATACCTGACCGTTTGGTCCGATGACCGCATACATCCCTTGTTTCATGCGTAACTTCGGACGCTTTTCGATCCGGTACAGCGGCATCTCTGCCGTGCGCCGAAATATCGAAAACACCGCAACCTCTCTTAGACAGGATATCCCGTAATCGCGCCACTCGCCTGCGGCGACCATTCGGCCATAAAGAGACAGGATCGGAGCCAACTCCGTCCGATGGAAAGCAATTTGTTCCGGGACAGGGTCAGTCGGCGGCTGGGAGGAATGGATATGGAAAGTCATCCTTTGACAGTTGCGCTCTTCACGGATCAAATCAAGAGGCCAGCGGATCAAATATCTTGAAAGCGTTACAAATATTTCGCAATACTACACCCAGTGAAACATAAAGGCTGCACGGCATGACACCTCAAAATCGCGCTGAGAAATCCGCCGCTGCGATGTGGGCAAAGGATAACGCCAGCAAAAGTCTGGGTATTCGGCTTGAGAGAACAGCACCGGGTCAAGCCGATCTCACCATGACGGTGACCGCTGACATGCTGAACGGGCATGGCATCTGTCATGGTGGCTATATCTTCACGCTCGCCGACAGTGCCTTTGCGTTCGCCTGTAATTCGTACAATCAACTGGTCGTCGCTATGCAAAACCAGATCACATATCTTGCGCCTGCCCGATCCGGCGAACGCTTGACCGCTCAAGCCATCGAACAGTCCAGAACCGGGCGTTCAGGTATATATGATGTCACGGTCACGGGCCAGGACGGTCGCACCATCGCATTGTTCCGGGGCCTGTCCCGAACTATTTCCGGTCAGCATTTTCCAGAGGAAAAGTCAGAATGAAGGACCTCACCCCCGCAAGATCCAGCCTCGACCCGATCGAAATCGCAAGCCGCGACGAAATCAGCGCCCTGCAACTCGACCGCCTGAAATGGTCGCTGCGCCACGCTTATGACAACGTGGCGTTTTATCGAAAGAGCTTTGACGAAGCGAAGGTGCACCCCGATGATCTAAGCAGCCTCGATGATCTGTCCAAATTCCCCTTCACGGTAAAAACCGATCTGCGTGACAACTATCCTTTCGGCATGTGTGCGGTACCGCGCGACCAACTGGCACGCGTTCACGCCTCATCGGGGACCACTGGCCAGCCTACGGTTGTGGGTTATACCGAAAACGATCTGTCCCACTGGGGAAGCGTGGTCGCGCGATCTTTGCGCGCAGCGGGCTTAAAGCGGGGTGACATGCTCCATAATGCCTATGGTTATGGCTTGTTTACCGGGGGTTTGGGCATCCACTTGGGCGCTGATGCATTGGGTGTCTGCACCGTACCAATTTCCGGCGGCATGACACAACGTCAGGTTCGCCTTATTGAAGATTTCAAACCCAACGGGATCACCGTGACTCCTTCATATGCCCTGTCGATCCTGGATGAATATGCCCGCCAGGGTATCGACCCGCGCCAATCCTCCCTTGATGTCGGCATTTTCGGCGCTGAGCCTTGGACAAATGCGATGCGGCTCGAGATCGAGCAGGCCTTTGACATGCATGCGGTAGACATTTATGGGCTATCCGAAATTATTGGTCCCGGTGTATCGTGTGAATGTGTGGAAACCAAAGACGGGCTGCACATCTGGGAAGACCACTTCTACCCCGAAGTGATTGACCCTGTGACCGGTCGCCCCGTCGCCGACGGTGAAAAAGGCGAACTGGTGTTCACCTCCCTCACCAAGGAAGCTTTTCCGATCATTCGCTATCGCACCCGCGACCTCAGCCGCTTGCTTGCCGGCACTGCCCGCACAATGCGCCGGATGGAAAAAGTGACCGGGCGCAGCGATGACATGATCATCCTGCGCGGCGTCAACGTCTTTCCTACCCAGATCGAAGAAGCGCTGATGGCCACTCCGGGCTTGGCCCCGCATTTCCAAATTCATCTCGACAACCCCGGGCGCATGGATCAACTTCATGTCTTGTGTGAATGCACCGATGCGAGCGTTGGGGCCGACGCCCGCGCCGCTGTCGCGAAATCACTTGCCGCACGGATCAAGGACACGGTGGGCATCAGTGTTACCATCGACGTGGTTAACCAAGGCGCGGTGGCACGGTCAGAGGGAAAGGCGATCCGAATTATCGACAAACGCACCCGGCACTAAGTGCCATACCGCGCCATGAACATCTCGACTGCGCTATCGACGACCCGGTCGATTTCCTCTTCCTTTACCGTATCGATGACGCCGAATGTTAACCGCAAAAACAGGTCAGCCTTGCAAAGTTCGCCAAACTGGTCTGCGGCCAACAAAGGATCGTCAATCTTCAACTCCCCCCGCGCCATCGCGGTGAGAAAATAGGTGGCCATCTCTCGCCTTACAACCGCCGGGCCAGAATGGTAAAACCTTTGTCCCAGCTCAGGAAATCGATCTGACTCTGCCACGCACAACCGATACATCTGCTGCCCAAAAGTCGATGTGACAAACCGAAGAAAATGCCGCCCGGCCTGGCCTAATACCTTATGGGGCGCGTCTTCGGGGTTAATGCTGTCCAGGGCATACCGCGACTGCCTCACACATTCGACGTTGGCGACCTCCATGAACAACAGGCGTTTGTCTGGAAAGTAACTGTACAAGGTCGCCTTGGACACCTGTGCCACCCGGGCAATCTCGTCCACGCTTGCTCCTTCAAAACCATCAGCCATGAAAACCTGGCGTGCACCTGCAAGCACCTGGTCAAATTTTCTGCCTCTGTGGATTTTGTCTGGAACAAGGGTCATGTATTCTCCGCCGTATGCGATTTCGGATATAAACCGTTCTGTTTAGTTCCTAAAGCGAATTCAATTCCAATCCGAAACGGGTTGCCTCCATTCAGTCCAGTGCTTAGAATTATTCTAAGCTGCAAGAAAGTGCCCTCATGCGTTCCTTCCTAAACCGCAAACGTTTTGATGATCTGACAGAACAGGAAATAATCGCTCTCGCCATCTCTTCCGAAGAAGACGATGCGCGCATATACCGTGGATACGCCGAAAATCTGCGCAGCGAATATCCAGACAGTGCGGCCGTCTTCGACGGCATGGCAACCGAAGAAGACAGCCATCGACAGCAGTTGATAGATCTTCATAGCAAAAGGTTCGGCAGTGTCATTCCGCTTATCCGTCGCGAGCACGTATCGGGGTACTACGCTCGCACACCCGTCTGGCTGATCGAAAACCTCGGCCTCGACCGTATTCGCGCCGAAGCCAATGCGATGGAGCAAGCAGCCGAACGCTTCTACCTTTTGGCGGCGGCACGCAGTTCCGACGCGTCCACGCGCAAATTGCTCGGAGATCTGGCCGCCGCCGAAGCAGGCCACCAGCTTACTGCGGAAAACCTGAGCGACGAACACCTGACCGACGACACCATCGTGAAGGAAAATTCCGAAGCACACCGCCAGTTTATCTTGACTTGGGTGCAACCGGGCCTGGCCGGGCTGATGGATGGGTCGGTTTCGACACTCGCCCCGATCTTCGCCACAGCCTTTGCGACCCAAAATACCTGGACCACCTTCCTCGTCGGCCTTGCGGCCTCGGTCGGCGCGGGTATCTCGATGGGGTTTACCGAAGCGGCATCGGACGACGGCCAGATTTCGGGCCGTGGCTCGCCGATCAAGCGCGGCTTGGCCGCCGGCGTCATGACCACACTGGGCGGGCTGGGTCACGCTTTGCCCTATCTTATCACGGACTTCTGGACCGCGACGATCATCGCGTTCGGCGTGGTGTTCATAGAGCTGTGGGCCATTGCCTGGATACAAAACCGCTACATGAACACGCCTTTCTTTCGCGCCGCCTTCCAGGTCGTGCTTGGCGGGGCACTGGTTTTTGCGGTAGGTGTTCTTATTGGCTCTGGATGATCTAAAAATACGCATTGGGCCCAGCTGTACCGTTGCACCCTGTGCCCGCGACAGCTAACACTTCCTGATGTTTGCGATCTTCCTCAAAACCCTACCGTTTTTTGCGCTCATCGGGCTCGGGTACTGGGCCGGTCGCACCCGCTTTTTCACTGCGGAAGCCACGGCCTACCTGACGAAATTCGTGTTCTACTTCGCCCTGTCGGCGATGCTGTTTCACTTTTCAGCCAGCCTGTCCTTGGCCGACGTGTGGGATAACCGACTTGTAGCCGCCTACCTTTGGGGCACGGCCTTCGTCTATGGCATTGCCAGCATGGTGGGTTTCCTGCGCAATCTGGATGTCGCCAGCAACGCAATGGAAGCGCAATGCGCCGTAATTGGCAACACCGGGTTTCTCGGCGTGCCGATGCTTACCCTGTTGCTTGGTCCCGAAGCAATTGGCCCGGTCGTATTGGTCCTGGCCATAGACTTGATCGTGTTCTCCAGCCTCATCGTCATCCTTATCACAGGCTCGCGCGACGGCCAGATGAGCATGCGCGTCCTTCGCACGATCAGCATGGGCCTCATCAAGAATCCGATGATCGTCGCCATGGGGCTTGGCTTCGTCTGGTCAGGTCTTCGTATCCCCATCCCTGACCCGATGAATGACTTTCTGATGATCCTCGGCGGAGCCGCCACCCCGGGCGCGCTGTTCGCCATTGGCGCTTCGCTCGCGACCAAGTCGGCCGAAAAGCTTCAAGTTGCCGGCTGGCTGACCTTTTGCAAACTGATCCTCCACCCCGCCTTCGTCGCAATCGCGGCTTTCGCGCTGTTTCACGTCGACCCCTACAAGGCGGGTGTCATCATATCTGCGGCCGCTCTTCCGGTGGCCGGCAATGTATACATGTTGGCCCAGCACTATAATGTGGGCCCGCAACGTGTTTCAGCCGCTATTTTAGTGTCCACCGCTCTCAGTATTTTCACGGTCAGCATCGTCATCGCCTGGGTGACGGCCGTGTAACATTCACCCTTTTAAAAATACTCCCCCGCGGAGCGGGCCTCCCTTGCCGCGCTCGTCAATGCCCGATAGCCCTAGAACAGACATTCCTAAAGGAGCCCGCCATGAAAACCATTTCGGAAAATACCAGCTTCCAAGGCATTCAGGGGGTATATGCCCACACGTCGACCTCCTGCAAATGCGACATGACGTTTGGCCTGTTCCTGCCCGAAGAGGCAAAGCAGGGGCCGGTACCTCTTTTGTGGTTTCTCTCCGGGCTGACCTGCACCCATGAAAACGCGATGACCAAAGCCGGTGCCCAGGCCTGGGCGGCTGAACATGGCATCGCGGTTGTCTTTCCCGATACATCCCCGCGCGGCCAGGACGTGCCCGACGATGATGCCTACGATTTAGGTAAAGGTGCCGGGTTCTACATCAACGCGACTCAAGGCCCGTGGCAAACACATTTTCAGATGTGGGACTATATTGCTGACGAACTTCCGGCCCTGCTGTCTGAAAATTTCGCGCTCGACATGAGCCGCCAGGCAATCTGCGGCCATTCGATGGGGGGGCACGGTGCCCTTACCCTTGCGATGAACCTGCCGGGGCGTTTCACCTCGGTCTCCGCCTTCGCGCCCATTGCCAATCCGACCAACAGTGATTGGGGGCGCAAGCAACTCTCCGCATATCTCGGCACTGATGAAGAAACCTGGGGCAAACACGACGCAACGCTCTTGATGGCCGAGAACGGGTTTGATGGTCCAATCCTGATTGATCAGGGGACAAACGACCAGTTTCTCGACTTGTTAAAGCCGGAAGCCTTGGCCGCGGCGCTGGCAAAACGGCGACAAAACGGAATATTCCGCATGCAACCCGGCTATGATCACAGCTATTTCTTTATTTCCACTTTCATGGAAGATCACGTCGCGTTTCACGCCGATGCGCTCTATGCCGATTGACACAGCGCCGATGACTTCCCTCTTCATTGATGCCGATGCGTGCCCCGTAAAAGCAGAAGCCGAGCGTGTTGCCACACGTCACAAGGTCCGCATGTATGTCGTCTCGAACGGCGGGTTGCGACCGTCGCAAAATCCGCTGGTAGAAACGATCATCGTCCCTGATGGCCCCGATATTGCCGATATCTGGATAGCCGACCGCTGCGGCCCCGGCGATGTTGTGGTGACCGGCGACATTCCGTTGGCCGCGCGCTGTATCGAGGCAGGCGCGCGGGTGTTAAAACATAACGGCGAAGCCTTGACCGCTGCCAATATCGGCAACGTTTTGGCGACCCGTGATCTGATGACAGATTTGCGTGCCGCCGATCCTTTCAGACAAGGAGGCGGCAAAGGCTTTACAAAGGCGGACCGCTCGCGTTTTTTGGAAGCGCTGGAACGTGAGATGCGCTTGGCGCAACGCTGAAAGCTCTCGCTCTCCTCTTACCCTTACTGTGTGAAGTTTTCCCATAACTTCGCCATCTACTGACAGGATCCGCAATGAAACCCGCCGCAGTCGTATTCGATATTGGAAATGTCTTGATTGAATGGCAGCCCGAAAGGTTCTTTGATTCCGTGATCGGCGCGGATCGTCGCCAAGCCATGTTCGCAGCTGTAGATTTGCACGCGATGAATGACCGCGTCGATAGCGGCGAGCATTTTACCGATACAATCTATGCGACCGCGGATTCCACTCCAGAATGGCGCGATGAAATACGCCTTTGGCATGATCGCTGGATCGAAATGGCCTCCCCGGTCATTCACCATTCTGTGCGTCTGATGAAGGCACTGCAAAGCAATAATATCCCGGTATTTTCGCTCACCAACTTTGGTATCCAATCCTACGATCTCGCGGCGCGGCATTATCCGTTCCTCCGTGAATTCGACCGCGATTTCATTTCCGGTCATCTGCGCATGATCAAACCAGACCCCGAAATTTTTGCCGCGGTCGAACAGCAGACCGGGCTTTCCCCCGATGCGCTCCTTTTCACGGATGATCGCCCTGATAATATCGCCGCCGCACGTGTTCGGGGCTGGCAAACCCATCTATTTGAAGGTCCTACCGGGTGGGCGGCACGACTGGTCGACGAAGGCTTGCTATCGCCGGAGGACGCGGCATGACCCAGATTGAGATCATCCCTTTCGACGCTGGCGAAGCGCAACTCGACTGGCTTGAGCTGACCGATGCACTGATATCCGGACACGATCAACCCAAGGCTGAAATCGCTGATACCTTTCTGTACCGCGGCAAAGATACGTTATTGAACCGCGCGGCATGGATTGACGGGCTGGGGCTGGCGGTAAAATCTGCGACCGTGTTTCCCGGAAACCCCGCAAAGGGTGTGCCAATGGTGAATGGCGGGGTCTCGCTTTATGGGGACGCGGACGGGGCGCTCGAGGCTCTGGTGGATTTTCACCTGGTGACCAAGTGGAAGACGGCGGGCGATAGTCTGCTGGCCGCACGTTTACTGGCCCGCCCTGACAGCAAGAATATTTTGATCGTTGGGGCTGGCACCCAGGGGCGTGGCTTGCACGCAGCCTATTCGTCGCTGTTCCCCGACGCGCAATTCCTGATCTGGAACCGATCCGCGCCGAATGCCGCAGCGATGGCGGCCGACATTCCCGGGCTCCGTGTGGTCCAGGATCTTGAGACTGCCGTGCGCGCGGCTGACATCGTGACCTGCGCCACGATGTCTACGTCGCCGTTGATTAAGGGCGACTGGCTCAAGCCCGGGCAACATATTGATCTAATCGGGGCATATCGCCCCGACATGCGCGAGGTCGATGATGTGGCACTGAACCGTGCACGTGTCTTTGTCGACAGTTTCGACACCACCGTGGATCATATCGGAGAACTGAAAATACCGCTTGGATCCGGGGCAATCACCCGCGATTCAATATTGGCAGATTACTATGATCTGGCGCAGTTCAAAAGAAGATCTGTCGATGAGATTACCGTGTTCAAGAATGGCGGCGGTGCACATCTGGATCTGATGACCAGCCGCTACATCTTGGATCGTTGGCGCAAGCGCTGATGATGTGGCTTTTCTTGGCGCTCGTGGCGATGGGTATCGCCGCCGCTCCCTTAATGATCGAACGGTACCGGAAACCGATGACAGACGTCACCCGCGGCGGGGCCTCGGGGCAGTTTGTGGAACTAAGTCAGGGGGTAACTCATTTTGAATGGCTCGGCCCCCCCGAGGGTCCGATCGCGGTGTGTATCCACGGGCTGACAACCCCAAGTTTTGCCTGGCGCGCGATCACCAAAGGTCTGGTCGCCATGGGGTACCGGACCCTCACCTACGATCTGTATGGACGGGGCTATTCCGACCGCCCCAGCGGTGCGCAGGACCGTCACTTTTTTCTCGGTCAGCTCGAGGAACTCCTTGAAAACCAGAACGTCACAGAGCCCGTTACCGTCGTGGGCTATTCGATGGGCGGCTCGATCGCCACATGCTTTGCCGCGGCGTTCCCTGACAAGGTCACCCGTCTGATCCTGCTGGCCCCCGCGGGCATGGGCCTGACCTCACGTGGCCTGATGAGCTTTATCATCCAGACCCCAATCCTGGGTGACTGGCTGATGATGGCACTTTTTCCGTCAATGTTTCACCGTGCTGTCAAAGCAGAACAACACCGGCCAAGCAGCGTCCCCGATGTATATGACATGCAAAGAAAACAAACAGCCTACAAGGGCTATGTCGCCGCGATTCTGGCGAGCCGCCGCGGCATTCTAGCGGATGTGCTGAGAGATGAGCACCTCTCGATTTCGGCTGCGGGCTTACCTGTGTTCGCGATATGGGCCGCTGAAGACCAGGTCATTCCCGCTTCTGCCATCGGCTGTCTGGCAGAATGGAACCGCGACGCTCGACAAGCGGTGATTGCAGGTGCCGGGCATGGCCTGCCGTATACCCACGCGCCCCAGGTGATCGAAGAAATGACTGCATATCTTCAACCTTCTGCCTAGACGGTCACAAGCCCGGTCAACCGCCGCTCGCGAATGGGCAAATGCACAATTGCGCTGAACGCGCCGACACCAACGCCTATCCACCAAACCGCAGTATATCCGCCGTATACATCATACAGCCGCCCGCCAAGCCAGACACCCAGAAAGCTGCCCAGCTGATGGCTGAAGAAAACGATGCCGTAAAGCGTTCCCATATATCGCAGACCGTAAATATGTGCGACCAAACCACTGGTCAGCGGCACTGTAGCCAGCCATAACGAACCGATCGCGATCGAGAACACGATAACCGAAAACGGGGTGATCGGCAGCAATATGAACAGGGCAGATATCACCGTCCGTCCGGTGTAGATCCCCGCCAACAAATACTTTTTTGAGAACCTTTTGCCTGCCCAACCGGCCAAAAGCGTCCCGGCGATGTTGGAAAGGCCGATCAACGAGATCGCGACAGCGCCCAAGGCAGAGGTCGTGGTTATCCCGATATTATGCAAAAACCCGCCCACCGGGATCGGGCTGCTAAGCTCGGTGACGAACGCAGGGAAATGCGCGGTAAGAAAAGCCAACTGATATCCGCACGAGAAGAACCCCAGAAAGATCAAGCTGAAGCTCGGGTCTTTGAAGGCTTTGGCCAGGATTTGGCCCAGACTTTCCTCAAGCTCGGTTTTGCTTGCCATTTCCGGAGCACGCATCAGCGGCAAGGTCAGAAGCATGGCTAGAATAGCCCCGGCAAAAACCACAAACGTTGTTTGCCATGTCAAAAACCCCAGCATCCATTCCGCGACGGGGGCACCAAAAACCTGCCCGGCACTGCCTGCGGCCGTTGCAACAGCCAATGACATCGACCGGTTGTCCGCTGTAGAGGCACGCCCGACAACAGCCAGAATGACCCCGAAACCAGTGCCCGCAATTCCGAACCCGATCAGCCACGCATAGGTTTGGTGTTCGATCGGGGAAACCGCATTGGCAGAAAGCACCAAGCCGATAGCATAAACCAGCGATCCGGCAACAATCGCGCGGCGGTCGCCGATTTTTTCCGCAATTGCACCGAAAATTGGCTGACCGATGCCCCACGCCAGGTTCTGAATCGCTATGGCCAGTGAAAATTCCGATCTCAGCCAGCCGAATTCAGCGGCGATTGGAATTTGAAACACGCCAAAAGACGCGCGAACGGCGAAACTGACCATCACGATCAGGCACCCCACAATCAAAACCGGGGTAAATATCGAGGTTTTTCTATCCACCGGTTGCTCCACGCCGAGATCGCGCCACACTATCCTTGATTTACGGGGTGTCAATTCCATCCAATGTTGCTCAGGCTCCGTTCACCGGCTGCCCACTGGCGCACTTTTCAATCCGATCATAGCGTTGTAAGCCACAGGCATGACAACTTTGCGTACCCTTTATGATCAACGCGTTGCGGACGGCAGCCTTACGCCTGATCCCGCTCAGATGGCGATCCTGCCTCAGTTTGATCGCATCCGCACGGCCTTGTTGACGCCCGAGAAAAAAGGGTTTTTCAAACGCGCACCCGAACCGCCCAAGGGGCTGTACCTGTGGGGGGGCGTCGGCAGAGGCAAATCCATGCTAATGGACATGTTTGCGCAAAACATGCGCGACGTTCCGACCCGTCGTGTGCATTTTCACGCCTTTATGCAAGAAATTCACAATGCCATGCATGAGGTTCGCAAGACCGGCGTGGATGATGCTATCGCCCCGGTTGCCGCCGACATCGCCGCAACCGTGCGGCTGCTGGCATTTGATGAGATGCAGATTACCGACATAACCGATGCAATGATCGTGGGACGCTTGTTCCAAGCGCTTTTTTCAGCGGGCGTGGTGGTGGTCACTACGTCGAACCGCCCGCCCGATGATCTTTACAAAGACGGTTTGAACCGCTCTATTTTCCTGCCCTTCATTGAATTGATCAAGGACCGGATGGAAGTCGAAGAGTTGATCAGCTTGCATGACTATCGGCAGGATAGATTGGCCGGTGCTCAGTCATATTTCACCCCTGTCAATGCCGAAAGCCGCGCGGCGATGGATGCAGTCTGGGACGATCTGGCCGGCGGCGCGGGTGACGAGCTGATCATTCGCGTTAAGGGCCGTGACGTGGCTATACCCCAATTCCGCAACGGGATCGCCCGAGCCGGTTTTCATGCGCTGTGCGGAAAACCCCTGGGTGCCGCGGACTATCTTGCATTGGCAGAGGCAATTCGCGTGTTGATGTTGGACAACATTCCTTGTTTGGGCCGGTCAAATTTTAACGAAGCCAAGCGGTTTGTTACCTTGATCGACGCCTTGTACGAAGCAAAAGTCAGACTGATCTGTTCTGCCGCAGCGCCCCCTGAAATGTTATACCTTGAAGGCGAAGGGACGTTTGAATTTGAACGCACAGCTTCGCGTTTACGGGAAATGCAGGCTGAAGACTGGGGCAATTAAAAGCCAGGAATTTCAACAATCTGCCCGACTTGCGCTTCCGCGATCCGCGGCATGACCTCATTCGCATCCGAAATGCGCATGTGCGCCTGCGGATTACCATAATACGTCAGGGATAACCCCGCGAGGCTATCGGACAGCTTGAGTAGGTGCTGTTGCGCCCGGGGGGGTGCCTTTGGCTTTTCCCGTTCCCCGGCTAAAAGGACCGATTTCAACAAACTGGGGGTATCCAAACGCCCCGACAGCGTAAGCAGGGCTTCCGGTATGTTGAAATCACCGTTTTTCGCGGCACTGTTCAACAAAGTATCGATATAACCGTCAGGTTTCGCCGAGCTGATCGCCCATACTAGGTAAGACGCAAGCACCCGTCCCTTGGCCGTATTTTCGTAGGATTTAACGACGACGTCCACCGTTTCAGAGACATCTGAATACGGGTCGTTGTACATCTGTGCCAGCAAGGCCGCCGGCGATTCTACACTCCCGCCCGGTTCTTCAGCGGGCAGCCTGCCCTCGCGTGTCGACACTTGGCCGCGATCGAACACTGTCCCCCATTGAACTTCAAAAAACTGGCTGGTCCCGGTAAATACGGCCAGCAATCCAACCTGGATGAAGACGAGTTGTATAGTACTAAAATTCTTTTTCGCATCGGTCATTGTTATAGTCCCCCCAAAGGACAAGAGTTATCACCTCGCGACCTTATGCAGACAGGGTGCTATAGTTCGTAAACAGCACGGGATATAACGTTTAAAAAGTTATCCGTTTTCGCGAAGGATACCCCCTGCGAGGTACAGCGACCCGCAGATCAGCACCCGCGCCTGAGGCGTTCGCGCAACAATTTCGCTCAGTGCATCCAGTACGCAGGATGCCTCGCTTGCCGCCATGCCCGCTTCTTGGGCGGCGACGGCTGTCTGATGCGCTGGCAGGGTGGCTGCTTCGCCCGGGATCGAGACCGCATAGAGGTGGTCGGCATGCGCGGCCAGTGGCCGCAAGTACCCGCCGATATCCTTGGTGTTCAGCATACCGCAGATCAAGTAGGTGGGCCGTTTCGGCATGTCTGCCAACAGCTTGGAAATCGCTTGGCCAGCGGCAGGATTATGCCCCCCGTCCAGCCATATTTCGGCCAGCGGAGCGCTATCAGTCAGCGGCCCCTTGCGCAGCCGCTGCATACGCGCCGGCCACTCGGCTCGCGTGACGGCGGCCTCGCAATGTGGCGCTGCGATCCCAAGATGACGCAAAGCCGTCAAAGCGGCCCCTGCATTGGAAATCTGGTGTGCGCCCAACAGGTTGGGGCGCGGCAAATCGAGCAACCCGGTTTCATCCTGATAGACCATTCTGCCGGCCTCTTCCGCCACGTGCCAGTGCTGCCCGCTTGCCAATACCGGGGCGCGATGTCGGGCGGCCTGGGCTTCAATGACTTGCAGTGCCGCATCTTCCTGTGGACCGATGATGCAAGGCACCTGGCGTTTGATGATGCCGGCCTTTTCACCAGCTATCTCGGCCAGCGTATTGCCCAGATATTGCTGATGGTCGATCGACACCGGAGTGATGATCGTCAGCGCCGGTTGCCGCACGACATTTGTCGCGTCCAGGCGACCGCCAAGCCCCACTTCCAACAATGTAAAATCCGCGGGCGTACGCGCAAAGGCAAGAAAAGCGGCACAGGTGGTTATCTCGAAATACGTAATATCCCGGCCAGCATTCACGTCATAACATTCGTCCAGGATAGCTGTCAGCGCGTCTTCTGAAATCAGCTCTCCTGCGACCCGGATGCGCTCATGAAACCGCGCCAGATGCGGCGAGGTATAGGCATGGACCCGGTGGCCTGCATCTTCAAGGCCCGCCCGGATCATGGCCTGTGTCGACCCTTTTCCATTGGTGCCCGCGATATGTATCACCGGCGGAAGTTGATCCTGGGGATTTCCCAATGCGTCCAGCAACCGCCACATCCGGTCAAGCGTCAGGTCGATGATCTTGGGATGCAGCGCCATCATGCGCGCCAGCACCACATCAGAGCCTGAGCGCGTCATTTCTTGGCTTTTTCCGCCTTGTTACCCTCTGACAGAGCATGCGGTAAATCACCTCCTTCGGTAGGAGGCGGCAAATCACCGCGCACCGCAGGGGGCAGCTTCATCAGCATGCGGGTGATCTCGATCAGCTCATCGCGCAGCTTGGTGCGCGGGGTCACCCGGTCCAGCATCCCGTGGTCCAGGAGGTATTCCGCACGTTGAAAACCCTCAGGCAGCTTCTCGCGGATCGTCTGTTCGATAACGCGGGGACCTGCAAAACAGATCAAGGCACCGGGCTCGGCGATTTGAACGTCCCCTAACATCGCATAGCTCGCCGTTACCCCACCCGTCGTCGGATGGGTCAGCACGACGATATACGGCAATCCGGCTTCCTTCAGCATCTGGACTGCGACCGTCGTCCGGGGCATCTGCATGAGGCTAAGAATGCCTTCTTGCATCCGCGCACCTCCCGCAGCGGAAAACAGAATTAGCGGTGCCTTCAACTTCACGGCTTCTTGTGCCGCAGCAATTATGGCGTTCCCGACATACATCCCCATCGACCCGGCCATGAACGAAAAGTCCTGCCCCGCTGCAACAATCTGCGTGCGCCCGATTTCACCCTTCGCAACCAGCATTGCCTCGGCCTCGGACGTTTGTTTCTGCGCAGCTTTCAGTCGGTCGGGATACTTCTTTTGGTCGCGGAAATGGAGCGGATCAGGCGTCGGTGCTGGCACCTTAACCTCTACGAACACGCCTCCGTCGAACAATGCCTTAAACCGCGCACGTGGGGTGATCGCCATGTGGTGGCCACAGCTTGTGCATACATTCAGGTTGTCTGACACCTCGCGGTGGAACAACATGGTCCCGCATTCTTCGCACTTGGTCCAAAGATTGTCAGGCGTCTCGCGGCGCGAGAAGATTGAATTGATATGAGGGCGAACGTAGTTGTTGATCCAGTTCATGGCGAACCTTTGCTTTCAGTTTCGACTTTCAGATAAGCTGGCGTGGGCGAAATTGCAATCAACGGCGGATCGCCAGCCGGGCTGCTAGCCAGGTTACTAGCATGAGGGCAAAATCAACAGGCAACCATGCGCGCAGCTCTTCGGGATTGTCCATTCCAAACGGGGTCAGGTACAAGGCCAACCCCGACAGGTCATCCGGCATCGAGATAAACACGATAGCGGCAACGTTGTTTGAAAAGTGCACGGCAATCGCCGGACCCAACGACCCTGACCGCGCCGTGAGGTCAGCCATCAGCATGCCGAACACCCCGGCCCATAGCGCAATGAGAAATGCATTTTCGCCCGCTTGGTCAGGCAGGTAATGGCCCAGGGCAAACAGCGCAGCAGGCAACACCATCCAGACAAGCGGAGACCGGAAGCGCGCGGCAAGCTGTTGCTGAACGTAGCCGCGGAAAACCATTTCCTCAGCCGTGACCTGAATCAGCACCCCGATGAGAGAAAAGGGCAGCAGCAGGACCCACTTGGAAAATTCCATGTTTGGAACATAGTCTGCTCCCATGTCCCAAGGGGGCAGAATGTATATTGCTGCGTTCAGCAACACCATTACCCCCAAAACTGCGCCGAACTGGGACAAAGCCAGTTCCATAGGCCCGATCAGGCCCAGGAAAGAACGCCGGTGGATGAGACGGGTCACCACGGCCACACCGGTGATCATCAACCCGAAGCTTCCCAACAGCAACAGCATCGCGAACGGGGTGCGCCCCGCCATGATATCTTGGTAGAACGCGTCACTTTGCGCGCCCAGAACTGAAAAGACCGCGCCAAATAAAAGATTATTCAGCAACAGATAAATTGCCGAGGCCGCCAAGAAACCAATGACGACACGCCAAACCGCAGCACTTGGAATTGCTGGCGCATAAAACGCCGCATGGGCTGAATATCTGTTCACGAGCGTTTATCCCCAAGTGGTACCGGTAAATTCTCACCGGTGCGCGGGATGTCTATTCCCGCGGTGCGTAACAAGTCGGCGGCCCCGGTCAGGTGGCTGGAAACCGTGCGCAGCAGGCTTAGCAGAATAACCTTGTCATTTTCGACGACCGACCGGAACTGATCGGCCCCGATCCTCAAAAAGCTACTGTCTTCGACTGCGATAAAGTCAAATTGCCGCGGTTCGTTCATCAACACTGCAAGGTCGCCGATCAACCTGCCTGCTTCCACAGTAGACACGTGATGGCTTGCCCCGTTCGGATCTACCCAATTGAGTTCGCTCTTGCCTGACAGGCACAGATAAACTGCATCCGGCCTTTGCCCCATGGCGAATATCTGACCACCCTTCTCGATCGAAATCCACTGCGCGGCAAAGGCAAGCAAACGCTGATTGCGCGGATCAAGATTATTGAAAAGCTCGTTACGCGCAATGATGCGCAGCTTGCGCCTTAGATCATCCGAAATGGTGTCTTCCCGGCTCGGCGTATCGATCTGTGCGACACCGTCCACGCGACCTCCTCTGATCTCGATGGACATGTCAAAATCGCTGGGGCTGTCAAAATGGCTTTCCAGATAGATTTGCGTCATTTCCGGCAACAGTTCGCTCAACTGATTACGCAACCTGCCCAAAGACGCTGCATCATGTCCCGCTAGCGAATGGTTCATTATCAGCACATCCGGGCGCTTTATCGCGGCTCGGGCAAAAGACATGCGCTCCTGAAACAAGGCGGGCATATTCGTGCCGCCCAAGGTCGTCGGGAAGTTTAGCGCATTGATCGCCACCGCCTGATGCAGCCCGTGCGACTTGAACACGTCCGAAACCACATCGAGCACCAGATCGGCCTGCAATCCGGCGACGGCCGAAATGCGGCCATACAGCGCATTTTCCAGCACGGTCATGCGGGGCAGATACTTGTCGGGCGTGATCGGAGTAAAAAGATCTCTGGCCTTTTCGCGTATAAGGGCACCCTTGTTCTTGCGGATCGACAGGATCTCTTGCTTGAAGTTTTCGGGGAAAGCCGGACCGATCTGTTCGGCTGTGAACGCGAACGGGATAGTCAGCAGTAGCGAAAATTCATCTTCGCTCAGCACGGCGTCGCCTTCGTTGCGGCGGCGTGAGGCGATGTCGACAAGCTGTTCGTACAGGTCCTCTTCGATACCAAGCGCCGTGAACAAGGGGTGGTCCGTGCCATCCCTGCCAAATGTATGGTGCAACGTTTCGACAAGTGTCTGTGAAATGGCAATGGCCTGTTCGGCCAGCCCATGTTCAACCAGCATCGCCAGAAACCCGCGTTCCATCGCCAGACCGGCTTGCGTGATACTGCGAACCGGGGCCGCGAACATCACATTACCCCCAAGCGGCAAGGCCGGGTTGAACCGGTCGGGGTCAAATCGGTAGACTACCTTGTCTAGACCCTGTTCTTTAAGCCGTTCATGAACTTCGCCGCGCAAGGCAACAACGTTCGCGGCCAGCTCTGGGTTTTGGTTCGGGTCCATCGGATTGGTCACCATGCGGCGAAACATGATTTCCTCTGTGCCGATCGCCTTTACCAGTTCATACCACCAATCGTTGATGTCCTCGATGGTGTTCAAGTCCGCGATGCCTGGATCCAGCCAATCTGCTTTCGTACTGTCACGACTGTTGCCCGATCTTAATGTCTCGATCGCATCGCGGTCCATCCGCTGGGGGTCCCAAAGCACGGTCTTGGGGCTGGTGCGCAGAGGCATCAACAGGTTGTCACCGACATTGCCCTGAAACATGTATGACCCCCCCTGTGCGTAACCGATGCGGGCCGCCAGGACTGCCTGATGCAGATCTGCCAAATCATGATCGGCGATCATGACGCGACCTCTGCTGGGAGATATCTCGCGGGTAAGCAGTTCGGCCATCGCGTTACGTTCGGTCTGGCTGGGTATCTTCATCGCCACCCGTGACCCTTTGGGTATCTCAAGGTTGATATCCTCCAGAATCGCACTGCCATCGGTACCGCGAACCGAGATATGTTCCAGCTTGATCGTGCCCCGCAAGTGCGGAATTTCGACCGGTTCTCCTTCGATAAGTTCCTGGGCGATCATGCCTCTGGGCGCAAACCGTTCCACCACGACTTCCCATCGCACAGCCATGTCCTGCGTCTGATTGTAATAGGTCAGCAGCTCTTTCCAGGGGTTCGACAGGTCCTTATAGGCCGCAAGCGCCGCAACCAGCGCACCTACTGTTATCTGCCCCTTGATGGCCAGATAACCGCCCACGGCATAAAAGAAAAACGGGGTAAGTTGGGTGATGAAGTTGTTGAGAAACTTCATGAAGAACTTTTTCTGGTAAATCTGGAACCGAATGTCGAACAACCGGCCCAGCCGGTCGGTGAATGTCGCCAGCCGGTACCGCCAACCCCCATTGGTACGAAGATCGCTGATCCCCGCCGCCGTTTCGCCGATTTCAGACGAAAACAACCGTACTTCTTTGATCCGTTCCTTGTTGAGCAGGTTAATCTGACGTTGCAGCATCGGGATCAGATAGGCCTGCAACGGGATCAGCGCGACACCCGCCAACCCGAACCAAAGCGATTGTACAAACAGAAACACCAGAATGATCAACATCTGGCCGGCCTGAAACACCGGTTGCGCGACCGCATCCCCCATGAGCCCGCCCATCGGTTCTGCCTCGGAGGTGACCATGGATACCAATTCGCCCTGACTGGTATTTTCGAAATAGCTGCGCGGAAACCGCATCATCCGTGCGATAAGCATATACCTGAAACGTCTTAGCAAACGTTCAGACAATACGCCCTTCATCGTGTTCAGGCGCATTTTCAACAGACCATGCGCAAGAACCGCACCAAGGTAGGCAAAGCACAACACCAGAAGAAACTGCACTTGGCTCAGCTGAATGCCCCAAATATCTATCGCGTCGCTCTTGGCCCCGATGGCATCGTTGATGATGCGTTTGGGTAACTCGAGCGACACGTACAGAAAGGGAAAAGTGATCAGCGTGAAAGCCAGTAGAACAAGCTGGTCGCGGCGTGAATACTTCCAAATAAAGGAAAAGATTGATCGCTCCATGCGGCGCGGCTTTCGCTGAGGGACGGCACGGTGCCTAATATTGCGTAAACACCTAATGGCAAGGGCTGAGCTATTCAACTGGCCGCTTGAGCCTTGCAGCGGCACGGCTGGGTGGCTATTCCAATGGAAATGTCCATTCAGGGAGGCTTTCTGATGTCCACCAACAGCCGTTTCGATAAATCCAAATTACCAAGTCGTCATGTTACAGAGGGGCCAGAGCGCGCGCCGCACCGGTCGTATTATTACGCGATGGGCATGACCGAAGAAGAGATTCACCAGCCGCTGGTCGGCGTCGCGACCTGCTGGAACGAAGCCGCGCCCTGCAACATCTCGCTGAATCGTCAGGCCCAGGCCGTAAAATTGGGTGTGAAAGCGCAACAAGGTACACCCCGCGAATTCACTACGATCACCGTAACGGACGGGATCGCGATGGGTCACGAAGGCATGCGATCTTCGTTGGCTTCTCGCGAAGCGATTGCCGATACTGTTGAATTAACCATGCGCGGTCATTGCTATGACGCGATCGTGGGGCTTGCTGGCTGTGACAAGTCGCTCCCTGGCATGATGATGGCGATGCTGCGCCTGAATGTCCCTTCCGTTTTCCTTTATGGCGGGTCGATCCTGCCTGGCAAAGCGCCCGAAGGGGCTGATGTCCCGGCGGATTTTGCCAACCGTGACCTGACGGTACAAGACATGTTCGAGGCCGTGGGCAACTACCAAAACGGCACGATGTCCCAAGCGGCGCTCGATATCCTCGAGCGCGTCGCCTGCCCGACCGCCGGTGCCTGCGGGGGCCAGTTTACCGCAAACACGATGGCCTGCGTGTCAGAGGCAATCGGTTTGGCGCTCATGAACTCTTCCGGCATGCCGGCACCTTATGTGTCGCGCGATGCATACGCCGCTGCCTCTGGCGAAGCGGTTATGAACCTGATCGAAAAGAACATCCGTGCCCGTGATATCTGTACCCGGCAGGCCTTTGAAAATGCCGCCCGGATCGTTGCCTGTACCGGTGGGTCAACCAATGCAGGCCTGCACCTTCCCGCCATGGCACACGAGGCGGGCATCGACTTCTTCCTTGATGATGTCTGCGAAATCTTCCGCGACACCCCCTATTTTGTCGATATGAAGCCCGGCGGGTCGCATGTGGCCAAAGACCTGTACGATGCAGGCGGCGTGCCTGTGGTGATGAAGGAACTGCGCAAAGCCGGCCTGATTCACACCGACTGCATGACCGCATCCGGACGCTCTGTCGGCGAAGAGCTGGACATGATCGAACGCGAAGCAGATGGCAAGGTCATTCATTCGATCGCGACCCCCATCAGCAAGACAGGCGGCGTCGTTGGGCTCAAGGGCAACCTTGCCCCCGAAGGCGCAATCGTGAAAATCGCCGGCATGTCCGAGGACGACATCGTTTTCACCGGCCCCGCCTTGATTTTTGAATGCGAACAGGACGCGTTTGAAGCAGTGCAGAACCGCGCCTACAAAGAAGGCGATGTATTTGTTATCCGTAACGAAGGGCCTGCCGGCGGGCCCGGCATGCGCGAAATGCTGGCCACAACCGCGGCCCTGTCTGGCCAGGGGATGGGCAAGAAAGTGGCACTGATCACCGACGGGCGCTTTTCTGGGGCGACCCGTGGGTTCTGCGTCGGTCACGTCGGACCAGAGGCTGCATACGGCGGCCCGATCGCATTGCTGAAAGAGGGCGACATGATCACGCTGAACGCGATGACTGGATCAATTTCGGTCGATGTCAGCGACGAGGAAATGGCCAAGCGCAAAGAAGCCTGGCCCGGTCCTCGAGCCACAAACTATCAAAGCGGTGCCTTGTGGAAATACGCTCAGCTTGTTGGGCCAACATATCTGGGTGCGGTGACCCATCCTGGAGGTAAGGCTGAAACCCATGACTACATGGACCTTTAAAGGTCCGCTTGTCGCTTTTGGCCTGTTGACCCTCGTCGCCTGCGAAGCGGGTCAGGGCTTCGGGCCAGGGGCGACTGGGTCTCGCGCAGCGGGTGAAACAGCGGCTCCGGTTTCACGGGCACGTATGGCGGATGGCGTCGTTCTGGTGGCACCCTCCGGCTTTTGCATTGACCGGTCCAGCCTCGAACCTCGGTTCGCTGTGATGGCCCGCTGTGACGGTCTTGGCGTTCCATCGGCGGCTGGCGGGGCCCCTCTTGGCTTGATTACCGTCAGCCTGACGAACGCGCAGACCGGGCCCTTGCCCAGTGCCAAGCAGATTGCGGGTGCAGCGGCGCTGCAAAAACTGAGCAACGTCCAACAATCAGATGATCAGGTCGTGTTCAGGGCACAAGGCCGCGTACCCATAGAAGGACTATCGGCCTTTCAGTGGCGGGCGATCGTGCGTATCGGATCCCAGATAGCGGGCATTGCAGTTTATGGCCCCCAAAATGGTCAAGTCGTCACCGCTACCGGCCGTGCGGTGTTGCTGCAACTTGTCGAACGCAGCATAGCGGCAACCCCAGAACCGAAAACCCTGGTCACTACGCGGCGCTAACGCTTTCGACTGTCCACCCAATTTGTTTGAACCAAAATCTCTCAGCAGCTAGGGTTGTTGAAAACGATCCTCTGATCAACCCCATGCAGCAGGCAGCTATGGCTAAATTTGATACTCGGCTTTTCGACAGGGCACTGTCTGCGCGGATCATGCGCAGATGGGCAGACAAAGCCGAGCGGGCAAAAACTGTCGATCTTGTCACTCTCCAAAAACAATCTCGGCGTGCCAGAAAGCTCAAGGGTTATCTGGATCATCTGATACATGTTGCTGAATACCGCTTGGCAAAACCTCTAGTTGGGTCGGATAAATTTTTCAAACCTCACAACGCCGATTGGCTCTGGCGTCCGCAAATCTGGCGCGGACCATTACCGAAACCGGGAATTGCCTCCGCCATTTCCAAATCCGCCATCGGCGATGAATTGACATTGTTTCATGACTGCACCCTCTCGGAGATGGGGGTAAGACAGCTTCGTAACCTTCGCGAAGCGGATCTGGCCCCATACGGTTTGCGGTTGGAGGTATACCGTTTCGACGGGACGTTCCTTTCCCTGGTGCTGGAACTTCCCGAAGACTGCACGGAAGGCCTTGCCAAGTCTCATTTGCTGCGCCTTGATGCGATCATCGAAACAGAACAACCGATCGAAATATTTGCCCGGCTGAACATCCGACACGGCCCGAACACCGAACAAATCGTTCGTGAATTACCTTTGGATCAAAAGGATATCACAGTCGAATTCGATCTGGCCTATACCAACCTTAACGAAAAGCGCGTTGAGAAAGCTTGGATTGACCTGATATTCGAGGGGCCCGAAATGAACGAGATAATACTGCGCGATCTGACATTTTCCCGTTCCCCCCGCGCGAAGCTTTAGGATACACCGGATGACCTCTTTAAAACTGACCAAAACCCGGATGCTTGAGGGCGTGTGGCAAGGGATCATCACAGATGCAGGCGATGTGAAACCTGAGCTGTCTGTCACCCATGCAAATACCGAACTTGCAGACGTAAAATTGGTGCACAACGAGGCGGCGAACCACTGGGTCTTATCGATACCCGTGCCAGCGGCAGCCATAGCCGACGGCATCCAGACAATTCTTGTGATAGACCGAAAGTCCGAAAGGAAGCTCGGGAATGTGGTCTTGATTGGTGATGACGTATCAAGTGTGGACTTGCGTAACGAAATGGACTTGCTTCGAGCGGAACTCGACATGCTAAAGCGGGCGTTCCGTCGCCACTGTGTCGAAACCCGCTGAAATTACTGCACCTTGTTCCGCCCGATGACACGATATATTCACCGGTTAAGACATGTGAATGGTGAATGAGGAGTACCTGATGGCGGCGAAGCGACGTACCATAGGCGTGATCGGGCTGGGAAACTTCGGCTCCACCGTCGCAACCGAGCTGCAACGCTTTGGCAACTACGTGATTGGTGTGGACCTGAACGAACAGCGCGTCAGCAACCACGTGGAAAAGCTTAGTCAGGCCGTAATTGTAGACGCCCGTGATGACGCCGCGCTGCGCGAGGCCGGCTTAGGTGACTGTTCCATGGCTCTGGTTGCGATGGGGTCGGATCTTGAGTCAAGCATCCTGTCTGCCATCAACTTGAAACTGCTGGGCGTCGAAACAATCTGGGCCAAGGCGAAAACCAAGACCCATCACCGTATTCTAAGCAAGCTTGGTGTAGACCGCGTTATCCACCCCGAGGTGGAGGTTGGCCAACACATCGCTCAGGTCATCCACAACCCGTTGGTGCGCGACTATGTTAGCTTGGGGAACGGCTATCACGTGGTCAATTTTCGCATTCCGGAATCGTTGGAAGGCAAGAGACTTGAGACACTGACCCACTCCAGCAAGTTCAATCTGCGTTGCATCGGCGTGATGCGTGGCACCGAATATATCGGACGCGATGGTCAGGACTGCACCTTGCAGCGCGATGATCTGCTGATCCTCCTTGGCCAGCGGACCGACCTGCGCAATTTCGCGGCAAGCCTTTGAAAGCCATCTATCGCAACCCCGGTCAAAAGTGGTGGCGGTTGCCACCGCCTGCGGTACTCGTCCTGATTTATTTCACACTGATCGTGGTCGGCGCACTGGTGCTGTGGTCACCGTTGGCGAACAAGGCCGGCATTACCTTGGCGGATGCACTGTTCACCTCGACTTCGGCGGTCACGGTGACCGGACTGTCGGTCGTGGATGTCGGCAGCACATTCAACTTTTTCGGCCAACTGGTCATCGTGGTGCTGATCCAGATGGGTGGACTGGGGTTGATGACCTTCGCCGTTCTGCTTTTGTCAGCCCTCGGCATCCCGCTGGGCATGCCTCAAAGAATTATCCTTCGTGAAGACCTGAACCAATCGAGCTTTTATAACCTGACGTCGTTGGTGCAGGCGATTCTAAAGATCGCCTTTATTGCCGAAGCCGTCGGTGCCCTGTTTCTCTGCTTTGTTTTCGTACCGGAAATGGGCTGGAGCCGCGGCATATGGCAGGCAATCTTCCACAGTGTTTCCGCATTCAATAACGCAGGGTTTTCCCTGTTCCCGGACAACCTGACCAATTGGGTCGGCGACCCCATCGTCAACCTGGTCATACCGGCATTGTTCATACTTGGCGGTCTTGGGTTTATCGTTCTGGCCGACGTATGGGAAAAGCGTAGTTGGCATGGGTTAAGCCTTCACAGCAAACTCATGCTTGCGGGTACGGTTGTACTGATATTGTTCGGCTGGATGATGTTTGCAGTGCTGGAATGGCACAACCCATCAACGTTGGGCCATTTGGGAACCACCCCCAGCAAGATATGGGCAAGCTGGTTTCAAGCCGTGTCCCCCAGAACCGCCGGGTTCAATACAATCGACTACGCCGATGTTCATGAAAGCACGGCACTGATGACCATGACCCTGATGTTGGTGGGCGGGGGCAGCACCTCGACGGCGGGCGGGATCAAGGTAACTACCCTTATTGTCCTGATCCTCGCGACCATCGCGTTTTTCCGTCGCAGCACCAGCCTACATGCTTTCGGAAGGTCAATGGGGTCTGATGAGGTTTTCAAGGTGATGGCTTTGACGACAATCAGCATTCTGCTGGTGCTGACAGGAATTTTTGTCACGTCCATAAGCCACGATGGAGAGTTTCTCGATCTTGCCTTCGAAGTAACGTCGGCGTTCGGCACCGTCGGTCTTTCGCGGGGGGCAACTGCCGATCTTGACCTGACAGGTAGATCGGTCATCATGCTGATGATGTTTTTGGGGCGCGTAGGCCCCCTGACGATCGGCTTTTTTCTGGCGACCCAATCGGTTCCGCGCGTACGCTATCCCGACGGCAAGATCTATCTCGGTTAACCACAGGCTATGGTACCCAAGCAAAAGCCGGCCCTGATACTGGGCCGGCTTTCTGACATTCCGAACAAATGGTTGCCCGTTATTCTTTTGGGCCTAGCGCTGACAAACCCTTGAGAATGTCGATGGCATAGGCCAGCTGGTAGTCTTCTTCGCGCAGCTTGGCCGCTTCTTCTGCCTTTGCGCGGTCTTCCATGATCTGGTCGACTTGATCATCCGTCAGACTGTCGTTGTTCAGACTGCCACGCAGATCGGCCTCGGAACGCAGTGGACGAGATTTAGACTGTTCGTCCTCGGTGCTGGCCGGTTTCGCCGGAGGCTGGGCCACGATGATGTCGGGGGATACGCCCAAAGCCTGTATCGACCGTCCCGACGGCGTGTAATAACGCGCCGTGGTAAGCCGCATGGCGCCTTCACCGCGCAGAGGCATGATGGTCTGGACAGATCCTTTGCCAAAGCTCTTGGTGCCGACGATGATCGCCCGACGATGATCCTGAAGCGCGCCCGCGACAATCTCGGATGCCGAAGCGGAACCGCCATTGATCAAGACAACGATCGGCTTGCCCTGCGCCAAATCGCCAGGGGTGGCATTTGTGCGGTCGCCTTCCGCCGCATCCCGACCGCGCGTGCTTACAATTTCACCGCTCTCAAGGAATGCATCTGAAACTGCGATCGCCTGATTCAGCAAACCGCCGGGATTGTTGCGCAAATCGACCACGATGCCGCTGATGTTATCAATGCCACCCGCTGCCTTGATCTGCTCTTCCAGGCCTTCTTTCAGCTTGGGGTAGGTTTGTTCGTTAAACGTGGTTACCCGCATCACGACGGCGTTGCCGACCGTTCTGGCGCGTACGGCTGTCAGTTGGATCGTGTCACGGGTCAACGTCACATCGAATGGTTCGGTTTCGCCTTCCCGGACCACGGTAATGACGATTTCGGACCCGACCGGGCCACGCATCAATTCCACCGCGTCGTCCAGGGTCAGCCCCAGCAGACTTTCTCCGTTGACGTGGGTGATGAAATCGCCCGCCTCAATACCGGCCTCTGCGGCGGGTGTGCCGTCAATTGGCGACACAACTTTTACAAAGCCTTCTTCCTGGGTGACCTCGATCCCCAATCCGCCGAATTCGCCTCTGGTCTGATCCCGCATCTTCAGCGCGTCTTTGGGCGACAGATAGCTCGAGTGCGGATCAAGAGACGTCAACATTCCGTTAATGGCGGCTTCGATCAGTTCTTCGGTGTCGACCTCTTCGACGTATTGGGCGCGGATTCGTTCAAAAATGTCTCCGAACAGATCCAGTTGTTCGTAAACGTTTCCGGTCTTTGCCGTTTCCTGCGCCAGCAAGGGGCCTGCAATCTGGGTGGTGGCGATCACGCCTGCCAGCGTTCCTCCCACCGCAGCCATCACAAATTTCTTCATTGTTTTATCCATCCTTGTCGGTTCGGAACCATTCTGAAGGGTCCTGTGTCACGTTATTTTCTCTTACTTCTATATAGAGCGTTTCTGAACGCTCCATGCCAGCCCCATCACCATTTGGTGACAGCGCGTTGTCACGGTTGGCGGGCCCACCGCCCATCAACCCGATGGGCGTGCCCGAACCGATCACCTGCCCGGCGGTGCCATACACCACATCCAGCCCAGCGAGGACAAACAATGTATTCGCCCGCGGTTCAAGAATGACCACATTGCCCAGATCCAGCAGCGGTCCGGTATAGCGGATCGTCGCAGCGGTTGGCGAGGTGACAATCGCCTGGGGCCGGGTGGCCAGAATAAGCCCCGGCCGCGTCACGCCCGCCGCATCTGTTTCGTTGGCACGGCGAAGTATGACCCCTTGCACAGGCAACGTCAGACTACCGATTTGACCGTCGAAATCCACGGGGGCCGGGTCAATTTGATCTGACGTCATCTCGGACAAACCGCTGGCGAAGCCCGACAATGTTTCAGAGGTCGATATGAGAATCGCGGTACGGACAGGGTCTTCGGTAAAGCGTTTGGGCAGATCGGTCCGATTCGCCATTGCTTGATTCAGATCGGTACGCGCCCTTTGGACTTCGGTCAGGCCCTCTTGCAGACGCATCGCGGCGTCAGCCTGCAAGGTCCGCAACATCTGCACCTCGTTGAGGTCATTGCGCAGAGCGTCGGCACGAGAGTTCAGCGCAGGTGTCAGTTCTGCCAACAACATACCCGCTCTGGCAGTGCCCACCGGCCCCTGAGGATGCAAGAACAACGTCGGCGACGGATTGCCCCCCATGGTTTGCAAGACCCCCAACAATTGCGCGACTTCACCGTCGCGCGACGCCAGCTTTTTGCTTAGCTGCGCTTCGTTGATCGCCGCCTGACGCAACCCTTCGCGCATCGCGCCCAAGCCGACCTCGAACGCCTGAATGGTTTGGGTCAAGGCCTTTACCCTGTCGCGGGCCCCATCTGCCGCCGCCAAGGCTGCTGAGGCGGTTTCCAAGTCCGCCATGGCCCGGCGCGCCTGATCTGCGGCCTCGGATTGCGCGAAAGCGGCAAAGGGCCATATCAGCATGACAAGGGCAAGCCTGCGCATCATTTTATCAGTGACTTTCCCGTCATTTCATCAGGTTGCGGCAACCCCATCAACGCCAGCAAGGTGGGTGCCAGATCCGCCAACCGGCCCGTGCGAAGCCCGGTGACCGCGGGTGCCCCTACTACCGCTACAGGAACAGGGTTCAGTGTATGAGCGGTATGGGGACCACCAGTTTCAGGGTCTATCATGGTTTCACAATTGCCGTGGTCGGCGGTGATGATCATTGCCCCGCCCGCAGTTTCCAGAGCCTTCAATACCCGCCCAAGACCTTCATCAACGGCTTCGCAGGCGGCTATTGCCGCTGGAAGATCGCCTGTGTGACCGACCATATCGGGATTGGCATAATTCACGACTATCAAATCATAGCGCTGTTCAATCGCCTGCACAAAAGCATCCGTCACCTGCGACGACGACATCTCGGGTTGCATGTCATAGGTCGCCACCGCAGGCGATTTCGGCATGAACCGGTCTTCGCCAGCCTCGGGTTCTTCGACCCCGCCATTCAGAAAGAACGTGACATGCGGATATTTTTCAGTTTCTGCCAACCGGAACTGACGCAGGCCCTTTTGCGCCACCCAAGCCCCAAGCGTGTTCACGATCTCTGCCTTGGGGTACATCGTCGTCATATAGGCGTTATGCGCATCCGAGTATTCCGCCATACCCATCAACGCCGCCCAATCAGGACGGTGACCCACGGAAAACGCCGCAAAATCGGGTGCGCCGATTGCAGCCATGATTTCCCGGGCCCGATCAGCACGAAAGTTGAGACAGAACAGTGCATCACCGTCTTTGGCTCCGGCATAGCCCTCCAACACCGTCGGGGTGATGAATTCGTCACTTTCACCTGATTCATAAGCCGTCGTCACCGCACCGGATGCAGTTGCCGCGCTAGGCCCTTTACCATTCACGATGGCGTCAAAGGCTTTTTCGATACGATCCCATCGGTTATCACGGTCCATCGCGAAATAGCGCCCGACAACCGTGACAATGCGTGCGTTCTCTGATTCGTTCACGGCTGCTTGCAATGTATCAAGATATCCGAGAGCCGATCGCGGTGCCACGTCGCGCCCGTCCGTAAGCGCATGAATCGCAACGGGAATGGCATGGCGCTGCAATACTCTGACCGCGGCGATCATATGATCGAGATGGCCATGCACGCCACCGTCAGAGATGACCCCCATCAGATGGGCCGTGCCCCCGGTCTTTTTCAGCTCGCCGATATAGTCAAGCAACGGGGGGTGCTGCGCGAACGAACCTTGCGCGATCGCAAGGTCGATCTGGCCCAGATCCATTGCCACGACCCGCCCGGCACCGATATTCATGTGTCCGACTTCGGAATTGCCCATCTGCCCTTCCGGCAAGCCTACATCAGGGCCGAAGGTGGTCAGCGTAGCATGAGGGGATGTCCGCATTATCCGATCAAAATGAGGCGTGTTCGCCAGCAAAGGCGCGTTGCCCAACGGGTCATCGCGCTGGCCCCAACCGTCGAGTATACATAAGACGACAGGTTTAGGGGTATTCATGCTGGAACTGCTCCGGTTTATAGGCGGTTTGGTCGTCTTTTAACCATTGTGCAGCCGATGGTGAACCGGTTTCATTGAAGATTACAAACTTGTAGAGAACTATGAGCCAAAATCTGCGGCCCACCCTTGCCCTGTCTGTCCGGTTTGGTCATAAGATGAACGCATCCAAAGCCAAGGACAACAGCATGATATCGCAAGCCCCCGAAACCCGTATTGTCCATACTTGGCGCGTCGCCTGCGATGGCGGAGAAGGTGCATTGGGCCATCCCCGTGTCTGGCTGCAAATTCCGCAGGACAAGGGCTGGGTGGAATGCGGGTATTGCGATTGCAAGTTCATTCACCAAGACTTCGAGGGCAAAGTCTGAAAAAACTGTCGCGATGGCTTGGGCTGCTGGCGATCTTGCCAGCGCTGTATCTGATGGCGGCAATCTATGGTGCGATGATTGCCCGCTCGGCCGAACCTGGGGTCGATGGGCACGAATTGACCCGGGATGTTTTACTGCTTCGTGGCCCCATACATTATGACATTCTATTGCCGATCGACGATCTTTCGCGCGCGCGTTTTGCCGGTCTGGCGCAAGCCGGTATTCCGCTAACCGCGCCTCAGGCGCGCTGGCTGGTGATCGGTTGGGGGGCACGGAGATTTTACACCGAAACCCCCACCTATAGTGATCTGAGCCTGGGCAACGTCTGGCGCGGCATCATTGGCGACGATTCGGTGTTGCGGGTCGATGTAGCCGGAGAATTGTATAAGGATCTGCCAATCCGACACCTGCGTCTTGCAGAAACAGAATACCGCGCTCTTCTGGACGGGATTTGGGAAAGCTTTGCGTTGACCCCCGAGGAACTGCCGGATCGGATCGACGTGAAAGGCTATACGTCAAGCGATGTTTTCCTTGCCGCGCGTGGTCGGTTCAATATCCTGCGCACCTGCAATGTGTGGATCGGAGAACAGCTGCGCGCTGCGCGGGTGCGATTTGGGATATGGACGCCGCTGCCGCTATCGGTCAGCCTGTCATTCGACCTATACCACGGCGAGTGAGGCCGGGCTGGGACGCTCCGCGGGGAGTTTATCTGGCAAAATGAAACCGGCGGTTTGCTACATGTCCGCTGGCAGGACGGGTGTCTTCGTGGCAAAAGGCGGCTAAACATTCAAGGAGCACCGTTATGTCTGGCACATTTGGCAAAGGTCACCATCTGCATCTGATCGACGGGTCGGCGTTTATTTTCCGTGCCTATCATGCGTTGCCGCCCCTGACCCGAAAATCGGATGGCATGCCGATAGGAGCGGTCGCCGGATTTTGCAACATGTTGCAGCGCTATGTCGAAGGCAACACCGGACCTGACGCTCCGACACATGTCGCGGTGATTTTCGATAAGGGCAGCCACACGTTTCGCAACGAGATGTATGAGCACTACAAAGCCAACCGGGAGGAAATGCCCGCAGACCTGCGGCCTCAGATATCATTGACCCGGCATGCAACCGAAGCGTTCAACATTGCGTGCAAGGAAAAGGAAGGTTTCGAGGCGGATGACATTATCGCCACCCTGGCGGTTCAGGCCCGCCGCGCCGGCGGTCGGTGCACCATCATAAGTTCGGACAAGGATCTGATGCAGTTGGTTGGCGACGGGGTCGAGATGCTCGACGCCATGAAGAACCGGACCTTTGATCGCGAGGGGGTATTCGAAAAGTTCGGGGTCTATCCTGACCGGGTGGTGGATGTGCAGGCTTTGGCCGGGGATTCCGTTGACAACGTCCCCGGAGCCCCCGGTATCGGGATCAAGACTGCTGCGCTTTTGATCAATGAGTACGGTGACCTGGATTCCTTGCTGGAACGTGCCGCAGAGATCAAACAGCCGAAGCGGCGGCAGACGTTGCTAGATCACGCAGAGCAGATAAGGTTGTCGCGGCGGCTTGTGCAGCTTGATGAAAGCACCCCCCTGGATTTCACACTGGACGATCTGGAGGTGCGCGACCCCGATCCGGACACGCTGTTGGGGTTTCTTGGCGAAATGGAATTCCGCACATTGTCCAAGCGGGTAGCCGACATTTTGGGGAAAGAGCCGCCGGTGATCGCGCAGGTGCCTGTCGTGGAGGATGGGCCGGCTGTGTCCGAAGTGCCTTTTGCCCCCGACCGATATGAGCATGTCGCAGACGCCGCGGCGTTGCGTGGATGGATCGAAAAGGTCTACGAATATGGTTATGTCGCAGTAGACACCGAAACCACCGGGCTTGATGAAATGATTGCCCAGCTTGTCGGCATTTCCCTAGCCGTCCAGCCCGGCGAGGCCTGCTATATACCACTGATTCACAAGGCAAACGCGGGGGACGATCTTTTTGGCTCTGACGAGTTGGCACAGGGGCAGATGCCCGTGGCAGAGGCGCTGGATATCTTGACCCCGATGCTGGAAGACCCCGCGATCTTGAAGATCGGGCAGAATATGAAATACGATGCCAAGATTTTTGCCCAGCTTGGCATCACCGTCGCGCCCATTGATGATACCATGCTGATGTCTTACGCAATGCACGCAGGGTTGCACGGCCACGGCATGGACACGTTGTCGGAAAGGTACCTGTCGCATACCCCGATCCCGATCAAACCCTTGCTGGGTTCGGGGAAATCCGCAGTGACATTTGACAAGGTGCCCCTGACCGATGCGGTCAGATACGCCGCCGAAGACGCCGATATCACCCTGCGTTTGTGGCAGCTGTTCAAACCGCAACTGCACCGTGCCCAGGTTACGAAGGTTTACGAAACGCTCGAGCGGCCTTTGGTCCCCGTGCTGGCGGGCATGGAGCGATCGGGCATCAAGGTTGACCGCGACACGCTGAGCCGCATGTCGAACGCGTTTTCTCAGAAGATGGCGGCGCTTGAGGACGAAATCTATGAGCTTGCCGGGCGAAAGTTTAACGTCGGATCACCGAAGCAACTAGGCGAAATCCTATTCGGCGACATGGGCCTTGACGGGGGCAAGCGGGGCAAGACCGGCGCATATGCGACCGGTGCTGATGTGCTGGAGGACCTTGCCACCGAGCACGATTTACCGCGGCGCGTGTTGGACTGGCGGCAACTGTCAAAGCTCAAGTCCACCTATACCGATGCATTGCAGGACCATATCAACAAGGACACCGGACGGGTTCACACGTCGTATGTGATCACCGGCGCTTCTACCGGGCGCCTGGCATCGACAGACCCGAACTTGCAAAACATCCCGATCAGGTCCGAAGAAGGCCGCCGCATTCGCGAAGCTTTTGTGGCGGAACCCGGCAAGGTTCTGGTTGCGCTTGACTATTCGCAAATCGAACTCCGTATACTGGCCCATATGGCAAACATACCCGCGCTGAAACAGGCATTTTTGGACGGGTTGGACATTCACGCAATGACGGCGTCGGAAATGTTCGGCGTCCCGCTGGATGAGATGACAGCGGATGTGCGTCGGCAGGCCAAGGCGATTAACTTTGGGGTGATCTACGGCATCTCGGGCTTTGGCCTGGCACGCAATCTGAGAATTCCGAGAGCTGAAGCGCAAGGGTTTATCGACCGATATTTTGAACGCTTCCCCGGCATCCGCGATTACATGGACAACACCAAGGCTTTTGCCAAGGAACACGGATACGTTCAGACGTTGTTTGGACGCAAGATTCACACGCCCGAGATCGGGGCCAAAGGTCCACGGGCAGGGTTTGCGCAGCGTGCCGCGATCAACGCCCCCATTCAGGGGACCGCCGCCGACGTGATCCGCCGCGCCATGATCCGCATGCCCGCCGCGATACACCACTTGCCGGCGACCATGTTGCTACAGGTTCACGATGAATTACTGTTCGAGGTCGAAAAAGGAGCCGAAGACGATCTTATCGCAGCCGCGCGTGACGTGATGGAAAATGCCGCGGACCCGGTGGTAAAACTGGATGTGAAACTGGCGGTCGATGCCGGGGTAGGTACGAACTGGGCCGAGGCGCATTGAACCCGCACCTTTTCTAAAGCTCTCGAATCTCGATATCCCGGCTACCAAGGTATCCCGGCTGCCAAGTGGGCTAGTCGGGCAGCTCTGATGACGGGATGACGCCAAAAAATTCGCCCCCGGACCAGACGCCAAACCAGCCGTCGTGGTGCACACCCAGCTCGATCAGCCGGTAAAAACTTTTGCGGTCGATCAATGCCTCAAGGTTTCGGCGAATTCGCACATAAGGGGAGGGTTCCTGGGTATCGGCGTCGCGGACAAAGCGAATAGGCAGGTCCGGTCCAGCGGCAGCGATATCATCGAGATTCGTCTGGAACGTCAGCAACTGATCCCGCCCTTTGCCGGATGCTTCAAAGTCAATCGCAACAAAGGGCGCGTCTTCGACCTTGATGCCGACTTTTTCGACAGGCGTAACCAGAAAGTATTCGTCACCTTCGCGTATTAGAATCGACGCGAAAAGTTTAACCAATCTTTTACGGCCGATGGGGGTGCCTTGATAAAACCAAGTCCCGTCACGCTTTATTTGCATATCCAAATCGCCACAAAAAGGCGGGTTCCATTTCTCCACCGGCGGCAATCCGCGTGTTTTGAAGGCAGAAACAGACGCAGCAAGCCCTTCTGCGGTAGGGGTAACGGTATTTTGTCTACTCATTGCTTTTGCCATTTCCAGTTCACGCGATACAATCACTTGTAACAAGTATAATCCAAAGGACGCAAAAGTCATGACCCAAGCCCGCGATATGGTCGCTGAAATCGAAACGCTTGGTGAAAAGCTGGCGCAGGCCAAGACATCGATAAATAACCGCTTCATCGGCCAGCAACGCGTTGTCGACCTGACCCTGACGGCACTGTTGTGCGGAGGTCACGGGTTATTGATCGGGTTGCCGGGTCTGGGCAAAACACGACTGGTCGAAACACTGGGTACGGTGATGGGCCTCGCAGGGAACCGGGTGCAGTTCACCCCCGACCTGATGCCGGCGGATATTCTAGGTTCTGAGGTGCTGGATACTACGGCTGACGGGACCCGGGCCTTTCGGTTCATCGAAGGCCCGATCTTCTGCCAGTTGCTGATGGCTGATGAAATAAACCGCGCCTCTCCGCGTACCCAGTCGGCGCTGTTACAGGCGATGCAGGAAAAGACCGTAACTGTCGCTGGCAAGGACCGGGCGCTTGGCCATCCATTTCACGTATTGGCGACTCAAAACCCGATCGAACAGGAAGGCACATATCCGCTGCCCGAGGCCCAGCTTGACCGGTTCATGGTGCAGATTGATGTCGCCTATCCTGACCGCGAGACCGAACGTGATATTCTTCTTGCCACCACCGGGGATACCGATGCGCAAGCCACGCCGGTGTTCACCACACAGGAACTGGTTTCCGCCCAAACGTTGTTACGCCAAATGCCGGTAGGCGATTCAGTCGTGGAAATGATCCTTGATCTGGTCCGCGCCTTCCGTCCGGGCGAAGCCGATGCAAGCCAGCAGGTGCGCGACACCGTTTCTTGGGGTCCGGGGCCGCGGGCCGCGCAAGCGCTGATGCTGACAGTCCGCGCAAGAGCGCTACTGCACGGTCGCCTCGCCCCATCGGTCGAAGACGTGATCGACATGGCACGCCCGGTATTGACCCATCGCATGGCGCTTAATTTCGCCGCCCGCGCGCGCGGGGACAGTTTGGCGAAACTGATCGATGATACCGCTGACAATCTGCCTGGGAAAAAGGCCGCCGCGTGACCAGTTCAATCGCCCTTCGCGCCAAAGCCGAAGTCGAGGCAGCGCGCCTGCCCGCCTTGTTGGCGCGCGCCGAGCACTTGGCCGGGGCCGTGCTGTTGGGCGCGCATGGTCGCCGTCGGGCTGGCGTCGGCGATGATTTCTGGCAATACCGCCCGGCACAGATCGGCGACAGCCGCCGCCGAATAGATCACCGTCGGTCGGCCATGGGCGATCAGGAGTTCGTCCGTGAATCGGAATGGCAGATTGCCCAGTCGGTGATGTTGTGGGTCGATCAAGGTGCTTCCATGCGTTTTACTTCTGATGCGAATTTGCCGCAAAAAGTCGACCGTGCGCGGCTTTTGGGCCTCGCCGTCGCGATATTGCTACAGCGCGCGGGCGAACGTGTCGGTCTGACCGGTACAGCGCTGCCCCCGCGTTCGGGCGCAATACAGATACAGCGCCTGGCCGAGATGTTCTGCAAGGATGATACCGCTGACTATTCCCCCCCGGAACACCGTGCGATGATCCCACAAGCAAGAGCCGTGTTCATTTCCGATTTCATGGGAGACATCGGCGCAGTCACCTTGGCACTGACCAAAGCCGCCGACCGCGGCGTCCGCGGTGTGTTATGCCACGTGCTAGACCCGTCAGAAGAAGCTTTTCCCTTTAGCGGCCGCACGATCTTTGAAAGCGTCGGCGGCACGCTCAGCCATGAAACTCTCAAGGCCAGCGACCTGAAAAGCCGTTATCTTGCGCGGCTGGCGGAACGCAAAGCCGAGCTGCAACGCCTGTGTGCCTTGACTGGTTGGCATTACGGGCTTCACCATACCGACGCATCCGCGCAAGCCGCGCTTTTGTGGCTGTATGGGGCCCTTGATACACGTTCCGGGGTGACAGCATGACCGTTCTTGGTGGGATCGGGTTTTCCGCCCCTTGGCTGCTGTGGGGGCTGATTGCCCTGCCGATTTTGTGGTTGATCTTGCGGGCGGTTCCCCCCGCCCCGATCCGGCGTCGTTTTCCGGGTGTGGCGTTATTGCTGGGTCTGAAGGATGACGAAAGCGTTTCGGACCGCACCCCCTGGTGGTTGCTGGCGCTTCGCATCCTCGCGGTTGCCGCCGTGATCATCGGGCTGGCCGGGCCGATCTTGAACCCGTCAAGCCCACAAACCGAAGGCTCTGGTCCATTGTTGATTGTGCTGGACGGATCATGGGCCGGCGCGACACGCTGGCCACAGCAAGCCGAAGCGCTTGACGTCCAGCTGGCCCGAGCTGCCCGATCCAACCGGACCGTGGCCTTCCTGACGCTAACCCGCCCCGAGGAACTGACCTTTCAATCCGCCGACGTCTTGCGCACACGCCTGGCCGGGTTGCAACCGGCCCCGTGGCAACCCTCGGCGGCGAACATTACGCGCGCCATCGAAACCATGGGCCAGTCAGGCGGATTCGAAACACTTTGGTTCAGTGACGGGTTAGACTATCCGGGACGCTCTGATGTATTGGCCGCTCTCCAAGCTCAGGGTGCGGTGGAAATCTATCAGACCGGGGCCAACGTGATGGCAATGGCCGCCGCTGTCTACGAGGACGGGGCGATCAATCTTTCCGCCAAGCGCGCACTGGCGGGCGAACCACGCGAAGTGACATTGAACGCGCAGGGCCGCGACCCGGCAGGAAATATCCGCACCCTTGCCTCGATCCCAGCCGTATTTGAGCAGGGGCAGGTTGATGCATCGGCCGCCCTCGCACTTCCGGCCGAGCTGCGCGCCCGTATCACACGTTTCGATATTGCTGGGCAGCGTTCTGCCGGTGCCACCACATTGGTTGACGATGCCTTGCGTCGACGCGAGGTGGCGCTGATCGCAGCAAGGGAGGACCGCGAGGGGTTGGAACTGCTGTCACCGTTACACTACATCGAAAAGGCACTGGCCCCCACTGCGGACCTGATCCACGGATCATTGAATGACGTTCTGCCTGCCAACCCCGATGTTATCGTTCTCGCGGACGTGGCGACCGTCACCGAAACCGAACAGGCCGCCTTGTTGGAGTGGATTGAAAACGGCGGCATGTTGGTGCGCTTTGCCGGACCACGCATCGCCGCGAGCAACATCAGCCGCGACGCCGAAGACCCATTGATGCCCGTACGCCTCAGGGCCGGCGGCCGCAGTGTCGGCGGCGCAATGAGTTGGGGTGAACCCAAATCGCTGGAAAAATTCAAAGACAGCTCGCCCTTCTTTGGGCTGGACATCCCTGATGATGTGGTCGTGTCCGCACAAATCGTCGCACAGCCCGACCCGACATTGTCCAACCGTGTCATTGCGTCACTGAACGACGGTACACCTTTGGTCACCCGCAAGGCCATCGGTCAGGGGCAGGTCGTGCTGTTCCACGTGACAGCGACCGCAGAATGGTCGACCCTGCCACTATCAGGTCTGTTCGTCCAAATGATGGAGCGCTTGGCTATTTCCTCTTCCTCCGCCAGCAATGACACCCAGAGCCTGCAAGGGACTGTGTGGACACCATTGCGGGTTATGGATGGGTTTGGGGTTTTGTCAGACGCGGGCAATCTGCCCGGCGTGGACGGAGCCGATCTTGCCAACAGCCCCGCGGGTCCGGATGTGCGGCCTGGTATCTATGTGTCGGGGGACCGTCAAATTGCCCGCAACGTCGTGACCTTGGATACACAGCTTGCTCTTGCTGACTGGCCGGCGGGTGTGCCGGTTCGTGGCATGAACATTTCGCCCGAGACCGCTCTTGCCGGGTGGCTATTAAGCTTTTCGATCCTGTTGCTGCTAGCTGATGTCATCGCGTCCTTGGCGTTGTCTGGAAGGCTGCTCAAACGGGGGGGGATCATTGCCGTGTGGATGATCGCGACGATCCTTCAACCACCTGCGCCAGCGACCGCGCAAAATGCCGATGCGGATGCATTTGCGTTGAACGCCACGTCGGAACTGACGCTGGCGTATGTGGTAACGGGTGTATCCAGCATCGATGAGATTTCCCAAGCAGGATTGCGGGGCCTATCAGATACGCTGTATTTCCGAACCTCGGTCGAACCGGCCAACCCGATCGGTGTCGATCTTGAGAATGACGAACTGGCCTTTTTCCCGATGCTGTACTGGCCGATCACCCCGGATCAGGCACGCCCTTCGGACGCGGCCTATGTCAAGCTGAACGAATACTTGCGCTCTGGCGGGATGATCCTGTTCGACACCCGAGATGCTAATATCGCAGGCTTCGGCGCGGCTAGCCCGAACGGGCGCAAGTTACAGTCGCTCGCTGCTCCGTTGGACATACCGCCGCTGGAGCCCCTGCCAAGCGATCACGTTTTGACCCGCACCTTTTATCTGCTGCAAGATTTCCCCGGCCGTTATACCGGGCGCGATATCTGGGTCGAGGCATCCCCCCCTGATGCAGAGCAGGTCGAAGGCATGCCGTTCAGAAATTTGAATGACGGGGTGACTCCGGTGGTGATTGGCGGCAACGATTGGGCAGCGGCTTGGGCCGTTTCAAGCTCCGGTGCCCCGATGGTGCCTATCGGGCGTGGTTTTACCGGCGAACGCCAACGTGAGATCGCCTATCGCTTTGGCGTCAACCTGGTCATGCATGTGCTGACAGGAAACTATAAATCCGACCAGGTTCATGTGCCTGCGCTTTTGGACAGGTTGGGCCAATGACGTCTACGATAGTATTCGACCCGATGATCCCGGCGGTACTGCTGGGTGTTGTCGCGCTCTTATCACTGGCGGCAGTCGTGCTTGCCGTGGCCCGCGGGCTGCAAGGGTGGGCGCTGCGCGGCGCAGCCCTTATGGTGATACTGGCGGCATTGACTGGCCCGTCCGTTCGACAGGAAGATCGGGCACCGCTGAGTGATATCGTTCTTATGCTGGAAGACGTCAGCGCCAGTCAGAAATTGGGCGACCGAGCGGTTCAAACCAAAACGGCCGCCGATACGCTGGCCGCGCAAATACAGGCGCGCGAAAACACCGAACTGCGTCGAATACCTGTAAAAGACGGTATAGGGGATGCGGGAACGCAACTGATGACCGCGCTCAGCGACGCCTTGGCCGAAGAACCCCGTTCTCGTATCGCCGGCATCCTGGCGTTCAGTGATGGGCGTATACATGATGCTGATCTTCCTGTTGATCTACCAGCGCCGATGCATCTGTTGATGTCGGGAAAGAAGTCGGATTGGGACCGGCGCCTTTCAATACGCAACGCGCCGGCCTTTGCCATCATCGGGGAACCAATCACCCTGACCCTGCGCATTGATGACTTGGGCAATCCCCCCGAAAATACAGTACTCACGCCGCTTGAAATTTCCATTGACGGCGACCCTGCCCAGACATTTCGCGTGCCGGTCGGGCAGGATCTGGAATTGCCGGTCACCCTGCCCCATGGGGGGCGCAATGTGATCCGCTTTTCGCTTCCCGAAGCTGCCGGCGAATTGACCGACCGTAACAACGCCGCGTTGATTCAAATCAACGGCGTGCGGGACCGCCTGCGCGTGCTGCTGGTCAGCGGAGAGCCGCACCAAGGCGGGCGCACTTGGCGAAATCTTCTGAAATCAGATAGTTCGGTGGATCTGGTGCATTTCACCATCCTTAGACCACCGGAAAAGCAAGACGGCGTTCCCGTAGATGAACTTTCATTGATCGCCTTCCCGACCCGCGAATTGTTCATGGAAAAGATCGAGGATTTCGACTTGATCATTTTTGATCGCTACAAGCGTCGTGGCATCCTGCCCGCGCTTTATCTGGAAAACGTCGCAAATTATGTCCGCAATGGCGGGGCGGTACTGGTGGCCGCAGGTGCGGATTTTGCCAGCGCTGACAGTCTTTATCGTTCGCCGTTAGGGGAAGTTCTGCCTGCAACCCCGACCGCCCGTGTCATCGAAGAACCCTATCTGCCGCGGGTGTCGGACTTGGGTCAGCGTCACCCCGTGACTGCCAATCTACCCGGAAAGGGCGATTGGGGACGTTGGCTGCGCCAAATTGAAGTATCGGAGCCGCAGGGCAACGTCGTGATGACCGGGCAGGATGACCGCCCGTTACTGATCTTGAACCGCGTGAAAGAGGGCCGCGTTGCACTCCTTGCCTCTGATCACGCGTGGCTCTGGAGCCGCGGATACGAAGGCGGCGGCCCCCAATTGGAGCTGCTGCGCCGGCTGGCCCATTGGATGATGAAAGAACCCGAGCTTGAGGAAGAAGCTTTAACCGCAAATGCCGAAGGCCAGACGATGCGTATCGTCCGCCGCACTCTCGCCGACGAGATCCCATCTGTCACGATCACCACCCCTGACGGCAGCACAACCGAGCTCACTTTGTCCCAGACCAGCGAAGGCGTCTTTGAGGGAACGTTTGAAGGGCCGGAAATAGGTCTTTACCGCCTGGAAAATGGCGACCAGAAAAGTATCATTGGTCTAGGGCCTGCCGCCCCGCGAGAGTTTGTGGAGACCATCGCCAGCGCCGAGGTGGTCAAGCCGATCCTATCCGCAATGCGAGGTGGAGTTGCGCGACTGGAAGAGGGTGTGCCTCGTTTGCGAGACGTACGTTTGGGGCGTCCTGCCGCCGGGCGTGGCTGGGTCGGACTTACCCCGCGCAATGCCTACGAAACCCGCGATATCCGGCAAACGCCACTTCTGCCAGCTTGGTTGGTTTTGCTGCTGACCGCCGCGTTGATCGTCGCCGCTTGGGTGCGCGAAGGCCGACGCAGCTAACCAAGGGTGTTTGCACCGCCATTTTCACCCGACATTGCCCTTATGCCGATCTTGATGGGCCTGTGGTTGCTGTGCATGGCAACACCTTTAAACACTTGTTCACGACCCGCAGCGATTATCGAACCGTAATCATAACCCAAGGATTCGGAGCGACGCATGAGTTTGGCAGATAAGCTGACCCAGGAACGGCGCGGACGTCTTGCTGCGGAACGGATGCTTGAATTGAAGCAAGCCGAGCTTTTTGCGGCCAACCAAAAGCTTGGACAACATGCGCAGCGCTTGACGGATGAAATCGTCGAAACCCGTGCCGAAGTCGAAACCATTCGCGGCGAAAATCGGCGTGTAAAATCTGACCTCGATGCGGCGCGCGAAAAGATCGAACTGACTGAACGGCGGCTTTGGCAATCCATCGAAATCATCAAGGATGGCTTCGCCTTTTTCAACGCGAACAATGAACTGATCATGGCCAACCGGTCCTATCTCGCCATTTTCGATGGGTTGGACGTCATTCGCCCCGGCGTGAATTATGTCACCATTCTTCAGGTTTTAACTGACGAGGGCATTGTCAACACAGGCGAACTTTCTGCAAGAAACTGGCGTCGGTTGATGTCTGAACGGTTTCACCAAACAGCACCAGAACCCACGATTATGCAATTATGGAATGGCAAACACATAAAGCTTGTGGATCGACGGGGACCGGCGGGTGACATGGTATCGCTGGGCTTGGATATCACAGCGACCGTCGAATACGAAAGACAGCTACGCGAAGCCCGGACAATCGCTGAAAGCGCCAACCGCGCAAAAACGACGTTCCTTGCCAACATGAGCCATGAAATCAGAACCCCGATGAATGGGGTGGTAGGGATGTCAGAGGTTCTGCAAGATACGGATCTGACCGAAGACCAGCGTCTGTGCGTCGATACAATCAAGAACTCGGGCGAGGCATTGCTCGTCATCATAAATGATGTTCTCGATTACTCGAAGATTGAAGCCCAGAAGCTGGATTTGCACCCGGAACCTTTCGATCTTGAACGGTCGATACAAGAAGTCATGATTTTGTTGCAACCGCTGGCGCGCGAAAAGGGTTTGGACCTGGCACTTGATTATGATCTGCCCATTTCCCAACAGCTTATTGGCGACCCCGGTCGTATCAGGCAGGTATTAACCAACCTTATCGGCAATGCGGTAAAATTTACCCGCGATGGTCATGTCCTGGTCCGGGTGACAGGGATACCTGACAACACCTCTGCCAAAGTTCAGGTCAAGATCGCGATCGAAGATACCGGGATAGGCATCGCCCCGGACATGATCAGCCATATCCTGGGTGAATTCAATCAGGTCGAAAGCAATCGAAACCGCAATTTCGGAGGTACCGGGCTTGGGCTAGCCATCTGTCAGCGACTGATTAAGATGATGAACGGCAACTTCTGGATTACCTCAGACCTATCCGTCGGCTCCTGCTTCGGGTTCGAACTTCCTTTGTCAACTCATGGTGACCGTTTTCTATCGCAACCACAGCTTCCCCGTCAGCTTCGACATGTCATGCTGGTGAGTCGCAGAGGCGTGAACCGATTTACCCTGCGCAAACAGCTTGAAAGGATAGGCCTAAAGGTTTCGTGCAGCGATACTGCTTTGGACGCTGTTTCGCGGATGGGCGACAACGTTGATTTGATTCTAGCGAACCACAACATACCCTTTACGGACGGGTTCGACTTGGCCAATACGCTGGACGAAAAGGGAATGGCGATCCCTATCGTCATCTTCACGCCGAACTCCACCCAGGTTGAAAGCCACCCCGCGCGCCCGTTGATCAAAGCTGTATTGAAAGAACCCGTATCCCGCAGTGATTTACTGGAGCTGCTTACCAAGGTCGAATTCCCGACCGACGTCGTTCCCGAAACCCCTTTTTGCAGCATGAGGATATTGTCGGCGGAAGATAATAAAACCAATCAACTTGTTTTCTCGAAGATGGTTCAGAATTTGAACGTCGATCTCATGGTGGCTCACAACGGCGAGGAAGCCGTCGCAATGTATGAAACCTTTAAACCCGACCTCATATTCATGGATATCTCGATGCCAAAAATGGATGGCAAAGAAGCCAGCAAATCCATTCGAAAAATTGAGGAGAGAACCGGGCAGCATTGTCCAATCGTCGCGCTGACCGCCCACGCGATGCGGGGCGACGAAAAAGGGATACTCGCTGCCGGCCTAGATCATTATCTTACGAAACCGTTGCGGAAGTCCGATATCATGGCCCAGATTGAACGTTATCATCCCGCAGGAGCAGCTTCGATCAGACAGCAACCGGTTTAGGTGGCACCATAAGGATGAATGAACACCGGGCGCTCAGGCGTCGACTTCATTTCGTGCCAGACATATCCACCGCTGTCGAAATCCCGAAGCGCTTCGATGTCTTTCAACCGGTTTTGTACAATGTACCGCGCCATCGCGCCTCGCGCTTTCTTTGCGTAAAAACTGACTATTTTAGGGGCCGTACCGTCCCCCTTGTCTTCCAGGAACTGAGGGGTAACAACTGTGGGTTCCAACGCTTTGGTATCCACAGCGCCAAAGTATTCCTGACTGGCACAATTTATCAATAATGAACTATTCGTAGCTTGTGCCTCCACATTCAAAGCTTCCGCCAGCCGCGCACCCCAAAAATCATAGAGCGACTTTCCGGCATTGGTCCTCAGTCGGCTTCCCATTTCCAGCCGATACGGCTGGATCTTGTCGAGAGGGCGAAGCAGTCCGTAAAGTCCTGACAGAATACGCAGGTGGGACTGGGCAAATTCCAGCTCTTCGGGCTCAAGGCTCGCGGCCTCCAACCCTTGGTATGTATCGCCCGCAAAAGCAAACACAGCCGGACGCACGGCATTCTCGTCGGGATCCACCTGAAACTGTGCAAACCGATCTCTGTTCAGTTCAGCCAGTGCTGGGCTCAGACCCATTAGTGTCCTGAGCTCTTCGACAGTCAGCGCTTTTGCATACTCAACCAGTTCGGTTGCGGCATCATGCATTGCAGGTTCGGTCACCGTAATGTCGCGGACAGACCAGTCCAGTTTTTTAGCGGGCGAAATAACAACTAGCATCAATTTTTCCTTCTACGGTATTCACGACCGCTTAATCGTTCTCTCGGAGAATGCTCAGAAACGCCGTACCAAACCTTTCGGCTCGTTTTTCCCCAAGCAGACGAACGAGCGACGCATCGTCAGGCGCATGCAATTGGGCGACCTTGGACAGCGAGGACACTGAACAGCTTAGCGGCTTTTCAGTCCCTGCAACCCCACGGACGAGATCTGCCTGTACTTGCAACAGCCGATCATAAACAGTGCCGGCCTTTCGCCCCGCCAATTTGCGCCGGGCCGGGTGCACGGCTGCTGAGGCCCCATTGATCACATCCAGAAATGCCTTGCCGTAACTTTCCAGCTTTTTGGCACCCACCCCGCTGATTGCCGCCATATCGTCCACCCCTACGGGTCGTTTTTCAGCCATCTCAATCAAAGTCCGGTCATTAAATATGATATAGGCGGGGACCTTGGCAGCTTCTGCCAATGCCCGCCGTTTGGCCTTCAGTGCCGATAACAGCGGCGCATCCTCGTCATCGACGACGGATTTGACCGCAGGGCGTCGTACCGCGCTGGCGGCTTTGATGCTGTCGCGCCGCAAAAAGATCGGACGTTCCCCCCGCAGTATTGGCAAAGCCGTGTCGGTCATGCGCAAAGCCCCGTGACGTTCGCCATCGGGGCGCACCAGATCATGACCCATCATCTGCCGAAACACGGCTTGCCATTCACGTCTGTCGTATTCCTTGCCGACACCATAGGTTGGCAGGTCTGCATGCCCTCGGGCGCGTACCTTGTCGGTTTCATTCCCGAGCAAGATGTCGATAAGGTGCCCAGACCCGAACCATTCGTCCGTACGCAATATGACGGACAACGCTTTTCTGACCGCCGTCGTGCCATCAAAAACATCTGCGGGTGTTTCGCACAGATCACAATGCCCACATGTTACTTCGACCTCGCCGAAGTATTTCAACAAATTGGATCTTCGGCACTCGAGCGCTTCGGCCAAGCCCAATAATGCATTCAAACGCGCGTGGTCCGCCGCCCTGCGTTCGGGCGCGGCAAGACCCTCGTCAATTTGGCTGCGACGAAGCCGTATGTCGTCGGGGCCGAAAAGGGTAAGCGTTTCAGCGGGTGCGCCGTCGCGACCAGCCCGCCCAATTTCCTGGTAGTACGCTTCAATAGATTTCGGCAGATCGGCATGCGCAACCCAGCGGATATCTGGCTTGTCGATGCCCATCCCAAATGCCACCGTCGCAACCACGATCAGCCCGTCTTCCTGTTGGAACCGGCGTTCGGCAATTCGCCGATCTTCGGCCTCCATGCCACCATGATAATACAGGGCCGTATGCCCTGCGTCACGTAAAGCTTTGGCCAAACCCTCCGTCTTTGCGCGTGTCCCACAATATACGATGCCGGATTGGCCCTTGCGCGCAGAAGCAAAGTTAAGAATTTGTGCGCGCGGCGCATTCTTTGCGGCAAAGGCAAGGTGAATATTCGGCCTATCGAAACCACGCAGAAATGCGCGCGGCGCGGCCCCATCAAAAAGCTTTCGGACAATTTCGGCCTGCGTTGCTGCATCAGCCGTTGCGGTGAAAGCGGCCAAAGGCACGTTTAACATGCGACGTAATTCACCAATACGCAGGTAATCGGGGCGGAAATCATGCCCCCATTGGCTCACACAGTGCGCCTCATCCACCGCGATCATCGAAACGCCGATCCGTTTGAGCATACCAGGGACCGATCCGGCAGCCAGACGTTCGGGTGCCATATACAGAAGTTTCAGCGTGCCCGCTTCCAGTCCTTCCCATACCGCATCCGTTTCTTCAGGGGTGTTGCCCGACGTCAGCGCCCCTGCCCCTACGCCCAATTCCTGCAATGCCCGAACCTGGTCGCGCATCAGGGCGATAAGCGGCGATATCACCACTGTCACACCATCGCGTAAAAGCGCAGGCATTTGAAAGCAAAGCGACTTTCCCCCGCCCGTCGGCATGATCGCCAGCACATTTTCACCGCGTGTGACTGCTTCGACGATCTCTTGCTGGCCGGGGCGAAAACCGTCGAAACCAAACACATCACGAAGTAGCTTGGGTGCCGCTGCCATGGAAACCTAATCCTAATTCTGCTTAATTGTGACTAAATCCTATTCAGCGACACCCGCCGCGATGCCGCGCTTATCAGCATCATCAAGAGCCGCTTGATGTCAGTTGTCAGAAAAACAGGGCAGCGTTGTTGATCAGAAGAATCCGCAGTATGGCGACTCCGATCAAAACGACCAAAGGTGCCAGGTCAAGCCCCCCAACCGCCGGCAAAACGCTTCTGACTCTGCTGTAAACTGGCTCTAACAGACGGTTCAACCCATCCCAAAGCTGAGCGACAAGCGGCTGTCGAAGGTTCAAGACCTGGAAATTGATGAGCCAGCTCATGATCACATGGGCGATTACGATGAACCACACTATGTTCAGAAGAAGCATCAAAATCTGGAAAATAGATGACATGGAGAAGCCTTTCACTGCATGAAAGAGCACTTAAACACAGAGGCCTCAAAGAACAAGTGCAGCCAGAAAACGTCTAGGCCCGATCACCCCCGAAGGTGTTAAGCTTAGGCTTCCATTGCGTTGATGACTACGGAAAAATCAAGCCTGTCGACCAATTGCATAGACCAGCTGTCAAAGTGGCGCGTCGTGATAGGTTTCTCATCCAGAATTTTAAATCCGCTGTGGCGGTCATCTGCAATTATATTTGCCACCAATCTGCGCACCGCTGTCTCTTCGCCTTCCAGTAACTGGCAAAAATTTCTCCCATTATAGGCCAGAGCACCGGTGATGTTGTGAACGCTATTGGCCGCAGTTGCCTGTTCTACGATCTCTGCAACAGTCTCTTTTGTGACGGAATATGCAGCGGTGCTAAAATACAGCAGTCGGATCATAGACAATGTGTGGCCTTCTTAGTTAAGTATGAATGTCAATTCTGAGCATAGTATATAAGTGCGATAACTTAGCAGCGTGTATGTCAAAGTACATACGTTAATCTTCAATTTCCCTGAGTTTCAAAACGACAGCTTGCGTCGGGTAATGCCGCTACTCTACCGTTCAAACCAACAGGGGGCATGAATGGCTAAAATTTCCAAACGTAAAAGAATATGGGGCTGGTATTTTTTCGACTGGGCCAGTCAGCCTTACAATACCCTGCTTTTGACGTTCATCTTTGGACCCTATTTTGCACAAACCGCGACGTCTTCGCTTGTCGAAGGTGGGATGGCGCTGTCCCAAGCCAAAGCACAAGCACAGGCCTATTGGGGATACGGCTTGACTGCTACCGGTCTCGCCATTGCTGTTTTGGCACCGATATTGGGGGCTGTTGCCGATTCGTCCGGCCGCCGGATGCCGTGGATTTGGTTGTTCTCGGCGCTATACGTGGTCGGGTCAGCGGCGCTTTGGTGGACGGAACCGCAAGGTTTCTCGGTTGTTTGGGCGCTGTTCTTTTTTGGTATCGGTTTGATCGGCATGGAATTTGCGACGATCTTTACGAATTCATATCTTCCTGAACTGGACCCGGACCCCAACGAACGCGGGCGGCTTTCGGGTTCTGGGTGGGCCTTTGGATATGTGGGCGGCGTCGTTGCATTGGTGCTTATGATCGCCTTGTTCCAAGCAGGCCCGAACGGAATCACCATGGCCGGTCTTAAACCGTTTTTAGGATTAAACACCGCGACAGAAGCAGATACCCGGATAGTCGGACCGTTAACCGCCCTGTGGTATGTGGTCTTTATGATACCGTTCTTCCTGTACATTCGTGACACGCCGCACGCCAATCCTGTGCGATACAGGATGGGCAAAGGCTTGTCGGACCTCGGAAACACCCTGAAAAACCTGCCACGCCATCCGTCGCTGTTGGCATACCTCGGGTCGTCAATGTTTTACCGCGACGCGTTGAACGGGATGTATACTTTCGGCGGCATCTACGCGCTCGGTGTGTTGAATTGGTCGATCATCGACATTGGTGTTTTTGGAATTCTCGCCGCGGTTTCCGGGGCGGTGTTTTGCTGGATCGGCGGACGTGTCGACCGGGCAGTGGGACCGATGCCCGTTATTGTCACATGCTGTGTTTTGCTCATCACGACCGCTTGTCTGATCATATCGTTAACTCCGACCAGCGTGTTGGGCATCGACGTTGCAGATGGGTCGGCCCTGCCGGATATTCTGTTCTACCTTGCGGGGGCTATTATTGGTGCTGCCGGAGGAGCGCTTCAGGCGTCTTCGCGCAACATGTTGACGCGTCAGGGCAACCCGGAACGCATGACCGAAGCTTTTGGCCTTTACGCCCTTTCCGGCAAAGCTACATCCTTTCTAGCGCCTGCTCTTATCGCGGTAACCAGCGATATGACTGGCAGTCAACGTCTTGGTATCACACCGGTAGTAGGGCTGTTCATCGTAGGGCTTATTCTGTTAGCATGGGTTAAACCCAAAGGAGATTTCGTAAGATGATCCTTACAAAATTTTTAATCTGCACCTCGCTGGTACTGGCGGTTTCTGCCTGTTCTGGTTCAAAGACCGAACCCAATCCGGAAGCCTCTGTCATACTGCCGACAATTGGTTCGTCCGGCGGGGCCAATAGCAATACCATCGCAAAAAAGCTTTTCGGTACCAAGCTGGGACCCTCCGCTCAGGTCCCGGCTGCTTATGGAAGTTATGCCAAGGGGTGCGTAGCCGGTGCGCAGCAACTGCCCGAAACCGGGCCCACCTGGCAGGCGATGCGGCTATCGCGGAACCGCAACTGGGCCCACCCCGAGATGATCGACTATATCCGCCAGTTAAGTGCGAAAGCTGCCCGCCTACCGGGGTGGGGCGGGCTGTATGTAGGTGACATCAGCCAACCGCGCGGCGGTCCGATGCTGACCGGGCATGCCAGCCATCAAATGGGGTTGGATGCTGACATCTGGATGCTGCCGCCAAAGTCCCTTGGGCTGAGCAGCGATCAGCGCGAAAAAATTTCGTCCATTTCGATGCGTCGGTCTAACGGCGCGTACGTTAACGATAGCTGGACGCCGCAACATCACGCGCTTTTAAAGGCGGCGGCATCGGATCCCAGGGTCGCACGCATATTCGTGTTTCCAGGTGCGAAGGTGCAGATGTGCAACGACGAAAAAGGCGACCGCACCTGGTTGCGGAAAATTCGCCCTTGGTATGGCCATCATTACCACTTTCATGTGCGGCTCAGTTGTCCGGACGGCGCAAGCGGATGTGTCAATCAAACTCCACCGCCCCCGGGCGATGGCTGCGCCGATGCACGACAGTGGCAGGCCAATATCCTCAACCCACCGCCGCCCAAGCCTGACGCACCCAAGCGTAAACCAAAACGCGAATTAATTCTGGCCGACCTGCCTGCGCAGTGCCAATCCGTATTGGAATCAAACTGAACCTTATCCAGATCATTTTGGCGATCGGTCTCGCTTCCGCATCACTTGCTGCGGGGGGTAAGGGGGGCGTGTCGCAAGACGCCATGCTGGTTTGGGCTTATGATGCACCGTGGTTCGGGGGCATCTCGGGCGCCGAAATAAGCGCAGATGGCCAAGAGCTAACGGCCATTACAGATCATGGACGGGTGATCCGGGCTGAAATGGTCCGCGAAAGGGGCGTTCTGGTCGGCCTGAAGGTTATTCATTCTGTGGCACTACGAGACCCGACTGGTCAAGTTCTGGCAAAGCCCTTCACAGATGCCGAAGGTCTGGCGGTCGGTAAGAATGGCCAGGCTTACGTCAGCTTCGAGGGGCAGCACCGGATTACGACGCTCGACATTTCCAATGGCGTGACGACCCCTGTGGCAAACGCACCCGGTGCAGAGACCCTGAGCGACAACGCGGGTATCGAAGCTTTGGCAATCCATCCGGATGGAACGCTTTTCGCCTTGCCCGAAGAGTCAGGCAAAGATTTCTTTCCGCTCTACGCGTATCGTGACGGGGCTTGGGTGATGCAAACACGTATCCCCCGGCGCGGCCCATTCCTGCCTGTCGGAGCCGATTTTGATGATGCCGGTAATCTGTATTTGCTTGAACGCACCGTGACCCCGCTTGGCTTTCGCAGTCGCATTCGACGCTTTGACCTTAGTAAATCTGACTTGGCAGCAGAGACGTTGATGCAGTCATTTCCGGCCCACTACGATAACCTCGAAGCGATTTCGGTCTGGCGTGACCCAGCGGGTCGAACTCGCTTGACGGTTCTGTCGGACGACAACTTTCTAGCGATCCAGCAAACGCAAGTGATCGAATTCATCGTTGCGCAATAACTTGCACCACCCGGATGATGCTTTTAAAGCAAGGTGACCTGTGATCCGAACAGGTAAGGCCACACACCCGACAGGCAACTATTTATGACGCGCACTTACCTTCCCGGCATTATTGCCATGGCAGCTATCGTAGTAGCCTCGAATATCCTTGTTCAATTTCTATTCGGCCAATGGCTGACCTGGGGTGCGTTCACCTATCCTTTAGCGTTTCTTGTTACTGATGTGATGAACCGCGTATACGGCGCGGCGGCTGCACGCCGCGTTGTTTTGGCTGGCTTTATCGTGGGGCTGATCTGCTCGCTCATCGGTACTCAGATTTCGGGTGAATTCGGGCCGCTTGTCACCGTGCGAATTGCCGTCGCTTCAGGTACCGCCTTCCTTACGGCGCAGCTTGTTGATGTGGCGATCTTTACATCATTACAGTCCGGCAAGTGGTGGCGTGCGCCGCTGACCAGCACGCTTGTGAGCAGTACCCTCGACACGATTCTTTTCTTTTCGATTGCCTTTGCTGGGTCGCTTTCGTTTGTACACCCGGCCACCGACGTCACTTGGGCGGCCGAGCAGCTTCCGCTATTAAGTATTGGGCCGATGGCACCGCTTTGGGTATCTCTTGCCGTCGCCGATTGGTCGGTAAAGCTGGGCCTGGCACTGGTGGCGCTCGTACCCTTCCGCCTGGTTACCAAAAGGCTGGCCGGGTATCGCTGACGTCACTTAGGATTAGCGACAAACGCACCCTTGTTGAGCGGCGGCAGTAACCCCAGACGAATATCCTTTTCGCACCCCGAAAAAAACGTTTTGAATTTTCGTGTTCTCGTGCAAACATTTGACTGAGTTCAACAAATGTAAAGGAGGTGATCCAGTGTCAAGAACGGTATTGGAGCGAGGTGTCGGAACAGCTTGGGAGGGTACCCGTTAAGGCAGCCCTTAACGGCTGATACCATCCAGGTGGATCAGTGATCTAACCGATCTCACCTCCTGCATCCCTTCGATTGGGCCGCTCCGTTCAGGGCGGCCCTTTTCTTTGCCCCTACCCTTCACCTTTGTGATCTGTGATATGATAATGCGCCCAAGGAGAAGGCCGTGCTGCACATTACCGATAACGTTGCCATTCAGGATTGGGAGCTTTCCGAGAGCTTCATGCGCGCCTCTGGTCCGGGTGGGCAGAACGTGAACAAGGTTTCAAGCGCGGTAGAACTACGCTTCGAGGCCGCAACCTCCCCTTCACTGACCGTTCCCGTCAAGAACCGGTTGCGAAGATTGGCAGGGCGCCGGTGGACCAATGAGGGGGCGTTGGTCATTCAATGTGATGAAACGCGCAGCCAAGCAAGGAACCGGGAAATTGCGCGTGACAGGCTGAAGGATTTGATTCAAGCCGCTCTGAAGCCCCCGAAAAGGCGCATCGCCACCCGACCTACACTCGGGTCGAAAAAGCGTCGCTTGAAGGCCAAAAAAACCAGAGGCGAAATCAAGGCTTTGCGCGGAAAGATCGACCCGCCATCCTAGCCGGCCGATACTATTTTCAAACAGCAATGTTCCATCACATTATCTTTATTTTCAGACGCTTGCAGAGTTTCGCCGATTTTATGAAGCGTCAGGCGGAGCTTTGCCACACGGCAATATATACTCCGGAACTGAACCAGATTTTCGACGTTACCCCAGCAGACGCACAGAACGTGTCTGAAAATAATTAACGTTGAGGAGAATTGAGATGAAACTTACTTCAAAAACCCTGATCGCTACTCTGTTGGCAACCGGTATGTCGACGGCAGCAATTGCTCAAACGTCCACCGGTACCGGTGCGGGCGCGAGCGTTGGAACCTCAAATGGCGCAAGTGCCGATGTGAATGCATCAGGTTCTGCATCGACTAACGCCACAAAAGACCTCACCAAAGACGCAAAAGAAATGTCGAAAGACATGACCGATATGGCCAAAGACAAGACCGATATGGCCAAAGACAAAGCCAAAATGGTTAAAGACAAAGCTAAAGAAGGTGCCGATAAAACATCAAAGATGGCTAAAGAGAACTATGGCCAACTGATTTCTGATCTGCGCTCCAATACTTCTGCAAACGCCGAAGTTGAAACCAACATCAAAAACTTCAAAGCGGATGCCAAAGTCGATACCGTTCTTGTATCCGACTTGAAGAAAAATGCGGGTAATGAAGCAAAATCGCTTGATAACGCATTGGAAGCTCAAAAAGATTCCGTAACGAAAATGCGTAGCGCAATCGACGCCAACCCTGACCTGAAATCGAAAGTCGAAGATGAAGGTTATACCGTCGATGATATCGTGGCTGTTCGCTCCGGTACCAATGGCGAACTGACTTTGGTCGTCGATGACCGCAAATAAAAAGTTGATCTAACTTCTAGCTGCCGCTCTCAGGGGCACAGCATCTGGGGCTGGTGAAATTCACCGGCCCCTTCCTTTTTGTCACACCAACACTGCTTGCGCCTTCTGGTCTCCGACGCCAAAGACGCGTTTATAGCGTTCAATTTCGTCTGCGGGGCCCATCGCCTTGTTGGGGTTGTCTGACAGTTTGACCGTCGGTTGCCCGTTAGCCTCAACCGCTTTGCAAACCAGACTGAACGGAGCCAGCGCATCATCCGGAACCAGACCGCGAAAGTCGTTTGTCAACAAGGTCCCCCAGCCAAACGAAGCTTTGACCTTGCCAGCGAATTGGCTGTGCAACTCCTTGATCTTGTCGACATCCAGGCCGTCGCTGAAAATGACCCGTTTTTCGCTCGGGTCTTCGCCACGCGACTTCCACCAGTCAATGGCGGTCTGCGCCGCCGTAGCAGGATCTCCGCTATCAATGCGAATGCCTGTCCATCCGGCAAGCCAATCAGGTGCATTTTCCAAAAACCCCTTGGTCCCATAGGTGTCCGGCAGAATAATCCTCAGGTTTCCGTCATGCTCTTCGTGCCAGTCTTGCAGGACGTCGTAGGGTGCTTGCGCCAAGGCCGCATCGCTTTGTGCAAGCGCGGCGTAAACCATAGGCAGTTCATGTGCATTGGTACCAATGGCTTCGACTTCACGACTCATGGCGATCTTGCAGTTTGATGTTCCGGTAAAGGCTTTCCCCAGACCTTCTTGCATCGCCTGCACGCACCAATCCTGCCAAAGGAAGGAATGGCGGCGGCGCGTTCCGAAATCGGCAATCGAAAGACCAGGCATTTCGCGCAAGACTTCGATCTTTTCCCACACTCGGGTCATGGCGCGGGCATAAAGCACCTGAAGCTCAAATTTACCCATACGATCCAGCACGGCCCGCCCGCGAAGTTCCATCAAGACAGCGAGCGCAGGGATTTCCCACAACATGACTTCATGCCATTTCCCTTCGAACGTCAGCTCGTACTGATCGCCCTTTCGTTCCAGATGATACGGCGGCAGGCGCAACCCCTCGAACCACTCCATGAAATCGGGTCGGAACATCTGGCGTTTGCCGTAGAATGTGTTTCCGCGAAGCCAGGTGCTTTCTCCACGGCTCAGGGAGAGCGACCGGATATGATCCAGTTGTTCACGCAATTCGCCTTCGTCGATAAGATCTGCAAGAGGCACATGCTTTGATCGGTTGATCAGGCTGAAGGTCACCTGCGTATCGGGTTTGTTGCGGAAAACTGACTGGCACATCAGTAGTTTGTAAAAATCCGTATCAATAAGGGATCGAACAATCGGGTCGATCTTCCATTTGTGATTCCAGACGCGGCTAGCGATGTCGACCATTATAAAGGCTCCTTTAGCCGGTGTTTGTCGCGCATCGCAAATGGGGGAGCAAGCAAATTGAAGCCTGTTCCCGTCAAAACCTGACCCTGATCGTCCGGAGGGACACTAGCCAAGACTAACCCCCGCTGACCTCATCGCAGTCAACGCATCATCGAGCGATCCATCCAGATCAATCGCCCGGCACAGATCTTGGCGCACAGTTACGTCAAAGCCGAGCCTCGCCGCGTCCACCGCAGAAAAATGCACACAGAAATCCAGCGCCAGACCGACGATCGTCAAGCGGGTTATATCCCTAGATCTCAGATACCCCTCAAGCCCGGTCGGCGTGATGTGATCATTCTCGAAAAAGGCCGAATAGCTGTCGATGGCCGGATTATAGCCTTTACGAATGATCAGATCGGCGCATGATTGATCAAGGTCAGGGTGAAATGCCGCGCCGTTGCTGCCTTGAATGCAGTGGTCAGGCCATAATACCTGCGGTCCATACGCCATTTTGATAACGCTGTAGGGAGCCTGGTCCGGATGAGACGATGCAAAGGAAGAATGGCCGGCAGGGTGCCAATCTTGCGTTAAAATTACCGCGTCGGCTTGCTTCATCATTCCGTTGATACCGGCGATAATGGCGTCACCTTCGGGAACCGCCAAAGCTCCGCCCGGGCAAAAGTCGTTCTGTACATCGATCACGATCAAAGCATGGGTCATGCTGCACTCCTGTTATACAGGCCTCGTGCCATTTCCCCTATCGGGATATAGCAAGCAAAGCCCCCCTTGTCTGGAACCAAGCTAAAGCGTATCTGAGCGCCCATGTACACAATAGCCGCACTTTACCACTTTAGTCGTTTTTCCGACCCTGACAGCCTGCGCAAACCGTTGTTGGCGCTGTGCAATGAACACGCGGTGAAAGGGACTTTGCTGATCGCGGGTGAAGGCATCAATGGCACCATTGCCGGACCGCGATACGGCATCGACGCTGTGATTGCACATATTCGTTCGCTTCCGGGCTGTTCCGATCTGGAGTGGAAGGAAAGCACCGCCACAGATCCGTTGTTCAGCAAAATGAAGGTCCGCCTGAAGCGTGAGATAGTCACCATGGGCCAGCCAGACGTCGATCCGCTGGCACGCGTCGGACACTATGTTGATCCGGCTGACTGGAATAATCTGATCGGTCGTGACGACGTCGCAGTCATCGACACCCGTAATGATTACGAAGTCTCGATCGGGTCGTTCGAGGGGGCCATTGACCCCCAAACCCAGAGTTTTGGAGAATTCCCTGCGTGGTGGGAAGCCAATAAGGACCGGTTTCACAACAAAAAGATCGCAATGTTTTGCACCGGGGGCATCCGCTGCGAGAAATCGACGAATTATCTGATTGGTCAAGGCATAGAGGACGTATTTCACCTCAAGGGTGGGATCCTCAAGTATCTTGAAGAAATCCCGCCGGAAGACAGCAGTTGGAAGGGCGACTGCTTTGTGTTCGATAACCGTGTCAGCGTGGGCCACGGTTTGAAGGAGGGACCTCATGTGCTGTGCCATGGTTGTCGCCGGCCGATCTTGCCGGCCGACGCTGAGCGCGAAGGGTACGAAGCCGGCGTAAGCTGTCACCAGTGCGTCAATGAGACCTCTGAGGACGACAAGAACCGATTTCGTGAAAGGCAGCGCCAGATGGCTTTGGCCAAAGCCCGCGGCACCACCCACCGACTATAACGGGTATAGAATTCAGGTGCCAAATCCGTCGCGACCGATTGAAACATAAGATGAAAACCCGGCGCGCTTCGCATCCTTTGGGCTGTAGATGTTGCGCAGGTCGGCCATGGTCGGCGATGCCATCCGTTTCGCCATACGCTCCAGGTCAAGAGCGCGAAATTCGTTCCATTCGGTAAGAATAACCAGCGCATCCGCGTTCTGTACTGCCTTATAAGCATCATCAAACCATGAAACACCCGGCAACAACGTCTCTCCCTCGCGCTTGCCCTGAGGGTCTACAACCCGAACCTTAGCGCCGTTACCAACCAGCGAGGGAACGATTGTAAGGCTGGGCGCATCGCGCATATCGTCCGTATTCGGCTTAAACGTGACACCCAAGACCACAATAGTTTTTCCATTCACCGAGCCGTCGCATATATCGACGACCTTGTCGATCATCCGGCGCTTAACCTCGTCATTCACTTTAATCACAGTTTCGGTCAGTTGCATCGGCACGGAATGGTCCTGCCCCATACGGGCCAACGCTCGCGTGTCTTTTGGAAAGCAGCTACCACCGTAACCGGGACCGGCGTGTAGAAATTTGGACCCAATGCGATTGTCCAGACCCATCCCCTTTGACACCATCTTGACGTCGGCACCCGTACGCTCACACAGTGCTGCGATCTCGTTGATAAAAGTGATCTTGGTCGCCAGAAAAGCATTGGCGGCATATTTTATCATTTCAGCGCTTTCCAGATCCGTCGACATGATCGGGAATTCGCGCAAAGAAAGCGGGCGGTAAATATCTTTCATTACATCCGCCGCACGTTCATTTTGCACCCCTACGACGACGCGGTCAGGGCGCATGAAATCATCAATAGCTGCCCCTTCGCGCAGAAACTCCGGGTTTGACGCGACGTCGAAATCGGCTGACGGGTTGGCTTTGGCAACGACCTGTTTGACCTGCCGATTTGTCCCAACCGGAACCGTCGATTTGGTTACCACGACCGTATAGCCCGTCATCGCGTTGGCGATTTCCTCAGCCGCGGCCATGACATACGTGAGGTCAGCATGTCCGTCGCCGCGCCGCGTCGGCGTACCGACTGCAATGAAAACCGCGTCGGCACCATCAACGGCGCTGGCTAGTTCACCGGTGAACGATAGCCGGCCGGCGCTCACATTCTTTGCCATCAGGTCTTCGAGACCCGGTTCGTAAATTGGCACGATGCCTTGTTTAAGCTGTTCAATCTTCCGAGGGTCTTTATCCACGCAGACAACGTCGTGGCCAAAATCTGAAAAACAGACGCCAGAGACCAAGCCAACGTAACCGGTGCCAATCATTGCAATCTTCATCGGATAATATTCCTAAATAAATTTTTTGCGCCACCTCTGTCAGTCAAGGCGCGCTATTCTCACACTTAACGATCTGCAATCGCAAAACCAAGGTATGCAATAGGCATCAGCATACGTCTTAACCGACCAAGCTCGAATTTCACGAACGGACCTTTCATGCTTTCTGGATACGGTGTTTGTGAGGGCCTGCGCAACACCACATCTGCGATGAGCGCGCCACAATAGCTTCCCATGGCCACGCCGTTTCCATGGTAACAAAGGCTTGCATACAGATTTTCCGATTGGGGAAGCTTCCCTACGAACGGCATTTGATTGCGCGCTAAGCAAACCATACCGGACCAGCCATAGGGGGTCTCTACGCCTTTCCACGCGGGAAAGATCAATTCGAAATCGCGTCGGACACGCATCAGCGCACGCGCTTCGGCCTTTGGTCCGGTCATTAACCCGCCGCGCATTCCAAATAACATTCGCCGATCCGGCATCAGCCGGAAATAATGTAAAAGATTGCGGGTGTCATAGACCATCTGGGGGCTCGTCCACCCTGCCTGCTCAAGCTCGTCATCCGATAATGGGCGCGTCACGATAACGCTAGATTGCGCCGGCATGTAGCGTCCGGAAAGATCCGGCGACAGATCTTCGGAAGAATAACCGTTTGTGGCCAAAATGATCTTGTCAGCAGTCACTCTGCCGCTGGACGTTTCAATTTGATGCTTGTTGCCTGTCCGAGTGATCCGCTGCGCACCCGTATGATGATAGATGATAGCGCCCGCCTTTTCGGCAGCGGCTGCAATCCCGGTTAGATATTTAAGCGGGTTTAGTGCAAATCCGGCCGGAACCGTCAATGCGCCATGGAAAGGTCCGCTTGTCCCCAAAGCCGCCATTTCATGCTTTTCAACCAGTGTTGCGTCGAGCCCATAGTTTTCCTTGATTACGGAAACGCGCCTGCGCAGATAATCCATGTCACGCGCGCGGTGCGCCAGCTCGGTCTCTCCGGACGAATGTCGGTCAACATCGATGTCATACTGTTTTACCAGCGCATCCACCAGGTTGATCGCAGCCATTTCAGCGGAACGGAATGCCAGACGATCAACCCGCCCAAACTGTTTATCCAATGCGGTATCGTCAAGCCGCCCTCCCCCCAGGCAACAGAAACCGCCATTTCTACCCGATGCCCCCCATCCGACGTAGTGATTTTCTAGGACCACAGTTTTGACGCCGAACTTAGCAAGATGAAGAGCTGCAGATATCCCGGTAAAACCCCCACCGATGATAGCAACATCACAGCTTTGCCCCTCGGTAAGCGGCGGGCGTGTCGGAATTTCACAGGTTTGGTTCCACCAGCAATTCAAGCGCGGGGCGTCACCATAGGCGAACTTTCCAAAGATATGCTTCACGAGATCCCGCGCTCTGCCGCTTGCAAATCTTGCTGCGCCTTTACCGTCCTGCGCTTGGAGATCAGCGATGCCGTGATCACACCCACGGTAACCACCCCGATCATTATTGTGGATAATGCGTTTATCTCGGGTGACACGCCCAATCTGACCGCGCTCCAGATCTTGATAGGCAGCGTGGTGGAAGAAGGGCCAGTGGTGAATGAAGCAATAACCAAATCATCCAAAGAAAGGGTAAAGGCGAGCAACCACCCCGAGATCACAGCGGGGGCGATGATCGGCAAAGTGACCAACCTGAACGCGTCAAACGGAGAACAGCCCAAATCAAGCGCGGCTTCCTCAAGCGACCGGTCAAAAGTGACCAGACGCGAAGACACCACAACAGAGACGTAACACATTGAAAACGTTGTATGCGCAAGTACGATGGTCAACACGCCGCGGTCCAGCCCAATGCCGATGAACAGCAATAACAGCGACAGGCCGGTGATGACCTCTGGCATTACCAGTGGGGCGTAGATCATCCCGGAAAACAGGGTTCGGCCCAGAAATTTCCCTCCGCGCACCAGGACATAAGCAGCCATCGTTCCCAAAATTGTCGCCAATGTCGATGAGATTACTGCGACCTTCAACGTCACCACCGCCGCATCCAAAAACGCTTCGTTTCGGATAAGTTCCCCGTACCATTTGGTCGAGAAACCTGCCCAGACGGTGACCAGCTTCGAGCTGTTGAAGCTGTAGAACACCAATAGCACCATCGGCAGGTATAAAAACGCAAACCCCAAGGTGAGTGACGTGACATTGAACCAACTGGCGCGCCTCATGTGTCTGCCTCTGCTTGGCGCTGCTGGTTGCGTTGAAACAGCGTGATCGGGACAATCAAGATCAACAACAACACCACCGCCACCGCGCTGGCGACCGGCCAATCCCGGTTGTTAAAGAACTCCTCGAACAAAACCTTTCCGATCATCAGCGTGCCGGATCCCCCCAGCAGCGAGGGAATAACGAACTCTCCCAGCGCTGGAATAAACACAAGGAAACAGCCCGCAATAATGCCGTTTCTAGATAACGGGACGGTAACAAGCCAAAAGGCTGTGGTGCGTGAGCAACCCAGGTCCTCGGCCGCCTCTATCAGAGATTCATCCAGACGATCCAGAGCCGCATAAATTGGCAGAATCATGAATGGCAGGTAAGTGTAAACAATTCCGATATAGACTGCGGTTGTCGTGTTCATGATGGCCAATGGCGCATCAATCCACCCCACCCACAAAAGCAACTGGTTCAAAAGCCCTTCATTACTAAGAATGCCGACCCACGCATACACACGGATCAAAAAGCTTGTCCAAAAGGGTAAGATCACCAACATCATAAGCGTGGGACGCCATTCGTCTGGCGCGCGGGCCATGCCATAAGCCATCGGATAACCGACAAGCAGAGCAAGTACCGTCGAAATTAACGCAATCTTCAGACTGCTTAGATACGCCTTCCAATACAGGTCATCGGACGCAAGAAAGGTAAAATTCTCGAAATCAAACGCAGACAGCATATTAAGGATGCCATCCTTAACCGTCGGAGAATACGGGGGGATCGCCAATGCCAAGTCGGACAATGAAATTTTAAGAACGATAAAGAAAGGAATGAAAAACAGCGCCAGCAACCATGCATATGGCACCGCGATAAGGACAAAACGGCGGATATTCATTGGTCTAACAACACGCCAGCGGTAGCGCTCCAAGATATCCAGACCTGATCTTCCCATGTAATTGAACGGCGTGACAAACGGCGGGTATTGGCGGTTTGCGCCTTAACAATTTGCCCACCCTCAAGCTGAACATAATAGGTGCTTAGGTTTCCCAGATAGGCAATATCCAATACAGTCCCTTTTGCCGTGTTCTTGGCATCTACCGGCTGCTCGGTTGATATCGTGATCTTCTCGGGCCGAATGGCCAGATGAGCGGTTTGCCCGTCGCTGAACGGACGCTCCGAAGCCGCCAGGAGCGGGGCCTGATTTGGGTTCCAGTCGATATGATAAAGGTCTTCGCCAGCAGGTTTGACCGTGCCTTCGATAATATTGACGTCACCGATGAAGTCCGCGACATAAACCGAGTTAGGGGCTTCGTATATTCTGTCCGGTGTCGCCACCTGGATGATACGCCCCTCGTCCATCACCGCAACACGGCTGGCAACGGTCATCGCTTCTTCTTGATCGTGTGTCACAATTACAAAAGTTGTACCCGTACTCTCTTGGATATCCATCAATTCAAACTGCGTGTCCTGGCGCAATTTTTTGTCCAGCGCGCCCAACGGTTCATCCAGCAGCAACAATTTCGGAGCTTTCGCCAATGAGCGCGCCAAAGCGACCCGTTGACGCTGCCCCCCGGATATCTGATGTGGTTTGCGCCGTGCAAATTTCGTCAGACGGGTAAGCTTCAGCATCTCTTCAACACGCGTTCCTATTTGCTGTTTGGGTACCCCGCCGCGCTTTAGCCCGAATGCTATGTTATCCCACACGGTAAGATGCGGAAACAACGCATAGGACTGAAACATCATGTTCACTGCGCGCTTGTTGGGCGGAACACCGGCGATGTTCTTGCCTGCCAATTCCATCGTTCCGGACGTAGGATTTTCGAACCCGGCCAGCATTCGCATCATGGTTGTCTTGCCACAGCCCGAAGGCCCCAGCAGCGCAAAAAATTCGCGTTCATAGATATCCAGCGTCAAACCATCAATTGCGACGAATTCACCAAATTTCTTAGTAACATTATCAAATCTTATCAGTGGCTTACCATTTGGGTCGTCCCAAGGGGAAAAATTGGTTTGGCTCACTTTGGGCTAATCCTTTACACAGCCCAGAACGGGCATGGGAAGAGAAAAAGATGGGGCACGGTTGCCCCATCCTCTTTCATGTCGCGTTAAGTTCCCGACTTCACCTTGGTCCACAAGCGCGTCACCACACGCTGAACTTTGGGTGGGTAAGGTGAGGTCGTATAAAGATTTTCCAACGTTGCCGCGTCAGGATAGATCGCGGAATCCCCGATCACGTCTTCGACCAGAAACTCTTGGCTCGCCTTGTTGCCATTGGCATAATAGACGTAGTTTGACGCCGCTGCCATGTTCTGCGCATCCATGATGAAATTGAGAAACTTATGCGCCCCCTCCGGATTTGGCGCATCAATCGGGATTGCCATATTGTCGAACCACATCAAGGCCCCTTCTTTGGGGGCGTGGTATTCGATTTCAACACCATTGTCCGCCTCAGCCGCCCGATCCCGAGCTTGCAGGATATCGCCGGACCAGCCGAAGGCTACGCAAATGTCCCCGTTTGCCAACGCATTGATATACTCCGAGCTATGAAACTTTTGAACGAAGGGAGCCACCGCGGCCAGAACAGGCTCGGTTTTCTGTATCGTGTCAACATCTTGGGCGTCCGGGTCTTCGCCAATATACTTCAGCGCTGCCGGGATCATCTCGACCGGTGCGTCCAGAAACTGCACACCGCATTGCGAAAGCTTTTCCATGTTTGCGGGATCAAAAATCAGCGCGAGAGAATCAACGGGTGCGTCATCACCCAGGACCTCTTTGACTTTATTAATGTTCACCCCAATGCCGGTTGTGCCCCACATATAGTTAATCGCGTATTCGTTACCGGGGTCATATTTAGCGACCCGTGCATCGATCACATCCCACATGTTCTTGATGTTAGGTAGCTTAGATTTATCAAGTTTTTGAAACGCGCCGGCTGAAATCTGTCGCTGTAGGAACGTTCCCGATGGGACCACCACATCATATCCCGAGCCACCCGCCAGCATCTTGGTCTCAAGAACTTCGTTGCTGTCAAATACGTCATAGATCAGGTCGTAACCGGTTTCGTCCTCAAACTTTTGCAGCAATTCTTCGTCAATATAATCAGACCAGTTATAGACACGCACCTCTTCGCTGATAGCGGTGGTGCCGATGAATGCGATTGTGGCGATGCCGCCAAGCAAACCATATTTCATTGTAAACTCCCTTACGATAGGCTCGGTTGGTCCAGGCCTTTATCTAATTTGATCAAGTTTTGCGTCTTGCGACAAGATGATTTATAAAAATAGGCATGCGTATGCCGCGCATGCAATGATTGCTGTACACAATTTGGGCAGATCCGATGATCCTTAATGACACCACCATTAGCTCTCAACAGGTCCCCGATATTTCCCCCAAGGTGCCCGCACACCAACATGTCTATGAACGCTTGCGCGCATGCATTTTGTTCGGCGATCTGGCACCCGGTCAACCTGTCACGATACAGGGCCTTGCTGCCACACTCAGCGCAGGAATGACCCCTGTCCGCGAAGCGCTGCGCCGGTTGATAGCGGAGGGTGCGTTGGTCCATCAGGGCAACAGGCGAGTGTCCGTTCCCGTTCTCACGCAGGCCGGCGTCAAAGAAATGGGTTTTATGCGTAAACACCTTGAAGGGGAGCTTGCACGCCGTGCCGCCGTTCGGATGACCCCTACGTTTCTTGCAAGGTTGGTTCAGATCGACTCAGCGTTGAACGATGCCATTTCCGGCGGCAATATCGGGGACTACCTCACGCATAATTACCGGTTTCACAACGAGGTATACCGTTGTGCCGATGCGCCGATAATGGCTGAAAGCGTCGATCGGCTTTGGCTGTTGTTTGGTCCCTCACTCCGTGTGGTGTGCGGGCGCTTTGGGACCCTGAACCTGCCCGACAAACATGCCGACCTGCTTGCCGCGTTTGAGGCGAATGATGATGTGGCGGCGGCGGCGGCGATGGAAGAAGACGTGGCGCAGGGGATGCGTCAGATACGGGCATCGCTTTAAGGCGAACGACACTGACCAACGGATCACGGAACAGGCGCGATTCGATTGACTCTGCATAATTTGATCATATTCTAGCCTCTACAAATTTCGCAGTAATTTTAGGTGCTCCTTCATGTCCCATATCACCAACCATATGCCTACAGCCGAGCTTCAAGCATTGGACGCCGCCCACCATATGCACCCCTTCACGACCAATGATGAACTGGCCCATAAAGGTGCACGCATCATTACCGGGGGGAAGGGCGTCTATCTGACCGATAGCGAAGGTAACCAAATTCTCGATGGCATGGCCGGGCTATGGTGCGTCAATATCGGTTATGGCCGACAAGAGATGGCCGATGTCGCCGCACGGCAGATGTTGGAACTGAACTATTACAACACCTTCTTCATGACAACGCATGTGCCTGCGCTTGCCTTGGCCAAGGAAATCGCCAGCCTTGCCCCCGGCGATCTGAATCATGTCTTCTTTGCCGGTTCGGGTTCCGAGGCGAATGACACGAACATTCGAATGGTGCGCACCTATTGGGCGATGAAAGGCAAACCCGAGAAATCACATTTCATCAGCCGCAAGAATGCCTATCACGGGTCGTCAATGGGGTCGGGGTCGTTGGGTGGGATGACTTATATGCACGAACAGGGGGGCCTGCCGATCCCCGGGATTCACCACATCAATCAACCCGACTGGTGGGCTGAAGGTGGTGATCAGACCCCCGAAGAATTCGGCCTGTCCCGAGCACAAGAGCTTGAGGCGAAAATACTCGAACTTGGGCCCGACAAGGTTGCCGCGTTCATTGGAGAACCCATTCAGGGTGCCGGTGGCGTTATCATACCACCCAGCACGTATTGGCCCGAGATCCAGCGAATTTGCGACAAGTATGATGTGCTGATTATCGCGGATGAAGTCATTTGTGGGTTTGGGCGGACCGGCAACTGGTTCGGTTCGCAAACCGTTGGTATTACCCCTCATATCATGACCATCGCAAAGGGTCTGAGCTCCGGTTATCAACCCATTGGCGGATCGATCGTATGTGACGAAATTGCCCATGTGATCAACAGCGGCGAATTCAACCATGGCTATACGTATTCTGGCCACCCGGTATGTGCAGCTGTCGCTTTGGAAAATCTTCGCATCCTTCAAGACGAAAACATATTGGATCACGTCAACAACGTGGCCGGACCGGCGTTGAGGGAAGGCTTGTCTAAGCTGGCTGAACATCCATTGGTCGGCACTGCAAACGTCGCAGGCCTGATGGCGTCCTTGCCGCTGTCACCCCGCAAGGAGACCCGGTCAAAGTTCGCGGGCGATGCGGGTGTTGTAGGATACATCTGCCGTGAACGGTGTTTCGCCAACGATTTGGTGATGCGCCACGTCGGCGACCGGATGATCATCTCTCCGCCCTTGGTCATTACCCCCGAAGAAATCAAGGTATTCATGACCCGTGCGACCAAGGCGCTGGATGAAACTTATAAAGCGCTCAAGGAAGATGATCTGCTCAAGGCCGCCGAAGATCATGCCCATGATCATGAAACGCCTTTGGGCTAAGCGTCTGCGGCACGGTCTGCGATCGTGCCGCTACACCAATCTGTCGCCAAGCCTTTCCAGCATCCCCAGGCACATTTCCAGCTGATCAAGGCTGACGAATTCATCCGGCTTGTGGGCCTGCGCAATGGACCCTGGCCCACAAAGGATGACATCCATTCCCATTTGTTGAAACAGGCCGGCTTCGGTGCCAAACGGCACCACTCCGGCAGAATTCGCGCCAAGCAGCGTCGCCATCAAATCACGGGCCGCATTCTCGGTCATCGGCTCCAGGCCCGGCACTTCACCCACGGTTTCCATTGCGATATCAGCCTGTGGATATACGGCGCGCATCTGAGGCAACAGCTCATCCGTCACGAACGCCTCCATCGCTGATTTCACAAAGCGCATATCGCTGTCTTGAACTGGTCGGAATTCCCAATCCACTTCGGCTTTGCCGACGATGACATTATGTGCGTGGCCACCTTGGACCCGGCCGATGTTGATCGTGGTATAAGGCGGGTCGAACCGGCTGCCTATGGGAGTACGCGCGCGCAAGTCGCCGCGCAGTTCCATAAGCCGTGTCACATACCGCACCGCGTATTCCGCCGCGTTCACACCTAGCTCGGGCGAGGACCCGTGCCCCTCCAGCCCTTCAAAGCGGGTGGTATATTCACAGCATCCTTTGTGGCCTTCGATGACGCGCATCTCCGTCGGCTCTCCGATGATCGCGATATCGGGCTTGATACCCAGCCTGTTCAGCTCAGGTATCAACGCCTGTGCGCCCAGACATCCGGTCTCTTCATCATAGGTAAAGGCAAAATGAACAGGTCGCTTAAGAGGCATTGCCGCATATCGCTCCGCCATGACGATAGACGCGGCGATGAACCCCTTCATGTCGCAGGTGCCGCGACCGTAAAGAAGCCCATCAGCCCGGCGCATCTCGAACGGGTCGCTGGTCCAGTCCTGATCCGTTACAGGGACCACGTCCGAATGCCCCGACAGCAAAATTCCCCCAGGCTCGTCTGGCCCCAGCGAAGCGAAAAGCGTCGCCTTGGTGCCTGTCTCGTCGCCAAAGATATGCGTTCGGGCACCCAGCGATTGCATTCGCCCCGAAAGGTCGAGGATCAGCTCCAGGTTGCTATCAGTGGAAACTGTCGGGTAAGCGATCAGCCGTTCCAGTAGATCAACAGTCGCCTGTAGGGTCATTTAACAAACATTTTACGTGGGCGATTGCAAAATGTCTCGGCGGCTCCGTCTTGTCTGATCCGAATGCTCTCCGTGATCTCGATACCCCAATCCTTCATCCAAAGACCGGGCATAAAGTGAAATGTCATGTTCGGTTCAAGCACGGTTTCGTCCTCAGCACGGAGAGAAATTGTCCGCTCGCCCCAATCCGGTGGATAGCTGAGGCCGATTGGATACCCACAGCGTGCGCCCCTTTCGATGCCGGCCTTTTCCAATGGCGCGGCCAATGCATTGGCTATATCGCACGCACGGTTTCCGGCGCGGGCAATTTCCAACCCTGCTTCCATCCCTTCGACCAGCGCCGCTTCGGCGCGTTTCAGAAAATCAGGAGGTGTCCCCAGAAACAGCGTCCGGCAAAATGGCGCGTGATAGCGGCGATAACACCCGGATATTTCAAAGAATGTTGCCTCGCCGGTGGCGAAAGGCCGTCCGTCCCAGGTAAGGTGCGGTGCAGCCGCATCGGACCCGGAGGGCAGCAATGGCACGATTGCCGGATAATCGCCCCATGCCCCATCAACACCTCGAATCGCATCGCGGTATATCTCTGCGACGATCTCGTTCTTGGGGACACCAGGCTCCACTCTTTCCAGCAGGCCGTCCACGATCTTTTCGGAAATAAGAGCCGCCTTGCGCATGAACGCCAGCTCGGGTTCCGACTTCACCGCGCGCTTCCAGTTTACCAGGGCCGTCGCATCGACCAACTGGGCCTTTGGCAAACTCGCAACAAGTGCCGCGTGAGCCTTGGCGGAATAGTAATAGTTATCCATCTCCACGCCTATACGACCCGCCTCGACCCCGGCAGCCGCCAGATGTACAGCCAGATCCTGCATGGGGTGCTTGTCGGTCGCCTGTACAAAGCCATCGGCATAGCCGCGAACCGAATCGGCGGTCATCCAGACAGTGCGCAAGGCACCGTTGGTGTCTTGATTGCGCCCCCACCATATCGGCTCCGCGTCGGGGAGCACGATCACGCCTTGGTGCACATAAAATGACCAACCGTCATATCCTGTTAACCAGGCTTGGTTACTTGGGTCCGTAACAAACAGCGCGTCCAACCCACGATCGGCCATTTCGGCACGAACCAGATCCAGTCGGCGGTCATATTCTGCGGAGGAGAACGGCAAATCTAGTGCAGGCATTATAGTTGTCCTAGGGTCATTCAGGCCAGAGTGCGTCAACTTTGGGCGACGAGCAAACGAATACCGAAACTGATACTGCTTAGATAGCGGGCAAATAAACTGAATATTTAATAAATACCGATTTTCTTCCCGCAATTGGCGCGTTCTGCCCAAAACTGTCGTTAATTGGTTGCAAACAACAAGCCACCCCGCTTTAACTTTGGGTCAATGAGGGCGCAATAACGTCACAACCAACGGGGAGCCAACTTTTGGCAGATACTTCAGCAACAAGTGCGTTTGTCGAATTCGAACGCGTGCAAAAAAGTTATGACGGTGAAAATCTTGTTGTAAAAGACCTGAACCTGTCTATGCCCAAGGGCGAATTTCTCACAATGCTAGGCCCATCAGGATCAGGCAAAACGACCTGCCTGATGATGCTTGCCGGTTTTGAAACGGCCACCCACGGCGACATCCGTCTTGATGGCAAGTCGATCAACAACATCCCGCCGCACAAACGCGGCATCGGCATGGTCTTCCAGAACTATGCGCTGTTCCCGCACATGACCGTTGCCGAAAACCTCGCCTTTCCGCTTGAGGTTCGCAAAATCGGGAAATCCGTGCGTGAGCAAAAGGTCAAGACGGCGCTCGATCGCGTGCAGATGGGTGATTTCGGTGGTCGCCGCCCTGCGCAGCTATCCGGGGGGCAACAGCAGCGCGTCGCGTTGGCCCGCGCCTTGGTTTTCGAACCCGAACTGGTGTTGATGGACGAACCACTTGGTGCGCTTGACAAGCAGCTTCGCGAAACCCTGCAATTTGAAATCACACACCTTGCCCACGAATTGGGAATTACAGTGGTATACGTCACCCACGACCAAACCGAAGCGCTGACCATGTCAGATCGGGTGGCCGTGTTCGAGAACGGCCGGATCCAGCAACTTGCCCCGCCGGATCAGCTTTACGAAGAACCGGAAAACAGCTTTGTTGCGCAGTTCATCGGTGAAAACAACACCCTGGAAGGTGTGGTGAAAGAGATCAAAGGCGGCACGTGTCTGGTTCAACTGGACGGCGGCGGTATGATCGAGGCAAAGCCGATCAACGTGACACAGGCCGGTGAACGCACCCGTGTTTCGATCCGCCCCGAGCGGGTTGAGTTCAACAAGGACCGGATGCCGGAAGGCGCGCATACTCTTAAGGCCGAAGTGCTTGAATTTGTTTATATGGGCGACATTTTCCGCACGCGCCTGCGTGTCGCCGGTACGGACAACTTTATTATCAAGACACGCAACGCACCTGATCAAGTGCGCTTGCAGCCAGGTCAGCAAATAGAAATCGGCTGGCTCGCAGAAGATTGCCGTGCGCTGGACGCCTAGGCGTCAGGCGACGGATCACCGCCCAACGATCGGCGGTATAGCACGAGGCTGTGATTAAGCCCGATATCACAGCCTCAAGACCCACACGGGCATATAATTGGGAGACTACTGTATGAAATTTACCACAACACTTCTCGCGACGTCAGCGCTTATCGGCGCGGGTACGTTCGCACTTGCCGACGCTCACGGTAATATGGCGAATGAGATGACACTCGTTTCCTGGGGTGGCGCATACCAAGCCAGCCAAGACAAGGCTTATCTTCAGCCTTACCTTAAGAACAACCCTGGCGTGACCGGCGTGTGGGACGAAAGCTCCAACGAAGCGGTCGCCAAGCTGCGTGCGATGAACGAAGCGGGCAACATCACCTGGGATCTTGTTGACGTCGTGGCGGCCGATGCAATTCGTCTGTGCGACGAAGGCTTGGCAATGGAAATCGACGCCGACGAGCTGCTCGCAGCGGCACCTGACGGAACGCCCGCATCCGAAGATTTCGGCGACCTGCTGGTCAGCGATTGTTTCATCCCGCAGATCGTGTATTCGACTACGTTCGGCTACCGCACAGATATGGTTGGTGACACACCACCGAGAAAAATCTGCGACGTGTTCGATCTGGAAGCCTACCCAGGCAAGCGCGCGCTTGAAAAGCGTCCGATCAACAACATGGAATGGGCACTGCTGTGCGACGGCGTGCCAAAAGATGAAGTCTACGACGTTCTAGCGACACCTGAAGGTCAGGAAAAAGCCTTGGCCAAGCTCGATACCATCAAGGACAGCGTAATCTGGTGGTCTGCCGGTGCTGACACTCCTCAGCTTCTGGCCGACGGCGAAGTCGTGATGGGCTCCACTTATAACGGGCGTCTTTTCAGCGTTATCGAAGAGCAAAAGCAACCCGTTGCGATGCTTTGGGACGCGCAGGTGTTTGACCTTGACGGTTGGATCATTCCTGCGGGCTTGCCAGCAGATCGCTTGGCACGCGTAAAAGACTTCGTGAAATTCGCCACCGACACACAGCGTCTGGCGGATCAATCGCAGTATATCAGCTATGGCCCTGCACGTCTGTCCTCGGCTCCTATGGTCGGCAAGCACGCTGATCTTGGCATCGACATGGCACCCCACATGCCCACAGACCCCAAGAATGCGGCGAACACATTCTTGTACAACTACGAGTTCTGGGCAGATTATCGCGATGATATCGACGCGAAGTTCCAGGCTTGGTTGGCACAATAAACCACTAAACCGTTTGGAGGGGGCCACACAGGCCCCTTCCCGCCTTTTGTGCACTCCCTTTCCAGACTTCCACACCGACCTAATCCCATGGGGCCGATATGAGCGACACAGTCGACGCAACGAATATTCCAGGCGAAAAATCAGGCCCAATGCTGGCGGCTGATGGCACGCCGCTCAAGCGTAGCCTCCGACGCGCGCTGCGACGCCAAAAGATGAGCGCCCTGCTGTTGATCGCACCCCTTCTGATCTTCATCTTGATAACTTTCATCGCCCCGATCGCCGACATGCTTTTCCGTTCGGTCGAAAACGAGATCGTCCAAGATACGCTTCCGCGCACGACTGCGATACTTGAAACCTGGGACAGCGAAAGTGGCAACGTCCCGGACACGCCTGTCTTCAAAGCACTCTACCAAGACATCTTCATTGCCCAGGAACGTAAGTTACACACCCGGCTTGGGTCACGGCTGAACTACGAACTCACCGGCGCATCGTCGCTTTTCCGCAAATCCGGTCGTGGGGTTGGCGACATCGGCGAAGTCTATCAAGACCAATTCGAGGACATGAACGCTTTTTGGAAAAAAGGCGAAAACTGGAATGACATTCTTGGGTCCGACGCGTGGTTGGCCGAGATCAAAAGCTGGAAGAAAGCTTCCGGTCAGGCCCAGCCCCCCTTCGAGATACGTGCTCAGATCGCTGAAATATTACCCCAGACCGCAGCCTTCTATCAGATTTTCGCTGATTTCACCCAAAACGAAAAAAACAGTAATCTGTACAAGAAAGACCCGTGGGAGCTTATCTACTCCGCTTTCTACGATGATTTGACAGGCGCGAACGCCGCCCGGATTGACACCTATACCGGCCCGGGTGCGGCTGAGCTCTCCGAGGCCAAAGCCGCCGCAGCCAACTTCGAAACCGTGGATTACAAGGCGGCCTTTGGCGATATCGACAAGGACTGGTTGAAGATGCCCATCTGGGATACCATCCGCGCCTATAGTCCACGATTTACAAACGGTTACTTTCTGAACGCCGTGGACATGCAGAAGTCTGAAAACGGCCCGGAATTGCGGCCTGAAAACCAGCGCATCTATGCCACGCTGTTTTTACGCACGTTGTTCATGTCTACAGTCATTACACTCAGCTGCATACTTTTGGGATACCCGGTCGGCTGGATACTGGCGAATTTACCGGCGCGCACCGCCAATCTGCTGATGATACTTGTATTGCTACCCTTCTGGACATCGCTTCTGGTGCGCACATCGGCGTGGAAAGTCATGTTGCAACAGCAAGGCGTGGTGAATGACACGCTTGTTTGGTTGGGTATCGTCGCCGACGATAGCCGCCTGGCATTGATCAACAACCAGACCGGCACGATCATCGCAATGACACACATCCTGCTCCCGTTCATGATCCTGCCGCTTTATTCGGTCATGCAAACAATTCCGCCAAGTTATCTGCGTGCGGCCAAATCGCTGGGGGCCACCAATTGGACCGCTTTCTGGCGGGTATATTTTCCGCAATCCGTGCCCGGCATCGGTGCGGGATCGATCCTCGTGTTCATCCTGTCGATCGGCTATTACATCACACCCGAGATTGTCGGCGGGACCACAGGGACCTTTATCTCGAACCGCATCGCATACCACATCTCCAGCTCTCTGAATTGGGGGCTCGCGGCAGCTCTCGGGGCAATCCTGCTCGCCGTTGTTCTGGGTCTCTACTATGCCTACGACAAAATTGTCGGCATCGATAACGTGAAACTGGGAGGCTAAAAGACATGGTCGCACTCACACCCATCTCCCGCAAGCCGGTTGGCTTTTATGTTCCCACGGTTGCCGCCGCCGGTGCCTTTCTCGGCCTGTTTGTAGGTACATCCCAAGGCAGCGGTATTCTGGGGATCCTCGTCGGTGCAATAGTCGCGGGTGCCCTCGCCTTCGTGCTTACCCAGATCGTCAAGAACGAAACAGTTGCCCGGTGGGCCACCGTCCTCGCGTTTGCTGTAATCGGCCTGTTGCTAGGGGGCATTCCTGCCCTGGTGCTCGGTGCGATCTTTGGCTGGTTCTTCGCCTGGTTCAGTTTTTGGCTGTACGAAGGTCGTTACCGTGCCAAAATCGCCCCCTACCTGACCCCGGGTCAGGTCCTGTGGCATTTCACCTTTCGCGTTATCTGCGGGGCCATCCTGGTGTTCCTGATTACGCCTATTCTGGTGGTCATACCACTCAGCTTCAACGCTGAGAATTTCTTCACCTTCACCCCGAAAATGCTCAGCTTCGATCCCGAAGGCTATTCCCTGAAACACTACCGCGACTTCTTCACAAGCTCGGCTTGGCAGGGCGCGGTCTGGAACTCGATCAAGATCGCGCCAGCCGCGACCCTGCTGTCGGTCAGCTTCGGCACATTGGCCGCAATCGGCCTCAGCCAACAGCACGTACCCTTTCGCCGGGCGATCATGGCAATCCTGATTTCGCCGATGATCGTACCGCTGATCATCTCGGCGGCTGGCATGTATTTCTTTTACAGCCGTGTCGGGCTTCAAGGTACTTACCTGGGCGTCGTGCTTGCACACGCCGCGTTGGGTATTCCCTTTGTAATCATCACCGTTACCGCTACCTTGGTCGGGTTCGACAGGTCCCTCACCCGTGCCGCGGCGAATATGGGGGCCAATCCGGTAACGACCTTCTTCCGAGTTCAGATGCCGCTCATCTTGCCCGGAGTCATTTCCGGCGGCCTGTTCGCCTTCATTACCTCATTCGACGAAGTCGTCGTGGTTCTGTTCGTCGGGTCTGCCGGCCAAAAGACTCTGCCTTGGCAAATGTTTACAGGCTTGCGCGAACAGATCAGCCCGACCATTCTTGCCGTGGCCACCATTCTTGTCGTCATTTCGATCTGCCTGCTTACCGTGGTGGAACTGCTCCGTCGTCGGTCCGAACGCCTGCGCGGCATGTCCCCAGGCTAAATCAATTTCCAAATGGAAAAAAATCCTCGCCGAAGGCATGTCCAAGGCCCCCTTCAGGGTCTTGGACACTAAACCCTTCACCGGGCCTCACGTACCATGTCCAGCAATCGGACCGACGCATAACCATCCGGTGCCACGGCTTTCGAAGTCTGGAATTTCCGTACCGCATTGATGGTCAAAGGCCCGATTTTCCCGTCGATCTTCACAGTGTCAAAACCCAGGGCAGTCAGTTCGGTCTGCAACTCAATCCGCTCGGCAAAGCTTAAAGCCCGGTCTTCCATCGGCCACGGGTGTTGAATGGGCTTACCCCCCTTCAAACGATCACTCAGGTGACCGACGCCAATCACATAGGCATCGGCGGAATTATACCTTTCCAGGACCGCAAAGTTGTCAAAGATCATAAAGGCAGCACCCTTGGCCCCTCCCGGCAACAGAATGGATGCGGGCCCGTTGTCGGGCACTTCTTCCCCACTCACACCGACCACACCCAGCTCGGCCCATTCCGGGGAAGACTTTGTCACTTCCCGATCCGCCAGGAGATAGTCGAAGCCAGCGGGCAATTGCACCTCGGTGCCCCATGGCTGCCCCGTGGTCCAACCAAAGTGCTTCAGGTATGCGGCTGTCGACGCCAACGCATCTCTTGGATCATCGCTCCAGATGTCCCGCTTTGCATCCCCTGAAAAATCAACGGCGTGCAGTTGGAACGACGAAGGCATGAATTGCGTGTGGCCCATTGCTCCCGCCCAACTCCCGGTCATTTGCGCAGCCGACGTGTCCCCTGCTTGCAGTATCTTCAGGGCCTCGATCAGTTCACCCTCGAAAAAATCCTGCCGCCGTCCTTCGTAAGCCAGCGATGCAAGCGACGAAATCACATTGTCGTCTCCGCGAAATGTGCCATACGCACTTTCCAATCCCCAGATCGCCACGACTATTTCTTTTTCGACCCCGTAGGTTTTTTCGATTTGTTCAAGCGCCTCTCTTTGTCCGGCCAATGCCCGCATGCCATTTTCAATACGTGCGTCAGACGTCGCAGTCGCCAGATAGTCCCAGATGGTTTTGGTAAATTCGGATTGATTACGGTCACGGCGCACAACATTCGCATCGAATTTCACGCCACGCATGGCGGTGTCAAAAGTCGCATCATCTATACCCGCGGCCACGGCGCGTGGCCGAAACGTCGTCAGCCATTCCTGAAACCCCGTATCGAAGGCCTCGGACGCGGGGACCACTGAATCCGCTTGTTCCGCGAACACTGCGACGGGGGTAAATACTGCGGCAGCTATCGCAAAAACGCCTACATGAACCGACTTCATACCATTATCCCTTACCGTATCCCGGCAAAGCCTAACGACAAATGGAAACCCCAGAAAGATTAATGTCAGTGCTGCGCGACCTACCGCCGGGCGCGCTTGACCTTACGCTTGATCTTATCATCCTTGCGCTTGGCTTTGGTTGCCTTGCGTTTGGGGTTCGTGCGTCCGGCAGGGCCGCGACCGCCCCGACCACCCTGCGGCAGCGCCTTACCTTCAAGGGTCAACAGCTCGAGCGCTATGCCACCCGTGACCGGCACGGCCTCGGTCAGGCGCACCGTCACACGCTGACCAACCGAAATCATCAGCCCGGTGTCTGCCCCCATCAGTGTGCCAGCTTCTGCGTCGAAATGGAAATATTCGCGCCCCAGCGATCGCATCGGCAATAGCCCGTCCGCACCGGTTTCGTCGAGCTTCACGAAGGCACCGAAGCGCGCGATGCCGCTTATTCTGCCCGAGAATTCGTTACCGACGCGCTCGGATAGGTAGGCCGCCAGATACCGGTCTGTTGTATCACGTTCGGCTGTCATTGACCGGCGTTCGGTGTCCGAAATATGGGCCCCGGTCTGCTCTATGTCTTCAATGTCTAGTTGGCTTAACCCGTCTTTGCCCCAGCCATGTGCGGAAATCAAAGCACGATGGACAATCAAATCGGCATAGCGACGGATCGGTGATGTAAAATGTGCATAGGACCGCAACGCGAGGCCGAAATGCCCAATATGCGCCGGTCCGTAATAGGCCTGTGTCATGGACCGCAAGGTCGAGATATTGATCAGCTCTGCGTCATCCGTACCGGCCGCGTCGTTCAGCAACTTGTTTAGGTGCTTGGTATGCAAAACCTGCCCCTTGGCCAGATTGTACCCCGCAGCCTGCACCGTTTCGCGCAGCGCGTCCAGCTTGGCAACTGACGGTTCTTCGTGAATGCGAAACAGCAGCGGTGTTTTCTTTTCCAGCAAAGTCTCTGCCGCGGCCACGTTAGCCAATACCATGAACTCTTCAATCAGCTTATGAGCATCCAGCCGGTCCTTGAAATTGACCGATTTCACCGTACCGTCCGGGTCAAGCTCGATCCGCCTCTCGGGCAGGTCCAGATCCAGGGGTTGCCGCACGGCGCGCGCATCCTGCAGTGCGGCGTAAGCGGCATAAAGCGGTTTCAAAACCGGATCGAGCAGGGGGCCGGTTCGTTCATTGGGGCGACCGTCAATCGCGTCTTGCACCTCTTCGTAGTGCAACGACGCCAGCGAACGCATCAACCCCCGGTGAAAGCTGTGGCTGATTTTCCTGCCCTGTGCATCCAATACCATGCGCACGGCGATACAGGCACGCGGTACGCCTTCGTGCAGCGAACACAAATCACCCGACAGCCGATCCGGCAACATCGGCACGACGCGGTCGGGGAAATAGGTGGAATTGCCCCGCTTACGGGCTTCTCGGTCAAGCGCCGAACCCGGCGTCACATAGGCCGCGACATCCGCGATCGCGACCCAGACCACATGGCCGCCCTGGTTCTTGGGGTCTTCGTCGGCATGGGCATAGCATGCATCATCGTGGTCGCGCGCGTCCGATGGGTCAATGGTGATCAGCGGCATGTCGCGCAGATCTTCACGGCCTTTCAGCCCGATAGGCTTGGCGGCATCAGCCTGCTCGATAACATCGTCAGGAAACGTATCTGGAATGCCGTGCTGGTGGATAGCGATCAGCGACACGGCCTTGGGTGCGGAAGGATCGCCCAAGCGGTCAATGACGCGGGCGCGGGGCAGCCCCATGCGGCCTTTGGGGCCTGCCTGTTCAGCTTCAACCAGCTCTCCGTCTTTGGCACCATGCGTGGCATCGGATGCGACCGTCCACTCCTTGTCGTCGCCCTTGTCGATAGGGACGATCCGCCCGCCTTCGGTGCCGGCACGGAATATGCCTAGAACCCGCTGTGGATTGGCCCCGATCCTTCGGATCAACCGCGCCTCGTAGTGATAATCTTCGTCTTGTACCAGAGTGAGCCGTGCAAGGATCCGGTCGCCTGCCCCCATTGCAGGGTCAGAGGCACGGGGAATAAGCAGCACCCTCGGCTCGACGCCTTCGCCTTGCCACTCCATCGGCTTGGCGAAAAGGTCGCCGTCCTTGTCCGGCCCAGTGACCTGCAGAACCGAGACTGGCGGCAAACGGTCAGGGTCTTGATAGCTGCGCTTGCGCTTTTCCAGATGCCCTTCGGCTTCCAGTTCTTTCAATAGCCGTTTCAGGTCGATGCGTGCCGCGCCTTTGATCCCAAAAGCCTTGGCGATCTCGCGCTTGGCAGTCAGGGTGGGATTGTTGGCGATCCAATCAAGGATTTCCGGCTTTGAAGGTATTTTGCTCATACTTTAGCAGGTAGCACGCCGTCCCCGGTTCGTCATGGGCAAATCGTCGATCGTATCGACGTCATTCAGTGTCGCGATCTGTGCGATGCGGTGGTTGGGCAAAGTCGCGATCGTGTCCATCAAAGCGTGTTCGGTCGACCAACGAACATTCGCAAACAGCCGTGGTGGTATGGGGCGCACGCGCTTCAGGCCTATCAACCAGTAACCACCATCAGGTGCTGGCCCGAATACAGCATCGTTTGCCCCTAATGCACCAAAAGCACTGGCAATATGGGTCGCGGTTATCCCGGGAATGTCCGCCCCGACAATACATACCGGTCCGGGTGGCGCGGTGCCCAACATGCGGCCCATACGGTCGCCCAGATTGCCGCGCCCCTGCGGCCATCGGGTCAGATGCGACGGCCAGACGCGACTTGTCATTCCCGCGTGATCAGGCGCAACCGCCAGTACCACCTGCCAACGTGGATCCTGGACCCGACGCAACAACGCGCGGCTTTGATGGCGGAACCACCACGCGGCAGCGGTCATGCCAAGATCGCGACCAAGCCGGGATTTGACGCGGCCGGGGCGCGGCTCCTTGACCATAACCACCAGTGTGCGGTTCAAAGAGTCAGCACCATATCGCGGTGCTCGATTCCGGCATCATCATAGACCGGGCCCTGCGCCTCGAAGCCCAGTTTTTCATAAAAACCCAAGGCATGGGTTTGTGCGCCCAACTTCACCGTCGTTACGCCGGACATCTTGCGCGCCTCTTCGACCGCAGCCCGGATCAATGCGGCCCCCAACCCGGTACCGCGATGCGATTTTATCACGCAAACGCGCCCGATCTTTGCTGTGTCCCCGTTGATCCGCATTCGTGCAGTACCGATCGGCAGTTCATTTTCCGTAGCCAAAAAATGCGTGGCGGAATTGTCCAGATCGTCCAGCTCATCTGCTTCCGACACGCCTTGTTCTTCAATAAAAACGATCCGTCGCAGAAGGTGGCAACTGGCAAGGTCTTCGGTGACTGAGATATGCAGGCTCATGCAAAGTAGTCCTTTAGAATGCGCGTATAAATCGACTTAAGCTGGTGTATTTGCGCAATATCAACATTTTCATCCACCGCGTGCATAGATTGCCCGACAAGTCCGAATTCGACCACAGGACAGTGGTTTTTCACAAAGCGGGCATCCGATGTCCCCCCTGAGGTGGAAAGCTCGGGGGTTATGCCTGTTTCAGCGGCCACCGCCTTTGACACAAGTTCAGATAGGGCACCGGGTGGCGTAATAAAGCTCTCGCCCGATATTTTCACTTTCAATTCGATTTTCACGCCGTATGCGTCGCGCACTTGTGCAACCTGGTCTTCCAGCCAGTTTGTCAAGCTGGCCCCGGAATGAAGGTCATTGAACCGAATGTTTATAGTCGCGTTGCACGAGGCGGGAATAACGTTCGTCGCCGGGTTGCCCGTGTCGACCGTCACCACCGCCAGCGTTGATGCATCAAAGTGATCGGTACCTTCATCCAACCTATGCGACGCGAGTCTGTCCATTAGCCGCATCATCGCGGGAAGAGGGTTGTTGGCGCGATGAGGATAGGCAGCATGCCCCTGTTTGCCGATGACGCGAAAATGGGCGTTCAGTGACCCGCGCCGTCCGATCTTGATCATCTCACCCATTGTGTTCGGGCAGGTCGGTTCTCCCACAAGGCAAACATCCATCCGTTCGCCCCATTGCTCCATATAGTCAAGCAAAGCCAACGTCCCGTCGACGCCTTCGGCCTCTTCGTCCCCGGTGATCGCCAGAATGATGGCCCCGTCGGGCGGCGTGTCACGCACGAAATCAACAGCCGCAGCGGCAAATGCGGCTACACCCGACTTCATATCCGTCGTGCCACGCCCATACATTATTCCGTCTTTGATCTCGGCTCCGAAAGGTGCCATCGACCAATCTTGTTCGTTGCCGACAGGTACCACGTCGGTATGGCCATTAAAGCCGAAGCTACGGGCGTTACTTTTCTTGCCCCAGCGGGCAAACAGGTTACGGATCCCCTCCCGATCAGCCCAAGCGCATTCAAACCCGGCCCCGCCCAACAGGTCATGCAAAATATCCAGCGCGCCTGCGTCTGCTGGCGTCACAGAGGGGCATTTTACCAGTTGGGCAGTTAGTTCCACAGGGTCGGTATCGGGCATGTCGGCGTCCTATAAGGTTTCTCAACGATTTACCCTAGACTTGGAGCGAATTGCCACCGGTGCCAAGGGGCGCGGTCGAGAATTATCATATAGGTGACCGGTTTGAGGATCCGCCACGCGCCGTTACATGGACCCCAACGGCGTCGAGGAATACGCATGTGTTACCGTCAAACCGCGCTGTCCGAGCCGCGGGCGTTCAGTCAAAAAACGGTGTCATCTGCGCAATAATAACAGCGTTTTCTTCCAATGCCCGTGCCATGAGCGCCCGTTCATCATCGTCGATCTCATGACCTTCCGCTTCGCGTTCGGCCAAGGTGCCATACCCGCTGACGTCCAGCGGATTGGTGTCCGCCTGCTTGAGAATCGCTACGGTTTCGCGAACCGCCTCGGCCTCGTCTATGCCGGAAGCAAAGCACATCAGCGCCGCCCCGGTCGATTTTTCAGGAAGGCCGTCGCCTTCTTTGCGCCCGATCTCAACCAACAAGGTATAGACCTGCTGACGTGAGGGCTTCTTGGGTTTCTTTTCATCAGACATAAAAAAGGCCGCCGCATTGTTATGCAGCAGCCCTATCGTGTTATTGCAGGCCTGAAAAGGGTCAGGTCCGGCCGCGCACCAATCGTGTCAGCCAAATCAATAGGCACGCGCCTATGATACCCACGACAAGCTGGCCAATCCAGCCGCCAAAGGTCGTTCCGATTATCGCAACCAAGAGAAAGTTGGCAACAATCGCGCCGACGATACCCAGAACGATATTCATGATGAGCCCCATATCGGACTTCATGATTTTTTCAGCAATCCATCCCGCCAAACCACCAACGATAATGGCGGCGAACCATCCCAGACCTGTCATTTCAATTCTCCGTAAATTCAGTTTCACGAAGCAAACTCACAAGCCTGTGAAAAGGTTCCCGTTAATCGCGCAGCAATTCATTGATGGACGTTTTGGAACGGGTTTTCTCGTCCACCCGCTTAACGATTACCGCGCAATATAGGTGCACCCCGTTTTTGGACGGCATTGATCCGGCCACAACGACCGAACCAGACGGCACTTCGCCATACATGACCTTACCGGTTTCACGATCCAAAATCTTGGTGGACTGGCCGATAAAGACCCCCATCCCTAAAACCGAACCTTCGCGGACAATACAGCCCTCGACGACTTCAGAACGCGCGCCGATAAAGCAGTTGTCTTCAATAATCGTCGGTCCTGCCTGCATCGGTTCCAGCACGCCACCGATCCCCACGCCGCCAGACAAGTGAACGTTTTTACCGATCTGAGCGCAGGACCCTACAGTTGCCCAGGTATCGACCATAGTGCCGCTGTCGACATACGCGCCGATGTTCACGAACGATGGCATCAAGACCACACCAGGCGCGATATAGGCCGACTTGCGGACCACGCAGTTGGGGACAGCCCGAAATCCGGCTTCTTTCCACTCTGCGTCACCCCAGCCTTTGAACTTGCTATCGACCTTGTCCCACCAGCCGGCCCCCTGCGGACCGCCCTCTTGTTGTTCCATATCCTTGATGCGGAAACCCAGCAGCACGGCCTTTTTGGCCCACTGGTTTACATGCCAGTCGCCGTTTTCCATCTTTTCAGCGACACGCAGCTTGCCACTATCGAGCGCGGCCAGGGTATCTTCGATTGCATCGCGGGTTTCACCCTTGGTCGCAGAGGTGATCGTGTCACGCGCATCCCAAGCAGCTTCTATGGCGGTTTCAAGGCGGGCGTTTGACATATAACATGCTCCGGGAACAAAGGGTCTGATATTGCAGTTGCCTATACAGATGTCGGCGTGCGCGCGCAATCACCTCGGGCACCGTGGTCATTTTCTTAAAAGAAGGGCATGCTGGACAAAGGGTATATTCTGCCCCTATTCACCGGAGACTTCGATGACCCAGACGACCCGACACCCCTTGCGACACGCAGATGCCGATCGCGCCAAAGCTGAAAACGTACCAGATACACCACAGACCCGTGCCCCGGCCTATCGTCTGGCATTCACCGATGACGACTTCATGTGTCGCGATGAATTGCGTCCGGTGCGCTTGCAGCTTGAACTTCTCAAGCCCGAGCTGGGCCTTGATGCACACGGGGTGAAATCGACAATAGTTCTATTCGGTGGCGCACGCATTCCCGCCCCCGATGACAAACATAAAGCGCGGACAAAAACCTTGGCCGATCTTTCGCACTTCTATGACGAAGCACGGGAATTCGCCCGGTTGATGACGCTGAAATCCAACGAAACCAACGGTCAGGAAAACGTCATTGTGACCGGCGGGGGCCCGGGCGTAATGGAAGCAGGCAACCGTGGCGCTGTGGATGCGGGGGGGCATTCGGTCGGTTTGAACATCGTACTTCCGTTCGAGCAGGCCCCAAACACCTATGTTACCCCCGAGCTGTGTTTCAATTTTCATTATTTTGCCATCCGCAAAATGCATTTTCTGATGCGGGCGCGGGCCATATGCGTATTCCCCGGCGGCTTTGGGACACTGGATGAACTTTTTGAAACGTTGACCCTGATTCAGACTGGCCGCATGTCACGTGTACCGTTCTTGCTGTTTGGCCGCGCCTTTTGGGAAAAAATCGTAAACTGGGAAGCTCTGGCAGATGCCGGAACCATTTCAGAGATCGATCTCGAGTTATTTCGCTTTGTCGAAACTGCGGCGGAAGCGATGGAAATGATAGAGCACTGGCCACTTGAAAACACAAAACGCGAGGTCGTCCCGGGCCGAAATGTAGCAGACGGAGAATAAAATATGTTAACTACAGCCATTCTTGCAGCCGTAACGTTTCTCGCGGTCGGGTCTTTCCACTTTGCGGTCCTGTCACGGGTGGCTTCCAGATTAAACACATCCGATCTATCGGCCGGGTGGCATCATTTCTTGCTGCTTGGCACAATTGGTTTGCTGCATGTATTCGAGGCTGCCGTCTATTCGGTCGCCTTTCGCCTAGGGCAAAGCTGGGGCCTGGGGGGCTTCAAAACAGAAGGCCCGTTAAATTTCATGGATGTATATTACTTCTCGATCGTAAACTATACGACTTTGGGGTTGGGTGACATCTACCCCTCCGGCCACCTGCGGTTCCTCGCGGGCATTGAATCGCTGGAAGGCTTTCTCTTGCTCAGTTGCTCTGCGTCCTATCTGTTTGCCTTCGCCAAACAACGGATCAAGGATTGAAAAGCAAAAGCTCTGCGGCGGTCATTGTGCGAACGCTGGAAGCACGCAGATCTCGACGTGGTGCGGCAGGGTTTCCAGTATCTGTCCGTGATCGGTATCGCGAATGCCATAGCCGTAGCCTGCCAACCGGTGCTTCCACTCGCGGTTTGACAGGGAGATTGTGCGCTCTTTCATGACAAGGGCAATAACATTCGATGTGGCGAACGGATCTGATTCATGAATGATAGACATCTGGTTTCCTTCAGCATTGATTGCTTTACAGAAACAGTCTGTTCGTCGACCATGGCGTTATTTGTTCGAGTCTAGGTCATCTACAGGGTCATTTTAAGGCTATTTCGCCACAATTTGACGGCGTCTAGGTCAATCCGGGATACCCGCTTCTGATTGAATTTGTTTACGCGATTTACGCGCGCGCTCGGTCGCGGACTTTAACTGGCCGCACGCCGCCATGATATCTTCGCCTCTGGGCTTGCGCACGGGCGACGCATAACCAGCCTTATATACAATCTCGGAAAAAGCGCGGATGCGATTGTTCGACGACCGTTTATACGGGGCCCCCGGCCATTCATTGAACGGGATCAGGTTGATTTTTGCGGGGATGCCACGGATCAATTCAATCAAACGGTGCGCATCGGCGTCTGAATCGTTCACCCCGTCCAGCATGACATATTCAAAGGTAATGCGTTCGGAATTGCTGACCTTGGGATAGCTCCGCAATGCCTCGATCAGTTCGGCGATATTCCAGCGTTTGTTGATCGGCACCAGCTTGTTGCGCACCTCGTCCGTGGTGGCGTGAAAGGATACAGCCAGCTGGCAGCCAATTTCTTCGGCCGTGCGCGCGATCTCCGGCACAACGCCAGAGGTCGACAGGGTGATCCGGCGGCGCGACAGCTGGATCCCCTCGGGGTCCATCGCGATCTTCATCGCGTCGCGCACATTCTCGAAGTTATAAAGCGGCTCGCCCATGCCCATCAGTACGATGTTGGACAACAGCCGCGGCGCATCGGTTAGCGTACCGGGCACTGGCCATTCGCCCAAATCATCCCGCGCCACCATCACCTGCCCGATAATCTCGGCCGCGGTCAGATTTCGCACCAGCTTTTGCGTGCCGGTATGACAAAAGGAACATGTCAGCGTGCACCCGACCTGAGAGCTGACGCACAAAGTGCCACGGTCTTCTTCAGGGATATACACGACTTCCACTTCGTGACCGCCGGCAATCCGCACCAGATATTTACGGGTCCCGTCCTCTGACACCTGCTTGGTCACCACCTCGGGCACCTCGATCACGAAACGTTCCGCCAACTCGGCACGAAATGCTTTGGACAGGTTGGTCATATCGGCGAAATCACGTTTTCCCCACTGATAGATCCACTGCCATATCTGGCCCACGCGCATCTTGGCCTGTTTTTCCGGCGTACCATGCGCGATCAAGGCGTCGCGCATCGCATCACGGGTCAACCCGACAAGGTTCACCGGCCCCTCCGGCAGTTTACGTGGAAGGGTCATGACGTCTTGGGTAATCGGCGCGGTCGCAGACATGGGATTCTCCGGATGCAGGGGTTGAGGCGCTCTATATAGGCATTTTCCCTCGAATCAAAAGAAAACACTTCCTCGCCGCCGCGTTCGGTCTCGCCAACCAGCAAGGCCCTGTGACTTGAACACCAAATACAGAAAGGCCCCGCTGGTGGCAGGACCCTTCAATGTCAATGGGCCAGTCTTACCCGCCGCAGCGCTTCGCCGCGTCTTCGACGGCGGCAGTGAAGCCAAGCAACGAAAATGTATCTTTCGTCTGGGTACCGCGACCCGAACGCCCTGTTAACACGGCATCAGACCCACGCTTCATGGCGGTGATAATCTTGCTGTCATCCTCGGGTGTCGCGGGCCATGCCCATTCGCCTTCGGTAAACAGCTCAAAGCTGGTCCCACCGATGTTCATGTTCACCGTCGATCCAGATGCAAACGGATACCCGCCGGTGAAGGCAACCTGTCCCTTGGCTCCAGCACTTGGCCGATAGAAAACCATCAGCAATGTCTGCCCGCGGTTCACCGCGACGACCCGCCCATCACGCGAATTCACCGCTTCCTTCGGTGTCGACACCCCCCAGCATTCCGTGGGATTGTCTTCGACAAAAACACTCCAGTCGGTCTCAGCTGCAACGCGGTTTGTGCTTTGCTCCTGCGCCCAAACGCTGCCCGCGCCCAGACCCGCCAGCACCGCCGCGAAACCGATCGTCTTAAAGTTCATCATCTACTTGGGCCTCCAGCCGCCGTTAACCTCAACATCTCATACAATCCTTCAGGCAGCCATTCGGGTGACGCTCTTTTCAAAGGACCTGTATTTCTCTCGACAACAAGCATAATAACGACAAACAGGCGACCGGCGAAACCCTGATTGGCAGGAATTCGCCCACGAAAAGGACGAAACATGACCCAAGCTGCCCCCTTTGCCGAAATCTGGCGCGGACCTTTCCTTGAAAGCGTTCACTACGGCCATGCTGTGGTGTGCGACGAAAATGGTGACATCCTTCATGCCTGGGGCAACCCCGACCAGGTAATTTTGCCGCGTTCCTCCGCCAAGATGATTCAGGCGCTGCCTCTCGTTCAATCGGGTGCTGCGGACAGATACGGCCTCACCGCCCGGCACCTCGCCCTTGCCTGTGCCTCCCACCAGGCCGCCGACCTGCATGTCGGCCTGATCAGGAACTGGCTCGAAACGCTTGATCTCACCGACAGCGATTTTCGCTGCGGTGCCGCTGAACCCGGCGATGCCGCTGCGCGAAATGCTCTTGTCTGCTCCGGTACCGCGCCTTGCCAGATCCATCACGAATGTTCTGGCAAACACGCGGGGTTTCTGACCGTGAATGCACATCTGGCCGGCCACCCTGATTACGAAAAACCTGATCATCCGGTGCAAAAAGCCTGCCTCGAAGCCTTCGAGACTGTGACCGGCACGACCTCCCCCGGCTTCGGAATCGATGGCTGTTCCGTTCCGAACTTTGCAACAACACTGCATGGCATGGGCCGGGCAATGGCCCACTTTGCCGCTGCCCCGGACGGGTCTGCGGAAGCAAGACTGCATCAGGCGATGCGCCTGCACCCTGATCTGGTCGCCGGAGAAACCCGTGCCTGTACCAACCTCATGCGCGCGACCAATGGCAAGGTGGCTCTGAAAACCGGTGCCGAAGGCTTCTTTATCGCTATCCTGCCCGACCAGAAAATCGGTGTCGCCCTCAAGGCAGCCTGCGGAACCAAACGTGCGGCCGAATGCGCGATCACCTCCATTCTGGTGAAATTGGGCGCACTCGACGCAAACCACCCGGAGGCTGTTAAGTACCGCAACGCTCCGATTGAAAATCGGCGTGGTATCATTACCGGAATGCTTAAACCCGCCGCCGCCTTTGCCTAGCTCGACACCGACATTCCAAATGGCATAAAATCCCGGGGTATGGGGCAGCGCCCCATGTTTCTCGTTTCCGGCTAGCTTACGAAATCGTCTATCCCGTACCCCTGAATGAATAATAGCGCTGTCAGATCTCCAAAATTGACGCGCAGATCACACTCGGCGGCGACCGCCGGCTTGGCATGAAGCGCCACCCCCATTCCTGCGCGATGCAACATTCCCAAATCATTTGCGCCATCGCCAACCGCGATCACATCGGCCTCTGATATCCCCAGCGTCGCGGTGATACTCTCCAGTGCATCTACCTTGGCTTGTTTGCCCAAAATCGGATGGCCGACACCTCCCGTAAGCTTGCCCTGCTCGACCAGCAGGGTATTCGCCCGATTCTCGTCAAAGCCAAGCGCCGCAGCGACGGCGGTTGTGAATGCAGTAAACCCCCCCGAGACCAGCGCGCTGTAGGCACCGTTCGCTTTCATCGTCGCCAACAGCACCTTGCTTCCGGGCATATGGCTAATCCGGGACGACAAAACCCGCCCGATCACGGCCTCGTCCAACCCCTTCAGCAACGCGACCCGCTCTCGCAACGCGGCCTCAAAGTCCAGTTCGCCGTTCATCGCCCGCGCCGTGATGTCTTTCACCCGCCCCCCGACACCCGCCTCGTCTGCCAGCTCGTCAATGCATTCCTGTTGAATAATGGTGCTGTCCATATCCGCCAACAACATCTTCTTGCGTCGCCCTTCGGCCGGGGTAATCACCAAATCAACCCCCATGCCCTGACATTCTGCCCAGACATCCCAACGGTTGCCCGGCATCCGCTTCATTTCAAACGTGGCCGCCTCGTCCGGTGCCAGCCAAACCGCATCACCACCGCCCCAGGCATTACGCAGACTATCCACCAAGACCGGTTCAAGATGAGGTCGTTCCGGAGAGGTTAAAAGAGTCACGCTATGCATAGGTCAAGTTTCCGATCCGCGTCAAAGTTGTCGTAAAAAGCATTTCAAGAGGCGTTCTATCGCTGTTTTCTGGCTTGTGCCAGAGCGCGCACCACTCTAGATGCAGCGGTGGGACACCCTTCCCCAACGAAGGGCGCTTATCTGAAAGGGTAGCTAAATGGCTATTACAGTACCGACCTCGCGGCCTCAAAATCCGCGTTTTTCCTCTGGCCCGTGCGCCAAACCCCCCGTCTATGATCTGACCAAACTTGCAAGCGCGCCCTTGGGCCGCAGCCATCGCGCTGCCCCTGGCAAAGCCAAGCTGCTTGAAGCGATCGAGACCACTCGTGAAATACTGGGCGTTCCGGCTGATTACAGAATCGGCATCGTTCCCGCGTCGGACACAGGTGCCTATGAAATGGCTATGTGGACCATGTTGGGAGAACGCCCCGCTGAAATGGTGGCCTGGGAATCCTTTGGAGCAGGCTGGGTTACCGACGCGGTCAAACAGTTGAAAATAGAGCACACTGTTCACACGGCCGATTATGGTCAGATCGTGGATATGGCGTCGCTTAACTATGACAACGATGTCTGCTTTACCTGGAACGGCACTACCTCCGGTGTGCGTGTACCTACCGGCGATGTCATTCCCGCTGATCGCAAGGGCCTTACCCTGTGCGACGCCACGTCAGCCGCCTTTGCGATGGACCTGCCGTGGGACAAGCTCGACGTTACGACCTTCAGCTGGCAAAAAGTTCTCGGGGGTGAAGCCGCCCATGGTATGCTGATCCTTAGCCCTCGTGCGGTTGAACGCCTTGAAAGCTACACACCCGCATGGCCCCTGCCCAAAATCTTTCGTCTGACGAAAGGTGGCAAGCTGATCGACGGCATTTTCAAGGGTGAAACAATCAACACCCCTTCGATGCTTTGCGTCGAAGACTATCTTCTGGCGCTCGACTGGGCGAAATCCGTTGGCGGCCTGTCAGGCTTGATCGATCGCGCAGATGCGAACACCGCTGCAATCACGCGGTTCGTCGAAGCCCATGACTGGATCGAGTTTCTTGCGGTGGATCCGGCGACCCGGTCCAACACGTCTGTCTGTCTGAAGTTCAATGATGCCCGTATCACCGACGGCGCGGCCTTTGCCAAGGCAGTCGCCAAGCGTCTGGCCGACGAAGATGTGGCCCTGGACGTGGGGGCCTATCGTGATGCGCCCGCAGGTTTGCGCATCTGGTGCGGCGGCACGGTTGAAACCTCGGATATCGAGGCGATGCTGCCGTGGCTTGAATGGGCCTTTGAGTCCGAAATAAACGCATAATTCCGGGTCCCCCACCCTGCGCCGGCCGCAGGGCGGGTGTCCACCCACGCCCCCCTTCCGTTTTATAAAAGGAGCGCCAATCATGGCCCCCAAAGTTCTCATTTCCGACAGCCTTTCCGAAGCCGCTGTACAAATCTTCAAAGACCGCGGCATTGAGGTGGATTTCCAACCCAACTTGGGCAAGGACAAAGACAAGCTGGCCGCAATCATCGGTGACTATGATGGGCTTGCGATTCGCTCGGCGACCAAAGTCACCGAAAAGATTTTGGAAAACGCGACCAACCTCAAGGTGATCGCGCGTGCTGGCATCGGCACCGATAACATTGACAAGGACGCTGCCTCCAAAAAGGGCGTGATTGTCATGAACACGCCATTCGGCAATATGATCACCACGGCAGAACACGCCATTGCAATGATGTTCGCTGTCGCGCGTCAGATTCCCGAAGCATCGGCATCGACCCATGCCGGCAAATGGGAAAAGTCCAAATTCATGGGTGTTGAGCTGACCGGCAAGACGCTTGGCGTCATTGGCGCAGGCAACATCGGTGGTATTGTTTGCGACCGTGCGCGTGGATTGAAGATGAAAGTCATCGCCTATGATCCCTTCCTGAGCGAAGAAAAAGCGCAAAAGATGGGCGTCGAAAAAGTCGAGTTGGACGATCTGCTGACCCGCGCCGATTTCATCACGCTGCACGTTCCCTATACCGAGCAAACCGCGAATATCCTGTCGCGCGAAGCCTTGGCGAAAACCAAGAAAGGCGTACGTATCATCAACTGCGCCCGTGGTGGCCTGGTTGACGAAGAAGCATTGGCCGATGCGCTGAAATCCGGTCACGTCGCCGGCGCGGCTTTCGACGTGTTCCAGGTGGAACCTGCAACCGAGAATCCGCTGTTCGGCCTGCCCAACGTCGTTGTCACGCCACACTTGGGTGCTGCCACCACCGAAGCTCAGGAAAACGTCGCACTACAGGTCGCCGAGCAGATGTCCGACTATCTGCTTACCGGTGCCGTTTCAAATGCGCTCAACATGCCATCCGTGACCGCCGAAGAGGCCAAAGTCATGGGGCCGTGGCTCACATTGGCGGGTCATCTGGGGGCGTTTATCGGGCAAATGACGGACGAACCGATCAAAGCGATCAATATTCTGTACGACGGTCAAGTGTCGCAGATGAACCTCAATGCCCTGAATTGTTCGGTAGTTGCGGGCATCATGAAGCGCGCCAACCCCGATGTGAACATGGTCAGCGCCCCGGTCGTTGCCCGTGAAAAGGGTATTCAAATCAGCACGACCAACCAGGACAAATCCGGCGTTTTCGACGGCTATATCAAGGTGACTGTCGTGACTGCAAAGCGCGAACGTTCTATCGCCGGGACCGTGTTCTCGGATGGCAAGCCGCGGTTCATTCAGATCAAAGGCATCAACATTGATGCCGAAATCGGTTCGCATATGCTTTACACCACCAACGAAGATGTCCCCGGCATCATCGGTGCCTTGGGCCAGACCATGGGCGCGAACGGTGTAAACATCGCGAATTTCACACTGGGGCGCTCCGCGGCCAAGGGTGAAGCGATCGCGTTGCTATATATCGACGGTCCCGCACCGGAAACCGCTCTGAAGCAACTTCGCGACACTGGCCTTTTTACTCAGGTCAAAGAGCTTGAATTCGACGTCGCTTGATTTCTCGGCTTGAATCTATTTCAAAGCGTCCCCGCATGTGGGGGCGCTTTAGTTGGCGACGGACAGCAGCATTCACAGGGTCAGATCATCCAGTCGATGTCCTGAAACCTTAGCGGTGCCGCACACGATTCCTCAGTTTCGTCCATTCTCCCGGTGCGAGAACAAAGCTTAGGCCGAAACCACAGGCAAACCCGAACAGTTCGGCCAGCCACTGGGTGCCTGTGTCAAAGAATACGCCCCACAAAAGCTGCAGTCCCATGAGCATCGCAATCAGCGAAAACGCGCGATATTGCTGTTCGCCCAGACTAGACAACCTGCGCCACATCACAAACGAATACCCCCCGATCAGGCCATATACATTGGGATATGCGCCAACCAGCCAAGCCGGGTCATTCAACACCAGCGCATAGGCTATCGCCCCCAGAATGCCGGACAGGAAAAAGATCGCCAAAAAGGCGACCTGGCCCATTGCTTCGGCAACCATCTTGCCCAGGGCCAAAAGCAATACGCCGGCAAAGATTGAGTGGGTGAACCCGAGATGAAGGAATGAATAGGTAACCGTCCGCAAAAGTTGCGACAGGGGAAATTGCCCATTCGCGAGCATCCAGTCAAAGATATCGCCCGAAAAACCATAGTCTCGAATAAGGGCCAAGCGCCAACCCACCGCACCGGGGCCACCGATAATCCCGGCTTCGGCAAGGGACAAGCCAGCTTCGACACCGGCAATGGCCAGAAACAGAAGCGTCACGGACGCGGGCAGTGGATTTACGGGCGGGTGAAAGTCTGGGTCTGCCATAGGGCCTCCTTGACGGGCTAGGTGTGCATGGGTAAGCCGATCAGGCCGCAGTTTCCAGCCTTATCGGAGCATTCAATGACCGACACCACCTTCACTCCACGCGTATTTTCGGGCATCCAGCCGTCCGGCGGTCTGACCTTGGGCAACTACCTCGGCGCGATGAAACGTTTCGTGGATATGCAGGACGAAGGTTCGTACCAAACCGTTTACTGTATGGTGGATCTGCACGCGATTACCGCCAAATTCCAAGACCCGGCAACCTTGCGCCATAACACCCGCGAACTGGCGGCAGGTTTCATCGCGGCCGGCATCGACCCGGCCAAATCCATTCTGATCAATCAAAGCCAGGTGCCAGAGCACGCGCAGCTTGCGTGGATATTCAATTGTGTGGCCCGCATGGGCTGGATGGGGCGCATGACTCAATGGAAGGACAAGGCCGGCAAAAACGCCGAAGCCGCGTCGTTGGGCCTGTTCGCATACCCTGCCCTGATGGCGGCAGATATCCTGATTTATCATGCAACACACGTGCCTGTCGGAGAAGACCAGAAACAGCACCTGGAATTGACACGCGACATCGCGGCAAAATTCAACCATGACTATGGCGTTGATTTCTTTCCCCTGACGGAACCGGTGATCGAAGGTGCGGCGACCCGCGTCATGTCGCTGCGCGATGGCTCCAAGAAGATGTCAAAGTCGGATCCCTCAGATGCCAGCCGCATAAACCTGACAGATGACGCCGATGCCATCGCCAAAAAGATCCGCAAAGCCAAAACCGACCCAGATGCCTTGCCGTCCGAAATCGAAGGGCTGAAAGACCGCCCCGAAGCGCGTAACCTGGTGAACATCTATGCCGCCTTGAACGACCAGACTGTTGAGCAGGTGCTGACCGATGTCGGTGGCCAACAGTTCGGCAGTTTCAAACCCTTGTTGGCAGATCTGGCAGTCGCCAAGATGGCACCTATCAGCATCCGTATGGCAGAACTAATGGCCGACACAGCCGAGATTGACCGCATTTTGGCCCGCGGCGCGACCCAGGCGCGGGAAATTACCGCGCCGATCTTGAAAAAGACGTACGAAATTATCGGTATGGTCGGCTAGGCGTTCTTGCGCGGCATAGTGTCGAAACGCTTGCGCATTCGTGCACAGCAGCCGCGCGGGCGATACACTGGTGTTTCGCCTTTGTGCACACCATCTTGTGAGGCATATCCAAAGAAAGGTGCGCATCATGGCACATGCCTCGGTCGGTCACGTTCATCTCAAGGTCGCGGATCTTGAACGTGCAATCACTTTTTACCGCGACATTCTTGGTTTCGACCTAAACCAGAAGTTCGGGACCCAAGCCGCATTTCTTGGCGCGGGTGGTTATCACCACCATATCGGTCTGAACACATGGGAAAGCGCCGGTGCTACCCCGCCACCCCGGGGCCATACAGGGCTGTACCATTCGGCGTTCCTGTATCCTGACCGCCCGGCTTTGGCGGCGGTACTGAAGCGCATCGTCGAGGCGGGGATTCCGCTGGACGGGGCTGCCGATCACGGTGTGAGCGAGGCGATCTATCTGCGCGACCCCGACGGCAACGGCGTCGAAATCTATCGCGATCGCCCCGAAAAGGATTGGCCCCGCGATAACCATGGCGAGCTGAAAATGGGGAATGCCCCGCTGAATCTGAATGCGTTACTGGCAGAAAGCCCCTAAGACCCCGATGGACAATCCGATTTGGTTGCGCCAGCCTTGGCCTGACACGAAACAAGGATAGATCATGACGACCGGATTTTTCATGGACGAACGCTGCTTCTGGCACGCGGGCGGCAACTATGCGTTCACCATGCCGATTGGCGGGTTGGTACAACCTCTTGCGGCGGGCGGTTTACCCGAAAACCCGGAGACAAAGCGCCGTCTACGCAATTTGATGGAGGTTACCGGCCTGATGGCCGAACTTGATGTGCGTGGTGCAGCGCTTGCCTCCCGCAGCGATTTGCTGCGAGTTCACCCCGCAACCTATTTGGATGAGTTTAAACGCCTGTCCGATGCAGGCGGCGGTGAACTGGGCCTGCGCACACCCTTTGCCCCCGGTGGATACGAAATCGCATCGCTTTCCGCAGGCTTATCCATCGCCGCCGTCGAGGCCGTGGCCAAGGGCGATCTGCAAAACGCCTATGCGCTCAGCCGCCCCCCCGGCCACCATGCCCTGCCAGATTTCCCCAACGGGTTTTGCCTGCTTGGCAACATTGCCATCGCCATCGAAGCCGCCAAGGCAAGCGGGCTGGTGGACCGTGTGGCCGTATTGGACTGGGACGTACACCATGGAAACGGAACCGAAGCGATCTTCTATGATCGCGATGACGTATTAACGATTTCGTTGCACCAAGAAGGTAACTACCCCCTGGACACCGGCGCACTGGCCGACCCTGGCACTGGGGCGGGCGAGGGTTATAACATCAACCTGCCACTCCACGCCGGTTCAGGTCACACGGCCTATTTGCATGCGCTTGATCGCGTGGCGATCCCCGCGATCGAGGCTTTCAAGCCGGACATGATCATCGTAGCCTGTGGCTTTGACGCCGCCATTGTGGACCCGCTGGCGCGGATGCAGGCCACCGCCGCAACCTTTGCTGCGATGACTCTCCGCATCAAGCAGACTGCCGAGAAACTGTGTGACGGCAAGCTGGTGCTGGTACACGAGGGTGGCTATTCAGAGGCGTACGTACCCTTTTGTGGTCATGCCACCATCGCGACGCTCGCAGATAGCGATATCACCGCGCCGGACCCGCACGCCGAAAATTACCACATCCGTCAGCCCAGCCCCAGATTCGACGCTTTCCTGCGGGATGCGATTGATGCAATGGCAGATGAGCTGAACCTGTAGGAGAGACACCAGATGCCAACACCCAATCCAGACGCGTTGCATTTCCTGCAAACGCGGCGCTCGCGCCCCGCCAAAACGCTGACCACCCCTGTGCCAGACCAGGATACGCTGTTGCCATTGTTGACCGCTGCGTCCCGGTCTCCCGATCATGGCAAGCTGGAACCGTGGCGATTTATCGTTATCGACAAGCCCGCCATGGGCCGTCTAGCCGATATCGCCGAGGTCCGTGGTCGGGCCTTGGGCATGGCCGACGATCAGGTACAAAAGGGCCGCGATCAGTTTGATAAGGGCCACTTGGCAGTCGCCGTGATCGAGGTGCACAAGGAATCGACCAAAGTTCCGGCCCTGGAACAAACCTATGCCGTCGGCGGGGTCTGCCTGGGGCTGGTCAACGCGGCTTTGGCCGCTGGGTGGGGTGCCAATTGGTTGACCGGTTGGGTCAGCCATGACCGGGAGTTCATGCAAGAAGCCTTCGGATTGCTCGACAATGAACGTATCGCAGGGATCATCCATATCGGTACCGAGACCACCCCCCCACCAGATCGGCCCCGGCCAGACGTCGCAGCGATAACCACATGGCTATAACACTGATCCTGCGCGCTTTCTGGCTGGCCGTCGGTCAGGTCGCCGATCCGCGTTTTCGGCGCGTTCTGATCATCGGGGTCGGACTGGCGCTTGTGTTGCTTGTTGGGGTCTCGGCAGGGTTCGTCTGGTTTATCGACTGGCTGACCGGTGAAGATAACTGGCTGCCGATCCTGGGCGAAGTCACATGGCTTGACGACATGTTCAGTTGGGGTGCCGCCTTCTTGCTGATGTTCCTGTCGATATTTCTGATGATACCGGTCGCGTCGGCGATAACGTCAATGTTTCTTGATAACGTAGCCGACGCGGTCGAGGCCGAGCACTATCCCCACCTGCCACCTGCATCGCACGTGCCCTTCGGTGATGCGCTGCGCGACACGGTGAACTTCATGGGTGTCCTGATCGGGGTGAATATACTGGCCTTGGCCCTGTATGTTTTCTTTGCCCCCCTTGCCCCACTGATTTTCTGGACGGTAAACGGCTTTCTGTTGGGACGAGAATATTTTACCCTCGCGGCGATCCGCAGGGTGGGTCGTGCCCAGGCCAAGCGCTTGCGCAGACGTCACATGGTCACGATCTGGGCCGCTGGAGTGCTGATGGCGATACCGCTATCGGTACCAGTGTTGAACCTGATAATACCGATAATGGGGGCGGCCACATTTACCCATCTATTCCACCAATTGGTGTCGGATCCCCATGCAGGAGGTCTTCAACATCCGCAACGGTAAACCAGCCCGACAGTATGATCCCGGCAAAGATTGCCCACAAAACCATGGAAATGAGCGTTGTCCATAACGCTTTCTTTTTAAGGTGGTGATGTTCGGGTGCCCCCGCGTGCGTACCTTCGACCACTTGCCCCAAGTCACCTTGGGTCTGCACCCGGATCGGCAGCGCGATCATAAAGACCATCGCCCAGATGACGCAGAACAATACGATACCAGACATGACTGCCATGATCAGACCTGCTCTAACTCGACAAGGGCCCCGTTGAAATCCTTGGGATGCAGAAACAACACCGGTTTGCCATGGGCGCCAATCTTGGGTTCGCCGGTCCCCAGAACGCGCGCACCGGTTGATTTCAGATGGTCCCGTGCCGCGATTATGTCATCGACTTCGTAGCAGATATGATGGATGCCCCCCGACGGATTCTTTTCCAGAAACCCGTTGATGGGGCTGTCGTCACCCAAGGGGTAAAGCAGTTCAATCTTGGTGTTTGGCAGTTCGATAAAGATCACCGTCACGCCGTGGTCGGGTTCGTCCTGGGCAGGTCCGACATTGGCTCCCAGAGCGTTGCGATACTGGTCCGCCGCTGCTTCTAGATCCGGTACGGCGATTGCGACATGGTTAAGGCGACCAATCATTGTGGTTCTCCTGAAAGCAAAAAAGTTGACCCGTTTATGAGCCGTAGAGCCGCCGAGGGCAATGCGTCACGTTAACGCCGTGTTAGCCAAGCGACCGTAACCATTGGAGGCTCAAGAGGGTTTTTGGAGGAATCATGGATAAGCTTGACGAACAGCCCCGCTACATACCTGCACCCACAGCACAACGCCCCCTTTTGGGATTGACGGTGCTGGTTATCGAAGACAGCCGGTTCGCCTGCGAGGCGATACGGCTGCTGTGTTTGCGATCCGGCGCAAGGATACGGCGTGCTGACTGTCTACGTGCGGCGCGGCGACATCTTCAGGTATATCGACCGTCAGTGGTTATTGCAGACCTCGGCCTGCCTGACGGCAACGGGATTGATCTGATCGCCGACCTTGCAAAAGCGCAACCTCGCGTGGACGTGCTATTGGCGATTTCCGGCGAAAGCTTTCGCGCCGCCGATGCCATAGCGGCGGGTGCTGACGGTTTCCTAGCAAAGCCGATCAAATCGCTGGTCCAATTTCAGCAATCCGTTCTTGAATTTCTTCCCGCAGATCGCCAGCCCCCGGGCCCGCGAGAAATTGGCGACGAGGTCGTCGAGCCGGATCATATGGCGTTCCATGATGACATGGCACATATCGCGGATGTTTTGGGCGATAAGACAGATAACAAAACCCTGGATTACGTGGCGCAGTTTCTATGCGGCGTTGCACGGATCGCACATGACAAGGCTCTCGAAACGGCGGCATCTGCGCTAGCGCGCAAAAGGGCACTTGGACATCCGGCCGATCAGGAAAAGGCGGCAGTCGCCGGATTGGTGCAGGCGCGTTTGGCGTTACGCATGGCGATTTGACCCTGCTACAAAAGCGGGTCGCTTGCGACACGCACCAGCCCGGTCAGGTCCCCCAACCGTTCACCCTGCATTCCCGCGTCGTCAAAGTTACTGGGTGAAAGCCACGCTTCGAAAGCTTCTTTCAGTCCGGGCCATTCCGAATCGATCATGGCAAACCATGCGGTGTCACGGTTGCGGCCTTTCACGACCGCCGCTTGACGAAAAATACCTTCATAGCTGAAGCCCAATCGCTGCGCAGCGCGGCGCGAAGGAAGATTCAGCGCATTGCACTTCCACTCATAACGTCGATAGCCCGCCTCAAACGCCCATGACATCATCAAAAACATCGCTTCGGTTGCACTGCGGGTACGCTGCAGCGCTGGCCCATAGGTGATTGATCCGACTTCGATCGACCCGGCCTCCGGTGCGATGCGCAAATAACTTGCCACACCTTCGATATTCCCGGTGTCCAAGTTCTTGATTGCGTAGAAAAGCGGATCTTCTTTGGCTGCGACATCCCTGACCCAGCGATGAAATTGAGCCGAGGATGAAAAAGGGCCGTCATACATATAGTGCCACAGATAATCCTGATCTTCGAATGCACGAAACAACAAAGCTGCGTGAGCTTGTGCATCCAATGGTTCGATCTGCACATATTGGCCGCGCATTACCTCGCGCGTCGGCCGTGGCGGCACGGTGAAATTTGGCACAGGTGCCCCAAGTGGCGCTCGTTTTGGATCGTTGTGTTTCATCCGGTCACGTTATGGCCAACCTGCACGCACGCCAAGCCCCGAATGCATGCCCTACGTCGCCCCTCAAATCACCAAACTTTAGACACAAAACTTTAGCACAATTTTATCATGAAATGTTTGCATCTTTGTCCGGGGGCTAGAATCGTGATTGCGAGATTACGCGTGGCGCTCCGCATCTATCGCAAGGAGACCAAGATCGACTGGGTCATTCTCGGGGTAAATGCGGCTGGGGCCATCGCGGTTGCCCTGGCATTTCTCCACGCCCGTATGGCCGAAACCGTGATCGATATCCCCATAAAAGTCGCAAGCACCGGCTTTTAGTGCCCGATTTTACAAGCGATTGTCCCCGTTAGCCTTCCCCCACTGGAACCATCCGAATGCCGCTGCGTTGGAAAGGATAACCAGCCAGGGGAAAATCACATGACGTCCATCTACGATGCAATAAAAGCCGACCACGAAACGCACCGGACCCTTTTAAATGCAATCGCTGAAACATCCGGCGACAGTACCGACCGCCAGCGCTCCTGGCAGGAGTTTTACACTGACGTAAAATCACATGCCGCTGCCGAGGAAGAAACTTTCTATTCCAAGCTCATGCATGAAACCTGGGGGCAGGATGCCGCCCGTCATTCTGTCTCGGAGCATAAGGAACTGGATGATCTGATGGAGGAACTGAACGAAGCCGACATGTCATCTTCGGGATGGCTGGTGAAGTTCAAGAAGCTCAAGCACGACTATGAGCACCACATGGACGAAGAAGAAGCTGATGTATTCAAGCGCGCCAAGGAAGTGATTGGAGCAGAGCACAACGACACCTTTGGCAAAAACTTTCAAAAGCGAAAGCAGGAAGAACTGGGGCTGATCGACCAGAAGCGCCAAGATAGTATGGAAGATTGATTTCGGTTTACTGAATCAAAAACGCTCGCCTTCAAAGGTTGAAAGCGGGCGTTTTTAATTTGTGCGCGGGCGATTAATCCTGCGGAATCACGCGCAGGCCCAGCTCCATTAACTGGTCAGGCTGCGGCTCGCTTGGCGCGTTCATCATCAGGTCTTCGGCACGCTGGTTCATCGGGAACAGGATCACCTCGCGGATGTTCGCCTCTTCCGCCAACAGCATCACAATCCGGTCAATTCCGGCCGCACATCCCCCGTGAGGCGGCGCGCCGTATTGAAATGCGTTAACCATGCCGCCAAAGCGCTTTTCAACCTCATCCTTGCCATATCCCGCGATCTCGAACGCCTTGAACATGATCTCGGGCTTGTGATTACGGATCGCACCGGACACCAGCTCGTAACCGTTGCACGCAAGGTCATATTGATAGCCAAGCACCTCAAGCGGGTCGCCCATCAGCGCGTCCATCCCGCCNTGNGGCATNGAGAACGGGTTGTGTTCAAAGTCGATCTTGCCGGTTTCTTCGTCTTTCTCGTANATCGGNAAATCNACNATCCAGGCAAAGGCNAANCGGTTTTCATCNGTNAGCCCCAGNTCGGNACCGATNACNTTNCGGGCNCGNCCNGCGACGCCTTCNAANGNCTTNGGNTTNCCNCCAAGNAAGAACGCNGCATCNCCNACGNNCAGACCNANNTGCTGGCGGATCGCCTCGGTNCGCTCNGGNCCGATGTTCTTGGCCAGNGGGCCNGCNGCTTCCATGCCGCCTTCGACCTCACCGGCTTTCAGCTTGGCTTGGGCTTCTTTCACCGTGATGCCNAGTTCCTGNGCNACNCTGTCNGCNGTNTTNTCGCGCCAGAAGATATAACCCATNCCGGGCANACCCTCTTTNTGCGCNAAGGCGTTCATNCGNTCNCAGAACTTGCGNNNNCCGCCTGTNGGNGCNGGNATNGCNCGNATTTNNGTGCCTTCCTGNTCNAGCAGNTTNGCGAANATCGCAAAGCCNGANNCNNNGAAATGNTCGGANACGACCTGCATCTTGATCGGGTTGCGCAGGTCNGGCTTGTCNGANCCATACCACAGCGCCGCNTCNTTATANGANATNTGCGGCCATTCCTGATCNACNGNNTTGCCGCCGCCGAATTCTTCGAAAATGCCGGTCAGCACGGGCTGGATGGTGTCGAACACGTCTTGCTGTTCGACAAAGGACATCTCGAGGTCGAGTTGGTAGAAATCGGTGGGCGAGCGGTCAGCGCGCGGGTCTTCGTCACGGAAACACGGCGCGATCTGGAAATACTTGTCGAAGCCCGATACCATCAGAAGTTGCTTGAACTGCTGCGGGGCCTGCGGCAACGCATAGAATTTTCCGGGGTGCAAACGTGACGGCACCAGAAAGTCACGCGCCCCTTCGGGGGAAGACGCGGTGATGATCGGCGTCTGGAATTCCTTGAAGTTCTGGTCCCACATGCGCTTGCGGATCGACGACACAACGTCGGACCGCAGCACCATGTTGGCCTGCATTTTCTCGCGACGCAAATCCAGATAACGATACCGCAGGCGCGTTTCCTCGGGGTATTCCTGATCGCCGAATACCTGCAACGGCAGTTCTTTCGACGGGCCAAGCACTTCGATGTCGCGCACGAAAACTTCGATTTCGCCGGTTGGTATCTTGGGATTCACCAGATCATCGGCGCGGGCTTTTACCTCTCCGTCGATGCGGATGCACCATTCAGAACGCAATTTTTCCGCATCTGCAAAAGCTGCCGAATCCGGGTCGCATAGCACTTGCGTGATGCCATAATGGTCGCGCAAATCGATAAACAGGATGCCGCCGTGGTCGCGCACACGGTGTACCCAGCCGGACAGCCTTACCTTTTCTCCGACGTTTTCTTTGCTAAGGTCGGCGCATGTATGACTGCGATATGGGTGCATGACGGGTCCCTTCCTAGGGCTGGAATTGTTCGGGGCAGGTACACCTTTTGAGACCACAGAAGTCAAGAGTTTCCCGCACCTACAACGGCTCCAACAAGAGCTAAAAGTAAAACGGACCGCCTGCTCCTCCCAAAGCAGACGGCCCTTCCCGCGCGACGCTTATGATTCTCTATAGAACCAGAACATCAAGCGGCGGAAACCCGTTGAAGCCGACCGAGCTATAGGAGCTGGTATAGGCACCACAGTTCTTGATCATAATCTTGTCACCGTCCCTGAGGGCAAGTGGCAAGTCTACTGTATTCTTTTCATAAAGGATATCTGCGGAATCGCAAGACGGGCCCGCCAGCACGCAAGGGCCGACCGGTTTTCCATCATGGGCCGTCACGAACTCATAGCGAATCGCCTCGCCTTCGGTTTCGGCCAGACCCGAGAAACGGCCAATATCCAGATAGACCCACCGTCGCGCTGCATCGGCTGATTTCTTTGACACCAGCATGACCTCAGCGGCGATGTGGCCAGCCTCGGCGACCATGCCGCGACCGGGTTCGGCCATAATGAACGGAACATCGCCAAACCGCTCATGCACTGCGGCCATGACCGCCGCTGCATAGCCGCGTGGGGCATCAACCGGGTCACCGTGATATGCAGGGAAACCGCCGCCGACGTTAAGAAGTTGCAGGTCGTGACCAGCGGCTTTGGCCGCATGCCACAGTGGCGCGACCTGATCAAGCACAGGGTGCCAATATTCAGCTTTGCGGGTCTGCGACCCTACATGGAAGGACAGCCCATAAGGGACAAGACCCACAGATTTGGTGTAATCCAAAAGCGACGGCAACAATGTGTCGGCACATCCGAATTTTCGCGTCAGGGGCCAGTCCGCCAGCGAATTTTCAACGATCAAGCGGATATAGACCCGCGCACCGGGCGCATGCGCCGCTATCTTGTCAAGTTCGGCTTCGCAATCAGCGGCAAACAGCGTCACCCCGATGGAGTGAGCAAAGGCAATGTCCACTCCACGCTTGATGGTGTTACCGAATGAAATCGTTGCAGGGTCCGCACCCTGTGACAGGCAAAGCTCGATCTCTTGGCGCGACGCAGCGTCAAAGCCTGAGCCGCGCTCCACCAGAAGACGAATGATTTCCGGCGCAGGGTTTGCTTTTACCGCATAGTGAATATGCGCATCACCCAGCCCAGCTTTCAGCGCGTCATATTGCACGCCGACGCGTTCACGACTGACGACCAAGGTAGGTTTGTCGAAATGGTTGTTCCAGATGTACTCTGCCGCTTCATCACTATTCGATGCGGGGGCAGGATTAACGGCGGCGGTGGCTGTTGCGTTCATGGTCATCTCCAAAGAGCAGGGAAGAGTGGGAGCACCCTAACATGTCGTTTCAAGAGACGTTACCGTCGCTGCATAAAGGCGGGTCAAACCTACATTCTGTCTGACCAGCCAAAGGCGCGTGCGTTGGCGTCTATGAAGGCGCATTTACGCTGTTTTTAGATTCGCGCAAGTGGCAAACTTCTCTTGAAGAAATTTAATTTTCGGACTGGTAAAACCGCTATAACTGCATCGGCGAGTGCGGTGATTTCAGCCTTTTTCCCAATCAGTTCCAATCGCTTCCCGGTCTACTGCACGTTCATCCTCCACAATCTCCCTCACGTCTTCACGCTCTTCTTCGGTGCTGGGTTCAGGCAGATAATGCGCAGCTGCCGTATCCCTTAGGGCAAACGAAAACAGGATCGGAAAATGGTCGGACCCAACATTTGGCATCCGGGCCAGCCTTATAAGGCGAAATTCCGGGTCGTGAAATAAATGGTCGAGCGGCCAGCGCGCCAAGACGACGCCGGCATGGAACGTGTTGTAAAATCCGCGCCCAATGCGAGGGTCAAGCAGACCGGAGAGCGCCTGAAAACGGCGTGTGGTGGTTGACCATGCTACGTCATTCAGATCGCCGGTCACGATCGAGGGGAGCGGATCCTTTTTGGCTTCCATGCCAATCAGCGCGATTTCACCGTCGCGTCCCTTGGTGTCGTGGTTGGGGACGGGTGGTTCAGGATGAACAATATATAGACGCCACGCCTGACCTGAATCCATTCGGACCCGCGTTTTGATTGACGGAACGCCTTCCACCAAAAGCTCGCGCACTTCGGTCTCATCCAAAGGCAACCGTGACATAAGCACCATGCCATAAGAATTCTCTTGGTCGACTTTCACCCAATGCTCAAAATCGTCTTTAAGTGCCGAGTAAAGCGCGTCTACCCAAGCGGCGTCGACCTCCAGTGCAGTGGCGATATCGGGTTGCTCTGACTTGATCAGATCGATGAGCTTTGCGTAATCCCGGTTGGATTGTTTCACATTGGACGCGATAAGCGTGACCCGACGGCTATCGTCTTCGCGTTCTTCCGGCGTCGCATCTACCGATTGCGTACGCCAGATCGGGGTGAACTTCGCGATATAAATCGCGTTGATCACAATCACGATCCCGGTTGCGATCAACCCAACAAGCCTTTGCTGACCCCCGAGGAAAAACAGGCCGACGGCGAACATAGCAAGCGCTAGGACGAAAAACTGTTCGCGGGGAAACGCAAACGACCTTATCGCACCATGGGGAATTTTACTGAATGGAACCAACGTTGCAACGACAAGAAACCCGACGGTGAACCAGTAAAGCGATATCAAAAAGAGCGTCATGGCAGTTCCTTATCACGGCAAAAGGGGCGCGGGGTAATTCCCCCACGCCCCCTTACCAACTAAATGCCCGTCAGTTTGGTTCCACCTCGGCCCAGTTGGGTCAAAAGGCCTTACTTGGCGTCGTCTTCGTCTTCGTCGTCATCGTCGTTGTCAGAACCGCCTTCGGGCAGCTTGAAGAAACTGTCGGCATTCGAATAATCACCATGATCACGGTCATCTTCATCGGCAGGGTTGCCAGACAGGGTGAAGGTCTCGAGGCTTTCGATTGCAGACGCCATGTTGGCATCAGGGTCCATACCAAGTGACTGTTCGGTGCTCACCAAACGACGACGTTCGTCATCGCTCATCAGGCCGCCTTCGGCTGCTTTTTTGGCGGCGGCCTTTTGGACGGCCGCATCTAGCTCAGACTGCTTGCACAGCCCTAAAGCAACGGGATCAATCGGTTGTATATTGGCAATGTTCCAGTGCGTCCGTTCGCGGATTGCCTGGATCGTCGGTTTGGTGGTGCCGACGAGCTTGCTGATCTGACCGTCGGACAGTTCGGGGTGGAATTTAACCAGCCAATAGATAGATGCGGGGCGATCCTGCCGCTTGGACAACGGCGTATAACGCGGGCCGCGACGCTTCTCTTCGCCTTGGGCGGAAGCGTTGAACTTGAGCTTGAGCTTGTGCAACGGGCTGGCCTGGCCCTTCTCGATCTCTTCCTCGGTCAACTGATTATTGGCAATCGGGTCAAAGCCTTTGACGCCTTGGGCCACATCGCCATCTGCAATACCTTGCACTTCGAGCTCGTGCATCCCAACGAAATCTGCAATCTGCTTGAAGCTGAGTGTAGTATTGTCCACCAGCCATACGGCAGTGGCACGAGCCATAATCGGTTTTGCCATGTCGGTCTCTCCTTTAAACGCACCTTCCCCGTCGCCTGAAATAGGCTGTCCTGCCGGGCAGAACTGTTTCCATTGTGGGGGAACTTGAACGCCTTATACTAAAGACCAGCATATAAGGAAAGACCCCAATGCGATTGCTGAGCCTATGCCTGTTGTTTTCCATGACGCTTACGCCTGTCGCCTTGTCAGCAAAGGGTGAGATAGCAGGTCAATTTGACTATTATGTGCTCGCGCTCAGCTGGTCACCGAACTGGTGTTCTCAGGAAGGTGAGGCGCGCCAATCGCCACAATGTGATGCCGATAAAGACCATGGCTGGATAATGCATGGTCTATGGCCGCAATTTCACCGGGGCTATCCTTCATTTTGCCGCACGTTGGAACGCCCGCCGATGCGTAGCATGACAGCAAGCATGCAAGATATCATGGGGACGCCGGGCCTTGCCTGGTACCAGTGGAAAAAACACGGAAGCTGCACCGGCCTGTCTGCCTCGCGCTATTTCGACTTGGCGCGCAGGGCCTACGCGACCGTTGTGCGCCCTTCGGTTTTTCGCAAGGTCAAAGACCAGATACGTCTTCCTGCCTCGGTGGTCGAACAAGCGTTTCTAAAGGCGAACCCCGATCTGGAGCCCGCCGGCGTCACCGTCACATGCAAGGCCGGGTACATCCAGGAGGTGCGCGTGTGCATGTCCAAGGATTTGCAACCTATCCCCTGTGGGCGCGACGTGGTAAAAGACTGCTCTCTTTCCGACGCCCTGTTCGACCCCATCAAATAACGGCCAAAGCCGCCTTATCTCTGGTGAAACACCGCCCGTCGATAAAGCATCGAACGGGGACAGGTCGCCCCTGCCCCGCCTTGGCTGTCACTGTGGCCGCCTTGGATCAATCGACTTCAAGTACCGTACTGCCGGTGGTTTGCCGTGCTTCCAGCGCCTCATGTGCTTTGGCCACATCCGCAAGAGCAAAACGCTGACCGATATTTATCTTCACATCGCCGGAGATGACTTTTCCTGCAAGGTGACGGGCCATCTCCTGGCAAGCTGCATGGTCGCTGATATGCGTAAAAATCGTAGGGCGGGTAATCTTGAGCGACCCTTTAGCACCCAGAATACTGACGCTGAAAGGCGGCACCGGCCCTGACGCGGCACCGAACGATATCATCATGCCCAGTGGTTTCAAACTATCCAGAGATCCCTCGAAAGTATCGGCCCCTACCGCATCCATCACCGCATCTACGCCCTTGCCGTCAGTCAGCTCGCGCACCCGCGCAACCCAGTCGTCACTGCGGTAATTAATGCAATGTGCTGCGCCATGATCCAGCGCCAGCTTGCACTTTTCGTCAGTCCCGGCGGTACCGATCAAGATGATTCCTTCTGACTTTGCCCACTGGCAGGCGATCAGACCCACCCCGCCGGCTGCGGCATGAAACAGAACGGTGTCACCGCGTTTGAGAGGCGTGGTTCGATGGAACAAATATTCCACGGTCAGCCCCTTCAGCATCATCGCGGCCCCTTCCTCAAAGGAAATTTCGTCGGGCAAGGGGCAAACCTGCGCGGCCTGCATCACCCGCGCCTCGGCATATGCGCCGGGGGGTTGCGAAGCATAGGCGGCGCGATCGCCCACCTTCAGATGGGTCACCCCATCGCCCACAGCTTCAACGATGCCCGATGCTTCCATCCCCAATGCGTGTGGCAACTGCATCGGGTACATTCCTGAGCGTTGATAAACGTCGATGAAGTTCAGGCCGATCGCCTTATGGGCAATACGAATTTCGCCTGGTCCGGGATTGCCCACCTCACGATCAACCAACTTGAATTCCTCGGGTCCGCCGTGGCTTTCTATGATAGCTGTCTTTGCCATTATCCGTGCACCTTCAAAACGATCTTGCCGATATGTCCGCTGGTTTCCATCCGTGCGTGTGCTTCGCTCGCATTCTCAAAATCATACTCGCTGTCCATCACCGGTGCGATTTTTCCAGCGTTCAGCAGTGGCCAGACCTGCTCTCGCAGTTGTTCCGCGATGCGTGCCTTGGCCAGATCGCTTTGCGGGCGCAGCGTGCTACCCGTCATGGTCAGGCGACGGGTCATCAACGTGGTAAAGTTCACTTCTACCTTGGCACCGCCAAGAAATGCGATCTGCACCAATCTGCCATCTTCGGCCAACGCTTGCAGGTTACGCGGGATATATTCTCCGCCAACCATGTCCAGGATCAGGTCAGCGCCGCCTTCGGCCTTCAACACATCGACAAAATCGGAATCGCGATAGTTGATCGCAGCCTCGGCCCCCAGTTTGACGCAAGCACCGCATTTGGTGTCTGTGCCGGCAGTGGCAAAGACGCGCGCACCGAATTCGCGGCCAAGCTGGATCGCCGTTGTCCCGATCCCCGATGACCCTCCGTGAACCAGAAACAGCTCTCCGGCCTTCAGGCCACCGCGCATGAACACGTTGGACCACACCGTGAAAAACGTTTCGGGCAGACAGGCCGCGTCTTTCATGCTCATGCCGTCCGGCACCGGCAAGCAATGCGCCGCCGCAGTCGCCACATACTCGGCATAGCCGCCGCCGGGCAGCAAGGCACAGACCTTGTCGCCGACTTTCAACCCGCTCACACCGTCGCCGATCGCCGTGATTTCACCCGAAGCTTCCAGCCCCGGCAAATCACTGGCCGTAGGGGGTGGGGCATACATGCCAGCGCGTTGCAACGCGTCCGGCCGGTTGACCCCCGCATAAGCAACCCTGATCACCACCTGACCATGCTTTGGCTCCGGCATCGGCCTCTCGACGAGCTGAAGCACCTCGGGCCCTCCGGGCTTGGTAATCTCGATGGCGCGCATAGTCTCTGTCATGATGTGAAATTCCTCCGGCTTGGGTTTCTGGCTTGTTTTATTTTGACACAGCATAGGCTTGGCATCTGCCTCTTACAATCCGAACCGGCGGCTGTCAGGCCGGTTCACATCCCGCCCCTGGCCCGCAGTGCTTCCGCGACGTGTTCAGCATCGTCTATCGCCAACACAGTGAAGGGAATGACCACACGCCAGCCGACCCGTTTTGCCGAACGGGCCCGCCAGGCTTGGGCAAGTGTCTGCCCCTTGATGGTTAAAACCGGAGTGAATCTGACAACCAGCGCAATACCCAGTTCGATCCCGCGCGTCTTGATCCCGATACGACGCAACGGTGTGGTAAGCCACGTCACCACAGATATCATCTGACTTAGCTTAGTGGTCATGGTCACCAGATTTGCCATCCCGACCGCCGTGATCATCCGCAATGCAATAATGACACCGTTTTCAAGATCTGCCGTTGCACCGTGCCATACCAGAATAAGCACCAGAAACGGCAACAGGATTCGCAATTGTGACATACCGGTGCTGAAGAACCGACGACCCGGAATGGCATAAGCAAGCAATGTCATCCCCAGTGCCGCTGCTTGAAACCAAAGCGCCTCTATACTGAACAGAACCACGGTAGCGATGCACAGCGCTGCCAGCTTTGCGCCCGCAGGCCAGCCATGGGCGCGTGTTTCAACCGGAGAGCTGAGTGAAATCATCGCTGTTTCCCAAACGCTTCATCCTGGCTTCAAATGCCGGTGTTACCTGCTCAGCGGCACCATCGTTGATGATGCGGCCTTCGTCGACCCACAAAACTCGATCATACCCGGCCAGATGCGCGGGATCATGGGTGATTTGCACCAGATGGGCGTCCAGCCCCTCAAGCAACTGCGAAAGGTGCATCGTAGTTGGAATATCAAGTCCGGCAAAGGGCTCATCCAGGATAATCAAGCGCGGCTTCATCGCCAGAATTGACATCAGGCACACCAATTGGCGCTGACCTTGTGACAACTGATGGATTGCCGCCTTTGCCCAATGCAGCCGGTCGAACTGTTCCAGGATAAGACCGGTGGCCTCAGCAGCTTGATCCGCGCCTTGCCCCTGTTGTTTCAGGCCAAAGCTGATTTCCTCTTCGACAGAGGGAAAGATAATCTGGTGATCCGGATTCTGAAACAGTATCCCCACCTGGGACAACGCCGCTTTGCGGTCTTTCGCAACATCGACACCTGCAATCGCAGCCGTGCCCGACGTCGGGGTGACCAACCCGGCCAACAGCCTCGCTAGCGAGGTTTTTCCCGATCCGTTCCGCCCAACGATCCCAATCCGTCGCTCTGACGCCTGTATCGTTATGTCGTGCAGCACTCCGGCCCCGTCTGGCGTATAGAATACACGGTCTAGATCAATCAACGGCACAGACATTTACGCGACTACCAGCTTTGCAGACACCGCCTTGGGTTGCGGTTCGCCCCGTCGCTATCAGGTCGCGTCGAGCATGAAAAGACACCCTATCGCCGCGGGGTTGTCCAGCTTCCCGGCATCCTGGCCCTAAGCCCCCGGTTTGGCGCCTTCACTTGCGAGAGAACCCACTTGGGACCGATCAGAAGCTTACTTAGCGTCGGGCTATCATTGACCTGCGCCTTGAGTTTTTCGATCTGCATTACGTTTTCAATGCGCCGATCCAGGAACCCCCAGGTGGCGCTGTTGCCCTCACTGGTGTCGCCCAACCAGTACAATACGGTGGATGAATACACAGCACAGAGCGTGGCGCGTTTGGTGTACCAGTTCACGTCATTTGACGTATCCCCCAGCGCGTTCCAGATGGCATCTGACGTACCCCACACCAATTTGGCCCCATCCGGGGCATATTGCGGCAGTGCAAACAGCGTTGCACCGCGACGCACCAGTTCCTTGTCCGTGACCGCTTCCAGCCGCAGCCGCACCATCGCCGAAATCTTTTCGCGGAACTTTAATCCGGACATATTCTGCGCTTTCGCCTGGTCAATCATTATGCGGTCGCCGCGAAGGTGGAACGCCACGGCCAAATCAACCGCACCTCTGGGGCAAATTGCCCGCGCCACGGTACGGTCTAGACCCGTATCGGCGATTGCGGCCTGAAACGTGGTTTCCGTCCAACCATCGAATGGCACATGATTCACAGCTGCTGAAAGCAATTGCTCTTTCGGGCTCGGGGCAGTGTCGGTCAAGGCGGCCTCCTCGGGAGTTATTGGCTTTGCTATGGACAATGTAGGGCTTGTTTGCTATATGCCCAGTTCCTGCAAATCCTTGCAACTTCAAACTAGAAAGGTGGTGAAAACCACATGCAGGTTAGTGTTCGCGACAACAACGTCGATCAGGCCCTTCGGGCTCTGAAGAAAAAGCTACAGCGCGAAGGTGTGTTTCGTGAAATGAAGCTCAAGCAACATTTCGAGAAACCATCCGAGAAAAAAGCGCGCGAGAAAGCTGAAGCGATCCGCCGTTCCCGGAAACTGGCACGGAAAAAATTGCAACGCGAAGGCATGATGTAAATCATCCTGAGTAAGGCATAGAAATACGAACCCCCGATACCCACAGGTGCCGGGGGTTTTATTTTGGCTTGGTCAAGTTCACGTCGCGGTTCCAGGCAGAGCACGTGTTGCCGCCTTTCTGACGCACCGGAAGAATAGACTTTGGCGATCAGGCTGCATATCTGGCACCGATAACTCCGGGGAGTCCATATGATAACGCCAACCTTCCCCAGCATCGCATCCTCGCATCGGCGGGCCGATCTGATAACGCATGTCGTAGGGTTGATCCTGATTGTTGTCGCGGGTGGGCTGCTGATTACCAAATCGGCTCAGCTGCTCGATTTCCGCTTGGTCATCGCGGTGAGCGTGTATGTAGCCTGCGCCATGGCGTCCAACCTTGCCTCATATGCCTACCATTTCGCCCCGTGGCACGACCATCGCATACTTTTACGGCGCATCGACCACGCTGCTATTTACCCCAGCATCACAGGGACATTCACACCATTTTTCGTTTTGGCGTCCACGCCGTGGACGATAACGCTGCTTTGGGTGTCCTGGGCATTGGCCGTGTTGGCGATCTGGAAGAAAATCTCAGGCAATGTGGTGCAAGGGCGTTGGTCGACGGCCTCTTACCTGGCGCTTGGCGCGATTGGGCTTAGCGCTTTGCCCGATCTTCGCGATGTGCCGGCGGGCTCTCTTTGGCTAATCGTTGCGGGGGCAGCCAGCTTTGTGATCGGCACAGTGTTCTACACGCGTAGATCAATGCGCTTTCGTTATGCGGTTTGGCATGTTTGGGTGAATATTGGTGGCATTCTAATGTTTGCGAGCATCTGGATCGCGTTGTTTCCACCCGTTCGCTAGGTGACCGGCAGCGCGGTCGTATTGCATACGGTTCGCAGGGCAAAGCTTGACTGCATCTGTCCCACGCCGGGCAGACGCGCCAGATGTTGCCGGTGGATGCGTGCAAAATCTTCGGTGTCTTCCGCTACCACCTTCAACAGGTAATCGGCGGCACCAGCCATGAGGTGACACTCCAACACGTCGGGGATCCGCGCGACGGCTTTTTCAAACGCGTCAAGCACCTCGTCTGCTTGACCTTGCAACGTAATCTCGACGAACACCGTAGTCGGGACACCAAGCTTGCGTGCATTCAAAAGCGCTACGTAATCGCGGATATAGCCCTCAGCCTCGAGCCGCTGAACCCGGCGATGGCAAGCAGACGGAGACAGATGCACCTTTTCCGACAGATCCGAATTCGACATCCGTCCTTTGTTCTGCAAAGCTACCAAGATACGGCGGTCAATGTCGTCGAGACTCATTTCAAGCAATTCGTTTGCGTATATTCCTGCATGCTTCGAATTCTATTCGAAGATGGTGGTGAAATGCGACCCGAAATCCGTGCCCCATTGCGTTTATTCAGCCATATGGTGGAACAAAGCACCTTTAACAGGACGGATAGTATGAAAATAGGATGCCCCAAAGAAATCAAGCCTCAGGAATTTCGTGTTGGCATGACGCCCAACGCCGCCTTCGAAGCGGTGACCAACGGCCACCAGGTTTTCATCGAAACAGGGGCCGGTATCGGCGCAGGTTTTGACGACGCAGCTTATGCGGAGGCCGGAGCCACCATCGTCGCCACGCCGGCCGAGATTTTTTCAACAGCGGATATGATCGTCAAGGTCAAGGAACCCCAGGCTGCCGAGCGTAAGATGCTGCGCGAAGGGCAGATATTGTTTACATACCTTCACCTTGCGCCCGACCCCGATCAGACCGCGGACCTCGTGGCGTCAGGTGCCACCTGCATTGCATATGAGACCGTTACCGACCGCGCCGGTGGGCTGCCGCTGCTTGCACCGATGTCCGAGGTCGCAGGCCGGCTGGCACCGCAAGTGGGTGCCTGGACCTTGCAGAAGGCCAATGGCGGCCGCGGTGTGCTGATGGGTGGCGTGCCCGGGGTTGGCCCTGCGCGGGTCACGGTCATCGGGGGCGGCGTTGTCGGGACACACGCCGCGCGAATTGCCGCCGGCATGGGTGCCGATGTGACAGTGCTTGATCGGTCGCTTGCCCGCCTGCGTTATCTTGACGATGTTTTTGGCGGCGTGTTCAAAACGTCCTATGCTTCGGTCGGCAACACGATCGAACTGGCCCGCGAAGCGGATATGATCATCGGGGCGGTATTGATACCCGGTGCCGCAGCGCCCAAGCTGATCAGCCGCGCGCAACTCAGCGAACTCAAGCCGGGGGCAGCTTTGGTGGATGTCGCCATTGATCAGGGCGGTTGCTTTGAAACCTCCAAGGCCACCACGCACCAGGATCCGGTGTACGAAGTCGACGGCATCATGCATTACTGCGTGGCCAACATGCCCGGCGCTGTGGCGCGGACCTCTACCATCGCTCTGGGCAATGCCACGATGCCGTTCATGCTGGCACTAGCCAACAAAGGATGGAAGCAGGCCTGCGCCGACGATCCGCACCTGAGAGCCGGACTGAATGTGCATGCTGGGCAAATCACATATGCGGCTGTCGCCGAAGCCTTGGGCCTGACATCGATCACCGCCGATCAGGCTATCGCCAGCTAAAGACTGTCATCCTGCGAAAATTGACCGGCACAGACGGGGCCGGTCAATTTTCCGCGCCCGGATCCGCGTCACTTCTTGGCAAGCGAATCGCGAATTTGCAGCAACACGTCAAGCTGGCTCGGGCCAGTCTTGACCTCGGGGGCGATTTCGTCGGGTGCTTCCGCAATGGATTTCAGCCGGTTCACGGCCTTGACCAACATGAACACGACGAAAGCGATAATAAAAAAGTTGATGCATGCGGTGATGAAGGCACCGTATGCGAATATCGCGGCATCAGATGCACGCGCCACGTCAAGACCGGCATCGGCAGGTACCGTTCCCGACAACACCACGTACATGTTGGTAAAATCGACTCCGCCCAATACCAGACCAATGACCGGGTTGATCATATCGCTGACAAGTGAATTGACGATGGCCGTGAAAGCGGCACCGATGATGATACCGACCGCGAGATCCATGACATTGCCCTTGGCAATGAAATCCTTGAATTCTTGAAGCATGGGACGTCCTTATAGTTTCACTCTGTTGGCTGGATGGTAGACACAGAACTACCATTCATGCTGTGAATAAAACACATGTTTAACTTTTGCCGCACGACAAACCTGTGCCGCAGACACGGCAGCCGGTGTTACCCTGGCAGTTCACCCTTTAGAACATAACGCAATATTTGCACGACTTGCGCCGGCTCCTGAGCTACCGCAAGCGCCGCGGCGTCGACCTCTTTCAGCGCATGTGCGTGATCGGGGCCATGCAAGATCACCAGTGACTTGCCCAATGCCGCAGCGTACCCGGCGTCAAATGCTGCATTCCACTGCTTGTACTGGTCACCAAACCGCACCACGACGATATCTGCTTGCTCGATTCCCCGACGCGTACGGATCGCGTTAAGCTGCGCGCCCTTCCGGTCATGCCAGAACTTGTCTGCCTCGGGGCCCATGATCGCGACACCGCAATCATCGCTGGCCGCATGGTCGGTTACCGGACTGGCAAAAACGACGTCCAGCCCGCTTGCGCCGTCGATGATTTGGTCACGCCAGTCGGTATGAATCTCACCGGATAAATATACGTTCAAAGTCATATCGCACCTTTCGTCAGATCAGCCGCGCAGCACGCCGCCCGTCGCCTTTGTGACTTTTTCGATCACCTTGTTACTTACCGCTTCGATATCGGCATCTTTAAGTGTCTTGTCGCTGGGTTGCATGCGTACCGTCAGTGCCAACGATTTCTTGCCTTCGCCCAACGCACCACCGATGAATTCATCAAACACCCGAACATCATCAATCAGGGTCTTATCAGCCCCCATTGCCGCGTTCACAAGCATCAGGGCATCCACTCCGGCATCCACGACAAAGGCAAAATCGCGTTCGACCGCTTGCAGGGCACTGACGCTCAGGGCCGGTCGCGTAGACCCTGCCTTTCGTGGAAGCGGTACATTGGCGGGCCAAAGGGTGAAGCCCATTGCCGGGCCCTTCACGTCCAGGGCGTTTAACACACGCGGGTGAATTTCGCCGAACACAGCCAGCACCTTTTTCGGGCCCAGACAGATCTGCCCGTGACGGCCAGGGTGCCACCATTCATCGCCGTTGCGGTTGATCTGTACCTTGGCAGGCGCACCGATAGACGCGAGGATTGCTTCGATATCGGCTTTGACATCGAACAGATCAACGTTGCGCGAAGCCCCGTGCACGTCTTTTGGGCCGGTACGACCGACAAGCACGCCGCTTACTTGCAGGTGCTGTTCTCCCGGTTCGCCGCCAGTGAATACAGGGCCTACCTCGAACAGCGCCATATCGGCAAAGCCCCGGGCCTGATTGCGCGCCGCGGCCTGTAACAAGGCAGGCAGCAGCGACGGGCGCATATGGCTCATATCGGCGCTGATCGGGTTTTCCAGCCGCGTATCGTCGGTGCCACCACCAAACAACGCGGCGGAGGCCTGATCAATAAAACTGTAGGATACGCATTCATTGTACCCAAGCGCGGCACAGGTGCGCCGAGCGATCGCTTCGCGCCGCTGCATCGCAGACAGCACTGGCTTGGGTACACCCGGTGTCAAACGCGGCAAGGGGCGGCCCTGAAGCTTGGTCAGCGACGCGATGCGTGCAACTTCTTCGACCAGATCCGCTTCGCCTTGAACATCGGGGCGCCAGCTTGGGACCTGAGCCATGTCACCTTCCAGACGGAATCCCAATGATGTCAGCGTCTTGCGCTGCTCGCTTTCCGAGATCGTCATGCCGACCAAGGATTGCACACGCGCGGCATCCAGCTTGTATGCCCTTGAGAAGTCTGGAACCCGGCCGGCTACGACGACCTCAGATGCCTCACCCCCTGCGATATCCAGTATCATCTGGGTTGCATGTTCGATGGCGTATGGTGTCCACTCAGGATCAATCCCGCGTTCAAAGCGGTACCGCGCGTCCGAATTGATCTTGAGAGCGCGGCCGGTATATGCGGTGCGAACCGGGTCAAAATACGCCGCCTCAATGAACACATTTTCCGTTTCCATCGAACAGCCGGTTTCGGCACCGCCCATGACGCCGGCAATGCTTTCGACCTTTTCCGCATCCGAAATCAGCGTCATTCCTTCGCTGAAGGTATATTCTTTGTCATCCAGACCAACCAGAGTTTCACCACCTTCGGCACGGTGAACCCGCAGCATATTGCCGGCGACCTTATCGGCGTCAAAGACGTGCAAAGGCCGATTTCGATCATAGGTGAAGAAATTCGTCACGTCGACCAGGAACGAGATTGGGCGCAACCCGATGGCGCGCAGCTTGTCCTGTAACCATTCGGGCGAAGGGCCATTTTTGACGCCCCGAATAACACGCCCATAAAACACCGGGCACTGCGCCAATGTGTCCGCGTCAATTGTTACCATGATCGGGCAGGGAAATTGCCCCTCAACCGCCGGAATATCCCGTTGCTTGAGCGTGCCCAACCCGCGCGCCGCCAGATCGCGGGCGATACCGCGCACGCCAAGAGCGTCAGGACGGTTGGGGGTGATCGCTATCTCTATCACAGGATCAACCTTGGCAGGGTCATTTTCGGCCAACCAATCGGTGAAACGGTCTCCGACAGCGCCGGAAGGCAATTCGATGATGCCGTCATGCTCTTCGGACAGCTCAAGCTCGCGCTCGGACGCCATCATCCCGAAGCTTTCGACACCGCGGATTTTTCCGACCCCGATCGTGGTATCAATGCCCGGAACATATACCCCCGGCTTGGCCACGACTACAGTAATACCTTGCCGGGCATTTGGCGCACCGCAGATAATCTGCTGAACGCCTTCGTCAGTCTCGACCTGGCAAATCTGCAAGCGGTCGGCATCAGGGTGCTTTTCGGCCGATTTCACATAGCCAAGCGTAAAGTCCGCCAGCTTGGCCCCGCGGTCTTCGACGCTTTCGACCTCGAGGCCCAGGTCGGTCAACGCATAGGTGATTTCATCAATCGACGCGGTCGTATCGAGATGTTCCTTGAGCCAGGACAAGGTGAATTTCATGGTGATGGTCCTCATGCAGTCGCTTGCGCTAGGGGGTAGCGTTTAATCGGTGCAGTTTCAATCCGGTGTAGGTGCCATTTCTCTCAACCCGGCCTCTGGGGCATGAGACCATCCAACTGGCGGCCCAGCCAACCTGTCGGGATAAAATGACCGCCTGAATGGACATCGAGCGTCACGCTGCGACCCGGCATGCAATTATCCCAGACGAAATGGGTGACGTTTAGACCAGGGGCAAGTTCAATCACGCCCTCAAGCCGCCCTTTGCCACATCGGAAAGCCTTGCGCCACAAAGCCACCGCAGTAGTCACATTGTGCCCCGGCCCGCGCGGAAGATGCATCCATATATCGCCCAGACCATGCACATGGCGCACCTGTTTGGGTGGGTTGGGACAATCGCTGTCTTGCTTGATTGTACCGGACATAGTCATCAATCCCGCGATCCTGTCACCGCGCGCGCAGGCATATCGCCACGCCATCGCAGACCCGAACGAAAAACCCGACACATAGATCTGGCTTTGGTCCACAGGATAGCGCTTGGCCACATCTGCCAAAACCGCATCGGCAAAGTCGATATCCTCGGGGTTGTCCTGCCAAAACCGCCATGCCCGGTTGCGCGCAGAAGGTGCGACCAACATGACACCACGCGGCTTTGTCTCGCTTCCTATCCTTGGATGATGGATAACGGTTCGGCCGCGCCTCAAGAACGCATGGAAATGCATCAATACCGGCAAAGGCGTGACCCCATCCCAGTTGTCTGGCATCAGGATGCTATAGCTGCGATCCCCGATCTTGCAGGCAACGTCGCCGCCGCACGGCTCTAAGGTTTGCGCGGCGCTCACCCCCGGTAAGAACAGAATGAAAGAAACCAAAAGCAGGCCGCGTATCAGGCGCATATTCTAACCTTTGTCGAAACTATCGCATGCCGCATAAACGCGGAGGGTTCTTTATTTTTCGGCCCTGGAAGCAAGGTCTTTTACGTCACCCAGACGATACAGCTTGATCTCGCGCACCAGACGCAGACTGGGCTTGGCCGCAAAAAGCAATGAGCCGATCACAAAGAACCACGTCGCGGGAGTCTGCCAATCCGGGCTGAAAAACATCACTGACCCGACCACAAAGCAGAAGGCGGCCATGAAATCCACCACCGTGTAGGCCAGTTCGAATCGCGCATACAGACGACGGTGTGCTTCGGAGTTGTCCCGCCGTTCGTTTCGAAACATCTTCATCCGGGCAAACCACCAGTCAGCGTCGCCCCGTCCCGGCACATCCAAATAAACCTGCTGGCGACGACGCGCAGTTTCATCGGCTTAGACCCGCACGCAGCGTCGGCTGGTCAAGGCTTGCAAACCCGTAGTGGCGTAACCAGCGTAAATCCGACTCGAAGAAGGCGCGCAAATCGGGAATTCCGTATTTCAGCATCGCTATCCGGTCGATCCCCATGCCAAAGGCAAAACCCTGCCAATGGGCCGGGTCGATTCCGCCTGCTTGCAACACCTTGGGGTGAACCATCCCAGACCCAAGAACCTCCATCCAGCCATCACCTTCGCCGATGCGCAACTGTCCGTCGACCCAGGAACACTGGATATCGACCTCGGCAGAGGGTTCGGTGAACGGGAAATGCGAAGCGCGAAAGCGCGTCTTGATCCCTTCGACTTCGAAGAACGCGCTGAAGAATTCCTCAAGTACCCATTTGAGGTTCGCCATCGAAATGTCTTTATCGATCGCAAGGCCCTCGACTTGATGAAACATCGGCGTGTGGGTCTGGTCATAATCGGCACGGTAGACGCCACCGGGGCAGATGATACGCAACGGCGCGCCTTCCGCCTCCATCGTGCGGATCTGCACGGGCGAGGTGTGGGTGCGCAGCACATGCGGTGGCCGATCGTCGCCTTCGGCACGGGCCATGTAAAACGTGTCCATTTCGGCACGGGCAGGGTGGTGGCCGGGGATGTTCAGCGCATCGAAATTATACCAATCGGTATCAATGCGCGGCCCTTCGGCGACCGAAAACCCAAGTTCGGCAAAAATGGCTGTAACCTCTTCGGTCACCTGACTGACCGGGTGGATCGTGCCTTGGCGTGTGGGCCGTGTCGGCAGTGTCACGTCGAGCCATTCCGACCGCAAACGTTCATCAAGTGCGGCGTCACTCAACGCGGCCTTCTTGGCGGCGATGGCTGAATTGATCTCGTCCTTGAGAGCATTCAAGGCAGGGCCTACGGTCTGACGCTCTTCGGGGGTCATCTTGCCCAATTCACGCATTTTAAGCGCAACTTCGCCTTTTTTACCCACGGCTGTCAGACGGATATCTTCCAACGCAGCTTCGTCGGAGGCATCAGCGATCTGGCCTAAATATTTCGCTTTCAGGTCGTCCATGTCGGCCTCATATCATATCTTGAACTTGCGCTGGTGCTAGCAGAATTGCGCCCGAATACAAGCAGCACCGCCAATTTGACGCATCTCATGCAGGAGTGCCCCGCTTCGTCGGCGTGGCAGATGCCGCCAAACGACCGACCGGCATCGCATATGGTGCCGACGGAACGATGCAGCGCCCTGATCTGACCCCACCCTGAACGCGAAACGCCGCCCCGATAGCGGGACGGCGTTCTTAACGTTCAACAACGAAAGGCGCTTACGCGGCCAGCGCGTCTTGTGCCTGCTTCACGATGGCACCGAATGCTTCGGGCTCGTTCACCGCCAAATCGGACAGAACCTTGCGGTCCACTTCGATACCAGCCAGGGACAGGCCGTTGATGAAGCGGCTGTATGTCAGTGCTTCGTCGTGGCTGCGCACTGCGGCGTTGATCCGCTGGATCCACAATGCGCGGAAGTTCCGCTTGCGGTTCTTACGGTCGCGCGTGGCGTATTGGTTGGCTTTGTCGACCGCCTGACGGGCGACCTTGAAAGTATTCTTGCGACGGCCATAGTAACCTTTAGCGGCTTTGATGACCTTTTTGTGACGGGCGTGAGTGACCACACCACCTTTTGTACGGGACATATCGGCTCTCCTATCTTAGCGGTCGTAGGGCATGAAGCCCTTGATGATCTTGGCGTCGGGGGCAGACAAAGCTGTTGTCCCACGCGCGTCACGGATGAATTTCTTAGTCCGTTTGATCATACCATGCTGTTTGCCAGCCTGACCGCCGATGACCTTGCCGGTCGCCGAGATCTTAAAGCGCTTCTTGGCGCTCGATTTCGTCTTCATCTTGGGCATTTCCGTCTCCTTAACTTGAGTTCGGTAGATGCGCGACTCGGCATGCCACGTGGGCCGGACGCGCGGAACGAAGCTGGCGTATAGGGTGGAGAAGCGGTCAAGGCAAGCGCAAAAACGCGCCCGTCATGCTACCAAAACCTGTACCGCGCAATCACATGCGTGATCGCCATGGGAATATCCTGCAACGTATACCCCTCGGGGTGGCTGCGAAATGCATAAATGATCATCGCCCCCGCGATGACGATGGTCAGCGCGGAAACGCGCGGCACCCGCCCATCTGAAAACGCAGACAACGCCGATGGAATGGAAAGAAACGCAAGAGCAAGACCTATCACCAAGATCAAATCAGAATCCATAAAGCACGCCCTTGAAAATCCGGTTTCACGTTTTCCGGCAACGCTACTCTGGATCGGTGTTGAAAATCAAACGCTCGTCACATGGGGCAACACGCAGGATATTCGTACTCCCTTCGACGTTGAATGGCACACCGGCGACAACGACGATCAGATCGTCGGGGCCGGCATATCCTTCTTCACGCGCGGCACGGGCCGCGCTGACGACAGCCATCTTGAACCGGTCAAGCCGCCCGGTCAGGACGCAGTTTGTCCCCCAGCTCAGCGCCAATCGTCTTGCGGTCTTAACCAGCGGCGTCAGTGCAATGATTGGCACCCGAGGGCGCTCTCTCGCGGTCAGAACCGCAGTGGTTCCGCTGTGCGTGAAGCAGCAAATTGCCTTGATATTCGCAGTTTCGGCGATTTCCCGGGCGGCGGCAACGATGCCATCCGCTACGGTCACCCTGTCTGCCTTACGCGAAGATTCAATAATTTGTGTATACGTCGGGTCCTTCTCGACCTCGGTGGCAACGTTGTCCATCGTGCGTACCGCATCGATCGGATAAGACCCTGCCGCAGATTCAGCCGACAACATTACAGCATCCGCGCCTTCATAGATCGCGGTCGCTACGTCGGACACTTCAGCCCGGGTCGGCATCGGACTTTCAATCATTGATTCAAGCATTTGCGTCGCAACGATCACCGGCTTGGCCGCCGCCCGGCATTTGCGAACCAGTCGCTTTTGGATGGGCGGTACATTCTGTACAGGCAATTCTACGCCCAGATCCCCCCGGGCGACCATGATACCGTCACTAACGGCCAAAATATCGTCAAATCGTTGTACAGCAGAGGGCTTTTCGATCTTCGACAACAACGCCGCCCGTCCCTTGGCCAAAGCGCGGGCTTCGATCACGTCTTCCGGGCGTTGCACGAAGCTCAATGCAAGCCAGTCCACGCCCAATTCGCACACGAACTCCAGATCGGCACGATCCTTGTCAGACAGCGCTGCGAGCGGCAAAACCACGTCAGGTACATTGACGCCCTTGCGGTTTGATATGACGCCCCCGGTCACCACGACGCAATCCGCAAAGTCGGGGCCACATTCCTTGACCTTGAGCCGTATTTTGCCGTCATTCACCAACAGACTCGCACCCGGCTCCAGGGCCTGAAAGATCTCAGGATGTGGCAGGCAAACACGTTCCGCATCGCCGGCAGTATCGTTCAGATCCAGCCTGAAATCCGCCCCTTCCACCAACTGTTCGTTTTCATTGGCAAAGACGCCGACCCGAAGCTTGGGGCCCTGCAAATCCGCCAAGATGCCGATCGTCGAACCGGTTTCCTCTTCGATCTGACGAATGATCTGATGTTTGGCCCGAATTTCGTCGTGGCTGCCGTGGCTCATGTTCAGTCGAAAAACGTCCGCCCCCGCATTGTACAACGCCGAAATCACTTCATGTGTATCCGACGCTGGCCCAAGAGTAGCGACTATCTTAACATTGCGCGTGCGTTTCATGCTTAGACTTTCCTTTTGTCTCCGAAACAGGCCTCGGCCCTTATTTAGCGAACTTTATAGCCGCTTTAACATGCTCAGCCCCAGGAAGGGATAGCAAAAATGTTAGCGATAACTGTTATTGCGTGATTATCTGGCCTATCGCACTCGCCGTGCCTCTGCATGATCAAACGTCCCAGGCTCGGTTGCACAATAATACTGACACGGGTGGCGAAGTGGTTCAGAGCTTCATTCCAACACGGACATAGGTTACGGACTCCGCGACCGTCCGGCCTGTGGCAGTTTGACAAGGGCGTGTGGAACCCCAGATTTAGAACACAACGAATACCCCAAGGAGACATCAGCATGACCAGCCAACAAGAAATCGAACTTCAGGCCGCAGCTTTCCGTCGTCTGCAACACCACCTGATGAAAGACCGCACGGACGTGCAGAACATCGACATGATGAACCTGGCCGGATTCTGCCGCAACTGCCTGTCGCGCTGGTACCAAGAAGCCGCGAACGAACGCGGGATCGAGATGGGCAAGGAAGAGGCGCGCGAGCTGTTCTACGGGATGACCATGGAAGAATGGAAAGACAACTATCAGACCGACGCGAAGGACTCGCAAAAGGAAGCGTTCAAGGTCGCCTTCGAACAGAACGTCGGCGAAAAGGGCTGACCGCGCGCAGCCAACCCCTTGGCAAGGCGGGTTAGATCGCCGCCTTGCGCATCTCATCCAGATAGATTTCGCGCAGACGCGGCGCGACCTTGCCCGGTGTCCCGTCGCCCAGGACGATGCCGTCGATCTCGACCACGGGCATGACAAAGGCGCTGGCAGAGGTGGTAAACGCCTCATCCGCCTGCTGCGCTTCCTCGATGGTGAAATTGCGCTCTTCCACAACCATCTGCGCCTCTTTGGCAAACCGCAGAACCGCAGCGCGGGTGATGCCGTGCAAGATATCATTGCTCAGCGCGCGGGTGATGATCTTGTTGCCCATCACGATATAAGCGTTGTTGCTGGTGCCTTCGGTAACAAACCCGTCCTCGACCATCCAGGCATCGTCGCAGCCCGCTTTCTTGGCCATCATCTTGCCCATCGACGGATACAGCAGCTGCACCGTTTTGATGTCGCGACGGCCCCAGCGGATGTCTTCGATGCTGATGATCTTGGCGCCTTTTTTGGCAGCAGGGCTGTCGGCAAGACCGGGCTTGGACTGGGTGAACAAGACAATCGTCGGCTCTGTCGTCTCGGCGTCGGGGAAGGCAAAGTCGCGGTCCCCGTCCGATCCGCGGGTGATCTGCAAATAGATCAGCCCCTCGTCGATCTCGTTCACGCGCACCAGTTCGCGGTGGACCTCCAGCAGGTCCTCCTTCGAGATCGGGTTGCGCATCTGTAGCTCGTTCAACGACCGGCTGAGCCGGATCGCATGGCCGTCAAAGTCGATCAGCTTGCCGTCCAGCACGCTGGTGACCTCATAGACCCCGTCCGCCATCAGAAACCCGCGATCAAAGATCGAAACCTTGGCTTCGGTCTCGGGCAGGTATTCGCCGTTCACATATACAGTCCGCATGTCTTATCCCCAAAGCTTGGCCGCAGGCGGATGCACCCCGGCGGCGTCAAATGTCAAAGCGTTCTCGCGGTCTTCGGCCAGAAGCAGCGGGCCGTCAAGGTCCACGACCTTTGCCCCCTGTGCCACCAGCACCGCCGGAGCCATCGCGAGCGACGACCCGACCATGCACCCCACCATGACCTCATAGCCCTGCGCGACAGCCGCATCGCGCAGCGCCAGCGCCTCTGTCAGACCACCGGTTTTGTCCAGCTTGATGTTGACCACATCGTATTTGCCCTTCAGCGCAGCAAGGCTCGCACGGTCATGACAGCTTTCATCGGCACAGACCGGCACGGGCCGCTCCATCCCGACGAGCGCATCGTCATCCCCTGCGGGCAAAGGCTGTTCAACCAAAGACACACCCAGCCGCACCAGATGCGGGGCAAGATCGGCGTAAACCGCGGCCGACCAGCCTTCGTTCGCATCGATGATGATCTGCGCGTCAGGGGCACCGGCGCGCACAGCTTCAAGGCGGGGCATATCATCCGGCGTGCCCAGCTTGATCTTCAACAGCGGGCGATGCGCATGCAAGGCCGCCTGTTCGCGCATCTTTTCGGGGCTATCCAACGACAGGGTAAAGGCCGTGATCTCGGGTCCCGGTCGCGCCAGCCCCGCCAGTTCCCACACCCGTTTACCCGCCTGCTTGGCTTGCAAATCCCACAGGGCACAATCCACTGCATTGCGCGCGGCCCCGGCCGGCAGCAGATCATACAGCGCATCACGCGTCAGCGGCCCGCTCAGCGCTTCGATCTCTGCCGCGACCGACTCCAGCGTCTCGCCATACCGGGCATAGGGCACACATTCGCCCCACCCCGTCACGCCGCCATCGGTGATCCGCACCGTGAGCACCTGCGCCTCCGTCCGCGACCCACGCGAAATGGTAAAGACCTGCGCCAGCCGAAAGACATCCCGGCTTACCTCAATACGCATATCCGCTCCTTCATTTTGCCACTTAAACTCTCCCCGAAGGGCCGATCAGAGGGCTGCCAAAGCCTCCGCCAATCTCGCGGCACCTTGGCGGAACGGGTCCACGGCTGGCAAGCCCAAGCGTGTTTCGACCTCGGCCAGATAGGCGTCTGCCTCTGCCTCCGACAGATGCTGGGTATTGATCGAGATACCGACCACCTGACAGCCTGCGTTGGCAACCTTTGCCAGCGTCAGCGCCACGTCGCGCACTTCTTCCAACGTGGGCAGCGTGTAATCCGGCAAGCCACGCATCGTATTGCGGGTCGGTTCGTGACACAGGATCAGCGCGTCGGGCTGTCCACCATGGATCAGGGCCAGGGTCACACCCGAATATGAAACGTGAAACAGACTGCCTTGCCCTTCGATCACATCCCAATGATCGTCGTCATTACCGGGGGTCAGATACTCTATCGATCCGGCCATAAAATCGGCGACCACGGCATCCAGGGGCACACCCTCGCCGGTGATCAGGATGCCGGTCTGCCCGGTCGCCCTGAAACTGCTTTTCATCCCTCTATCCTGCATGGCCGCGTCTAGCGCAAGGGCCGTGTACATCTTGCCGACAGAACAATCCGTGCCCACCGCCAGAACGCGCTTTCCCCTACGTTTCACGCCATTGGCAATAGGATATTCAACAGAAGGGACACGCACATCATGCAGCTTGCGTCCGGCACGTTGCGCTGCCGCAACCAGCTCTGGCTCGTTGCGCAGCAGGTTATGCAAGCCGGATGCCAGATCGAAACCGGCCTCCAGCGCGTCGACCAGCACGGCGCGCCATGCCGCACTTATAGTACCGCCCCGGTTGGCTACGCCGATCACCATCGTCTTTGCACCAGCCTCTTTCGCCTGTGCGAGAGTCATATCGGGCAATCCTACATCCGCTTTGCATCCTTCCATGCGAAGTTGTCCGACCGCATTGTCGGGGCGCCAGTCCTTGATCCCCTGCGCCACCTTGACTGCAAGTTGATCCGGCGCATCGCCCAAGAACAAAAGATAGGGTGTCTCAATCATCGTCGCTTTCTCCCGGATTAAAGTCTTTGGGCAATTTTCACAGCTTGTCGCCGAAATGAGCTTGCAAATCCATCGCCGGTTGCTGTGATAGTGCAGATATCTTGCAAAAATTTCGCAGTATATGCGCAATACTTGCGCCCCGCTGCTCCGGGCAATGCTGCAACTGCGAGATCTGCCTTGCAGGTCACTACGCAATTTAATACCAACCTGACAGAAGATGCCGTAACTTTATTACTCGAGGAACCCCGTCCATGAGCTTTCGCATTCAGCCCACTGCCCCTGCACGCCCCAACCGCTGCCAACTTTTCGGGCCAGGATCGCGTCCCGCGCTCTTTGAGAAAATGGCCAGTTCCGCCGCGGATGTAATCAACCTTGATCTGGAAGACAGCGTCGCCCCTTCCGACAAGGACAGCGCCCGCGCCAATATCATCAAGGCGATCAGCGATGTGGACTGGGGCGACAAAACACTGTCCGTGCGGATCAACGGGCTGGATACACCCTATTGGTACCGGGACGTGGTTGATCTGCTTGAACAAGCCGGCGAACGGTTGGACCAGATCATGATCCCCAAGGTCGGCTGTGCGGCTGACGTCTATGCCGTGGACGCGTTGGTCACCGCTATCGAAACCGCGAAAGGTCGCAGCAAAAAGATCTCGTTCGAGGTGATCATCGAATCGGCTGCCGGTATAGCTCACGTAGAGGAAATCGCCGCTTCCAGCCCTCGCTTACAGGCGATGAGCTTGGGCGCCGCGGATTTCGCCGCATCTATGGGGATGCAGACCACAGGTATCGGCGGCACGCAGGAAAACTATTACATGTTGCGCGAAGGTGCCAAGCATTGGTCAGATCCCTGGCATTGGGCGCAGGCTGCGATCGTCGCCGCATGCCGGACCCACGGTGTGCTGCCGGTTGACGGTCCGTTCGGCGATTTTTCGGATGACGACGGATTCCGGGCCCAGGCACGACGGTCGGCGACCCTTGGCATGGTGGGAAAGTGGGCGATCCATCCCAAGCAAATCGCTGTCGCGAACGAGGTCTTCACCCCTTCGGAAGAAGCCGTCGCCGAAGCCCGCGAAATTCTGGCCGCGATGGAAACTGCTAAGGCCAATGGCGAAGGTGCCACCGTTTACAAGGGCCGCCTTGTGGATATCGCCAGCATCAAACAGGCCGAAGTCATCGTGCGCCAGTCCGAGATGATCGGGTCCCGGTAACCTGCCAACGCGCGGCGAATTCATCTGTTTGTTGCGCGTTCACGCCGTTTACGGTGCGACGTCCCCAAGGATATCCGCCTGTGTGCCGCGGTGACCTTCGAGGCAGTTTGTCTGCGGACCTTTGTCAAAGTCTCCCCGTTCCGCCCTTGTGACTGACCTTTAGCTTCTCGCGGGCCGATCTCGGGTTCTTTAGCCTCACCCCTGACGGTCACATTGCAATAGCATCCAATCAGCGCCATATAGCGATAAACTGAGAGCGGAGCAGGTGATGACACAGTATCTGGATTTCGAAAAATCTTTGGCTGAAATCGAAGGCAAGGCAGAAGAGCTGCGTGCCCTGGCGCGGTCGTCTGAAGGTATGGACGTCAGTGCAGAGGCAAAAGCTCTTGACCACAAAGCCCACCAGATGCTGGATGATTTGTATAAGTCCTTGACGCCATGGCGAAAATGTCAGGTTGCCCGCCACGCCGAACGGCCTCATTGCAAAGATTATATCGAAGCGCTGTTTACGGAATACACCCCCCTTGCCGGTGACAGGAATTTTGCCGATGATCATGCGGTGATGGGGGGGCTTGCGCGATTTAATGACACGCCCGTGGTCGTGATCGGTCATGAAAAGGGCAATGACACCAAATCGCGTATTGAGCGCAATTTCGGCATGGCCCGGCCGGAGGGTTATCGCAAAGCCGTACGTTTGATGGAACTGGCCGATAAATTCGGGCTGCCGGTCATCACACTGGTCGACACTCCCGGCGCATATCCCGGCAAAGGCGCTGAAGAGCGTGGACAATCAGAGGCGATTGCCCGGGCAACGGAGACATGCTTGCAGATCGGTGTGCCTTTGGTGTCGGTCATCATCGGCGAAGGCGGGTCAGGCGGTGCGGTAGCCTTTGCCACGGCCAACCGTGTAGCGATGCTCGAGCATTCTGTCTATTCGGTGATCTCGCCCGAAGGCTGTGCTTCGATCCTGTGGAAAGATGCAGAGAAGATGCGCGAAGCTGCCGAAGCCCTGCGCCTGACGGCGCAGGATCTCAAGCAACTTGGGGTAAATGATCACGTCATCCCCGAACCACGCGGCGGCGCGCATCGTGACCCGAAAGCCGCGATTGCCGCTGTCGGTGAAACCATCGCGGCATTGCTCAAGGACCTGAGCGGCATCGATCGCAAGGCGTTGATCGCTGATCGCCGCAAAAAGTTCATGGATCTGGGCGCTAAGGGACTGGCGGCCTGAGCCTGTTTCACAGCCATTGACAGCCGCGCCGTTAAGTCGCCAGCATACGCAGGCCCTGTGTGACGTCTGTTCTTACCGCCAGACGCAAACCGGGTTCATCGCCCGCCCTTAGCGCAGCAATGATAAGCTTATGGAAATGCGGAGGTTCGGTCCGGCGAAGCCGCCCGTAAAGCGCGCGCATCGTAGGCCCCAGTTGCAGCCAAACCGTTTCGGCCATCGCCAGCATGGCCGGCGCTTGGGCACGTAAATATAAAGTCCGGTGAAACTCCAGATTAGACCGGATGTAACTGACAGCATCCCGATGGGCCACGGCTTCGGAAACGGCATTGTTTATGGTTTGCAGCCGGTCAATCAATGCATAATGCGCTCTTGGCATCGCCCGGCTGGCCAACTCCACCTCGATCAGGGCCCGCAGGGCCGCAAGCTCTTCGATTCTTTCGTTGCTTAAAGCTGGGGTGGAAACGCGCCCGGAGGCAGACATTGTCAACGCGCCTTCGGCCGCCAGTCGTCGCACGGCTTCGCGTGCTGGTGTCATCGATACGCCAAATTCCTTGCCGATGCCCCGCAGGGTAAGGGACTGACCGGGTGCCAGATCGCCATACATGATGCGGCTGCGCAGATGGCGATACACGCGATCATGCGCAAGAAGATGAGTATCAAGGGGGCGCGGAGTCTGTGTCATACAGTCTTTGTGATCACATGCCAGCCTGCCGTCAATCCCACCTTGCCAGTTGGCCACCCAACTCTGGAAAAACTAAGCAAACCGGTACCGGTGCAAATCGCTGCCATGGGTCCGCAGCCATGCCCGCGCATCCTTGTAAGGCCCATAAATACGTTCGACCTCGGCCCAGAATGCAGGTGAATGGTTCATCTGCGCCAAATGCGCGACCTCGTGCGCCGCTACGTAATCCAGCACTTCAGGCGGGGTGAGGATAAGCCGCCACGAAAACATCAGTCCGCCGTCGGCGGTACACGATCCCCACCGCGACCGCGTATCGCGCAAGGTCAGCTTGGTGTAGGGCTTGCCCAGTATCGCCGCATAATCGTCACACGCACCCGAAAGTCGATCGCGAGCGAGCTCTTTCAAATGGGCCGCCAGCCGCGCCGGGACCCTATCTTCGCGGCCCGGTACCCGCACTGTTTCCGTGCCCAGCTGTATGCGCCTGCCCTGCCCGACCTCTACACGCACCATTTTCCCCCCCAGCGGGAACTGCGCGCCGATTCCAATCGCTACATCGGCGCCTCGGGCCTCAAGATGCTTGCGAATCCAGCTTTCCTTTTCTCGGGCGAACGCCAGCCCTTCTGCCTCCTTCAGCCTTTTCGGCATGGTGAGGGTCACGCGTCCATCAAGCTGAGATATGCGCAACGAAATCCGCCGTGCCTGGGCTGAACGCCGCAAAATCAGCGGTATGGGGGGATCGCCGGGCAGGAAGGGATCAGGCATTTAGGCTTCCGGATAATGTTGTAGTGGCAATAGCCTTTGACAGTGCCTATCTCATATGGCACTTGGCCTGAATCATCTATACGTAACAACATTTTCAAAAAAGGGGACTTCGATGCCCAATGAAGAATGGGGAACCAAGCGCCTGTGCCCCACAACGGGCAAACGGTTCTACGACCTGAACAAGAACCCGATCATCAGCCCCTATTCCGGCGAAGTGGTCGAAATCGACAATTCCAAATCGCGCATGATTGCCGCCGATGCCGAAGACGCCGTCACTGCCAAGTCCAAGAAGGGCGATGTCGATGACGACGATACATTGGTAGATGACGATGATGTAGACGTGGATCTGGACGACGACATTCTGGATGACGACGACGACGAAGATGATACTGTCCCACTGGACGAAATCGCCGACGTTGCGTCCGACGACGACGACTGATTGAACTTTGCGTAGGCGGGAATGGATTTTCCTCTTGATCCCGCCTTCGCTTGCGCCTATTCAGCGGCGCACCGGCCTTGATTGGTTGGTACACGACCCGGATCTCTGATCCACGAGGGGGCCTTAGCTCAGCTGGGAGAGCGCCTGCATGGCATGCAGGAGGTCAGCGGTTCGATCCCGCTAGGCTCCACCATACCACTCTCATACATTCTGCAATTGCTTCACTGTGGCAACAGAGGCTGCAAGCGCGCAAGCGTTAGTGAACATTTTTCCTGCAATGCCTAGACGACCGGTCTATTTTTGACTACGCCAAGGGAATGAAAGAAATTAAAAGATCAGATCAAACAAGAAAGAATATTCTATCGGCAGGCCGGCTGTTGATCGGCAAGCATGGTTACAGTGCTGTCGGACTTGCCTTGATATTGAAGGAAAGTAACGTGCCGAAGGGGTCATTTTACCATTATTTCCCCTCGAAAGAAGCGTTTGGCCAAGCGTTGCTGGATGACTATGTGACCGACTACCTGACCCGTGTTGACACTTTGTCCAGCGGCCCCGGAACGGCAGGCGAGAAGCTCTCGGCCTTTTGGACTGCCTGGCTGACACAATCGGGGTCAGAGGGAATCGCCAGTCAATGCCTCGTCGTGAAGCTAGGGGCCGAGATCGCCGATTTGTCTGACGAAATGCGCACCGTTCTGGACCAAGGGGTTGCAACTTTGGTTGACCGAATTGCGGAGCTTTTGATCCAGGGCGAACGCGACGGGTCGGTAGTGGCGGTCACCGATGCGCAGGCCACAGCGCAGATGCTGTATGCCAAATGGTTGGGTGCGGCGGTTTTATCGAAACTGTCGCGTGACGAACTGCCTCTTCGGCGCGCGTTGGCCGAAACGAAAGCATCCCTTTTCCCCGAAACCGGACACTAAACACAATAAAAGTGAGATTATTATGAAAGCTGCGATTCACGACACCTTCGGAGAGCCCGTCGACGTATTGAGGGCACGTGACGTTGACAAGCCGGTGCCGTCTGCGGGCGACGTCTTGGTCAGAATGACACTGTCGCCTATCCACAATCACGATTTATGGATCATCCGGGGAAATTATGGGTATAAACCAGACCTTCCCGGTGCGATCGGCGGCACCGAAGCTGTCGGGATCATCGACGCAGTCGGTGAAGGCGTCGACACCGGACTGATCGGGACGCGCATTGCCGTTGCTGGCGTTCACGGCACGTGGGCAGAATATTTCACTGCTTCCGCCCAAGGGGTCCTGCCTTTGCCTGACGCGATTTCCGACACCGCAGGGGCGCAATTGATCGCGATGCCCTTCAGCGCGATTTCGTTGCTTGAGACTCTCAAGGCCACGAAGGGCGACTGGATCATCCAGACCTCTGCAAACGGGGCCGTCGGCAAAATTATTGCGACCCTTGCAAAGTCGCGCGGCATTCATTTGGTAAACCTCGTGCGACGCGAAGAGGCCGTACAAGAACTGGTCGATCTGGGTATCGATAACGTCCTGTCCACCTCGGATGCTGGATGGCAGCAAAAAGCCCGCGAAATAATGGGCAAAGCCGGCGCGACCTCGGCCATTGATTCCGTTGGTGGTGACGTGTCAGCGGATTTGGTTGAACTTCTGGGGCTGGACGGTGAACTGATCGTGTTTGGCACGGCAACCGGGGCCCCTATGCCGCTTTCTTCAGGTTCGTTGATCATGAAACATATCACGGTAAAGGGCTTTTGGGGTTCGCGCGTCAGCAGCGAGATGGACCCTGACGAACGCAAACGCCTTATCACCGAATTGGTCACCCTTACAGCAACCGGCAAGCTCGTGCTGGAGGACGGCGGCGTGTTTTCGATTGATCAGATAACCGCCGGGCTAAAGGCCGCACTGACGCCGGGACGCACGGGCAAGGTGATGGTCAGCGGTCATCACTCAGGGTGAGGAATCTTGTCAACCATGCGGCCCCTGCCATCATGCAGGGGCCGTTTCAAAATGGCAGGCCTACGTAATTTTCAGCTAAATCGCGACGGGCCGTTTCGCTTTGCGATAGATGGCCCAAGGAAGCTCTGCGCATTTGCGCGGCAAAACTGTCTTCGTCGTCGAATCGGTGCAGCATCGTGGTCATTTGCCAACTGAATCGCATCGCTTTCCATATCCGCGTCAACGCACGGCTGCTATAAGCGTCGATACCCGATCGATCGCGTTTTTTCAGCGCAGAAATCAAGGCGTCGTGCAAATAGTATACGTCGGACACCGCAAGATTCAGGCCTTTGGCACCTGTGGGCGGCACAATATGGGCGGCGTCCCCGACCAGAAACAGACTACCCCATCGCAAAGGTTCGCTAACAAAGGACCGCAGGGGTGCAATTGATTTCTCCAGCGATGGTCCGGTGACAAGATCCGCTGCAACAGAGTGCGGTAAACGCATTTTTAACTGCTTCCAAAAGCGATCATCAGACCAGTCCGCCACATTATCGCTAAGCGGTACCTGGACATAATACCGACACAGGTTTTCACTGCGCATAGATGCCAGCGCAAACCCGTGTTCAGAACTCGCATAAACCAATTCCTGGCTGACCGGAGGTGTGGCCGACAACACACCAAGCCAACCGAAAGGATAGACCCGCTCGAACTCTGTACGCTTTTCAAGCGGGATGGTCCGTCGGCTAACGCCGTGAAACCCGTCGCAACCGACCACATATCGGCCATCGACCCGATGCCGCGCCCCGTCTCTGGAATATTCGACGAACGGGGAATTGGTTTCTGCCCTGTTGATTACAACGTCGTCGACATTATGGATGATAGGCGTGCCTCGCGCATCCTGCGCGTCATAAAGATCGTGGGTTACTTCGGTCTGGCCGTACACCATCACCCTTTTACCCGTCAGTTCATGGAAATTGACCCGCACCATGACATCGTTATCTGTCAGAAAGCAGCCATCGTGAGGCAAGCCCTCGCTATCCATGCGCGCGCCAACACCGGCGTGACGCAGTAAATTGACGGTCCCGTCCTCTAGAATGCCGGCGCGAACCCGAGCCAGCACTCGCTCCCGGCTCGTACGCTCAAGAACAACGGTATCGACGCCACCGCGGTTCAAAAGCTGCGAAAGCAACAAGCCTGACGGCCCCCCGCCGATAATGACAACTTCAGTTTTCATTTTGTACCTTGTCCTGCTTGCATCAATTACTAGCGTATCAATGGCAACTGTTGGAATGGACCGGGCCCGCATTCTCTGGTACTATTCGTGCATGCGTAATGTGAACAGCATTCCTGATTATGCGTTGTTCGGAGAGACCGATGCGTTTCCTGACGTATTGCATTGCGAGCATTTTGAAGACCGCGCCCCAGATCACGGCTGGCAGATATCGCCCCATAGGCATGCGCAGCTTGCTCAGATTTTTTATGTCAAACAAGGCGCGGGCAAAGCGTTCGTAGATAGCCAAGTCTTCGACCTTTTCGATAATGTCGTTCTATATATCCCCCCTCAGACGGTTCACGAATTTCACCTTGCGCCGTTCATTCAAGGCATGGTGCAATCATTCCCATACTCATTGCTGCATAACATCAGCCCAAGCAGCGCGGAATTGGTCGAAGCGCTGTCGCGGCCTATCGTCGCCAACGCCGACGAACCCTTGGTCACATTGATGACCCAGCTTGACGCCGCACTCAGAAAAAATGGACCTTTTCGGTCACAAATTTCCATAGGACTGGGGCATGCGACTTTGGCCAGCATCGCCTCTTTGGGTGTAGCGAATCACGAAGAGCGTGCGACCTTGCCAGACCAGCGCGTTGCCCGGCTTGACCAATTGATCGCTAAGCACATGGGACAGCAACGAAGCGCCCGCAATTATGCTGCCGAAATGGGTTTGAGCACCGGACACCTTACCCGTCTATGCCAGATGACCAAGGGCCTATCTGCCGCCGCGTACATAGAATCCGCAACCATGCAAGAAGCCTGCCGCCTGTTGGCTTTTACATCCAATTCGATTGCCGAAGTTGGATATCGACTGGGTTTCACGGACCCATCCTATTTCTCAAGGCGCTTTCGATCGGTGCAAGGGGTCACACCCTCGCAATATCGCAAGCAATTCATTCGCTAGATAGACCGGCAGAGCCACCGCTTGGGGGCAAACTGACCAATCGCCGCCGTTCACCGTGAAAGGCGGTCATCACATATTTCCAGCGAATGTGGCTGATCCAGTTTTCGTCATCGCGGACTATATCAGTCGGGGCGCTTGAACACGTTTTTCCCCTGCACCCACGAGGGTGAACTGAGAGTCGGGGCCGACAATCGCAAAATCGAACATTTTGATAATCACCAAAATTGACCGTGCCCGGTCTGTTGTGCACCTGTCGAGGTGATGAACAGTGGCGCAAACCTATGCAGGCTGATTTTCCCGTTGTGTTTTTGCTGATGAAAATCAGCAGGCGTATCAAAGAGATACCGCGCTGCGCATTAAATAGGGGTACCCTGAATTGGTTCCCGCAAATTAACAATTTTCAATATTAGTAGCGGAATATCGCCAGTTAAAAACGATGCTCTTTGTTTTCCGAATAAAATCATCAAAGCTCCGGCTCACTTTACCGGGACAGTAAAGCTTCAGAAAACAGGCAACGGATACAATAAATGAGCGTGAAACGCCAATGGACGACAAAAATCGGAACCCCTCTACTCCTTGTGGCCCTGCTGTTGTCAGCAGCCTGCACTCAGGCACCTACAGAGATACAGACAATTTCTTCTGCGGGGATAAATCCAGACCTTAAAGCCTTGGCGATACGCGAAGTCCGCAAGCTTCAGGCCAACGGACAAAGGGTCTGGTGTGTTCCGTTTGCGCGCAACGCCAGCGGAGTGAACATTCGCGGAAATGCGAACACCTGGTGGGGCAAGGCAGAAGGGTCATATGCCAGGGGCAAGAAACCTGTCTCGGGTGCGGTGATGGCGTTTACGGCGACCAGCTCTAACCCGATGGGCCATATCGCTGTCGTGTCAGAAGTCGTCACGCCTCGAGAAATCCGTGTTGATCATGCAAATTGGAAGCGCGACAAGATTTCGTTGAGAATGAGCGTGATTGACGTATCTGACGCCAACGACTGGTCGAAAGTGCGGTTGGAAAGTCAGGAAGATTCCTACGGTCGCGTTTACCCTGTTACCGGCTTTATTTACCCTGACTCTGCGGACAGCTGGCAGGATAAATCACAGATGGCCCCGGTATTTGCCTTCGCGGCGGCTCCGCTACCGGTAAACTGATACGTTCATCTACCTGCCGCCTTTTTGGTCGGCAGGTACGATACTAGGGTTTGCAAATCTCTCGAGACTGGCGTTGGATGGTAAAATCACAACTTCAGGGACGCCCCGATGACCCAGCCCCAAAACAAATCCTGGCAGATTTCCAAACCCGCGCTTCATAGTCGCCAAGGGATCGTCGCATCGCAAAGCCGCGTGGCCGCCCAGGTCGGTGCCGATATCATGGCTCAGGGGGGCAATGCCGTAGATGCGGCGATTGCCACGTCCTTTGCTTTGGGTGCCGCTGAACCATGGATGAGCGGAATGGGTGGCGGCGGCTTTATGATTGTGCGTTTGGCAGGCGAGAAAACCGCCAAGGTCATCGAATTCGGAATGAAATCACCTATCGGCCTGGAGGTTGAAGACTACCCTATCGTCGGGGGTAAGGCCGACGATCTGTTTCCTTGGCCGTCGGTATTGGAAGACCGCAACGTGATGGGGGCTAAGGCCGTCGCCATCCCCGGTCAGGTCGCGGGAATGGGACTGGCGCATCAGACTTTCGCTACAATGGATTGGGCTGATCTGATCGCGCCGGCCATAGGTTTGGCGCAATCCGGCCTGCCCGTCGATTGGTATGCGCAGTTGATTATCGGCGGGTCGGCCAAAGACCTTGCACCGTTTCCTGCATCAGCGCGCACATTCCTGGATGAAGGAGGTTTCCCCAAAGCGTCCGGATGGACCGCGTTGGGCGAAACCAGATGCAATCTTGATCGGCTGGCGGATTCGCTTGGCGTGGTTGCCCAAGGGGGGCCGCGCGCTTTTTACGAAGGGCCGCTCGCGCAGTCGATCATTGACGACCTGACCGCGGCTGGCGGGCGGCACAGCATCGAGGATCTTGCCAAGTATACAGCCTCGATCGTAGACGCGATGCATTTTCCCTACAGAGACCATGAAATCATGGCGACCCCTACGCTTACCGCCGGTCCCACCATGCGCCGCGCTCTCGAGCTTATGTCGGCTTGGTACCCCCGAGGAAAGCTTCCCGACGGCGAAACATACATCACCTATGATCGGGCGATCCGTCAGGCCAACCAGGAACGCTATGCGACGATGGGGGATACCGAACACGAGCCCGATCCATCGTGCACCACCCATTTCAGTGTCGTAGACGCGCAAGGCAACATGGTTGCAGTCACCCAGACGCTGTTGTCGATATTCGGTTCAAGATTAATGTTACCTGGGTCGGGCATCTTGATGAACAACGGTATCATGTGGTTCGATCCGGAACCCGGCAAACCCAATTCGCTGGCACCCAACAAAAGATGCCTGGCCAATATGTGCCCCACCATCCTGGCCCGATCAGACGGTTCGCAATTCGCCATCGGTGCATCCGGAGGGCGCAAAATCATGCCAGCCGTGGTCGAATTGACGTCGTTGCTGCTTGATTTCGGAATGGATCTCGAGACAGCTTTTCACCATCCGCGTACTGACATGAGCATGGACGACGTAACCATCGTTGACGACGCAATGGAGCCCGAAGTGATCGACACCCTGAAAGACAGTCTGGCAAACGTTGTCACCGCACCACGCACGATTTTTCCCTACCATTTCGCGTGTCCGTCGGGGGTGGGTCGCAAGGATGGCGAAAACGTCGGTGCAACCGAAATCATGTCGGCCTGGGGTGACGCGGTCGGCGCTGACGCTTAACTATCGCGCTGGTCACTGCAGATGGATCATCTGCACCGACCCGAGCAATCAGCAATTCTTGTGGAGCAGACCGACGTTATGTTCCGTCAGGCGTTCCAGCAGATCGTTCAGCTGTCGCAGTTCTTCGTCCGACAATGGCGCGAGCTCTTTCTCGCTGCGCCGCACCGCTTCTTTCAACAACCGATCGTGCACCATGTGGCCCTTGCCCGTCACGTGGATCATGGTCGCCCGCGCATCTTCCGGATCGGATGATCGTTTGATCAGCTCTTTCGCCACAAGGCTTTTGATCAGACGGCTTAGCTGGCTTTTGTCCATGGCCAGCATATCGGCAATATCACCCGCCCTGACAAATTGATGGGCATGGGTTACAGCAAGCAGCCACCACTCGTTCAGGCTAAGGCCGAATTTACGGTCGGTCCAATGCTGCCCGGCCCGGTTCTGCACAGCGACCAGCCTTGACATCCGGAAGGTCACCACATCCATGATCGACGCGACTTCGCGGGATATTGAGGATGATATGGTTCTGCCGTCAGCGACCTTGGCCATGGCCCCCCCTGTCTTTGCTTATCCAAAGCCCGTTTTATTGTACCACATTTGCAGAATGGCTTCCAGATTGGCGCAAGATGACAAAGTCATGTACATCCTGGACACAAATGATTAGGGACGGGCGCAACCCTTGGCTTAGCGATACGCTTTTGCCTCTACGCGCGTATTTCAAGCGCGGTATTTTCTCAGACAGGACAATCCTTTGATCCAGACCATCGCCGACGCTCTTGCCAAACAAGGCTACGAATCGCTTACCCCCGTGCAGGAAGCTGTAACAGATCCAGCACTGACTGACGCCGACCTTCTGGTGTCGGCGCAAACCGGATCTGGCAAAACAGTTGCATTTGGTCTGGCCATCGCACCGACCCTGCTGGGCGACCGTGACAAGTTCGGGCACGCAGGCGCACCGCTTGCGCTGATCATCGCACCCACGCGGGAATTGGCAATGCAGGTCAGTCGCGAATTGACGTGGTTGTACAGCGAAGCAGGTGCTGTCGTCACCACCTGTGTGGGTGGAATGGATACCCGCACAGAACGACGCGCCCTGGACCGAGGTGCACATATCGTTGTCGCGACTCCGGGCCGGCTTTGCGATCACATCAAACGCAACAACATCAACCTGTCCGACATCCGCGCCGTGGTGCTGGATGAAGCAGATGAAATGCTTGACCTCGGTTTCCGCGAAGAACTGGAATTCATTCTTTCCGAAGCCCCCGAAGAGCGGCGTACGCTGTTGTTTTCGGCAACCGTTCCTGCGGCGATTGCCAAACTGGCCAAGTCATACCAGCGAAACGCGCAGCGCGTCGAAACTGTCGGCGAAAAGAAACAGCACAGCGATATCGAATACCGCGCCTTGACTGTGCATCCTCGCGACACTGAAAACGCGATCATCAACGTACTGCGGTTTTACGAGGCCAAGAATGCCATCGTGTTCTGTAACACACGCGCGGCTGTGGCCCGACTGACAACACGATTCACCAACCGGGGTTTTTCGGTCGTGGCCCTATCCGGCGAATTGTCCCAGACCGAAAGAACGAACGCCCTGCAAGCGCTTCGTGATGGCCGCGCCCGTGTGTGTATCGCAACCGATGTGGCGGCACGCGGTATCGACCTGCCCAACCTCGAACTGGTGATCCATGCTGATCTGCCGTCCAATTCCGACACGTTGTTACACCGATCGGGCCGGACAGGTCGCGCAGGGCGCAAGGGTGTGTCCGCTCTGATCGTCCCGGCCAAGCTGCGCAGCAAGGCCAACCGCCTGATCGGGGGCGCAAAGCTCAAGGTAGAGTGGGCGAACCCGCCATCGGCTGAAGAGGTGAACGCCGAAGATGAAAAGCGGTTGCTGGCCGACTCAGCCTGGTCCAACCCTATCCCCGAAGACGCGACGGGATTCGTTGCCAATCTGGTTGACCAGTTCAGTCCCCAGCAACTGGCGACAGCCTTTGTGAATCTCTATCGTGCGCGGCAATCTGCTCCTGAACAGCTTGCAGAGCCAGGTACGCCAGCCGATGAAAAGCCGCGCGGCGATTTCGGTCCCTCGGTATGGTTCTCGATCTCGGTGGGCCGCAATAACGATGCCGAACCGCGCACTATTCTGCCGATGATTTGCCGCATGGGCGATCTCACAAAGGACGACGTCGGTGCGATCCGTGTTCAACCAAGCCACACCTTTGTGGAAATTCTTGCGACCTCGGCAGATAAGTTCACCAACGCGCTTGGCCCCGACATGAAGGTCGAGGACGGCGCGGTGGTTACCAAGCTGGACAAGGCACCGGATCTGTCACGCGGTTCAAAGCCTGCCGGCAATCGCGGTCCCCGGCCGGATCGGGGCCCACGGCCCGAACGTGCACCCCGCCCCTCTTACGATTCCGATGCGCCAAGCCAGCCGCGCAAGGCCCGTCCCGCTCCGGTGGATTCTGCGGCCGTGACCATCGAAAAACCCCGTGCGCCTCGCCCCGAAAGAGCGACCGAAGGCAAGCCGCGCGGTGACAAGGCCAAGTTTGATAAACCTCGGGCCCCTAAGGGCGAGCGCCCGCCAAAGTCTCATAAAACCGAACGTAGCCCTCTTAAGCCCGGTGCCACGCCAAAACCCAAGAGCAACCCAAAGCCAGATGCGATTGATACATCGAAGGCCCCAAAGGCCAAGGCGGTCTGGAAGAAGGAAAAACCCTCTGATCGCAAGTCTGATGCCCCACGGGCCGACAAGAAACCCGCGGCGGACAAGCCCTTTAAAACGCGTGCTTCCGACCCGTCCAAGCGGTTCGTGCCACCAAACAAGCTTGGCAAGCCTGACAGCAAACCCAAAGGCGGTAAACCAGCAAGCGGTGCTCGTGGTGGTGCAAGCGCCCCAAAGCGGGCCAAAAACAGCTTTCGACCGAAATAGCAGCCAGGTTGACCTGCCAGCGCAAAGCGCCGCCTGACATGTAAGCAATATCATAGAAGTCGAGCCGGAATTTCCCCAATTCCGGCTCTATTTTCATGCGGTGAACTTGCGGCGGCTGTGCATCCCGTTAACCAAGACAGTCATGCAGCACTTGATCCGATCACGTGGTTGATTCACATTTCAACCGACCTATCACAAGATCCCCGCGACAAGCGACATACAGCATGCCAGGCGACAACGCTGAAAATTTCCCTTCACAGTGACGAAACTTAACCCTAACAATCGGTGTATAGCGGGCTGAATAACACTTTTATTTTAGCGCCGGCCCTATACGCTGCGGGCAAAAACACAATGCCCAACCTACTTCCAACTTGTGAAAGGTCAGACCATGGACGGTACATTCAACGAGAACGACATCTCCCGTGTAGTCGAGGCCGATCGCGCCCATATCTGGCACCATTTAAGCCAGCATAAACCGTATGAAACCACAGACCCGCGCATCATCGTCGAGGGCAAGGGAATGCGCGTTTGGGATCAAAAAGGTAAAGAACATCTTGATGCAGTGTCGGGCGGCGTCTGGACTGTGAACGTCGGCTATGGCCGTGAAAGCATCGCCAATGCGGTACGCGATCAGTTGATCAAGCTGAACTATTTTGCAGGCTCGGCAGGTTCCATTCCCGGGTCGATGTTCGCCGAGAAGCTGATTGAGAAGATGCCGGGCATGAGCCGGGTCTATTACTGCAACTCTGGGTCAGAGGCCAACGAAAAGGGCTTTAAGATGGTTCGCCAGATCGCTCACAAGCGGTATGGTGGCAAGAAGCACAAGATTCTCTATCGCGACCGCGATTACCACGGCACAACGATTGCCTGCCTGTCAGCCGGAGGTCAGGACGAGCGCAATGCCCAGTATGGCCCGTTTACTGAAGGGTTTGTGCGGGTCCCGCATTGTCTGGAATATCGTAAATTTGAACAGGATGGCGCACCCGAAGACAACTATGGGGTTTGGGCGGCTGACCAGATCGAAAAGATCATCCTCGCCGAGGGTCCCGACACGGTGGGCGGCCTGTGCCTTGAACCCGTAACCGCCGGCGGGGGTGTTATCACTCCGCCCGATGGGTATTGGGAACGGGTTCAGGAAATTTGCCGCAAATATGATATCTTGCTCCATATCGACGAAGTCGTGTGTGGGGTCGGTCGCACGGGCGAGTGGTTCGGTTACCAACACTATGGCATCCAGCCCGATATGGTCACGATGGCCAAGGGCGTTGCGTCGGGTTACGCTGCCATCGCCTGCTTGGTGACCACTGAAGAGGTGTTCAACATGTTCAAAGACGACGCGGCGGATCCATTGAACTATTTCCGCGATATTTCGACATTCGGAGGCTGCACTGCTGGCCCTACCGCAGGTCTTGAAAATATGGCGATCATCGAGCGGGAAAATCTGCTTCAGAACACTCTCGACATGGGTCAGTACATGCTGGAAGAACTTGAAGAGCTGTCAGACAAGTATTCCGTGATTGGTCAGGTCCGCGGAAAGGGTCTGTTTCTGGGCGCGGAACTGGTCGAAGATCGAAGCACGCGCGTACCGGTTTCTGAAAAACAGGTACAGGCCGTTGTCGCGGATTGCATGACGCAAGGCGTCATCATCGGGGCGACCAATCGGTCGCTGCCAGGCAAAAACAACACCCTATGTTTCAGCCCCGCGCTGATCGCCAAGAAAGACGATATCGACGAAATCATCGCAGCGGTGGATGGTGCCATGGGTCGCGTGTTCGGCGGAGGTTTGTGACCGTTTTGGACGTATAACCTTCAAAGATCGGCATTTTGGCCGGGAATTCCAGCCCTACAGCCAAAATCCGCCGATTATTTTATTCCCACTGGAACAAAGTGGCGGTCACTGCGTTTATCACCATGCTTAGTATGGAGTACATCATGAAGAAGCTTTTGTTGATCCTGCCACTTGTTGGCGCACTTGCCGCTTGCGAAACCCAAACCCAATCCTCACTTTCCGGCGCCGCAGCCGGTGCAGCCCTGGGCGCCGTCGTTTCTAACGATGACGACCGTACAAAAGGTGCGGTTCTAGGTGGTTTGGCCGGTGCGGCTGCTGGTGCGTATCTTGGTCGTGGTGCCAATGGTCAGTGCGTCTATCAAAACTCTGCCGGTCAGCGCTATACCGCTGCTTGCCCATAAGAGTACTCTGCGCCCGAAAGCAGATTATATAATCAGGTCCCAGCTTACAGCTGGGGCCTTTTTTGTTGTTTGCGATCAATGTCGCCACTGACATGGTGATACATGCGGCCTAGATCTGAATACCGACAATCCCCATAAGGTTTTCGGTGGTCGTGGTCAGCCCAAAAGACCCGCGTGACGCAAGCCGTCTTCCACCAATGCTTTGGTCTTGTCCGTCAGCGGCACCAATGGCAGGCGGACATCAGCGGCGCAAAGCCCCAGGCAGGACATGGCATACTTGACCCCGACCAAGCCCGGCTCGGTAAAGATTGCTTTGTGCAGAGGCATGAGCTTGTCCTGAATTGCCAGCGCCGACGCATAGTCACCCGCCAGGCAAAATGCCTGCATCTCACTCAGCAGCCTTGGTGCAACGTTTCCAGTGACCGAAATACATCCAACCCCACCCTGGGCGTTGAACCCATGCGCAGTGGCATCTTCGCCTGAAAGCTGGATGAAATCCGGCCCGCACAGCATCCTTTGGTCACAGACCCGCGCCAGATCACCCGTGGCATCCTTGACCCCGATGATCCGGGGCAGCTTGGCAAGTTCGGCCATGGTGGCAGGCATCATGTCCACAACCGACCGCCCCGGAATATTGTAGATGATGATCGGCAGGCCGCAGGCTTCGTGAATGGCGGTGAAATGCGCGATCAACCCGGCCTGGGTCGGCTTGTTATAATAGGGTGTCACCACCAGCACCGCGTCTGCCCCCACGCTTTCGGCATGTTGTGCAAGACGGATACTTTCGATGGTATTGTTTGATCCCGCACCTGCTATGACGGGGATACGGCCTGCCGCTGCTTTTACGACCTCGGCCACGACTGTTTCGTGCTCGGCGTGGGTCAGTGTGGGCGATTCACCCGTGGTACCGACCGGCACCAAACCGTTCGACCCTTCGGCGATATGCCATTCAACCAGTTTCTTGAGCGTGTCCAGATCCAGCGCGCCGTCCGTGAACGGCGTGACGAGTGCAGGTAGTGAACCTTGTAACATAAACACGCTCCTATTCTTGCGTTGCTGGGCAAGCGCCCGATTGCTGATGGCAATACGACACGTTGGAACCCACCGCGCCATGACCTATGGTGCAAGGCTGTAGCCTTTGACCAGTAGGAAATGCAAGTGATGAGAAGCGCCTTCGCAACACTGATGATGGTTTTTGCCCTCGTCTTGCCAGCACACGCTGAACGCCCCAGACCGTTGGGGTGGGCGATGGACGCCATGCGTGCGGGCAATTGGGACAACGCCGGTTTGATCGCACAACGCGACGGGCCAGTCGCTGCGGACGTTATCGAATGGCATCGCTTGCGTGCGGGTCGCGGGACCTATGCAGAGGTCATGGATTTTCTTGCCCGACGGCCTGACTGGCCCGGGGAGGCATATCTGCGCAAACGCTCAGAAGAGGCGGTGATAAGGGAAGGTGACGACGCGATCCTTGAATTTTTCAAGGCGCAGTCACCCCAAACGCCCCGCGGTGTCCTTGCCCATGCCGGTGCCTTGATCCGTGCCGATCGGTTGGGCGAAGCACAGGCGCGTCTGGTCTTGGCGTGGCGCACAATGCCCATGGACAGTATCTCGCAGGCGCTTTTTCTTGCAGACCACGGGGAATTGCTCAAACCGCACCATGCGGCACGGCTTGATGAAATGCTGTGGCAGCGCAATCATGTAGATGCGCAGCGGATGTTCGATCTGGTAAGCGACGCTGATAAGGCCCTTGCCGAAGTGCGCATGGCTCTGCAAAAACGCGAAGGCGATGTAAATGCGATGATCGACGCCTTGCCGGCAAGCAAGGCAAGCGACCCGGGCCTTCAGGCGGACCGCTTTGAATGGCGAATCCGTAAGGGATTTCAGGACAGCGCAAAGGAACTGATCCTGTCGCAATCCGTCAGCGCCACTGCTCTTGGTCATCCTTCGGCGTGGTCGAACCGGCGACGGGCACTGGCACGCGATGAAATGCGTAACGGCGACCCTGCTCGCGCCTATAAAATCGCATCAAGGCACTTCCTTGAAAGCGGGTCTGATTTTGCGGATCTGGAATGGCTGTCCGGCTATATTGCATTACGGTTTCTAAAGGACCCCGAACTGGCACTGACCCACTTTCAAGCGCATGACGATGCCGTCGAATCCCCCATTAGTCAGGGCCGTGCGGGCTATTGGCAAGGCCGTGCCCTGGAAGCCATGGGCGATGCCGGAGGAGCGGCCAAGGCCTACGCGCATGGCGCGAAGTTTCAGTCGTCTTTCTACGGCCTTTTGGCAGCGGAACGCGGAAATGTACCATTTGACATAGAACTGGCTGGTGAGCCACCAAAACAGGACTGGCGCACATCACCGCTGTCGCAGGCACCGTTGTTTCAGGCAGGAATGCTGTTGCAGGCATCAGGGGAATTGGACACCGCCGAACGCTTCTGGACACATCTGGCCGGACAATTGATGGCCGAGGATGCGTCGTTGCTGGGTCAGGCCGCGATCGACGTCGGGCGACCTCACCTCGCGGTCATGATCGGCAAACGCGTTGCACAGCGTGGCATCACGATTGCGGCCCCCTACTATCCGCTGCATTCCGCGATAAAGCTCGATCTGAATATGGCGCCGGAAATGGTGTTGGCTATCGCGCGCAGGGAAAGTGAATTCGACCCCGGTGTCCAAAGCTCTGTCGGTGCAAGAGGGCTGATGCAGCTGATGCCCGGAACTGCGCAAGATGTCGCTAAGGGGCTTGGCGTTATGGCGCAACATGCCACGGACCGTCTGATAGCTGACCCCGATTACAACGCACTATTGGGGTCTGAATATCTGTCTCAGATGGCGGGCCGGTTTGACGGCAATGTCGTCATGGTGTCGGCCGCTTACAACGCTGGCCCATCCCGACCAGCGGGCTGGATGCAAGAATATGGTGACCCCCGCAAGGGCGATATAGACATAGTCGACTGGATCGAGATGATCCCGTTTCGCGAAACCCAGAACTATGTGATGCGCGTTACAGAAAGCCTTCCGGTGTACCGCGCACGCTTGGGCAAGGACCCCCTGCCGCAGCTATTTAGCAAGGAGTTGACCGGATCGACCCTGTTGCCGTTCGCGCCAAAACGTGAATAGTCCTGCCGCAACGATAAGCCCCGCTCCGACGGCGACGTTGGTGCGGATATTTTCGCCGAACACCGATATCCCGATGATGCTGGCAAACACCAATTGCAAATATGCGAAGGGCTGGACCGCGCTGGCTTCGGCGACCTCGTAACACCGGATCAGCAGCCAATGTCCGGTAACGCCCGTGACACAAAGCAACCCCATGTACATCCAGTCCGTGCTGGTCATCGGTTCCCAAAACCAGATGCCGACAAAGGTCATCGCTATGGCCCCTGTCACCCCCGTCCAGAAAAAACTTGTTGCGGCCTTGTCGTTGCGCGCAGCGTATCGGGTCAGCAAGCCATAGATCGCGAACAGCGCCGCCGCGACCAGCGGAATTGCCGCTGCCGGGTCGAATACGCTCATTCCCGGCTGCAAGATTATCAGCACCCCGACGAAACCAACCCCGATCGCCGCCCATCTTCGCCAGCCAACACTTTCACCAAGCACCGGGCCGGAAAGTGCTGCAACTAACAACGGGTAGCACGTGAATACGGCGTGGCTTTCAACCAATCCCAAGACCGTGAAGGCGACGATCATCACGCAAATTTCCGCCGCGAGCAACAGTCCGCGACATGCTTGCAAGATCGGCTGGTTGGTCTTGGCCGCAGCACGCACGCTGCCACTATGACGTTTGGCGATCGCGATGACAAAGGCTGCGAAGAACCAGTACCGGATCATCACCACCATCAGCACGTTGTATTCGGAAGCCAGATGCCGCGAAAGTCCATCCTGAACCGCGAATACAAAGGTTGTGAGAACCATCAAGGTGATGCCCAACGGAACGTTGTTGGATTGCGCCATCGCAGCGGCGCGGTTAGTGACGCGGCTCACACCCGTACAGCCCGCGTCATGTGACGTTTGCGGCCATACCCTTTGGTACGCTCAACGGCGAAACCCGACGCCTCCAGGGCGCGCCGTACTATACCGGCAGCGGTATAGGTGGCAGCAGTCCCGAACTGGGCGGTGTGACGCCAAACATCTGCCATCAGATCAGGCCCCCACAGCTCTGGGTTTTTAGCGGGGGAAAATCCATCGAGAAACCACGCATCTGCCAGTCCTTGCCAACGTGGCAGAGTCTGTCGGGCGTCCCCGATGATCACCGTCAGATTGATATCTCCAAATCTAAACTCGCCTCCTTCGGGGTTCCACGCCGACAGCAGGGCATCGCGCTTGCCGCCAAACGCGGGGAAGGCTTCGTGCGCCTGCGCCATGTCCTCTTGCGTCATTGGGAACGCCTCGAACGAGGTGAAATGCAGACGCCCCATGCAGCCTTTCCTTTCCCACGCATCCCATGCGACAAGAAAATTCAAACCGGTGCCAAACCCCAGCTCTGCAATGCGGAACCCGTCACCGAACCGGTTGGGAAGATCATTACCCTCAAGATATACATGGTGAGTTTCTTCAACCCCGTTGTCGAGGCTGAAGTACGGATCATCGAATTTGGTCGACACAGGCACACCGCGGTCATTCCATTCAATATCGGCTGTCTGGTTCTGCATGGTGCGACCTTGTGTTAAGCGGGCGTTGGCGAACACTGTGCAAAATGAATAAGGATTGGCAATGGCCGATATAACAATACGCGGTGCCGGTATTTTTGGTTTATCGGTAGCCTGGGCTTGCGTAAAACGCGGTGCCGCTGTCAAAATTATAGATCCCAACGGGCCGGCATCCGGAAGCAGCGGTGGCATTGTCGGCGCTTTGGCCCCCCATGTGCCAGAGAACTGGAACGCCAAGAAAGCCTTTCAGCTTGAGAGCTTGCTGATGGCCGAAGATTTCTGGGCCAATGTGGAATCCACCGGCGGAGGCCGGTCAGGCTATGCGCGCAATGGGCGTCTGCAACCAATCGCCGATGGCCACGCCTTGGTACTTGCCCAACGTCGTGCCGATACCGCGCGCGCCCTGTGGCAGCAAAACGCAACCTGGGAAATCGTGCCCGCAACCGACACGCCATGGGAACCCGCAAGCCCGTCAGGCTGGATCATCCGCGATAGTCTGAGCGGGCTCATTCACCCTAAGGGTGCCTGTATGGCACTGGTTCAGGCGCTGGCGGTCAAAGGTGTCCGGGTCGACGCCGAGGGACCGGACCTGGGTCAGGTTCTATGGGCCACGGGGGTGGCTGGGCTGCTCGATATGACGGCCAATCATTCTCGCGCGGTCGGAAATGGGGTCAAGGGACAGGCAGCGCTGTTGGCTTATGATGCGCGGGGCTTGCCGCAGCTATTCGCGGGGGGTGTGCATGTGATTCCGCACGGCGACGGTACTGTCGCCGTCGGGTCAACCTCGGAGCGCGACTATACCAGCCCAAATCTGACAGACACCCAATTGGACGACGTAATTTCAGCGGCGCGTTCAGCCGTTCCTGCCCTGGATGATGCACCGGTGATCGCGCGTTGGGCCGGCGTACGCCCACGAAGCCGAAGCCGGGCCCCGATGCTGGGACCATGGCCGGGAAAATCCGGCCATTTCATCGCCAACGGCGGTTTCAAGATCGGCTTTGGCATGGCCCCGAAGATAGCAGAGGTGATGGCCGATCTGATGTTGGAAGCACGCGACACCATTCCCGACGGTTTCCGGATCGAGGACAACTTTTAGGCTTGCGCGACCATACATTGCCGCCCGTCGGGGCCTTGCACCCACAGATCGCGCCCCTTTCGGCACAGCGACGCTGTTTCGGAATGTATTAACGGAGCAGTCGCGCGAAAGCTGAACCGGGTCAGCGGTCCCAGTTCATCTTGGGCTTTCAACATGAGCATCTGTGCCAGCAACGGGCCGTGGACCACCAGCCCGCCATACCCTTCGACGTCGCGGGCGTAATCGGTATCGTAATGAATTCGATGCCCGTTGAACGTCAGGGCGGAATACCGAAACAACAAGGTCGAGGTAAAACTGACCGCACTGATGGTTTCCGCGTCTTGGCGCGCCGGAACCAGCGTCGGTTTCGATGGGCCAGATATCTCGTCTGGTAAATAGACCAGATCCTGCAATTCTGTCAGGCACAGCGTTTCATTCTGCCAGATTTCGTGGCGGAGGGTCACAAACCCCAGCGGGCCGCTGCGTCCCGTCTTATGCTGCACGCTTTCACAGCTCGTACGTTTTTCCGCCCCTACGCCCGCGATCAAAGGCATAGAAAATGTCAATTTCCCCCCTGCCCACATCCGCCGCGGCAATCCCATATCCGGGATCAGTCCGCCTACCGCAGGGTGTCCATCGCGGCCCAGCTCATGCGGCGGATGAGGTTCCCAAAAGTAAAGCTGGTGAAAAAATGGCGGAAGTGGTGCGCCTGCTTTCACCGATGGCTGCTGCCCCAAAGCGACCTGAAACGCCGCCGCCCGAGCAGGATCGATGCTGTCGTTGGTGCACTGCTGCTGAAGGGTCGACGCGTCAGTCATGAGTGAATGTTAATTCAGCAATGACGGTGCCGCAATCGCTAGCTTTAGGGGCGGCTTGCGCGACGACTGTCGTTGCCTGTGACACGGATAAACATCGATACAACGTAAAAAAGGCCCCGGCGGCAGCCGGAGCCTCATTTGCCTGATTGCGCGGGATCACGCGTTTGGCAAAATCACGATCTCTACGCGGCGGTTCTGGGCCTTGCCAGCGGCGTTGAGGTTGCTGGCAACGGGCTGGCTTTCACCACGTCCGACCGTTTGGATACGACCGTTTGGCACCCCATTCGCGATCAACACGTTCGCGACGGCGCGTGCGCGGCCTTCTGATAGCTGCTGGTTATAAGCGGCGTCACCGTCGCTATCGGTGTGACCGATGATCTGTAACGTGGACTGGCTATAGACGTTAACGTTACGAGCAAGTGCTGCAAGGTCGCTTTGCATACCGGCCTGGACGTTGGTGCTGTCTGTGGCGAACAGGATATCTTGTGGCAACGTCACAATCAGACGGTCACCGGTGTTGGTGATAATTACGTTTGAATTAAGCTGGCGACGTAGGTCTGCCTCTTGCTTATCCAAGGAATACCCGACACCTGCACCAATTGCGCCGCCCGCCAGGGCACCAACCAAGGCACCGTCTGCACGATTGCCGTCACCCTTGGACAACGCGCCGATAACAGCACCAGCACCTGCACCGATCAGCGCGCCGTTGCGAGTTTTTGCGTTAGGGTCGTTGGGATTGCCGCCGATTGGGCCAGGTTCGCAAGCACTTAGCGCCAGAACGCCAGTAAGAGCCGCAGCGAGAGTCATTTTCGAAACTATCATATTCATTTCTGCCTTTAGGTTTGAGCCCCGTTCGGGCGAGGCAATCACCGTTCAACGCCATACATCACCAATGGTTCCGGTTGAATATGATTTATGACATCTGTCGGCGGCAACCCGCTTACAATCGTTAGCATTCCAACACGTCGGCCCGCGCCGATTCGTAAGCAAGCAGTGCCCGTTTGACCGGTATTCCCCAATGATAGCCCCCCAGTCCGCCAGACTTGCGCAAAGCGCGATGGCAGGGGATCAGCCAACTGACGGGATTGCGCCCAACCGCCGTCCCCACCGCACGCACAGCTTTGGGAGAGCCGACCATCTGGGCGATTTCCGAATAGGTCGTGACGTATCCCGAAGGGATCCTGAGCAGTGCTTCCCAAACCTTGATCTGAAAAGGGGCTCCGATCAAGTATAGCGGTGCGGTCTCGCCCGGACGATCTTGTGCACCGAAGGCGATCTTTACCCAGTCATGCAACATATCAGGGTTTTCGAAGAACTGCGCACCCGGCCAACGACACCGCAAATCCGCCATTGCTTCGTCCTCTCCCATTTCGGCGGAAAACGCCAAGCCGCAAATACCGCGATCGGTTCCCATTACCAGCGCCGGCCCGAATGGGCTGTCGAACCACCCCCACGCTATTTTCAACCCTGCGCCTTTGCGGGCGAAATCACCGGGACTCATGGCTTCCCAACGCAGGAAAAGATCATGCAAGCGGCCAGACCCGGACAAGCCCAATTCGTGCGCCGTACCCAATGTGGTGAAGCGTTCGGTCAGCAGGATTCGAGCGTGATCCATCATCAGATATTGCTGATACCTTTTCGGCGAAACGCCTACCCAGCGCGAGAACAGCCGTTGAAAATGCGCCGCACTCATCCCCATTTCGCTGGCGATATGATCCAGTGCCAGCGGATCCGCGGAAGAATCGATCAACTCAATGGCGCGGCGCATCACGCCATAATGGTAAGCGTTGTCGCGGTCGAATTCGGAGAGGTCTGATGCATGTGTCATGGCAATAGGGTACTGGTTCACAATCGGGCAAGCGACCCGAAACTTGCGCCTAAGGTATCGTGACACAGCACGCGCGGCCCGGGCCATAAAGCGACCCGCACGACTTGCCCCGCCGTCAGAAACTCACCATATGTTGCTTTATGGCAAATACCCTTGATTATCATACGATCCGCGAAATCTTTACCCGGTTTCAAGACGTGGAAGCCCATCCGTTGGGCGAGCTAAATCACACCAATGTATACACGTTGCTCGTGGCTGTCGCGCTAAGCGCACAAGCGACGGATGCCGGGGTGAACAAGGCAACGAAATCGTTGTTCCAGATCGTGGAAACTCCGCAGCAGATGCTTGACCTTGGGCTTGATGGATTGATGGAGCATATAAAGACCATCGGGCTGTTTCGGCAAAAAGCCAAGAACGTCATCAAACTCAGCCAGATTCTGGTGGATGAATACCAAGGAATTGTCCCCAACAGCCGCACGGCCTTGCAATCGCTGCCCGGTGTTGGGCGCAAGACTGCGAACGTGGTTCTTAATATGTGGTGGAATTATCCCGCGCAGGCCGTGGACACACATATCTTTCGCGTCGGCAATCGCACGCGTATCGCGCCCGGCAAAACCGTGGATGCCGTGGAACGCGCCATCGAAGACAATATTCCCGTCGACTTTCAACAGCATGCCCATCACTGGATGATCCTGCATGGGCGCTATCATTGCAAAGCACGCAAGCCGTTATGCAAAACTTGTATTATCCGCGATCTGTGCCCCTATGAGGATAAAAACCTATGACTCAATATGAAGTGGTCGGCATCGGCAACGCTGTCGTCGATGTGATCTCGCACGCTGATGACAGCTTCCTTGACCTCATGGGGATCGAAAAAGGCATTATGCAGCTGATCGAACGGGAACGCGGCGAAATGCTTTATGGCGCGATGAAGGACCGCATGCAAACGCCCGGCGGCGCGGTTGCCAATACAATTGCGGGCATTGGCGCTTTGGGCTTGCCGACTGCGTTTATCGGGCGGGTACATGATGATGCTTTGGGACGGTTCTACGCCAAATCCATGGTTGATGGCGGCACAGATTTTGTGAACGAACCCGTAAAAGGCGGCGATCTGCCCACTTCACGTTCGATGATTTTTGTCTCTCCTGATGGGGAACGCTCGATGAACACTTATCTGGGAATCTCGACCGATTTGGGACCGGATGACGTGCCCGATGATGTCGCGACCGCTGCCAAGATCATGTTTCTCGAGGGCTATCTGTTTGACAAGGATCAAGGCAAGCAGGCTTTTCTTGAAGCGTCACGGCTGACTCGCGCGGCTGGCGGCAAGGCCGGCATCGCCATCTCGGACCCGTTCTGTGTGAACCGCCACCGCAGTGACTTCATTCGGATGATCCGCGATGAACTGGACTTTGTGATCGGCAATCAAGCCGAGATTTTGTCGCTGTTCGAGACCGAGGATCTGGAGGACGCTCTTGCCCGCACGGCTGCGATGTGTGGAACCGTGGTTTGCACACGCTCCGGTGATGGGGTGACGCTGATCCGTGACGGCGAACGCGTTGACGTTCCCGTGACCAAAGTCACACCTGTGGATGCCACCGGTGCGGGTGATCAGTTCGCGGCGGGTTTCCTTTACGGCATGGCGAACGACCGTGATCTAGTAACGTGCGGCAGGATGGGCAATATTTGTGCAGCCGAAGTGATTGGCCACATAGGCCCCCGCCCCGAAACCAGCATGATGGAAGTGTTCAAACAGCAAGGATTAGTCTGAATCATGTTGGAGGACGGGTTTCACGATGTGCCGCAGGGCAAACTGGCAGTCGTTGTTACGCATCTTGAGATGTGCAGCCCAATGCCGCTGCGTGATGTGCCCACGCCCGATGGCGTTACGCTGCGCAAAGTCGAACCCACGCTGAATTGGTACCGAGACATCTTTAACCGCGTGGGGTCGCGCGAATGGTTATGGTACGGGCGTTTGAAAAAATCGGATGCCGAATTGCAGGCTATTCTGTCAGCGCAAGACACCGTTTTCTATACGTTGTCCAAAGACGGTCACGACGAAGCCTTGTTGGAACTGAAGTTTGGGGATGACCAAGAGTGCGAGCTGGCCTATTTCGGCCTCACGCCCAAGCTGATTGGGACAGGGGCCGGTCGCTATCTGATGAACCACGCGATACGCACCGCTTGGGCCAGACCCATATCGCGGTTTCGCCTGCACACCTGCACAATGGACAGCCCACAGGCGATGTCCTTTTACATTCGCAGCGGCTTTACCCCGTACAAGCGCCAGATCGAAATAGACGACGACCCACGATTAATCGGATTATTAGGGAGCGAGGCTGGTCCCCACGTTCCTATAATTTCCTGAGCTGGACGGTTATTCCGGATGTAGATGCGGGCGAAACGCGGCGACGACCGCTTCGTAAACATCCCGCTTGAACGGCACGATGTTGTCGACCAGGTCGTCCACAGGCAACCAGCGCCACGCCGAAAATTCAGGGTGCTCGGTGTCGAGGTTGATGTCGTCGTCGCGCCCGTGAAACCGCAACAAAAACCACTTTTGCTGTTGGCCGCGAAAACGGCCTTTCCATATTTTCGGCACCAGATCGTGAGGCAGTTCGTATGGCAACCAACCATCCGTCTGGGCAACGACTGAAACGGAATTCGCCATCACGCCGGTTTCTTCCTCCAACTCACGGAGTGCGGCGATTTCGGCATGTTCGTCTTTTTCGATGCCACCTTGCGGCATCTGCCATGCGTCTTGATCGCGGTCTTTGCGCTGACCGACAAAAACATGCCCATCGGCATTTACCAACATAACCCCGACACAAGGTCGATATGGCAGCGATGCTATTTCTTCTGGAGTCATGGCACACACCTTTTTTGATCTTACCCAACTGCCGTTCGATTAACACGAAAGGCGCGTCAGTGTATATTGGCTTACGCAGCGTTGTAGGTGACAGGAGCCCGCTGTTGGGGTGAACTGCGATGCAAAGCAAATACAACACATCCATCTTTGGAAAGGTTCGCCAAATGTCAGACTACCCGCACCTGCTTGCCCCATTGGATCTGGGGTTCACGAAGCTGAAAAACCGGGTTCTGATGGGGTCGATGCACACGGGACTGGAAGAAACCCAAGACTGGAACCGTGTTGCAGAATTCTACGCCGCCCGCGCCCGAGGCAATGTTGCGTTGATGGTGACAGGGGGCATCGGGCCAAACCCCGAAGGCAGTGTGGCGCATGGGGCCGCGATGATGACATCGCAAAAAGACGTTGATAACCACAGCATCGTGACCGACCGGGTGCACGAAGCGGGTGGTAAGATTGCAATGCAAATTTTGCATGCGGGTCGCTATGCGTTCAGCCCGGATTGCGTGGCACCTTCGGGGATCAAATCACCCATTTCGATGTTCGCGCCGAAAGAGTTGGATGCCGAAGGTATCGAAAAACAAATCTCTGATATCGTCGCCTGTGCTTCCCTGGCGAAACAGGCTGGCTATGACGGCGTCGAAATCATGGGGTCGGAAGGCTATTTCCTCAACCAGTTTCTTGTGACCCATACCAACAAAAGAACCGATGAATGGGGCGGTACCTATGAAAACCGGATGAGACTGCCGGTTGAGGTTGTGCGTCGTGTTCGTGAAGCTGTCGGTCATGAATTCATCATTATCTACCGTCTTTCGATGATCGATCTCGTTCCCAACGGATCCACTTTTGAGGAAGTCGTACAACTGGCAAAAGCTGTCGAAAAAGCCGGGGCCACGATCATCAACACCGGGATTGGTTGGCACGAGGCGCGCATACCCACCATCGCCACGTCGGTTCCACGCGCGGCGTTCGCTTGGGTGACGAAAAAACTGATGGGTGAGGTGAGCATACCGGTGATTACCTCAAACCGCATCAATACCCCTCGGGTCGCCGAAGACGTTTTGGCAGATGGATGTGCCGATATGGTTTCGATGGCGCGTCCCATGCTTGCCGACCCGGACTTTGTCAACAAATCCGCAGCGGGCAAGGCAGACCATATCGCGCCCTGCATCGCTTGTAACCAAGCATGTCTTGATCATACTTTCGGCGGTAAGATATCGACCTGCCTGGTGAACCCGCGCGCGTGCTATGAAACAGAACTTAGGATTGAACCGGCTGATACCCCCAAGTCTATCGCAGTGGTCGGAGCTGGACCGGCCGGGCTATCAGCCGCCATCACTGCGGCCGAACGCGGGCATCAGGTTACTCTCTTCGATCGCGCTGCCGAGATCGGCGGTCAGTTGAACCTAGCTAAACAAGTCGCTGGAAAAGAGGAGTTCTGGGGGTTGGTCGACTGGTACAGGGCCATGGTCAACCTTCACGGTGTGTCTGTGAAGCTGAATACTGAAGTATCAGCGACGGACCTTGAGCAATTCGACGAAGTGATCATAGCAACAGGCGTGGTACCGCGTGACCCGCAAATCCCCGGTCAGGATCGGGACAATGTGGTTAGCTATATTGATATCTTGAACGGTAAAATCACCGCTGGCACAAAGGTTGCTGTGATTGGTGCGGGCGGCATTGGCTTTGATGTATCTGAACATCTAGTCCACGACGGCAACAGCACCACGACAAATCTGCCTGAATGGATGAAGGAATGGGGCGTCACCGACCCCGAAAGCCACCGCAGTGGCCTTGCCCCTGAAGGTCCGCGGCCACATGCTCCGGCGCGAAAGGTGACAATGTTGCAGCGTAAGACCACTAAGCTGGGCAAAGGACTGGGGAAAACTACCGGCTGGATACATCGCGCGTCCCTTACCATGAAGAACGTCGAAATGATCGGTGGCGTGAACTACGAAAAAATCGATGCAGACGGGCTGCATATCAGCTTTGGCCCCTCGCGCGATAACCCTCAACTGATCGCGGCGGATACGATTGTGCTATGCGCGGGTCAGCTTTCCGACCGGACGCTTGCAGATACTCTCGAGGGAAAGGGGATCAAATGTCATGTCATTGGGGGGGCGGATGTGGCGGCTGAACTTGATGCCAAACGCGCCATCAATCAAGGAACGCGCTTAGCCGCAAACTTGTGATCGCCGCAGCAGGCCGCGCACAAGGGCTTTCCCTGACGGTGCCCATTTCCGTCAGGCTCTGAAAGATCGCCCCAGTCGCATGCCTGGCTTGCGCATCCTGTCGCGTCTGTCAAAATACTTTGATTGATGGGTTCGATTTCAGGGTCAGTTTATGCCGCTTTGCGTTTTTGATATTTTCTCTGATGGAACGACCAAGGTCCCCACGGATACGCAGCTTACCGGGCCTGGCGCGTATCGCTGGTGGCACTTCGATTTAACAGATCCGATGCTGGAACCGTGGGTACAGAAAAACCTGCATGAAATTCCCGCCGGATCCCTGATTCAGAAGCAGACGCGCCCACGGTGCGATCCATTTGAAAGTGGATTGATCCTCAACCTGCGCGGCATCAACATGAACGCAGGTCAGGCCGCCGACGAGATGGTGTCGGTTCGGATGTACGTGGAAAATGACCTATTGATCACTGTGCGCCGCAAGAAAGTATTTGCCATTGACGCGATACGACAAATGGCCGCTGCACAAAACGCCCCTCCTAGCCCGGCTGAATTTCTGGAAGAACTTATCATACGCCTTACCCTGCGCGTCCAACAGCATGTTGAAAGCCTGGATGAACAGGCCGAATTTTTTGAAGAAGACCTAGAAGACAAACAGACCCCGATGCCTCGTGAACTTCCCGAGATCCGGCGGAGTGTGATCCGGTTGCGGCGCTATCTAGACCCACAGCGCATGGCGCTCAGCAAGCTCGCGGCGCTGAACATACCTCTCATTCCCGAGGCCAGCCAGCTTGAACTCAGAGAGCAGGCAAACAGCGCGTTGATCGCAGTGGAAGAATTGGACGAACTGCGCGACCGGCTGGTATCAGTACAGGACGAGCACGACGCCAATGTGGCACAACGTCAGGCCCGCCACGGCTATGTGCTTTCGGTAGCAGCAGCGATATTCCTGCCGCTCAGCTTCATCACAGGTTTGTTTGGCGTGAACGTCGGCGGAATGCCCGGAACAGATCACCCGTGGGCATTTACCGTCCTATCGCTGGGGATGCTGGGGCTCGCCGTGTTGATGTTCGTTGTCCTCAAGCTGGTGCGCTGGATCTAGCAAAGGGATTCAGCATCCGCAAACAGCGCCTGGTTGCTCGCTGGGTGTTTGCATTGCTCCAGATCAGCTGGCGAAACGCTGAATTCAGCGCAGCTCGCCAACCGGTTCCGAAGACTGGTCAAGCATTGTACTGACGTGCTTTGGCTTGTGAAAAAGACAGCAACCGCTTGGTTTTTTCATCCCACAGATGCAGCCTTGCATTGTGCAGACTTTCCCGAATCGTCATGCGATTACCGTCCGCTAGTTCGGCATGGTCGCGTAATACTTCGGGTAGGCGGTAAAACGGAATGCGGCTGTGGACATGGTGCACGTGATGAATACCGATGTTTGCGCTTAACCACTGCAACCACAACGGGAGCACGTAATGCGAGCTGCCATGCAACGCCGCGTCGTGCAACTGCCAGTCTTCTTCGGATTCCCAATGGGTAGTTTCAAATTGGTGTTGTACATAGAACAGCCAAACCCCCGCGGTCGCCGCAAGCAGAGTGGACGGTAGAAAAATAAGCAAGATCGGCATGAGACCGCCGAAGTAAGAAATAATCGCCAACGCGGCAACGATGGCAGCGTTGGTAAGCATCGCGCTTACCCAATAGCGTGCCTTGCCTGTCAGACCAAGCGGCAGACGGTTTTGCAGGAAGAACAAATAGCCGGGACCCAAACAAAATAGCGTTATCGGGTGCCGATACAGCCGATATATCAAACGGTTAAACGGGGTCAAATCGCGATACTCGTTAACTGTGAGGGTATGAATGTCGCCAATACCTCTTCGACCAAGGTTACCAGCGGAACTATGGTGAATCGAGTGAGTACGCCGCCACACGTCGTAAGGCGTCAGCGTCAGCACCCCCAGTACGCGCCCAAGCCAGTCGCTGGCGGTACGACTATTGAAGAAAGCACCATGACCACAATCATGCTGTATGGCAAACAGCCTTAACAAAAAGCCGGCATTGCACATGGATAAGGACAATGTCAGCCAATAGCTAACGGATAATGACCACCACGCCAAAACCCAAAGGATGACAAAAGGGCCAACTGTCACGACAAGCTCGAAAGAGCTGCGCAGCGGGTTGGGCTCTCGGTACTTTGAGAGAATCTTGACCCATTCGCGCGCTACGCGAGAATCTGGCTGTCGTTGAACTAGGGTGTTGGGATCGGACATTTGCCTGCTTATTTTTGATTACGCCCCTCAATAGAGGAACAACGGCCTGTTGCAAGCGCCTCTTGGGGCGTTAAAATCGAAACCTTCCCCCCTTTTGCGCTCCCAAATTAAAAAGACACAAATATAGGGGGTTAGCGCGAACTTCACCGGCTATATCCCGCTTATCGGTTCCTGCGTTAACTCAAATAATCCTCGTCTGGGCAACGCGGGTGACACAGGTACGTGTTCAACGGTGGTTGAAAGGGCAGTTTATCGGAATCACCCGGCGCTAAAGCTGTCTTTCTGCTCCGCTTCGTCCTCCTTCCGAGCAGCTATCGGCAAACGTTTACGGTCCCAGCTAATATTGTTGTTGATAACGCGTGCAGGCGTACCAACCGCCAATGAATGCGGAGGTATTTCACCAAGTACAAGCGCCCGGGTACCTATCACCGTATCATGACCGATACTGGCACCTTTCATGACGCGTACTCCTTGCGCCAACCAGACATGATCCCCGATCTTTATGTCTTGCGGAGGATTCAACCGTTTGCCGCTGTCGTTGTCTAAAATTGAATGCATATCACTTACATCCATCGCTATATCCCCCGATAGCATACAATCCCGGCCGATAATTATGGACCCGCGTTCATGTAACGTGATGTGCGCCATCATAGAGGTCGTCTGATCACCAATGCTGATATGTGTGTTACTCGCACGGCATCTGAACATCCCGATCAGCGCGCAGTTCGCTCCGATTTTTATCGAACTATCGTGATTACGCATCTCCAGCAAACCACCTTGCACAATGGTATTTTCCCCAATGCACAGGTGATTGTGGTTGCCAAACAGGTCAATCCTTACGCCGTCAGCCAACCTTGCGGATGCGGCAATATCTACCTGATTATTACAACCGTGATCGGAAATGGTAAAGGAATTCAATCCTGTATCGGACATCGGTCCACCCGGATTTTCTGCCACGTCGGTATAGATACCCTCAACTTAACCTCCCCTTAACGCTCAGCGTGCTGATGTTTCACTCACATTCAACACCTTAGAATCGAAAAGACTGATTTTGTATAAACAGCTCGCCGCTCTTTTTTCTCGTTACGCTGCTGCCCATCTGTTCGCGCGTGGCAGGCCTCAACCGATTTATACGGAACAGGGCCAGTTGATCGGTACGGTCGATGTTTTCCATATCGCTGACGGCCAGATCCGCCTTGCTGGGTGGGCGGTAGCCGAACATGTCGTACTACACATGAACGGGATCAAAGCGAGCACAAAACCAACGCTGCGGCGTGACGATGTCGCCACGAAATACGGACTGGACCCAAGTCTAGGATTCGATTTGATGTTGCCGCTTGGCCCTGTCGGATTACTAGAAATCGCGCGTTTCGGCGTCGAGATCCACAACACTCAGGGAAGAGGCGCAACAGTTGCAGTGCCCCTATTCCTGCAACATGTATACCTAATACGACTGCTTCTTGTCGGGGGTTTTCTCCTCGGGATTTTCCGACAATTTCCAGCCTGTTGCGCGTGGCTGATAACCAGAAATCCGATCTATCGATCTCGTATCAAGCGTGGACTGAAACTGACCGCGATACCTGTTGCGCGCGAACTTGATCCCGACCTTTTCAGAGCGCCAGTCAGCACATTTGACCCGAAAGCCCGTGTGACGCTTATCATGCCAGTATTTAACGCTTTCGAGGTTCTGCAAAACGCCTTGTCGCGCATCGCAAACAACACCGATCTTCCGTGGCGGATGATCCTGATTGAGGATTGTTCGACAGATGATCGTATTCGCCCCATGCTGAGAGAGTGGCAAAAGCTTCACCCAGATCAGGTCCTTTTAGTCGAAAACGCCGAAAATGTAGGTTTTATTGCCAGCGTTAACAAAGGAATTGAAAAGGCTTTGTTATTCCAAGATCCGGTAGTGCTTTTGAACTCAGATACTCTGCTTCCGCCAAACTGGGCAACCCGTCTTGTAAGACCTATGCTTGATGACAACAGCGTTGCTACGGTTACGCCAATGTCTAACGATGCCGAGATTTATACCCTTCCCATTATCTGCCATCCACAGACTCTGACGCCCGGACAAGGTGATATAATTGACGCAACGGCGGCCCGGCTAAATCCAAAAGCAGAACGCGTGTCAGCGCCGACCGGCGTAGGGTTTTGTATGGCGATTAACCTTATTTTCCTGCGCCAATTACCGTTCCTGGACCCAAAGTTTGGTAGAGGGTACGGCGAAGAAGTAGACTGGTGTCAACGTGCACGGCGATTGGGCGGCAAACATGTTTGTGCCCCTAATCTATTCGTAGAACACCGCGGTGGGCAAAGCTTTGGTACGGACGAAAAACGCCGCCTGATCGCAACAAATAATGAATTAATTACCAAGAGATATCCCAAATATGACACGGATGTACAAAACTTTATCCGCTCTGATCCGCTTCAATCCACTCGACTGGCGCTGGCTCTTGCATGGGTCGGGTCTCAGGAAACCTACACGGTTTCAATATATCTTGCGCACAGTATGGGTGGCGGTGCCGAGGCGTATCTCCAAGATCGGATATCCCGAAAGCATCTTGCAATAGGACAGTCAGCGGTGGTGCTCCGCGTCGGCGGCCCGATGCGGTGGAGGCTGGAACTTGTTACTCCACATGGCACGATTTCCGGCCTGAATAATAGCTTCGAATATATCTGCGATATGCTTGCACCGATAAAGCAGCGCCAAATCATATACTCCTGCGGTGTGGGCGATAATGCTCCCGTGACATTGCCTGGTGCCCTGCTCAGCTTGAGTGAACATGGGAGGCATCCGATCGAAGTACTTTTCCATGACTATTTTGTGCTTTCTCCGTCGTATACCCTACTTGATGGCAACGGCATCTATCGCGGCCTTCCACGGCCAGGCGACCCTGATCATGAGCATTTCTCGGCCAAAGATCAAAACGGGGAAAAGGTCACATTGGAGGTATGGCAGACCCAATGGCACCTTCTTGTCTCAGCCGCAAAAACCCTGACCGTTTTTTCAAGAAACAGCGCAAAGATCGTCGCTGCCGCTTATCCGGAGGAAGCGGATAAAATTTTCATTAATCCGCACACAATGTTGCACCCTGTTCCACGGTTACCAGTTCCAAACCCAGAGGCAAAACGGGTTATCGGGATCCTGGGCGACATAGGTGCTCAAAAAGGAGCAGGTGTCATCGCTTACATTGCGCGACCAATGGCACTCGTAAATGTCCGGCTGGTGATCATTGGCAACTTTGACCCGAGCTTTCGATTGCCGACAGGTATAACGGTTCACGGCTCATACAAAATATCCGATCTTCCGCAGATCGCCTCTCGGTACGGTATCACCGATTGGCTCATACCCTCCATATGGCCCGAAACATTTTCATTCACTACGCACGAAGCGCTCTCGACAGGCTTACCTGTCCACGCGTTTCATCTGGGTGCGCAAGGCGATGCCGTTGAGGACGCACAAAATGGCATTCCAGTTCGATACGGGGAAGGTGAAGCACCTCAAGAGGCACTCAGGCGACATTTGGTACAGTATCTCAATCAATCAAAACGAGCGGCATGATGACAAAGTTATCTGTTCCGCTTAAAGTGTTGCGTCGTGCGGGCATAGAAGTGCTCAGCCGTGGCACACCGAACGTAAATTTACCTCTGCATACGGTGCTCGAGGCACCCGGCAGCTTGAAATGGACGCAATACGAACACTCGATAGAGCTTGGGGCATTCTCTTATCAAGTGTCCGGTTATTGCTTTGCAGCTCGTATCGGGAGGTATTGTTCATTCGGCGAGGGTACTCAGATTGGCCGCCAGAACCACCCCACTCACTGGGCTTCAACCAGCCCTGCATTTTATCTTGGCGATCAGATATATGACCTCGGTGACACCTTCCCTGGTTCAGACCAATTCCATAACTACAGTTTCAAATCGAATACCCCTGCCACCGTCGCAAAAATCACCACCATCGGTAATGATGTCTGGATCGGGCACGGTGCCTATATCGCTGCCGGAACCACGATCGGAGATGGCGCAATCATCGGGGCTCATGCTGTAGTTACCCGTGATGTACCAGCCTATGCAGTTGTAGCTGGGAACCCTGCGACAATAAAAAAAATGCGCCTACCCCCTGGCCTGATTGGTCCAATGCTCCAGGCACAATGGTGGCAATTCGCACCGTGGCAAATGGACCACCTCGACCCTTCTGATCCCGAAGCGTTCTGCAAAGGAGTGCATAAAATGACAGGCTCAACGCCAGCCTATATGCCTCAAACTGTAGACCTTCGCGAGGGTGTGCCATGATCAAAAAAATTGTTTTCCTTCATATTCCCAAAACAGCAGGTCAGACAGTTCACTCAGAATTGCTTCGTATATTTGGGCCGGAACATACATCACCAGTACGTGTGCACACACAAGCTGGTGCAGACGGACAATTCCCTGAAGGGTACAGATTTTATTCAGGCCATTTAGATTGGGAAACCTTTGATACCGCTGACAGTGATAGCTTTGTCTTTACCGTGTTGCGTGATCCGAAGGATAGAATTGCGTCATTCTATTTTTATCTACTTCACAAATCCAGCTTATTGAACAGTGAAGAACTGTCTTTAGACTGCAACGCAGGGTTAAAAGAAATTAGGAACAAGACAGCGCCAGAGTATTTTTTTGGTGAGGGGGAAGCGTGGCAGCGATTCATACGAGATCATTATGATAACTTTTATTGCAAATACTTTGCCTTCCGAAAAGTAAGAAGCTCCATAGATCTCGATACGTTAAGCGCCCCTAAAATTATACAAAGGGCGACCAACAGCTGCCATGATCTGGATAGGGTCTATACGACCAAAAAACTCTCAAACTTGGAAAACGATATACTGACATTGACAGGGAAACCTGTGTCCATAGCCAACACACGCATCAATGTTGGTCCCAATTGTAATGTAAATGATAATTGGGCGGAACTTTTAAAACTGATGGAGAGTGATGAAAATCGTGCTCGGTTGATGAGGTTTACTACACTAGATGAAATTTTAATCAACAACCTAAAGCAAGAACGCATCCTACACTGATCTGGTTTATATTCTTCCGCACCATGACATCGCTTGGAGTATGTAGTCACCGGTGCGCGTTTGTCGATATATACCGAGGCGCCGTAGTGCGCTGCTAGAAAGTGGTCCCCGGCGCTTGCGAAACTCAACAAATTTATCGAGTAAAGTGAGATTACTCTCGTCTAGGAATGGCGAAATATGACCTAAAAAATTTACGTTTCGGTCTATCCAATCAGAATAATGGCGTCGGTAAATTAACTTCGCTCTCCTAACCACGTTGGACCTGGATGCGCCGAGCACATTAGTCGAATGCTGCCGATAAAAAACTCCGGGTTTTTCGTCATGAATAATGTCAAATCCAACGCCGGTAACCGCAAGATAAATACACCAATCGTGGAAAGGCAAATCCAGTTCTCTTGTTAGAGCAAAAACAGTTTGAAGGTAACATGAGATAGCCGGAGGCATTACCAGGGTGTTTCCGCGTAAAACGTTTTGAACAAGAGCATTTCCAAAATCATGTGAGCGATGATGAAGCGGTGAGACACCAACTGGTTTCCCGATAGAATTGATATAAACGCAACGGCCCGCATATATTTGAGCACCGGTTCCACGTCCGATCATCTCAATAGCACGGTGCAGCTTGTGCGGCATCCAAATGTCATCCTGATCTGCAAATGCAATCCAGGATCCTGCAAGTTCGGGTCGGATCAGCAATGACAGAAAGTTTCGCGCGCAACCTTTTTGCGGGCCGTGAAATAAGCGAATATACCGCTCAGGATTATCCGATATTACGTCCGATACTATCCGCAACGTGGCATCGCTTGACCCGTCATCGCTGATCCAGAGGCTCCACTTGCGGTAGGTTTGATTCAGAATGGAGTTCAATTGTTCAAATATCCAAGCCTCACCATCCTTGGTACAAAGCAATATGTGGATGTGCGGCAGTAAAGGCATTATGTTAACCAATTTAATTAGGTGACATCCGCAAAATATGCGCACTGGAATTAACATTATGTGAGTGAACATTTGAAATGGTACATCTACCATGAATAAAAAACACTCAACATTGACCGGTGCAAATGTCACGCATACAATCCGCAAGGTCCAAAAAACTCGCGAACGCGAAGAGGCGTTGAAGCGCGTCCACGAGCAGCGGATGTTGACAAAGCCTGGGGCTTTGCACCCAACAGAAAAACAAGGGCAGGTTCTCCCTCTTCCTACGCAACCAATTCGCGCCGCCCCAGAACCTGTGGCACCCCCCGCACTACGCGCACGAATTAAATTACGCCATCGCCTTGTTTTTATTAGTTTTTTCGCATGGGTTGCGGTACCTAATCTTTTTTCAGCCTGGTATCTGTGGGAACGCGCAGCTGATCGATTTATATCGGTTGCAGGATTCTCTGTTCACACAGAAGATGTTAGCTCTGCCGTGGAAATGCTGGGAGGTATTGCAAAACTTTCTGGTTCGGGTTCTTCAGACGAAGATATCCTTCAAAAATTTATTCAAAGCCCCGAGATCGTGGAGAAAGTCGATGCATCAATAGACCTCCGTCAGATATGGGCGAAGGGCGAGCCGGATAAAGACCCTATATTCAGCTATCACCCGCCCGGCACCATCGAGGATTTGACTGATTTTTGGAGCCGGATGGTTACAGTCTACAAAGACAGCAGTACGGGGCTGATTGACCTTGAAGTACAAGCATTTAATCCTGCCGATGCCCGAGCCATCGCATTGGCAATTTCCCATGAAAGTTCCGATTTAATTAACAGACTGTCGGATATTGCCCATGATGATACCACACGCAATGCAAGAGAGGAGCTAGGGTCTGCTACAAAACATCTGAATGTGGCTCGTGATGCTGTTTCTCAGTTCCGTAACAAGCATCAAATCATTTATCCGGATGCTCCATTGCAAATTCAAAGTGGCGTACTCACTACGCTGGAAACAGCTCTAGCTGACGTATTGGTCGAAATTGATATGCTAAAGCAGATTACGACTGCAAATGACCCTCGATACAAGCAAGCGACGCGGCGGCGAGCAATAATAGAGAAGAGGCTCGTACAGGAACGGTTAAAACTTGGGGCCGGAAATAGAGCAACCAGGAATCCTGGTGTTTTTGCCGACATCGTAGGAGAGTACGAAAATCTAACTGTTGGTTTACAGATTGCGGAGCAGACATATGCCTTGGCGCTAGCGGCATATAACAGTGCTTTATCGGAATCACGTCGAAAAACAAGATACCTAGCAACTCATATCAACCCAACACTGCCGGAGGCATCGCTGGTTCCGAACCGGCCGATGTGGCTGGCCTTTACGTTTGCATTCAGCCTGGTGACCTGGTCGATCATGGTATCGCTTGGTTACTCTATAAGGGACAGACGTTGAGTTCATGATAACGCTTAAAGACATGACAAAATATTTTTATTTACGTGGTCATAAAAAGGTAATCGCGGAAAGCGCCAATGTTATTTTCCCCACCGGTGCGTCTGTGGGCTTGCTGGGCCGAAATGGGGCCGGAAAGTCGACATTACTTAAGCTTATGGCTGGTACCTCCAAGCCCACCTCCGGCAAGATAATACGGCAAGGAACGATCTCTTATCCTGTTGGGTTCTCAGGTTCGTTTCATCCGGACCTGACCGGAACACAAAATACACGATTTATCGCAAGGATTTATGGTGCTGATACGGACGCATTAGTTGATTATGTTCAAGATTTTACAGAGCTAGGATCGCAATTTCACGCGCCATATAGGTCATACTCATCTGGTATGAGATCCCGCTTAGCCTTCGGCGTTTCGATGGGCCTGAAATTCAACACGTATTTGATTGACGAAATTACCGCTGTCGGTGACGCCGCATTTAAAAGAAAAAGCCGGCAAGTGTTTAACGAACGCATGAAAGTGGCGGGCTTCGTTTTCGTCAGTCACTCCGATGAGCTTGTTCGCCAGATGTGCACCGCGGGTGCGGTAATCGAGAGGGGGGAACTAAGATATTTTGACGATGTTAACGAAGCAATAGAGCTTCACAAGTACAACATGCAAGCGTGAAACATGCAGAAAGAAGTTTCGTGAAAGACAAACAGTTCCCTGACGATGTTCAAATGTTGTTCTGCATTGGTGCTCAAAAAGCCGGGACAACATGGCTTTTCCATCTTCTTCGCGAAAGCAAGCACATTCACTTCACGAAAAACAAAGAGCTGCATTACTTTGACGTTATCTATGGCAAAGCAAAACAATTGCATGAAGTGAGGATTAACGCGGTAAAAATGTTGGCACATAAGCTCGGCAACGAAATTGGCGCGTACAACGACAATCATCTAGATGCCCTGATAGATTTGTCGCAATTACTAAGAATATACTCCAACCATGATGGTAATCATCAAGCCTATGTCTCCTACTTATTAAATGACCATTCTGATCAAGACGTAATTGCGGATATTACACCGGCGTATGCGATACTTGATCGCGCCGGATTCACAGAAATGGGGCGCATCGGTTGTGCCAAGTTCATCTTCATACTGCGTGATCCAGTGGATCGAATGTGGTCTCAAATCCGTATGGCAGTCGGGTCCCAAAACCATCAAGCCGAATCATTCCAACGCGCTTGCGAGCAACGAGCCAGGCACTTGATTGCAAACAATCGTTTAGCCAACATCGAGCGCGGGAATTATCAACGAACCATTGAGGAGCTGGAATCAGCAATACCCTTGAACCGCATTAAATACATTTTTTATGAAAACTTGTTCTCAGAGAACACTATTTTTGACATTTGCGAATTTATCGGTGTGCCTGCTCTTTTTGCTCAGTTTGAAACGCGCCAAAATGTCGGTATCGAAGCCGTACTTCCCGAAGACTTGAGACTAGAGTTTAAACGAGCTCTGCAACCACAGTATACTTATTGCCGTGAAAAATTTGGGGCCACCCTTCCACCGTCATGGTGCAAAGCGCTTGAACCCTGCCTTTCGTTCAAAGCCGATGCGATAAACTCGTGAAAGATGCTCCGTAAATTGGAAACGTGAATGCCATGATTACATTAAGCTTGGCCACAACACGCGTTATCTCAGCGCTTATGCTACGCGAAATGTCCACTATGTATGGCCGGTCGCGGGGTGGTTATATCTGGGCGTTGGCTGAGCCCGTCTTGGGTATAGTATTACTTTCGGTGATATTCTCTATCGGGTTCCGCACCCCGCAGTTAGGTACAAACTTTCCGATGTTTTATGCGACTGGGCTTATTCCATTTCTGACATTTAATGACGTCAGCACCAAGGTTGCGCAGTCAATAAATTATTCACGCCAATTGCTTACCTATCCCTGCGTCACTTTTGTAGATGCCATCGTTGCCCGTTTTCTCTTGAACTTCACTACCCAGCTTGTAATTGGGTTCGTTGTTCTGGTTGGCATAACCTCAGTATTTGAAACCCACACTTCCATGGAAGCGGCTCCTATTCTGCTTGCTATTGCAATGGTAAGTGTTCTTGCGCTTGGTGTCGGTGCATTAAATTGCTTTTTACTTTCATACTTTCCGGTATGGCAAAGAATCTACGGCATAATCACGCGGCCGTTACTGCTTGTTTCCGCTGTCATATTCACGTTAGAAACTGTGCCGCAACCCTACCGTGATTGGCTTTGGTTCAACCCGCTTGTGCATGTAATAGGCAGTCTTCGCGCGGGTTTTTATAACAGCTATGACGCCGTATATGTATCGCCAATTTATGTTTTTTCAGTCTCATTAGGGCTTATTCTAACTGGTCAACTTCTGTTACACCGCTACCACAACGATATATTGGAGCTCTAAAAATCTTGAGTCAGCTGATCAACACCGCTTACACTCATGAAATGTCAAAATCTCCATCGAACGTGCTAATCGCTTCGACATTCAATATACTGAGGCTATTACCGTTACCGAAATCCAACGTAATGTATTCGGTTTGTGCTTCTCTCACATAGGTATCAAGTTGAGACGCTGAAATTACCCCTCCTCCCCATAACCCTGATTCCAAGACCAGCTTATCAATTCCATCCTGAAAATTTAGTATCGTGTCATTGCCAACGCCATAAATGAAACGATCGGCACCAATTCCCCCTGCCAAGATATCGTCGCCTGCGCCACCGTCCAATACATCGTGGCCTGCGTTACCCTTTAACAAATCGTTGCCTGCACCCCCGATCAGGACGTCCGACCCGTTATCGCCTTGCAATGTGTCACGACCAGATCCGCCGTTCAGCGTGTCGTTGTTTATACCACCCGCCAGCCTGTCGTTTCCGCCGTCGCCTTCCATCTTATCCGCTCCAGCGTTCCCAAAAAGCTGGTCATTACCTCCGCCGCCAAACAAAGCATCACTGCCAGCGCTGCCTCGCAATTGATCTTCGCCTGTTCCTCCCCAAAGGCTGTCGGCGTTCAGACCACCCGTTAGACGGTCGTTGCCTGCGTCGCCATAAAGCTTATCTGCGCCATTATTGCCCGATAGAATATCATCGCCATCCCCTCCGCCTGCAGCGTCGAACCCGTCGCCTGCAACAATCACGTCATCCCCCGCGTTCCCGCGGATCGTGTCCCAGCCTATTCCGCCCCATATGCGATCGGCACCTTCCCCGCCTTCGGCTACGTCATTACCGGCATTGCCGTAAATCGCGTCATCGCCTGCCCCGCCCTTGATGAGATCGCCGCCGCCGCCGCCCGAAAGCTCGTCATTGTCCTTACGACCCTCAATTAAATCGTCTGCGTCCCCGCCCCACAGTATATCTGCCTGCGGAGTTCCAATTAGGGAGAGAGGGGCAGCAGCAGCGGGTGCAGTGTAAGAGTCCGGCTGATCCGGCAGCACCCAGTCAGGCATGAACCGCGATTGGCCGACAAGATCAAGTGTTTGTATCTGATCAGTGGTCAAGGGGCTGCCATCCGCAGTTTTCAGCTTCAGTGTCTCAGCACCGAATGAAATGACACCCCCATCGGCTGTGCTTTGAAATGCAACCTGTGAATTACTGCGCAAGAACGACCAGCCCGAAAGATCTATCCGGTCTTTGTTGAGGTCGAAGTCGGTAATGGTATCAATCGTGCCATCATTGCTAAGCACAAACAGGTCTCGCCCCTCACCCCCGGTCAGTACGTCGACCCCGGCACCGTCGCGAATTATATCATCACCCGCTTGCCCTACGATCTCATCATTGCCGGTTCCACCGTATAGATAGTCATCACCTGTAGCGCCATTCAACAGATCCGCAGCAGTCGTCCCGCCGATGATGGGACCTCTTGATGCGATATCGAGGGTAAACACGCTCAATCCAGCCTCGGCGCCCGACGCTACTGCAAGATGCAGTGCAGAGCCCTGTAACGTTAAGCTAAGCGCCGAAACCCCGCTCATCGTTGTTCCTGTTTCATCGGCAATCGAGGTCAAGTGAAGCAAGCGGCCATCTTCAAGCAGCTCGAAAATTGAAACGCCGTCATCCCCGCCCGCTGCTGCCACATACCCCCGGCCATTATAACTGGCGGTGTCGATCGTGTGCACGCCATCAAAGCGGGTGTCGCGTGTATCGATTATGTGATCTGTCAATCGCAACGATCCGTCAGACCCTAATCGCACGACGCTTAAAGTTGAACTATCAGCCGCAGCCATCACTCCAAAGGATTGCCCGCCGACTTCGACAAATGCGGTCGCCGTTGGGGATGCGATCCCGATACCATCCTCGCTTGAGATTCGGGAAACTTCTCGTGGTCGACCGTCTGACCCGACCGACATTGAGATCAAGGCGTTATCCGCATCTGACGCCACCAGCAAGAAAGGTGCCCCCCCGGCATAGGCCACCGTCATCCCGGTTAATGCTGACTGCGACGCATCACCAGGATCGCCCCCTTCTATCACAGAGGCCGCGCCGGCACCGTCCATCTGCCAAACGCCTACCGTATCTGACCCACGTGTGATCCCATACATGAACGTCAGCCCATTCACCTCGATAGAGGCGGTCGCGAGCAGTTGAGCGGGCAATGGTGCACCAGTAACTTCGGAAACAGCAAGAAACGTGCCATCGTCCGCGATACCGATCTGCGTAAGAGCGGCGTTTTCCGCACCAGTGAGATACAGCTTGCCATCCACGAATTTAAGCGTGTTTTCCGTCCCCACCTGGGCCTGCCCGGCAATCGGGCGACTGTCGAGGAACATCAATCCGCCGTCAGCTTCAATCCGATAGGCCAGAAGGTCCCCGCCGCCGTAGCGAGATGTCGTATACAGAACTGACCCGAGCGACGATTCAGCAACGACGATGTCAGTAACGCCGGTTAGAAACTGATCCGTACGTTCGGGCAACGTGCCCTGATGGTCAAATTCCATCAATGTCATTCCTTTATTTCCAGTTCAGAAATGACATTGAGGCAAAAGAATTAACGCGCGCTTCCAGTTTTAGGGTAAAACCAATGCGTCTGTGAACAATCTAATTCAATCGTGAACATTCTCACGCATATTGCCCTCCCGTCTGGGTCGTGCCTGCCATATCGCCCGGCAGAGTATTCCCACCAGCAACAATGACACCGTTGGTCGAGAGATCATATCGCTTACCCGTCGCATTTCCGGTAAAACCCTGTCCGGAAATTCGCGCGACACTTCCTTCTGAACAGTTGATGTATGCGTCGCTGAATGATGGGATGTCTTGCAGTGTGACGGGTTGAGCTGATCCATCGTACAGTCCGCCTTCGGAGACACGCAGGTGATAGGCAGCACCTCCCTTAATTGCATAACCGCCCCCAAGAACAACCCGGCCACCTGCAATGTCCATATGTCCGCCTGCGGGCCCGAAAGTTACCTCATCAAGAATAACCTCGCCATGTCTTGCAACGGTTACCACGGCGTTTGCGGTACTCGAATTTTGCAGTCGCACCCGCCGTAACAACACTTGACCTGACGATACGACGATTGCCCTCTCGGTCGCTTCGATCGTTGCTGCGTCCGGGTCGGCGCTGTTTCCCTGAATAATTAACTTACCACCGCCTATTAATCCCGTTCCAACACTTAAAACCTCTGCCAAAGCATAGGTGCCCGGCGCAATCTCAATGGTAATATCGTGGCCTCCGGTATCTAGACCAAGAGCCGCGGCCAGTGCTCTGGACAATGACGCGAACGCATCCGAGGCTTGCCCCATCCCGCTTCCGGTGTCACTGCCTTGTATGGCATCGACAAAGAAGCTGCGCGGCCCGGTCAGCACCTCGCGCCAGCCTGCCACGCCTGTTGTAACCTGTCCCGTTGCTCCATCGACCCGCAATGCTTCTGTCCAGACCACGCCGTCACTGCTGACCTTCAATGCGAAGTCGTCATCATTCACCAATCCAAGCTCAGCCCGCCCGCTAAACCCGGTTTGAAATACCAGACTGGCTGTATCGGCTGCGGTCGCTTTGTTAACCTTGACCTGATGACCTGCCCCGGCGTTGTTCAAAAGTACCGCATCCGAAGACACGACCATCCGATTATACGCATCATAGTCCGCCCCTATTCCTAGACCCTCAACGTTGCCCAGCCTACGTGCTCTCCACACCGACCCGTCAAACACCACCTCGTTGTCCTTTCCCGCCACCTGCGCGACCCATCCCTCTTTCGGTACGATAAATCGCCAAGCAGCGTCGCTGAATACCGCGATGTTTTGGTCCTGCCCTGCCCAGGCAGCTTGGCCATTTTCAGCAACCAGATAACTGCCCCCTTCTTCGGGCGTGGCCGGGGGCGAATTCTGATCATGAGTCAGCACCACAAGCTGAACAATGGCATCCAGCAACCGTAACGCTTCATTATGGGTGACATGCTTTTGGGCTTGCGAGGGCTGTATGTAGGGCATCTTTAAAATGGGCGAGGTATCGGTCACAATCTGGCTCCGTCAGTTGGTTATCCGCAAATTCCGAAGCTGAGCCAAAGGAGTTAACCACCTGTTATAACGCCGGTCGATCATCTGGCGTTTGCCTGGGCCTCCAATCAATGCTTTGCTGCCGGCAAACAGGAGACCCCAAAATGACGCACGGCCTGAAAATAGAAACCTCGGATCAAATCACCACGATTACGCTCGACGACCCCGGTACACTGAACGCATTGACACCAACGTTGGCAAAAGCGCTTGCGGATGCTCTGACCAGCGCTGAAACAAGCAGCCGCGTGGTGATACTGACCGGATCATCGCGTGCGTTTTGCTCGGGTGCAAATTTACAAGGTGACGGGGATAGCAATTTGCAGAACTCTGATGCGGGTTCTGCACTGGATCACGCATACAACCCGCTTATGTTGACCATTCGCAATCTGAACATACCGCTGATTACCGCCATTTCTGGTCCCGCCGCGGGTATTGGTGCCTCGATCGCAATGGCGGGTGATATCGTTATTGCGGGACAAAACAGTTATTTTCTCGAAGCTTTCTGTCATATCGGTTTGGTACCCGATGGCGGCGCGACTTGGATGCTGGTGCAGAATGTGGGCCGCGTGCGTGCCGCCGAACTTGCCTTGTTGGGGGAAAAACTCCCGGCGCAGCAGGCATTTGACTGGGGAATGATAACACGGGTTGTAGAAGACGCTGCCGTTATGTCCACCGCGCAAGAATATGCGAAACGCCTTGCCAAGGGTCCGACCCATGCATTGGGACTGACGCGCAAGCTGCTATGGGCCGCGGGCGATGCCAGTTTTGAAACTCAGCTCGCCGCAGAAAGTAGCGCCCAAGGCGCCGCGGGCCGGCATCCGCACTTTGCAGAAGGTGTAGCGGCCTTTCTTGAAAAGCGAAAAGCGAATTTTGACTGAGGAAATATTCAAGGCCGGCCCCTGAGTGGGGTTACGCCGCATTGGATATCTTGCTGCGGTCTCGCACACGCATCGCTGTCGGCCTGAAATCGGAAAAGGGCATATCGGCGTTACGTGACCTGATCGCGACCGCTGATCGGTTGGTGCAAGGGTTCCGACAGGACGTGATGGCACGGTTAGGCTCAAGCCCCGATGATGTGGTGTGCATTGACCCCAACCATTTCTATGGCCGAATGACAGGATGTGGCCAGACAGGGCCTTATGCGCAGAGGGCCGGCCACGATATAAATGACATCGCGCTCAGCAGGGCATTGCATGCTTTTGGCCGCAAAAGGTGAAAATCCTACTCCACTGATAGGAAAGTTGGATTCCGAGGTGCTTTTTTGTAACGTCGCTGAAACCAAGGACGAAAAATTTCGGCTCTATTGGGGCAATAGTACCACGGGTCTATGTTCAACTGCTTGCCCTTGCAGAACATGCAGACGCTACGGAAGTCTATCCTCAAATCGATCCCCGGCATCGGGATTTGATGCGAGAGAAGCTTGTAGCAGTCATTAAGATAAACACCCGTGCTGATTGCGGTGCACTTATGGTCGGTAAGGACGCTTGCTATGCGCCGGTCCTGTCTCTGTCCGAAGCCTCGGAGCATATACAGGATCTGTTACGCAATACGTTCGTGCGGTATGACGACGTTATCCAATCAGCCCCTATTCAACATTGTTCATGCGCGTGCCTGTCATGTCTGACGGCTATATTCATGCGGCGCAGATCGGGCTGGTGTCGGATACGATCAAGGCCGGATACAACGCACCCTTGCCGATGGAAGCTTGTCTTAGGGTAAATAGGCACATGCGTATACTATATCAGCGGCTGACATTTCGGTCTTAAGCGGGTACAATGGCTTTACCGAGGGTAGCCTGACCATCCACCTGAATCAGGGTCGATGATGTGACGTATCTGCCAAAAGCATAAAAAAGGCACAGCTCTATGACGGTATTGATCCCCGCTTGGGTAAACGAAGCGCTTACCCCCGTAGAAAAGCTAGAGGTTCACCAGCGCGGCCTGCGACATAAAGCGGTGTCTGTGTTCGTGATGCGAAACAATGAAACTCTAATCCAACGGCGCGCGTTGGAAAAGTATCACACACCCGGCCTGTGGGCCAACGCGTGTTGCACCCATCCTCATTGGGACGAACCCGCACTGGCGACCGCCCAGCGGCGACTGCAAGAAGAGCTCGGGATTATCGGTCTGCACCTACATCACCGCGATAGGGTCGAATATCGCGCCGATGTGGGCGGCGGTTTGATCGAACACGAGCTTGTCGATATTTATGTGGGCGAAGCAACCGCCTCGACGTTCATCGTGCCCGACCCGACCGAGGTAATGGAAACTGCTTGGGTGGATCTGGATGATCTGGCCCGCCAGACTCGTGAACACCCCGAGCGTTTCACGCCTTGGCTTCGAATTTACCTCGACGAACATATGAAAAGTATTTTTACGTCTGCTATCTGAAATCAGCGCTCACCGCGCGTCGGAAAGGATCATTTCTGAGGCTTTTTCGGCGATCATTATAACCGGCGAAGCAGTGTTGCCGGAAACGATTTTAGGCATGATTGACGCGTCCACCACTCTTAACCCCTCGATCCCGTGTACTTTAAGCTGCGCATCGACCACTGCCTTATCGTCACTGCCCATCTTGCATGTACCGACCGGATGAAAAATCGTCGTGGCGATGTTTCCGGCTTCTCGCAGCAGATCCTCGTCGCTCGCAATGTGGGTACCGGGCAACATTTCCTCGGGCGCGTATCTTCTCAACGCCTTGGCGGTCATCAATTGCCGCGCTTGTTTGATGGATTGCACCGCCACCATTCTGTCACGCTCTGTGCTAAGATAATTCAGCCGGATATCAGGCTGTAGGGTCACATCACGGTCATTAATATGGGTGTGGCCCACCGATTCAGGTCTCAGGTTACAGACTGACACCGTAATCGCCGGAAAGGGGTGAAGCGGATCTCCCAGCTTATCGGTAGAAAGCGGTTGAACGTGATATTCAAGATCGGGAGTTTCAAGGCTGGGGTCGCTTTTGGTGAACATTCCGAATTGGCTCGGAGCCATGGAGAGAGGGCCGCTTTGGGTCGTAGCGTACTCCAGACCAATTCTAATCTTGCCCCAGAGACTATTTACCGTTTCATTTAGGGTCTTGGTGCCGCTGACTTTGTAAACAGTACGTATCTGCAAATGGTCTTGGAGGTTCTCCCCCACCCCTTTCAGTTCGTGATGAACTGGCACTCCTAAATTTGCTAATCGATCCGCTTGCCCGATACCCGACAGTTCAAGCAGTTTTGGCGAATTTATCGCTCCCGCCGCCAAAATGACTTCGGCGCGCGCCTTCGCCTGCGAAACCTGTGTATCACGCTCAAACTCGACCCCCACCGCGCGCTTGCCTTCGATCATTATCCGACGGGAATATGCACCGGTCATCACTTTCAGATTTTTGCGCTTCATGGCCGGTCTCAAGAACGCTTTTGTGGTGTTCCAGCGCACCCCGTTTTTCTGGTTCACTTCAAAAAAACCAGACCCCTCATTCGTGCCCCCATTAAAATCGGCAGTAGGCTCTATTCCGAATTCTTTCGCGCCTTGCTGTACAGTTTCGAGTACCTCCCAACGCAACCGTTGACGCGCGACTTTCCATTCACCGCCCGCGCGATGATGCGGTTGGTCAGGATCATGATGATCTTCACTTTTTAGAAAATACGGCAGCACATCGTCCCAGCCCCACCCCGCGTTACCCATTTGTCGCCATCCGTCATAGTCGGCGGCCTGACCCCGCATGTAGATCATACCGTTTACGGACGAACAGCCTCCCAACAGTTTCCCGCGCGGATAGCTTAGGGTGCGGCCATTCAAACCCGGTTCCGGCGCAGTTTTCATCATCCAGTCGGTACGGGGGTTGCCGATGCAATAAAGATAGCCGATGGGCACATGCACCCAGTGATAATTGTCGCTTTTTCCTGCCTCGAGCAGCAGCACACTTACCTTGGGGTTGGCCGACAACCTGTTTGCCAAGACACATCCAGCCGTACCGCCGCCCACGATGATATAATCAAATTCCATTTTTGTCCCCCGACAGGCCGCATCCTGAATAGCGGCATCTTAACCGGGGGCATTTTCGAAACAACTGCATAAGTTCGGTGTGGACCGTTAGCGCTAACTAGCCTAAATGTCATTAGACGCTATAAAACGAGGCTAGTTATGATACTGTGCTGCGGCGAAGCATTGATCGACATGATTGAAGCCCAAGGTGCCTATACGCCACACCCAGGCGGAGCGGTTTACAATACTGCCATCGCATTGGGTCGGCTGGAAAGATCCGTCGGATTTCTCTCTGGCCTGTCGAACGACGTTTTTGGCACCCTATTGCGCGAAGGCTTACAGGCGAGTCACGTCGATACGTCGCATGTGATGTTTTCTGACCGTCCGACGACGCTCGCCTTTGTGCGGCTGGTCAACGGAAACGCCAGTTACATGTTTTATGATGAAAACACCGCTGGCCGTTCGTTGGATAAATCCTCTCTACCGGCTATCCCCGCAAATATTTCAGCCATGTATTTCGGTGGCATCAGCCTGATCGGTCTGCCAGCTGCTGATTTCTACTCTGCTCTTGCAAAGCGAGAGGCGTCGGCTCGGGTGATCATGATGGATCCAAATATTCGTCCATTGTTCGTTACAGAACCCGAAATTTACCGAGAGAGGCTGAACCAGATGATCGCTTGTTGCGACATACTAAAAGTTTCGGACGACGACCTGCACTGGATCGTCTCCGGTAACGCTACACTGAAGGAAAAAGCGTTAGCTATACGCGCCCTAGGTCCGAAAGTCGTGATCGTGACCAAAGGCAGTGAAGGATCAGTGGCCTACTTATCCGATGATAAAAGCGTCGAGGCCGCCGCTCACAAGGTTTCAGTCGTCGACACTGTAGGCGCGGGAGACACGTTCAACGCTGGCGTTTTAGCCAAACTATCCCAACTGGGCCTTTTGACAAAAGAAGCAATAGGCTCGCTGGATGCTGACGATATGCTTGCCGCGCTCCGTTTCGGTAGCGAAGTTGCATCCATAACGGTATCCCGGCCAGGCGCAAATCCACCGGTGCTGGCAGAACTTTCACAAGGGCTCAGCTAGATTGGTATCGTCTGACGGCGTGAATATCATAAATAGACCCCTACTGGTCCGCCGCACATGAATTTCACCGGTGCCTGCATTGATCAGCTGGGGCTGTTGTGGGCATTTGTCCGGCGTTTCCAGGCAATTGATCGCCTGACGGCCTGTGAGTTGTTGCAATCGAAACGGAAGCGCCTTCGACGATTGGATACCTGATTTCTTGGCAGAGGCAATTTGCGACGAATCGCCGTATATGAAGACGTCGCCATCGGTTTTCGAAATTTCCTGCGCAAGGTGTTTGGTATCTGCCCGCCAATCGTTGTGTTGTCCGTAAAACATAAAGATTTCAATAAAGTATACGCCGACAATCAGAAGGATCGCATTGCGGCCCATGCGTCCCGCCCACCCTTCGGTTTGACTTAAAATTTCTACGGCACGCACCATGGCCATTGCAGCAAATACCCATGCAAAGATGAACGCACGCGGGGGCACGATGACCCCAAGCTTGAGAACCTGAACCACGACCAATGCAATTCCCACTGACAGGCCCGCCATCAGATACAGCCCCTCAAGCCTCGCATATTTGTAAAAGACGACAAATGCGGCCGCCAGCATTGCCGGAATGAACCCGATTAGCGGTGCAAAACCAAACCCATTCCTGTGAAACACGATTTGGAAAGTTTCCCAAAGTTTGGGCAGGTTTGCGATTATACCGGCAAGGCCGTGGGCGGCGGTTGGCTCGCGCCAGTTGGCGACCGGAACTCCGAAAACACCGTGAACCTGCCAATTGATCGCATAAACAGTCACCACTGCCAGGGCAAAGCTGGCACAAAACAGCAGCATCAACCCGAACAGATCTCGCGGCGACCGATCTTCGGTTTTGGCAATGCATACTGCCAACAATAGAAGCGGATACGTGGTGTAGGCCATGAAGCTGATAATCACGAAACCCGGCAGTAGAACGCGTAATGTTCTGCCCGAGACACGACATGCCAGCATTGCAAACAGGGCGACAATCGCAAGTCCTGGCATCAACGTATTGAACCACATTGAAATCAACATGGCGGACGGCGATACCATCATCAGTAACGCCAATACCACAGTGAACCAGTTCGCACCCTTGGGGCCTGTAAATACAACTGCAAGCGCGGCAACGAATAAAGCCCAAGAGGTTTGATAAACTGCAAAATTCAACCAAGCCGGGGTTATGGCTTCACGCAGGTGCCAGATATAATTCAGCCATCGTCCTTCATGCAGAGTCTTGTTCCAAAATGCAGGGGCGTCAGCAAAAAGCGCAGGATAGTCATCATGGCGGATCATCGGATCAGCCAGATTGAGGCCCGACATAATCATGACGCTCACCAGTATCACCAGAAAGGTCGACCCCAACGCAAGATGCTGAGACCGGCTCGGGTATTCGTGCGATAGTTTTTCTGCCAATGTCATGCGGACAGGCGCGCGGTAGATTTTGAGCGTCGTGCAAGCATTGCTAAAACGGTTGCGCGTAGCTGCGCGATAGATGTAACCACCGCGCGAGGGAGAATTCTGACAACAGCCAACCGTAACCGCCAGCCAAGATTCCCCGCATTTTTGACCCGTGTCCCATTGGGAATCTCGGTTGCCAGCACATCCATCGGCAAGCCCTCGCGCCCCGCTGCGTTAACATACAGGATCGAATTATAGCGGTACCAGGGTGCCACGCCCTTCGCGTTTTTCAGATGAGGTCTGACACAGTCGAAGGCGACGTATCCCCGTGCAGCGAACAGATCCTGCCAAAAGGACAACGGCTGTTCGTTGATGTGAAATTCGCCACCCTGTCCCGTCACCGCCGCGGAAAACAACACCCGGTCTGACGCTTTCGTCAGGCTGTCCACCAGCGTCTCAGAGGCCTCTGTAGGCAAATGTTCACCGACCTCAAGACTTTGAGCAAGATCATAGCGGTGTGGGGTCGTGACGGGTGCAGTCAGATCGGCAGCCAGAAAATCGCTTGGGGCCACTGCCAACTGATCACGGTTCACATAGTCACCATCGACAGCCAAAACCGTATCAACGCCAGCGCTTTGCCATTGTTCCAGCCACACGCCACGCCCACTGCCCAGGTCAATCACACTCGACGGCTTCAGCTTCGGAAATAACAACGCAACCAACGGCTTTGCAGAGGCGCGGGCACTTGCGTTGATGTAATCAAAGAACGTTTCATTATAAATATGGCTCATGATGTCATTTCCGTTTTGGAAGAGGTCGATGCAAAAACCCAGAGAGTCAAAATAGCGAAGTTTTGGAGGGGCAGGAGCGCGATCACCAGCACCGCGGCCGTCCAGTCAGCGAGATCGAACAGCGCCGCCATTGGTCCGGTGATAAGGGTCGATGTCAGAAATCCGAACCAAACCATGACACCGAATCGAATGATCTGATTTGCGTCGCACAGCTTGCGTTCGAAAGTGAAAGCCGCCTGACAGAGATATTGGAATATGACCGCGATCAAGAACGCAGTGCCGTTGGCGATAACCTGTGACAGCCCAAGCTTCAGTAAACCCAAGTAAAGCAACGTGTAGACTGCTGCTGTAGCAAGACCGGCCAAGGAAAACCGCACCAGTTTTTGGCGAAATACGGGCATCAGGCGCGCAACCTTTGGGCGACGGGCGCAATGTCACGCGCTTCCTCGCTTACAAAGTACAAAGGCCGGTTTTTTGCTTCGACATACAATCGCCCGATGTATTCACCCAAAATACCAAGCGTCAGTAACTGCACGCCGGAAAAAAAGCTGATTGCCAACACCACAGAGGCCCAGCCCGGTGCTGTCTGATAAATGATAAGTGAATAGACAACATATACGCCGATCAGCGCCGCCATTAGCAGGCTTACAAAGGATAGTCGCGTGGCCAGCCTCAGCGGTTTGGTTGAGAATGCCGTCATGGCATCAATCGCAAAACGGACCATCGCACGCAGCGGATACTTGGTCTCTCCCATCTCACGAGGGCTGCGAATATATTCAATCCCTACCTGTTTAAACCCGGCCCAGGCAAACATGCCCCGGATAAACCTCGCCCTTTCCGGCATCGCCAGAACGGCATCCAGTGACCGACGGTTAACCAGGCGAAAATCGCCCGTATCCTGCGGGATCGGTACGTCGGACATCACATTCAGGAAGCGGTAAAACAGATGCGCGCTGACCTTTTTGAACAGCGTTTCGCCTCGACGTTCGCTGCGGCGCCCATAAACTACGTCAAAGCCCCGATCCATCATGAACATCATATCGGTCAACAACTCTGGTGGGTCCTGAAGATCCGCGTCCAACATAAAGATTCTATCGCCCTGCGCCGCTTCCAATCCGGCTGTCAGCGCAATTTGATGACCTCGGTTTCCCGAAAGCTTTAATCCGACCACCTGCGGGCACACGGCTCTTGCCGCTTCGATCGCCTGCCAGGTCGCATCGGTCGATCCATCATCGACCAAAATAATTTCAGCACGGTCCCTCCATGGTCCAATCGCTTGCGTCAGACGCGCGACCAGTCCGGGAATAGACGATTCTTCGTTCATGCAAGGAATGACAACTGAAAGATACATTACGGGGCTCCGCCACGATTACTGACCTTTCAAAACATAATCGGGCGATGTGGCCGAAATTGGGCAACTATTGGTTCAATTAAGGGACAGGATTGTTTTTATTAGCGCGACAATCCGAGACAGCGCATATTCAGCACGATAAAGGCCGGACCAAGGCCCGACCTTTGACCGATCACCAACCAGCGTATTTACCGTCGCGTCAGTGTAGCGCCTGCGTTGATAATTTGCGGCACGATCTGTGTGACTGCGCGGCTCCAACGCGTAACAGGCTGTTGTGCTACAAAGATAATGTCATCGGGGCGAAGCTCGAAATGCGGAAGCAGAGCAAGATTAGCAGCATTTCTCGCGTCTAAATGCCAAGCTGTTACCGCCCCAAGTTCGCGAGGGTCAGATGACGACCGTAATACATATACCTGCGAGACATCTCCGGTCGCCGAAGCAATTCCCCCAGCGTCATACAGGGCATCGGCCAAGTTGGCTTTTCGCTCGAAAGGCAGCGCGAACCGGGATTGTTTCTCGACCTCGCCAGTCAGATATACATACTGTCGGTTGTCTGCGCCCAAATCGATACGGGTTTGATAATTGGTTCGTGCTTCCTCAAGATCAGCGCGCCGCAACGCAACCTCTACCTGAAGCTGCTGCAAAGCAACTTGTCTTGATTGTTGACGCGCCTGCGTCAATGCGATTTGCTGGGTGAAGTACTCTTGAGCGCGGTTCAGCCAATATTCCGTATCCACGAAAATAGAATCCCCGGGAAGCAGTCGAGTCTTCTTCAGGCCGACGCGGGAATAAAGCTCCATCAATGGAATTTGATACAATGCACCGTCACGATAGAGGCGGATCGAAGCATAATCCTGATCCGCTACAGTGATACCGCCGGCAGCGGCCAAAGCCTCTTCCAAGTATAATGGTGTAAGGGTTACTGGGACTACGGTGGGTTTGCTCACCGCACCGCCAATGGACACTCTGCGAGAATTAAATTCGGCAATTTCAAGGCTGAATGTCGGATCAATCTGGTTTTCGACCAGCTTCTGGAACAGCGCCGCTTCGGCGTCTTCGATCGTCAGACCTGCGATACGCACACGTCCCACATCCGGGATGTTTATCGAACCGTCATCTTGAACAGTATAGCCCTGTCGCGCATTTTGCGCGGCCAGCAGACCGGAAAGCTGCTCGACCGAAGTCGCGGATCGTGGTGTGGCAAGCAGAACCACATCGCCTACTCCGATCTGGTATGGTCCCGGATCGGACGGTGGCGGCAAACGTAGCTCGAGCGCATTGGGGCGGTTTTGACTCTCAATGGTCGGGGAAGGTAACGCACCTGTGCCTCTAAGACCCGCGCCGGTCCCTGTGGTCTGGGAAAACACCGCAGGGAGGGTCTGGGGTGCATATGCCGATTTGTTCGCCTGAACAACTGTTTCGGCGGTTAGTGCCATTACTCGAACATTGGTCCCGCGGGCGTCCCCATCCACCACTTTAGGTGCCCGGTAAACAGAACCGCAACCGGCAAGGCTCAGACCTAAAACGGCCAGCAAAAGGTATCGCACTAGAAACTCTCCCATTCACTCACTTATCACCACCCCGACTTCGGATTCTGGTGCCACTCTCATTTCGCGGGTTGCAGATTGGGTCTTGATATACCCTATTTCGTCGCCAGCCCATTGTCGCGCTTGCACGATTGTGCCGCTTTTTCTACCCACCCAATAGGTATTTCGAAATGCTTGGTCCAGACTTTTACAGTCTTCCGTCATTATACGTGTCGGAATTGTACCGATCTCAAGGGTTACGGGTTCGGTACCGCTCGCTTCGACCAAACAGTTGAACGTTCTGGTGACAATTCGGTTGTCGCCTTTCAGGTTGCTGTGTAGCCGGCTGGAATAGCCTGTCTTGCCAGATAGGATCAGGGCCATCGGCTCGGATAGCTCAGCCGCAAATAATTCAGACCCCAACCCACGTGTTCCTTGCAACATACCGTTTTCCAACATCACTGCTGTCAAATCTGAACTGACCCAGGTTTCTATTCCGTTAACCTTTGCCTCACGCAGCAGACGGCCCGATTGCGAACGACGTTCCACAGTCATTATCATCGCCGGGACCGACGTATCCGCTACCAGCGCCGCAAAACGGGGCGGAAACTGCCCTGCCGGACTCACCGCGGTCGTTTTGTCATTCACGACAAGAGCGACCCCTCGGTTCAGCAGGCCCTGACTATTGCTACAGGCCGCGACACTTAGAAATAACAGGCCCAAGGTGGTTGCACGTATGATCATCTCAGGTATCTCCCCCAGCCATCACGCAATTCCGCGCCCCGGTAATCTGTCACAAATCCATACAGTCGGTTTGTCACCGCCAACCTTGCACCCCCATCACGGGTAATTGGTTTGATGGTTTGTTTGATTGTTTTCCGTGACGGGCGCCCGGTCAACCACGATACCGGGACTTCAAACCTTAGGCCTTTATCAAATGATCCCTCTCCGAAATCAGCAAACGATACGTTGGTGAGCGTAAAGAACCCCCCAACCTTGAAGCCGTTGTTGAATTCGCGGTCGATGCCCAAGGTCGCGCCGTAGTCGCCGGCCAGATATCGACCGACATCAATCTGCGTCGTGAAGCCGTTGCCGAAATCGTAATATGCCGAGGCATGTCCGCTCGTGACCCCATAGTCCTGAAAGCCGAGCAGCATGTCGAAATCACGTTGTTTGACATAATTCAACTCGACACCCAATGCCAATCGGCTGGCAATGGGATACCATAACAGTTCGGCCGATATGCCACCAAACATGCTTTCGAGGTAACCAAAAGACACCCGGCCGAACAGGTCCTTACCAGGGCGGAAAATATATTCTGCGGATAGCGTGTTGATTTCGAGATTGGATTCCTTGGCATATTTTACTGCGTTGGTTCGGACAGGCTCCAAAACCGAATTTGAACCGCGGAAAGATTTGTCGATATTGCCGATCAGCGGATACCGAAACCTTCCCGAAAACGTCAGCCCGGGCGCGGGCCGGTATGCTGCTTTGAGCTGGGCACCAAAATCGGCACGGATGGGGCTGTTAGGGTCGAAAAACGAGGTCGCAAGATACGGACCAAACGAGGTTTCGATCACCGGATAGACGTCATCCAGCTCACCCACACGGCCTTGGTCATACGCATCGGCAATATCGGTACGCGCCAACGTACGCCACGCGCCGTCATAGTCAAACTGAAGCTCCTCCAGGTCTGACCGCTGAGTTACGACACGGCTTATCGGAACGCCGCGCTCGTGGAAGACCACGGTAAACTGTTCTATCTCGGGGGGTAAAGTCGTTGCCATAACACGAGCCGCCCGCCCCGCTGCTTGGGATTCGTTGATCCATCGGTTATTCTCGACCCGTACGGTCGCTTTGTTTCCGCTCATGGTGAAACCCTGAAGCTTCATCCCATCTTCTGACAGGCGAGCGGCGACAACGCGTTGAACTGCGGCCTTGCCGCCCCCTTTGGCCGAATTATTCCAATCCGCTATGGCAAGGCGATCCCGGGTTCCAACAACTCTTGGCGAGGTTTCCAATCCGCCCGAAATCCGAGGTCGCTTCGGATTGATCACATAGCTAAGCTGGGCACCTATTTCATGTCCCCCTATCAGGTATCCCTTAAGCTTCGGACCGTTCTTAAAGCGATATTCGATACCGAATTTGAGCGGAGAGGAGACGTTAATACCGGTATTCACAGATTCACGCACATACAAGTCCGGGGAATACTCAGCAAACAGAGTTGTCTGATTACTGAATTTCCATTTCACCCCGGCAAATGGCGAAGTAGGGCCGCGGAACCAGTTGCCCGCTTCGATCTGCCCTCCCCTACCCGTGAAGCCTGCTGGTCGGGTTTTAAAGCGGTCAGAGATGGCACCAAGCGGGTTAGAAAAAGAATTTCTTCCAGCTAACCGGCCCCATCCTAGACCGCCGGTCACTTCCAGCTTGGACCCAAAGCTTTTGGTTGCGACAAAGTACTCACCGCTTAAAATACCGGTTCCCAGAAAGTCGCGCAGTCCGATTGCAACCGCAGGACGGCGTGAGGTTTCATCGAAGATTTGATAATGCATATCAAAGCTTCGGTCGAACGTGTCGCCCCCTAAATAGCCTGTAGCGCCGTTGATGTTCTTGATCTGCGAATATCTGAAACCGCCGTAAACCCGTGGCAACACCTGGAATGCGCCGGTGTATCTAAAGTTTGGCCCAAATACGCTGGCGGTAAATGCCAAATCCCCGTCTTGCATGACCTCGGCGGTTGGCATCTCGATCAGGCCGGGGGTACCGTATGTCGTCAACGATTGCGCTGAAGCTTGCGGCGCGGCAAGCGCTCCAATAGCCGCAATAAGGGTTGCAGAAGCTCTGTTAATCGGACGCCCTTGCATCTGCGGACCTACTTACTAATTGTTGTTAATATCGAGACTGTATAGAATATTAAAATGGAGTTCACTTTGCGGACTTCCGGTTTTTCGAACTTACCAAGTCGTTGCGCCAGTTTTGCAACACACAAACGATGGAAAACAAATGTTTCAACGATGGTTTAAGCGACCCAAAGATACCGAACCGCACTTCGCCCCGATTAGTCCTGACCAACCGGTCGTTGCGATAGGTGATATTCACGGACGTTACGATTTGCTTAAAAAAATACCGGAGGCCAAGTCAGGCGTTCAGATGGTCTGTCTGGGCGATATGATCGATCGCGGAGAGGAAAGCGCACAGGTGTTGCGCCACATGTGCAAGGCGACAAACGTGATTACCTTGATGGGGAATCACGAGGAAATGATGTTGAATTTCCTGCAAAACCCATTGGACAACGGGCCACGCTGGTTGCGAAACGGCGGATTGCAGACCTTGGAAAGCTTTGCGGTTACCGGCGTCTCACAAACCTCAACGGGTGAGGACCTGGAGGGCGCGCGGGATGCACTTTTCGCTGCGATGGGGCAAGATTTGCTTGATTGGCTGACCAACCTTCCCAAATATTGGGTGTCGGGCAATGTGGTCTTTCTACACGCAGCAGCCGACCCGTCTTTGCCCATCGAACAGCAAGACAATCGTACTTTACTTTGGGGCCACAAAGACTTTGGCCGTGTTGCCAGAACCGATGGGATGTGGGTCGTTCATGGGCATACCATTTTCGATTCTCCCAGAATTAACCGAGGCGTTGTATCGATTGACACAGGTGCCTATGCCACGGGTAAGCTAACTGCGGCGACCATCCACGAAGGCGAGGTGGATTTCGCCTACGCTTGACCCAGGAAGATCAGGTCATTTAATCATTATTTAGTGCCCTCTTGCTTAAGTGGCGACAGTCCTCATCTGTCTCTACTTGCAAAGGTGATTAAATGGCTTTTCTGGATATTTCCCCCAGACGCTACGGTTCGGCAGACGTTTTTCAATATTCAAATTGCGGCAAGCGACTTTTTGACGTCATCCTCTGTCTCGCGTTGATACCCCTTGCGGTGCCATTGATCGCAATGCTCTGGGTTATTTCGACTGCAAATGGAAATAGGGGATTCTACGCGCATCCGCGGGTGGGCAGGCATGGCAAGACGTTTAACTGTCTGAAAATCCGCACGATGGAGCCTGCGGCTGACGCCATCTTTAATAACGCGCTCGAGGTAAACGCTGAATTCGCCCACGAATGGCGTCACAGTCAAAAACTGAAGAATGATCCCAGAGTGTTAAGATTTGGTCGGTTTCTCCGCGCCACCAGCATGGATGAGTTACCACAAATCTGGAACGTCTTTAGAGGGGATATGTCATTTGTCGGGCCACGCCCGGTAACTCTTGGCGAACTGTCGCGCTACGGAGATGCCGCCAACGATTATCTGAGCCTGCGTCCCGGAATTACCGGGCTTTGGCAAGTAAGCGGTCGGGGCAAGGTCAGCTTCAAACACCGCGTTCGTCTGGACCTGCAATATATTCACAACATATCGATGTTTGGGGATCTGGTATTGCTGTTTCGCACGATAGCGGCTGTGTTCAGGGCCACCGGGCAATAAGCGCGCTCGAAAAGATCCAAGGATCATTCCGAGCGGCTTTGTAATTAAACCAGGCCCGTAATTCCGGTCGCGGTCGTTCCAGTAGATAAAACCTTGCTGATACGGAACGGATAAACGGCCCCGGGGATCAGATTTTTCAGCACGATCGCGTCCCCGCTTTTCAGCTCCACAGACAGATCGCCGGATTGCGAAACCATAATCGCGCGCGTGACCTGCGAAATCTCATCAGCGTCGCTGGGAGTAATGTCAAAGCCACCACAAATCGGCCCGCTTAGACCAGAGCTGTAATCGCTGAAGTTATCAATCAATGGCATATCATTCTCCGTAAATGGGAGAATGCACGATCCATCAAGTAGATTTATCGAGTATTAACCACCCGGGCGGTGCCCGCCAGAGTGGCGTGTGATTCACAGCAATTCATACCGAAAGCGAAAACTATAAGCCTTTGGTTACTCAACCTTACCGTGGCAATGCTTGAACTTCTTACCAGACCCACATGGGCATGGCTCATTCCTTGCCGGCGTTCCCCAAGTTGAAGTATCGCTTTCATCAAAGGCTGAATCTGCTGGTTTAGATTCCTGCTCTGGTGCCGACACCGGAGACTCCTTCTCGGCGAGCTGTTGCTGTCCTTGCAACTGAGACATGATCTGCTGCTGTTCTTCTTCGGTCATTGGACGTATCTGAGCAAGCTTTTGTGTGACCTCAGTCCGCAAGCTATCCAGCATAGTCTCGAACAACTGGAAAGATTCATTCTTGTATTCATTCAAGGGATCACGTTGCGCGTACCCGCGGAATCCAACAACTGAACGCAGGTGCTCCAACGTCAACAGGTGATCACGCCATTTTCCGTCAATGGTCTGTAAAAGAACCTGCTTTTCAATATTGCGCATATTCTCTGCGCCGAACGCTTCGGTTTTTTCAGACATCATCTCGTCACTGGCACCGACAAGGCGTTCGCGAATAACCTCGTCATCAACGCCCTCTTCTTCGCACCATTTCGCGACCGGAACATCCAAATTTAACCGTTCCGCAACGGCTGCCTGAAAGCCTTGGGCATCCCACTGGTCCGCATATGTCTTGGCAGGCATGAATTCTTCGATCAGATCGTCGATAACCTGTTCGCGCATGTCAGCGGTAATTTCATAAAGGTCGGCTGCCTCCATGATGTCACGGCGTTGACCAAAAATAACCTTGCGCTGCTGGTTCATCACATCATCGAATTTCAACAACTGCTTACGAATATCAAAGTTGCGACCTTCGACCTTGGCCTGTGCGCGCTCCAGCGACTTGTTGACCCAAGGGTGCACAATCGCTTCGCCCTCTTTCAGGCCAAGCGTAGTCAACACTTTTTCCAACCGTTCAGACCCGAAAATCCGCATAAGGTCGTCTTCCAAGGAAAGATAGAATGACGAACGGCCTGGGTCACCCTGACGACCGGAACGTCCGCGCAGCTGGTTGTCGATCCGACGGCTTTCATGACGCTCGGACGCCAGAACGTACAGGCCCCCGGCGTCGAGCACCTTTTTCTTTTCGTCCGCGTGTTCAGCCTCGATCTTGGCGCGAATTGCGACGGGGTCAGCTTCCGGGTCAGCATCCAGCGCCTCGATCACCTTCAGCTCGACGTTACCACCAAGCTGAATATCGGTGCCGCGTCCGGCCATGTTGGTCGCAATGGTCACCGCACCCAATTTACCGGCATCCGCGACGATCTGCGCTTCCTGTTCGTGCTGCCGGGCGTTCAGCACATTATGAGTGATGCCCGCTTCGTTCAGCATGTTGCTCAACATTTCGGATTTTTCGATCGAGGTGGTCCCAACCAGTACAGGCTGTCCAATTTTATTGGCTTCTTTGACCTTTTCGATCATCGCCTGATATTTCTCTAGTGCCGAACGATAGACCTGATCGTCTTCGTCCACCCTGGCAACCGGCACGTTGGTCGGGACAACAACGACCCCCAGCCCGTAAATCTCGGCGAATTCTTCGGCCTCGGTATCGGCAGTGCCCGTCATACCCGCCAGCTTGTCATACAAGCGGAAATAATTCTGGAAAGTCACCGAAGCGAGGGTCACGTTTTCCGGCTGGATCTGACACCCTTCCTTGGCTTCGATCGCTTGGTGCAGCCCTTCGGACAAACGACGCCCAGCCATCATACGGCCAGTAAATTCGTCAATTAACATTACTTCGCCATCGCGAACAATATAGTCCTTGTCCCGTTGGAACAGCTTATGCGCACGCAACCCCTGGTTTATGTGGTGTACCAGCGTCGTGCTTTCAGGGTCATACATCGTCAACCCTTCCTCAAGCAGTCCTTGCTTGCGCAACTCTTGCTCAAGGAATTCGTTACCATCCTCGGTAAACGTGACATTACGTGTTTTTTCATCCAGATCGTAATGAGATTCCTGCAAAAGCGGAATGAGCTTATCGACGGTTTTATACATCTCGGAACGGTCCTGTGATGGACCGGAGATAATCAGAGGCGTCCGTGCTTCGTCGATCAAGATACTGTCAACTTCGTCAACAATAGCGAAATTGTGGTGTTTTTGAAAAATCTGGCTCAGCTCAGACTTCATGTTGTCGCGTAAATAATCAAACCCAAGCTCATTGTTGGTGGCATAGGTGACATCGCAACTATAAGCGGCGCGTTTGTCGTCTTCGGTCATGCCCGACACAGCGGCACCCGTGGTCAGTCCAAGAGAAGCAAACACCTTCCCCATCCAGTCAGCGTCACGCTGCACCAGATATTCATTGACCGTTACAATATGAACGCCCTTCCCCGTCAGCGCATTCAAATATGCGGCCAAGGTCGCTGTCAGTGTTTTGCCTTCACCGGTCTTCTGCTCCGAGATATTTCCTTGATGCAGGAATATCGCAGACATCAGCTGTGTGTCAAAAGCGCGCAACCCCAAGGTGCGACGCGCACCTTCCCGGCAGTTGGCAAAAGCTTCCGGCAACAAATCATCAAGGCTTTCGCCGTCGTTCGCCCTCTTGCGAAGCTCTTCTGTTTTCTGCTTCAGCCCGTCATCTGACAAAGCTTGAAATTCGTCTTCCAGCGCGTTGATTTGTTCAACCAGCGGGCGTGTCGCCTTGATTTTTCGGTCGTTGGGTGTCCCAAAGACTTTTTTGGCGAGTGTTCCGATGCCCAGCATGCAATCTCCTGCCGAAGTTATGTTGCGAGGCGTCATCTGCTTGCCGAGCCGCCATACAGCCCCTAGATACAAGACTGAACGTACGTCAAGCCGCGCCCATAGGGCGATGTAAGGGTCGTACTAAACCGTGTCAATGTAGCAGCCGTTGTGGCGCTCAAACCTTAGGACAGATAAATGCAAAAAACTCTCACTTTTCTGGCACCATTTGCGATCGCCGCATCGCTTGCTCTGCCTGTCTCCGCGCAAGAGGAAGTAAAGGCGGACACAGTTGTAGCCACAGTGAATGGCACGGATATCACCATCGGGAACATGATAATTGCGCGCGCCACACTGCCCGAGCAGTATCAACAGTTACCACCAGAAGTCCTGTTCAAAGGTATTCTGGACCAGTTGGTGCAACAAACCGCGATCTCTCAGGCGTATAAGGATGACCTCCCCAAGCGCGTCACACTTGCGCTTGAAAACGAACGGCGTCAGCTGATCGCGGGTGAAGTCATCGAAAAGTCGATGGCCAAGGAAATCACCCCTGAAGAGCTTCAGGCAGCTTATGACGAAACCTATGCGAATGCCGAGCCTACGCAGGAATATAACGCGTCGCATATCTTGGTAGAGACCGAGGAAGATGCTTTGGCGGTCAAAGCCGAGATCGAAGGCGGTGCCGATTTTGCCGAGGTCGCCAAGGAAAAGTCGACAGGTCCGTCCGGCCCATCTGGTGGTTCGTTGGGGTGGTTTGGTCCAGGCATGATGGTCCCGGCCTTCGAAACAGCAGTAGCGGAACTTGAAGTTGGTGACATTTCTGCGCCTGTAAAAACGCAGTTCGGCTGGCACATCATCAAGCTGGAAGACAAACGCAGCAAAGAAGCTCCCGCTCTGGAAGAAGTCAAAGCTGAACTTGAAACGCAGGTGCGCCAGATCAAGGCACAAGCCATGATCGAAGAGCTGACTGCTGCTGCGACAGTTGACCGCACCGCCGCAGAAGGCATCGACCCAACTGTTCTTACCAACATTGGCCTTCTGGAGTAATTATGGGCAAAGTCTCGGCCGTATCCCCGCTAGCCCCTGATCACTTTCCACAACTACCAGTGATTGAGGGAGTGCGTTTTGCAACCATTGCGGCGGGGGTGCGGTACCAGGGCCGCACCGACGTGATGCTCGCGGTCTTGGCACCGGGGTCGACGGTGGCAGGTGCGTTTACAACATCTGCCACCCGCGCGGCACCGGTTCTGGATTGTCAGGCAAAGATCGGCGGCGTTTCTGAAGACGGTGCCGCTATTCTGGTGAACTCCGGGAATGCCAATGCCTTTACCGGAAAGAACGGTGTGGCCGCCGTAGAGGCAATCACCGCCGCAGTGGCGGAGGTTTGCGGCATATCGCAGTCTCGTGTTTTCACATCGTCTACGGGCGTGATCGGCGAACCCTTGCCGCATGAACGTGTGACCGCCGTGCTGCCCCAGCTTCAAAGCAAGCTCGACCCCGAAGGCATCTCTGATGCTGCCAAGGCGATCATGACCACCGATACCTTTCCCAAAGGGGCGAGGGAAGAGATCGAAATAGACGGTAAAGCAGTCTCTATTGCAGGGATCGCTAAGGGCTCCGGGATGATCGCACCTGATATGGCGACCATGTTGGTCTATATCTTCACGGACGCGATTGTCAGTCAAAGCGCCTTGCAAAAGATGTTGTCACGACACACCGAAACAACGTTCAATTGCATTACCGTAGATAGTGACACGTCGACTTCGGACAGTCTTATTTTGGCGGCGACGGGTGCATCTGGCGTCGATGCAAGTGAAAGCGACGCGTTTTCAGATGCATTATACCGCGTTATGCTGAACTTGGCGCATCAAGTCGTCCAGGATGGGGAAGGTGCTACCAAATTCGTTGAAATTGCTGTCACTGGTGCGGCGACAGATGAAGATGCCAAGATACACGGTATGGCTATCGCCAACTCTCCCCTGATCAAGACCGCGATCGCAGGGCAGGACCCGAATTGGGGCCGCGTGGTCATGGCCATCGGTAAATCCGGGGCTGCTGCCGATCGTGACCGGCTGTCGATCCGTTTTGGTGATATCGAAGTAGCCAAGGAAGGCTGGCGTAGCCCGAACTATTCAGAAGAAGCCGCTGCTGCCCATATGAAAGGCCAGAACATCGTTATCGGCGTGGATTTGGGGATCGGTGAAGGCAAGGCCACTGTGTGGACCTGTGATCTGACCCACGGTTACATCGACATCAACGCAGATTACCGTTCGTGACCATGGTGGTGGTCTCGGCCGTCGCTTTGATCGACGTGGACGGGCGGGTGCTTTTGGCACAGCGCCCGCCCGGAAAGCCCATGGCGGGTCTTTGGGAGTTTCCCGGCGGAAAAGTCGAAGCCGGCGAAACGCCCGAAGCCGCGTTGATAAGAGAATTGCACGAAGAGCTCGGGATCGATACCTGGGCGTCCTGTCTTGCTCCTCTTACCTTTGCCAGCCACGCTTACGAAGATTTCCACTTGCTGATGCCACTTTTCGCCTGTCGAAAATGGCAAGGGACGCCGCAATCGAATGAAGGTCAGGCGCTGAAGTGGGTCAGACCCAACGCATTGAAAGACTATCCAATGCCTGCGGCTGATATTCCTCTGATTTCAATTTTGCGTGACTGGCTCTGAACGACCGAGTCATTGTTGCCGCAGTCTCGCAAATTTGATTAAAATTCATGCAATGTTGCTAGACAGAATAAACTCCCTCCTTGTATTTGTTTGATAATTACCTTTCGGGAGGAATTCATGCTTCGCACGATCACAATCGGTTCGACGGTATCTATTCAGGGAGTGTTCGTACGCGATCTTCCTAATGGACGTATCGCTGTCCAAGTTGACAGCGAAGTGTTCTCGGGAAAACCGATCAGCCAAAAAAATTAGAGCTTTCTTGCTTGGCCTCATCTGAACCAACGTCATTCTTGGGCGTTTGCCTATAGCAATATAGGTAGGATGCAGATGAAGCCCGAACACGTGATAATAATATTGAACAACGGTTCAGGGCTTGAAGATGGTCCCGAACGCAAGGCCAAGATCGCCGACCGGTTTAAACACCACGGGATCCCCGCCTCATTTGTGACCTTTGACCCCGGTGCTGATCTTGAAAAAACCGCCCGGGATACGGCGGCCAAATCCCCCAATTCTACAATAGTAGCCTCTGGCGGCGATGGGACAATAAGCGGTGTTGCCGCAGGTCTGGCAGGACTTCCCAACCAGTTTGGGATCATTGCCTCGGGTACTTTTAATTACTTCGCCAGGTCATTGAATCTCCCCGAGACGGTGGAAGAGGCAATTGATGTCATTGCACGCGGCAAAATTCGCCCCACCGGCATTGCGATGATCAACGACAAGGTATTCCTGAACAACGCCAGCATCGGTGCATATGCGGCCATCCTGCAAACCCGAGAGGGCATATACAAAAGATGGGGGCGCAGCCGCGTGGCCGCCTATTGGTCGGTGGTAAAGGCGTTGGCGACCTTGCGCGCGCCGCTAAAGCTAACCGTTACCTATGATGGAAAATCCTTTAGCCACCGCACGCCCATTGTTTTCGCGATCAGCAACGCCTTCCAGCTCAATCAGATGGGGTTGAGTGGCGAAGACTGCATCGCCAACGGCGGAATGGTTTTGCTTATCGCACCCGATACCAACCGCTGGGGGCTGTTTAAACATGCCGCAGCGCTGGCATTGGGGATGGCTAAACGTCAAACGGATTATCAAATGCATTGTAGCACAGAGTTCACGTTGGAAATGTCGTATAAATCCCGGGCCGTCGCCCGTGACGGAGAACTGGCCCGCATGAAGGGACCGTTCAAGCTGAGTATGCAGCCCAATGCGTTGAATCTGATCGTCCCGGAATCGTTCGACGAGCCTGTACGATGAGCAAGCTTGTTCATCTATCCGACCTACACTTTGGTAAGGATCGGCCGGACCTTCTGGACCCCCTCGTTAGCTGTGTGAATGAACTTTGTCCCGACCTTGTTGCGATATCCGGCGATTTTACCCAACGGGCGCGGGACCGGCAATTCGAGGAAGCCCATAACTTCATCTCAATGATAGAAGCGCCGGTATTGGGCGTGCCTGGTAATCACGACGTATTGTTGGACCGGCCATTCAGGCGGTTTTTTTTACCGTGGCGCGGCTACAAGAAGTGGATCAACCCTGATCTGACCCCCCAGTTCGAGAATGACACCATGATCGTCGTCGGCGTTAATTCAGTTGATCGTTTTTCCTGGCAGACCGGTCGCCTTTCACCGGGCCGTATCAAACATGCCTGTACCGAAATGTCGAATGCGCCGCATGGCAAAGCACGGATTCTTGTCGTTCATCACCCGCTGGAACACCCTGCTGAGACCAAGAAAAAACCGATTCCGGGCGCTAGAAAAGCGCTTGAGAAACTTTTGACGTGCGGGGCGAACCTGATCTTATCAGGTCATCTGCACACATGGCACGCCGGGAACTTTACGGTCAAGTCCAATGGTACCAAAGCAGTACAGCTTCATGCCGGGACCAGCCTGTCTTCACGAGTGCGGGGCGAACCGAATGATTTCAACGTGATCGATATTTCAGACGATCATATCACCATAGAACGCTACGGCTTTAACGAAGATTCTCGGCTGTTTGAAGCGGCAGAAGCCCGGCAATTCAACCGGGCCTCCGAAATCATTTCTGACTGACGACAATCACGCCAGCGTGCGAACCACTTCTTCCCGTGTGAAGATTTCGATAACATCGCCTGGGCGGATATCTTCGTAGTTTTCGAACGCCATACCGCATTCCTGGCCCGATGGCACTTCGGCGACTTCATCCTTGAACCGCTTCAGTGTTTTCAAAGTGCCTTCGTGGATCACGACGTCATCCCGCAACAAACGCACGCCCGCTGCGCGGCTTGCCTTGCCTTCAGTAACCAAACAACCGGCAACTTTGCCGACACCGGTGACCTTGAACACCTCTTTGATCGTCGCATAGCCGATGAAGTGTTCGCGGATTTCGTTGCTGAGCAGGCCGCTTGCAGCCGCTTTCACGTCGTCAACCATGTCATAGATGACCGAGTAATAGCGGATCTCGACACCCTTTTGGTTCGCTGTGGCACGCGCCGACGCATTGGCCCGCACGTTAAAGCCGATGATCGGTGCATTGGACGCTTCTGCCAGCCCCACATCAGTGTCAGTGATGGCACCAACGCCGGAATGCAGAACCCGAACCCGAACTTCCTCGTTGCCGATCTTCTCCATCGCCTGAACGATCGCTTCTGCAGAACCTTGAACGTCCGCTTTGATCAACAATGGCAGCTCGCTTACGGTTTCGTTCGCCTTGGCGTTCGCCATCAGCTGCTCGAGAGTGGTCGCGGCACCCGCAGCAGCCCGCTTGTCCTTGGCCGCGTTGGCGCGGTATTGTGCGATTTCGCGTGCTTGGGCTTCGGTACCAGTCACGTTCAGAACGTCGCCTGCTCCGGGTGTCCCGTTCAGACCAAGAACTTCGACCGGAACAGATGGCCCCGCTTCCTTGATACGCTCGCCTTGGTCGTTGATCAGCGCACGGACCTTACCGTACTGCTCGCCGACAACAAAGATATCACCTTGCCGCAACGTACCGTTCTGAATCAGAACGGTCGCGACCGGACCCCGGCCAACGTCAAGCTGCGCTTCGATGACAGCACCAATGGCAGGACGGTTGGGGTTGGCTTTCAGTTCCAGCAGTTCCGCTTGCAGTGCGATGGCTTCCAGCAGTTCGTCCAGACCTTGACCCGTGGTCGCCGATACTTCGACGTCCTGTGTTTCACCGGACATCTTCTCAACGATGACCTCGTGCTGAAGAAGGTCCGTACGGACTTTGTCAGGGTTGGCTTCGTATTTGTCGATCTTGTTGATCGCCACGATCATTGGCACCTTGGCCGCTTTCGCGTGGTTGATCGCTTCGATCGTCTGCGGCATGACAGCATCGTCTGCCGCAACCACTAGAACCACGATATCCGTGACCTGAGCCCCACGAGAACGCATCGACGTGAATGCCGCGTGACCGGGCGTGTCCAGAAAGCTAAGGACCTGACCGCTGTCGGTTGTCACCTGATAGGCACCGATGTGCTGGGTAATACCGCCCGCTTCGCCGGATTGAACCTTGGCTTTGCGGATCGCATCCAGAAGCGATGTCTTACCGTGGTCAACGTGACCCATGATCGTGATGACCGGAGGACGCGTAACCAAATCTTTCGGATCGTCTTCGGCTTCCTTGATCACGTCTTCAACATCCGCATCGGAAACCCGCACGACTTTGTGACCGAATTCTTCGATGATCAATTCCGCAGTATCGGCATCAATGGTTTCGTTTTGCGTTACCATCATTCCGTTGTTCATCAGCGCTTTTACGACGGCACCGACACGTTCGGCCATACGGTTCGCCAGTTCGGACACCATGATCGCCGGCGGCAGATTCACATTGCGCACGACTTTTTCGCGCTCAACCGACCCACCCATCGCCTTTTGACGTTGGCGTTCCTGCTTGCGCTTCATCTGCGCCATGGAGCGTTGACGCCCGCCTTCGCCCCCAGTCAAAGCCTGGTTAAGCGTCAGCTTTCCGGAACGACGGCTGTCGTCGCCACCCTTGTTGCGCTTGCTGGTTTCCTCGCGGTCGCTTTCTTTCTTGCGAGCCGCTGGTGTCGGTGCGCCGCTTTTGATGTTGGGCGTGCGCGGCGCTGCGGGCGCCGCAGGGGTTGCTGCAACAACGGCTGCGGCTTCCGCTTCCTGCTTGCGACGCTCGTCTTCCTCGGCTTTTGCCTTTAGACTCTCTTCGCGTTCACGCTCTTCAGCCTCTTTGGCTTCGATCTCTGCACGACGGCGCTCGCGGTCTTCTGCACGCGCTTTTTCTTCGGCTTCACGCGCTTCGGCTTCTTCCGCCTCACGGGCACGGGCAGCCTGAACCGCCTTTAGCCGGCGCTCCATCTCCGAGTCTGTAATACCTGCGGGACGCTTTGAGGGATCCCCAAGCGATGGATTATTACCGCTGCCGGGCTTTGCGCCAGCAGGTTTGGGCACCACAACGCGCTTGCGCTTGGTCTCGACCACGACGTTTTTGGTACGTCCGTGGCTAAAGCTTTGCTTTACGTTACCCGGGCGCGAAGGTGCACCCCGAAGGCCCAATGTCTTTTTGCCGTCACTATCGCTCATGAAGCTCGTCTATCCTTTCGGGTGACCGTTGCCACCCTCGTTTATGCGCACGCCTTTTAACCGCTGAGCTTCCTCTACAACACGAGAGGTGAGTCCACCAGAGGCGAGCGCCCCATGTATCACAGTTTGGCGACCGAATGCCAAACCCAATTCGTCTGCCGTCAGCCAGCCAATGTAATGACCGAAATGCGGTGTACTAAGTTTCGATTTTCCGCGCCCGGACCCATCAACCGCTTGGATCAGAACCTCGGCCTCTTCCATTTGCAGCCAACCTTTGACTTTCTCATAGCCAGCAACTGCCTTGCCGGCCTTGCGCTGAAGCGAGATCAGATCGACTACACGGCGGACAAGCTGCTTTTCAACTTCGTCTACCAAATTCCCATCAACCTTGACAGGTTGCTTTGCGGACCGGGCAAAGAGCCCTTTTTTCGCCGCGGTTTCCAAGGCGGCACGATCCGCCGAAACATACATGCCCCGCCCTGGCAGCTTTCCCAGAATATCCGGGAAAACCAGCATGTCAGGGCCGACGACAAAGCGGATCAACCCGTTTTTCGGTTGTGATTCGCCTGTGGCAATGCACTTCCGTTCAGGGCTACCGTCCCGTTCTTTCGAAATGTCACCGCGCCCCATATTATCCCTCCTCGACCTGCGCTCAGGCCTCGGCCTCGTCGTCTGTTAAATCATCCTCATCGACGTTGTCTGCTTCAAGCTCGGTCGGGTCAACCCAGCCCAGTAGAACACGCGCTGTCATGATCAGCTTTTGGGCTTCCTCCAAAGACATATCAAAGGGTTCCAACGTACCATCGTCCTTGGTACGTTCGCCATTAACAGTGGTCCACCCACCAGCCAGTTCCCAATCTGCACACGTCGCAAAATCTTCGAGCGTTTTGACGTCGTCCTTTGCAAGTGCTTCAATCATCTGGGGTGTCAGGCCTTCAAATTCAATAAGCGTGTCGTCCACACCCAGCGCACGGGCCGCATCCAAGGCCGCTTTGTTCTGCGCTTCCAACACATCACGGGCACGGGCCTGCAATTCGCTGGCGGTGTCTTCGTCAACACCGTCAATGACCAGCAACTCGTCCACTTCGACATAGGCGACTTCTTCGAGGTTTGTGAACCCTTCGGAGACCAGAAGCTGGGCAAAGAATTCGTCCAGATCCAGATTGTCCATGAACAGCTTGGTGCGCAGCTCGAACTCGGCCTGACGGCGGGCGCTTTCCTGCTCTTCGGTCATGATGTCGATGTCCAGACCGGTCAGCTGCGAGGCCAGACGCACGTTCTGGCCACGGCGGCCAATCGCCAGCGACAGTTGTTCTTCGGGAACGACGACTTCGATCTTGCCGGCTTCCTCGTCCAGAACAACCTTGGAGACTTCAGCGGGCTGAAGCGCGTTCACAAGGAACGTGGGCTGGTCTTCGTTCCACGGGATAATGTCGATCTTTTCGCCCTGAAGCTCGTTCACAACGGCCTGAACACGGCTGCCGCGCATACCAACGCAGGCCCCCACAGGGTCGATGGAGCCGTCATAAGAGATGACAGCGATTTTCGCGCGCGAACCGGGGTCACGGGCAACGGCCTTGATCTCGATGATGCCATCATAGATTTCAGGCACTTCCATCTTGAACAGTTCGGCCATGAATTCTGGCGCGGTGCGGCTCAGGAAGATCTGCGGGCCACGCTGTTCGCGACGCACGTCCTTGATGTACACGCGGATACGGTCGTTCGGGCGATAGCTTTCGCGGCCGATTTTCTCGTTGCGACGCAGGATCGCTTCGCCAGCGCCCACATCGACGATGACGTTGCCATATTCCTCGCGCTTGACCAGACCGTTGATGATTGTACCGGCGCGGTCCTTGAATTCTTCGTACTGGCGGTCGCGTTCGGCTTCGCGCACCTTCTGCAAGATCACCTGCTTGGCGGATTGCGCGGCGATACGGCCCATTTCGACGGGCGGGACTTCTTCGGAAAACTCCTGACCGATTTCGGGGTTCGCCATATACTGCTTGGCCTGCTCTACGGTGAATTCAGCCTGATAGTTCTCAAGCTCGTCATCGGCCACAACCGTGCGCACACGGGTAAAGGTCGCGCGACCGGTCTTGCGGTCGATGGAAACGCGAATGTCCATCTCAGCGCCATACCGCGACTTGGCAGCCCGAGCGAGCGATTCTTCCATCGCTTCAACCACCAGGTTAGGGTCGATCATCTTTTCGCGGGCAACAGCCTCGGCGGTTTGCAGCAGTTCCAGCTGGTTGGCAGATGTAATGGCCATTTAGTCGTCTCCCTCGGTGGACCCTTCGGTCTCGATGTCATCGAATTTGGTTTCGTCAATCGCACCGGACGCTTTGCGTTGGCGCAGCATTTCTTTGATCAGATCGTCGGTCAGGACCAGTTTGGCGTCAGTAAGCCAGTCGAATTTCAGTCCGATGGTGCCTTCCTCGACGTTGATCAGCACCTCGTCATCCTCGACGCCCGCAAGTTCGCCTTTGAAACGGCGGCGACCGTCGATCAGTTCGCCGGTTTCGATTTTGGCTTCATATCCCTCGAACATCTCGAAGTCCTTGAGCCTTGTCAGCGGGCGGTCGATGCCAGGGCTCGATACCTCGAGCGTGTATTCTTCGATAATGGGGTCTTCGACATCCAGAACCGCGCTTACGGCCTGACTGACCAAAGCAAGCTCATCAACTTCTATACCGCCATCGGGACGATCGGCCATAATCTGCAATGTTGTCAGTTTACCCGACATCAATCGGACGCGCACCAACTCGAATCCCATATCCTCGATCACCGGAGTGATGATTTCGGCCATGCGACGGTCAATGGCGGCTTTTGCAATCAGGTCGTTATTCATAGTCTCACTTATCGTCCTACAGTTTTCGGCAGGCACAAAAAAACGGGCGCGCGGCCCGTGTTCAAGATCGGTGGAGCATTTGGTGTGGACCCCGATGCGCCGCTGTTGAAACGTCATATACGCCCGTCCATACGAAACCGCAAGCCCCGTCTGGTTCGGGCCTGCGAACCGTCGCTAGGCGAACCACCATCTTTCGGCGGCGCGCAGATTATCCAAGGGGCGAAATTGACCGGTTTTGCCGGGCATAGCCACATTGCGCGATACTGCATGCGTCATGCCCCGCGTTGATGGCATGAGTACGATATCGTCCAAACCTGCAAGGAATTCCGCGTCTTTTACGTCCGCCACATCCACCATATATTCGGCCATTGCTTGCGCACGGACTGCTTCGGCAGGAATTGATACCAGTTCAACTGCATCGAACCAGCCTGCGTTGGCTCCCTTGTAGTGGTCGCTCACACGCTCGGCCAAAACTTGCTGACCCGGTGTAAACCGACGCAACCGATAAAGACCTGTACCGACCCCGGACAAGGGGGCGTGCGCGGCACCGATAACATGGTCAGGTCCCGACAAAGTGAACGGCAAATTCATCGACGGTACGGCCAAGGTGATACGTACCAGATATGGCGTGACTGCTTCGACAAGTCCTTCCAACATCAACGACGCAACAACGTCCTTCGCGGTCATAGGGTACCCGTCATGGAACTGCACGTCTTCGCGCAGGTCGAATTCCCACACCCCCCCGTCGGCAGAACCACGCCAGCTGGTCGCCAATTCCCCGCGCAATGTACCATCAGCGGCGATTTCCGTAAGCGTGTCAAAGATCAGCCCCTGCCGGGCAACCTGCATGAACAATCCGTTGCCCCGATCCCAACTGTCGCTTCGCGAAGCGCCTGACAGCGCCATACGCAAGCGACCGCCCGTCTTGGGTGCCACAGCCGCGGACACCCCAGTGGCCGCCAGCAACGCAGCGGCAGCCCCGGTCGCAAACAAGGCACGACGATCCATCAAGGAACGGGAACGAGTCATCCGGCGGCGATCCTGTCCATCACGCGCACCAATTCCGCGCTGATGCCCGGTTCGGACAGAGCGTGCCCCGCGTTGCGCACCATCTTCAGTTCGGCGTTCGGCCAAGCCTGCGCCAAGTGATAAGCGCTGGTCGGTGGGCAAATCATATCATATCTACCTTGCACAATTACCCCGGGAATATGGGCAATCCTGTCCACATTGGCAAGGATCTGTCCGTCAAACTCGAGAAACCCTGCGTTCATGAAATAGTGATTCTCGAGCCGCGCGAACGTGCGCGAATATTCCCCGGGCCCCTCATGGGACCCACCGGATGAATGAATCGACGCCAACGCGTTTTCCCAAGCAGCCCATGCCCTGCCATATTTGACTTCGGTCATGCGGTCGCCGCAAAACAAACGTTTATGATATGCAGCGATCATATCACCGCGTTCGTTTTCAGGGATCAAATCGCTGAACCGCGCCCAAAGTTCGGGCCAGAATTTCCCCGCACCACCGCCGTAAAACCAATCCAGCTCAGCTTGGGTCATCATGAACACGCCGCGCAGAATGATATTGCGCACATGCTCGGGATGGGTCTCGGCGTATATTAACGCCAGTGTCGCACCCCAGCTTCCGCCAAACGCGATCCAGCTGTCGATGCCAAGCTCTTGTCGGATCCGTTCGATATCCCTGACCAAATCCCATGTGGTGTTATTGGTGACCGATGCAAAAGGCTTTGATCTCCCGCAGCCGCGTTGATCAAACAGAATCACGCGGTATTTGTCGGGGTTAAAATAACGCCGCATTGACGGACTGCACCCGCCGCCCGGACCACCATGAAGCACAATAACGGGGATACCCCTGGGGTTGCCGCATTGTTCGAAATAGACTGTGTGACCATCGCCCACATCCATCATTCGCTGATCAAAAGGATCAATCGGCGGATAAAGATATTGCACTGCTCGCTTTTGGTCCGAGAATTTGTCCATTACAGCCCTATATAGTTGTTGAGTCCAAAAGAGCACAGAGAGATCAAAATGCAAGCGCCACAAAGCACCGTTGACCCGGCCGAGATTGAAAAGTTTCAGGCCATGGCCGCCGAATGGTGGGATGAGAACGGCAAGTTCAAGCCGTTGCATATGCTTAATCCCTGCCGTCTGGATTATATCACCAGCCAAATTGCCGGCGAATTCGACCGCGATCTGAAGTCCTCACATCCGTTTCAGGGATTGCGTATTCTGGATATCGGCTGCGGCGGCGGCTTGCTGTCCGAACCCATGGCTCGGTTGGGCGCTGAAGTCGTTGGCGCGGATGCGGCGGCAGGCAATATCCCGGTCGCTCGGGTCCACGCTGAACAATCCGGGCTAATAATAGATTACCGTCACACCACCGCAGAGGCCATGGCCGAAGCGGGCGAACAGTTCGACGTGGTGTTGAATATGGAGGTGGTGGAGCATGTGGCGTCACCTATCAACTATCTTATCGCCTGCCGAACCCTGCTCAAACCCGGAGGGCTGCATATCTGTTCGACGCTGAACCGAAACCCAAAATCGTTCATGATGGCGATTATCGGTGCGGAACATGTGATGCGTTGGTTGCCAAAGGGTACGCATGACTGGTCGAAATTCATTACCCCCGACGAATTGTTCGCCCTGCTTCATGACGCCGGCCTCACGGCTGTTGACCGCAAGGGGTTCGTATTCAACCCGATTACCTGGTCCTGGAGCCTGTCGGACCGCGACTTGAGCGTGAACTACGTTACCGCCAGCCTCAAACCCGAATAATACTAATCCTCGGCGTGACGGCGTAATGCGCGCAAGGTTTCCAGTGTCGCACGGACCTGTTCTTCACCCAGTTCATCTGCGACATTGCTGATTAACGGAGTAATCGCGCGAATGGCGTCGTCGCGGGCATTACGACCCGCGGGGCTGATGGCCACCATCTTGCGACGCGCATCATCCCAATCGGGCCGGATATGAACATACCCTGCCCATACCAGCTTGTTCAACGTATTGGTCATTGCCCCGCGTGTGACGTTGAAGGTTTCGGCCAGTTGTGCAGGTGTCTTTTCACCGTCATGCCACGCTAGGTTATTAAGCACCGAAAAATGCGAAATTTCCATGCCTTTCGGAAGCACCCGTGTCAGACGGTTACGCATTCGTTGATCCGCTGAAAGCAATTCGCTGATCAAAGTAATCGCAAGAGAGTTTCGATTTTCAGTCATATGGCATTTACGACGGTGCCCTGAACGCACGACGATTGGCAAGGCTCGGTACGCGCCTTCGAGCGTCAGCGATGCGGCTCATATCCATCTCGAACGGATAAACGCCGGGTTCTTCGCCAGCATCCAAGATCACCTCGCCCCACGGGGCCACAACCAGGGAGTGTCCATAGGTTTTCCGCGTCTTGTGGTTGTTGCTGGCATGTTCGCCAGTCTGCGCCGGCGCGAGAACAAAACACCCGGTCTCAATAGCGCGCGCCCTTAGCAACGTATGCCAGTGCGCGGCACCCGTGACAGGCGAAAACGCGGCGGGCACGGTAATAATATCAGCGCCTGCGTCCGCTAGCGATTGATACAGCTTCGGGAACCTCAGATCATAACAAATACTCATCCCGATTTTACCAAACGGTGTCTCGGCAACGACCGCTTGTTCGCCGGGGCGGTACCCTTGTGATTCCCGATAACTTTCTGTTGCATCGATGTCGACGTCGAACATGTGGATCTTGTCGTAACGTGCCACACTTTCCCCGTCCGCACCGATCAGGAATGACCGGTTGGCAAACCGTCCGTCGGCATCGTCAGTCTTGAGGCCAAGTGACCCGATCAAAAGCCAAACACCCTTTTCCCGCGCGACGTCGCGCAGCGCCGCAAGAGTCATGTCATGATCTTCATGCGCCAGCACGTCCCGCTGATGGTCCCGGTTCGTCGAAACGCAGTTGGTAACCTCGGGGGTAAGGATAAACTCTGCCCCCCCGGACGCGGCATCATTCACCATATCAACAGTGCCCGACAGATTGCGCGCCGGAGCATCGGAGACATTCAACTGAACAAGCGCGGCTTTCATTCGGCGGCCAATAACGCGTCCAGCTTGCCGGCACGTTCCAGTGCGTTCAGGTCATCAAACCCCCCGACATGCGTATCCCCGACAAAGATTTGTGGTACCGTGCGACGTCCGTTCGCGCGCGATATCATCTCGGCCTTGCGTTCAGGCTGAGACAAGACGTCAATCTCGGAAAAATTGACGTTTTTCTCATTCAATAGACGCTTGGCGGCGTGGCAGTAACCACAGAGTGGCGAGGTATAAATCTCAACGGGTTTCATTTTGCTAATTTCCTTTCCAGTAAATCGCTTGAACAAAGACTTAGGTCTCTTTCGCCACTCTTGCCAGTGTAACGACACGTATCGGACCTGCACCAGCGTCAATACACGCCCGCGTCGCACAAGATAACGTCGCCCCGGATGTCATAACGTCATCAACCAGAAGTATCGGTCGTCCCTTGATCGTCGCACGCGCGCCGGTCGATACCCTGATCGCCCCGTGCAATACAGAATATCTTTCGGTACGGCTCTTCCCTTCCAGCGGACGGGTGTGGCGAATGCGCTTCAACAGATCAAGGCAGCATTGATGGCCGGTTTCTTGCGACAACGCTCTGGCCAACAATGCCGACTGGTTGAACCGTCGTTTCATCATGCGACGCCAGTGCAAGGGAATGGGCGCAATCAACGTGTTGGCCGGCAAGATATTGGCCACGCTTCGCGCCATCCAGTGGGCCGCGGGTTTCGCGATATCCTGACGGTCCCCATGTTTGAGCGCCAACACCAGTTTTCGCCCCATGTCGCGGTAAACCAGGGCGGAACGACCCTGCACCCAGGACGGCGGGTTGATCAGGCATGTATCGCAATGCGCAACTTCGTCCGGCGTACCGCCGGGCAGCGGAACACCGCAACCGTCACACACAAGACCTGCGATGAAAGGAGTGTCGCGCCAGCATGCTCCGCAAAGGCCCCCGTGGGATGCGATAGATTGCGCGCACCCCATGCAGGACGGTGGATAAAGTAGTCCGACAGCGGTTTGTAACTGGGCCAGCATGGGCTTATAATTCCTCGTATGAATATGCAAAATGCCCTGACTGACATCCAAGCCCTGGCCAGTAATCGTCGGCGAACCAGCGATGATGCGCTGTTTCTGCACCGCGCCGCGCTCGAAGATATTGATGATCGACTGCATATAATTAACAGAAGCTTTAAATCGGCTGCGATCGTCACCGGGTTTCCCCAAGTGTGGAACGCATTGCGCCCCGATGCGCAGATGGTGCCCGACGCCGATACTCTTGCACTGCATCAGGCCGCGCATGATCTGGTAATACACGCACTTGGCCTCCATTGGGCCAATGACCCGGTTGGCCAAATGATCCAGGCGCGGCGGGCATTGGTACCCGACGGACTTTTTCTGTCCGTTAGCTATGGTGGCCAGACACTGCATGAACTTCGCGCTTGCCTTGGTCAGGCCGAGGTAGCGGTTACCGGAGGCTTGTCGCCCCGCGTCGCGCCGATGGCGGAATTGCGCGAAATCGGGGGGCTTTTACAGCGCGCAGGGTTTGCCTTGCCGGTGGCGGACACAACCACGCTTCGGATTGAGTATACCGATATGTGGCATCTGATGCGGGACTTGCGCGCCATGGGCGAAGCCAACGCATTGGCGGCCAGGCTGCGCCGCCCAACCGCCCGCGCAGTATTTGATGCGGCTGGGAAACTTTACCAGGATCATTACGCAACCGCTGATGGTCGAATAGTTGCCACGTTTGAACTTGTCTTTTTGATGGGCTGGGCCCCTGATGACAGCCAACCCAAGGCTTTGCGCCCCGGTTCGGCGCAACACCGGCTGGCGGATGCCCTGAATACCGCTGAAACCCCCTTGTCCGATTGACCTGCCAGCTAAACTGGTTATCTGACCAATACCTACGCAATAAGGAATGCCAGATGTCGCTAACGCGCCCAGCCCATACCCAAACTGACCACCCGGCCCTGCCTACGCCAAAGGTGGGGGTTTTGCTGGCTAACCTGGGCACGCCGGATAACTATGATTATTGGTCTATGCGCAGATATCTGGGTGAATTCCTCTCGGACCGGCGGGTCATCGATTACAGTCCCTGGCTTTGGCAACCTCTATTGCAACTGGTGATCTTGACGAAGCGGCCCTTTACCAGTGGTGCCGCCTATAAATCGATCTGGAATGAAGACGCGGGGGAAAGCCCGCTGATGACCATCACCAAAGCGCAGACCGCCAAGATAAACGCCGTTCTGGAAGAGCGTTACGGCGACACGGTTATGGTTGATTTCTGCATGCGTTACGGGAATCCGTCGACCCGATCCAAGGTCGCGGAAATGACAGCTGCCGGGTGCCAAAAGATCTTGTTCTTTCCGCTTTACCCGCAATATGCCGGTGCCACTTCTGCCACAGCGAATGACGCCTTTTTCGCCGCTCTTGGCAAAGAAAAATGGCAACCCGCAGCCCGTACCGTCGAACCCTATTTCGATCGCCCCGACTATATAGATGCGCTCGCCACCTCTATCGAAAATGCATACGCCAAGATGGATGTCAGACCTGACAAGCTTCTTTGTTCATATCACGGGGTACCCGAACGGTATCTGAAAGAGGGCGACCCCTATCACTGCCAGTGTCAGAAAACGACCCGGCTGCTCAAGGAAAGACTTGGGTGGGACGACAGCGAAATCATGACAAGCTTTCAATCAAAGTTCGGGCCGGAAGAATGGCTGAAACCCTATACGGTTGAAGAAGTCGCGCGGCAGGCGAAGGCAGGCAACACGAAAATAGCTGTCTGCGCGCCTGCTTTTTCGGCGGATTGCATCGAAACCCTGGAAGAGATCAATGAGGAAATCAGGGAAAGCTTTGAGCACGCGGGGGGCAAAGACTTTCACTATATCCCCTGCTTGAACGATGACGATCTGCATATCAAGGCATTGTCAAACGTGATCGAGGAAAACCTGCACGGTTGGATCAGCCCGTCGGCCGCCCATAGATAATCGACTGCGCAGTTCAATAAACTTTTCTGCCGTGACTGTTCAGTCTTACGGGCCGTCCTATATTCGTGCGCATCTTACATTTCCAAAAGGGAAACCTAACATGAAAGATTGTATTGTCGTGGGGGGCGGTCCTGCGGGGCTGACCGCAGCGCTGTATCTTGCACGGTTCCTAAGATCTGTCACGGTTTTTGACGCACAGGAAGGTCGGGCACGGATGATTCCGAAAACCCACAACATGGCCCCCTTTCCCGATGGAATCTCTGGGCTGGATCTTCTGGAACGAATGCGCTCTCACGCCGAAATTTACGGCGCAACCATCAAGAATGAAAGAGTAAGCCGTGTCGAAAAGGTGGACGGGGTGTTTTATGTCACCACTGACCAGGGGATGGAGCAGGCCCGCTGTGTGATCTTTGCCGTCGGAGTATTCAACCATCGCCCCCCCTTGCTGGCCTCCGACCATGATCAAGGTCTTAGCCGTGGATTGCTGCGGTATTGCCCTGTCTGCGACGCGTACGAGGTACGCGACAAGCGCATCGCGGTTTTGGGCAGCGGCCAGCACGGATTAGCCGAAGCGCAATTCATTCGCACCTATTCGCCGACGGTGACCCTTGTTCCCGCGGATGGGACGGTAGCGCAGGCACAAGAGGGAATCAGCGCACTTGATTCACCGATGACCGAGCTTGAGTTATCCGAAACGCACGTATTGGTTAAACTCAAGAATGGCAAAACGGAACAGTTCGATACCCTTTATGTTGCGCTCGGTTCGACAGCCCGGTCGGATATCGTGGCCCCACTAGGCGTACAGCTTGCCGAGAATGGCTGCATCATCACCGATACCAAGCAAAGAACCAATATCGGCGGGGTCTATGCGGTCGGGGATATTACAGACGGGCTTGATCAGGTCTCCCGATCTATGGGGCAAGCCGCAATGGCGGCAACCACCCTTCACAACGATTTATCCTGACAGGGATTCACTTCGTAAATACGACGCCAGCTTAGCGTTTAGCCGATGTGAATTTCGCAAAAAAAAGACGGTGTTAAAAACACCGTCTTTCTCTTTGTAGACGTCGCTTAACTTAGTTCGAAGCGACAGCAGCTGCTACCAATGCCAAAAGCAGCAGTGGAACCAGAACGCCCGAGGAAGAGCTTGTGGCTTCTTCAACGATTACAGGTGCTTCGATAATTGGCTCTGCCAGCGAACCAGCAAAAACATTTGACGCAGCTGCTGTGAATGCAGCGGCTAGAACGAGTTTCTTCATAACATAACCTCCAGAAAAGGCGTACCTCACTTGGTGATAGCACGCGCCCAAGACTTACCTCGTAAGACTTTCTAAACAGGATCAATGAGAAATTGCAAACCCGGATTCAGCATTTCAACATCATAATCAACAAGATGTCGTCAAATTAGCAACACTTGAGTGCCGACCTGAGTCATGCCAAAAAGTTCAGCGATATGTTCATTGTAAAGGCCGATACAACCATTCGATGAACGGCGCCCAATCTTCCGCGTGTCATGTGTGCCGTGGATTCGATAATATGTCCAGCTTAAGTATAGGGCGTGCGTTCCCAAAGGATTATCCGGACCCGGACCAATCACCGCTGGCCATTCAGGATTGCGCTTCAACATCGACGGTGTCGGACGCCATGTTGGGCCGACAACCTTTTGCGTGACACTTGTGCGGCCACGGCGTGTCAGGTCTTCGGTAAGGGGCACGCTTGACGGGTATAACTTGTAAATCGACTGATCTTCGGACCAGAAATGCACCGCGCGGCTATCAATATCGACCAAGATCGCGCCTTTATTGGTGTTCGAGAAATACGGCTGCCAATCTAGCGTGCGAAAGCTGGATACATTGCGGCGCACAGACTCCGTCAGATCCTTCTCCAACTCGGTTGTTGCTTCACTTTGTAAGCTGCTTTGAGCCAAGGCGGGGGACGCCAGCATTGCCGCACTACCGGCAAGAAACGTGCGACGCGACGAAAGGGAAAATTTCGTGTCAGACATGGGAATGTCTCCTGAGGAAGGAAAAAACCGAAGTTTCTCTCCTATATGGCTCGAAAGTCGCAGTTTCAATTCAAACCATCGTTAACAAGCGATGTCACGCCGATGTGCGTTTGATCTGCAACGCTGCACCATGTATGGCACCGGAAAATCAATTGCGTGGAGCTGCGCCATGGTACGTCTGTTTTCTATCCTAGTCACGCTTGCTGTAGCACTGTCTGCGTGTGCGCCGGCACCGTCAACCATCGGATCCGATGGCAAGGCGTTGCCCAAAGCATACCGTATAAGCTCCAGCGACACCGGTCAGATACAATTCCGCATGCTTGATGCAGTTAACGCGCTTCGGGGTGCCTCGGGTCTGTCGCCGGTTCAGCTTGACGCCAAGCTGAACGCTGCCGCCGCGACCCATTCGCTCGACATGTCCGTCCAGAACCGGCCATGGCACTTTGGTTCTGACGGGTCATCTCCTGTAGATCGGATCCAGCGTGTTGGATATCCCGGTGCGCTTATCGGCGAAGTGATCTCTGAGACATACGAGACCGAGTTGGAAACCCTTGCAGCGTGGCTTGATCAGCCTGAAACCCGGCGCATACTCTTGGCCTCGGATGCTCTGTTTATGGGTTTCGCCTGGCATCAGGAAAAAAGCGGTAAAATCTGGTGGACGCTTGTTATGGCCAAATGACCGGTTGTCATTTGGCCGATCTCTGAAATTCATGCGGTTTTCAAGGATTTATAGCAATCGGAGTATTATCCGTTACCATCGAATACATTTCTTCGATGTCCTTGTTTGACACGGCGATACAACCCCACGTCCAATCGGAAACATTCTTTTCCTTGGGGGTCTTTTGGCCATGGATAAAAATATCCCCACCGGGGCTTTTGCCTAACTCGGCCGCGACGGCACGATCCCGTTCATTTGGATATGAAATACCCAGCGATAGGTGATAGCTGCTGTTCGGGTTTCGCCGGTCGATCCAATACAGCCCTTCCGGGGTGCGTCCGTCGCCTTCGTAAACCTTGTGTCCCACCGGGGCAAACCCCAGCTTCATGTCATACGACTTTAACACTTTGTCCCGGTGCATCAGGAACACGCGGCGATCGCCCTTGTTCACCACCACGTAAGTGACTTCCGGCCCGTTATACCGTTTGAATTTACTGGAGCTACAAGCGCCAAGTGCAACGAGCGCCGTTCCCCCCAAAATAAGATTTCTACGCTTCATGCTATGACTGCCCCAGTGCCCCTGGCCTTTTGGCCGTTATTAGATGCCCTAACATGTACCATAAAATCCTGTGGTCAAAAACGTGTTACCAGGAAAAATTATCGACCTATTGCATCCCGACAACCCGTCCTGCGCAGAAGATCATAGGAGCCGCTGAAAGCTTATCGGCGTTTTCGCGCAACTTCGGGCGCGGTAAACCGGGCGACAAGTTCAACGTGTGAAGACCAACGGAACTGATCCACCACCTGTATCCAGTCCAATGAATACCCAGCCGAGACAAGGGTCGCAGCGTCGCGGGAAAATGTCACCGGGTTGCACGATACATAAGCGACGACCGGCGGCATGGCTTTGGCAATCTCGGCCACCTGCGCTTCGGCTCCGGCGCGCGGCGGGTCTAGCACGACAGCATCGATCTTGCTCATTTCATCCGGCAGCAAAGGGCGGCGAAAAAGATCGCGCGTTTCGGTGGTGACAGGCTTGAGGCCTTTGGACATGCGCCATCCCTGATCCAGCGCCGCGGTCATTGCGGCGTCACCTTCAATCGCGTGTACCTCGGATTTCTGGGCCAGCGGCAGGCTGAACGTGCCACAGCCCGCGAAAAGATCCATGACATGCCGCGCTTCACCAACTGCTTCGTTTACGGCCTCCACCAACGACGCTTCGCCATGGGGTGTCGCTTGCAAGAACGCACCCGGCGGCGGCGTCACCTTTGCGGTCCCGAAACGTTGTATCGGTGGTGTACGCACCGCGACGACTTCGCCGTCCCAGGTCAGGCGTGCCAGGCCAAGCGTGTCGCACAGGATCGCCAATTCCTGCCGCAGGGGACCATCCAATGATTTCCCGTTTTGAACCGAGATATCCAGCCCCGCAGGCGAAGCGGTTACAGTCACGGCCAACGCAGCTTTGCGGCTTGTCCCCATAACGGCCAGCTTTTCGGCAATGGGCAATGCGCTCATCACTATGGGGTCAAGAAGTTGGCAGCCCGGTATTTCCAGTACGGTATCCGATCCGCGCGCATGAAAACCGGCCATTGCACCTTTTTTCGTCCGTTTTGCGGCGAATGTCGCGCGGCGGCGTGATTGTGCGGGTGAAGTCTGGATAGGTCGGAAAACAGTCTCTATGCCGTGTGCATCAAGTGATGATTTGACCACATCAAGCTTGAAGTCAGCGACCAAACCATCTGATCCGTGTTGCAGCTGACAGCCGCCGCACGCTTTGAAATGTCGACAGGGCGCAGTAACGCGGTCGGCTGATGGCGTAACGATACGAATATCGGTCAGTGTTTGACCCTCAGGTGTGCCGGTCACCGTTTCGCCCGGAAGGGTCATAGGTGCAAAAAACGGGCCCGCGGCAATGCCGTCGCCCAGATGTCCAAGTCGCAGGATTTTATATTCTGTCATGCCTTGCGCATACCGCGAAGTTAGAAGCAGCAAAAGCCCCTATTCTGCGGCCTCCAGATCCAGGAATCCGCCTGATTGCCTTTGCCAATACCGCGCATATAGCCCGTCCTGGGACAGTAAAGCCTCATGAGTACCGATCTCGACGATACGCCCGGCATCCATTACCGCGATCCGGTCCATCTGGGTCAATGTCGATAGTCGGTGCGCAATGGCTAATACTGTCTTTCCCTCCATCACACGGTCAAGAGCAGTCTGGATGGCCGCCTCAACCTCACTGTCCAGGGCGCTTGTCGCTTCGTCCAAGATTAAAATCGGGGCATCTTTCAGGATCGCGCGGGCCAAGGCAATGCGCTGACGTTGCCCACCCGAAAGCTTGACGCCACGCTCTCCCAGATGTGCATCGTATCCCTGGCGACCCTTGTGGTCGTGCATGTTTTGAATAAATTCGTGTGCTTCGGCTTGCATGGCGGCCTCAATCACCTCGTCTACGCTGGCATCAGGCTTGCCATAGCGGATGTTGTCGAGCGCCGACCGATTGAACATCGCGGTTTCCTGGGTCACCATGCCGATCTGACGCCGCAAGCTTTCTTGGGTGATGTCCGAGATGTCTTGGCCATCAATCAAAATCTGTCCCTTTTCCAAGGTATAGAGACGCAAAAGCAAGGATACGAGCGTGGATTTACCCGCCCCCGACGCACCTACGATACCCAGCTTTTCACCGGGTTTTATAGATAGGGAAACGTCTTCGACCCCCCCGCTCTCATGTCCATAGGTAAACTGCAAACCATCCATTGCAACCGCCCCGCGATCGACAACAAGATCCTGCGCTCCTTCCACATCGCGAAGCTGTTGTGGCGGAGTCAGCGTCCAGATACCGTCTTCGACCTCGCCCATGTTCGCGTAGAGCGCCATCAGTGTAAAACTGACCCAACCTGTCATCTGCGCCAAACGCAAAGACACCGCCCCCGTGGCAGCAATGTCGCCTGCGGTCACCGACCCAAGCGACCAATACCAAAGCGCGCCCCCTACTAACAACACCGGTAATAACCCGGCGATGGCCATCAGCCAAAACCGAAACAAGACACTAACCTGGCCAAAATCCAGGCTTGCATCCAAAAATTTCTGCATGGCACCCAGTGCGGCCCGGTCCTCAAATTCAGAATGTGCGAACAGTTTAACAGTCTTGATATTTGTGATCGTATCAACGACCTGTCCCGTTACCATCGCGCGTGCCCCTGCCCGCACCCGAGAATGCTTTCGGACGCGAGGCATGAAATGACGGATCAGAACGATGTATCCGACCATCCATAGCAATAGACCGATGGCGATGCGCCAGTTCACTGTTCCCAACAGCATTACGGCCCCGACAAACGACGCCGCTGCAAACAACACCGTATGGATCATCTCTGCCACGACGTCCGTCAGGGCACGGCTGGTCTGCATTTCTTTTTGTGAAATACGCCCTGCGAAATCATTGTCAAAAAATGTGACGGCCTGTCCCAGGGTATACCGATGCAGACGCGACAGAACGATATTGAACACGTTCGGGACCACCACGACCGATTGCATATAGGAACTGATCCCGAACAGCAGTGGCCGCAAGATCAGGAAAAACCCGAGGCTGGCGAGCATTAGACCCACATTGTCGCCGAATACCGATTGGGGCTGCGTCGATAGCGCGGCATCCACGACCCAGCCTAGAACCAGCGCCGCCATTACCTCGATCACGCCGGCACCGATCGACAGAATGCTGCCGACTGCCAAAGCCCATCCGCACCCTTTCAGCGCCCAGCGAAAGAACGGCATGACAGTGCGCGGAGGGGCACCGTGCGCAGGTGCAAACGGATCGATCCATCGGATATGCCTCATATTCACGCCTCGTCAGTCTTTAAAAACCCGCCAGATTGGCGACCCCAAAGATCAGCATATAGCCCGCCCTTAGCCAAAAGCACTTCGTGGGTGCCTTGTTCGACGATGCGCCCGTTGTCCATCACCAAAATGCGGTCCATCGCAGCGATGGTGGACAAGCGGTGTGCAATGGCTATAACGGTCTTGCCCTCCATCATCCCATACAGAGTTTGCTGGATTGCGGCTTCGACCTCGCTGTCCAACGCACTGGTGGCCTCGTCCAGAACCAATATCGGCGCGTCCTTGAGGATTACGCGCGCCAATGCGATGCGCTGGCGCTGCCCACCCGAAAGTTTGACACCACGTTCCCCCACCTGGGCATTATAGCCGGACCGCCCTTCATCATCAGCCAGTTCGGTGATGAAATCATGTGCTTGCGCCTGTCTCGCAGCCGCAATTACCTCTGCCAAGGAAGCGGATGGGCGTCCATAAAGGATGTTTTCAAGGATTGAACGGTGCAACAATGAATTGTCTTGTTGAACCATTCCGATGGTTTTACGCAAACTGTCCTGGCGAACCTTGGTGATATCCTGCCCATCAATCATGATACACCCGCCTTCAGGATCGTAAAACCGCAAAAGCAGCTTGACTAGGGTCGATTTTCCCGCGCCTGATCGCCCGATCAAACCGATTTTCTCGCCCGGCTGAACGGTGATGTCGACATTGTCCAGCCCGCCGGAACCGCGCCCGTAGTGGTGGGTAAGCCCGCGTAATTCAATACGCCCGTCCGTCAGCTTCAATGGCTTGGCATCGTGCGGATCCACAAGGGTTATCGGCTGTGCAATGGTTTCCAGCCCCTCGGCAACGACACCAAGCTGCTGAAAGAAGGTCGACAGCGCCCACATGATCCAAGCCGTCATTGAATTTAACCGCAACGCCAGCGCTGTCGCGGCTGTCACGGCACCGACCGTCACCAATCCGGTGGACCACAAAAAGAACGCCCACCCTACGATACCGACAATCAGGAAACCATTCAGCGTCACCAGGCACACGTCCATCACCGTGAAAATCCGCATTTCATTTTGAAATGTCACTCTGGCATTTTCGATCGCCGACTTTGCGTGTTCCATTTCGCGATCATGGTGGGCAAACATCTTGACCGAATGGATATTGGTGTAGGTATCTACCACCCGACCCGTGACCAGCGACCGCGCGTCGGAAGACGCTTTTGAGGCGACGGCTACCTTCAGCACGGTCCAGCGGGTCAACGCGGCATATAATCCAAACCATAGCAAAAGAGGCAGCATAAGCTGCCAATCAGCAGTAGCGAGCAGTATCGCGGCCCCGATCAAATATGCCAAGGAATAGGAAATGGCATCGAAAACCTGAAACACCACATCCCCCGCAGCGGGAGGAGTCTGCATGATACGGTTTGCAATACGTCCGGCAAAATCATCCTCGAACCACCCAACTGACTGACGCAAAACCTGCCGATGCGTCCGCCACCGAAACAACGCTCCATAGTTTGGCAACACCGCGTTATTCAACAGCAGTACATCCAGCGCGAGCACAACCGGTCGCAGGAACAAGACCCCAAACGCCACGAGAGTGAACTCCATGCCATATAGCCGCCACACCTCTGCGGGGGAACCGTTAAGCAAATCGACCAGCCGACCCATGTAATAGATTAACCCGATTTCAATCGCTGCTACGGCAACTGACATAATTGCTGTCAGAATGAATACCTTTTTAAATGGTGCACTATACACGCGAAAAAACGGCCAAAGCTTCTTAGGCGGCGCGTCTTGCTGGGTGTATTCCACATACGGATCTACTAGATTTTCGAAAAATCGAAACATAAGCACCTAGTGTAAAGGATTGAAAGCGCCATTATAGAGAGCTTTACACCCGGATAACAACTTACGGTTTAGGGTTCAGGCAGCCTTAGTAGCGCGTCGCGTGCGGCCTTAAACCCGGAATCTATCCAAAACCTTTCTAGATAGGCCAGTCGTTGACCAAGATCCGCACCGCTATACTGCGGCATCAGATCGACAGCACGAATAGGAAACCGCGCTTCCGCTCCCTCACGAATACTCTCTAACACGGCTAAACTGGGCGGTTGCTCTGACATACATGCCCGCAATATCACCACTGCCCTCGCGACATCGGAACCATGGCGGTAGGCCACCTCGGCAATGGCTTGTGACCCAAAAGCGGATTCTTTCAGCAGCTCAAGATGCTTTGCGTCTACTTTGGCTAAGCGAAGACGGTGCGCGACATCCGCCCCGCCTATGGCTGCCAACCGTAGCCGCCAATCCGGGGGGGCGTCCAGCAGTGTTTCAAAATGTACCACCATGCTTGACCACGTGTCATCCGATCCAGGAAGTATGGTGTTCAGTACCCCGATCTGGCGCATGACGGCGAGTGCGGGGGCTGGATCAGGCGCTGCCAGCAGCTTTTTCACCTCGGCACCGATACGCTCTGCGGAAAGTGTCTCTAACCCGGTTATATTTGACGCGATCGCCGCCAATGCCTCTGGTTCAAAACCGGCATGGGGGTCTGCGTACCAAGCAGAAAATCGAAAATACCGCAGTATCCGTAAATAGTCTTCGCGGATACGTGCCTGGGGATCGTCAATGAACCGCACATGACGCGCAAGTAGATCGGGTAACCCACCTAGTGGGTCGATAACGCGACCCCTGGCATCAGCGTAAAGCGCGTTCATTGTAAAATCGCGCCGCAATGCATCTTCACGCATACTGTCAGAAAATGCGACAACCGCACGACGACCATCGGTTTCCACATCGCGGCGAAAGGTCGTGACCTCGAACCCCTTACCACCGCTCACAATCGTCACAGTGCCGTGTTCAATACCTGTGGGCACGGCCTTGAGCCCAGCGTCCTTTGCTAGATCCATTACCTTTTCGGGTATAGCGTCAGTGGACATGTCGACGTCACTGTCGGGTAGCCCCAGGATCGCATTCCTAACACACCCACCGACAAAGTAGATGTTATGCCCTCCCTGCCGAATCGCATCGCAAACAGCTTGGGCATCTGCATCGGCAAGCCAGCTTGTACTGGCGGGAAGGGTCAGTTCATTCGTTCGGTCCATGCCCGCAGCATACGCGCGGTTGCGCCCCAAATGTAATAGGGACCGTAAGGGACAACGTAATAATGCCGCATCTGTCCCTGCCAGCGCCGCGATTGAATCAGATAATTGTCAGCATTCAACACGTGGTCCAAAGGCACGGTAAACACTTCGTCAACCTCACCGGGCTCGGGAATGATATCGAATTTGTCTTTCACAAAGGCAATAACGGGCGTGACCTTGAAATTCGTCACGGTTTCGTGCGCGGGCAGCGTGCCCAGCACCTCGACCAATTCGGTCGGCAGTCCAATTTCCTCGCGGGCTTCGCGTAGGGCGGCGGCGATCACATCAACATCATCACCATCTTGCTTCCCCCCCGGAAAGGCAATCTGCCCCGGATGATGTCGTAGCGCCGAAGACCGTTTGGTAAGGATTAGCTCCAATCGGCCATTTTTATATATGATCGGGGCAAGAACCCCGGCAGGGCGCAATTTGCGATTAGCCGGGGGTTCGATACCCTTGTTAAGATCGAAATCGGACGACGTGACACCGGTTTGTGCCAACGCCGACCGAAAATTCGCTAGATGTTCAGGCTCCACTATCAATCTTCGTCAGAGTTTTTGGCCTCAAAACCGACGGTTTCGGGGTCCAGATCATAGTGCGCACTACAGTACTGACAGTCTGCCGTAACGCGACCATCATCTGTGGTCATCGTTTTGATATCCTTCGCCGAATAGATCGAAAGACTCTGTCTTACCCGGTCCTCTGAACAGGTGCAGCCAAAACGGATTGCCTGCGCGTCGAAAACCCGAGGCGATTCTTCGTGAAACAATCGCGTCAACAAGCCGGTCGGCGGCAATGTTGGTCCGATCAATTCAAGCTCATCAACCGTGTCGAGCAACAGGTTGACGCGACGCCAGTTTTCACGATCGTCACCGTTCAGCAAATCGTCGGCACTGACGAGGTCTCCGCTTCCTTCGGTTTTGGCGGCCAGAGGCGATGCTTTGGGCATGTGCTGAAGCATGATACCACCTGCACGCCAATGCTCGTGCTCATCCGACATGGTGGATTTCCCAAAGCTCAGTTGGAACCGGGTCGGCAGCTGTTCAGACTGCGCAAAATACGCTTCGGCACACGCGGAAAGCGATTTGCCGGTAAGCGGAGTTATCCCCTGATATGGCGTCATACCTTCACCCTGATCGATCATTACAGCAAAATAGCCTTCGCCGACCTGATCAAACGCAGAACCATCGGTGATGCGATCCGCGTCATAGCTGGCATAGGCACGGATACGCGCCGGCTCACCTTCCTTTGACGGGCCATAGTAATCGGTGGCAATCATTCGCACCGGTCCCTTCGATTGCACCTGTAGCTGCAATTTCCAGCGCAACTTTATTGTTTGGCCGATCAAGGCGGTCAACAGCGCCATTTCTGCGACCAGTGCCTCAACCTTTTCGGGGTAATCATGCTGACGCAAGATGCCCTCCAACACGCCGTCAAGACGAGCAACGCGGCCGCGAATATCGGCAGCGTCAAGTTGAAAGGGAAGGACGGTGTCGTCCCACGCGATTTTGGTTCCTTGAGTCATTGGACTTTCCTTACCGGCAGACGGTTGGCATACCGCGTCTATATAAGGTCAACAAGCCGCGCGAAAAGGGGGTAAGAGATGTTGCAGCGAATTGGGAAGCCACCGTTGCGAGGCAAAGCTTATGTCTTGCGCCCTGGGGCCTATGCTATCCTACCGCTGAAACAGCGGTTTTTGATGACTGCGCAATTGTCACCACGGGTTGACGTCCAACTTCCCGGAGGCGGGATCGATCCCGGTGAATCCCCTCAACAGGCCCTGTTCAGAGAAGTCCGTGAAGAAATTGGGTGGTCGATTTCGCGCCTTCGAAGGTTGGGTGCCTTCCGGCGTTTTGTATATATGCCTGAATATGACCTGTGGGCCGAGAAACTATGCCATGTCTACGTCGCACATCCGGTGCGCCAAATCGCTGACCCAACCGAACCAGACCATGCAACCGTTGTGCTTTCGGCCCAAGAGGCGCTTGCAAGCCTTGGCAATGACGGCGATAGGCTTTTTCTGAAGCGCTACATTTCCCGCGCTCCTTGAAATTCTAATAATATGCCCGACACATCGTCCGGGAAACTCTCGCTCCGCGAAAAATCGGCAAGCTTTTCCAACATGACATCAAACATCCGAGGGCCTTCAACGTCATGAAGATCGTACAACATGTCATCCAACCCGATTTCAACCAACATATTCCCGTCACTATCAGGACATTCCGTCACGCCGTCAGACAGAATCAGCAAACGGTCACCGGGGTGTAGCTGCACTGTAAACTGCTCATACGTCGCGTTTTCGAGCAGTCCAACCGGGTACCCACCCGTGCCGCAGTGTTCAATCCGGCCATCCTTTCGCTGCACGACCGGGTGCGGGTGTCCGGCTTGCGAAATGATGGCTTTACCGGTGTTGAGGTCAATCTGCGCCAGCAACAGCGTCAGGTAATGCTCCGTTTCCATTTCGCTCAGCAACAGTTCGTTTATCTTTACGATAACCTCATCGGGGGGATTCATTCGATAGCTGCCATCGTCGCTCCGGTGCAGCGCTATATTCTGATCTGGAGCCGAAGCGGATAGATACCCTGCAAGACGTGCTGTCATTAGGGCGGAGCTGATGCCGTGTCCGGAAACGTCCATCGCAAACAAACCAAGCTTATCTGAGGCTACTGGAAAGAATCCGACCAAATCGCCACCGACATGGCCGCTTGATTGTAACATCAACGACAAGCGCCCGGTAGCGAACTGTCGGGTAGTGTCACTAATCAGGGATTTTTGCAACTTTTCCGCCGCAATAAGGTCCCGGTCCAATGAATCATAAATACGCTGTAATTCTCCAAGCGTGTCCCAGATAATTTCGTTTTTCTCAGTAAGCTCCCGCTGCATCTCCAGTATACGCTCGCCCGCGGCGAGTCTGGCACGCAGTTCATCCGGATCTACAGGTTTGGTCAAAAAATCATCCGCGCCGCTGTCCAACCCCTTCGCAACCTCGGCTTTTTCGTGTTTGGAAGTCAGCAGGATGAAATATCCGTATTCGTCCTGAGACAGAGCGCGAAAAGCCCGGCAAAACTCCAACCCCGAAATACCGGGCATCATCCAATCGCTCAGCACCATGTCGGGTACACAATGGCGACATTTTTCCAGCGCATCATCGCCCGATGAGGCCTCTACAACCGCGAAGCCCCAGCCAGTCAGGTATGCGGCAAGTATCCGACGCTGTAGTTTACTGTCATCAACAACCATTACCAACCGCGGTACCCTGTTTTGTCGGGTCGCTAAAAGGTCCGCGGTAGAGGGGCATGCCAAAAACATTCATCTGCTCCTCAAAAATACTTTGTCAGATCCTTAGACAATGCAGATTAAGAGACAGTGAACCCGACAACTTTAGCGAATTTAGCGGGCGAATACATACCACGTTAATCAATGACCATTAGTGAAAGCCCATCGAGCGTGGGGTCGAAAATGATTGATTGGGCATACGTCAACGGTCTTCGGGCCGGAATCGGGCAAGATAGTTTCAACGAGATTGTTCAAGTGTTTTTTGACGAAACGGAGGATACATTAAAACGGCTGGAAGATGCCCATCGGCCAATCGACATCACCGAAGAACTGCATTTTCTGCAAGGCAGTGCTTTAAATATGGGTTTTGTGGGATTTTCGGCAGAATGCCGCAAAAGCCACGATATGTCGACCGACAATGCAGATGATATGCGCCATACAGCAGGCTTGCTGGCGACATATGCAAAGTCAAAGACACTGTTTTTAAGCGCTCTCAGCGAGACTGGCCTGAGGTGATCTTACAGAACAAATTGTGCTAACGTTTCGTCATTGGTGATGTCAGTATACGTAAAACCCGCTTCATCTAGCTGAGACTGAATGAGACCAAAGCTATCCGGTGACCGCGTTTCGATCCCGATCAATACCGATCCGAAATTGCGTGCGGATTTCTTGAGATATTCAAATCGACAAATATCGTCATCGGGGCCGAGAGTATTCAGGAATTCCTTCAATGCGCCCGGACGTTGAGGCATTCGCAGTATGTAGTATTTTTTTATGCCCGAATACCGTTGCGCACGCTCTTTAACCTCGGGCAACCTCTCGAAATCAAAATTTCCGCCAGATGCGATACATACGACGGTCTTACCCTTGATTTGTTCAGCGACTTCGCCCAGTGCCTCGATCGAAAGGGCACCCGCCGGCTCGAGCACGATACCTTCGACATTCAACATCTCAATGATGGTTGTGCAGATGCGGTCTTCGGCCAAATTTATAACTGCACTTGAATCAATCCGTCGTAGTCGATCAAAATTCCTCTGGCCGATCATGGCGACTGCGGCACCATCGACGAAACTATTGATCGGTGAAATATCCACAGGCGCACCATTTTGCAGTGCCCGGGCCAGACTTGGGGCACCTTTCGGCTCTACAAAAGTGAAATTACAGGCACGCCCATAATAACTGAAGATACCCGAGGACAGGCCACCCCCACCCACTGGCAGGATAACGTGATCTGGCACGCGACCCAACTGTTGCTCGATTTCGACCGCGACCGACGCCTGCCCTTCAATAACGTCATCATCATCGAAGGGTGATAGAAAATGGGCGGCTTCCTGGCGGCAAAACTGTTGCGCGGCCGCCAACGTTTTATCAAAATAGTCACCGACAAGCCGGACCTCGACCTGCGCACCGCCGAACATCTTGGTTTTTTGTATTTTCTGTTGCGGCGTCGTTACCGGCATGAAAATCACGCCTTTCACGCCGAAATAGCTGCACATGAACGCAACGCCCTGCGCGTGATTACCCGCGCTCGCGCAAACAAACAACGTCTGTGCTGGGATAACCTTGCGCATCGCATTGAAGGCACCGCGCAGCTTGTAAGACCGAACCGGGCTTAAATCTTCACGCTTAAGCCAGATCTCCGCCCCGTACCTTTCAGAAAGGTGATCATTTCGCATCAACGGTGTCGGCTGGAAGACATCACGCATCGCTTCGGTGGCGGCACGCGCGGCTTGCTGAAAGGTATCGGTCATTAAATCGGCCTATAATTGGACTATATGTCGATACGACCCCTTGCGCGCGCGGTCAACGCAGCCTTCAATCTTGCCCACATCATGAAAAACAGATAGTTCGCGATGCAAACCGCAAAGGAAACATCATGTCCGCGCCCAAAAAAGTTGTGCTCGCCTATTCCGGTGGGCTTGATACCTCGATCATCCTGAAATGGCTGCAAACAGAATATGGTTGCGAGGTGGTGACGTTTACCGCCGACTTGGGACAGGGAGAGGAACTGGAACCTGCCCGCGCCAAGGCCGAAATGATGGGTGCCTCGGAAATCTATATCGAAGATCTTCGCGAAGAGTTTGTACGTGATTTCGTATTCCCGATGTTCCGCGCCAACGCCGTCTACGAGGGTCTGTATCTGCTGGGAACATCCATCGCGCGCCCTCTTATTTCAAAGCGATTGGTCGAGATCGCTGCGGAAACCGGCGCCGACGCCGTGGCCCATGGTGCCACGGGTAAAGGCAATGATCAGGTGCGCTTTGAACTGGCGGCCTATGCGTTGAACCCCGACATCAAGGTGATCGCCCCTTGGCGCGAATGGGATCTGTCAAGCCGTACCAAGCTCATTGAGTTCGCTGAGAAAAACCAAATTCCAGTGGCCAAGGACAAACGCGGCGACGCCCCGTTTAGTGTCGACGCAAACCTGTTGCACACTTCCTCTGAAGGTAAAGTGCTGGAAGATCCGGCAGTTGACGCGCCCGAATATGTCTACCAGCGTACTGTTTCACCGGAAAAGGCACCTGATGAACCCGAATATGTTGAAATCGGGTTTGAACGCGGCGATGCGGTCAGCATCGACGGCAAAGCGATGTCGCCCGCGACGATTTTGACCAAGCTGAACGAACTGGGCGGTAAACATGGATGTGGGCGTCTCGACCTTGTCGAGGGTCGGTTTGTGGGTATGAAATCGCGCGGTATCTACGAAACCCCTGGCGGGACCTTGTTGCTGGAAGCACACCGCGGGATAGAATCTATCACGCTTGACCGGGGTGCGATGCACCTGAAGGACGAGCTGATGCCGCGTTATGCCGAACTGATTTACAACGGTTTTTGGTTCAGCCCCGAACGCACGATGCTGCAAGCTGCGATTGATGCATCGCAAACCCATGTTACCGGCACGGTTCGGTTGAAACTGTACAAGGGTCATGTGCGCACCGTTGGCCGCTGGTCAGAACATTCGCTTTACTCCGAAGCTCACGTGACTTTCGAAGACGATGCCGGCGCTTACGATCAAAAAGACGCGGCAGGATTTATTCAGCTGAACGCGCTACGCCTCAAACTGCTCGCCGCTCGGGACAAGCGCCTGAAAAAGTGAGTATCAGACCCTAATTAGCCCAGACAATGCAGCGTGTTGTCTGGGCTAAAGAACAAAAGGGTATTGGGTCTGTATAACTTTGGTGAACGCTTTGACAACGACTTCAGTATGTCAAACCAATGCGGCATCCATGCATCCCGATGCGGCAGCTGGCGCAGCCGCCGTTGACCCAAGCTGTGTGAACACGTCCTAGCGTTCCAGGTTTTTGCGATCTCACCTAAGCCGCTGATCATATAGCTGGTCATAATGTGGCTGTGCCTGCATCATCACGTCATGATCCATGCCACCAAGCTTTGGCAACGGTCCTTCAGCGCCAGCGAACCCGGTACTTTGATGCACCGCACCGTACCAGTGCGACGCCCAGATACCGTCTTCGCGACGGCCTCCGGCTGGCCAGTGAAGCATCGCCGGATCAAACGAAAGGTCAATGGCTGCGCAGAGCTTGCGCAGCATACCTTCGGGGTCACGTCGGATGTCCGATGAATCAATGACCAGTCCGCCGATTTGGTTGAACAACGCCGTCTGTTGACCAAATCCGATGTCATCGAAGGTCGGGGTTTCCCGTTTGGCGGCATAACTGGCAATTACACGCGCAGGATGGCGTATCAGATGAATGTTCACGCAATCCCTGGCCCAATCCACCGGAAACCCGTCAAGCATATGGTGAGGCATATGTTTCATATAAAGGTGGGGTGTACCGCCGACACGACAAGACGCAGCGATTTTGACCGGGTCGGTAGGATGCGCTGCAATTATCTGATCAGACAACGGGTGCGATAAGCCCGTCCGGGCAAGGTACGCAGCATAAAACGGTTCATCCATCACGGAAAAGTCCGCCCTGTTGCCAAAGCTGTACATCATGGCGGTGCTAAGGTTACGCGGCCCCGACCACATTGCGATCCGCATTAGCTGCACTCCTCTTTGATCAAGTCCTTATAAAGCCCGCGAAGCCGCCGGGTGACCGGGCCCATATCGCCCGTACCGATCTGACGACCGTCAACCGATGCCACCGGTGTCTGAGCGCCAAATGTCCCGGTCAAGAATGCCTCGTCCGCGCCATAGGTATCAACCAACGAAAAATTTCGTTCATATATCGGAATGTCATGGGAATGGCACAAATCGATCACCTTCTGGCGCGTGATACCATTCATACAATAGTCACCTGTGCTGGTCCAAACAGCGCCTTTACGCACAATGAAAAAATTGCAGGCATTGGTGGTATTCACGAAGCCGTTGATATCAAGCATCAGCGCCTCGTCAGCTCCGGCTTTTTCGGCAGCTATGCATGCCAGAATGCAATTGAGTTTCGAATGGCTATTCAACTTGGGGTCCTGGGTCATCGGCAGACCGCGCATATGTGGTACGGTGGCCAGCCGAATGGGTCTCGGGATGCTTGGGCGGGAATGCTCCATGATAATGGTGATGGTCGGACCCGATCTAGACAAGGACGGATGCTGGAAGGGGCGGGTTTTGACGCCCCGCGTGATCATCAGCCGCGCATGGGCATCTGTGGTCATTTTGTTCGCGCGTTGGGTCTCTAACAAAGCCTCGACCAGTTTTTCCCGGGTCAGACCGATATCAAGATCAATGGCTTTGGCGGCCTCGAACAACCTGTCGAAATGATCGTCAATGAAGGCCCAGCACCCATCGTACAGGCGCAGTCCTTCCCAGATACCATCGCCCAGCATGAAACCACTGTCGTAAACGCTTACCAAGGCTTGCGCCTTCGGTACGATTTCACCGTTTAAATATATAAATATGGCGTCGTTTCTTGCATCTTCTTCTGCTTGATGCGTGGTGACGTGCTCTTGCATAAAAACTCCTTGTGATTTGCCAAACGCTAAGAACTTCGACAGCCTACGCCAACACTGAAATTGAAATCACTAGGTCGTGACATCGCCAAGACGTGTATTGCGCCATTTCGGTATTGCCGCCACCGTTTCGTGTGGAGGATGCACTATGAATTTCAGTTACAACGTCAGGATAATTGCACTGTCGGTTACCATTTCACTAGGGATGATTGCGCAAGCGACAACCGCCAAGGCCGCTGAAACAGAGACACTTTTGGTGGCGGGGGGATGTTTCTGGTGCGTTGAATCCGACTTTGAAAGCGTCAAGGGTGTGAAGGAAGTCATTTCGGGTTTTGCAGGGGGCACTGTTAAGAACCCCACTTACAAACAAGTTACGGCCGGGGGGACAGGACACTACGAAGCGGCTCAAATCCAGTTCGACCCCGCTGTTGTCAGCCTGGACCAACTGCTTTCAATGTATTTCCGGTCCGTAGATCCCACGGATGCGGGTGGTCAATTTTGTGATCGCGGCGACAGTTATCGCACAGCGATATTCGCAAAGGACGCGGTTCAGAAAGCAGCCGCCACCCAGGCAAAGGCTCAGGCCCAGGCTGCCCTTGGCCAGACGATCGTGACGCCTGTGTTGGGAAAAACCACATTTTATCCTGCGGACGCTTACCATCAGGATTATTACAAAAGTAGCGAAAGGCTGGCATTCTCAAGCGTCGGGCTGGCCGTTAAAAAATCAGTCGCATATAAACGCTACCGGGATGGCTGTGGGCGTGATCAGCGTGTGAAACAGCTTTGGGGCAGTGCCGCACCTTTCACGCATTAAGGTATTTCATCAAAGCCGTAATCTTCGATGTCCTTAAGATCGGGGATAACATCAGCGGTGCCCCGACGCATCACCATCAACGCGCTCGCCTGCATTGCGAGAGTGATCGCATTCGGCATGGTCAAGCGGCGGTCAAGTGCTGCCGCCAGATAACCGGTAAAGGTATCTCCGGCACCGGTTGTATCGATCGCATCCACTTTATATGCGGGAAATGAGCAGGTGGTATGGGCCTTATTAGAGACCCATTTGCATCCCTGCGCCCCTAAGGTCACGATGATATCGTCAACTTGGCACGTCTCGAGTTCTGCTCCAATCGAAGCCTCGAATTCCTCTGCCTCCCCCTGATTGAGAACCAGCAGGTCAACATGATCAATAAGATGCATAACCGCCTGGGCATCAAACGGAGCCGCGGCGTAGATGACACGCAGTCCAAGCGTCTTGGCTATCGTTGCCGCGTAGTGTTGATTTAACATCTCGTTTTGCATCAACAAAATGTCATCCGGTGACGCTTCGGCAAGAGCTGCACCTATCATTTTGTCGCTGACCTGATAATTCGCACCAGGTGATATTACGATAGAATTCTCGCCATCATCGCTGACGCAGATATTCGCATGACCCGTCACCGTGTCGACGATGTTGATATGTTGCGTTTCGACCCCGTATTCAAGCAACCGCTCTTTTGCCCATTTTCCGTCCTTGCCGACCGCCCCGATATGCATCACCCGGGCACCGGCCCGTGCGGCTGCGACCGACATATTCGCTCCCTTACCGCCCAGGCCCTGTCGGAAATCACGTGCTGTTAACGTTTCGCCCGGCCGGGGCAGATCACGTAAATAGTAAAAGTTATCAGCGTTGATAGAGCCGAGATTCCAGATCATTCGCCAACCTTGCACGCGGCCAAGATTGCCATATTAAGGATATCGTTCGCGGTGGACGTGGTCGAACAAATTTGAATTGATTTATCAAGGCCGGTCAAGATTGGTCCAATGACTGTCGCCCCCGCCATTTCCTGCATCAACTTGACCGATATGCTTGCCGAATGCCGCGCGGGCACAACCAGAATGTTGGCTGGACCGGTCAAACGAGAGAACGGATAGTTCTTTTGACTTGCAGCGTTCAACGCGACGTCGACGGTCATTTCGCCTTCGTATTCAAAATCAACCCCACGTGCATCCAGTACGTCTGGCGCGCGCTGCATCTTTTCCGCGCGCTCTGACACGGGATAACCGAAAGTAGAAAAGCTCACGAAGGCGACGCGGGGCTCCAACCCCATATGGCGGGCGACCTTGGCACCGCTTTCGGCGATGTTGGCAAGATCCACCTCGTTCGGCCACTCGTGCACCAGGGTATCGCCGATAAAAACGATCCGACCTTTGTGCAAAAGCGCCGTAATGCCCACGGCACCATGCTCCGCGTCTGCGTTGAAGACATGGTTTATTCTCTCCAACACATGCGCGGATTTGCGTGTAGCACCCGTAACCAGCCCATCACCGTGACCATGCGCCAGCATAAGCGAGGCAAAAACATGCCGATCGCGGGCGGCAAGCCGGTGAATGTCCTTGTGGTCGGACCCTCTACGCTTCAGGCGGTCATAAAGAAACGACTTATACGTATCCAGATAAGTGGTGTTGGCGGCGTTAACGATTTCAAGTTCCCGGTAAGCGTCATCTAACCCTGCTACCGACAGCTTTTGCTTGACGTCGTCAGCACGTCCAACCACCAGCGCTTTACCCAGCCCTGATCGCTGATACATCACTGCTGCACGCAAGACCCTGGGATCGTCACCCTCTGCAAAGATCATCCGCGCCTGATTTGCCCGTGCCCGAGCGTTAATGCCGCGCAAGATGTTCGCTGTCGGATCCATTCTTGATTTCAGACTTAACTCATAGGCATCCATATCGATAATCGGGCGCCGCGCGGCGCCGGTGTCCATCCCTGCACGTGCAACAGCAGGCGGGATGCGATGAATCAGACGCGGATCGAACGGCGTCGGGATGATGTAATCGCGCCCAAAGCTCAGGTTCTTGCCATAGGCCAGCGCCACTTCATCCGGCACATCCTCGCGCGCCAGATCGGCCAAAGCGTGGGCGCAGGCGATCTTCATCTCGTCGTTGATTGCCCGGGCGTGAATATCCAGCGCCCCGCGGAACAGGTAGGGAAAGCCCAAAACGTTGTTCACCTGATTGGGGTAATCGCTGCGGCCCGTGGCGACAATCGCATCGGGGCGCACCTCGTGCGCTTCCTCCGGCGTGATTTCAGGATCGGGGTTCGCCATTGCGAAGATCACCGGATTATCGGCCATGCTGGCGACCATCGCAGGCGTCACCGCCCCTTTGACCGACACACCCAAGAACACGTCCGCATTCTTCATCGCCTCTTCCAGCGTGCGCAGTTCGGTCTGCGCCGCATGGGCCGACTTCCACTGGTTCATGCCCTCGGTACGGCCCTGATAGATCACACCTTTGGTGTCGCACATGATGCAATTGTTGTGCTTGGCACCCATCGCCTTGAGCAGTTCAAGGCAGGCGATCCCCGCCGCACCCGCACCGTTCAACACAATCTGCACATCTTCGATCTTCTTGCCCGAAATGCGCAAGGCGTTCAGCAGACCCGCTGCACAAATCACCGCAGTTCCGTGCTGATCGTCGTGAAAGACTGGAATGTCCATTTCTTCTTTCAGACGCTGTTCAATGATGAAACACTCGGGTGCCTTTATGTCTTCCAGATTGATCCCACCAAACGTAGGTCCCATTAATTTAACCGCATTGATGAATGCCTCGGGGTCTTCGGTATCGAGTTCAATATCAATCGAATTCACGTCTGCGAACCGCTTGAACAAAACCGCTTTGCCTTCCATCACCGGCTTTGACGCGAGCGCCCCCAGGTTCCCCAGCCCCAGAACCGCTGTACCGTTGGAAATGACCGCGACCAGATTGCCTTTGTTGGTATAGTCATACGCCAATTCAGGGTTGTCAGCGATCGCCTCGCAAGGCACGGCAACACCGGGAGAATACGCAAGGCTCAGATCCCGTTGGGTGGTCATCGGAACGGTTGCGGAAATCTCGAACTTGCCGGGCATGGGTTCAAGATGAAAGGCAAGTGCCTCTTCTGGCGTAATACGGCTTTTTGACACTGAAACGGCCTCCCTAATATTTCCTAGCTTCATATCGGTGAACGACCCAACGCACAATCATGATGGTATTTTCTGCGTCGCGATAAGGGGGTCCAACGGCCTTCCGCCCTTTCGCCCAAGGACACGGGTCTGTACATAAGGCAAAGTAGAACGGGGATTGAAAGTGACCGAAGAAAAAATCACGCCGATGATGGTTCAGTATCTCGAGCTGAAAGCGCAATATGCGGACGCATTGCTATTCTACCGAATGGGCGATTTCTACGAGATGTTCTTTGACGACGCGGTTGCAGCCGCCGAAGCACTGGACATCGCACTGACCAAACGCGGCAAACATGGCGGCGAAGATATCCCCATGTGCGGTGTCCCGGTCCATGCCGCCGAAGGCTATCTTCTGACGCTGATCCGCAAGGGCTTTCGCGTCGCAGTATGCGAACAAATGGAAAGCCCGGCAGAGGCAAAGAAGCGCGGTTACAAAAGTGTGGTCAAACGCGATGTCGTTCGCCTGGTCACCCCCGGCACCCTGACCGAGGAATCATTGCTCGAAGCGCGACGTCACAACTATCTTGCCGCGTATGCCGAGGTACGCGATAGCCACGCGCTGGCCTGGGTCGATATTTCGACCGGTGCGTTTCACGTGATGCCCATGAAGCCGGCACGTCTTGGGCCCGAACTGGCCCGGCTCATGCCTTCAGAGCTTGTTGTGTCGGAAGCAAAAGAGGCGGAACTGCGTGAATTAGTCTCTGATTTTGACTTAGCTCTCACACCTCTGGCACGTTCAGCTTTTGACAGCTCCAGCGCCGAAAAACGCATTTGCGATCTGTTCGGCGTCAGCTCTCTGGATGCGTTTGGCACTTTCGCCCGCACCGAAATATCTGCGATGGGTGCGATCATCGACTATCTCGAAATCACTCAAAAAGGCAAACTGCCGCTGCTGCGCCACCCTCAAAAAGAAGCCGAAGCTCGCAGCATCCAGATCGACGCGGCCACGCGACGCAATCTCGAATTGACCCACGCGCTGACCGGCGGGCGGACCGACACTTTGTTATCGGTAATGGACAAGACGGCGACCGCCGCCGGGGCACGTCTGCTTGAACGGCGCATTTCCTCACCCTCCCGCGTGTTAGAGACTATTCAGGATCGCTTAGATGCCATCGCATTTGCCTGTGACAACGCTGGCTTAAGAAATGCTTCAAGACAACATTTGCGCAGCGTACCCGATTTGGACCGCGCCTTGTCGCGCCTGTCCCTTGACCGAGGCGGCCCCCGCGATTTGGCAGCTATTCGTAACGGCCTGACAGAAGCTGAACTTCTGGCCGAAAAACTTCACGTGACCTCCCTGCCCGCTTTGCTGGGCGAAGCGACCCGAGGCCTGATCGGACACGGCGCGTTGATCGAACTTCTGGACCAGGCATTGATCGCCGAACCCCCTCTGCTTGCCCGCGACGGAGGTTTCATCGCCGCCGGCTATAATGCCGACCTCGACGAACTGCGGCTTCTACGCGATGAGGGTCGTAGCGTGATTGCCCGAATGCAGCAGGACTTCATCTCGCTCACTGGTATTTCAACCCTCAAGATCAAACACAACAACGTCCTGGGCTACTTTGTCGAAGTTACATCAACCCACGCTGACAAAATGCTCTCGGCACCGCTATCGGAAACGTTTATCCACCGTCAAACAACCGCCAATCAGGTTCGCTTCACCACCGTCCAGCTATCCGAATTGGAAACCAAGATTCTCAATGCCGGCAATCACGCGCTGGAAATTGAAAAACGGCTCTACGAAAGCCTGAAATCCGCGATATTGGAACACGCGGGACCCATCGGATCGGCATCAACCGGGCTGGCCGAAATCGACCTCGCAACCAGTCTGGCCGATTTGGCTCTGTCCCACAACTGGGTAAGGCCGCACATCGATAATTCTCGGGCGTTTGATATCAAGGGCGGGCGCCACCCGGTTGTAGAACGCGCGCTGGCCCAGAAATCCGGGGCACCCTTCATCGCAAACGACTGCCACCTGTCCGGTGACGGCGATAACGCAAGTATCTGGTTGCTTACCGGGCCGAATATGGCGGGTAAATCGACTTTCCTACGGCAGAACGCGATTATCGCCTTGATCGCTCAAATGGGCAGCTTCGTCCCCGCAACGTCTGCGCATATCGGAATCGTAAGCCAGATCTTCAGCCGCGTCGGCGCATCAGATGATCTCGCGCGCGGCCGTTCGACCTTCATGGTTGAAATGGTTGAAACAGCCGCAATTCTAAATCAGGCAGACGACCGCGCCTTGGTGATACTCGACGAAATCGGGCGGGGCACAGCAACCTACGACGGGCTTTCAATCGCCTGGGCCACCCTCGAACATCTGCACGACATAAACCGCTCTCGGGCTTTGTTCGCAACCCATTACCACGAAATGACCGCGCTATCGGGCAAACTCGATGGCGTCGATAATGCCACGGTGGCGGTCAAAGAATGGGAAGGCGATGTCATATTTCTGCACGAAGTCAAAAAAGGTGCTGCCAACAGGTCGTATGGTGTCCAGGTCGCCCAGTTGGCCGGCCTACCAAATTCCGTGATTGCACGCGCTCGCGTTGTTCTCGAAGCGCTCGAAAAAGGCGAACGTGAAGGCGGTGCCATGCGAAAGACCCTGATCGACGACCTGCCGCTCTTTGCTGTTGCGGCAACGCCGACACCCCAACCCGCCAAGGCTTCGAAACTCGAAAATGTGCTCGCCGACATCATCCCTGATGAACTCACCCCACGTGAAGCACTGGATTTGCTTTATAAACTTAAAGAGGCGGCCAAAAATTGACCGCCTCCCTGCATTCCAAATGGGCTTAAATCCTCCCCGAAGGGTCCTCGCCCCAAGTCAAATCGCCTCACTCGGCGGGCATTGATGAAACACCTACTTGCGCCGGGCGCAATAAACGATCGTGTAACATGAAACCCTCGGCAGCGACCTGAATGATCTCCCCTGCTTTTGTACCAGGTACGGGCGCTTCGAACATCGCCTGATGTTGCTGGGGGTCAAACTTGTCGCCGACTTCAGGCGCAATTACTTCCATCCCGTGCTTTTTGAATACGTTCAAAAGCTCGCGCATCGTCAGTTCGATTCCCTCAAGAAGCGGCCCGGATATCGTGCGTTGTTCTTCCGTTGCCGCCTCAACGGCACGTTTCATGTTGTCATAAACCGACAACATATCCCGTGCGAGTTTTGATCCGCCGTAATTCTCCGCCTCGCGACGATCCTTGTCCGATCGCTTGCGCGCATTTTCGGCATCTGCCAACGCGCGCATGAACCGGTCTTTCAGCTGATCACGCTCGGCGCGCAACTCATCAAGCTCCAAAGCTTCGTCGTCGATCTCGGCCATTTCTTCCGCATACGCTTCCGCTTCCGCGTCGTCGATGTCATCCAAAAATTCATTCTCTCTTGGCTCTGCCATAGTTCACCTCTAGCTGCGGTTCGAAATCAATTTTCCAACCAGCTGCGCCGTGTAATTCACAATCGGCACGATACGTCCATAATTAAGGCGTGTCGGACCAATCACACCGACTGCCCCGATAACCTTACGATCAGCGTTCATATAAGGGGAAACCACCAGAGAGGAACCCGAAAGTGAAAAAAGTTTGTTCTCAGAACCAATAAAAATGCGCACGCCGTCGCCGGCATCGGCCAATTCAAGAAATTCAGCGATGTCCCGCTTACGTTCAAGGTCGTCAAACAGCTGCCTGATCAGTTCGACGTTCTCGGCCTCGCCTTCGGCGTTGATCAGATTGGACCGCCCCCGGACGATCAACCTTTCCGGTCCCTCACCGTCACCTTGCCAAAGCGCCAAACCGCTCTCGACCAGCTGTTGCGCCAAAATATCGATCTCTTGCCGTCGCTGGTTAATTTCCTGCGCGATGGTACGCTGAAGTTCCGAGATGGTTTTACCTTCTACCAACGCGTTCAGGAAATTCGCCGCTTCGCGCATACTGCTTGGGGTCTGGCCCGGTGGCGGGCTGAACAGCCGGTTTTCGACATGCCCATCCGAAAATACCAATACAACCAATGCGCGATCCTGCGACAAAGATACAAATTCGATGTGCTTTATCGGGGCTTCATGCTTCGGGGTTAACACCAATGACGCCCCCTGCGTGACGCCTGACAGTGCAGAGCCTACCCGGTCAAGTATGCCACTGACGTCGGCACCGGCGTCACCCATCGTGGCGTCGATCTTTTCGCGGTCAACTTCGGTGGGGTCGCCTATTTCGATCATCCCGTCGACAAACATGCGAAGGCCAAGTTGCGTAGGTATCCGGCCCGCGCTGATATGAGGGCTCCCTAGCAGTCCCATATATTCCAGGTCTTGCATTACATTGCGAATTGTCGCCGCGCTGACTTTCTCACTGAAATCTCGGGTCAAGGTGCGCGACCCAACCGGGTCGCCATTTGCCAGATACCCTTCGACCACGCGCCGGAACACTTCGCGCGACCGATCATTCATATCGTCCAGAACTGTAGATGATTTTTTCATTGTATCCGAATTATGGCGCATGCGCAGCAAACGTCAATCGGGCTTGCATCGTAATAGGGTGCAGAGTTATCCCCAACATACATAACAAAGGATGATCTTATGCGCCCCTCCGGCCGGAAACTTGATGAAATGCGTGCTGTGTCCGTTGAAACGGGCTTCACCAAACATGCTGAAGGCTCGGCATTGATCAAGGTGGGGGATACGCATGTTCTATGTACCGCCACCATTGAAGACCGCGTACCGCCCTTTATCAAAGGGTCAGGCTTGGGATGGGTGACCGCCGAATACGGCATGCTTCCCCGCGCCACCAATACCCGCATGCGCCGCGAGTCGGCGATGGGGAAACAAGGCGGCCGCACCATTGAAATACAACGCCTGATTGGCCGCGCCCTGCGGGCCGGCGTTGATCGTAGCGCATTGGGCGAAAGGCAGATCACGGTAGACTGTGATGTATTGCAAGCCGATGGCGGTACGCGCTGTGCATCAATTACCGGTGGTTGGATCGCATTGCACCTTGCGGTGAACAAACTTATAAAGTCTGGCGTCGTCACAAGCGACCCGTTGGTCGACCCTGTCGCGGCGATAAGCTGCGGTATCTACGCGGGTCAACCCTTGCTTGATCTAGACTATCCCGAGGATTCAGAGGCCGGCGTCGATGGTAACTTTATCATGACCGGCAGCGGTAAGCTTATTGAAGTCCAGATGAGCGCGGAGGGCTCGACCTATTCTCGTGATCAGATGAACAACCTGATGGATCTGGCTGAAAAAGGCATCTCAGAACTGGTCGAAATCCAGAAAGCTGTAACAACATGACCAGAAAATTTACCGGCGAAAAAATACTGATCGCTACCCACAATGCCGGAAAGCTAGACGAAATGCGCAATCTTTTTGCGCCTTTCGGGGTGCGCGTTGTGGGTGCAGCTGAATTGAAACTGGTTGAACCGGACGAAACCGAAACCACATTTGTCGGGAACGCCCGGATCAAGGCACATGCAGCGGTAAAGGCAACCGGCCTGCCAGCGCTTGCCGATGATTCGGGTATAGAGGTCGAAGCGCTTGATGGTGCACCTGGCGTATATACAGCCGACTGGGCGGAAACCGAAAATGGTCGGGACTTCGTTCTGGCGATGACAAAAACCCATAACCTGCTTGAACAGAGAAACGCGCCCTACCCCAGACGTGGTAGGTTTCGCGCAACGTTGGTTCTGGCCTGGCCCGATGGTCACGAAGAAATATTCGAGGGCGACGTCAACGGCACCCTGGTCTGGCCAATCCGCGGCGACATCGGCCATGGGTATGACCCGATGTTCCAGCCAGACGGATATGAAAAGACATTTGGTGAAATGAACCCAGATGAAAAGAACAGGATCAGCCACCGTGCGAATGCCTTCGCCAAACTGACCGCCGCCTGCTTTGACTGATGATTGGCAAAATGGCGGTTTTGGTCTTTATATTCACTGGCCATTTTGCGAGGCGAAATGCCCCTATTGCGACTTTAACAGCCACGTCAGTCGCAACATCGATCAACATGCCTGGCGAGATGCGTACCTAAGAGAATTAGAGCGCGGCGCGGCCGAGACAAAAGGCCGGGTTTTGAACGCAGTGTTTTTCGGCGGGGGTACGCCAAGCCTGATGGACCCTGAAATTGTAGCCGATGTTATAGATGCCATACGAAAACTGTGGCCTACCGCCAACGATTTGGAAATCACGCTTGAAGCCAATCCGGGATCTGTCGAAGCAGGCAGATTTAACGGATTTAACCAAGCCGGCATCAATCGTATTTCAATGGGAATTCAAGCGTTAAACGATCCCGACCTGAAACGCTTGGGGCGCATCCATAATACGTCAGAAGCACTGACCGCTTTTGAAATAGCAAGAACAGCGTTTGATAGAGTCAGCTTCGACCTCATCTACGGTCGGCAAAATCAATCACTTTCCGATTGGCGGCTCGAGCTGAAACAGGCACTATCGCTCGCCATAGATCATATATCGCTTTACCAACTGACAATTGAACAGGGCACCGCGTTTGGTGACCGATACAGCATCGGCAAACTTCGTGGCTTGCCTGATGATGACCTGAGTGCAGACATGTATGCTGTGACCCAGGAAATATGCGATCAGTTTGGAATGTCTTCCTATGAAGTTTCAAATCACGCACGCGACGGGGCGCAATCGCGGCATAACCTGATCTATTGGCGTTACGGTGATTACTTAGGCATCGGACCGGGCGCGCACGGGCGACTTACTTTAAACAGACAACGCCAGGCGACAGAATGCTATAGCAATCCGCAACGCTGGCTCGAAGCATCCCACGCAGGATTGACCGAAAAACCTCGCGAAATCCTATCTAGCGATGATCAAGCAAGCGAATTCTTGATGATGGGGCTGAGGCTTAAAGAGGGCATTGACCTGAAAAGATATGAATCGCTGGCAGGGCGCAGTCTTAGCACAAAAAAAATCACCCAGATGGAAGATATCGGGATGATTTCTTGCGAGAGTGCAAATTTACAAGTCACTGCCAAGGGATTTATGGTGCTAAACGCTATACTTGCTGAACTTCTTACAGATTAACTCACCGACAGAAGCCGGCATATTTCATCCAGTTCATCCATCGTATTATAGTGCAGCACCATTTGCCCCGATTCCTGCCCCGGCTTGTGGTTTAATGTTACCTTGATACCCAAATTGGCTGACAGGTCACCTTCTAACGCGCGCGTATCAGCATCTTTCTCGGCATCCTTCGGCAAAGATCTTTTCGGACTTGTGGATGCGTCGCCACTTTGCTCTTTCTTCACCAACGCCTCTGTGGCGCGAACCGACAAGCCGCCCGCAATTATCTGCTTGGCAAGCTTTGACGGGTTCGCAGCTGGCACAAGTGTTCGTGCATGCCCCGCAGAAAGATCCCCAACGCGCACCATCTCAAGAACGTCGTCTGGTAGATTGAGCAACCTCAGCAGGTTGGCTATGTGACTGCGGCTTTTGCCCAAGGCTTCAGCCATCTTTTCTTGGGTATGACCGAACCTGTCCATAAGCTGTCGATAACCCGCAGCCTCTTCGATAGAGTTCAGATCCGCACGTTGGATGTTCTCGATAATCGCCACTTCAAGGACTTCAACGTCAGTAAACTCCCGGATGATAACCGGCAGTTCGTGCAGCTGAGCCATCTGCGACGCGCGCCAGCGACGCTCCCCCGCGACGATTTCAAAAGTACCGTCCTCACGCCCCCGAACGATAAGCGGCTGGATGACGCCTTTCTCGCGGATCGAGTTTGCTAAATCCTGCAAGTCTTCCGGGTCGAACCGCTTGCGCGGCTGCTCCGGATTAGGAGATATTTTTTCGATCGGTATAAAATGTTCAGCAGCACCCTGCTCTGCTACGCTTTGAGTTTCCGTCACATCCGCCATCAAAGCCGATAACCCGCGTCCTAATCCGCGCCGCTTGTCTCTTTCTGCCATTGCTTCCCCCTGGATTTATATAACGCCGTTTGTCAGAATCTCTCTTGCAAGGTCTCGATAAGCCTTCGCGCCTTTCGACCCGCTGTCATAGCTTAGTACCGGCATCGAAAAGCTCGGGGCCTCGCTCACTCGAACATTCCTTGGGATAACGGTTTTGTACACCAATTCACCCAAGTTGGTTCTTGCATCATGTTCGACCTGCTGTGACAAATTATTTCGTTGATCGTACATTGTTAATAGAACGCCTTCTATCCTCAGATCCTTATTACCGCTTTGGCGAACCTCTCTGATCGTCAGCATCAGTTGGGATAAGCCTTCAAGCGCGAAAAATTCGCTTTGAAGCGGTACCAGTATTGAATGCGCAGCGATCATCGCATTCACCGTCAACAGGTTCAGCGACGGCGGGCAGTCTATTAGGATATAGTCAAACCTGAAATCATCCATTGAAGTCTGCCGCAGCGCATCATGAAGTAGAAAGCTTCTTTTTTCGTTCGAGATTAACTCCAAATCGGCAGAACTCAGATCGACGGTTGCCGGAACGATATGCAGACCTTCGGTCGCTGTCGTCAAAATAACTTGGTCGAGCGCGATGTCCTCGAGAAGAAGCTCGTATGTTGTAAAGTCGCGATTATCGATATCGATACCTAGACCAGTCGACGCATTTCCCTGCGGATCCAAATCAATGACCAGGACACGTTTGCCTTCCTCTACCAGTGCGGCAGCCAAATTTATCGTCGTCGTCGTTTTTCCGACGCCACCTTTCTGATTAGCAATCGCGATAATCTTTGGGCCGCTCGGCCGTGATAGATCAGACATGCTTGATCTCCTTGATCTTCAAAATCGCCGCCGATGAGTCAGTTCTGCTCGGGATGGCTTCGTTCACGTATTTCCAGCTCAGTCTCGCCTTGGTATCTTCGGCTTTCCAGTTTCTTCCTTTAGGAAAAATCGCGATCCCATCGGATCTTAAATGACGACGCGCAAGGCCAATCAACGTTGAGAGGTCTGCAAGAGCCCTGGCAGAAACCACATCTGCCTCAAGTGGAGCAATGTTTTCGATACGGTCATTTAACACATCGGCCTTGAGGTCTAGCTCCCTGATAGCGGTACGCAGGAAAGCGCATTTTCGTTGATCACTTTCCACCAAGGTAAACTTGGTATTCCGCCCATCCTGATTTGCCAACAGTGCTACGACAATAGCCGGGAACCCGCCTCCACTTCCCAAATCGACCCAGCTGTCAACCGCGGGTGCAAGCGAATACAGCTGCATCGAGTCCTCAATATGGCGCTGCCATATATTGGGAACGCTGGCTTTGGAAATCAGGTTTATCTTTGGCGTCCACTTTTCCACAATGCTTGCGAATAAAGTGAACTGGTCCAATGTTTCACGTGAAACATTTTCGTCAAAACTTCGCGTCACGCTATTCTCTTTTTTGTACCGCGTTTTAAATGCGAAAGAAGTAAAGTCAGGGCTGAGGGGGTCATACCGTCAATGCGCGCAGCCTGCGCAAGATTTTCAGGCAAAGACCTTTGCAACTTCGAACTGAGCTCATTTGATAAGCCCTCAACTGAAGCATAGTCGAATTCCACTGGAATCTGGTGGGCCTCGTCTTTGCGCAACAAGTCAATGTCACGCTGCTGACGCTCGATATAGTTAGCATAAAGTGCGTCACGCTCTACCTGGCGTCTCACGTCCGCGTCAACATTTTCCAAACTAGCATCCAACGTGAGCACTTGTTCAAACTTGACATCAGGAAATGACAGTAGCTCATAAGCAGTTCGCTTCGCGCCATCTTGACTAACCTTGATTCCTGCTTTTTCGATCAGCCGTGGCGAATAACGGGTGCCTTTGAGGCGCGCCATCGCATCAATCAAACGGTCTGCCTTATTCAAATAACTTTCAGCACGTTCAGAGGAAATGCATCCTAATGACATAGCGAGAGGCGTAAGACGCTGGTCAGCATTATCCGCCCGAAGCGATAGCCGGAATTCCGCCCGCGATGTAAACATTCGATAAGGCTCAGACACCCCGCGGGTCGTCAGATCATCAATCATCACCCCGATGTAGCTCTGCGACCTGGTAAATATAACCGGTTCTCTTCCCAACGCCAGAAGCGCGGCGTTTAGACCGGCGACCAGTCCCTGGGCAGCAGCTTCTTCATATCCCGTCGTTCCATTTATCTGGCCAGCAAGAAATAAACCCCCAAGTGATTTAACCTTGAGAGTGAGGTCCAAAGCCCGCGGATCGATGTAATCATATTCTATCGCATACCCAGGTTGGATAATCTCGACGTTGCTTAGCCCGATCATCGACCGTACATAGGCCAGCTGTACATCTGCAGGAAGCGATGTGGAAATCCCGTTAGGATAAACCGTATGATCATCCAGTCCTTCGGGCTCAAGAAATACCTGGTGTGATTCCTTATCAGCGAACCGAACCACTTTATCTTCTATGGACGGACAATATCGCGGGCCGATGCCTTCAATTTTACCGCCATACATGGCTGAACGCGAAAGGTTTTCTCGGATGATCTGATGGGTTTCTGCATTGGTGTGGGTGATGCCGCAAGTAACTTGAGGAGTCGACGTGCCCTTCGAGAGAAATGAGAAAAGCGTGGGCTCGTCATCGCCGGGCTGAGACTCGAGAAGATCCCAGTCGATGGTCCGGCCATCAAGACGCGGAGGCGTACCAGTCTTTAGGCGGCCTAACGGAAGGTTAAATGAGTCGATCCGCTCGGCCAGTTTTACTGACGCCTTGTCCCCCATTCGGCCACCGGATCGTGAGATATCGCCAATATGGATAACACCGCGCAAAAATGTCCCGGTGGTGAGCACTATGGCGTTACCCGCCAAGCCTTCCCCGTTGGTAAGAACAACCCCGGTGACGTGGCGATCTTCTACAACAAAGTCGACGACCTCACCTTCAACTATCTCAAGATTGGGTTGTTGCTCAATCTCTTTCAGCATTTCGGTTTGGTAAATTTTACGATCTGCTTGCGCCCGAGGACCCTGTACCGCTGGGCCTTTTCTGCGGTTCAACAGCCGAAACTGGATACCCGCCTTGTCAGCAACGCGTCCCATAACCCCATCCATCGCGTCGATTTCACGAACCAGATGGCCTTTCCCCAATCCACCGATAGCCGGGTTGCACGACATCACACCGATCCCGGATTTTGACATCGTCACCAGCGCAGTACGTGCACCCATCCGCGCTGCGGCGTGGGCTGCTTCAGATCCGGCATGTCCGCCGCCGATAACGATGACATCAAAATGTTTCACGTGAAACACTCCATTTATTTACCCAAACAAAAGCTGGAAAAAATTACATCCAACAGGTTTTCCACGTCGATTCTGCCAACAAGGGCCTCCAGAGAGCGAATCGCATGTCGAAGTTCTTCCGAAGCTATATCATACTGATCCGGCCCGCGATCCAGAACCAACTTTGTCGAAACCAAACCGTCAGCGGCTTTTTGCAACGCTACCCGGTGCCGTTCATGAGTTGCCAACCCGGCCGCTAAGCTGCGCTTGTTCAATACCGTTTGGATTTGTAATATCAGCTCCGATACCCCCTGCCCAGACACCCCGGATATTGCACCTTCCGAGGAGGTCCGTAAATCTGCTTTTGGCAACAAGCAAAGATCATCAGCTTGAGGTGTAATCGGTAAATCTTCATCAGATTCGATCAAGAAAACCCTTAAATCGGCCTGAGCGGCACGGGACACAGCGCGCTCAATGCCAATTGCTTCAACTTCGTCGGAGCTTTCCCTTAGTCCCGCGGTATCCAACAGTGTTACCGGGAGCCCACCCAGATCCATCCGGACCTCGATAACATCCCGGGTGGTTCCGGCGACCGCGGACGTAATAGCAGCGTCACGGCCGGCAAGAGCATTCAATAGCGTGGACTTTCCGGTGTTAGGCCGGCCAACTATAGCGACTTCAAACCCGGTCCGGATACGTTCGGCGGTATGTGTACCTTCGATCTCTCTGACAAGCTCGTCACCTACATCATCCAACAGCGACGATACTTCAGCAGAAACATCAACCGGAACGTCTTCATCAGCGAAATCGATGGTAACCTCAAGAAGCGCCGCGGCACGAATGAGCTTTTCTCGCCAGATTTCGACGCGTTGTCCTAGGTGCCCGGATAATACGCGCAACGCTTGCTTGCGCTGTGCCTCGGTCTCCGCCTCGAGTAGATCAGCCAAGCCTTCTACCTGCGTTAAATCCAGCTTACCATTTTCCATGGCGCGCCGCGTGAACTCCCCCGGTTCAGCCATCCTGGTTTGGGGGAATGTCGATAGCACCCCTAATACTGCACGTACCACAGCGATACTGCCGTGAAGATGAAGTTCCACGGTGTCTTCACCCGTAAAACTATTCGGTCCGTCAAACACCAGCACCAGTGCGTGATCAATAACGGAACCGGTTGGGTCTTTTATCGCACGCATAACAGCTTGGCGCGCTACGGGACACGGATAAGCGACTTTTTCAGCTATTTCAAAAGCTTGCGGACCAGAAATACGGACGATGCAAACCCCGGCGCGCCCTTGCGCTGTCGCTTGGGCAAAAATGGTGTCCATATCATCTAACCAACTGTTTTAAATGAATATTTATGTATTCATTGAATCGAAGAAGTCAGAATTGGTTTTAGTCTGTTTCAGCTTGCCGATCAAGAATTCGATAGCATCAGTTGTCCCCATGGGGTTCAAAATACGACGCAGGACAAAGGTTTTCTGAAGGTCCAGTTTATCTACAAGCAAATCTTCCTTACGCGTACCGGATTTAAGGATATCTATCGCAGGGAAGACGCGTTTGTCGGCAATCTTGCGATCCAACACGATTTCCGAGTTACCGGTACCTTTGAATTCTTCAAAGATGACTTCATCCATGCGACTGCCGGTATCAATCAACGCGGTCGCAATAATTGTCAGTGATCCACCTTCTTCGATGTTTCGCGCAGCGCCAAAGAAGCGTTTAGGCCGTTGCAGGGCGTTCGCGTCAACACCGCCGGTCAATACTTTACCTGACGAAGGTACTACGGTGTTGAAGGCGCGCCCTAAACGCGTAATCGAATCAAGTAAGATCACCACATCTCGTTTGTGTTCGACCAAGCGTTTGGCCTTTTCAATTACCATTTCGGAAACTGCCACGTGGCGGGTGGCGGGCTCATCAAATGTCGATGATACCACTTCGCCCTTAACGCTCCGCTGCATATCGGTAACTTCTTCCGGGCGTTCATCGATGAGAAGCACGATAAGATAACACTCAGGGTGATTTTTTTCGATCGAGTTTGCGATATTCTGGAGCAGAACAGTTTTACCGGTTCGTGGCGGTGCGACAATCAGACAACGCTGTCCCTTGCCGATTGGTGAAACCAGATCAATAATACGCGCCGACCTGTCTTTTACTGTCGGGTCCTCGACTTCCATCGTGAGCCGTTCATCGGGATAGAGCGGCGTCAAGTTTTCAAATGCCACCTTGTGCCGCGCCTCTTCGGGGGCCTCAAAGTTGATTTTGGTCACTTCGGTTAAGGCAAAATAACGTTCGGTGTCGTCAGGTGCCTTGATGAGACCTTCAATCGTATCCCCGGTACGCAGCGAATGTTGGCGGATCATCTCGGGAGACATGTAGATGTCGTCGGGACCGGGAAGATAGTTTGCTTCGGGGGACCGCAAGAAGCCAAAGCCGTCTTGTAGAACTTCCAAAACGCCGTCGCCGGAGATTTCCCAACCTTCATCAGCGCGCTCGCGCAGAATCTGGAACATCATCTCGCCTTTACGCATCGTCGACGCGTTTTCAATCTCAAGCTCTTCAGCCATCGCAAGAAGATTCTTGGGTGTCTGCGCCTTCAGATCAGCAAGGTTTAGCGTTTCGGTTGTCATGGACAATATCCTATTCCGGTCCCGTGTTAAGGGCGGTCGTATCAATTAAATGGACAGAATGATGCCTCCCCGAACGGGGTGCGCTGAAACACATAGTCAGAAGTCGACGTTTCGTCAATCCGCTTAGAATTTCACCACCACAGACAGGACAATGACAATCATCAATACCGTCGGGACTTCGTTCATAATTCTGTATTGTCTACCCGTTACCGTGTTGCTTCCCGAAGCAAAGTCTTTGACCCGGGCGTAAAGCCATTCATGGAACGCTGTCATCGCGATCACGCTGATCCCTTTGGTCCATGGCCACCAAGCCGTCCAATCGACGACGCCGGGTGTAAAAACCAAGCTTAGCCCAAAAATCCAGGTGGCGATCATAGCCGGCCGCATGATTATCGTGGCAAGCTTGAATTCCATCATTGAAAACAGCTCGTGGGTCGGCCCCTGCAACCCAACTTGTTCGGTGTGATGCACCAAAAGCCGCGGCAGATAGAACAACGCAGCCATCCAAGAGATAACAGCCATGATATGTAAAGCCTTCGCCCAAGGGTAAACGGCGGCCAGAAGGTCAGACATATCACTCTCCATTCATCGCGGTCTTTCTAATATAAATAAGAAAAGAAGAAAGATGATGATGTAAGTAGAGAACACAAAACCTGTGGATTATCCAGTTATGCGTTGATTTATCCACCTGTGCACATTGAATTGTCACGATAGAGGACAACAAAGTACACCGTCGTTAATAATTATTAATATCAGTAGCTTAACGAGATATAGAGCGCAGAAAATATTGTAGTGTTCTGGGGATAAACTTGGGATTAAACATATAAAGGGTGTTGCGGTTTTATCCTTATCCCTCCCCGTATAACCCGGGACAACGTGACCGAAAATCAGGGCTATACCTGGGCAAGTCGGTTACCCTCGCTTTCCTACCGAGAAATCCTTAAAAAGTTCTTAAGGTCGTTCACAGGTTTATCCCCATGTCACAAACACTAATCCTCGCATCTGCTTCACCCGTGCGTACTGAGATGTTGCAACGCGCAAATGTCCCGCACGAGGTCAGCGTTGCTCGAATTGATGAAGAAACGATTAAAGCCGCCCTTCTGGCAGAAGACGCATCGCCGCGTGATATCGCTGACACTCTGGCCGAAATGAAGGCGCGCAAGGTCAGCGACAGGAACCCCGAAGCTTTGGTTCTGGGATGTGATCAAGTGCTGGATCACCGCGGGCAACTGCTGTCCAAACCCGCGTCACCTGAACATGCGGTCGCCCAAATAAAATCATTGGCGGGTGATCGCCACAGCCTTTTATCCGCCGCAGTCATCGTGGAAGGTGGAAAACCAATCTGGCGCCACGTGGGTCAAGTAAGACTGCGGATGCGTGAGGCATCAGACATTTATATCGAAGATTACGTCACGCGAAACTGGGATAGCATCCGTCAGTCAGTAGGCGGATACAAACTTGAGGAAGAAGGCGTAAGACTTTTCAGCAGTATTGAAGGTGATTACTTTAATGTTCTAGGATTGCCGCTGCTGGAGCTGCTTAATTATCTGACTTTAAGAGGGAACTTGCCTGCATGAGTTTGCCTAAAATACCGCTTGCCGGAGTGATCGGCTATCCGATCGCACATTCGAAGTCGCCAAAAATCCATGGTCACTGGCTGAAAACTCTGGGTATTCAAGGTGCCTACATACCAATGGAAGTAGAGCCGGTTAACTTGAAAGACGTCATTTTGACCTTACCCAAGATGGGGTTTGTCGGGGCCAATGTGACGCTACCCCACAAAGAAGCCATAATGGAAATCGCGGATTTTGTGACCGACCGCGCTGCACTGATCGGTGCCGTGAACACATTGATTTTTCGGGCAGATGGGAAGATCCAGGGCGATAATACAGACGGTTACGGTTTTCTTGAAAATTTAAAGAACGGGGCACCAAACTGGGCACCACAGGCTGGCCCAGCGGCGGTATTGGGCGCAGGTGGTGCCGCTCGCGCTGTTATTGCATCATTGCTGGATGCAGGGGTACCCGAAATCATGTTGTCGAACCGCACGCGCGTGCGTGCCGATCGACTGAAATCTGTCTTTGGTAACCGCGTTACGGTGTACGACTGGGTACAAGCAGGCAATATGTTGGACCATGCGGCGTTGGTGGTTAATACCACATCGCTGGGCATGATTGGCAAGCCAGAGCTACGGGTGCCCCTCGACGGTCTCAGCCCTGACACCGTGGTGACCGATCTGGTTTACGCCCCACTGAAAACCAAGCTTCTTGAGACTGCCGAAGAACTGGGATGCGTGACCGTCGATGGGTTGGGTATGCTGCTTCACCAGGCCGTCCCTGGTTTTGAACGCTGGTTTGGCACCCGCCCTGAGGTTGACCGTGCGGCACGCACCGCGGCGTTGCTTTGATGTTTATGCTCGGGCTGACCGGATCAATCGGCATGGGGAAATCGACGACTGCAAAAATGTTCGCTGACGCTGGCTGTGCGGTCTGGGACGCAGATGCGGCAGTGCACCGACTGTACGAAAAAGGCGGGGCGGCGGTTAGTGCATTTCGTTCGGCATTTCCCGAAGCGGTCATCAATGACGAAATATCCCGCCCTGCTCTTAAAGAAATTATTGCGCGCGACGAGACCGCGCTGAAGAAGATCGAAGCAATTGTCCACCCACTGGTAGGCAAGGACCGCGCGAATTTCCTTGCTACAGCCCGGAGCGAAATTGTGGTTCTCGACATTCCACTGATTTTTGAAACGGGGGGCAATCTGCGGATGGACGCCGTTGCATGTGTCACTGTTTCAGGGGAATTGCAGCAGGAGCGGGTAATGGCGCGCGGGACAATGACTCAGGAACAATTTGAAAATATCCGCGCGAAACAGATGCCAAACGATGAAAAATGTGCGTTATCCGACTATGTAATCGAAACCGACACCGTTGAACATGCCCGCGCTCAGGTGCAGGCGGTCATCGAAGACATCAAGGAAAGGATACGCCATGCGTGAGATCGTTCTGGATACGGAAACCACCGGCTTTGATCCTGAAACCGGCGACCGTATTGTCGAGATAGGCGCGGTGGAGCTGATCGGTCACATGGCTACGGGCAAGACCTATCATCAATATATCAACCCCGAACGGAGCATGCCCGTCGAAGCATTTCAGGTGCATGGCCTTGGCGATGATTTTCTGCGCGACAAACCCAAGTTTGCCGAAATCGGCAGAGATTTTATTGATTTCATCGGTGATTCCAAGCTGATCATTCACAATGCAGCATTTGATATCAAGTTTCTGAATGCCGAGCTGAAGTGGATGAACCTTCCGCAGATCCCGTGGGAACAGGCGTTGGACACGCTGGCTATTGCACGCAAACGTTTTCCGGGGTCGCCTGCATCGCTGGATGCTTTGTGTCGGCGGTTTGGTATCGATAACACATCGCGCACCTTGCACGGCGCCTTGCTTGATAGTGAAATTCTTGCCGAAGTGTATCTTGAGCTTATCGGCGGTCGCCAACCGGATTTCGGTCTGTCGAGCCAGCCAGAACCTGTAGCGGGTGATCACCGATCAGAATGGACACCCAAGCCGCGTCCAACGCCCCTGCCCTCGCGTATCACAAAAGAGGAAGCTGCCGCCCATACCGAGTTTGTCGATAAATTGGGCGACAGAGCTGTGTGGAAAACGCTTTAAGCGTCAGCTTTTTGTGCAGACTCGGCTTGCCGACGTGCGATTTCGTTGCGGTACAAAGCAACAAAGTCGATATTTTCAAGGTTCAACGGCGGGAATCCACCATCACGCGTGATGTCACTCACCACCCGGCGCAGGAACGGGAAAATCATCCGTGGGCATTCGATCAGCAAAAACGGGTGCATCTGGTCATCTGGAACGCCTTCTACATGAAAGACGCCGACATAATCGATTTCCAGGAGAAACAGCGTTACATCGCCTTCTTTTGCCTTTGAAGTAACCTGTAGCTTGATAGCCGATTCATACTGGTTATCAGCCGCACGCTTTTTTGCGTCCAGATTTACTTGTACTTGGACGTCAGGTTGAACATCGGTTGGCGCGCCTTTTTGTGCCATGATGTTTTCAAATGACATGTCGCGGATGAACTGCCCCAAGATGCGCAATTGTGGCTGCGCTGCCTGAGTAGGTTGTGTTGCTTCTTCTTCAGCCATATTTAGGACCCCTGAAACTAAAAATTCATTGGCAGGGCTTATCAGATCGGTTGACGGCGCTCAATGGTCTGTCCAGCCCGACGGGCGTTTGGGGCGGCTGTCACCATCGGGAAGCTCGTGATATTCGCCGTCAATGATATCACCTTGCATAGGGCGATGCGGTTGTGGGCGTTTTTGCTGCCGCGGATCATGCATATTCCCGCCCATGTTAACTGACCCGCTAACCTTGATTTTACTACGCACCGCTTTGAACGCGGCGGTACGAACAGCGGGGATCAGCAAAGCAAAGCCAACCGCATCGGTGAAAAAGCCCGGTGTAAGCAACAACGCACCGGCAAACAGGATCATTGCCCCGTGCACCAAAGGTTCAGTAGGGTCGCGAACTTCGGACAGGGATTTCTTGATCTGACCAAGCGCCAACGCCCCTTGCGCGCGCATTAGATAGGTGCCGATAATCGCTGTCAGCACAACAATTGCCAACGTCCATCCCAAGCCGATTATGCCACCGACTTGGATGAATAATGTTATCTCTATCAATGGTACGGCAATAAATGCCAAAAATAGCCACATGGCCAAGATCCTTTCCTGAGGGCCAGAGTGGACTTGGCCCGGTTCACACCCTACATAGGGGCAATACACCGACGTTTCCATGTTTCTTAATACGAGGTACCTATGAATTCGCCACTGATACAGCTTCTGGTACTTGCCGGTATTGCAGTGTTCCTGATTTTGCGTCTGAAAAATGTTCTTGGCACGCGAGATGGCTATGAAAAGCCAACGGCTGTCGAAGCTCCGCAAAAAACAACGAAGGGACCTGCATTCGAGGTGATTGAAGGTGGTCCTGATCTTGATATCACCGATCACGCGCCCGAAGGGTCGGATTCCGCTCTGGCCCTGGCTGAAATGAAGCGTGTCGAACCTTCGTTTGGTGTAAGTGATTTCCTTGGCGGTGCACGCGGCGCATACGAGATGATCGTGATGGGTTATGAGCATGGCAATCTTGGTGATATTCAACCTTTCTTGTCAGAAGAGATTTACGAAAGCTTTCTTGATGGGGTCGCGGCCCGCGAAGACCAAGGATTGACGGTTGAATCTCACTTTATTGGTATCCGGGAGATGGAACTCGTCAACGCGACGATGGACCGGACCACCAACGAAGCGGAGCTCACCATCCGTTATGTTGCCGAGATGACATCGGTTGTAAAAGATCGCGACGGTAATGTCGTCGAAGGCAGCCCAACCGAAGTGAAACGTCAAAAAGACACGTGGGTGTTCTCTCGTGTCATGGGCTCGGATGATCCAAATTGGTTGCTCGTTTCTACAGACGGATAAGGCGTGCCTTTTGGTATGCATTGTTGTGGGCGGGCCTGACGGTGCCGCCCGCAAACGCGGATGTTTCCTATACAATTATGGATTTCAGCCAGCTCGATGGTTGGGAAGCCGATGATCATGCAGCGGCGCTGAGGACATTCCTGAACACATGCGGCGACATGAAGGACGTCGACTGGCGCAACCTGTGTAAATTCGCCAATACCTCCCCCGATCCGAAACAGTTTTTTGAATTGTTCTTCCGCCCGGTGTTGATCGAAGATGGGCAGGAAGCGCTGTTTACCGGCTATTTTGAACCCGAACTCGAGGGCGATTTGTACCCTTCGGATCGGTACCGTTATCCCGTCTACGCCATGCCCTCGGAAGCCGAAAGCAATAACCCGTGGTTAACCAGGCGTGATATTCTGGACACCGACGTGATGAAGAACCGCGGGCTGGAAATTGCTTATGTCGATGACCCGGTTGAGCTTTTCTTCCTTCAAATACAAGGTTCCGGACGTATCCACCTTCCAAGTGGCAAGTACCTTCGGGTTGGTTATCGCGGTGCCAATGGTCACCCGTATCGGTCCATCGGTGTCGAACTGGTGCGCAGGGGTATTTATGACGTTCATCAGGTCAGTGCTGACGTGATAAAAAACTGGGTGCGGCGCAATCCGGAAGATGGACGCGAATTGCTCTACCATAACCCGTCGTACGTATTCTTCCGAGAGGTTAACCAGGTTCCCGCCGATCAAGGCCCGCTTGGCGCGATGAACCGGTCTGTGACACCGCTGCGTACCATTGCGGTCGATCCAAAATTTGTACCGCTCGGTGCCCCCGTCTGGATAGAGAAGGCCGGAGCCGATCCCTTGCACCGTTTGATGATCGGCCAGGATATCGGGTCAGCTATCAAGGGGGCCCAGCGGGCAGATGTCTTCTTTGGCACCGGCGACGGTGCCGGGCGGGCTGCGGGTAAGCTACGCGATCCGGGGCGGATGATGGTTCTAATGCCAATTCAACGGGCATATGGATTACTGCCGGAACCGCTGGAATGACCCGAAAGCGTCTAAATAAGGATGATCTGTCGCTTTGGCAAAAGGTGACAGAGCGAACGGAAAAGCTCGACGTGAATCAGCTTTTTCGGCCCGAGATAGATGCGCCGGCACCCAGCCTTCCGAAAATCCGCAAAACGACCTCTGTTGTGCTGGGCAAACCTACGCCAAAACCCCGCAGCAATGCGCATGATTTGATGCCGTCCCTACCCGACCAGATCCGCAAATCTCCGGTGCAGATGGACAGCAAGGCATTCGGCAGGTTGAAACGTGGAAAAATCCGCCCCGAAGGCCGGATCGACCTGCACGGCATGACGCTCGACCGCGCCCATCCGGCGCTGACCAAGTTCATTCTGGGGTCGCACGCCAAAGGAAGGCGCTTGGTTCTGGTCATCACAGGCAAGGGCAAAATGCGCGATGAAGGCGGACCGATCCCTGTCCGTCACGGTGTTTTGCGCCATCAGGTCCCGCAGTGGCTATCGATGCCGCCGCTTTCCGCTGCTGTATTGCAGGTCAGTCAGGCCCATATCAGTCACGGTGGCGGTGGCGCTTACTATGTGTATCTTCGCCGTCACCGCTGACGCGGAACCAGTCTGCTTTGGTACCTAAGAATTCCGGTCGTCGCCATGATCGCCGCGATCACATAATAAATCGCGATCGGGATCATCTGTTCAGGAAAATCCACGCCCAGATCTATGAACAACCCGGTGATGCCCGGCCCTATTGCTGACCCAAAAACCATCAATGCGGCGGCGACAGCCTTGATCGAACCGATATGACGCGTCCCGTAGAATTCAGCCCAGAACACCGAGGTGGCGGTGGCCTGCATCCCCTGCCCGATGCCGAATATCAGTAAGCCCACCCCGGCCATTGGAATTGTGTCAGCATAGGCGAGCACGGCAAATGATGCAGCAAAGGGCAGCATCTGGACGGGGGTGACCCGTATCACGCCAAAACGGTCCACTGCCCACCCTGATACAAAGGTCGAGATAACGGAGGTGACCGTATAAAGCGGCATCAGCGCCACAAAGCTGACCAGCGACCAGCCTTTGACCTCGGTCAGATGGACCTGTTGAAAGAACAGGGCCGTGCCCCACGCCGCGGGGCCTATGATCATCGGGATCATCAGCCAGAATAATCCATGCCGGATCATCTGCCCGCGGGTCCAATGGTGCCCGTCCATACCGACAGATTGGGTTGTCTGTGACATGGATTGCGGGGTTCGCTCATGCCGCAACAGCATCAGCATGACCGGCATGGTAAGCAGCACCAGCCCGGCGGCCAACACCCACAGGCTGCGCCAATGAAAACTGGCAAATAACGCCACGAACACAACGGGCAGTATCGCTTGCCCGGCGGCAAATCCCAACGATGACAGCGACAATGCCTTGCCGCGTGCTGCCTCGAACCAGCGCACCATGGCAACAGCACCCAGTTGTGACATCATCCCTTGGCCAGTCAGCCGCAGCGCATAAATGACAAGGATCAGTGCGATCCAGTTGGGCACCGCCGCCATCGCCAGACATGCGGTGGCGAGCGCGACCATCACCCAGAACGACAAACGGCGCACCCTGAACCTGTCGGTAAGCACACCTGCCCAAACCATGGTGATGGCCGACAGTGTGGTTCCGATAGTATAGATGCCACCCCATTGCCCGTCGCTCAGGCCAAAGCTTCCCTTAATTTCACCGGCGAAAAGCGAAATAAAATAGGTCTGACCGTAAGAAGATGTAAATGTCAGCAGGAAACCTGCCAATAAAAACAGCCAATTGGCGCGAATAAACTGAAGGTAAGCCATGCGCCATCATTCTCAGGCGCATGGCATATTGAAAAGCCCTAAAGCACGTAACGCGACAGATCGGTGGATCGGGTCAATTCGCCAAGGTTCTTTTCAACGAAATCACCGTCAACCACCACTTTTTCGCCTCCACGGTCAGGCGCGCTAAAGGACAGCTCTTCGAATACCCTTTCCATTACGGTATAGAGTCTGCGCGCACCGATATTTTCAATGGATTGGTTCACATCGGCGGCAATCTTTGCCAATGCCTTGATGCCGTCTTCGGTGAACGAAACCTCAACCTCTTCCGTGCCCATCAAGGCGGTGTACTGCAACGTCAGAGCGTTATCGGTTTCTGTCAGGATGCGCACGAAATCACCTTCGGTAAGCGCGCGTAACTCGACCCGGATTGGCAGACGGCCCTGTAATTCAGGAAGCAGATCGGACGGCTTGGCGATGTGAAACGCACCCGACGCAATAAACAAGATATGGTCGGTTTTGACCGGGCCATGCTTGGTCGAAACGGTGGTCCCTTCGATCAGGGGTAGCAGATCGCGCTGCACACCCTCGCGCGATACGTCGCCGCCCCGCGCATCGGAACGGGCGCAAACCTTGTCAATCTCATCCAGAAACACGATGCCGTTCTGCTCCACCGCATCGATTGCGGCGCGGTTCACTGTTTCATCATCCAGCAGTTTGTCAGCTTCCTCGCTGATCAATACTTCGTAGCTTTCCGCGACCGAGAGCCGCTTTTTCACCTTCCGACCGCCCATGGCTTTGCCAAACAAATCGCCCAGGTTCATCATGCCCATTCCGCCGCCGGGTTGGCCGGGAATATCCATCATCGGGAATGGACTGGAGGTATCGGCCACCTCAAGTTCGATCATCGTGCTGTCCAACTCGCCCGACTTCAGTTTCTTGCGGAACATGTCGCGTGTACCTTCGCGGGCATCGGCACCCGCAATCGCATCAATCACGCGTTCTTCCGCCGCCTTGTGGGCGCTGACCTTGACGTCTTCGCGCATGTATTCGCGGGTCATCACGATCGCACTATCGACAAGATCGCGGATGATCTGTTCGACATCCCGTCCGACATAGCCGACTTCGGTGAACTTTGTCGCTTCAACTTTCAAAAACGGTGCCCGTGCCAGCTTGGCCAAGCGGCGGCTTATCTCGGTCTTACCAACGCCGGTCGGGCCGATCATCAGAATGTTTTTGGGATAAACTTCGTCGCGCAAATCGTCGCCCAGCTGTTTGCGGCGCCAACGGTTCCGCAACGCAACGGCGACGGCGCGTTTTGCATCATTCTGACCGATGATAAACCGGTCAAGCTCGGAAACGATTTCGCGTGGGGTCAGATCGGTCATGGTTTGATTTTCTCCACCGTGAGGTTGCCGTTCGTGTATACGCAGATATCTGACGCGATCTTCATGGCGTCACGGGCGATGGTTTCCGCATCGCGACTGCTGTCCATCATGCCGCGCGCAGCGGCCAGCGCATAATTCCCGCCCGACCCGATGGCCGCGACGTTGTGTTCAGGTTCCAGCACGTCGCCCGCACCGGTGATCACCAGCAGTTCCTTGCCATCAGTGACGATCAACATCGCCTCGAGTTTTTGCAGGTACTTGTCGGTGCGCCAGTCCTTTGCCAGCTCGATGCTTGCGCGGGCGAGTTGACCGGGGGTCGCCTCCAGTTTTGCTTCAAGCCGCTCAAGCAGGGTAAATGCATCCGCTGTTGATCCTGCAAATCCCGCAACCACGTCAAAGCCGCCGGGGCTTAGCCTGCGGACCTTGCGAGCGGTGCCTTTGATGACCGTCTGGCCCAGACTGACCTGTCCATCGCCGGCGATCACGACTTCACCGTCCTTTTTCACCCCGATGATGGTGGTCCCGTGCCATCCGGGGAATTCTTGTTTCGACATGCGCGGTCTCCTTTGCTTCAGCCCTATATGGTCCCCGAAAACCAAAGGGACAAGGGTCGGCCCACTTGTGGCGATCTGTTGCCGAGGCTAGCGTCAGATGATGACGTATAATCAAACAGTCCATATCCTGTTAGAACCCGGCCTGCTTGAAAGCGCACTTGCGGGCAATCACCCGTTCATCGCCAAGATGGCGCTCGTGCTTGAATCTGCCGGCTTTAGGGTCGAATATAGGTTGCACGGAGATCAAAATCGCACTGACCAAACCTATGTGTTAAGCCATATGAAGCCGCCCCCCGGATCCCGCGGGCTGATATTCCGCCGGGTATACGAATATCCGTTTTGGCAGATCGACAGTTCCGCCAGCCGCTGGGAATGGGATGTTGCAAAAGCTTCATATGACCCGGCGGCGGTCTCCGGGGCCGAGGCGGCGCGTTTCTATAGCGCCTGGCAGAAGCGTCTGTATGGGGACGCAACGCATAATCTGTCGCGCGACGGAATTGTCTATGTGCCGCTTCAGGGCAAGTTGCAAGAGAAACGGTCGTTTCAGGTGTGCAGCCCCATCGAAATGCTTGAAAACTGCCTTGCCCATGATCCGGGTCGAAGGATCATCGCGACCATACACCCCAACGAAAACTACTCGGCGCGTGAAATTGCAGCACTAGACAAATTGGAACGCGATAATAGCCGTTTGCGCGTTGAGGCAGGCGGAATGATACCGATGTTACAGACCTGCGACTATGTAGTGACCCAAAATTCGAGCGTGGCTTTCGCCGGGTACTTCTTTGGCAAACCCGCGTTGTTGTTTGGAAATATAGACTTTCATCACATAGCCATAAAAGCGGATATGACTTATTTGGCCACTGCATTTACCAACGTGGCGCAAGCCCGGCCGAACTATGCCCGGTACCTGTACTGGTTCTGGCAAACCCAAAGCATCAATGCCGGACGCGACGACGTGCACAGCAAAATCGCGGCGCGATTTGAACGTTTCGGCTGGCCCATGTAAAAAGGACGCCCCATTTCTGGCGCGTCCTTTAATTCATTCAATACCAAAAGGCTTAGATCGATTCTTCGATCCAGCTTTGCAAAGCTGCCTTAGGCCGGGCACCGGCCATGTTGGACACCACTTCGCCGTTTTTGAAGATGAACAGGGCAGGGATGCCGCGAACGCCCATCTGGGCAGGGCTGTTCGGATTCTCGTCAACGTTGACCTTGACGATTTTCACCTTGCCGTCCATTTCCGCCGAAAGTTCTTCGAGCGAGGGGCCGATTTGTTTGCAGGGGCCACACCACTCTGCCCAAAAATCCACCACAACGGGAAGATCGGAATTCTTAACTTCTGCGTCGAATGTTGCGTCTGTGACTGCGACGGTTGCCATGTTGCTGCTCCTGCACAAGGATTGGTTAAGGTGGGAATCTAGGTAGCCTCCGGCACTTCGTCAAGATCGGGAACCAGCGATAGGGCGTTTGTGATAAGTATGTCCGGTAAGGTCATCAGCTTGGCAGTCCGCGTCCACAATATCGCCGTGCTGACGCGGTGGTCGGGAAAAACCTGTGCAAGTGCGGAGGCATAGGCACCCATCTGACGCAACAGGCCATCGGGACAGCCCTCTGGGGTGGCAGGCACGATGCGGTTGGTCTTGAAGTCTATGGCAAGCACTTCGGTATCGGTCACCAACAGCCGGTCGATCGTGCCATGCAGGCGCCGCTTGCCGAAAGGGGCGGTAATAGGCACTTCAACCAGCGCGTCGGCCTTGAAAATCCGCTGAATTTCCGGGGTGTTCATCACAGCCACTGCTTCCTTTAGCGCGGCATTGGCAACTTTGGCATCATAGCGATCGGCAAGTGTCGCCAGTTTTCCATCCCATTGATCGCTTTGCATCAACGGTAGGGTTTCCAACAGCTTGTGAACAAGGTTGCCGTATGATTTCGCTTCGTCTTCGCTTAGCCCATCTTCACCGGGCAGGGCTTTTCTACCCCCAAGATCCGAGGGCGATGTAGTCGTTCTACGCAGGGGGATTTCAACCAAAGCTTCTGAAAATACAGGCTCTAACGTTGGATCGAACTCCAAAGAACGTTTGGTTTCGACGATAGGTAATTCATCCCAATCCCCGTATTCAAACCTCAGCATCCCGTTCGTGCCGATCGGCTTGGCACCGACATCATTCATGGCGGCACCGATCATCTGGTACCAGCTGTTTCCGTCCTTGGGCAATTCACCCGCAGCGGCGACGATCAGCCATTTTTCGGCACGGGTCATGGCAACATAAAGCAGGCGCAGACGTTCGGCCATCTCCAGATCCTTGCGTTCGCTCAATGCGGTTCGCATAGCGGATGGCATGTCGCCTTCGCCGACTTTCCAGACTGGGGTGACACCGATGTTGATGATTTCATCCCGGATAACCAGGTTACGTTTGGCAGTATCAGGCAAAATCACAATCGGCGCCTCAAGACCTTTCGCGCCATGAACCGTCATCACTCTGATTTGGTCGGATGCGTTGTCGATCTGGCGTTTTATCTCAAGATCGTCGGTCTGCATCCAAACCAGAAAACCTGTCAAACTGGGAATGGAACCGCGTTCATAGGATAGCGCCTGCGAAAGCATCGCGTTTATCCCGTCTTCGGCTTCAGACCCTAAGCGGGCCAACAGCCTGCGCCGTCCGTCATGACGGGTAAGGATCCGTTCGATCAGGTCGTAGGGTCGTAAAAAGTCGACATGCGCGCGTAAGTCCCGCAGGATCGCAACGGTTTCAGGGTATTGGGTACTGTTGCGCAATGCTTGCCAAAGATGGTCTTCGGAACGGTAGTGCGACAAGGTAAACAGCATCTGCTCGGTCCAGCCAAACAGTGGCGACTTTAACGCAGTCGCCAGGGCCAAGCTGTCTTCGGGCGTGGCAAGAAAGGACAACAGCGCCGCGAGATCCTTGACCGCCAGTTCTGCACCGACTTTCAATCTATCCGCCCCGGCAATAGGCAGGCCAGCTGTTTTGCAGGCACTGATAATCTCTGAAAACAGGTCACTGCGGCGCTGGACCAGGATCAAAAAATCACCCGCGGTGATCCGTCGCCGGGCGAATTTTCCGGGGTCATAAGTATCAACCGGCAAATAGTTTTCTTCATCGATCAGGGTTTTGATCTTTTGCGCAATCTGGGTGGCCAATACGACGCTATGATGGTGCGACGACTTTTGATCGACTGGGTCAGACCATTCCCGGTCGTCGGTTTCGTCGGTTTTTTCAACCAGCGGCCACAGATCAACACGACCGGGTAGCGCAGATTTGAATGCCTTGTGCCGGGTATTTTGATCAAACCCGGCATCTGAATGAGGTGCCAGGGTTGCATCGACCAAGCCAAGAACTGCAGACGAAGATCGGAACGAATAATCGAGACTACGCCGCTGAAAAATCTGGTTTGCTTGAGTTATTTTGGCTTCGAAAATATCCTGTTTTCGGTCAAACTCACGTGGGTCTGCACCCTGGAACGAATATATCGACTGTTTCTTATCGCCTACTACGAACAGTGTGCGATCCTCGGTGTCCCTGGCCCCTTCGCCGCTATAGAATTCATCGGTCAAACGTTCGATCACGTCCCATTGGCGGGGGCTGGTATCTTGGGATTCATCCACCAGAATATGATCAATGCCCCCATCAATACGGTATAAGACCCATGCAGCCACCGCAGGGTTGGTTAACAGGTTGCGAGCCTTCAAGATCAAGTCATCAAAATCAAGCCAGCCGCATTTTTGTTTCTCTAGCGCGTAGACGTGCAGAAATCGCCGCGCAAATTGATGCAGCACATGGGTTTTCTGCGCCGCCTTCAACGCCAACCTCGCATCGCGTGAACCTTCGACCCGCCGCATCAGATCATCGATTTGTGGCATCAGGTCAAACAATAGTTTTTGCGTAGGTTTGGTCGGTACAGAGCCGATTTTCGCGGTAAATGGCTCCTTCGCGCTGGCACCTGTCAGAAAAACATCTTCCAGGACGGGCAGGGCGGTGATATCCAGCGCCCCGATCAACTTGAGCTTTTCCGCGGCTTTTCCGTCAAGCCCGCCCTTGGCAAGCATAGGCGGTATCATCGCATCAAGAATCGCCGCCTCTGATCCCAGAAAGACGGATGTCGTGATGGATTTTTCGGTAAGATCCGCAGGGTACCCGAATAGCGACAGGATGCTTTGCCAAGTCGATGCCTGCGCAAAGCCTTCCCTTTGATTCACGATGCTGCGGGTTAACTTGGCGAAGTCTTCGCCAGAGTAGTGTCGTGCCAGCGCGATGATCAAATCGGCATCTGGGCCTTCTGCCATGTCATCGACAATCTGGCTCCGCAATAGGTCAGCGGCGCGGTCTTCGATCTCGGTGAACTGCGGGCTTACACCTGCCTCGAGAGGAAAACGCCGGAGCAAAGATGCACAGAACGAATGGATTGTCTGGATCTTCAGACCCCCCGGTGTTTCAATTGCGCGGGCAAACAACGTGCGGGCCATGCGCATTTTAGCCGGGGTAAACTCGTCTGAAACGCCCAGCTCTGTCAGCGCAAGGCGAAGCTCATCGTCCTTCAGCATCGCCCATGCGCCAAGCCTTTTAAAGAGCCTGTTTTGCATTTCGGATGCCGCGGCTTTGGTATAGGTCAGGCACAGAATGTGTTGGGGTTCGACGCCATTCAGCAACAAACGCGCCACACGATCGGTCAGAACGCGGGTTTTGCCGGACCCGGCGTTTGCCCCCAGCCAAGTAGAGGCGTCAGGACGAGCAGCGTCTATTTGGGCGCGGGTGGCATCATCGAATGGCACAGTCATTTCAGATCCTCCGGTGTCGGCTCGGTTGTGGCATCCCATTCGCCAAAACGGGCCAACTGGTCATAGTCTCCTGCAAAGTCCGTGGTCTTCACCATCCGCCGCGAGGTGAACCCCTGATCCTCGGACAGATAGCTGGTAATCAGCGCATGCAATTTGGCAAGCACTTCATGTGGGGGTTCATCTTCAAGCGGTGCCGGCCGTTCTATCGGCTTGCTGCCAAGACCGATATACGCGGCGCGAGCCACCGTCGCCGGGCCAATCTCCTTGAATCCGCCCTCTTCAATCATCGCCGCCTCCAGCAGCAACTGTTTGTCAAAGGCTTTTTGCTCAGCGACACTGGGAGGGGTGCCGGTCTTGTAGTCGTATATCAATATATCGCCGTCGTCGGTCCGGTCGATACGGTCGGCATACCCAGTGAGGGTAAAGCCCAAATCCGCTAAAACATGACGACCGTTGGCCGCTTTTTCAAACGCGGCGGGCCTGGAATAGCTTTGGCGTTTCACCTCGTTTTCAATGAACCATTCAGCAATTCTTTCTATTTTGGTCAGCCACATCACACGCGCGGCAGGCCACGGGGCCTCGGCATCCAATACCGTCGATGCGGTCTCTAACAAGTGTGCCTTTGTAAGGTTTTCAGGCTCGACCATCACCGACTTGATGAAACGCTCCATTATTTCATGAACGATGATACCGCGCACCGGGGCGTCGGGTGATTGCACCAACGGGTTCAGGGCCCGTAATTTCAAACTGTGCTTGGCGTAGATCGCATAAGGGTCCCGGATAAGTCGCTTGATCTCGGTTACTGACAAGGCATGGGGGCGCGCTGCCCGCGGAGGGCGCGGCGAAGGGCGCGGGGCTGGTGGCTCGCGTCGCACCGCTTCCAGTGCGCGGGCCTGTGCCAGCCAATAGTCACCGCGTTCGACCATGGATTTCCACGCCCTGTCACCGCTTTGATCAGAGAGCCCGTTCAAAAGGTTGCCCAAGCGGTTCAACCAACGCGAAGGCACTGTTTCAGCTTCATCTGATCGAATTGCCCGGGTCAGGCAGACTTCGGGGGCGGCGATGGATTGCTGGTAATCATGTGCGGACAATCCGATCCGGCGTTCGGGAAGCAACAACCCCGCTTTCATGCGCATTTTTCGATTTAGCCATGGGTCCGGTGCCGGGGATTCGGGCCACATGCTGTCATTCAGGCCGCCCATGATAATCAGGTCCACACCCTGCACGCGAGCCTCGAGGGTACCCCATATCATCACGCCCGGATGCGGGGCGTCACGATCGCGAATTTCACCTTGCTGCAATAATGCCCCCACCAAATCTCCATAGTCCGACGCAGACATAGTGTCTCCGTAGGCGGCATTCTCGCAAAGATTGGTCATGACGTTGCTGGCTTCTTCGCCAGCGAGATGTTTCCATAGCTCACTGGCGGTCGATGGGTTGGAGCCGTCGGCAATGGCATTGGCAAGATCAATATGCGCGGCGACCCATTCTTCCAAAGGTCTTTCCTTGCCAATCTCTACACCAGTCACGCACGATCCGACCCACTGTGCCCATGCGTCCATTTGCAACGGGTCCTTCGACCGGGAAACCGTCTTTTGCGACAACCGAAGTACACTATCGGCTGTGGGATAAGGCAGCCCGTCGCGCCGCAGCTGAAGTTCAAGACGCTGGGTATTGAGCTGGTGGATGTTCCTGTCACCGCCGCTGTGCGTCAGGGGGTGTTTGAGCAGGGTCAGCAAGGCTTCGGAATCGAGCTTGCGCAGGAAAAGACCCGCGACGTGTCGCAAAAACCGCCCCGGAGGCGACAGATGAAGCGGGAGGCCGGCGCTATCGTCTGGCACTATGTTCCACCGGTCGAGAGCCGATGTAACCTGGCGCGACAAAAGCCGGTCCGGTGTGATCAAGGCGGCGGTTTGACCATCCTCTACCGCTTGGCGCAGCCGCAGGGCGATCGCCAACGCTTCGGCCCGTGGGGTAGGGGCCTGGATGAGCGTCAACCCCTTGGTCGCTGAAACAAGATCGGGCAATTTTGGCCCTTCGGTAAGCCAGACGTGAGTGACAGGCGCTGGGCGCAACGATAATGACACCAACGCATTCCGCTCGGGCGAGGGCGGGACCGCATCAGTCCAGGCACCGATTTTGCTGCGCGGCATATCGAGTTCACATAAAAGGTGGCGGAAACGATATTGCGGATGATCTTGCGCAAGTTTTTCCTGGTCTTCGCCTAAATCCGTCCATACGGCGGTGGGCATATCGAAGTCGAACCCGGGCAAGATCACCGCCCCCTGCGGTAAACATGCCACGGCTTTCATCAGCAAGGCAGACGTGCCCCGAGAACCGGTAGATCCCGCAACGATTATTGGGTTTTGGGGCGGATTTTCGGTCCAGTCCGCGATCAGTTGCTGCACGATCTGGCGTTGGCGCGCCCGTGGGTCGGGGCGGGAAATGCTGTCACCCAGATATTTGTGGGCAATGGAAAGAAACTGCTTGGACCGTTCCCAGTGGCCGGACTGATCACTGACGTCGAGACTGGTGATAGCCTCAACCGGGACGCCTTCGCCCTGCATTTCGTCGATCAACTGCGCCAAACTGTCGGACAGATCATAAAGCGATGTTCGCGGCGCAAGCTCGGGCGCGTGATCCAACAGCTTGGACACCAGCGTGATCAGTTCAAGCCGCCGCCGCAGGGTCGGGCTGGGAAGCGGCAAAGCGATGTGCGGTGCAAGCGTATCTAGATTGTCGATAAGATGGATTCGGGGCAACAAGCTGGCAGGACCCGTGTCGAACACCTCGCGGAGGCGGCGTTGCATGCGCCGTGTGTTCACCACCAGATCAACTTGACCAATGATATGTGCCGGCTGACCTTGCAGTCGTTCTAAAAGGCCGGTGACCAGATCTTTGGGGAAGTCTATTCCGGGTGCCACACCAAAGACCCGGGGTTCGTGCTGGGGTTCAAACATCTAGGGTTCCCAACATGCGTTCAGCCATCTCTATACCTTCGGGATGACCCACGTCGCACCAACGCCCCGGATAGCAAATTCCGAACAACCGGCCCTGTGTTAGCATTTGGTCCCATACCACATTCAACGAGAATGCCTTTTCTGACATGGTGCCCAGTAAGTCGGTCTTGATGATCTGGACACCGCCATAGATTATGCCGGGCCCACGCGATAGCCGCCCGTCGGACGACATCGTGAAGTCCCCGGCCCCGGAATGGCCAATGGCATGCGCGCCCGGAACGCACACCAACAGCGCATCCATCTTGTCGGGTTCCCACGCATCCAATGCCAAGGCAAGTGGGTTCGGCCCGGCCCAGATTGCATCGGTATTCATGGCAAATACCGGCCCGTCGCCTAACAGAGGCAGCGCGTTACGCAATCCGCCACCTGTTTCCAGGATGTCAGGCTGCTCGACAATCGTGCGCACGTTGCGCCCTTGGAGATGGGCCAACAATGGCTCTGGCTTGTAATGAAGGTTCACCACGATGCGTTCTGGTCTGACTGCGTCCGCCAGGTCCAGAGCGTGGTCGATCAAGGGACGGCCGGAAACCCTGATCATCGGTTTAGGCTGATCTTTGGTCAAATGCTTCATTCGTGTGCCGAAACCTGCGGCAAACATCATTACGGCGTTCGGAGTGTTGCGCATCTTGCTTTCAAGTCCTCAAGGAAGCCCTTGTCAGGGACGGGCAGAGCTTCGTTTATCAGCGATGCCAGATCGCGCAGGTCAGGATGATCGAGATTTCGCTGGATATATCCCCAAACACGAGGAATCAGGTCAACGTAATGTGTCTTGCCATCCCGCAGGCAAAGCCGGGCGAAGATACCCAGTATGCGCAGGTTGCGCTGCACCCCAAGCAAAGCGAAAGCGCGGTTGAAATCGTCAGCGTCAGCCTCGCTTTTTTCCACGTACCGGGCGATCATGGCAGCTTGGATATCAGGAGAGACATCGCGCCGGGCATCTTGCAAGATCGACACCAGATCGTACGCGGGATGACCAAGCAGGGCGTCTTGAAAGTCAAGCAACCCGACCTGGGCAGTGCCGTCGCGCCCCGGTAGCCACAATAGATTTTCAGCGTGATAATCACGCAAAATCATGACGCGTGACACGTCATCAAGCCGTCTGGCATGCGGACGGAACAACGTGTTGAACGCAGCCGACGCGTTGCCGTCAGGGGCGTACCAGTCAAAGACCAATTGCGTTGCGTCCAACAGCCAATCCGTATCGCAAACCGGCAGCTTTGGCGGCGGCATCTGATGCAACTGGATCAATACATCCGTTGCTGCAACGTAAAGAGGCATGGTCGCTTCCGGGGTTTCGACCATCAACTTCCCAAACAGCGCGTCACCTAGATCCTCGATAAGAAGAAAACCGTTTTCCACATCGGCGTTGTATATTTTCGGTGCGCTCAATCCTTGACGGCCAAGCCATTCGGCGATGTGCATGAACGGGCGAACGTCTTCGCCCTTGTCCGGCGGTGCATCCATAAGAACCACGCTGCTGCCGTCTGACCGGGTCAAGCGGTCATACCGACGGTTCGAGGCGTCCCCAGCAAGCAAATGGCGCGTCGCATGCGCCCAGCCCGCCTGCTGAATGAACGCCTGTGCACAGGCTTCGCGTGTGGTCATGGTGCCCACCCATCAAGCTTTTTTGACCATTTCTTATTTGTCCAGCTTGCGGTGACCTCTCGGGTCTCGTCACCTGTCGCTTCAATTGCCAGCTCCAACGCGTGATCGGGCGAAAGGCTGCCAAGACGGTCCGGCCATTCAACCAGACAGATCGCGTCATGAAACGCGTCGCTAAGGCCGAGTTCCTCAACTTCGTAACTGGAGCTGAGACGATAAAGATCAGCATGCCAGATCATCCCACGCGTGGATTCATAGGTTTGCACGAGCGTAAACGTCGGAGACGGAATATCTTCGGGGTGGGACAGCAATGACAGGATCAGCGCGCGCGCGAAATGGGTTTTTCCCGCGCCGACATTTCCGGTGAGCAGGATTGTATCGCCTGGTTCCAGAACACGCCCAAGCGTTCGGGCAAGCCCGGCGGTGTGGTCTGCGTCGTGCAGGTTAAGGGAAAGATTTCGCGATGCCATGGTGCCAAGGTTACTTGGGCAGACCTATGCGCCGCAAGGCGAAAGAGGCGAGCTTGGTACGCTAAGGGGTCGCTATCAAATCCTGGGCGACGGCGGGTGTGGTCAGTTTTTCTGACATATGAAACCTGATAAGCGTCGCACCCGCGGTAATTGGTGAGATGTTACAGGTCATTTGCGATCCTTCGGACAGATACACCGGCATGCTCCAGTGTTTTCGATCCTCGATGTTACCGACATAGCTTTCGATTTCTCCCCAGGAAAAGTTTGGGGCACATCTGCGTTTCCAGATCTGCACGGCATCATAAATTGTGACATCGGCAAAAGCTTTTTCCGGGTCTACCTGCCAAAGCTTCTGATACGCTGCATTGGAAAATGTCAGGACACCCGCCATTGAAAAGACCGCGATTGCATCTTCTAGGGTGTCTAGCAATGACTGGCCCAGTTCCAACTCGGCGCGAAAGCTTCGGGTCAGGCTGACTTCGGCGCTGATGTCTTCGATAAGAAACGCTGTAGCTCCGTCAGGGTGGGGGCGCCCCCTCACGCGGAGCGTTTGCCCCGTATCTATGGACCATGTTTCTTCGTATCGCCCGTCATGAGCTGCGGAAATGAGATCGGAAATCGCCAAGCGCCAGTCGGTATAGTTTTTGGGTTCGGGCATTTTACGGTTTTCACGCAAACGGTCAAAAAAGCAATGGAGCGTCGGTCGACTGCTAAGAAACTCTGCGTCTAGTGAAGAAAGATCCACCAACGCCGGATTGAACAGCGCCAGTTGGTTGTTGCGGTCGAAGATGGCAAGCCCGATAGAAAGATGGGCGAATGTCTTGGTCAGAGTCTGCACAAAATTGCGGCGTGCTTCTTCGGCGCGGACTAGGTCGGTCACACAGATAGCCTGATAGCACAGCACTCCGTGGATTTCGATATTGGTGATTTCGTACCATTCCTTTTTCTGTGTGGATGCGATCCTGACGGAAATCCGTTTTGCGGCCTCAAGGCGGACGGGGTCAAACAGCGGTTGGGCGCTACACGGTTGGCCAGGGTATACCCGTTCGTGCAATTCGTGGCAGGCGTTGTTCGACCAAAGAATTTTCCCCGCTTTGTTCGTGTGCCATACTGGAATGCTCAATCCAGAAGACAAGCAGCGCAACAGGGTACGGCTATCGGTTTCTGCAAGCGGATCTTCTTTGTCCGGGTCGAAAACGACGATACGACACAGGTGCTGATCCCACGAAATTTTTATCTGCCTCGAAGTGGTGGTATCGCTGGACGAAATATACTGGCTCCCGGCGATCCCGGATTTTGGTTCAGGTGGAAATTGCGGAAACATTTCCACCACGAAATCATAAAGGTCCGACCATTCGTGAAAGCCGGGCTCAAGCGCGCAGAATTCGCCGATGCCATCAGAAGCATGTTGCAACACCCCATGATCGAACAGATACGAGATTTTAGGCTCGCTTTCCTTGGGCGCTGCGGTGTCCGGCGTTTTCTCATGGCTTAGCCATAGATATGCCACTGAACCGCTTGCTAGAATGGCCAGTAATATGCATGCGATATCGAAGGCGGAAATCAATTCAGAACACTTTCATTAATAATCCGGTGTTTAGACGCGTAAAACGTTAATCTTTCGTTAACGATGATTACAACGGACGCAATTGGTGTGAATCATATGCGAATTGGAAGGTTTTCACCAAGCGATGTCGATCCGTTTGTTGTCTGCGCATCTAACTGGCGACGTGGCCAGATGACCTCTACCACTGCGCCTAATTCATTAAAGCGGTCGGTCGGGTCTTCTGACCCGTTGGCAAATCGCAGTTCGGCACCAGATCTTTCAAGCAACGTTTTCGCGATGAACAGCCCTAACCCCATCCCTTCGTATTCCGGGCGTTCAGACGAGGCGGGTTCAGGCCTGCGGCGCCGCATGAAAGGGTCGCCGATCCGCCCCAGAAGATAGGGAGGAAAGCCTTTGCCGTCGTCAAAAATTCGTACCGAGATATGACGGTCTGTCCAGTTCGCTTCGACCCAGACGGTCGTACTGGCAAAATCGACCGCGTTTTGGATAAGGTTGCGTAGACCATGAATGATTTCGGGTTTGCGGTATATCGCCGGCTGGTCGACTGTATCACTGGCAGTTGGATCTATTGAGAACTCTATGGTTTTTCCACGCATCCGATGTGGTTCAGCGGCTTCTTCCAATACTGTCATCAACGGGGCTGTGTGCATATGCAGATCGTCCTTTCCAGCCCTTCCCATGTCTCGCAAAATATCACGGCATCGGTCGGCTTGATCCCGGATCAGAGCCGCATCTTCGGCCAGTTCCGGCCAAGATTGCAGTTCGCTCAACAGTTCGACGCTGGTCAGTTTGATCGTCGCCAGTGGTGTGCCCAGTTCGTGCGCGGCGGCGGCAACGACCCCGCCCAGGTCAGTTAATTTCTGCTCGCGGGCCAGTGCCATCTGGGTCGCTGTCAACGCATCGGACATGGAATGGATTTCGGTAGTGACCCGTCGGGAATATGCTGTGGAAAATACGATGGCGATGATCAAAGCGATCCAATTTCCAAAGACAAAGACATCAGGAATTTCCATGAGGCCACCGTTTTGGGTGATCAGCGGAAAGTGATATGTCGCCAGAATAGAGACTAATACTATAGCGGTCCCACACAACACCACGGTCGATCGCAAGCTGAGCGCGGTGGCTGAAATTGTAACCGGTGCCAGCAGCAACAGCGAAAATGGGTTGTTCAGGCCTCCGGTGACAAATAGCAAAAAGCTGAGCTGCAATAGATCGAACAGCACCATTGACAGGTTTTCATATTCCGAAAGCCGTTTATTTTCGGGAAACACCAGTGTGGCGATCAAATTACCGATGACCGATACACCGATGGCGAAGTAGCAAAGCGCTAGCTCCAGCTGTAGACCGAACAGGCGCTGGGCCACCGTGATTGCAATCAATTGCCCCGCAATCGCGACCCAACGCAACACAATCATGGTGCGCAGTCTGATCCAGTTGGCCCGCGTCCGGTCGCCCAATGGTTTGATCGTGGCCTGCGTCATTGGCGCACCTTTTTCAACTTGGTGCTATGCACCGACAAAATTGCAGCGTAGGTGCCCCCCATTGCGCGATCAAGGGCGCGCTTTCGCATTGGAGCTATAGGATGAGACTTGGATGGGTAACAGGCTTGATTTTGATCGTGCCTGCTTTGGCGTGGATAGCGTTTGAACTGGGTCTGTGGCCGAACGCCGCCGACAAATATGCGCAATGCAAGAGTTCTGCCGTCGCCGGGGGCGATGATCTGGGCGGACCGTTCGAGCTGATAAACACCAACGGTCAGACAGTGACCGACAAGGATATCATCACCGAGCCGAGCTTGGTGTATTTTGGATATACCTACTGCCCGGATGTGTGCCCCATGGACGTTAGCCGAAATGCCGCTGCGGTCGACGTTCTGGCGGACCGTGGTCTGTCAGTGACGCCGGTATTCATCTCTATTGATCCAAAAAGAGACACGCCAAAGGTTGTGGGCGAATTCGTCAGCTATATGCACCCCAAGATGGTCGGACTTACCGGAACGCCAGACCAAGTCAAAGCAGCAAGCGACGCGTACCGAACCTACTTCAAGGCGCATGAAGCTGACGACGACACCTATTTGGTCGATCATACCACCATGACCTATCTTGTGATGCCGCAGGAAGGCTATGTCGATTTTTTCCGGCGTGATATCCCACCGGCCGATATGGCAGACAAAGTCGCGTGCTTTGTCGAAAATCAGTAGAGTATTTGCCTATCTTCACAGAGGCGCATACTCTTTGCCCAAAGAGATGTTCAAGTGGTAGCGACGAGGCACGAAATGGTTCAGGAAAATGCGCTTGATCTAGTAGAAGATCGATCACTGCTGTTGATTGATGATGATGAGCCGTTTTTGCGACGTTTGGCCAAGGCGATGGAAAAACGGGGCTTTGAGGTGGAGACAGGGGATTCAGTAGCAGCCGGTTGCGCTATCGCCACGGGCCGACCCCCGGCCTTTGCTGTGGTGGACCTGCGTCTGCAAGATGGCAACGGTCTGGATATCGTCGAAGTGCTGCGCGAAAAGCGACCCGACGCGCGGGTGGTTGTCTTGACTGGCTATGGTGCGATCGCGACGGCTGTCGCGGCTGTCAAGATCGGCGCAATTGACTATCTGTCGAAACCCGCCGATGCGAATGATATCACCAATGCCCTTTTGGCGACCGGCGATGATTTGCCCGCTCCGCCAGAAAACCCGATGAGCGCGGACCGCGTGCGTTGGGAACACATACAGCGTGTGTACGAGCTGTGTGATCGGAATGTTTCGGAAACGGCGCGACGCTTGAACATGCACAGACGCACCTTGCAGCGGATCCTGGCGAAAAGATCGCCACGCTAAAGTTCAGATATCATAGCGCTTGCTGATCTTCGTGACGATTTGACCTGTTTCAAGCTCCACATTGTCGTCAACGTGCCAAACACGGAAACCCCGGCTTTGATAATAGGTTAAACCGCCGTTATTATCACCTCGGATCGTCGCATTGATCCAGGTATAGCCAAGTCTTTCAGCGGCCCTGGCTGTTGCATCGAAAAGCGCCGAACCGATGCCAAGCCCTGTGCGCCCGACCTTCACAAAGCTGGCGATATCACACGCCGCCGCTGGAAGTTTCGGATGTGGGCTGATCCATTGAAAGCCGACCACGCCCCCCGCTGCGTCTTCCAGCGCGACGTGCCAGGCACTTTTGTCGGCGGCAAAGGCCATCCAGTCTTTCAGGTCCTGCGCGGTAACCGGTCGCACCAACGCGGTGGTGCCGCCGATCGCGATAATCTTGTTCAACAGCTGTGCCATTTCGGGCGCATCCAGAGAAAGAGCAGGCCGCACGACGATCATCAAAGGTCTCGCAGTAAATCATTGTGCCGTTCAGTAAAGGCAACACGGGTTTCGGTCGGGGGGCGCAGCACGATCGCCAGCCCTTCTAATGTTGCAGGATCAGGTTTGCCGAAAAATCGCGACGATTCGGCGTGTGAAAATCCGGCAATCTGTGTAGCCTCCATCCACGCGCTGATTTTGTCGGCTTTCTTGATCTGTTGTTTGACGGATTTCGGGATTGCTGCCGGCAAACCAAATCTGATGTGAATTGCCGCTGTCAAGCGCTGGTCCAGCGCAGTGTATTCCGGACCGACAGCCGCCTTGACCGGCGATATCATATCGCCGATCACGTATTCGGGCGCATCATGCAGTAATGCAGCCAGTCGCCACTTTGCCGGTGCCTTGGGGTTCAATCGCCCATAGATGGTTTCGACAAGCAACGAATGTTCGGCAACGGAATAGGCAAAATCACCGTGGGTTTGCCCGTTCCACCGCGCCACGAACGCCAGCCCGTGCGCGATGTCTTCGATCTCGATATCGACCGGCGTCGGGTCAAGAAGGTCTAGCCTGCGACCGGATAACATGCGTTGCCACGCGCGGGGTTGCTGCGCCATAGGATGCCTCTGCTTCAGGAATGTGGAACATTTACACAGTTTCCGTGTTCTTCCCATGAAGGAGACAATCATGAAACCTGTTATTTCAACTTTAGTCCTGACCCTTGCACTTGGCACGGTAAGTGCACCCGCCTTTGCCGGTGAAGTTTGCATGCCAGCACAGGAATTGAAGGCGTCATTGGTGGATTGGTACGGTGAGGAACCGGTCCCTAATCAGAAAGACGGCAATGTTCAGGTATGGGCGTCCGAAATGACCGGAACTTGGTCCGCGGTCAAAACCTTATCGGATGGCACGGCGTGTGTAACTGCCCAAGGAACAAACTGGATGGCGGGTTTGGAAACACAGCATACGATTATTGCTTCTCTTGACTAGGAACATCAGGCACCTCCCAATGGTGCCGGTTGATTGCCATGCCGTTTCCTAATGCGCTGTGGAGATCGGTGTTCTTGTCCCACGTAACCTTCTCATCAATCCAACAAAGCGTCTAATACGGCACATTCCGGCACATCAGCGCCGCTACAATGCACCAGCGTGTTGCTAAGCGCGGTCTCGATCCGAACCAGGTCCGCAATTTTGGTCTGGACATCTTTAAGGTGCTGCAAAGCGATCCGCTCAACTTCTGCACACGACCGCGTTTCATTATCGACTAAGGTTAGCAACCCTCTTATTTCCTCGAGCGAAAATCCCAAGTCGCGGGCGCGCATCACAAACCGCAGGCGGCGCACATGATTTTCGTCATAGCAGCGATAACCGTTTGGGTCCCGGGGCGGGTTCGGCATCACGCCGATTGTCTCGTAATATCGAATTGTCTCGAGGTTGCATCCAGTTTCACGGGCCAACGCTGCCCGCTGCATCGGTCTCACGAAAGTGTTCTTCGTTTTCACTGAAATACTCCCTGAGCCTGTATCACTTACAGACCTTAAGACTCGTTGCAGTTGATCGCAAGGAGACCCGCATGGACACGACAGCATCTGCCCCTACACCGATCAACGCTGACACAGACGAGAGCCGGGGTGGGTCGCCATAGCTTTTGCCGCGCTCGGGGCGCTGGTCATGACGTCGTGCTGTACCTTACCCCTCGTTCTAGTCAGCGTGGGCGTCAACGGGGGCGGTCGCGATATCACGGCACCCAAGACGTTGGTCGCGACAGGGCGTCGTACGCTTGTCCCGGCGATCCGCGGGATCGAGGATGTCGATCTTCTCGACAGCAGTTCGCTTCCCGAACTGGAAACTCTGCCCGCCAGCCTGATCTTTGTCGGCACCGGCTAGATCGGTGCAGAATTGGCGCAAATGATGGCACGGATGGGGGTCAAGGTTACTCTTGTAACCCGCTCGCGCTTATTACCGGACGCTGAACCAGAGGTCTCTCAGGTTTTGGCGGATTTGTTCCGGGCTGAAGGTGTAACCGTCTTGACCGGTTCGTCTATATGGCGGCCTACGGGGCCAAGATCGCGACCCGCAATGCGGTCTTGGGCGGTAACAACTGCTATGACAACAGCGCGATGCCCTGGGTGGTGTTCACTGACCCCAAAGGTGCAGGCGTTGACCTTGGCGAACGTCAGGCACGCAACGCGGGTTACGAGGTCAAGGTCTCCGAATTGCCTCTTGACCAAGTGCCGCGGGCGCAGGCTGCGCGCGACCCACGCGGGGTTATCAAGCTTGTCGCTGACCGGAAAACGGACCTGCTGCTTTGGGGCCAGATCATTGCTGCAGAAGGTTCCGACAGTATCCAGACGTTGGTGATGGCCCGAAAAGCGGGCATGACGATCAACGCGTTCGGCGACACGATCTTTCCCTATCTCACTACCGTGGAGGGATTAAAGCTCGCTGGGCAGACCTTTGATAAAGATGTGACAATGCTGAGTTGCCGCGCAGGATAACGTTTGTGACCGTGACCTGACCTTCGCCGGGCAGGCCAGGGAAGCAGGCACATGCATCTGGGCTTCGCATGGATAGCGGCTCAAGCGGAACTTTGGCGTTAGCCTGTAGTTGAATACAGAGCATCACGAGCACGGCTTGGATGTTGAAGCCCTGTACGGGAAAATTATCACTCGCGTTATGCAGATACAGCGTGCCGCATGACAATAAAATGGGGAGATCCATCATGAGCACGACCTACGATCTGATAGTCATCGGAAGCGGTACCGCCGCGACGACCGTAGCGCGCCGCGTCAGCGCCGCAGGCCTTAGTGTGGCGGTTACCGATTTTCGCCCCTATGGCGGCACCTGTGCGTTGCGCGGATGTGACCCCAAAAAGATGTTGATTGGCGGAACGTCTGCTGCCGATCACGTACGTCGGATGGACGGTAAGGGGGTCGAGGGCGAGGTGCGGATTGATTGGCGCAGCCTCATGGAATTCAAACGCGGATTCACTGATCCTGTGCCAGAGAAGAAGGAAAAAAGCTTCTCGGATAGTGGTATCGCGACCTACCACGGAAAAGCGCGCTTTGTCGGCCCGAACTCGGTCGCAATCAATGACGAGAGGCTAGAGGCCAAGCATATCGTTCTGGCCACTGGATCTGAAGCGGTGACGCTGGGCATTTCGGGTGAGGAATACCTTGTTGATAATCAAGGCTTCTTGGAAATGGAGCGTTTACCCCGCCGGATCGTGTTGGTCGGCGGAGGTTATATCGCGGCCGAGTTTTCGCACATCGCGGCGCGTGCCGGAGCGGAGGTGACGATCCTTCAGCAGGGTGACAGAATGCTGACTGGCTTTGACCCAGACCTTGTCGGGTGGCTGATGGAAAAATACGAAGATATCGGCGTGACGCTACATGCCGAAACCACGGTCGAACGTGTGGAAAAGACTGGCGATGCCTTTCGTGTTATCGCTGGTGGGAAAGGGGGGACCCGGACCTATGATGCGGATCTCGTCGTGCATGCAGCTGGACGCCAACCGGATTTCGCATCGCTTGATCTGGATGCCGGAGATGTAGAATTGCGTGATGGCAAGCTGGCCCTCAACCAGTATTTGCAAAGCACGTCGAACCCGGCGGTTTATGCTGCCGGCGACACCGCCCAAATGGGCCCATCACTGACGCCAGTATCAAATCATGACGGCAAGGTTGTCGCGGCCAATCTGCTGGACGGCAACCATATCACGCCAAATTATACTGGTGTGCCATCTGTCGCTTTCACCCTGCCGCCGATCGCACGGGTAGGGCTGGACGAGGCCCAAGTGCGCGAGAAAGGCCTGAAGTTCCGCATGCAATCCGATCGTACTCCGGGTTGGTTCTCGACTCGTCAGCAGGCCGAAACCATTTCTGGCCACAAGGTTCTTGTAGAAGAAGGCAGCGGCCGCATCTTGGGTGCCCATCTGCTTGGGCCACATGCCGATGAGGTTATCAACATCTTTACCCTGGCCGTGCGGCACGGGCTGACCGCAGATCAACTAAAAGAAACGATGTTTGCCTATCCGACCGGGGCATCGGACATTTCGTCTATGCTTTAGAACAGGTTGAAATGCGGGTGCCACAGTTACCGCGCCCCCCCCCCCGGAGCCAGGGTCCCTACAAAGTGAAAATAGCAGGGTAAACACCCGCGGCACCAAGATTCACGCGTCTAAGTCGCGCCCCGAAACCGACCATGATTTCACCACCGTTGAGATTGCCTCATCAAAGTGCTAATCGCGTCCCAAATATCCGATTTTTGAAAAGGGATACCCCATGGCCAACGATTATATCGTTAAAGACATTAACCTTGCCGCGTACGGCCGCAAGGAGCTTGATATTGCTGAGACTGAAATGCCGGGTCTGATGGCGTTGCGTGCCGAGTACGGAGAAAAGAAACCGTTGAGCGGAGCGCGTATCGTAGGATCACTGCATATGACGATCCAAACAGCGGTTCTGATTGAAACGCTCAACTGCCTCGGTGCAGACGTGCGTTGGGCATCATGCAACATTTTCTCGACCCAGGATCATGCAGCAGCGGCCATCGCTGCTGGCGGAACGCCGGTTTTCGCGATCAAAGGCCAGTCGCTGGAAGAGCACTGGGACTATTTGGACAAGTCCTTTCAGTTCCCCGATGGACCGAACCTGATTTTGGACGATGGCGGCGACGCGACACTATACATACTGTTGGGTGCGCGCGCGGAAGCGGGCGAAGATGTGATTTCTGTGCCCACATCCGAAGAAGAAGTCGCTATCAAGGCGCAGATCAAGAAGCGGATGGAAGCATCCCCCGGTTGGTTCACCAAAATGCGCGACCAGATCAAAGGCGTTTCCGAAGAAACAACGACTGGCGTGCATCGCTTGTATGAACTGGTCAAGCAAGGTCAGTTGCCTTTCCCTGCGATCAACGTGAACGACTCTGTCACTAAGTCGAAGTTTGACAATAAGTATGGCTGCAAGGAATCGCTGGTCGACGGTATCCGTCGGGCAACAGACACCATGATGGCGGGTAAAGTAGCCGTCGTCATGGGGTATGGTGACGTCGGCAAAGGCTCTGCTGCTTCGCTGGCTGGTGCGGGCGCACGTGTAAAAGTCACTGAAGTAGACCCTATCTGTGCGCTTCAAGCTGCCATGGACGGGTTTGAAGTGGTGCTGTTGGAAGACGTGTTGGCCACCGCTGATATCTTCATCACCACCACCGGCAACAAAGACGTGATCCGCATCGAGCATATGCGCGAGATGAAGGACATGGCGATTGTTGGCAATATCGGCCACTTCGACAATGAGATCCAAGTCGCCGCGCTAAAGAACCATAAATGGACCAACATCAAGGAACAGGTCGATATGATCGAGATGCCGAACGGCAATCGTCTGATCCTGCTCTCCGAAGGTCGTTTGTTGAACCTTGGTAATGCCACCGGCCACCCGTCGTTTGTGATGTCCGCGTCATTTACCAACCAAGTGTTGGCGCAGATCGAACTGTGGGAAAATACCGGCGCGTACGAGAACAAGGTATACATCCTGCCCAAGCACCTGGACGAAAAGGTGGCCCGACTGCACCTTGATCGTATCGGCGTGAAGCTCACGCAACTTAGCAGTGAACAAGCCGCCTATATCGGGGTAACGCCCGAAGGACCGTTCAAGCCTGAACACTACCGCTATTGAGCAAGTCATAAAGTTACCATGAAAGCCGCCTGGACATGAGTTTGGGCGGGTTTTGTGTCTCTGTACGGGCATAACAGTGTAAAACCAGCGCAGGGTCCGCCGGCCTCTGACCGTCGAGCTCTGGATAAATACCGCCGACAGAGCGGTCCGTTTCGGTTTGGTGTTCTGGCTGACCTGCGGTATCAAAATTAATGCAAACGTAGGTGTTAAGTTGCAAGGAAAGCGGAATGGCCATTCGCCCTGCCCGACGAATTACCGACACCAGCCCTAAAAACTTTGGCATGTTCGCCAAAGCTGTCGGCATGCCGGGTGACCTGATCCATCTGGAACTCGGCATGCCTGCCGACGACACCCCCCAACATATAAAGGACGCAACGATTGCAGCTCTGCAAAACGGCCACGTTCACTATTCAGACCTGCAAGGGCTCTCCGAACTGCGTCAGGCGTTGTCCCACAAGCTGAAGCGTCAGAACGCGATCGATGTCACCGCTGATGAGATTCTGATCACCAACGGTTTGACCCAAGGGTCGTTTGCAGCCTTCATGGGTTTTCTTGACGCGGGTGATGAGGCATTGCTGCTTGCCCCCTATTATCCGCAGCATATTGGCAAAGCCGAACTGGCCGGGGCCAAAGTCACCATTGCGCCATTGGATGCCACAAACGGATTTTCGATCAATCGCGCCTTGATAGAGCCTGTTATCACTTCAGCCACCCGGGTGATTGTGTTGGTCAATCCCTGTAACCCTACCGGTCGGGTGTACAGTCTTGACGAATTGCAGATTATCGCTGATTTGGCGCGGGAATATGATCTGCTGGTGATTTCCGACGAGGTTTATGAAGAAATCACCTATGACACGCCGCATATTTCGATCGCCTCATTGCCCGGCATGAAAGAGCGGACGATCACGCTTTTCGCATTTACCAAAGCGTATGCGATGGACGGCTGGCGACTGGGATACGTTGCCGCGGCCGAAGTATTGATGCCCCCGCTGATGAAAATTACCACCAATGACGCCACCCATGTGAACACGTTTATCCAATACGGAGCGCTGGCGGCGGTAACTGGCGATAGTTCCGTGTTGGCGACTCTGGTAGCGCGGGACCGCGAGCGACGTGATTATGTGGTCGGGCGACTAAATCAAATGCCCGGTGTGACGTGTGCCGATGTCCAGGGTGCGATCTATGCGTTTCCCGATATCACGGCAACCGGGTTGCACGCCCAGGAATGTGCGGACCGTTTATTGCGCGACACCGGCGTGGTTGTGGAAGCAGGCAGTTTCTATGGCACCGCCGGCGAGGGGCATCTGCGTGTTTGTTTCGGCTGCGCTGAACTAGAGGTGCTGGCCGATGCAATGGATCGTATGCAGCGCTTTTTCAATAGCCTCTAAACAAGGGGAATAAGCTGATCGAACAGTTTATCTACGTGGTGTTCGGTGGTAATCGCCCCTGGTGACAGACGCAGGATCTGCCCGCGCGCGTCAACGTAAATAGACTGTTCGCGCAATTGTTGCACCAGCGTTTGACTATCTGTCGTTTCAGGCAATTGAATCATAACCGATCCGCCGCGCTGATCGTGCAGGCGCGGGGTTGCGACGGTAAGCCCAGCGTGGTCCGCCGCCACGATGATCTGATCGGTAAGTGACCGGTTATGTGCCAACAGGCCTTCCTGCGTGGCATGCCATTTCAACCCAGGGACAGACCCTAAACAAGCTAGAACTGAAGGTGTTCCGTTGTCGAACCGCCGCGCATCCGGGGCGTATTTAAATGCATCGAGGTCCCATGAAAACGGATTTTCCTGTGAAAACCATCCGCGCAGCTCTGGGGTGACCTGTTCGATCAGGTTAGTGTGCATTTGAATTATACCGGCCCCGGGCGTGCCGCACAGCCATTTGAGGCTGGAGGAAACTGCAAAATCCACTGGATGATCGACAAGAGAGAATGGGATGATCCCGATGCCTTGGGTCAAATCAAGCCCTACCAGAGACCCCATGGTCTTTCCATGCTGCAACAACCGCGAGAGATCGCACTGATGCGAGCTGGTAGAGGTTACGAAGGTTAACAACGCCAGGCCGACATCTGGCCCCCACGCATCGAGCATGTCATCGTCCTGCACCCAGAACTGCCCGTCCCGCATCGGAACAGTATCCAGCACAAAACCCATCCGATCGGCGAGACCACTCAGCAGGAAATGCAGAGACGGAAAGCAATCTGCCGCGATCAGCAGTCTCTTGCCACGCAGGTAACCGGGGGGCAGGCCACCGATCACCGAAAAAAGTGCCGTAGTTACATTTTCTGCGCTGGTCAGGCTGCCATCCGGGGCGTGAATCAAGGTGCGCCATCGCGACAGGAACTCTTCCCTTTTGGTGAGCACCTTCGGCCACTGACCATCATCCGCTGCGGCCCAAATATCGGCAAATTCAGACATGGCATTTGCCATCTGGATAGCTTTGCCAGGGTATTGTCCAATCGAATGATAAAGAAAGTATGCGTGGTCCATCATCGCTACCTTGGAATAGTGTCTTATGTTAGGGCAAATGTAATTTTAGTTGCAAACGCATATAACGCTACCTAGCATCTTACCCAATACACGTTAGGCGGTACAGGATAGGGAGTGACGACGATGAACAGCGAAAATAGTCTGACGAACCTTGCTATGATGTTGGCATCAGGTGACGTGAAAGTGGTGGACTGCACGGGTGTTTTGGGACCGGATACGCCGATTCTCCGGCTGCCCGAGGATTTCGCCAAAAATACCCCTAAAGTCGAAATTCACAAGATCAGTGAATACGATGAGGACGGCCCGTTCTTTGCGTGGAACTGGCTGAAGCTGGGCGAACATGCCGGTACCCATTTCGACGCTCCTCATCACTGGATCACCGGCAAGGATTACGATGACGGGTTTACCGATACCCTTGATGTCCAGCGGCTTGTCGCCCCGGTAAACGTAATTGATTGCTCGGAAGAGACAGCTAAAAACGAAGACTTTCTGTTAACCGCCGACAGCGTAAAAGCATGGGAGTCAGAATATGGCGAGATCGGTGCGGGTGAATGGGTGGTTATGCGCACCGATTGGGACAAACGCGCGACTGACGAGGCCAGGTTTCTGAATGCCGATGATTCTGGCCCTCATAGTCCCGGCCCGACGCCTGACTGTATCGAGTATCTTTTGTCAAAAGGGATCGTGGGGTGGGGAACGCAATGTATAGGTACCGATGCCGGACAAGCCGGCGGAATGGAGCCCCCGTATCCCGCGCATAATCTACTGCATCGCGATAATTGCTTTGGGTTGGCCAGCCTTGCAAATCTTGATCAATTGCCGGCAAAGGGGGCGATCCTGATCGCCGCCCCGTTGAAAATACAGCATGGGACCGGCAGCCCGATCCGTGCACTTGCCCTTGTTCCCAAAGACTGAAAAACAGCGCCCCAACTTCGGCAATCTGGTGCTGAAGCTGCATAAGGAACCAGCGTGTGATTCTACAGGACATACCTTCAGATAAGGCTCGAAAACTGGCTGAAATGGGGTTGGAAAACTTTGCGCCCTATTTGATGAACCGGTTAATGGGGCGCTATAACGCCGCCCTGCGGGAAGAGATGGCAAAGCTGGGTTTGACCACAACGCAAATGCGATCGCTTGCAGTGTTGTCCGTGTTGGATGGTATTTTGATCCGCGAACTGGCGGTTTACGCGGTCGTACAACAATCGACCCTAAGCAGAGGGTTGGATGCATTAGTGCAAGACGGATTGGTCGCGCGGCTGCCTGACCCCAACGACAGCAGAGCCACGCGGATATTTCTGACTGACGCTGGCCGCAAGACCTTTGATCAGCTTTGGCCACACATGTCCAACGCCTACGAGGCAATGTTCCGCGGTGTCACAGAAACCGAGAAAAGTGCCTTTGTTGGTACCTTGCAGAAAATGCTGAAGAACATTCGCAAGCATGATTTTTGAAGGGGGAATTCAGTGGCGGAAAGATCCTTTAGCAATGAAGTCGAATATCTGCGTCTGGGTCACGGGGAAACCTTTACCGGCGAAGGTATTTTGGCCATTACCAAGGCCCTGTTGGAAAATGGCGTGGGCTATGTCGGCGGGTATCAGGGGGCACCGATCAGCCATTTGATGGACGTACTTGCAGACGCGCAGGATGTTCTTGATGAACTGGGCGTGAGGTTCGAGGCAAACGCGAGCGAAGCCGCCGCTGCCGCAATGTTGGCGGCATCGGTGCATTACCCGATCCGAGGTGCGGTAACGTTCAAAGGCCCGGTAGGGGTCAACGTGGCGGCTGACGCGCTGGCCAACCTCAGTTCGTCGGGGGTGACCGGCGGCGCGTTGGTGATCGTGGGCGAAGACTACGGTGAAGGATCGTCGATCATGCAAGAGAGATCTCACGCCTTCGCGATGAAGTCTCAGTTCTGGCTGCTGGACCCGCGCCCCAATCTGCCCAGCATCACCAAGGCCGTCAAGGACGGGTTCGAGCTGTCTGAAGCGAGCAATACGCCGGTGATGCTGATGGTACGGATCAGGTCTTGTCACGTCACCGGCAGTTTTGAAACCCGCGATAACGTGGTGCCGCCGCTTACGGTAAAAGACGCGCTTCGCGACCCGCGCAGTGACTTTTCGCGCGTGGTTCTCCCCCCGATGAGCTATCTTCACGAACAGGACAAGATCGCAAATCGCTGGCCCGCCGCCGAGACCTTTATTGTGAAAAATGGGCTGAATGAAGTATTCGGCCCCCGCAACGCGCCGTTGGGCATTGTTGTGCAGGGCGGCATGTACAACGGCGTGGTGCGTGCGCTGCACCGTCTGGGATTGGCCGATATCTATGGCGATAGCAAGATACCGATTTATGTTCTGAACGTCACATATCCCTTGATCAGAGAAGAGTTCGACCAGTTTTGCGTAGGCAAGGGTCATGTTTTGGTTGTCGAGGAAGGCCAGCCAGACTTTATCGAACAACAGCTGGGCAGCATGCTGTACAAGTCCCGTAGTTCGGTGGCCTTGCACGGCAAGGATGTTTTTCCAATGGCGGGGGAATACACCGGTCAGGTAATGCTTGACGGTATCACAGCATTCCTCAAAACCGTTGCACCGAACCTGTTGCCCGGCCAGGTGCGCGCGCCTAACACGGTCGCGCCGGAAATCCCGGATCTTACAAAGACTGTTCCAATCCGCCCGCCAGGATTTTGCACAGGCTGTCCCGAACGACCGATTTTTGCAGCGATGAAGCTGACCGAGCAAGAGCTTGGCAAACACCAGATCAGCGGGGATATCGGCTGTCACCTGTTCGCTTCGCTTCCGCCGTTCGAAATTGGTGGTGCAACTATGGGATACGGTCTGGGCCCAGCATCCAACGCAGCTTTTGACGGTGGGGGGGAACGCCGGGCGATCTCTATCTTGGGTGACGGAGGATTTTGGCACAACGGCCTGAGCTCATCTATCGGGAACATGGTATTCAACAAATCCGACAGCGTTGTCGTGATTGTCGACAATTATTATTCTGCTGCGACCGGCGGCCAGGATGTACTGTCTAGCCGTGCGCAAAACGACACTAAATCGACGAATAACCCCATATCAAAGGCCTTAGGCGGGATAGGCGTTGAATGGATCAGGCAGATCGACCGCACATATGATGTGGGCCGGATGCGAGATGTTCTGCGCGACGCCCTGACCACCGATTACAAGGGTCCAAAGGTGATAATCGCATCATCGGAATGTATGCTCAACAAGCAGCGCCGTGAAAAACCGCAACGCGACCTTGCCATACATGAAGGTCAGCGTACCAGCGTTCCGCGCTTTGGCGTCGACCCGGACATATGCACGGGTGATCATGCTTGTATCCGTCTGTCAGGGTGCCCGTCCTTGTCGCTGAAAAAGCTTGATGACCCGCTACGCGATGACCCTGTTGCGCATATTGATCAGACTTGCGTTGGTTGTGGTAACTGCGGTGAGGTCGCAGATACGGCAATTCTTTGCCCTTCTTTCTATCAGGTAGATGTGGTGCACAACCCCAAGCGTCACGAGGCATGGCGCACCCGGCAGCGCAACAAGGTGATTGCCTGGTTACAAAAACGCCGCAGCGCAAAGCGGCTGGCATTCTCATGACCGGTGACCTTTCGGGGGGGCCTGTCAGGGCGCAAACGCCAGGTATAACAAAACTGGCGATAATGGCCGTTGGCGGGCAGGGCGGCGGAGTATTGACCGGCTGGATCGAAAAGCTGGCACGGGCACAGGGATATAGCGTTCAAGCGACAAGCGTCGCAGGCGTTGCACAACGAACAGGGGCGACGATTTATTACGTGGAAATGGCTCCGGCCAGCGAACGACCTCCGGTCTTTGCCTTGGCACCATCCGCTGGCGACGTAGATATCTTGATCGCCGCCGAGATGATGGAGGTGGGACGCGCCATCATGAGGGGGTTTGTAACGCCCGATAAAACAACGCTGATAGGATCGACTCATCGTGCGCTGGCGGTATCGGAAAAATCAGCCCCTGGCGACGGCATCGCGAATGCCAAAGAGGTCCATGCCGCGGCGGAAATTGCTGCCCAGACACTAATACTTGCCGATATGGAGCGGCTGGCCGTAGCACACGGTTCGAATATATCGGCCAGCCTATTTGGAGCGCTGGCTGCATCGGGCACATTACCTTTTTCTCGAGCGGCCTTTGAAAATACCATTCGCGAAAGCGGCAAAGGTGTCGGCCCAAGCTTACAGGCATTTTCAGCAGGGTTTGATGCGACCTTGGGGCTGAATGACAACGATACCGCCGCTCGGTCGTCGACGCTTGCATCCGTAGGCCAAGCCAATCCTACGCTGCAGTGGGAGGTGTTGCGTAACCGTATTGATGCCCTTCCTGAGCCGGTTCATCAGATGGCCTTGGCAGGTCTTGCAAAAGTGGTCGATTTTCAAGATTGTGCCTATGGCAGTCTCTACCTTGACCGGCTGGAACCGATCGTCGCTCTAGACAGGGCCTCTGATCACTGGCTGCTTGCGGTTACGGCGGCTAAATACATTGCAAATGCCATGGCCTATGACGATATCATCCGTGTGGCGGATATCAAAACCCGTGGTCCCCGCTTTGATCGTATACGAGCCGAAATGAGTGTCCGGTCTGATCAGGGAATGCAGTTGACCGAATATTTCCACCCGCGGGCCGAAGAAATTTCAGGCCTGTTGCCACGAGGGTTGGGAGCAAGAGTTGAGAACAGCCCACGCGCAATGGCTTGGTTGAACCGTTGGTTTGGCAAGGGGCGTCGTCTGCGCACCGATAGCATACCCGCGTTTTTGCTGCTCTATTGGCTTGGTGGTTTAAGATCCTATCGCTTGAAAACCCGCCGGCACACTATCGAAGTTGCACATTTGGACGCTTGGTTGCACCAAAGCCTGGCACCATTGGCGTCCAACTATATGCTTAGTGTCGAAATGCTACGGTGCCAGCGGCTTATAAAGGGATATTCAGATACGCACGGCCGTGGGCAATCAAAATTCGTGAACGTGATGCAGGGTGCGGATTTGGTGAAAGATCGCAAGGACGCTGCTGAATGGGTTGCACGGTTACATGCGGCAGCCCTGCAAGACCCGGACGGCAAGGCGCTGTCCGGTGCGCTAGAGACAGTTCGAAGCTTTTCCTAAAGCAAATCGAGAGATCTCGTGAAAATAGCCATCACTGGCTTCGCCACACAAGCTCAGGCTGTCCAGAATGAAAGGGGACAAACTGGCAGGTTCAAGATAATCGTGCAACAGAGACGATATTGAACAGCTCTGCTCTGGTGCCAACGGCCCGGTCAGTGTGATGTGGAACCGGAAATACTCTTTCACGTGAGGGTAGCCAAAGTATCTCAAGTAGATGCGCTGCTGTTCTGTCAACGCCGGGGAATTCTTTCGCGCAAATTCTTCATCGCTCAAGGGCGCGCGAAATTCGTCAAACCTTTCGACCGTGTCGTCGGCCAGATTTCGCAACGCCCGTGTGTCGCCCTGCGGGGTAAGTGCCAGAAACCGACCGAGCCGGGACAACGCAAGCCCGTCCAGAGCAACGGGTCGGCGGTCTTTGCAAAACGTTTCCAACGCGTCTGCTAATCCGTTTTCCGTCTGGCCATCCGCCAGCCTGAAGGGTGCCTTAATCGTCCCGTGCAAGCCGTATTTCCTGGGTCGCCGAGTGATCTTTTCAACATTCACGCCAGAATAATCGGGCTGAACAACGGTAAAGCCGGTTTTGATATCCCATCCCAACCACGCGGCACCCAGGCGGGAAAAGGTGCCGGGGGGTGGGGTGAAATAGATGGCATAGCGATTGTACATAAAACGCCCCTTTTCCGCCCTACGTACGCGATGAATGTTGCAATTTATAGATATCGGTTCACCAAATTCTCCAGCATTTCCTGACGACCTGAAACTGGCTGCGGGTTCAGATTCTGCGACCTTACCTGCGCATTGATCGTTTCAAGGTTGCTTTGAAGTAAATCCTGACCCCGCGCAGAGCGCCACCCGGCATAACGCGCGTCAAGAGCCGCCTCCAATTTGCCGTCGTCGAGCATCGTGGCGGCGGCTCTCAGCCCCTTGGCGCAGACATCCATGGCACCGACATGGGCGAGGATCAGATCCTGCGGCTCCAGCGACTGGCGGCGCAATTTCGCGTCAAAGTTGGTGCCGCCGGTGGTGAAACCGCCCGCTTTCAGCACTTCGTAATAGGCCAGCGCGACTTCGGGGACGGAATTGGGGAACTGGTCGGTGTCCCAGCCGGATTGGTAATCGTTGCGGTTCATGTCGATAGAGCCAAAGATGCCAAGCGCTGCGGCCATGGCCAACTCGTGTTCAAACGAATGCCCCGCCAATATCGCATGGCCCTGTTCAATGTTCACCTTCACCTCGTTCTCAAGCCCGTAGTCCTTGAGAAAACCATAGACGGTGGCCACGTCGTAATCATACTGGTGTTTGGTCGGTTCCTGCGGTTTAGGCTCTATCAGGATCGAACCGGTAAAGCCGATCTTGTGGGCATATTCGACGGACATTTGCAGGAAATGCCCCGCCTGTTCGCGTTCGCGCTTCATGTCGGTATTCAACAGCGTTTCATAGCCTTCGCGCCCGCCCCACAGCACATAGTTCTCACCGCTCAGCTTGTGTGTCACGTCGATACATTCCTTCACCGTCGCGGCGGCATAGGCAAAGATATCGGGATCGGGGTTGGTGGCGGCGCCAGACATATAGCGGCGATGCGAAAACAGGTTTGCGGTGCCCCAAAGCAGTTTGGTGCCCGTCTGCTCCATCTTTTCGCCGAGGTAATCGGTGATCTCGTGCAACCGCGCGGTGCTTTCGGCAAAGGTATCGCCCTCGGGGCGGACATCGGCGTCGTGAAAACAGAAATACGGCTGACCGAGGATCTTGAACATGTCAAACGCGGTATTCGCCTTGGTTTTGGCGTGTTCCATCGTGTCACCGAACCATGGACGATCAAAGGTTCTTCCGCCAAATGGATCGCCCCCTTCCCACGCGAAGCTGTGCCAATACGCCACGGCAAAACGTAAATGGTCGGCCATCCGTTTACCCAAGATCATTTCGTCGGGGTTATAGCTGCGATAGGCAAAATCGTGATCCGCCTGCGGGTCGTATGCGATTGCGGGGATGCCGTCGAAAAAGCTGGTCATGGAATTATCCTTGTTCGTTTAGCGCAGGAATTTTACCGCGCGGTATGCGTCGGCGTATCGCCCGTGTGCCTCGGCAAAATTATCCACCAAGTTCGCATCAGGCTCTATTGTGCGTGAAATAGGCGGAGGAACGGCCAATTCGGCCCCTTCGCCGGTGGCGGCCATGCGGCCAAGCCTTGCAGCACCAAGAGCGCCGCCAAAGTCACCGGCAGCGGGAAGCTGGATCGGCATGTTCAGCGATGTTGCAATTGCCTTTAGCCAGTAATCGGATTTTGATCCGCCCCCGACAGCGATCAGGCTATCGATCTTTGTACCGGTCTGCGTCATCGCGTCAAAGCTGTCGCGCAGGGCGTGGGTCACCCCCTCCAGCACCGCACGGGTCAGGGCGGCGCGGTCGGTGTTATGGGCCAGATGCAGGAAACCGCCCCGGATATTGGCGTCGTTATGGGGCGTCCGCTCGCCCCCCAGATAGGGCATAAAGATCGTGCGACCGGGGGCCTGTAGCGCGTCCAGATCAGATGTGAGCGTCCGCGCGTCCTCGTTCAAAACACTGGCCAGCCAATTAAGCGAATCCGTGGCCGAGAGGATCACCCCCATCTGGTGCCACAGATCCGGCAGCGCGTGGCAAAAGCTGTGCAGCGCGCTTTCAGGTGCCGCGGCATAGCCCGGCGTCGCGGCAAACAGCACGCCGGACGTCCCGAGCGAGACGAACGCCTGACCCGGTTTCACCACACCCATCCCGATGGCCGAGGCAGCATTATCACCGCCGCCCCCCGCAACGGGGATGCCTGCGGGCAGGCCCAGTTGCGCGGCGATAGAGCCGCTTAGGTGCCCTGACACCTGCGATCCTTCGACCAACGATGGCATCTGCGCCCGCGTGAGGCCAGACCGGTCCAGCAAGGCGTCGGACCAGTCGCGCGCGCCGGTATCCAGCCAGCTTGTGCCTGCGGCATCCGACATCTCTGACACCGCGTCGCCGGTCAGCCAGAAGCGCAGCGCATCCTTGGGCAGCAACACCTTGTCGATCCGCGCGAAAATATCGGGTTCATGGTCGCGCACCCATGCGAGTTTGGGCGCGGTGAAACCGGGGAACACGATGTTGCCCGTGACCGCGCGCCAGATGGGGTCAGCATCCATCGCGGCGGCCTGTGCTGCGGCGCGGGTGTCGTTCCACAGCATACAGGCGCGCAGCGGCGTGCCTGAAGCATCCAGCAGGGTCGCGCCATGCATATGCCCGCTAAGCCCGATACCCTGCACGGCGGATAGATCGACCTCCAGCCCCGCAATCGCATCGGCGCAGGCGGTGAACCAATCGCGTGGGTCCTGTTCGACCCAGCCATCGTGGGGGCGCGACACCTGCAAGGGTGCCACGCTTTCCGCGATGATGTTTTCGGCGTCGTCCACCAGCAGGGCCTTCAGCCCAGAGGTGCCCAGATCAAGCCCCAGAAACATGGTTTTCCCCTTTGTCAGCGCCTATGCGGCGTCGCGCGCCTTGCCCATGATGATCATGCTCAGGATGTCATCCTCGGTCACGTCGCCGACCTTTTCGGTGCCGATCAGCGCGCCGTTTTTCATTACCGACACACGGTCGCACAGCTCTAGCATCTCGCGGGTGTCGTGGCTGATCAGAAAGATGCCCAGCCCTTGGGCCTTCAGCTCTTTGATCAGGTCGGCGACCATCTTGCTTTCATGTACACCCAAGGCGGCGGTCGGTTCGTCCATGATCAGGATCTTGGCGTTGAAGTACACCGCGCGGGCAATCGCAACCGATTGACGCTGACCGCCGGAAAGCGCCGAAACAGGCTCGCTTATCTTCTTGAAATTGGGGTTGAGCCGCGCCATGATCTTGCGGGTCTCCGCCTCCATCTGCGCATCGTCGACCAGACCGAACCGATTGGTCAACTCGCGGCCCAGAAACAGATTGCTGGGCGCATCAAGGTTATCTGCCAGCGCCAGCGTCTGGTAAATGGTTTCGATGTTGTAACGGCGGGCGTCGCGGGGCGAATGAATGGTGGCCTTTTTCCCCTCGATCCAGATTTCGCCCTCGTCCATTTGATAGGCACCGGCCAGGATCTTGATCAGCGTGGATTTTCCCGCACCGTTATGGCCCAACAGGCCGACGACCTCGCCCGGATACAGGTCCAGCGATACGTTATCGACTGCGCGCACCCCCCCGAAAGATAATGAGATGTTCTTGAGCTCTACTAGTGGTGTCATCATTTCCCTCCCAAACGGCGGCGATAGACGATATCGATCCAGACGGCCAAGACAAGAACCGCGCCCACCACGATGTTTTGCAGCGGTGCATCGACGCCCACCATGGCCATGCCCGATTGCAAGGACTGCATGATCAATGCGCCCAATATTGCGCCGTGAATCGTACCTATTCCGCCTGCAAGCGCTGTGCCGCCAATCACCGCAGCGGCAATGACGCGCAGTTCGTCCAACGTGCCGATGTCATTGGAGTGGTTCGTCAGACGGGCCGAAGCGACGACGGCGGACAGTGCGATCAATCCGCCCATCAACGCAAACACCTTGACCGTCAACAGCCGTGTGTTGATACCCGACAATTCTGCCGCGTCAGGGTTACCGCCGGTGGCGAAAATATACCTTCCCAGCCGTGTCCGACGTGCCATCACTGTCATGCCGATCGCAATCGCGATCAGCAGCAGCACGGAATAGGGAATGCCATAAGATGCGGAATATCCCTCTGGCATAACGTCGCCTCGGGCTTTGAATTCACGCAGCAGGCGCGCAGTGGGCACCTCGTAGGCGTTCAGGATCGCAACGAAGCCCAGAATCCCGCCGGCGATAATCAGGCCAACCAACACTTCGGCCCAGACCGGTTTGATCGGAAAACCATGGTTGACTTTGTTGCGCCGCGCCGACCACAGCGCCCAGAGCGCCGCTATCACTGCAATTACGCCGACAACCCATGACCAGGTTTCGCCCAACGTCCCGTTGATGCCGCCGAATTTACGAAAGGTTTCGTCCAAGGGTCCGATGGTCTGCCCATCGGTCATGTACCACGCCACGTTGCGCCAGACCAGCAGCCCGCCCAAGGTTACAATAAAGGCAGGGATCGTCAGAAAGCCGATCAGCCAACCCTGGAAAGCGCCGATAGAAATGCCAACCACCAGACCGACCGCTATTGCGATCCATGGTGTCAGGGGATGCCCCAATCCAAGACCCATCATCCGCGGGAGGATATCGGTTTGCGTCATCGCCATCGCCGCAGAGCATGTCGCCAGCATCGCGCCGACGGACAGGTCGATATGCCGTGTGACGATCACAAAAACCATCCCGGTCGCCATAATGGCGACGCTGACCGTCTGGATCGTCAGGTTGAAGATGTTGCGCGGCGTCAGAAACCGCCCGTCGGTCAGCACGTTGAACACAAGGCAAACGAGAATAAATGCCCCGATCATTCCTAAAAGACGGGTATCAATCTCTAACTGGCTGAGAAAAGAGCGTTTGGGTGCCGTCGGTGACGGACGCACCGCTGCCCCGGTTTCGGTTGTGGTATCTGTCATGTGAGTGGCTTCCAACTGAGGTCGCAGTGTCTTTCATTGACCGAGCGTGTCTTGGGCATCGACCAACGGAGGGCAGAGCGCGCACCCCGGGCGCATGCAAGGGTGCGCGATGTTGATTTAATTACAGACGTCTACACCCGAAACGCCCTGGCACAGAGCCTCTTTGGAGATCCAGCCAGCATCAACGACCGTGTTGAGGTTGTCCTTAGTGACCGGCACAGGGGCCAGGAATTTGGCCCACAGCTTCGTGCCGCCGGGCGATGTCCATTCGGTCGCACCGTCAATTGCGGACATCTCGGTTCCGCCAGCAAGGGCAACAGCTATTTCAGCGGCGTTCTTGCCTAGATCGCGGGCGTCTTTCCAGACGCTGACAGTCTGCGTGCCCTTGGCAACACGATTAAGCGCGGCGTGATCGCCGTCTTGACCCGATACGGGTGTGCCTTCCATGCCTTGCGCTGTCAGCGCTGCTACCGCACCGCCGGCTGTACCGTCGTTCGACGCGACAACGGCATCAACCTTGTTGTCTTGCGCCGTCAGGATCTGCTCCATGTTGCGCTGCGCGTTTGCTGGCAACCAGCCGTCGGTATAGGCTTCAGCCACGATGGTGATGTCGCCCGCGTCGATGGCAGATTGCAGCACTTCTTGCTGACCGCCGCGCAGGAAATCAGCGTTTGGATCGGTGGGGGAACCCTTGATCATTACATAATTACCCTTTGGCATCGCTTCGAGCACGGCGCGGGCCTGCATACGGCCGATCTCGACGTTGTCGAATGTCAGATAGAACGCGCGCGGGTCTTCGATCAGGCGATCATAACCGACTACGGGAATGCCTTCGTCCGCTGCGGCGGTAATTGCCGGCCCAATGGCTTGGCTGTCTTGGGCAAGGATGATCAACGCATCAACGCCCTGTGCGATCAGGCTTTCCACGTCGGACAGTTGTTTGGCGGATGATGATTGCGCATCGGCGCTGACATATGTCGCTCCTGCTGCTTCCAGCGCAGACTTTATTGCCGCTTCGTCGGTTTTCCACCGCTCTTCTTGAAAGTTGGACCAGCTCACGCCAACGGTGATATCTTGTGCCAGCGCGGCATGGGTGAACCCCGCCGTTGCAACCGCCGTAGCCATAAAGAGTTTACGCATTTCTTTCCTCCCAGATGAAATGTTTCCGACACCGTTAACGATATCGGTGATCTCGTACCCTGAGGTTGCGCAATTTAATTCAGTTGTCAAAATAAATTTTCAGAATCTGTACAAAGAATTTGACACGAGAAGCTAAAACCCCCCTAATTCTGTAAAGAGAAGGGCGGTTGGTTGGTCGTCGTTGTCAAATCTGCGAAGGAATCAGGGGATAAAATTTGGCTGGCGAACTAATTCATCCTTCGGCGATAAGAGAACCACGGGAAGCCTTGCCGGGGTGTGGGCCGTTGATGGCGTTGCCGCAGGAAGACGCGCGCCCGTTGCGGCAACAGGTATTCGAACAGGTACGCGCAAATGGTCAGATGCCAAGAATGGATGTCGCGCGCGCACTGAACATCAGCCCGGGGTCGGTCACCACCATCACCTCGGACTTGATCGCGCGAGGTTTGTTGCAAGAGGTGGAAGACAGTCAACGCGGTCCAAGCAGGGGTCGTCCTCCCATTGCGCTTCGGGTTGCACCGCTTAGCCGATTTGTGGTTGGGATGAAGCTGTCTGACGAGCGCCATACCGCAGTCCTGCTTGACCTTGCGGGAAACATCGTGGCCGGCGCGCACCAGACCAGCGGCGCGTTGCGCCAGTCCAACGAAGAAATATTGGCCGACGTAAACACCCTGATGGGGAAGCTGTTGCAAAAGGCGGGGCGCGCGCCAGACGATATCAGCGCCGTAGGGATCGGCTTGCCGGGTTTGGTCGATGCGTGCACGGGCGTCGTCAGGTGGTCTCCGGTCATGACTGAAACCGACACCCCCCTGCGCGATCAGCTGGCCGCTATGCTGGGTCTGCCGGTATCGCTGGACAACGATACCAACCTTTTGACGCTGGCTGAATTATGGTTTGGGGCGGGGCGCGGTATCTCAAACTTCGCAGTGGTAACGATTGAACGCGGCGTCGGTATGGGATTGGTCCTGAATAACCGGCTGTTTCGCGGCGCATTGGGCCCGGGGATGGAGCTGGGGCACACCAAGGTGCAGCTTGACGGAGCTTTGTGTCGTTGCGGCCAGCGCGGCTGTTTGGAAGCTTATGTCGCCGATTATGCGCTGATCCGCGAAGCGGGGACCGCGCTGGATCGCGATCCGCGAATAGACAGTTCTGCCGTGACGATGATCGAAACACTTTACCAGGAGGCAAACGCAGGGAATGAAGCGGCGTTGGCGATTTTTAGCCGGGCGGGGCGGTTCCTAAGCGTCGGCTTGGCAAATATTGTGCAGCTGTTCGACCCTGAACGTATCATTCTAAGCGGGGAACGCATGCGCTATGCCTATATGACCGCGGACGACATGCTGGCCGAAATGAACAGCATGATCCTGCCTGCGGGCCGCACCCCGACACCCGTTGATATCCACGCATGGAGCGGGTCTGTCTGGGCCAAGGGGGCGGCGGCGCTTGCTCTGTCTGAATTAACCGATACGCTGCTCGGAGATGGTGCCACTTGATCCGGATACTGGCACTTGCCCTTGTCGCACTGGCGCAACCCACTTTGGCGCAACCGTTGTTTCAAGACGTGTCGCGCGCCCTTCCCAAGCATCAATACACAGGTGGGTGGGAGCATTTCGTCGGGGGCGGTCTTTCGGCATTTGACTGTTCTGGTGACGGGCGGCCCGATATGGTGGCGGCTGGAGGCAGCGCGCCGCTGCTATTGCTGAAAAACGTCTCTGACAAAGATGGTATAGCGTTTGAACCGGCCAAATTACCTACAGAGATCACGCAGGTAACCGGGGCGTACCCGTTGGATATAGATGCGGATGGCGTGCTTGATCTTTATGTGATGCGCGTCGGACCCGACAAGGTGCTGCGGGGCGGTGCCGATTGCAGTTTCGAGGATATGACCCAACGTTGGGGCATCCCGCAGTCCGACCAGTGGACGACGTCTTTTACTGCTTGGTGGAACGGCGACATGGCGTTCCCAACGATGGCGGTAGGTCACTATGTTGACCGAGCCGACCCCCTAGGCCCATTTGGAACCTGTGATAGCAACACACTGCTTATTCCCGCCACCGACGAAGCGCCTTATTACACGGCTCAGGTTTTAACCCCCGGTTTTTGTGCGCTCTCGATGCTTGCCGCCCAGGATGCACGAGGCCAGTTATCCCTGCGGATTTCCAACGATAGACACTATTATGTGTCTGGGGGGTCTGAACAGCTTTGGGATATCGAAACTAGGCGTTTCCTTGCACAGGAAGATGGCTGGCCAGCGGTTTCTCTGTGGGGAATGGGAATAGCAAGCCGAGACCTGACCGGCGATCAGCGTGACGAAGTGATGCTCACCTCGATGGGGGACCAGTTGATGCAGATCGCCCAGGTTGACGGGACCTATAAAAACGCCCCTTACGACATCGGCACCTATGCGCATTCTCCCTATCTCAAGGGGGATGGGCGCCCGTCGACAGGGTGGCACGCGGCATTCGCTGATGTCGACAATGATGCACGTGCTGATCTGTTCATTGCAAAGGGCAACGTGGATCAAATGCCCAGTATGGCGATGCTGGACCCTAACAATCTTCTGATCCAGGGTGCCGACGGGCGGTTCACCGAAGCGGGCGCTACGGCCGGAGTGGCCGACACAGCCCGGTCACGCGGAGCGGCACTAGCAGATTTCGACGGCGACGGTCTGGTTGATTTAGCCGTCGTTAACCGGCGCGCCGACATGCGGTTGTATCGGAATGTAACGTCGGACGCGGGCCATTGGGTGAAAGTTCAGCTTGAAGGGCCAGAAAAGAACCGGTTTGCCATTGGCGCGCGGGTGATTGTCATGACTGAAGGGATCCGACAGAGCCAGCAGATCACCATTGGCGGCGGCCACGCGGGTGCAACGCTTTTACCTCTTCACTTCGGGATCGATGCCGCACAACAGGCCACAGTGCAGGTAAAGTGGCCTGACGGAACGCTGGGCACTTTCGTGAAAGCCCTTGCAGACACCACGATCGACATACGCTATCCGCATTAGTCACCAATGCCGCCGACCGAAAGCCCGCTGGGAACCTGCGGGGGGATTCCCATCCGCCCGGCCAATGCTGTGGGGTCATCAAGGCTGTGAAGAAAAGAGACTAACAAAGCGATTTCAGCAGCATCCAGTACGATGGGCACCTTAACCTCTGTCGCGTTCCTGATCTTTGCACGCGCATTTGCGTCATCCATTTCGCGCCAATCATCGACGTCCAGTGGCGGAAGCGATACGCCGTTTCGCGCGCCACCTTGGTCGGCGAAACGTTCAAGGGCGGCGGAGGGGTCGAGATGGTCGGCAAGAAAACGCATCATATCATTGTGGCCACCCGCATGGCCCCAGGGACCGGTTTGCATCACGTTGCGAAGCGAAGGTGTACGAAAGGCATAGGCATCGGCGCTATCGCCGGTGACACGCATGCGGCCGGTGTCGCGGGCGTGGTTTTCAAACGCCGCCGCTTTGCCCGGACCTAACTGGGGCGCGGCCATCGCATGAAATTTGTGATCGGTCTGGAATGGTCCTGAATGGCAGGCACTGCACTGGGCTTTTCCGTAAAAAAGCTTCATCCCCGCGTCGGCATCGGGCGGGAGCGGGATAGAAGGGTCACGCAAATAAGCGTCAAAGGGCGATGTGTCGGAACGCCATTCTAGCGCGATGAAGCTGGCAACCGCATTGGATATATCGGTGAAACGGATTTGGTTACCCGTGTCGAGATGGTCATATGCCGCCTTAAACCTCTGGGTGTATTCAGGAATCGCCGCCACCCGTTTCGCCAGCAGGTCCCATGCGCCGCCCTCACCGGTGATCAGCCCTTGGCGCACCGCCTTGGCAATATCGTTTTCCGCATCGTGGCCTGCCATTTCATCCGGGCTGAGAACCGGAAACATTGTCTGGGCAGACAAGATAGAGTCAAATCCCTCCAGCATGTCATCGTCCATCGGTGTACGAAATCCAGAAGGCATGTCACTTGAAACTTCGATGCGGCCGTCGTGAAACAGCACGGTAAATGCGTGCGCACCTAGGTTGAACAGTGCCGGAGAGTTTCTGGGAACCCGTTGCGAGGGCATATTTTTCGGATCACCCCTGCGCTTTGGCCCCAGTCCGATGCCGCCTTCACCCAACCCGAGCGAAACACCGTCCGACGTCGAAAAATTCGGATGATGGCAGGTGGCACAGGCAATGTTGCGGTTGCCGGACAGGATCGGGTCATAAAACAATAGCTGACCCAGAAGCGCTTGGTCGTTGTCCACCGGGCTGAACATGTCTTCAGTCACGGGATCTGGCAATGGGTCCGTCAGACTGGCAACCGGACCAATCGCAAATAGGAACGTTATGGCCCATAGCCTAATCATGAAGCCATCTATCCCCAATTTGATAAGTCGGACAAGCCCGAGGTTCGGCTCGCCGCTTGACCCTGGTTCCCGTAGAAATTGCTTTTGTGGTGGGTCATTCCGCACTAGGCTTTTGATCACGCCGGGTTCCGGTCAACACCAATCGAGGGAGACTGCTAAATGGGCAAGCGAGATGAATGGATCGAAAAATACGCAGATGATCTGAAAAACAAATGCGGCATGACGCCCGATATGGACTTACTGACAAAAGTAACGATCGGTTGTGGTCCTTCAATCTATAACGCTGATGCCCAGACGGTGGCCAGTTCGCAGCAAAGCGAGCTAGAGCTGGTCAAGGAAAACTTTCTGATAAAAAAGCTGGGCATGACCGACAGCCCCGACTTGATGGATGGCATCAACAAAGCTGTCGAAACCTATGGCAAGTCGGAGCGTAACAAATATCGCGCAGTGCTCTACTATATGCTTACAAAGCATTTCGGCAAAGAATCCGTTTACGGCTAAGCAAGCCAGCAACCGAGCCGAGCGTTCGCTTGGTTAAGCGGACGTTCTTATTTTGTGCCGATTTTTAGACATCAGTTCGTTGTGATCATTGGCGATAAGTGACACAACATCAAGCGATAGGCAGTGAGTTAAGCATACGCGAGGTGGCCATTTATGGCGTGCGTGGGGTGGGGAAGGGTTCCGGTAATACCGGGACCCTAAACCACGGTTTCAAGGTTCGGTCCGCCCCATGGCGCAGATGGCCGACCACTGTTCATCCGTCACAGGCTGCACAGACAGGCGGGGGCTTTTTACCAATGGCATGTCGGCGAACCTGTCGTCAGCTTTGATATCATCCAAGGTAACCGGTACCGAAAACGGNCGAACCGCTTTTATGTCGACACATTCCCATCGCGGGTCATCGGTGGAACTGTCCTGATGCGCAGCGGCGCTTACTTCGACGATGCCTACAATCGCCCGTTCACCTTGCGAATGATAAAAGAAACCACGGTCGCCTACCGCCATGTCACGCATGAAATTACGCGCTTGGTAATTGCGGACGCCGTCCCACTCTTCGCCGGTATCACCCTTGTCGACCTGGTCTTTCCAGCTCCAGGTCGATGGCTCTGATTTGAACAGCCAATAGGCCATCAGCCGATCACCCTCTTCCAGATCATCAACTGCACATTTTCAAACAGCGCTGCCTTGGCATAGGGGTCATTATTGGCCCATTCTTGCGCTGCGGATTTGTCTTCGACATCCAATATGATCAGCGAACCGATCATTTGGCCATCATCATCTAGTAACGGCCCCGCCTGCGAAACGCAGCCCGTGGATTTCAAATACTCCAGATGCGCGGCACGGTTCTCTTTGCGTACCGAGATGGAGTCAGGTTTGTCTGTGGCGAGCAGAGCGATGAGCATGTCATTCTTCCTTTAAGGGGCGGGTCAAAAGCGCTTTCATTGCGCTGGCCACATCTAATCTATTCTCAACCAACCCTGCAACGGCCGCTGTAATCGGCAAATCCAGGTCATGGTCCTGCGCCAGACGGTCAATGGCCTGTGCGGTCGCTGCACCTTCGACCGTCGTTGTCGTGTCGAATGGTTGCCCGGCCCCCAGGGCGAACCCCAAGCGGTAATTACGTGACTGCGTTGACGTGCAGGTCAGTGTCAGGTCGCCAAATCCCGAAAGGCCGGACAAGGTATCGGGGTCCGCGTTGAAATGGGCCGCAAGCCGCTGCATTTCGGCAAAGCCTCGGGTCATCAATGCGGCACGGGCGCTTTCGCCCAAACCAGCCCCCATCGCTGCCCCCGATGCGATGGCCACAACATTCTTGAGAGCGCCACCCAATTCAGCGCCGATCGTGTCGCCCGTTCGGTAAAGCCGTAAATTTGCCGTCGTCAGAGCCTGTTGCAGTTGCATGCACATCGCGGGATCGGCACAGGCGATTGTCAACGCGGTCGGAAGCCCACGTGCGATGTCGGCAGCAAAGCTTGGGCCGGTCAACATCGCCGGCACTGCTTTCGGCAGGACCTCGCGGATCACGGCGACGGGGCCAAGCCCGGTTTCCAATTCGATCCCCTTGCAACACGCCACGATAGTCTTGCCATCCAACAGCGCCGAATTCTCGTCTAGAAACGCGCGAAGCTTTTGCATAGGCACGGCGACTAACAAAATGCTTGCGTTTGCAGCCTTGGGAAGCATTTCAGTAACATATAAGCCCGCGGGAANCCGGCATCCGGGTAGACGCGCGGTGTTTTCACGCCTTCTGGCCATGCCATGAGCGTCACGTGCCCATAACGTCGTCGCTGCTTTATCGGCCAACGATATGGCAAGCGCAGTGCCAAAAGCGCCGCCGCCCAAAACCGCAATACTCATGCTTTCGCCCCTTTTTTGCCGCTTCCTAACATGGAGGGCTGATCAGTATCCAAAGGCCATCGGGGCCTTGCCGACAATGTTAGATCATCTGGTCCGCGCACTTGGCTCTGTTCGGCGGCGGCAAAAGCGATCATGGCCGCGTTATCGGTGCATAACACCATCGGCGGGGCTACGAACGCGCAATCAAACTCAGCCGCCACAGTCTCCAAGCTGGAGCCAATCGCCTTGTTCGCAGCAACCCCCCCAGCCACGCACAATGTGCGAACGGCAGGGTTTTTTCCCAGATAGACTCTGATTGCCCGCCGGGTTTTTTGGGCCAGCACATCCACGACAGCGGCCTGGAACCCTGCTGCCAAATCTGCCTGATCTTCACGGCTAAGCCCACTTTGTTCGCCTATGACCTTGTCGCGCGCGCGCAAAACAGCGGTTTTCAGACCCGAAAATGACATGTCGCAGTCGGTCCGATCAAGCAAAGGTCGCGGCAGGGCAAACCGTTTGGGGTCGCCGGTACGGGCGGCATTTTCAATGGCCGGCCCCCCAGGTTGCTGCAATGCAATCAAACGTGCGACCTTGTCAAAGGCTTCTCCGGGGGCGTCGTCAATGGTACCGCCAAGGCGTTCGAACTGTTCCGGACCTTTGACCAACAGGAACTGACAATGCCCGCCGGACACCAACAGCATCAGGTAGGGGTAAGGCGTTCTGTCTGTCAGGCGTGGTGTCAGAGCGTGACCGGCCAGATGGTTGACGCCATAAAGCGGTTTACCGGTGGCAGCAGACAACGCCTTGGCGTACATGACGCCCGATAGCACGCCGCCGATCAACCCCGGCCCGGACGTGACCGCAATTGCATCAATATCTCGCAGCGTCAGAGCCGCATCGGCGAGCGCCTGCTCGATGCAATGGTCAAGCTTTTCCGCATGCGCCCTCGCAGCAATTTCAGGTACGACACCGCCGAATGCCGCATGTAAATCTGTCTGTCCCAATACGACAGATGACAAAATGCTGGCCGGCTCATCGGGGGTGTGGCGCACGATAGCGGCCGCCGTATCATCACAGCTGCTTTCAATTCCAAGAAATATCATGGGTCGTTTCCGTTGCAAGGGTGACCCTTGCCAAGTAACACCTTGAGGCAAGTGGAACAATGCTTGGGGTCTTATGCAAAATGACAAAGCCGGTCTTGATCATGACCCGTCCTGCACAGGCGTCGCGGCGGTTCGCTGACAGTTTGGCCGCGACAACGCTGGCAAAGCTCACGGTGTTGATTAGCCCGCTGATGCAGATAAAGCCCGTGCCAGCCGCAATAAACCTGGAAGGGGTGGAAGGCGTCGTGTTTTCATCCGGGCACGGCGTTGAAAACGCGCCCATGGGGCGGGGGCGTACGGCCTATTGTGTCGGATCGCGCACCGCCGAACTAGCCAAGGCCAAGGGGTGGGACATCGCGCTGGTGGCACGTGACGCCGACGACCTGGTGTCACTCTTGCTGGCGTCACCCAGAAAAGCGCCCTTGCTCCATTTATGTGGCATGCACCAGCGTGGAAACATCGCACAACGTTTGACCGACGGCGGTCTGTTTACAACGACTATGGTGGTATACGATCAGGAGCTGTTGCCATTGACCCATGTGGCGCGTCGCACGTTGGAGAGCGAACAAAGGTGCTTCGTCCCGCTTTTTTCGCCTCGGACAGCCGAGCAATTCAGGACCGAACTCCGAGAGCCGCAGAACGTGATATGTATTACCCTAAGCGCGGAAATCGCCAGTCGGCTGGATCACTCACTTTTTGAACAAATAGTAATCGCGGCTGAACCCACAGCGGCCTCGATGCGTTTAGCACTTGAAAACCAGGTTGAATGGAACAGGTTAGCTTGAAGACCTGCCCAGATGGAGCATAAGGTTGAAAGATAAGCTGGCACAAAGCCAGAATCGGAAAGGTTTAAGCGTGGCGAAAGCGAAAACTCCTGGTACGGGCGGCAATAAGCCCGGGCAAACATCGACTTCGCGGGCGTCATCCGCAGCATCAAAGCCGAAGACGACGACCCAAACTCCTCCCAAAGCTGCCCCTGCTGATAAGCCTTCGACGGCAAGTTCTATCGCGTCGGGTGACAAGGCGGTGCAATCCGGTCACGCCGTTGAAACTGGGGCGGGCGACACCGCGACAGGTCCAGTTGGCACTCATAAAGCGGTGACGCCCAAGCCTGACGCGAAGGCGACAGATGCAGCAAAGCAACCCGATGCGATAAATGAGACGTCGACGGTGAATGCGCCTGAGGCGGCCACCTCTGCCAAGCCACTTTCCGACCAGTCGGGTGCAAATCCGGCGGATGTCCCGAAAAGCGCGGATGCAGGTAAGTCGGCCGCAGTGACTTCGAAAGCCGCTGACGGACCCAAGCCGGATAGCGACACCTCCAAGACTGCAAAGCCTGAAACGACGACAATCAAATCGACGTCAGACCCCGAGCCTTCGCCGGCAAGCAAAGCGTCGGCAGGGTCCTCAAGGTCTGCCGCTGCCCATGCAACGGCCAAGACCACGCCCGCGTCGCCACCGCACACCACCACTTCCGCACCGGCACCCCGCGCACCTGAAAAGCGCCCAAGCGTGTTTTTTCCTATGCTGCTTGGCGGGATCATCGCTGGCGGTATCGGCTTTGCCGCGTCCGAGCTGGATCTGCTTGAAGAATTTGGCCTGCGGTCAAAGGTTGTGGCGAATGACAACGCGACCGCTGTCGACAATGCCGTGACCAAGCAAATCGCCGATCAGGATGCGCGTATCACCGCACTGGAACAAGCCGAACCAGCTGCACCGGCAACGGATAGCGCGGCTATCGACGGCGCGGCGGTCGAAGAGTTGAAGAGTACGCTTGCCGCTCTTAATGCTCGTGTGGACGAGATCGCGAACCGCCCAGAGGCTCCTGCGCCTGCCCCGCCCAAGGTTGATACGTCGGGTTTCGAGGCAGAGCTTGAAACGCTCAAATCCTCTGTTGAAGCGCAGCGGGACGAAATTCAGAAGCTCATCGACAATGCCACCACCATTGAAGAGGCGACATCCCGGGCTGCGAAGACTGCCAGCCAGCAGTCTGCGGTGGCTCGTATTGTATCGGCGCTGTCGACCGGCCAACCCTTTGAGGCGGCGATTGCCGATCTGGAAAGTGCCGGCACCCAAGACGTTCCTCCGGCCTTGGTCGACACGGCAGCAAGCGGTGTGGTGACAATTGCGAGCCTTCAGGATCGTTTCACCGATAACGCGCGGGCGGCTTTGGCTGCGGCACGAGCCGCGGCCCCAGCATCAGAAAGCGGCGGTATCAGCGGATTCTTCAAGCAGCAGCTTGGGGCAAGATCGGTGGCACCTCGCGAAGGCAATGACCCAGACGCGGTGCTGTCGCGTGCCGAGGCTGCTATCAAGGACGGGCGTCTGGGTGATGCCTTGTCGGAACTGCAAGCCCTACCCGATGCAGCAAAAGAACCCTTGTCGGAGTGGCTGAAAGATGCCCAGGCTCGCCAGGATGCGCAGGATGCCGTGCAGTCCCTAACACAACGCCTGACGGCAAATTAAGGAACGACTTTATGCTTTGGTCACTTATCAAGATCGTTGTGTTTGTTGCGGTGATCGCCGCGCTGACCTGGGGTGCATCGACCCTGTTGGAAAGCTCGGGCGGGTTGCAGGTTACCGTTATGGGGACTGAGTTTAGTTTCGGGCCGCTGCAATCGGTGATTGCGGTGATCGTCCTGGTGATAGCAGTCTGGTTGCTATTGAAAATCCTGTCGCTCCTCGTGGCGGTTTGGCATTTCCTGAACGGTGACGAAACTGCGTTGTCGCGCCATTTTGACCGCAACCGTGAACGCAAGGGTTACGAGGCCCTGTCTCAGGGTCTGATGGCACTGGCAAGTGGCGAGGGACGACTGGCACTTTCCAAGGCAGAGAAGGCCGACAAGTATTTGGAAAAACCCGAACTGACCAACCTGCTGATCGCGCAAGCCGCTGAAATGGCCGGGGATCGTCGCAAGGCCGAGGAAACCTATCGTAAATTGGTTACCAACGAATCCACCAGGTTTGTCGGGGTGCGTGGCATCATGAAACAGAAGCTGGCCGAAGGTGACACCGACACTGCACTGAAGTTGGCCGAAAAAGCATTCGCGCTGAAACCGAAACACGAGGAAACTGGCGATGTGTTGCTGAAGCTCCAGGCCGAAAAGGAAGATTGGGCGGGCGCGCGGCAGACTTTGAACACAAAGCTTAAGAACGGGCAGATGCCCCGCGATGTGCACAAGCGCCGCGATGCAGTTTTGGCGCTGTCTGAAGCAAAAGACGTGATTGCAGAAGGTAACAGCATCGAGGCCCGCGAAGCCGCGATAGAGGCGAACCGTTTGTCGCCTGATTTAATTCCAGCAGCCGTGATGGCGGCTCACGGCTATATTGATCAAGGACGGCCAAAATACGCGACACGACTTCTCAAGAAAGCGTGGGATGTCCAACCGCACCCCGATCTGGCGGCCGCTTTTGCAGCAATTCAGCCTGATGAAAGCCCGAAAGAACGGCTTAAGCGGTTTACGACACTGACCAGACTCCACCCGGAACATCCCGAAACCAAAATGCTGTTGGCCGAACTGAACATAGCAAACGAAGATTTTCCGCAGGCCCGTCGATCGCTGGGAAACCTTGTGGAAACAGACCCGACAGCGCGGTCAGTGACGCTTATGGCGGCAATTGAACGTGGCGAAGGTGCGTCGGATACGGTGATAAAGGGCTGGCTGGCGCGTGCCTTGACGGTATCGCGCGGACCACAGTGGATATGCGATAACTGTCAACACATCCATACGAACTGGAAGCCGGTTTGCGAGAACTGCCATAGCTTTGATACATTGGCGTGGAAAACCCCGCCGATGTCTGAAGTCGCGATGCCCGGTGGGGTGCAAATGCTGCCACTGATTGTGGGGTCAGCCAGTGATAACCAAGTGGTACCGGTCGAACCGTCGACCACAACGTCGAAGTCGACCAGCGACGATATCGAAGAAGCAGAGCTGATCGTTGATCCCGCCGAAGATGCGGATAATACCAAAGCGACGCAACCGTCTTCAGCCGCGAGCCATTGACCCTGCTCTGTGCTGTCGTTTTGCCGCTTTGGCCGACGTCTGAGTTACCGGCAAGTGACAGCTCGCAAATCGCNGGGGAAGACGCCTATGGCGCAATCGTAGTCATGGCGGGTGTGAACCACGGTTCGCTTCGCCGATAACCTGACAGAACAAAGGATCACCGATGACCGCCACTTCCTATGTGTTTGACCCTGCAAAACAAGCCAGTCTTGCCGTCAAGGGTGAGCAAGCACGCTTTCCGGTCCGCCGTATCTTTTGTGTGGGTCGCAATTACGAGGCGCATGCCCGCGAAATGGGCAAAGATCCTGATCGCGAAGCACCGTTCTTTTTCACCAAGCCCGCCGATGCAGCTTTGGACACGCCGTGCAGCATCGCGTATCCGCCGTTGACCGAAAACCTGCATTACGAAATCGAATTGGTGATCGCTATCGGCAAGGGGGGTGCCGACATCGATGAAGCGGATGTAATGAAACATGTCTGGGGTGCGTCTGTCGGAATCGACCTGACGCGCCGCGATCTTCAAACCGAAGCCAAAAACATGGGTCGACCCTGGGATTGGGGCAAGGCTTTCGATAATTCGGCACCGATTGCGCCTATCGTTCCGATTGGCGATGTCGCTTCAATCACATCGGGACGAATTTGGCTGGCCGTCAATGGTGATATCAAACAGGACGCCGATCTGGCAGACCTGATCTGGTCGGTGAGCGAACATGTCTCTATCCTGTCGCGATCCGTTACCTTGGCACGGGGTGATATAATAATGACAGGCACCCCGGCCGGCGTGGGTGCCGTTGTACCGGGTGACGTGATCACCGGCGGCGTTGATGGTATTGCGACGCTTGAAGTTACAATTTCAGACCGCCCCTGACCCCGCAGCTGGCACCACTCTGAACAAGGGCAACTCGACAGGCTGATGCCGCGTCCGCACAAATCAGGCGTTCAGGTCGCGCCAGCAGGGCAGAAGATCGCCCTCGGCCGGCGTTGCATGAAAAACCGCGCGGGCGATGGCCCGAGACAGACACAGCGATGCAGCATGGCCGATCAGCGGGACCGTGGTATCGGAGATATCTCGCGCTGAGGTGCTGATAGCGAAAACAAGATCACCGTCGTGGGGCGTGTGCGCCGGGACGGTCGCGCGGCCTATGCCGTCATGTGCCGCTACGGCCATTCGCTGACATTGTGCCTTGGTTAGGGTCGCATCGGTTGCAACAATTGCGATCGTGGTGTTTTCGCGCGGCGACATCGATGCAAGCTTGCGGCTCTCGAGGCTGAAGCCAAGCCCACTGGATGGATCGGGACCGAGCCCGCCAAATTCGTTCCCGAGTTCGAACGGAGCAGCGTAGAAGTGCCTGTCACCGGGTGTGGTGACGGCCCCCACGGGGTTGGCGGCAACCAGCGCGCCAACGGTCGTGCCGTCAGGCAGTCGTAGCGACGCGGACCCCAACCCGCCTTTGACCATAGCGGTCAGCGCTCCCGTGCCTGCGCCAACCGTCCCCAAAGCAAAATCGGTGTCGGCGGATTCCAGAGCAGCGAGACCCAGGCCGCGGTAGGGGTTTTCAACCCAATCCTTCGCGCCACCGTTCAGGAGGTCGAACAGGATCGCACCCGGCACGAGCGGGATCGTGGCGTCGCCCAATCGAAAGCCGCGTCCCGCCCTGCGCAACCCGTCGGCCACACCCGAACAGGCATCAAGCCCGTATGCCGACCCGCCCGACAGCACCAGCGCGTCAATGGCCGCCACCATTTTATCAGGAGCAAGCAAATCGGTTTCACGGGTACCGGGCGCGCCCCCCATCACATGTACAGATGCGGTAAAGGGTTCATCGCCCACCAGAACCGTCGTACCGGATTTCAAAACGTCATTCTGAGCGTTTCCGACCCTGATGCCGGGAACATCGGTGATGAGGTTTTTGGGACCTGTCTGCATAGGTACTGCCTGTTGATGGTGCGGGACGCTCCGCGGGGAGTTTATTTGGCAAAATGAAACAGGTCAGATGCACCGGCCGCCGTCGACCTCCATCGCGACGCCCGTGATCATGCTTGCTTCGTTAGAGCACAGAAACAGCGCGGCATTGCCCATGTCTTCGGGTTGGCTGAAACGGCCGAGCGGAATCGTGGCGAGAAACTTGGCCCGGGTTTCCGGGGTATCCTGGCCCATGAAGGTTTTCAGCAAGGGCGTTTCGCCGGCAACAGGGTTGATTGCGTTGACACGGATTCCGTAGGGGGCCAGTTCTATGGCCATGGTCTTGGTCGCTGTGATCATCCAGCCTTTTGACGCGTTGTACCAATTGAGGTTCGGGCGCGGCGATACGCCGGCTGTGGACGCGACGTTGAGAATTACCCCGGCACTGCGCTGTTTCATATGCGGGACGATGCTTTGGGCCGTATTGTACACTGATTTCATGTTCACTCGGGTCACGCGGTCAAAGTCGTCTTCGCTGATCGATTCCAGCGGACCCGGCATGTGCGAGACACCGGCGTTGTTTATCAGGATATCGATATGGCCCCAGGCCTCAATGGCTGCGGCGGACATCGCCCGGACGGAAGCGCCGTCGCCCACGTCGACCTGGTATGAGAATGCGTGATCGCCCATTTCGCTGGAAAGCTGATCCGCCCCTTCGCGGTTAATATCCGCGATCAGGACACGTGCGCCTTCCTGAACGAAGCGCCGCACGATACCTGCGCCAAAGCCTGAGCCCCCCCCGGTAACGATAGCTGTTTTCCCTGTCAGTCGCATGAGTGAGTCCTCCGGTTTCTAGATGAAGTCATGCTAAGGTGAGAATACGGCTTAGCCAAGCGAGCTTTCGCCGGGTGTGGACTAACGTTCTATCCGAAAGTTGAAGCTGCCGCATTGTCTTGAGGTTCTTGCCGGGCCGGGTGTTACGTCGCAGGCGTTTTCACAATCGGTGAGGCACTGCTGCCAAAACGCCATACCCCCTGGCGAATTGGTCGCTACGCCCAGCGTCCAGTCGCCTCCGAGAGCGTTGAAGATCAAATGCGCCGCCTGGGTGCCCAGACCTTGATGACGGTATTGGGGCGTGATGGTGAATTCCGTCAACTCGTGAGTGCCGTCGACATGGTTCCAGACTAGCCCAAACCCGATCGGTCGATTGTCGCCAAGGACCAAATACGGGTGACGACCGGGTTCTGCCCAATAGCGATCAAGTGCCGCAGGATAGTAGGGCGGGCCATCGGGCAACATTTCGGAGAAATAGGTCCTTGCCATACTGTCCAGGTCAGCGCGTTCAGCTTCGACCACGCGAATTATGCCGACCTTCATCGCATGCGCCTTTCGAGATCGGGCAATAGCGGCGCGGCCGCCAAAAGTTTTCGTGTATAAGGGTGCCCTGGAGTCTGAAAGACGGTTTCCGTGGCACCTTCTTCGACGATCTTTCCCGATTTCATCACCAAGACGCGGTCTGTCACGCTACGCACGACCGACAGATCATGCGAAATGAACAGATAGGTCAGATCATAGGTTTTGCACAGATCGGCAAGTAAATCGAGGATTTGCGCCCGTACAGAGACATCCAGAGCGCTTACGGCTTCATCGAATAGTATCAGGTCGGGACGGGTGATAACGGCGCGGGCAATCGCAAGGCGCTGGCGTTGGCCACCAGAAAATTCATGGATGTATTTTGTCGCATCATCGGGGGAAAGCCCGACGGCGGTCAATGATTGCGTGATCGCGCGTGCCCGGTCGGCCCCTTTGGGCGGATCCGATAACAGATGAAAGGGTTCAGTGATCAGCCTGTCGACCCGGTGACGCGGATTGAAGCTGCCGAAGGGGTCCTGAAATACCACCTGCATTTTGCGGCGAACGCTCAGGTTTGGATGTTTTTGCGAAAAAACGGGTTCGCCGTCTAGGGTGATCGACCCGCGCTGAACCTGCTCCAAGCCCAAAATGGCGCGTGTCAGGGTCGATTTTCCGCACCCGCTTTCGCCGACAAGGCCCAGTCGTTCGCCACGTCGTATGCTGAAGGACACGTCGTCGACTGCCCGGAATGACCCCGGTTTGCTGAACAGTTCCTTACGCGGCAAGGCGTAATCACGGCAGACGTGGCGTACATCAAGCAGCGATGGAGATCCGGCAGGGGCGGGTGGCAGGTTAACTTTGTGACCCGAAGCCGCGAACAGCATCTGCGTATAAGGATGGCGCATGTTACGGAGCAGTGTCCCGGTTTGACCCTGTTCGACGACCTCTCCCTTGCGCATCACGTAGATACTGTCGGCCATATCCGCGACCACGGCCAGATCATGGGTGATCATCAGCAAACCCATATTATCGTCTTTTGCGAGGCGTTTGAGCAGGTCAAGGATTTGCGCCTGGGTCGTTACGTCCAATGCGGTGGTAGGTTCGTCCGCGATCAAAAGGCGGGGTCGCAAGGCGATCGCCATCGCGATCACCACCCGCTGGCGCTGCCCCCCCGAGAGTTCGTGGGGAAAACGCGAAAGCGGAAACCGGTCGACAGGCAGTCCGACGCGTTCGAGCGTCGCGATGGCCCTGGTATGGGCGACCTGACGTGAAACCGTCCTGTCATGCACACGAATGGTTTCGGCGACTTGTTGACCGATGGTTTGCACCGGGTTCAATGCTGTCATCGGCTCTTGAAAAACCATGCCGATTTCGTTGCCTCGGATGCCACATAGATCCTTCTCCGGCAGCCTGAGAAGATCCCGATCGCCGAGCATGACCTGGCCTTTGGCCTGAGCACCTTTCGGCAAAAGCTGCATCGCGGCGAGCGCGGTCATCGACTTGCCCGAACCGCTTTCACCGGTAACAGCGACAATTTCGCCCGAGGCCACTGACAGGGTCACATTGCGCAGTATACTGAAACTGTGGATCGCCAGCGACAGGTTCGTAATGCTGAGCAAGGTCATACGCGTGCCACCTGCAAGCGGGGATCAAGATAATCGCGCAGCCCGTCACCCATCAAGTTCAAGCCAAGCACTGTCAGAATAATCGCCAAACCGGGCACCAGCGCCATATGCGGCGCGATGGTGACCAGGGTTTGGGCGTCGGCCAGCATGCGCCCCCACGACGGCGTGGGAGGCTGCGCACCTAGGCCGACGTAGGACAGGCCCGCTTCGGCCAGGATACCTAGACTGAACTGGATGGTGCCTTGGACGATTAACAGGTTGGTTACATTGGGCAGGATATGTTCAACCGAAATACGCGCCGCAGATTTACCAGCGACACGCGCGGCGAGTATGAAATCCCGTTTCCACAGGCTAAGCGCTGCACCGCGGGAAATGCGGGCAAACACAGGAATGTTAAATATCCCGATGGCGATGATGGCGTTAATTGCACTTGCCCCAAAAACCGCCGTTATCAATATCGCGATGACCAGTGACGGAAATGCAAATACCAAATCATTGCCGCGCATGATGATCTCATCCACAAGCGACCCGTGCTTTGCGGCCGCAAAAAGCCCTAAGGGGACGCCGAGGCTCATCCCGATGCCGACCGCCAACAGGGCGACCGCGATCGAAGTGCGTGCGCCCACCATGATCATGCTCAGTATGTCGCGACCAAAGTGGTCCGTGCCAAGAAGGTGTTCGCCTCCCACGCCTTGAAGCTTGTCAGGGATATCCATTGCCGTGTGGGGGAACGGAGTCCAGACAAATGAAATCAGGGCGGCAAATACAAAGATGGACGTCAGCAGCGTGCCGAGGATCAAGTTGTTTCTCATGCCCGCGCCCTAAGTCGAGGATCAACTGCGGCATATGCAAGATCGACAATAAAATTAACGATTATCACGGAAAATACCAACAGCATGACAACAGATTCCACCACGATCAGATCGCGTGCCGAGATCGCTTGAAACACAAGTCTGCCAAGCCCGGGAAGATAGAAGACCTGTTCGATGATAATCGACCCTGCAAGCAGAAATGAAAACTGTAAACCGATGATGGTAAGCACGGGGATCAACGCATTGCGCAACCCGTGCCGCCATAGGGTCTGCCGGGTGGTCAGACCCTTGGCACGGGCGGTGCGCATATAGTCTTCGCCCAGTACATCCAACAGCGAAGACCGCATGACCCGCGCCAATATAGCAGCCTGCGGTAAGGCCAGGGCGATGGCCGGCAGGGTCAGGGCATGTACCCCGGCCCAAAACCCCTTGTCCCAACCGACGAACCCGCCGGCGGCAAACCACCGCAGATTGATGGAAAAGATGAGCACGAGCATCATCGCAAACCAGAAATTAGGCACCGCGACACCCAGTTGCGTGGCCCCCATCACGCCCATATCGCCAACTTTCCCTCTACGTGCAGCAGCGAAGATACCCGCGGGAAAAGCGATTAGAGTTGAAAGCAAAAGCGCGTAAAATGCCAACGGCAACGAAACCCACATACGGGCCGCGATCATGTCCGCGACCGGGGTGCGATAGGTATATGAAACCCCAAAATCGCCGGTCAGCAAACCGCCCACCCAGGACAGGTACCGTTCGACCTTTGATGCGTCGAGGCCAAGTTCGGTGCGCAGCGCTGCCAATGTGTCGGGTTGGGCGTTGACGCCCAGCATGAACGAAGCAGGGTCACCCGGGGCAATCTCGATCACAGTAAAGATGACAAGCGATGCAACAGCCAAGCTGATACAAAGAGAGGCCAACCTTTTGAGCATGTATCGCGTCATTTGCGCAGGTTAGGCTTGGAAGGTTGCAGCGTCCAGCAGAGAAAAACCGTTTGGCTTCAATAGGACTGTTCAAAGCAAAAAACGCCCCCGTGAAATATCGGGGGCGTTTTTGAATGCGATACCGAACGGTTCAGTCTGCCCAGGTTACCGCAGTAAGGTCTGTCGCCTGAGTGGGCGCGTTGGACCACAATCCCTTGACGCCTGCTTTGGCTACCGTGATCGCGGCGAGTTGAAACAGATAGGCGTTAACATAATCTTCGGCGATGATTTTTTGTGCCTCGCCCAGCATCTGCGTGCGCATGTCTGGATCGGTTGTCTTGTTCAAATTGGCAATCAACTTTTGGAAATCCGGGTTGTAATACTGAAAGTAGTAATCTGGATTGGCATATACACCGATATCCATCGGCTCTGTATGGCTGACGATGGTCAAACCAAAGTTTTTGCCTTTGAAAACGGTCTCAAGCCATTGAGCCCACTCGATATTGTTGATCTTTGCCGTGATCCCCACGTCGGCAAGCTGAGCCGCAATGATCTCGCCTCCGCGGCGAGCATAGGACGGGGGTGGTAGATCAAGTGTTGTTTCGAACCCGTCAGGGAAGCCTGCCTCAGCCAACAAAGCCTTGGATTTTTCAGGATCAAAGGCGCTAAGTGCTGTTTCGTCGACATAGGCTGGGTTGTGGGGCGCAAAATGTGTGCCAATCGGGGTACCGTAGCCGAACATCGCACCATCAATGATTGCTTGGCGATTGATCGCATGCGCCACTGCTTCGCGGACCTTGACGTTGTCGAATGGCGCTTGCTTGTTGTTCATGGCAAGGATGGTTTCACCTTCAGTNGAACCGACCAGCACCTGAAATCTAGGGTCTGCTTCGAACTGGGGCAGATTTTCGGGTGCAGGAAACGCGACAAACACGTCGATATCTTCGGCCATCATTGCTGCAAATGCGGCAGTCGGGTCTGAGATGAATTTGAAAGTGGCAACATCCAAGGCGGCTGGCGTACCCCAATAGTTGGGGTTTTTTTCGATCATTATGTTGTCGCCCTGCGTCCAGCTGGTGAACTTGAACGCCCCGGTACCGATCGGCAATTGTTTGATGTTGTCGATGCTCTCGGGGGCGACAATAACTGCGTCGCCCCAAGCCAGGTTAAACAACAGGTTCCCGTTCGGTTCGCTTAGCTTGATTTCGACAGTGGTGGGGTCCAGGACCTTGACTTCGGAGATCGCACTAAAAAGCGCCTTCTGTGCATTGGCGCTGTCATCGGCATTGATCCGGTCAAGGCTGAATTTCACGTCATCAGCGTCCATCGTTGTGCCATCATGAAACGTGACGCCGCTGTGAAGCTTGAACGTATAGGTCAGTCCGTCGTCGGAAATTTCCCAGCTTTCCGCAAGGCCCGGTACAACTGACCCGTCGCCCATAAATCGCGTGAGCCCCTCGAATACGTTGGAGTAAAGGACCGAATCGATCGCACCCGCAGCCGCGCTGGTAGGGTCGAGATGTGGCGGTTCGAGCTGCATCGCGACGGTGATATCGCTTTTGGCGGCGACGGAGCCCGCCATCAATGCGGCGGCACATGTGCCAAGTATTAATGAGCGAAGATGGAACATCGGTGTCTCCCTGAAAGCATTTGGCGAAACGTTAGCCAGTTCTGTTTGGTTTGACCAGCACTGCCGTTAGGTTGCTTTGCCGTGATTTGGCTTTGGTCCGTATACGCCATAACGTGGGGCGGTGCTTTGCGTGGCCAGAGGCCGCGGTAACGCCCCGCGTAGCCAAAGCGCTAAGGTTCAATTTTTACGTTGAATGATACAGAACCGATCGAACCAGGAGGATAACTGCCCAAGCAATTCCATTGCAACGGCCCTGCGTATCCAATGGTGTTGGATGCCGGGATCGTCAACGCGCAGCTTAACGCCGCACCAACTGATACCGGCGTTTCCACCGGTTCGGACAGGCTGGTATATGGAGGAGTGCGGTCATAGATGATAACGTCGCTCGCGGCGGCAGAACTCTTGTTTTCGATTTGAATCCGATAAGCCAGCACATCCCCGGCGGTCCCCAGGTTGGATGTACCCTCAGCTGAGTTGGCGGTTACATTTTTGACAGTTTTCGACAGGGTGAGCACCCCTGAGGCAGCGCCACTGGTAACCCGGTCGATGTTAGCCGCAACGTGTGTGACAGGCGTTCCATCAAAAGACGTCGTGGCATTAAGCGCGTAGATAAAACTGCTTCCCGGCCCGGCACCCGCCCCGGCAGAGACCCGCGAAACGATGCATATTAGCTCGCCTGAAATCACCGGCGTTGAAGAATTGATGGCCGCGTCGGGAGCGCCGTCACAATTCGGGTCCGAAAATATCGCCGCGCTATAGGCACCTGCGGGAGTCTGGGTCGCATCGCCAAAGGTGAACAAGACCGTACCAGTGGTGGTTGCAACATATTGATGTGCAAGTACAGCAACCTGTCCGGCCTGAATCTCGGCGGATTGATCCAATGTCATAGTCGGTGCCTTGACCACGCCAAAGTTCAAGTCTGGATAGTCTGTATCTGCGGCGGGGACAAAACTATATGTTCCATCGTGAACGTCCGTGTCGACAAGTGACGGCAATCCGCTTTTGCTTTCTGATATCGGTAACCACGCCGCAAAAGGATCAAGCCTTAGCGTGATACGGCCCGAATAATCCGCGCTCAACCCATAGGACCAAGTTCCGTCGGACGAGATTTTGGGCTGCGCGATTATCGTGTTGTTGTCACTGAGAATAACCATAACCGCGTTGGTCGTTCCGTTCTCTCCGCCGTTGGCGATACCATCGTGCGCGATACCGCCGTCTATGCCATTGTCGACAAACAGACGGCCCGACAACGTCCGCTCCCCGGTGGAAAGCAAAATCTCATAACTGTCTTCATCATCATCCGCGATACCATCGTTGAAATCATCCACCCTCGCACCGGTATTCGGGTCACTATCGAGATCAGGCAATGAACTTTTAATGATCTCGACGGTGTTAACGTGGACGCCGGTTTCCTCTACCCGCGCCCGGATCGTCAGTGTTTCGCTGGTCCCGGGAAGAATTTCATCCACAAACCAAACGCCCGTATCGGGGTCGTAGTAGTCGCCGGTAGCGGGGGCATCGTCAGTTAAATACTGAAATCCTGACGGAAGCTTTTCAATAACTGTCACGTTGGAAGGAGACCCCGGGCCACTGTTATTTACCGTGATCACCCAATCAATTACATCACCAGGAGAGGCCGTGGTAATGACCGTATTGGTCCCTGAGGCATAGGCCACCTTGACCAGCGAAAGGTCACTGAGCTGCGGGTCAAAACCAAAGTTCTGATCCGAGGTATCGCCGTTCGCCACCACTGTCACACCCACAATCGGGTTGGATGTGCCGATCTGCGACCCGGCCGGAAGGTCGGTATCATTTACATCCACTTCCACACGATATGTGGAGCCGGGAGAAAGGTTGGAAACTTGATAGGTACCGTCGGCAAATGTGTCGACGGTTTTGATGAATTGATCATCGGCAAGATCATTGGGCGTGCCGGCGTCATCGTAAACGCTTATCGCTATACCGCCACCCAAGTTGATTTCGGCGCCGTCTTTTTCATCTGAGGCATTTTGATCAATATACACATTTCCCGAGATGGTACCGAACTGTATGACTGAAGGACCGCGGCAGGACGCGCCGTCGTTATCGCCACCTTCGTCATTCTGGCTGACGGCTATGCGCTGACGCACCCCCGTGGCGATATCAACAAGGAAAACTTCGTTTGTGATGTCGTCATAGATGTAGAACAACCCGTTCTCATCGAACCACGCGGCACCATAAGAGCTGGTGTAATAGCTGGGCCCGAAAAACGTAACGGCTTCGGACCCGACGCTCGCACTACCGTTGTTGGCAGTTACCCGAAAGACCTGGGCCGTGGTGCCGTCGATGCCGTACAAATTTCCGTCGAGCGGGTTGAACGCGAAATCCGTGGTATCCACAGGCGTCGCCAGCACCAGCAACCCGTTATCAATAGTGTTGTTCGGGTCCGACAGATCAAGCAGTTGAAACTCATCGTTATTGGCAAGATAGACCATCACCCCGTTAGGCAACACATCGCCCGCAATGCCACCTTTTTCTATGGTCGACGGTGGGTCCGGCAGCCTGGTGAATGTTCCCGATCCGTCTACTCTCCAAAGCTCCTTCCTGCCGCTTTTGACTCCGTAGATATATCCATCCAATTCATTATATCCCCAACCGCCGTCCAAATCGGTTCCGGCGCTTCCAATATCTTGCAGGTTCAGCGTGTAGCCGGTCAGCCCGGTCGTAAAGACCATTCTTTTGAGAACGGATTTGTTGGTTGAAATCTGATATAGACCCGCATCACAGGTAATAGGGGCGGAATCGCCTGAAATCGTCAGGCTGTAGTCTTCGACTTCGCCGTCCAGGGCGACGATTCCGACCCCGGCTGTGGTGGACCATCTAAAGCGGGCGAATGTCGGCAGCAGCGTCGAATTTGCGGGGACGTTGACATCGAAAACGATCTTTCCATTCAGAACGCCGTCCTTGTCACCGGCTGCGCCATCCTGTAAATCGGCCGCGATCATGTCGGTCGTATCAAATATGCCGTTTCCGTCGAAATCGACCCAAGCCTGCAAATAGGCCACCCCGAACCCCACTCCACCCGTCACCTCATTGACGGTTACGGTTAGTTCGCTCGCGGCACCTTGGTAAAGCTGCGGCAGTATAACGCCGTCTTCATCGTCGTTGCCGTCTAGGTCATCCCCGGTGGCATCAGCGCTGGCTTGGGGCACCGCTTCGGGATCCGGCACTATCGCCCCGAGGTATACGCCCGTCGGGCCTGCATCGGCGATGATATGTAGCGGGTCGCCATAGCTTGCCGGCGCATCACCACGGTCAACAAGGGGAGCCGCTGCAATTGTAAGCGCATAGTCTTCGACTTCACCATCAGAGGCGAATCCGGAGGGGCCAAGCTGTGGAGTCGTCGACCAACGAAATCGGGCAAAGGTTTGGTCCAGAACGGCGTCGCCCGGAACGTTGACATTGAATTGAATTTGGCCGTCGCCCGCAGCCACATCGTCACCCGTACCATCATCGGCCAGACTCATCGCGACGTGCTCAGCCACACCGGATTCAAAGACGCCGTTGCCGTTGAAGTCTATCCAACCGTGCAAAACACCATCGCTGCCAGTTACATCAGCCGTTACCACTGTGATAAATCCTTGAGTCATCAACGGGATATCCATGCCGTCGTCTTCGTCGCTATCAGCGTTTGCCGCGTTGCCGGGGCTGGTATCGCCAGTTTCCGTGGCCCCCAGCCGTATCGCATCACTGTCGATGAAGTTATGTAGCGCATCGCCCATGGTCGACGGCGCGTCGGTGAAATCTATGCAGGTCAAGATATCGCCCAGATGCATGCCATCAGCGCCCGATAACCCGGGTGCGCTTAGCTGAAGCGGCGTATGCCGGATCACCAGCGTGTCAATCGGGAGATTGAACCCAATGGTAACAGCGCGCTGCGATCCCGAACCAAGCGCATTGGTGCGTTCGCCGGTCACTGACCCGTCGGCATTCGCGGCTCTGGCCATGTTGAGCGATCCCGCACCGTTCGTGATGCCAGGCGACACAACCAACCCGTTTAACATACCGTAAACCGTGACAGATTCATCTTGATTGAGGTCTGCGACATAGAGGTAGATACCGGTTAACGGAACGTCGAAGGACACCTGCAAGTCGACGTATTGTGCATCAAGCATAGGGTTGCCACCGTCGCCGGCGTAAAGCGTGCTCGTGGTGTTGATTGCCGCCGGGCGCAATGGCTGTGATTGGTCAGTTGCGGTAATTGTGCCGCTTAGCCCGTTATTAGAAAACGCCGACGGTCCCCCGAGCAGGGTGGGACTGTCCGTCGCCCAGTCAACGGCCGAAGCGCGGGTGCCGTTACACGACGGCATTGTTTCGACCGGCTCGTTGAAAACACTCACAGCGATCGACGCGTTAGCGGGGCCGGATTCGTCGCTGGTGATCTGGGCGTCGGCTGTGACCACATCCGATGCCGAGGCGTTCGTTGTCACGTCGAATTCGATGGTGCCGCTTTGCAGGCCGGTCATGGAAGGGATCGTGTTGAAACTGAATGTACCGCCGGTGGGATCCACAGCAGGACGGATATCGCTGCCGGTAACCACCGAAAAATTCGACGTACCGGTTGTTTGCGAGGGCAAGTTGACCTGAACCGAGGCATTTGTCAGCGGGGCGAGCGCTGTATTTGCATAAGACACACTATAGCGCAGGGTTGCGTATGGGGGTATATCCCCACCGGTATATGGTGCCCCGTTTACTTCGACAATTGAAATGCCAACGCTGATATCGTCGGGACTTGGCAAAGCGTAAACCGAGGATCCCGCTACCCAATACCGCCACGGGTTGTCATTACCCGCCGCCCCGCCTTCGGCGCTGTCGCCTCCATGGCCTTCGGCATTGACGGGCCCCAAGGCGTTGATGTCCAACACACGAAGTCTGAGCGCGGCATAGAACACCTCGCCCTGCGCAATGCCGCCAAAGGCAAAGCGTACCGCGTTTGTGCCAGGGGGCAAGGCGGTAGCGTCGCTTGCGTTCAGGTCAAAACCTGAAGTCGGCACTTCGGTACATACTTCTACTGAATTCACCCCGGGGTCGGTCGTTTCAGGTGATACCGAGCCGGCTCCGGTTGCTGGACCTTCTTGACCGGGAAGTGTCGGTGAAGGGTCGTCAGCCTTGCAAGACCCGGCGTACTGAATGCGGTTCCATGGTCCTGTCGTGCCGTATCTGTCCCAGTCGCTGCCGCTTTCCGGGCCTGCTACTGGGCTGCCCGATCGGAACGGGGTCGCGCCACGACCCCCCGTTATTGTTGTTTCCTCCTGTATTGTGAATCCATTAGGGTCAATGTTGCCTCCGGACCCGAAGGCGTTGATCTGGACTGCATCCCATTTATTATGAACGCGCGCGGTACCGCTGCCTCCGACGCTGGTCCAGGGGGTGCCATTGGTCGGGTTGACCAGATACCCGTTGGTCAGCGAAGCGACCTTGTCGCCGTTGGCAAAGAGCGCTGTGTCAGATCGTGTCGAATAGAAAATACCCGTGTCGCCATATATGTAAGCCAACCCGGCATTGCAGTCTGCTATCGAAAAACCGGCCAAGGAGCATTCGTTATTGCTTTCTGGCTGCCAACCATTGGCCGATACATCAAAGGTCAGCTGCCCTTTTGGACCCCACCCTTTGGACACACCGCTGCCAGTTGTAGCCTGCGCCGGGCGGGCTGGCAGAGCGTTCCCGGCCGCGTCGGTAATATAGGCTCCCACGACCTCGGTTCCGTCGGGGACGTACATGGTTGCATATCCGCCCGGCCCGTCGATTGTACCGGCGACAATTGCCGGAAAGCTCGAAAACACTTCGATCACGTCGCCGTTCTGAAGCGCAGGGTCGCCATTTTGAACGTTTGCCTTCAGTTGTGAACGTGATGCTGGTGTCAGGTTGATAACCCCGGTACCAAGCCACGCCCCGTGTGCCCAAAGTGTGATTGCAAGAATAAGCCACGCAAGCGGGGTCGCAAGGACGACACGCCAAGAGAGTGGCACGAAGGAAATGCGAGCCTGTAATATCATCCCGAGGGTAGTGGAGCGGAAAAATGACATGTCTCGTGAGTCCATTCGGTAAGTGAAGGGGCGCGCGCACCGGCGGTTATGGTGCGTAACAACAGCGGATTGTTGAGTTTTGATGGCGAAGGTCGCTGACAAAAGCCCACGACCGGGAATTGTCCAATCGAACTGCGTCGTTTACAGCCACGAATGCCATGCGCACCAACGATACGAGCGGTCCCGATCCGTGCCAGCTTTTACCGGGATGGGTGTTCGCAGTCGTTGGATGGCGCGGTATAAAAATCATGACCCTCATTAAATTAGCATTTGCCTTCACGTTGATTTCGATTTGAGTGAACCCGAGCAACTGAGGCGTTAGCAAATAGACTACAGGGTTATTTACCTTTTTCTTCGTTCCATACGGATAGGTCGCGGGCGCAAAAGAGTATAAAGTTCGGTATGGTTACCGAACCCAGGTTAATGAAAAACTAAGTTTCGCAGCTTCTGTGGTGAAATCATTTGCGCGGGGGCGTTCCCGAACCGTCGTTCGGGCCGCCGCCTTGGTTTTGTGGTATGCCCCACCACGTCAGTTGGACCAAAAAACCGTAACGTTGGCAAAGAGAAATCAAGGTAAAATAGGATTGTGCCCTTGGGCAACCGGGTTTATGGGCCGGTGTTCAATCGATTGGATAGGGTGCTTTATGGCTGCGGTTTCTTCTACATTAGGGATAGACTTCGGAACTTCCAACTCGGCCGCGGGATATATGGTCGACGGCAAGGCACAGCTTATTCAGGTGGAGGGTGGAGAAACCACGCTTCCCACCGCGCTGTTTTTCGATAACGAAGAAAAGCGGATCATTTTCGGACGCGAAGCGCAGGAAGCGCTGATCGGGGGCGATGATGGGCGATACATGCGGGCGCTCAAAAGCTTGCTTGGGACGCCTTTGATGCGCGAAAGTCGTGTCTTGCTGGGCAAGAGGATGGACTTCATCGCGATTGTGGCACGCTTTCTGGCGGAATTGAAGACACGGGCAGAGACCAGTACAGGGCAAAGCTTTGATCGCGTGTTATCGGGACGACCGGTTATGTTTCACAGTTCGGATGAAGCACGCAACGCGCAGGCATTGGTTGATTTGACCGAATGCTACGAGCTTGCCGGGTTTAAGGATGTACGGTTCATGGCGGAACCCGAAGCCGCCGCCTTGGCCAACCGTGCGGTTCTTTCACAGGGCGACCTGGGGTTGGTTGTCGATATCGGGGGTGGTACTTCGGATTTTACGCTGTTTCGGCAGGAGGGAGATGCAGGTATCCACATCCTTGCCAGTAAAGGCGTGCGTATTGGCGGCACGGACTTTGACCGGGGGCTAAGCCTGGAACACGTCATGCCGCAGCTGGGAATGGGGTCGGACATCAAACATGTTTTCGGTGCTGAAACCCACACGGCCCCCCACGCAGTGTTCACGGAGCTGGCGACCTGGCAAAAAATACCGTTTCTCTATACGCGCGAACAACGGCGAGCGGCACAGGATTTGGCGACCTATGCGGTAGAGCCTGTATTGCTGAACCGCCTGGTCAAAGTGTTGGAGGAAGAGCTGGGCCATGATCTGGCCTTTGCGGTAGAAGCAGGAAAGATTGCGGCCAACAACCCCAACGCCTCGGCACCGCCGGAAATCAAGCTAGATGTACTGGAGCGTGGTCTGTGTATCCCGCTGCCCGCTGCGATGATGGCGGCCACATTAGCCAGTATGGCGACGGAGATTGCCCAGGTAGCGACCGCGCTCGCGGTTCAGGCTGATGTGAACATACCGAACGTGAACAAGCTTGTCTTTGTGGGTGGATCGAGCATGATGTCGGTGGTCGAACGCGCGATGCGCGCCGCTTTCCCTCAGGCGGAAGTACATCGCGGTGCCGCAATGACGGCGATCGTGGATGGTCTGGTGCTTGCGTCACCCCACGCCTTTTCGTCTGCACGGGGCTGAACAGCCGACTATTTCCTTGGCAATAAAAGCGTTTCCAGCGTAGCGCCCATCACGCAGGCGCTGTCGACCATGTCGTCTACCTCGATATATTCGTCGGGTTTGTGCGCAAGCTCGAGCAGCCCCGGGCCATAGGCGATGCAATTTTTAAGCTTGCCGATCCGGTCGATATGTTTCTGGTCGTAGGAGCCCGGAGAGGCTACGTATTCGGGCTGCTTGCCCATGATATCCCGGATAGCCTGCGACACGGTCTGTACGATCGGGGCGGTTTGATCGGTCATCGATGGTAACACGGAATTAATTTCGGTGAGCTCATAGTCGAAATCGATCCGGGTTTCACGCAATCCTTCCAGCAAACCTCTCACTTCATCGCGGACTTGATCCAGCGGCTCTTCGAGCAAAAACCGCCGGTCTATGGTGATGCGGCAGCTATCGGGCACGCAATGGGCGGGCAGGCCATCGAAGTCGTCATCATTTTCTTTCTGCCCGCCGTGAATCGAGTTGATATTCATGGTCGAACTACGCGCCCCTTCGGGGACCACGGGCATATCCGTGCGCCGCGCCGCCATCGCTGGGAACAGCTTGGTTTCGAATTCGGTAAGCACAGCCCCCATATGCCGGACCGCGCAGTCCCCCAGAAACGGCATGGACCCATGGGCGATCTCGCCTTTGGTTTCGATTTGCGCCCACCACCCCCCACGATGACCCAGACAAATACGGTCTTTGTGAAGGGGTTCTGGAATGATGACATGTTGGACATGGTCCGGGTTGAAATATCCCTGTTCGGCCAGATAGGCGACGCCGCCATATCCACCGGATTCCTCATCGGCGGTACCCGAGATTTCGATAGCGCCGGCAAAGTCGGGATGGGTTTCCACGAAGGCTTCGGCGGCGATGATCGATGCCGCCAGACCGCCTTTCATGTCGCAGGTACCGCGCCCATATATTTTGCCATCAACAATGGCGGCCCCGAACGGATCATGTGTCCAGCCGGCACCGACTTCGACAACGTCGGTATGGCTGTTGAAATGCACGGTTTCGCCGCGCCGCGAACCCTGGCGGCGGGCGATGATGTTCCACCGGGGATATTTGGAGCTATCCCCCGGGGTACCATGAGCGCGCAACAACCGGGTTTCAAAACCGTGCTGCTTGAGCCGTGTTTCCAGATATTCGCAAATCAGCCGATAGTCGCGTCCCGGGGGGTTGAGTGTAGGGATACGGACCAGATCCTGGGTCAGGGCAATCAGGTCATCACGCTTGGCGACGATGGCGTTGGTAAGGGTGCTTGTCATGAGCGTATGTTTGAACGGACGCGTACATATGGCAAGCGGTGTCTTTGCCGTTCTGTTGGATTTTGAGTTTATTTGGCAAAATGAAAGGCGTCGTTGTCGTTATTCGGCGATGTCTTTCAATGCCGCGAGCAGTGTGCGGATTTCGTCGAGCGTGTTGTAGTGACATAGCGAGACCCTCACGGCGGCCTCCAGCCCCAATGGTGTCAGGATATTACCCGAGTAATGATCGGCTTTGCGCAGATGTGTGCGAATGCCTTGAGCGTTGAGCTTTTCGACGATCGCGGCGGCGGGTACGGCGTCGAGAGCAAAACTGACGAGGCCTTCGCGAGCGGGATTATCGGCCCCGCCCAGTATGGTCACGCCTGGCAAATCGACGACCCCGGGGAGGTTGCCGGTGCCGTAAAGCAAGGCGTTGGTCAGCGTTTGTTCGTGGTCATGGATTGCGGTACCTGCGGCTTCGATCTTGGCACGGGGGTCGGCTTGTTCTGAGACCTGATCGCCCAGCCATTCGAAATAGCGCACCACATCGCTGAAAGTCGCGTATGAGCCGGTATCGCGGGTGCCGAGTTCCCAATTTCCTGCGGGCCCGTTGGCGAGGGTTTCAAGGGATAGTCCGGTCAGCCTGTCGGAGGCCCAGGCGATACCGTAGCCGTGTCGCGAGAACAGCTTGTAGGGCGAAATTACGTATCCGTCGATGTCATAGCTAGCGATGTCGATTCGCCCGTGGCTGGCGTGCTGGATGCCATCGACAAAGATGATCGCCTCTGGGGAGACGGCACGGATGGCCGCGCTGATGCCTGCCACGTCATTGGCGATGCCGGTCACCGGAGAGGTATGCAGGATCGTGGCAACGCGCACCTGGGGTGTCATCAAACGGGCGTAAGCGGCGGCCGTGACCTGACCGGTTGCGTCATCATGCGGCACGCTGATATAGGGTTTGCCTGCGATATTTGCCCAATGCAAAGCTGCACTGCGCGAGGCGGGGTGTTCAACGGTCGAACCGATTACTGCCCCGTTCGGTGTTCCCATCACGGCGGTGCGGATCAGGCGAAACGAAAGTTCCGTGCCGCTTTCGCCGACAAAGAAACGACCACCGGAGGTGTTGAAGAACAGCGCCATGTCCGCACGGGCCTGCGTGATTTTTCCGACAAGCGCGTGAGATGCAGCATTATCACGCCCCTGATTATCGGGGATGGCGGCAAACAGTGCCGAGGTGTCGACGACTGAATTCAGGGTCAAGGCACCGCCGGCGTTTTCAAAGAAAATGCGCGGCCCCTGAAAAGGACATGAATCGACATGTGCGAAGCGTCCGCGGATCGCGGTCATGAGATCTGAATTATTTGTGAACATTTTACACCTTCGCTGCGTTACTTGGTATGCTTGCACGATTTCTGCGCTAGTTTGTCACATAAGAACAATTGAAATGCGGCTCTTGTCCATGGATTTACGGTCGGACAGAGGTGGATTTCGTCAAATTTTCATTCGGAGAGCGATATGGCCCCCTTGATTCACCGCAAAGTGTCGAAAAAAAAGCAAGATGATACACAAGCGGAAGAAAAATCGGTAAGTGAAGCCACGGCGCTTTCTCCTCGGCTGATTTACGAGGTGATCCGGCGTGAGGGCGAGGAGGAGCTTGCCCGAAGCAAGCGGTCCCTGATTTGGTCAGGCGTCGCGGCCGGCGTCATGATAAGTTTATCGGTGTTGGGCGAGGCGATCTTCAGGACCTATTTGCCGGATACGGAATATCGCTTCCTGATTGAAAACCTTGGGTATTCACTGGGTTTTCTGGCCGTGATCATGGGCCGGATGCAGTTGTTCACGGAAAACACCATCACTACGGTCTTGCCAATCATGCGGGCCAGATCCTGGGTATCGTTCTACAGCATGATGCGCCTATGGGGCATTGTGTTGAGCGCGAACGTCGTAGGGGCTTTTGCGGCGGCGATGTTGTTCATGTGGACGCCAGCGATTTCACCTGACATCGTTCCGGCCATTCTGGAATTGTCCGAACATGCGACCGGGCTTGGCACTTACGAGAGTTTTTGGCGCGCCATCCCCGCCGGGGTAATCGTGGCCCTGATCGTGTGGATGTTGCCACAGGCCGATGAGACGTCATTCTTTTTGATATTGGTGTTCACCTGGTTGATCGCAGCGGGTGATTTCGCCCATATCGTTGCCGGGTCTGTCGAGATGGCGGTCATGATCCTGGTGGGCGAGCTGGGATTGGGAACCGCAGTGTTCGGGTTTTTCATCCCGGTTTTGGTGGGTAACATCGTCGGCGGCACGATCATCTTTACACTCGTCGCTTGGGGTCAGGTGCGCGATGAGGTAGAAGAGGAAAATTAGTCGGTACCAAAATGATAAATTAGGTCAGCGACAGAGTAGGTAACACGAGGAAACTCTGCCTTTTGAAACAAAAAACTTTGAAACTGTCCAAGCTTTATTGGGTTTCGCTCAAGGCTGCCATCGCGGATATTCAGGAAAAAAACGTAGCCCTGATCGCTGCGGGCGTCGCGTTTTACGGGATGTTATCGCTATTTCCGGCGCTGGCAGCCTTGGTGACGATCCTTAGCCTGATTTCTGACCCGGTTGTCGTGATCGCCCAGCTTGATGATATGCGAGGTTTGCTACCGGATGATGTATATAAAATAATCAACGAACAAGTGGTCACGCTGGTGACTGCAAGCACTGGTCAGCTGGGGTGGACCGGGGCGATTTCGGTTCTGGCTGCGCTATGGTCAGCACGGGCAGGCGTCGGTGCGATGATGATCGGCCTGAACGGTGTGTACAATGAGCGCAATCGGAATGCAGCGCGACACTATTTCAGCGCGTTGATGCTGACCTTAAGCCTGATTTTCGTAGGTATCGTCGCCCTGGTTTCCGTGGTGATCGCCCCGATCGTGCTGTCGTTCTTGCCGTTGGGGGTCTTTGGCTATTTCATGGCCGAGATCATTCGTTGGAGCATTGCAATCACGGTTTTGCTGGCGGGGGTCGGTGTATTGTACCGTTTCGGCCCCAATCGCCGTGCGGCACGGATTGGTTGGCTAAGCTTTGGCGCAGTGTTTGCTGTGCTGTCCTGGGCGGTCCTATCCATTGGGTTTAGCTATTACGTGGCAAACTTTGGAAATTATAACCAGGTCTATGGGTCTATAGGTGCGGTCATCGCGATGCTGGTGTGGCTGTGGATCAGCAGTTTTCTCGTGTTGATGGGCGCATCGTGGAATGCGCAAGTCGAATTGCGCACCGAACCCGACACCACGGTAGGGCGTAATAGACCGCCCGGGAAGCGAGGTGCCTATGTGGCCGACAACCTTGTGTCAGCAGACACCGAATAAACAGATGATCACATCAGCGGGCGTTTTTTAGGAACCGAACGGGTGATCAAAGCCAGGTCAGCCAGGCTATCAAGGTCGTTGATTTGCAGAACTTGGTCACTCCAGGACGCTAGCTGTTGGTTGCGCAATTTGCCCAACGTCTTATTGGTATGGACCAATGACAATCCCAGAGCATTCGCCAGATCGCGTTGGGAATATGGCATGGACATCGTATTGTTGGTCACAAGCCCCAGCGTCATCCCACGCTCAAAAAGCTTGACCAGCGCCCAGGCTACAGCTTGAAGGGCGCTGCGTTGACCGACTGTCGCGAGGGTTTCGCCCAGAAAATGTTCTTCGACCGCAGCTAGCCACGTTATGTCGAAGGCGCGGTTGGGGTGATTTTTAAAGAAATTCCAGAAATCAGAGCGATTAAACACGCAAAGGCGCATATTAGTACGTGCTTCGACTGAATGCCCCATCTCGCCAAGCATACTGGCCTGTAATCCAAGGAAATCGCCAGGCATCACAAAATTTACCACCTGTCGCTCCCCGTTTGACAAGATTTTGTCGCGCAGCCCCATGCCCGATAACACTGTATATAGCTGCGGTGCGTTCGACCCTTCCATCAAAATTGTCGTGCCAGGGTCGACAGTCAGTTCGCCGACCTTGAATTTTTGCATGAATTCAAGCTCTTCCTTAGACAGCGTTACAAAGGCGTCTTTTCTGTGAAGTGGGCAATAACGACATTCGGTACTCATGAAATAATCCTACTTGCTATGTCATAGATTAATGCGACTTCGGAAATAGTTGCTATTTGAAGACATCCAAAGGAGGTACAGTGGTATCGTTCCACATCTTCGAGAATGATGCATTTGTCAGGGGGGATGTGATTGACATTCTCCAGGACTATTTTGGTGACTTCACTGAGCTTACTATTACCGTCGCGGATTCATTGACTAGGCTAGCAGATGGATTGCGAACCAGCGCTGGCAACCGTGTCGCAATATTATCAGGTACAAAAGTTCAGATTTCAGAGTTTTTTGCGTTTTACACACCCAGTCGCGATATCGCCTATGTGATCTTGGAGGACGGTGAAAAAGGCCTGTTGCAAGCAGCGGATTCAATTTCATACGTTCATCGCCCCTTTACAAACGAGAGCCTTACCGCTGGGATCAAAAGCGCGCTTTCTTACCTGCATTCATGCCATTGATGAACGCGGTGATCAGGCCGAGCAGCCCACCGATACCGCCTGCCATTTGAGCAGACTGAGCGGCCCTGGCCTGCAAGGCGGCTTCGTATCTTAGACGTTTTTGGGTTCGTATCCGGAGAAGCATAAGCGAGAACATCATCAAACCGATGCCGAAAAATGCGCCCCCGATGATGAGACACGCAACAATTGCAGTGGTTACCGTAAGCAAAAATAACCACGCAGCGCTCGCCAGGAAAATGCCACCGACAGCAAGGCAGATAAAGGACGCAATCCCGATTGCCGCCGTTCGGGCTGATTGGGCTGCCCGAATGGCAACCCTATCTGTAAGTTGATCAATCATTAACGGCGTGCCGCGACGAGCCCGACCAGAAAACCGATACCTGCGGCAATACCTAACGCAGTGGCGGGTTGTGTACGAAGAAACTCTTCTGCAGATTCCTGCGCTTCGGCAGCTTTGACCCGACCTGTATCGGCCAAGCCCTGCGCGGTGGATTTAGCCTGATCCGCTGCGGCGCGACCTCGCGTTTTGCCAAAGTTGGTCATCGCTCCGGTCAATTCAGCGATATCGTTTTTCAAAGTAGCAAGTTGAGAGGCTAGTTCCTCAATCGAGACTTCCTTGTTTGCAGCAATAGTAGACGTTGCTTCTTTGGCCATTCCAGTCTCCTTGGATAATTATCGGTTACTAACGCATGTTAGCCTGTATGGTTCCCCCTGCATAGGCAATGGAGGCGGGTTCCACGCATGGTCACGCCGCCGAGCGCGACCATGAAACAGGAGGGGCATGCGTTATCTGGTTTATGTATTCAGGGTCTCTGTCGACGAAAAGAACATGGCTTGTGAAACGGCCGATATGACCTGATCCACCGTATAGGGCTTGGAAATCAGGAAGGCAGGTTCGGGTTTGTTACCTGTCAGCAGGCGTTCGGGGAACGCGGTGATGAAAATAACCGGCCGCAGGCCGAGTTCACCCATCAAGTCGTTAACGGCGTCGATACCCGAAGAGTTGTCAGCGAGCTGAATATCGGCGAGGATCAGATCCGGTACATCGGATTTGCCAAGCTTCACAGCTTCGTCGCGTGTCCGGGCGATGCCTGTGACCCGATGCCCCATATCCGCAACAATTGATTCAATATCCATTGCAATGATAGCTTCGTCTTCGATAATCATCACCGAACCGGCCACGTTGTCCGCCATTTCGCGACGTGCAATTTGAACCAGCTCGCTGGCTTCTTCCTTGTCGACGCCAATAATTTGACCAACCTCTTCAAAGGAGAACCCTTCGATCGTATGTAGCAACAACGCTTCGCGGCTGTGGTTTGTCAATTTCGCAAGATGCTTTTGCGCTTTGGCACGAAGACCGCTTTCACCCTCTTCTACAGGCGCACCGGCGCTCGCCCATATGCCGTACAGTACCCGGAACACGCCGGTACGTACGTCTACGCCATCCAGAACGGACCGGTCCGTCAAAATCGCTTCAAGCGCCGCCGCTGCAAATGCATCGCCACTTGACTGACTGCCTGTCAGTGCACGAGCGTATCGACGGAGGTAGGGAAGGCATTGGCCTAGCGCGTCACTGACACTTGTCGTTTTTGCCGCATCGGTCATTTATTTTCGTCCTTTTAAATAATTCTGGAACCAAACCCCTTGAGTTTGAGTTTGGTTCCACATCATGTGTTGTAAATCAAGTAAAGAGAAAGCAGGAATCTTGTTCATGCACCCAAATCAAAACGATGAGCGAGAGCGGTTTATCGACGAGAACCTACGCCGCGTCTACGACGAAACGGTGGAGGAAGGTATTCCAGACAAGTTCAAAGACCTGCTTAATCAGTTGAAAGAGCAAGATAAGAAAATCGGTAGAAACTAATGAGTGTTTCAGACCCACGGGATCAGTTGGTAGTGCACCTGCCGGCTATGCGGGCGTTCGCGATCAGTTTGACGCGAAACGGCGCAATCGCTGATGATATGGTTCAGGATACTTTGGTAAAAGCTTGGACCAATATCGATAAATTCCAGGTAGGTACCAATATGCGTGCCTGGTTGTTCACCATCCTGCGCAACACTTATTATTCTTCGCGTCGCAAGGCCAACCGCGAGGTGGCTGACATCGATGGGGTGTTTACTGAGAACCTTGCTGAAAAGCCCGCGCATGACGGGCACATGCAAATGTCGGATTTCAGAAAAGCGTTGGGAGAGTTGAAAGACGAACAGCGCGAAGCATTGCTGCTGGTCGGTGCGTCGGGTTTTTCTTATGAAGAAGCGGCCGAAATGTGTGGCGTAGCCGTAGGGACGATCAAAAGTCGCACCAATCGGGCACGCGCGCGGATCGCTGAACTCATGGGTCTGCGCGATGATGAAAGCTTGGAAATGACCGACGACGCGACAATGTCGGTGATTTCATCATCCAAAGTTTCTTCTTTCTAACCATGACCCCCGGTTTTTAACTATGACCTCCGGCTTTTTGAGCACCAATGTTTTTCGGGGTCTGGCGTTTCGGGTGCTGCTGTTTCTGTCGCTTGCTCTATTGCCCATTGGGCTGATTGCCGTTGTTCAAACCCGCGAAATCGCGGATCAAAACCTGTCCAACGCCGAATTGTCCTTGCTCGCCATCACCGAGCAGGCTTCGGCGTTGCAAAGTAATGCTATTCAAGAAGCTTTTGGTGCCGCCGATGCCCTGGCGTCTATCGTCAATCTGATAAAGGATGATGACGTTTCTTGCAGCGCTTTCTTGCGCGAATATCAAGAAACTTCGGACCTCTATACCGTTATCAGTTTTATTCAGCCCGACGGAAAACGTGAATGCGTCTCATCGGGGATACCGGATGATGTATCGCGCCGCGAAGTATTCATGAAGATGATCCGCGAAAAAGAGAGAATGGCCAGCATCGTCATGAATCCGATGCAAAGCAAGGAACCCGTTCTGGTCGTGACCAACCCCCTTAAGGTGAGTGGAGAACTGATCGGCTTTATCAATATGTCCATTCCCGAAAGGATGTTGGCGAAAGTTGCCAACCCCGAGATCAAGGTGCCTCCCGCAGCGATGCTGACGTTCAATACGCAGGGCGAAATCCTGACCACTGAAAACGGTCGGACGGTGGCGGAAAGCGAGCTTCCGTCTTTTGCTGCTTTGAAATGGTACGTCGGGCAATCCGGCCGGGTTTTTCGTGATGTGAACCAAAGCGGCAAGGAACGCGTCTATGCCGTTTTGCCGATCGTGCCGGGGGTCGTCTACGCGATGAGCGTCTGGCCCACGGATTCTTCGTTGCTCAAAGCCGGTTCGACAACTGCGCTTAGCCTGTTTTTGCCGGTCGCGATGTGGATTGCGAGCTTGATCGTGGCTTTTTGGGCGCTGAACCGGTTGGCAATCAAGCACATAGGCAAGCTAAGCCGGCAAATGCGCCATTTTGCGCTGAACCGAACGTTACCCCGTACGCCGCTGGGCGGCGTGGTTCCCACTGAGATAGTCAACATGGAGCAGGCATTCATCGGAATGGCTGAATCTATTCTGCGGGATGAAGCGAAACTGGAAGATAACCTAAGGCAGAAAAACATTCTGTTGAAAGAGGTGCATCACCGGGTCAAAAACAATCTGCAACTGATATCGTCGATCATGAACATGCAAATTCGCCAGGCGTCCACCCAGGATGCGAAGCGGGTTTTGCAACGCCTGCAAGACCGCATCCTGAGCTTGGCCACAGTACATAAAAGCCTTTATCAAAACGACAGTTTGACGCGTGTCGATGGGGGGGCGCTGACCAACGAGATCGTAAATCAGTTGCTGAGCGTCGGCTTGCCGTCAGGATCCAGTGTAAAGATTATTCAGCATTATGAAGCTATCCAACTCGATCCTGACGATGCGGCTCCGTTAACTTTGCTGGTGTCCGAGGCCATAACCAACGCCATGAAATATGTTGCCCTCGGCGAAGACGCGAATTCCTTCATTGACGTGAACCTCGCCTATACGGGGGCAGAGTCAGCGAAACTGATCGTCAAGAACACCACCGGAGGAGGTCAGGATGAAGTGGGAACCGGGTTGGGCTCGCGATTGATCAATGCTTTTTCGCGTCAATTGAACGGGCAGGTGGAGACCAACGAAGAAGACGGCGTTTACACACTTTGCGTTGAATTCCATGTCCCGCTTCAGTCAAAAGAAGTTTATGATTATTGAGTTTGTTCACATTTTCGTATGCGTGGGAGAGATCAAAAATATTTAGGATCTGTTAATTATTAACACATTATCTGTCAAATAACCTCCCGCTATCCTGAAGAACAACGAAATTTCCTTTGGATTCAGTGAGTTTTATTGGTGTGCTGGGGGCTCCGGATATGTCGTGCGACGCAACTTATGGCTGTGTGGCGGCGTTTCTGGGTGTAACATCTGTGCATCACGGATGAAGCGTCGATGGAACGACATCGCGAGTACGCCGTTGAGCTTGTGAACGACGAAACACCAAGCACAGGAGGCGACAATGGCAGCAGATCTTTTTCTTAGTTCTTCCGTAATTTTGAGCGTGGCTGCACTTGCCATTGTTTCACTGACTACTTCGCGCGGACGTAATCAGGATCGGCAGCGCGACCACATACAACATAGTACCGAAGACCCCCGCGACGAAACAAAAGAATGACGGCGAGGTTGTAGCAAGCAGTTCTAAAAACTGGGCGGGGTGCACGCGCTTACCACGATACAGGTTTCTTCGGCGGTATTCCGGAACCGATGCGGCAGGCGGCTATCGAACATATATCCGTCGCCTGGTCTTAACGTTTCGGCTGTATTACCGACCGTAACTTCGATTTCGCCGGAGATCACGATGCCGGCTTCCTCACCTTCATGGGTTATAAATTCCGGGCCAGTATCCGCGCCGGGTGGGTATGTTTCGTGCAGCACCTGTAGTGAATGTTGCTCGGCATTACCCAACTGACGCAGTGAAACCTGCCCAACCGAAGTCGGGGATATTTTGGTGAACTCGTGCTCGCGATAAAATACTTTGCTGGTTTGCGTATCTTCCAGCGTTGAAAAAAACTCTGCCATGCTGATGGGAATCGCGTCCAGAAGGCTTTTCAAAGACGCAACCGATGGGCTGGTTTTGTTTTTCTCAATGAGAGAGATGGTCCCGTTGGTAAGCCCGGCTTTGGCTGCCAGTTCTCGCTGTGAGAGGCCGCGATCTTCGCGAATCGATCTTAGCCTTTGACCTATATCCATGCCGGCCCCCGGTAAATTTCTATTTGTCTCTTATCGCGTATCTGTGTGCGATCACAGGCAAATTTTGCTGTAGGTTTTTTGCGGCAATAGCGATTCAAAGAAATGCAATTGACAATTAAATTAAACGAAATAATAGGATTTTAAACGCGCGCCTGCGTTTCACACAAAGGATTTGTATATGCCTAGCACTGTCAAGAAGCAGCCCCGTAGGGACACTGCAAAGAAAACGGCAAAAAGCACGATCGTGCCCGATATGCTTGATGCAAACATGGCTTTGGAAACCAACGCGCAATTCATTGCACGCCGAGAGCTTGCCGTGCCGCGTGGGGTTGCGTCGGCTGCGCCGATCTACGCGAAGTATGCGGAAAATGCCGAGCTTTGGGATGTTGAAGGCAATCGCTATATCGACTTTGTAGGTGGTATTGGCGTGTTGAACACCGGCCATCGCCACCCAAAGGTCATCGCCGCGGCCAAGGCGCAAGAAGATCACTATACCCACACCAGCTTTCAGGTGGTGCCCTACGGCCCCTATATAGAACTGGCTGAAAAGCTGAATTCGCTGGCACCGGGCGACATGCCGAAAAAAACGTTGCTGGTCACTACCGGTGCCGAAGCGGTCGAAAACGCGGTCAAGATCGCGCGGGCTGCGACCGGTCGGCCGGGTGTCATCGCCTTTACCGGCGGGTATCACGGGCGCACGTTGCTGACCTTGGGTATGACGGGTAAAATCTCTCCTTACAAAAAAGACGTTGGTCCCTTCCCGTCCGATATCTTCCGCGCGCCTTTCCCATCGCCTCGCGACGGGATCACGGTCGAGGATGCGATCACCGGTCTTGAAAATCTGTTCCTGACCGACGCACAGCCTGAACGTGTCGCCGCCATCATCATTGAACCCGTATTGGGCGAAGGTGGTTATACCCCCGTCCCATTCGACATGATGCACCAGCTGCGCGAGATTTGCGACAAACACGGCATCATGCTGATTGCCGACGAGGTGCAGGCGGGCTTTGGTCGTACCGGTAAATGGTTTGCGATCGAACATTCCGGCGTGGTGCCCGACCTAATTACCGTCGCAAAGTCGATGGCGGGGGGCTATCCGTTGGCGGGTGTCATCGGTCGCGCTGATGTCATGGATGCGATGATCCCTGGCGGCTTGGGTGGAACCTACGGGGGCAACCCGGTTGCCTGTGCCGCTGCGCTTGCTGCAATCACCGCGATCGAAGACGAAGACCTGTTGGCGCGTTCGACAGCTATGGGTGAACACCTCAAGGCACGGTTTGCCGAAATCGGTGCCCGCGCCGCGCCGTACCGTATGTGGGATATCCGCGGGCTTGGCGCTATGGTCGCCGTTGAATTCGTCACGGACTTTGACAGCGCGAAACCAGACGCGGATTTTACCAAGCGCGTGATAGCCCACGCACTAAAGCAAGGCTTGCTTTTGCTTAGCTGCGGCATGCAAGGCAACGCGGTTCGCGTGATGGTGCCCCTTACCGCCTCGGACGAGATTGTTAACGAAGGCCTGGCGATCTTCGAAGCGGCTGTTAAGGCTGCGGTCGCAGACGAAGCGAAGTAAGTCTGATCGACAAAACCCGAGAGCGCAAAGCCATTCTGAGCGCTCTCGGCCATGCCGGTGCGCGGTTGCGCACGCACCCCCGATTTGCCGACCCCTAGCAAAGCTTTGCTAGGGTGCTATGCCGTGTAGCCCCCCCATAATGATCGGGTGCCCGACGACGAAAGTATCGCGACGGGGTTTTTTGTGTTGCCTCGCGGGGCGGTGGCAAACCGTCACGATTTACGCGGTCAACACCCAAAACTGGCGGCCTTCGCGAATAAATAGCCTTGTTTTTACTGGACATATCTGCGTTCCTTCTAGCTATGAGAAAGGGCACTCGCGCGGAAAGCGAGCGCACCACAATTATAATTGGGAGACATCAAATGGCTATTTTCAAGTCAATCGCTATCGCTTCTGCGCTCGTCGCGGGAACGGCGGCGACAGCACAGGAAAAGTTCATCACCATCGGGACCGGCGGTCAGACCGGCGTTTATTTCGTCGTGGGTCAGTCGATCTGCCGCTTGGTCAACCGGGACAGCGCCAAGACGGGCCTGAAATGTACTGCCCCTTCCACCGGTGGTTCAATTGCAAACATCAACGCGATCAAGGCTGGCGATATGGATATGGGCGTTGCCCAGTCTGACTGGCAGTTCCACGCCTATAACGGGTCGTCGCAGTTCGAGGGCGATAAGTTCGACAAAGAACGTGCTGTATTTTCGGTGCACTCCGAACCCTTTACAGTCATCGCACGCGCAGATGCAGGAATCGAAAGCTTTGATGACCTGAAAGGCAAGCGCGTAAACGTCGGCAATCCCGGTTCGGGCCAGCTTGCTACCATGCAGGTTGTTCTGGATGCCAAGGGTTGGTCGATGGATGATTTTGCTTTGGCATCCGAGCTGAAGCCCGCAGAACAAGCGGCTGCTTTGGGCGATAACAAGGTTGACGCGATCGTTTATACTGTGGGCCACCCCAACGGGTCGATCCAAGAGGCGGTGTCCACCGTTGATGCCAAGCTGGTGCCGGTTGAAGGCGAAGCGATCGACAAACTGGTCGCGGACAACCCGTTCTATGCCTATGCGACCATCCCAGGCGGCATGTACAAAGGTACCGACAACGATGTGAAGACCTTTGGTGTGAAAGCGACATTTGTGACGTCCGCCGATGTCGACGATGAGGTCGTGTACGAGGTGGTGAAAGCTGTGTTCGACAACTTTGATCGCTTCAAGAAGCTGCACCCGGCCTTTGAGAACCTCAAGGAAGAAGACATGATCAAAGACGGGCTTTCCGCACCGCTGCATGATGGCGCCGTGAAGTACTATAAAGAACGTGGCTGGATGGAATAATACCACCCATCACAAAAACAGCGAACGCAACATTAGCTTTGCGTTCGCTGATTGCGACGAACAGCGCAATAAGACCCTAGAATAATACGCACCTGTTAAAATACAGGGCCGCCGAGGGGATGATAATGCACGAAAATGACCGATACAAAGCCGCTACCGTCGAGGCCGAAGCCGCCGGAAGAGGCGGCTTGAGCCAGGCAGAGCTGGATGAGCTTGTCGCCTCGTCTGACACAGGCGGCAGGTCAGCAATGGGTGCAGTCGGGGTGTTTTTGGCCCTCGTCGCCCTTTCATGGTCATTATTTCAGCTATGGATTGCGTCACCGATCCCGTTTGCATTGGGTTGGGGTGTTTTCAACGACACTGAAACCAGGTCGATTCACCTTGCCTTTGCCGTTTTCCTCGGGGTCACAGCGTTCCCCGCTGCCCATACGAAATGGCAGATGGGGCTGGGGATAGCCGTACCAGTGATGCTGGCATATCTGTTCATGGTAGGCGCAAAGGACGGCACACCGACATGGTGGATTCCGCTTGTCGCAATTGCCGTCGTGGCGACGGTGGTACTGGGTTCACCCAAGGACCGCATACCGGTCTGGGAATGGCTGCTTTCGATTATCGGCGCGGCCTCGGCACTGTATATTTTCGTGTATTACCGCGAGATTTCAACCCGTGTCGGTGCCCCGACAATGCAGGATATGGTCGTTTTCGTTATCGGAATCATGATCCTGCTCGAGGCGACCCGTCGGTCGCTTGGGCCTGCGTTGACAATCGTTGCCTCGCTGTTTCTTGTGTACAACGTTCTTGGCCCGATGATGCCGGATATCATCGCACACAAGGGCAACTCGCTTTCCGAGATCGTGAACCACCAATGGATCACGACCGAAGGCGTGTTCGGCATCGCGTTGGGGGTTTCGACGTCTTTTGTTTTCCTGTTCGTCCTGTTCGGCGCGTTGCTGGATAAGGCAGGTGCGGGCAACTATTTCATTCAGGTCGCGTTCAGCTTGATGGGCCATATGAAAGGCGGACCCGCAAAGGCAGCGGTCGTATCCTCGGCCATGACGGGGCTGATTTCAGGATCGTCCATTGCGAACGTGGTCACCACTGGCACGTTTACGATCCCGCTGATGAAAAAGGTCGGTTTCAGCTCTGAAAAGGCGGGCGCGGTTGAAGTGGCATCGTCGGTGAATGGCCAGATCATGCCGCCCGTGATGGGCGCTGCGGCGTTCTTGATGGTGGAATACGTGGGTATTCCCTATTTTGACGTGGTCAAACATGCATTTTTGCCTGCCGTCATTTCATACATCGCCCTGGTGTACATTGTGCATCTTGAAGCGCTCAAAGCCGGCATGAAGGGTCTGGAACGGCCCTATACCCCAAAACCGATTATCCAGCGCTTGCTGGTATCCGCCTTTATCGTTGCCTGCATATCGGCGCTGAGCCTGGCGGTCTATTATGGCATGGGGTGGCTGCGCCCCGCGTTTCCGAACTCTGCGGGCTATATCATCTTTGCCGCGCTCACGGCTGTATACATCGGCTTGCTTTATATCGGCTCGCGAGAAGAACCGTTGGTGTTGGACGATCCGAATGAACCGGTCACCCGCCTGCCCTTGCCGGGTCCGACCGTGCGATCCGGTTTGCATTTCATCCTGCCTATCGTCGTATTGGTCTGGGCATTGATGGTGGACCGCCTTTCACCTGGCCTATCCGCGTTTTGGGCGACCACCTATATGGTGTTCATTCTTCTGACCCAACGGCCACTGATGGCGATGTTCCGTGGCGAAAGCCGTTTCGCCAACGATGTCGTTGCAGGCGTCAAGGATTTGATCGATGGGCTGATCGTGGGCGCACGCAACATGATCGGCATCGGCATCGCCACTGCGACGGCAGGCATCATCGTGGGGGTCGTCAGCCAAACCGGGGTCGGTTCTGCCTTGGCCGATGTGGTCGAAGTCCTGTCGGGCGGGAATATCCTCGCTATTTTGTTCCTGACAGCAATCCTGTCATTGATCCTGGGAATGGGCCTGCCGACGACTGCGAACTACATTGTCGTATCCGCATTGCTGGCACCCGTCATTGTGACGCTGGGACAGCAGAACGGGCTGATTGTTCCGTTGATCGCGGTGCATCTTTTTGTGTTCTACTTCGGCATCATGGCCGACGTGACGCCGCCTGTGGGCCTTGCCAGCTTCGCCGCTGCGGCGGTTTCGGGGGGCGATCCGATCAAAACCGGTGTCGTCGCCTTCTTCTATTCCCTGCGCACCGCTGCACTTCCGTTCCTGTTCATCTTTAACACCGAACTGTTGTTGATCGACGTGACGATCGCCCAAGGGGTGTTCGTTTTCATCATCGCGACATTCGCAATGCTGTTGTTTGCAGCCGCCACCCAAGGGTGGTTCTTGGCAAAAAACCGCTTTTACGAAACGATTGCCCTGCTGTTGATCGCCTTCACGTTGTTCCGACCGGGCTTTTGGATGGACATGGTATTCCCGCCCTTCGAAGAAGAAGCTCCGGCCGCCATCGTTCAGGCGGCTGCTGAAACGCCGGCGGGCCAGGACCTGCGCATCAGGGTGTCCGGGGTCGGCGATCTGGGGGACCCGATAGAGTTCGTTTCGCTTTTGCCGATCGGCGGCGGTGCCACGGGTGAAGAGCGGCTTGAGGCAGCGGGTCTCGCAATGCGCACCGAAGGTGATCGCATGTTCATAGACGATGTGGCCTATGGGTCGCCGGCACAAGCTGCGGGCCTGGATTGGGATCAGGAAATCCTGCGGGTTCTCAAACCGGTCCCAACACCCAGCAAATACTGGATGTTTATTCCTGCCTTGCTGCTTCTGGCATTGGTGGTCATGCTTCAACGGGGGCGCAATCAACGCGGCACTTCCAGAACCGTGACGGCGTAACTTAGTCCTGTGTGCATATCTCTCATAGAATCCGTGCAAACAGAGGTGGCCTTTCCACCAAGTCACCTGTTTAATATTCCCAACGATGGGCGTATGGACCCGTCAAGTTGGGCGTACGGAGGGAGCATTTCCTGTCAGTTCCGCCCTTTTGGACGGAGTGACAAGTTATGACACCTTTTGCGATTGCCGGCGTACAGATGTACGTGAGTGCATTGGAATCCAATGTCGAGGGAATGATCCAGCGGTTGGATATTCTTATGGCGCGTTTCCCCTGGACCCAAATGGTCCTGTTTTCGGAACTTACGCCGTTCGGTCCGCTTGACCGCTTTGCGTTGCCACCAGAAAATGAAACCCTCGAGGTGTTTCAGGCAGCCGCGCGCAAGCACCGCGTCTGGCTGATCCCCGGGTCGATGTTCCTGAAAAACCCTGAAGACGGGCGTGTGTACAACACTGCCGTCGTGATCAACCCCGAGGGCGAGATTATTCGCCGTTACGCCAAGATGTTCCCGTTCCGGCCCTATGAATCCGGTATTGCGGCCGGGACGGAGTTCTGTGTCTTTGATGTGCCCGAGGTCGGGCGGTTTGGCCTGTCGATCTGTTACGACATGTGGTTTCCCGAAACCACGCGTCAGCTTACCAGTCAAGGCGTCGAAGTGTTGTTGACGCCGGTGCTGACCGGTACCACCGACCGCGACGCAGAGCTGGCAATCGCACGCGCAACAGCGGCGCAGTTTCAATGTTATGTGTTTGCGGTGAACGGTCTGGGTGCCGGGGGTGTGGGAAAATCCCTGGTGGTCGATCCCACGTCGATGGTTTTGCACCAGTCGGCCGGACAGGAAGACATGTTCCCGATCGAAGTCGATCTGTCGATGGTACGCCGGCAACGCGAAACGGGGATGAAGGGGCTTGGCCAGGTTCTCAAGTCCTTCCGAGACCGGTCAACGGACTTTTCGATTTATGACCGGAGCAGCGGCACAGATGCCTACCTGAACACGCTGGGGGCGCTTGAAATCCCGCATCAAGGGACACGCGCCGGTCTGCACGTAGACGTCCCGGCCCGACATGTGCCCGATGCCCCGGCCTTCAAGGGTCAGGGGGCCGTGCCGGGTATGGTTCCCGTTCAACCGGCATTTGCGCCGGAACCGCTTCCCAATCCCACAGCAGGTACAGCAGCGATCGAAGAAGCCACGCCTGCACCTTCACCCGCAGTCCCACCTGCGGCTACGCCAAACCCACCCGTAAAGCCCGACACTGTGTCGGGCAGCGGACCGACATCCAGCGGCTGATGCGCTGACTTCTGGCCTGACCGCGCCTTGGTCAGGCCCCGGAATGCAGCGGTTCAAGCCCCTAGCGGAGTATGATTGATGCATTCTATGAACGACTATTCGTCGGCAATTCAGCTTAGATCTGATCGGTGGAGCGCGCTGCGCGAGGCCTCAAGCGCACTGACGCGGGACATCACCCCAGAGAAAACCAAAGTGTTGCGCGAACAGTGCACGGCTTTGTTCGCCTCGCTTTCGTTGATTGAACCCTACTGGGCCTTTCCAGGGATGCCGGCGTTTGAACATCTGCAACGGATGCTGAACCACAACAGCTTTGATGACATGTCATTTGCCGTCAATCGCATCACCCGCGCCCTGACCACTGGCGCGTACCGGCGACGGTCGATCCCCCTGGAGCGTGACAGCATTGATCACGATGAGCATGACGACGAAGCGATGTTGTCGCCCGAAGCACGCGCCCTGACCAAGCCCTATTTCGAAGTGCTGATTGTCGATGATGTGAACGATCAGCAAGAACGTTGGCTGAAATCCAACGTGACGCGCATGCGCCGCACCGAAGACCCGTTTCATTACGAAGCGGTGGTGGTCAAATCCATAGAAGACGCGTTGATCGCGGTGTTGTTCAACCACAACATTCAGGCCATCGTCGTGCGGCCAGGCCTGACGCTGAAATCCAAGATGGATGAAACGATACTCGTCCGATATTTGGCCCGTGCCGGCGGTCAGGAAGAAATCGACGCGCTTCAACCCGAAAACTATGGCCCTGAACTATGCCGGATGATCGCCAAGGTACGCCCCGAGCTGGACGCTTATCTGGTCACCGAAAGATCGGTCGAAGACATTGCCGGCCTGGATCTGGGGATTTGTCGCCGGGTGTTTTACAATCAGGAAGATTTCATGGAGCTGCACCTGAACATCCTTCGTGGCGTTCAGGCCCGCAACAAATCGCCGTTCTTTACTGCGCTTGTTGAATATTCCAAACAGCCCACGGGTGTCTTCCACGCCATGCCGATCAGTCGCGGCAAATCGATCACCCGATCGCATTGGATTCAGGACATGGGTGCGTTCTACGGACCGAACATCTTTCTGGCAGAAACCTCGGCGACATCGGGCGGATTGGACAGTCTGCTGGAACCGCACGGCCCCATTAAGGAGGCACAGGAACTGGCATCGCGGGCATTCGGGTCCAAACAGACTTTCTTTGCGACCAACGGCACCTCGACCTGTAACAAGATCGTTGTGCAGGCACTGGTACGCCCCGGCGACATCGTGCTTGTCGACCGGGACTGCCATAAATCCCACCATTACGGGATGGTGCTGGCCGGTGCGCAGGTGTGTTACCTTGATAGCTATCCACTGAATAAATATTCGATGTATGGCGCGGTGCCGCTGCGCGAAATCAAGCACCAGCTATTGACGCTTAAAGCCGCGGGCAAACTGGATCAGGTCCGCATGCTGCTGCTGACCAACTGTACCTTTGACGGGCTTGTGTATAACGTCGAGAGGGTGATGGAGGAATGTCTGGCGATCAAGCCCGACCTTATATTCTTGTGGGACGAAGCATGGTTTGCATTTGCCAGGTTCAACCCGACATACCGCCAGCGCACCGGCATGAACGCCGCCAATACCCTGCGCGAAAAGTTCAAATCCGCTCAGCATCTGGAAGCGTATGAAAAGCAGCAGAAAACGCTGAAGGACGCAGATGACGAAACGCTGTTGAATACGCGCCTGATTCCGCCGCCGAAATCGCGTGTCAGGGTGTACACGACGCAATCGACACATAAAACGCTGACCTCGCTCCGGCAGGGGTCGATGATCCACGTCAATGATCAGGATTTTAAAGGCGAGGTCGAACAGTCTTTCCACGAAGCGTATATGACGCATACCTCGACATCGCCAAACTATCAGATCATCGCGTCTTTGGATGTGGGGCGGCGTCAGGTCGAACTGGAAGGCTTTGAATTTGTCCAGCGCCAGATCGAGGCGGCTTTGTCGATGCGCCGTGCGATAGCGGACCATCCCCTTTTGAACAAATACTTCAAGGTGCTGACTGCCGGTGACATGATCCCGGAAGAATACCGTGAAAGCGGGGTGACCAGTTATTATGATCAGCAACAGGGCTGGACTGACATGTGGGACTGCTGGGAGAATGATCAGTTTGTTCTGGACGCCAGCCGCGTGACGTTGCTCGTGGGTGGTACGGGCTGGGACGGTGATACATTCAAGACCGATATCTTGATGGATAAATACGGCATCCAGATCAATAAAACCTCGCGCAATACCGTGTTGTTCATGACCAATATCGGTACCACGCGTTCCAGCGTTGCCTACCTTATCGAAGTGCTGGTCGAGATCGCGAAATCGCTGGATGACCGTCTGGATGACGCCAGCAAGATGGAACGTCGGTCGTTCGATAACCGCGTTGCCAACCTGATGGAGAACTACCCGCCGCTGCCGGACTTCAGCCGCTTTCACGAGGCCTTCCGCAACGACGACGTCACCTCCGAAGGGGATATCCGCACGGCGTTTTTCCTCGCCTATGACGAGAAGAACACCGATTACCTGGAGCTGAACGGCACGCTGAAAGAGGCGATGGACGCCAACCAGACGGTCGTGTCCGCCAGCTTTATCATCCCCTATCCCCCCGGCTTTCCNATCCTNGTCCCCGGACAGGTNGTAAGCCAGGAAATCCTGTCGTTNATGCGNNNTTTGGANGTNAGCGAAATNCACGGNTANCGCCCCGATCTGGGGCTGCGNGTCTTTACNGANGCGGCGCTNAANCGGGTGCGCAAGAAAAACCTGTCGTCTTCACCNGANTAAGANTAAGCAAAGGACCNAATATCATGNCAACGACTGTTCTCAAGAATATCTCGGAAATTCGNCGGTTCTTTCACCGNAACGAAGACCCTGTNTACTTTATCTCGGCCACNAACTTTAACCTNNTNGGNCTNGATGANTGGGTGAANAACTTNAAGTATATCTGCTANATCGACTGCTACGGCGGCAANCACCCCAATGTGTTCTGCCCCTCNGAACAGCCNCACGCTGAATTNCANAGCATCGAAGANATCAACAACTATCTGTTGCAGCACAANGAAGTCATCGANTTNNTCAAGCGGCGCGGTGGNAAGCCCAANTTCGTNTTNCTGATGTTCGANGANGAAACCGAACGNCTGTCGAAAGANCTGGGGGCNGATGTCTGGTTNCCCAAGGCCAAGCTGCGCCAAAAGATGGANAACAAGATCGAAACCGTGCGGATCGGCAACAAGGCCGGTGTGCCNTCNGTGCCGAACGTGCTGGCCGAGGTCAAGGATTACGAAGACCTCAAGAAGACCTGCGAGAAGGCCGGGATCGGNCANGATCTGGTGCTGCAATCCGCCTTTGGNGACAGTGGCCACACGACGTTCTTTATCAAGTCCGAAGCAGACTTCCGCCGTCATGAATCCGAGATCGTCGGCGAGGGCGAGATCAAGATCATGAAGCGGATCGACTGCCGCGGTTCCGCGATCGAGGCTTGCGCCACCAAGGAAGGCACGATCGTTGGTCCGCTTATGACCGAACTGGTCGGGTTCAAGGATCTGACGCCCTATCGCGGGGGCTGGTGTGGCAACGAAATCCTGTCGACAGCCTTCCCGCCCAAGGTTCGTCAGAAAGCGCGCGAACTGACCTATAAGTTCGGGGAACAACTGCGCAAGGAAGGCTATCGTGGCTATTTCGAGCTGGACTTCCTTATCGACAAAAAAACCGGTGATATCTGGCTGGGCGAGCTGAATCCGCGCATCACGGGCGCATCGTCGATGACGAACCACGCCGCATTTGCACATGCGGATGCGCCGTTGTTCCTGTTCCACCTGCTGGAATTCAGCAAGAAAAAGTTCGATCTGAACGTGGAAGAGCTGAACAACCGCTGGGCCGACCCCGAGATGATCGATGGGTGGTCGCAAATGGTCATTAAGCATACCGATGACAGCGTCGATATCTGTACCGAGGCACCTGAAACAGGTATCTACAAGATGCTCGAGGATGGTCGCGTGGTTTTTGACCGGTTTGACTATCACCGCCGCGCCGTTGAATCCGAGAACGAGGCGTTTTTCCTGCGCATCCTACAACCGGGTGACTATCGCTATGAAGGGGCCGATATCGGTATTCTTGTGACCCGTGGCAGGTCAATGACCAAATCTTTCCAGTTGAATGAGCGGGCGAAAAAGTGGATTCACGGAATCAAGAGGTCGGTCAACGGACGTCCTTTGCCCGTTGCCGAAGCTGGTCCAGCCTTTTCTGACCCGGCGTTTAAAATCCTGTAAGCACCGAAAGGGCAGCTGATGCTGTGGCGTGCCATTTCAGAAGATCTGCCCGGTCCCAAATGGGCCGGGCTTTTCGCCGAATATTGGCCTCACTACCGAAGATGGTGGTTGAAGGAGGGTGAATCCGCACGCCCGACATTTGCGGAATGCCGCCGGGCGCTGAAGATCCATATGCCGGAAATCGTGCCGTTATACGAAGATCTGTGCGAACAGGCCGGCGGCGGCGATCATGCTGCGAGGTTTCTGAGCTTTTATTGCCCGCCCCCATACCTATCAGGATGCAGTCAGGCGATTTGGGGCGGTAAAGAGCCGGTCATGGTGCGGAACTATGACTATAACACCAGCGCATTTGATAGCCTGCTGTTGCATACGGCCTGGCAAGGTCGCAAGGTCATGGGAACGTCGGATGGGCTGTTCGGCCTGGTGGACGGGGTGAACGACGCTGGTTTGTCTATCTCGTTGACGTTTGGCGGGCGGCGGGTTGTGGGTGTCGGCTTTGGCGTTCCGCTGATCCTGCGCTATGTACTGCAAACCTGCGAAACAACTGAACATGCCAGCGCGGTATTGGCGCGCATGCCAACTCACATGAGCTATAATGTCACGGTGCTGGACCGAAAGCGCAAGTATCTGACCGCGTTGATGGCCCCTGATCGGCCAGCCATCATCACCAATGCCTCGGTTGCGACGAACCATCAGGAGAATGTTGAGTGGATCAGTCACGCGCGGTTCACAGCCACCGTCGAGCGTGAACGGTATTTGTTGCAGCGATTGCGTTTTCATCGCGATTCGGAAGAGAAATTCATCAGCGCCTTTCTCAAACCGCCGCTGTATTCCCATGCGTTCAATGCTGGTTTCGGCACGCTTTACACCGCCGTATACCGCCCCAGAAAGCGACAGATGGAACTGCGGTGGCCGGGTACCATATGGCCACAGCGACTGGATGCGTTTGACGAAGGTTCGCGCAAAGTGTTGCTGCCCGGAGCCGCCTGAGAGCACGAATGCCGCGTCCTAGAGAAAATGCGAGGGTTTTCGTTGAGATCAACGGTTACGTGACAGCCTGAAGGAAAGAAAGCGATACACAGTGCTGCATCCATAATTTATGATGTGGATATGAAAGACACCGTTGACCACGAATTGGCTATCCCATTGGCAGATATTATTGTCTGCCCTCAGTGCGATGCCGTGTTTCATCTGCAGGTCCCCGAAATCGGTGAAAAAGCAGTTTGTCAGCGATGTCATACTGTGCTGATCGCACCAAAGCGAAAAGCCGGGTTGCAGATCATCGCGATAGCGGTTGGCATCTTTATCCTGCTCATCGGTGCGACATTCTTTCCGTTTCTCGATATTGATGCTGCCGGCAATAAAAATTCGGTCTCCATCCTGGACGCGGCCCTGGCCTTTGCGAACGGACCGATGATTCTGCTGGCTTTGGTGACCGCGGCGCTGATCATTTTGATCCCCTTGGTACGCGTCATGCTTACGTTGTATGTGCTGGTCCCGATCGTACTGGACCTGCCGCCGGCACGGCATGCGATACAGGCATTCCGGGTATCAGAAGCGCTGCGGCCTTGGTCTATGGCCGAAATATTTGTGTTGGGATGTGCGGTCGCTTTGGTTAAAGTCGCCGATCTTGCTACTGTGGGTTTTGGCCCTGCTTTCTGGATGTTCAGTGCGCTGGTTGTACTTATTGTGGCGCAAGAAAGCTTTATGTGTAAATGGTCGGTATGGAATTCACTGGAACACCCCAAAAGATCCTGAGCGCGCGAGAAATGGGTATCGTTGCCTGTACCCGATGCACAAAGGCCTGGCCTTTGGGCACGCAGGTCTGCGGGCGGTGCGGGCACAAGATGGTGTCGCGCGATTTTCAAAGCCTACAAAAGGTGTGGGCTTTATGGCTGGTGGGCTTGATGTGTTATATCCCGGCCAATACGTATCCCATGCTCAAGACCAAAACGCTTTTTCAAGTCGATGAGAGTACGATTATCGGAGGCGCGGTAGAGCTGGCGCAGCACGGTGCCTACGGGGTTTCTTTTATCATTCTGGTGGCATCGGTAGTGATCCCACTCGCTAAATTCTGGGCCATTGCCTATCTGGCGATCAGCGTGAAAACCCGGCTCCCTGCCGGGAACCATTCTCGTCAATTGATGTACGAGATCGTTGAATATATTGGCAGATGGTCGATGATTGATATCTTTGTGGTTGCGATTTTGTCTTCATTGGTGCAACTCAAGACACTGGCGACAATCAACCCCGGCCCTGCGAGTATGTTTTTCGCCCTGTCTGTCATATTTACCATGCTTTCCGCGCAGGCGTTCGATTCCCGCTTGATCTGGGACCAAGAAGCCAAGGATAGGGGATCACGACAAGATGTCTGAAACACCGCCCGACGTGCAGGTCAAATCTGCACGCAAGATTTTTTTGAGCGGCACGTCCATCGTTTGGCTTATACCCCTGTTGGCGTTGGTCGTTGCCTTGGGCGTGGCTTGGAACAGCTATAATGCGCGCGGACCCGAGATTTATATCGAATTCGACAAAGGGGCCGGGATCAAGGCGGGTGAAACCGAATTGCGCTATCGGGATGTAACAGTCGGACGTGTCGAATCCGTCGGCTTTACCGAAGATCTGAGTAAGGTCTTGGCAACCATCCGAGTGAGCAAGAGCGTAGCACCGTATATAGACAGCAGCGCAGCCTTCTGGGTGGTCCAACCAGAGGTATCGGCCCGCGGTATCAGCGGCTTGGGTACAGTTTTAAGTGGCGTCTATATCGAAGGCTCCTGGAGCGAAAAGCCAGGCCCGTTTGCGAACCGGTTTTCAGGGTCAAGTTCAGCCCCCTTGATCCGGGCCGGTGAATCCGGATTGCAGATTGCCTTTCGCACCGTAGGCAACGGGCAGCTTACGGATAACGCCCCGATCTTGTACCGGGGTATCGAAGTCGGTCGAGTGGGCAAAGCCGAGATCGCACCAAAGGGTAATTTTGCGATCGTCGAGGCATTGATTTACGAAGAGCATCGCAACCTGATAAACAGTTCGACCCGTTTCTGGGACAGTTCAGGCTTTAGCGTGAGCATCGGACCTGCCGGAGCCGAAATTGACTTCCAATCACTGGCGACGGTGATCGGCGGCGGGATTACATTTGACACATTTGTTTCCGGTGGCGATCGCGTCCAGGACGGAACCGTATTCGAAGTTTTCGCGACCAAGGAAGACGCGCGATCTTCGGTTTTCAGCGCTTCCGAAGTCGATCCGCTGAAGCTTAGCGTCGTCTTCGATGACAATGTATCCGGCTTGGCAGTAGGGGCCCCGGTCGAACTGAGCGGGCTGAACATTGGCGAGGTCGAATCCCTGTCGGGTATTGTCGATTATAACCAATTTGGCGACAGCCGCGTACGCCTGAACGTGACGCTTTCGATCCAACCCGCCCGTTTGGGTCTGCCGGGCGACGTATCCGCCGCAAGCGCTCTTCGGTTTCTTGAAGACCGGGTGTTGAATGGCCTGCGTGCACGACTTGCTTCGGCAAGCCTGCTGACGGGCGGTCTGAAGGTGGAGTTCGTGGTGGTTGAAGACGCCCCTTCGGCGCGGCTTGTGGAATCCGGGGACAACTTTCCAATTATGCCGACAACCGCCAACGAAACATCCGATGCCGCGGCTACGGTCGAAGGGGTGTTTACGAGGATCAACAACCTCCCGATCGAGGAACTTCTTAACAGCGCCATCGGTCTGATGAACTCGGCGCAAGCCCTAATCGGTAGTGATGATCTTCAGCAGACGCCTCGCGATGTTCGTACGTTAATCAATGAGGTAACCGGATTAGTCGCTTCTGACTCGGTGCAGAACATCCCGGTTTCGCTGAACGCGACCTTATCGCGCGTCGAAATGCTGGTCGCCACACTTGAGAAAGAACAGATGGCGAAGCGGCTGTTGGATGCTGTAGATTCCGTTTCAGAGGCTGCCCAGTCTTTCACTGTGTCCACCGAAGGTGTCCCGGATCTGATTTTGGAGATCCAATCGGTTGCTGAAAAGGCCAGTCAACTTGAACTTCAACAGCTGGTCGATGAGCTCACTGCTTTAACCAACTCGGCAGATCAAGTCATCGGTACACCTGATGCAATAGCCCTGCCGGGAGCGTTGAAAAACGCGCTGGACGAACTGAATTATACGCTTCAGGCGCTACGAGAAGGTGGCGCAGTCGAGAATGTGAACCGGACATTGGCTTCTGCCCGAAACGCCGCCGATAACATTGCCGTATCTGTTCAGGATCTGCCGCAGATTGTCAGTCGCCTATCGACCTTGTTCTCACAGGCGAGCCGGACAATCGAAGGTTATGACAAGGGCGACGAAATCAGCCGAACAGCACAAGAAACCATGCGTGATATTCAAAAAGCGGCCGATGCACTTGCATCTTTAGCGCGCACCATTGAACGTAATCCTAATTCGCTCTTGCTGGGACGATAGAAAATGAACGTTGTTAAGAATATACTTGGTCTTGGTCTTGTGCTGGCGTTGACAGCGTGTGGAACCACTGACCGTTTCGCAGTGGATAGTCCTCAGGTTACCGAAAAGATCAATATTCGTTTTTCCGCAGTCGAAGTGCGGGATGTTTCACTGCCAACCTATGCGGCTGATGACGAGATCCATATCCTGAAAAGTAATGGAACGATGATCAGTTCCGCCGATCAATTGTGGGCTGACTCTCCCGAACGTGCTGTGGCACTTGAATTAAGCGAAAACCTGTCGCGTCTTACGGGGCGACGAATAGCATCAGAGCCATGGCCATTCGAGGCATATCCAGACGCGCGCCTTGAAGTGAGATTCAGCAAGTTGATTGCGTCAGAAGCAGGGCAATTCAACGCGTCAGGTCAATATTTTGTAGCCGTTATGAACGGCACGCAAGAACGGTCTGGATTGTTTGACTTGTCGGTTCCGTTTGACCCGAAAGGCGGCGCAGCTAATATCGCTGCGGCCAGAGGTCAGCTAATCCTTGATTTAGCAAGCTTCATTGCGCGCAATGGGTTAAAATAGGAAAACTAAACTTACCAAGTTCAGCTTATATGACATAAAAAGCCTTCGGAATAAATAAAGTTACTATGGGATTTGGAAAAGCCAACTGCTGACTGGAAGATAATTGTCTTTTGAATTAGTTTGCTTTGGTTGGATTTTTTTTCGACCCGAGCTTGCACCCATTTGTGCAGGCCCGGTGCCGATCTCGATTGCACAGTTACATAGCCTCAGTTTGGCAACGATTAGCGGACCACCACAATATGATGAACCAAAGCCAGAAAAACTTCTCTCAGGCACCCGCCGAAGATGACGACACGATAGACGTCGGCGCTTTGCTAGCGACGCTCTGGCGGGGAAAATGGCTCATTGCTCTCGTCACGCTCGCGTCGATGCTGTTGGCAGGATATTACGTTTATGGTGTCGCTGTGCCCAAGTATCGTTCCACTTCAGTGGTCGTTCTTGAAACCAAAGAAGACAGCGTGGTCGACCTCAAAGCCGTAGTGGGCGGCTTTTCCGGTGATTCCACCGAAGTGAATACCGAAGTCGAGGTTATTCGGTCGCGCGGCTTGGTAGGGAAGGTGGTGGACCGCCTGAACCTTGTAAACGATCCAGAATTTAATGTAGCGCTACGGGAGCCTTCCCTCATTGGCTCCACGTTATCCCGTATTCGCGCGATGATGGGCCTTGGTCAGGATACTGACATTGCGTTAGACCCTGAGTTGGAAAAAAACCGCGTCAAAGACAGCGTGGTTGCGGCGTTGTTGGATAGGGTATCGGTCTCAAATGTCCGTCAAAGCCTTGTTTTTAATATCACGGTGGAAACCGACTCGCCTACGAAGTCGGCGCTGATCGCGAACACGATTGCCGAAAGCTATATACTCAACCAAATCGAAGTGAAATTCGAAGCGACTGAAAAGGCAACTGCTTGGTTGAGCAACCGTGTGTCCGAGCTCCAGATAGAATTAGAAACCGCAGAAAAGAAAGTTTCGGATTTCACGGCCCAGACCCAACTGGTGTCGATTGAAGGGCTTCAGGCATTGGAACGGCAGATCAAGGAGTTGCGTTACCGCATCGACGGCGCAGCAACGACACAGGCAGAGACCGAAAAACGTCTGAATGACCTTAACTCTGCCGAGACGCCCGAGCAAAAGCTGGCGATCGCTCAAGACTCGGCGCTGGTCAGGATTGCGAGTGGTGGATTGGATTCCCAAGAGAAGCGTGCCAGCTTCGATGCGCGATATGAGGCTATTGTCGCGCGCGTCCAGTCTGAGTCAATCCGAGCAAGCCAACAATTGGCAGCGCTTAAAGCCTCAGAAACCGAATTGGCAAATCAAATCTCCAACCAAGGCACGGATATGATCGCGTTGCAGCAGCTTACGCGGGAGTCGGAAGCGACTCGTTTGCTTTATGAATATTTTTTGACACGTTTGAAGGAGACCTCGGCGCAAGAAGGCATCCAGAAAGCGGATAGTAGAATGCTTTCAGGTTCGGTTGTACCTGAACATGCAAGCGCACCCAAGAAAGCGCAAATTTTATCTCTTGCCATGATCTTAGGGATTATGATCGGTTCAGGCCTGGTTCTCTTACGCGAATTCCGCACCAGTACCTTCCGCACCGCTAATGAACTGGAGCAGTTCACGGGCTATACTGTTATCGGCCAAATTCCGAAGATGCCGGCACGCCACCGTATGGACACTTTGACGTATCTCTCCGAAAAACCGACTTCGGCAGCGGCGGAATCCATCCGAAATCTTCGGACGTCGCTAATGTTGTCCAATCTCGACAAAAAGCCGCAAGTGATCATTTCGACGTCCTCTATCCCGGGGGAAGGTAAGACTACTGTTTCGCTATCTCTTTCAAAGTTTCTATCCGGGTTGGGGAAATCGGTTCTATTGATCGAAGGCGATATCCGTCGCCGGACGCTGAACGAATACTTCCCCAGCCTCCCGCATACGGGCATAGCCTCGGTTTTGAATGGCGACGTGAAATTTGCCGATGCCATTCACCGGCCGGCTGGGTTCGAAGCGGATGTTCTGGCCGGCGAAAAGACCACGGTAAACGCCGCTGACATCTTTTCTTCGGATACATTCAAGTCGTTCATAAAGCAAATGCGCAGTGAATATGATTTCATCATCATCGACACACCGCCGGTGTTGGTGGTCCCTGATGCACGCATTATTGCCGAGTGCGCTGATGCTATTCTCTTCTCGGTAAAATGGGACAGTACAAGTAAGGCGCTCGTGGAGGAATCGATGCGGTTCTTCCACAATTCAAACCAGCATATCACCGGTTTGGTGCTGAGCCAGATCGATGAAAAGGGAATGAAACGTTACAGATATGGTGGCGATTCAGGTGCTTTTGCGGCGTATGGAAAAGGCTATTACGACAACTAGGTTTGTCGCGGCCATCAATGGCTGCCTAAAAATTGCCTTAAACTTTCCACTGCAAGAACATAACGGTGCCTCGGTCTTCGCTGATCCTTATCTGGAATCAATCCGGGTAGGGTCGTCCAAGTGTCATATATCAAAGAAACAGTAACGGCGGTGGGTACGCTCGCCTGTGCATTGGCAATCGGGTACGTTATGCAAAGTTCGGAAGCCGCAAACGCGCTTTACGGAAATGCAAAGTCCGATCGCGAATTGCGTTCTCTTGACGCCGAAACCTCTATGCTCGTGGTAAAGGATATAACGCTCACATCGGCAGAGTTCAGCGAACCGACTGAGCCTATGTTGGACGACAGCTCGAATGAAACCACTGTCCAACCCGCGCCTGATGACACCGTGCATTTGTCCAATGACACCACGTCGGCTCTGTCAGAAATCGAAGAAACCTCTTGCGAGATTTCTGCCAAGGCGCGTCCTATGGCAGCCGCGATGGTTAACCTCACGTTAACGGCCCCCTGCCTTCCGAACGAACGGGTCACGGTGCATCATAATGGAATGATCTTTACGCAGACCACGTCGAAAACCGGGTCTCTTAGTATTGACGTGCCTGCGCTGGCTGAGACCGCAGTTTTTGTGTTTGCTTTTGGTAATGGCGATGGCGCGGTCGCTCAAGCCAAAGTCGAGGATCTTACCGATTTCGGGCGGGTCGTATTGCAATGGAAAGGTGACACGGGGCTTCAAATCCATGCGTTGGAAGCCGGTTCCGACTATTCTGGGGCCGGCCACGTCTGGAGCGGCCAGCCACGAAGCATGGCGGCAGCAATTACCGGAGAAGGCGGGTTTATCACCATGAATGGCGATCTGGATGCGGTCGAACCGCTGGTTGCAGAGGTATATACCTTCCCCGCAGAAATGGAGAGCCGCGAAGGCGGCGTGAAGCTCACTGTTGAGGCCGAAGTGATTCAAGCCAACTGCGGTACCGAAATAGAAGCCAAATCTTTTGAACTACGAGGTCGCGATCAACTGGTCACCCAGGATTTGTCACTCGCCGTGCCCGATTGTACCGCTTTGGGTAGCTTTCTTGTGTTGAATAATCTGCTCCAAGATATGAAGGTTGCGAGCAACTAAAGCAACGCTTGGGGTCTTATGATCACGCATATACGTGTGGCAGTTTACGCCGCACTTTTCCTTGTTATGGGCACGCTACCCGTGGTTGCCCAGGATATCGCGTTGACCTCGCGAGATGGAAAAGTTGAGCTCAGCGGCACCTTGTTGGGGTTTGATGGCGAATTCTACCGCGTTGCAACGGAATATGGTGAATTGACCATCGATAGCTCAGGGGTTCAATGCGCGGGCCCCGGGTGCCCCAACCTTGATAACTTTGTGGCCGAGCTTCAGCTTTCCGGCTCGGCAACGATGGGCAGGGTCTTGATGCCGGCGCTCATAGACGCCTTCGCTTCGAGAAACGGCTATCGCGCCGTCAAGGATGATGAAGCTGAAAATCGTTTCACCTATCGCCTTGAAGACGAAAAAACCAATCAGACCGTGGCGCTTTTCCTTTTCTCGGCAAGTAACGCTGACGAAGGCTTCGCGGACTTGTTGGCTGACGAAGCCGATATAGTAATGTCGCTTCGTGAAATGCGCCCGCAAGAACGCCTTTTGGCACGCGAAGCTGGGTTGGGGGATATGAAGGGACCCAACCGAAGCCGCGTTCTGGCGCTGGATGCGGTGGTCCCTGTGGTATCGGTTTCCAACCCGATCCACAGCATCTCTCCGCTTATGCTGGCGCAGGTGTTTTCGGGAAAAATATCGAACTGGAAAACTCTTGGGGGCCCCGATGCCCCGATTGACCTGCATTTACCAGATGATAGCAGCGGTTTGGCGCAAGCTATCCATGATCAGGTCATGCGCCCTGCACTATTGGATTTTGCGCAGGAAATTACCCGCCACGACGATCTGGCTGAGCTGGCAGCGGCCGTTGAAAAAGACAGCTTGTCTATTGGTATTACCAGCTATGCTGAGCAGCACGGCACCGCCATCCTGACGTTGTCGGGAAGCTGTGGATTTTCCCTGGATGTTTCGCGCCTGGCCATCAAGACCGAAGATTATCCCCTGACCGCACCAATGTTTCTATACTTTCCCGCCCGGCGTCTGCCACAGATCGCTCGGGAGTTCCTTTCGTTTACACGCAGCCCGAACGCTCAACTGGTGATACGACGGGCCGGTTTTGTCGATCAGACGGCCGAGGAGATACCCGTCGAGGAACAAGGCAATAGATTTGCCAATGCGATAGCCGTGGCCGGACCAGAGATTTCTTTGGATGAACTTAAAATGATGACGGCAACGCTAACTCCGATGGCACGTTTGACCACATCATTCCGGTTCGAAGCCGGATCGGTTCGGCTGGACGCGCAATCTCGATCCAATGTGCAGCAATTGGCTCGCGCGTTGGAAGTCGGGCAGTATGACACTCGCCGTCTTTTGTTTGTGGGTTTCAGTGACGGAAAAGGCGCGGCATTCGCCAACCGCAAAATCGCCCTGCGCAGAGCGGAAGCAGTGCGCCAAGCCGTCATAGCTGCGGCCATAACGGTCAATCTTGATCGCGTCGCTCTGGATGTAGATGCGTTCGGAGAGGCAATGCCTATGGCATGCGACGACAGCGCTTGGGGCAGACAGGCCAACCGCAGGGTCGAAGTTTGGGTGCGCTAGAGGTCAACGAAACTGCGGCGGATCGTATTTGAGCAAGACAGGCACGACCAGTTCTTCCTCGTCAATCAGATGACGGTTCAACATCGGTCTAAACGCGTTTAGCCGATCTTTCATCGCCGCAACAGTATCCACAAACCCTGCCTTAGCCCCATTAAAGCGCAGCACGCCATTGGCGGTATCGGCCAAGTCCGAAAGTATTTCATCAAGAAGTTGATGGTCTTTATCAAGTATGTCGAAACCCATAGCCGCGCGTTGATCAAGCAAGGCCATCGTGGGGAAGTAATGTATATCTTCGATTTGATGGTGGCCATGCAGCTCGTTGATAAGCCTCCCGCCCAACTGGCTAAGCCTCCGCTTGTAGCTGTCGGGGTTCTGGTTTCCGTCAAGCGCGCTTTCGGTGTCTTTATCAAGATGATCAAGAATCTGCCGGAACATCATGTGGCGGTCCAGCCAAAACCTTATCAAACGACTATAGGCTGGGTTCTCTTCCCATCCATTGCGCGGATAGGCGACGACCAGCGCACGCAGGGCATCCGGCAGCCCTGTGCGATCTGTCAGTGAAACGGAGGCTGAATTCTTCGGCATGTTCATCCCCCACAAGTAGCAGCTTCGCGGATCAGGGTATATCCGGCAAATTCGAACACGCTTCCTGCGGTTATAGGTACCCTTCGGCGCGAAAGCTCAGCTCGCGGGATTTTCCGATGATAAGGTGATCATGCAGGGTGAGCCCTAGCGCATTGCAAGCGTTATGGATCTGTTGTGTCATGTCGATGTCATTCTGGGATGGGGTAGGATCGCCCGAAGGATGATTATGAACGAGGATCAACGCGCTAGCATTCAGTTCCAACGCACGTTTGGCGACCTCACGAGGGTAGACCGGGACATGGTCAACAGTGCCTTTTCCCTGTTCTTCATCAGCAATGATGACATTCTTACGATCAAGATAGAGAACGCGGAATTGTTCGGTTTCCCGGTGGGCCATGGTGGTGTGGCAATAATCCAGCAAGGCATCCCAGCTTGATACCACATGCGTGCGCATCATCTTTGACCGGGCCATGCGGTGGGCAGCGGCTTCGATAATCTTGAGCTCTGTGACCACCGCGTCGCCGACACCTGAAATGCTGCGCAGACGGGATGAAGCTGCTGATATGACACGATTAAAGTCGCCGAATTCATCCATCAATGCACGGGCAAGCGGCTTTACATCGCGTCGCGGTATGGCGCGGAACAAAACCAGTTCAAGCAGTTCGTAATCCGGGATTGCCGCAGCGCCCCCCACCATAAAACGGGCACGCAGACGCTGACGATGATCAACGATATACGATGGTTGTTTGCCCGACACAGGGGCTGTTTGCGCGGTTTCGTCGTTTAGAAACGGCAACATCGGATCAGCGAATTGAGAAGGTTTGGACGCCATCCGCTGACTGTGCGCGAAACAGGTTATCAGCGCGTTAAATTGGATAGCCCGGATCAGCGAAAAAAAGGGTGAGACGGATGCCCCACCCCGTTTCATCAACTTTTCATCGAATCCCAAAAGGATTTAACCGAAGAAAAAAAACTGCTGGATTCAGGGTTGTTGTTCGACGATTCCTTTTCGAACTCCCGCAGCAGCTCTTTCTGGCGACCGGTGAGGTTCACCGGCGTTTCGACGGCCAATTCGATGATCATGTCGCCAGTGCCTCCGCCGCGAAGTGGCGGCATCCCCTTGCTGCGCAGGCGCATTTGACGGCCTGACTGGCTACCGGCCGGGATTTGCACCCGTCCGCGACCGCCGTCTATAGTAGGTACTTCAATGCTGCCACCAAGAGCTGCGGTGCTCATTGAAACGGGTACCCGGCAAAAAAGATTTGAACCGTCGCGTTCGAACAGGTCGTGTTCCTGGACCTCGATGAAGATGTACAGGTCACCTGCCGGACCGCCGCGCATGCCTGCTTCGCCTTCACCGGCCAAGCGAATGCGTGTCCCGGTTTCAACCCCGGCGGGGATGTTGACCGACAGCGCCCGGTCCTTATCGACACGTCCTGCGCCCCGGCACACTTTGCAGGGGTTCTTGATGATCTGGCCCATCCCCGAACAGGTCGGGCACGTACGTTCAACGGTAAAGAAGCCCTGCTGCGCACGGACTTTGCCCATCCCCGAACAGGTCGGACAGGTCGTCGGTTCAGCACCGCCTTCGGCCCCCGAGCCGCTGCATGCATCACACGCAACAGAGGTCGGCACGTTGATGGATTTCTGCATGCCCTTATAGGCATCTTCGAGCGTGATACCCAAGTTAAACCGCAAATCGGCACCCCGCGCGGCGCGACGTCCACCGCCACCTCCGCGTTGATTGCCCATGAAGTCACCGAACAAATCATCAAACACATCCGAGAATGCGGACGAAAAATCACCGTGCGCACCGGCACCGTGACGTTGACCACCCCCCATGCCACCTTCGAAAGCCGCATGACCATAACGGTCATAGGCTGCTTTCTTGTCGGCATTCTTCAATATCTCATAGGCTTCGTTCGCTTCTTTGAACTGGGCCTCGGCATTGGGATTGTCGGCATTCCGATCGGGGTGCAATTCCTTGGCTTTGGTTCGATAGCCTCTTTTGATATCATCGGCGGACGCGCCTTTGGGCACACCGAGAATTTCGTAGTAATCACGTTTGGCCATAGATTAGCTCCTACGCTGGAACGTGACAGGCCGGCCCGGCAAGCAAGCGGACCGGCCTATCAAGGATTCCATGGGCGTGCTTATGCGCGCTTGTTATCGTCTAGGTCTTCGAAATCGGCGTCAACAATGTCGTCGTCGCCATGGGGCGCGTCTGCGGCCTGAGCAACATCTTCATTGTCTTCCTGAGCCGCCTTATAGATGGCTTCACCCAGTTTCATTGCCGACTCTGTGACGTTTTGAATGCCTGACTTGATCTTTTCGACGTTGTCGGTCGCCAGTTCGTCATTCAACGCGGCAATGGCCAGTTCGATCGCTTCGACAGTGGTCGGATCAACCTTGTCGGAATGCTCTTCCAGCGACTTCTCGGTCGAGTGGATAAGCGATTCCGCCTGGTTCTTTGCTTCGATCAGTGCGCGGCGTTCCTTATCGGATTCCGCGTTCTCTTCCGCATCCTTGACCATCTTTTCGATGTCAGCATCAGACAATCCGCCCGACGCTTGGATCGTGATCTTCTGTTCCTTGCCCGTGCCCTTGTCCAATGCGCCGACGGCAACGATACCGTTTGCGTCAATGTCGAAGGTCACTTCGATCTGGGGCATACCGCGTGGTGCGGGTGGAATGCTTTCCAGATTGAAAGCGCCAAGGATCTTGTTGTCTGCCGCCATTTTGCGCTCACCCTGGAAAACCCGGATGGTCACAGCGTTTTGGTTGTCTTCGGCAGTCGAGAAGACCTGCGACTTCTTGGTCGGGATCGTGGTGTTGCGGTCGATCAGACGGGTGAAAACACCGCCCAATGTTTCGATACCCAAGCTCAGCGGCGTCACGTCAAGCAGAACGACGTCTTTGACGTCACCTTGCAAAACACCGGCCTGAATGGCGGCACCCAGGGCAACAACCTCATCCGGGTTAACACCCTTGTGCGGCTCTTTACCAAAGAACTTGGTCACTTCCTCGATCACGCGCGGCATACGTGTCATACCCCCAACCAGAACAACTTCGTCGATCTCGGAAGCGGAAACACCGGCATCTTTCAACGCAGCGGCACAAGGCTTGAGCGAAGCTTTGATCAAGTCACCCACCAGCTGCTCCAACTTGGAGCGGGTCAGTTTCATGACCATGTGCAGAGGCGAACCGTCTTTGCCCATCGAAATGAACGGCTGGTTAATCTCTGTCTGGTTTGCGCTCGACAGTTCGATCTTGGCCTTTTCCGCAGCTTCCTTCAGACGCTGAAGCGCCATCTTGTCTTGCGTAAGGTCGACACCGTTGGCCTTTTTGAATTCATCCGCAAGGTAGTTGACCAAGCGCATGTCAAAATCTTCACCACCAAGGAACGTATCACCATTGGTAGATTTCACTTCGAACAGACCATCGTCGATCTCGAGGATCGTGACGTCGAATGTACCGCCACCAAGGTCATAGACCGCGATGGTTTGGGTTTCTTTCTTGTCCAGACCGTACGCCAAGGCAGCCGCTGTCGGTTCGTTGATGATCCGCAGCACTTCGAGGCCGGCAATCTTGCCCGCATCTTTGGTCGCCTGACGCTGAGCGTCGTTAAAGTACGCAGGCACCGTGATAACCGCTTGGGTAACTTCTTCGCCCAGATACGATTCTGCTGTTTCTTTCATCTTACCAAGGATGAACGCAGAGATTTGCGAAGGAGAGTATTTCTCGCCCCTGGCTTCAACCCATGCGTCGCCATTGCCACCATCGATGACTTTGAATGGCAGGTTTTTCTTGTCTTTGGCCAGATCCGGGTCGTCATTGCGACGACCGATCAGACGCTTCACACCGAAAATGGTGTTGTCCGCGTTTGTGACAGCCTGCCGCTTGGCGGGCTGACCGACCAGACGTTCGTCATCTGTGAATGCCACGATGGAAGGGGTAGTACGCGCACCTTCGGCGTTTTCGATAACCCGCGGCTGGCTACCATCCATGATGGCGACACAGCTATTTGTAGTTCCTAAGTCGATACCAATTACTTTGGCCATGCTTTGATCCCTCATTTACTCAAGGCGATTACACGAAGCTCAGGCCCGTTACGGCACCCTTGCTCCGATCTTTTTCACCAAAGGCTGGATGCCCTCGGCGGTTCTGGGCGTATATAAGGAGCAGATATGGACCCTGCAACCGTTGCATGAGAAAGGAATTGGGAAATCTACAAGGATTTTTCACGAAAGCAGTCAGGAAAGGCGCTCAGATGACGATATTGGACTTGCGCGGCTTTGAAATTCACAAAAATCACCTTAGTACCACGTCGCAGGGCAAATTGTTGAATGCTGTCAGGGCTGTGGTGAAAGTGGCCCCTTTTTTTCGCCCCGTCACGCCGCGCGGGCAGAAAATGTCGGTGCGAATGACATCGGCGGGAAAATATGGCTGGCTTACGGATGAAAAGGGCTATCGCTATGTTGACCGGCATCCCGACGGATCAGCGTGGCCGGCGATTCCCGACGAAGCGCTTGCCATCTGGGACGCCCTGACGGGCTTGGAGAAGCGCCCGGAATGTTGCTTGATCAACTATTACGGACCGGAAGCCAAAATGGGCCTGCACCAAGACAAGGACGAGGCAGATTTTCGTTGGCCCGTGGTGTCGGTATCGCTCGGAGATGAGGGCCTTTTCCGTATCGGAGGGCAAAAACGCGGGGGCAAAACCGAAAGCATTTGGCTCCAGTCGGGGGACGTCGTGGTCATGGGTGGGGAAGCTCGCTTGAACTATCACGGAATTGACCGGATCAGGGCAGGGTCTTCCACGCTGTTACCCAAAGGCGGGCGGATAAACCTGACACTGCGAGTCGTCGAATAGGGTCAGCGTCGTGCGCTCCAGCTCGCCGAGGCGTGTTTGCGGGTATAAAATTCGCCCATCAGGCCGATCACCATAAGCACAACGCCGACCCAGACCGCATATTCCCAGTTGCTGTAACGTGGGTTGTAATTGATGAACGCATATCCGCGCGCCTGATCAATGATGTGAAACAGCGGGTTCCAGTCGAACATCGCGATCATGAACGTCGGCAGTGAATTGGCCAGAAACATTTTGCCAGATGCCACCATGTTGGCCCGCTGGTAAAGCGACGTGAAAATCTGGGTGAATGACGGTGCCCACGGCTTGATCGCCAACAACACCATACCGACCGCAACGCCGGTGAACCAGGCAATCATCATCATAAAGAAGACACCCGACGGGTCGTCGATAACCACGGGATTAAACGCCAGATGATAGATCGACATGATCATGATCAAGGACAGCATCTGAATATACAGCGACCCAAGGGCGGCGGCTGCCAATGCGATCATCGTGGTCATGGGGGCGTGCTGCATCATCGCGCTTGCAGGGCCTTCGGCTGCGGCAACGGCGGTTACTGTTTTCGTATGCATCATGAACAGGAAAATACCGGTCATGATGTAGATCACGAAATCCCCCCGGATCGAAGACCCGCGCATCCCCAGGATTGTGAACATGACATAGAACACACCGACAAAGATGACGGCTTGAAGAATATTGATACCAATGGCCGCAAAGGCGTTGTTATGTTGTTTCCGGACGGATCTGACGACAGAGTGATAAACCAGTTCGGCCATGTTCAAGGCCGAGGTCATGTTGCCTCTGGTGGTACGCCGTGGTTGGAACATGTTGAAAAGCCTCTTTGCACCCTGTCGTGGCACGGAATTCTTGCTGTTCCGCTAATGGCCAACCATAAGGAGTTTGCGTAAGGTAATCAATCAAACTGAAGGGGCCGCGGCAATATGGATTATCAAGAATTGGTGACGGTCATGCGCCGTCTGGCAATCGAAGCCGGTGACAAGATCATGGAAATCTACGACGCCGGAGATTTCGATGTGAAAACCAAATCGGACGCGAGCCCCGTAACGGTTGCCGACGAAGCCGCAGACAAGATCATCTCTGACGGGCTGCGCGCTGCGTTTCCCGATGTGGTGCTGGTTACCGAAGAACAAGCCGCTACTCATTCTGCCAAAGGTGACACGTTCTTGATAGTCGATCCATTGGACGGCACCAAAGAGTTCATCAATCGCAGGGGTGACTTTACCGTGAACATTGCGTTGGTCGAAGGCGGGGAACCAACACGTGGTGTGGTTTATGCGCCTGCGCGGTCGCGCATGTTCTTTACATTGGCCGACGGAAGCTCGGTTGAGGAAACCGGTGAGTTTGCCACTGACGAAATCGGCCCGACAAAGCCTATCTCGGTCTCGCGCCCCGATAATGCTGCGTTGATGGTTGTCGCGTCAAAATCTCACCGCGATCAGGCGACCGATGACTATATCGCCCGGTACAAGGTGCGCGACATGACCAGCGCCGGGTCATCGTTGAAGTTCTGTTTGATCGCCACAGGCGAGGCAGATCTCTACCCGCGGGTCGGCCGCACGATGGAGTGGGACACCGCAGCAGGTCACGCGGTGCTAACGGGGGCCGGGGGTGTCGTCGTGCGCTTTGATGACCTGACTCCGTTGAAATACGGCAAGGCCGATTTCGCCAACCCGTTCTTCATCGCCCATGCTCCGGGCGTCGAACTAAAGGCTTCTTGATGTCTGTTCTTCTCGTCATTCCCGCCCGCTATGCGTCATCACGCTATCCCGCCAAACCACTGGCTATGTTGAAAGGGGCAGGCGGGGTATCGCGCAGCCTGATTGAACGCAGTTGGCGCGCGGCTTGCGAGGTTCGGGGTGTGGACAGGGTCGTTGTCGCCACGGATGATGACCGGATAAAAAACGCCGCCGCCAGCTTTGGCGCCGAGGTCGTGATGACGTCGGTCGATTGCGCAAACGGAACCGAACGCTGCGCCGAAGCCCATGCGGCATTGGGCGGCGGTTACGACATCGTGGTCAACCTACAGGGCGACGCCCCGCTGACCCCGCATTGGTTTGTCGAAAGCCTTGTTGAGGGGCTGAAGGGCGACAGCGATGCCGGTATCGCCACGCCTGTTTTACGTTGTGACGGATCGACCTTGAACAGCCTGCTGGCGGATCGCAAAGCCGGGCGTGTCGGGGGGACTACTGCGGTTTTTGCCACCAACCACAGTGCGCTTTACTTTTCCAAAGAGGTAGTGCCCTTCACGTCGAAAACCTATGATGACGCTGAAACTACACCGGTGTTCCATCATGTCGGTGTCTATGCATACCGTCCCGCGGCGTTAGCATCCTATCCGACGTGGCCGGTAGGGCCGCTCGAACAGCTCGAAGGGCTCGAGCAGCTTCGGTTCATGGAAAACAATCACATGGTGCTTTGTGTCGAAGTCGACGCCAAAGGGCGGCAGTTCTGGGAGATGAACAACCCCGAGGATGTGCCGAAAATAGAGGCGATGATGGGCGAGATGGGATTGGAATGACCGATTTGCCAGTCAGTGTCGTGGTCGTCAGCCGAGCGCGGCCCGGTTCATTGGCTCGAACATTGAAAGGTATTTCTCAGCTCCAATACTGGAATTTCGAAGTTATCGTGGTGGCGGATCCCGATGGAATAGAGGCCGCCCAAACGCTTGATTTCAGCGAAAACCTAAAGCTCGTTCCCTTTGATGTCCCAAATATTTCGGCGGCGCGGAATATGGGGCTGACCCGTGCTGCCGGCGAAGTCGTGGCTTTCATAGATGATGACGCGGTCCCCGAACCCATGTGGCTGCGTTATTTGATCGCTCCGTTTGAGCGGGCTGATATCGCGGCTTCCGGTGGCTTCGTTCGGGGTCGAAATGGCATTTCCTTTCAATGGAAGGCCGCCAGCTTGGATGCCAATGGTATTGCGCACCCGATGAAGGTGAATTCAGAACATGCAACTGTTTTCACTCCTCCCAAAGGGTATGCTGTCAAAACCGAAGGTACTAACATGGCCTTTCGGCGCGACGTGTTAATCGATCTAAACGGCTTTGACCCCGCATTTCATTATTTTCTGGATGAAACCGACCTGAATATGCGTCTGGCACGGGCCGGTCACGCCACGGCGTTGGTGCCGTTAGCCGAAGTTCACCATGGGTATGCCGAAAACACGACGCGAAGTGCGGATCGCGTACCTAAAGATCTTGTCGATATTGGTGCAAGCTGGGCTGTTTTCCAGCGCAAGCATATCGCGGTGGGTAGCCACAAGACCCATTGGCAGGAACGCCGCAGTGAACAGTCCCGGCGACTGCTGGGTTTCATGCAATCTGGTCAGCTTGAACCGCGCGATGTACGGCGGTTGATGAAGGGGCTTGACGCAGGATATGCGCAAGGAGGCTTGCGTCAGCTTGGGGGTGCGCCTTTGCCACGCTATTCATCTGGTCCGTTTTGGCGTTTCCCAAGCCGCCACCGCGAGACCGTTATGATCGTCAGCAGGCCGGCGCAGGCCGCCATTGACCGCCAAACAGCGACCGAGCAAGTGTCAGAAGGCAAGATCGTGACGCTTTTGGTATTGTCGCCCACGGCATTGTTTCACAAGCTTTCTTTCGATCCAGCCGGTTTTTGGGTGCAGAAAGGCGGAGTTTTTGGTAAGGTCGAACGGAGCGAACCGATGTTCACCATTTACTCTCGCGGTTATCGCGCACGCCGCGAAACCGTACGAGTTGCCAGGCAACGAGGCTTTGAACGCAAAAACAGCAAGTTGTTGCCATAAAGTTTGTGAGTTGATGCTTTACGGCTGGACGCACACCGCAAGTGAACCACATAGCTATCACGACATTTAAGGACGAAAGTTTATTATGGCTAAGAAAGTTACGAAAGCAATTTTTCCAGTGGCCGGACTGGGGACGCGTTTCTTGCCCGCGACCAAATCAGTGCCAAAAGAAATCATGACATTGGTGGACCGCCCGCTGATCCAATATGCGATCGACGAAGCCCGCGCTGCCGGGATCAAGGAGTTCATATTTGTAACCTCTCGCGGAAAAGGCGCTTTGGAAGATTACTTTGATCACGCCCCGGTGCTTGAACAGGAGCTTCGGTCAAAGGGAAAGACAGAGCTGCTAGAAACTCTCAAAAATACCAATATGGACAGCGGAGCCATCGCCTATATCCGCCAGCACAAAGCGCTTGGCCTGGGGCATGCGGTATGGTGTGCGCGTCGGCTGATAGGAAATGAACCTTTCGCGGTTATCCTGCCCGATGACGTCATCGCCGCCGAAAAGCCCTGTCTTCAGCAAATGGTCGAAGCATATAATGAAACCGGCGGTAACATGGTGGCCGCAATGGAGGTTCACCCGGAACGCTCATCTTCGTATGGTATGCTTGATGTTGATGACGATCAGGGGGAACTGGTTAAAATCCGAGGTATGGTAGAGAAACCAAAAACCGAGGATGCACCATCGAACCTTGCCGTTATCGGTCGCTATATTCTGTCACCCAATGTATTGAAGAACCTCAACCAGCTCAAATCCGGCTCGGGCGGTGAAATCCAGTTGACCGATGCGATCGCCGCAGAGCTGACCCAGGGCCACGATGTCTATGGCTATCGGTTCAAGGGCCAACGTTTCGACTGCGGGTCCAAATCGGGCTTTTTGCAAGCTACGGTTTCCTTTGGCTTGGCCCGCGACGAGCTGCGCGATGATCTTTATGCGTATTTGCAAGATGTCATGATGATCGATAAAGCGGCGCAATAGGCAACGGAAAAGGCAACTTAATGGCGAATGTTCTGGTCACAGGCGGCGCGGGTTACATCGGGTCGCATGCCTGCAAGGCACTTGCCGCTGCTGGATTTACGCCTGTCACCTTTGACAATCTGATCACCGGTTGGCGCGATGCCGTCAAATTCGGCCCGTTTATTCAGGGCGATCTGCTGAACAGAGCGGAAATTGACGCTGTCTTTGCGCGACACACGCCTGTAGCCGTCATGCATTTCGCCGCCTTGAGCCAAGTCGGCGAAAGCATGAAACACCCGGGGCGCTATTGGCGAAACAACGTTCAAGGGTCGTTGAACTTGATCGAGGCCGCGGCATCGGCAGAATGCGGAAACTTTGTGTTTTCATCGACCTGCGCCACGTATGGTGACCAGGATAATGTTGTGCTTGACGAAGACAGTGACCAGTATCCGATCAATGCCTATGGTTCATCAAAACGCGCCATAGAAGACATCCTGCGCGATTTCGGGGCGGCGTGCGGTATGAAAAGCGTTATTTTTCGCTATTTCAACGTAGCTGGCGCTGACCCCGACGGTGACGTTGGTGAGTTCCACAAACCTGAGACCCACCTGATTCCCCTTATGCTGGATGCCATTGATGGCAAACGTGATGCGTTGACCATATTCGGTACGGATTACGACACACCCGACGGGACCTGTATTCGTGATTACGTGCATGTTTGCGATCTGGTGGATGCGCATGTGCTGGGGTTGAGATGGTTACTGGACGGCAAGCCGAGCCGCGTTTTCAATCTGGGTACCGGTTCGGGGTTTTCGGTTCGAGAAGTTATCGATCACAGTCGTGATGTCACTAATCGTGCTGTCCCGATTATCGAAGGTAAACGAAGACCCGGCGATTGCACGAAACTGGTTTCCGGATCAACGCGAGCTGTGGCAGAGTTGGGATGGGCTCCTTCGCGTTCAACGCTACCCCAAATGATTTCTGACGCCTGGAGATGGCATCAAACTGGTCACTACAACACATAAAGCCCCGTCCGCGCGACTGCTGGACCTGACCCGGACCATGCGGCGTGCGGGACGTATACCAACGGGCGTTGACAGGGTAGAGCACGCTTATCTCACCCGATTTTTGGCCGGTGATACTGCGTGTTTTGGCCTTGTGCGCACGGCGTTTGGCTATCTTTTGCTGGACAGGCAAGGGCTGCAAGGCGTCTTGGACCGGATCGAGGGGCGGATCGCCTGGGGCGATTGTGACCGTCTGTCATGGCTGACTGCCCCCGAGAACACTATCGTCAAACGTGCCGAGGCAGATTTTCGCAGGCTCGCGGTGGGGCGTTCCACACCCTGGCTTTTGCGGCGGCTTTGCGACAAACTTCCCGACAATTGCACCTATTACAACGTTGGTCACAGTAACCTTACCGACCGCGTCCTGTCGGCTTTGAAAGGGGCGGGCGTGCATCTTGCGGTGTTGATCCACGACGTAATCCCGCTTGAATACCCGCAGTTTCAGCGCACTGGGACGGTCGAGCCGTTCAGAGCCAAGATTCAACGGGTGCGACAATGGGCTGATCTGGTGATTTATAATTCAGCAGACACCCGCGACCGAACTGAGGCACAAATGCTGCAATGGGGTGCCGTGCCCAAGGGGGTGGTGGCTCACCTAGGGATGGTCCCCCCGGTACCTGACAGCGCAGCGCTTCCCTCATCGCTGCCGCCGCGACCGCCCTATTTTGTAACGGTAGGTACGATAGAACCCCGGAAAAACCACATGTTTCTGTTGGATATCTGGCAGGAACTCGGACCTGACGCGCCGGTCTTGTTGATTTGCGGCGCACGCGGCTGGAACAATGAAGCGGTGTTTGACCGGCTCGATTCATTGGACCCTGACGGCCCCGTACGCGAGATATCAAACCTTTCCGATGCGGCATTGGCGGCGCTGGTTCAGGGAGCTGCGGGTGCGCTTTTCCCCAGTCTGGCAGAAGGTTTTGGACTTCCGCCCTATGAAGCATTGGCATTGCGAACGCGTGTTTTATGCAACGATCTTCCGGTCTTGCAAGAGTTCTTGGGCTATATGCCTGTTTACGCAAGTGTTTCTGACCGATATCAATGGCAGAAGATAATTACCTCGTGGGCAAATGACGCGAAACAGGACGAGATATCGCAAACCTTTGTTGGCCCAACGTGGACTGAACACTTCAGTACTGTGTTAAGCGCCCGCAACTAAGGTGACCGCTTAAAGGTGAGTGCGCCGGAATGTGATATAGACTCCGATGTGAAGGGCAGTTTTTGGGTTTAATTCGATCATACCGGCTTCGGCTTCAGCGCAAACGATGGCGCATTCGCGCGTTTCGCAAGCGGCGCGAGCTCAAGCAGGTTGTGGACCAGACCCGCTTGATCAGACCCGATGATATTTTGCTGTATTGCACGCAGCGAAATGAAAAAGTCAGACTGCGCTATTTTCTGGATTATTATCGCAAGATGGGTGTGGGGCACTTCTTTTTTGTCGACAACGGCAGTGCCGACGGTTCCCTAGAGTATTTGTCTGAACAGCCTGACGTATCGGTGTGGACCACGCGGGCCAGCTATCGCCGGTCTCGGTTTGGCGCGGATTGGCTGAACTGGCTTCAGATGAAACATGCGCATGGTCACTGGACGCTGACGGTCGACCCTGACGAATTTCTGGTCTACCCATTTTGCGACACGCGCCCGCTGCGGGCTTTGACTGACTGGCTTGATGCGTCATCGATAAAATCGTTTTCGGCGATGCTTCTGGATATGTACCCAAAGGGCCGTCTTGATGACCAGCCCTACCAATCTGGCCAAAACCCGATCGAGATCGCTTCGTGGTTCGACAGCGGGAACTATTCTTTGAGGCGAAATTCAAAATACGCTAACCTGTGGATACAGGGCGGTCCGCGCATGCGGGTTTTCTTCAAGGATGCACCTGAAAAGGCCCCGGCCCTGAACAAGATTCCGTTGGTCAAATGGGATCGGCGCTATGTCTATGTCAGTTCAACCCACATGCTGCTGCCCCGAGGGTTAAATCAAGTTTATGATGAATGGGGCGGCGAAAAAGCGTCCGGTGTGCTGCTTCATGCCAAATTTTTGGATACGTTCGGTTCCAAAGCGAAGGAAGAACTTGAGCGCGGCCAGCATTATGCGGGTTCTGTCGAATACAAAGCTTATGCGGCCAGCTTGCAAGATGACCCACAGCTTTGGTGCAAGTGGTCGGAACAATATATAAACTGGCGACAGCTTGAGATTTTAGGGCTCATGTCAAAAGGGAACTGGGCATGACGGTCGGTATAGTCATGTTGGTGCACACTGCGCTTGACCGTGCCGAACAGGTCGCGCGGCACTGGGCGGCGAATGGATGCCCGGTGGTGATCCACATCGACAAAGCCGTCCCGACCAAGGCGCGTGACGCCTTTGTTGAAAACCTTGCCACCGTGCCGGACGTAGTATTCACCACGCGCTATCGCTGCGAATGGGGGACTTGGGGAATCGTGGCAGCATCGCAGGCGGGGTCCGAGCTGATGCTCGCCCGTTTTCCGAATGTGCGCCATGTTTATCTGGCGTCTGGGTCCTGTTTGCCACTGCGCGCGGTAAGCGAATTGGTCAGCTATCTTGCCGCGCGTCCCCATACCGATTTTATCGAAAGCGCGACGACCGCAGACGTGCCATGGACTGTAGGAGGCTTGGACCACGAACGTTTCACCCTGCGGTTTCCGTTCTCGTGGAAGCGGCACAGGTATCTTTTTGACAAGGCTGTTGCTGTGCAGCGTAGGCTGCACATGAAGCGAAGATTACCGGCGGGTGTCGTGCCTCATATGGGGTCACAGTGGTGGTGCCTTACCCGCCAGACGCTTTCCGCGATCCTGCAAGACCCTGACCGCGCTGAATACGACCGTTTCTTCAAGCGAGTCTGGATCCCGGATGAAAGCTATTTTCAGACGTTGTCGCGAAAGTACGCACGGCGGATCGAAAGCCGGTCACTGACGTTGTCAAAATTCGATTTTCAGGGAAAGCCGCACATTTTTTATGATGACCACCTGCAATTGCTGCGTCGGTCCGATTGCTTCGTGGCGCGCAAGATCTGGCCGCATGCTGACCGCTTGTACGAGGCTTTTTTGATTGACGCTGGAACTGCATTGAAGCGGACAGAGCCCAATCCGGGCAAGATTGACCGGGTATTTGCCAAAGCAGTGGAGCGCCGCACACGCGGCCGATCGGGTCTATATATGCAGAGCCGCTTCCCGAATGAGGACTGGGAAAACGGCGTGACCGCGGCACCCTATTCGGTTTTTCAGGGATTTTCCGACTTGTTCGATAACTTTGAACCATGGTTGGGCAAAGCCACGGGCGTTCGGGTGCACGGGCATCTTTTTGCACCTGATCATGTGCATTATTCGGACGATCAGTCGACGATAAACGGGGCACTTGGCTCCAGCGCAGCTGTGCGTGATTACGATAGCAAAGCCTTTCTGACCAATCTGATCTGGAATACCCGGGGCGAACGCCAATGCTTTCAGTACGGGCCAAATGACAATCAGGATATATGTTGGCACATCGCCAAGGATCCCAACGCACAACTGTCGATGATTACCGGCGCATGGGCTGTTCAACTGTTCAAATCCAACCAGGATTTCGCGGATATCAGGCGCAAAGCGGCAATGTTGCAAAAGATCGAAAGCGAACAGATCAAGATTTTCCGTTCACCTTACACGAAAGCCCGCGTGCGAATTTGGACTATGGCCGAATTCATCGAAGCCCCTATCGAACCGCTGCAAAGTATTTTGGAGCAGATTGGCCAAACCCGTTCACACCGGGTATCGGAGGTACCGAAAATGGTTGATCTACGAGGGTTCGGACAATTTCTGCAAAACCTGAAGAACCAAGGCATGCACCCCTACTTGATGGGCGACTTTCCTATCGAGCAGGACGTGGCGATGCCGCAGAAACCACCGCGCAAGCCATATTTGGTGCAATAACATATGTCTTTGAATTTTAGCAGCTTCGTTATCTTTGCCGAAATGCGAACAGGCTCGAACTTCCTTGAAAGCAATCTGAACGCCTTTTCGGGCATCACTTGCCATGGAGAGGCCTTCAATCCTCATTTCATCGGATATCCCAACACGTCTGAAATTCTGGGGGTGGATCAAGAGACCCGCGATAACGATCCTCGAATTCTGCTGGAGGCGATCAAGACACAATCCGACGGATTGGGTGGATTCCGCTATTTTCACGACCATGATCCGAGGGTTGTGGATCTTCTGATTGACGATACCAGTTGTGCCAAGATCATCCTGACCCGTAACCCTGTCGAAAGCTATGTGAGCTGGAAAATCGCCCAGGCCACCGGCCAGTGGAAACTTACGGATATGAAGGCCCACAAATCAGGGCACGCAGTGTTTGATGAGGGTGAATTTGCCAGCCATATTGAGGACTTGCAAAAGTTTCAGCTTATGCTGTTGCGCAGATTGCAAACCCAAGGGCAGACGGCATTCTATATAGCCTATGAAGACCTGCAAAGCGTCGAGGTGATGAACGGACTTGCTTGTTATCTGGGTGTCGATGACCGGCTTGAAGCGCTTGATAAAAGCCTCAAGAAGCAGAACCCCGAACCGGTTGCCGCCAAGGTGAGCAACTTTGACGAGATGCAGGCCGCCCTAAGCCGGTTTGATCAGTTTGATCTTACGCGCACCCCCAACTTTGAGCCGCGCAGGGGGCCTGTGGTGCCGTCATATGTGGCTGCGGCCAAGGCCCCGCTGTTGTATCTACCGCTTCGCAGCGGGCCGGAACCGCAGATACTGGACTGGCTTGCAGCTTTGGACAATAGCGAGCGCGGTGATCTGCCGAGCAAGATGAACCAAAAGCAATTGCGCCAGTGGAAGCGCAAGCACCCCGGTCACCGCAGTTTTACCGTTTTACGACATCCCGTTGATCGTGCGCATGACGCGTTTTGCCGCCACATTGTGACTACGGGCAAGGGTTCATATAGCCAGCTACGTGCGACGCTTATCAAGCGCTATAAGCTTCCCTTGCCGGACGGTGAGCCTGACAGCAGTTATGATGAGGCGGAACATCGGGTGGCGTTCAAGGCATTTTTAACCTTTATCAAAGGTAATCTGAACGGTCAGACCGCCATTCGCGTGGATCAGGCATGGTGCACACAAGCGCAAGCTATCCAGGGCTTTGGTGAATTCGCGCTGCCGGACCGGATCATTCGGGAAAGCGATCTTGAACTTGAATTGCAAGGGCTGGCCCATGGCGCCGGATTGTCGACGCCCCCTGCGCTGCCCCCGCGGCGGCCACAAAAGCCTTTCGAACTAGCTGCGATCTATGACGACGAAATCGAAAAGCTGGCGGCGGACGCGTACCAAAGAGACTATATGATGTTCGGGTTTGACCGTTGGCGCTAGGTGGTTAGGCCGCCTTTGTGGCGTGTGCTTCGGTGAGAATGGTATAAAGCGTCGCAGGTTCGGGGTTGGCCCGCAACTTGGAGCAGACGGATTCATCGCGAAGGGTTCGAGATACAAGAGCCAAAGCCTTTAGATGTTCGACCCCTGCGCTTTCGGGTGCAAAAAGGGCAAAGGCGATGTCGACTGGCTGGCGATCAACCGCGTTGAAATCAATCGGCTTGTCCAGCAGAACAAACGCACCAAGCACCTTGTCCAACCCTTCAAGCCGGGCGTGCGGCAGGGCAATCCCATGGCCCACGCCTGTCGGGCCAAGAGATTCGCGCGTCATGAGCGCATCGACCACGTTGCCGGCATCCAGTCCGTAGGCATTGTGCGCCAGCTCCCCGATATCGTGGAGCAGGCGCTTTTTACTCGAGGCCGACGTGAGGATTTTTACCGCGTCCGGCTTTAAGAGTTTCGCAAAATCCATAACTTCATTCTGCTCGCTCTGTTTGTGGCACTTATCGCCGGTTTCGTGTTACGACGGATCAATCCATCCGATATTTCCGTCTTCGCGGCGATACACAACGTTCACACCTTGGGCACCGTCCTTGCGAAACACGACGACTGGTGACCCCGAAATCTCCATCTGCATGACAGCTTCACCAACAGACAAGGTTGCGATTTTTGTCTGCATTTCCGCGATGATCATGGGGTTGAGGGTTTCGGGTTCCTGCGCGTCTGAATCGCTTTCTGAGGCGAGGATATACGAGGATGCACCGAAAAGTTCAACCGGTTCTGCTCTCTCGCGATGATGATCTTTCAACCGCCGCTTGTAGCGCCTGAGCTGTTTTTCCATCTTGGCCGCACAGGAATCGAAAGATCCATATATATCAGTAGCATGGGCTTTTGCAGAGGCTGTCAAACCCGTGGAAAGATGAACCGTAGCCTCACAGACGAACTCATGTCCTGACTTGGAAAATACGACATTGGCGTCTGTCGGGCGCTCTGCGTATTTCTTAACGGCTTCGCCCAATTCTGTTTTTACATGGGTTTGAAGCGCCTCGCCGATGTCGATTTGTTTGCCACTGATTTGGTACCGCATAAACTCTCCTTATTCTTATCATTCCGAACAGCATCATCGTGCGCAAGAATGCGCGAGAATGATACGTTCAGATGCGGGGGAATGGTGTTGCGTTTTGGTTGAAATCCATCACCCCCTTAGGGGAGGGTCGATGCAAGACAAACGTGAAACGCAGTGTCACCATTCCTCTATTGAGCGCTGGAAAGCGGTACGATGTCAAATAAAACTGCTGCGAGACTGTGCGGATATTGGCGCAATATTACCAAGACTTTTTAGGAGATACGGAAATTATCGCCCAGGTACACGCGCCGAACATTCTCGTTCTCCACGACTTCATCGGGTGTGCCGGACATCAAAACCTTACCCTCGTGTAGAATGTAGGCCCGATCCACAATTTCAAGCGTTTCGCGCACGTTGTGGTCGGTGATAAGCACGCCGATACCGCGTTTCTTGAGATCGGAGACAAGGTGCCTGATATCGTCGACCGAAATAGGGTCCACGCCCGCGAAAGGTTCATCCAGCAGCAAATACTTGGGATTGGCCGCCAAACAGCGGGCGATTTCGACACGGCGCCGTTCCCCGCCCGACAGGGCAAGCGCCGGTGCGCGACGCAGGTGTTCTATCGAAAATTCCGATAGCAATGCTTCAAGCCGCTCGCGCCGCTTGCGGGCACCCGAAACGGAAATGTCGAGAATGGCGGCGATGTTATCCTGCACACTTAGGCCGCGAAAGATGCTCATCTCTTGCGGCAGATACCCGATGCCAAGCTGCGCGCGGCGGTACATCGGCAGCGACGTCACGTCTTTACCGTCAATGGTGACGGTGCCGCCCTCCGGCATGACCAGACCCGCCACGGCATAGAAGGTTGTGGTCTTGCCAGACCCGTTCGGGCCCAGCAGCGCCACGACCTCCCCTCTGTCAAGCGTCATCGAAAAATCGCGAATCACGGTTTTCTTGCGGTATGACTTGCGCAGATGTTCTATGCGCAGCCCGCTCGAGCCTTCGGCGACAGTCAGCGAAGGTTTGGGCATCAGTTATTACTGCCGGGTTGCAGTATAGTTTTAACTCTGCCTGACATGCGCGCAGTGCCCTCAGAAAGGTTGACGGTCATGGTGTTCGAACTGATCGCATTTTGCCCCTGCGACAGCAGCACATTGCCCGACATGACGATTTCCCCGGTATCGATATCATAATCGGCACGCTCTGATTCGGCGGCGTCCTGACCAGATACCAAGGTAACACCACCAGTCGCTTCAAGCCGCGCAATACCAGTGTTCTTGTCGCGGTAAACTACCAGGACACGTGCCGCGGAAAGGCGCATTTCACCCTGACCAATTATGACATTATCGGTAAATACAGCGGTACCGGTAGCCTGATCGACAGCCAGATTGTCTGCCGTCACTTCTACGGGCAATCTTGTATCTTGCCGGATCGTTCCGAAAGCCACATTTGTGCCCTGCGCCGCAAGCGGGAGCGCGGAGAAAAATAGGAAAATGGGCAGAAGCAAAGATTTCATGCTCGTCACTCTATCAAAGGTTTCGGTTTGTATATCAGCTTCACCCGGTTTGTGAAAAGCAATTGGGGCGCTTCGTCATTTTCGGCCTGAGTGACAGACATTGCTCCGGCCTCCAGGGTACCGGCAGGAGCGGTCCCGAATACCGCACCCGGAGATTTGACGTTCAGGTTTGATAATTCTGACGTCATCTTTTCACTGGTCAATCGATAGCCTGTGGAGGTTGTGAATATGACATCACCCAGTAATTCGGCGTAGTCTTGCGCCAAGTCAAAATCTGCCGTGTCCGATTGCAGTCGGAACGTCGTGCCCTTGGGGGTGCTGATCGTCGCCCGGAGATTGCGGGCACGGTTGGTCCCCACCTTGCCATCCGGCGTGGTCAGCACGTCCGCATAAAACGATAGGGCGTCGCCGGAAGAGCTTGCGCCCGAAAAGAACGGCCCGGTGATTTGCTGATCGCGCAACCTGTCCTGGATATCCTTTTCCGCAAATGGCAAAGCCTGTCCGGGATCGATGGCGCGTGACAGGAGAAACAAGGTGGATAGCAGACCAAGTGCCATCAGCGGAAACAGCACCTTGAGCCAGGACACCAGACGTGTGTAGCGATCCCTTTGCATCGGAGCGCTAGCCCAAACCGATACGCAGGCAGTCGTGAATATGAAGCAAGCCAGTTGGCTTGTTGTTTCCATCAGGTTCGACAACCACAAGACAGGTAATCTTGCGACCATTCATGATACCTACGGCCTTTTCAGCCAAGGCGTTGGGGGCGATGGTCACGGGGTTGCTTGTCATCACGTCACGGGCGGTTTTCGACAGCAACCCATCAAGATGACGGCCAAGATCGCCGCTTGTGATGATACCTTGCAAGGTACCGTCAGCGTCGGCAACGATAACGACCCCAAAGGATTTGCTGCTCAGGGCCATCAGGGCTTCGGACATGGGAGCATCAGCCTGCACCAACGGCAGGGCATCGCCTGTGTGCATCAGATCCGCGACGCGGTTCAGTCGCGCACCCAGTTTGCCACCAGGGTGAAACTCGCGAAAATGCTCGGCTGTAAAGGCGCGGTTTTCCATCAATGCGATCGCTACTGCATCACCCATCGCCAGCGTCATGGTGGTTGACGTCGAGGGGACAACGCCGGTCCCACAGGCCTCGGACAACTGCGGCAGTTGCAAGATGACATCGCATTGGGTGCCAAGGCTGCTTTCTGCCCGACTCGTGATGCCGATCAGTGGAATGGAAAAGCGGCGCGAATAAGAGATCAAGTTTGCCAACTCGGGCGCTTCGCCTGAGTTGGAGATCGCCAGTACCACATCATCGCTGGTGATCATGCCCAAGTCGCCGTGGCTCGCTTCGGCGGGGTGAACGAACTGTGCGGGTGTACCCGTGCTGGCCAAGGTCGCGGCAATCTTTTTGGCAATATGGCCGGATTTGCCGATGCCGGTGACGATCACCCGGCCGCGCGTCGCGACAAGCATGTCAATCGCTTGGCGAAATCTGTCATCAAGGCTGTCCGCCAGTTGCACCAGTGCTTCTGCTTCGGTGCGAATGACGCGGCGGGCGGTATCTAGGAATGGGGTGCTCATGCGTGTGCAAAAATATCCGTTTCGGGCCAGCCTGCCAGATCCAACTGGGCACGGGTTGGCAAAAATTCAAAACACGCTTGCGCGAGCTCGACACGACCTTCGCGGATCAGCATCTGGTTCAGTGTGTCCCGCAGCTTGTGCAGGTGCAATACGTCGGACGCAGCATACTCTATCTGCGCTTTAGTCAGCTTTTCCGCACCCCAATCGCTGGATTGCTGTTGCTTTGACAGATCGATGCCCAACAATTCCTGACATAGCTTTGCCAACCCGTGCCGATCGGTATAGGTGCGCACAAGACGGCTGGCGATTTTGGTGCAGTACACAGGATATGTGGTGACACCAAAGGTATTCAACAAGGCCGCGATATCAAACCTGCCATAATGAAACAGCTTGAGCACGTTCCGGTTTTCCAAAAGACGACACAGGTTCGGGGCGTCGGTTTGCCCCGGTGCGATCTGGATCAGATGGGCGTTGCCGTCACCGCCCGAAAGCTGAACCACACACAAGCGATCACGATGTGGGTGCAAGCCCATGGTTTCGCAGTCGATCGCCACGATGGGGCCCAGATCCAACCCGTCAGGCAAGTCATGTTGATAAAGTCTATTTGTCATGGCTTTCCTATATCGCCCCACGTCGCCGTGCGAAAGTGTCGCTTTCGCGGGTTCCCTATAACACCGATATCTCTGATAGATCGGGGCGGGGGTAGCGTTCAAGCAGATCGGCAACCAGGACATGCGCTTTGAGCCCGGGCCATTCATCGCGCATCAAGGGGCGTGGAAGCGACGGATGCTTCAGCGCCAGCCTGCGCCAGTTGTGCACGATCAGGCATCGCAATGTAGCGATTTCAAGCGGGGTAAGGTCTGTGGGGGACGGTAAGAAGCGGGCAGTCTGATCAAGTGCATGGGCAAGCTGATCGTAGCTTTCAGCCAATTGCGCGGGCTCAAGCTGGAGCTTCATCCATTCGGGAACCTTTTGACCGACCAGTGCCACCGCACCCACCGGCACCTTGGAGGAGGCCGGGCCAACATAGCAGCGCGGAAGGAACGCGGTGAAGCCTGCCTGTTCCAGTGTGGGCGTGCCCACGTCTTCGGTCATGACCATTTGCCACGACTGATCAAGATCTCCCGGCGTGGCATATATGCGCGGACTGGCCGCCTGACTTTGATTGCGGCCTTCCCGGGTCAGGCTGTGTCGGCTTATGCGCCCGTGTTTTTCCGATGCGATCCAGTTGTCCTTGCGCAACCGATGCAAGGCAACGCGGGCAGCTTCGGGGCGTACGTCCATAGCAGTCATGATCGCGGACAGCACCGGGCCGTTGATGGCATCACCGTCGCGCCGCGCCAGATCGCCGAAAAGGCTGATCATCAGCGACCAGACCCGCTGGCCTTTCAAATCCTTGAGGGCGTTGGTCGCCTCGGCGAAGGTTTTAGTACGCATTCATCGTCAGCAATTCATACTCGGCCACGGCGGCATCATCCTGATTGGTCAGGGTCACGTGCCAGCGTACCTCACCGTATTCGTCATTGCGAGGCGTCTTTGCCTTGACACTGAGCCGGACCTTGATGCTGTCGCCCGCCTGCACCGGTGCCATAAAACGCAGGTTGTCCAGCCCGGTATTCGCCAGCACAGGGCCGGGGTCAGGCTGCACGAACAGCCCTGCGGCAAAGCTCAGCAGCAGATAGCCATGGGCGACACGGCCCGGAAAGAACGGGTTCGCCTTGGCGGCGGCGTCATCCATATGCGCGTAAAACGTATCACCGGTGAAATGGGCGAAAGTCTCGATATCCTGCAGCGACACGGTGCGGCTGGCAGAATTGAATGTCTCGCCCAGATCCAGCGCGCCAAAGCGGCGGGTGAAGGGGTGGTCGCGGTCCGAAATCTCGGTCGCGCCGGGCACCCATTGCTTGCCGATGGCGGTCAGAATATCGGGGCTGCCCTGAATGGCGGTGCGCTGCATATAATGCATCACACCGCGCACGCCGCCCAGTTCCTCGCCGCCACCTGCACGCCCCGGACCCCCGTGGACCATATGGGGCAGGGGGGCACCGTGGCCCGTCGCCTCGGCCATCGAGTCGCGGTTGTTGAAATAGAGCCGCCCGTGAAACGCGCCTGCGCCCATCACCATGTCGCGCGCGGTCTTGCCGTCGCGGGTGATGATGGATGCGACCAGTGACCCTTTGCCCTTGTTCAGCAGCGCGATGGCGTGATCGGTGTCGCGGTAAGGCATGATGGTGGACACCGGGCCAAAAGCCTCGGTGTCGTGCACATGCGTGGCGGCATCGGGATCGGCGCAGTGGAACAGCATCGGCGGAACAAAGGCGCCTTTCTGCGCATCCGCACCCTCGACAGCAAAGGCGTCGGGGTCGCCAAAGACACGCGCTGCCTCTGTCCCGATCAGGGCGGCTTTCTCCAGCACGTCGCGGCGCTGCGATTGCGAAACAAGCGCGCCCATTTTCGTGCCTTCAAGACGGGGATCGCCGATGGTGATTTTGGCCAGCCGGTCCGACAGCGCGGCGATCAGCGCATCCACATGGGGTTGCGGTACCATGATCCGGCGGATGGCGGAGCACTTCTGCCCCGCCTTGGCCGTCATCTCGCGCTGGACCTCTTTTACAAACAGATCAAACTCGGGCGTGCCAGGACCCGCATCAGACCCTAACACAGAAGCATTGAGGCTATCCTGTTCAGACGCGAAGCGGACGGAGCGTTCGACCAACACAGGGGTGCCGCGCAGTTGCAGCGCGGTTTCGGCAGAGCCTGTAAAACTGACGACATCCTGACAATCGAGGTGGTCCAGCATATCGCCCAAGCCCCCCGTCACCAACTGGATCGCGCCGTCTGGCAGAATACCGGATTGGATCATCAGGCGGAAACAGGCCTCGNTCACCTGACAGGTGGNGGTGGCGGGTTTGACGATGGCAGGCACCCCGGCNAGCAGCGTCGGGGCGAGNTTTTCCAACATGCCCCAAACGGGGAAGTTGAAAGCGTTGATATGCACCGCAACGCCCTGCANCGGCGTGCAGATGTGGCGGCCCATGAACTGACCCGCGCGGCCCAGCTGTTCNACNGGACCGTCAAGATANACCTGATCATCCGGCANNTCGCGNCGACCNTTGGCGGCGTAGACCTGCATCGTNCCGATCCCGCCATCCACNTCGATCATNTGGTCAGCCTGCGTGCCGCCTGTGTCGAACGACAGCTCGTANAGGCTCTGTTTATGGTCATTNAGGTAGNGCGCGACGGCCTTGAGCATCCGGGCACGGTCGTGAAAGGTCAGCTTGCGCAGGGCAGGGCCGCCGATGTCACGGNCATAGGCCAGCATCGTCTGAACCTGCAGCGCGTCATTGCCGGCTTGGGCGATCACATCGCCGGTGATNGCACTTGCGATGTTGCGTGCACCGGCACCGGGGTTGATCCATTGTCCGGCGGCAAAGCTTTGGATATCGCGCATATTGGGCCCCTTAGTGATGGTCNTAGTCAATGAAAAGCGTGTCGCTCAGCGGATAGCTTTGGCAGCTCAGCCGGTATCCGCGTTCNACTTCGTAGTCCTCAAGCGCGTGGTTCGACAGCATCTCGACCTCGCCTTCGGTNACCTTGCACATGCAGGTCGAACAGACCCCCGCCTTGCAGGCAAAGGGCGCATCAAGNTTATTCTCTAGCGCGGCATCCAGCACCGACTGCCCCTTGGCCATGGTAAAGCTGTGCTGCGCGCCGTCGATTTTCACGGTNACCTGCGTTTGCGCCTGACCTTCGCTGCGCTTGGCCATTTCCTGTTTCGCCAGACGGCCCTGTTGGCTTTCGCTGAACAGTTCGAACTTGATCTGATCAGGCTCTAACCNGTGGGTTTTCAGNGCATCCGCGATGGCCAGCATCATCGGCTCCGGCCCGCAGATNAAGGCCATGTCCATGTCCGATACGTCGATCCAGGTCTTGAACAATTCGGCGCANTTATTCTGGTCTACACGGCCGGTGAACAGGTCGATGTCCTGCCCGCTTTCCAGCATGTGNATGACGCTCAACCGGCCCATATAGCGGTTCTTGAGATCNTCCAGCTCTTCGCGGAACATGATCGTGTTCACAGCGCGGTTGGCATAGACCAGCGTAAAGGTCGATTTGGGCTCGCGTTTCAGCACCGTCTTGAGGATCGACAGNACGGGNGTGATNCCCGACCCGCCGGCAAAGCCAAGGTAATTCCGCGCGCGATCAGGCTCTAACCCNNCGGAAAACGTGCCTTGGGGGGGCATGGCATGCAGCGTATCCCCGACCTTCAANACCTCGTTCGCAAAGGTAGAGAAGGCNCCGCCATCGACCCGCTTGATCCCCACTTGCAGCACGCCGTCGNCCAGACCGGCGCAAATGGAATAGTTGCGGCGCAGCTCGGTCCCGTCGAAATCCTGTTTGAAGGTCAGATACTGACCCTGNTTGAAGGCAAACGCCTNTGGGTCTTCGGGTTGNAGGGTCAAGACCACCGCGTCNCGGATGGTGNGGTGAATATCAGTCACTAANAAGGGGAGGAATTGGCTCATGGGTCAGATACACTTAAAATAATCGAANGGTTCCAGACAGTCGGTGCAGCGCCATTGCGCCTTGCAGGGNGTCGATCCGAACTGGCTGATCTTTTCCAGATGCGTCGATTGGCAACGGGGGCAGCGTTCGGGGCCACCTGCGGGTTGGGGCGGGGCNATGCCGTAGCTTTCCAGCTTGGCGCGNCCCGCGTCGGTCATCCAGTCAGAGGTCCAGGCAGGCGAAAGTTGNCGCTTTAGAGCCAGTTTTTCGATCCCGTGCCCGCGNAATGCCGCTTCGATATCAAGGTTGATGATCGTCGTNGCNGGGCAGCCGGAGTANGTCGGCGTCACCGTGACCTCTAGCGTGTCANCCTGCCATTGCACATCGCGGATGATCCCNAGATCGGTCAGCGAGATTACCGGAATCTCGGGGTCCGGCACGGCGTGNAGCCAGCCCCAAACNGTCTCTAACGAAGGCTTTTCGACTACCATGTCGCATCCGGGTAGGCGCGTTGCAGCCATTGCATCTGCGTCAGCATATGCCCCAGATGTTCCGAATGGCGTTTACCGGATTTGCCGCCGCGATGGCCGAAATCGCTTTCGGGCCGTGNNAGCGTGGCGGCGGTGAAGACATCGTTCACCAANGTATNATANGCGGGGCGCAGGGANGCAGGATCGGGCGCGATGCCNGCTGCGACCATNGCCTCGTCCACGGCGTCNGCNACGAACATTTCCCCGACATAGGGCCACAACAGGTCCAGCGCGTTCTGCATGCGGCGGTGGCTTTCCTCGGTNCCGTCGCCAAGGCCGATCACCGTGTCNGTCGCGCGCTCCAGATGGTAGGTCACCTCTTTGCTCGACTTTTCCGCGATNGCNGCGATCTGTGCATCGCTGCTTTCCATCAGGGCGGTCAGCTGCGACAGGTGCCATGCGTCNAACAGGAACTGGCGCNTGATCGTCTGGCCGNAATCGCCGTTGGGCTGTTCGACCAACAACAGATTGCGNAAATCCCAGACGTCACGGTGAAAGGCNAGCCGATCCGCATCGCGACCCGCGTCTTCNACCTTGCCCGCCANATCCAGCCANAGCGTGGTCTGGCCGATNANGTCCAGCGCGGTATTCGCCAGNGCGATGTCTTCNTCNAGCACGGGGGCGTGNCCGCACCATTCCGAAACGCGGTGTCCCAGAACAAGGGTGTTATCCCCCATCCGGCATAGAAATTCGAACAAATCGCCTTTGTTAGGGTCTATATTTGCCGTGCTCACATCGCCCCCACTTCGTCTGGAATGTCAAAGAACGTGGGGTGGCGGTAGACTTTGTCGTTGGCGGGCTCGTATAGCGGGCCTTTTTCCTCGGGCGAGGAGGCGGCGATATGGGCGGCCTCGACGACCCAGATGCTCACGCCTTCGTTGCGGCGNGTNTANACATCGCGGGCNTTCTTGATCGCCATTTCGGCGTCAGCTGCGTGAAGCGACCCGACGTGGCGATGGCTCAGCCCGTGCTGGCCGCGAATGAAAATCTCGAACAGGGGCCATTCATCGGCGCGCGCCTTGCCGTGGTCGACCGCTTGGGTGCCGGGGTAGGGTTTTGCTTCTGGGCTGCTCATCTTGCTTACTCCGCTGCCAGTTTCGCGGCGCGTTTCTTCGCCGCATGTGCCATCAAACCGTCCCGCACCCACGCGCCGTCGTCCCACGCCTTGTTGCGCGCGGCGAGCCGTTCGGTATTGCAGGGGCCATTGCCCTTGAGCACGTCAAAGAATTCGTCCCAATCGGGCTGGGTAAAGTCGTAATGCCCGCGTTCCTCGTTCCANTTCAGATCGGGGTCGGGANCGGTGAGGCCCAGATATTCGGCCTGCGGGACACATTCATCGACGAACTTCTGACGCAGNTCGTCNTTGGAGTTCATCTTGATCTTCCACGCCATCGATTGNGCCGAATGGACNGANTTTTCGTCCGACGGGCCAAACATCATCAGCGCGGGGCCCCAGAAGCGGTTCAGCGCGTCCTGCGCCATCTTGCGCTGCGCGTCTGTGCCCTTCGCCATCTTCATCATGATGTCGTAGCCCTGGCGCTGGTGGAACGATTCCTCTTTGCAGATACGCACCATCGCGCGGGCATAGGGNCCGTAGGATGTGCGNTGCANCGGCACCTGNTTCATGATCGCGGCCCCATCCACGAGCCAGCCNACAGCCCCCATATCGGCCCATGTTAGGGTCGGATAATTNAAGATAGAGCTGTATTTCATTTTGCCCGACAGAAGGTCGCGGGTCAGCTGGTCACGGCTGACCCCCAGTGTTTCNGCGGCNCAATANAGATACAGNCCGTGGCCTGCCTCGTCCTGCACCTTGGCNAGCAGGATCGCCTTACGCTCCANCGTCGGGGCGCGGGTGATCCAGTTGCCTTCTGGCAANTGGCCCACGATTTCCGAATGCGCNTGCTGGCCGATCTGCCGGATCAGGTTCTTGCGATACCCCTCCGGCATCCAGTCTTTCGGTTCGATCTTGCCGCCCGCATTTATCCGTTCCTGAAAGGCGCGTTCCTGCGNATCCATNTCTTCGAGAGATTTGACACCTTGGCCGGTGGATTTGATCATCTGTGCATACATCGTTCAGATCCTTTCAGNGGGATAATTGCGTTAAGCGCGTTCGAGGATGATGGCGACGCCTTGGCCGACGCCGACACACATGGTGCACAGCGCATAGCGGCCGCCTGTGCGTTTCAACTGCAGGGCTGCGGTCATGACCAGACGGGCACCGGACATCCCCAGNGGNTGACCGATGGCAATCGCGCCGCCGTTNGCATTCACATGNGGCGCNTCATCCGCCACGCCAAGCGCGCGCAATGTGGCGATCCCTTGCGAAGCGAATGCTTCGTTCAGTTCGATCACATCCATCTGGTCGATGGTCAGACCTGCGCGGGCCAGNACTTTCTGGCTGGCAGGAACAGGGCCGATGCCCATGACGCGCGGTTCNACACCGGCGGCAGAGATACCGACAACGCGTGCAATCGGGGTCAGCCCGTGCTGCGACGCCGCNGCNTCNGANGCCATCAGCATCGCCGCCGCGCCGTCGTTGACGCCAGAGGCATTGCCCGCGGTCACGGTCAGNTCGGGGCCGTTGATCGGGCGCAGCTTGGTNAGCGCNTCNATCGTGGTGCCGGGGCGCGGGTGTTCGTCGCGGTCAAAGACAATCGGGTCGCCCTTGCGCTGCGGGATCGACACGGGGGTGATCTCGTCGGCGAAAACACCGGCCTTGTCCGCCGCTTCCCAACGGTCCTGACTGCGCTTGGCAAATGCGTCCTGATCTTCGCGGCTGATATCATAATCCATTGCCACGTTGTCGCCGGTTTCGGGCATGGATTCGACACCGTATTGCGCCTTCATCTTGGGGTTCACAAAGCGCCAGCCGATCGTGGTGTCATATACGGCGTTGCTGCGCGAGAAGGCGGTTTGCGCCTTGGGCATCACGAAAGGCGCGCGGGTCATGCTTTCGACACCGCCGGCAATCGCCAGATCCATGTCGCCGGCCTTGATCGCACGGGCCGCGACGCCGACCGCATCCATGCCAGAGGCACACAGACGGTTGATCGTTGCACCGGGCACATCGACCGGCAGACCGGCCAGTAGGGCGGCCATACGGGCCACATTACGGTTGTCTTCGCCGGCCTGGTTTGCGCAGCCAAAGATCACGTCATCGATTTTGGACCAGTCCAGATCGGGATGGCGTGCCATCAACGCGGCAATTGGTACAGCGGCCAGATCATCAGCCCGAACCGATGAAAGTGCGCCGCCAAAACGGCCAATGGGTGTGCGCTGCGCGTCACAAATATAAGCGTCCATGAAAGTCTCCCTTATTCACAAATGTAGAGATAGATGCGATTCGCAGCAACTTAAATGTTACTTAAAGCTGAAAAGTAGTTTAGTTTTGTAACATCAATTCCGAAACCATCTCGTTTCGCGCAATCCGGGAAGTGCCGGGATGTTTCTTCGGGCATTGGCCGATTGACAGACGATCAAGCGCAAACGGCTTCTTGATATGCGCGGGCAAATTCTTGGGTATGAATTGTCATGGGCAGGCAACGCCTAAGTGCTGTGGATCCTTTGGCCAATTGAGGATTGCCTGGCTATATTACAGCGGATCCGCCTCGAGGTATCCAAAACCATGCTGATTTGCCTGAGTTATGCAGGGCGAATTCAAGCTATGGTTTCGTTGCGACCGGAAACATATCATCAGTTGGCTGATACGTTTCAAGTGGTGCCCAGGAGAGGACTCGAACCTCCACACCGTTGCCAGTACTAGCACCTGAAGCTAGCGCGTCTACCATTCCGCCACCTGGGCAGGTGTCGTGAGGGGTGCTCTAATCCCGCAGGGCGGAGGTGTCAATTGGAATTCCGTCAATTCATGCAACTTGTTTGTGCAGGTTCGTTCAGCAGGTTTTTCGACGGCTGGCGCGGCATTTGCTGTATTGTAACCCCGCTTGTGGGCGGAATTGCGGCTTGTTCCTAGTCGGGCCGAGATGTATCTGTGAACGCAAGTTTTCTGCGCGGGAGTATGATCATGTCTAAGCTTGTCACAATTTTTGGCGGCTCGGGGTTTGTCGGGCGTTATATTACGCGTCGCATGGCCAAGGCAGGATGGCGTGTTCGCGTAGCTGTACGGCACCCGAACGAGGCGTTGTTCGTACGCACCTACGGCACTGTGGGTCAGGTTGAACCAATTTTCTGCAACATACGCGATGATGCTTCGGTCGCCGCCGCGTTAAATGGGGCGGATGCGGTCGTGAACTGCGTGGGTATTCTGATCGAGGCCGGAAAGAACACCTTTGACGAGGTGCAGTCCGAAGGGGCCGAGAGAATTGCGCGCCTTGCTGCCTTGGAAGGCATTTCGACGATGGTGCACATGTCTGCCATTGGTGCCGACCCGGAAGCGGACAGTAAATATTCGCATACCAAAGCCCTGGGCGAGGCGGGCGTTGCAAAGCACATGCCGGGTGCGGTCATCTTGCGACCTTCGATTATCTTTGGTCCCGAAGATCAGTTTTTCAATCGGTTTGCAGGTATGGTGCGTACCAGCCCGGTAATACCCCTTGTCCGGGCGAATACATTATTTCAACCGGTCTATGTCGATGATGTGGCCCAAGCTGCGGCGCAAGCCGTTCTTCAGAACGCCCCTGGCGGTGTGTACGAGCTGGGCGGTCCCGAGGTGGCGAGCTTTCGCGCGTTGATCGGGCGGATGCTCGAGGTCATTCACCGACGGCGTCTGGTTTTGGCGTTGCCGACGTTTGCGGGTCGCGTGATGGCATTTGGATTTGATATGATGCAAGCCGCGTCTTTTGGGCTGATCAAGAATTCCATGCTTACGCGGGATCAGGTTGACAGCCTTTCTCGCGACAACGTGGTCGCCAAGGACGCACGCGGTTTTTCGGCCTTTGGTATCGTTCCCAAGTCGATGGCGTCGGTTTTGCCCGGCTATCTGTGGCGGTTTCGTCCATCGGGCCAATATGACGACATCAAGAACTCTGCTAAAAACCTGCGGACCTGAGCCGGGCAGTAGACTGGCGTACAATGCCCGGCCGGGTCTCGGGGTGTGCTAGGCCTTAGCTATAGGCGTAGATTAGCAGTATTATGCCCAGGATAACCCTATAGATCACATAGGGTGTAAAGCTGACGCTGCGCAGCAGTCGCATCATGAGTGTCAGGGCCACAAGGGCTGCAACAAAGGCGAACGCCGCCGCAATCGACGCGTCCTGCGCCAGTTGCCAGTCCGCTTGGCCAATCACATCCAGCGAGAGCAGGGCACCCGATGCCAGGATCGTCGGGATCGACATCAGCATGGAAAGGGTCGCGGCACTGGTGCGGTCATACCCGAGCTTGCGCGCCGCCGTAATCGTGATGCCGGAGCGCGAGGTACCGGGTATCAAGGCTATGGTTTGGGCCAGTCCCATCCATATCGCATCCCTGAGGTTCCAGTCATTGGTGCGCAGCTTCTCTTGGCCGGTCTTGTCGGCCCAATACAGAACGATACCAAATATCAACATGGTCCAGCCAATCACGGCAACGGACCGTAGCGCTTCCTCAATGCCCAAGACCTTGAACAATAGCCCCGCCACCAAAACGGGAATTGTTGCGATGATCAAAAGCAACGCTGTACGCGCGCCATTGGTATCGACCTTACCACGGGCCAGCCGCCCCAGGCCTATCGTCGCTTCAAGCACTTCGGCACGGAAATATATGACCACGGCAAGCAATGTGCCGACATGGACCGCGACATCGATGGCCAGCCCTTGGTCCGGCCCGCCTGTCAATGTGGGCAGCAATATCAAGTGGCCCGAAGATGAGATTGGCAGAAATTCAGTCAAGCCTTGAATGATGGCGACGAGCAAAAGTTGAAACAGGGTCATAACCTAGGTGCCTTTTCCACACATGATAGGAGTCGGAGGTATAGACCCCTCAGGTTGATTGCAAAGAGCATAATTAGGTCCGGATCGGATATAATTATGCGGGGTAAGGATCAGTATTTTATCCTCAACTGCGAATAAAACGATATATAGGTCAGCATTTATGACTTTTTATGGCGGTCAGACTTGTATATAGCGGCCTGAGAAAGTTTATCTGACGGAGTGTTCGATCATGGCGAAGCAGCCTATGCTGAAGTTTACAACGATTTCGCGGGATATGCCTGAGAAGCGCATGCCGAATCTGCGTCGCGAGGACTTTAGGGAAATCTATGCTGAATACGCCGATGAAAAGGCGAAAGAGCAGTCAAGCAGGTGCAGCCAATGCGGCGTTCCCTATTGCCAGACTCATTGTCCACTACACAACAACATTCCCGACTGGTTGCGCCTGACCGCCGAAGGGCGTCTGAAAGAGGCGTACGAGGTTAGTCAGGCCACCAACACATTCCCGGAGATCTGCGGACGTATCTGCCCCCAAGACCGTCTTTGCGAAGGTAACTGCGTGATTGAACAGTCCGGCCACGGGACCGTGACCATTGGATCGGTGGAGAAATACATCACCGACACTGCGTGGGAAAATGGATGGGTCCAGGCGATCAAACCACATACAGAGCGGGCGGAATCCGTTGGCATTATCGGTGCCGGGCCCGGCGGTCTGGCGGCGGCCGACGTCTTGCGACGCGCTGGCGTGCAAGTCACTATCTATGACCGCTACGACCGGGCTGGCGGATTGTTGACGTATGGCATTCCGGGGTTCAAGCTGGAGAAAGACATCGTGATGCGCCGCAATGATCAGCTGGCCGAAGGCGGCGTCACGTTCGAACTGAACTGCGATGTGGGCGTGGATATCAGCTTTGCCGACATTCGGGCCAAGCATGACGCTGTCATTATCGCAACCGGCGTTTACAAGACTCGCGATATCCAGGCCCCCGGCGTCGGCGGTGTCGGCCTGGAGCGAGCCATTGATTTTCTGACAGTCAGCAACCGGAAAAGCTTTGGTGACGATGTAGAAGAGTTCGAGTCCGGTCGTTTGAATGCCCACGGCAAGAGAGTCGTGGTTATTGGCGGCGGCGATACGGCGATGGATTGCGTGCGCACGTCGATCCGTCAGGGCGCAACGTCGGTAAAATGCTTGTACCGGCGTGACCGGGCCAACATGCCCGGCAGCCAGCGCGAAGTCCAAAATGCCGAAGAAGAAGGCGTGGTATTCGAATGGCTGTCTGCCCCCAAAGGGTTTGTCGGTGATCCGGTCACTGGTGTGATGGTCCAAAAGATGAGACTTGGCGCGCCGGATGTTTCGGGACGACAGGCACCCGAGCTGATCGAAGGGTCGGATTACATCGAAGAGGCTGATCTGGTCATCATGGCGCTTGGGTTTGAACCTGAGGATCTACCAACCATGTGGAACACGCCCGAGCTGCCGGTAAATCGCTGGGGCACGATCAAAGCCGATTACATCACGGGTGCGACCGACCTGGACGGCGTCTATGCCGTCGGCGACATCGTGCGCGGGGCGTCTTTGGTCGTCTGGGCCATCAAAGATGGACGCGACTGCGCGCAGGCAATTCTTGAGAAGATGGGAACGGCCAGCGCGATCGCTGCTGAATAAGCTTCTGCTTCTGACCAACTTATTATCGCGCCATGGCGCGCCCGATTTAGGAGATTTCGAATGACCAAGTATGATGACGCCTGGGTAGCCCGCGAAGAAGCCAAGCGGGCCTATATGGCGGAAAATGGTCTGTACGCCGAAGAGGAAGAGCATTCGTCCTGTGGTGTTGGCCTTGTGGTGAACATCGACGGTTCAAGAAGCCGGGATGTCGTGGATAACGGTATCAAGGCATTGAAAGCGATTTGGCACCGCGGCGCGGTCGATGCAGACGGAAAAACCGGCGATGGTGCCGGCATCCACGTGCAGATCCCGGTGAACTTCTTTTATGATCAGGTGCGTCGCACCGGTCATAGCCCGCGCCAGAATGAATTGATCGCGGTCGGACAGGTATTCCTGCCCCGCACCAACTTTGCCGCGCAGGAAACCTGCCGTACCATTGTTGAAACCGAAGTGTTGCGCATGGGGTACTATATCTACGGCTGGCGCCACGTTCCGGTGGATATTTCGGTTCTGGGTGAAAAGGCGAACGCCACCCGTCCCGAGATCGAACAGATCCTGATTTCGAACGCCAAGGGCGTTGACGAAGAAACCTTTGAACGCGAGCTTTACGTCATTCGTCGTCGCATTGAAAAGGCCGCGCTGGCCGCGCAGGTACCGACGCTCTACATCGCATCGATGTCGTGCCGGTCGATCATCTACAAAGGTATGATGCTGGCCCAGGACGTAGCCAACTTTTACCCGGATCTTTTGGACGAACGCTTTGAATCCGCGTTTGCGATCTATCACCAGCGCTACTCGACCAACACGTTTCCGCAGTGGTGGTTGGCGCAGCCGTTCCGCATGTTGGCCCATAACGGTGAGATCAACACACTTAAGGGCAACCTGAACTGGATGAAATCCCACGAGATCCGGATGGCATCGGGTACTTTTGGCGACATGGCCGATGACATCAAGCCGATCGTCGCCGCCGGTTCGTCCGACTCGGCCGCGCTGGACGCGGTGTTCGAGGTGTTGGTGCGTGCCGGTCGCAATGCGCCCATGGCGAAAACCATGCTGGTGCCCGAAAGCTGGTCCAAGCAAGCAGTCGAGCTGCCCGAGGCATGGCGCGACATGTATTCCTACTGCAACTCGGTGATGGAACCGTGGGACGGCCCCGCCGCCCTTGCCATGACAGACGGTCGCTGGGTATGCGCTGGTCTGGACCGTAATGGCCTGCGGCCTATGCGCTATGTGGTTACAGGCGACGGTATGCTTATCGCCGGTTCCGAAGCAGGGATGGTACCGCAAGACGAAGCGAACGTCGTGCGCAAAGGCGCGCTTGGCCCCGGGCAGTTGCTGGCCGTGGACATCGAAGAAGGCAAGATGTTCGGCGATACCGAGATCAAGGACAAGCTGGCCGCGTCCCGCCCGTTCGGTGAATGGGTCGGCAAGATCAATGAACTGGATGAAGCGCTCAGCGACATTGAAGAAAAACCGCTTTTCAGTGGTAACGATCTGCGCCGGCGTCAGGTCGCTGCGGGTTATACCGTCGAAGACCTGGAGCAGATTTTGGCCCCCATGGCCGAAGACGGCAAGGAACCCCTGGCGTCGATGGGCGACGACACCCCGTCGGCGGTGTTGTCGAACCAGTATCGCCCGCTGAGCCATTTTTTCCGCCAGAACTTCAGTCAGGTTACCAACCCCCCGATCGACAGCCTGCGCGAATTCCGCGTGATGAGCCTGAAAACACGTTTTGGCAACCTGAAGAACGTTTTGGACGAATCCAGTGCCCAAACCGAGATTCTGGTGCTGGACAGCCCGTTTCTTGCGAATGCGCAATTCGATCAGTTGATGGATGTTTTCAATGCGGATGCGGTGACCATCGACTGTACCTTTGCCCCGGGTGGTACCAACCTGAGCGAAAGCCTGCGCCGTATTCGTGAAGAGGCCGAAGATGCCGTTCGATCGGGTGCCGGACATATCGTGCTGACCGACCAGTTTTCCGGGGACGGCCGGGTGGCCATGCCGATGATTCTGGCGACCTCGGCGGTGCATAGCCAACTGACACGCAAGGGCCTGCGGACCTTTACCTCGCTGAACGTACGGTCGGCAGAATGTGTCGACCCGCATTACTTTGCCGTTCTGATCGGCTGCGGTGCGACGGTCGTGAACGCCTATCTCGCCGAAGATTCATTGGCAGACCGTATCGAACGCGGTTTGCTTGATGTAAACCTGACCACAGCGATGGCCCGCTACCGGGAAGCGATTGATCAAGGTCTTCTCAAGATCATGGCGAAAATGGGGATCAGCGTGATTTCGTCTTATCGCGGTGGTTTGAACTTCGAGGCCGTGGGGCTGAGCCGTGCCATGTGTGCTGAATACTTCCCCGGCATGACCAGCCGGATCAGCGGCATCGGCATTACCGGTATTCAGCGCAAGGCTGAAGCGGTTCATGATCGCGGCTGGAAGGGCGATGGTACCGTGTTGCCCATCGGTGGTTTCTACAAAGCCCGCCATTCCGGCGAAACACACGCTTGGGAAGCGTCTTCGATGCACATGCTGCAAATGGCGTGCAACAAGGCGTCGTATCAGATGTGGAAGCAATACAGCGCCAAGATGCAGAGCAATCCGCCGATCCATTTGCGGGATTTGCTGGATATCAAGCCGCTCGGCGCACCTGTCCCGCTTGAGGAAGTCGAATCCATTACCTCGATCCGCAAGCGTTTCGTGACGCCGGGCATGTCGCTTGGGGCCTTGTCGCCCGAGGCGCACAAGACCCTGAACGTCGCGATGAACCGTATTGGGGCCAAGTCGGATTCCGGCGAGGGTGGCGAAGATCCGGCGCATTTTCTGCCTGAATCAAACGGGGATAACCCGTCGGCCAAGATCAAGCAGGTTGCTTCGGGTCGTTTCGGTGTCACTGCCGAATATCTGAACCAGTGCGAAGAACTTGAGATCAAGGTCGCCCAAGGGGCCAAGCCCGGCGAGGGTGGCCAGCTGCCCGGTATGAAGGTCACCGACCTGATCGCCCGTCTGCGCCATTCGACCAAGGGGGTAACGCTGATCTCTCCCCCGCCGCACCACGATATCTATTCCATCGAAGATCTGGCGCAACTGATCTATGACCTCAAGCAGATCAACCCGCGTTGCAAGGTCACCGTGAAGCTGGTGGCGTCCTCGGGCGTTGGCACGATTGCGGCGGGTGTGGCGAAGGCCAAGGCGGATATCATCCTGATCTCGGGCCACAACGGTGGTACCGGCGCGTCGCCTGCGACCTCGATCAAATATGCAGGGCTTCCGTGGGAAATGGGGCTGACCGAAGCGCATCAGGTTCTGTCGATGAACAACCTGCGTGACCGCGTGACCCTGCGGACCGACGGCGGGCTGCGCACGGGCCGCGATATCGTGATGGCCGCGATGATGGGGGCCGAGGAATACGGCATCGGTACTGCGGCGCTGATCGCTATGGGCTGTATCATGGTGCGTCAGTGCCAGTCGAACACCTGCCCCGTCGGCGTCTGTACCCAAGACGAAGCGCTGCGGGGCAAGTTTACCGGCAACGCGGATAAGGTCGTGAACCTCATCACGTTCTATGCAACCGAAGTGCGCGAATTGCTCGCCTCTATCGGGGCGCGTAGTCTGGATGACGTGATTGGCCGTGCCGATCTGCTGGCGCAGGTCAGCCGTGGGTCTGCCCACCTTGACGATCTGGATCTCAACCCGCTGTTGATCACCGTCGATGGTGCAGCCGAAATCGTCTATGACCGCAACAAACCGCGCAACGCTGTTTTGGACACGCTGGATTCCGAGATTGTGCGCGACGCCGCGCGTTTCCTGGAGGAAGGCGAAAAAATGCAGCTGAGCTATGCAGTGCAGAATACGCACCGCACGGTCGGNACCAGGGTTTCCAGCCATATCATTAGCCGCTTTGGCATGAATAACCAGCTTCAGCCTGATCACCTGACGGTCAAGTTGACTGGTTCGGCCGGGCAGTCATTGGGCGCGTTTGCGGCACCGGGACTAAAGCTGGAAGTGTCTGGCGACGCAAATGATTATGTCGGCAAGGGCCTGTCGGGCGGTACCATTGTGGTGCGTCCTCCGATGGCCAGCACGATCGTGGCATCCGAAAACACGATTATCGGTAACACGGTTCTGTATGGTGCCACCAAGGGACACCTGTTCGCGGCGGGCCGCGCAGGAGAGCGCTTTGCCGTGCGTAATTCCGGGGCTCATGTGGTGATCGAGGGCTGCGGCAGCAACGGCTGTGAATACATGACCGGCGGCGTTGCGGTTATCCTTGGTGATATCGGTGCAAACTTTGGTGCCGGGATGACCGGCGGCATGGCGTATCTGTACGACCCGCAAGGCAAGGCAGATAAAATGCTCAACCGTGAAACGCTGGTGACATGCCCGGTTACTGTCGACCACTGGACCGATCAGCTCAAAGGGCTAATCGAACGGCACCTGGCAGAGACCGGCAGCAGAAAGGCCGAGGATATTCTTCAGCACTGGGAGATCGAAAAAGACAACTTCTTGCAGATCTGTCCGAAAGAAATGCTGGTCCATATCCCGGCTCCGCTTAGCCATGAACAAAAAGCTATTCCTGCCGAATAATTCCGGGAACAGCACCAGGGTGCCGGTCAAGTTCCGGCATCCTTTTGACCGATCGGTCGGCTGAAAATGATCTTTACCGCAATGGTTCGTGCCCTATAGTCAGGGAATGACAAAGATTATTGCGCTGCGCACCCGCCTTTTATTGATGCTGTTTGCCGGGCTGGTGCTGACCGCCTGCACCGACGCCGCGCCCAAAAACGGGGGCGACATTTTGGTCCTCGGCGATTCTGTCATGGCTTGGAATGGCACTGACGAACAGTCTATCGGTGATGTAATGGGAAAGGTCCTGAATCGCCAAGTCGTCGATAAATCTGTTCCCGGCGCGAAATTCAGCAATGACAGCCCGTTGTTTTCCGCAATCGGGTTTGACATCCGCCAGCAATATCCAGGCGGTAGGTGGAACTGGGTGGTAATGGACGGCGGGGCGAATGACCTTGGCTTCAACGACTGCAAATGCGGGGCCTGCACACCTGTTGTCGACCGGTTGATTGCTCCTGATGCGCACAGCGGTGATATCCCGACATTTATCGAAGGGCTACGCCGGACCGGGGCGCAGGTGCTATGGATGGGCTATTATGCCGGCAACGGAAAAGGGTCATTCGAAGGCTGCCGCGACGATCTGGTGTTGATGGAGCGCCGCATCGCCCGCTATGCGGCCCACACTTCCGGTGTCACGTTTCTTGACGCGGAAAACGTCATCGACCGAACGGACCCCACGATGTTTGCAAGCGACAATACCCATCCCTCGGCCAAAGCCTCGAACCTTATCGGGACCTATTTGGCAACAGCGATCTCAGCCCGAGACAACCGTTCACATTGACCGCTCCGGACGCTAAGAGGGGGCCATGGCAAAGCGCGCATCACCCAAGAAGAAAAAGACCCCTCCAGTCCAGCGGCGCAGCATCAAACGCCGAGCGATTGGTGGTTTGATCAAAGGCTTAATCGCGGTTGCTGGCCTGCTTCTGGCCATGATCTTGCTGTTTACCATGCTCAACCCGCCCACGACCCCGTACATGTTCAGTGAAGGTCGCAGGTTGGGTGGCGTGAAGCAGCAGTGGGTAGCGCTTGAAGACATTGCCCCCGTGGTGGCGAGGTCTGTGGTCGCGGCGGAAGACGCCAATTTTTGCGAACACTGGGGCTTTGACTTGGCGGCGATTAAAAAGGCGATCGCCGAAGGGTCCAACCGGGGCGCTTCGACACTAAGCCAGCAAGTGGTCAAGAACGTCTATCTTTGGCAGGGTCGCACGTGGGTACGCAAGGCGCTCGAGGCGGCTCTCACGCCGGTGGTCGAAGCAATCTGGTCCAAGCGTCGGATCATCGAGGTGTATTTGAACGTTGCCGAGTTCGGCGAAGGCGTATTCGGAATAGACGCCGCTGCTCAGCATTACTTTGGTGCGATCCCCGCGGAATTGACTGATACGCAGGCGGCGCGACTGGCCGCGATCCTGCCGTCGCCCAAAACACGGTCAGCATCGCGCCCCTCTGCTTCGGTGCGACGTCGCAGCGCACAGATACGCGATGGGGCGGCAACAATCAGCAAGGATGGCCGGGCCTCCTGTTTCGAGAGTTGAAAATCCCACCCAACACGGGCATGAGGGTTGTGTATTTCTTTTCAGTACCGGAACCCGTTTATGGCGCGCTTGTATCATGTCCCCCTATCGCCTTTTTGCCGTAAGGTGCGGCTAAGCCTCGCAGAAAAAAAGATCGAGGTAGAGCGTGTAGAGGAGCGTTATTGGGAACAGGACCCGGATTTCATGCGTCGCAACCCTGCGGGTAAAGTACCGGTGCTGCAACTTGACGGGTTTATAATGTCCGAAAGTGCAGCCATCTGTGAATACATCGAAGAGACACGTCCCGAACCTGCGTTGATGCCATCCGACCCGGTGCAGCGCCTGGAAGTGCGCCGCTTGGTAAGCTGGTTTGACGACAAGTTTCACGATGAGGTGACTTCAAAGTTGCTGTACGAACGGGTCAACAAGAAGGTGATGAAACAAGGCTTCCCCGACAGCAGAAACGTAAAGGACGGGGCCAAGGCGATTAAGTATCACATTGATTACATGGCCTGGCTACTGGACCACCGGCGCTGGTTGGCTGGTGATGTCATGACACTGGCAGATTTCGCGGCCGCGGCGCATCTGTCATCGCTGGATTACATATCGGACGTAGACTGGAACCGGTCTGATGTGGTCAAGGATTGGTACGCCAAAATCAAGTCACGCCCGGCTTTCCGGTCGCTGCTGGCTGATCAGGTTCCGGGCTTCCCTCCTCCGAAACACTACAATGACCTTGATTTTTGATCTAGTCGCGGGTGGTTCTGCTTGAACAACACCTTGGATACGGCCGGTCTAAAGGACCGTTTGGTTTCCCAGGCGTCAATCGAGGGGTTTGTGTCCTGCCGTGTGTGCAGGCCTTGGGATGTGCCGGATGTGCCAGCACGGCTCGCGGCGTTCGTTGACGCCGGATATCATGGACAAATGGAGTGGATGGCGGACCGTATGGCCTGGCGTGGCGACCCTGCTGCGCTTTGGCCCGAAGCGAAATCGGTAATCATGCTGGCTGAAAGCTATACGCCGCTCTATGATCCGACATCAGTCCTGGACGAAACGGAAAATGCGGCGGTTTCTGTTTACGCTCAGGGTCGGGATTATCACGACATCGTAAAAAAGCGCCTTAAGCGGTTGGCGCGGTGGTTGATCGAACAACAACCATGCGAGGTAAAAGTCTTTGTCGATACCGCGCCCGTGCCCGAAAAAGCATTGGGGCAGGCGGCAGGTCTGGGCTGGCAGGGCAAGCACACCAATCTGGTCAGTCGCGACTGGGGCAACTGGGCGTTTCTGGGTGCTATCTTTACAACCTTGGATCTGGACGTGGACCGTGCGGAAAAAGATCACTGCGGGAGCTGCCGTTCCTGTCTCGCAGCCTGTCCGACAGATGCGTTTCCGGCCCCTTACAGGCTGGATGCGCGGCGTTGCATATCGTATCTGACCATCGAACACAGTGGCCCTGTGGACCCTGAGCTGCGATCCAAACTGGGCAACCGTATCTATGGGTGCGACGATTGTCTCGCGGCGTGCCCATGGAATAAATTTGCGGTACAGGCCAGCGACATGCGCTATCACGGTGGCGTGGGGTCGCCACCCCTGGCCGAGCTTGCAACCTTGGATGACGCCGCTTTTCGAGCCCGGTTCAGCGGCTCTCCGATCAAGAGGATCGGGCGCAACCGGTTCATCCGCAATGTGCTTTACGCTATCGGAAATTCTGGCCAAGCTGACCTGGTACCGACGGCGCAGGGTCTGGTCGGCGATCCGGACCCCACGATTGTCGAAGCGGCACAATGGGCCATCGAACAATTGGCCGGAAAATGACGTAAACGGGCTGGACCGATCCTGTTTATTCTCTAAACCAGCAGAAAGCTGAGCGAGGAAAAGTCGATGGCGTACCTGCTGGGAGTTGATACGGGCGGCACCTATACAGATGCCGTATTGATCCGTGACGAAACCGTCGTCGTTGGGGCAGCCAAGGCGTTGACCACGCGGGCCGATCTGGCGATTGGCGTAGGAAATGCCGTGCGTTCCGTCTTGGCCCAGGCCGGCATCGAAGCGGCGCAGGTTTCGCTGGCGTCACTGTCGACCACGCTGGCAACCAATGCGCTGGTAGAGGGGCAAGGAGGTCGCATTGGGCTGATTTATATCGGTTTCAAGGAACGTGATTTGCAAACCCACGGTCTGGCCGACGCGCTGAAGGGTGACCCGTGCCTGTTGTTGGACGGGGGCCATAACCATGACGGTAGCGAAGCGCAGCCATTGGACGAGCCGCGGCTGACAACCTTTCTTGAGACCCATAGATCTGAGGTCAGCGGCTTTGCGATTGCCAGCCATTTTGCCACTCGTAACCCGACGCATGAACTGCGGGCCGCTGAATTGGTCACGCAGATCACCGGCCGCCCGGTGTCTGCGTCACACCAGCTATCTGCCAAGTTGAATGGCCCCAAGCGGGCGCTGACTGCGGTGCTGAATGCGCGCCTGATCGGAATGATAGACCGCTTGATCGGGCGCGCTCAAGAAATACTGGTTGAAATTGGTGTGATAGCCCCGCTCATGGTAGTTCGCGGTGATGGTGCGTTGATATCAGCATCGCAGGCCCGCGAACGCCCGATAGAAACTATCCTGAGCGGACCTGCGGCATCAATCGTGGGTGCACGTTGGTTGACCGGGGCCGATCATGCTCTGGTCAGTGATATCGGCGGCACCACCACGGATGTGGCCCTTCTGCGCGATGGCCGCCCCACGATTGACCCGGCAGGTGCGCAGGTGGGTATCTATCGTACCATGGTCGAAGCGGTTGCGATGCGCACCACTGGCCTGGGGGGCGACAGTGAAGTACATTTTCGGACAGAAGGTCTGCAAGGTGGCGTCACATTGGGGCCAAAGCGCTTGCTGCCGGTGTCTCTGGTCGCCGTTGACGATCCTGAGGTTGTTCACCAGGCGCTTGACGCACAGCTTCGCAACGCAACGCCGGGGGAATTTGACGGGCGGTTTGTGCGCGCGGTGCCAGGACAAACGCACGAAGGTATCGGCCCGCGTGAAATAGCGCTGCTGGATCGGATCGGCGATAGTCTGCACCCGCTGGACAAGATCCTGCGCGCCCGAATAGAGACCGGTGCATTGAAACGTCTGGTGGAAAGAGGACTGGTCCAGGTCGCAGGTGTGACGCCTTCCGACGCAAGCCATGCGCTGGGCCGTCTGGATGCATGGGATGCGATGGCTTCGGTCAAGGCGCTCCGGTTGCTGGGGCGCAGAAGAACAGGAGCCGGAGAAATGCTGGCACCGGATCCTGACAAGATGGCGCAGATCATTATTGATCAGCTAACGCAACAGACCGCATTGGCTCTGTTGGAAACCGCATTCGCTGAGGAAACGCCCGCCTTTGATGGCAGCCCCGATGTCCTGGCCCGGCACATCCTGTTACAACGTGGCCTGGGGCACCATCGCGGTTTGCTGAAGATTGACGCGGCTTTGAACCTGCCGGTGATAGGGTTGGGGGCATCTGCTGCGGCATATTATCCAGCAGTCGGAACGGCGGTGGGGGCAAAGATGATTTTGCCTGAACATGCCGGGGTGGCTAACGCAATCGGGGCTGTCGTGGGGCGCGTCACCATGCGCGAAAGTGGGACAGTCACCTCGCCCGCCGAAGGTAAATTTCGTGTTCACCTTGTTGGGGGCCCCCAGGATTTCTCGGACCAGAACAGTGCGCTGGCATTACTGGAGCAAGCGTTGCGCACCAAGGCCCACGCTGACGCAGCGGCGGCCGGAGCAGCCGATATTCAAGTGACCGCACAAAGAGACATCCGCACGGCCGGCGTGGAAAATCGCGAAGTCTTTGTCGAGGCAATCGTGACCGTAGAAGCGACGGGCAGGCCAAGGGTCGCTGTCGGTTGAAATTTTGCCAGCCTATATACAATGGTCGTCGAAGCCGGCGAGGGGCTGTTAATAAAGATTAATTTTTAGAAAATTGACATAATCTGAACACAATAGACTTCTATCTTAGCGGGTGTTCATGGCCTCGGTCGTGCGACATGGTTAGATAACGAGTTGTTTTGTTTAGATAGGAATGGCGATAAAGGCCACAAAGCTCCGAATGGAGTGGTACGCATCGTCTTTCTTTGGCGGCAATGAGAGATTGTTTGCCTGCGATTGATAAAAAAGGCGGGATAATACCCGCCTTTTTCTTATTCTGCCGCTGCGCGTTTGGGCAACACCCAGTCGGGACGCGGATAATGGCAGGTATACCCGTTCGGGATACGCTCGAGGTAATCCTGATGCTCCGGTTCTGCTTCCCAGAAATCAGAGACGGGCTCGACCTCGGTAACCACTTTGCCGGGCCATATACCCGAAGCTTCGACATCCGCGATTGTATCAAGTGCCACAGTTTTCTGGTCTTCGTTTTCGTAATAGATGGCGGATCTATAACTTAGCCCACAGTCATTGCCTTGCCGATTCAAAGTTGTGGGATCGTGAATCTGGAAGAAAAGCTCCAGTAAATCCCGATAGCTAAGTACGTCGTCTTTGAATATCACCTCAATTGCTTCCGCATGGCTACCATGATTGCGATAGGTCGCGTTCGGCACATCGCCACCGGAATAGCCAACCCGCGTGGAGATAACTCCGTCCCGTTTGCGGATCAGATCCTGCATCCCCCAAAAACATCCACCAGCCAAGACTGCGCGTTGCGTGCTCATGACATATCCTCCACTTGATTTAGATAATCGCCGTACCCTTCGGCTTCCATCGCATCGCGAGGAACGAAGCGCAGTGACGCTGAGTTGATGCAATAGCGCAGCCCGCCGCGATCGGCGGGGCCATCCGGAAACACATGGCCCAAGTGACTGTCACCATTGGTACTACGGACTTCGGTGCGCACCATGCCTAGACTGCTGTCGCGCAGTTCCGACACATAGGCGGGTTCGATCGGTTTGGTAAAACTCGGCCAGCCGCATCCGGAATCGTATTTGTCAGACGACGCAAACAGCGGCTCTCCGGAAACGATATCAACGTAAATTCCCGGTTCCTTGTTGCCAAGCAATTTGCCCGTGCCCGGGCGTTCGGTTCCGTTTCGCTGGGTGACCCGAAACTCTTCGGGTGACAGGGCGTCGATCGCAGCTTGGGTTTTTTCATAGGTCGGCATGGAAGTCTCCTTTGAGTCTTGATGTATAAGATGGGGGGAGATTTGGATTTTCAAAGGATTTATGTGCGCGTCGCAAATTTGTGTGAAGCAATGCCGTGCTGTCCAAAGTTTACTTCGCTGCGCAGTGCATCGGCGACGATCTGGCTTTCAGGCTGTACGCTGACGTGATATTTGAACCGCCAGGATACCGATGGCGATGATCGCGACACCGATGGCGTCCTGAAGCCCAAGCGGTTCACCCAACAATACCCACGCGATTGCCACACCGAAGAAGGGATTGAGAAAGTGAAACGTCGCCGCCCGCGTCGCGCCAATTCGGTTGACCAGCCAGAACCAGACCACAGTCGCAAGCAATCCCGGAACCAGACAGGTATAGGCAAAAGCCGCGGCCAATGGCCAACTCGGATTGATATAAGGTGTCTCGAAGGCTAGCATAGCCAGGGTCAGTGCCACGCATCCCACAAGCATTTGCAACCCGACGACCATCAGGAAATTCCCGCCCGAAGTCGCACCCCGCACCAGCAAGGTCGCGGCCGAAAGTGCCACCACCCCAATGCCGCATAGCAACAGGCCGGTCAAATCAACGCCACCGCTGATCCGCGCACTCATGATGACGATCACGCCGATAACACCCGCGACCAGGCCACCCATACCAAGGGGCCTCAGCTTTTCCCCTAGAATTAACCAGGTGGCCAGCCCGACCAGCAGCGGCATTGTAGAGGCGATGATCGCAGCGAGTGACGCCTGAACAGTCTGCATCGCAATAAAATTCAGGCCCAGATATACCGCGTTCTGCAAGATTCCAAAGATTATGGTCGCGCGCCATTGCGCCGGTGTGAGCCGCCAGGATTGCCCCAAGGCCAAGGCGATGCCGACCCCCAGCAACCCCGATATAAGATACCGGGCCGACAAAGCCATCAGCGGCGATGCATCCGCAACAATGATCCGCGCAGAGCTAAAGGCAGACGACCACATGAATGCAAACGCGAGGCCCCCAAGAATTGCGCGTATGTCCATGCTGAGCCCCTGAGGTTGATATCTTGCGAACCCTTTCGCAGATGCGGGATGAGGGCAAGCACGTTTAAAGCAAAGCAGCCCTGCCTAAAACGCAAAGGGCCGCCCCTAGGGCGACCCTTTGTCAAAGCCTGTATCCAGGTTTATTCGTTAACGCTGTCTTTCAGCGCTTTCGCGATGGTCATCTTCACAACCTTGTCCGCGTCTTTTTTGAACTGTTCGCCGGTGGCGGGGTTGCGCACCATACGTTCAGGGCGTTCACGGCAATAGATTTTACCGATGCCGGGAAGCGTCACCGCTCCTCCGCCAGATACTTCTTTTGTGATCAATGCGCAGATTGCGTCGAGCGCATTTCCTGCCGCTTTCTTGTCTTCGCCCATTTCCTCAGCCAAAGCCGCGACGAGCTGGGTTTTTGTCATTGGTTTAGTTGCCATCTTTTTTTCTCCTTCGTCCGCCCGGATTAGGGCCTCACGGGCAGAATGTAACGGTATGTAGTGGACGAACACAACGAATAGGTGGCGATAAACAGTGAAAACATGCGTTTTTCTGCGATTTTGAGCCTTTATAGAAAGGCTGTTTCGTCAAATGAGCGTAATTTCCGACTGTGAAGCCTCTCCAAAGGCATATCGCGTAATTGCTCCATCGCCCGAATTCCGATCATCAGATGGCGCGCAACCTGTGTTTTATAGAATTCCGAAGCCATTCCGGGGAGCTTCAGTTCGCCGTGCAGGGGTTTGTCAGAGACACATAAAAGCGTGCCATAGGGCACACGAAACCGATAGCCGTTCGCGGCGATTGTAGCGCTTTCCATATCCAATGCCACTGCGCGTGACTGCGACAGACGCTGCACCGGGCCGGATTGGTCGCGAAGTTCCCAGTTGCGGTTGTCGATGGTTGCGACCGTGCCGGTTCGCATGATCCGCTTCAATTCATACCCTTCCAGTTGGGTCACCTGTTCAACGGCGTCTTCCAGAGCAATCTGGATTTCGGCCAATGCGGGAATGGGGACCCACACCGGCAGGTCATCATCCAATACGTGATCTTCGCGCAGGTACCCGTGCGCCAGCACGAAATCGCCAAGCGCCTGAGTGTTGCGCAGCCCGGCGCAATGTCCGACCATAAGCCAAGCATGAGGGCGCAGCACCGCGATATGGTCAGTGGCTGTCTTCGCGTTCGAGGGGCCGACACCGATATTGACAAGGGTTATTCCCAGGCCATTCGCGCGCTTTAGGTGATAGGTCGGCATTTGCGGGGTTTTTACCGAGGACGGAAGGGCTGCGTCGCCGTCGGTGATCTCGAAGTTGCCGGTGGATACAAACGAAGTATAGCCGCTTTCGGGGTCGCGCAGCATGGCGCGGGCGTATTCCTCGAACTCGGTGACATAGAATTGATAGTTGGTGAATAGAACATGGCTCTGGAAATGTTCCGGATCGGTCGCGGTATAATGTGCAAGACGTGCCAGAGAGTAATCGACCCGCTGCGCGGTAAACGGGGCCAGCGGGCGCACACCATCCAGAGGCAGACAGGTGCCGTTCACGATGTCATCGTTCGTTGTGCTCAGATCGGGTACATCGAATACATCGCGCAGGGTGAATTCCGCAGCACCTTCCTGCGGTATGGTTACGCTGTCGTCATGGCTGACTGCGAAATGCACCGGGATGGGCGTATCAGAAACTGTGATGGTGACGGGCTGGCCATGATTTTCAATCAGCAGGCCGATCTGTTGGGTCAGGTAATTCCTGAACAATTCCGGTCGCGTGATCGTCGCGGCAAAGGTTCCGGGCGAAGACACATGACCGAAGGACAATCGCGAATCGACCTGCGCATAGCTGGAGGTGGTGAAGCGGATTTCAGGATAAAACGCCCTGATCCGCATTGCCGGCGCGGCGCTGTCCATTGCCTTTTGAAAGTGCGCCGTCAGAAAGCCGGTCGCCTGGGAATAAAGGTCGATCAACCGTTCCACGGCCGCTTTTGCATCTGTGAATTGTTCTGCTGGCCGGGTATCGGGCGTTAATATCTTGTTCATGAAACAGGCTCTAACAAAGGAATGAATTCAAAGCTACGCACATCCACCAAGCCAAGGTCCGAGATGCGCAATTCGGGAATGACGACAAGCGCCAGCAGCGAATGCTGCATATAGGCGTTGTTCAACGTACATCCGCAATCTCGCATGGCCTGCATCATCGCTTGTGTCTTGGCGGCAACCTCGGCGGCGGGTCTGTCCGACATCAGACCGCCAATCGGCAGTTCGACCATCGCCAGCTCGGCACCGTCTTTGAAGATCGTGATGCCGCCTCCGACTTCTCCCAATCGGTTTGCGGCCAGCGCCATGTGTTGGTTGTCGGTCCCGACTACGATCATGTGATGGCTGTCATGCGCCACGGTTGACGCCATTGCCATAGGCCCTTCGTAGCCGAACCCCGACACCAATGCATTCACGACGGTGCCGGTCCCGCGGTGCCTTTCCACCAGAGCGATCTGGCAGACATCGCCGGTCGGTTGGACGCGCCCGTCGGTGACCGGCAGTTCAAACTTCAGTGCACGGGTCGGGGCCTGATTTTCCACGATACCAATCACATTGGCAGTTACGGCATTGGCACCGGCCGGAGCGTAAATTTGAAAGTCATCGCCAGTCAGCGATTTGCCCATGTTTACGGTCTGACGCGCGTGTTGCGGCCAATCATAGTGCGGGCAATCGACCAGGCAGGTGCCGTTTTCGGCCACGATCCGGCCACGGGCAATCACGGTCTCGATCGGTAACGATTTCAGATCAGAGGTAAGGATCACATCGGCGCGACGGCCCGGCGTCAGCGAGCCGATGTCGCGTTCCAATCCGAAATGGGTTGCAGTGTTGATCGTTGCCATTTGCAAAGCGATCAGCGGGTCACATCCGCAGTCGATGGCATGACGCACGACGCGGTTCATATGCCCGTCATTCACCAGAGTGCCAGAATGGCAATCATCGGTGCACAGGATCATGTTGCGCGGGTCCAATCCCTTTTCGGTGATCGCGGTAATCTGCGTTTTCACGTCATACCATGCCGATCCCAAACGGATCATCGACCGCATCCCCTGCCGCATGCGGGCAATCGCATCGGCCTCGCAGGTGCCTTCGTGGTCATCGGCAGGACCACCCGCGACATAGGCCGCGAAAGCCGGCCCCAGATCAGGCGATGCGTAATGCCCGCCAACCGTCTTGCCTGCCCGCTNCGTCGCCGCGATTTCGGCCAGCATCTTGGGATCGCCGGCGGTCACACCGGGAAAGTTCATCATTTCGCCCAGACCGATGATACCGGGCCATGCCATCGCCTCGGCGACGTCGTCGGCGGTAATTTCAAATCCGGTTGTTTCCAGCCCGGGTGCCGACGGGGCACAGGACGGCATTTGGGTGAAAATATTGATCGGCTGCAACAACGCTTCGTCGTGCATCATGCGTACGCCTTCAAGACCAAGCACATTGGCGATCTCATGCGGGTCGGTGAACATCGACGTCGTACCATGAGCGATGACCGCGCGGGCGAATTCGGCAGGGGTCAGCATGCCGCTTTCGATATGCATATGCCCGTCACACAAACCCGGGATCATGTAGCGCCCCTTGGCATCTATCATCTGCGTCGTGTCGCCCTTGCAGTGGCTGGCATCGGGTCCGACAAACGCGATGCGCCCTGCGACGATGGCGATGTCATGATCAGGCAGGGTTTCGCGGGTATGGACGTTTACCCAGATGCCGCCGGTAATGATTGTATCGGCGACCGCGCGACCGGCCGCCACTGCAACCAGTTGAGCCGCAACATCGGGCCACGAAGGGAAGGATTGCTGTTTCATGCCTGACGTTGACACGAAGATTGCATGAGGTTCAAGGTGATGCGACCCCAGGGGGCACGGCAAACCCGCGACAAAGAAGGAAACCGAAGATGGCCATTACACAAATCCGCCAAAACATGGACCACTGGCAAGAGCGGGTCGATCTGGCCGCTGCGTTTCGCTGGACAGCGCGACTGGACATGCACGAGGGTGTCGCGAACCATTTCAGCCTGGCGATCAATGATGATGGAACCCGGTTCCTGATGAACCCAAATCAGGTCCATTTTTCGCGGATCAAGGCAAGCGATCTCATCGAAGTCGACGCCAATGACCCCGAGACGCTTGCCGGGCCTGACGCCCCCGACCCGACAGCTTGGGGGTTGCATGGCGGGGTCCACCGCGCTTGCGCTCATGCCCGGTGCGTGATGCACGTTCATTCGATCCACGCGACGGTGTTGGCTTGTTTGCAAGACAGCCGACTGCCGCCGATTGACCAGAATTGCTGCACGTTTTTTAATCGGGTAGTGATCGATGAAAACTATGGCGGGTTGGCCTTCGAGGACGAAGGTACCCGGTGTGCCGCGCTGTTAAGCGACCCCAGGCAAAAGGTTATGGTGATGGGCAGCCACGGTGTGCTGGTGATCGGCAACAGCGTGGCTGATACCTTCAACAGGCTTTATTATTTTGAACGTGCCGCCGAGACTTACATCCGGGCGCTGCAAACAGGCATGCCGCTGCGCCGCATACCTGACGATATTGCCGAAAAAACCGCGCGCGAGCTTGAAAATTACCCCGAACAGGATGCACGGCATCTGGCTGAATTAAAAGCGATCCTTGATGCAGAAGGGGCCAATTACGCGCATTGATCCAATCCTTTCCCGAATAGGGTAGCACCCTGGCCAGCGGTGCGTCTGGTTAAACTAGCATTTGCATTCCAAACCGGTCTGGCACTAATTCGCTGCATGGCATCACAAGACGGGCAGTTTCGATGAAAATCATGTTTGTTCACCAGAATATGCCCGGCCAATATCGCGAATTGGTACAGTGGCTGGCCGCTACAGGTGACCACGAGATTTATTTTTTGACCCAACGCAAAGCCGCGCCCAGTTTCAAAGGGGTGCAGACCCGAGTTTACGAGCCGCATCACAAACCCGCTGATAACGCCTATGGCCTGTCGAAAAACTGGGAGGAATCGACCGGAAATGCTCTGGGAGCGGTCCGGGCTGCCCGACAGATCGAAAAGACCGAACGGTTCAAGCCTGACATCGTCATCGGCCACGTAGGCTGGGGAGAGCTGACTTTCTTCAAGGAGATATGGAAAGACGTCCCGATCATTGGGCTTTTCGAGTATTACTATAGCGCGACCGGCGGCCCGGTCGGGTTTGATCCAGCGGAACCGGTATCGGAGAATACGCCGTTCCTGCTGCATGCGCGCAATGCCGTTCCCTTGGCAAACATTGAAACCGTGGACATGGGCCTGAGCCCGACATTTTGGCAGCGCGACCGGTTTCCGCAAAGCTTCCATCGAAAGCTCTACGTGTGCCACGACGGTATCCGTACTGATCAATTAAGACCAAACCCCCAGGTGCGGTTGAAACTGGGCCGTCTGAAGCACGATCTGACACGATCCGATGAAATCGTCACCTTTGTTTCCCGCAATCTGGAGCGGACACGCGGGTTTCACATCTTCATGCGGGCGCTTCCGCGTATACTGAAAGAACGGCCCGACGCACGCGTATTGATCGTTGGGGGAAATGACACGTCCTATGGGGGGAAAAGCAAACATCCCGGCGGACTTCGTGCTGAAATGGAAGCCGAGGTCGGAAAGGATGTCGATTGGACCCGTGTCCATTTTCTGGGCAAGCTACCCTATGACGACTATCAAAAGGTCATACAGATCAGCCGCTGTCACTTGTATCTGACAATGCCGTTCGTGCTGTCGTGGTCGTTTCTGGAAGCTATGGCGATGGAGGCGACGATTGTTGCATCCGATGTCGCCCCGGTCCGCGAGGCAATCACCCATGGCAAAACCGGTCTGCTTGTCGACTTCTTCAATCCGGACGCCTTTGCAGGTCAAGTGATTGACGTGTTGCAAAATCCCGATAAATACCAGCGACTGGGACCAGAGGCGCGCAAACATGTCGTACGGAACTATGATTTTCTGACCAAATGTCTGCCCGAGCACATTGCCCAGATCAATGCGCTGGTCCCGGCCGACAAGCAGATCAGCTTGCCTTGAGACGGGAAAGGTGAGCGACGATGGATGAAATGAATAAAACGCTTCTTTCTATCGGTCATGGGTACAGTGCCCAAGCCGTGGCCAGACGCCTGTTGCCGCAGGGTTGGCGGATCATCGGTACAACGCGCAGCGCCGATAAGACGCATGAAATCGCGGCTTCCGGGGTTGAACCTTTGATTTGGCCGGGCACTGACCTTGAGCCGCTGCTTGACCAGATACCCAATGTTCTGGTTTCAGCCGGACCGGGGGCCGAAGGCGACCCGGTACTTAATGCCTGCGAAACTACAATGACACGTATGGCACCGGGGCTGCGGTGGGTCGGGTATCTGTCCACGACCGGTGTCTACGGCAACCACGACGGTGGATGGGTGGACGAGAATACGGCTTTAACGCCTGCCACCAGACGCGGTGCCGCGCGCATGCAGGCCGAAAGTCGTTGGCGGGCCATCCCCGAACTGCCGCTTCATATCTTTCGATTGGCCGGCATTTACGGCCCCGGACGCGGGCCGTTTACCAAGGTAAAAGAAGGAACTGCCCGCCGCATCATCAAGAAAGATCAGGTGTTTTCCCGTATCCACGTCGACGATATTGCCCAAGCGCTGACGTTATCGCTGCATCACCCTACACCCGGCGGAATCTACAACCTGTGCGATGATGATCCCGCGCCGCCGCAGGATGTGATCGCCTATGCCGCTGCGCTTTTGGGTGTGCCGGCACCTCCGGAGATCAATATTGAAGACGCGGATATGTCGCCGATGGCACGCAGTTTCTATGCCGAAAGCAAGAAGGTGCGGAACGACCGGATCAAAAAGGCGTTAGGGTGGATGCCGCTTTATCCAAGTTACCGATCTGGGTTGGCCGCTATACTTGAGGGCTACGGCTGACTGTTTTTCGGGGGGAGGTGGGAAATGAAACAGTGTGATGAACGCAGTTTGACCCACCTTTTGGATGGGATGGAGCATGCCGCCCGCCATGATACCGTGTCGGTGAAAGACGTACTGGACGAATTCGGAGAGCGGTCTGTATTGCCATTTATCCTGGTGGCGTCGCTATTGCTGGTCTCGCCGCTGTCAGGGCTGTTCGGCGTCACCACACTTATAGCAATGGTGATCATTGTGCTGTCTGCCCAAGCGTTATGGGGCCGCAGACGGCTTTGGCTTCCCGGCTTTATTTTGCGCCGTCGGGTGAAGTCATCGCGGCTTTTGCTTGGCATCCGCTGGCTGCGCGCACCAAGCAAGTTTTTTGACCGTCACTCCGGACGACGCTTGCTGATCCTTGTTACCGGTCCAATGCGGTCAATCACGCTTCTGACGTGCATGGTCTTGCCCACCGCGTGGCCGATGCTGGAATTCGTACCGTTCGCTTCGTCGTTTGGCGGAGGGACGGTCGCATTGTTTTCATTTGGCCTGTTCACGCGTGACGGCCTGTATGTGCTGTTGGGCTATCTGACGATCTTGGTCACATCAGTGGTATTCTATGCGATCCTTTTTTGATCATCCAAGGTAATCACGTAGCTCTTGAGGTGGATTATCCATCAAGGCTTTGGCCGGTTGCGGCTTCGCGGCCACCCCGTTCGCGACAAAGATAACCTCGTCCGCGATGCGGCGCACGTCATCTGGTGCGTGGGTGACCATGATCAACGTCGCTTTGGTTTCGGTGATCAGTTCGGCGACAAGATCCAGCATTTCATTTCGCAAGGCAGGGCCCAAGGCGGCAAAAGGTTCATCCAGCAACACAAACGGGCGGGCCTGCACCAGAACCCGGGCAAGCGCGGCACGGCTTTGCTGGCCACCGGAAAGCGCACCCGGCTTGCGCTGTGCAAACGCAGATAAGCCGACACGAGATAAAGCGTTAAGAACCCTGTCTTTTTCGTCAATCGACAGGCGAAGGTCTGGGCGCAGGCCAAGCCCCACATTCTGCTGGATGCTCAAGTGCGGAAAAAGGTTGTTGTCCTGAAAAAGCATCGTCATCGGCCGGTCACCGGGGGCAAACGTCGTGATGTCGGTGTCCTGCCAGAGTAGCCTGCCCGTGCTGAGGGGGATAAATCCGCAAAGCGCGGACAGAAGGGTGGACTTGCCCGCGCCGGACGGGCCGATAACCGCGTATTTTCTTGTCTGTTCAATCGACAGATCGGCACGCAGCGTAAAGGTGTCTTGAGCGATTTCTGCTTCTTCAAGCCTGAGCATGCCAACGTCCCCCCTTATCGAAAACCCAGAAGATACCCAAGGAAAGGGCCAGCAAAATCAGGGCCGCACCCGCGGCGGCGTCCATTCGATATGCCCCCATAAGCCGATACATTTGCAGCGGCAACGTGGCGGTATCGGGCGAAGCGAACAAAGCGATGACCCCGAGGTCACCCATAGACAGCGCTCCCGTCAGGCCTGCGGCAAACCCTATTTGCGGGCGTAGTCGTGGCAATATCACCCATCGCCACAACGACCAGCCGCCCATCCCCAATGTCTGGGTCAGGCGTCCGTAAACCTGTACGGTATCGCGCATCGGCGGGACGATGATACGCAGCACGAAAGGCAAAGCCATGAACGCATTTACCAGTGCAGTGACCGGCAAGGCCAGCGCAAAGGGATCGACCACCGGGTTGATCAAGATAAACCAACCCGTGCCGATGGTAAGCGGCGACGCGGCGAGCCCCAGCAGCCCCACTGCCTCTGACCCGCCCCGTGGTCGTGTGGCGATCCAACCCGCCATCGGAAGCGCGATTGCCAAAAGCACTGCAATGCTGAACAGAGCCACGATAATGGACACGCCCGCGGCATGCCAGACCGCCAACGGCGTTTTGGCAAACCCGGCCACGCCGCGGGTGACCACCGCGACAAGCGGGAGCAACAAAAACGCGGTCGTAAGACCGATGAACAAGACATCCAGCACTTGTTGCACGCCAACTTGCCCGTCCCACCGGTGCAAGGATCGGTCAAACCCGCCACCGATGCTGATGGTCGGAATGATCCAAAGTGCCGCGGCAGCCGTGCCGCCCGCAATGCCTAGCTGCACCAATGACAGCAAGGCCGCGCGGCTCAGGTCGAAATCAAATCGGAAGGCCTGATAGATCGCCAATTCGACAGTCGTGGCGCGAGGGCCGCCGCCCAAGGTCAGGGCAACCGCAAAGCTGGTCAGACAAATCACAAATACAAGCGCTGCGGTACCGGGCAAAATCTGGCGCAGCAGCGGTACTTCGATACTGCGAAAAACCGCATAGGGGGTCAGGCTCATTTGGGCGGCAAGGCGGAATCGTTCGGCTGGTACGGTCTGCCACGCTTGCAGCAAAAGACGGGTGGCGAGCGGCAGGTTAAAGAAAACATGCGCCAGAACGACGCCGTGCAGGCCATATATCGATACTGGTTCCAACCCGACCTGTGCCAGGCCCGCGTTCAACCACCCCGCTCTGCCAAACACCGCAAGCAGCCCCAGGACCGCAACAATCACAGGTAAGATGAACGGAGCGCCAAGCAACGTGACCAACAAACCGCGACCGCGAAAGCGCCGCCGCGCCAGCGCGCGTGCAACCGGGACCGCCAGCAGGGTGGAAACCACGGCGGATATCACTGCCTGGAGGATAGTAAAGCGGATCGCAGACCAATCGGCAGGGCCAAGACCGCTCGTGAATTCGGCGCGCCCCAACACGGCCAGTAGCGCGGTCAAGATCAGCGCCGCCACCGTCACGGCGGCGCTGATCCCTGGCTTGGTGCTTATTGAGACAGGGCGGAAAGCCATTCGGCCAGCGCCTCATCGCGCAGGGCTGGCACGGCGTCATTTGGCACCAACAGCGCCTTTTCGGGTTCGACCAACTGGTCAAAACCTTCCGGCAGGCCCGCTGCCGGAGCTACCGCCGGATACATCCAATTGGTTGTTGGCAGCACCGATTGCGCGGCGTCCGAGACCATAAATTGCATGAATTTGTCAGCCAGCTCCGGTTGATCGGTGGCCGCAAGCTTTCCTGCCACCTCTATCTGCATGTAGTGGCCCTCGTCGAAAATCGCAGCGGCCTTGGTTTCGTCCTTTTCGGCGATAAGATGATAGGCGGGTGACGTGGTATAGCTCAGTACCATATCGGCCTCGCCCTCGAGAAACAGGCCATACGCTTCGGACCAGCCTTTGGTCACCGTCACGATATTATCCGCTAGCCCTTCCCAGATCGCCGGGGCTTCGTCACCGTAAGCGTCCTTGACCCACATCAACAAGCCCAGACCGGGGGTGGAGGAACGCGGATCCTGAATCACGATCTTTAGGTCGCTGTCGGCAAGCTCGCGGAAATTCTTGGGCGCGGTGAGCTTTTTGTCGTGGACAAAGGCGAAGTACCCCCAGTCATAGGGCACGAAAGTATCGTCGGCCCATGTGACGGGCAAATCGTAATCGGCAGTGACCTTGGCCGGAGCAAACAGCCCGGTATCCTTTGCCGCGGCGACCAGACTGGTATCCAAGCCAAGCACCACATCGGCGTCAGATCGCGCACCTTCGAGCTTGAGCCGGGCCAGAAGCGCCGCACCGTCACCCATTCCAACGAATTTCAGATCACAGTCACATTCGGCCTCGAAGGCCGCTTCGATAACCGGGCCTGGGCCCCAGTCGGCAACGAAGCTATCATAGGTATAGACCACCAGCTGTGGCGGCTCTGCCGAGGCAGAGGTCGCAAGCAGGGTGGCGGCAGCAAGTGTAAGATACTTCATGGTATCCTCCATTTTGCGGCGTCAGAAAGTGTTGGAGAACCATCCAGACCTTCCCTCCGCCGGTGTTAACCGGTTCAGGTTCAACGGGTCCGTGCACGCACATCTCAGCCAAAAGGGCCCCCCGAGGTATCTTATCGGTAGAACGCCGCAAAGCTGTGCGCAAGGCGAAATCCCTTGAGGCGCGGGTGCGGCATCGCTAATGATCGCCGCCAAAGGAGCATTTGCATGTCGATCAACAGCTTTGGCCATCTTTTCCGCGTGACCACCTGGGGCGAAAGCCACGGGCCTGCTTTGGGGGCCACGGTGGACGGCTGCCCCCCCGGTGTGACGATCACCGAAGAAATGATCCAGCACTGGATGGACAAGCGCAAACCCGGCCAGAACAAATACACCACGCAGCGCCGCGAGGCGGACGAGGTGCGGATCCTGTCGGGCGTGTTTGAAGGCGTCACCACCGGCACGCCGATCCAGCTGATGATCGAGAACACCGATCAACGGTCGAAAGACTACGGTGACATCAAGGACAAGTTCCGCCCCGGTCACGCCGACATCACTTATTTCCAGAAATACGGCATCCGCGATTACCGCGGCGGCGGGCGGTCCTCGGCACGTGAAACCGCGTCGCGTGTGGCGGCGGGTGGCCTCGCGCGCGAGGCGATCAAGGCGATTGCGCCGAATGTGCAGATCACCGGCTACATGGTGCAGATGGGCCCCCACAAGATCGACCGCGATGCGTTTGACTGGGACCAGATCGTACAGAACCCGTTCTGGGTGCCCGACGCCAAAGCGGCAGCAGAGTGGGCGGAATACCTTGATGGGCTGCGCAAATCCGGATCGTCCGTCGGTGCGATCATCGAGCTGACAGCGCGCGGCGTGCCCGCGGGCCTTGGCGCGCCGGTTTATGGCAAGCTCGACACCGATCTCGCCGCCGCGATGATGAGCATCAACGCCGTCAAAGGCGTGGAGATCGGCGAAGGCATGTCTGCCGCCATGCTCACCGGAGAGTTGAACGCGGACGAGATCAGCATGGGCCCAGACGGCCCTGTCTATTCGTCGAACCACGCGGGCGGTATATTGGGCGGTATCAGCACGGGGCAGGACATCGTTGTACGTTTTGCGGTCAAGCCCACGTCAAGCATTCTTACCACGCGCAAGACCATCACCAAATCGGGCGAAGATACAGAAATCATCACCAAGGGCCGCCACGACCCTTGCGTTGGGATCCGTGCAGTACCGGTCGGCGAAGCAATGATGGCCTGCGTGTTGCTGGATCACATGCTGCTGCATCGCGGGCAAGTCGGAGAAAACCGGGGCACCATTGGCTAAGCCCAGCAAAAAGCGGAAATTTATAGCCACAGAAGTTTAAAAATCCGTTTGCCCTGCCGCCCAAGCCTTGAACTTTGACAAACCGAAGCGCAAGCATGCGTCATGCCAAGCGTCATGACACAGCACCGCCCCGGTCGGGCCATCGCCCTTAAACTGGGCGCGGTATTACTTTTTTCGATCATGGCCGCGTTGATCAAGATCGCCACAGCCACAGTACCCGCTGGGCAAGCGGTGTTCTTTCGGTCGTTCTTTGCCTTTCCGATGATCATCTTGTGGCTTTGGCAGCGCGGCGATCTTCGCCATGGGCTTAAGCCAAGCAACCTGATGGGCCATGTCTGGCGTGGCATCTTCGGGACCATCGCAATGGGGCTTACCTTTGCCGGACTTAGCCTGTTGCCCCTGCCCGAAGTGACGGCGATCGGATATGCCACGCCGTTGTTCACCGTTGTTTTCGCGGCTATATTTCTGGGTGAACAGGTACGCCTGTTCAGGCTATCGGCGGTCGCCGTGGGGTTGATCGGGGTGCTGATCGTGCTGTTTCCGCGCTTTACTGTTGATGGTGATACCGTGTCAAAGTTGGCGACGTTGGGGGCGGTCATGGTGCTGGGGGCATCGATCATGCGTGGCTTGGTGCAGATACACGTTCGCCGTCTGGTTCAGACCGACAGTACCGCCGCCATCGTGTTCTTCTTTTCGTTGACTGCAACCTGCCTGTCTTTCCTCACGTGGCCAGCCGGTATGCTGGTCGACTGGCCAGCGCTGACCTGGATATCGCCCAGCACGGAAATCGTCGCAATCTTGATTGTGTCGGGTCTGGTGGGCGGGGTCGCGCAGATCATGATAACGTCGTCGTTTCGTTTCGGGCCGGTTTCAATGCTGGCCCCGTTCGATTACGCGTCGATGGTTTTTGCAATCATCATCGGCTGGACTTTCTTCGGCGAGATACCGACGCTGGCTATCCTGATCGGTGCCGGGTTGGTCATGACCGGTGGGGTGTTGATCATCTGGCGCGAGCGTTACTTGGGTCTGGATAGAGCAAAATCAAAGGCAAGCAGCCCGCCGCAGGGTACGCCCAGCTGATATTCAAGCTGCCTGTACAAAAGAGACTACCATAAACGAGAATCGTGTTAGCGTGATCTTCTAGCGGCGTGGGAACTTCGCATCAGATGTTCCTGCGCCAATTTTCTGGGAGGGGAACATGACTTTAAAAAAATTTATCGGAGCGGCAATTATCGCCGGATTTGCAGCTTCTTCGGCGGTGGCACAAGACTGTGCCCAATCAAAATGGGGCGCTGACGATCAAATTGGATCGGCAAACCTGGTCAGCACCGAAAGAACGCTGGAAGCGGCCAAGCTTATCAAAAAAGGCAAATCCATGCCGTTGGGAATCGTTATAGGGCCAGATACGCCAGCATTCCCGCCGCGATCGTTGAACCTGCAAATCGTGCAACCCAACCAGCAAGGCGGGCAGAAGCTGTCAGCCTTCGGCTATGAGGGCAACTACAACGATGACATTATCCAGACCTGGATAGGCATCGGATCGCAACTGGATGGACTGGGCCACCTAGGCGAAAACGGGATGTATTATAACTGTCTGGATGAGAAGGAAATTTCAGCCATTGGCGGCTTGACCAAGCTTGGCACCCACGCCGTGCCGCCGCTGGTAGCCCGTGCCGTCATTATCGATATGGCCAAACAGATGGGCAAGGATGTTCTCGCTGCCGGCGAACACTTTGGAGAGGCCGAGATTACTGCCGCCATGGATGCTCAGGGTATCACGGTAAACGAGGGTGATATCGTGCTGTTCCATACTGGATGGACCGACGGGAAGCTTGAAAGCGATCCTGCCGCATGGGGGTCCACCGAACCCGGCTTGAACAACGAAGGCGCGGTCTTTGTTGCGGCAATGAACCCGATGGCCGTAGGTGCAGACACCTGGGGGCTCGAGGCGATCCCGGCTAAAGAGGGCGATAAGGTGTTTTATGGCCACGTGACGCTGCTGAAAGACAATGGCATCTATATTCTGGAAACGATGAATACCGGCCCATTGGTCCGTGACGGAGTGAAGGAATTCATGTTTGTTCTGGGCCAACCGCTGATCAAAGGTACGGTGCAGGCGATGATCAATCCGGTCGCGCTGTACTAAGCCACCGGCCTGAAATAGATGCGGCGCGGGGGGAATGCCCTCGCGCCGCTTTGATGACGATCACAAGATGCTCAGGCCCGAACCAGCTTTTCGTAGGCGTCAGAGATATCGCGGGTGAGGCTGCCGACCTCGAAGGTATAGTCGCCGATCTGACCGACCGGCGTGACCTCGGCTGCCGTGCCGGTCAACCAGCACTGTTCGAATCCCTCAAGCTCCTCTGGCATGATGCGGCGTTCATGCACCGTCAGGCCCTTTTCCTTGAGCATTCCGATAACGGTCTGGCGGGTCAGACCGTTGAGGAAGCAATCGGCCAGCGGCGTGTGGACTTCGCCGTCCTTGACGAAAAAGATGTTCGCCCCGGTCGCTTCGGCCACATAGCCACGATAATCCATGAACAGTGCATCAGAGCAGCCCTTGGCCTCGGCTGCGTGCTTGGACGTGGTGCAGATCATGTACAGACCCGCCGCTTTGGCGTGCACGGGGATTGTTTCGGGCGACGGGCGCTTCCACTTCGAAATGTCGAGCTTCGCGCCTTTCATCTTGGCGTCGCCGTAATAGTTGCCCCATTCCCAGCCCGTGATGGCCAGACGCACCGGGTTGCGAGCGGCTGAAACGCCCATATCGGGGCCAGCCCCGCGCCATGCCACGGCCCGCACATAGGCGTCGGTCCAGCCGTTCGCCTTGAGCATTTCGTATTTCGCGGCTTCGATCTCATCCACGGTATAGGGGATTTCAAAGTCGAGATACTGCGCCGATTTGCGCAGGCGTTCGGAATGTTCGCGCCCTTTGAAAATCTTGCCGTTATAGCAGCGCTCGCCTTCGAACACAGATGACGCGTAATGCATCGCGTGGGTTAGGATATGGACATTGGCGTCGCGCCAATCGACCATCTTACCGTCCATCCAAATTTTTCCGTCGCGGTCGTCGTATGCGCCGTCCATGGTGTATCCTTCCTGAAACGCCCGGTTACATTTGCAAATATTGCGTGTTACCGGACGTATTGAGATATTTTATTACGTAAATATGCGGATTCGATAGCCTTTGACCCTTGGAAAGTCAATAACGCTGACGTAAACTATGGGCGTAATCAGAGGGGTACACCATGGCAGACGGACGGGGCGCATCTTCTCAGACGGGGGAAAATCTGCTTTTTCTGACCGACGAACAGTTGCGTCAGGGGATCGAGGCCATGTTTTTTGCCTATCGCGGTTTCACGGCAGACCCTGATAAGATCCTGGTTGATATGGCGTATGGTCGCGCGCACCACCGTGCCATCCACTTTATCAACCGTGCCCCCGGAACAACGGTAAATAACCTGTTAGGAATTCTTGGTGTAACAAAGCAGTCATTGAACCGGGTGCTGCGCACGCTTATCGCCGATGGGCTGGTGAAAAGTCACGTTGGCAAATCGGACAAGCGAGAGCGACATTTGTACCTGACGGACGCCGGGCGCGCGCTTGAGCAAACTTTGTCCGATGCACAACGCATGCGTATGCGCAGCGCCTTTCGCGACGCCGGACCCGAGGCGGTGGCCGGGTTTCGCACCGTTCTGGAGGCAATGATGGACCCTGAAATGCACCATAGTTACACCCGTCTGAAGGAAAGCAGCACGTGAGCGAAATGGACGCGCACCTGCTGATTGTCGATGATGATGAACGTATCCGGTCGTTGTTGCAAAAGTTCTTGATGCGACACGGTTTCCTGGTGACTGCCGCACGCGACGCGGCACATGCGCGCCGCATTCTGGCCGGGCTGGATTTCGACATGATCGTTCTGGACGTCATGATGCCCGGCGAAGACGGGCTTCGACTAACGCGAAGCCTGCGCGAAACCATGCAGACGCCGATCCTTTTATTGACCGCCAAGGGTGAAACCGGCAATCGGATCGAGGGGCTCGAGGCGGGTGCCGACGATTATCTTGCCAAGCCCTTCGAGCCGAAAGAGCTTTTGTTGCGTATCAATGCTATCTTGCGGCGGATGCCCGATACACGGGTGGCCGATGCTGCCGTCAAGGTGCTGTCGATGGGCGCTATCCGGTATGATATCGAACGCGGCGAACTTTGGCAGGGTGACGATTTGGTGCGCCTGACCGCAACTGAAATACAGCTGATGCGGATATTCGCCGCGCAGCCCGGCACTGCGTTAAGTCGATCCACCCTGGTGGAAGAACTGGGACGCGATCGGGGCCAGGCGCAGGAGCGTGCCGTTGATGTGCAGATCACCAGATTACGCCGCAAGATCGAGGATAATCCGAAGCAACCGCGATATCTTCAGACCGTGCGCGGGGCGGGGTATATGCTGGCCCCCGACTGAATTGCTGTCGATCTGCCGGCCGTTTCGTTTGATTTTTGCTCTATAGCGGGGCGCGATCACTGGAAGGTGGCGCACAGGCACGCTATGTTCCGGCTGACTTAGATTGATTGGATGCGCGCGATGACGGATACTCCGGTAGAAAAAATGAGCTTTGAAGCTGCGATGGCGGAACTTGAAAAGGTTTTGGGACAGCTTGAGCGTGGCGATGTTGCGCTGGATGAAAGTATCGCGCTTTACGAGCGTGGGGCAGCCCTGAAGAAACGCTGCGAGACCAAACTGAAAGAAGCCGAAGAGAAAGTTGCGCAAATCACTTTGGACGGTGACGGTAACCCGACCGGAGTAACGGCCGTTGACGGGGTTTGAAATATCTTTCCAGGATGAATTGAAACGCAAACCTTTTGCCGAAGCGCTAAGCCAGGCGGCTGATCTGGCCACTGGGCAGGTGTTGCATGGGCTGGACGGACTGGATGGCACGGTGGCCGACGCGATGCGCTATGCCGTTGTCGGGGGAAAGGGGCTGCGCGCATTCCTGGCGATCGAAAGCGCCCGTTTGCATGGTATCTCCGCAGCTCAGGCGGCACCGGCCGCCGGCGCAATCGAGGCTCTGCACGGCTATTCGCTTGTACATGATGACATGCCCTGCATGGATGATGACGCCCTGCGGCGCGGACAGCCGACCGTTCATGCAAAATGGAACGAAGCAATAGCAGTGCTGGCAGGCGATGCGCTGCAATCGCTGGCGTTTGAATTGGTGGCCCGGGCCGGATGCAGTGACGCCGCTCGGGTTGCGTTGGTCTCTGGGTTGGCGCAGGCCGCCGGGGTGCGTGGTATGGTCGGCGGTCAGGCAATGGACATCGCCGCGGAAACGGCAGCCTCGCCCTTGAACCTCGCCCAGATCACTGAACTGCAAGGTGGAAAAACCGGGGCGCTGATCGGCTGGGCGGCAACCGTCGGGCCGGTGATGGCAGGCGATGATCCGGCTCCGTTGCGTAACTATGCGCAAAATCTTGGTTTGGCATTCCAGATTGCCGACGACATTCTTGATATCGAAGGCGATGCAGCTACCGTAGGTAAGGCCTTGGGCAAGGATGCCGATGCGGGAAAGGCCACATTCGTTTCGCTGCTGGGGCTTGAATCCGCCAAGCAGCAAGCGCACGAACTGATATGCACGGCTTGCGACGCCCTGGATGTGTACGGTACCGACGCCGACACCTTGCGGGATGCAGCCCGCTTCGTTATTGCCCGCAAAAGCTGATCCGGTGGAGAGTCCGATGACCGACAGACCCAAAACGCCCTTGTTGGACCGCGTGGATAGCCCTGCGGATCTGAAACAGTTTTCGGACGCCGAGCTGATCAGGCTGTCGCACGAATTGCGCCAGGAAACGATTTCGGCAGTGTCGGTGACAGGCGGACACCTGGGGGCAGGCTTGGGGGTCGTCGAACTGACGGTGGCTTTGCATGCGGTGTTTGACACACCCCGTGATAAACTGGTGTGGGATGTGAGCCACCAATGCTACCCCCACAAGATTTTGACCAAACGCCGCGATCGTATCCGTACATTGCGAATGAAGGACGGTCTAAGCGGTTTTACCAAGCGCACCGAATCCCCGTATGACCCGTTTGGGGCGGCACATAGCTCGACCTCGATCAGTGCCGCGCTTGGCTTTGCGGTGGCGCGGGATTTGGGCGGCGTGGTGCCCGAAGGTCTGGGCGACGCGATCGCTGTAATCGGCGACGGGTCCATGTCGGCAGGCATGGCCTATGAGGCGATGAACAACGCCGGTCATCTGAAAAAACGGATGTTCGTGATTTTGAACGACAACGAAATGTCTATTGCGCCCCCGGTGGGCGCGATGTCGGCTTATCTGACACGGCTATACGCCGAAGAGCCGTTCCAAGAGCTTAAGGCGGCCGCCAAAGGCGCGGTAAGCATGTTGCCAGGTCCGTTCCGCGAGGGTGCGAAGCGCGCCAAGGACATGCTGAAAGGGATGGCGGTCGGCGGCACATTGTTTGAGCAACTGGGTTTCTCGTACCTCGGGCCGATAGACGGGCATGACCTGAACCAGTTGTTGCCGGTCTTGCGCACGGTCAAGGCGCGGGCGACGGGGCCGGTGTTGATCCATGTGATAACCAAAAAGGGCAAGGGCTACGGCCCCGCCGAAGCCGCGCGGGACAAGGGGCATGCAACCGCCAAGTTCAATGTTCTGACCGGCGAGCAGAGCAAGGCACCCTCGAACGCGCCCAGCTATACGCGGGTGTTTGCGGATAGCCTGATCGCGCAAGCCGCCGACGATGACAAGATTTGCGCAGTGACGGCGGCGATGCCCGATGGCACCGGGCTGAATCTGTTTGCCGAACGCTATCCCAGCCGCTGTTTCGACGTGGGTATCGCCGAACAGCATGGGGTGACGTTTTCAGCGGCACTGGCTGCTGGCGGAATGAAACCGTTTTGCACAATCTATTCCACCTTTCTGCAACGCGGCTATGATCAGGTTGTGCATGATGTCGCGATACAACGCTTGCCCGTACGCTTTGCCATCGATCGCGCAGGGTTGGTCGGGGCCGATGGGGCGACCCACGCAGGCTCGTTCGACGTTGCCTTTTTGGCGAACCTGCCCGGTTTCGTGGTAATGGCCGCAGCAGATGAGGCCGAGCTGGTGCATATGGTCGCCACCGCCGCGGCGCATGACGACGGGCCGATAGCCTTCCGGTTCCCCCGGGGCGAAGGCGCGGGCGTGACCATGCCCGAACGCGGGCAGCCGTTGGAAATCGGCAAGGGACGCATCATCGCCGAAGGCAAGCGCGTGGCGCTGCTGTCCTTTGGCACGCGCCTGTCAGAGGTCGAAAAAGCCGCCGAGGCTTTGCGCGCCAAAGGGATCACACCGACCATCGCGGACGCACGCTTTGCCAAGCCGCTGGACCGCGAGATGATCTTGCGTCTAGCCGCAGATCACGAGGCGCTGATCACCATCGAGGAAGGTGCCGTTGGCGGTTTTGGCAGCCATGTGGCACAGCTTCTGGCGGATGAGGGCGTGTTCGACGCTGGTTTGAAATACCGGTCGATGGTGCTTCCCGATACCTTCATTGATCAGGCAAGCCCGGCGGATATGTACGCGGTCGCGGGGATGAACGCCGAACACATCGAGGCCAAAGTGCTGGATGTGCTGGGGATCGCCAGCATCGGCGCGCAGCGGGCCTGACGGACAGGCCCGCGCGTTAAAGCCTTCTTAGGCGTCGAGCAGTTGACGTGCCGCGACGATGCCAAGCGCTGCCGAGGCGGCCTCGCGGCCCTTGTCGACGAAATGCGCGCGGTAGATCGCATTGTGGTGGTCGGTTTCCTGATAGTGATGCGGCGTCAGCGATACGGATAGCACGGGCACGCCCGTATCAAGGCCCACGCGCATCAGGCCGTCAACCACGGCTGTCGCCACGAAATCATGCCGGTAGATGCCGCCATCGACCACGAAGGCCGCGCAGATCACCGCATCGTATTTGCCGGATTTGGCCAGGGTCTGCGCCATCAGCGGCATCTCGAACGCGCCGGGGACATCGACGACATCGATCTGGCTGGCGGGGATGGTTTCGGAAAACCCGTCATAGGCACGATCAACGATATCGGCGTGCCAGCGTGCTTTTACAAAGGCGTAGCGGGTGTGTGTCATGGTGATCTCCTTTTTACGTCAGCGACACAAGTCACCCAAGGCGATCACGGTTGCCGACGGCCCCAAGGGGCCGCAACAAACGCATTCTCTTTCATCCGGACTATGACCGTCGGCTCTGGCATCTCACCAGATCTGCTGACCAACCGCCCCCGAAGGGGCGCGTTGCGCTCGCGGGCTCATGGCACTGGGGCCACATACCGCCGGTGGGGAATTGCGCCCCGCCCTGAGAATAGGTTCAAGTTGCCAAGACCGGGCTGGGTCTGCAATACCAAAAGCGATCTTTCATATCGGACATCACGTTATGCATCCCAACCCCGTTTATCATGACGCTGACCGCGCCAAGAACCTCGCCTTTGCCCGCGACCGCAGCTTTGGCGTGTTGGCCGCAAACGGTCCGGACGGCCCGATGTTGAGCCATGTGCCATTTTTGCTGAACGATTCCGGAGATGTGGCCGAACTCCACCTTGTGCGGTCGAACCCGATTGCGCGGGAGCTGAACCAGCCGATCGCGGTCAAGATCGCGATCAGCAGCGGTGATACCTATATCTCGCCCGACTGGTATGGGATCGATGATCAGGTCCCCACATGGAATTACGTGGCGGTGCATATGACCGGTATGCTGGAGCGTCGCCCGCAAGAGGAACTGCTTGATCTGCTGGATCGGCAGTCGGCTCTGTTTGAAAACCGTCTGCTTCCCAAGGTACCATGGACCACGGCCAAGATGCAGGACGAAACCATGCAAAAGCTGATGCGGATGATCGTACCCTGCCGAATGAAGGTCACCGGTATTGATGGTACCTGGAAGCTCGGCCAAAACAAGACGGACACTGTACGTCTGTCTGCTGCGGAAGGCGTGGCCAGCCATGGATTTGGTGTGGAAACCGATTTGATTGCGGCGCTGATGCGCAACGCAACGGGTAGATAGCCAACAAGCGATTGCACAGGGCACGATTGCCAGTGATAGTCACCACGGACTCTTGGAGGAGACGCTGATGAAACTTTCTTATGCCCCGACATCGCCGTATGTGCGCAAAGTCATGGTGCTTTTGCACGAAACCGGCCAGCTGGATGATGTGGAAATAGAATCGATTGCCACAACGCCGTTGGCCCCGGACGCAGCACTGCTATCGAAAAACCCGCTTACCAAAGTGCCGGCGTTGGAACGCAGCGACGGGCCTACGCTTTTTGATAGCCGGGTGATCTGCGCATATCTGGACGCCCGCGCAGGGGGCAAGCTTTATCCCACGGGATCGCGCCGGTGGGATACCCTGACGCTAGAGGCGCTGGCGGACGGTATCCTCGATGCAGCGTTGCTCATGGTGTACGAAGGCCGGATGCGCCCCGAGGAAAAGCAGATGCCTGAATGGGTTGAAGGCCAGTGGGGGAAGATTGAGCGCGCTTGCGATGCTTTGAATACGCGTTGGATTAGCCAGTTGTCCGGGCCGCTTGACATGGGGCAGATCGCCGTGGGGTGCGCGCTTGGATATCTTGATTTCCGCCACGACGCCCGGAACTGGCGCAAAGGCAACGATGCGCTGGCAGCGTGGGCCCGAAAATTTGATTCGCGCGATTCGATGCAGGCAACGGCACCGCCAAAGGGCTAAATTCATATATTGCGGGGTATTAGTTTGCCCTGAATGCAACACTGCGACGGTTTGCGCGTCAAAGGTATCTGGACGTGCGCGGCCCATCCCGCTAGTAACCAACAGAATTGTGGGAGATGCGGTTGCATCGCCCCTTGATTTAATGGCCGGCAGGCCCATGATTTGGAGTTAACCCGTGTCCCAAGCAGAAGATCACGCAGGCACCCGGAGGGATTTCCTCTATTACGCCACAGCTGGTACAGGTGCGGTCGCCGTCGGTGCGGCTGTCTGGCCCTTGGTCAATCAAATGAACCCTTCGGCAGATGTTAAAGCATTGTCGTCGATCCGCGTTGACATCTCTTCGGTGGAACCCGGAACGCAGCTTACCATCAAATGGCTGGGCAAGCCGGTGTTTATTCGTCGCCGTACCGAAGAAGAAATTGCCAAAGCTCGCGCCGTCGACATGTCCGAGTTGCCTGACCCCGTTGCCGAGAATAACAATCTGGCGGCGGACGCGCCTGCGACCGATGAAAATCGCGCCATGGCCGGCAAGGAAGACTGGTTGGTCATGATCGGCGTATGTACGCACCTCGGCTGTGTGCCGTTGGGAGATGCCGGTGATTTTGGAGGCTGGTTCTGCCCGTGTCACGGATCGCATTACGATACGGCTGGTCGTATCCGCAAAGGTCCAGCACCGCGCAACTTGCTCGTGCCTGTCGCAGAATTCGTGGATGAAACCACGCTTAAACTAGGTTAAGGGAGAACGGGAATGGCTGGAATTCCTCACGACCATTACGAGCCGAAATCAAACGGAGAAAAATGGCTGCACAGCCGTCTCCCCGTTGTTGGCTTGCTATACGACACTTTGATGATCCCGACACCGAAGAACCTGAACTGGATGTGGATCTGGGGTATTGTTCTGACGTTCTGCCTGGCGCTGCAAATCGTCACAGGCATCGTGCTGGCGATGCATTATACACCGCAGGTCGACATGGCTTTTGCCAGCGTCGAACACATCATGCGCAACGTGAACGGCGGCTATATGCTGCGTTATCTGCATGCAAACGGCGCATCGTTGTTCTTTGTGGCGGTTTATGCCCACATCTTCCGCGGTCTTTACTACGGGTCATACAAGGCCCCGCGTGAAATCACGTGGATCATCGGTATGTTGATCTATCTGCTGATGATGGCGACCGGCTTCATGGGCTACGTTCTGCCTTGGGGGCAAATGTCTTTCTGGGGTGCGACTGTTATCACCGGTCTGTTCGGCGCTATCCCGTTCATCGGGGAAAGCCTGCAAACGCTACTGCTTGGCGGGCCTGCCGTCGATAACGCCACGTTGAACCGTTTCTTCAGCTTGCACTATCTGCTGCCCTTCGTGATTGCCGGTCTTGTGATCGTGCACATCTGGGCCTTTCACACCACGGGCAACAACAACCCGACAGGTGTAGAAGTGCGCCGCACCAGCAAGGCAGAGGCAGAGAAAGACACGCTGCCATTCTGGCCCTACTTCGTGATGAAAGACCTGTTCGCGCTTGCCGTGATCCTGGTCGTGTTCTTCGCTATTGTGGGCTTCATGCCGAACTATCTGGGCCACCCCGATAACTACATCGAGGCGAACCCGCTTTCGACACCTGCACACATCGTGCCTGAATGGTACTTCTTGCCGTTCTATGCGATCTTGCGCGCCTTCACCGCCGATGTCTGGGTCGTCCAGATCGCGTCTTTCGTGACCGGCGGTATCATCGACGCCAAGTTCTTTGGTGTGTTGGCGATGTTCGGTGCGATTGCGGTTATGGCGCTTGTCCCATGGTTGGATACATCCTCCGTACGTTCCGGCCGGTTCCGTCCGATGTTCAAATGGTGGTTCGCGCTGCTGGTCGTCGACTTTTTCGCTTTGATGTGGCTCGGTGCGATGCCGGCGGAAGAACCCTATGCCAGCTTCTCGTTGATAGCTTCGGCGTATTGGTTCGGGTACTTCTTGGTGATCCTGCCCCTGTTGGGCGTCATCGAAAAGCCATCGGCCCATCCTGAAACCATCGAAGCCGATTTTGACGCACATTATGCGCCCAACACCGGCGGCACCAAGACGCTGGTCGAGCCAGCAGAGTAAGGACCATGACAATGATTAAGAAAACAATACTCTCGGCTGTTGTCGCCATGGGCCTTGCCGTTCCGGCTGCCTTCGCGGAAGGCGGTGGTACCTATATGGAAGACTTCGACTTCTCTTACGAAGGGCCGTTCGGGGCCTTCGACACCAACCAACTTCAGCGCGGGTTGCAGATCTATACCGAAGTCTGTTCCGCTTGCCACGGCCTGAAGTTTGTCCCCATCCGTACGCTTGCGGATGAGGGTGGACCCGACTTGCCTGAAGACCAGGTGCGTGCCTATGCCCAACGGTTCGACATTTTCGACCCCGAGTTGGACGATACGCGCCCCGGGACCCCGGTTGACCACTTTCCCGTTTCTGCAATGGAAAGCGCACCCGACCTTAGCCTGATGGCCAAGAAACGTGCGGGTTTCCACGGTCCGTACGGCCTGGGCATCAACCAGTTCGTCAAGGGCATTGGTGGCGCGGAATATATTGCTTCGCTGCTCAACGGTTACAAAGAACCGCCGGCCTGCGCCCCCGAGGATTTCCCGGGTTATTATAACGCGGCTTTCCCTAACGGTGGTGTACCGGAATCCTGCAAGCATGAAGGCGTGTCGACAATTCAGGGCAGCTGGATCGCGATGGCGCAGCCTTTGTATGGCGACGACGTGCAATATGCTGACGGTCATGAATCCGATGTCCGCAGCGAAGCGGCAGACGTCGCAGCGTTCTTGATGTGGACCGCCGAACCCAAGATGATGGCCCGCAAACAGGCCGGATTTGCTGGCGTGATCTTTTTGACCCTATTGTCGGTACTGTTGTACCTTACCAACAAGCGCCTTTGGGCACCGATCAAGCGCAAGAAAAACTAACCTGTCTACACAGTATGGTTTGAAACAACAAAGCCTCCCGCAGCATGACCGCTGCGGGAGGCTTTGTCGTTGTCAGTCAGTCGACAGGTGTACTGCGTCATCGCACCGAACATCTTTGCCGGCAGTCGATCCGTCGTGCTAGCCAGCCAAAAGATGTCCCGCCCGTTGCCCGGTGATTTTGGCAGTCACAATATCACCCTCGGTCTGGGACTGCGAAAAATGCACTTCGGTGAATTGTTCCGTGCGCCCCATGGTGGGGCTTTCCAGCAATACGCGATGCAAACGACCTTGCTGCACGGCCAGATGATGCGCAACTTGAGCATCGCCCGCCATGCGCAATCGCGCCGCGCGTTCCTTGATCACCGCACCGTTGACGGCGGGCATCCGGGCCGCAGGCGTGCCTTGGCGGGCGGAATAAGGAAACACGTGCAGCCACGTCAGATCGCAGTCGGTCACCAGCTTTAAAGAATTGTAGAACATCGCGTCGGTCTCGGTGGGGAAGCCGGCGATGATGTCGGCACCAAAGGTCATGTCCGGGCGGTGTTTGCGGGCGTCCTCTGCGAAGCGGATGGCGTCATCGCGCAGGTGCCGACGTTTCATCCGTTTCAGGATCATGTCGTCGCCGTGCTGAAGGCTCAGGTGCAGGTGCGGCATCAGACGGGCTTCGGTCGCTATGGCCTGCATCAGGTTCTCGTCCACCTCGATGGAATCGATCGAACTGATCCGCAGGCGCGGCAGGTCTGGAACAAGCCGCAGGATCCGCATCACCAGATCCCCCAGTTTGGGAGTGGCAGGCAGGTCTGCGCCCCAACTGGTGAGGTCGACGCCGGTCAGCACCACTTCGTTAAAGCCCTTGTCGACCAAACGCTTGATTTGATCCACCACAACCCCCGCGGGGACCGATCGGGAATTGCCGCGGCCATAAGGAATGATGCAGAAGGTGCAGCGGTGGTCGCATCCGTTCTGGACCTGCACATAGGCCCGGCTGCGCGTGCCGAACCCGTCGATGAGATGCCCCGCCGTTTCAGTGACGGACATGATGTCGTCAACCTGCACCGCTTCGGTTTCGCCGATAAAATCAGCAGCCAGCCCCTGCCATGTGGCTCCAACCATCTTTTCGGTATTGCCGATCACAGCATCAACTTCGACCATCTTGGAAAAGGTTTCCGGTTCGGTTTGCGCAGCACAGCCGGTGACGATCAGCCGCGCATCGGGGTTCGCCTTGCGCAGTTTGCGGATGTCCTGACGGGCCTTGCGAACCGCTTCGGCGGTGACGGCACAGGTGTTGACGATGACCGCATTCTTCAATCCGGCCTCTTGGGCCAGTTCTTTCATCGCTTCGGTTTCGTAAGCGTTCAGGCGGCAACCGTGATTCGAGAAAATTGGTGTGCTCATGCCAGCCCGTCCAGAAAATCACGTGTGAGGGTGCCGCTGAACACATGAGCAGACGGCCCGGTCATCCAGACGCCGTCGTCGCGCCAGTCAATGTACAACGTCCCCCCATCAAGGTCGACGCGTACCTTGCGTCCAGTGAGGCCCTTGCGGGCCGCTGCGACGGCTGTGGCACAGCTTGACGATCCGGATGCAAGCGTGATGCCGACGCCACGTTCCCATACCCGCATACGGATGTGGTCAGTGTCGATGATCTGGGCAATCTGAACGTTGGTGCGTTCCGGATACAGCGGGTGGTGTTCGATCGTTGGTCCGAACTGTTCCAGATCAACCGCCCCTATGTCGTCGACGAAAAACGTGCAATGAGGGTTCCCCATGCCGGTGGCCGTCGGGCCGCCATCAATCGGCAGGGCCAACGTATCCATCCGATGCGCCAACGGAATTTCATCCCAGTCAAGTTGCGGCTGGCCCATGTTTACGGCGGTAAGGCCGTCACCCATATCCTGGGCGGCCAGATCACCGCGATCGGTGGTCAGGTGAAGTGTGGAGCTCCCGCTCTCCTCCATGAGAAAACGCGCAATACACCGGGTCGCATTTCCACAGGCAGCCGACACCGACCCGTCGGCGTTGTAGAACGTCAGGTGAGCATCGCCGGTCCCGTTCGAGATCACGGCAAGCTGATCAAACCCCACGCCGAAATGCCGATGTCCCACAGCCTTTGCCAACGCCGGGGTAACCGTAAACGGGGGCGGCCCCGAATCTTCCCCTTTGGGCGCACGAGCATCGAGCACGACAAAGTCGTTCCCCAGCCCATGCATCTTCATAAAGGGCAAACCATTGATAATATCACTACACATTTGGCGCATATAACGTGCCGAATGAAACTTATCCAGCATGTGCGAATAATTTCGTACGTTAGGGGCTTGACCCCACCGCCCCAGCTTTCTAGTAAGCCGCCTAGTGGGCCTGTAGCTCAGTTGGTAGAGCAACTGACTTTTAATCAGTAGGTCTCGGGTTCGAACCCCGACGGGCTCACCATTTTTACTCGTTCCAGTGTGAAAATGACGAAACAGCACCCCGTGGGGTGCTGCTTTGGTTTCTGTTCAATATCAGACGGCTGAACTGGCTAGCTGCTGCGACCATCGAAGCACTTGAGCGTGATGCCCGCGTCCTGAAGAGCGGTTTTCACTGCCCGTGCGATATCTACGGCCTCTGGGGTATCGCCATGCAGGCAGATCGTATCGATGGCAGCGGGAATCGACACGCCACCTTCGGTTAAAATCGCCCCTGCCTTGACCATTGCGACCATGCGGTTGCCCGCGAGGGCGGCGTCGTGGATCACCGCACCGGGTTTCGACCGGTCAACCAGCGTCGCGTCGTCATTATAGGCGCGGTCAGCAAAAATTTCGCCTGCCCACTTGCACCCCAAGCTCTGCACGGCCTTTTGCTGGGCGGTTGCCGTCAGCACCATTACAATCAGATCCGGGGCGACGCTCAACGCGGCCTCGTACAGGTCATGGGCCAAAGTTTCGTCCTCGGATGCCATATTCGCGAGCGCCCCGTGCAACTTTAGATGCCGCACCGATGTACCGAGGCTGCGCGCCATGCCGACACTGGCGGCCACCTGATAGCGTACCTGGTTTTGCAACGTACCGCGTGGCACAGTCATGCGGTTGCGTCCGAAACCGGCAATATCCATGAACCCAGGATGTGCCCCGATGCCCACGCCATTGTCGCGCGCCAATGCCATCGTGGCAGCCATCACATCGGCATCGCCGGCATGCCCGCCACACGCGATATTCGCCGAACTGATGATTTTCAGCAAGGCGGCGTCATTGCCCATTCTCCATGGGCCAAAGCTTTCTCCCATGTCTGCATTCAAATCGACGGTCTGCATTCTATTTATCCTTTTCAAACGGGTCGTCCCATGCCGACACGGTACCCCCGACCAATTGGTAGAGAAGTAGGTTCCGAATCTGCCTCGGATCGCGAATCAGAGGTTTAACCTGGCCGCGTAACGCATGAATGGCGTCGCGATGACGGATCTCCACCGTTATCGCTTCGGCGAGGCTGAGGAATTTGAACATGATCGGTGCCCCAGCGGCAGCTTGCGCCACACGTGGGATATCGCTGGGGATAACGGTACCTATGCGCGGATAGCCCCCGGTAGTCTGGCATTCGCCCATCAGCACAAACGGCGCGCCGTCGCCGGTGATCTGAATGTCGCCGGGGACGATGACCTCGGACAGGATCGTCAATCCGCCTTCGGCATGAAAGCCCCCGCCTTGGTGATCCATCCGCACGCCGACGCGATTGGCTCGGGGGTCGCGGCTGAATTGCGTCTCGGTAAAGCGCTGGCGTTCTGCGGGGGTAAAATGTTCGGTCTGCATGCTGGCGACCACATGTACCACCCCGCCGTCAAAGCGCCCGTCACGAGGGAGCGTCAGCCCGGTTTCGCGCCCTGTGTCATCTCCGACAACAAAGCCGTCCCCTGCGGCAAGAGGCCGTCCCAATCCTGCGCTTAGGTGACTGGCCCGCGCCCCCAGGAGCAAATCCGACATAATGCCGCCCCCGACGTGCAAATAGCCATAGGTGCCGCTGCTGGCGCCGCCGATGGTCAGCTTCGCACCTGCGGGCAGCAGGTGGCTGGCGTTCCAGACCACGACGTCGCCGTCTATTTTGGCCGCCATGCCGGCACCGGTCAGCGCGATGCGGATGTCACCATCCGCGACAAAGGTGCCCCCGGTCCCGGTCATTTCGATCACTGCCAATTCGGGCGATTGTCCCAGCAACGCCGCCCCTTCATATATGGCCATCGGGTCTGCCGCGCCGCCTTTGGTCAGCCCCTGGGCCCGCCAGCCGGGCCGGCCAAGGTCCTGAACGGCCAAGGCGGGACCCGCCTGCGCAATGGTCAAGGTTACGCTCATGTCAGCACCTGCGCATCAGCGCCGCCCTGGCCCGTTCCATCACTCGTCAGTATCTTCTCAAGCGCGTCACGGGGTACCGAGGGGAAGCACAGCTCATCCCCTGGTGACAATGCGAACGGTTTCTCGCTGGTTGGGCGGAACGTTTTGAAGGCGGTCTGGCCGACGTGCCGCCAGCCGGTGGGGGACGCGTTGGTAAAGATGATCAACTGCCGGATCGCTACGATCAGCGCCCCGGCAGGTACCGACCGTGTCAGCCCCTGTTGCCGAGGAATATCCCAGTTTTCCGGCAGTTCCCCCATATAGGGCTGGCCGGGGGCAAACCCGATGGTCAGTACCCTGACCCGCGCCTGTGACAGCTGAGCGATCGCTTCGTCGGGGTCGACACCGGCAAGATCGGCCGCTTCTTCAAGCTGGGGGGCCAGATCAGTACCGTAGACCGTGGGGATGTGCCACAAGGTCCGGCCCGACGGCAAATCGGCAGTATACCAGTCTCGAGTGGCCAGAAGATCGGTCAGGCGTTCGATCATCTGATCAAGCGGGACGCGCACGAGGTCAAGCTGGAGAAAAGTGGACACAAGCGAGGTGCTGGTTTCCGACACCTCGGGCCATTCGGCGTTGTCGACGGCGGCACGAAATGACAGCGCGGCACGGTTGGCGGGTTCAGACATGGTTGCGGCAAAGCGCACAAGGATGCCCGATAGCCCGACAGTCTGTATCTGGGGAAAGTCTGTCATGATGGGGCCTGCCGCAGGTTTTCAGGCAACCAGGTCGCGACTTCGGGGAAGAAGATCAAAATGAATACCATGACAACCATGATTGCGAACATCGGCAAAGCCGCCTTGGTGATATAGCCCATTTCGTGGTCGGTCATGCCCTGGATCACGAACAGGTTGAACCCGATAGGCGGAGTGATTTGCGCCATTTCGACGACAACCACGACGAAGATGCCGAACCAGATCAGGTCGATACCGGCCCCGCGCACCATCGGCTCTACCACAGCCATCGTCAGCACTACCGATGAAATACCGTCCAGAAACATGCCCAGAACGATGTAGAATACCAATAGAGCCATCAACAGTTGAAACCTGGTCAGTTCCATCGCGGCGATGCCATCGGCAAGCGCGCGTGGCAGCCCTGTGAACCCCATCGACAGTTTCAAGAACGCCGCACCTGCCAGGATCAATGCGATCATCGCAGATGTCCGCATCGCCCCCATCAGGCTTTGCTGAAAGCTGGTCCAGTTCAGCGACCCTTGCAGCAGCGCCAGCGTCAACGCCCCCAGCACCCCGATAGCCGCCGCTTCGGTCGCGGTGGCGAACCCCAGATACATCGACCCGATCACGACGATTATCAACGCGAATACCGGCAGCAAGAACCGCGAATTGCGCAGCTTGTCGGCAAAGCTCATGCCCGTTTCAACCGTGGGGTTCCAGTCTTTGGCCGTCAGCGCGACGAAGGCCACATAGGCCATGAACATCAGCGCCAGAACAAGGCCCGGTACGACCCCGGCAAAGAACAGCTTGGTGATGCTTTCGTTAACCGTCACACCATAGACGATCAGCGCCAACGACGGGGGGATCATCAGGCCCAGGGTCGCAGCCCCGGCCAAAGTTCCGATAATCATCTTCTCTGGATAGTTGCGCGCCCTTAATTCGGGAATCGACATCTTGCCAACGGTTGACAGCGTAGCAGCAGAGGAGCCTGACACGGCGGCAAAGACGGTGCAGCCCACGATATTGGTATGAACCAGCCCGCCGGGCAAACGGGCCAGCCAGGGCGACAGTCCTTTGAACATATCCTCCGATAGGCGGGTCCTGAACAATATCTCGCCCATCCAGATGAACAGCGGCAGTGCGGTCAGCGTCCAGGAGCTGGACGAGGCCCAGATTGTGGTGACCATGGCATCGCCGACAGGGCGGGTCGTGAAAAGCTCCATCCCGACCCAGGCAACGCCCATCAAGGCAAGGCCCACCCACACACCAGTGCCCAGCAGAAAAAACAGAACAATGAGGAAGAGCGCAATTGCGTAAAGTTCAGTCATCGCTTCACTCCCCAAAGCTTTGATCGACAAGATCACGGGTCAAGCGGTGGTTCCCCTTGATGACCAGTTGCAGCAGATTATCCGTCAAGGCTATGGCCAGAATACCGCCGCCCACGACCATCACCGACTGCGGTATCCATAGGGCAGTGGCGTCTTGTGATTGAGAGATTTCGTTGAACTTCCAGGACCAGTAAACAAACCAATAGGCATAATATGTAAAGTACCACGCGATCACTGCGGCCAAGCCAAAGCACCAGATCTCAAGCAAGCGTTTGGGTCCTTTGGGCAATGCGTTCAACAGGATCGACACGCGTATATGCGCACCCCGGTTCAATGCATTGGCAAAGGCCAAAAAACTCGCAGCCGCCATCGCATAGCCGGCATAGCTGGCCGCACCGGGAAAGACCTCTCCGGTCCAACGGGCAATCATTTGCACCACGATCAACAACAAGATGGCGACAAGGCTGACGGCGGCCAGTGCCCCGGATGCAAAGTAAATGAAATCGAGCAGTATACGCAGGCTTTTCAAAGGGGATGTCTCCGGTTGGTCGGAAAAGATCGGCGGCCCTTGATCAGGGCCGCCGTTAAATGGTTACTGCATCGACTTGTATTTATCGACGATGGCTTTGCCATCTTCACCAGCCGATTCCAGCCATTCGGCGGTCATCGTTTCACCCACCGCTCGCAGGCCCGACATCAGTTCATCGCTGGCAGGTTCGACTTTCATACCGCCTTCGCGCAACCCGTCATAGGTGAACTGGGTATAGTCCTTCGACGCTTGCAGACCGCGTGCTTCCGCGTCGCTGGCACAGCCGGTGATGACCGATTTGTTTTCTTCGGACACCTCGGACCAGACATCGTTGTTCACCATGATATAGTTACGAGGCAACCAGGCATCCACTTCGTAAAAGTTGGTCAGGCTTTCCCAGACTTTCTGATCATAGCCTGTCGCGCCGGACGAGATCATCGATTCTGCTACCCCGGTCGCAAACGCTTGGCTTAGTTCGGCCGCCTCTATTGTGACCGGCAACATGCCTGTCAATTCGGCCAACCGGCTGGTCGCGTTGTTATAGGAACGGAACTTGACGCCTTTCATGTCCTCGACGCTGTTCACATCTTTCTTGAAGTAGAGACCCTGGGGCGGCCATGGCACGTTGTAAAGCAGTGTTAGATTCTGCTCTGCCAAAAGCTCTTCGATCTTGGGTTTGGCTGCTTGCCACAGCTTATCGGACGCCTCAAAGGACGGTGCCAGAAAGGGAATTGAATCAAATCCGAAGATTGCATTCTCGTTCTGGTGGCCGGACAGGATGCGTTCGCCCAACTGGACCTGACCGGTCTGGATCGCGCGCTTGATGTCAGCGCCGGCAATCAGTGACCCGCCCGGGTGTACCGTGATCTCGATCTCGCCCTTGGTGCCGTCGGTCACACATTTGGCAAATTCCATTCCATTGACAGAATGAAAGTTAGATGCGGAATAGGCCATCGGCATATCCCATTTCTCGGCGGCAAAGGCAGGCAGGGTGCCGGCAAATGTAATTGCCGCCGTCGCCACACCTGTCGTCATTTTATGGATCAGTTTCATCAGTCTCTCCTTGTTGAATTGGTTATGTTTGCAAGGTTAGCCCTTGCCAAATCGTTGCGGGGCATAGGGTCGTATGTCGGTGTTGCCAGGCTGCCCCATGATCAACCCTGCAACCAGACGGCCGGTTTTCGGGCCGCCCGTCAACCCGATGTGGTGATGCCCGAAGGCGGTATAGACCCGGCTTGTGCCAATCTGGCCAATCAACGGCAGACTGTCGCTGGGGGCGGGCCTGTGCCCCAACCATTCCACTTCGGACGTAGCGGTAAGGTTCGGAAAGGCAGCCTTGGCCTGACGGCGCAACAGCGCCAGCGGTGCCTTGGATGGCCGGGCATCAAGGCCGCCAAATTCCAGTATCCCCGCACAGCGCAGCCCCTGTGCCATCGGTGTCGCAACAAATTTCCCGCTGGCGATCATCGTGGGGCGCGACGGCCCGCCGGTCGCGTCGCCGAAAATGATATGATAGCCGCGCTCTGTTTCCAGCGGTATGCTCAGGCCCAGTTTCGCCATCAGCGGTTTTGACCAAACACCAGTGGCCAATACGATATCATCGCAGGCGACCGCACCTTGGTCGGTTTGCACGGCTGCGACTGTTCCACCGGTCAGATCAAAGTCCTTGACCTCGGCTTTCATTATCGTGCCGCCGCCCTGAGTGAACGCCTGGGCCAATGCCGCGACATAGCCGCCGGGATCGCGGATGAAACCGTGGTCTTTCATCGTAGCTAGCAAAGTGATGTCTTGGCCCAAAGCGGGTTCATAGTCGCGTATCGCGGGGCCCTTGATCAGTTCAGGAGTAAAGCCAGCCCGGGCCCGCAGCGCCCAGGTATAGGCTTCGGCATCAAAGGCCGCCCTGGTGCGGTAGGCGAACACATAATCACTGTCCGCTATCCAATCGGACAATCCCAAATCGGCGGTCAGGCTTTTATGCTGGTCGATGCTGTCGCTGACGATCGGGGCCAGCCCCGCTGAAATGCGCTTTGTGTCAGTATCGTTGGCGACGCTCAGGTATTTGCCAAGCCACGGCAACAGGCGCGGCAGATAGGATAGGCGCAGATACAGCGGCACGTCCGGGTGCATCAACATCACAGGTGCTTTTGTCAAAAGCCCTGGCGCAGTCACCGGGGCGACCGCGCAAGCGGCAAGCACCCCCGCGTTGCCGTGCGATGTGCCTTTCCCGGGGCCAGCGCGGTCGATAATGGTTACCTGTGCACCTGCGCGTTGCAGCCAGATGGCAGTAGATACGCCCACAATACCCGCGCCGATGACGATGACGTGGCGTGTCACAGCGGGGCCATTCGATAATTGGGGGCAAAACTGCGCATGGGTTTGATTCCTTTCGCTGCAGTCTGGCATGGAAAAGCAACACGTCAACAAAATGTTTACAAATTGTCATCGTTGTAGGGGCATGATGCGAAAATCGCTCAAACTATCATCGGCATTTTGAAGGTAGCTTAGCGTAACCAGCCGTTTTCGAACGCGATATTCGATACACCAGCCAATCGCCGCAAGCGGAATAGTTCGGCCTCGAAGGCGGATTGCCTGCCTTTGCCCCAATGCACGCCGGGTTCGGGCCATAATGCCTGCACGACCAGGGTGTCGCGATCACGAAAGGCCTTCATATCGACCCGTGCGATGATGCGGTCACCTTGCAGAACCGGAAAGACGTAATAGCCATAGCTCCGCTTGGCAGCGGGGACGAACATTTCCACGCGGTAGCTGAAACCAAACAAACGTTCAGCGCGGTTTCGATCACGCAGCGCAGGGTCGAACGGGCTGAGAACCCGAAGCCGAGGGGACGGGGCGATGTTGATGGCTGGATCATTCAGCAAACCTGGCCGGGCATAGGCACCCCGCGCCGTGCCATCGGCACCGATTATATTTACCGGCTCTAACCGGCCCTCAGCGCATTCCTGCTCGACCCAGGCTTTCGCTTCTGCGGGGGTCAGATGTGCCCAAAACGCCGCGATCTCGGTATGTGTGGCAAATCCCAGCCTGTCCAAAGCACCGCTGCAACACCAATCGATCGTCCGTATCGCATCCGGGGCGCTTATCGGATCGCATAGCGTTGCATCAATCACCCTTTCTGTGAGGTCATAGCGTTTCTGNAAACCNTCNCGCCCNACNACNCANANCGCNCCGGCNCGCCANAGNTATTCNAGCGCNGTNTTGGAGGGATGCCANTCCCACCANCCGCCNTTNGANCGNGGTTCANCCTTGCCCGACATCNGACGANNNNACCGGNCCTCTNTGCGCGGATNTGNTCCAGCACGNTCTGGAACCGCNNNTCNAAATCATGNNGNTGCCANTTCTNNTACCGGCTGGCGCAGNNTCTGCGGCNTCNCGCTGNCGNCGCANTTCCCAATNNGGNTANTATNCCATCGGGATCACCGNNGCNTCNTGGGTCCAGTGNTCAAACAGNGCNCNATCNCGTTCATANAGCGTNTTNAACGCNTNNGGGCGATANCGNTGGCGNCGNGANAACANGATCAGGTCATGNGCCCGCGCCACGGTNTTGATNCTGTCNANCTGNACAAAGCCCANGCCCNNNATCANCTGCAANAGNNCGNCNCCANNGGCGGGNCCCTGNGGTGNATCGCTNAGNAGATGNCGATGCANAAANATNCGNCGNGCNTCGCGNTTGCCNANCAGNGNCNGGCGTCATNNCTTGCGNTTGCGGCGCAGCGTGTCCCCNAGCGANAGGGTNGGNGTCANNGTNANCTGNGTTTGCANNTCGGGNTCNGGTTCNTCNANTGTGTCNTTCAGAATGATACGCGCCGCNGCCTGNCCNATCTCGAGCCGACAGGCGTCCATNGTGGCAAGCTGACGNGGCAAGCCNTGCANNAGTTCGACGTTGTTNAANCCNGCNAGGCCGATCTGNCCNGGAATNTCNATNCCNTGATCNATCAGATACAGCANTCCGCCNGCGCCGATCATNTCGTTNGAATAATACAGGAAATCNAGCTCGGGNGANCGNTCNAGCATGTCTTGCGTCATCTCGCGCCCCTTGGCNAGNGCNGAGCCGCCAGAGTAGAACGCGCGGTCCTCGATCTCTATCCCGGCNTTGGCCAGCCCTTCGGTAAACCCTTCGAANCGTTTGCGGGCGCGGTGGGTCNAGCGGCATCTTGGTGCCCATGAANCCGATGTGNTCATAGCCTTCCTTGAGGATCGCCTTGGCCATTTCCTGCCCGGCACGGCGATGCGAAATCCCGACCATCGCGTCAATCGGCCGCCCATCGACGTCCATGATCTCGACCACGGGAATGCCGGCATTTTTGAGCATGGCGCGGGTCGCGTCCGAATGTTCCAGCCCTGCGATGATTACCCCCGACGGCCGCCAGGACAGCATTTCATACAAGACCCGCTCTTCCTTTTCGGGCATGTAATCCGTGACACCGACGACAGGTTGCAAGGGCGTGTCTTCAAGTACCTGATTGACCCCGTTCAATACTTCGGGGAACACCATATTCGACAACGAAGGAATGATCACAGCCACCAGATTGACCCGCTGGGACGCCAGAGATCCTGCGATCTGATTGGGAACGTAGCCCAATTCCTTCGCCGCGGCGAGCACCCTGAGGCGCGTCGTTTCAGAAACATCCCCACGTTTGCGCAGCACGCGACTGACGGTCATTTCGGACACCCCGCACGCATCGGATACATCACGAAGGGTAAGCGGTCGTTTCGGGGGCTGTGACAATGGCAATATCCTGCTAAATCTTCTAAATCCTACGCTAGCGTAGTTCATCGCGTAGGCGCAAGTATGCTGCGTGCCCGACCATAATACTTCCCCCCAGCGGTCAATTTGCAGGTGACAGCCGTTGTAGATGCTTGATACACGAACAGTGGCGGTCCCGTGGCTCAACTGGATAGAGCAGCCCCCTCCTAAGGGGCAGGTTGCAGGTTCGAATCCTGCCGGGGTCGCCAGACTTTCATTTTTTCCCTTTCGTTTCAGTTGCTTGCAGGGTGGTTTTGTCCAACCCGTCTATGAGGTTGGACACGTTATCGAGTTCGAGAAGTGCCAAGCCATCGGAAACCATCTTGTCTCGGTTAGCCGCTTGGACGTAGCGTCGGGCCTCACGGGGGTCTTTGTGTGCCAAGAAGGCCATGACCTGAAATTCAGATGCGCCGCGCTCCGCCAAGCGGGTCGCGCCATGCTTGCGAAGTCCGTGGGCGCGACAGACTTCTGGTAGCTCTGCCGCGGCACATTGGTCGCGGAACCAGTTGCCGAAGCTCTCAACAGTAAATGGCGCACCCTTGCTGTGAATGAAGAACAGAGATTGCCCCGCCGGGACTAGCTGCAATTCCTGACGCAATTCTGGCAGGTATTTCAGAGGCAGGGACACATCTTGCCCCGTTTTTCCGCGCCGATACCATATGTTCGGACCTTTGATGTTCTGCCGTCCCATAGCACAAGCATCTTGCCGGGCCGCGCCCGTTCCCAATATCACCTCGAAGGCCAGCCGTGCCAACGTGCCGGATGCATGATGCGCACGGTACTGCTCGACTTCTTCAGCAGTCCATGTGTGAAAGCCGGTAGTTTTGATTTTGCGGCGCTCGACCTGTTCCGCCGGATGCGGTCCTTTGTAGCCCAGCTTCTTCTGGGCATAGCGGTAGAGTTCACCGATTTCTTTATGCAGACGGTTTGCCGCTTCAGGGCCACCCTTGCGGTCCATCAGGTTTTCGACGTGGTGTGGCTCAAGATCGGCCAGACGGGCGGCCCCTATCAACGCGCGGATCGCGTCCAACCTGCCGCGCTTTGGCTTGCGAGTGCTGGCGCTAAGGCTCTTGAATCCGGTGTTGCTTAGATAGTGCGTGACCACATGGTCAAAGGTGCCGGGAAGCCTGCCAGATGCCGCTGGCAGGGCGGGGGGATTGATCGCAGCATCATAGTCCGCGCGGAAATCCTCAGAGCCGTAAGGGCCGCGCAGATATACGTCGATCTTACGTCCCTTTACGGTTTTGCGCAGACGCCACCGCTTGCGCCCGTGACGGTCGACTGTGGGCTGGTTGCCTACGCCGGGGAAAGGGTTTCTGCGCTTGCTCATCCAATCCCCAGCATCTTGTCGATGTTGCTCTTCGCGCTGGTGACGGCCTCACCCTTCGCAAAGACGATGATGTTTCCTTGGCGGTCGATATAGGCCGCTCCCACTTCCATGTTAGCAGCTACCGCGCCCTTGATGGCGCGGGTCACATCAACCTGTTTGAATGAAGCGGGAGTGTTTGCCATCAGTCAGTCTCACCTAAGTCGCTTTTGGCATTGAGGGAAAAAGGCGGGTTAGACTGGTTCCGCCAATTAACGGTCTCGGCAATCTCTTGAATAGCTTTACCGCTGATAGAGAGCTTAGAATTGATGGGAGAGGAGGTGTCAGCATCCATCGCGGCGGCGATACCATTCTCGAAGAGGTCATCGCCCAGACCAAACTCATGTGATCCAGAGGGCTGAAACACTTGATCCGGTTCGTTGCGATAGCGGATTGAAACGGTCTTATTTCCTGAATCGAATTCGATTTCGTGGATTGCTGCCGCCTTGGCTGGGTCCACAAAATGAGCAGCTAAGATCGAGAGAAACTCGGTTCCTTCAAGGCTGGGTCGCTCGTTTAGATGTAGCTTCCGGCCATTCTCTGTTAGCGCATAGCCCAGATAGTTCGCTTGATGTGCGTTAAGCTTGCCACCAGAGAACCCAACCGCAAGCAGCAGTCGAACTGCAAAGTTCGGATGTGCGAACCAAATTTGACGGCCTTGGCTCTTTGGCAGCCAAGATGTGAGAAACTCATCCTTTTCTTGAAGGGCGCGGTAGGTCTTCTGCATGGAGGGCCGCGGCATTTCTAACGTCGTAGCCATTTTCTTTGCTGCGTTGAGTAGTGAGTCAGGTTTCATATCTAGCGGCTCCTTTGGATTTCAACTTTGCGCTTCCAAATTTGTAACACAAGGGATTTGGGTTCTCAATATAAAAATGCAAAATTGTCCGCCGATGTTTGGGTGCCGCTTTCAAGAGCCTTTTCAACCACTACGCAGCTACCTGTTTCCGCAACACCTGCTCCATGCGCTCCATTACCTCGATTTTCTCGATTAGATCGCCCATTATTTCGATCATCATATCGATTAGAGAACCGCCGCAATTGTCAGCAAAGGACGTGGCGCATATTTGCTCCCCATCAATCGCCATGGAAATGACGCGTAACATGGCCTCCACTTTTTCCGCTTGGTACAGCGGCGTTGTGATATTATCCCGGCGAAGGCCAATGTCGGAAGCAGTTGCTGGTGCACCGTTGTTGCCGCCAACGGTCCACTGATTGCCAATGTCAGACGCCGTTGCAGGTGCGTTGTGCTTGCCAATGCAGCTACGATCAAGATCATCGGCCAGCTTGTTCGCCAGTACCTTTGCTGTGGACACAACAGACGTCATAGCGCTGCGGTTGCCTTCGTTGTCCAGCAAATCGATAGCGTCCAAAAGCCCACTTAGAATTGCGGCATCGCACTGGCACTCATTAAGTGCTGCACGTGCAGAATTATTCGCCTGAGCGGCGTTATAGTCGGTCATGTTTTTCTCCATTGGTTAGGTTGCTTGGGTTTCGGTGCGTTCCATCCGTTCTCGGATCGCGCGGACAATTTCAGAGTTTTGCGAAGCTGCATTCGCTTCGGCCTGCGCTTCAATCCAAGATTTCAGGTCCGGCGGCAGGCGTAACTGCAATTGAACATGTGGCTTTCTCATAGCACTAATTCCTATATCCTTTGGATATTAATACCCATTGGATACTATTGCGTCAAGGCAAAAAATATCGCCAATGGATACTATGACACAGCCTGAAAACCGAACTTTCAAAGATCAGTTCATGCTCCGCTTGCCCGACGGCTTGCGAGACCGCGTCAAAGATGCTGCCGAGAAAAATGGTAGATCAATGAATGCAGAGATCGTTCAGCTACTGGAACGCGAATATCCTGAAGACACATATACGGCAGAAGATTTCCTAGCCCTTTTGGCGACGGTTACAAACGCGCCTAGCCTTGACGACCAAATAAACGCAGAAGAAACGCTGAACAAAACATTGCAGCATCTGCGTTTCGATTTCTCGGCCCATATTGTTAATGGTGCAGTCACATTCCTGAGGAATGGGGATAAATAGCCCCCCGCGTCTGCATCTTGTTTGTCCACCGCTGGTGCTTGGACAATTGCGCCGAAATGCGGCTGGCGGAAGAATACGACGCGGCGCAGGACCGGGGTGAGGTTCGCAGGCCAAATAACGAGAAAACCACTTTCCAAGGGGAAGCGGTTTCTGCGCAAGACGTTGGCCTATCGCACAAGGATATTCATGACGCCCGAAAGCTGCGCGATGCCGAACGCGACGAACCCGGACTCTTTAACCGTGCTGGCCTGCGCCGCGCCTCCAAAAGTAAATAGTGGCCGCGCCTTGTCGGGGTTTTCCCACTCTCCGACTAACGGGGATGCTTTGGCGGCTGATCGCCTGGCGCATCCTGCCAATCTCCATACTACCTAAACTGCGTAATCAGCAGCCATTATGGCGACCACCCCGACTTGCTGTTTCTGAAGGATCGCTGCGACGCGTTGACAGATTGCCCGACAATGCTGGGGGCTGCGTTTTGAATAGCGCCGTTGGTAATTTGCTCGACCTTGGCCTGCCAGTTACCGTTATCATCGACGTACACGCGCACGTCCATTTGACCGCCGCCGCCTTGCATTGCCGCCGCCGTCGCTCTGGTAGATGTAACCATAGCGGGGCCGCGCACAATTTCTGGACCGTTCTCGCCCGCAATGCCGAACTTGCCGGATGGAATTTTGCCGCCCTTGTCGAACATGCCAGCGAATACACCTCCCAGCAGACCGCCGAAGCCACCGCCAGACTTGCCACCACCGCCTGCAAACATCCCGTCACCAAATAACAGATATTCCAGCGCTGCCCGCTTAATGCTGTTTGTGAAGGCGTCCATTGCATCAGCGCCGCCCATAGCCGCGTCAATCACGCTGTCCTTGAACTCACCTTGAATTTTATCCATTGCGGCGATTTTATCCCGCGCAAGGTCGTATTCTTCGGCAAGCTTGCCAACCGCGCCCGCTTCCTCGTCAATCTTTGCGGTCAGTTCTTCGGTGATATCAAGCCCGCGCTTTTTGGCCTCATCCAGCAGCTTGTGCTTGACGGTCAGCGCGGCAATTTCTCCCTTAGATTTCCCTAGCATTTCGACTTGCAGGCGTAGTTTCTGCAATTCTGCTTCTGCAATGCTAAATAATGGTTCCTGTTCGCGACCGCTTCTGCCCTTGCTTTTCCGCCCCTTTCCGCCGCCGCGCGGGCGGCGAACCTTCGGTTCTGGAAGCACGTTGCCATCGCCACCATACAGCGCAGAGTTTTCGCGGATCAGGGTTTCACCCGCAACCCGCCCTTGTCCGTATTGTCCATACTGCGAAGCAAGGTTTGACTTTTCTTGCGCCTGAGACGCAGCGATAAGTCTCGCCGTTTCCAGCGAAACCCCAAGGTTTTCGGCCAGCCGCGCCGCCTCGTCTGCACCGCTGGCGATATTGGCCGCAATGTCGATTTTGGCGAGGTTCAGCGCCTCAATCGTCGCTTCCCTAAGTTGATCATAAAACTCCTCGCCTTCTTCTGTGGCATCCTTGAGATTGTCCGTGGAATCGTAGATGTGATTTGCGAGGGTCGCCATCGCTTCGGCTTGCTGCTCCGCCCCCTTGGCTTGGCCTATTGAGGCGAATAGCGCCACAACCTCAGTCGCTTCGATGCCGGTCAGACCCAAGGCTTCACCCAGGTCACTGATATTACTGCGCACCTCTCGCAACTCAGCCTTTTTAGAGGTGAGGTTGTCAATCTCGCGGTTTGCCGCTGCAAGCTGTGAATCAGATAGCTGTGAAGGTTGGTTTAATTCGCCTATCCGCTCGTCCAGATCCGCGATAGTCTGGTCAAGTTCCCGAACCTCATCTGGCGTGAACCCAAACACCCCAGCAACGCCCAACTCGCTCGCCACACCGCGCGCAGCGGTGTCCAAGGCCGCACTCGCCCGAATTTGTGCGATTTTCCGGTTGATGGCATAGATTGCTTCGGCCTGCGCTGCCATATCCCCAAACTCTTTCGCCATATTGACGCCAGACAGAGAATCTGCAGAACGCACGGCTTCAATGCTTTCCCGCAGTGCTTTCAGTTTGTCGGTAAGTTTGCCTGCACTCTCTGTCGCATTATCGGAAGCGCCGACCATGCCCCATATCACCCCTGCCAACGGAGCACCTACAGCCAAGACAGCGCCCATAACAGCGCCCCAAGGTCCGAAAATGCCTAGAAGCTGCGAACCCTGTTGCGTGAAGGCTGTAAGCGCCGATGTGCCACCCTGAACCTGAACCGCGAAGTCACCGACCTGATAGCCACCTTGCTGGAAAATATGGCGGTTACGCGTCATGAAGCCGGTTTGCGCCGCAACGCTACTATTCATGGCTATGACAGAAGTCTTAGCGCCGTTCACCTTTGCAACAGTCTGGTCATATTCGCGCTGCAATAGATCCATGCCGGTTGCGTGACGCTTAGCCGTGAGTGTCCCGGCTTCCATCGCGGCATTCAACTGCACTTGCTTTCGTTGCATCCGCTCTTCAGCAGCAGCCAACGGATTAAACTTGCGCTCCAAACGGTCGATGGAAGCGCCTGCGGCTTTGGCATTCTTCCTGAACTTCTCATTTTCAAGCTCAATCAATACTGCGATGCGTTCGGTCTTTTCAGCCATGTTTTTTCCTATTGGTCTTCATCGCGCCATATTGCTCAATTGATAAATTCACTTGCCGGATCGTAGGACTCGTCTTCGGCCCATTTCACCCGTGACCGATCCGTTGGGGTAGCCCCCATTGAGGACAAACAAAGCCGTAGCTGTGCAAAGATGCCTAGCGGGCAATCCTTTTCTCTGATCCTGACTGACATTCTCGCGGCAATCTCGACAACGTGCCGATCTGACCGGCACAGCCAAGGCATATCCGCCCTGAAAGCTTCCCACTCAGCCCGCTCGTCTTTGCTCAGCCGCGCTGGTGCACGTCCTAAAGGTGTCACAGGCGGCGCTGCGCGTCCCTTATGGCGCTCGGGGTGCTTGATGGTGTCACCGGTCATTTCTGCGACCTTTGCGGGCATCCTCTTACGTGGCATCTGAAAACCTCTGAATTGGGGAATCGTGCGTTTTACTCCAGAAGTCGGTCAGGAGATCAAAGCCCCATACTTTTGACCACCCCCCAGAAAGAATGCTCCATACGCGCCCTTGCGCGCGCGCGCGATGGATGGACCTACTCACCTTAAGGAATAACTGTATTAGCGATGAAGCGAACCGAAGCAGGCCGGTACCGGAAAGCGCTGCATCTGAACTTTTGACGCCCTGCGCCCTTTTGTTGAGCAACAACCAAAATTGTTGCGGTTTATGATTGCTAAGGGTTTGTAGCCGGTCAGGAAGACTTACGTGCAGATGATTTGACGGGGGGCGGGCCGTAGCTCCCGCGCCCCCTAGGCCATCCGCCGGAAACACTACTAAACACCGGATGAGCCTATCTCTCATGATACTGACCTTACACCGCTGCCATCTTGAGCAGTTTGATCGCGTTGCTGTCCATGACCTCGCCAGACGTCCGGTGATGGAAGTAGAAGCGAACCCAGCCAGGGCGGGTGAACGGGTCACGTAGAAGACGCATGCCGTTAGTGCGGTCAGCGATCAGATAACCAGCATCCCAGTTACCGAAGGCAATAGGGATGCTGCCAGCTGCAACACTATCCATTTCCTCGGATTCCATTGCGGGATAGCCAAGCAACATCGCAGGTTGTCCGGCAGCTAGACCATCAGACCAGATCAGCCGCCCATCAGCATCTTTCATCTTGCGAACAAGAGCCGCTGTCGTGCGGTTCATAAGCCACGCGCAGTTGCCGCGCATCCGGTAGGGGCTGCGAAGTGACATCATCAGGTTGACAAGGTCGTCCTGATCGAAGGCTGTTGCGCTTGGTGCCTGGACCGTTTGCAGAGTGCCGAACGCACGGGTGGCGTCTTCTTCTTCTGTCTGCGGTACAGTGAGGAAACCCGTAGGCTTGTCGATGCCATCCCCGTTGAAGAACGCGGCGTTTTCTTTCAGGGCAAACTCAGCGATCACGTTGTCATTGAGCCACTTTTCCAGATTGAACTGAGAATCTTCTAATACCCAATTTGTCGCTTCGCAGTATGCAAACAACTCGCCAAAGGTCGGCTTTACTGTACCCATCTTCGGTGTGGTCGTGATGCTGCGCGGGTCAGTCTCACCAGCCCAGCCGGACGATGCACCGCGCAGCCCGACTATCTTCACATAGTCACTGGTACTAGCGCTCTCGACAGATGCCAGCTTGCGAAGCGGCGAAGCATCTACCAATTGATTCAGGATGCTGTTAGAGATTTGCTTGGGAACAGATGCGCCGCCATCTTCGGCTTGGCCGCTCTGCATTGTCGCCTTTACTTCCATCACGCCAGAAGACGCGCCGGTCGCCATGAATTTCTGAAATTCCGCTGCCGCTTGAGGGGTCAGCTTTGCGCCGGACGTACCGCCATCAATACCATTGATTGACATGGCCGCAATCTTGCTGGCCTGTAGATCAACCACCTCTCGAAGCTCCGAAACTTCGTTGAAATGGCGCACTTTGAAAGCCTTGAATTCACTGCCCTGCTCTTCGAGCAGAGCCTTGATGTCTGTTCCGCCTTGGGCGCGTACGGCCTGAACGCCGCGAATTGCTGTTCGGTTCATTTGAACACCTCTTGTCACCCCGAAGGGCTGATTGAATTCTGGGGATATATCGCAGCGCACGGCAATGCGGGTTCCGGACGGTTCCGGGCAAATTGCGAAGCAGCGCACGGCATGCTTGGCACCTTGGTCAACTAACGCAGCGCACGGCAATGCGTCAGTCGCAGTGTTATAATATCTCATTTAACTGCGCCGGGCAAGAGCTTCGCGCAGCGAAGTTTGCGGTGCATTCGTCATTGATCGTCGCCCTCCCTGTTCTTTTTGCCCTCTTCGGCGGCAATCTTGTTAAGGTCTATCAGCGATTGAGTGGCGTCGGCTCGGCTCTGATACCATGTAGCTTTATGCCGTAGCGCCTCGATCATGAACTTCTGAAGCTCCGGCGAGTCTTCCGCCATATTGGCTAGAATTTCGATGAACAGCAGCGCACGGTCTTCGTTCTCCGCCACCATCGGCTGAATGAATTCTCTCTGAAATTCTGTTGGGCCATCGTCATGCATTCGAATTTTCCTTTTGTTATGTTGTAACGTTCTCAATTTTAGACACACCCGGTCCCCGCATCTGTCCCCCGACATACGCAAAGGTTTTTCCTTCGCTTGGGAACAGCCCTACACTTCCTTGATCTGTATCCACGCGATGCCCGTGTCGTGGGCCAGCCGCTGTCCCGCTGGGTTTTCTCCAGCCCCGCCCTTCGCAGCTTTGCTTCGGTGCGGTCCCCGCTCTAGGCGGTGGGTTCCTTAGTCGCGCTTCTGAGCCAGACCAGTAGGGGTCGCATTGGCTCGGAGTGGGGTAGTTCCCAGATCATCACCCCCGCCGATATCGCTCGATGGTCAAAAGCTAGGGCGTGACCTGCATTCTGTGATTTGCCCCATATGGGTATGCTCACTATGAACGCAGGCCGATGCTTCACCCGTTACGCCACCGCCGCTCAACAGCAGCGCAACGGGCGGTTAGCTTTCGATCGGGTTAAATTCTCCTTCGTCATCCCTGGCGCGGCTGAACAGGTCATTCACCAGCCCGCGCATGACAGGCAGTTGCTTCGCGGAAGGGGTCCAGCCCCGGCGACGTGACTGCTTCAAAACAGACAGCGCGAAACCTTTGGCCCAAGTTTCCTTAGTCAATTTAGCAACGGTCGGCAGGTGATGCAGCAGGCGTTCTATCTCAGCCCCTGACGCAGCCTTCTGGAACAGTTTGCGGGTATGATAGGTCATTGCACGGCCTCCCCGTAAAGGGTGCCGAAGATCGCCGTTGAGGCTGTGAGATACGCATCATCCTCGTCCAACGCCTTCAAAGCAGCATAGGCCAGCGCCACGCGCTCAGGGACGCTCAGACGCGCAGCCCATACCGCAGATGCGTTCAGCCATGCGTCAGACGTTCCAAGGGTGAGGGCGTGACCTGCAACCCGCATAGCCCGCACGTGATCGGGATCGCCCCAATTCAACATTGCATCAAAGCGATGTTTCAGGCTATTATGGGCAGGTGAAATGTCGCGTTTCGCAAGATCATCAGCGCCGTTGCGGGAGTCAGCCGCAGCGGCGTTTTCTTTTGGCGGGTTGCTCCACCGCCGGTGGTTGGACAATGCGGTATTTTCCGCAATGATATCAATGGGGGGGATTGACCGGGTTGGACAATCTACAGGGTTGATTTCACAGGGGCTGTTTGCCTCCTGCCGGGGTCACCAGATGCAGTAGCGGTAAGGTACTACCTTGCGATCGTCGTCGTGAATTCTCCGCCCAAGGTTGCTTCAAGCAGTTCAAGATCGTCGGAGCAGTTTGCGTATTGCGTGACCATCCCAGGCGGGATCACAAACGCATCGCCGGGCTCTAGATCACGGGGTTCCTGATCTTGAGGGACCAACGTCATCTTGCCCTCCATCACAAAGGTGAAATGTATGTCCGCATCATGTATGTAAGGGGCCGGCACAGTGCCGTCGGGGCGAATGACCTGGATCCCCGCGACGCCTTTGGTACCCGCAGAGATGCCGGTATCGCGCGCGGTAAAACCCGGTACACGGAAGGATTGCCAAGTCGCGCCCTGTTTCCGGTGATGCACGAAACGCTGTCCGTCCCATTCACGCGCCGGGTCGCCCTTGCCGTTCGGCAGGGTCATATCATGATCAATAGTGGTGACATGTTCGGCGGGCACGCCGATCTCGATCACTTCGATATTTGGCGAAGCTTCCACGACGCGGTGGCGAATGCCGGGTGGTTGCGTCACGCAATCACCGGCGTGCAGGCGGATCAGGTCTCCTTGATCCTCGTACAGCACATCAACCCAGCCGCGATAGCAAAAGATTAGCTGAAACCCGACCGTATGGTAATGAACCATATCCGGCACTGGCCCGCCATCGGGGATTCTGATGTGGCTGGCGATGATCGAACCGCCAAGGCGTGACGGGATCAGATCACGGTAATGCATGCCGGCGCGCCCGATGACCCACGGCGCTTCGTCGCGTAGGCGTCGCACGGCGAATTCGTGCTGGGTTTGCGGCTGATCGGCGGTCGGGGTCAGCGGAACAATTTCGATTTGGGTGCCGTTCGGCGCTGTCAGGTGACGGGCACCATTGGCAAAACCGTCTGGGTCATCGGTAAGGATGCGCAGTTTTCCGGGGCAGACATCGGCACCTTTTTCTATACGAATCCGCAGACCGTGACCGGAAAAGCTCGCCACCGACGGATCATCGGCGGGAAAGATGCTATCAAGCCGCAGGCCCAGTGTCTTGGTGTAAAAGGGCAGGTCATGACGGAGCTCTTGGGTGGGCAGCAATACTTCGGCTTGGATGGCTGTTGTCATATACTGGTTCCGTTGTGATCAAGCGGAGGGTGCGCGTCAGAACAGGATAGTTGCGTATCAGGACCGGCAACAGGCCCGATACGCCGATTGTTTACAGGCTCGCGTCCAGCGCTGCCAGAATTGCATCACCCATTTCGCTGGTCGAGATGGGCGTACCGTCTTCGGGACCCATTAGATCAGCGGTGCGGGCACCGTCAGCCAGCACTTGTTCAACCGCCTTTTCCAGACGCGCGGCTTCTTCGCCCTGGTCAAAGGAATAGCGCAGCGCCATTGCAAAGCTGAGGATACAGGCGATCGGGTTTGCCTTGCCCTGGCCCGCGATATCGGGGGCAGAGCCGTGTACGGGCTCGTACAGCGCCTTGGGGCGGCCGTCGGCGTTGGGCGCACCCAGCGAGGCAGAGGGCAGCATCCCCAGCGAGCCTGTCAGCATCGCCGCACAATCGGACAGGATATCGCCAAACAGGTTGTCGGTGACGATGACGTCAAACTGTTTGGGGGCGCGTACCAACTGCATTGCGCCGTTATCTGCGTACATGTGGGTCAGTTCAACATCGGGGTAATCTTCATCGTGGACTTTCTGGACGACTTCACGCCACAGGATCCCGCTTTCCATCACGTTGGCTTTTTCCATCGAGCAAACCTTGTTGTTGCGACGGCGCGCCAGTTCAAAGGCCGACCGCGCCACGCGGTCGATCTCGGACTCCGTGTAGCGTTGGGTGTTGATCCCGACACGCTCATTGCCTTCTTCGAAAATGCCGCGCGGTTCTCCGAAATAGACGCCAGAGGTCAATTCCCGCACGATCATGATATCGAGACCGGCAACGATATCTTTCTTGAGTGATGAAAAATCAGCCAGTGCATCAAAACACTGCGCAGGGCGCAAGTTGGAAAACAGGTCCATTTCCTTGCGCAGGCGCAGCAAGCCACGTTCTGGTTTTACACTAAAATCAAGCGCATCGTACTTCGGGCCTCCGACCGCTCCCAGCAATACCGCATCCGCGGCCAGAGCCTTGGCCATCGTATCATCGTGCAGTGGCGTCCCGTGCTTGTCATACGCTGCACCACCGACAAGATCATGTTCGACATCAAACGCCAAACTGCGTTTTTCGCCAAACCAGTCGATGATGCGAACAACCTGGCCCATGACCTCGGGGCCGATGCCGTCACCGGCGAGGATTAGCAATGATGGATTGGCCATGGGATACTCCTGATAAATGCGTTGCAAGCGGGGTAGCGCGAGGATTGAAAAGGGTCAAGAACTGCTAGCGGTCCAGGTCGGCCCAGATCAGGCCATGACGGCTGGCAGAAGCGTTACGGGCGACTCCTGACGCAACCACGAGCCAGTCGGATGATGGCAGCAGATAATCCGTGCGCATGTCGCCCAACCCGTCAAACGTGACAGTGGGTTGGCCTTGCAGCGGGTCCTGAAGCATCGGATGGTGCAGCAGTGTTGTGATGGCTGACTTCCGGCCTTCACCCTTGTCGGGGTCAAGGTTCGCATTGCCAAGCAGGACAAAACGGTCATCGGGAGGCGTATCAAACCTGCCGGCCAAGTAATGATCCCAGAACATGATCTCGTCATGGTTACGTTTGCCATTGCGGTCTTCGGGCCCATCAAAAACCGGCGGAGTCGCGTAAAAGGTCATGAGAGTGATCGGGGGTGCATGAGGGAGATCGATGGGAACAACCCAGTGGCCGTGCGATGACAGTCTCTGGATCTCCTGAGCTTCGGCAGTTGGGAAAGGGCCATGCGGGCTTCGTGGCAGTAGCGCTCCGGGCAGGTCGCGCCACAAAAGGGCGGAGTAGTCCTGAACGCCATTCGGCAAGATCGGAAACCGCGACAGGACTGCCAACGCACCGTCCCCCAGAAACCGGCCGTATCCCTGACCATCTCTGGCGTGCCCGGCCCTGCCATCACCATCCATGTCAATGCCGGTCTGTCGCCCCGCATTGGGTGGCAGGGCAAAACGGTACCGATAATCGGGTCCGTCCTGGCCGATCGCCTTGGCAAGCGCAGCCAAGGCTGAGCCTTGCAGGTCATAATCGATACCCTGCAATACCAGAATATCAGGAGCCACGGCCGAGATCGTCTGGATCACGGCGGCAACCTGTGGGTTGTCGGCCCTGATTATGTCACGCAGCAAAAGACCCGGACCGGGTTGGGAAAGTTCGGTGTTGTACGTTGCGACCCGTATAGGTTCAGCCTGCGAAGCACCGGCCGCGAGCACAAATGCAAAGGTCAGGCAGGCTGCATGGCAGGCTTGTCCGGATCGCCCGAAGAATAAGCGCGACGGCGCTTTATTTCGATCATCTCTGCGATCTTGCCCATGGCAATTCCGCGCATGATGATGCTGGCTGGTAAGAATGCCCATGCAGCGACTGTCCAAATCTGGCTTTGTGGATTCTGGAACGTAATCGGGTCTATCATATTTGAGGTCGCCTTGACCACTGCGGGGATCAGAAAGGGCAATAGGAAGCCCAGAACGATATTGATCCGTGCGTCACGCTTCAGGCGATAGATGACGTCACCTCCGGCTGTTGGATCAAACAGCGGCAGATTGATCCAGACGTTGAAGGCACCCTGTCTTGCCGGCCAATTCATCACGCGCACCAAGATCAGGAAGAATGCCATCGAGATCAACGAGATCAGATAAGCGATCCCGGCAGAAGTACGGACTGAATTCACCAGTTCCATGCTGGCATTGACGGGCAGCATCAACACGATCAGCCGAACCGGAGAGAAAGGAAAGTCCATTGCATTTCCGATGATCGTCCCGATCGAAGACAGCGCACTGGAGACCGCGGTAGGATCGGTTTTGTGTTGCATGAGCATCGTAAGCAATGAAACCGTTGCAAGCAGCGAAACAAAGCGCATCCGGTTAAACGGAGCAGCATCACGAAATTCGACGATGCTGGGGAAGTGCGACGTGTATTCGATAAACGTGAGAAAGCCCGCAAGAAGCGCAACCAACATAGTGATTTGGTTGGCATCGTAGGTGACGTCAGGCAACATCAAAGCCGGGGTTGCCACCAGCAATGCCACTAAAACGCCACGCGCTGCTGCGCCAGTCAAACGTGCGAACACAAAAATACCCTTCCAAACTGGCCAGCCGCGGTTCGATGCCGTGGTCTTGTTCCAACTTGTTGCCTCCGATTAACGGAAGCGTGCCTCATTATTGCCTTAATTGTGCCTTCTTTCGCCATAATCCTCAAGTATGTTCAGGAACACCATGCCACATGGGTGACATTTTAGACAGAATAGTGGTGCTTTTCTGCATCATTAAGCAACTTCGCTCACATATTTACCTAGAGTTGTGGGCTTGAAGCTTAAGCCCACAAATCCATCGGGGTCTATAAAATAATTTGATATTGCGCGGTTATACCCAAGGCCGCGCTTGCGACGCCGAAGCCTCGAAACTGTCGATCGAAGCGCCTTTCTCGAGGGTAAGGCCAATGTCGTCCAAACCATTCATCAAACAGTGCTTCTTGAAGCTGTCCAACTCAAAGCTGAAGACATCGCCGTCCGAACTGGTGATGGTTTGGGCCTCAAGATCGATCTCAATCCGGGCGTTCGACCCTTTTTCGGCGTCCTTCATCAACACGTCGACCTGCTCTTGCGGCAGGGCGATCGGCAGAATGCCGTTTTTGAAACAGTTGTTATAAAAGATGTCCGCAAAGCTGGGCGCGATCACACAGGTGATGCCGAAATCAGCGATGGCCCAAGGGGCGTGTTCCCGCGATGAACCACAGCCGAAATTGTCGCCGGCAACAAGTATCTGTGCATCCCGGTACTGCGGCTTGTTCAGCACGAATTCGGGGATTTCGTTGCGGTCGTCGTCATAGCGCATTTCATCAAAGAGGTTCACGCCAAGGCCGGACCGCTTGATGGTTTTTAGAAACTGCTTGGGAATGATCATATCGGTGTCGATGTTGATCAACGGCAGCGGGGCGGCAATGCCGCTTAAAGTGGTGAACTTGTTCATTCTCGATTTCCTTTGTGGATGCCGCGCACACCAACTGCCGGGGCAGGGTGGCGGGGCCAAAACCGCACTGTGGTCTCGGCCCTATGGGCGGACTGTTTTGTAAACAGCGTGAACATATCAGGCAGGGTCACTCATCATCGCGCGTACATCCGTCAATTTTCCGGTGATCGCGGCGGCGGCGGCCATTGCCGGGCTCATCAAGTGGGTGCGCCCGCCGCGGCCTTGGCGGCCTTCGAAGTTGCGGTTCGATGTCGCCGCACAGCGTTCGCCGGGTGCGAGTTGGTCAGGATTCATCGCCAGACACATCGAGCACCCCGCAAGGCGCCATTCAAAACCTGCGTCTTTGAAGATGTCGGCAAGGCCCTCTTCTTCGGCCTGTGCACGCACAAGGCCAGAGCCGGGCACGATCATCGCGCGCATGCCTTCCTTGACCTTTTTACCCTTCAGAATCTCGGCCGCAGCGCGCAGGTCTTCGATGCGACCGTTTGTGCAGGACCCGATAAAGACGGTGTCAATCTCGATGTCGGTCAGCGCCATGCCTTCGGTCAGGCCCATGTATTCGATGGACCGTTTTGCCGCATCAACCTTGCCACCCTTAAAGTCGGTAGCAGCAGGTACTTTCGCAGTGATTGGCAATACGTCTTCGGGCGACGTGCCCCATGTGACAGCAGGTGCGATGTCTTCGGCCTTGATCGTGATGACCTTGTCCCAATGTGCGTCATCGTCAGAATATAACGTTTTCCACCACGCAAGCGCCGCTTCCCACTGCGCCCCTTTCGGCGCGTGCGGGCGACCCATGCAGTATGCGAATGTCTTTTCGTCCGGCGCAATCAAGCCGGCGCGCGCGCCACCCTCGATTGCCATATTGCACACGGTCATGCGACCTTCCATCGACAGGTCGCGAATGGCCTCGCCGCAATATTCGATCACGTAACCCGTACCGCCGGCAGTGCCGGTTTCGCCGATGACGGTCATTGTGATGTCTTTCGCGGTCACACCCTTTGGCAGCTTGCCGGTGATCTCGACCTTCATGTTCTTGGATTTCTTCTGGATCAGCGTCTGCGTGGCCAAGACATGTTCAACCTCGGACGTGCCGATCCCGTGAGCCAAAGACCCGAACGCACCGTGCGTCGCGGTGTGGCTGTCGCCGCACACGACGGTCATGCCGGGCAAGGTCCAGCCCTGTTCGGGGCCGACGATATGCACGATACCCTGACGCACGTCGGACACGGGGTAGTAGTGCAGACCGAATTCCTTGGCGTTGGTATCAAGGGCGGCAACCTGAACGCGGCTGTCTTCGGTCATCGTGGCGGCATTGGCGCGGTCCAGCGTGGTCGGCACGTTGTGATCGGGCACCGCGATGGTCTGATCCGGGCGGCGCACGGTGCGCCCTGTCATGCGCAGGCCTTCGAACGCCTGCGGGCTGGTCACTTCGTGAACCAGATGGCGATCAATATACAGCAGGCAGGTGCCATCGTCAGCTTCGTGTGCGACATGGGCGTCCCAGATTTTATCATAGAGCGTTTTGGGGGACATGTGGTCCTCTCCCGTAGGTTGGATAGCTTGTGAAAATAGTAGGAAATATGCGCCAAAGCGCGTTCAGGCGTTATAGCCGCGCCAGCACTGTCCGGGTGGCACCGAAAAAGCGTTCGCGCAGACGGGCGCGATCACAGATATTGAACAGGTTTTCCGAAAGGTGTGTCATAATTGCGTGAGTAGCCCTTTTCAGCGCTGCAATCAAGGATTCTGACGTGGGCTGGCGCGCAACAGACCTGCGAACCCCTGGGCGTATCGCTGCTTGCTCTATGGCGTGGATTATTTCACCATCACCAAACGGTAATTCCCGTCTGTTTGCGAAAGTAACTTGATGAAGCCAGATCCCTTTGCGACTTTCCTGGAAAGCGTCCAGGCCCTGATTGCAGGCGGGCTAAGACTTGGTGAAAGCCTGATGCAACCTGGCTGGCGGCAATACCAGATGTTCATCATCATTGGGCTCGCACTGGCGTCATGGGCGTTGCATCACGCTTCGGGAAACTGGTTGCAAGCTTGGGTGCGTACGCGCGAAGGTTGGTCAAAGTGGCAGTTGCGCGCGATTGTTCAGTTCAAGCGGCGTTTGGGGCTGATTTGGTTCGCCTCGATGGCCTGGATGATTTACCTGGTGATGCAAAACATCACGTGGCCGTCTCGATCGTATTTGATCGGTATCTTTGCTACGCTGGTGACCGTCTGGGTCGGCATTGCGTTTGCGGCCAGACTGGTCCGAAATCGGCCCATGCGCCGCTTGGTGACATGGGGATTATGGATATATGCAACGCTGTATTTCCTGAATGTTGTCGATGACGTGTCAAGGTTTCTTGATGCCGTGGCGCTGTCGATCGGGGATTTCCGGCTTTCGCTCTTAACAGTGATAACCGCGTTGGTTGTTATCGGCATATTCTTTTCCGTGGCACGTATCGTCAGCCAAGCCAGCGCGGCGACGATCCGCAAGAATGAAGATATCAGCCCCTCTATGCAGGTGCTCGCTGTAAAGGGCGTTCAACTTACGCTTTACGGCGTGGCTTTCTTCATGGGCGTAAAGGCCGTAGGCGTCGATTTGACCGGGCTTGCCGTGTTGTCCGGTGCCATCGGCGTGGGGCTTGGTTTCGGTCTTCAAAAGGTGGTGTCGAACCTTGTGTCCGGCATCATCATTCTGATCGATAAGTCCATAAAGCCGGGGGATGTGATCAGCTTGGGCGATACGTTCGGCTGGATACAAACCTTGGGTGCCCGCTATGCCTCGGTTGTGACGCGCGACGGCAAGGAATATCTTATTCCAAACGAAGACCTTATCACCGGCCAAGTGGTGAACTGGTCGCATTCCAATGATTTTGTCCGGCTCGATATCTATTTTGGCACCGCCTATAATGACGACCCCCACATAGTAAGAAAACTGGCGATCGACGCAGCCAAGGGCGTAGAGCGGGTGCTAAGCTTCAAGGCACCTGTATGCCATATCGTTGGTTTCGGGGATAGCAGCGTGGATTATATTCTACGGTTCTGGATCAAGGACCCGACCGAGGGCCTGACCAACATTCGCGGAAACGTATACTTGGCCCTTTGGGATGCGTTCAAGAGCAATGGCATCTCGATCCCGTTCCCACAACGCGAAGTGACGATGTTGGATACCAGCAAGCTTACAGTGTCCCGGTCGCGCCCACAGGATGACTGAGTTGCCCGAGCGCGCGTCGTCGTTTCATCTGAGAATGTGAGACATTTTTGATATGGCGGGGTAATACACGCGGTAGCCGGGGGGCAACGTGGGTGTACCTTTTGCACCACTGGGGGCTGTGTGTCTTGTTAAAACCGATTCTCCTAAACCGCGCCTTGATCGAAAAATGCCCCTTGTCTTGCGGCACCTCCTGAAACTAACAACAGTGACATCATCTATCAGGACCAGCGCCGGGCGACGCGGGTTCGTGTCGCGTTGATACCCATTTCTGGCGACAGATCTTTGGCGTAAAATCGGTGGCAGATCGATAAACCCCTTTATATGAAACGGATTAGCTCTTGCTATCAGTCGTCACACGCGCTGGGCTAAGGCGGGCTGACAGGTACAATGTGTCGCGCGTGGAAAGCGCTTGGCAGTGATGAACGCCATATTGTGACAGACTCCGGCTGGTAAGTGCTTGTGTGTTCGCTTGTCATTGAAGTTTTACCTCAGGGCGCCTATTCTAGGGCATCCCCAGCGCCGGGGGACTGTCGGCGCGACTAAAGGAGGACAATGTCCTGTCAATGCTTTCACACGCAGCTCCCACTGCGAACCAGCAGGCACCAATAATGGCTGCTGATAACGATATGGCCACAAGCGATGCATTGCTGGCTTCAATTTTGTCCCAGCTCGACGATGATAAAGCCGAAGATGTCGTGCAGATTGATCTGCGCGGTAAAACGGCAATCGGCGATTATATGGTCGTGTGCTCTGGCCGGTCTACGCGTCAAGTCTCAGCTATCGCTGAAAAGTTGGCGCAAATGGTAAAGGACGACTATGGTCGTTCGCCCAAGGTCGAAGGTAAAGATACCGGCGATTGGGTTCTGATCGACACCGGCGATGTCATCGTGCACGTCTTCAGACCGGAAGTGCGGGAATTCTATCAGCTGGAAAAAATGTGGATTTCTACCGAATCCCCAGCAGTGATGCCGCATTAACCAAGAACTATGCGGGTTCACATCTGTGCCATGGGTCGCTTGCGCACCGGTCCCGAAAAAGACCTTATCGACGACTACCTGGTGCGGTTTGACCGCACTGGCCGCGCATTGGGTTTAGGCCCTGCGCGGATCATCGAAGTAGAAGATAAGAAAAACGGCGGAATGAGCGCGGAAGCGGCGCTGTTACGCCGAGCTGTTCCAGAGGGGGCGCTGCTTTGCGTGCTGGATGAAAGAGGCCGGGTCGAAACATCACCGGATTTCGCCAGCCGGTTGGGCGTGTGGCGCGATCAGGGGCGCAGCGATCTGGCATTTGTGATCGGCGGAGCGGACGGGATCGAACCGGCGCTGCGCAAGCAAGCAGACCACGCTTTGTCGTTCGGAAAAATGGTCTGGCCGCACATGCTGGTCAGGGTCATGCTTGCCGAACAGCTATACCGTGCGGCGTCAATTCTGGCGGGTGGTCCCTATCATAGGGAATAAAACCGCTATCTCAGTTGCACGGTTTTCTTGTTGGAATGCCACCCGGACTGGGTATCGCGCGTCTGGATGTCAACGGAAGTGATACCATCGGGAAGTTCAATGCCTGACAAAGACCTGGTGAGCGGCTGTTCATCCACGTGAGGGTGAATCAATTCGCGAATTGCCAGCTGGTTGCCATCTTTATCTAGGATGCGCCAAGCATCGGAAAAGTGACTCCAGCCGGTATCAGCGTGGCTGATGGTAACGTCGAACGTCCACAGCCCGCCTCGTTGCGAGGCATGCACGCTCTCGATAACAGCGGGATCCGCGAATGCCACCGGTGCGAGTGCAACAAAAACCAAACTGGAAAAACCGAGCTTATACATCTAAATACCAAAGTTTCATGAGGAACATATAGTCTAGCTTGGATCGCTTTCCAATAGGATGCGTCGGGAAAGCGAAGTGAACTCTCTTCGCCACACGATTGTCACCGTAATCACCGCCGCGACGGCAAGGGGAATTGGCCCGATGATCCATGCCAAGTTGGCCAAGGCAAAATAAAGCGATCGCAAGCCCCGATTGAAACTTCGTGCAGCGGTGATGTTAATTTCGGCTGCCTTTTTGGCCAGTATCGGTGCCCGAGGGTCTTCAACATCATTTGGAACCGCTGCCATCAATACCGAGCAATATCCGAACAGGCGGTTCGACCAAACAAATTTCAGAAATCCGTTGGTGAGGAAGAATAGCGGCAAGAGCATTTTAAATTCCCACACCACTGACGGCACGTTGGTAAGCGCCAGATCTTCGACGACCGTCGACAGACGTTCCGAATTGCCGATGAGTGCAAGCGCGCCGCCTAGCGCGATCATGCTGGTCGATGCGAAGAATGCCGTGCTTTGGCGCAATGTGCTGATCATCTGAGAATCAAAGATACGGGGCTGGCGGGTGATCATCTGCACCATCCACTCGCGTCTGTATTGCGCCATAAGCTGAGAAACCGAAGGTTTCGATGTGCTGGCGTTTTCAATGAGCCACCCCAGACCCAGCCACGCGATGAAAACGCCGGCGAGGGCCGCATAGTCCAGCGGCTGAAACAGGGTGATGCGATCCATCCAAGTCATGTTAAGCTGCATACGCCGCAGGGTTCAGTATTGCCAATGGTATAAATTGGTCATAATATTTTACCAAATCGGAGGTCCTCCATGGAAATGCCAGTTCCCAACCCATCAATCATTGCGCGCAAGGCGCGCGTGGTACAGCGTTTGCAGCAAGTGTTGCCTGCCGATGCAGTTATTTCGGACGAGCAGGAAACCCGTGCTTACGAATGCGACGCGCTTACTGCCTACAAGTGCCCGCCCATGGTGGCAGTCTTGCCATACACGACACAGCAGGTCTCGGATGTATTGCGTATTTGCCACGAAGAAGGGGTGCCCGTGGTACCCCGTGGGTCGGGAACCTCGCTTGCCGGGGGTGCGCTACCGACAGCAGACTGCGTGATTCTGGGCGTAGCGCGGATGAATGAAGTGATTGAGACCGATTACGAAAACCGGTTCATCAGGGTGCAGACCGGGCGTACCAACCTGAGCGTGACCGGTGCCGTCGAAGAACACGGTTTTTTCTATGCCCCGGACCCGTCCAGCCAGCTTGCCTGTGCCATCGCCGGTAATATCGCGATGAACTCGGGCGGCGCACATTGCCTCAAATACGGGGTGACGACCAACAACTTGATGGGCGTCACGATGGTTCTGATGGACGGCGAAGTCGTCGAGGTTGGCGGGCCCTATCTTGATGCAGGCGGGCTTGATCTGTTGGGCCTGATCTGCGGGTCCGAAGGTCAGCTTGGCGTCGTGACCGAAGCGACCTTGCGCATTTTGCACAAGCCCGAGGGGGCGAGACCGGTCCTGATCGGTTTCGACGATAACGAAGTCGCAGGGGCCTGTGTTTCGGACATCATCAAGGCGGGCGTCCTGCCTGTCGCGATTGAATTCATGGATCGCCCTTGCATCGAGGCGACCGAAGCCTTCGCCAAGGCTGGGTATCCGATGTGCGAAGCGCTTTTGATTGTGGAAGTCGAAGGATCGGACGCGGAAATAGATCATCAACTGGGTTTGATTTCCGACATCGCAAAACAGCATAACCCAGTGGAACTGCGTCAGTCAAAATCCGCCGAGGAAAGCGCCAAGATCTGGTTGGGTCGCAAATCAGCCTTTGGGGCGATGGGGCAGATTAACGATTACATGTGTCTGGATGGCACCATTCCCGTGTCCGCTTTACCGCATGTCCTGAAACGGATTGGCGAGATGAGCGATCATTACGGGTTGAAGGTGGGCAATGTGTTTCATGCCGGCGACGGGAACATGCATCCGCTGATCCTGTTCGATGCAAACAAACCCGGTGATCTTGAGTTATGCGAAGAGTTCGGCGCTGAAGTACTGAAGCTGTGTGTCGAGGTGGGTGGGTGCCTAACCGGCGAGCACGGCGTCGGTATTGAAAAACGCGATCTGATGCATGTGCAATACGCCCGCGAAGATCTTGACGCACAAATGTCGATCAAGGACATCTTTGACCCTGCGTGGCTTCTGAACCCTGCCAAGGTGTTTCCTCTCGACGCCTCTGAAACCCGCCGCACTGTGATGCTGGCCGCAGAATAAGCGGCCGCTTGCCGTGTCAGGGGCGTGTCGCCCCGTTCGAAATTTAGGAGTTCCGGCATGATGGACATCACTTCAGAAGATGCATTGGTAGACGCGATCAAGGGCGCAGGGACGCCACTTGCCGTGCAGGGCGGCGGTACCCGTGGCGTGCCCAAGGCGGGAACCGTCTTGTCGGTGGCCGGCCTTAGCGGCATTACGTTGTACGAACCCGGTGCCCTGACCTTGGTGGCGCAGGCGGGAACGCCCGTGGCTGATATAGAAGCAGCGTTGGCACAGGAAAATCAACGCCTTGCGTTTGAGCCGATGGACCATCGCGGATTGCTCGGTACCACCGGATCGCCCACGATCGGCGGCGTAATGGCCGCCAATGTCAGCGGCCCGCGACGCATATCTGTGGGGGCTGCGCGCGACTTCCTGCTTGGCGTGCGGTTCGTCGATGGGCAGGGCGTCGTGATCAAGAACGGCGGCCGGGTAATGAAGAATGTGACCGGCTATGACTTGGTCAAGGTGATGGCCGGGTCTTACGGGTCGCTCGGCGTACTCAGCGAAGTTTCGATGAAGGTTCTGCCACGCCCCGAAACGCAGGCGGCCTTGGTTCTGCACGGGTTGGATGATGCGGCTGCGGTGCGCGCCATGGCCGCAGCACTGGGCAGCCCGTTCGAAGTGACCGGGGCCGCGCACGACCGCGCATGTAAAAAGACAATGTTGCGCATTGAGGGTTTTGAAACCTCGGTGTTGTATCGCTTGGGGCGTCTGCGCGATCTGCTGGGCAACATGGGGGCAGAAATCACAGTATCCGATGAACACCAAACAGCCGAAGCTTGGACCGCAACCCGCGATGTCGCTGTATTTGCGGCTGCAAAAGGCGATGTATGGCGTGTGTCTTGCAAGCCGTCTGACGGCCCGTCACTTGCCGCGCGATCTCAGGCAGAGGCATGGCTTTATGATTGGGCTGGCGGCTTGATATGGCTGCGGTGTGCGGCAGGGCATGATCTGCGGCAAAAGCTTGGTGCCTTTGCAGGTCATGCGACCTTGGTGAGGGCAGATAGTGAAACCAAGGCCCGGCTTGGCGTATTTCACCCCGAAAATGCCGGGGTCGCCCGTTTGACCAGTGCGCTCCGCGCTAAATTTGACCCCAAGGGCCTGTTCAATGCCGGTTTGATGGAACACGCGGCGTGAAACTTTGGCTGCTATTTATAGCTGTCTTTATCGGGGGGCCACTCACCTTTCGGTGGCTGACAAGAAGCCCGCCCTCGCCACGAACAGCACGAGGATTGGCGCTTCTTGCGTTGATCAGTGCAAGTATAGCGATGATTTTGCGGTACGGCTTTGCGGGGCGATGGGGTGACGATCTTGCCATCACTGTCGCGGGGTTGTTTTTTATCTGGTTGGGGTGGATCAGCGTCATCGCCTTTGCCGTGCAGGCGATCCGTCATGCAAACCCTGGCACCAAGATGCGCCGCGCTACCGGGATATTAGGGGCGGCTGCCACGACGCTCCCCTGGTTCGGGTTGGCTCTTGCTCTCTACCTTGCCGCTTAATTCATCAGATGTTTAGGGCCATCGCCCGTAAAAGTCGGAGTACTCATGCAGACTACATTCACCCCCGAGCAGCTGAAAAACCCAGACACGGCGCGCAGCAACGAAATCTTGCGCGCCTGTGTACACTGCGGATTCTGTACGGCGACCTGCCCCACGTATCAGGTTCTGGGCGATGAGTTGGACAGCCCGCGCGGGCGCATCTATCTGATCAAGGACATGCTGGAAAATGACCGTGACCCAGACGCCAAGACGGTCAAGCATATCGACCGCTGCCTGTCATGTTTGGCCTGTATGACGACCTGTCCTTCGGGCGTGCATTACATGCATCTGGTTGACCACGCGCGCGACTACATCGAAAAACGGTATAAGCGACCATTCGGAGACCGGGCGCTTCGTTGGGTACTGGCGCGAATTCTACCTTACCCCATGCGCTTTCGCGTTGCGTTGTTGGCGGCAAAGATCGGGCGTCCCTTTGCACCGCTGATCCCCGATGCGCGGCTGCGTGCGATGATCGCGATGGCCCCGAAAACCATCCCTCCGGTCAGCCGCAATGACGACCCCCAGACGTTCGCGCCGCTTGGCCGCCCCAAAAAGCGGGTGGCGCTGATGACCGGCTGTGCGCAAAAAGCACTAAACACTGATATCAACGACGCCACGATCCGGGTACTGACGCGGCTAGGATGCGAGGTTGTCGTAGCCGAAGGTGCGGGGTGCTGCGGGGCGTTGACCCATCATATGGGAAAGACCAGCGAAAGCCACGCCACGGCCGCGAAAAACATCAAGGCGTGGGCCGCCGAAATGGACGGTCAGGGGCTGGACGCTATCGTGATCAACACCTCTGGTTGCGGCACCACCGTCAAAGACTATGGTCATATGTTTCGAAATGATCCGCTCGCCGCCGATGCAGCGCGAGTGTCGGCGATTGCCCGTGATGTGACCGAGCTTCTGCATGATCTGACAGTGCGCGATGGCGGCGCAGAGGCTGCAAACCCCGCAAACCCCGCAAAAGGCGACATCGCGGGTACAGATGCGGTGCATCGCCCGGACCCCGCCCATGTGGGTATGACAGTCGCCTATCATGCCGCGTGTTCGCTTCAGCATGGTCAGCAGATCAAGACCTATCCCAAAGACCTTTTGAGGAAAGCGGGTTTTACAGTGGTCGAACCGGCTGATTCTCATTTGTGCTGCGGGTCGGCGGGCACGTATAATCTGATGCAGCCAGACATTTCCAAGCAACTGAAGGATCGCAAGGTCAAGACGTTGATGGCCAAGAACCCCGACGTCATCGCCGCAGGCAATATCGGATGCATGATGCAGATCGGTTCTGCCGCCGGTGTGCCAGTGGTTCATACCGTCGAATTGCTGGACTGGGCGTCAGGGGGGCCAAAGCCACCAGCGCTTTCACAAGAAAAAGGCACCAATTTGCAGATTCCTCGCTTGCGATAGGGTTTTCGCCGCATTTTCGCCTTATCTCGACGGTATTAAAGGAGAGCTGCTTTAGATTATCCCATTGCGAAAGGAAGGTTATTCGTGCGCCGTTCGGTTGCCCTTTTTATCATGTGCCTAACCGTGGCGACGGCTGGACTTGCCCAGGATGCGCGTTTGCGGCGTTTGGATACGGGCATTGATGCCGGTGAATGGGAGGCCGTCGGGCGGCTGGACATCGGCGGCAAGGGATTTTGCACCGGCGCATTGATCGCACCAAGGCTGGTGCTGACCGCCGCGCATTGTCTGTTTGATCGCAAGACAAAGCAACGTATCGACCACGGCGAGGTTCAGTTCCTTGCCGGATGGCGCAATGGTCGCGCGGGGGCATATCGCATGGTGCGCCGTGCGGTTGTACACCCTGACTATGTCTACGACGGGGTGGTGTCGTCTGAACGGGTGCGCAACGATCTGGCTCTGCTTGAACTTGACCAGCCGATCCAGAACACCACGATCAAACCGTTTGAAACTGCCCCGAGGCCCCGCAGGGGCGACCGATTGGGGGTCGTCAGCTATGCCAAAAACCGGTCCGAAGCACCCTCGTTGCAAGAAGTTTGTAGCGTAATCGCCCGCCAGGAAGGTGTATTGGTAACGTCATGTTCGGTGGATTTCGGTGCCAGTGGTGCTCCGATCTTTACCTTTGAAAACGGGTCGCCCCAGATCGTTTCGGTAGTATCTGCAAAAGCCCATGTTGAAAACAAAGAGGTATCTTTGGGTACCGCTTTGGGGGCTCCACTGGCGTTGTTGCAGGCCGAACTGGTCGCTGGCAAGGGCGTCTTCCAACAGCCCGGCCCCGCCAGCCGACGCTTGAGCGCGCAGGATCGTAGACGCAGCATAGGCGCGAAATTCGTCAAACCATAACGTGTCGCGTAGGTTTCAACTCTGCAAATAAGGGTCTTGAAACTGCATTTTCCATCCCCACATGAGTGCAGTCGGAATGCCTGATGAGGGTTCCGGCGAAGTAACCAGAGCCTGTCCGAAGTGGAAGGCTTGTCAGAGTAATCGCTCAAATGAGGATGAATAACATGCGTAGTTTTGATTTTGCACCGTTGCACCGTTCGACCATCGGCTTCGATCAGATCGCCAATCTGATGGATCGGGTTCTGGCCAATGACGTGGCCCAACCGAGCTATCCCCCATATAACATTGAAAAGCTGAACGACGATTCGTATCGGATTACGATCGCGGTTGCCGGCTTTGGCGAAGCTGACCTGAGCGTCGAGGTTCGTGAGAAATCCCTGATCGTTTCGGCGCGCAAGGCGGATGAAGATGCGGATAAAACCTATCTGTATCGCGGCATTGCCACCCGTGCGTTCGAGCGCCGGTTCCATTTGGCCGATCATGTGCAGGTAACAGGTGCCGCCCATGCAGACGGCATGCTGCATATCGAACTTGAACGCCAAGTGCCCGAAGCACTGAAGCCGCGTCAAATTCAGATTGCCAGCAACGTTTCGGCGATCGAAAAGGACGTGATCGACGCCAGCGCAGTGAACTGAACCAGCGCGGTCAATTGAACAGGTTGATAAGATACTAAACCAAGCCCGGTGCACGCGCGCCGGGCTTTTGACTTCTCCCTACTAGGTCACTCTTGTTGACATAAAAATGCGCCGGCGTCACAGTGCCTCGAATCCAAGGGAGAGGAATGCCGGATGTCACTTCAGGAAATATTTGCGACCCGCGCAACGCGCATGAAAGCATCCGAAATTCGCGAATTGCTTAAACTGCTCGATCAACCCGATATTATTTCGTTCGCGGGGGGTATTCCCGACCCCGACCTCTTTCCGACGACGGCTTTTCAAGAGGCATTCGCCGATAGCTTGACCGGCCCGTTGGCGAACCAAGGCCTGCAATATTCACCAAGCGAAGGCCATGCGCCGCTCAGGCAGTGGATCGCCACGCACATGCAGACATTGGGTATTCCCGCAACCTCCGACAATATCCTGATTACATCCGGGTCTCAGCAGGCACTCGATTATCTGGGCAAGCTTTTCCTATCGCCGGGGGACACGGCCCTGATCGGGTGGCCCACTTATCTTGGTGCCTTGGGCGCATTCAATGCCTATGAACCGCGGTATGACAAGTTGGACCCACTAAGCAATCGCGGCGGTGCAGATTATGCCGCGGATGCGGAAAATGCCGGGGGCAAAGCCAAGTTCGCATATCTGTCGGTCGACTTCGCCAACCCGACCGGTGCCACGGTCAGCCATGCCGCCCGCGAACGGGTAATCGATTTGGCAGATGAAATGGACATCGCGATAATCGAAGATGCCGCGTATCAGTCGTTGCGCTTCGACGGTGAAGCGATTCCTCCGATCCTGGCTATCGAGGCCGCGCGCAAGAATGGTGATCTGGAGGCATGCCGTACAATCTATTGCGGCAGTTTTTCCAAGACACTGTCGCCGGGGCTGCGCGTTGGTTGGGTCTGTGCGGCACAGCCGGTGATTGCCCAGTTGGTACTGATGAAACAAGCCGCAGATTTGCACAGCGCTTCCTTGAACCAGATCGCAATTTGCAAAGTCGCCGAGACGCATTTCGACAGCCACATCGCGACCATCCGAAACGCCTATCGCGCCCGTCGCGATGCAATGTTGAAAGCGCTGGAAGAACATATGCCGAAAGGTGTCAGTTGGACCAAACCCGAAGGAGGTATGTTCATCTGGGTCACATTGCCCGACGGTCTTGATGGGGCAGAGCTTCTTAAGCGGTCACTGGAAACCGAAAGGGTTGCATTTGTTCCCGGGCATGCATTTTTTGCGGATGGCTCCGGGCGCAACACTGTTCGGCTGAGCTATTCAACGTCAACGGAAGACAAGATACGGACCGGGGTCGCGCGGTTGGGTAAACTGGTCAAGGCGGCGATCGCCCGTTGAAGCGGGTTGAACGTGCGCGGGCGGCAGGATGATCCGCCGCCCGTGATGATCTATCAGATCGACATGCAGATATATTTCATCTCAAGGTAATCTTCGATGCCATGGTGGCTGCCTTCGCGGCCCAGGCCCGACTGCTTGACCCCGCCAAACGGCGCGACCTCGGTTGAAATGATCCCGGTGTTTACGCCAACGATGCCGTATTCCAGCGCCTCGGCCACCTTGTAAACGCGGCTAAGGTCTTTGGCGTAGAAATAGGATGCAAGGCCGAAAATCGTGTCATTGGCCATCGCAATCACTTCGTCTTCGTCTTCGAACTTGAACAGCGGTGCAAACGGGCCGAAAGTTTCCTCGGTCGCGACTTTCATCTCCTGCGTCACCCCGGTCACGATTGTCGGCTCGAAGAAATTGCCAGCCTGATCGTCCTTGGCATTTCCAAGAATGATCTTGGCCCCCTTGGAAACTGCATCTTCGATGTGTTCCTTAACCTTGGCACCGGCGTCGGCATTGATCAGCGGCCCCAATTCGACGCCTTCCTCAAACCCGTCGCCGACCTTCATCTGGTTAACCCGCGTTTTCAGTTTCTCAGCGAAAGCATCGTAGATGCCCGCCTGCACATAGATGCGGTTTGCACAGACACAGGTTTGGCCGTTGTTGCGGAATTTGCATAGAATCGCGCCTTCAACGGCGGCATCAAGATCGGCGTCGTCAAACACGATGAACGGCGCGTTGCCGCCCAATTCCATCGAGCATTTCATGACCTGATCGGCGGCTTGCTTGAGCAGGATACGCCCGACCTCGGTCGACCCGGTGAACGTCAGCTTGCGCACGGCGGGGTTTTCACAGAACTCTTTACCCACAGCCGAGGATGAAGACGACGGCAACACGTTGAACACGCCCGCCGGAATACCTGCGCGTTCGGCAAGTACGCCCATGACAATGGCCGACAGCGGGGTTTCAGCAGCGGGGCGGGCAACAAAGGAACATCCCGCCGCCAGCGCTGGCGCGGCTTTGCGGGTAATCATCGCGTTGGGGAAGTTCCATGGCGTGATGGACGCCGCAACCCCGATGGGCTGCTTGATGACCGTGATGCGCTTGTCACGCTGGTGCCCCGGAATGGTTTCGCCATAGACCCGCTTGGCCTCTTCGCCGAAAAATTCGATGAACGAAGCGCCATAGGCGATTTCGCCCTTGGCTTCGGCCAGCGGCTTGCCCTGTTCGGCGGTCAGGATGGTGCCCAGATCATCTTGATTTTCCATCATCAGGTCGAACCATTTGCGCAATACGGCAGCGCGTTCCTTACCGGTCCACGCGGCCCATCCCTTCTGGGCCTTTTCCGCCTGGGCGATCGCCCCTGCAACTTGGGCACGGCTCAGGTCGGCCACCTTGGCTATTACATCGCCGCGGGCAGGATTGGTCACATCAAATGTGCCATCGTCGCCGTCGACCCACTGGCCACCGATGTAGGCGCGGGTTTCAAGCAGGGTCGGGTCTTTGAGCATGGATTTCAGATTGGTTTTGGCGTCAGTCATTTTGATCTCTCCGCTTTTGTCTGTGGTACCCAAAGCAACAATCGGTATGATTGTCTAGTTCGAGTTCGAAATGGTACCCTGACGGAGGACTTAAATGCAGCTAGATGATGACTATGCTAACGCCGCATATATTGAGGGTGCGGATCAGTTTCCGCCGCGCTGGCAATCGGCTGCTGCAGCGTTCCGCAAAAAGCTTGGGTTCCGAGCGCAAAAGAATATCTCCTACGGGCCGACAGACCGGGAAGTATACGATTTCTTCGAACCCGAGGGGGTTTCACGCGGAACGGTGATCTTCGTACATGGCGGATACTGGAAGGCGTTCGCACCGTCCGACTGGTCGCATCTGGCGGCGGGTGCCCTGGCGCGCGGCTATGCTGTTGCGATGGTCGGGTATGATTTATGTCCCGATGTGCGCGTTACCCAGATCACCGGGCAAGTGGCCCGTGCAATGATGGAAATTGCCAAGCGTACCCAAGGGATGATCGCATTGGCCGGGCATTCCGCGGGCGGCCAGCTCGTGGCGCGTATGATGGACCCATTGGTGCTGCCCGGCGACGTACGCGACCGGATCGAAAATATCGTGTCCATTTCGCCGGTCGCCAACCTGATGCCCTTGCTTCAGACATCAATGAACGACATTTTGCAGCTGGACGAGGCCGAGGCGACGGCGGAAAGCCCGGTCAACATGACCCCGCCCCACGGTGTGAATGTGACGATCTGGGTAGGCGCACAGGAAAGGCCGGCCTTTCTAGAGCAGGCCGAACAATTCGCACGGGTTTGGGGTGCAAAACAGTTCGTCATCGAAGGCCGGCACCATTTCGACATCATCGAACTGCTTGAAGATACTGACAGCGATATGGTGAAAGCGTTATTGGGGGTAAAGTGACCTCTTGATCGTGTCGATAAAATCGGCGAAGGATTGGCAAGGGTCAGAGCGATGGCGTCGCTCTAGGTTTAACGGCTCTTGCGTCCTGTACGCCGGGACCTTTCTGAGAAGGAGGGTCTGACATGACCAACTCGTCCACCACCGCACGTCCTGATATGTACCGGTTCCATAATGGCGCGAAATCTCCGTTGCCATTCGAGGCCGCCGAATACGAAGCAAGACTTGAGGAACTGCGCGAACGGATGGAGGCAGCAGGCGTTACTGCGGCTGTTTTTACGTCCATGCACAACGTCGCTTATTATTCGGGCTTTTTATACTGCGCCTTCGGTCGGCCGTATGGTCTGGTTGTCACCGATACGGATTGCGTCACAGTGTCGGCTGGAATTGACGCCGGTCAACCTTGGCGGCGCAGCTTTGCCGACAATATCACCTACACCGATTGGCAACGCGATAACTATTGGCGCGCAGTTCTATCCATCACCGGCAAGGGTGCCGTTATCGGATACGAGGGCGACCACCTGACGCTGATGCAGCGTGACAAGCTGGAAGATTTCCTTGAACCTGCGGTCATGGTCGACCTGTTCGAAACCACCATGCGCCAACGGATGCACAAATCCCCCGCCGAGATCGCCTTGATCCGCCAAGGTGCACAGGTTGCGGATGTCGGCGGATATGCTATCCGCGAGGCCGTCAAGATCGGAGCCCGCGAGATTGACGTCGCCATGGCAGGTCGCGATGCGATGGAGCTGGAGATCGCCAAACGCTTTCCCGACGCTGAATACCGCGACACCTGGGTCTGGTTCCAGTCAGGTCTGAACACCGATGGCGCACACAACCCGGTGACATCTCGCAAGATCGAACGTGGCGATATTCTGTCGCTGAATACTTTCCCGATGATCTCGGCTTACTATACCGCGCTGGAACGAACGATGTTCGCCGGAGAAGTGGACGCAGCCAGCCTCAAGATTTGGGAGGCGAATGTGGCGGCGCATGAGCTTGGGATAAGCCTTCTTAAACCCGGTGTAAGCTGTGCTCACGTGACCCAGCAAATCAACGCCTTTCTCGAAGAACGAGATCTTCTCCGGTATCGGACCTTCGGGTATGGTCATTCTTTCGGGGTCTTGTCGCACTTCTATGGGCGCGAAGCAGGGCTTGAGCTGCGCGAGGACATCGACACGGTACTTGAGCCCGGCATGGTAATCTCGATGGAGCCGATGCTCACACTGGCTGCTGACCAGCCCGGCGCGGGCGGGTATCGCGAACACGATATCTTGGTGATTACTGACGACGGAAATGACAACATCACGGGCTATCCATATGGGCCAGAGTTCAACGTCGTCGGTTGATTGTTTTCTGTGTATGCCACCTGGTTGCTACGCCATGAAAAGGACGATGCCGGGTGGCGCACACATGTTTCGGTGACATGTTCGCGCCGTCAGGGTCTGGCTTGGCGCAAAATTTATGTGACTTGACGCGCTTAGAAAGATGTCTAGTTTGAGCCCTTGAAAAAACGGAGATCAATCTGCGCTATGCGAAAATCGCTGTTTTTTGCGGATAAGGTGCTTTTTGTGCACAATACCTGTGAGTGCCCAAGATGAAAGCGTCCTTGATCGAAGACGAAGAAATGCGCCTTGCCTTGTTACGCGGGTACAACATTCTAGATACGGCCCCTCATGAAGGGTTCGACGACATCACCAAGCTTGCCGCCGAAATCTGTGGGGCACCGATTGCTTTGATTTCATTGGTCGATGACAATCGTCAGTGGTTCAAATCCAAGGTCGGTCTCGCTATCGAGGGTAGCAAAATTGACGACAGCATGTGTGCCCACGCTATTGCCGCCAGGAATTACCTCGAGATACAGGACACTGCCGCCGATCCCCGAACCGCTGACAATGGATTTGTCACGGGCCCGGATCAAATACGGTTCTATGCCGGGGCTTTACTTGAGGATGATAATAAGTTGCCGCTTGGTACGCTGTGCGTTCTCGATAAAGAACCGCGACAGCTTAACGACTTTCAACGACGTGCACTAAAGGTTTTGGCGGTCCAGGTCATGCGCCAGATCGAACTGCGCAAAGCCTTGGCGGATGCCGAGGTCCTGCGCAAAGAAGTGGATCACCGCGTCAAAAACTCCCTTCAATCGCTCGAAGCGCTGATCCGAATTCAAGTACGCAAAGAGAAGTCTCCCGAAGCCCGTGCGGCACTCGACAGTGTTCAGGGGCGATTGGCCACGATCAGCCAGCTGCACGAGGCATTGTATCTGACCGACAGCGGAGCAGCAGTCGATATCGCGGAATTCCTTAGGAAAGTAGCCCATTCAACAAGTGAACAGATGCCCGCCGGAGTACACATCGAGATCAAACTTGAGCAGACCAACCTATCGTCACGCTCTGCGTCATCCGTCGGTATGATCGTCAACGAAGCGATGACCAACGCAGCCAGATACGCCTATCAGGATCGCGAAAGGGGCGCATTTATCATCTCGGGAGAGAGGCGTGGCGGCTTTTATCACCTGTCTTGCATAGACGATGGCCCGGGCATTCCAGCAACCGACCCGTCAGGGTCGGGGCTTGGCATGCGTATTTTGACGGCTGCGGCGCAGCAGCTTGGTGGCGAGATGACATTGCTTGACCGGGAAGACGGGGGTGAGGTCAAGTTCATCTGGCCGATCTTCGAGTAGTCGGTTCCGAATTGTATTGGCGCGAACCAGATGCGGCGCCCCGTTGGCTGGACCTTGTCGAGAAGGCTGTTTTCGTGCAAACACAGTGATAGCGATAGGGAGGATCAGAGTTTCCCAAAGCGATCCTTGGGCGCTATCCAAAAAGGTGGTGCCAATCACAGTAATCTTGCATCTCACTAATTTTTACCAAGGGTAGTAAGCATATGGCGATTTTAAAGTGGGTTTTCTGGTTGACGATCTGGGCCGTTATCGCTGCTTTCTTTCACTATACCCTGCCGCAAGTCGACATCGTAAGGATCACCGATACTTACGAAAAGCGTATAGATTTTGGCAATAATTCTATTTTCTGGTCCAAGGCAGACGTCGGCAACAACGCAACGCTGGGCAACCGCGATGTGTTTTTTATCCAGACCCGGCGCGCCAAAGGCGATGTCATGGTGTACCGCAACGAAGACACAGGCTGGGGGTGGCCGCCATATTTCAAGTTCGACACCACGAACCTTCAGGCAGAAGCATCTGATTTGAAATCATCGTCTGGGTCGCCACAATACGTGGCGCTGAAACATTACGGTTGGCGCAACGAATTCTTTTCCATCTTCCCCAACGCGACATCAATGTGGGTGGTTGACGGGCCGAATGCGTCCACGGGTATCCCTTTTGGGAATATCATCATCCTGACTTTGTTTGCGGCGACGGCCTATGCAATCTGGGTCCGCTGGCGGCGGTTCAAACGCAGCCGTATCGACCCGACGGTCGAGCGGATCGAAGACGATTTTGCCGAACGGCAAAACCGTTTTTCTAGCTGGATGAAAAGCCGCAGGAAAAAGTAGCGTCGAGCGGTGCGGTGGGTGCTGCCACAAGGGGGCGCATGATTATAGCGGGTCGCCCCCCTTGTTTCATCTTCGCCTGTCAATCGCCGCTTGTTTCCGATTAGGCCTGTTGGCTGACCATGCGCCCCATCGGGCGACCGCCAAGAATATGAACGTGCAAATGCGGCACATCCTGGACCCCGTGGGCACCAGCGTTTGCAATCATGCGAAACCCTTCACCCACAGGTAAAGCAAGGCCCTCGGCCTTGCACACTTCCGAGATCGCGCGGGTAAAATCGACGATTTCGGCGTCCGATGCCTCGGCTGCGAAATGATCGTAGCTGACATAAGGACCCTTGGGGATGACCAGAACGTGGCTTGGGGCCTGCGGTTGGATATCGCGAAAGGCCAATGAGTATTCAGTGTCCAGAACCGTATCGTTGGGAATTTCGCCCCGTAGAATTTTGGCAAAGATGTTTTGGGGGTCGTAAGTATAGGCCATAGGGTGTCCTTAATCGGAAAACAGGTACGGAGCATTCGCAATATCATATGCTTTTGCCTCAGGAATATTCAAAAATGTCGCCAATGCAGCGGCGTTATCATCAGCCGTGGCAGTTTCGCGTATACGCGAATAATGCTCGTACTGAGAATCGCGAATGCGATCGGTTTCAAAAGCTATATCATTACGGATCGCGGGCAATAGACGCTCCATCGTGCCGTCCGACGTATGTTCGCCCGCCAGACCTACACGCATAGCATGACCGATCAGGTAGTCATCGGAGAACTTGCATTCTATCTCCAGGATCCGGGTAACTGAACGGTCCGATGCAAAATCGTCGAGCAGTTCGATATTTCCCGGGTCGATGCATATGACCAGCCGGTCTGTCTCGTAATAATCAAACAGCATACGCATCAAGACACGCCGGTGCCGGGTGCGCTTGTTCAGGGTATTTTGTATACCACCCAGATCGGGCAAGGCTGTGTTTTCCTCGTTGAACAAATATTCGATTGCGGGCAAGTTCGTCGCTTGTCGCACACGCCCCACCACGCGCTTTGCCACATGCCATTTTTTGCACACCAAAATCAGCAGTTCGCGTTCACGTCCCAAGGCGCTGTCATTTTCCCAAAACCGGGTGGTAAATCGGCGCCCGACACGCCCGCGGTCGCTTAGGAATTTAAACAGGCTGCGCCCTTCGTTGCTGATTTGAAAATCAACACCCTCAGCGGTATAAAGAAGCCCCAGTCGGCGCTTCAGATCGGTTGCCTCACTGCTGATTTTTCGCGCGAACATATAGTTTTGCGCCAACAGCAGTTCGTAGTGGTCGTTATAAAACGTTAGTGGCATCCCATAGTCGGTGAACATCAGGAACGTTAAGGTGCGGGCGCTGATCTCGGAATTGGGCACTACGTGGCGCACGATGGTCTGAAAGAATGTTTCGTCCGGTATCCACGTGGTTTTGAAGAAACGCATAACGTCCCTGCGTCGCTTGGTGAATTCAATCACCGTTTCAACCGTTTGGCGACGCAGGCACCACCATTGGCTGCCTATTTGTATTTGAAGATCATGCGGAATGTCGCGGGTCAGCCCAAGCCGCTTCTGCAGCTTGAACATCCCGTAGAACCGTTTCTTCTGGGTGCGTTCGTTGAACCAGTGACGGTAAATCAGCCGTTCTTCTTTCCAACCTGTCTTGATCCAGTCGCTCTCGAAAAAGTCGAAGCTTTCAATGAAGTCGAGGTCATTATCGTCAAGATAGTTATGCGTGTATTCGGCCGATTTAATCGCCATGCAATCGCCCGACAGCATGTAGAAATGGGTTGCCCGCGGAAAGGCGTCCAGCCCGCTTTGTACAGCGTTAAGCGTCGCCTGAACCAACGACCATTCCCCCCAGCCACAACGAATGCGCTTGCTTGCGAAGGTAACGTTGGGATTGCCCGACAATGCTTGGTATATTTCCTTGAACGCGCTGTTGCTCGCAGACGCATCAAAGTGAATGGACATATAGTCGCCGGCCTTGGTCAAGCGTTCGGCCTGCCGTATTATCGCAGTTGGATCCTTATGACACAGAAGAATATAGGCGATTCTGGCCATATCAGATCAGCAGCCTTTTGCACGAGGTGACTTATACTGATAATCGCGATCCACGATTGAATAAACCGCGAATATTTGTTTTTTTGTTACATTGCCGTTTTTGCGCCATAAATTATAACACCTATAATGATAAAATTAGGAGGCCGGGCAGTAAATGGGTTTTCCAGGTACCTGGATGACGGAAAGTGAAAGCGTTGTGTACCGCGTCGTACCAAAATGCGCATGTTCGACCATTGGTCAAATCATGTTCTATTCCGATCACGGCAAATTTTTCGACGGCGATATTCATGATGCCAAATCCGGCTTGCACAAGTGGGCCCTTGATGAATCGCAGGGGCCGATTGAAAGGAATGTGGAAAACCACACGTCCTATGCATTCACCTGCGTACGCAACCCGTATACCCGCGTACTAAGTTCGTTTTTCGACAAGATCTGCGGCATACAGCGAAACGGCAAGCGTTATCGTGGTAATCTGGTGCCGCTACTGATGCAGAAATACGGCATCGAAGTCGGCGGTGCGGATGGCAAACAAGAGTTTGACCAGATCGCCAGCTTTCGCCGGTTCCTTTTGTTTGCGCGCGACACGGTCCGCTGGCGCCGCCCGATGGATCCGGACATTCACTGGTCGGCCCAGTCGGGGCATGTAAGCACATTCGTCGTGAATGGCGGTACGTATGACAAGATCATTTGGACCGAAAAGTTCAACGATGGCATGCAAGACGTGCTGGACGCCATCGAAACACCCCATCAGGTAAAGCTGGCGGAAATTCCGCGTTTCAACGAATCCGAAGGGCACGGCCCCAAACGTGCCCACCCGGTCGAAGACTATTTTGACGATCTGTCGATGCATCTGGTTCGTGAAATCTACAAAGCGGATTTCGAGCTTTTCAAATACGATTTCGACAATCCCGGAAACAAGATGCCGATCGCCGAAATCGACCTTGCCGAGGTGCACGCCAAGCTCAGGGACTAAACCCAAAGCCGGAAAATCCTGTCTATGACAACGGCTGGCCCGCCTTGTAGGCTATCGGGAATTTCTCGCCTCATCTCAGGTGCGACCATCGAAAGATGAAGGGTAGATAGCCGACCTGCACTGGTAGGGCGGCATTCGCGCACACACCATCTTGCGCGCAAGGCGTTGGCGTCCTACATCCAGTTTATGTCTCAGGTTAAATCTTCATCAAAGTCAGACCCGAACTATAAGGTCATCGCTGAAAACCGTCGCGCACGGTTTGATTACGCTATCGCGGATGACGTTGAATGCGGTATTATCCTCGAAGGGTCCGAGGTCAAATCACTGCGCAACGGCGGGGCCAATATCGCCGAAAGCTACGCCGCGGTGGAAGATGGCGAACTGTGGTTGGTGAACTCATACGTCGCGCCCTACACCCAGGCCAAGACCTTTACCCACGAAGAACGCCGCCGCCGCAAGCTGCTGGTGTCCAAGAAAGAGCTTTCGAACCTCTGGAATGAAACACAGCGCAAGGGGATGACCCTGGTGCCGCTGGTGATGTATTTCAATCACCGCGGCATGGCAAAGATCAAGATCGGTATCGCCAAGGGTAAAAAGCTGCACGACAAGCGTGAAACCGCAGCCAAGCGCGATTGGTCGCGGCAAAAGCAGCGCCTGCTGAAAGACCACGGTTGATTTCCTGCCCATCGATAATTTAAAGCGGCGTCGGCCGGTTTGATCTCAGACCCTTGCCTGTATGCGCCTGCGCGGTTAGGCAGTGAACAACCTGTTTCAAAAAGGGCTGACCCATGGCTGACAACCCGAAGACGCTTGTTTCAACCGATTGGCTTGTTCAACATCTCAAGGATCCGGATCTGCGTGTTCTGGACGCTTCGTGGTATTTACCCGATGCGGGCCGCGATCCAAAGGCTGAATATGACGCCGCCCATATACCCGGGGCCCGGTTTTTCGATATAGATGACATTTCCGACGCGCGCTCTGATATGCCACATATGGCCCCACCGGCCGAAAAATTCATGTCCCGGATGCGGGCATTGGGGGTTGGCGACGGACACCAAGTCATCGTCTATGACGGGGCAGGCCTTTTGTCAGCAGCCCGCGTCTGGTGGTTATTCCGCCTTATGGGGCAGGAAAATGTCGCCGTCTTGGATGGCGGTCTGCCGAAATGGCAAGCCGAGGGCCACCCGGTCGAGGACATGCCCCCGATCGCCCGAGACCGTCACATGACGGTACGTTTTCAGAACCACTTGGTCCGTGACGTGACGCAGGTCGCTCAGGCGTCCAAGCTCAAAGACCCGCAGATCGTCGATGCCCGCTCGGCGGCGCGCTTCCGCGGTGAAGCCCCCGAACCGCGTGAAGGTCTGCGTGCAGGGCACATCCCCGGCTCCCGTAATCTGCCCTATACCGATTTGCTGAACGACGATAAAACCCTGAAGTCCACACAAGACATCAAGACCATCTTCGAGGCCGCTGGCATTGACCTGTCGCGCCCTGTCATCACCAGTTGCGGGTCAGGTATCACCGCGGCCATTCTGGCTCTGGCGCTCGAACGGATCGGCCATGCGAATTGGTCGCTTTATGATGGATCATGGGCCGAATGGGGCATGTTCCCCACGGTGCCCGTCGCAACCGGAGACGCATGATGTTTGAAACTCTTCAGGCCCAACCTGCCGATAAAATCCTTGCTCTCATGCAAATGTACAAGGATGACCCACGCGAGACCAAGATCGATCTGGGCGTTGGCGTCTACAAGGACGCGACGGGGCTGACACCGATTATGCGCGCCGTCAAATCTGCCGAACACCAACTTTGGGAGACTCAGGACAGCAAAGCCTATACCGGTCTGGCCGGCGATCCTGCCTTTGCTGATGCAATGATCTCCATGGTGCTGGGGGACGCGGTCGCCCGCGATTGCATCGCCGCCGCGGCCACGCCAGGGGGGACGGGGGCCATTCGCCAGGCTTTCGAACTGATCAAGATGGCCCGCCCCCAAGCCAGGGTTTTTGTATCTGATCCGACGTGGCCCAACCACTTGTCGATCCTCAAATATCTCGACATGCCCGTCGTCCCGTATCGCTACTTCGACGACGAAACACGGGGGGTCGCCTTTGAAGGGATGCTACAGGATCTCAAAACCGCGCAAAAAGGCGATGTGATCCTCTTGCACGGTTGTTGTCACAATCCGACGGGGGCCAACCTGAACGGCGAACAATGGAACGCCGTGATACAGGTACTGCAAGATGCCGGCGCAACCCCGATGGTCGATATCGCCTATCAAGGCTTTGGCGACGGGTTGATTGCCGATGCCGCCGCGACCCGGCAGGTCGCAGCCGCCGTTCCGGAATGCCTGATCGCTGCAAGCTGCTCCAAGAATTTCGGTATCTACCGCGAACGCACCGGCGTCCTGATGGCGCTTTCTTCGGACACGTCGGCGCAAAGGCTCAATCAGGGCACATTGGCGTTTCTCAACCGTCAGAACTTCAGTTTCCCACCGGATCATGGTGCGCGGCTCGTCACAATGATCCTCAATGATGATACCCTGCGCGCTGACTGGATGACAGAACTCGAAGACATCCGGACCACAATGCTCGGCTTGCGCAGCCAGTTGGCGCAAGAATTGCAAAACCTCTCCGGTTCGGACAGGTTCGGCTTCCTGGCGGCACATCGTGGTATGTTCTCGCGCCTCGGTGCGTCGCCTGAAATGGTGGAAAAGCTCCGCACCGATCACGGGATCTACATGGTCGGTGACAGCCGGATGAATATTGCAGGGTTGAACAGCCAGACTGTGCCCATCCTCGCAAAAGCGATCATCGACGTTGGTATCTGACTTAAACCTTCATCCTTTCTTAAATACTCAATGCGCGACATCACCCTGCGCGTGGTGTCGCCAATATCTATATCTCGTGTCGAAACCCTAACGATGTGACCGTTGGATGCAAAAAAGCCCGGGCAGTGATGCCCGGGCCAGATCGATGGACATCAACGGTCCTAGCTCTTTGAGAATTCCGGATATGCTTCCATCCCAAGCTCTGATACATCAAGGCCGGCAATCTCAGCTTCTTCGCTGACACGTATCCCCATGGTCGCCTTCAAAACGGCCCAGACGATGGCAGACACGATGAACACGAACGCACCGATAGATACAAAGCCGATGATCTGGGTCACGAAGGAAGTGCCCTCAGTATAGACCGGAACAACCAGTGTACCCCAGAAACCGGCGATCAGGTGCACGGGTATCGCCCCCACCACATCGTCGATCTTGAGCTTATCCAGAAACGGTACCGCAAACACTACGATCACACCGCCCATCGCACCGATCCACAGCGCGCCGAACAGCGTCGGGTCAAGCGGGCCCGCAGTGATCGATACCAACCCGGCCAGCGCGCCGTTCAGTACCATGGTCAGGTCGACCTTCCTGTACATGATCTGGGTCAACACCAGCGCCGAAATCGCCCCGGCCGCCGCGGCCATATTGGTGTTTGCAAAGATCTGTGCGACAGCGTCGGCATCCGCCATCGTACCCATCGCAAGCTGCGACGCGCCGTTGAAGCCGAACCATCCCAGCCATAGAATGAACGTTCCCAGTGTTGCCAAAGGCAGGTTCGAACCTTGCATCGGTATCGTCCGACCATCCTTGTACTTGCCAATACGCGGTCCCAAAATCAGAGCTCCGGCAAGCGCGGCGAAACCGCCGGCAGCATGGACAAGCGTGGACCCAGCAAAGTCACTGAAACCGATCTCGGAGAGCCATCCCGCGCCCCACTGCCAGCTTGCTTCGATCGGATAGATAAACCCGGTCAGCACGAGGGTGAAGATCAGGAACGGCCACAGCTTGATGCGCTCTGCCAGGGTTCCCGAAACGATGGATGCCGTCGTCGCACAGAACATCAACTGGAAGAAAAAGTCCGACGCGTTCGAATAGCCGCCCGCATCGATGGAAGACTTGATATCCTTGGGCGCAATTGATCCGAAGACGCCTTGCAGGATCCAGTTATCCCCGGGGTACATGATGTTATAACCGACCAGCCAGTACATGATGGCAGCCAGCGCAAAGAGCGCGATATTCTTGGTCAATTGGGTTGTCACGTTCTTGGAGCGGACCAGTCCGGCTTCCAGCATCGCGAACCCAGCGGCCATCCAGAAAACCAGAAACCCCCCGATCAGGAATAGCAAAGTGTTGAAAATAAAAGCGGTCTCGGCAGATGTTGCGAATTGTGCATCTTGTGCGAAACCCCAGCTCGGCAATAGCGCCGTGGCCGCAGCCAAAGGTATCAGATATTGTGGTTTCATCTCGTTGTTTCCTTGGGTGTAAGGGGGTCAGATGGCGTCTTCGCCAGTTTCGCCGGTGCGGACGCGCACGGCCTGTTCGACATCAAGGACAAAGATCTTGCCGTCGCCGATCTTGCCCGTATGGGCAGTGCGGGTAATGGTTTCGACCATCTGATCGGCCAGTGCATCGGCCACGACCAGTTCGAGCTTTACCTTGGGCACAAAATTCACGACATATTCGGCACCGCGATAGATTTCGGTGTGTCCGGATTGGGCTCCAAAGCCCTTGATTTCTGTCACCATCAGGCCGCGCACACCCGCGTCGGTCAGTGCTTCGCGCACTTCCTCCAGCTTGAACGGCTTGATTGTTGCAATGATGAGTTTCACCTATAAGTCCCTCTGCTGCTTGGCAGGCATTTCCCTGCAAGATGTTTCAACAGCAAAGCGGAGCCGGGAGGGTTTATGGAAGGTGAGACTGCGCGCGGGAAATCCAAAAGCGCCACATGTGCATAAAAATAGAGCACACACCAAAAAGCGCACAAAAAATGATCACATAATTGATCCAACTTGCGGCGCTCAGCGCTAAACAATCCCGGTTACACAGGTTAAAAGGCACGAACGAATGGCAGAGCGAGCAGCCCAATGAGTGATTCATCCAAGGGAAAGCGCCCATTGGTCGCTGACCGGCACCGTACATCAAAAAGTGCGGCTTCGACTAAGACGGCCGCTTCAAGCCGAAAGTCGACAAAGACACCCGCAAAGCGCCGGGGCGGGCGTGGCACGCCACCCCGACGCAAAGGGCCGATCGGCTTGCTTAGTGCATTGGTGCGTTGGGTGTTTCGGTTGATCTGGACGATTACATGGCGCATCACCGCGGTGGCGGTGTTGATGCTGGCTCTGGCGGTTGGCTATTTCTACACGACATTGCCGCCTCTCGAAGTTTTGCTTGATGGTCGCGCGCGCGGGTCGGTTACCCTGAAGGATCGCTATGGCGAAGTGTTTGCTTGGCGGGGCGACCAATTCGGCGGGATCGTCACGGCCGATAGCGTGTCACCCGCTTTGCGGGATGCCGTGATCGCGACCGAAGACAAGCGTTTCTATCAGCACTTCGGGGTCAGTCCGCGCGGCATCGCTTCGGCGATAAAGATCAACCTGAGTGAAGGCCGAGGGCCGCTCTCGGGTCACGGTGGGTCGACGATAACCCAACAGGTCGCGAAGCTGTTGTGCCTGGGCGAACCTTACGACGCTTCAAGCGGGCAAACCGAAAAAGAATACGAGGCCGAGTGCCGCCGCACCTCGTTGTCGCGCAAGGCTAAGGAAGCGATCTTTTCCATGGCGATGGAAGCCAAATACTCCAAGAACGATATTCTGTCGATCTATCTGAACCGGGCCTATATGGGTGGCGGAGCGTTCGGGGCAGAGGCAGCTGCGCAGCGCTTCTTTGGAAAACCTGCGTCCGCCTTGTCACCTGCCGAAGGGGCGATGCTTGCAGGGTTGCTGACGGCCCCCACCACACTTGCTCCGACGAACAATCTTGACCGGTCGCAGGACCGGGCTGCGACGGTCATCCGCCTGATGCAAGACCAAGGTTATCTGACCAAAGCGCAAGCGGACAGCGCGATCGCCAACCCCGCAGAGTTGTCGGAAGCCGCAGAGGCAGAAGCCGGGGGGTATTTCGCCGATTGGGTGATGTCCTCGGGCCCGGAGTTTTTCACCCGAAACACCACCGAAGACGTGATTATCAAAACCACGCTTGACCAAAAAATTCAGCAAGCAGCCGAGGCTGGCTTGAAATCGGTTTTCGAGAGCAAGGTTCGCGAAGGGTCGAAAGCACAGGCGGCAGTCGTCGTCATGTCCGCCGATGGTGCCGTGCGGGCCATGGTCGGCGGGCGCAAGACCAAGGTCGCGGGCGCATTCAATCGCGCCACCCAAGCGATGCGGCAAACGGGGTCGGCGTTCAAGCCATTCGTCTACGCGGCGGCGCTTGATCTGGGGTATTCACCCAACGACCTGATCGACGACGCGCCGTATTGTCTGAATATTCCCGGCTCGGGTGAATGGTGTCCCAAGAATTACACCAGCAACTTCAAGGGTAAGGTGACGCTGACCACGGCATTGAAGGATTCGCTCAACATTCCGGCGGTCAAGCTGTCCGAAAGTGTCGGCCGTGAAGTTGTCAGCCGCGTCGCCGAGCAATTCGGAATCAAAAGTGATCTGGCGGCTGGACCTGCGCTGGCGCTTGGTGCGTCCGAAAGCACCTTGCTTGAAATGACCGGGGCATATGCCGGTATCCTGAACGGGGGGTCTTCGGTGAAACCTTACGGTTTGATTGATCTTTCGCTTCAGGGGGACAGCGAACCGTTGATGGGTACGGGCGGCGGCATCGGCGAACGGGTCATCCAAGAGGATGCAGCGCTGCAACTGGTCTATATGATGTCGAAAGTCGTATCAGAGGGTACAGGCCAGCGGGCTCAATTCGGCGGGCGCGAGCTGGCAGGAAAAACGGGCACGACGCAGGCCAACAGGGATGCGTGGTTCATCGGATTCTCTGCCGATTACGTTACCGGCGTCTGGATGGGCTATGACGATAACACACCTCTTACCGGGGTATCGGGTGGTGGTCTGCCAACAGAAATCTGGCGCGAGGTCATGGTGCGTGTTCACGAAGGGCTGCCCAACACGCCGTTGCCGATGATCGTACCGGCCCCGGCTGTGGTGCAAGCCCCTGAGCCCAAACCAGAACGCCAGCCAGACCGCCAGCCGGTACGCAGACAGCAGCGCGAGAACCCGCTTGGGATCATTGATCAGGTGCTGCGCGATATTTTCGGAAGATAAACTAACATAAGCCATGCATGCCGTTGCGACGGGGCATGCATGGCTTGAGACCTAGGAAAACAAAGGACGAAGTGCAGTAATGAACTCGGGTTCGGCCCGGTCAGCCTGCCTTGTTCAACTCGTGTATCGTGGCATTCAGATCGCCACCGCTCATGTCCAGCATGGATCCGATCTCGCTGCGTTCGGTCAGCAACAGGTTCACGCCTTCCAGGAACATGTTGAAGAACTGAAGCTCCCCAGACTTGTCCGATACCAAAAAGATGACCTCGATCGGATTTTCGCCCTTGAGATACGCAGTGGTTTTGATCTCAAAGCCAGCCTTGATCTTGCGCGCACCTTCCACTTCGATCCGGCCGCCGATGAATTGCCGGAATCTCTTGCCATATTTCTTGGCAATATAACCGGCAAATGCTGTATTGAACGCTGACTTCTGTTCGGCGGTGGCGCTGCGGGCATCCACCCCCAGAGCGTATTGCGCCATGATTTGGACGTCGGCGTATCGGACGAACAACTCTTCAAACTGACGGATCATTGCAGCCTCGGGCGCGCCGCTGTCTATGACGCTGTAGATGTCGCCGATAAGCCGTTTGATGAAGGCCGTGGCGTCATCTGCGTTTAATGCAAGAGCAGGGCGTGCCAGCACGATGGCCAACGCTCCCCCGCCAAATGCGCGTCTGTTCATCTTATTGCAAATATGGGTCATCGTAAGTTACGGGGGCTCCGGTGCGCCGAGACAATTCATACCGACGTTTTTGCAGATAAATCAATCTTGCTTGCGAATAGCTGTCAGTACTGCCTTCTAGCACGTCGTTAATGGCATCGCTGCGGCGGCTGTTTTTGAACACGCTATCGGCAAATTTAGTAACGGTACCGACATATTTTTCGGGCCGCGGCAGCGTATAAGATAGTGGGTTGGTGAACAAATCCACAAACCGGCCCGCAACGTCGCGACCTGTCGAGGGGCCGACAAACGGCAGCTCGTAGTATGAACCTTCACCGACGCCCCACACATAAAGCGTTTCACCAAAATCGGTGTCATGCTTTGGTATTTGGAATTCCGATGCAACGTCCGCGATCCCGCCAACGCCAAGCACGGTGTTGGTAAGGAAGCGGTAGGACGCTATGCCGAACCCTTTTACATCGGCCTGCAAGGCGCTGTTCACGGCGACCTGCGGCATCGAGAGGTTTTCGGCAATATTGTGAACGACCGTTTGCACTCCCATAGGCACGGCGTGCGCAAGGCCGCTCCCGTTTCCGGATCCGGCCAGTTTCTTGTTGAAATTGTGGACCTTGCGATTGCTCTGTTCGTGCGGATCGTTGATGCCGGTCGGTTGGACGCGGCCAGCGCCGCTACACCCGGCGAGGCCGGCGATCAATGCGATGACAATCAGCGCACGCGGCGAAGATCTTTTGATATTGCCTAACGACACGATGCAATTCCTTGGAAACCAACCAAACTCGGCTCGTTATGGGCACGATGAGCTGAATTAGCAATATATGTTTACGGGTGCGGCGTTTCGCCTTAGCCACTATGGCAATAATGACGATGGCCCTTTCCGTTTGCGAAAGCCCCCGCTATCGTCCTGCAAAAGTACCGCAGTTATTTTAAAGGACTGAAAATCATGAGCATCACCAACCGCTTGAACGATCTTGGGGTCACGTTGCCAGATGCCCCGGCTCCTGCCGCAAATTATGTGCCATTCGTGGTAACCGGCAGCACGGTCTATGTGTCGGGCCAGATATCCAGTGGGCCAGACGGATTTATCACCGGCAAACTGGGCCAGGACATGGACGTCGACGCCGGCGCCGCCGCAGCGAAAACCTGCGCGATCAGCTTGTTGGCGCAGGTAAAGGCCGCCTGTAACGGTGACATCGAAAGACTTGTGCGCGTGATCAAATTGACAGCTTTCGTCAATTCGACCGCGGACTTCACGGATCAACCCAAAGTGGTGAATGGTGCGTCCGACTTTCTGGTCGAGGCTTTGGGCGATGCGGGGCGTCACGCACGGTCTGCGGTATCGGCAGCATCCTTGCCATTGGGCGTGGCCGTTGAAATTGAAGGTATCTTCGAAATCAAATGACCCTGCCATCAGCGTTTTACACCCAACCCATTGCCCACCGTGGTTTGCATGATCTCGGCGCGGGTCGTCCGGAAAACAGCCCTGCCGCGTTTGAAGCCGCGATCAGCCGTGGGTATGGCATTGAATTGGACGTGCAACTGACCCGCGACGGCGCCGCGGTGGTGTTTCACGACTATGCCCTGGATCGCTTGACCAACGAAAAGGGTGCCGTGCGGCTGCTGGACGCGGCCGAGCTGGGGCGCATGACCCTTAAAGGGGGTAATGACAAGATCCCGACGTTGGAAGCCGTGCTGGACCAGATCGCGGGCCGCGCCCCTGTGTTGGTCGAGATCAAGGATCAGGACGGTGCAATGGGCGACGATCTTGGTCCTCTCGAACGGGCCACGGCACAAGCGCTGCGCGGATATCGCGGCGACGTGGCGGTGATGTCGTTTAACCCGCATGCGGTTGGGCGGATGGCTGAATTGATCCCCGAAGTTCCGCGCGGCATTGTGACCAGCGCCTATCGTTACGACGACTGGCCGCTGCCGAAGGCGACCTGTGATCGGCTGCGCGAAATTCCAGATTACGACGCCACCGGCGCAAGTTTCATCAGCCACGAAGTTGATGACCTTGCGCGCGACCGGGTTGCCCAGCTCCGCCGTCAGGGCGCGATGGTCTGTTGCTGGACCGTCCGTAGCCTCGAGGCGGAAATGTCGGCGCGGGAATTCGCTGATAATATTACCTTTGAAGGGTATGCAGCTCCGCTCTCTTCTTGAAGCTGACCGTCGCGGCCACAGATAAGGTGCTAGGCAATCGGAAGGTCGGGATGAGCGCACAAGAAGTCGAAATAAGAATTTCCCCTCGGATTGCTGATATTGGTCAAGCCGAGTGGGATGCCTGCGCGTGTCCCGAAGCAAAACCCGGTGTGCGCCCGAACGACCCTTTTACGACGTATCGTTTTTTGTCCGCGCTCGAACAAAGCGGGAGCGTCGGTCCGGGGACCGGCTGGCAACCGCAGTACCTTAGCGCCGCTATCGGTGGCCAGATTATCGCGGTGGCCCCGATGTACGCAAAGTCTCACAGCCAGGGCGAATACATCTTTGACCACAGTTGGGCGCATGCGCTGGAACGTGCCGGCGGGCGCTATTATCCCAAGTTGCAAATCGCTGTTCCGCATACTCCGGCCACTGGTCGGCGCTTTCTGGTGCGCCCCGGTTTTGAAGGTTCCGGAATGGCGGCTTTGGTGCAGGGGGCGGTACAGCTTACGGATAACAACGGGTTGTCATCCCTGCACATCACATTTTGCACCCAAGCCGAAGCCCAGGCAGGTGAGGATCTAGGTCTATTGGTCCGAAAAAGCCAACAGTTTCATTGGCGAAACAACGGGTTTGAAGATTTCGACGGGTTCCTGTCCACGCTCAGCTCTCGCAAGCGCAAGAATATACGCAAGGAAAGAGAGCAGGCGCAGCGCTTTGGCGGCGAAATCGAAGTGTTGACCGGGGATGCCATCCAACCTGCGCATTGGGATGCATTCTGGCAGTTCTATCAAGACACCGGGGCAAGAAAGTGGGGGACACCGTATTTGACGCGGCAGTTCTTTGATATCGCTCAGCAAACCTTGCGCGACGACATTGTGCTAGTCTTGGCAAAGCGCGATGGTGCGTGGGTTGCGGGTGCGTTGAATTTCATTGGCGCGCAGGCGCTCTATGGCAGGTACTGGGGATGCACTGAACACCACCCTTTCTTGCATTTCGAGCTGTGCTATTATCAGGCCATCGACATCGCCATCGCGTGGAAACTGGCCGCCGTGGAGGCCGGTGCGCAGGGCGAACACAAGCTGGCTCGCGGTTATCTGCCGAGACCTACCTGGTCTTTGCATTGGATACGAGAGGAGGGTTTCATGCGTGCCGTCGCAGACTATCTTTCACAGGAGCGGGCCGCCGTTGACCAAGAGATCGACATACTCACCGAATATGGCCCGTTCAAAAGAGCTGAAATCGAGGAACAACAATGAGCGAAAAGCTGAGCGAAGAGACACGTAAAACTGTACTGGCACCGCTGTTTAATACGGGTTGGGAAATGACAGATGACCGTGACGGGATAACCAAGACTTTTGTCTTCAATGACTTTGCCGACGCTTTTGGCTGGATGACCCGCGCCGCGATCTGGGCAGAAAAATGGAACCACCATCCCGAATGGAGCAACGTCTACAACAAGGTGGTGGTCACGCTTATCACCCATGACGTCGACGGGCTAAGCTCTCTTGATGCCAAGCTGGCTCGCAAGATGGACGGGCTGATGGGCGATGCGAAATAGCGCAGCCACGCCCCCCTGAATAAAAATGCAGCCTCATACGCCGAGGCTGCGTTTCGTGTTTCATAGTGCGATCCCCCTTGGGGGTTACATGTTGTCCAACAAGGCTTCGCCGCCGGACAGGTCGCAGACACCGGGACTGTCCTCGGCTTGGAACAACGTGACCTTGCCATCTTCAACCAGCATCGCGTAACGCTTGGAACGTGATATCAGCCCAGCCGGAGCAGCCGAAAAGTCCATCCCGATCGCTTTGGTGAATTCGCTGTTGGCGTCGGCAAGCATGGTGATGCCCGCAGCGTTGGCACCGGTTGCTTCGCCCCAGGCCTGCATCACAAACGGATCGTTGCAAGAGATACAGATGATTTCGTCGACGCCCTTGGCATCGAACTTGTCCTTGTTGCGCACAAAACTGGGTACGTGTGCCGAATGACAGGTCGGTGTGAACGCTCCGGGAACGGCAAAGACAACGACCTTGCGGTCCTTCAGCTTATCCGACATCTGCACAGCGGTAGGGCCGTCTTCGCCCATGCGTACCAGCGTTGCGTCGGGCAACGTATCACCTTGGGAAATCGTCATATGCGTGACCTTTCATGTCATTGCGTTTGTCTTGGCTAAAGATATAGGCTTTGCAGCAGGCAGGAAAACGGTTTTTTCGAAGGGGACAGCGATGAAACATGTGGTCGTGATCGGGGCAGGACAGGCAGGATCGTCCTGCGTTGCCAAGCTGCGCAACACCGGCTTTGCCGGCGAGGTCACCCTGATCGGTACCGAAGCAGTACCGCCTTATCAACGTCCGCCTTTGTCCAAAGCCTATCTTCTGGGCGAGATGGCATTGGAAAGGTTATTTCTGCGTCCGGAAAGTTTCTATGCCGAAAACGGGATCAACCTGATGCTGGGTACCACTGTCGAAACAATCGACACCTTTGCGCAAACCGTCCGCGCCGCCGGCCAAACCTTCGCCTATGATGAATTAGTGTTAACCACCGGGTCTGTGCCGCGGCGCTTGCCCGCCCGGATCGGCGGCACATTGGATGGGGTGCATGTGGTGCGGGGTCTGGCCGATGTCGATGCGATGCGCCCGCGTTTCACCGAAGGCGCGCGGGTGTTGATCGTCGGCGGGGGCTATATCGGTCTGGAAGCCGCATCAGTCGCTGCCAAGCTGGGCCTCAAGGTGACATTGGTCGAAATGGGCGACCGTATTCTGCAAAGGGTCGCAGCACCGCAAACGTCGGATTTTTTTCGGGCTTTGCATACGTCCCACGGGGTCGATATTCGCGAAGGCGTGGGGTTGGAGCGTCTCTCGGGAGATACCAAAGTGACGGGTGCAGTGCTGTCGGATGGAAGCGAGCTGGCCGTGGATTTCGTCATCGTCGGCGTGGGCATCGAAGCTGCAACCCAACTGGCGGATGCCGCGGGTATCGTGATCGACAATGGCATCAAGACCGACGCGTACGGGCGTAGCTCGGCACCGCATGTGTGGGCTGCGGGGGATTGCGCCTCGTTCCCATATCGCGGCCAGAGAATCCGGCTGGAATCTGTGCCCAACGCCATTGATCAGGCAGAATGTGTCGCCGGAAACATTATGGGGGATGACAGGGAATACCTGGCAAAACCATGGTTCTGGTCCGACCAATATGACGTGAAATTGCAAATTGCCGGGCTGAACTCAGGATATGATCGCGTCATCACCCGGCGCACCGATGCCGATAGCATCGCGTTCTGGTATTACCGCGGCGACGAACTGCTTGCCGTCGACGCCATGAACGACCCGCGCGGCTTCATGATCGGCCGTCGCCTGATCGAAGCGGGAAAATCCCCGGCACCTGCTTTGGTCGAGAACCCCGATACCGACATGAAAGCCCTGTTGAAATCATGAGGATCATCGCAGGAAAGCACCGCGGGACTCAGCTTGCCGCTGTGGGGAAAGGTGACGAGGAAGCGCATCTGCGCCCGACATCCGATCGCGTGCGCGAAAGCCTGTTTTCCATGCTGACCCACCATAATGTTATCAATGGCGCGCGTGTGCTGGACCTATTCGCGGGTACCGGCGCATTGGGGCTCGAGGCGCTTTCGCGCGGTGCGCGCGAAGCCGTCTTCATGGAAAACGGTCGCGTCGGTCAAAAGCTGATTGCAGAGAACATCAAAAAGTTGCGGGTCGAAGCGTCGGCCACTCTCATGCGGACGGATGCGACAAACCTCGGCGGCTGGATCGCGGCTCCGTTTGATCTGGTTTTTCTGGACCCCCCATACGGCAAGGGGTTGGGAAAGGTTGCGTTGACCAAAGCGCTGGCTGGCGGATGGCTTGGCCCGGATGCGATGGTCGTGTGGGAAGAAAACGCCGCCATGGATGCCCCGGACGGGTTTGCCCGACGGGATAAACGTAAATACGGCGACACGTGGATCACGCTGCTTGGCGTGGCGTGATGGCGCAGGTACGGTTGACGCTTTGCATTCCCTGCGTTGGCGCATATGTGCTAAGGAATGACTTTACAGGAGAATAGACCGCCATGGGCCTAAGTATGACCAGCACCTTTATCAAGCCAATGCACCCCGAGGGGCGCAAGTTCGTGGCTATTTTTGCTGCCATTACTGTGGTGTTGTTCCTTGTGGCAGAGATCCTGGGATGGATTGGCGTCGGCGTCACCGTATGGTGCTATTATTTCTTTCGCGACCCCGAACGTCTGACACCCAAGGGTGACAACCTTGTAATCAGCCCGGCAGACGGCATCATATCGCTGATAGAACCCGCTGTTCCGCCTGCTGAACTGGGGATGGCGGACACGCCGTTGACGCGGGTCAGCGTCTTCATGAATGTGTTCAACTGCCACGTGAACCGGTCTCCGGTCGCGGGCGAGGTTACCGCGATCGCCTATCGGCCCGGCAAATTTTTCAACGCGTCCTTGGATAAAGCCAGCGAAGATAATGAACGCAACAGCCTGCGCATCCAGATGGCAGACGGTCGCGACATCGCGGTGGTGCAAATCGCTGGCCTGGTGGCGCGACGCATCGTTTGCTTTACCAAGAAAGGTGCGCATATCCAGGCGGGGCAGCGGTTCGGCTTGATCCGTTTCGGATCGCGCTTGGATGTGTATTTGCCTCAAGGCGTGGAACCGCGCGTCAGCATCGGCCAAACCATGGTTGCCGGCGAAACCGTTCTGGCGGAGCTGTCATAAATGACCGATCAGTCGCCCGTTCCAGCTGACAAAGGCAAGACCGAATTCTCACTGCTTCAGCTGTTGCCCAACATGCTGACCATCGCGGCGATTTGCGCGGGGATTTCCGCGATCCGCTTTGCCGCCGAAGGTAAATTCTCGCTCGCCGTCATGCTGATCACGGTCGCGGCAATTCTGGACGGGATGGACGGGCGTACAGCGCGGTATTTGGGGAGCGACAGTAAAATCGGTGCCGAACTCGACAGCCTTGCCGATTTTGTGAATTTCGGGGTCGCGCCGCCGCTGGTCGTTTACTTTTGGGGGCTGCAGGATTTCTACCGGGCCGGCTGGCTAAGCGTGCTGGTCTTCGCGATTTGTTGTGTCATGCGGCTTGCCCGGTTCAACGTAGATTCGCGCACCAAGGATCCGCTGGATGATGGCGGCTACTTTACCGGCGTACCCTCGCCTGCGGGCGCGATGCTGGTCATGCTCCCGATTTATCTGCCGTATGCTTTCGGTCCCGGTGCGGCCATGCCCGATGCGTTGACAGCGTTGTACATCGTCCTGGTGGGGTGGGTCATGGTCAGTCGCATCCCGACCTGGTCGTTCAAGTCGGTCAGCTTTTCACGGGCGAACGTTACATATTTCCTGATCTTTTTTACGGGCTTCATAGCAAGCCTGGTCAGCTTCCCATGGGCGACGCTGGTTATCTGCTGCTTTGCTTATGCCGGCAGCGTCATCTGGGCCGTCATCGAACAAAAGATGATAAAACGCCGGACCTGAGGGGTTCAGTCCCGGCTATAGGTTGGGTGGAACATATTTCCCGGTGACAGGGTAAATATCTCGAACCCGGTCTCGGTGACGCCGATGGAGTGTTCGAATTGGGCGGACAGTGATTTGTCACGGGTGACGGCAGTCCAGTCATCGGCAAGCACCTTGGTTTCGGCGCGGCCCAGATTGACCATCGGTTCAATCGTGAAAAACATCCCCGGCTCCAGCACAGCTCCGGTGCCGGGGCGACCGTAGTGCAACACATTCGGCGGCGCGTGAAATACCCGCCCCAGCCCATGGCCGCAAAAATCGGTGACGACGCTCATTCGGTGAGCTTCGACAAAGCTTTGAATGGCGTGGCCGATATCGCCAAAGGTATTGCCCGGCTTCACCGTTTCGATCCCGCGCATCAGCGCATCGTGGGTGACTTCGATCAGCCTCTCGGACTTGCGCGACAGCTTGCCCGCCACATACATCCGCGATGTGTCGCCGAACCAGCCGTCGACGATCACAGTGACATCGATGTTCAGGATGTCCCCATCCTTGAGCTTTTTGTCGCCGGGGATGCCGTGACAGACCACGTGATTAAGCGAAATGCAGCTGGCGTGCTGATATCCCTTATAGCCGATAGTGGCAGATTTTGCACCTGCGTCTTCGACCATTTGCGTGATTACACCGTCGATCGCGCCGGTAGTCTGGCCGACAAAGACATGTTCGGCGATGTCATCAAGGATTTGCGCCGCCAGCTTGCCAGCGGTGTGCATACCGGCGAAATCCGAGGGGTCGTAAATGCGAATGCCGTCTTTGGTCTGGCGTCCTCGGTGTTCGTTCATCACCGGTATCTCCAACAAATAATTTCCTAGTTACCTATCGCGACTTTCGGCCAAGTGCCAGTCAGGTCGGTCAATTAAGGCGAGGGGTTCGGCAAGTGCAACGCCTTTGGGGCTGATCCGGGTCCCGATGACCAAAGTTTCAAGCCCCGCGCCACCTGCACTGGCAAAGGCCGCCGCATAGGCCGGGTCAATGTCAGCGGCCACTGAGAATGCGGTGCAATCCGTGCGCTGCACCAGATAGAGCAGTATGGCACGGTGCCCACTGCGCGCCATTTGCGCCAGTTCGGCCAGATGTTTGGCACCGCGTGCGGTTACGCTATCGGGAAACTCGACCAGCCCTGCGGTGCGCGACAGGGTCGCTGATTTCACTTCGACGTAGGCATCCGGCAGGCCCTTCTCGGTCATCAGAAAGTCGATTCGCGAATTTTCACCGTACTTTACCTCGGGGCGCACGGTGCCATAGGCGGCAAGCGGACCGATTTTCCGATCGGCGAGTGCTGCCCTGACTGCGCGGTTCGGCAGGGCGGTGTCGACGCCGGTGAAATGTCCGTTCTCGTGGTCAACCAGCCGCCAGCCGTAGTTCAGCTTGCGTTTGGGATCATCGTTCGGCTCGAGCCATATTTTCATGCCGGGGTCGGCAAGCCCCATCATCGATCCGGGGTTGGCGCAATGGGCCGTCACCTCGGTGCCGTCCTCAAGCTGACAATCGGCCAGAAACCGTTTGTAGCGGCGGATCAGGCGGGCGGGGACAAGTTCGGTTTGAAAGCGCATGGGGTGTGACCTATACCTCAATCAACGGCCCCTCAAGGAGACAGCCATGCCCAACCCCACTGCTGCGATGATCGTCATCGGCGATGAAATCCTGTCGGGGCGTACCCGCGATTCAAACATGCACCATCTGGCGGGGCAGTTGACCCGTGTCGGGATCGACCTTAAGGAGGTGCGCGTGGTGGGGGATGAAAACGGCACCATCATCGCCGCCGTGCAACAATTGGCCAAGGTCTATGACAGCGTTTTCACAAGCGGCGGCATCGGGCCGACCCATGACGACATCACCGCTGATTGCATTGCTGCGGCCTTTAACAAGAATATCGACGTGCGCGAGGATGCCCGTGCCATTCTGGCCGAACATTACGCCAAAAGCGCGACAGAGCTGAACATCGCCCGTCTGCGCATGGCGCGTATCCCCGATGATGCCACGCTGATCGACAACCCCGTGTCCGCCGCGCCGGGGTTCAAACTCGAAAACGTCTATGTCATGGCCGGCGTCCCTGCCGTGTTCGAGGCGATGGTCGCCAGCGTTTTGCCGACCCTCACCGGTGGTGCACCCTTGATCAGCGCCACCCATCGCATCGAACGGGGCGAAGGCGACATCGCCGGACCGTTGGGAGAGTTGGCGAACGCCTATCCCAACCTCTCTATCGGGTCGTATCCCTTCCAGAAAGACGGCAAATACGGCGCGCATATCGTGATCCGCGGCAATGATCAGGCCGAGGTTGACGCGGCTATGGCGAAGCTCGCACAGGTGTTTCCTTGACTTATCTGGAGCGGCTTTATCAGGTCATCGACCACACATGGCCCGCCGCAAGACTCTGGACCGAAGGCGGTTGGACCTTGCGCGACGGACAGGGCGGGGGCAAACGCGTGTCAGCCGCAACGATCGCAGCCCCCGAGGCCGACATCGCACAGGCCGAAACGTCGATGCGGGCGATGGGTCAGCGTCCGTTGTTCATGATCCGCAGCGGGGATGACCCCCTGGACGCCGAACTTGCGGCGCGGGGCTATGCTATTGTCGATCCGGTCAACCTGTATGTCGCCCCTGTGGCACAGCTGACCGACGTGCCGATCCCTCGGGTCACGGCCTTTGACATCTGGGAACCGCTGGCGATCATGCTGGAAATCTGGGCCAAAGGCGGCATCGGCCCCGAACGTATCAAGGTCATGCACCGCGCCAAAACCAAAACGGCGATCCTGACCCGCTGGAACGAAATGCCCGGCGGTGTCGCATTCGCCGCGATCCATGATGGGGTCTGCATGGTGCATGCTGTCGAAGTTCTTGAGCACCAGCGCCAGCAGGGCGTCGCGAAATGGTTGATGCGTCGCGCGGCATTCTGGGCTGAACGGCAGGGTGCCGATCGCTTGGCGGTTCTTTGCACCAAGGCGAATGTCGGTGCCAACCGCCTGTACCAAAGTCTGGGCTTTGCCCATGTAGGTGACTATCATTATCGTCAGTCTGCTGATTAAGGAGTTGCCCTATGGCACATGACGCCCCCACCGCCCTGAACCTGCCCATGGTCGACCCTTTGCCCGAGGTAACCCAGAAATATTTTGATGTATGTCAGCAAAAGCTGGGCATGGTTCCGAATGTGCTGCGGGCCTATGCCTTTGATATCGACAAGCTAAACGCGTTTACCGCAATGTACAATGACTTGATGCTAGGCGATTCAAACCTGTCCAAGCTCGAGCGCGAGATGATTGCAGTCGTCGTGTCGTCCGTGAACAAATGCTACTATTGCCTGACTGCGCACGGTGCGGCCGTCCGAGAACTGTCGGGCAACCCGATTCTGGGCGAACAGATGGTGATGAACTGGCGCGTCGCTGACCTGGATGCGCGTCAGGCAGCGATGCTGGCGTTTGCGGAAAACCTTACGGTGGCCAGTGCCAAAACCTCGGAAGCCGACCGTCAGGCACTACGGGACGTCGGGTTTTCGGATCGCGATATCTTTGACATCGCGTCGGTGGCCGGGTTCTTCAACATGACAAATCGCGTCGCCAGCGCTACGGACATGCGCCCGAATGACGCCTATCACGCCCAATCCAGATGATCTGGCGCACTGTCCTGTTCTGGCTGCTGATGGCGAACATGGGCGGCGCTGTCGAACTGTCTTTGCCGCCTTCGGCGCGGCTGACCGCAGAAAGAGACACTGCCCCAGACATCTATGCCGCACCGGTCACTGTCTTTAAGGATAACGCGATCCAGACGCTTCGGATTGAGGGGGACGTCAGGCGATCCGCCTGGAAAATTGAGATCGCCGGGACCACTCCTTTGCAAATTATGCGCCCGATCCGCAGCCAGCTTGAGGCAGAGGGATACACCATCATTCTGGACTGTGATGCGTACAGTTGCGGCGGCTTTGACTTTCGCTTCGCGATAGAGACTTTGCCCGCCCCGAACATGTACGTCGATATCCGCAGCTATCAGTTTGTCACCGCTATCAAGGGCACGACGAACGCGCCGGAAAATGTCGTGACCGTTCTGACCAGCACCGAAACTTCTTCAGCTTATGTACAGATAATCCAAGTCGACGTGCCCATGAGCGACCGAGCCCCGTCTGCCACCCCCCAAGTCGAAGTCACAGCGGAGGCGACTGACGCGAGCGGCTTTGCCCAAGTTTTACTGGATCGGGGTCACGTGGTGTTGTCTGCGCTTGAATTCGATAGTGGCACGTCTTCGTTGGGTGATAAAACCTTTGCCGCACTTGAAAATCTTGCGTCCTTTCTGAAGGCAAGGCCCGAGTTCCAGGTCGTTTTGGTTGGCCATACCGACAGCGTTGGCCTGCTGGAACCCAATATCGCACTATCGCGAAGCCGCGCGGAATCGGTGCGCCAGCGTCTTGTCCAGCAGTACGGGGTGCCAAACGACCGGCTTGATGCCCATGGAATGGGCTATCTTGCACCCATCGCGACGAACCTGACCGCCCAAGGCCGCGAAGCCAACCGGCGGGTCGAAGCAGTCCTGTTACCGCGCAACAATTGATCCCAAAAAATCCCCCGCTACCTCTATGGGTAGCGGGGGTGATCGAAAGTTCGGATCAAGTTCACCGAGGGGGTGTCGGGTTGAGAAAAATCACCAGTCCGTAGGACCTTTGTCGGCAAAAGTGTGAGCCAGGAAATCAATGAAGGCGCGGACCTTGGGCTGGGTGAATCGGCCGGGCGGATAAACTGCGTAAATCCCTTGGGTTTCCAACGGCAGATCCGGAATGGCGTCTTCGACCAGCCCCTTTTCCATCGCATCAGCATACAGAAAACTGGGAAGGTACGCGATGCCAAGCCCTGATATCGCGGCGTTCAGCAAAGACTGCCCGTCATTGACCGAAAGCCATCCGGCTGTGCGCACCTGACGCTTTTCACCTGAAGGGGAGGTCAGCTTCCACATATTGCCGCTGGACTGGTTCGAATAGTGCAGCAGTTTGTGGTTGTTCAGATCGTCAATTTTTTCGGGCCGGCCATATCTTTCAAAATAACCAGGTGAGGCGATCATCCGTTTGGTGGTTTCCGTCAACTTGCGTGCCCGCAGCGTGCTGTCTTCCAGCTCTCCGATGCGCACAGCCATATCGAACCCTTCACTGATAAGTTCGACATAGCGGTTATTCAAAACCATGTTGACGGTGATATCCGGAAAATCGCAAAGAAATTCGGACAATGCCGGGGACAGATGATTTACGCCGAAATCCGTCGCGACCGAAATCCGTAGCAAGCCAGAGGGTGCCGACTGCATCGACGTCACCAAAGCATCGGCTTCGCCTGCGTCGTTCAGCACACGGCGGGCGCGGTCATAGTATGCAAGGCCGATCTCGGTCGGGCTGACCCTGCGTGTGGTCCGGTTCAAAAGCCGCGCACCCAAGCGCGCCTCGAGAGAGGACACATGCTTGGAAACCGCAGACTTTGATATTCCCATCTTTTTCGCGGCGTCCGTAAAGCCACCCTGATCCACAACCGTGGCGAATGCTTCCATTTCTGTCAGGCGGTCCATTGCCGTCCCCTTTTCAATCATCTGTTTCGAGAAACGGTATGTCGGCTAAATCAGGCAGGATCACGGCAGTGGTAAGACAGTAGGAAGGTATTAGTGCGGATCGTTCGCGGCAGCGAAACACCGAAACAATCGAGCATTTAATGGGGGGTTAGAAATTTGCTGACGGATGGACACTCTGGTCTTGGCTTTGGCCCTTTGGCCGCTACCTTAATAATCAATAGTGCCAGCTTAATAATCAATCGTACCGAAAACCGATTTATTCAATCTCATATTCGAGGAGCCAACCCATTATGATTACACGCATTATTGCCGCAGTTGGACTGTCTACGCTGTTTGCTTCGGGGGCCGCAGCCGAAATAACAGTATCATCCAAGATTGATACCGAAGGCGGGCTGTTGGGCAACATCATCGCGCTTGCGCTTGAAGACGCCGGCCTTCCTGTTGAACGTCGTTTGCAATTGGGCGGCACACAGGTGGTCCGCGAGGCCCTGCTTTCCAAGCAGATTGATATCTATCCTGAATACACCGGCAACGCCGCCTTCTTCTTCAACGAAGCCGATAGCGATGTCTGGAAGGACGCCAAGGCAGCCCATGCAAGAGCCGCCGAACTGGATAGCAAACAGAACGACGTTACGTGGCTCGATTCTGCGCCCGCAAACAACACTTGGGCGATCGCGGTCACTGGGCCGGTTGCAGAGAAAAACAACCTGACGACCATGTCGGATTTCGGCGCTTGGGTGTCTGGCGGCGGCAATATAAAGCTTGCGGCTTCGACAGAATTTGTTTCATCCCCGGCCGTATTGCCCGCCATGCAGTCTACCTATGGTTTCACGCTGACACCGGATCAAACCGTGATCCTGTCCGGCGGGGACACCGCAGCCACGATTCAGGCCGCGGCACGTGGCACTTCAGGGGTCAATGCCGCGATGGTGTATGGTACTGATGGCGGTGTCGGGGCCACGGGCCTGGTGGTGATGGAGGACGATAAAGGCGTGCAACCGGTCTATGAACCGACCCCGATCGTGCGTGCCGAGGTGCTGAAGGAATATCCTTCCATACCCGATGTGCTGAACCCGATTTTCGGTGGATTGGACATGGCAACGTTGCAGAAGCTTAACGGCCGTATCCAAGTCGGCGGTGAACCGGCCGAAGCTGTGGCGCGAGACTATCTTACCCAGGCCGGGGTGCTGGACTGATTGCCCGCGCCGGGTCCATCCAGCGAAACGAACGGGGGTCCGGGGTAGCGTTGTCTGCGCCGGGCGTCCTGTTTGCGGGTCTTGGTTTGTTAAGCTTAACGGTGCCGTTCATGACATTGGCCGCCAACCGGATTGTTGCTGGCCAAGGTGTGATGTCTTGGAACGTCGCAGACCCCGTGGCGACATGGCCCGGCGTTGGGGCGGTCTTGCTGGGTCTTGCGTTTGGTCTGCCGGCACGGTTCGCGCGGCTTCGTCTGTGTGGCGCGGTGTTGGGGCTGGTTGGAGTTCTGTGGCTATTGATGCAGGGGGCACCGGCGCTGCTTGATCAAGCCGGAGAATACGCCAGAGTGTCACCGGCCATGGGCTTTTGGTTCTTGTTCGCGATATTTTCGCTGCTGTTGGTGGATGCATTGTTGGCGATGGCACCCGGCCCGTTGGCACGCGGCGGATTGCTTGCCGTGGTTGTCGGCGCGATGGGTGCGGTCTTGTGGTCCGGTCTGTTATCCGACCTGTCCATCCTCAGGGAATATTCCGCCCGGAGCGACGCCTTTTATCGGGAATTTCTGCGCCATCTGGGGTTGGCTTTCGGATCTCTTGGTGCGGCGGCGGTGATCGGATTTCCCGTCGGTATCTTGTCGCACCGTCGCGCCGGATTGCGTGCCGCTATTCTGCCGATACTCAGCTTTTTGCAGACGGTTCCGTCGCTTGCCATGTTCGGTCTGATGATCCCGCTTTTGGGTTGGGTGGGCCACACGGTCCCGGGCGCACAAGCGATCGGGATTGCGGGTATTGGGTTTGCGCCCGCATTTCTGGCCTTGGTGCTGTATTCATTGCTTCCTGTGGTGGGCAACACCGTTGCCGGGTTGGCATCAGCACCCCCAGCCGCAGTCGAAGCCGCCCGCGGCATGGGCATGACGCAGCAACAGCGTCTTTTGCGGGTAGAGCTGCCATTGGGCTTGCCGATCATCCTGACAGGACTGCGTATCGTGTTGGTGCAAAACATCGGCCTAGCGGTCATTGCCGGGCTGATCGGCGGTGGTGGTTTTGGCACGTTCGTGTTTCAGGGACTGAACCAAACCGCGACCGACCTGATTTTGTTGGGGGCGCTGCCCACCGTTATTCTGGCGCTCGCCTCTGCGATCGTGATGGATATCCTGGTCGAACTCACGCGGCCGACAGCGAAGGAAACTGCATGATCGAAATTGATCGCATCACCAAAATCTATGCAGACACCAAGGCTGTCGACAGCGTTTCGATGACCGTCGAGACCGGAACGATCACCGTAATTGTCGGCACGTCAGGGTCTGGCAAGACGACGTTGTTACGCATGATAAACCGGCTGGAAGAACCGACCTCTGGCGAAGTACGCATCAACGGGGTACCGACGATGTCGGTCAAGCCGCATATACTGCGGCGGCGGATCGGTTATGCCATTCAGGGTCACGGGCTGTTTCCTCACCATACGGTGGCCCGAAATATCGGAGCGGTCCCTCAGCTGTTGAAGTGGTCGCGGGCCGAAATCAACGCGCGGGTGGATGAATTGCTTGCGCTGTTTTCAATGGAACCCAAGCAGTTTCGCGACCGCTATCCGGCGGAATTGTCCGGGGGGCAACAGCAACGTGTCGGCGTGGCACGGGCATTGGCGTCCCGGCCCGACCTGTTGCTGATGGACGAACCGTTTGGCGCGCTCGACCCCATCATCCGGAACCGCGCCCAAGAAGATCTGCGCCGTATACAGCAAAAGCTCGGGTCGACGATCATGCTGGTAACCCATGATATGGAGGAAGCGATCCTCTTGGGAGACCGCGTGGCTGTTATGGACGGGGGCAAGCTTGTCCAGCATGGCACACCGGCCGAGATCATTACCAGACCGGCGACGGCATTCGTCGCGAATATGGTGGGCGATGTGGAGCGTCCCCTGCGGTTGCTGTCGCTAATTCCGCTTGGTGAAGTTGTCGAACCCGGCGCGGCAAACGGTGATGCCCTGTCAACGAAGGCCAGTCTTCGCGACGCGCTGTCGGCGTGCCTGTGGACTGGTCGCGAAGCTGTACCGGTGGAGAACGACGGCGTCGTCGTAGGACGTGTAACCCTTGATACCATCCGCGCACGTGCGGAGTTGCACGCATGAGCATCGGAATGATTCTACGCCCGCTCCTGTCAGCGTTGCTGCTGTTGCTCGTGCTGTGGCCCGAATTATTCACACCGGTATTTGCGCCGCTGGCACCGAATGGCGGGCCGGTAATCTATGCCCGTGCTACGTTGTTGTCCTTGTCGCTTAGCCATCTTGGCCTTGTTTTCGTGGCCTCCTTGGCGGCCACCGTGGTTGCGGTGACGCTGGCCATTTTTGTGACTCGTCCGGTGGGGGCATCGTTCCGGCCCCTGTCACGGACGGTCGCCAATATGGGGCAGACATTTCCCCCCGTTGCCGTGTTGGCGTTGGCGGTTCCTGTTTTGGGGTTCGGGCCGGGGCCGACCCTTGTGGCGCTTTTCCTGTACGGTTTGTTGCCGATATTCGAAAATGCAATGACTGCCCTATCGAACCTGCCCGCTGCAACGATGGAAGCGGCGCGAGGTCTTGGGCTGACCAGATGGCAGCGCCTGATACGCGTGGAATTGCCGCTTGCGTTGCCTGTGACACTGACGGGCATCAGGTTGTCCGCGGTCATTGCCCTGGGTACCGCCACGATCGGGTCAACGGTAGCGGCCCGCACGCTGGGCGAAGTGATCATCGCCGGCCTTTTGACCAACAACACGGCTTTTGTCCTGCAAGGCGGGCTTATTGTCGGGCTTTTTGCGGTATTGATATATGACGCTCTGGTGCAGCTTGAACGATATCTGGCGCGCCGCACAGGAACGGCCAATACACCAAAGTCGATGCCATGACCCACGGCCAAACGCAGATATACGCCCATTGCGGGGCCTCGATCGCCAGTCACCATCTGCATTTATGTCGGCAAGCCGTGGCGCATTTCACCATCTCGAAACCGTCGTCCGGACCAATGCATTGAACAACGTTTGGCAACCCATTTCCGAAACATAACAGGAGGAGACCCATCATGACCCTGAATGAAACCCAGTCAAAGCTTTGCGACGAGAATTCCACTGACTTTTCGGATCTTAAGGCGGTTATTTTCAACACCAGCCTGAAGAAGGAAGAAGAAAAGTCCCATACGAAGCTGCTGCTGTCCGTGGCGGGGGACATCATGTCGCGTAACAAGGTCGAAGTCGAATACATCCACGTGGCGGCACAACAGATTGCGATCGGCGTTTACCCCGACATGACTGAACACGGGTGGGACCGTGATGAATGGCCAGCGTTATGGAAAAAGGTCGCGGCCGCCGATATTCTGATCATGGGTACGCCGATTTGGCTAGGAGAGGTAAGTTCGCTGTGCCGGGTTCTGATAGAACGCTTGTACGCGATGTCGGGTATGTTGAATGAAAAGGGCCAAAGCATCTTTTACGGCAAGACAGGTGGCGCGGTGGTGACCGGGAACGAAGACGGTATCAAAAACTGCGCCAGCAGTATTCTTTATGGGATGAGCCATTTGGGGTATACGATACCGCCACAGGCTGACTGTGGTTGGATCGGCGAAGCCGGCCCGGGCCCATCTTATGGTGATGACGTCGAAGGGGGGCCAGCCGGGTTCGACAATGAATTCACCCAACGCAACGCGACCATCATGACGTGGAACCTGATGCACATGGCCCGGATGTTAAAAGATGCCGGAGGTCTGCCGAACCATGGCAACGACCGCAACGCTTGGAAGGCCGGCTGCCGTTTCGATTACGAAAACCCAGAACACCGGGCCTAGGCGCCCCCGCTACATGCTAGGGCGACAAGGCCCTTTGGTCCGTAGGGTCTTGTCATCATCCCCGGGGAGCGCCACGACGGTATCGAACGATGATCCCGTATGCTATTTGAGCACTATGGCTTGGCCATGGGGCGTTTCGATTGCAGCTTGTTGCCACCGGGATTTGACCTCGGCAAGATCAGGTATCGTCGTGAGCGCCTTGTCGGCAACGATTTTTTCGAGCGCCGACAGCCAGTGTTCATAATAGCTGCGGACTGTTCCCGAGTGGATTTCCTGCGATAGGGTATCTGCCCATTCCTGCCATTCAAAAACGCCGTTTTGGTGTAGGTTCACCGTCATTGCAAACGCCTGAGCCTCCCATGGCTCGTTAAATACCGGTTCGTCCCCCTGAAGCTTGATGCCGGGTAGCTTGGATGCGTCTGTTGGGTTCATTGCAAGGCTTTCAAATAGGGTTCCCACAGATCAAGAGAAACGGTGTCGGCCGCGTTCCCCTGCTCTCCCCATAGGTCCCGGGATGTAAAGGTAACTTGATAAAGCCAATGTGGGTCTTCGCCCAGACCTGACGCATTACTGTCGGGGAACACGTGAAACCCGTGAACCTTGGTTATTTCACCGGCCTTGTCGCGCGCATAGCGCGGAAGCCGGGTATGGGTGCGGGGGTGGTTGTTTATCGTCTTGATACGGTCGCCAACTTGCCAAGCCGGATGCCCTTGGGCCGGGCGATCAGCGGGCCCGCCTGCGGATAACACGGTTTCGACGTCCGATGCTTTCAGCTTGGGTTTCACGGCGGCGGGCGCATCAATCACGTTCCCGGTTTCGATTTCGGTTTCGGAAATCATCGAACGTTGTTTCATCATCCGGACAGCCGCATCTATCCAGATCTTGTAATAGGGGGTCAGCATATAGTCGGCGGGATGCATATTTTCGCGAGTATACCTGGACGTGTCGATATTCCACTGTCCGCAGGCCCCCAATGCAATGGTCATACCGAACGCACGTTTTTCCCAGTCTGCATGAAACAACGGTTCGTCTTTTTCGATTGCAATAGGCCCCAGGCCCATCATGCCACCCAGATCAGCCCCGCCATTCATGGCCGGTCACCCGGTGCTGATGCCAACGCTGTGCCGATCATTGAATCGCGGGTGACAAGACGGCTCAATTCGCTTTCTGTCCAGCCTTCGGTCCCTGCCGGCCTTTGCGGGATGACAAGATATCTGACCTCGGACGTCGAATCGTGAACCTCTATTCGTGTCGTCGGCGGCAGGACCAATCCGAATTCTTCCAGGACACCGCGGGGATCAAAGACCGCGCGCGAACGGTACGGCGGCGACTTATACCAAGCGGGTGGGAGCCCCAGCACCGACCACGGATAGCAAGAACACAGGGTGCAAACGATCAGGTGGTGCTGCGTATCAGAGTTGAAAACAGCCTCTATGTGTTCGCCTTGGCGTGATGTGTAGCCAAGCGAATGGATCGCTGCCGTCGAATCGCTTTCGATCCATTCGCGAAATTCAGGGTCGCACCAGGATTTGGCTACGACATGCGCGCCGTTCTGTGGACCGATTTTGGTTGTATAGGTCTGGACGATTTCATCGACTGCATCGCTATCTATATAGCCCTTGGCCGAGAGTACCGTTTCAAGCGCCCGTACCCGGGCATCTATGTCGGTGAGATGCGAGTGGTCATGATGATGGGAATGACCGTGATCATGACTGGAAGAATTTTTCTCAAGGCTCATAAGCACCCCCTCTTTTGTCTCTGTTCAGTATAGGGCCGAATTCAATTATATTCGATCATATTCATTCAGCGACATGAAGTCCTACTGTATTTCTGGTGTCCCCCATCAAGCCAGGCATTGATCCGTTCGATGATGCAAAACTACTGGACCTGAAATTCAGCGTTCTATGTTATTTTGCTAATAAGTCACCTTTGCCGGGGCGAGGGCGGCGCGTGATTGTAGATGCAGGAACCGAACATGCCGAATACGCCACATTATCCTGTCAGGGCAGCCTTTATAAATCTCAAGATTTCTCGGGGGGGGGCACCAGAGATCATTTATAAAACGCCATCCATACTTTGCATAGGGGAGCCGCAATGTGGACTGATCTGATAAATGAATTTTCGGCCGGATCGGGTTTGCCCGTCACCGTTGTGGTAACGAGAACCCTGGCAACGGTGGTCTTTTGTGGCCTGATCGGGCTGGAACGTGAAAGATCCCGAAGACCGGCGGGCCTTAGGACCCATATGCTGATTGGCCTTGCCGCCTGCATCTATAGTCTGTTGACGCTGGCATTGCTGTCGCGTGCGTCTGATTTCGGTGACACCGTGCGTATGGACCCTCTGCGTATCATCGAAGCTGTCACAAGTGGCGTTGCTTTCCTTGCGGCGGGGTTGATTGTATTTTCTCAGGGCAAGGTCAGAGGGCTGACAACGGGTGCCAGTATGTGGGTCGCAGCGGCAGTCGGCGTCGCAAGCGGTTTGGGCGAATGGGTCATCGCCGGAATGACAACGGTTCTGACGCTGATAATAATCGCACTGGTGCGCAAGCTCGAGAAGAGCGCCGGAACCTATCATGGAAATGGATGAATCCTATGTGGGACTGGCTTGCGCAAAACTCTTCGCTGGTTCAGGCGAGCGTGGGCGGCATTACCGCCTTGGTCTGGATCGTCTATCTGCAAATACTTGTGATAGGATTTCGGCGTCAACGCAGAACCAAAATCTTAATTCACCTTGGGGGAAGCCAGGGCCTTGATGCGCGAACGTTCATCAGCAATTTGGGCTTCGAGCCGATCTACATCCTCGAGATAATTTTGACCATCTGGTCATCGGATGGTGAGAGGGAAACTTTCATTGCAGACCGCACAGAGATTGCCAAAGAGGACCTTTCATCACCCAGTGCCACCACGTTTCAGGGGCCTCTGAAAAGCGGCAAACTGGTTGATATCGGCAGCATTGAAGATCTGTTGCAACGTGCCCGCCAAAATACAGCCGAGGAAATCCAACTCGAGGAAATCTCGCGGGTGGAGCTAAAGGTGGCGGCTATATCGGCTGCAAGTACCGCGATCGTCGCGGCGAAGCGGCAATTCTATCTGGAGTTTGAAAACGACGAATGTCGGATCCGCCCTAAAACGCTTTATGCCACGCAGATCCGTTCCTGGTGGGGCAGACAACACACCAAGCGCCAGTTGCAGGCGCATCTAAAACACTGACGGACCCCTGTTCCAGTCATAAACGCTGTCACGAAGGCTTGGCTTGCCCGCACATCAGTCGACGGCTTTGCCCAGTTTGTCAGCTTTGGAAGCACCGCGTTCGCCCATTGGTTCGTCCGGTCCGACCGTCGTGTCGTGCGTTGTTTGGGCTTCCATCTCGGCGTTGAGTTCCGCCCCAAGAAGGACGATGAACGCTGATATCCACAGCCACATCAGCAGAATGATAACGCCGGCCATGCTCCCGAAAGACGCATTGTAGTTACCGAAATTCGTGACGTAGATCGAGAACCCGATCGAGGCCACGATCCAGATAACGCATGCTGCTATGGCACCGGGTGTCAACCATTCCCATTCGGCGTCGTCTCTGGACGGGCCAAAGCGATATAGTACACCCAGCCCGAAAACGGTCATCAACGCCAGCAGCACCCAAACGGAAAATGTCATCACTGTTTCCATCCACCCGGGCAATGTGACGATGCTCAGCACTGCCGGTATGGCCAAGGCCGCCAACAGGCCGACCAAGACACCGAATATCAGGAAAAGCGTGAGGCCAAGGGTCCAAAGTGTTTTCTTGATGAACCCGCGTTTTTCTTCTTCGTTATACGCGACGTTTAACCCTTCGATCAGGCTACCCATACCTTTAGACGCGGAATATATCGCCAACAAAAGGCCTAATATAAACGCGAAGCCAAGTCCGGTTTGCTGGGACCCGGCAACCGCAACCGCTTGGTCCAGAATAATCTGCGCAGCATCCTTGGGGATAAGCTGAGTAAGAGACTGAAGCTGGTTTGCCACCTGCACAGGATTCAGGATCAATCCGCCTAGCGCCATCAGTGCGGTGATTGCCGGAAAGATTGCCAACAATGCATAAAACGCGACCCCGGCTGCTATAAGACCTACATGATCTGAGCCAAGCGATGATTTCACACGCAAAATTATGTCCTTCCACCCTTTTTTCGGAATCTCGGTGGGGCTGTCTGCGTGTCTTCCTCGTGCCATGGCGGTGGCCTCCTCAGTAGATAAGTCAGCCCGCGCACAACGCGCAGGCTGATAGTCTTTGTATCAGCAGATGCTCACGATTTCTTGGTATCGCCTACATTCTGCTTTTTGGCTTCTGCCTCGGCGGCGTCGGCTATGCGCTTGCCTGACGATTTCGCCTTGTCCATGACAGCTTGCGCTGCCGTGTCCGCAGGTGCCGCGTCGTCGGCATTTTGCTTGGCCTCACGAGCAATCTTGGCGGCTTCGTCCTTGGCGGCTTGTGCCACTTTGCCAAGTTTGGCCTTTTCCTCGTCAAAGATACGCTCAGCTTCGTGCATCAGATAGTCGCTGTGCTCACCCAGATATTCGTCTTCCATCCGACTGCGGGGCAGGGCTGCACCCAAAGCTGCACCAAGAGCCACTGCAAGAGCACCGGCAATCAGAGGCTGCTCTTCAAAGATATCGACCGCCCGATCACGACCTTGACGGCTGTAGGACGCAGCGGCCCGACGCGCCTCTACGGCTCTTTCGCGCGCCGCGACCACACGGTTGCGTGCTTCTTCGGTCAGGTGTTCCGTACCTTCGGACAGACGCGCACGCCACGCCGCAGCACGTTCGGATGCGTCATTGGCCATGCCACGGGCACCCTCAGCAATGGATTTCCCGGTCTGAGAAACCGAGCTAGCCGCGCCTTTTGCCGTTCCGGCCACGGCAGACCCGGCATTGCGGGCGGTATCGGCTGTCGCTGAAGCGGCCCCCGATATGCTGCTACCTGCGCCAGACGCAGCACCGCGCAGCTTGCTTCCCATGCCTTCGTGGTCATCGTCATGGTCAACGCGCGCCCATGAAGGGGTGTTTTGATAGTCGTTGTTGCGGCCGGAATAATAGGGCTTGTTCGGGTTGCCAGGCTGTGGGCCAAGCGAACGCGCCCGGTGCGACGTCGGGTTCGAGGCATCGTAGCCTCTGGACGAAGACATGCGACCGTCGTAATCCATATCTATCCGGTCATCATCATGCTGGTGGCCGTAATCGACATGCCGAACCCGGCGAACCGAAGTATGATGGCGCTGGCCACCTGTCCTGTCGCCCATCATCAACCAGGCCAGACCAACGCCTGTAAGCGCCAGTGCAACCGGGTTGCGCTTGACCGCATCAGAAACCGACCGGCCGATGTCACCGCCGTGTTCACGGAACTGGTCGGTGAACTGACGGGCAAGCGTTTCTACCGAAAATCTGTCTTGCAGATCATCAAGTGTGTTGGACAAACCGGCGCGCTCACGTTCGATCTCGCGTTCGATTTCTTCGGGGCTACGTGTATCACTTGTCATCATAAACCTCCTTAACGGCTTGCGCATCGCGCTTTACATTTTTTGCAGTACGGGTTGGGGCAAGGCTGCTGAGTTTTAGATCGTTCGTGCCTTTGCTCACCATGATATAGGCGACGATTGCCAGCGTGATGCCTACGATAAGCGCCGACCAACCTGCGGGAATACCCGCTTCGGTAAGGGCTGCGACAAGTGCGGCAGTCAGAACATTCAGCGCGGTCAATGCCACCACGACGGCCCCTGCGATCATACCAATCGCGATACCGGCACTTTTCAGATTGTCGTTGATTTCAGCACGAGCAAGGTCGACTTCGCTACGCACAAGAGAGCTGACGTGAGTGAGAGCGTCGCTCAGCAGGCTCCCAGTCGTTTTATTCGGATCGGTGGTCATAGGTTGTTCCTTTCACGGTTTGGGGCGATCGCCGGAGATTGAACGCCGCCCGCTTGATTGGCGGTGCTGGAAGGGATGCCGGGGGCAGGTCTCGCCATCCGGTCATCGTTACGGTCACCGTAGTCAGCCCGCGATGAACCAGTGCGAGAGGCCTTGGCGAACCGGGTGGCAGCAAAGCCGATCAAAGCCGCGCTTCCCAAGAACACCAGAGGATTGCGCTTTGCAAAGTCGGAAACGGCAGTGACCATCTCGCCCAGATCTTTGTCGCGCAGCGAGTCGGACGCGTCTGCCAAACCGTCCGCGATTTGGCTGAACGTGCGTTCCTGAGGGGAGCCGCGGCGCATTTCGTCTGCGGCGGTGCGCAGAGCGGATGACACGTTCTTTACTTCGTCAGCCGCGGCATCCTTGGCTTGACCCGCATAGTTGCCGGCTTCGGTTGCGACGGTGTCGGCGACGTCTTTTGCGTGGGCTTTCACCTGCTCGGATGCCGACCCTGCGGCTTCCTTGGCTTTCTCTGTCATGGAAGTGTCGGTGCCGGTGCTATCTTTGTTGATGTTAGTCATGGTAAATTCCTTGCGTTAAAAGATCAGATTGATAACCGCGAGTACGACCACGATTAGGCCGATAAGATAGAAGATGCCGTACATTGAAATTCTCCTCGTCTTTTCAAGTTTTCGTTATTGATTGAATAACGCGGCTGGCAAACGTTCGTTCCAGACGAATTGGACGAACAGGAGGTATAAATTTCACCTCATGGTTGGATTGCGGCACGGGGCGGGTCGGGAAAGCCCCTGTCTATACCTCAATAAACGCGTGGTATCTGTTATCTGTCGTCGCCTCGGCATGGCCTCAGCGACATCCAAGGTGATCGAACGGTGTGATGCAATGTCGCAGCCGTGCAGGCGCGATGTTGGCAAGGGATCGAATACCCCGATTTCAGGAAAAAGCGGGTACATCGAGCACGTGAAACGGCATTGACAGACTGCGCGAGGCAGGTCGCTAACCGGTACCGCGGCAACCTTGACGCCACCGGTGCATTCACGATGATACGCTGCCGATCAGATGGACTGGGCGTTGAACAGGCACCGCTGGTCAACCGGCCCGCGGGGTATGCTCTTTGTGCAGTGGGGGCACCTTGGGGCAGAGCAAGGTGCCACAGCCGACCGAGTATCGTAAGCAAGGTCCGAAGGATCTGCCTACGAAAACAGGTTTGGCCTAGGAGAGGCTGATTTAGTACGATGTCAGGCTCGAACGAGTTTCACATGGTAGCTGCGCGGGGCGGTCTCGACTATTTCAACGGTGTCACCGGACCGCGCAGCATTCCTTTCGAAGAACGTCCGTACCCAAGACCGATCGCGGAAAATCTTTTTCGAACCATCAATGTCGGTAGCAATCGAAGCCACGCCACCCCAATGGATCGTCAAGGTGGATGGCGCAGCACTGGCCTTGTTGCTACCGCCGATGACCTCTGATGGGAAGGCGCTGATAAACTCGCGCAGATAGAAATGGTTGTTGTCAAGGTTGCCCTGGGTGAGCACGCTGCGCCCAACTACGATCTCGGTTGATACTGGACGCAAAAATACGGTTTCGTTCTCCTGAGAACGGGGTTCACGTCGAGGATGATCGTCCTGCACAGGAGAACTTGGAACGATGTGTTCTTCAACGTCAATGACCTCAAACACCTCTTCGACGCCCTTTGCACCGTTCTCGGCCAGTAGCACAACTTCTGCAGCGGCACGCGCGTCCTCGCCCGCGTCATGATGCTCGAAACATAAACCGAGGTGCTGCTTCAAAGAAGCAAGACCATGCCCGCCGTTGCCTTTCAATTCTGGCCAAGCGGCTCGTGCGACGGTGATACTGTTCTGCCATTTCCAGTTGGGCTCTGCTCGACCAAGCGCAGCACAGGCTGCGCGGATAGCGCTGCGATCGAAGCCAGAATGTTGATAAACCGGAACGCCTTCCAACCGCTTTTCCAGCAGGGCAAGCACTTCTTCGATACCTGCCGCTCCCTTGACCATTTCGGCGGTGATGCCGTGCAGCCAAGTGAAGACCCAGCGGTCGGTTCCGGGATCGACCAAGGCAACCCAGCTCTCGATCTGATTATCGGGGCGAACGCAGGCAAGTCCCACCTGGCAGATGCTCCCGCGATCGTGGTTGGCGGTCTCGACGTCCAGTGCAAAGAAGCGGAACGGGCCCTCCGGGAGCATCGGAAGCGGGCCTGAGAAAGGCTCAGGGATGACGGGTGCGGCTGCCTGGGCGCCGCCGCGGAACCGTTCGAGCTGTCGGCCCAGTGCCGCACGTTCGACAGGGCTCAGCCGCAACTCCTCGATCAGTGCATCTACAAGTGTGCTTGGTTCCTCGTAGGGCTCCATGCCGCGCCGGTTCCAAGCGATCATTTCGGTGGGTGCAAGGGCGATGACTTGCGCCTCCAGACCGGAGATATCAGCATGATCCGGAAGTGGCACCCACACAGCACCACAGTGTTGTGCGATAAATGCGTTGCGTAGTTTCTTTGCGATATCACCGTCTGATTTCGTCGCAGGATCATTGCGGCGGCGCCAGAGCCGTCCGGTGTTGTACATGAACGAGAAGTAATGGCTGGTGTTCTCGGAACCAGTGCGATGGCGCTGATGAATGCGCTTGTAGAAAGTCTCGGCTCGCGACGAGGTCGAGCCGATATAGCGGAAGGTGCCCGTGTGGTCGAAGAGGCCATAGATGCCTCGCGCAGCACGCGGAGCTTCGGAGGTCGGTTGCGGCGTTGCCGTTCGGAGCAGGGCCAGGATCTCGGTTGCAGTGGGGATGCTCATGTTTTGCTTCACTTTTTTTCGATACGTTGCCAGGCAACACCGCTGACGATGCCCCAGATGCGATTGTCGTTTGGACGCCGCCACCGCAGGACCGCCATTACGTTCAACCGTGACAGGGCCATGGAGAAATCTTCGTGGTTCTCTTCTGCTCCCTTTGCGCCAATGCGGTAGCTGCCGTTGAGCTGAAGGTCAGGTGTAAACATAGACCCATCCCGCGCAACAGGTACGAAGATCATCTTCTCTGGGACGAGGTCAGCCGTCTTGCCTGTCTCCTGAAAATCAGGTTCCTCTTCCTGCCAGACGGAAGCCAGATAACCCTTCTTCTTCTGCAACCAAAAGGCTGCGCTCAGCGCCTTGATCCCGTTATCGGGGTCGCGTTCAAGGGGGCCATCTGTCTCTAAAAGCAAGTTGCGTACACGGCCCTCGGAGACACCGCCAAGCACTGCCAGCGAGCGCAGATCAACCTCTCCCTCGCCAGAGTCGATCGCCAGCCGCGAGCATGCCAGATCGGCGATCCGCAAAAGAGCATTGTCGCCATCGTCAAGATGCGCAATGTCGCTACGGGCCGCAAAAGCCTTGATCTCAGCTACGAGAGCCCGCACCGGCGCGGGCACGAAGACGACTTCGAAATGCAGGCGACAGTGCTCGCCACCTCTCTGAAACCCAGGGAGGTCAAAGCCATCCCGCACACGCATGCGCCGGCAGTCTCTCATTTGCTTGATGGTCATGTAGTTATCTCGTGCTTAACGATTTAACAAAAACACCTATAGGCGCGCAGTCATCATCCGCTAGTGGCTAAATTTTGTTATGTGTAAAATAACGATGCACGTTAATTAGTCCTCGCTGGGGAGCGTCAAGGGACGCCCGTTAAGACAGGCGGTGGGTAAATGAACCATGTTTTTCCGTCATTTACGCCGCCACCACTTGTATTCAGGAGTCTGAAGCCGATCGGCCTTCGAGCAAGGGCTGCCTCAATGAGCTGAGAGACCGTAATCATACATGCAAAGACCGGTAGGCGCGGTAATTGTAGATGTACCAGCGCTTTTCTTGGGGTCACCGGGCAATATTTCAGTTGAAATGGAGACTTCCGATGGTACACAAGCACGATGAGCTCTCCGGGACTATCTTACCGTAGTGAAATAGACGGGCTGCGCGCAGTCGCCGTGCTACCCGTGATCCTTTTTCACGCAGGGTTGCAATGGGTGCCGGGCGGATATGTCGGCGTGGATATATTCTTCGTCATATCCGGTTTTCTAATTACTGGTATTCTGATGCGAGAGCTTGAAGCTGACCAGTTTTCCATCCTTAATTTCTATGAACGCCGAGCAAGGCGTATCTTGCCAGCGCTGTTTTTCGTGATGACCGTGACGGCGATACTTGCTGCGATTTTCATGCTGCCTTACGAGTTGCGGGATTTTGCGCGATCCATGATTGCCGTAATTACCTTTGTCTCGAATTTCTTTTTCTGGTCCGAAGCCGACTATTTCGCGACAGCAGCCGAACGGCTTCCACTATTGCATACCTGGAGCCTTTCCGTGGAAGAACAGTTCTATATCCTGTTCCCAGTGGTGCTGTGGTTGTTCTGGAAGTACTGGCGGGGCGGACTTGTTTCGGCAATGGTCGTTGTGTCGCTGGCATCTTTGGCACTAGCGGAGTTCGTGGTCCACCGGTCACCGGCCACAGCATTCTACTTACTACCCACAAGAGGGTGGGAGTTGCTGTCCGGTTCGCTCGCCGCGGTTTATCTATTGAAGCGTGGGGCGTGTGGGCGTGTTGCTGGGGAGGTTATCGGTGGCGTAGGCCTGTTGGCTATCCTCTTTTCAATCTTGTTTTTCGATGAGGGCACGCCTTTCCCATCTATCTGGGCGCTGGTTCCTGTACTGGGAACGGTTGGCATTCTGGTTGGCGCTTCGGGACAGACTTTTGTGGGTCGGATCCTGTCTTTACGGCCAGCGGTGTTCATCGGACTAATCAGCTATTCGGCATATCTTTGGCATCAACCGCTATTCGCGTTTGCCCGTGTTATAGCAGACGAGGCGGACCCTTCGGATCAGTTGATGATCGGTTTGGCAGTATTGTCTCTCGTTTTGGCATGGGTCAGCTGGCGTTTTGTGGAGGAGCCGTTTCGGCGGAAAAACCTATTCAGTGCCGGGCAGATTTTTCTTCATTCGTCCTTTGGGGCTGCCGCCCTCGGAGGCTTGGCAGCTATCTTTCTTTTGTCGCAAGGGCTTGAACGACGGTTTCCCGAGGATCAGCGGTCTTGGCTTGTGAAAAGCAGAGAGGAATATACGGTCTACGTGAGAGGCGGACACGGCAAAGTCGTAAACAAGCCTCTTTCCCACAGTCAGCCAAACCTTTTGCTCGTCGGGGACAGCTTCAGCGAGGACTTTTACAACATGATGTTGGAAAATGAGGCCTTCACAGATCATTCTATCACCGCTATCCGCATGTCATCGAGCTGCCAGTTGAATTTCGGGTTTTCCTGGGATGAAACACGTTCTTTGATTCCAGAAGACAAGAGAGCAAGCTGTTCAAGACAAAGGTTGACAGAGAAAGACCTGGAGAAAATCCGAAGCGCCGATGTTGTGATCTTTGCGTTCAAATGGCGAGAGTGGAGTGCCAGGCGCATGCCAGCCGTCCTGGCAAATCTTAACCTCAACCCCGAGCAAAAGGTTTTTGTCATTGGCAGCAAAAGAATGTTGTCAAGACGGGGGACGATGCAGCTGGACGATCCGACAGGCACGTTGGTTGAACCACCCGCCAAGGATATCGAGACGTCTCGGCTTTTGAGAGAGACGTTGCCAAAAGGTGTGTTTGTCGACACGCTGGCGCTTTTATGCCCTAACGGGTGCCCGTTATTCACCGCAGATGGCGCGCTGATTTCTCATGACGGCTATCACCTGACACGCGCGGGCGCGCGCCATATCGGCGGTGTTTTGTTCGCTACGCCTCCGTTGGCGGCGTACCGACAATAAAAAATCGAAACACCCTCCGTATTAAATCCTGTATTAACGGATCTGTGCGCTTCCTGTAATTGGGCGTTGTGCGGCAACCGTACGCTTCTTGCGCCTCATTCTCGGCCGTAACAATGTTCGGAACGCAGACGAAGGCGCTCACCAATTCGGCAATGACCGCTACCAACGTTTCCGGCCCGAATGATTACTTTTTTACATCAATGAGGCAAAAAAAAATGATGACAACACATCAGCGCCATTATTTTGCCCGAATGCTCCGATACCAAGTTGAGGTTGTCAGTGCTCGTCAGCGGAATGCCTAAGGTGTGACATTATTGTTGCTCAGCTAACAGACTTCTATCTTTGGTTGATTTTTAAAATTTAAGACGCAAAATACTAACACAATATTTGGAGTAAACTTATGGTAGCCGGGTATATATTGATAGGAACCTTCGCCGGACTGTTAACCTCTCTTGGCGCACTTTTGTCAGGGTTTTCATTCCTGGTAGCTCTCGGTCTTTATTGTCTAGTAAGCGCGACCTTGGCAATCTTGCTCCCTGTGGTTCAGGTGGCGGTACAGGCTGTGGTTTCTCTGAAAAATGACCGAAACATCATGCATCATGTGCATGGAAAGGGTAATGCCGGCTCGATCAAACTGGTTTTGTCACAAATATTCTCCTGATTGGAGATGTAGATATAGCTTGGCGTATTTGTCCTACAAACGCTACACGGCAGGTGTATAGAGAGATCTTTGTTGGTCGAATTTGCGGCTGTAAATCTTTAACTCCGACCAGCTTTGCTGCTGTTGAATAGAAGCCTGCAAGTCGAGCCGTGTTGCGTGATCCGCATGTTGAAACGGTGATCTTGTCCAATAATATTGTTGAGATATTTGGATCGGATAATTTCGTCCGTTGTTCTTGCATTCGGAATTTCAAGAACAACGGTCCATCTTATAAGCTTGCCAAAGCTGGAATGGCTTGTTTGGATGGTAATCCGATCTGACACACCATGGATGCCCCTGCTGCGCATACGTTGTTCGTGAGTGCCGCGCACCAGATCGACACGTTCCCGGTGCGCTGCGCGATCCGCTTGCCACTGCGCCGTGATCGCGCGGTTGTCCAACAGGGCCGCTCCACAGGCAATCGTGATGAAACCCGAGGATTGGTATACTGAAGCTTTCGTAGGAAACTTCAATTGCGTACGCGTCCTATGCGCGGCCGGGACATGGCGTGTGCTGCTGCGGGGCCAATGGCTATTTTTCGAGAGTTCGCAAGGCGTTTCTTCGGGACCGATACCCTTGCCGGCAAACTCTCCACCACTAGCGTTGAATCTATGCGCCGGTTGCAGTGCCTTGGTACGCGCCGCGTCGGCGTAGGTGGGTGCGGGAAGCCTGGGGCCAGGCCACTGGACACGGTATAACCAAGCCTTTAGCCTATCAGTCACGCTTGTTTTGAGATGGTCCGTTGCATGACCTTGTGCAAACCCCGTTCCTGTCGTGCAGGCATCCGATCGGGTCACCAAAGCTTCTCCAATATCGGTATCGTTCCTCATGAGCATACAGAGAATTCTGACATTTCTTGAAGTCGCCGAAAGCGGATCGATCATCAAGGCGGCCAAAAAGCTGAACTTGACGCAATCCGCGGCCAGCACACGCATCAAGCTTCTGGAGGATGATCTGCGCCAGCCCTTGTTCGTGCGCTCTGCCTCCGGAATGCGGCTTTCACCGGCAGGGGAACGGTTCCGCCCCTATGCGCTGCGCATGGCGCGGGCCTGGCAGCAGGGGCGGCAGAACATGTCTCAGCGCGAGGATGTCAAAGGCAGTCTCAGTGTCGCGATCCAGCTCACGTCCTGGGCGCGGCTCAGTCATGACTGGATCGGCTGGATGCACGCGAATGCGCCGAATTATCTTTTGCGGGTCGAATCGGACTGGTCCCGCGGCATGATCCGGAATCTGGCGGACGGGTATTTCGACGTGATCGTGACGTCGGTGCCGACGATGGTGCCGGGTTATATCATCGAACCCTACATCAGCGAAAAGCTGATCCTGGTCGCGACAACGCCGGACCTTTCCTTTGCCAATCTGAACAAGGGTTACGTCCATGTCGATTGGGGGCCGCAGTTCAACGAAAAATTCAACCTTGCCGTTGTCATGCCGGTTACCCCGACGGTCACGGTCGGGCTGAGCGATCTGGCCCTACAGATCATTTTGCGCGATGGCGGATCGGCCTATCTGTCCGAGCATGCTGTTCAGGAACAGATTGACCGCCAAGAGCTGTTTGTGGTTGCCGATGCGCCCGAGATGACCGTCCAGCACTATCTGATGTATCCGAAGGTGCATCACAATTCAGAAGGCATCCGACTGGCGGTCGAGGCTTTCCGCGTTGTGGCAGAGCGGCAGGCAGAGACCGTCATGGTCTAGGGTCAGCGCCCCTGCCATTGCGGTTTGCGTTTCTCGACGAAGGCCGCGGCGCCCTCGTTGGCATCATCCGAGGCCATCACCGACGCGAAGTCGCTTTCCAGAGCCTCGAGTGCGGCTGCATCAATCGGATCGCTGCCGGCAATTAGCGTGATGGCGCGCCTGACGGTCGCAATGGAGCGCGGGGCGGAGGCGGCGACACATTCTGCAAGGTAGAGGGCATGTTGGCGCAGGTCTTCGTGCGGCACGACGTGATTTATCAGCCCCGTGCCCTGCATTTCGGCGGCGCTCATGCGGCGACCGGTGTAAAGCATCTCGGTCGCGATATTGACCGGCATGCGCCGCAAAAGCCGCTGAACGGTGACCAAAAAGGGAAGCGTGCCGATCTGCGTTTCGGTCAGACAAAAGCGCGCGCCCGCACTGGCAACGATCATGTCGCAGGCCAGCGCAAGCTCCAGCCCGCCGCCTGCGCAAATCCCGTTCACCGCGGCGATCACCGGTTTGGACAGGGCGGGAAAATGGGTCAGGCCCGCGAAACCCTGCGGGCCATAGTCGACGTTGCCTTGGGCGCGGTCCAGCTCTGCGACGTCACCGCCCGCACAGAAGAAGCGATCTCCGGCACCGGTGATGATGGCGACGCGCAGGGCCGGGTCGGTGTTAAACGCGGCAAACACCTTGCCCAATGCCTGGCTGGTCGCGGCATCGATGGCATTGGCCTTCGGGTTGTCGATCACGATTTCCAGCATCTCGCCGGACCGTGACGTATGAAATCCCGTCATGCCGGACCCGTGAGCTCGGGCGTCGCTGCCGGTGGGGCGGGGACGAGGACTGCCGCCTCAAGCGCCAGCAAGTTCCGGCGCATTTCCTTGCGCTGTATCTTGCCTGTCGACGTGACGGGGATGCCATCAACGACCACGATCCGCTTGGGGTAGCAATGCGCCGCGAGGTTGCGCTTGACCAGCGCCTGAAGCTCCTGGATCAGCACGTCAAACTGAACGTGACCCTCTTGCAAGGTGATCGCTGCCGTCACCATTTCACCACTTCCGGCATCGGGCATGCCCACCACGGCAGCGTCCTTGACGGCAGGGTGCAACAGTAGCTCAGCCTCTACTTCCTCGGGACCGACGCGCATGCCGTTCACCATGATCAGATCGTCGAGGCGGCCATAATAGTAAAGGAAGTTGTCTTTGTCGATCCGGCCCTCGTCGCCGGTGCGGAACCAGCCGTCCAACAGCTTGCTGGCGGTCTGTTCCGGACGGTTGAGATACCCCAGCATGTTCGACGGGCTGTCGAACCAGATGACGATCTCGCCGCGCTCACCGCTGGGCATCTCGGCCCCGAAGGCATCCACGATCTTGATCTTGGCACCCGGCGCGACGCGGCCGACGGATCCAGCGGGGGACTGAAAAAGCGTTGCACAGCCGACAGAGATCTGGTTCGCCTCGGTCAGGCCGAATTCCTCGTTGATCGGGGCTTTGAAAGTAGCGATGGCCCACTTGAAGACCTCGGGCGGCATGGCCTCGCCCCCGGTCATGATGGCACGAATTACAAACCTGGGATCTTGCGGAAACGGTTCCTTGCTGAGCTTGCGCAACACGGCGGTCGCCATGAAGGGGCAGGTGACCTTGTGGTCCTGCAAGGTGCGGTAAATGTTTTCCGCAGTCACGCGACCCGGCGTGCCGATCAGCGTCTTGCCGAAATAAAGCGCCGGAAACACCAGATCGCCGAGTGAGCCCAGCCAGGACCAGTCAGATGCCGTCCAGAAGACATCATCGGGCTGCGGTGCCATCTCAAAGCCAAGCCGAACGCAGTTCAGATGCCCGAGGATCATTCGGTGCCCATGCAACGCGCCCTTGGGCTGGCCGGTGGAACCGGAGGTATAGAAGATCAGCGCCGGTTCGTCGGCGCGCGTGTCCGCCAGCGGATAGGCACCGCAGTCTTGGGCGATCAGCGCATCGAAACCAAGCTCGTCACCCTGCGCCATGCCGCCGGTCACGATGATGTGGCTCACGCCGGGCATGTCCAGCGGCGCGACCTTGTCGGCCCCGGCGCGGTCGGTGATAATCAAATGCGCGTTTGAATCGTTGACGCGAAAGGCAATGCCCTCTCCGGAATAGAGCGCGGCAATCGGCACCGAAACCGCCCCTATCTTGAAGCATGCCAGATGCGCCAGCAGCCCTTCGGCATCCTGCCCCAGTGAAACGACGACGCGGGTCCCGCGATTGACCCCCAACGTCGCAAGACTGTACGCCAAATTGTCAGACAGCCGTTTCAGATCGGCGAAACTGTAGCATCGCACGCAGGTCCCGGTGTCCTCGACCAGAGCCAGCGCGTCGGGGCTTTCTATTGCGTGACGCTCACAGATTTCATGGGCGATGTTCAGCTTTTCCGGCACATGCCAAGAAAAATCCCGGATCAGCTGTTCGTAGGTTTCCGCATCCTTGAAAGTCATGGCCTTATCCTTTGACCGATAAACCCGCGCACATCGCGGCTATCTGCGTTCGATTTTTCCAAGTCCGGTTTCCCAAGAAAACTGGGACTGAAAAAGCGGAATAATTTGATGAGAGCATTCGACAAAATCGAATGTATTGACCGGAACCGGTCGTTTCTCAGGCCCCTTAAAAGCGACGTTTGGGCGGAAATCCGATCACTGGAGGTCTGGCTTTCCAAGATCCAACTCCGCGATACCGCTTGTTTGGCTCACATTCGGTCGTGACTTCACGCAAAACTGTAGACCCGTTTCACGGGATCGCGGGTAACCTGTGCGCGGGGGGTAGCCTAGTCTCCAACGCTTGAAGAGATAGCCCCGCCGGCAATGGTTACGGCGTTTTTCAGGAACTGGTGCATCAAGTCGATCAGAGGTTTGCTTTGCCCCGTTCGGCGTACGAGGTGCGATCAATCCAAACTGCTAACTGATAGCCGCAATTTCGCTGTGTTGCTCGGGCGTCAAAGGAAGAGGTTGGTTTTTTCGACCCGACTTACCCCCTGTGACCAGACCGTACGTGTTGGCTCCGTCTTTCTCAACTTCACCGGCAACTATCCCCCTGATCATGGGGACATGCTGGTTGGTGTCGCGGGGGCTTTTGGATCAATCCGTCAACGTGATCTTCCTAGCCTTCATATAATGATCGTTCTGGGCGCGTTTGGCAGCGGCGTGGATATTTTTGTCTAGCCCGCATTCATATCCAAGGGTCACCTTTTCGCCCATCGGTGGATAGAGCGACAAATTGTGACCTCAGGTCCGGATTCTGATGCTTTTCCCGCATTCATCCTTGATAGCACAAAGACAGTAGTGCCTCGGGCGAGGGCAGGCATTCGGAATTCATTTGCCAGTACAGCACAATTTACAGAAAGCGTCATTCAAACGAACTGACTTAGGCTGATCTGGACTGACCATTCTCAGCACTCGGTCTCGCGTATAGAGAGACCAGCGAGGGTGCAGTCGCTGTAGTTGATCCAACACCAACCCTCGCTGACTTGTCAAACAGACACCTTGGCTAGAATATCCTCCCGCTTGATCTCATTCTTGTACACATTTTCAACTATTTCCCCACGTTGCATGACAATAATCTGGTCTGCTAATTCGAACGCAAAATCAAAGTATTGCTCGACCAAAACAATTGCCATATCGCCCCGGTCACGCAGCAAGCTTATGACTTTTCCGATGTGTTGAATGATGTTGGGTTGTATGCCTTCTGTCGGTTCATCCAACAGCAGTAATTTTGGCTTGGTAATAAGGGCACGGGCGATGGCCAGCTGTTGCTGCTGTCCCCCAGACAAATCGCCCCCCCGACGGTGCGCCATTTCCTCCAGAACGGGAAACAGCTCATAGATATCGTTCGGGATAAAATGCTCTGAGTTTGGCAAGCAGGAAAACCCTGTTTGCAGGTTTTCGCGCACAGTGAGCAAAGGGAAAATATCGCGCCCCTGCGGGACATAACCAACACCCATGTGGGCGATCTTGTGCGCTCCGATTTGCCCCAGCGGTTTGCCGCCTAATGAGATGTTCCCACCTGAGCGAATATGCGTGCCGGAAATTGCCCGGAGCAGACTGGTTTTGCCAACACCATTTGTTCCCATAACACAGGTAACTTCGCCCAGTTTGGCGTGCATGGAGATGTCATAAAGGATTTGCGAATTACCATAGTGCAAGGTGAGGTCTTTTACGTCCAACATACTCTAGCGCCCCAAATAGACATCAATGACGTCTTGGTTCTTTGTTACATGATCCAGCGATCCCTCGGCCAGAACTGCACCTTCATGCAGCACGGTGACCTTGCAATTGAGGCGCCTGACAAACTCCATATCGTGTTCAACCACGACCACCGCACGGGTCTTTGCGGCCTCGACGAGGATCGCGGTGGTTTTTTCGCGCTCGGCAGGTGTCATGCCGGCGGCGGGTTCATCAACAAGCAACAGTTGCGGCTCTTGCGCCAGCAACATGCCAATTTCCAACCATTGTTTCTGACCGTGGCTTAACTCTCCTGACACGCGCAGAAGTGCGTCGCTCAACCCGATCTCGGCGGCAAGGTCGTCGACGCGCTCAAAGTCTGATGTGGACGGCTTGAAGAATAGTACCGCCCAAGGCGCGCGATCCTTGCGCAGGGCCATCATCAGATTCTCCTGTACGGTCTGATCCTCGAACACAGTTGGCTTTTGAAATTTGCGCCCGATCCCGGCTTGGGCGATCTTGGCCTCTGACATGCCAATCAAGGACAGGCTTTTGTGACCCCACAGAATATGCCCCGAATCGGGCCGGGTTTTGCCAGTGATGATGTCCATGAAAGTTGTTTTCCCTGCACCATTCGGTCCGATCACCGCGCGTAACTCTGCACTGGCGATCTGGAACGAAAGGTTGTTGATGGCAAGAAAACCGTCAAAGCTCACCGTCACGCCGGAAACTTCAAGAAGGGTGTTCATACATCCGTCTCCTTCAGCTTGCGTTTGAGCAAATCGATTAGTCCGCCGATACCGTTTGGTGCGTAAAGCGTGACCAGCACAAAGCTGAGGCCAAGTAGTACAAGCCACCAATCCACCCACTTGACTGTGTAGATCCCCAACGGGACATCCGGTGCCTGTCCGCCAGTAAACCAACTTGAGACGAGACTAACCAAGGCGGTACCGATTACCGCACCGTAAAGCCGTCCGCGCCCGCCAATTGCCACCCACACAGCAAGGTAGATCGATGCAATTGGCGCAACTTCGGCAGGGTTGATAATGCCCGCTTGCGGGTAATAAAGCGCGCCTGCTATGCCTGAGATACAAGCGGTCAACGTAAAAACCGCCAATTTATAGGTCTCGACCGAATAGCCCAGAAACCGGACTCGTGCTTCGTTGTCTCGAATGCCCCGAATGACGGAGCCGAACTTGCCAGAGACCACCCATGCGACCAGCAGGTAGCCAAGTGCGAGCGCCAGCGCCGAGGCCCAGAAGAACCACAGTGACACAACCGATTGCGGCGCAGTGACACCGGGCAGGTTTTGTAAGCCAGATAAGCCATTGTTTCCGCGCAAACCGCTCGCATTCTGGAACAGATAAAGCGACAGGCCCAGTGTCATGGCTTGCGTCAGAATCGACAGGTACACCCCTGTGACACGGCTGCGAAACGCCAGCCAGCCAAAGACCAATGCCAATAGCCCGGGTACCAGTACGACAAAGGCCAGTTGCAGCACCAAACTATCGGCAAAGGCCCAGATCAGCGGAAAGTCACTGCTACCCACGACGCCGAATATCTGGTTGCCGATGCCCGCTGTAATCTCTTCGGGCGTCGGGGGCAGGACCCCTTCGGACAGCGAACTGACGACGATCCGGCGGGTGCGTTCGTACATCAGCCACATGCCGATCATATAGCCGCCCAGGCCGAAAAACGCGAAATGACCCAACGACAGGATGCCTGTATAGCCCCAGATCAGGTCCATCGCGATCGCGATCAGGCATAGGCACAGCGTCTTGCCCAAAACCTTGATGAAACTGGTTGAAATGAGGCCGAGGCCGAACCCTTCGGACAGGACCGTCACCGCCAACGTGAACAGAGCGAGGATGCCGAGAAAGATCAGGACCGATGGGTTGCGCGCAATGAATGATCTGTTCATGGTGTTAATCCCCCGCCGCACGGCCTTTGAGGGCGATAATCCCCCGTGGCCGGAACTGAATGAATATGATGATGAAAATGATCATATAGGTCTGGGCCGCCAAGGTGTTTGAAGGGTTCAGGAATTCAACACTCTTTTGAAAGCCGCCAATCATCGCCGCCCCTGCCAGCGTGCCCCAGATGTTTCCGACGCCGCCAACAACCACCGTCATAAAACTCTGCACGATGTAGTCGCTGCCCATTTCCGAGGTTACTTTGGCAAACAAACCGATCGCCACCCCTGCGATCCCGGCAATGCCGGACCCAAGCCCGAAGGTCAGCATGTTTACGCGATCGGGATTGATCCCCATACTCGCCGCCATACGGGGGTTTTGTGTAACTGCGCGCGTTTCCAAACCCAGCCGCGTGCGTTTCATGATGAACAGGAACAGGGCCAGAAACAGTAGCGCGAGAATGAAAATAGCAATGCGGATGTAGCTGATGGAAACCATATCGTTGATGACCCATGCCCCATCCAACCAAGCGGGAGAAGTCAGCGGGCGAGCTTGGGTGCCAAAGATGTTTTTCGCCAGCTGTTGCAGCGCGATGGAAACCCCGAAGGTCGCGAGCAAGGTCTCAAGCGGACGGTGGTAAAGCCAGCGCACAACCAGGCGTTCCAAGGCGACACCGGCGGCGAAGGTCACCGCGAATGCGAGCGGAACCGCGATCAAGATCGAAGCAGTGTGGTTTGGCACAAATATCTGCACCACGTAACCGGTATAGGCACCCATCATGATAAATTCACCATGTGCCATATTGATGACCCCCATGACGCCAAAAGTGATGGCGAGGCCAATGGCGGCAAGAAAATAGATCGACGCTAGCGAAAGAGCGTCAAGACCTAGATCCGCCGCCTGACTGATCGCGACCCGTGTTTCGGTCGAGGCGATTGCAGCCTTGGCAGCTGTGGTGACCGCCTGGGAAGATTCCGTATAGACATCGAAGAAGCGAAAACTCGAAAGGCTTGCGTCGATGTCTGCTTGAGTTATCCGGGGCGGTGCCAGGTCACTGGCGACAAGCGCATCATAAGCCCTGTCACGTGCGGCTTCGGTGGACAATTGCGCCACTGGAAAACCCGCGATCCGGCCTCCTTCAATGTTCGCCCGAAGCGCTGCATCTCGGGCATCCGCCGTAATCTCGGCTGGGGCGATATCCGCATCGACCAAGAGCGCATATGCTGAACTACGTGTCAGCGCATCGGAGCCGGCAATCACCTCTTGGGCGATATTCGCGTCCGGCTTGGTTCGCGAGATAACACGGGTTGTGGCAAGAAGGGGATTAAGGGTTGCGCGAAAATCAACTCCCAGATCCCCTGACATCTCGGTAATCGCGGCCACGCGACGTGACTCATCGCTGTCATAAGCCATGGTCATCAACCGTTCCAATCGCTCCTTCCGGGCCAGGATATCCGCATCTGTCTCGCTTGCGATCGAGGCGCGCAACGGTATGAGCAGTGCCGCCTCGGGATCACGGGCGATCGAGTTCAGCGCATCAACGCGTTTGGCGGGGTTGGGATCGGACAGTTGAAACTGCACCAAAGCGGTGGCGATCATTGCCCGCACACCGCTGTTGGGTTTGAGTTGATCGAGGTCGGCGGAGGCGGCGTTGCCTGCATCCGCACCGTCGTCGAAACTTTGCAGCGTATACGTACCGTCCGCGTTCTTTGTCGCAGCGAAAAACAGTCCATCTGCCCTTCGTTGCCACATGTCCTTGTTCTGCCAAACCTCCAGCACGGTCTGCATCTGTGGCAGTCCACTCGCGACGATCGCATCAATCGCCGGGCCAATGGTGCGCCGCGAACTTTGTTCGATCAACGCCCGTTGGCTTTGTAATACGTCTTGAACGGAGGTCGTTTGAGCCGACCCCCAAGTGGGTAAGGAGAGCGCAAAGCACAAGGCCAGCAGCAAGGTCTTCATAAGCAAATTCCAGGAAATCAGGGGCGGAGGACACGCCGTAACGTGCCCTCGCGGTTGGGTCAGTAGTTAGACAAAATCTGCACGCAGCTTTTTGTCTCGGTATTGTACATACCGCAGCCCAAATCCTTCCAATCCGACTCCAGCTTGGCGGATTCCGGCAGGAAATCAGTCCACGCATCCCCCGGCACTTCCGAAGTCTGGCTGATGATATCGAACTGGCCATCCGCTGTGATCTCCCCGATCAATACCGGTTTGGCGAGGTGGTGGTTGGGCAACATAACAGCGGTGCCTCCGGTCAGGTTTGGAAATTCCTGCCCGTACATTGCCGTACGCACGGCGTCCACGTCGGCACTCCCCGCAGCCTCCACCGCGTTTACCCACATGTTGAAGCCGATATAATGGGCCTCCATGGGGTCATTGGTGACGCGGTCTTTGCCCATGCGGTCTTTCCACGCAGCGATCCATTCGGCGTTAGCGGGCGTGTCTGCGGATTGGAAATAGTTCCACGCGGCAAGGTGGCCGACAAGGTTGCTCGTATCCAGACCCGAAAGTTCTTCCTCGCCGACCGAAAACGCCACCACCGGTATGTCATCGGCAGAAATGCCAGCTGCTGAAAGCTCTTTGTAGAAACCGATGTTCGCATCCCCGTTGATGGTCGATATCACGCCGACTTTCTTGCCGTCCGCACCGAGTGCTGCGACATCGGCGACGATCTTGGACCAGTCGGAATGGCCGAATGGCGTGTAGTTCACAAAGATATCGTCCTCGGCAACGCCTTTGGACTTCAGATAGGATTCTAGGATATTATTGGTTGTGCGGGGGTAGACATAATCGGTACCCAGCAGCGCGAATTTCTCGATGCCCAGTTCTTCCAAAAGGTAATCGGTCGCGGGGATGGCCTGCTGGTTCGGCGCGGCTCCTGTGTAAAAAACGTTCTTGGAGCTCTCTTCGCCTTCGTATTGCACGGGGTAAAACAGTAAGCCGTTCAACTCTTCAATAACCGGCAGAACAGATTTCCGGCTTACGCTGGTCCAGTTGCCAAAGATGACATCGACATCCTGCACCGTTAGCAATTCGCGGGCCTTTTCGGCAAATAGTGGCCAGTCAGACGCGGGATCGACCACAACCGCTTCAAGTTGACAGCCCAGCACTCCGCCCTTGGCGTTTTGCTGATCAATCAGCATCAGCATCGTGTCTTTCAATGTGGTTTCCGAAATCGCCATCGTACCGGACAGCGAGTGCAGCACCCCCACTTTGATCGGGCAATCAGCGGCCATGGCAGGTAGGCTCGTTAATGTGGCAAGAGCAGTCGCAAGAGCAATTTTCGTTTTCATATGATATCTCCGCGCAGGGACACCGGCCGCACCTTGCTCTCGCAAGACATGGCGATTAGCTACTCCCTGCAACTTAAATGTTGCAAACCGTGTGGCGGCCGTTCTGAGGTCCAATTCATCCGGTCGTCACACACCCATTCTTTCTCTGTCGCGATTCGACAGTCTGGGATGCGCTATGGTTGTTGCGTCGCAGCACTAAGGGCAAATTTGTCTGTGCATTAAGTCATTCATCATACGAGAATGCTCAAATGTTGTGCGTCATTCGCCGTAACTGCCTTGCATTTGATCGTTTGCACGATTTCGGCGAATGCTTTTCGTCTAATCTCTGCCGCATCGCTGCTCTATGTGATGGAATTACAGGCGACACGACAGATCGCCGGAGCCACTTATCAACCAATCCCTTCATATCGATTTGCCTCAAACGGGGCTGTCCCAACCGCGCGCAATTGGCTCGGGGAAGCTGTCTGTCTTTGGGGATGAGCACGGCATGACCCGCCTGCACGACCTGCGCCAATCAGGAGCGCTCAGGTTGGTACTTCCACAGACCCACCGACCGGATGCCGAAGCAATACTGGTCAATACGGCGGGTGGCATCACCGGCGGCGATCAGTTTTCCCTTTCCCTGAAGGTGCAGACAGGTGCCGCCCTGAGCATTACCACCCAAGCCGCCGAGCGCGCCTACAGGGCACAAAGTGGCGAGATTGCCCGCGTTACCACCGACGTGTCGGTTCAGGACGGGGCCAGCCTGAATTGGCTGCCACAAGAGTTGATCCTGTTTGAGCGTTGCGCCCTTCGGCGCCGTTTGAATGTCGAGCTGGCCCAGCACGCCCGTCTGTTGATGGTGGAGTCCGTCGTCTTTGGCCGCGCAGCTATGCGCGAAGTGTTGCGCGACGTGAGTTTTCAAGACCGTATCCGGATCACCCGAGATGGCCGCCCGCTCTATATCAACGGCATGGATCTGCACGGAGACGCCGCCGCACACCTCGCCCGCGCCGCCGTTGGAGATGGGGCCGGTGCCATGGCAGGCGTCGTGATGGTCGGCCCGAGAGCGCAGAACCATCTCAAAGCGGTGCGCGCCCTGCTGCCTGAAACTGCCGGTGCCAGCATGCTAGCTGACGATGTGTTGGTGATCCGCCAGCTTGCCGCCGATGGTTTTGAGCTTCGGCGCAACTTGGTGCCCATCCTTGAACTTCTTTCCAACAACACTTTACCCACGTCGTGGAGACTATAGACCATGCAGCTGACCCCCCGCGAAAAAGACAAACTGCTGATTGCAATGGCCGCCGAAGTCGCCCGAAAACGCTTGGCCCGGGGGGTCAAGCTGAACCATCCCGAAGCCATCGCCTTGATCACTGACACGGTCGTCGAGGGCGCGCGCGACGGGCGTTCCGTCGCCGATATGATGGAGGCCGGTGGCCACGTCGTCACCCGCGATCTATGCATGGAAGGCATCGCTGAGATGATCCACGAAGTGCAGGTCGAAGCCACATTTCCCGACGGGACCAAGCTGGTTACTGTCCACAACCCCATTCGTTGAACCTGTACAGAAGGACCTGAAATGAAACATCTGCTTGCCCCATTTTTTTACCTGTTCACCGCCACGTTGGCCGCAGCGCATAACAACGCAAATCTACATCATCACCTGAATGATCCCGGCTGGCTGCCTGTCGTCGGGGGGATTTTGCTCATTGTGGCGGCCTCGGTCCTGCTGGCGACCCGCAGATGATCCCCGGCGAGGTTTTTCCTGCCTCCGGCACACTGACCCTGAATTCGGGTGCGCAGGCCGTTACCCTGATAGTGGCCAACACCGGCGACCGGCCGGTTCAGGTCGGTAGCCACTATCATTTCGCCGAAACCAACCCGGCGCTGGAATTCGACCGCAGCATCGCGCGGGGTCTGCGCCTCGACATCGCCTCCGGCACCGCAGTGCGGTTTGAACCCGGCCAACGCCGCGAGGTGCAATTGATTCCGATCGGCGGGGCCCGTCGTATTTTTGGCTTTAACGCCCAAGTTATGGGAGACCTCTAATGCCCACCCAGATACCCCGCGCACAATATGCCGCGATGTATGGTCCCACGACGGGTGACCGGCTCAGGCTTGCTGATACAGATCTTGTGATCGAGGTGGAACGCGACCTGACCAGCTACGGCGAGGAGGTAAAGTTTGGCGGCGGCAAAACCATCCGCGACGGCATGGGGCAATCCCAAGTCACCCGATCAGGCGGTGCGGTCGACACCGTCATTACCAATGCGTTGATCGTGGATCATTCCGGCATCTACAAAGCTGACGTTGCGTTAAAAGACGGGCTGATTCACGCCATTGGCAAAGCGGGCAACCCCGACACGCAGTCGGGCGTTAATATCATCGTCGGCCCTGGCACCGAAGTCATCGCGGGGGAGGGTCGCATTCTGACTGCGGGCGGTATGGACAGTCATATCCACTTTATCTGCCCCCAGCAGATGGAGGACTCCTTGCATTCCGGCGTGACCACCTGTTTTGGCGGCGGAACCGGCCCGGCGCATGGGACGCTGGCGACGACCTGTACACCCGGGCCCTGGCACATCGGCCGGATGTTGCAATCTTTTGACGGCATCCCTATGAACATCGGCCTTTCGGGCAAAGGCAATGCCAGCCAACCCGATGCTTTGGTCGAAATGGTTAATGCTGGTGCCTGTGCCCTGAAACTGCACGAGGATTGGGGCACGACCCCAGCAGCCATTGATTGCTGTCTGACGGTGGCCGACGACATGGACGTTCAGGTGATGATCCACACCGATACATTGAACGAAAGCGGCTTTGTCGAACATACCGTCGATGCGATGAAGGGCCGCACCATCCATGCTTTCCATACTGAAGGTGCGGGGGGAGGACATGCGCCGGATATTATCAAGATTTGTGGGAATGCGAATGTGCTGCCGTCCTCAACCAACCCGACGCGACCTTTCACGGTGAACACGCTGGAAGAGCATCTGGATATGCTGATGGTCTGTCACCACCTTGATAAATCAATTCCCGAAGACATCGCTTTCGCCGAAAGCCGTATCCGGCGCGAGACGATTGCCGCCGAGGATATTCTACACGATATCGGTGCGTTTTCGATTATTGCGTCTGATTCACAGGCTATGGGTCGCGTGGGCGAGGTGCTGATCCGAACGTGGCAAACCGCTGACAAGATGAAAAAACAACGCGGTGCATTGGCCGAGGAAACGGGCGACAACGACAACTTGCGCGTGCGGCGATACATCGCAAAATACACGATCAATCCAGCAATTGCACAAGGCGTCAGTCATGTCATCGGTGATATTTCGGTGGGTAAACGGGCTGATCTGGTGTTGTGGAACCCTGCATTCTTTGGCGTCAAACCCGAGATGGTCTTGATGGCAGGCACCATTGTCGTGGCGCAGATGGGCGATCCAAATGCGTCGATCCCCACACCGCAACCCGTTTACAGCCGCCCGATGTTCGGTGCCTATGGCACTGCACTACGACATACGTCGGTCAGCTTTGTCTCGGCGGCAGCACAAGCTGCGGGGATTGGTACCACCTTGGGGCTGTCAAAACAAACGGTTGCGGTGAAAAACACGCGGTCCATTGGCAAGGCCGACATGGTCCTGAACGATGCCCTGCCGCAAATCGACGTACACCCCGAAACCTACGAAGTGCGGGCGGACGGCGTTCTGCTGACCTGCCAACCCGCCGACGTGTTGCCGATGGCCCAACGCTACTTCATGTTCTGAGAGGACACCATGACACAACTTCCTATCGCACAAACCCTGCATCGCAAGGGTCATTGGGATGGCCCGGCAACAACTTGCGAGCTGGATTACACTGGGCGGTTTTTGCGCCGCAAGCGGTTGACGATGACATCGGGTGAGCCCTTCATCGTGAATTTGGCACAGACAACCTCTCTGGATGATGGCGATGCGCTTGAGCTCGATAACGGCGGATTGGTCCGGATCACCGCGGGCGTTGAAGAGCTTTACAAAGTATGGGGCAGCGATCTTGTGCGACTGGCTTGGCATGTTGGCAACCGTCATACGCCCTGCCAGATCAATTCGGACCACCTGCTGATACAGGCCGATCCCGTCATTGGCCACATGCTCGAGCACCTCGGTGCTGTGGTTGAGCCGCTGACCGCTCCGTTTAACCCAGAAGGCGGTGCATATGGCCATGGTCGCACCCATTCCCATGACCATGTCGCCACCGCACATGAACACTGAACATGACGTTCTGACCCTTGCGCAGTGGCTGTCACCTGCCTTTCCCGTTGGTGCATTTGCCTATTCGCATGGGCTGGAAACAGTCTTTCAAAGCGGGGCAGTCGGGAAGGCTTCCGACCTTGAACAATGGATATCGGATGTACTAAACCATGGCAGCGGGCGAAACGACTGCATCCTGTTACGCGCGGCGCATGGGTGCCGGTCTCACGCTGCTTTGGAGCAAGTGAACCAAACGGCTCTGGCGATCTCAACCTCTAGCGAGCGTATCCTTGAAACACAGCTTCAAGGCAACGCATTCAGCCAAACAACTGCCGCGATCTGGGGCGGTCATCCGGCTGCGCTTTGCTATCCTGTCGCCGTTGGTCACGCTGCTGCGCACATGCAACTGGACGTCGATTTGACCGCAGCGCTGTATTTGCATTCTTTTGCCGGCAATCTGGTATTAGCGGCGGTGCGTGCTGTTCCGCTGGGTCAAACCGAGGGGCAACGGATCCTCGCGTCCCTTATCCCGCTGTGCGACCAGATTGCCAAGAACACCCTCGGTGCCACGCTGGATGATCTGGGCAATACCGCCTTTTTCTCGGATATCGCCGCCATGCAACATGAAACGCTTCAACCAAGGATATTCCGCTCATGACAGAACTTCACGGTCCATTGCGCATTGGTATTGGTGGCCCTGTGGGGGCCGGAAAAACGACGCTGTCGGCCTGCCTGGCCCGCGCATTGCAACAAGACTTCTCGATTGGCGTAATCACCAATGACATCTATACTCAAGAGGATGCGGAGGCGCTGATGCGGATGCAAATTCTTCCGCAGGACCGCATCATAGGGGTAGAAACAGGCGGATGCCCCCATACCGCCATTCGCGAGGACGCCTCGATTAATCTCGCCGCAGTTGCGCAGCTGCGCGCGCGTCATTCCGATCTGGATATTGTTTTGATCGAAAGCGGCGGTGACAATTTGTCGGCCACCTTCAGCCCCGAACTGGCGGACATAACAATCTATGTGATTGACGTCGCGGCAGGTGAGGACATTCCGCGCAAAAGGGGGCCAGCGCTGACGAAATCGGATCTGCTTTTGATCAACAAAACCGATCTTGCACCGTATGTCGGTGCCTCATTGGAACGAATGAAACAAGATTGCGAAAAAATGCGTAACGGCCGACCATACGTGTTTTGCGCACTGCGGCGCAATGATGGGGCTGACGAGGTTCTGAGCCACATCCTGAAAATTGGCGGGCTCTCCAAGGCTACATAAAATCAGAAATCCAGGTTTGCCACATTTAACGCGTTTTGTTGGATGAACTCGCGGCGGGGCTCTACGACGTCGCCCATGAGCTTTGTGAACAGGTCATCAGCCTCGGCCATATCGGAGACCTTGACCTGCAAAAGCGTTCTGGCATCAGGGTCCAGCGTGGTTTCCCAAAGTTGGTCGGGGTTCATTTCACCCAATCCCTTATACCGCTGGAGCGACAGGCCCTTTTCGCCCTCGGCCAAGATCGCTTCGAGCAGGTCCATGGGTCCATGGATAAGCTGTGAACGATCTTTGCGTACCAGTTTCGCAGGCATGTCATAGACGTCTTGCAGGTGCTGGGTGAAGCCGCCCGAGCGCTTTGCTTCTCCTGAGCGCAGCAGGCGTCCGTCAAGCGTGCGGACTTCTTCGACACCGCGCAGGATACGGGCCAGTCGGACACCGTGATCCTGAGTGATCCGCCCTTGCCATCCGCGTTCCCATTCCAGCGCGATAAGGTTCAGCCGTTCAGCGACCTTGTCAGCCACACCTTGAAGGTCAGCATCGACCGCACCCGGAACGAAAGCGCCGGCGATTGCAGCCTGTTCAAGAATATGGCGCGGATAATGGGTCGGAAAGGCCTCAAGAACCCGACGCATCTGGCGGGCAAGATCGACGACACGTGCCAGATCCTGGCCGGTTATCTCTTCGCCATTTCCCTGGTGCAGCATGGCACCTTCGATGCCTTGCTGGATCAGGTAATCTTCCATCGCCGCCTGATCTTTCAGGTACACTTCGGACTTGCCGCGCGACACTTTGTAGAGCGGCGGTTGCGCAATGTAGAGGTGGCCGTTCTCGATCAGCTGCGGCATTTGACGATAGAAGAACGTCAGCAAAAGCGTTCGGATATGTGCACCATCGACGTCGGCGTCGGTCATGATGACAATCTTATGGTACCGCAGCTTGTCGATGTCGAATTCATCACGTCCAATACCGGTGCCAAGCGCCATGACAAGATTGCCGATCTCCTGGCTGCCCAGCATCCGGTCGAACCGAGCCCGCTCGACGTTAAGAATTTTACCCTTCAATGGCAGGATCGCCTGTGTCTGGCGGTCGCGGCCGGTCTGGGCCGATCCACCGGCCGAGTCACCCTCGACCAGAAAGACTTCGGTCTTGGACGGGTCTTTTTCCGAGCAATCCTTGAGCTTGCCCGCCAGGAAGTTCACATCCATCGCGGTTTTCCGACGCGTCAGGTCACGGGCCTTGCGCGCCGCCTCGCGGGCATGGGCGGCTTCGATGATCTTGCCGACAACGATTTTGGCGATCTGCGGGTTTTCTTCAAACCACTCTGCAAGTTTCTCGTTTACCAGGCCTTCGACGGCGGGGCGCACTTCGGAACTGACGAGTTTGTCTTTGGTCTGCGAGCTGAACTTGGGGTCGGGCACCTTGACTGACAGAACGCATGTCAGACCTTCGCGGGCGTCATCTCCGGTAAAGGACACCTTTTCCTTTTTCGCGATACCTGACGACTGCGCATAGTTGTTGATGGTGCGTGTCAATGCACCGCGAAAGCCGGCCATGTGCGTACCACCATCGCGTTGCGGGATGTTATTGGTAAAGGGCAGGACATTTTCATGATAGCTGTCATTCCACCACATCGCGACCTCGACACCGATGTCGTCACGTTCGCCAGTGATAAAGATCGGCTCTGGCATGACCGAGGATTTGGAGCGGTCGAGGTATTTCACGAATTCCTTAACACCACCTTCATAAAACAGCTCTGTGCGCAAAGGTTCGGCGGGGCGTTCATCTGTAAGAATGATCCGCACACCCGAATTCAGGAATGCCAGTTCGCGCAGGCGCTTTTCGAGCGTGTCAAAACTATATTCCAGGTTCGAGAACGTGCTGGTGGATGCCATGAAGCGCACTTCCGTGCCGGTGCGTTCGGTTGGGCCGACAACGCTCAAGTGTTCTTTGGTGAAACCGCCCTCGAAACGGGCGACGTGTTCTTTTCCCTCGCGCCAGATGCGCAGTTCCAGCCAGTCGGACAACGCATTCACAACCGAGACCCCAACCCCGTGCAAGCCGCCGGAAACCTTATAGGAGTTGCTGTCGAACTTACCGCCGGCATGGAGCTGTGTCATGATGACTTCGGCGGCGGACACACCTTCGCCCTGGTGGATACCAACCGGAATGCCACGTCCGTTATCACTGACCGAAACGGAGTTATCTTCGTGAATTGTAACGTTTACGGCGTCTGCATGACCCGCCAGCGCTTCGTCGATCCCGTTGTCAACCACCTCGTACACCATATGGTGCAACCCCGATCCGTCATCAGTATCGCCGATGTACATGCCGGGGCGCTTGCGCACAGCTTCTAAGCCCTTGAGAACTTTGATAGAATCTGCGCCGTATTCCTCGGGAATTTGATCGGTGTCTGACATTATGGGAAACCTTCTTTTGTTGCCCAATTTATAGTGTTTTCTCAGGGGAATGTCACGCGCCCGACACAAGATTTTGTGTCATACGAACGGAATGACAAGCCCGACGCAGATCAACAGGATACCCGCCACCATATTGATGCGTTTCAACGTGGCGGGGCGGGTCATCAGGCCGCGTAATTTACCGACAGAGACCGCGACCATCAGATTTCCGACCAACGGAATCGTGACGGAAACCGCTATGATGACAGCCACGTCCAACCACGTGACTGCGCGTAAATCGAAAAAACCGGGCAGTACTCCAATATAGAACAGAACCGCCTTGGGATTACCGAGGATCGCAAGAAGCCCTGCTGCAAAACCTGCCCACGCGCCGGGGCGGGTTAATCGATTGTCCCGGTCAATTTTCACCTCTGCATGGCGGATCAACAGGCCACCCATCACCAGGAATACGCCGCTGGCTATCCAGCGCATGACCAGCATGAAAGCGTCGAATACCGATAATATCCAACTGATCCCTAACACCGCGACAAGCGGCCACAGCATATCGCCGATTGACACACCCAACGCCAACGGCCAGGCAGCGCTGAACCCCCCGGACAGGGCACGCGCCATGATGGCCAGCCAAACCGGGCCGGGCGTAAGAAATAGGACAAGCAAGGCACCGCAGTAAAGCAGCAGGTCCGGCAAAGATATCGTCACGGTTGCATCCTCGCTGTGGATTGTCCGTCAATTTCGGTGACTTCCAACATTTGGGTGCGCGCGCCCAGAGTGTCGAAGAGGTCATGCTCGGTGCCGGTCATCCATGCCTGCGCACCAAGGGCGGAGATTTCATCATACAAAGCCGCGCGCCGACCGGCATCAAGATGCGCCGCGACTTCGTCCAGCAACAACACCGGAGCGGCCCCGAAGTCGGATGCCAGCGCCCGTGCGTTGGCAAGGATCAATGAGACAAGAAGCGCTTTCTGTTCCCCGGTCGAACAATCGCGTGCAGGAACGTTCTTTGCTGTATAGACGCCTTCCAGATCAGCACGATGCGGGCCGATCAGCGTGCGACCCGCCGAGAGGTCTCTCATCCTGTTATCGGCCAGAGCCTTGCGTAGATCGTCGGCCGACGTCGGCATGTCGCATATCAGAGAAAGCGAGGCTGTGGGAAAGACCGTCTCCGCCTGCTCCTGCGCATCAGTGAGCGCCTGAAGCGCCGCTAGCCGGTTCGCGTGGATCGCCGCACCGGTTTCGGCCAACTGCTGTTCCAACGCCAAATACCACGATGGTTCACGGACCATATCCTTTAACAGGCGGTTACGTTCGCGCATCGCTTTTTCGTAGTTCAACGACTGTTCGGCATGATCAGGCAGAAAGCTAAGAGTGACACGATCCAGAAAACGCCGTCGTCCTTCCGCACCCTCGATCCACAGCCGGTCCATCGACGGTATCAACCACAACACCCTTGCAATGCGTCCCAGCCCGGTTTGCGGTACGGCTTTGCCATCAATTCTGGTTTGGCGGGCAGCCCCGTTTTCCGACCACACCTCGACCTCGTGAACCTGACCCAGACTGTGCAGATGTGCCGAAAGTTTCCAGCCAAGCGCTTCGGGGCGGCGCGTCATATCCAAGGCACTGGATCGCCGCAGGCCACGACCGGGAGAAAGCAAGGAGATCGCTTCGAGAATGTTGGTTTTGCCGGCTCCGTTCGGCCCGTAGATTGCAACGGGGCGGTGATCACATTCGATAACGGCGCGCTTATGCGACCTGAAATACGACAGTGTCAGCCGGGAAAGAAAAAGCCCTGTCATGAGATAGGCCTGAACGCATCAACGCAATCGACACGGGTTTTACGGAAGTGCCGGTGCCTCACACACGCATCGGCATGACGACATATACGGCAGACATATCATTGCCTTCGCGCATCAATGTCGGATCGCCAGAGGAGTTGAACAGGAACACCGCGTTTTCGCGGTCAACCTGACTGGCGATCTCAAGCAGGTATTTGGCGTTAAACCCAATCTCGAGCCGTTCGTCAGCATAGGCGACGGCCAGTTCTTCTTCTGCGGCACCACTGTCTGGCGCATTTACCGACAGGATAAGCCGGTCTTCATCCAGTTGCAGCTTCACCGCACGAGACCGTTCAGAGCTGACCGTCGCAACGCGGTCGACGGCACGCGCAAAGTCACTGGCGTCGACTTCCATCTTGCGGGTATTTCCCTGTGGAATGACACGGGTGTAGTCCGGGAAGGTCCCGTCGATGACCTTGGACGTCAAAGTGATGTCGGGTGTCGCGAACCGGATCTTGGTTTCGGAAACCGAAACGGCGATTTCCATTTCGTCATCGTCCAATAGTTTGCGCAGTTCACCCACGGTTTTACGCGGCACGATGACGCCCGGCATTTCTGCGGCATTATCGGGCATAGGTGCATCAATACGCGCCAGACGGTGACCGTCAGTGGCCACGCAGCGCAGAACTTTACTGCCCTCGCTGTCCGAAATATGCATGTAAACGCCATTCAAGTAATACCGTGTCTCTTCGGTGGAAATGGCGAATTTTGACTTATCGAACAGACGGCGCAATACAGGGGCGGGGGCTTTGAAATTCGACTGGTATTCCGCAGTCGCCATAACGGGGAAATCTTCGCGTGGTAAGGTAGCCAGCGAAAAGTTTGATCGTCCTGCTTCGACCGTCAAGCGGCCCGACGCACTGTCTGATGTCAATGTGATCAGCGCCCCATCGGGAAGCTTGCGCACAATCTCGTGCAACGTGGTTGCGGATACTGTGGTTGCGCCGGCACGTTCGACTTGGGCCGGGGCCTTGTCGACGACTTCGATATCCAGATCGGTCGCCCGAAAAGATGCGTCAGAACCTTCGGCCTCGATCAGCACGTTTGCAAGAATTGGAATGGTATTACGGCGCTCTACCACTGATTGTGCCTGCGACACAGCTTTAAGCAGCGCGGCGCGTTCGATGCTGAATTTCATATGCCATCTCCATTCCGGCAGTCCGGGAGGGCAAACTACCCGATACCAATGTATTCACAAGAGTTTTATTGACTTTTCAGCACGAAACAAAGGCCCGTCAAGGCCTCCGTGCCGGTTATGGGTAAAGTGGTGCGTTTAGGCTTCGAGCGAACGGCGCAGCAATTCCAGATCTTCGGCAATCTGCCCGTCGCTTTGCTTGAGCTCTTCGATGCGTTTCACGCCATGCATGACGGTGGTATGGTCGCGGCCCCCAAAACGGCGCCCGATTTCGGGGAGTGACCGGCTCGTCATCTTTTTGCACAAGTACATTGCCACCTGACGGGGGCGAGCATAGCTACGCAGGCGCTTTGGCCCCACCATATCGCTAAGACGGATATTGTAGTGTTCAGATACCTTGCGCTGAATTTCTTCGATGCTGATTTTTCGTTCAGACGCGCGCAGGACATCAGCCAAACAATCCTGGGTGAGATCCATGTTGATTTCACGGCCAACCAAAGATGCAAAAGCGAACAGCCGGGTCAGCGCCCCTTCCAATACGCGTACATTGCTGGTGATCCGGTGGGCCAGGAACTCCAGGACGCCGGCCTCGATCTCGAGGCCGGGATAGTTGGCGCGTTGGGCTTCGACCTTGCTTTGTAGAATGCCCAACCGCAGTTCATAGTCGGTCGGATGAAGATCGACGACCAAGCCACACTGCAAACGCGATTTCACACGGTCTTCAAGATCCTTGATCTCGCCGGGTGCGCGGTCGGCAGAAATGATAATTTGTTTGTTCTGATCAACCAGCGCGTTGAAGGTGTGAAAGAATTCTTCCTGCGTGCTGTCTTTGCCGGCAATGAACTGTACGTCATCCACCATCAACACATCGACTGAGCGGAAGATTTCCTTGAAATCCATCATCTTGCGATCTCGGAGCGCCTGAACAAACCGATACATGAACTGTTCAGCGGAAAGATACAGAACATTCAGCTCTGGTTTTCTGAGATGAAGCTCTTGGGCGATGGCGTGCATCAGGTGGGTTTTCCCGAGCCCGACGCCGCCATATAAAAACAGTGGGTTGAAAGTAACGGGGCCGCCTTCGGCCACGCGCCGCGCCGCTGCGTGGGCCAGTTCATTGGGCTTGCCGACAACAAAGTTATCAAAGCTAAAGCGGGCGTCGAGAGGTGCAGTGTTAAGCGAGCTGTTCGAAGGCTGTGCCGTAGCAGTTTTGGGGCGCGCGGGCGCAGGAAGCGGAATTGCTGACTTGTCAGGTGTTGCCAGCTCGAACTTCAGGCGAGTGACGTTGTCATTCTCGGATTGCATCTCGTGCAAAATCAAATCGGCAAAATTTTGGCTTACGTAATTGCCGAAAAAGTTCGTCGGGACAAAGAGAGTGGTTACACCATCTTCGAGCGGGCCAACGGACAACGGGGCGATCCAGGTTGTAAAGTTATTCTGCCCAACTGTTTTCTTTAAGCGGTCTCTAATTTTAGTCCACTGAGCCTGCGTCATGTACTCTACTGTCCCCAAATTTTATACAGACCGGTGCACGCCCGGCTGCAATTCTTTATTAATACGAAGACAACGGGCCACTTACCCGGTCCCAACGAGAAACCGGCCTGCTGTCCTTCGGACTTATTATACAAGGGCACGTTTGGCGCGTGCGCAGGTGTCAAATTACCTAGCGTCGCTGCCGAACAAGCCGTTCGTCGTATACAAAGGCAGGGCAAATGTGCTGGCAGCAGCATCCGCAGATCTCATGGTGACCCCTAGCAAGATCAGCCATACATCCTCTACCCAACAGCAACATCCTAGCAAATGTTTAGTTAGGTCAGAGCCTGTCCCCCCAAGCGAAATGAATCGCGCTTGGTACTTTTAGCAATGTCGTATCAATCGTTTCAACACATCTTAAAACTTGACTCAGTGAATGGCGCAAAAGAATCTCTTTCTACCAAAAGTAGTGACCAAAAAGTCAAAAGGGGCACCGCAATGCGATGCCCCTTCAGGAAGATGCCCCTTCAGGAATCAGTAAGTCTGTGGCGGGTAGGGTTTAACCCAGTGCTTTTACCCGCGAGGCCAGGCGCGACATCTTACGCGATGCAGTGTTCTTGTGAAAAACGCCTTTCGTCACGCCGCGCATCAGCTCTGGCTGGGCAGCGCGAAGTGCGGTCGTTGCGGCTTCTTTGTCACCGGATGCGATGGCTTCTTCTACTTTACGCAGGAAGGTACGGATACGCGAACGGCGTGCTTTGTTGATTTGGAAACGTGCTTCGTTCTGACGGGCGCGCTTCTTTGCCTGTGGTGTGTTTGCCATGAGGATCAGCCTTCATCTTTAGTATGTTCAAATTGCGAATACGCGACACAAACCCAAAGACCGGAACACATTCCGATAAGGTGATTCTAGCCAGAGCGGGCTGCACGCGCATGTATTGGGCCTGCCTATAGTGCAACCAGAGGCGCATTGCAAACCCGCATAGTTAATTACTTGTCGCGAAATTGCGCTTCGCGCTTTTCAAGGAAAGCGGACATGCCTTCCTTTTGGTCTTCCGTCGCAAAAAGCGAATGGAACACCCGCCGTTCAAACAGCAAACCTTCTCTCAGTGGCACTTCAAAGGAACGGTTCACCGCTTCTTTGACAACCATCGTGGAGATAAGGGATTTTTCTGCAATCTTCGCCGCCGCCGCCATTGCTTCTTCCATCAGCTTTTTCACTGGCACGACCCGCGATACCAGGCCGGAACGCTCGGCCTCGGCTGCGTCCATAAAACGCCCGGTCAGGTTCATGTCCATCGCTTTGGATTTGCCGATCGCGCGGGTCAGGCGCTGTGTGCCGCCGATTCCGGCGACAACGCCCAGGTTGATTTCCGGCTGGCCGAATTTAGCGGTTTCCGAGCAAATGATAAAATCACACATCATTGCCAGTTCACATCCGCCACCAAGCGCGTAGCCCGAAACGGCCGCGATGATCGGTTTGCGAACGCGCATGATCTGGTCTGTCTCGGGTGTGAACAGGTCACCCGCAAAAACATCGACAAAGCTTTTGTCGCGCATCATCGCGATATCGGCACCTGCTGCAAATGCCTTTTCCGAGCCGGTAATAACGATGCACCGGACCTTTTCGTTTTCCTGAGCGGATTTCAGGGCATCGGCCAGTTCGGTCATCAACTGATCATTCAATGCGTTCAGTGCGTCAGGCCGGTTTAGCGTGACAAGCGCGATATGGTTGTCGACGTCGACCGTGATCGTTTCATAAGCCATCAAGAATGCTCTCGTTTGTTACGCTTTGAAGAATGTGCATATCACGAGCGTAGGTCGTTTCAAGTTATCTTTGGCATTGCGGACAGTAGAAGGACGATCGGCCGGACTGGACGATTCGGCTGACTTGATGGTCGCAGCCCAAGGTTTTGCAGGGTTCCGCCTCGCGACCATAGACATCAAAGCTGTGCTGGAAATAGCCCAGTTCCCCGTCCGACTGCTTGAAGTCTCGTAAGGTGGATCCGCCCGCCGCAATGGCCTCCTGGAGAACGTCGCGGATAATCGGAACAAGTCCGGCTGCCTCTTGTGCCGAGACATGTCCAGCCTTGCGCCCAGGGTGGATCCGCGCTCGGTAAAGTGTTTCGCAGACATAGATATTTCCCAGCCCCGCAACGATGCGTTGATCCAAAAGGGCCGACTTTATCGGTAAATTGCGGTCTTTGAGTACGGCAACCAGATAGGCTTCGTGAAAATCGTTGCCGAACGGTTCCGGTCCGATAGATGCCAGCAGTTTGTGGGTGTCCGCAGTCAGGGTGTCTAATAGATCCATCGCCCCGAAACGCCGCGGATCATTGAATGTCACGCGGGCCCCGTTGGCCATATGCAGCACCACATGATCGTGTTTTTCCGGAGCCGGGTGATCATGGACAAATTGCCCCAGGGGGTCCCCCGAGACCAGCATTCGCCCAGACATGCCAAGGTGAACCAGCAGCGATTCCCCCGATGATAAATCCGCGAGGATGTATTTTGAACGTCGGCGCAGCCTTTCCACCCGCTGGCCGGTCAGCCGCGCGGCCATATCAGGTGGGAATGGCCAGCGTAGATTGGGGCGGTTCACTTCGGCGCGGGCAATGACCTGCCCTTCCATCACGGGGGCCAGACCCCGGCGCACAGTTTCGACTTCTGGCAATTCCGGCATAGTTCTTCCCCTGTGACAAAAGGGGCGCATTGTACCCAGCCCCTCGCGCCCTATAACAAAGGTGCAGATCAAAGGACTACAAGACCCCATGACAAACGACAGCGACAAAACCACCCATTTCGGGTTTGAAACCGTTCCCGAAGCCGACAAGGCCGGACGCGTGCAGGGTGTCTTTAACTCTGTGGCCAGCAAATATGATATCATGAACGACGTCATGAGCGTGGGCATTCACCGTATCTGGAAAGAAGCGATGATGGACTGGCTTGCCCCGCGTTCGGGACAAAAGCTGCTGGACGTCGCGGGGGGGACGGGTGACGTTTCGTTCAAGTTTCTCGCTCGGGCTGGGGCCGGCCATGCCACCGTGCTGGATCTGACCGAACCGATGCTGGTCGAAGGGCGCAAACGCGCTGAAGCGGCGGCGATGGCCGATAGCCTTGATTGGGTCGTTGGCGACGCCATGGCGCTGCCGTTCGACGATAACAGCTTTGACGTCTATACGATCAGTTTCGGCATCCGCAACGTGACACGCCCTCAAGAGGCGCTGAACGAAGCCTACCGCGTGCTGCGCCCCGGAGGGCGTTTGATGGTTCTGGAATTCAGCCAGCTTCCGAATCCGTTGATGCAAAAAGCGTATGATCTGTACAGTTTCAACGTGATCCCCCGGATGGGGCAGATGATAGCGAACGATCGCGACAGTTATCAGTATCTGGTGGAATCAATTCGCAACTTTCCTGATCAAGAGACATTTTTGAACATGGTTGAAACGGCCGGATTCGAGCAGGCGAAGTACCGCAACCTGACGATGGGCGTCGCTGCATTGCATTCGGGCTGGAAGATTTAACCTATGCGCGGACCACATAATATCTGGCGATTGATCCGTACCGGTGCGACCTTGGAAAGAACCGGGGCGATGAATGTTGTGCTCGACGCTTTTGATGCAACACCGGCGTTGCGTTTTGTGGCCAAGGCACTTGGCAAGCCCTTCAAGTTTCTGGGGTATGCTGGCGATCCCACCATGCCCCCCGCGACGCGCGCCCTGACCGCGCTTGGCCCCGCCTACATTAAGTTCGGTCAGGTTCTGTCGACACGGCCTGATGTGGTGGGCGACGAACTGGCGGTGCAGTTGCGCGTGCTGCAAGACAAGCTGCCGCCATTTTCAATAGAAAAGGCAAAGGCCGAAGTTGAAAAAGAGATAGGCCAGCCTGTCGAATCGATCTTTTCCTACTTCAGTGAGCCCGTGGCGGCGGCTTCTATCGCGCAGGTTCACCGCGCCACTCTTGCCGAAACCGGCGAAGACGTCGCTGTCAAAGTGCTGCGACCCGGTATCGAAAAGGCATTTCGCAAAGATGTTGATGCGTTTTACCTTGCTGCCCGCATGGTCGAATTATTCTCGCCCGGGTCGCGCCGCTTGCGCCCGTTGGAAGTGATCGAACATTTTGACGGCGTGGTCAGGGGGGAGCTGGATCTTCGCCTGGAATCGTCCGCTGCGTCGGAATTTGCCGCGAACACCCAGAATGACGAAGGCTTTCAGCTACCTGCGATCAAATGGGAATATTCAGCGCGCCGGGTCATGACCCTGGAATGGGCAGACGGCGTCCCGATGGGTGACAACGATGCGATAGATGCCGCCGGTCATGACCGTGTGGCACTTGGCGACCGTGTGTTGCAGCTATTTCTAAGTCATGCGCTGCGCGATGGATACTTCCATGCCGATATGCACCAGGGCAACCTGAAGGTGGCCCCGAACGGGAACGTCATTGCCTATGACTTTGGCATCATGGGGCACATCGACGAATATCCCCGCCGTGTCTATGCCGAGATTCTGTTTGGCTTTATTCGCCGGGATTACAAACGTGTTGCCGAAGTACATTTCGAGGCGGGGTATGTCCCCGCCGACAAGGATGTAGATGAATTCGCACGTGCTTTGAGAGCCGTGGGCGAGCCGATATTCGGCATGGACGCCACCCGCATTTCCATGGCGCGGCTGCTTACCTATTTGTTTGAAGTCACAGAACGGTTCGGCATGGAAACCAGGACCGAACTGATCTTGTTGCAACGCACCATGGTCGTCGTTGAAGGGGTCGCCCGCTCGCTCAACCCTCATATAAATATCTGGGAGGTTTCGAGCCCGATCGTCAGCGACTACATCGCGAAATCAATTGGTCCGAAAGCCGTATTCAAAGACTTGAGCCGCACAGCGCTGGTGTTAACCCGGTTTGGGCCACGGTTACCTGCCCTTGTTGAGGCTGCATTGATGCGACAACAATATGATACCCCACACGAGGATCCCACCTTCAGACGCTGGATGGCCCTGTCGGCGTTTCTGGGTGCATGCACGGCGACCAGCGTGATCGCGCTGATAGTTGCCCTGAACTGACACGGAGCAAAGCCGGGTGGGTGTGGAAATCAAGCCCGTTGTGCATTGACAGGAGCGGTCTGATACGCACATTTATCCAGTATGACGGATAATTCAGACGCTATATTGACGCGGCTTCCTGCCCGCCTCAAGTCGGCCCGAACGGGACAGGGCCTTAGCCTTGATGCCGTGGCAAAACTGTCGGGGGTTTCCCGATCCATGGTCAGCCAGATCGAACGGGGGGAAAGCAGTCCGACAATTGCGACGCTGTGGAATTTGACGCGAGCGTTGCAAGTTGATTTCGCCGGGCTGTTAGAGGGGGCTAAAGCGCCGACGCAGATCGAAGTCCTGCGGGCGACCGACGTGCCTACCATCAACAACCTAGGCTCCGGATGCCGGATACGCATCCTGTCGCCCCCCGAGGAGGCGGGCAAACACGAAGTCTATGAACTGCTGATTGATGACGGCGGTGTCCTGGACAGCCAACCTCATACCCGTGGTTCCCGGGAGCACCTTACAGTTCTTGAGGGGAGCGTCGAGCTTTGCAGCGCAGATGCGACCAGCACCGTTCACGCCGGTGACACTGCACGATATGCGGCGGATGTTCATCACAGAATTGCTGCCGTTTCGGGTGCGGTGCGCGCATTTCTGGTTGTTCAGAATGCATGATGCGAGTGAAAAATCCGTAATATGGGAATAATTCCGCTATAAGAGAAATTCTATATTCCGGCGTGACATCTGTTGTGATAGCTATGTCGACAGAAGGAGTTTTCTTATGACCCAAGCCTACCTTGATCACGTCGCGGCGATACTCACGGAAATCGAAAACGAAGGCATGATGAAGCGCGAGCGGGTGATTACCACTCCGCAGTCGGGCGAAATCTGTGTTGGCGGCCACCGCGTCATAAATCTCTGTGCCAACAATTACCTTGGTCTTGCCGATCACCCCGACCTGATTGCGGCTGCCCGTGATGCGATGGGGCCAAAGGGGTTCGGAATGGCATCGGTACGCTTTATCTGCGGAACGCAGGATATCCACCGCGAACTGGAACAAAAGCTTGCTGCGTTCCTGGGGAAGGACGATGCGATTTTATTTGCTGCGTGTTTCGACGCCAACGGCGGCTTGTTCGAACCGTTGCTGGGCGCGGAAGACGCGATCATATCAGACAGCCTGAACCATGCGTCGATCATTGATGGGGTTCGTCTGTGCAAGGCGAAGCGCTATCGTTACGCCAATTCGGATATGGATGATCTGGAAACGCAGTTGCGACAGGCCCGCAAGGACAACGCGCGGTTTATCATGATCGCCACGGATGGCGTTTTCAGTATGGACGGGTACCTGGCGAACCTGCCCGAAATAACCAGATTGGCCGAAAAGTATGAGGCGCTTGTCATGGTCGATGATTGCCACGCCACAGGTTTCATGGGGCCTAAAGGTGCGGGAACGCCCGCGCATTTCAAAGTCGATGTGGATATATTGACCGGCACTTTGGGAAAGGCCATGGGAGGTGCGATAGGCGGGTATATCGCGGGGCCACAGGCAGTGATTGACTTGCTGCGCCAGCGCGCCCGGCCATACCTGTTTTCCAATTCGCTGCCGCCCTCGATCGTGATGGCCGGGATCAAGGCGCTGGAACTGGTCGAACGGGGGGATGATCTGCGCGCACAGCTTTTCGAGAATGCGCATTATTGGCGCGACGGGCTGAAGACCCTGGGTTTCAACCTGCTGCCGGGCGAGCATCCGATCATTCCGGTAATGCTGGGCGAAGCGCGATTGGCGCAGGATATGGCGGCGTGTCTGTTCGAGGAAGGTGTCTATGTCAGCGGGTTCTTCTTTCCGGTGGTCCCCCGAGGGAAGGCGCGCATCAGAACCCAGATGAACGCCGCATTGACCAGAGATGAGTTGGACCGGGCCCTGGCCGCATTTGAAGTTGCAGGCAAGAAATGCGGGGTGATCTCGTGAGCAATCAGATGAAGGCGCTTTGTAAGTCGGAGCCTCGCGAGGGGCTTTGGATGACGCGGGCTCCGGTTCCGGAAATCGGCCCGGACGATGTGTTGATCAAGATAACCAAGACCGGCATCTGCGGAACTGACATTCATATCTGGAATTGGGATGAGTGGGCGCGCAAAACTGTTCCGGTTCCGCTGATCACAGGACACGAGTTTGCCGGTGAAATCGTTGAACTGGGGCGCAATGTAGCGGATCTGTCCATCGGGCAGCGCTGTTCAGGCGAGGGGCATCTGATCGGCAAGACATCGCGACAGTCGCGTTCGGGAAAATTTCACCTAGATCCGGCGACCCGTGGTATTGGCGTCAATGAACAGGGGGCATTTGCGCAATATCTGAGGTTGCCGGCGTTCAACGTGGTGCCTCTGCCGGATACGATTTCGGACGATATCGGTGCTATACTGGACCCGCTGGGTAACGCGGTTCACACAGCGTTGAGCTTTGATTTGATCGGTGAAGATGTGTTGATCACGGGTGCGGGTCCGATCGGCATAATGGCCGCGGCTGTCGCGCGGCATGTGGGCGCGCGACACGTGGTTATTACCGACGTGAACCCGGCGCGGCTTGAGCTTGCGGTTAAGGTCGCCGATGTCGTGCCGGTGAATGCAGCGACGGATGACTTGGCCAATGTGATCGCCCGTCTCAAGATGAAACAGGGCTTTGATGTCGGCATGGAGATGTCAGGCAATCAAGTGGCGCTGGATCAGATGGTTGAAGCCATGACGATGGGCGGGCGTATTGCCATGTTGGGGATCCCTCCGGGAAAGTCGCCGGTTGATTGGTCACGGATCGTGTTCAAGGCCATAACCCTGAAGGGTGTCTATGGCCGCGAAATATTCGAGACCTGGTACAAGATGATCGCCATGTTGGAAAACGGGTTGGACGTGTCGGGGATCATTACCCACCGGTTCGCGGCGGATCAATTCGAAGTAGGTTTCGAGACGATGAAATCAGGTTTGTCCGGCAAGGTGGTCCTGGACTGGACACAAGCCTAAAGAGGGGGGCCAGCCCCCGCCCCGGCTGTGCCGGGCCCCCCCCCGGGGATTTTGGACCATTTGGAAGCGCTGAAGGTCAGCCTCGTTTCAGCGCGCGTTTGAATTCGGCAAGCTTGAAGGCTCCGATCAGGTGACCGACGCCAAAGTAGCTCAACGCGGCGATAATCATCAAGATGAGCAGGCCAATACCGCGCCACCAATGCTGCGCAAGCAGAGGCTGCATCAGCAGGTTGGCGATCCATAACGCCGCACCCATTACAGCGGAGGCAATCAGGATACGCCAGATACGCTGATGAAACCGTGCGTCGAACCGCGCGGCGAGGCCAAAGCCGCGCGCGCCCCGGGCCAACAGGGCGAACATTGCCCATCCGGCGGTTGTGGTGGCGACCGCCGGAGCAATCCAACCGATCACCGGGCTGAGCCCTACGGCTAGAACCACGTTCACCACCATTGCGACCACGGCAAAATAGAACGGTCGCCGGGTGTCTTCCCGGGCGTAGTACAGGGGTTGCAGAATTTTTTGCAGGACGAAAGCGGGCAGTCCGAGGCCGTATATAGCCACTGCGATAGCGATCGCAGCGGCGTCGTCGGTCGTGGTGGCCCCGCGTTCGAACAAGATCGAGGCCAGTGTAAACGGGATGACCATGAGCGCCACCGCCGAAGGGATGGTAAGCGCCAGCGATACTTCGGCCGCGCGGCTGATCTGGGTATGCGATCCTTGTTCGTCACCCGCCTTGAGCCGCCGGGAGAGATCAGGGAGAAGCACGACGCCGATGGCGATGCCGACCACTCCCAGTGGCAGCTGGTACAATCGGTCGGCGTAGTTGAGCCAGGCCACAGCCCCTTCGTAAAAACTGGCGACTTGGCGGCCCACCAGCAGGTTGATCTGCATAACCCCCCCGGCCAAGGCGGCAGGCGCTGCGATGATCGCAAGGCGTTTCAATTCCGGTGTGATGCGTGGCCGGCGACCGAAGGTCAGCGTGAAGCCTGCGCGTTTGGCGGCCCACCAGACCAATGCGAGTTGCGCGATACCGGCGATAGGCACGGATAGCGCCAAGGTATCACCGACCTGCAAGCCCAAAGCCTTATCAATGCCTAATCCCAACGCGTCCGCGCCGTCCCGACCAAGGGCCGCACCGACCAGAACCGCGATGATGAAGATGACGTTCAAAACCACCGGTGCCGCCGCCGCGGCTAGAAACCGTCCGGTTGCGTTCAGTACGCCGGAGGCGAGGGCTGCGAGGGAGATGAACAGAATATAGGGAAAGGCCAGGCGCCCGTATTCCACCGCTAGGTCAAAACGTTCATCGCCCGCGAAGCCGGATGCCATCAACAAGACCAGCCAAGGCATGGCGATAACGCCGATCACGGTGAACATTGTCAGGATGAAGGCCATACCGACAAAGGCATCCTGAGCGAACTCTTCCGCACCTTCGCCGCTTTCCAGTCTTTTGGAAAACATCGGCACAAACGCCATGTTGAACGCCCCTTCGGCAAAGAAACGTCGGAACATGTTGGGCAATGAGAAAGCAACCAGGAACGCCTCGGCTGCCGGGCCGGAACCCAGATACCCGGCAATCATTACGTCGCGTATAAATCCCATGACACGGCTGATGAGGGTCCATATTCCTACGGTGAAGAATCCGGACATGAGACGGATGGGTTTCATTGCGATGCTGCCTGTTGCTGCGATGGGTGAGGCGTAGCCTTTGGCAGGCCGTTACGCAATTGGCGAAATGATCGGGTTACCTTTTAGGCTGGATGCCAACAGCGAGAGAAACATCGGGTGCACCGGAGCGCGGCACGCTGGTAACGCGTAGGAAGGGGGATCACGTCTGGGCACGCTCTACCCCGTCAATGATGGCGGCGCGAAGTCTTTTTTCCAGGGCTTTTTGCTTGCTCTCGGTGTAGTATTTCAACCCGAACATGTCTTTCACGTAAAATGTATCAACAACCTGTTCACCATATGTCGCGATCACGGCATTCGCGATATACACGTTGGATTCTGCGAGGGACCGGGCAAGGTCATAAAGCAGTCCGGGACGGTCACGGGTGTCAACTTCGATAATGGTGTAGATTTCAGAACCGTCATTGTCGAAGGTTATGTGGGTAGGTACCTTAAAGACTTTTTCACGCTTTTTAACCTTGTCACGTGATTTCAGCTCTTCGCGGGCCATGATCTCACCCTTGAGGGTTTTCGAAATCATATTGCGCAGCCGGGGCAGGCGGGCAGCATCGTAAGGGTTTCCATCCGCATCTTGGATCCAGAACGCATCAGTCACCCAGCCGTCCTTGGTTGTATAGCTGCGGGCATCTACCACATTGGCCCCGACAAGCGCGAGAGCGCCGGCGAGGCGAGCAAAGATGCCGGGGTGGTCGGCCATGACAAAACAGGCGCGGGTGGCATCACGGTCTTCGTCGGGATGCAGATCGATGCGAATTTCACCTTCGGTAATGTCGCGCAGCAACCGGGCGAATACAGCATGCGCGGTCACATGAAGCCCTTGCCAATAGGGGGGGTAATGCCGCGTCGTTTCGGCTTGTAGATCCTTGCGGGGCCAATCCGAAAGGGCAATGCGCAAGGCTTTCTTGGCTTCGTTACCGCGATTGGCGCGATTCAGGTCTTCCAGTCCGGTTTCCAGCGCCCGCTTCGTCTGTCGGTAGAGCCCGCGGATCAGGACAGCTTTCCAATTATTCCAGGTGTTTGGCCCGACGCCGCGAATGTCACAGACAGTCAGCACGCAAAGCAAGTCGAGCCGTTTCACCGTTTGTACCGCCTTGGCAAAGTCGCGCACAGTACGCGGGTCGGCGATGTCGCGCTTCTGGGCCATATCCGACATCAAAAGATGATAGCGGACCAGCCATTCGACCGTGTCGACTTCGGCTTTGTTCAACCCCAGTCGCGGGGCGATCTTGCGCGCCATTTGCGCGCCGAGAATGGAGTGGTCTTCGGGTCTCCCCTTGGCAATGTCGTGAAGAAGAAGGGCCACGTACAGCACCTTGCGGTTCACGCCACGTTTGAGGATGGACGAAGCGACGGGCAGATCTTCTTCAAGTTCGCCTTTTTCAATCAGCGCAAGGTTGGTGATGCACTGGATTATGTGCTCGTCCACCGTATAGCTATGATACATGTTAAACTGCATCATCGCGACAATGGGTTCGAATTCAGGGATGAACGCCGCAAGCATTCCCAATTCGTTCATCCGGCGCAAACCGCGTTCCGGGTTGCCATGCTTAAGCATCAGATCAAGGAAAATACGCTGGGCTTCCGCGTCGTTGCGCATGTCATCGTCGATCATGCGCAGATTGGCTTTGACCAGACGCATGGCATCGGGATGGATCAACATGCCGGTACGCAAGGCTTCCTCGAATATGCGTAGAAGGTTCAGTTTGTCCGCCATGAAAGCATTGTCGTCTACAATCGCAAGCCGTCCGACGACTACGGTGTAGCCGTCGCGAAGTTTGGGCCGTCTGCGAAAGATACGCTCCAGCAGCGGCTCTGCCTTGATATGGATAGCTTCCAGTTTGGTCAGGAAAATGCGTGTCAATTCACCGACTTGGGTGGCGTGGCGGAAATAGGCCTGCATAAACACTTCGACCCCGCGCCGACCACGGGTATCGGCATATCCCATCGCCTCGGCAACGGCGACCTGCATGTCAAAGGTAAGCTGTTCGGTCGCGCGCCCCGAGAGCAGGTGAAGATGTCCGCGCACCGCCCACAGAAAATTCTCGGCGTCGACGAAGGTCTTGAACTCTTCCTCTAGAAACACGCCCCGCTCTACAAGGTCGGCCGCGTGCTCCACGCTATAGATGTGTTTCGATATCCAGAACAACGACTGAAGATCACGCAGGCCGCCCTTGGCTTCCTTGACGTTCGGTTCCACGACATACCGCAGGCCCTGTTTGCGATGACGTGCGGCACGTTCCTCGAGCTTTGCTTCAATGAAGCTGCGGCCGGTACCGGCGAACAATTCGGTTTTGAGAGTTTGATCCAGATCCTGCGCCAAACCGAGGTCGCCGGCGATAAAACGATGCTCGAGCAGCGCGGTCTGTATGGTGAAATCTTCGCGCCCCAGCTGAACACAGTCACGAATGGTGCGGGTCGCGTGCCCCACCTTCAGCTTAAGGTCCCACAGAATATAGAGTATTGATTCGATGATCCTGTCGACCCGCGGAGATGGTTTTGCGGGGATAAGAAACAGTAAATCAACGTCGGAAAACGGAGCCATTTCGCCCCGACCATAGCCGCCGACGCCGATGATAGTCAGTTGATCGGTTGTTCCGGTTGTCCGAGCAGGGTGAAGGTGCTGAACAGCAATCTGGAGAGTGGTGCGCACCAACTGATCTGTCAGGAAACAGTAGGCTGATGTCATGGCGCGCGCGTCGAATGGCGACGCGGCAAAGGCGCGCGCGATTTCCGCACGCCCGGTTTTTTGCGCAGTGCGCAGAATGCTTACGGTGGCGGCCTGAATATCTGACGCATCGCTTGCCCCTGCGATCGCCGTAGTCAGCGCTTGGGTGATCGCGTCTTCGTCAAAGATAAGCTCGGGTGCGCTAATCAGGTGACGCGCTGTCGCCTCACCTGATTCTGCTTGCGTAATAAGTGGTTTCACCAGCGCATCGTTCCCTAGTAGCCGGCACCGCCAAACGATTGCGGTGAAGGGCTTATAATCACCACTTGCTTGTTACGGATCGTCGCGACCGCCAAACCGTGTTCCGTCGTGCCGTTGGGTCTTAGGCGGAATACGCCGCTTGCGCCGCGAAAGCCTGCGCCCTGTGTAAGACGTGAAGCCGTTAAAGCGTCACTTTTACCGGATTTTGCCAACGCGCCCACGGCTGCGATACCGTCAAACGCCAGTCCGGCGATCGGGTTGGGTGTGCTGCCATATGCTGCTGAATAGCGTTGCGCGAACGCTGAGCTTGCACCTGGGTCAGGTAGTGCGAACCACCCCCCCTGTACCCCTGGCAAAGCCAACGTCTGCGGAGGTATGTCCCAGCGTGTAAGGCCGATATACTGGGTCGTTGCGACAGAGACTCCGGCTTGTGGAAGCATTTCCGCGAAAAGCGGCAGGGCGCTGGCCGATGACGTGGTCAGAAAGACTGCATTGGCTCCGTTTGCATCTACCGCAGCCTTAACCCGTGGTACTGCAGCAATAACGGCTTCTTGGCTTAGCGCATAGTCGACCGTGCCTGCGGAAGTAGCGCCATTCGCAGCTATGGCATTGAGGATAGCGTCGCGTCCCAGTTGGCCTGCCAGATCCTGACCGTGAAGAACCAGTATCCTGTCTTTTCCAGCCGATTTCGCATAGCGGACCAATCGGTCGGCAGTGTCGTCGAAACCATGACCCAACACAAAGACGTTGCCGCCGGCGATGCTCGAGTTGTTCGAGAAGGACAGTACGTTGACCCCCTGTGCCGCAACCGCGTTACCCGCGGCATTTGCAGCCTCGCCATAAAGCGGTCCGAGAATGATTTGGGCACCGTCGGTTACGGCCTGCGAGGCGGCTGTGCTGGCTAGGGCTGCATTGCCGGCAGTACCGTATACCCGCAAGTCGATCTGGACACCGCCCAGATCACGGATGGCAAGCCGCGCCGCGTTTTCGAGCTCTTGAGCGAGCTGGTTGTCAGCCGCCGATCCGCCCCGTGGAATGAGCAAGGCAACCGGGATGGGTTTGCTTGTATCAACTTTGGGGCCTTTTACGCCCCCCATGTTGGTTGCGATGACCGGCTCGCAGGCGGTCAGGGCCAGCGCAACCAAGGGCAAGATCAAAAGCCGCATCGGCTTGCGAAGGACTTCAAAAACAGCAATCATAACAGCGTCACTCCAAAATGTGGCGGGTCGGAGGCGATGACCCATGGATATATGCACCGATCATAGAGGGTGCGAAAGGCGGGTCCAGCTTGAATTACCAAAAGATACCCCTCGCGGCAGGGCTTTATTTTGTCGGGGTACCTATCGGCACCGCCCGAGACATCACCCTGCGCGCTTTGGATGTACTGGCATCCGCTGAAGTATTGGCCGCGGAAGATACGCGCAGCTTGCGTAAACTACTCGATATTCACGGCGTCCCTCTTGGTGGGCGTACAATCGTGGCTCTGCATGATCACTCCGGGAAAAACGCGCAAGATCGGCTTTTGAAAGCAATTGGCGATGGGCAATCTGTTGCCTATGCGTCGGAAGCCGGCATGCCGCTGATCGCCGATCCGGGCTTTGAGCTGTCAAGAGCGGTCACAGATGCGGGGCTGATGCTTACATGTGCGCCCGGCCCTTCTGCCGTATTGACAGCGCTTGCTTTGGGTGGATTGCCAACGGATGCGTTTTTCTTCGCAGGGTTTCTACCGAACGCAAAAGGAGCACGATTGGCTGCTTTGCAAAAGCTGAAGGATATACCCGGAACGCTGGTTTTCTACGAATCACCCAAACGTGTCGGGGCAATGTTGCGCGATGCCGCAGAGGCGTTGGGAAAAGAGCGCCCGGCGGCTGTGTGTCGTGAGCTGACTAAGAAATTCGAGGAAATTCGACGCGGGTCACTGGCCGAGTTGCGCGATGAGTACGCCGAAAAAACGCCCAAAGGCGAGATCGTGGTGTTGATTGATCGTGGTCGTTTACCGACAATTAGCGAACATGACCTAACGTCTGATCTTGAGACTGCACTGAGCACGATGTCGATGCGAGATGCAGTTGATATGGTCGCACAGGCGCATGATGTGCCGCGCAGGCAGGTATATCAAATGGCGCTGAAGCTGGGAAAGGGAGACACAACTTGACCGTCAGTTCCGCAGTACAGGACAGAACCGCGCGGGGTTGCGTATCATATCACGCGGGTCGCGCAGCGGAGCTAACCGTTTCGCGGAATTATCTGCGGCGTGGGTTTGCATTGGCCCACGAAAGGTGGCGGGGTAGATCCGGCGAGATCGACCTGATCATGCGCGATGAAGTCGGGATCGTATTTGTTGAGGTCAAGAAAAGTCGGAGCTTTGAGCAGGCCGCGCAGCGATTAACCCCCAGGCAGATGCAACGCATTCGCAATTCTGCCGAAGAATATGTCGGTCACGGGCCACACGGCAGCCTGACTCACATGCGGTTCGACGTAGCGTTAGTCGACCATTCCGGCGAAGTTCAAATCCTCGAAAACGCCTTTTAAACATGCTTGGGCCATTGCACCTTGTGCATCTCTGCGCCATCTAAAGATGAACAGCACGGAGACCCGTCATGAAAATTGCCTTTCAAATGGACCCGATCGGGGCCGTAAACATAAACGCGGACAGTAGTTTCCGATTGGCAGAAGAGGCGCAGGCGCGCGGGCATTCGCTATTTTATTATACACCTGATCACCTGGCCTATCAGGAAGGGCGCATTACCGCTCGCGGGCATGATCTGACGGTCCAGCGTGTTCAGGGCGACCATGCAACGCTTGGTCCGGAACGCGAAGTTGATCTAGCCGATTTCGATGTGGTGTGGCTGCGGCAGGACCCGCCTTTTGATATGCACTACATCACGTCGACGCATCTGCTTGATCGGTTGAAGCAAACAACCCTGGTGGTGAATGACCCCTTCTGGGTCCGCAACTATCCGGAAAAACTGTTGGTGCTGGATTTCCCTGACTTGATCCCCCCGACAACGATCGCGCGTGATATTGACACGATAAAGGCATTCAAGGCCAAGCATGGGGATGTAATACTCAAGCCTCTTTATGGAAATGGTGGGGCCGGTGTTTTTCGTCTGGACGGCAATGACCGGAACCTGGGTGCGTTGCACGAGCTTTTCACCGGCTTTTCGCGCGAACCATTGATCATACAGAAGTTTCTGCCCGCTGTGTCTAAGGGTGACAAGCGCGTTATCCTTGTCGATGGCGAAGCTGTCGGTGCTATCAACCGCGTTCCGGCTGAGGGTGAAACACGATCCAACATGCATGTTGGAGGGCGACCCGAGAAAATTGGCCTGACCGACCGTGATCTTGAGATTTGTGCTGCAATCGGGCCCCGGTTAAAGGAAAAGGGCCAGATATTTGTTGGTATCGATGTGATCGGTGATTACCTGACGGAGATCAACGTGACGTCTCCCACCGGCATCCAGGAACTGGAACGTTTTGACGGAACCAATATTGCCGCACAGATTTGGGAAGCAATCGAGGCCCGTCGCACCTGAGGTGACGAAGCGGCAGAGCATCGCCTTTGGATCATCCGACGATACCATGCGGCAAGCGGAAGCTGAGCGCTTCGGCCACGTGGGGTTTGCGTATGCCGTCCGAGTTGTCCAGATCCGCGATTGTCCGAGCCACCCTTAAAACGCGGTGATACCCGCGTGCCGACAGATGAAACCGTGCCGCGGCATGGAGAAGCAACGCGCGGCCTTCGGAATCCGGTGTTGCGATTTCTTCCAGTAGGGTGCCGTCGGCATCTGCGTTTTGCGTCACCTCTGGAAATGCCTGGAAACGGCAAGCCTGCATTTCGACGGCCAGCGCAACCCGTGCGGCGACCGTCGCCGATGTTTCCCCTCCGTCATGAAGATCGAGATCGGTATAAGCAACCGGGGGGATGTCCACCCGCATGTCGAACCGGTCGATGAGTGGACCAGATATGCGCCCCATATAATCTTCGCCACATTTTGGTGCTTTGCTACACGAACGTGCCGGGTCATTCAGGTGCCCGCATTTGCAAGGATTGGCCGCACCCACCAGCATGAATTTACAAGGGTATTTTACATGGGCGTTGGCCCGCGCGACCGTCACTTCGCCGGATTCCAAGGGTTGCCGGAGGGTTTCCAGGACAGCGCGGGGAAATTCGGGAAGCTCATCCATGAATAAAACCCCGTTATGGGCAAGGCTTACTTCGCCCGGCTTTGCGTGCCGGCCCCCGCCGATGATAGCGACCATCGACGCGGTGTGATGTGGTTCGCGAAACGGTCGATGTCGCGAGATACCGCCTTCGTCAATAAGCCCCGCCAAAGAATGGATCATCGACGTGCTAAGCGCCTCGCGCGGGGATAGAGGTGGCAAAATGGTCGGCAGGCGTGCTGCCAGCATAGACTTGCCCGAACCGGGGGTGCCCACAAACATAAGGTGATGACGCCCGGCCGCAGCGATTTCCAGGGCACGTTTTCCCCGTTCTTGTCCTTTGACCTCTTGCAGATCCTTTTGGGAAGCGCAGGATGGTGCTTCGCCCGGGGTCGCGGCTGCGAGAGGGGTTTGCCCGGAACAATGGTGTACGACATCACGTAAGCAACCCGCAGCAATTACCTGTGTGTTGCCGACCCAAGCAGCTTCGGCGCCGCAAGCCGCGGGGCATAACAGCCCTTTATGATGTTCTGCCGCAGTCATCGCTGCGGGGAGCGCCCCCAATACTGGTGTCAACGTGCCGTCCAGAGAAAGTTCGCCCAACCCCACAAATGTCTGCACGACATCACGAGGCAGAACGTCGATGGCGGCCAGCAATGACAGGGCAATCGGAAGGTCAAAATGGCTGCCTTCCTTGGGGAGGTCGGCCGGGCTTAGATTGATGATAATACGTTTGCTGGGAAGAGCGATGGTCATTGACGACAATGCCGCGCGTACGCGGTCGCGTGCTTCGGAAACTGCTTTGTCGGGCAACCCGACGATAGAAAATGACGGTAACCCCGCTGAAACCGCGCATTGTACTTCCACAAGCCGCGCATCGACCCCATGAAACGCAACAGTGTAAGCACGGGAAACCATGGAAAGCCTTTGTTGGGACGGATGGTTAAGGCGTAGGTTCAGGGTGTTTAAGAACCGTTAATTTTTCAGCTTACTGTCGGATTTGAGTTTATTTGGCAAAATGAAATCAGGGGATCGCAGTTGGGGCACCGACGCGCGTGGCGATGGCGTGGGATCGGGAGCGGCGTGAAAAGGCGGCGCGAATGTGGATCGCTGAATCGGCATCAAGGAGTGTGATTGATGCGCAGAACGCTCCATGAGCCGTCGGAAATGTGAATTTCCGTCGTGGACAGGTTGTCTATCTTGTAGGCCATCGCGGCGTGGGCATCGACCCCCAGTGCCCTTTGGATTTGCGTCAGGATCGTGCCGAAATGGGCCACGGCAATGATATGGGTATCGGGGTGTCGGGCGTTTATTCTGTCGACTGCCGCGTTGATCCTAGACGCTGCCTGGTTCCAGCTTTCGCCATCAGGGGCGACAACGTCGCCTGGGGTTGTCCAATAGGCGCGGCTTAGATCGGGGTCGCTGATTGAAATCGCGCTGGCGTGCATGCCGTCCCAACGCCCGAAATTCAGCTCGCGCAAGTCCGCCTCGTGGGCGAGGCGGGTACGCGTAGGTAAAGCGAGGACATCAGCAGTGGTGACAGCGCGGCCCAGATCCGACGAGAGTAGGTATGCTTTGGCGGGGAGGTGTTGCGTCAATCGATCAATCTGCGCGGTATCTGACAGATCGGCAGGGACATCCCGCCATCCCACAAATGTTTTTTCGTGGGTCGGGCCATGGCGCACCCAATGCCAGATTGTCATGATCGCTTTCCTTCAGGTCTATTGAGAACAGCAGATAGTTTAGCCGTTTCGTCCCAATGTCAAACTGCCTGTGCGTCTACTCCTTGACGCAGGGAAACCGCTCACCGAGGCGACTGGCGTGGGATTTTTTTGACGATTTTTTGCGATCGTAATGAACTAATTGGTTAGCGGGGGCGTTTTAGAGGAAAGGCGCGTTTCGAGGCGTCAAATCATCAGGGGGTGATAGTATGGCGCTTACACACGCACGCGAATATTCTTTAACACGGACTGCAATGAAAGCAGAGCTTTTGGACGCCGAGACCGAACTGAGGTTGGCCTATGCTTGGCGTGATCAACGTGATGAAGATGCATTGCATCGTTTGATAACGGCATATATGCGGCTTGCCATTTCGATGGCTGGCAAGTTCAAACGCTATGGTGCCCCGATGAATGACCTTATCCAGGAAGCGGGATTGGGTCTTATGAAGGCAGCGGACAAGTTTGATCCGGACCGAGGCGTGCGGTTTTCGACCTACGCGGTGTGGTGGATCAAGGCGAGCATCCAAGATCATGTCATGCGCAACTGGTCCATGGTACGAACCGGATCCACGTCGTCTCAGAAATCGTTATTTTTCAACATGAAGAGAGTTCAGGCGAGATTGGAGCGCGAAGCTCAGGTTGCGGGCCACACGTTGGACCGGCACCAGTTGCGGCAAATGATTTCGACTGAAATCGGCGTACCCATGCAGGATGTGGAGATGATGGAGGGGCGGCTTTCCGGTTCGGATTACTCCTTGAATGCGACGCAATCCGCCGAAGACGAGGGCCGCGAGTGGATCGACGCCTTGATTGACGATAACGTTCAGGCTGCCGAGCAAGTTGAGGAAAGTCACGATACGGTGACGCTGCGCAACTGGCTTTTAGACGCAATGCAAGCCTTGAACGAACGTGAACAATTCATTGTTCGGGAGCGCAAGTTACGCGACCAGCCCCGCACCTTGGAAAGTCTGGGAGCGGAGCTCAGTTTATCGAAAGAAAGAGTACGGCAGCTTGAAGCAGCTGCATTCGGCAAGATGCGCAAGACGCTGGAAACCCATTCTGCTGAGGTGAGGCAGTTCCTGATGTAGTCTGATTGCGCGGCGCGGCTATCGGATACGACATTGCGCCGTTCCGAGGTGTTCGGGGAAAGCGATTGCCGCAGACCGCAGTTATTGTTCTGTTTTATTGGTGGGTAAGTATTGAGGATGTACCTGGCTTGGGTGCATCCTTTTCCCGTTTGCCGGCTCGGGTTCCAGCCCTTGTTTGTGTCGATATCCCGAAGGGCAAGCCATGGCTGCTGGTGATCGTTTAGGTATATAGAAATTACGGTTGACTAGGCGTTGAGCTCGCCACACATCGGGGGTCGCTAAAAATGTGCGGTTTTGAAACGTGCAGTGTACTTTTGTTGTTAATTTGATGGCTAAATTATCTATAACGTATCAAGGTTCGCAAAACGAGAAAACGCGCGGGCAAGGGGAGATAAGGCATTGGGCATGATGGAGAAGTCAAATACAGTGATGAAAGCGCTCGGAGGCTCCGGTCAGCCGGTGGCGGCGCAGTTGGCTGTAGACGATGTCAGTCTAATCGATTTTGCGAAAAAAGCAGGCAAAAATATCTTCTCGGTAATTCCTGATGCAACGAGGACGCAAAAGTATCTGAAGGGCCCCGCGAATATTCACTATGTTTGCGATCCGGAAATGGTCACCGAACTTTTGGCGGGGGTGGGGCGGCGGTTCCCGAAATCCCAATTCACCCGAAACGTCATTGGCGCTGCGGTGGGTAACGGGATGATCTTGGCAGAGGGCGAACAGTGGCGGGCGCAAAGACACCGGTATGCCCCGCTGTTTGCGGCCCGTAACCTGCCGGTGCTGACCAGCCATTTTGCAGCGACCGGAGAAGAGCTCGCCAGCTTCTTTGCGCGCGCTGAGGGTGAAGTCGATGTTGCGGATTCTACGCAGGAAGCGACTTTGGCAAACATCTCAAGGGTAATGTTTTCTGGCAGTGAGACAGTGTCGAAACAGGATATTCGCCAAGGGATGCGCAGTTTCACCGACTATATCAGCTATATGTCTCTATTCGATCTGATGGGGTTGCCGTCGTGGTTGCCTCGCCTGAAATGGCTCAGAAGCAAAAAGTCTATCACCGACCTTAGGCAGCTTACCCGCGAAGTTATCGCCAATCGGCAGGCGCAACGACATGCCGAACCCGAAGATTTTCTGGATTTGCTTATCGAAGCTCTTGAAAGCGATCAGGAAGATGTCGAAACCACGGTCGATAACTTGCTGACGTTTGTTGCCGCCGGCTATGAAACATCTGCAAATACGGTGGCTTGGGCGCTTTATCTGTTGGCAATGCACCCCGAGGTACAGGAAACGTTGAGAGATGAAGTGAAACAAGCTTGTCCAACGGGGCCGATTACCTTTGAAACGCTTTCAAAAATGCCGCGACTTAAGGCGCATGTTCTTGAAACATTACGCCTGTACCCCGCTGGTGCGCTCTTTGCACGCGATGCGACCGATCAAACCGAAATCAATGGCGTAACCTTTAAAAAAGGCGACGTTATCATGTTTCCGGTCTATTCCTTACATCGTAATGAATTGCTGTGGGAACAAGCAAGTCAGTATAAACCTGAGAGGTTTCTCGACCAAAAGTACTCGCGCGGTCAATTCATTCCGTTCGGGGACGGGCCGCGCATTTGCATCGGTGCACAATATGCAGAAACCGAAATTATGGTTCTTCTAGGGTCTGCATTGAGGCGGGCGTCATTCTCGATGAGCGACCACCCAGTTGCGCCGCCAAACCTGACATTCACGATGCGCCCCGGCGGCCCGCTTATCCTGAAATCAACACCGGTTTAACTGGCAGATTGAAGCCGCCAGATCGTATGGCGTCACGTGAAGCCCCCTTGGCGACGCAGGCGATTAACAGCCATGACAATAGCCAAATATCGCCATTTTACCGCCCCAAATACGGAATAGTTCTTACCAAATCAGGGTAATCGAACAGCCATTGGGTTGGCTGTTGCCGGGTTGCGTCTGACGGTTTCGGATGTGCTATCAAGGGGAGAGCCAATCATGTCCAGAGAAGTGACTATCAAGGGGCGATACCTTGAAAGTGCTGATCAACTGTTTGAGTGCGCCTGTCTTGCAGAAAAGGTGTCTGGGCCAGATGGTTCTTCAACCGACCGGCTGCAAAAAGGCGGCATCTATTATACCGCGATGGCGGTCGGTGGTTATTTCAAATTCAGAAAACATCAAGTAGAGGTCAGAATGATATGCCCCGCCGCCAGGATAATAGAAAGCAAGGAGACTGACGGTGCCATGCGACTTTGGCGTCACCGCCTGCATATTAAACCGTTGAACGGCGGCGCAGTGTGGGTTGATCGGATCATTATTGATGCCGGGATATTTACTCCAATATTGGCGAGATACGCTAAATTTATATATAAAAAACGGCACAAGCGTCGAAACGTGATTGCAGTAGAAACTTTTGTTTCCAGATCATATCGAGCTATCAAACCGGGCCTGCCTACTTTTCAGGCTGCGGACTAACCGCGGCTAATTGTGCCTAATGATTGTTTCGATCCCTGTGAACACCCTGACAGTACGCCGCAATACCATTATCCCTAAAGTTGACCTGCGACATACATTACAGCTGCTTGTATGTGATCGCCGCTGATGTTCAGTTTGGGCCCTACGGGCAGTGCGCTAAGGCCCAAACGGTTCATCCATCGTTGAAAAGCTGCGGGAACGATGCCGATGACATGGGTCGCGCCCTGTTCTGTTGCTGCGGTGGCCATGGCCTTTATTAACTTAGTCTGAATAATCAGCCGACGTTCGGCAGGTTCGTTCCTGGTGACGAAAAGACGGGTAGCTTCCCAGACATGGGCCGCCACCGGTGCCGGTTCGTAAAGAATATATTCCGGAATATTCGGAAGTAAGCCGCGCTGGGCGTCCTTAAGCATATAGGAATAACAACCACATTGCGCAGTTGTCGGCAAAAGCCTAACGCCCGCCAGGACCCGGCCGTATTCATGTATCACAACAGATCGGCTTTGCGGGGTATCGTACTGATCGAACTCCATGCCGTCTGTTTGCGGCAGGTCCCAACCCTTTTGGTCGATAAAGACCGTTTTTCGAGCCCGAAGAAAATCCACATAAAGCTGGCCGTAGCGATGTTGATTTTCCACACACACCACTGTTTCTTCAATTCTCGCGGCAAACGTCGGGCGGTTTTGCACTGCCTTTTGTTCACCCGCACGCTTCGCATCTGCTATGCCAATTTCAACGGATTGTTGTTCGGAGGCTTTTACTGCGTGAAAACCCATCTTTTATTGCCTGTTTTTTGCGATTATGCGACATATTGTAAACGTTAACAGTATCTATACAGCCTTTTTTTTGACACTTTGGTACAGTAAAATTCCATTTAGAGTTGAACCATGGCTAAATTGTAACACTGCACCGCCGCTACGCGGCCGATAGGATACCCACAGATGGAAGCTAAGGGAAAGGATATTGAACAAAATGGCATTGAGTTGTCTAACGATATCCATTCGCGCATCAAACGTCTGAAAGACTATGCCCACGTCGGGCAGAAATTGTCGTTGCAGCGAACCATAATCTATTCGCTGTCGGTATTTCTAGCCGGGTTTTACTACGATCCAACCGTTGCGATGTTATTCTTTGTCGCCATCATCGCGTGGGAAATATATGATGTCCTGCTATTGCGTTATATCTTGCGGACGGCGCGTGACCATTCGATCAACATCCGCAAAGCTACCTTTCACGTAGCTTTGGCAACGGCATTAAGCGCGGCCACGATTGCGCTTTTCTGCGTGGCTATTGCCATTCAACAAGGTGTCGGCGGCAACCACTTTCTTCCACTATTCCTGTTGGTTTCGGCGTCCATTTTCGCAGCCATGAACAACCACCAGTTTCTTCCAATTTTAGGGCTCAGGCTTTTTATCTATGTTGTCGCTATCCTGTATATTCCTATCCGCGACGTGTGGATTGTCCGGCCGCCGATAACGTCTGAAATATGGCTTAATCTATTTACTGTACTTTTCGTTGTGGGGTTCATTCTAGAGCTGGCACGCAGCTTTTTGACCGGGTACTCATCCCTCCTCAAAAGCAGGCTCGCACTGGAAATTGAACATAAACATGCCTTGGCTGCGAGCGAAGCCAAGACCCGTTTTCTTGCCACGGTCAGTCATGAATTACGTACCCCGCTTACTTCGATAAAGGGTGCGCTGGATATCATAAACTCTGGTAATTCCGGGGAAATCCCCGAAAAGATGGCGCGCCTGTTGGAAATGGCCGGAAGGAACAGCAATCGGTTGAACGACCTCGTCGTCGATCTTCTGTTGCTCCAGTCATCGGATGCCGGGAAATTTTCGCTTGATATGACCAGGATCGATCTGGGAAATGTGGTGAATGATGCCGTGACGTCATTCCATGCATATGCCCAAACCACTGGTGTGGTGGTGGTATGCGATATTAATCCCCATCAGTTCTACATCGTGGGTGACAAGAAACGGTTGGATCAGGTGGTTACCAATTTACTATCGAATGCCGCCAAGTTTTCCAATTCGAACGATGATATTCATGTAAAACTTGTGCGTGATGGCGACGACGTTGTGCTTTCCGTCCAGGATAACGGCATAGGCATCCCTGAAAATAGCGAAACCAAGGTATTCGAAGAATTCGGGCAGATTGATTCCAGTGACCAGCGCCGCTTTCAGGGTACCGGACTGGGGCTCGCCGTTTCAAAACGGATTGTCGAGGCGCATGGCGGAACTATCTATTATGAAAGCACGCTGGGGGTCGGATCAACGTTTTACGTGCGATTGAAATCTGCGATCCCGGATCACGAAGGTAATTCGAGCGCGATCACATTACCTTAAACTGCCCCGATGCGAATGTCCGCTAGACGATCAAAACACGCCCCGATCCCGGAACGATTTGCACATCATCCCATTCCGGATTTTCGAACCACGTTTTCAACGCATCTATCGCGTGAATCTCCAGAGCCTTCCTGCTCGTGCCATATTTTTTTGACACACCCTGAGAGGTGATAAACGAAACAGCGTAGCTTTGTCCGCTTTTCAGCGGGTCCGAACCAACGAACGCGCCTACGATCCTTCGCGAAGCCGGGTTTTCAAGCTTTACATGAAATGTCATTCCCCTGAACCTTTTCAAATACCCGCCCATCTGGCCGAACGGATCGCAGGCAAATGTTCGTTCGATACTTTCTTCCATCATCGCCAAGATTTCACGACCCGTCATCGTGACTGTCGAAACGACAGGGTTCATAGGTACGATGTCCCATAGGTCTTCGAGGGTTACGTCGCCGCTTGGTATCGGCACCCCATAGCGCCACCCGTTTGAAAACGCGATGTCGGTACCGCCCGTCCGGGCTACGGCCGCTAGCAACACATCGTCCATGGGGGCGTCAAGACAGGTATTTCTATGCAGGTGGCGGGGCGTATGACCGATCACCTCGGAGAGGTCGGTGCCTTTGGCAAGGGCTTCATTGACCAAGCCCGCCATCTGATCATCTTCGGGAATACTGTCATCGATCGGTATCAGCGCATGTCGACTTTGGACAATTCTGCCGTGTTCAATATCAATATCCAGTCTGCCGATGAACGCGCCGTGACAACCCGACTGTATGACCACCGTGTCCCCGACCCGTTCCGGCTCCGCCAGTCGGTTGTGGGTATGGCCGCTCAGAATAACATTGATCTCCGGAACTTGTCTGGCCAACTCGATATCCTGGGGAAGGCCCAGGTGTGAAAGCACGATAATCAGTTCGGCCCCGTTTTTACGCAACCGCGCAGATTGTTCGCGAGCTTCTTCCACGCCATCCGTAAACCGGACACCTTCGGAAAAATGATCGGGCATGGTTTTGTCGATGATGGTTGCTGCTATGCCAATGATGCCGACGGCGATGCCTGCAACCGCCAGTTCCAAACTTGGAGGGAACGGACGCGACCCATCGGCTTTTGAATAGCAATTCGCCGCTAACAAAGGATGGTCCAACTGCGCAGCAAGCTGGTGAACGTGGTCGGGGCCCCATGCAAATTCCCAGTGCGCGGTCATTGCCGTCAACCCCAAAGCATTGACAGGCGCAACCAGCGCCTGCCCCTTGGTCGACACCGCCAGATGTGTCCCGTGGAACGTGTCACCGTTATCCAGCGCGACCACACCGCCGGGGTTATCCGCGCGTATGCGGTCGAACAGTGTCTTGATCCGTGCAAGACCGCCCAGCTTGGGGAACTCCGGCCCCGCCGCACCCCAGACTAGCTCGGGATGCGGGGTTAAGTAGCCGTGAAGGTCGTTCAACTGGAGCAGCGTGATGGTCGCCATGTCAGGCAGTCCCTCTAGTACGATAGGACCGCAATCTGCGCCTCTATCCATTACGTGTGTGGCAGTCGCAGCCGGAGACGCAGTTTTTTTGACGCCCCAATTTTACATTGTGCCCCAATTTTACATTGTGCTTGTGGAACGTGCCTTTCTGACCACCGGGCAGGGTGATGCGTGTGAAGCCAGAAGCGTCGTCGCGCCGCACAAAACGACAGTGGCAAAAAGTGTGGTCATCATTTTTCCTCTCCCATTTTTTCCCGACGCGGCGTCGTCATGTCCGCCTTGCAGGGGGTTAATTAAAACTATGCTGCCACCCGTGCGCCCCAAATATCTTGGCGCCTTCATCGCTTTTGATAAATTCGATGAACTGGGTCACTTCATCGTTATCCCGACCCTTTTCGGTCCGGGCGATGGCGGTGTCTCGGTAAATTGTAAGCTCCGGCTCCGTGGGGACCATATCGGCAATATCGGGGTTGTCGATTTGCCAGTGGTTCCAGATCAACCATGCGTCAAGGCTCGGGTCTTCTTTCCAAGTGTCGCGTGCGTCACCACTGTTCGGGGCCAGATAGTCGATGTTCGCGCGAAACGAATGCATGGCCGTTACGTCGGCCATGCGGCCAACGACATCTTCCCACATGCCAACTTGACCGGCGCCGTCCACCACCATTAACCCAAGCTCGCGATCAACCAGGTCGGCGATGCCCTTGATCCCTTTTGGGTTCCCCTTACGTACCAAAATGGCCGATGGGCGCAGATACAAAGGTTCGACCGTCTCAGCGAGAATAGTCCCATGGGCGACGATAAAATCGTCCATCATGTTCTGAGAGCCACTGTAAATAGCGTCGGCCTGGGTTTTGGCGTCTTCCATCCATTTTGAAGAGGGCCCGCCCGTAACGGCTACGCCGATACCGGATTGCTGTTCAAAAGCCTTGGCAGCTTCTTTGAAAGCCGGGGTTGGGCCACCCGGGCCGTAGATAGCGATGTCAGCCTGTGCCGTTGATGCAAATATCAGACCTGCAAAAGCGAACGCGACCTTGTAACCTTTGGCGACCATTCCCGTATCCTCACTTAACTGAATGAAAGTACAACATTCAGCTAAGTGAATTTGTTCCGGGCCAAATGCATCGGTAGGCAATAAACGTCGGTAGGCACTAAACCTTGAGGCCGTGGATTATGACAGCAGCAAGGCAGGTGTTACCGGGTTCAGATAATCCGTACCTGAGTGCCAATTGGCGAAATCTCGAACAGCTGCGCAATCATCTCGTTATAAAGACCGATGCAACCGTCTGACGAAGGCCGCCCGATTTTGCGGGTGTCATGGGTGCCGTGAATGATATAGGCGGGCCAGCTAAGATACATAGCGTGGGTGCCCAATGGGTTATCGGGGCCGGGTGGCATGTAGCGATATTCGGGAAACCGCGCCATCATTGATGCTGTCGGTGTCCAGTCGGGTCCGACTTTCTTGCGGACAATCTTGGTGTAGCCCCGTTTCGTCAGCTCTTCCGAGATCGGGATCGACGTAGGATACACCCGGTAATCGTCACCGGTGCTGTTCCAGTAATGCAATGCTCTTGAACCTGTATCAGCGACGATGGTGGCGACACCAAGATCGTCGAAATGATCCTGCCAGTTCTGGGTCGAGAAACTGGAAATGTTGCGGCGGTTGGTTGTCGGCGCGGCCTGAGCCTGCAAGATGGCCGGGGCCGCAAGAGACCCCGCCATAGCGATGCCGGACATCAGAGCCCCCCGACGCGTTATTAGGTTTTTCATTGTGCTCACCTCTTTTTTTGCTTGCCGATGTCGTGCGGCTAAACAGTGTCTACCTTTAGCGAAGCTTAAGGCCTTCGCTTCAGGCCCGCGCCTTTGCGATGGCATCGCGCAGCGCCTCATCGGACATTGAACCCGGGTAGATCGTTTTTCCGATGATAAAGGCCGGTGTACCCTGAAGCCCTAATAGCGTTGCTTGGCGGCTATTGCGAGCCATCAATCCATCCCACTTCTCGCGGGAATCCTCGTAAGCTTTTTCAAGCGCGGAAACGTCCAGACCGGCAAGTGCAAGGGTGTCGTGAATAAGATCTTTCGAGAGGCGGCCTTCCGTTTCCATCAGCGCATCGCTGGCGGTTTTATATTGACCCAGCGAGGATGCGCCAAGCGCAAGCTGTGCCGCGAGGATCGAGGGAGCCCCGAATATCGGCCAATCCTTCATGACCAGCCGGACGTTACCGTCGTTTTCAACTACGTCTTTCAGGATAGGGTGGTTGGCTTTGCAATAGGGGCATTGATAGTCAAAGAATTCGACGATCGTGACATCACCATCCTTGTTGCCCATCACCGGGTTTGCTGGGTCAAACAAGACGTCCTCGACCGTCAGTTCCTGATCTTGAGCGGCCGATTGGCCGGGCCAAAAGCTAAAGCCGGCCATCGTGACCAATCCGGCTGCGGCGGTTCCGGTAAGCGCTTCGCGGCGTGTAATACGTGTCATATGGTTTTTCCTTTATGGTTGTTTTTTCTATCTTGTACGTTTGGCTGCTGTCAGCAGCGTGAACAGGCGGCCCAGCTGACGGCAACGCTGTTCATCACAGCATCCCGGTGGACGAGAGGACGGCTTTGACGGTCGTATCCCCGACGATACGCGTGTTGGGGGGCTCTTTACCGTCGCTGTTCAAGAAAATCATCGTCGGCGGCCCAACCGCCCCCAGCTGGTCCAGCATGGCCTGACCTTCGGGGCCAAAGTCGGACACATCCGCGGCAATCACGGTCATCTGCGAAAGCGCGGCCTGAACGGACGCGTCCGCCCAGACTTCACGTTCGATCACGCGGCAGGTCACGCACCAATCCGCAGTGACGTAGATCAACGATGGTTTTGCAGCACCGTTCGATAATGCGGCCTCAAGGGACTGCCTTGATACGACAGTGACAAAGTTCACCGATTTTTCCGGACCTTCACCGCTTCCTGCCGAAGCCCGAAGTCGGTCAAGCGGGCGCATGGGATCGTCGCCCCCCAAAGCCGCGCCGAAGAGCATGATCGCGCCTGCAAGCAAAGAAAATACTCCGGCGGTCTTGATCAAGCGTCGTACCGGGCCGGCGTTTACGGGCAACAGATCCATCGCTCCGGCAAATATCCCACCACCGATCAACAGCGCGGACCACAAGGCCAATATCTCGGGCCCCGCCGACACGCGGCCGATCAGCCAGATCGACATGCCCAGAAAGATGAAACCAAAGGCCAGCTTGAACCCCTGCATCCATCCTCCTGCACGCGGCAAAGCCCGTGCGCCAAGTGCCCCCACGACAAGCAGCGGGACACCTTGCCCCAGCCCCAACGCAAACAGAGCAGCGGCACCCAACGCCACATCGCCCGTTCCCGCAATGTACAGCAACGCGCCGGCCAAGGGGGCCGTCACACAGGGGCCCATGATCAAGGCCGAACTGAAGCCAAGGGCGGCGGCACCCCCCAGAGTTCCGCCCGACGACGTGCCGACCGTGGATATGCGCCTTGTCCAGGCGGCGGGCAGCTGTATTTCGAACAGCCCGAACATCGACAGCGCCAGAATGACGAACACAGCCGCAGCCACATATATAGCGACCGGCGACTGCAAAACGATTTGCAAGTTCTGCCCCGACCAGGCCGCTGCCACACCCAGCAAGCCAAAGGCGCTTGCCATTGCCAGGACGTACACACTCGACAATGTTATGCCGCGCCGCGCAGTGAGCTTTTGCCCTTGGCCCGACAGCAGACCTGCAAGGATCGGATACATCGGGAACATGCATGGCGTGAAAGCCAGCAGTAGCCCGAAAGCGAAAAAGCCGGTCAGCACGAACAAGACGCCGCCACGCTGGCGAAGCCCCTCGATCAACCCACCATCTTGGGAAAGCGTCAACTGCGAGCCTTGATCCTTTGCAGCTTCGGTCTCGATGGGTTGTTTATCCGCGGGGATCGAAGCAAGTGCCTGCGCCGAGGCGGCCAGTGCGGGCAAAGTGCGTGTAACAGGGGGATAGCAGATGCCGTCTTCCTGGCAGCCTTGATAGGTCAATGTCACAGGCCCCTCCGCCGCAGCCAGGTCTACCTGCACCAGATCATAGTATACTTCGACTGAGCCGAAAGTCGGGTCATCTTTGGGGATACCGGACGGCGACACCAGCGGCACCTTGGTACCTGCGTCTGTCTCGGCCGCAAGATAGTCGCGATAAAGATAATACCCTTTCGCGATTTCCCAAGTCAGTTCGCGTGTCCCGTCGTCTCGGTCCCTTACCTCCAGCTTGAAAGCATCGGCGACCTGCATCGGCGCTGCCCGCTCCGTCAAAAGCAACTGGGCTTGCGTGGGCGCACCGGAAAGGAACATGGAAATGACCGCCAGACAGGCAGTTATCAATGACGACAGCGCGAACCGCTTGAGATTTTGACTATGTATCATAGGGCCCACGTCCTATGACTGCCTTAAGTGAGGCTTAAGGTGAGTGACCCATCGGGGATATGAACAAAGGACCCCTTATCAATGCGCATTCTGATTGTTGAAGACGATGAAACCCTGGCAGACGGATTGTCGGTCGGTTTGCGGTTGTCGGGTCTGACGCCTGAATTGGTCACAACGGTCGCGGATGCCAGAGAAGCGCTGGCCCATGGGGGGTATTCTGCGATCGTGCTTGATATCATGCTGCCTGATGGGACCGGGCTGGAGCTGCTTTCAGAGCTTCGATCGCAGGGTGACAACACACCTGCCCTTTTGCTTTCCGCGCTGGATCAGACCCAAGACCGGGTGGCCGGGCTTGATTTGGGGGCCGATGATTATCTGGGCAAACCGTTTGACCTTGCCGAAGTCTCGGCCCGCCTGAGAGCAATCGTGCGGCGGGCGGAAGGCAGGGCCGAATCGTTTATCCGGTGGAACGGTCTTGCAGTGGACCCGGCGCGAATGACCGGCCACAAAGACAATTGCACCATCGAATTCTCTCCGCGGGAGTTCACCATATTGAGGGCGCTGCTTGAAAGGCCGGGCGCGATCTTGTCGAAAACCGTGCTTGAGGATCGTCTTTATGGCTGGCAAGATGGCGTGGAAAGCAATGCTGTCGAAGTCCATATCCACAAACTTCGTGTGAAACTTGGTGCAGGTTTCATCCAGACCGTCAGGGGCGCTGGTTATCGGCTGGCGGGGGCGGGTCAATGAATTCTGTCCGGTTCCGTTTGTTTATCATCCTTGTGGCGGCGACATCTTTGGTGTGGCTGTCCGCTTTCGTTTGGGTGCAGCAATCTACCCGTGGCAAAGTTGAAAGAGTCCTGGACGCCAGACTGGCCGAAGCCGGGCAGATGGTATCGTCATTGCTTTCGGATCAAAGGATTGATCTGAACACCATAGCCGTAGCAGCGACGGGGGCAGCAAAAACCGATGGCATCTTGGAGACGGATTACTCGCACAAGCTATCGTGCCAGATCTGGTCGCTCAACGGCGCACTTGTCGGCAGTTCGGGCAGTGCGCCCCAAGGCAAGCTGACCGACCGGGATACCGGTTTCAGCACCAATGTGATCGACGGAGAAAAATGGCGGGTGTATTCGGTCGTCAACGAAGCGTTGGGAATGCGTATCATGGTTGGTGACAGCTATAAGGTGCGCGACCGCCTGGTAGAGGATGTCACCAGGGGGCTGGCTCTGCCGGCGCTGCTGGTGCTGCCGATCATGGCGGTATTGATATTGGTGAGTGTCCAGCGTGGGTTGGCCCCGCTTGAACGCTTGGCAAGCGCTTTGTCGCAACGGCCCGCTGAAGACCTTAGCCCGGTGTCGGTGGCCCCGCTCCCCCGAGAGATAAAACCGATGGGTGATGCGCTGAATGGTCTGTTTTCACGGGTCACCGTGATGCGAGATCGAGAAAAAAGCTTTACCTCGTTTGCGGCGCACGAGTTGAAGACCCCCTTGGCCGCGATAAAGACCCAGGCGCAGGTTGCGGCGATGGCACCGGATAAGGACACCCGTCTGCGCGCACTCGATCAGATCCAGCATGGGGTGGGGCGCGCTGATCGAATGGTCAGGCAGTTGCTGGCGCTCGCCTCGCTGGATAGCGATGATGCCTTAGACGAAAGCAAGGGGCAGGTGGCGAAGATAATTCAGGCCGTGGCGTCGGATTTGGCGCGGACCGCAGCGGAAAAGCAGGTCGCGATCGGATTCACCGATCACAGCGAAGCCGTCATGCGTACCCACGCTGTGCTGCTGTCGGTGGCGGTCAGAAACGTGGTTGAGAACGCCATACATGCGTCCCCCGTCGGTGCTTCGGTGGATATTTCCCTTACCAACGAAAGCGGCAGATGCCACATTTCGGTCCATGATATGGGCCCCGGAATACCCGCGGAGGAGATTCCCAGGATATCGGCGCGGTTTTACCGGGGAAAAGGCGCTAAGGAAGGCGGCAGCGGGCTGGGGCTTTCTATTGTGGCAGCGGCGCTAGAGCGCTTAGGCGGTGATATCAGTTTCCAACGGCACCCCGAGGGAGGCGAGACCGTCACCTTGATGATACCGGTCGGCTGATTGCCGGAGCGGGCGGACCGCGAGAAAAGTACGCGGTGCACGAAATGCCTGCCCGGTGCGGTAAAAAATGTACCCGCGGGTGAGGGATGGCAAGCGGCATGATGGGGCTGGAAGAAACGGTTAGACCTGCCTATGGTCCGATCCAGTGACGGCAAAGAGGGCGATCATGTTGGCTGGCAAACATATTCTGCTGATTATCGGCGGCGGTATCGCGGCATTCAAATCGCTTGACCTGATCCGCAGGCTGCGCGAAGGCGGGGCCAAGGTTACACCGGTTTTGACCCGTGCCGGAGAGGAGTTCGTGACGCCGTTATCCGTGTCCGCATTGGCGGGTCAAAAGCTTTACCGGGATCTGTTCGATCTGGGCGACGAGGCGGAAATGGGTCATATCCAACTAAGCCGTGTCGCGGATTTGGTCGTCGTTGCCCCGGCAACTGCGGACTTGATGGCGAAGATGGCCGGAGGGTTGGCGAATGACCTGGCCTCCACGCTTTTGCTGGCGACCGATAAACCGGTCATGATTGTTCCGGCTATGAACGTGCGGATGTGGAACCACGCCGCGACGCAACGCAATCTTGATACCCTGCGCGGTGACGGCGTGGCAGTCATCGGCCCGGACGAGGGCGACATGGCGTGTGGTGAATATGGCCCGGGCCGTATGGCCGAACCGCTTGAGATCGTGGCGGCGGTAGATGCACATTTTGGCAACGGTCGATTGAAAGGCAAACGGATATTGGTGACGTCGGGGCCGACCCATGAGCCCATAGATCCCGTTCGATACATTGCCAATCGGTCGTCAGGCGCACAAGGAACGGCCATAGCCAGCGCCTTGCGCGATCTCGGGGCTGACGTTGTTTTCGTGACCGGGCCAGCCGATGTCGCCCCGCCGATGGGGGTCGAGGTGGTGCGGGTGCAAACGGCGGTGCAGATGCAACAAGCTGTGGAGGCTGCCCTGCCCGTCGACGTCGGTGTGTTTGCCGCCGCCGTGGCCGATTGGCGCGTGACCAGCGCAAGCGACCGCAAGTTGAAGAAAACCCAAGATGGTTTGCCTGTGCTTGGATTCACGGAGAATCCGGACATTCTGAAAACAGTCAGTCATATGGGCGCTGGACGTCCGAAATTGGTTGTGGGCTTTGCTGCCGAAACCAACGATGTCGTCGCCAACGCAACCGCAAAACGTTTGCGCAAGGGTTGTGACTGGATTGTGGCCAATGATGTCTCACCGGGCACCGGTATCATGGGGGGCGCTGAAAATGCGGTGGTTCTGATCACCCACGACAACGTGGAAAGCTGGCCTCGGATGGGTAAGGATCAAGTCGCACAGCAGCTTGCGTTGCGGATTTCGCAGGCTTTGGAATAACAGGGATTTTATGCCTTCGGCGAGGATTTTTAACCATTTGGAATGGTCGGCCAACGACCCGGTGGCGATGATGTGGAAGGTGTACAATGGCTGAGGTCAAGTTCAAGCGGGCCCCCGGGAACACCGATCTGCCGTTGCCAAGCTATGCCACGGCGGGAGCCGCAGGCATGGACTTGCGCGCGTTTCTGCCGGATGGGCCGATGACGTTTTCGCAGGGGCAGGTCAGTCTATTGTCGGTTGGATTTTCTGTCGAATTGCCGCGCGGGACCGAGATGCAGATCAGGCCGCGATCGGGGTTGGCGCTCAGGCACGGATTTCTTATTCCCAATGCGCCGGGGACTGTGGATGAAGATTACCGCGGGATCATCATGGTAGGGCTTTATTATACTGGCGAAGACCCCTTTGTCATCCGCCACGGCGACCGAATAGCGCAAGCGGTCATCGCTGATGTGCGCCGCTATGCGCCGGTTGAGGTTGATGAGCTTTCCGACAGTACACGTGGGGCGTCGGGCTTTGGATCCACTGGTTTATCGTGAGGCTGCACGAGGCTGATCGCTGTCGCGAAAACTTCACATAGATGAAACCTATGTGAATTAATTCCTGGCTAGGGTTCCCGTGAAAAAGGGGAACCGAATGCTTCAGCTCAATTCCGTTACCAAGAAGTTCGGCGCAAACACTGCGGTCCATGCTGCGAGTTTTAAGGTGGATCGCCCGATGATGATTGGAATCATCGGCAGTTCAGGTGCCGGCAAGTCCACGCTGTTGAGAATGGTAAACTGTCTGACGACAGCCAGCAGTGGCGAAATTATCGTGAACGGTCGCGACGTTACCAGGTTGCGCGGGTCGCAGCGGCGGGACTGGCAGTCGCATTGTGCGATGATATTTCAGCAGTTCAACCTGGTACCCCGCCTTGATGTTGTATCGAACGTTTTGCATGGCACGCTCAATCGTCGGAGTACCCTGGCGACAATGTTCGGTATCTTTCCGCAGGACGACATAATACGCGCCATTGACATACTTGACCGGCTTGGCGTCGCCGAACACGCGCACAAGCGTGCCGAAGCTCTATCCGGGGGGCAGCAGCAGCGCGTGGCGATTGCGCGGGCGTTGATGCAGGACCCCACGATCATCCTCGCGGATGAGCCTATTGCGTCGCTTGATCCGATGAATGCCCAGGTGGTCATGCAAACATTGCGCGACATCCACGAGCAGGACGGCCGCATGGTTATTGCCAACCTTCATACCCTTGATACCGCGCGGCGTTATTGCGACCGGGTCATTGGTATGCGGGCGGGGCGTATCGTATTCGACGGCACGCCAGAACAGCTGACCACCGGTGTGGCCCGCGACATCTACGGGGCCGACGCGAGCTTTTCCGAGGCCACCACCTCTACTCAGATTGAAACACCGCCTCGACGCGTGGCCAGCCTGGCTGCGCTGTAGACCATACCCCACTTTACCCTGTCCCCGGTCTTAGGGGGATTTTCTGAAAAGAGAGAGAGTTCATGAAAAACATACTTGTTGCCGCCTTGGCTATTTCATCAGTTGCCACAGGCGCGTTGGCACAAGCGTCCGACATTTCGGAGTTCCGTATCGGAATTCTGGGCGGCGAAAACGCACAGGATCGGATGAATTCAAATGAGTGTTTGCGCAAATTGACCGAAGAGACCTTGGGGGTGCCGACCAAACTGTTCGCGCCCGCTGATTACAACGGCGTCATTCAGGGATTGTTGGGGGGCACGTTGGATATGGCGTGGCTAGGGGCGTCATCCTATGCGGCGGTTTATCTTCAGGACCCCGAAGCTGTCGAGCCGGTGTTGGTCAAGATTAACCTTGATGGATCGTACGGTTACCATTCGATCGGGTTTGCGCGCGCAGACAGCGGCATCACCAAGATCGAAGACGTCAAAGGCAAGGTGTTCGGTTTTGGCGACCCCAACTCGACCTCTGGCTATTTGATCCCGTCGATCGAGATCCCCCGGATATCGGACGAAATCACCATGGAGTCCGGCAAATATTTTGGTGAAGTCAAGTTTACCGGCGGACACGAACAGACGATCGTTGCCGTCAATAACGGTGATATAGATGCCGGCGTGACCTGGGCTGATGGGCAGGGCAACTGGGAAGACGGCTATAATTCGGGTGCGCTGCGCAAAGCGGTGGATGCAGGCCTGGTCGATATGAACGACCTGGTGGAAATCTGGCGTTCGGAACCTATCCCGGAAGGTCCGGTGGTGCTGCGGAAGACCATGCCGCAGGATGTGAAGGACAAAATGACGGCGCTCGTTGACAATCTGTATGAAACTGACCCCGCGTGCACCTATGGCGTAGCGGCAGGTGACAGTCTTGGTTTCGACCCGATCACCCATGACGCTTACCTGTCAATCGTGGCAGCGCGCAAAGCCAAATCGAATTGATCGACGTGATTTGAAAATTTCGCTGGCCCCGGTTCGGTCCGGGGTCAGCCTTTTGTCGCAGGGGCACATCGTGAACCAAACCTTTGAAACTGTTCGTCCCGTGCAGGGGATCAAGGATTCCTATCTGGCACAGGCGCGCTCCAAGCGTCTGATGAATTTAATACTGATTGTGGTGTTCGTGGTAATGCTGGTGAGCGGTTTCAACACCGCTGATCACCGCAATGCCGGTGGGTTTTGGGCGGGTCTGCCCAATATCCTGGATTTTCCCGCCGACGTCGTCGGCGAGGCGATAGCGCGGGGGCATCTTCTGCCAGGCTATATGGTGAAGTATTTCCCGTCACTGCTTGAGACAGTTAATATTGCCGCGGCGTCTACCTTGCTGGGCGCGATGATAGGTTTGGTATTGTCGCTGATGATAACCCGCGGGCTTGCCCCGGTGCCTTGGCTTATCGCCCCTGTTCGCCGTGTGCTTGATGTGCTGCGGGCTGTTCCAGAGATCGTGGTGGCGCTGGTGCTTATCTTTTTGTTGGGCGGCGGGCCGGTGCCCGCGATGATCGCCATCGCCCTGCATACTGTCGGGGCCTTGGGCAAACTATTCTCGGAGGTGAACGAAAACGCATCTTTGAAACCGGTTGAGGGCCTGGAGTCCGTCGGGGCCGGCTGGGGGCAGCGCATGTGGTTCGGAGTGATCCCTCAGGTTGCTCCCAATTACCTCAGCTATGCCTTGTTGCGATTTGAGATCAACATTCGCGCATCTGCGATCCTGGGGTTCGTGGGGGCAGGGGGCATCGGTTACGATTTGCGCAATACCATGAGCTGGGGTCAGGGCAAGTTCGACGAAGCAGCGGCGATCTTTCTTTTGTTGTTCCTGACTATTGTGGCCGTCGATCAGATTTCAAGCAAGTTCCGCCACCGTCTTACAGATGGCCAAGCAAGCGCAAAGGTAATGTTATGACTGCGACTGCCCTGCACGGCCCGACCCTGGCCCTGTTTTCACGCAAGAAGATGATATCGTTTTCGGTGCCGCTGATCCTGATTGCATACTTCGTCTATATCTTCTTTTCGTTTGACATTGCGGGCATCGGCGATCGGATCAATGTCAACAACGCCCGCACGTTGGTGGCCGATGCCTATAGCTTCAAGACCCATGTGACCCAAGATAACCGCACGGGCGAATTTTCGGTCGCGATCGAAGGGGAACGCAAAGGCGAATATCCGTCCGGCACGGCACCGGACTGGGTGACATTGAAAGACCGCCCAGTCGTGGATTTGGGCAAGGGGCACGTCATCACGTTCGGGCCGCAGGTCAGGTATCAGATTCCGGGTTATGGAACGATTGTCGCGACACCGGGAAAGCGCGGGGTGAACGCGACATTTCCTGCCGGCGAAATCCCCGATTACATCAGCGCCTCGAAAAATAGAGTGATGGTGAATACCGACGCGGGGCGTTTGACCATCACGCGTAACCGAACCGAAGTTTTCAAGTATTCATACGGGTGGGAGCTGTTCTTTTTCACCCTCGACAGCCCCTATCACGGGCTCGGGTTTGGACAATTGGTCAATCGGGCAGTGAACGGCGAAGCGGGCGCGATTTTCCACGACATATGGACCAACCGCATGTGGCGCCATGGTGATGTTGCCTGGGCGCTGTATGAAACTTTGCTGATGGCATTTTTGGGGACGTTCGGTGCCGCGCTTGTCGCATTGCCGCTTGGCTTTCTTGCTGCAAAGAATTTTGCCCCGCTCAAATCTATCAGATTTGCATCGCGACGGGTGTTCGATTTTTTGCGTGGGGTGGACGGGTTGATCTGGACCATCGTGTTGTCGCGTGCATTTGGACCGGGCCCCTTAACCGGCGCGCTTGCGATCTTGATGACCGACACCGGGTCCTTTGGCAAAATGTTTTCCGAAGCGCTTGAGAACATCGATGACAAACAAGTCGAAGGAGTAACCTCGACCGGCGCAAAGCCGCTGCAACGTTATCGTTTCGGTGTAATTCCGCAGATCACTCCGGTTCTTTTAAGCCAAGTTTTGTATTATCTCGAATCCAACACTCGATCGGCCACGATTATTGGTGCGATTACCGGCGGCGGGATCGGTCTGATGCTGACCCAGGCGATTGGCACGCAGAAGGATTGGGAAGAAGTCACCTATTACATCGTTTTGATCATCTTCATGGTTATGGGGATGGATACGTTTTCCGGATGGCTCCGGCGCAGGTTGATCAAGGGCAAGGACGACCGCTAGGGATCCCGCGGCAAACGGCCCGCCAACGCGCCAGTTATAGTCGATGCGTCAGCCATCACTGAGCGTGAGGGTTACCTTGTCACCGGCGAACCACGTCCGCCCGTATTCCAGGGGGGTACCGTTGCTGTCTACGTTAAGGCTGATGGTGCGCAGGATCGGTGCGTGTTCCGCCACGCGCAGATGCAATGCCTGTGTGGCGTTTGCCAGCTTGGCATTGATGCGGGTGGACGCACGTGTGTAATCTGTCACACCGCCCAGTCTTAACGCCGCCGTCACGGACTGTGTCTGGGCCAGATGGTCAAGAATATCGGGAAAACGTGCTGCTGAAAAAACGCTGCGAAATACCGCGACCACCTGACCGTCGGCAAAAGACAGCCCCTCGCACACCTGAACCTTTGTGCCGTCAGCAAGACCAAGGGCACTGAATTCTTCATCTCGGGGCGCGCGGGTTTCCAGCAAAAGCAATTCCTTGCTGGGAATGCGCCCCTGTGCGCTGAGGTTTTGATGAAATCTGACGCGGCGCCCAATGGGGTAATCCGTAGGAGTTGACTTGACGAAGACCCCCGCGCCCCGCCGCGACAGCACCAAACCTTCGTCGGCCAGCGCCCTGAAGGCATGGCGCACCGTGTGCCGATTTACGCCAAAGCGGCTGGCGAGGGTGCTTTCGGTCGGCAACCTGTCACCCGGGCTATACACGCTTGCGGCAATGTCAGCCCGCAGGCTTTGGGCAATCGTTGACCAGATCGGAGTGCGGCGAGGCGGCGTCATAAATATTTCACAAGGTGCAGGCTTGGCAGGAAGCGGGTTGTCAACTAATATTTGTATAGTTGTATATACATCTTCGAAAGGTGTCTAGATGAATGTTGAGACTGATTTGCTGGTTGAGATGAAAGCAAGAAGAGCTTGGCTAAGCCTGCTGGCAAAGTCGCCCGCCGCGTCGGTCGCGCGATTGTGGAATGAACTGAATATTGCCCCTGCCCATACACTTTTACGCAATCCAGAAATCGGAGCAGTGATGGTGCGGGGCCGGGCAGGTGCCGTCGGTGCTGCTTTCAACCTGGGTGAAATGTCGGTGACGCGCGCTTCCGTCAAGCTGGGCTGCGGTACGGTCGGTCACGGGTACGTGCAGGGTCGCAGTAAAACCCATGCGCTGCAAGCTAGTCTGATAGATGCCCTGATGCAAACCGACCGAGCCCAGCAGGTGGATGACGCGGTTCTGACGCCTCTGCGACAGGAAATAGATGCGAACAAGAAGCGCCGTGCACGCAAGGCCGCCGCCACCAAGGTTGAGTTTCTGACGATGGTAAGGGGAGAGGACCGATGAAGACGGATGCTTTGGCGGGCGGCTTTGTTGATCCTTCTATTGACGCGTCGCGCGCGTTCCGCGGCATCATGACGGCGATGGCGCGTCCCGGCACGATATCTACCTTAACAGGGGCCAAGCCCCCGCCCCCGTTAGGGGTGGCGGCAGGTGTGGCGGTGCTGACATTATGTGACCCTGATACACCGATCTTTCTCGGGGCCAGCCTCGATACGCCGGAAGTGCGGGACTGGATAACTTTCCAGACGGGTGCCCCCTTTGTATCCCCCGCGCAGGCGGTGTTTGCGATCGGCCTCTGGGATGATCTGCCGCTTGGCGCATTTTCTTTGGGGACGTCCGAATACCCCGACCGTTCAGCTACCTTGATCGTTGAACTGCCCGAGCTGCGAGACAACGGCGTTACGTTAACGGGGCCGGGGATATTGGGGGCGGCGGCGCTGTCGGTACCGGACGATCTGGCGCTGCACCGCAACCATTCACTTTACCCATGTGGGTTAGATTTTCTGTTTACCTGTGCAGACCGCGTTGCCGCTCTGCCGCGGACCACGAGGGTCGGCTGATGTATGTAGCTGTCAAAGGGAGGCGANCGCGCCATCGACAANGCCCANNCNTGGCTGGCCGANGAACGNCGCGGNGACCGTCGNTGTGNCNGAANTGNGNGTNGACCAGATCCGNGANCAGATGACNCTNGCNGTNAATCGNGTGATGGCGGAAGGGTCGCTGTATGATCCCGACCTTGCNGCNNTGGCGATCAAACAATCNCGCGGTGATCTGATNGANGCGATCTTTCTGATCCGCGCCTACCGTACCACGCTGCCGCGTTTTGGCGGCTCGCGTCCCGTGGACACGGCCGTAATGGAGTGTGACCGCCGTGTGTCTGCTACATTCAAGGACGCGCCCGGTGGCCAGGTTTTGGGGCCGACATTCGACTATACCCACCGTCTGCTCGATTTCAAACTCGCCGCCGATGGCGAAGTGGGTGACGTGCAAGAAGCAGAGCCTGATACAGGCGAGACGCCCCATATCATGGGGTTCCTTGACCGCGAGGATCTGATTCAGTCGGAACCCGCAGGGGCGGACATACCGGACGATCTGACCCGCAGCCCGCTGGAGCTTCCGGCGAGCCGCGCCCTGCGATTGCAGGCTCTCACACGGGGGGATGAGGGGTTTATCCTTGGCATGGCGTATTCCACGCAGCGGGGTTATGCGCGCAACCATGCGTTCGTCGCCGAGTTGCGTATCGGTACGGTCGCCGTAGAAATGGACATTCCGGAGTTGGGATTTGCGATTGAGATCGGCGAGATCACCCTGACCGAATGCGAAACCGTCAACCAGTTCAAAGGCTCGAAAACCGAACCGCCGCAATTCACGCGCGGCTACGGGCTGGTCTTTGGGATGACCGAGCGCAAGGCAATCTCTATGGCGCTGGTCGACCGCGCGTTGCGCTGGAAAGAACTGGGCGAGGATAACCTAGGCGCGCCCGCGCAGGACGAGGAATTCGTGCTGTATCACGCCGACAACATCCAGGCGACGGGATTCCTGGAGCATATAAAACTGCCTCACTACGTCGATTTTCAATCCGAACTGGAGCTGATCCGCAAGCTGCGCCGTGAGGCACAGGCATCAGAGCAGGCGGAGGGGGAGGGCCCCTCCGGGGGGAGTTTAAAGGGCAAAATGAAGGAAGGGGTGGCGTCATGAGCGACTATAACTTCGCCTATCTGGACGAGCAGACCAAACGCATGATCCGCCGCGCGATTCTGAAAGGATTGGCGATACCGGGGTATCAGGTGCCTTTCGCCAGCCGCGAGATGCCGATGCCCTACGGCTGGGGCACGGGCGGTGTGCAGGTTTCTGCAGCGGTACTGACGCCCGAGGACCGGTTCAAGGTGATCGATCAGGGCGCCGACGATACGACAAATGCAGTCTCTATCAGGCGGTTTTTCGAGAAAACGGCGGGTGTCGCCGTGACCGAGGCCACGACTGAGGCCAGCGTGATCCAGACCCGTCATCGGATCCCAGAGCTGCCCCTGCGCGAGGATCAGATACTGGTGTATCAAGTGCCGATCCCGGAACCACTGCGGTTTCTTGAACCGTCAGAGGTCGAGACACGCAAGATGCACAGCCTTGAGGAATACGGATTGATGCACGTGAAACTTTACGAAGACATCAGCCAGCACGGNGCGATTGCCACGGCCTATGCCTATCCGGTGAAGGTCGANGGGCGCTATGTCATGGACCCGTCCCCGATCCCCAAGTTCGANAACCCCAAGCTCGAGATGGCGGGTATCCANCTGTTCGGCGCAGGCCGCGAACAGCGCATCTATGCGGTGCCGCCCTATACGCAGGTGGTCAGTCTGGANTTTGACGATTATCCGTTCGAGCCGACNAANGCGGATCATGCCTGTGACCTATGCGGCGCGACGGAAAGCTATCTGGACGAGTTGATCATGGATGACGCTGGTGGGCGGATGTTCATGTGTTCGGATACGGATTACTGCGGCGCGCGGCGTGCGGCGGGGCATCTGGGTGCGCAGGGCGCCCCCTTGGCGGAGGACGCGGCATGACCCCGTTGTTGCAAGTGGAAAGCATCGCCAAGATGTATGGCGCGCGGATCGGCTGCACGGATGTGTCGTTTGATCTTTATCCGGGCGAGGTGATGGGCATCGTCGGGGAAAGCGGGTCTGGCAAGTCGACGCTTCTGAACTGTTTGGCAGGGCATTTGCAACCCGACGCCGGGGCCGTCCGTTTCGACACCCGTGCCGAGGGCTTGCGTGATACGGTCACGATGAGCGAGCCTGAACGCCGCATGTTGTCGCGCACCGACTGGGCCTTTGTGCACCAGCACGCCCGCGACGGGCTGCGCATGAATGTCAGCGCAGGCGGCAATGTGGGCGAGCGGCTGATGGCCGTGAACGCGCGCCACTATGGCGAGATCCGCGACAAGGCGATTGACTGGCTGGGCCGCGTCGAGATCAGCGCCGACCGCATTGATGACCGGCCCACGGCGTTCTCTGGCGGTATGCAACAGCGCTTGCAGATCGCGCGCAATCTGGTGACAGGCCCGCGGTTGGTGTTCATGGATGAACCCACCGGCGGGCTGGATGTCAGTGTGCAGGCGCGGCTGCTGGATCTGCTGCGTGGTCTCGTGCGCGAGATGGGGCTGAGCGCCATAATCGTCACCCATGATCTGGCTGTGGTGCGTTTGCTGGCCGACCGGCTGATGGTCATGAAAGACGGTCGTGTGATTGAAAGCGGGCTGACCGATCAGGTGCTCGACGATCCGCAGCATGCCTATACGCAGCTTCTTGTTTCCTCTGTCCTACAGGTATGAACCCGATGATCACTGTCGAAAATGTTTCAAAGACCTTTACGCTCCATAATCAAGGCGCGGCTGAGATATCGGTCATGCGGGACGCGTCGCTGTCGGTCGCACCGGGAGAATGCGTGGCGTTGGTGGGTGCCTCAGGCGCAGGTAAATCGACCCTGATGCGGATGATTTACGGCAATTACCTGACCCAGTCGGGGCGCATTATGGTGGGCGATCTGGATGTCGTGACCGCGGCACCCCGGCAGGTGATCCAGCTGCGTCGCACCACGTTGGGCTATGTCAGCCAGTTTCTGCGCGTGGTGCCGCGGGTGTCGACCCTGAACGTGGTGGCTGAACCGTTGCTGGCGACGGGGTCGGACCGGGACCATGCAATGCAGCGGGCAGAAGCTTTGTTACTGAGACTGAATATACCCGAACGGTTGTGGCAACTTAGCCCCACGACGTTTTCGGGCGGGGAACAGCAAAGGGTAAACATCGCGCGCGGCTTTGCCTATCCATATCCGGCGCTGTTGCTGGACGAACCGACGGCCAGCCTCGATCCGACGAACCGCGCCACCGTGCTTGAGATGATCGTGCAAGCCAAGGCGCGGGGCGTGGCCATCATCGGAATATTTCATGACCACGCCGCACGGGACGAGATTTGCGACCGGGAGTTCGACGTGACCGCTTTTACACCGGATAGATCGGTATGACCGGAAGATTCATCGCAATCGTAGGCCCGTCGGGTGTCGGCAAGGACAGCGTGATGGACGCCCTGGCCAGGGTCGACGCCAGATTTACCCTTGCGCGGCGCGTAATATCACGACCTGTTGAAAAAGGCGGTGAGGTCTATGACGGCGTGACCGAAAAGGCGTTCGCGATTGCCGAGCAAGAGGGCGCATTTGTCCTTAGCTGGGCAGCACACGGGTTGCACTATGGTATACCCAAGACAATAATGTTCGATCTTGCGCAGGGCCGCGACGTACTTGTAAATCTGTCACGGGCGATCCTGCCGAGGGCGCAAACGCTTTTTGACAGGTTTTGTGTGATCCTGCTTAGCGCTGACCAAGATGTACTGGCCGCACGCCTGACAGCACGCAACAGGGAAGACCCGGCCGAGATTGCGCGCAGGTTGCATCGCGCCGATTTCGCCATGCCGACGGGTGTTCCGTATCACCGTGTCGATAACAGCGGGCCACTTGTGCACACCGTCGAACAGGTGGGCCGCTATCTCTCTGGCTCGGGATTTCGACCCGAGCTTCCTGATCAAAAGAACGTCCTATGACCCAAGAGATTACTTTCGCCAACGCCACGCTGATCCTCAAGGAAACTGTTGTGACAGGTGCCATCCGCCTGCGTGACGGGATGATTTCTGACATCACCACGGGGACGTCCATTCCCAAGGATGCGTACGACATGGAGGGCGATTACATCGCTGCCGGCCTTGTCGAACTGCACACGGATAACCTGGAGCGGCACATGACCCCGCGCCCCAAGGTAGACTGGCCGCACCGCGCTGCAATAATGGCCCACGACCGCGAACTGGCGGGAGCCGGTATAACGACAGTGTTCGACGCGATCAGGGTCGGGTCGATCATATCGGATGGCAACAGATACCAACGATATGCAAGGGCCATGGCGGATGAAATACTCTGGATGCGCGATGCAGGTGCCTTGCGGATCAGCCACCACATTCATTTGCGGGCAGAAGTTTGTTCTGAAACCCTGCAAGAGGAATTGGCAGAATTCGGACCGCAGGACCGGATCGGCATCGTGTCGATGATGGATCACACTCCGGGTCAACGCCAATTTCGCGATTTGACGAAATTCGAAGCCTACATGCGCGGTAAACACAGTTTTGGCGAGGCTGAGTTCCTGGCACATGTGGACTATCTCTACAGCCTGCAAAAACAGTTTGGTGCCATTCACGAAGCTGCGACGGTCGCTGCTGCGGCGCATTATGGAGCGGCGCTTGCCAGCCACGACGATACCACCGCTGCACAAGTCGATACCAGCCACAGTCACGGGGTCAAACTGGCCGAATTTCCGACCACCCTCGAAGCAGCCCAAGCCTGCCATGCGAGGGGAATCGCGACGATCATGGGAGCTCCGAACGTGATACGGGGCGGCTCGCATTCGGGAAATGTTGCCGCCTTAGACCTCGCACAAGCGGATCGTCTGGATATTCTCTCCTCTGATTACGTGCCGGCGGGGTTGTTGATGGCAGCACTGCAACTGGGTGACCTGTGGGGTAACCTCGCACGAGGATTAGCCACGGTGACGCATGCTCCGGCACTACATTCTGGCCTGTCGGATCGAGGAACCCTCGAGATCGGCATGCGGGCGGATATTATCCGGTTCAAGCGGTTGGACGGATTGGCGATCCTAAAGGAAACATGGTCGGAAGGGCAGCGGGTATTCTGACCGCCGGTTTTGTATGTTTTAGCTTGGTGCCAGCGGAAAAATGCGTAGGTTGCCGTTTTGAAGTTGGTTAAATCCAAAACAAGGCGGGCGGTATGCACAGATCTCGGTTGAAACTGTATTCTCACGCGGCAGGTACAAAAGCTTAATGCTGCTTGTGCTTGGTCTTGCTGCGGCGATCTGGGGCGTGGGGGCTTTGGCAGGCCAGTCGCGGGACCGCAGGTATTTGGTCCTTGGTGTGCTCTTTGGCGCTGTAATCGGGCTGAACCTGCTGCTCCCGCCTGCCAATCCAATCCGCCAGGCGATCGGAGGCAGTGCCGCTCCTTGGGTGCTGTTGACCGCTTTCGTCCTGTTGGTCATTGGGTACAGTTGGGTTCTCAACCGGCTTAGAATCCGGTCCAATCCTCAACAGGTCGCGCAAAAACCTTCTGACGCTCCGCTTTTTTCGGATTCTGAACTCAATCGCTATGCCCGTCATATCGTATTGCGCGAAGTCGGTGGTGCAGGCCAGAAGGCACTGAAAAACAGCCGTGTATTGGTGATAGGTGCCGGCGGGCTTGGGGCACCGGTTTTGCAATACCTCGCCGCGGCGGGCGTGGGAACAATCGGCGTGATCGACGACGACATCGTTGAAAACGCCAACCTGCAACGGCAGGTGATCCACAAGGATAATGCCATCGGCACGCCAAAGGTGTTCTCTGCTCAAGCAGAGATGGAGGCGCAAAACCCGTTTGTCACTGTACGCCCATACCACCGACGCCTCACCGAAGACATCGCTGCCGATCTGTTTGCCGATTATGACATCGTGATGGATGGCACTGATAACTTTGACACGCGTTATCTGGCGAACCGGACCTGCGTGGCAGCCGGCATCCCACTGGTATCCGGCGCGTTGAGCCAGTGGGAAGGACAACTGAGCATCTTTCATCCCGCTGAAGATGCTCCTTGTTATCAATGTATCTTTCCACAGGCTCCTGCACCACATCTTGCGCCGTCTTGTGCACAGGCCGGGGTGATTGGCCCCCTCCCCGGAGTCATCGGTGCGATGATGGCGGTTGAAACAATTAAGCTGATAACCGGTGCAGGTGCCCCGCTGCGTGGCAAAATGTTGATTTATGACGGCCTATATGGCGATAATCGTGTCATTTCCGTCAGTCCGCGCCAAGATTGTCCAATTTGCGGTAACGAAATCGAGTGATGGGTTACCTCGCGCAAAAACTCGCTATTATCAAACAACACATTAACAGGGAGAAACAAATGAAACGATTCGTACTGGCCATCATGCTGAGCTTGGCCCCTATTGTAGCGATGGCCGAAGGGGTCACTCACAAGGTCGCCATCCACGTGGATGAAAATGACCCGCAGGTAATGAACATGGCATTGAACAATGCCGCAAATGTTTCAGCCTATTATAAGAGCCAAGGCGATGACGTTGTTATCGAAGTAGTCACCTATGGCCCCGGACTAAATATGCTCATCGCCGACAAAAGCCCGGTCGCTCAGCGCGTTGCAACCATGTCGCTTGAGATGGAGAACATCAGCTTTGCCGCTTGTGCAAATACAATGGAAGCGATGAAAAAGAATTCTGGCCACGATGTCGTGCTGCTGGAAGAAGCAAACGTTGTTCCGTCCGGCGTTGTGCGCCTGATTGAACTGCAAGAGGATGGCTACGCCTACGTGCGTCCATAAGCCTTGATTTGGCCGACCTTGAATTGTGTGATCTTCGTCTATGCAAAGACACCGACGTCGTCACGCAGTTCAAGGTCGCTAAAGACCCTTTGGCGATCCTGGATAAATCAGGGCCGCAGATTGTACCCGCCACAGATATAGACACGCTGTCCCCCAGATACGGATGAGACAGGTCTGATCGATTGTCGGTGCACCGGTAGAAACGCCCCCTTCGAACATCACGGGTGATTGTAACCTGCTGTCAGGCCTCCTACCTTTGAGATCAAAGGAGAGCAAGATGACAAACCCTCTGCTACAAGACTGGCAAACCCCGTTCCGAATTGCACCTTTCGACAAGATTTCCGACGATGATTTCGAACCCGCACTCGAAGCGGCTCTTGAAAGTCATCTCAGCGAAATTGACGCAATAACCAGCTGCGATTTCGACCCAACTTTTGCCAATACCATCGAAGCGCTCGAGGAAGCAGGCAGTTTGCTCGACCGTGTGCTTGGCGTGTTCTTCACGGTGGCAGGTGCTGATAGCAACCCGGCGCGCGACGCGCTGCAACGCGAGTTCTCCCCACGTCTGGCCGCGCATTTTTTCGCTATATCAAGCAACAAGGCGTTATTTGCGCGTGTGGCTTCCGTTTGGGAAAACCGCGACAAATTCGACCTCTCTTCGGAACAGGCACGCGTGTTGATGCTTACACATCGCGGGTTTGTCCGGGCGGGTGCGGCATTGGAAGGGCCGGATGACAGTCGCATGAAAGCCATCAAAAGCCGCCTGGCCGTACTGGGTACACAATTTTCCCAGAACCTGCTTGCCGACGAAAGATCATGGTATCTGCCCCTGGGCGAAGACGACCTGCAAGGCTTGCCCGACTTCGTGATCGACGCCGCCCGCAGTGCAGGGTCGGGAAAGAATTTGGATGGCCCAGTCATCACCTTGTCACGGTCTCTGATCGTCCCATTCCTGCAATTCTCGCCGCGCAGAGACCTGCGTGAAAAGGCCTTTCTTGCTTGGCAGGCACGCGGAGCAAATGGTGGCGAAACCGATAATCGCGAAATCGCTGCCGAAATCCTCGCCTTGCGGCAAGAACGTGCCCAACTATTGGGCTACGAAAATTTTGCCGCCTACAAATTGGAAACCGAGATGGCGAAAACCCCGGCTGCCGTGCGTCAGTTGCTAACCGATGTCTGGGAGCCGGCAAAAGCGCAGGCCGAACGTGATGCGGCTGTTCTTACCGATATGATGCACGGCGAAGGTGTGAACGGCGATCTCGCCGCGTGGGATTGGCGATACTATGCACAGAAACGGCGCGTTGCGGAGCATGATCTCGACGAAGCCGCGTTGAAACCTTATTTCCAGTTGGACCGTATGATCGACGCGGCCTTTGACTGCGCCACGCGTTTGTTCTCTCTCGAATTTACACGCCTCGAGGTGCCGCTCTATCATGCGGATTGTCGTGCGTGGGAGGTAACCCGCAACGGTCAACACGTCGCGATATTTATCGGCGACTACTTCGCACGCGAGTCGAAAAGGTCCGGTGCATGGTGCTCAGCAATGCGGTCGCAAGCGAAATTTCCACATATACAATCGCCTGTCGTCATAAACGTGTGCAACTTTGCCAAAGCAACCCCGGCCTTGCTTTCTTATGACGATGCTCGAACACTGTTTCACGAATTTGGACATGCACTTCACCAAATGCTTTCTGATGTGACGTATGAATCTGTGAGCGGGACGTCGGTGGCACGGGATTTCGTCGAACTTCCCAGTCAGCTTTTTGAGCATTGGTTGGAAGTGCCGGAGGTGCTCAAGACCTTTGCCACCCATGCCGTCACAGGCGAACCTATGACCCAGCAATTACTTGATAAGCTCCTTGGGGCATCAAATTTCGACATAGGCTTTGCAACCGTCGAATACCTTGCTTCAGCATTTGTTGATATCGAATTTCACGACGGCGACCTACCTGATGATCTCATGGCAAAGCAAAATTCGGTCCTCGCGGCACTTGGTATGCCTAAAGCGATCACCATGCGCCACGCGACACCGCAATTTGCCCATGTTTTTACAGGAGATGGATACTCTAGCGGCTACTACAGCTACATGTGGTCAGAAGTCATGGACGCTGATGCCTTTGCTGCATTTGCTGAAACCGGAGACCCCTTCGACACTGAACGCGCGGCTTCCTTGGATCGACATATCCTATCCGCTGGTAACAGCGCTGACCCGGAAGAGTTATACAGAGCTTTTCGGGGGCGGCTCCCTGGCGTTGAGGCTTTATTGAAAGGGAGAGGGCTGAGCAGAACCTAGTTTTTACGCCTTCGGCGAGAGTTTAAGAGGCAAAATGAAACTGTTGGCGGACCGTCTCTTTTCATTTTGCCAAATAAACTCAAAGCACTTCAGTCACGGCATGGTGTGTCAATAGCCGAGGTCGCGATTGACCAGATGCAAAAAACTTTTTCCGGTTTCACCACGGACGATATTTTGGATGATATTCTCTGCGGCGGTGGACGTGCGGGTTGCGGCAGCGATGTGAGGTGTGACGGTCACTTTGGGGTGTGCCCAATATGGATGGCCGGAGGGGAGGGGCTCTCTTCGAAAGACATCGAGGGTGGCATGAGCGATTTGCCCTTCATCCAGTGCAGCGAGAAGAGCGGTGTCGTCGATCAATGTACCTCTGCCAGGGTTGATGATATACGCCCCCTTGGGCATGAGAGACAGGGTTGTCGCGTTGACGATATTTGCTGTTTCCGACGTGTCCGGCAACAAGAGTACTCCAATTTCAGAGTGCGCAAGCGCCGACTTCAGGCCCTCGTGTCCACTGTGACAAGTGATGCCGCTCAAAGTTTTGGGACTGCGTGACCAACCCGCGACATTGAACCCGAGCGTGGCCAGCGATTGGGCAACAGCCGTGCCAAGTGCACCCAAGCCAAAAACCGTGACGTTTCGCTCATGCGCCAGAGGAGGCGTTCGCGGTTCCCAGCGTGAATCCGAGCGGAGGATATCGGTATCCAGGTCCAGATGGTATCGCAGCACATGACCTGTCACCCATTCGACCATTCCTGTCGTCAGGCCAGGGTCGACCATGCGGGTCAAGGGTATCTTGAGTGTTTCGTTATGGGTTATCTTCTCTACGCCCGCCCAAAGGCTCAGGACCGCCTTGGCGCGCGTATAGGAAGAGAAATCCTGAAGCGGGCTGTCGGGCGCATAAATGATGTAATCGACCTCGGCGGGCGGCAGGTCCATTCCAAGCGTCGCATCCAAGCCGGCGCTTTCCAGCGCTTTGCGCAACGGTGCCTCATAGCAAGACCAGCGTTCGGGGCGAGCGGCAAACAGAATATTGAGTGTCATCGATGTTACCTTGGGCGGTGAACGTGGGCGGATTGAATTAACCCGAATGCAAGCAGCAGGACCAGCATCGCAGACCCGCCGTAACTCACCAAGGGAAGCGGGACACCGACCACAGGTGCCAGCCCCATGACCATCGACATGTTGACCGCGAAGAACAAGAAGAAGTTCAGCGCAATGCCCAAGGTCAGCAACGATGAGAACCGATCTTTGTTGATCAGGGCGGATGCAATGCAGAACAGGATGATCAAGGCATACAGGCCGAGCAGCGAGAAGCCGCCGACAAAACCAAACTCTTCGGCCAAGGTAGTGAAGATGAAATCAGTATGTTTCTCGGGAAGAAAGTTCAGTCGCGATTGTGTCCCTTGCATGAACCCACGCCCGGTCCAGCCTCCGGAGCCGAGGGCGATTTTAGACTGGGTGATGTGATAGCCCGCCCCAAGGGGGTCGGTGCTTGGATCAATGAACGTGTCGATGCGCCGGAACTGGTAGTCTTTCAGCAACTGCCAAGGTGTTCCACGGGACTGGAACACGGCAGTGACGAGCCCGAGCCCGGCCGTAGCGACTACTGCGAAATAGGCCCAGTGTACACCGGCCAGAAACATCAGCCCGCCACCCGCCGCCATCAGCAGGATCGCGGTACCGAGATCAGGCTGCTTTAGAACCAGAAAAGTGGGCACGATGATCAACAGCAGGGGAAGAAGCACCCAAAGCGGACGCGAGGTCTTCTTGGCGGGTAACCAGTCGTAATACGCAGCTAGCATCATCACCAGCGTGATCTTCATCAACTCTGAAGGTTGGAGCCGGAACGAACCCAGTTCGATCCAGCGTTGTGCGCCCATACCGACCGCGCCAAAAAGATCCACCGCGACCAATAAAAATACCGTGCCAAAATAGGCGACCCCTGCAAGGTTGCGCCATAGCCAGATCGGCACCATACCCACAGCGATCATCAATACGAGTCCAAGTGCAAACCGCTTCATCTGCGGTTCAGCCCAAGGTGTGAACGTTCCGCCCGCCACCGAATACAGCATCAAGAACCCGACGCCCGATACCGCCGCCAAAAGCACCGTCAGTGGCCAATTGAGGTGGAGAATTTTGCGCAGGCCGGTAGGGACATGTTTGACCGTATACTCGAGATAGCTCATGCCTGATCTTTTCCGTTTATAGCCGCTTGAGGCTGGATTTTGCGAAGCTGTTCCTGCTGGGCCGCGATTCGGTCGCGATCGGCAGTCGGATATGCTTCGAGCGGTGGTTCGCCGCCATACAGCGCTTGTAACATCACATCGCGAGCGATCGGTGCTGCTGCCGCAGACCCGCCTCCGCCATGTTCCACCAATACCGACAAGGCATAGCGGGGTTTGTCGTATGGTGCGAAGGCCACAAACAACGCATGGTCCCGGCGCTCCCAGGGCAAGTCTTCATTTCGGCTCACGCCGCGGGCCCGCTCGGCCGCCGTGATGTTACGAACCTGGCTTGTGCCGGTTTTCCCGGCCATCCGCATATCGTCTGCGATGATCCTTGATCGATAGGCAGTGCCGCGGCGGTCGTTGACCACGACCTGCATGCCTTTGCGCACTTTGCGGATGTTGTTTTCACTGATCCCCAGCGGATCACCGGCACCGCTGGGTTGCTCAATGCCATCGATGGATTTTATCAGTCTGGGCGTAACGATGCGGTTGGTGGCGATCCGCGCGGTCATCAGCGCCAGTTGCAGCGGAGAGCTCAGCGTGAAACCCTGCCCGATAGATGCGTTGACTGTATCGCCGATCACCCAATCGGCACCGCGGGCAGATTGTTTCCATTGCTTGGTAGGCGCAAGGCCTGCGGCAACCGAGGACAACGGCAGGTCGTGCTTGATGCCCAGACCAAACCGGTTCGCCATCGCTGAAATCTTCTCGATTCCCACCTTTAGCGCCAGATCGTAGTAATAAACATCACACGATTGCTCGAGGGAGGTCTCAAGGTCGACCCAGCCGTGCCCTGCGCGCTTCCAACAGTGGAACCGGCGCCCCCCTACTTCAAGGAAACCCGGGCAATAGGTCGTATCGTCCGGCCCGGCGATACCAGCTTCGAGCGCTGCGAGTGCGACCATCATTTTATAGGTGGATCCGGGCGGATAGGTCCCCTGGACGGTCTTGTTCACGAGCGGGCGATATTTCGATTCAAGCAGGGGGTTGTAATCTGCCGACGAGATGCCTCCGACGAACAGGTTGGGGTCATAACTGGGGGATGACGCGCTGGTGACCAGATCACCGTTCTCGCAGTCGATGACAACCACAGCCGCGCTTTCGGTACCCAACCGGGCCTGCACGTAATTCTGAAGCTTAGAATCAATCGTAAGCTGGAGGTCCGCGCCCGACTGACCTTCGCGGCGTGCCAATTCACGCATGACACGCCCGGTGGCGTTGACTTCGACCTGCTTGGTACCGGCTACCCCTCGCAACAAGCTTTCCTGGCGCGCTTCGACGTTGATTTTTCCAATTTGAAAGCGCGGGATACGCAAAACCGCGTCAGGGTCTTCAAGCGCGTCTAGGTCAGCCTGGCTCACCCGGCCGACACGACCGACGATATGGGCAAAATCCGAACCACGCGGATACACCCGGGTCAGACCGACCTCGGGGCTTACGCCCGGCAGGGCAGGGGTGTTGACGGACACACGGCTGACGTCGTCCCAGCTTACATTATCGGCGACAGTGACCGGCAGGAAGGGGGCGGAACGCTTGATTTCAGCAAGCGCGCGTTCGCGCATCTCGGGGTCAAGCTTGATGACCTGCGAAAGCTGGTCCATGACCGCATCCACGTCATCGGCATCTTCGCGCACGATCACGATCCGGTAGGAAGGGACGTTTTGCGCCAATCGCACCCCGTTTCGGTCAAATATTTCACCGCGGGACGGCGGAATAAGGCGAATGTTGATCCGATTTTCCTCGGCCAACAGACGGAACTGGTCCGCCTGATCGACCTGAAGGTAGTTCATTCGTGCAGCAAGGCCGCCCATGAACAGCAGTTGGACACCACCCAAAAGTGCTGCCCGCCGGCTTAGCTTGGCGTGACTTGCATCGCTGTCTGCTCTGCTGCGTCTCATCTTACATTCCTTTCGTCACCGCCCGCCGAGGCGGTCCAGATCGCCGGGGGTCGATTTGCGCACACCCATCAAGGTATGGGTCACAAAAACGACCACAGGATAGAATAAAGCCGTCACGCCAAGCTCGATCAAGCTGAGCGTCCATTGGGGCGGGGGTACCATAAGCAAGGTTAACACGATCCGGTTTGCCAGCATAATGACAACCAGCCATGCCGACGCGGCAAGCCATTCCGCGCCGAATGTACTGTCGCGCAATGTGCGTCCGCGCAGTTTAAGGTTCTCGCATGCGATCAGCGCCAGCAGCGCCCATAATCCGGGCGGGCGTTGTAACAAAAAGTCGTTCAGCAAGAACGCTGTGGCGAGTAACAGGGCGGGTACATAGTCGGGTTTGCGCACCGACCACGCAAAGGCAAATGCGATCAGTAGATCCGGTGCGACCCAAAACCGGTCGCTACCTTGGTCAAGCAAGGACCTGAGCCGCGCCTCGGCCGGATCAATGCTGACCAAGGGGGGGGTCAGTTCGGGTGCCAGAAACGCGACGGGTTGGGTTTCGATCGGCAAGAGATGGAAAAACAACAATACCACCGTCAAAACCAGGAAAGCCGCACGCATCGTCCAAAGGCGCAGAGGCGAGAGTTCATCCATCATTCGCTTACCGGTGCAGACGCCAAAGGTATGATGGGTGCTGTCCCTTCCTCGAGGATCACAGAGGCATCTTGGCTTACCTGTTCAGAGCCGTGATGGCGCAGGACTCGCAGAAACTCAAGACGTTCAAAATCAGCGGCAAGCCGCACCCGCAAACGGCCACCGGGATCTGCGGCAATCTGACCGATCAGGACACCGGCTGGAAATACGCCGCCGTCGCCGGAACTGATCACCCGGTCGCCCGGTCGCACCAGATCAGGGTTCTCCAGAAAATCGACCGGGGGCGCGGCTGAATTGTCACCGGCGATGATCGCGCGTTGGCCAGATGGCTGTATCACCGCCGGGATTCGGCTTGACGTGTCAGTCACCAAAATGACGCGCGCCGTGTTTTTGCCGACCCCCGAAATGCGACCCACAAGGCCGATGCCATCAACGGTTGCCCAACCGTCCACGATCCCGTCACGCGCACCGACGTTCAACAAGACAGACTGCCGAAATGGCGAACCGGAGTCGGCAAGAACGACGCCGGTGATATAGGTCAATCTCGGGTCCAGCCGCACCTTGTTCAAATCCAGCAGACGGGCGTTCTCCTGCTCTAGCTGCAACGCCGCTTCTTTCCAGGTCTGCATCTTGCGCAGCTCTGACCGCAGTTCCTGATTTTGCACTGTAAGCCGTTGATAGCTTTGGAAATCACGGAACAGATTAACCGTACCAGTTACCGGGGCCATCGCCCATTCCATGTTGGGCACAATTCGATCGGTGATCTGAGCACGAAAGCGTTCGACGCGCGGGCTGTCGATGCGCCATAGCAGGAAGACCCCCAAAAGGATCAACGAGATCACAGCCAACAGCAAGCGTCGCATCGGGCGCCTAAAATCGTTCGATGAGGATCGGTCGATGGGCATGCGCTACTTGTTTCCTACCTAGAGGGCAGGGCCGTCCTGCCGCGTCTCGGGCCGCTTTAACTGTGCCTAAATTAGCTATCGTAGTCTATGGCGTGGCGCAGTTGTTTTTCATATTCAAGCGCTTTGCCGGTGCCCAACGCGACACAGTTCAACGGTTCGTCCGCCACTGAAATGGCCAGACCGGTCTGTTCGCGCAGGGCAAGATCCAGATCGCCCAGTAACGCGCCGCCGCCCGTCAACATTACGCCACGGTCAACGATATCCGCAGCCAGATCGGGCGGCGTGGTCTCAAGCGCTGTCATGACGGCTTCGCAGATTTGCTGCACGGGTTCGGCCAAGGCTTCGGCGATTTGCGCTTGGGTCACTTCGATTTCTTTCGGCACGCCGTTCAATAGGTCACGGCCCCGGATCTGCATTGATGTTCCGCGCCCGTCATCGGGCATCCGCGCCGTTCCGATCGACGTCTTGATGCGTTCGGCGGTGGTTTCCCCGACCAGCAGGTTTTGCTGGCGGCGCAGATAGCTGATAATCGCCTCGTCCATACGGTCGCCACCCACGCGCACCGAACGGGCATAGACGATGTCACCCAGTGACAAAACCGCGACTTCGGTCGTGCCGCCACCGATATCCACCACCATGTTACCGGTGGGATCGGTAATCGGCATGCCAGCCCCGATTGCCGCCGCGATGGGCTCGGCGATCAAACCCGCACGCCGCGCACCCGCAGAAAGCACCGATTGACGAATCGCACGCTTTTCAACCGGAGTGGCACCATGCGGTACGCAAACGATTATCTTGGGCTTTGAAAAGGTCGAGCGTTTGTGCACTTTGCGGATGAAATGCTTGATCATTTCTTCCGCGGTGTCAAAGTCGGCAATCACCCCTTCGCGCATCGGGCGAATTGCCTCGATTGAACCGGGGGTCCGGCCCAGCATCAACTTGGCGTCTTCCCCTACGGCCAGCACTTTTTTGACCCCGTCTTTGACATGATAGGCCACAACCGATGGTTCCGACAGAACGATACCTTTGCCCTTGACGTAAACCAGCGTGTTGGCGGTGCCGAGGTCGATCGCCATATCTGACGAAAACATACCACGGAATTGATCAAAAATGGACATGAGCGGCGGGACCTTGCAAAAATTCGTTCTGGCCCATCGACTCTGACCGGGTGCGGGCTCTGCGGCTTATAAGCCGACGAGGCCCAAGACGAAAGGGGGGTTGACTAAAGGGGTGGCATGATGCCGCCGCCACGCTATGCTTTCCCCAGCAAAAGTGGAAGCGGGACGAGACAAATGCGGAAAATTCAGGTTATCGGCGTTCATCATATCACGCTTATGGGGGCGGATAGACAGACCAGCATCGACTTCTGGGAAGGTTTGTTGGGGATGCCGTTTATATTTGACCAGCCTAACCTGGACGATCCCGACGAAGGGCATCTTTACTTCGACCCCGGCGACGGGCGGTTGATCACAGTCTTTACCAACGAGAATCGCAAGCCGGTGCATAACCGTACCCCCACCGACGCCGGTTGCGTACACCATCTGGCCTTTGAAGTGGACCGCGCAATGTTCGATCAGGTTCTCGAACGTCTGAAAGATCGCGGCATTGGCAATTCGGGCGTCAAGGATCGCGGTTTCATGCACTCTATCTATTTCAAAGACCCGTTGGGCTTTCTGATAGAGCTGGCTTGCTACGCCTTCATCCCTCCGCGCGGATCATCCCATGCCGAGGTGATGATCGAGGCGCACAAGCTGCGCGTTGCGCGGGGCGATCATCACATTGAACGACAGCATTTAGCGGATGCGACGATCATGATCGTGGAACGGTCGCAACAATCGCTCTCGACCGACAGAACCCCGCGCGACCCATATTGATACAGGTTGCAAACCGCCGATGGTGAATCCGGCACCGCCAAAGCGCCGCAGTCGCTGTTCGGCGTGGTCCGCTACCGCGCGAATACAGCGGCGCGCATGGGCGGTAAAATCCAAGAAAGATACAGAATGACACAGATCATGGACGTCGCGCGAAGGGCATTCAGCCCGTTTGGAAGGGTCAAGGTCGTTGACATCGGAGCGAACCCCATAGGCGGCGATGCGCCTTATCAAGCGCTGATAGATAATGATATGTGTTCCTTGTACGGGTTTGAACCGCAACTGGAAGCCTACGAAAAGCTGCTGGATCTTGATCACCCCAACGCGACTTACGTGAACGCCGCTGTCGGTGATGGCGAGTCGCACAAGCTGCACATCTACCGGCAAGACGGACTGTCGTCGTTCTTTCCGCTGCGGCAGGCAAATATCGACACTCTCAATTTTAGCGGCCACGAGTTGGTGCGTACGGTCGAGATACCTACCGTACGTTTGGATGACATCAAGGAAATCGACAGGATCGATTTTCTCAAGATCGATACCCAAGGGGCGGAGCTGATGATCTTGAACAACGGCGACACCAAGATGAAAGCTGCACTGGCGGTGCAGATAGAAATGCGCTTTCTCCAGCTTTATGATGGCGAACCAGGTCTGGGCAAGCTGCTGGATTGGCTAAGCGTCCGCGACTTTGAGTTTCACAACCTGTTGGTACTGACACGGTTCATGCTGCGAGGCACGCGCCGTCCCGGTTTCAATCGTCGGATGAAGCATCAAGTGGGCGATGGTGACGGATTGTTTGTGCGCAACCTAACGGCGTTCGACAAACTGACCCCCGAGGAAATTGGCCGGTTAGGGGCTTTGGCGTGCGGATTGGGTCAGTCGAACCTAGGGTTTTACTGCCTCTTAAACTTGATAAAGGCGGGGCAGGTAGACCCCGCCCTGGAGGCTGACATGGTCGCCGCGATCTTGGCATAGGGCGATGCGCAAGTTGCTGCACCCGCCCTATGCCGATCATCCGGACCTAGGCGTTAACCGACGTCCTTATAGCTGATCTCGCGCTTGTCGGTGCCGCCTTTTTCACGGCGCACCAACAGGCGGTTCAACGCGTGGATATACGCCCGAACCGAAGCGACTACAGTGTCAGTGTCCGCCGATTGCCCGGTTACGATACGCCCGTCTTCTTCCAGCCGCACCGACACGGTGGCTTGCGCATCCGTGCCTTCGGTTACCGCGTGCACCTGATAAAGCTGCAACCGCGCAGTGTGGTCGACCAGCGCCTTGATGCAATTGAACGACGCGTCCACGGGACCGTCACCGGTTTGCGCAGTGGATTCTTCCGCGCCATCAATGGTCAGGGACATATCCGCCCTTTGCGGCCCTTCGGTGCCGCAGACCACGGTCATTGATTTCAGGACGATACGGTCGCTTTCCGGGTCGGTCGCCATACGCATCAAAGCAACAAGGTCATCATCATAGATTTCCTTTTTGCGATCAGCCAGTTCCTTGAACCGAACAAAGACATCCTTGAGCTGGTTGTCGCCCAATTCATAGCCGAGGTTTTCAAGCTTGGACCGCAATGCGGCCCGCCCCGAATGCTTGCCCATCACGATATTGGTTTCGGTCAGGCCTACATCTTCGGGGCGCATGATCTCGAACGTTTCCGCATTCTTCAGCATCCCGTCCTGATGGATACCACTTTCATGGGCAAAGGCGTTCTTGCCGACGATTGCTTTGTTGAACTGCACCGCAAAGCCCGAAACAGCCGCGACGCGGCGCGAGATATTCATCAGCTTGGTGCTGTCGACCTTGGTCTGGAACGGCATGATGTCATTGCGGACCTTCATCGCCATCACGACCTCTTCCAGCGCGGTATTGCCGGCGCGTTCGCCCAAGCCGTTGATCGTACATTCGATTTGGCGCGCACCCGCTTCGACGGCGGCAAGGCTGTTGGCCGTCGCCATGCCCAAGTCGTTGTGGCAATGCGTGGCAAAGACGATTTCATCCGCGCCGGGCACGTTTTCAAGCAGCTTGCGGATCAGATCGGCGCTTTCGCGGGGTGCGGTATAGCCGACGGTATCGGGGATGTTGATCGTGGTCGCCCCTGCCTTGATCGCGATTTCGACAACGCGGTAAAGATAGTCAAGCTCGGTCCGGGTGGCGTCCATCGGCGACCATTGCACGTTGTCGCACAGGTTGCGCGCATGGGTCACCGTTTCGTGGATACGCTCGGCCATTTCGTCCATCGTCAGGTTCGGAATGGCGCGGTGCAGCGGCGAGGTGCCGATAAACGTATGTATGCGGGGCTGGGGTGCATGTTTCACCGCGTCCCAACACCGGTCAATATCGCCGGTTTGCGCACGCGCCAAACCGCAGATTACCGAATTTTTCGACAACCGAGCAATTTCGCTCACTGCGGCAAAGTCACCTTCCGAAGCAATGGGGAAGCCGGCTTCGATAATATCTACACCCATTTCGTCCAGCAGTCCGGCGATTTCGATCTTTTCCGCATGGGTCATGGTCGCACCCGGAGACTGTTCGCCATCGCGCAACGTCGTGTCAAAGATCAAGACGCGGTCTTGTTTTGTCGTATCTGTCATTTTTTAGTTCTTTCGTTCTGCTGCAAATCCGTGGTGCGCGATACATCCCTCTGAGCGGGCGCACCGGATGGCACGCTCAGAGGCGGATTAGGAGCAGTAGGTTGGCACGCAAGGACGACGCGCAGCCGCGCGGCAGGGTCGAAATATGATCGGCGTGTGTCATGGTGCCAAGTTATACCTCGCCAAATACAAATGGGAAGGCTTTTTTGCGCGTGAAACTTCGGGCGTCATACGACCGTCATGTTGGCAATGCCAACCGTTGCCCGCTGGCACGGATACACCCACGCAAACTGGGCGCATAGGGCGGAATCACAGGCCCGCCGGGTGCTTGCAGCGGTTTTTTATTCCGAAACCGCCGAGGGCGGCTCGCTGGCCTGCTCGTTGGGCTGCGGTGGCTGTGCGGCGTCGGCTTGCTGCTGCAAAGCACCGTTTACCCATTCGCCCGTGACCGCTTCGCCAGAGCCATAGCGCATCGTGCCGGTGCCGTGGCGTTTGCCGGATTGGAACATGCCTTCATAGACATCGCTGTTGGAATAGGTCGCAATGCCTTTGCCTTCAATCTCACCCTTGCTCCACTGACCTTCATAGACAAAGCCGTCGGCCATGGTGATCTTGCCGGTACCGTCACGCAGCCCGTCCTTGAAGTCGCCGCTATACACAGTGCCATCTGGATAGGTCGCGGTACCGGTACCGTCGCGCTGCCCGTCTTTCCATGTCCCCTTGTACTGATACCCGTCGGCATAGGTCATCACGCCCTCGCCATCGTTCCGGGCATTTTTGAAGCTGCCCTCATAGACAACCCCGTTGGGATAGGTCGCACGACCGTCGCCTTCGATGATCCCGTCAACCCACTGCCCGTCATAGGTAGAACCGTCAGGATAGGTGATCTTGCCCATGCCATTGGCAAGGTCATTGCGAAAAGTACCTTTGTACACAGACCCGTCGGGATAGGTGACCTGACCCTCGCCTTCGATCTGCCCTGCCACCCATGACCCGGAATAAATATATCCGTCCGTGCCTGTAAACGTGCCCTGACCGTCGCGGCGGTCGTCCTTGAACGCGCCCTCATAGGTGTCGCCGTTGGCGTATGTCACCTTGCCGCTACCATGGCGCTGTCCCGCAACAAGATCGCCTTCGTAGGTGTCCCCATTGGGTTGGGTCAATGTACCGGTACCGTCGATCTGCCCGTCTTTCCACATCCCCACATAGGTCAGCCCGTCCGGCATCGTCAAAGTGCCTGTGCCGCTGCGCGTGCCGTCGACAATGTCGCCATCGTATACGGCACCGTCCGGATAGGTGATCGTACCGACGCCCTGTTTCACGCCATCCACCCAATCGCCCTTGTATTCATAGCCTCCCGGGGACTGCATGACGCCTTTCCCGTGATGCTTGGCATTGCGAAAACTGCCCTCGTAACGGACGCCGTTCGCATAAAGCGCGATACCTTGCCCCATGATCGCACCGGCTTGCCATTCGCCTTCGTAGGTACCGCCGTCGGCAAAAGTGATCTTGCCCAGCCCGTCCGGTTTACCCTTTGAAAAATTGCCCTCATAGACCGATCCGTTGGGGAAGTGAGCGACACCTTCGCCCTTTATTTCTCCCTCGAACCATTCGCCGCTGTATTTGTATCCATTCGGTAACGTGTAGGTCCCCGTCCCGTGCTGGACGCCTTCCTTGAACGTGCCTTCGTATACGCCGCCATCATCGTATTGCTTGCTAAGGACATCGCCGTCTTGCGCGCGCGCAGAGAGCGGAAGGATGGCGAGGCACAGGATCAAGTAACGCAGTGATGTTTTGGTCATGATACAGCTTTCGAACAGGAGTGCGCCCATCAGGACAAGGGCACAGATGTTGACGATAGCCTAAGCAATGGTCATCTGCGGGGCAATCGACTTTTACACACGTCGGCGGGGCTTGGTCTTTCACTTGGCGTATGATCTGCTACATCACTGGCGAACATCATCGAAGGATCGCCATATGACATCGCGTTTTCGCATTACGCTGGGCCAGATGAACCCAACCGTGGGGGATCTGTCAGGCAACGCCAAACTTGCCCGAGACGCATGGGCGCAAGGCAAGCAGGCCGGTGCGGACCTCGTAGCACTGCCCGAGATGTTTATCACTGGCTACAATGCCCAGGACCTGGTGATGAAACCTGCGTTTCAGCTGGACGTCATGAACCATATCCAAGCGCTGGCTGCTGATTGTGCCGACGGCCCCGCCCTGGCGATTGGGACCTTGTGGGTCGAGGGTGCCAAGCTTTTCAATGCGTATCTGGTTTTGAAGGACGCCAAGATTGTTCACCACGTGTTCAAGCACAATCTTCCCAACGAAACCGTATTTGACGAAGTGCGTCTTTTTGAAAGCGGTGAGCTTGCAGGGCCGTATTCGGTCAACGGCTTGCGCATCGGCAGCCCGATTTGCGAAGATGCGTGGCACCCGGATGTGGCCGAAACCCTGGCCGAAACAGGGGCTGAATTTTTGTTGGTGCCTAACGGGTCGCCCTATTATCGCGGCAAATTCGAGACGCGGTTGAACCATATGGTTGCCCGCGTGGTCGAAACGGAACTGCCGTTGATCTATCTCAATATGGTCGGTGGGCAGGACGACCAGGTATTCGATGGTGCCAGCTTTGCGCTGAACCCCGGTGGCAAGCTTGCGTTCCAGATGCCGGCGTTTGATGCCCAGGTCGCGCATGTCGACCTTGAACAAACAGCCGAGGGATGGCGCATAATCGAGGGCGAAAAGGCGCATTTGCCGCCGGAATACGAGCAAGACTACCGCGTGATGGTGCATGGCCTGCGCGACTACATGGGGAAAACCGGGTTCAAGAAGGTGCTCTTGGGCCTATCGGGAGGGGTCGATTCGGCGATCGTGGCAACAATCGCGGTGGATGCACTTGGTGCGGATAACGTGCGCTGTGTGATGCTGCCATCTGAATATACGTCCCAAGCGTCGTTGGACGATGCCGAGACCGTCGCCAAGGCACTGGGGTGTCAATACGATTATGTTCCGATTTCCAAAGGGCGCGCGGCGATTACCGAAACGCTCGCGCCGCTGTTTGAGGGTACCAAGCCTGACCTGACCGAAGAGAACATCCAGTCGCGTTTGCGCGGTCTGCTGCTCATGGCGATGAGCAACAAGTTCGGTGAGATGCTGCTGACAACTGGCAATAAGTCCGAAGTCGCGGTCGGTTATGCCACAATTTATGGTGACATGTCGGGCGGATATAACCCGATTAAGGATCTCTATAAGACGCGCGTGTTCGAGACCTGTCGTTGGCGCAATGACAACCACCGTGACTGGATGATGGGTCCGGCGGGCGAAGTCATTACACCGCGTATCATCGACAAGCCTCCGACAGCCGAGCTGCGCGACGACCAGAAAGACAGTGATAGCCTGCCGGACTATCCCGATCTCGACGCGATGCTAGAGATACTTGTGGATCAAAACGGATCGATCGCGGATTGTGTGGCTGCGGGCTTTGATCGTGACGTCGCCAAAAAGGTCGAACACCTGATTTATATCAGCGAATACAAGCGCGCCCAATCCGCGCCTGGCCCGCGTCTGACCAAGGGCGCGTTCTGGCTGGATCGTCGCTATCCTATTGTAAACCGCTGGCGCGATCCAAGTTGATCGCCCTGCGTTTGCTGGACATTTACTAGACATCGGGGCCGCGCTGTGACAAGCCAGCGGCCAATCAGGAGAACCCAATGACCATCACCCGCTTCGCCCCGTCCCCGACCGGCTATATCCACGTAGGCAACCTGCGCACGGCGCTGATGAACTATCTGATCGCCCGCAAGAACGGCGGAGAGTTCATCCTGCGGATCGACGACACCGATCCGGTGCGCAGCAAGGAAGAATACGTCGACGGTCTGAAAGAAGACCTGACATGGCTCGGCCTGCATTGGGACCGCGTTGAGCGTCAGTCCGAACGGTTGGACAAATACCACGCCGCCGCGGACGAGCTGCGCAAGATCGGGCGGTTCTATGAAGCCTGGGAAACCCCGACCGAGCTGGACCTCAAGCGCAAGAAACAGCTGAACATGGGCAAGCCGCCGGTCTATGACCGCGCCGCGTTGAACCTGTCGGACGCCGAAAAAGCCAAGCTGCGCGACGAACGCGGCCCCGGCGTGTGGCGTTTCAAGCTGGATCAGGAACGGATCGAGTGGAAAGACGGTATCCTGGGCGATATCTCGATCGATGCGGCGTCGGTGTCCGACCCTGTGTTGATCCGCGGCGACGGGCAGATTCTGTATACTCTGGCGTCTGTGGTCGATGACACGGAAATGGGCGTGACCAATGTTGTGCGCGGGTCCGACCATGTGACCAACACGGCGACGCAAATCCAGATCATGCAAGCGCTTGGCGGCACCGTTCCGACCTTTGCGCACCACTCGCTGTTGACCGGCCCGCAAGGTGAAGCGCTGTCGAAACGTCTGGGCGTGCTGGCGTTGCGCGATCTGCGCGAACGCGGTGTGCATCCTTTTGCGCTGTTGTCGATCATGGCGCGGCTCGGTTCCTCTGACCCGGTCGAACTGCGTACCGATATGGCGCAGTTGATCGACGGGTTCGACATCGAACGGTTCGGTTCTGCCCCGACCAAATTCGACGTTGAGGATCTGTTCCCGATGACCGGCCGGTATCTGCAAACGCTGACCCTGGAAGATGTGGCCGAAGACATTGCGGCGCTTGGTGTGCCCGACGACAAGGCTGCGTTGTTCTGGCAGGTCACCCGCGAGAACATCACCACAATGCTGGATTTGAAACGCTGGTGGCAGATGTTCAGCGAAGGGGCAGAGCCGATGATCGCGGATGAAGACGCCGAATTTGTCGCCCAGGCCATGGCGCTTCTGCCCGACGGAGAGTTCGATGAAACGACATGGTCCACATGGACCACTGCCGTCAAAGAAGCGACGGGACGCAAGGGCAAGGGTCTGTTCATGCCGCTTCGCCTGGCTTTGACCGGGCAGGCCCGCGGGCCCGAGATGGCTGCGGTGATGCCGTTGTTGCAAGTCGTCAAGGCGCGTCAATAACGCGTCTGTCGGCCCCGGCTGATATTGCGGGAGCCTTCGGCGAGAGTTTATTCGGCAAAATGAAACCGGCCAAAAGGATAGCGCGCGTTCATGCTGACCGGGGGCCGCGTTATACTATGTGTGCCATGACCCGATCGAGATGCTGATCGACAAGGGCTGTTTCCTGCGGCGTGAGTATCTGATGACGCGGGTATCGCGGTGAAGCGCGGTCGTTGAGGATCGGTGTTTCCCAGCCTTCGGTCGTGTCGAAGAACCGGCCGACACCGTCGAGCCCGTATTCGCGCAGAAACCCCTGCACCACAACATCGACGTAGCTGAGCAGAATGGTGTCGTCGCCCTGCTGGCGGTGGCTTTCCGGGGGGATCGAATAATGCGCCATTTCGGGCGCGGGGATGATGTCGTGCACAACAGCAGTACCCGATCCGATCCGGTTGTAGCCGGTTTCACGGGCATCCAATGCCTGCCAGTCCGCGCCCGGTACCGCCGCGATCAATCCGTCGATGGTGGTTGTCGCGTGGGGTCTGACACTTAGAAAAACCTGGCCCAGCCGTTCAGTGCGCACCCAGTGGCGCCGCCAACCTTGCAGTTGCGCCGGCCTCCCGTCGGGGTAGGCGTGGGTATTTCGGTTTACGAGGCTGCCATAGCCGAAGAAATAGGGTGTCATGGGAGCGTTCTGGCGCAGCGAGAGCCAGATGTCCACATTTGGTATGCGGATCCACGATCGCTGTGTCACCTGTCCGTCGGGTGCAATAGTTTGCAGGGACAATGTCGACTTCACTTGACGATGCGCGGTAATCCGGCATAGCANTTGNCCACACCNTNACGGGAGAACCGGCGCNAGCCGGTGCCGAAGGAGCAACCGCCCCGGAAACTCTCAGGCNNAAGGACCGNNACGGNANCTAANNACTCTGGAGAGTGNNGCGNCATGCNNCCGCCGAAGGGATAACGATCTCAGGCGAAAGGACAGAGGGGGCATTTGANNGNCNGCATTCCNGNGGTCTGCTNGGTGCCAGTNTGGTCNATGGCCTTCTGGNTAGNGAGAGAGAGCCNCGNGACCATGAGCGATTTGCAACAGACACCGCTATACGATCTTCATCTGGAACTGGGGGGCAAGATGGTGCCCTTTGCGGGCTATTCCATGCCTGTGCAGTATCCGATGGGCGTGATGAAAGAGCACCTGCANACCCGCGCCGCNGCGGGCGTNTTTGATGTCAGCCACATGGGGCAGGTGATGGTGACCGGCCCGTCGTGGGANGNCGTGGCGCTGGCGTTCGAGACNTTGGTGCCGATGAATGTGCTGGGGCTGGAAGACGGGCGGCAGCGCTATGGGTTCTTCACCAATGACGCCGGCGGGATCGAGGATGACCTGATGTTCGCGCGCCGTGGCGATGACCTGTTCGTCGTGGTGAATGCCGCCTGCAAGGACGCCGATATCGCACGCATGAAGGCGGCGTTGGAGCCCGAGATCACCGTGACTTCGATCACCGACCGCGCGCTGGTGGCTGTGCAGGGCCCTGCGGCGGGGGCAGCTGTGGCGTCGCTTGATGCCGCTGCGGACGGAATGCGATTCATGGATTTCGGCACGTTGACGCTGGACGGGGTAGAGGTCTGGGCGTCGCGGTCGGGCTATACCGGCGAGGATGGGTTCGAGATTTCGGTGCCGGAGGCCCACGCCGAAGCGCTGGTCCGCCGGTTGCTGGAGATCGAGGGTGTGGAACCCATCGGTCTGGGCGCACGGGATTCGCTGCGGCTCGAGGCGGGCTTGTGTCTTTATGGCAATGACATCGACGCGGGCACCAATCCGGTAGAGGCCAGCCTGACCTGGGCAATCCAGAAAGCGCGCCGCGCCGGTGGTGAACGCGCGGGCGGCTACCTCGGTGCCGATGCCGTTCAGGCGGCGTTTGACGATGGTGTCGGCCGCAAGCGTGTCGGTCTGGCCCCCGAAGGCCGTGCGCCGATGCGCGACGGCACACCGCTGTTTGACGCGGCGACAGGGGGCACGCAGGTGGGCGAGGTCACCTCGGGCAGTTTCGGGCCGACGGTAGGCGGGCCTGTCGCAATGGGCTATGTCAAGGAGGCGCAGGCGGGTATTGATACGATGCTGTGGGGCGAAGTGCGTGGCAAGCGTTTGCCGGTGACCGTTGCCAAGCTGCCCTTTGTTGCGGCGAATTTTAAAAGATAATCTAGCGAAGGATGAAAGAATGAAGTTTACCGAAGAGCACGAATGGCTGCGGGTTGAAGGCGACGAGATCGTCGTTGGCATCACCATTCACGCCGCCGAACAGCTCGGCGACGTGGTGTTTGTCGAACTGCCCGACGAAGGCACGACCGTCAGCAAGGACGACGAGGTCGTCGTGATCGAATCCGTCAAGGCCGCGTCTGATATTCTGGCACCGATCGATGGCGAGATCATCGAGGTGAACGCGGCCTTGTCGGATAACCCGGGGATGGTGAATGATGATCCACAGGGCGATGCATGGTTCTTCAAGATGAAGGCGTCCGATCCTAGCCAGATGGATGAATTCATGGATGAAGCGGCCTACCAGAAGTTTATCGGGTAACACATGCAGCCCCGTCGGAGCCTCCGGCGGGGATTTATATACCATTTGGAAGAGGGGCCTTGCGCCATGGTTTTCAAACCGACCGAATATTTGCCGTATGATTTCGCCAACCGCAGGCACATTGGGCCATCTCGGGCGGAAATGTCGGATATGTTGAAAACTGTTGGTGCGCAAAGCCTCGCCGCGCTGATAGACGATACGATGCCTGCGCAGATCCGGCAGAAAGAGCCTCTGGATTTCGGCAAGCCCATGTCGGAACGCGAAGTGCTGGAGCATATGCGTGTTGTTGCCGGTAAGAACAAGGTCCTGACCTCNTTGATTGGCCAGGGGTATCACGGGACGGTGACGCCGCCCGCGATCCAGCGCAATATTTTCGAAAACCCCGCCTGGTACACGGCCTATACGCCCTATCAGCCCGAGATCAGTCAGGGGCGTCTTGAGGCGTTGTTGAATTTCCAGACAATGATCAGTGATCTGACCGGGCTCGACGTCGCCAACGCGTCGCTGCTGGACGAGGCGACTGCCTGTGCCGAAGCCATGACCATGGCGATGCGCAGCGCGAAGTCGAAGAAGAAGGCCTTTTTCGTCGACCGTGATTGCCATCCGCAGAATATCGCGGTGATTCAGACGCGCGCTGCCCCGCTTGGGATCGAGGTGATCATTGGTGATCCTGACAAGATGGATGCCACTGCGGTTTTCGGGGCACTGTTCCAGTATCCGGGCACCTATGGCCATGTGCGAGATTTTACCTCGCATATCGAAGCCCTGCATGACGCCGGGGCCCTCGGTATCGTTTCAGCCGACCCGATGGCACTGACCCTGCTGAAAGAACCCGGAGCCATGGGAGCGGATATCGCCATCGGGTCCACCCAGCGGTTCGGTGTGCCCGAGGGTTACGGTGGCCCGCACGCGGCATATATGGCCTGTAAGGATGCCTATAAGCGCGCGATGCCGGGGCGGATTGTCGGCGTGTCGATTGATGCGCACGGCAACCGCGCCTACCGTCTGTCCCTGCAGACCCGCGAGCAGCACATCCGCCGCGAGAAGGCGACCTCGAACGTCTGTACGGCACAGGCTTTGCTGGCGGTGATGGCGTCGATGTATGCGGTGTTCCACGGGCCCGAAGGCCTTAAGGCGATTGCCCAGCGTATTCACCGCAAGACCGTGCGTTTGGCCAAGGGGTTGGAGAGTGCCGGGTTCAAGGTCGATCCGAAAGTCTATTTCGACACGGTCACTGTCGACGTCGGCCCCTTGCAGGCGGCTGTGATGAAATCGGCGGTGGATGAGGGGATCAACCTGCGCCGTGTCGGCGAAACCCGGGTGGGCATCAGCCTTGACGAGCGGACGCGACCGGAAACCATCGAAGCGGTTTGGCGGGCATTTGGCCTGCGGCAGGCTGATGACGATTTTACACCCGAATACCGTGTGCCGAACGAGATGCTGCGCAGCTCTACCTATCTCACCCACCCGATCTTCCATATGAACCGCGCCGAGACCGAGATGATGCGCTATATGCGCCGTCTGGCCGACCGTGATCTGGCACTGGACCGTGCGATGATTCCGCTGGGGTCGTGCACAATGAAGCTCAACTCTGCCGCGGAAATGATGCCGGTCAGCTGGCGGGAATTTTCGATGATCCACCCGTTTGTACCCGACAATCAAGCACTTGGCTATAAGCACATGATCGACGACCTGTCGGCCAAGCTCTGTGACATCACGGGGTATGACGCGATCTCGATGCAGCCGAATTCGGGCGCGCAGGGGGAATATGCAGGTCTGCTGGCGATTGCGTCCTATCACCGTGCGAACGGGCAGGGGCATCGCAACATCTGCCTGATCCCCATGTCGGCCCATGGCACCAACCCCGCCAGCGCCAATATGGTCGGCTGGAAGGTTGTTGTGATCAAGACGGCGGCCAACGGTGATATCGATCTGGATGACTTCCGCGCCAAGGCGGAGAAGCACAGCGAGAACCTTGCGGGTTGCATGATCACCTATCCATCCACCCACGGCGTGTTCGAGGAAACCGTGACCGAGGTGACCAAGATCACCCATGACCACGGTGGGCAGGTCTATATCGACGGGGCCAATATGAACGCGATGGTCGGTCTGGCGCGTCCGGGCGATGTGGGCGGTGATGTCAGCCACCTGAACCTGCACAAAACCTTCTGCATTCCCCATGGGGGCGGTGGCCCCGGCATGGGCCCGATTGGGGTGAAATCACACCTCATCCCGCATGTGCCCGGTCACCCCAACGGCGGTGAGGGTGCCGTATCGGCGGCACCCTACGGGTCGCCATCGTTGCTGCCGATCTCGTGGTCCTATTGCCTGATGATGGGCGGTGACGGGCTGACGCAGGCGACGCGGGTGGCGATCCTGAACGCCAACTACATTGCCAAGCGGCTTGAGGGGGCATTTGAGGTTCTGTACAAAGGGCCGACGGGCCGGGTCGCCCATGAATGTATCTTTGATGTGCGCCCGTTCGAAGACAGCGCAGGCGTGACGGTCGATGACATCGCGAAACGTCTGATCGACGCGGGCTTCCATGCGCCGACGATGAGCTTCCCTGTCGCGGGCACGCTGATGGTCGAGCCGACCGAGTCGGAAACCAAGGCCGAGCTGGACCGCTTTTGCGATGCGATGCTGGCAATCCGCGAGGAAATTCGCGCGATTGAAAACGGCGACATGCCGCGCGAGAACAACGCGCTGAAGAACGCGCCACACACGGTCGAGGATCTGGTTGGCGAGTGGGATCGCCCCTACACGCGCGAGCAGGGCTGCTTCCCCCCCGGTGCGTTCCGCGTCGACAAATACTGGCCTCCGGTCAACCGTGTCGACAACGTGCATGGCGACCGCAATCTGATCTGCACCTGCCCACCGATGGAAGACTATGCCGAAGCGGCAGAGTAGCTTTTGTTTCAAGTGACTGGCAATCGGGCGCGGAGGGATCCTTTGCGCCCGATTTGCGTTTTGCAGCCGCGGTTGGTTCGTCAGTCGTCGGCGAGGAAAGCAAACACCTTGCGCAAGTTGTTCCATGTGGTTTTATCGGGGGCCACCAGCAAGTGCCCGCTGCGCAAGGTCGCATCATATGGCCCGCCCGACAGCATTTCGACATGTGCGCCCGCTTGGGCACAAATCAACGCCCCCGCTGCATGATCCCATGGCTGCAAAGTTCCGCTAAGCATAAAATCGGCATGACCTTGTGCCAAGGTGCGGTACTCATGGGCAGAGCAGCGCAGGGAATTGACCTTGCCAAAGCCTGGCAAGGTGGCGGCGATCCTGGGCCGCAAGGCGGTGGGGAAGTTGCCGAGCGGTACATAGCCCGTCAGATCCGCGAGCGGCTTGCCGATGCTGACGCCAAGGGGACGGGAGATGCCGGAAGAACGCTCAAAGCGTGGTGGTGCAAAATCATCGCCGATCACCCAATCGTCGTTTACAGGGTCATAGATCACGCCAAAAGCAGGTTTTCCAAAGCGGGTCACGGCAAGGATCATGCCGAATGTGGACAAGCCATGGGCAAAGTTCGATGTGCCGTCAATCGGATCAAGAATAAATGCAAGCGGTGCGCTGACGATTTTGTCCAGCAGGGGCGGGTTCTGCCCCACTGCCTCTTCGCCCACGATCAAGGCCGACGGAAAGGCACGGGTCAGCGCACGGGTTATCATGGCTTCGGCGGCAAGATCGGCTGCGGTGACGAGGTCAAACGGGCCGGTCTTGGTGTGAACCTCTAAATCGGAAAGGTTTCTAAACCTTGGCAGCACTTCGGCTTTGGCGGCACGGCGTAGGATGTTGACAACCTGAGCTTGCTGCGCCTTGTTCAATACGGGCGGCAAAGGTGCCGGTAGATTTTCCGTCATTCTCTTTTCCCTCGGTTGTGGTTCAAATTCGGCTTATTCCCGGGCCCGCAACACCCCGGCAGGGCGTACGTTCAGCGCATTTAAGGCAAACCCAAGCGAGGCCAGGACAGACGCGGTTGCGCCGCCCAGAACAATAAGCAGTGCAGACGGCCAGACCACCTCGAAACGGGTTTCCATGACAAAGCGGCTGACCGCCCAACCGCCAAGGATCCCCGCCAGCAACGCGACCGCCCCGGCAAACAGCCCCAGCAAGCCCGCCCGCAATAGAAAACTGGTGGCAATTGACCGGCGCGAAGCCCCAAGGGTTTTCAGCAGGGCCGCCTCGTATCGCCGGGCATCCGCGCCAGCGGCAGCCGCACCGATCAACACCAAGAAGCCGGTCAACAACGTCGCCGCCGCGCCATATGAAGTGGCCGCGGCCAGACCGCTCAACACGGCAGCCACACGATCTATCGCGTCACGTACACGGATCGCGGTTATATTCGGGTAAGCCGACGCGATATCGCGCAATATTGCTGCTTCCGCCTCGGGTTTGGCATAGACTGTTGATATATAGGTATGCGGTGCCCCTTGCAGGGCCGCGGGATTCATCGTCAGGATAAACCCGATACCCGCCGTGGAAAAGTCCACCTCCTGGAAGCTGGCGATGGTCCCCGTGATGTCTCGGCCCAATACATTGATGGTCAGAGTGTCGCCCAGCTTCAACCCGATCTCTTCGGCTTCCTCGGCGGCAAAGCTGATCAACGGGGGGCCGTCATAATCAGCTGGCCACCATTTGCCTGCGGTAATGACCGTGTCGGTGTCAGGGGCGGCGGCATGGGTAACTCCCCTGTCGCCGCGCACGACCCAGTGGTCGCCTGCGACGTCCTTGGCAGGCTTGTCATTGATCTTGGTCACGACCCCGCGCAGCATCGGGGCGCTGTCGACACGGCTGACAGCAGGGTCATCAGTCAGGCGCTTGGTATAACCGTCGATCTGGTCTTTCTGGATGTCGACAAAGAAGTAAGACGGTGCCACTGCCGGAAGGTTGCCTGAAATCGCGCGACGCAGGTTGCCGTCGATCTGCCCGACGGCGGCAAGCACCGACAGGCCCAGACCCAGGCTGAGCACGACGGCACCAGATGCCTCATTGTTTCCGCCGATTGCGGTAATCGCCCACCGCAGTCGAGGGCGGCCGCGCGCGAATGTTGTAGCGCGTTGCGCAAGAAACCGCAGCAAGGCCGCAGCCAACGTGAGTATCAACAGCGCACCGGCAATCCCGCCCAGGGTCCAGGCTGTCAAACGCCAGCTTCCGTTAAACCATCCGGCCAGCGCGACAAGCACCGCGACGCTTAGACCGGTCACCAAGACATAGCGAGGCGCGGGAAACCTTGCCGCACCATCCCACGCGTCCCGAAACAGGGTCGCGGCCCGGATGTTTTCGCTGCGTGCCAGCGGCCAAAGCGTGAACGAAAAGGCTGTAAGCAGCCCGTAGATCGCTGCTTCGGCCAGCGGTGCGGGATAGATGGCAAACGCCGCCGGGATAGGGAGCCGCGCCGATATCAATGGTGCCACTGCAAGCGGCGCTATGGCACCCAGTATCACGCCAAGGGCCACGCCAAGCAGCGACAAAATCCCGATCTGGATGAAATAGGTCTGAAACACCGTGGCCCGGTCGGCCCCCAGTGCCCGCAGCACCGCGATCACCTCGGTCTTGCCGTTCAGATACGATCGTACCGCAGCCGAGACCCCCACACCTCCGATGGCCAGACCAGACAGCCCGACCAATACCAGAAACGCGCTTAGCCGATCGACGAAACGCGACACACCGGGGGCCCCGTTGCGGGAATCTGTCCAGCGCATGCCGCTGTTTTGAAACCGTGCGACAGCGGCAGCCTTGATCTGATCCAGGTCGGTACCGGGGGGCAGAAGCAACCGGTATTTTGAGTGAAACAACGTGCCGGCCGACAAAAGACCGGCCCCGTCAAGCGCGTCTGTCCGCAACAAGGTGCGCGGCCCCAGGGCAAACCCGCTGCCGGCGCTGTCGGGCTCGCGCATTATTTGGGCGGTAAGGCGAAAGGTCTTTGTCCCAAGCTTAAACGTGTCCCCCGGAGACAGGCCCAGCCGATCAGACAGGGCGCGTTCCATGACGGCACCCGCGACGCCATCCTGGTTGGCCAGCGCTTGGCTCAGCGGCATCTGCGGGGACAATACCATAGCGCCCACCAGCGGATAGAGATCGTCCACGCCTTTGATCTGGGTCAAGGCGCGATCAGCCTGCATGCCTTCCCCCACGACCGCCATTGATCGGAATTCGACCACTTCGGAAAGGCGTACGGCTTGGCCGTTCATCCAGTCACGTTCGTCAGCATTTGCAAACCGATAGGTAAATTCAAGCTCGGCCGACCCCCCCAGAAGCGCGGCACCTTCGCGTTGAAGGCCGCCATCGATCGCAGATCGCACAGACCCGACGGCTGCAATTGCGGCCACTCCTAGCGCAAGACACGCCAGAAACAGCCGGAAGCCGCGCAGGCCTCCACGCATTTCCCGACGGGCGAAGCGGCTCGCCAGACGCAGGCTCATACAATGCGCCCGTCAGTCAGGGTGATAACGCGATCGCAGCGCGCCGCCAGATCGTCGGCATGGGTGACCAGCACCAGCGTCGCCCCGTGCTTTTGGCGCAGATCAAACAGCATATCCATGATCGCGGCACCGTTGACGCTATCCAGGTTCCCGGTCGGTTCATCGGCCAGCAATATGGCCGGTCGCGGTGCCGAGGCACGCGCCAAGGCAACCCTTTGCTGTTCGCCGCCCGACATTTGCGCCGGGTAATGATGCAGACGGTGGCCCAGACCGACCGCGTGCAGTTCGGCTTCCGCACGCTCGAACGCGTCTTCGGCACCGTCAAGCTCCAACGGTGTCGCGACGTTTTCAAGCGCGGTCATGGTCGGGATCAAATGGAAAGACTGAAACACAATGCCCATCCGCCCCCGGCGAAACTTGGCAAGGCTATCCTCGCTCATGGTGGTCAGGTCCTGGCCCAGGGCGCGTACCGAACCACCGGTGGCCTGCTCCAGCCCGCCCATAACCATCAAAAGGGAGGACTTGCCCGATCCCGATGGTCCGGTGAAGGCGACAGTCTCGCCTTGCGCAATTTCCAGAGTGATCCCATGTAAGATATCGACCTTTCCAGTATTGCTATCAAGTTTCAACGATGCATCTTTGATCTGGAAAACCTGGTCGGTCATATGGTTGCCTTTTGGTATATGGTCCCTGTTGGATATGGAGGTTTCACGATGATGCACAAGGTGGTGACGGCAGTTGTTCTGTTTTTATCGGGGCCGGTCATGGCAGAACCTTTGGTTATTGCCGCATTGGGCGACAGTCTGACGCAGGGATATGGGCTTCCAGAGGAGGACGGATTGGTTCCTCAGCTACAAAGCTGGCTTGATCAGAACGGCGCTGACGTGCGGTTGATCAACGCGGGGGTTTCAGGCGATACCACTGCGGGTGGTCTGTCAAGGGTGGCATGGACCCTCACCCCCGAAGTCGACGGTGTGATCGTCACCTTGGGCGGAAATGATCTGTTGCGCGGCATCGACCCCGCAGTCACCAGAACGAATATCGCTGGTATACTTGACGCGGCAAAACAGGCCGATGTCGAAGTGCTGCTGGTAGGGATGACGGCACCGGGTAACTACGGTCCCGAATACAAGGCGTCGTTCGACGCGATCTATCCCGAGTTGGCGGCACAATACGATGCGACATTTCTTAACAGCTTCTTTGACGGGCTGGCGGATGAGAATGGCGTGCAAGACCCCGCAAAGGCGCAGGCCTTTTTCCAGGCTGATGGCATCCACCCCAACAAAAAGGGCGTGGCCAAGGTCGTCGCCGAGATCGGGCCAAAGGTGTTAGAACTGATTGCCCGCATCAAGGTGTCCGGCTAACCACTTGCACAAAAAACGGGCACCGCGGTGCCCGTTTCTAATTCGTCATATTGAGCTTGATCAAGCCAGCGCGATATTGCTTGCGCTTTCCCGGCCGTCACGACCTGCTTCAATATCGAAGGTCACTTTCTGGTTGTCTGCCAGACCCGTCAGGCCTGCACGCTCTACCGCTGAAATGTGAACAAAAATGTCCTTACCGCCGCCATCAGGCGCAATAAAGCCGTATCCTTTGGTGGTGTTAAACCATTTTACGGTGCCAGTCGCCATGCCCCGTGTCTCCTGTAGTTGGCCTGCCCACATTATGCGGCAGCGTGGCTCGGTCAGAACTTGATCGCACCATTGCCGAAGGGCGGAGAGGCCGAAAGTCTTACGCGTCGCACAATAAACATTGTCACCAAATCATACGAAATCAAGAGTTTTTGATGTAAATTGTACAACCGGCGGGCAATTGCGCATGGATTTCGCAGCACTGAAATAATTTTACCAGTTGATAAAAAAATAAATCCGTGGGAGCGTTGGATAACAGTTGGTTGCAGCAGGGGTCAGATCAATGTCGCAAAAAGTCTTTGAGCCAGGTATCACGGCGGGCAGGCTGGACGCCGATGCCTACGCTGCCCAGTTTTCCGACCTTCACCCTCCGTTGGATGTGCACGAAGCGCTGGTTGCGGCGGATCGTTGCTATTTCTGCCATGACGCGCCTTGTATCACGGCCTGCCCGACTGACATTGATATACCGCTGTTTATTCGTCAGATCGCGACCGGTACGCCGGATGCTGCGGCAAAGACCATTCTAAGTCAGAACATCCTTGGGGGCATGTGTGCCCGGGTGTGTCCGACCGAACAACTGTGCGAACAGGCCTGCGTCCGCGAGATCGCCGAGGGCAAGCCCGTCAAGATCGGCGAGCTTCAGCGCTATGCCACGGACCATCTTCAACAACAGGGCAAACACCCGTTTGTCCGCGCTGACCCGACGGGGAAGCGTGTGGCGGTGGTTGGAGCAGGTCCTGCCGGATTGTCCTGCGCGCACCGTTTGGCGATGCTAGGGCATGAGGTCGTGGTGCATGATGCACGGCCCAAACCCGGCGGGCTGAACGAATACGGTATTGCCACCTACAAGACACCGAATGGTTTTGCCCAGGCAGAAGTTGATTGGCTGCTGCAAATCGGCGGCATCACAATGAAAACGGGGTCTTCGCTGGGGGCTGACATCACTTTGGATGCCCTACGCAGGGATTTTGATGCGGTGTTTCTTGCCATTGGTCTGGGCGGTGTGAATGCCTTGGGTGCCGAAGGCGAAGACAAGGGCGGAGTGAAAGATGCCGTCGATTTCATCTCGGACCTGCGGCAAGCTGACGATATGGGTGCGGTTCCGATTGGCCGCGATGTCGTTGTTATCGGCGGCGGTATGACCGCAATTGATGCGGCAGTTCAGGCAAAGTTGCTGGGCGCACTGAACGTCACACTGGTTTATCGGCGTGGACGTGACCGCATGAACGCGAGCGTATTCGAACAGGACCTTGCCGCGTCCAAGGGTGTGCGGATTGTGACCCACGCCGAACCCGTCGCGGTGATTGGCAATGGGGCGGTGCGCGAGATAGAATTTGAATATGTCGATGATAATCTGGTCGGCTCGGGACAAATGCTTCGCTTGGCGGCGGATCAAGTTTTCAAGGCGATTGGCCAGACCTTGCAAGGCGATGCACTGCCTGAGCTAGAAGGTCGAAAGATACGGGTCGATGGCACCGGTCGCACCAGCGTCCAGAGTGTCTGGGCCGGTGGTGATTGCGCCAGCGGTGGGGATGACCTGACCGTGACCGCCGTCGCCGAGGGACGCGATGCAGCTTTGGACATTCACATGGTTTTGATGGGGTAAGCCACGACAGGAGAAACGCAAATGGCTGATTTGAGAAGCGACTTCGTGGGCATCAAAAGCCCCAATCCGTTCTGGCTGGCTTCTGCACCGCCCACAGACAAGGAATACAACGTGCGCCGGGCCTATGAGGCTGGCTGGGGCGGCGTTGTCTGGAAAACGCTTGGCATTGATCCGCACGTGGTCAACGTTAACGGTCCGCGATACGGCGCAATCTACGGTGCGGACCGCCGCCTTTTGGGGCTCAATAATATCGAGCTGATCACCGACCGGCCGCTCGACGTGAACCTGCGAGAGATCAAGGCGGTGAAGCGTGATTACCCGAACCATGCGATGATCGTATCGCTGATGGTGCCATGCGAGGAGGAACCGTGGAAGTTCATTCTGCCTCAGGTCGAGGAAACCGGCGCGGACGGGGTGGAGCTGAACTTTGGTTGCCCGCACGGGATGTCCGAGCGTGGCATGGGTGCAGCGGTAGGCCAGGTACCAGAGTACATTGAAATGGTCACCCGCTGGGTCAAGGCCGCAACCCGTATGCCGGTCATCGTCAAGCTGACACCGAACATAACCGATATACGCAAGCCGGCCGAAGCAGCAATGCGCGGCGGGGCGGACGCGGTAAGTCTCATAAACACAATCAATTCAATCACATCCGTCGACCTTGACCTGTTCGCACCCGAACCAACAATTGACGGAAAAGGTGCGCATGGCGGATACTGTGGCCCGGCGGTGAAACCGATCGCATTGAACATGGTGGCGGAAATCGCCCGTGACCCTGCGCTGTCGCACATGCCGATCAGCGGCATTGGCGGCGTGACAACGTGGCGTGACGCTGCCGAATTTCTCGCGCTTGGGGCCGGGAATGTGCAGGTGTGCACCGCCGCCATGACCTATGGCTTCAAGGTCGTACAGGAAATGATCAGCGGTCTGTCGGAATATATGGATGAAAAAGGCATGACGTCGGTGGATCAATTGGTACGCCGTGCGGTGCCGAACGTGACCGACTGGAACCAGCTGAACCTGAATTACGTCGCCAAGGCAAAGATCAATCAAGACTTGTGTATATCGTGTGGTCGCTGCTTTGCGGCCTGCGAAGATACATCGCACCAGGCGATAGCCATGACTGACGATCGCACGTTTAGCGTGATTGACGAAGAATGCGTGGCCTGTAACCTGTGCGTCAACGTTTGCCCGGTCGAAGATTGCATCACGATGGAAGCGATGACCCCGGGCACCACAGATCCGCGCACCGGCAAGGTTGTGCATAAAGAATACGCCAACTGGACAACCCATCCGAACAATCCTGCTGCCGCAGCGGCAGAGTAGCAGGGCGGATAAGACATTGACCGATCGTCCGTCGGGCCAGCATCGAAAGATGTTCGGCTCGCCGCCCGGGCGGTGCAGCTCAGCTTGATTGTGGGGGAGTATGGGGGCGCAGTAGCGCGCTGAACAACGACCGAAGATGGTTGGATGCTCGTTGCCTGTTTGCGGCCTCTTCCTCTAGCAGGACGGACACCTGCGCTTCGAAGTCGGCGTAGTGCTGCGTCGTTGCCCAGATCGAGAATATTAGATGTTGCGGATCGAGAGCCGCAATTTTTCCTTGGTCGATCCAGCCAGAAATCACCGCGCATTTCTCATCGAATAGCGGTTTCAGATCGCTTTCAAGGTGGGGTCCCATGTGGGGGGCCCCTTGTAGAATCTCGCCCGCGAACAGACGGCTTTCGCGGGGCAAATCCCGCGCCATATCCAGTTTTCGCTGCACATAATCCAAGATCTCTGTTTCGGGATCGCCCTGCGGGTCCAGTTCGACCAATGGGTCCAACCACGTTTCCATGAGCTGGCTCAACAGGGACACATGGATGTCTTCCTTGCCCTGAAAGTAGTAAAGGATGTTTGGCTTGCTCAACCCCGCCTCGGCGGCAATCTGGTCCAGAGTGGCACCGCGAAACCCATGTTGGGCAAAGATATTCAATGCCGCGTCCAGAATGACCCGACGGTTCCGCCTTTGAATGCGGCTTGGTTTTTTTGCACTGACTTCAGACATCTGCGGCCCCTTTTGTGTTTGTGCTTTAAAAAGCAGCACCCTGAGCCACGCACCGGGATTCTGACGAAAGCATTTCTTGACAGACTCCAACCTAGCCGCAATCGTGTATTTACCAAATGGTAAAATTTTCGCGATGACGCAGAAAATATTCAACAAAGGAGACCGCTATGGCCGCGCCCGGTGAAAACCTGAAGATTAACCCGGATCGCTTGTGGGATAGTCTGATGGAAATGGCAAAGATCGGTCCCGGTGTGGCTGGCGGCAATAACCGACAGACCCTGACTGACGAAGACGCCGAGGCGCGCACGCTGTTTCAACGCTGGTGCGAAGATGCCGGGTGTGTGATGGGGTTGGATCAGATGGGAAATATGTTTGCCCACCGCGAAGGTACCGACCCTGACGCCTTGTCGGTCTATGTGGGGTCTCATCTGGATACCCAGCCGACCGGCGGGAAGTACGACGGGGTTCTGGGTGTGTTGGGCGGTTTGGAACTTCTGCGCACCATGAATGATCTGGGCATCCAGACAAAGCACCCGATTGTGGTGACAAACTGGACCAACGAAGAAGGCACGCGCTATGCGCCGGCAATGCTGTCATCGGGTGTTTTTGCCGGTATCCACACGCAGGACTGGGCCTATGAAAAGACCGATGCCAAGGGCCTGAGCTTTGGCGACGAACTGGAACGTATAGGGTGGCGGGGCGAAGAGGAAGTCGGGGCGCGCAAGATGCATGCGTTCTTCGAGCTGCATATCGAACAGGGTCCGATCCTGGAAGCCGAAGGCAAGGATATCGGCGTCGTCACCCATGGTCAGGGGTTGTCGTGGACGCAGGTAACGGTCACGGGCAAGGACGCGCATACAGGGTCGACACCGATGCCGATGCGAAAAAATGCCGGACTTGGCATGGCACGGATGCTTGAAAAGGTGGACGAGATCGCATGGTCGTATGCGCCCCACGCGGTCGGTGCCGCCGGTCACATCGAGGTCTTTCCGAATTCGCGTAATGTAATTCCGGGGCGGGTGGTCTTTACCGTGGATTTTCGTTCGCCTGACTTGAGCGTCATCGAGGATATGGAGGCGCGATTCCGGGTCGCGGGCCAGAAAATTGCTGATGACATGGGCCTGGAAGTGGCTTTTGAAAAAGTCGGAGGTTTTGATCCGGTGGCCTTTGACGAAGGCTGTGTCACTGCGATACGGTCAGCTGCGGAACGTCTGGGATACAGCCACATGGATTTGATTTCAGGCGCGGGGCACGACGCGTGCTGGATCAACCGCGTTGCCCCGACGGCGATGGTGATGTGCCCATGCATCGACGGGCTTTCGCATAACGAAGCCGAAGAGATCACCAAAGAATGGGCCAAGGCGGGTGCCGATGTGTTGCTGCATGCTGTCTTGGAGACCGCAGAGATTGTTGGGTAAACCAAGGCGTTGTCGTACAATAAAGACAGGCGGGAGCATGCCAAACGGGGTTGAAATGTGTCTCATGTTAGAGCCGGAATTGACCATCGCGGAAAGGATCAGCGGTTTGATCCTTTCAGAACTGCAAGAGGCGCAGCGAAGCGACGACCGTGTGCTGCGACGTACGGCGGAAGCGTTTCAGCGCAGCCTGCGGCCGCCGAAAGAGATTGCTGTCAATTTCAGCGGCGGCATCGTTCAGACTTGTTGGGCGGTGTCGCGCGGTGATGGGACGTACTGTGTGGTTTACATGCCCCGGGCCGGATATTTTTCGTTGTGCGTAGAGAGCGATTTTGGGCCGTTGGACATCGGCGTGCATGGGCCGGCATTGGGCTGTTTCGGATCTGTGTAGATTCCTGGGACGTGAGCGCGGGGGCCAGCCCCCACACCCCCGGGATTTGGACCATTTGGAAATAAGTAAAAACGTGACGGGAGAGATGAGATGAGCAAGGTAATCAAAGGCGGCACGGTGGTGACTGCGGACCGTAGCTGGAAAGCCGATGTCTTGATCGAAGGTGAGGTGATCAAGCAGATTGGCGAGGATCTGGTGGGGGAGCAGTATATTGACGCGGAAGGGGCCTATGTGATTCCCGGCGGGATTGATCCGCACACCCATCTGGAAATGCCCTTTATGGGGACAACCGCGGCCGAGACATTCGAAAGCGGAACCTGGGCCGCGGCAGTAGGCGGGACGACGATGATTGTTGATTTCTGTTTGCCGGGGGCAGACGGGTCGATCAAGAACGCGATTAACGAGTGGCATCGCAAATCAGCCCCGCAGATTTGTTCCGATGTCGGCTATCATATGGCGATCACGGGCTGGAACGAGAACGTTTTCAACGAGATGAAAGATGCCGTTGAGATGGGAGTGAATTCTTTCAAGCACTTCATGGCTTACAAAGGTGCCTTGATGGTGGAAGACGACGAAATGTTCGCGTCCTTCCAGCGGTGTGCCGAATTGGGGGCCTTGCCGATGGTGCATGCAGAGAATGGCGATCTGGTTGCGGCACTTCAGGAGAAATACTTCAATCAGGGGGTTACCGGGCCCGAAGGGCATGCCTATTCGCGACCGCCGGAACTGGAGGGTGAGGCTGCCAACCGTGCGATCACCATCGCCGATGCGGCAGGGGTGCCTTTGTATATCGTTCACGTTTCTTGCGAACAATCACATGAAGCGATCCGACGGGCACGGCAAAAGGGCATGCGGGTTTATGGAGAGCCGTTGATCCAGTTCCTGACACTGGACGAGTCTGAGTATTTCAACAAAGACTGGGATCATGCGGCGCGGCGGGTGATGTCGCCGCCCTTCCGGTCCAAGGACCATCAAGATAGCTTGTGGGCCGGCTTGCAGTCCGGGTCGCTTCAGGTCGTTGCCACGGATCATGCGGCGTTTTCGACGGCCCAGAAACGTGCGGGACGCGATGATTTTCGCATCATTCCGAATGGATCCAACGGATTGGAGGAACGGCTGGCTGTGTTGTGGACCGAAGGGGTGGAGACAGGCCGTCTGACGCCGAACGAATTTGTTGCCGCGACATCCACGAATGTAGCCAAGATCTTGAATGTCTATCCACGCAAAGGGGCGATCGTCGAAGGGGCTGATGCCGATATCGTGGTATGGGACCCCAAGATCAGCAAAACCATTTCGACGGCCAACCATCATTCGGTTTTGGACTACAACGTTTTCGAGGGTTTCGAGGTGAAAGCGCAAAGCCGCTATACCTTGAGTCGAGGCGAGGTGATCTGGGCCTGGGGGCAAAATTCGCAGCCCAATCCCGGGCGTGGAAGATTTATACCGCGACCGGCCTTTCCTGCGGCAAATGTTGCGTTGAGCAAGTGGAAAGAGCTGACTGCTCCGAAGTTGATCAAACGCGATCCGATGAACATTCCCGCAGGGATCTGATGCACGAATTTGCCAAGTTACCTATGGCGGGTACCCTGTGGTACCTGCCTGGACAAAGGAAGAAACCAGCAGTGATGCAAGCAACCCTTAAGATGGACAGAGGGCATTTTTCATGAGGCCTTTGCCGGTAATCTCAGCCAAGAACCTATCGCTGACATTCGAGACCAACGATGGGCCCGTGCAGGCGTTGAAGAATGTTTCACTAGACATTGAAAAGGGCGATTTCGTCAGTTTTATCGGTCCTTCGGGGTGCGGCAAGACCACATTTTTGCGGTGCATGGCCGATTTGGAGCAACCGACCGACGGGGCCATCCAGGTTAATGGGGTGACCCCGGCACAGGCACGGATGGCGCGGGCATATGGTTACGTATTTCAGGCCGCGGGGCTGTATCCATGGCGCACAATCGGCGGCAACATCCGGCTGCCACTTGAAATCATGGGGTATTCGAAGGCTGAACAGGTGTCGCGGGTCGGACGGGTGTTGGAACTTGTCGAGCTTGCCGGGTTCGAGCGTAAGTTTCCCTGGCAACTGTCCGGGGGGATGCAGCAGCGCGCATCGATCGCGCGGGCGCTAGCCTTTGATGCGGATATCTTGTTGATGGACGAGCCTTTCGGCGCGCTGGATGAAATTGTGCGTGATTACCTGAATGAGCAATTGTTGCGGTTGTGGGCGCGTACCGGAAAGACAATTGCCTTTGTTACCCACTCTATCCCCGAGGCGGTGTACCTGAGCACCAAGATCGTGGTGATGAGCCCGCGGCCCGGGCGGATTTCCGATGTGATCACCAGCCCCTTGCCGAAAGAGCGCCCGTTGGAGATCCGCGAGACTCCGGAGTTTCTTGAGATTGCGCACCGGGTGCGCGAAGGGCTGCGGTCAGGGCACCGCGATGAATGACCGTCGCAACACCGTCGAGCGGCCCTTCGGGGAGGATTTTGGGCCCATTTGGAAGCGGGGTCGGTGACATGAGGCAGAGCTTTTGGCCGGTGGTGACGATTTTGGGGCTGCTGTTGGTGTTGTGGTATGGCGCTGCGATCTGGCTGAATGCCGCGTGGACATACGACAAGGCCACGCGGTCCGGTGCAACCGTGACCGCAACGTCGCTGGTTGCGGACACATGGGCGCAGAAGAAGCCGAAGCTTCCCGCGCCACATCAGGTTGCGGTCGAGATCTGGGAGACCACCGTTCTGAAAAAGGTCAGTTCAAAGCGGTCGCTGGTGTATCATAGCTGGGTGACGCTGAGCGCTACGTTGCTTGGGTTCGGGATGGGTACGCTTTTGGGCACGTTGCTGGCGGTCGGCATCGTATTCAACCGAACCATGGATATGTCGGTAATGCCTTGGGTCATCGCGAGCCAGACCATTCCGATTTTGGCTATAGCTCCGATGATCATCGTGGTTCTGAACGCTGTGGGAGTTTCAGGGCTTTTGCCCAAGGCAATGATCAGCATGTATCTGTCGTTTTTTCCGGTGGTGGTGGGAATGGTCAAGGGGTTGCGCAGTCCCGACCAGATACAGCTTGACCAGATGAAGACCTGGTATGCCAGCGCGAGCCAGACCTTCTGGAAGTTGCGGTTGCCTGCGTCGATGCCTTATTTCTTTACATCGCTGAAGATCGCAATGGCGGCATCCCTGGTGGGTGCAATTGTCGGCGAGCTGCCGACCGGGGCGGTCGCGGGGCTGGGCGCACGTTTGCTGGCGGGGAGCTATTACGGGCAAACCATCCAGATCTGGAGCGCCCTGATCATGGCTGCGGCATTGGCGGCCGCGTTGGTGGGTATCATCGGGCTGGTGCAGCGCGTCACCCTCAGGCGGATGGGGATGGCGTCATGACCTGGATTGCTTTCGCGGGCATAGCTTGGTTTCTGGGCTGGTCGCTTAACGTGTGGCTGGCGCGCAGGCGGCCTAGCCGGTGGGTATCATTGGCGGCACCTTTGGTGTTCGGCGTGACCCTTGCCGCGGTTTGGGAAGGAGTCGTTCGCGGTATGCAGATTTCGCAGGTCCTGTTGCCCGCGCCATCCGTCATTGCCGCAAGATTGGTGATGTCGCCGGATGTGCTGTGGGGTGATTTCGTCCAGACTGTGATAAAAGGTGCGCTGTCAGGTTATATCATCGGTTGCGGAGCGGCATTTGCAATTGCCATTGCGATCGACCGTTTTCCCTTTCTGCAGCGAGGCTTGTTGCCGGTCGGTAACTTCGTCGCCGCTTTGCCGGTGATCGGAATGGCACCCATACTGGTGATGTGGTTTGGCTTTGACTGGCAGTCTAAAGCTGCGGTGGTTGTCGTGATGGTATTCTTTCCGATGCTGGTAAACACCGTACAGGGCTTGCAGGCCACCGACGCTATGCAGCGCGATCTTATGCGGACCTATGGCGCAAGTTACTGGGCAAGTTTGCTCAAGCTGCGCTTGCCTGCCGCGATGCCTTTCGTGTTCAATGGCCTTAAGATCGGCACGACGCTTGCATTGATTGGGGCAATAGTTGCTGAATTTTTCGGCTCGCCCGTACGGGGCATGGGGTTTCGCATTTCGACGTCGGTGGGGCAGCTTGCACTTGATATGGTCTGGGCCGAGATTGTTGTGGCGGCAATCGCGGGATCGGCATTCTATGGCCTGATGACGCTTTTCGAACGTACTGTGACCTTCTGGCACCCGAGCCAGAGGAATTAAAAAGAAAACAATACCAACCAAGAGGGAGTTACAAAATGAAAAGACTTTCAACCTATGTCGCCGGGGTCGCTGTTGGCCTTATCGGCACGATGGCGCAGGCGGCTGAGGACGTAACCCTGCAGCTGAAATGGGTTACCCAGGCACAGTTCGCCGGGTATTACGTCGCCTTGGACAAGGGCTTTTACGACGAAGAAGGCCTGGATGTGACCATCAAACCGGGCGGCCCTGACATAGCACCAACGCAGGTGCTTGCCGGCGGTGGTGCGGATGTCGCGGTAGAATGGATGCCCGCCGCCCTGGCCGCCCGAGAAAAAGGGTTGGCGATGGTTAATATTGCGCAGCCTTTCAAATCGTCGGGTATGATGCTGACGTGCCGCAAGGACGCTGGCATCGCATCGACTGACGACTTCAAGGGTAAAACATTAGGGGTTTGGTTCTTTGGTAACGAATTTCCGTTTCTGAGCTGGATGAGCAAGCTTGACCTTCCTACCGAAGGTGGTGAGGACGGGGTAACCGTGCTTAAGCAAGGCTTCAACGTGGATCCGCTGTTGCAAAAGCAGGCGGCTTGCGTATCCACGATGACGTATAATGAGTATTGGCAGGTGATCGACGCGGGCCTGACGCCAGATGATTTGATCGTGTTCAAATACGAAGATCAGGGGGTCGCGACGCTTGAAGACGGGTTGTACGTGCTGGAAGAAAATCTTGCGGACCCGGCCTTCGAGGACAAGATGGTACGGTTCGTACGGGCGTCGATGAAGGGCTGGAAATACGCCGAGGAAAATCCTGATGAAGCGGCGGAAATCGTGCTGGATAACGACGCATCAGGGGCGCAGACCGAAGATCATCAAAAGCGTATGATGGGCGAAGTGGCAAAGCTGACGTCTGGAAGCAATGGCGCACTGGACGAAGCAGATTACGAACTGACAGTTCAATCGCTTTTGTCCGGCGGGTCGGATCCGGTTATCACTAAGGAGCCAACCGGCGCGTGGACCCACGCGATTACCGACAAGGCATTGAACTAATACGGTTATATAGACAAGTATTGCAGAGGGCCGGCAAACACGCTGGCCCTTTCTGTATTCTTCTTCGCATCTGCTGAAATGAACAACACATGCCGCCAATCACTGTCGGAAAGTGCCGGCCTGAGAACACGAGGCGACCATGTATGAAAAAAACCGGCTGCCCCGATGGGTAGCCGGTTAAATCGATTAACAGGTCAAAGCCTAAAAAGGCTTAGGCCAGAGCGATGTTCGATGCAGATTCGCGACCATCACGGCCAGCTTCAATGTCGAATGTCACTTTCTGGTTGTCAGCAAGACCGGTAAGGCCAGCGCGTTCAACAGCGGAAATATGTACGAAAACATCTTTGCTGCCGCCATCGGGTGCGATAAAGCCGAAGCCTTTTGTTGTGTTGAACCATTTTACGGTGCCAGTGGCCATATCCGTAGTCTCCTCTAGTATGCCATCCGCATCGTGCGATGGCTCGGCGTTGTCGGTCTGGATCGAAGTCTGAACGCCGTATGAGGGAGACAGTTGGTCGAAAAAGAATAACGTTAGCCACTTTGATATGGCAGGTTGCAGAGATTCGCGCAAGGGGAAGTCAACTTGACGCAGGTGCTTGGCGAGACTTTGCCGGTATTTGCACATTTTCGCCTAACTTCGGGTTCCATTAACCATAAATCCATGCGGTGTCACGTAAAATTACCCGTCACCCTTGGCAGGCACAGGCTGTTTTCGACAAATTATGGCCAGATTTTGATGCGAATATGACTTTAAGAGCGCCGAGTACGAGTGACTATATTTATAATGAGTGGGTGAATGTGATGAAGATATTGGCTGTAGATGACGATCCGACAATACTGGAGATGCTGCGTGACAGTCTGACCAAAAAGCTGGGGTTTGACCTCGTGTGTGCGGAAACTGCCGAAGATGCGCTGAGTTTGTTGCAAGACAATCAGAACTCATTCGAGTGTTTCTTGCTCGACATAATACTTCCTGGGGTCGATGGCATTGAGCTGTGCTCTGTTATTCGCGGACTTCAGGCGTATAAAAGCACACCTATCATTATGATTACTGGCAGTCAGAAGCATGATCTGATGGAAAATGCTTTCCGTGCCGGTGCAACTGATTTCATTTTCAAACCCCTGAATGGCGTGGAGCTTGCTGCGCGGATAAATACGGCCGGGATGCTTAATGACAGCATGCGTCGCGAGCGCGAAGCATGCCATTCGCTCGCAGAGCTTACCGAATTGATGAAGATCCGGCGTGACGAAAGCTTCGACCTGAACGTGGTCGGCGTGGATGATCTGCATGGCTTTGAGAACCGCCTGCTGCGTCTGCCCGAAGGATGTTACGCGATGAACCTGTTCGTGGTTAAGTTGCCGCAGATCCGGAACATTTTCGGTGCGGTTACGCCACATGAATTTTGCACGCAAATGGTATGCGTTGCAGAGGCAACGGTCGACGCCCTTGCGCAGGATCGCTTTTTCCTAGGGCACGCAGGTAGCGGCATGCTTGTGGGCGTTGTAATGGGGCGTGCCCGGTTCAACCCCGAGGCAACGCAGCGCAAAATTGAAGCGGCACTGGACGAGAACACGACAGTTCAGAACACTCAAACCGACCTTGCCGCCGATATCGCGGTGCAGTCTATTTCCGGTCAACGGCTGTGGTCGGGGTTGTCAGCCTGCAACGCCATTCGCGATTATTTAGTGGCGAATAAAGTAGAAGATGGCAGCCAAGACGATGCTTCTGAAGATCACGAAGAGTTGCTGGCTGGCATTTAACAAATAAAGCGGGAGCATCGAAAGATGCCCCCGCTTTTTGCAGCTACGGTCGAGAAAGATTAACGAGAGAACTTCTTGTGCTTTAGCCGCTTGGGCTCCATCGCATCATCACCAAGACGGCGCTTTTTGTCTTCTTCGTAATCGGTGAAGCCACCTTCGAACCATTCGACATGAGCGTTGCCTTCGAACGCCAGGATGTGCGTGCAAATCCGGTCAAGGAAGAAGCGGTCGTGCGAGATAACCACGGCGCAGCCCGCGAAATCGACAAGTGCGTCTTCGAGCGCCCGCAGCGTTTCGACGTCCAGATCGTTGGTAGGTTCATCGAGCAGCAGTACGTTGCCGCCCTCTTTCAGCAGACGCGCCATGTGCACACGGTTGCGTTCACCACCCGACAGCAGGCCGACTTTCTTCTGCTGGTCGCCGCCCTTGAAGTTGAAGGCGCCGCAATAGGCACGCGAGTTTACTTCGGCATCGCCAAGCTTGATGATCTCGGCACCGCCAGAGATGGCCTGCCAGACGTTGTCATCAGGGTTCAGGTCATCGCGCGACTGGTCGACATAGGAAAGATCAACGGTATTTCCCAGTTCGATGGTGCCGGTATCGGGTTGTTCGTTGCCGGTGATCATTTTGAACAGGGTCGATTTGCCGGCGCCGTTGGGGCCGATGACGCCGACGATACCGCCGGGTGGCAATGAGAATTCAAGATTCTCGATCAACAGCTTGTCGCCCATGGCTTTGGACAGGCCTTCGACCTCAAGCACCTTGTTACCCAGGCGGGGACCGTTGGGGATGACGATCTGGGCGCGGGTCAAGCGCTCGCGCTCGGAACTGTCGGCCATTTCGTTATAGGACTTGATCCGCGCCTTGGATTTCGCCTGACGCGCCTTGGCCCCCTGACGCATCCATTCCAATTCGCGCGACAGTGTCTTTTGCTTGGATTTGTCTTCACGGGCTTCTTGCTCAAGCCGCTTGGCTTTCTGGTCGATCCAGCTGGAATAGTTCCCCTCGTAGGGGATACCATTGCCGCGGTCGAGCTCGAGGATCCAACTGGTGATGTTATCAAGGAAGTACCGGTCGTGGGTGACGATCAGGATCGTGCCCTTGTAGTCGATCAGGTGCTGTTGCAGCCACGCGATGGTTTCGGCGTCCAGGTGGTTGGTCGGTTCGTCAAGCAGCAGCATTTCGGGCGCTTCAAGCAGCAGCTTGCACAGCGCCACGCGGCGGGCTTCACCACCGGACAGCTTGGTCACATCGGCGTCGTCGGGCGGGCAGCGCAGGGCTTCCATCGAGACGTCGATCTGGCTGTCGAGATCCCAGAGGTTCTCCGCGTCGATCTGATCCTGCAAGGCGGCCATTTCGTCGGCTGTCTCGTCGGAATAGTTCATCGCCAGTTCGTTGTAGCGGTCCAGAATGTCTTTCTTGGCTTTCACGCCCAGCATGACATTTTCGCGCACGGTCAGGGCGGGGTCCAGATAGGGCTCCTGTTCCAAGTAGCCGACCTTGGCACCTTCAGCGACCCATGCTTCGCCCGAAAAATCCTTGTCCTTGCCGGCCATGATCTTCATCAGCGTGGATTTACCCGCGCCGTTTACACCGACCACACCGATTTTCACACCGGGCAGGAAGTTCAGGTTGATGTTGTCGAAACATTTTTTGCCGCCCGGATAGGTCTTTGAAACACCGGACATGTGATAGACATACTGATAGGCGGCCATTGAGAATCCTCGGATAAGCTGAATACGGTTTGGGATGTGCAATATCGCCCGCAGCGGGCAAGATCAAACACTCAATATGTAAGAGCCGCTCGGTAAATTTGAAGGCCTGATCGCCTTTCATTTCCAAGGGTGCCGGATCGGGCCGATTCATGGGGGCCGCGCACCTGATCCGCAGCGGTTTCAATTCATGAAATTTATGGTTGCCTTGCTGCGCTGTTGGTTCCAATAGCTTCCGCGCTCCGGCGGGTCATAAGTCGGGCACAACAAACACAGCGAAAACAAATGCCGCAAGAAAAATCATTTCGTGTTTTTGGACATGCCAAGGTAAAGTTTTACAACCGGGGCGCGTGCAAACCTCGGGTTCGGCACGAAACGACAAAGGCAGTGCTCAAAACAGAGGGACATAAATCATGACAACATCAACCATCGTGGTTGGGCTGGATGGAGGAGAGGCTGGCGCGCGTGCTCTGGCTTTTGCGACCACCCAGGCCAAACTGATCGGCTCGTGCGAGCTAAAGCTTGTTTACGTGATCGAATGGTCGCCGTTCAGCTTTCAGACTTCGGAGGAAAACGCGCAGCGTCACAAGCGGCGCGAAGAAGAATTGGCATTGGCCCGAGAGCGTATCGTCGAGCCCGCTGTCAAACAGGTAACCGATGATGGCGTTACCGTTCAGGGCATTGTGAGGCACGGTGATGTCGCTGACATACTGGATGACCTCGCAAAGAAACACGGTGCCCAGCAGATTGTGGTGGGTCGGGTCGGCTTGCGCGGTCTCAAAGAGCGCATGTTTGGCGGTGTCACAGGTCGCTTGGTTGTCGCATCAAGCGTGCCAGTCACGATTATTCCATGAAAGGGCTGACAATGAATAAGTTTTTGACAACGGGGCTCGGCGCGGTCGCGAGCACGGTCTTTCCCGCACTGGCATCAGCGCAAGATGCAGTCGGGATGGACCAACGCATCAATGACGTTTTCGCCGGATCGACCGGATGGTTCGTCAACCTGATCTTCATGTCCCTGCCGGGCACCAATTTCCCCTGGATCGTGTTGTGGCTGGTGGTGGCGGCGTCGGTGTTCACCCTGTATTTCGGGTTTATCCAGTTCTGGGCGTTCGGCCACGCCATATCCTTGGTAAAGGGCGATTATTCCGATCCCGATGATGCCGGCGAAGTCAGCCACTTTCAGGCACTGGCCACTGCGTTGTCCGGTACCGTCGGCCTGGGCAATATCGCGGGCGTTGCCGTCGCGGTCGGGATCGGAGGGCCGGGTGCCACGTTCTGGATGATCCTGGCCGGTTTGTTGGGGATGGCATCGAAGTTTACTGAATGCACATTGGGCGTGAAGTATCGCAATGAATACGACGATGGCACCGTTTCAGGCGGCCCGATGTATTACATGACCAAGGGTTTCAAGGAACGCGGTCTTCCACTGGGCGGTTTCCTGGCGATCGTCTTTTCAATCTTTACCATTGGCGGGGCTTTGGGCGGCGGAAACATGTTCCAGGCGAACCAGGCGCATGCGCAGATTGCCGGAATCTTGGGTGACTATCCCGGTTGGATCACGGGTATTATCTTTGCTGCCGTGGTGTTTGCCGTGATCGTGGGCGGAATCAAGTCCATCGCGAATGTCACGGAAAAGGTCGTGCCTTTCATGGGTGTCTTGTACGTGGGCGCGGCGCTGGTGATCCTGATCGTCGAATACGACAAGATCGGTTGGGCATTCGGCCAGATCTTCGCAGGTGCATTCACCGGGCTTGGCGTGGCCGGGGGCTTGGTTGGGGCCCTGATCCAGGGCTTTAAACGTGCTGCTTTCTCGAACGAGGCGGGCGTTGGGTCGGCGGCGATCGCGCACTCTGCGGTGCGTACCAAGGAACCCGTGACCGAAGGTGTTGTATCCTTGCTTGAACCATTCATCGACACGGTGGTGATCTGTACGATGACTGCGTTGGTCATCACTATATCAGGGGTTCTGGTCACGGACCCTGCCACGGGCCGTTTCATCCTGAACGAAGCCGGTACAGCGATCAAAACCGTAGACGGATCGAGCGGCGTACAATTGACGTCGGCGGCGTTTGCAACCGGGTTTAGCTGGTTCCCCTATATCCTGGCGATCGCAGTGGTGTTGTTTGCCTTTTCCACGATGATCAGTTGGTCGTATTATGGGCTGAAGGCATGGACCTATCTGTTTGGTGAAGGCAAAACCAAAGAGATCGTCTTTAAGGTAATCTTCTGTTTGTTCATCATCATAGGAGCTGCGGCCAACCTGGGCTCTGTCATCGACTTTTCCGATGCCATGATTTTTGCCATGGCCGTCGTGAACATTACAGCGTTGTACGTCCTCATGCCGATCGTGAAGCGCGAGATGAAAAGCTATTTTGCGCGTCTGAAATCGGGCGAGTTGAAGAAATTCATCGACTAGGCCGAGTATAACGCGATTGACAAAGGGGCTGTGCTGCCCTCCTTTCGGCCCCTGATGTATTTCGGGGGCCGTTCTATTTGGGCGATCATTTTCCATATGCCACGGCAGGACAGGTCATTGGCTTGCTCGGGGGGTCGTTTGACCCCGCGCACACCGGGCATGCGCACATCACGCGAGAGGCGCTGAAGCGTTTTGGCCTTGATCGGGTGTGGTGGTTGGTCAGTCCGGGCAACCCGCTCAAGGGGCACGGCCCCGCGCCGATGGAGCAGCGCCTGGCGCATGCACGCCAGATTATCCAGCATCCGCGTGTCGTACTGACCGATATCGAAGAGCGCCTAGGGACCAGACATACGGCACAAACCCTGACCGCCCTGCGTGCGCGGTATCAGGGGGTTCGATTTGTGTGGCTCATGGGGGCGGATAACCTTGCGCAACTACATTTGTGGCAGAATTGGCAACACATTGTCGAGACGGTTCCTATCGGGGTTCTGGCCAGACCCGGTCAACGTATTTCCGCCCGAATGAGCCGGGCCGCATCGCTGTATGCAAAGTACCGGATCCCGGCGCAGCAAAGTCAGCTGTTGCGCAGCGCGGAACCTCCGGCGTGGTGTTTTGTAAATGTGCCGATGACCGATATCAGTTCAACGGCAATACGGGCTGCGGGTGCTTGGTCAGCGTAGTCGGGTCGACGCGATACCCGCAACCAGTATGACGCCCAGCCCCGCCCAAGTCAGCACATCAGGCAATGCCCCGAACAGCAGCCATCCCAGGGTAACAGCCGACAACAGCTGAAAATAGATCAACGGCGCTACTTTGGTGGCGGGAACCAACCGGTACGTATAGAGCATTAGCAGATTTCCCACCATAGAGCACGCCGCACTCACCACTGTCAGGCTCGCGATCGGCCCGGTTAGGTCAGGCAAATGTAAAAGCCCCCACGGCAAGAGAAGAAGGCCGCTGATCAAAAGCTGGCTGAAGGACAGGGATAGCGGCGGTGCCAAGTGCGACAGCCATCGCGACATGGTAAGAAATATTCCATAGAACGTACCCGCCGCCAAAGCCCACAGCAGCCCGATGCTGACCCCATACCCCGGTTGCACGACCAGCAAGACGCCCGCGAAACCTGCGACGATCAGGACGCTGCGGGCCAGCGTGATAGGTTCGCGCAGAAATATCGCGGCCAAGGTATAGCTTAGCAGCGGACCAATGAAGAACGCCGCAAACACATTCGCAACCTCTTCGGTTTGCAAAGCGGTTTGAATACTGGTGATGCCGCCACAGAGCATCGCGGCGCGAAGCCAGATGCGCCAGTTCCTAAAAAGCCGAAGCGTATCGGGCGGTACAAAAGGGAGCAGCAAGAATGTCCCGAACGCAAAGCGCGACCATGCCACGAACACTGGTGCTACGCCCAACTGCGACGTCATGATCTTGCCCGCGCTATCGCCGGCGGGAATCAGGGACATGGCGATGAACATAATTACGATGGCGCGCTGCATGCCATTGAGTTAGCACGGCCTTAACCCCATGAAAATGTGATTTGCAAGCGCTTGTATGCCGTGCCGACTCGGGTTTATGTCGACCATATGAAAAGAAATGTATCACGTCGTTTTTTCCTGGGGTCAGCTGCGGCTGGTCTATTGTCCCCTGCGGCCTTTGCCGCTCCGCCGACAACCTCACTGCGCCCCGTTTTAAGAGGCGATGATCTTTACCGGCAATCAATTCCCGAAGCCGCCGACATCATTGCGCAAGCCAAACTGAGCGGCCGGGTCAGCTTTGCCTTGGCCGATGCCAGCACCGGTGCGGTGCTGGAGCAGACCAATTCGCTGGTCGGGATGCCCCCAGCCAGCGTCACCAAAGCGATTACAGCGCTTTATGCATTGGATGTGCTTGGGGCTGATCACCAGTTCGAAACACGGCTGCTGGCCACCGGTGAAATAGTGAACGGCGAATTGCAGGGAGACCTTATTCTTGCGGGCGGGGCAGACCCCACGCTTAACACGGATTCACTGGCTGAAATGGCCGCGAAGTTGAAGCAGGCGGGCATCACCCGCGTTCGTGGCGCTTTCAAAGTGTACGAAAGTTATCTGCCGATGATCGACCGCATAGACCCCGACCAGCCGGATCATGTCGGATACAACCCAGCAGTCACCGGCGTGGCCTTGAACTATAATCGTGTTCATTTCGAGTGGAAGCGTAACAAGGATAGCTATGCCGTTACGATGGACGGGCGAAGCGGTAAATACCGCCCCGAAGTCGCAATGGCGGTGATGCAAATCCAGGACCGTGCTTCGCCGCTTTATACCTACACGGATAGTGGCGCGCGAGATGACTGGACGGTCGCGAAAAGAGCTTTGGGAAGCGGCGGGGCCAGATGGTTGCCTGTGCGCAAACCTGGCCTTTACGCCGGCGACATCTTTGCAACGATGGCCGGCGCTCAGGGGATTCGCTTGGCCCGCCCACAAATCATGACGGGCCCGCTTGCTGGTACGGTCGTGGTCGTACAGAAAAGCGAAGCGTTGCGGGAAATATTGCGCGATATGCTCAAATACTCGACCAACCTGACAGCAGAGATGGCGGGGCTTGCGGCCACGACCGCACGTGGACGCCAACCTGAAACGCTAAAGGATTCCGCTGCCGAGATGAACCATTGGGCAAAGCAAAATCTGGGCATGGATGCCCCGGCGCTGGTTGATCATTCGGGCTTGGGCGAAGACAGCCGACTATCCGCTCGCGATATGATGACCGCTTTGGTCAAGGTTTATGGATCCGGTACTTTGAAACCGATCCTGAAAACGGTCAAACTTCGCGATTCCAAGGGCAGACCGATGTCCAATCACCCGATCAAGGTCGAAGCGAAGACTGGAACGCTTAATTTTGTTTCGGCGCTGGCCGGGTATATGACGGCACCAAATGGTCGTGTCATGGCATTTGCGATATTCGCAGCCGACGAACCACGCCGCGCAACCTTGAGCCGCGCACAGCGCGAACGCCCCGAAGGCGGGCGGTCATGGAACGGCCGTGCCAAGCGCTTGCAGCAAAGCCTGATCGAGCGATGGGGCGCTTATCACGCCGTTTGAGGGCAGGCTTCGGAGGCAAGAGGCCCGCGCTGTTCAGACAAGATGTCGTGCCCGCGCACCCCGTTCAATCGCGGCCGCGTGCAAGCGGTCCAGCACAAGCTCATAGCGGATTTCTTCTAGAAGACGCAGTTCCGTTTCCTCTAGTTTCCCGTCTGCGGCTGCGACATCGCAAGCAAGGGCATAGGCTGTTTCGTTCAACCGATCAGGAAGCGCCCCTTTGATAAGACCGAACAGGGCATCAAGCCCGTCTTCTTGTTCGAACAAATCGAAGACCATCTGACTGACGGTGCTGATCCGGTCCAGGTCGTATCCCGAAAATATCGGAAGAGTATTTACAGCGCTTTGGATCTTAAGCAGTTCCGTCGTGCGAATATCTTCGTCTGACGCCGAGACCGCGATCATCAAGGCCACCAGGCAATCCTGAGCGCTCAGTGTCAGGGACGTGTCATCGTTCATAAGATATTCCTGTGAATAAAGGTCGTAGAGGTACAGATTATTGACGCCCCGTCGGGGACGCAATAGGTACAGCCTGCTTAGACACATGGGGTGTCGAGCACAATTGATGGAAACCAAAACATGTCGCAGATGCGTGAAGCAGCCCTAACCAGCAAAGCGTGGCCCTTCGAAGAAGCACGCCGGGTATTGAAACGCTACGCAAACAAGACCCCCGAGAAGGGGTATGTGTTATTTGAGACAGGTTATGGACCATCGGGTTTGCCGCATATCGGCACCTTTGGCGAAGTTGCACGCACGACGATGGTTCGCCGCGCTTTTGAAGTGATCAGCGACATTCCGACGCGTTTGATCTGTTTTTCCGATGATTTGGATGGGATGCGCAAGGTACCGGGCAATGTGCCGGACCCCGAGGTATTGGTGGAACATTTGCAGCGCCCGCTGACATCCGTGCCCGATCCGTTCGGGACGCACGACAGTTTTGGTGCCCATAACAATGCTATGCTACGTCGTTTTCTGGATACGTTTGGCTTTGAATACGAATTCATTTCGGCTACCGAGTTCTATCAGTCAGGCAAGTTCGACGAGGTGCTATTGCGTGCCGCCGAAAAATACGACGAGATCATGGCCGTCATGCTCAAGTCGCTGCGCGAAGAGCGCCGCCAGACCTATTCGATCTTCCTGCCGATCCACCCTGAAACGGGCAGGGTGATGTATGTGCCGATGAAAGAGGTCAACGCCAAGGACGGCACGATCACGTTCGACGACGAAGACGGCACGGAGATGACCCTGCCGCTGACCGGCGGCAATGTGAAGTTGCAGTGGAAGCCCGACTTTGGTGCCCGTTGGGCCGCCCTTGATGTCGACTTTGAGATGTACGGCAAGGATCACAGCACCAACACGCCGATCTATGACAGCATTTGCCGCATTTTGGGGAGCCGCCCGCCAGAGCATTTTACCTACGAGCTTTTTCTGGACCAAGACGGGCACAAGATCTCGAAATCCTCTGGCAATGGACTGACGATCGACGAATGGTTGACCTATGCCAGCGCGGAATCGCTGTCGTATTTCATGTATCTCAAGCCCAAGACGGCCAAGCGCATGTATTTCGACGTGATCCCCAAGGCGGTGGACGAATATCACCAGCAATTGCGCGCTTATGAGACGCAGGATGACAAGGGCAAGCTGAACAACCCCGTTTGGCACATCCACGGGGGCGATGTGCCCAAGTCGGATATGATCGTGCCGTTTTCAATGTTGCTGAACCTTGCATCGGTATCGTCGGCCGAAGAAAAATCGCAGCTGTGGGGCTTTATCCAGCGTTATGCGCCGGATGCGACGCCCGAAGGCAACCCCGGGATGGATGCCGCTGCCGGCCATGCAGTGCGCTATTACAATGACTTCGTGAAGCCCGCCAAAGTATTCCGCGCCCCGTCAGATCTTGAGCGGGAAGCCTTGGAGGACCTGCGGGATCGGCTGAAAAGTTGGGACGGCGGGCTGGACGCCGAGGCGTTGCAAACGATGGTTTTCGCTGTCGGTAAAGAGCGGTTTGAACCTTTGCGCGACTGGTTCACAGCGCTGTATGAGGTGTTGCTGGGGGCCAGCCAAGGCCCACGGTTTGGCGGCTTTATCGCGCTTTATGGCGTCGACGAAACCATTGCTTTGATTGACGAGGCTCTGGCAGGCAACTTGACCACGGCGTGAAACTCTTGCCCTGTGATGTGCGTGGCTTAATCTGAAGTCACCACGTCATAGGGAGAAATGTGATGCGCGGCACCCTTCTGTCAAGCCTGTTCGGGATGGTTTTGATAGTGCTGACAACGCTTGGTGCCACGGCGCAGCAAGCTGATATAGAAAGCACGATTACCGGCCAGTTCGAAGCATTCAAGGCTGACGATTTCGAGGGGGCGTTTCAATTCGCCAGCCCCAATCTCCAGATGATGTTTCGGTCGGCTGAAAATTTCAAACGAATGGTGACGGCTGGCTACCCAATGGTCTGGAAACACTCAGAGTTCCGTTTTCTAGACCTCCGTGAGGCCGCCGGGACATGGTGGCAAAAGGTTCAGGTGACCGACCTGAAGGGGTTCACTTATTTACTGGACTATCAGATGGTTGAGACCACGGATGGTTGGCGAATTGCAGCGGTTCAGCTTTTGGATGCACCAAGCGTTTCGGCCTGACCGCCACTGTGTATTGATCCGGAGAGACGCCGCAGGTTTGCCTTTTGGGCGTACGGTGTTGTCAGGTCCGTTTAACCTCGTTTGAATATTACCCCACCCGTGCCGGTCGAACGCCGGAGTGTTGCAATCGGTGGGGTGGCATATGTCTTGGCATCGCACCCTTTAGAAAGGGATGACGATGAACAAGGCAATTACAGATGGTCTGCTGCTGACACCCGCAGCGTTCGCAGGCGGGCTGGACATGTATTCCAGCGGCGACGGCACAGCGGGGTCAGACACCTATGCCAATGCGATCAACGCGGCGTTCATCCCAGCGGATCAGGACTTTGGCGGGGCGCTGGAGCTGATCAAGACGCAGGCGACGCAAAAGTTGCGATATATGGGGCAAACACCGTTGCTACCCGGATGTTACTTGCGGATCACCGCCCGTGTGAAAGCGATCAGCGGCAACCTGCCCGCAGTGCGCATAGCGGGTTATCCGGCGTTAGGCGACGGTAGCCGTGTGGGCGGTCTGGTCGAATACGGTCCGTCTGTGCAGCTAACCAGCTATGGCGAGGAGGTCGAGGTCAGTGCGATTGTCGGCTCGGGCCTGCGTGGCGGCGTTGATATGGTATGGGGGATGAGGCCCGTCTATGGGCATTTTGGACTGGACCTGATCGGGCAGAATGGTGGGGTTGTTCGGATCGACGACCTGGAGGTCGAGGATGTCACCGGCGTCTTTCTGCGTGACATGCTGGCCCAGGTCGATGTGCGCGATTACGGTGCGGTCGGCGACGGAGTTACCGATGATAGGCCCGCGTTCGTGGCCGCCAATGCGGCCGCCCAAGGGCGCACGGTGCTGGTGCCCAAGGGGACATATCTGCTGAACGGGGACGTGACCTTTGATGCTCCTACCCGGTTTGAAGGGACGGTCACTATGCCAGTGTCAGCGGTACTGTTGTTGCGTCAGAATTTTGATTTGCCACATTACATCGACGCATTCGATAACGAGGAAATTGCGTTTCGCAAAGCATTTCAGGCCCTGTTGAACAATGCAGACCACGAATCGCTCGACTTGGGAGGGCGCAAGGTCAGCGTCACCGGACCGATTGACATGCAGGCCGCTACGCCGGAACGAACCAGCTATTCCACGCGCCGCGTTATCCGCAACGGACAGCTCGAGGCCGCCGCCAATGGATCATGGGATACTGTTGTCGTTGATTCACAGGCTACTTATGCGCCGTCGGATGCACGCAAGCTGACCAATGTATCAAACGTTGCGAATGTTCCGGTAGGGGCGCTTGTCACCGGGGGCGGGGTTGGACGGGAAATCTATGTAAGGTCCAAGAATATAGCCACTCAGGAGATCACCCTGAACGCCCCTCTGTTTGACGCGGCGGGCACACAGAACTTCAGGTTTTCAAGATTTCAATACATGCTGGATTTCAGCAACTATAGCTCGCTTAGCAAATTCGTGCTCTCTGACGTGGAGTTACAGTGCAATAACGTAGCAAGCGGCATCAATCTGGCCCCTGCCGGGACCATCTTTCATGTACGAGACTGCTTTATATCTCGCCCCAAAGATCGGGGCATCACCTCGTCCGGCGGCGGCTGTCAGGGTATGTTCGTCGATCGCTGCCAGTTTCTGTCATCGGAAGACGCAATGGCGGTTTCGGACAGGAAATCCATTGCGATCAACTGCAACGCCAATGATGTAAGGCTTCGCGACAACCGTGCAACTCGTTTCAGGCATTTCGCTTTGCTTGGCGGACAGAATAATATCGTGACTGGCAACCATTTCTTTCAAGGAGACACGGTAAAAAATGGAATACGGTCAGCAGGTCTGATCATGGCGACACAGCATACTGCCAGTGTGATCAGCGGAAACTATGTCGACAATTGCTTTATTGAGTGGACCAATGAACAAGACGCTGCCCCGGAATACAGTAACGAATATTCTTTCAGCGCCCTTTCCATAACCGGCAATATTTTTCTGTCCGGCGAAGTCGCGCCATGGTTCAGCTATATCGTCATCAAACCGCATGGGGTCGGACACGTCATCAATGGGCTGACAATCAACGATAATCGGTTTCGCAGCATTAACGGGTTCATTGATCGCGTCGAACGTATCGACACCAGTTTTGCTGATATGGACTATTCCAAACTTCGAAACATCGAAATGAGCGGGAATTCATTTCACGGCATCAGCAACCCTGTTTCCAATCCGGTACAGGTTGAACATACCCAAGCCAGTCCTGCTCAAACGTGGATAGTGGATATTGCCGATCGCTTTCCGTTCGGCGGGTGGGCAATCGCAGTCGATAGTATTGTAATGGATGGGCCGGTGCGCGATGCGTCGAATATTGCGCAGCACACGACTCCTTATGTCATGACCGACCAAGGCGCTGATCGGAACCTTTTTCATCTGGTCTGGAATGCCAGTGTCAAAGGCTCCGTCTTTTTACAGGCGCGTATCGATAAACGCTGATGGCGTCGTCTGCCGTCACGCTTGCCGATGCATATCAGAAATTGCGCCAAAGCGAAAACTTCGCGGTCACACTGGTCGGGTCGCCGATCAGTGTTTCTGCCCCCACTTGCAGTCGGATACGGGGGCGGGATTTGAGCGGACGAAAAACGATCGAAGGTGCGAAATAGGTTGCATCGGCGTCTGCCGATCCGGAATGAAAGATCTGGAACATAGCGGTTAGCCGCGGGGTGAAATTCACGCCCACTGTACCATCCATCTTGGCCAAATGTTCGCTTTTATACACATCCCACACCACCGAGGTATCGATGGCCATCCATCCATCTATCCCGCTTAGACGGTAACCGCGGCCCCATGAAATTCCTGCCTGGATGTTGGGCAGAATGAGGTCGCCGTTCCAATCCACCCCCATGCCGAGTTCGTAGGCCCAGACATTCGACCGCCGCTGTTCGACCAAGGGACGGCGGACAAAGAAGGACGCCGAACCTGATTGCAGACCTGACGCGGCAGTGTCAAAACCAAGCTCCGCTCCCAGCGTCAGGTCGTCTCGGACCCCGAATTCCAGATATGTAGTCTGGGCCAAATCACGGTTTTGAGAAACGGTCGCTGTGGATGAAGTGAACCCAGTACCGCGTTCGCGCAACCAAGCTCCAGCAAAGGCAGCAGGACAAGAGAGCAAGAACAAGACTGATGCTAACGCAAAACGCATGGTCGTGATGGCCCTTTCGGGTTTGACCATGGGTCGGGAGGCTTAACAAATTACTTATCGATTGAAGTAAATGCTATAGAAACGCCAAAAGGCCTGCAGGATAATGCAGGCCTTTCGGTGAGTTTATCAACTGTTATACGCGGACTTTGTCGCCGCGTGGTCCAGCAATAAGCCATACGATAAAGCCTACAACCGGGAAGATGATGATGCCAAGCACCCAAAGGATTTTGGAGAGTCCCGAGGCACCTGATGTGAAAACTTGATAAATCGCATATATGTCTGCGATGAGGATGATGAGACCTAGAATACCATATTCCATAGTGAATGCTCCTGCATTGCTAATGTCATTTACTGGTGAGACAACATTTCCATGGAATTAATGTTCCCGAAAAAGTTACTGGAACAATTTCGTGAATGAAGGAGTTGCCCTTCCAATCGCCCCTCGGGGCATGAATGGATCGGAAGGAAATACTATGAAAACCTCTACAGCTGTAATCGGTGGACTGGCCGCGGTCGTGGTGATCGCAATCGGCGTATACATGGTCGATATTGATCAGACTGAAGAAGGTCGTCTGCCCAATGTGGACGTGTCCGTAGAGGGTGGAAACCTACCTGAATTCGAAGCGAAAACCGGGTCGGTTAATGTCACCAAGGAAGAGGTTGACGTCACAGTTCCAAAGGTCGAAGTCACCACTGAAGAAAAATCTGTGACGGTGCCCGGAGTGAGCATCACTCCTCCGTCCGAGTAATTCAATAGACTTGCAACGCTAGCAAGGCCGCCAGTTGAAAGTTTCAGCTGGCGGCCTTGTCTATTTAATCGCGGTGTAATTCTGTGGCAGGCTTTGCCCCGTTGTCACCATCAGAGTTAAAGGTGAGGGTGACGGTATCCCCCGCCTGCAAATCCGAGGGCACCATGGTTTTGGCGTCAAGTGTCCAGACCGATTTGTCCTTGAAAACAATTACATTTGCCAGCCGATCGTACGCGACGATTGTCCCAGATGTTTGGTCTGCAAACGCAGATGTGGAAAAAACAGCTAGAGTAAGGGCGGTGGCGGTAAACAGGCGCATTTGAAATCCTCCGATTAGGCGCAGAATCCACAGGTGGGATGCCGAGCGGTATTATACACGTTCCGACGTCACCGTGAGACAAATATGATGCCAGCGTGCCATAGATCCGTACATCGGAACTGAAAGCGCAATAAGCTGGTTGGATTTGCGTAGCTCTTCCGATGTGAAAGGAACCGGAAATGAAAGCCCAATCCAAAGCTCAACAGCGCGCCGCTGGTGCGGCACTCTCCGCAAAGCGCGGTGAAACCAAGGTCAAGGATCTCCAAGGGGCGTCCAAGGACATGTATGACAGCATGACGGAAGACGAACTGGAGGAGATGGCTTCGACCAAGCACGATGGGTTGCCCGAGGACGTCGACGATAAGGCCTAGCGTCTGCCCCCGTATCGCGACTTGCCTCCGCGCATTCCGCCACGTCCGGCTGTGGACCGTCCCGACGCTTTTTGGGCATTGTCCACGGCCTTGTCCACTGCGTATTGTCGCGCCAGAGGGTCATCCGAAATTACCAGGTCCACCGCTTCTAAACGCTTGACCTCATCGCGAAGACGCGCGGCTTCCTCGAATTCGAGGTTTTCAGCCGCTTTCCGCATATCAGTGCGCAAGCCGTCGAGTACAGTTTGCAGATTGCCGCCCGCCAACGGATTGTCGATCTTGGCGGTAACGCGATTCATGTCCACGTCGCCTTTATAGAGACCGGCAAGGATGTCTTCGACGTTCTTTTTGACCGTAGTCGGCGTGATGCCGTGTTCTTCATTGTATGCCAGCTGCTTGATGCGACGACGGTCCGTTTCGCCGATCGCCCGCTCCATCGAGCCGGTGATGCGGTCGGCGTACATGATCACGCGGCCTTCGGCGTTCCGCGCGGCCCGCCCGATGGTCTGGATCAGCGAAGTTTCCGAGCGCAGGAACCCTTCCTTATCCGCATCGAGAATCGCCACCAGCCCGCATTCGGGGATGTCCAGACCCTCGCGCAGAAGGTTGATCCCGATCAGCACATCAAACGCGCCAAGCCGCAGGTCGCGCAGGATTTCGATGCGTTCGATCGTGTCGATATCGCTGTGCATATAGCGCACGCGGATGCCCTGTTCGTGCATGTATTCGGTCAGATCTTCGGCCATGCGCTTGGTCAGTACGGTACAAAGCGTGCGATAACCATCCGCGGCGACCTTTCGCACCTCGTCGAGCAGATCGTCGACCTGCATCTCGACCGGACGGATTTCGATTTTGGGGTCGATCAGGCCGGTGGGGCGGATGATCTGTTCCGCAAAAACGCCGCCAGCCTGTTCGATCTCCCACGCGGCGGGGGTGGCGGAAACAAAAACCGACTGCGGGCGCATCGCATCCCATTCCTCGAACTTAAGCGGGCGGTTGTCCATGCAGGACGGCAGGCGGAACCCATGTTCGGCCAGCGTGAATTTGCGGCGGTAGTCGCCTTTGTACATCCCGCCGATCTGCGGCACGGAAACATGGCTTTCGTCAGCGAATACAATGGCGTTATCGGGGATGAATTCAAACAGGGTGGGGGGCGGTTCGCCCGGTGCGCGGCCCGTCAGATAGCGCGAATAGTTTTCGATGCCGTTGCAAACACCGGTTGCCTCGAGCATCTCAAGGTCAAAGCTGCATCGCTGTTCAAGCCGCTGAGCTTCCAGCAACTTCCCTTCGGCGACAAGCTGGTCCAGCCGCATCCGCAGCTCTTTCTTGATGCCGATGATCGCTTGGTTCATCGTCGGTTTCGGCGTCACATAGTGGCTGTTGGCATATACCCTGATCTGGTCGAACGTGCCGGTTTTCTCACCCGTAAGAGGGTCGAATTCCGTGATGCTTTCCAGCTCTTCGCCAAAGAATGACAACCGCCATGCCCGATCCTCAAGGTGGGCCGGAAAGATTTCAAGGCTGTCGCCACGCACGCGGAAGGTGCCGCGCTGAAAGGCGGCGTCATTGCGCTTATATGCTTGCGCGATCAGGTCGGCGATTACTTGACGCTGGTCGTAAGACGACCCCGTTTTCAAGTCCTGCGTCATCGCGCCATAGGTCTCGACCGAGCCGATACCGTAGATACACGAGACCGACGCGATGATGATCACGTCATCGCGTTCCAACAGCGCGCGCGTGGCAGAGTGGCGCATCCGGTCGATCTGTTCGTTGATCTGCGATTCTTTTTCGATAAACGTGTCAGAGCGCGCGACATACGCTTCAGGCTGATAATAGTCATAATAGCTGACAAAATATTCGACAGCGTTATCGGGAAAAAAACCTTTGAATTCACCATAAAGCTGTGCCGCCAAAGTCTTGTTCGGGGCAAGGATGATCGCCGGTCGCTGGGTCGCTTCGATCACTTTCGCCATGGTAAATGTCTTGCCGGTTCCGGTCGCGCCCAACAGAACCTGGTCGCGTTCGCCCGCAAGAATACCTTCGGCAAGCTCTTTGATGGCTGTAGGTTGATCACCTGCGGGATCAAATTCGGTCGACAGCACGAACTTCTTGCCGCCCTCAAGCTTGGGGCGCTCGCGCACATTCGGCGCGGGGTTGGCAAGGTAAACATCCTTGCGTTCGGGCAAGCTGTCAGAATGAGCGTAGGCCATAACGTCGTCCTTTGGGGGTGCCTCCTAAGGTGTCATGTTTTTCCTCATGTTCAAGGGGCAGACATACCTGCATGCCTTGAAAAGGGTTATTTCATTAGTCTTTTGCGGTTCGCGCGAACCTTCTTGCTGACCGGGACCATCGCTGCGGTCAGGATCTGATCGGGACGCCCACCCGCAATCGCGGCTTGGGCGGCTGCCTGATAAGCCTTGAACATCGCCGGGCCTTTTTCATTCACCATACGCGAGTTTTCACCGCGCGCGTGTGGCAAGGCACCAACCATTCCCATCAGGCGCATCGCCATTACAGTTTGCGTATCCAGCATAAGCGAAACCAGTTTCGCATTAAGCGACAGTAGTGTGATCGGATTCATTTGTTTGCTCCATTCGCATGACCTGAATATATGCTGCAATGCAGCGTATGTAATGTGAAATCGACGCACATAGCTGTGATCCCTTGATCCTGACCTGCAAATGCCAGATAAACCGTCACAACTCAGCGGAGATTCAGCAATGCGCGCACGTATTTATCAACCTGCAAGAACAGCAATGTCATCTGGTACCGCCAAGACACATACGTGGCTGCTGGAGTTCGATCAGGAAACTGCGCGCAGTATTGACCCTTTGATGGGGTGGACGTCATCGGATGACACGCAGACTCAGGTCAGGCTGCGTTTTGAAACCAAGGATGACGCGTTGGAGTACGCGCGCGGTCACGGCCTTGATGTGATTGTACAGCAGCCCAACAAGCGCCGGGCCAACATTCGCCCCGGCGGGTATGGCGAAAACTTTGCAACATCCCGTCGCGGTGCCTGGACCCACTAAGGTTTGCTTTGTCGGTATGAATCGCAGGGCGATCACTGCGATCGCAGCATGCACATCATGTCGTAATGCTGGGTGTCGGCTATGTCCGGCTTCATCCCGACGCTTGACGATCCGCCGCCCAACGATCGCGGTTGCTGCCGGACCGCTGCCAAAATCCACCGCTGCACGCAGGTGCCAATGATAAGCCGCTATCTTAGATAACTGGGCTTGCCATGCAATCCCCTGTTGCAGCGACGATGTGGCCTGCCTTTACAATAATTACAGAAACACCCTTGACCTTCCAGTTGCTGGAAGCACCATCTAGGGCAGGATTAGGTAAAAGGGGCCCCTTATGAGCAGCGAAAAGTCACTTTCATTTGCAGTCGGCGAAATGAGTTGCGGATCATGTGTCGGCCGGGTTGAAAACGCACTAAAAGATGTGCCGGGGATCGAAACAACCAATGTCAATTTGGCGTCTGAAACCGCGACCGTGACGGTTGACGACAGCTTTCAGACCACTGCACTTACCGCCGCACTTGATGCAGCCGGCTATCCCGCGAGCGTGAGCACCTACCGCATGTCCATCGAAAACATGTCTTGCGCTTCGTGTGTCGGGCGGGTTGAAAACGCGCTTACCCCTTTGGCAGGGGTGATATCGGTTTCGGTCAACCTTGCCAAAGAAGAGGCCACGATCCGTGTTCTGGGCACTACAGTTACACCGGCTGAACTTGTCAAAGCCGCCGCTGACGCTGGCTATCCTGCACGTTTGGTGACTGATGACCGCGACGCCACGGCGGTTACAGACCGCAAGGCACATGAGGCGGCGCTGATCAAACGCAGAACGATAATTGCCGCGATCCTGACGCTTCCGGTGTTCACAATGGAGATGGGCAGTCACATCTTTCCCGTGATACATGATTTCGCGATGAATACATTGGGGATGCAGACAAATTGGATGATCCAGTTTGTGCTGACCACGATCATTCTGGCGGGGCCTGGTCGCCAGTTCTATGTCAAAGGGGTTCCCGCGCTGATCAAGCTTGCCCCCGATATGAATTCGCTAGTGGCCCTTGGGTCATTTGCCGCCTGGGCATTTTCCACCGTGGCGGTTTTTGTCCCGTCGGTTCTGCCGGAAGGCACCCGTGTGGTCTATTTTGAGGCCGCGGCCGTCATCGTAACCTTGATCCTGCTGGGTCGTTACCTGGAGGCGCGTGCGAAGGGGCGTACAGGACAGGCAATCCGTAAACTGGTAGGGCTTCGGGCGAAATCCGCGCGGGTCGAACGGGATGGTGTGTTTGTTGATGTCCCGTTTGACGATATCGTCTCGGGCGATTTGATCCAGGTCCGTCCGGGCGAAAAGATCGCCGTCGACGGGGTGGTTATCCAGGGGGAATCGTATGTCGATGAAAGCATGATCTCGGGCGAACCGATCCCGGTCGAGAAGACCGCGGATGCCGAAGTCGTCGGGGGTACCGTGAATGGTACCGGTGCCTTGACGTTCAGGGCGACCAAGGTCGGGGGCGACACGATGCTCGCTCAGATTATCCGAATGGTCGAAGAGGCGCAGGGAGCCAAGCTGCCTATTCAGGATTTGGTTAATCGTATCACACTTTGGTTTGTGCCCGCGGTGATGGCGATCGCACTTGTCACTTTCTTGACGTGGCTGCTGATTGGTCCTGCACCGGCGCTGAGCTTTGCCTTGGTGGCCAGCGTCGCCGTGTTGATCATCGCATGCCCCTGCGCCATGGGTCTGGCAACGCCGACATCTATCATGGTGGGAACGGGGCGTGCGGCCGAACTGGGGGTGCTGTTCCGGCAAGGTGATGCGCTGCAAACCCTCAGCAGTGTCGGAACGGTCGCGCTGGACAAAACCGGTACCTTGACCGAGGGCCGGCCGGAACTGACAGATTTCACCCTTCTGAATGATTTCGATCACGCAGACGTCTTGCGTATGGTCGCGTCGGTCGAGGTTCGGTCAGAACACCCCATTGCGGCTGCAATCGTTCGTCGTGCCGAACAGACCGGGTTGTCACTGGCCGAGGTGGAAACCTTTGATTCGATTACCGGCTATGGGGTGAGCGCCGTGATAGAGGGGCGAACCATAATGGTGGGCGCAGACCGGCTCATGGAAAAGCAGGGTATTGATCTTGGTGATACCGCGGCTATCGCGGAACAGTTGGGGCAAGCAGGTAAAACACCGCTCTACGCCGCGATAGATGGCCAGCTTGCTGCGATCATCGCCGTATCGGATCCGATCAAGCCTACGACAGCCGAGGCGATATCGGCCCTGCACAGTCTTGGCCTGAAGGTTGCAATGATCACTGGCGACAATCGCGCGACGGCCAATGCTATTGCGGCACGACTGGGGGTGGATACCGTCATCGCCGAGGTCCTGCCGGAAGGCAAAGTGGACGCAGTTGCACAGTTGAAAGCGCAAGGCGGAAAGGTTGCCTTTGTGGGTGACGGTATCAACGATGCGCCTGCTCTGGCCGCCGCGGATGTCGGCGTGGCGATCGGTACAGGCACGGATGTGGCAATCGAAGCTGCAGATGTTGTTCTGATGTCCGGGGATCTGCGGGGTGTGGTGAACGCCTTGCATATCAGCCAACGGACGATGGCGAACATCCGCCAGAACCTGTTCTGGGCGTTCAGCTATAACGCGCTTTTGATTCCCGTTGCAGCCGGAGTGTTTTACCCTGTGTTTGGCTTGATGCTGTCGCCTGCCCTGGCCGCCGGTGCCATGTCGCTGTCGAGTGTTTTCGTGCTGACCAACGCGCTTCGCTTACGGTGGGTCAGCGCGGTTCTAGCTGACGAAAAACCCGGTGCCAGCAAGAACGGCACCGCATTTCCATCGCCATCGCAAGTGGAGGCATAACAGATGAATATCGGTGAAGTGTCCAAAAAAGCCGCGCTACCGGCAAAGACAATTCGGTATTACGAAGACATTGGGCTTATCACGCCTCTGCGCGACCCCAATGGCTATCGATGTTTTCGTGACGCCGACATGCACAAGCTTGCCTTTCTTGGGCGCGCGCGCACCTTGGGGTTTACGATAGAAGATTGCCGTGCATTGCTGGCGCTTTGGAATGATCAGAGCAGGGCAAGCGCAGATGTGCGGTCTATCGCCAAGGAACACTTGGCGCAGGTCGAAAAGAAGATCAGTGACCTTCAGGAAATCAGGGATACGTTATCTCATCTTGTACGCGAATGCGTAGGCGACGAGCGGCCCGATTGCCCGATCCTGAAGTCGCTTGAGGAGTTCCCCAGCCGCGAACATGCATGATTGATTGTTGAATAAACGCGACGGACCGGTGGTGGTTTGTCAGTGGTTGTCCTCCCATAGAGAAAAGTTGAAAAACCTTGAGATTATCCAAAGATGTACGACATTTTTGGATAATATCGCCTTTCACCCTTGGCCGCAGGGTCGTCCGCAATTACAGAGCGTGAAAAGGGGCGGGCAGGTCGTTGCCTTGTGACCCGGCAGAGCGACCAGAGGCACATGTCTTTGGGCATCTTTATTTATTCAGTAGCAAGACAGGCAGGTACCATGACAATTACCCAACTTGTGACCCATTCCGGCGGTTTTCATGCTGATGAACTCCTGTCTTCGGTCATTTTGACCCGTTTGTTCCCTAATGCAAAGCTGATCCGCAGCCGCGATGCGCAGCAGATCGAACCTGCGGCTGGACGGATCATTTATGATGTCGGCGGGCAGTTCGATGCAGAACTTGGTATATTTGATCATCACCAGCGGCCCAACCCGCTTCGACAAGACGGTCAGCCCTACAGCTCATTCGGCCTGATCTGGGCACACTACGGGCGGGAATATCTGAAGTCCTTCGACATTCCCGCATGGGATATCGAGGCCGTTCATGCCAGCTTTGACAGGGGGTTCGTCCTGCCCGTCGACCTGATTGACAATGGCGCGGTGAACCCGTCGGACGCTGGGCCTTTGTTTGCCTCTCTCACGTTGCCGGTGCTGTTGGAAACGCTCAAGCCGGTGTTCGATGACCGCGAAGAAGGTGCCGATGATCGCGCCTTCGCGGCGGCTCTGCCAGTGGCGCGGGCGTTTGTCGAAGCGTCGATCCAGCGCAAGGCGGCCAAGCTCAGAGCCGAAGCGTTGGTGAGCGACGCCATTGAAAAGGCAGGTACATCCGCTGTTTTGGAGCTTCCCATGGGGATGCCGTTTCGCGCCGGGATCGAAAAGGCCGGTGCGGATCATTTTCTTTTCGTGGTCCACCCTCGGGGTTCTGATTGGGCCCTGACCACCATTCGCACCAAAGACGGCACATTTGAAAATCGGGCAGACCTTCCGGCCGCCTGGGCTGGTCTCAAGGATGCTGATCTGGAAGCAGTGTCAGGGGTCAAAGGTGCAAAATTCTGCCATAACGGTCGATTTATCGCTGTGGCCGGCAGACGGGATGCCGTTTTGCGGATGGCTGATCTGGCCGTGACCGAAGCATTGGCAAATCAGGTTTCGCCCTGTTGGTCAGATCAAGGCAAAGAAGCGCAAGACGAAAACGCTTAGATAGACGCCGATCGCGATAAGCAGACACATCGTAGCCAACGACCCAAGGTCTTTGGCATCGCGTGCGAATTCCTCCCAATTGGGGGCGAGGTGGTCCACAATGCATTCGATGGCGGTGTTTAATGCTTCGACTGCAATCAGCATCAGGAACATGATCGCCAAAATGCTGAATTCGACAAAGCTAGCACCTGCGATACCCAGCAAGGCGACGCAGATCGGGAAGCCGATGATAATGTGACGGAACGCGGTTTCTTGCCACAGTCTGACTGCCCCGCTTACCGAATATCCAGCGGCTGCGAATAGATGCGCAATTCCCGTGACCCGTTCTGGTTTGGGCCGGGGGACGGTTCTGTTAACGGTCAATTTGGACTACCTTTTTGGAGCCTTTGCAGGACGCAAATATATCCAGTGAAGCGTTTCTTTCAGAGGTGTCGATGTCAAGCATTCCCAATAGCGAATGAAACAGGTTGTCATGTGACAGGGTGTCGGTCTTCTTGGATGCGATGCAGGACCGGTCTATGTTGAACTTATCCGAGAAAGCATTCGACATCCACAAGATCATCGGCACCTTGGTCTGGACATCAGGGGCCATGAAATAGGGCGATCCGTGCAGATACAGTCCGCCCTCTCCGAGGGATTCACCATGATCCGAGACATATAGCAACGAGGTGGTCAATTGATCCTGCGATTGTAAGAACTCGATCGTCTGCGCCAGGATCGCATCGGTGTAGGCGATCGAATTATCATAGACGTTGACGATTTCCTGTGGGGTGCAATTCTTGAACTCGGCTGTGCGGCAGGCCGGGGTAAAGCGCTCGAACTCCGGAGGGTAACGCAGGTAATAGGTCGGGCCGTGGCTTCCGATCTGGTGCATCACCAGGACGGTGTCTTCGGTGATAGAGGCTGCATAGTCCTTGAGGGCCTGCATGAAGATACCATCGTCACATTCACCGGTCGGGCAGAACTGTTGGTTGTCGGTGTTGGTGAACGACCGCGACGGGATGCGTGCCGCCAGCCCCTTGTCGCCTGTGTTGTTGTCCCACCATTCGACCTTGAAGCCAGCATGCTTCATCACGTCCAGAACGTTTTCGGTCGAAACTCCCTTTTCATACGAATAGTCGCCTCGGTCGAATTTTGAAAACATGCAGGGGAGCGACACCGCCGTCGCGGTCCCGCACGAACTCACTTGGCTGAAGCTGATCACCGGTAGTTTCTCAAGGTTCGGGTTGGTGTCGACGCCGTATCCGTTCAGGCTGAAATTCTGGGTGCGCGCGGTTTCCCCCGCTACGACAATGGTCAGGACAGGTTTGTCACCCTGAGCATAGGCAGGCCCCTTTTTTGCGTCGGTGCCGATGCTGGCCATCGTCGTATTTGCCGATCGCGACATCATTTTCGCATAGCGGATGGTTGATACCAACGGCATGCCCGGCTGGAAAGCGCTCATGAAATCCTTACGTTCTCTCAAGATGGACGCGTACGATTTCATATCAGTCATCAACAGGCCTGCCGCCAGCGCCAGACTGAGTACAAAGCTGACGACGGGCAGCAGCGCGGCTTTGACTTTCCCTTGCGGCTTGAGTTTGACGGCGAACACAACCAGGGCAGGCAATACCCCTGCGATCAAGACACGTAGCACAAAGCTTAATGTGATCAGATGTTTGGATTCCGTAAAGGTGGTTACCATCACGTTCTGGATCATGTCCCGGTCGATGACGACGCCGAGGTTATCCATGTAGTAGGACGTAATCGAACTAAGGATAAGCATGAACGCAAGGAATGGCTTTACCGTCCAGGGAAATGCGAACAGACTGAATGCGGCCAGCATCAAACAGAATACCGCCAGTATATAGACCGCCAAAGATACCAGATGCCCGGAAAAAATCGCGATAGCGATAGACCAAAATGTGCTGTTGTCCACGATAAAGATGAAAACGAGCGTCAAGGCCGTCAACGTTAGCGGTGACAGGGGTAGTGCATTTTTCAGCGCTGTTAAGCGCAGAAAAACAGTAGACAAAATGGACATAGCTCAGCCTGCATTGAAAGTTCGACGCTCATGCACATACAAAGCTTACGTTAACCTTATCGCGAGTGAATATTTTTGGACGCCGGGACATCCAGCAAGGCCGGGTCAGGGTTGTGTCGGTTCCCGATACGTGGGCGGCGGGGCGGAGCGATCCGCCTTGCTGAACGTTGCGTAGCGGTTAAACTGACGCTCTCGGGGAAGGGACGGATTGTGAACAGCCTGCTCAGACATCTGCCGCAAGTCGAAGCGGTTCTGCAAACGCCTGCAATGTTGACCCTTATCGACACCTACAGTCGCGACGAAGTGGTAACCGCGCTGCGCTTATCGCTGGCCAGTCTGCGGGCCGATCTATTGGCGGGGCGGGTCCAGGATCTGCCTGACTTTGATGGTGACGCATTTGCGGCTTCCCTGGAAAAAGCCATGGGCGCGTCGCGTTCGGCAAATCTACGCCCTGTCGTAAACGCAACCGGTATCATCATACATACCAACCTTGGCCGTGCGCGTTTGGCACCCGAAGCATTGCGCGCCATGCACGACATCGGGGTACGACCTTCGAACCTGGAGCTGAATTTGGCCACGGGCAAACGCGGGTCGCGTCACGACCACACCGCAGCGCTGATTTGCGAACTCACAGGTGCCGAATCCGCATTGGTCGTCAACAACTGCGCGGCGGCGGTGGTGCTTGCTCTGACGGGCACTGCCGCAGGTCGCAAAGTCATCGCATCCCGTGGCGAACTGATCGAAATCGGCGGTTCGTTCCGTCTTCCGGACGTGATCGCACAAAGCGGTGCGACGCTGAAAGAAGTCGGTTCCACCAACAAAACCCGCTTGAGCGATTACGCCGATGCAATTGATGGCGATACGGCTGTTCTGCTCAAGAGCCACACCAGCAATTTCCGCATCGTCGGTTTTACCGCCGCCCCGTCGCGAACTGATCTGGCCCGGCTGGCAGCCGAACAAGGTGTGATCCTGATGGAGGATTTGGGCAGCGGTGTTCTGATTGACCTGTCTCCCTATGGGCTGACCGATGAACCGATCGTGCGCGATATTCTTGATGCAGGCGTTGATTTGGTGATGTTCTCGGGGGACAAATTGTTGGGCGGGCCTCAGGCCGGCATCATTGCCGGTCGTGCCGATCTGATAGACGAGCTGCGCAAACACCCTTTGGCGCGTGCTGTCCGGATCGACAAGCTGTCTCTCGCCGCGCTCGAAGCGACCCTGCGTCTGTACCGCGCCCCTTTCGATCCGCTGGCTCGGATACCGGTGCTGCAAATGCTGTCGCAGCCCCTGGTCGAGGTACAGGCCCGGGCGGAAAATCTCGCGCAGGCGTTGCAGGATCTAGACGGTCTGAACGTTTCCGTTGCGCGTTCATCGGCCTTTGTCGGTGGGGGGGCATTACCGCAGCAGAGCCTCGCAAGTTTCAGCGTCCGGTTGGATGGGGGGGCGGCTAGGGCGGCAGACGCCATTGCAGATGCGTTGCGTCACGGCCACACCCCCGTGGTTGGGCGTATCCATCAGGGGCGGCTCTGGCTCGATATGCGCACGGTGACAGACCCAGAGGTTTCGATGATCGTCACGGCCTGTCGAGCGCTTTTCGCAAGATGAACACGGTCTGTGCTATCGTCATAGGTCACGTCGACCACGGCAAAACATCCTTGGTGCGTGCGCTGACCGGAACGGATACCGACCGTCTTGCTCTTGAGAAACAACGTGGGTTGTCGATCACGCTTGGGTTCGCGCATTGCGATTTCCCCGCAGGCACCGTCGATCTGATCGATGCGCCCGGGCACCAGGATTTCACCCGTGCCATGGTGGCCGGTGCCACCGGGGCACAGACCGCACTGCTTGTCGTTTCGGCGATCGACGGGGTCGCCCCCCAGACACTTGAACACCTTCGGATCATGGGCGTGCTGGGGGTGGGGGTAGGTGTTGTGGCTGTGACCAAGGTGGATCTGGTGCCTGCCGCCCAGTTGTCGGCAAAGCTTGACCTGATCAGAAGCCAACTGGCGGCCCTTGGTGTGTCCGAAGTACCGTTCATACCGTGTTCTGCAAATTGCCCCGATAGTCTCGCCGCGGTGCAACAGGCGCTTGGGGCGTTGCTGACGATGCAATGGCCGTCGCGCGCGCCCGTCGATGCTTTTCTGTCCATTGACCGAGCCTTCATGCTTCCCGGTAAGGGGACGGTGGTGACGGGCACGCTATTGGGTGCGCCACTTGGGACCGATGGCACGTTTGCGTTGCAGCCGCAGGGCACCCCGGTCAGCGTACGCAGCGTGCAATCGCGGGGTCAGCCGCGCGATGTGGTCCACCCCGGCGAACGCGTGGCCGTCAATCTGCGGGGGCTTGCTGTCCAGGATGTGTCGCAGGGAAGCGTCCTTTGCACGGCTGATGCATTTAAGGCGTCGAACTGTATGGACGTGCACATCGCGGTGCTGCCCGATGCCGCGCGCGCCCTGAAGCACATGCACGAACTGCGGGCGATGTTCGGTACCTCCCAAGAGGTGGTGACGGTTCGCTTGATGGGTGGGGGGCAGGTGTCACCGGGGCAATCCGGATTTGCACAGATACGGTTCCGGCGAAAAACCGTCGGCTTTGCCGGGCAACGGGTGGTTTTGCGCAGCCTGTCACCGGCCGTGACAATGGGCGGCGCTGTAATACTTGACCCGCAGGCACAGCCTGTAAGGTCGGGCGATGTGGCCCGGTTGAATCTGATGCGTGCGGCTGTCGCGCGCGACGCCAGATTGATCGCTGCCGCTCTGTGCCATCAAGGGAAGGGGCTGGCCGCATTGGAAGATGTGGAACGCGTTGCCCGATTGCCAAGGGGGTCAGCGCTTGGTCGCTTGGCGGGCACATTTACCTGTATTGCTTCGGGTCATATTGCGCAGACCCCAGATTTGCTGGAGGCCCGCAGTGATGTCATATCCGCGCTGCAAAGCTTCCACGCTGCGCACCCGGTCAAGCGTCTGGCTCCTCGTCGGACGATAGAACAGCGCAGCCGGTTTTTCGGGTTGCTGCCCTATGTGGAGAAGGGATTAATCGCTGACCGGAAATTACGCGTCGAGGACGGGCAGGTTGCCTTGACCGCTCACGATCCCCTTGCCGCTATGAACGACGCGCAACGGATGCGGCTGGCCGAGATCGCGGCGTGGTTCACCAAGGCCGGGATGGCGCCGTCTGACGCCGCGCAATTCAGCGATGCGGATGATCCCGATCTTGTTGCGCTGTTGGTTGCCTCTGGCACTTTGGTATCCCTGCACAATGTTGCCTTGAACCAGCGGGTGTTGTTTCACGCGGAATGCGTGGTTCAAGCGGTCAGCCGACTGCGCGACATCTTTCCACCACCGGAACGGTTCACCACCAGTCAGGCGCGCAGCGCCTTGACCACCACCCGCAAGTTCATTGTACCGCTGTTGGAACATCTGGACTCGCTAGGTATAACACGACGCGACGGCGATACCCGTCAAATGAACACACAGGCGCATTAGGCATTTACCCGCCGCTGCACACGGTTAGACTGCACCGGTGCGGAGGTGACTGGAGTCTGGTGGCTTCCCTGGTCTTCAAAACCACGGACGCGTCGATAAGGCGTGTGGTGGGTTCGATTCCCATCCACTTCCGCCAACTGTCTGGACATGGCTGACGATCCCTCACACTATGCAAATGCATAATTCGAGAGGCGCAAAGATGACCGACTCAAGACCGGCCTTCACGTTGAAAGATCTGCACGGAAAGGCGCATCAATTCGATGGGACTGGCCCCAGCTTGGTCTGCTTTGTCAAAGAGGACTGCGAAACCTGCAATATAGCTGCCCCGGTGCTGCAAGCGCTGGCACAAGCTTATGACGACAAGGTTACCGTGTTGGTTCCCGCGCAATCTGGCAAAGCAAATGCAGATTTTGCGCAGCGCCACGGGTTGACGATGCCAGTGCTCGATGATGCGGGCTGTAGAACGTCGTTTGACTGGGGTTTCGAAATCGTGCCCGCTGTTTACTGGATCGACGAAAGCGGCACCGTTGCCGCGCATTTTGAAGGCTTCGTGCGGGACGACTGGAAAACCCTGTCGGATCAGATTGCCCAAGACACGCGGCAACCTGTCGCGCAGGTCGACTGGGACAGTCTCCCTGCCTGGCGGCCGGGCTGCGGATCGAAGCATTTCGACCCCGAAGTCTACGACAAGCTGCGGGCCGCGGCGGACGGCGATGTGCTTCTGGCCCGGAAAGTCGAGGTCGCAAGCGGCGATGATGTCGCCGAATTCATGTTTGATCAGGGCTTTTCCGACGGTCTGCCACTGGTTCCACCGACGCCCGAAAGGGTAATGCGGATGCTGGCGGGAACCAACCGGGATCCGCAGGATGTGGTTGCAGTCGTTCCGCCGAACATGGGGGTCGGTACCGTAGAAAAGATTGCGATCAATGCCGTGATGGCAGGGTGCAAACCCGAATACCTGCCTGTAGTCATTGCCGCTGTCGAAGCCGTATGTACTGATGAATTCAACATTCACGGCGTCACCGCCACGACCATGGGGGCGGCGACCGTAATGGTGGTAAATGGCCCGATCCGTGACAAGATCGGAATGAACGCAGGGCTGGGGGCGATGGGCGCGGGCAATCGCGCCAACGCCACGATCGGCCGCGCCTTGTGTCTGGTGATCCGAAACATCGGCGGGGCGAAAACCGGTGGTGTCGAACGCTCTACCTTGGGTAATCCGATGAAATTCACGATGTGCTTTGCCGAGAACGAGGAAGTATCTCCGTGGGAGCCGTTACATGTCGAACGGGGCTTCGAGCCCGAGGATTCGGTGGTCACGATATTCGCAATGACCGGCGGCCCGGTGCATCTTGTGGATCAGACATCGCGACGGCCCGATCAGATTGCCGGATCGCTTGGTCAGGGACTCGAATCCGTCTTTCTGCCGAAACTGCATAACCTGCCGGTGGATGCACTGTTGGTCGTGTGCCCCGAACACATCAAGACGATGACCCGCGATGGCGATTATTCAAAAGACCGGCTGCGAGACCGTATTCAGGAAGTCACGTCGCGACCCTTAAGGGAAATGGTCCAGGATGACCATTCGGGCGCGGGAATATCGGTGGCCGACGCCGACAAGATGGGGCCTGAAAAACTGGCGCAACTTGCCCCGAAATTTGCGGGTAAGGAATACATCCATATCGTCGTGGCCGGTGGCGAGGCAGGCAAGTTTTCGTCGGCGTTTCACGGTTGGTCCACCGGTGCCGCCGGATCAATTTCCGTATCCAGAAAGATTGATCTAGGCTAACGTAATCACCAGCAGAGGAGGAGATGAATGACAACAATTCTCGACCCGACGGACGAACGTGTGCCCGTCGCGCGTCAGATCAGCGAACGGTCAGGTTCGGTGCAGGGGGTTGTCGGGCTGCTGAACATCAGCAAGCCGCGCGGCAACATCTTGCTGGATGAACTGGACAGGTTGCTGACCGAAAAAGCACCGGGCGTCGAAGTGCGGCACTATACCAAGCCGACATTCGCCAAACCCTGTCCGGACACGCTGCGCCACCAGATCCGCGACGAATGCGATTTTCTGGTCGAAGGGCTGGCGGACTGAGGATCATGTACCACGTGCAGTATGCACGATACAGTCTGGTTTGAAATCCAGGGGATCCCGTCAGTCTCCGTCGCATCCAGCGCGTTTGGCCAAGCCGCCGAAACGCAACGCAAAGCGTTAGGCATGGAAGGGGCGCGTTACGTGCTGGTGCCGCATCCGATACAGGACGCGACGGACGATGAAATGCGTGCCAAAGCCCGCGAGGCGTTCAACCAGATCGTCGGCGCGTTGCGCGATAGATAAACCACGAAGGCGGTGCAGACCAAACCTGCGCCGCCTTTGCCTATTGTTCCCACGCTCAGGTGTGCCCCGCGGGCCCTAAAGCTCGTCTAGCCAGCGAGGTCTGTCCAATTTATCGTCCAGCCAGATCATGGCATCGACATGCGTCAGGTCCGGTGCCTGCGGCAACAATCCCGCCGGGATCGTGGTCGCACGGGCCAACGCTTTCTCCAGCGGCTCTCCTACGTGATCGACCATGAAACGAATGGCTTGGGGCATGGTCAGATCGGCACCGGCCAGGGTACCATCGGCAAGCGTCAAGCGACCGTCGCGCCTAAGGATTTCACGGTCGTTCAGCGTGAAACGGGTGATGTCAGACCCCGCAGGGGCCATGGCATCGGTCACCAGAAAGACGTCATGCCTGCCTCTGTTGGCCGCAAGCGCGGCTCGGATCATCGCGGCATGTACATGTATGCCGTCCGCGATAAGCCCCGGGGCGATATCGGGATGGTCAAGCGCCGCACCCACCAACCCGGGCGACCTTGCGCTGGCCTGGCTCATCGCGTTGAACAGATGCGTGGCCATCCTGGCACCGGCATCAAACGCTCGCATCGCGGTGTCATAATCGCAATCACTGTGTCCGATGGACACTACGACCCCCGCGGTGCTGAGCGTTTCAATCTGCGCACATGTGATGTTCTCGGGTGCGGCGGTAACGAACAGGTTGGGAATGAACTGCAACGTGTCCAGCAACAATGCAATGTCGTCATCATCCATCGGGCGAACCAGATCGCCGTCATGCGCACCTTTGCGCGTCACCGACAGGTGCGGCCCCTCAAGATGAAGGCCGACGACGCCGGGGATGTTTTGGTCGATGGCCTGTGCCACGGCCTTGATCGCGGCAATCCCATGTTGGCGGGTATCGGTGATCAAGGTCGGCAAAAACGCCGCTGTACCGAGATGGCGGTGCGCCCGGGCGATTGTGGCAACGGTGTCGAGGCTCGGTGCGGCATTAAGCATCACGCCGCCACCGCCATTGACCTGAAGGTCGACAAAGCCCGAGGTGATGATGCCGCCGTCAAGCCTGTGCACATCACAGGTCTCGGGGATCGCGGCGGGGGCAAGTATCTGCGTCTTGCCACTTTGGTCGATCATCAGCGCGTGATCATCAAGCAGCCTTGCGCCGTCGAAGATACGTGCGCCAGTCAGAACGCGTTTGCGTGTCATCGCGGCTGTGCGGCGGCACGCACAGCAAGTGCGACGGCACCATCGACGGCTCTGCCTTTGGCGGATGCCAGGTTTCCCGTCCGTTCCGACGGCAGATACGGGGCATAATGGGGGCCCACACCCCCTGAAAGACATAAAATATCCCCGGCCCCGTGGTCGAGCGCGCGCAGTGCGCTGTCCAGATACTCGGCACCGCGTACCATAAGGGTTGTACCGATCGTGTCTCCTGCGGATGCAGTTTCCACAACATCGGGAGCAAGTGTGGCAAAATCGCCTGGCCGCGCCTTCAGGCTGAACTGGACGATACCTGCCGCACCGCCGAATTTATCCAACATGCGCTGCGACAACGGGCTGGCCTGTCCGATGCCGTCGACGACCAAAAGCGTCTGTTCCAATGCGCCGTGCCCCAGCCACGCGCCCGAAGCCTGATCGGACACCTGATAACACCAGCCGCCGATACAGGTTTGCTGTTGGGCTTTCTGACGTGCAATGATCGTGCCTGTCCCAAGCGCAATGACATAGCCGTCTTCTTGTTCGATTGCTCCGACAATGGTGGTATTGGTATCTTCGGATACCACGGTTCTTGCAAAGGGAAGCAGCGCGGTAATTTGTCTGCCGATCTCTGGACCGGTATACCCGGCCAACCCAAGATGTGCCACAGCCCGGTCCGTGTCAGCGATGCTTAGGCCGGCTTTCTGCACGGCCTCATGGGTTGCACGCATGATATTGGTGATGGCTTCGGCGCAATCGGTACTAACATTTGCGCGCCCGCCTTTGGCTTCGGCCAATATCCGCCCATCAAGAGAGGCCACCGCGACGCGGCATCCGGTACCGCCGCCGTCCACCCCGATCAGATATGAAAAGTCATCATGTGTCATTGGGCGTGTTTAGGATACCTGTTTTGGCGGGGAAAGGAAATTTTCACAACGGGGCTTACAAGCCGTGCATCGGGTTTACAAAATACACCGGACAATGATAAGTTAGCGCTAACATTGCCGGGCGAGGCTATCGGATTATTTTCAATACCCACCGGATCCAGATTGCAAAGGGAAGTTCAATGCCAAACGATACCGTATTGCGTGTGACCGAACGGATTATCAAACGCAGCGCTGATACCCGCGACGCCTATCTTGCGCGGATGCGCCGGGCCGCCGAGGCAGGCCCGGCTCGAGCCCATTTGTCGTGCAGTGGCCAGGCACATGCTTACGCGGGGGCAGGTCCCGATCAAATGGCGCTGGCGACCAAATCAGCGGGAAACATCGGGATCATAACGACGTATAATGACATGCTGTCGGCCCACCAGCCGTTTGAACGCTTTCCCGAGATCATTCGGGAAGCAGCACGCGCCGTCGGGGGAACCGCACAGGTAGCGGGTGGCGTGCCTGCTATGTGCGATGGCGTGACCCAAGGCACACCGGGCATGGAGCTTAGCCTTTTTTCGCGCGACATCATCGCGATGGCTGCCGGGGTGGGGTTAAGTCACAATACATTCGACAGCGCGGTTTTCCTTGGCGTGTGTGACAAGATCGTGCCGGGTTTGGTTATCGCGGCGCAGGCGTTCGGTCATCTACCCGCGGTATTCTTGCCCGCGGGGCCGATGACCTCGGGCATCTCCAACGACGAAAAAGCCATCGTTCGTCAGAAGTTCGCAGCAGGCGAAGCCACACGCGAGGAACTGATGGCCTCGGAAATGGCGGCTTACCATGGTCCGGGTACCTGCACCTTCTACGGTACGGCCAACACTAACCAGATGTTGATGGAGTTCATGGGCCTCCACTTGCCCGGCGCTTCTTTCGTCAATCCCAACACGCCGCTGCGCGATGCGCTGACCATCGCAGGGGCGCAACGCGCGCTGGCGATCAGTCATCTGGGCAACAGCTACACCCCCGTGTGCGATGTGCTGGATGAAAAAGCCTATGTGAATGGAATCATCGGTCTGCATGCCACGGGCGGTTCTACCAACCTGTTGATCCATCTTGTTGCGATGGCCCGCGCTGGCGGGATCGTGCTGGACTGGCAGGATTTCTCGGATTTGGCTGACGTGACCCCATTGCTGGCGCGGGTGTATCCGAACGGATTGGCTGATGTGAACCATTTCCACGCGGCCGGTGGGCTGGGCTACATGATCGGTCAGCTTCTCTCGGGTGACTTGCTGCACAATGATGTCAAAACCATCGCAGGCGATGGTCTTGAACGCTATACTCAGGATCCAAAGTTGAAAGACGGTGCGGTGGAATGGGTCGCTGGTCCTAAGGAAACCTTGAACGACAAGATCCTGCGCCCGGTCGACGCCCCGTTCCAGCCAACTGGCGGTTTGAAACGTTTGTCGGGATCGCTGGGAAATGCCGTGACAAAGGTATCTGCCGTCAAACCGGAACATCACATCGTAGAGGCCCCAGCGCGGGTGTTTCACGATCAGGAGGCAGTCAAGGACGCATATAAGAACGGCGAATTCAGCGAGGATGTCGTCGTGGTCGTACGTTTTCAGGGGCCCAAGGCCAATGGTATGCCTGAATTGCACAGCCTGACGCCGATTTTGGCGAACCTGCAAGCGCGCGGGCTCAAGGTGGCGTTGGTTACTGATGGACGTATGTCTGGGGCATCCGGCAAGGTGCTGAGCGCGATCCATGTGTGCCCCGAAGCCTTGGACGGTGGCCCCATTTCACGAATACAGGACGGAGACCTTATTCGCGTAGACGCCCATGAAGGACGCCTCGAGGTGTTGACCCAAGGCGCGTTGGATCGGCCCGAAGCGGTTGCCGACCTGACGGGCAACGAATACGGACAAGGGCGCGAGCTTTTCGCTACTTTCCGAAGAACCGTAGGCGCGGCAGATGCCGGTGCCAGTAGTATCTGATTTTGATCGAAGGATAATCCATATGACCCCCCAAGACGCCAGCGCTGCTGCCTACGCCATCTGTAAACGCGCCCCGATTGTTCCGGTGTTGGTCGTGCATGACGTGCTTCACGCCCGCCCATTGGCCGAAGCACTGATCGCCGGAGGACTGCCGGCGCTTGAGGTGACATTGCGCACCGATGCGGCTCTTGAGGTGATCGCCGAAATGGCCAAGGTCGAGGGCGGTATCGTCGGGGCTGGTACGTTGATTACTCCGGACGATGTGAAACGTGCCGTCGATGCCGGAGCAAAGTTCGGGGTATCGCCCGGCGCGACTGACAAGCTTTTACAAGCTGCAGAAGATCTGGACCTGCCCATGTTGCCCGGCGCAGCCACGGCCAGCGAAGCGATGCGATTGTATGAACGCGGGTACGATATGCTCAAGTTCTTTCCCGCCGAAGCATCCGGGGGGGCACCTGCCCTGAAATCCTTGGCTTCGCCGTTGCCGCAAATTAGATTTTGCCCGACCGGCGGGATCAGTCCGGCAAATGCGGACAGCTATCTGTTGCTGCCCAACGTGGTTTGCGCGGGAGGCAGTTGGGTGGCCCCTGACAACCTTGTGCGCAAAGGCGATTGGACGGCTCTCACGGAACTGGCCCGTGCCGCCAGCAATCTGGGTGCCCGCAGCTAAAGCGATGCTGCCGCGCGGCTGGCCTGATCATATTGTCCCGAAATCGTACGTAACTGCGCGGCAACCTCGCGCAGGTCGTCGCCTTTGATATCGGTGTGGCCCATGCTGTCGATCAGGCAGGCATTTCGCACTGCACGATACGCCTCGATCAATTGGGTGCCGCTTTCGGATGTGCGGTAAAACACTTCCTTGCCACGCTTCTCAGCCTCTAGCAGGCCGGACTTCAGCAGCTTGCGCAAGGCATAGTTGACCGTGTGCGTGTCTTCGATATTCAGCAGAAAACAAATATCCGTCAGGCGCTTTTCGCGGTCACGGTGGTTGGTATTGTGTAGCACCAGGATTTCCAGAGAGGTCAGGTCGGGATTGCCAGCCGCCGCCATACACCGCATCATCCAGCGACTGAAGGCATTATAGGCAATGATCATACCGTATTCCAGTTCGGATGCTTCCCACCCTTCACCTTCGGCAAGATGGCGGGACGATACGATACGACGAGTTGCAGGGGGTACTGAGCTTGACATCGGGGGGTCCAAATTTTTGCTGTTTCGCTGTCGTAACGTTAGCGTAATGTCGGCGTATTGCAACGTTTTGAAACTATCTTGGCGCAAACGCGGGCTTGGTGTTTTGTTAGCGGCAATAAGTTGCCATCACTGAGCCAGCGAATCTCGATCGCCTACCCTCCAATGGCAAGGGACGGTGACATAATCTTCGGAGTAACGATGTTTCGATCCTTGTCTGTCATACTGATCTGCCTCATGACCGTGCCAGTCACCGCCGCCGGGGGCGAGCTTACCCGGTTGGGGTACGGGCGCTTGATCAATAACGATTTGCTCGGTGATCTGCGAGACCGAGAGCGCACGGGGTCGTTCTCTTCCTCGCGGGTATGGGGGCGAGAGTGGGACGGAAATCTGCCGCGTGCAGCCGGTGCCCTCATCGAACTGCGCCTCGGGTTGGAGGTACTGGCACCCGATCGCTTGAACAATCCCCGGCCGGGATCTCGGCCTTGGGCGGGTGCTTTGTCGGTCGGTGTTCATACCCATTTTGAACGTAACAACATTGAATTCGCGATGGGTGCGTCGATCTATGCAACCGGGCCCCAAACTCAACTGGGCGAGCTACAGCAACAATTTCACCAACTGATCGGCGCGCCCGCGCCATCTGACCGCACCCTTGCCGAACAAATTGGTAATGGCTTTCATCCGACGATATTGATCGAAGCAGGGCGGCGGTTCGATTTCGGGGCCACGACCAGCCTGCGGCCATTCATCGAAGCACAGGCCGGCGTCGAAGATCTGGTCCGCGCAGGTTTCGACCTCACCCTTGGCGGGGTGGGCCACCAAGAGCTTCTGGTCCGTGATACGACCACCGGTCATCGCTATCGGGTTATCCAGAACGATGCCGCGACCGGCTTTAGCTGGGTCGCAGGGGCCGATATCGCCCATGTCAGTTCAAGTACCTATTTGCCACGTGACCGTGGATACGTGCTCACCAACCAAAGAAAGCGGTTGCGTATGGGTGTTCACTGGCAAAGCGAACGGCTATCGGCATTCTATGGGCTGACTTGGTTGGGCAAGGAATATTCGACCCAGCCGAACGACCAGGTTGTCGGATCGGTGCGCATAAATTACGCGTTCTGATGCCCGGTTGGTGTCGTTTGTCACCCGACGGGCGACGCAAATCAAACCCGTCTGAACGCACTGGCCGAGGTCCGCACACTCCGAACTTTTCGCCTTCCCACAAAGGCGCTGCTTTGCTACCCTGTCCATAACAAAAAGAAGATCGAGGCAGGTGAACAGTGTTTAAAACGGGCTTTCTAGGCACGTTTGTCATAAGCTGGTCGCAAACAGAAATAGACGGGCTAGAGGCCGCGCCGGTTCAATCACTCAAAGTGGGAGCTGCCTGGTCTTGGCGAGGCGATACAATTTGTGTCGATGGTCCGAATAACGTGTTGCGACTTGACCGGGCAGATGATGCAGCACAATTGCGCCGGCGTGCCGCACGCAAGGTGCAACGCCTTGTCGGTGCCGCGCTGGAAAAACAGCCTCCTATCCGGCGCGAACCGCACGGTGGCGATATGCACACGCCGTTGATGCATAACAGCTTTACCATGACGGATGGGGTGAGGCGTTACACGGCGACCTTGATCGAAGTGGGCCGGGGCAGTCAGCCATTGTTGATGTTTCTGGATCAGTTGCCGCCGCGCGATACAGATCTTTGGATCGTGGACCATACGCTGGCGACCATATCACCGGATCGGCTGGACCAGAGCGGTGCAGGTGTGATTTGTTTTACCCCCGGTACGATGATCCGGACAGGCACAGGGTCGTCACGCATCGAGCATCTGCGCGAAGGCGACATGGTTCAGACCAAGGACAACGGCATTCAGCCTATCCGTTGGATCGGTCGTCGCCGGATGAGCGGTGCCCGGCTGTTTGCCATGCCTCAGCTGCGCCCTGTCCGGTTTCACGCCAACGCGTTGGGCCAGACCCGGCCAGACCAGGATTTGCTGGTTTCACCCAGCCACCGGGTGCTGATCACCGGCGATGCGGCGCGCAGCCTTTTCAACACTTCCGAGGTGCTGGTCACCGCGCGTGATCTGGTGAATGGCACCAGTGTGACCATAGATGCCCACGCGCGCGAAGTGACGTATATTCACCTTCTGCTCGATTTCCATCAGGTGTTATGGGCCAATGGTGTCGAAACAGAAAGCTTCCACCCCGCATCTGCGTCGCTTGAAACCCTGGACGCCACAGACCGCGCCCGCCTGCTGGGGAAATTTCCGCAGGTTGATTTCGACCCGCATACCTATGGCGGCTATGCGCGGCGTAACCTGAGCATGTCTGAAGCGGCAATTTTGAACCATGCGGCCTGAATGGCCTGCCTTGCCGGATGACCGGGTAGCCCGCCACCGGATTGCCTGTACCGACGTTGCCAGCACCACAGCATGAACGGTTTCACCCAAGCCGGGGTTTGCACCGAACGCCGGCGCAGTATAAACGACCCCGAGCATTACTTTTTCCATTTTCCCGCCAAGGGGTTTGCCTGATGACCGATACGACTTCGAACAAGATGTGGGGTGGCCGTTTCGCCGCCGGACCGGATGCGATTATGGAAGCGATCAACGCCTCGATCTCGTTTGATCAGCGCATGGCAGCGCAGGATATCGCAGGGTCACGGGCGCACGCGGCCATGTTGGCGGCCCGAAATATCATCAGCAATAGCGATGCAGAGGCAATTCGCGAGGGACTGCTTACGGTGTTGTCAGAGATCGAAGGCGGAACCTTCAATTATTCGACGGCGCTTGAGGACATCCACATGAATGTCGAGGCCCGCCTGAAGGAGATTATCGGCGAACCCGCAGGCCGTCTGCACACGGGCCGGTCCCGAAACGACCAAGTTGCAACCGATTTCAAGCTTTGGGTGCGTGACCAGTTCGATGCTGCTGAAACCGGCCTGTTGGCGCTGATCAAGGCCTTGCTGGGTCAGGCAGAGGCCGGGGCCGATTGGGTGATGCCCGGTTTCACACACCTTCAGACCGCCCAACCCGTGACCTGGGGGCACCATATGATGGCCTATGTCGAAATGTTTGGCCGCGATCTGAGCCGAATGCGCGACGCGCGGGCACGGATGAACGAATCGCCTTTGGGTGCTGCGGCGCTGGCGGGCACGTCTTTTCCGATCGACCGTGAGATGACGGCGCAGGCGCTTGGGTTCGATCGCCCCTCGGCCAATTCTCTCGACGCAGTCAGTGACCGCGATTTCGCGCTAGAATTTTTGTCAGCAGCGTCGATCTGCGCCATGCACCTGAGCCGTTTCGCCGAAGAGCTGGTGATCTGGTCCTCCGCGCAGTTCCGTTTCGTGACCCTGTCGGACCGTTTCTCGACCGGGTCGAGCATCATGCCGCAGAAAAAGAATCCCGACGCGGCGGAACTGATCCGCGCCAAGATCGGCCGGATCATGGGGGCCAATGTGGCGCTGATGATGGTGATGAAAGGGCTGCCGCTTGCCTATTCCAAGGACATGCAGGAAGACAAGGAGCAGGTCTTTGACGCCGCCGACAACCTGATGCTGGCATTGGCCGCGATGGAAGGCATGGTCAGGGATATGTCCGCCAACCGCGACAGCCTGGCCGCCGCGGCCGGGTCGGGCTTTTCGACCGCGACCGATCTTGCGGACTGGCTGGTCCGTGTGCTTGGTCTGCCGTTTCGGGACGCGCATCACGTTACCGGGTCTCTGGTCGCATTGGCTGAGAAGCAAGGCTGCGATTTGCCAGACCTGACGCTGGAGCAGATGAAATCCGCTCATGGTGGCATCACAGCAGATGTTTTTGACGTTCTGGGCGTAGAAAATTCTGTGAATTCGCGTATGTCTTATGGCGGAACTGCACCCGAACAGGTGCGCAAGCAAGTTTCCCGTTGGAAAGGTCTTGTTGGATGAAACGCCTCGCCGCCCTTCTTTTGTTGTTAACGCTCGCCGCATGCGGCGCTGACGGCGAACCTCAGCCTCCGAAGGTTCACAGTTCGGTCACGTTATCTAATTCGGGCGTGTCTGTTGGGACAGGTGTCAGCATGGGGCGCGGGGCTTTGCGTGTGGGCGTGGCAGGATGGACGCTGTGAAGCTTACAGCGGCGCTGGTTTTTACTGCAACCCTTCTGACCGCATGCGTCGGCGATACCGCGATACAAAACCGCCAGGCAACGAACTGGCGGCAACAGCCCGACAACCTTGAACAAGGGATGCACGTATCAGGTCGGGGCACCGTCGGCATCTCGGCAGGGCATTGACCGTGTCGATTTTGCGAATGACCTATCTTGCCTTGGCTGTCTGGGGTGCTGTCCATCCGATGTATTACTTCGTTTCCTGGTTTCTGGCCAATGGGCTGGATCTGGGTGGAATGGTCGATGCCTGGCATGTCAATGCAGCGACCTCGGGGCTGGTGTGGGATCTGACGATTGCCGCGATTGCGCTGACGCTCTGGGTGTTGGCCGAAGTTTCGGTACGCCGCAATTGGCGGGCGCTGATTGCCATTCCCGCAACCTTTGCTATTGGGGTCAGTTGTGGCCTGCCGCTGTATCTGTTCCTGCGGTCCGCCCCCGTAAAATGACGCCGGTATCTTCGGCAGGAATAGGCTAGGAGCCCGAAAATATGGATCACTTCCTGTATCGCGATGGCGCTTTGTTTGCCGAAGATGTTGCAATCTCGGAAATTGCGGCGGCGGTCGGCACGCCGTTCTACGTTTATTCTACAGCGACGCTGTTACGGCACTTCAAAGCGTTCGATGACGCGTTGGATGGGATGGACCATCTGGTGTGCTATGCAATGAAAGCCAATTCAAACCAGGCGGTTCTCAAGACGCTGGCGCGGGCGGGCGCGGGCATGGATGTGGTGTCTGCCGGCGAATATTTACGCGCCAAGGCCGCGGGCGTACCGGGTGACAGGATCGTTTTTTCGGGTGTCGGCAAAACGGCGTCGGAAATCCGGCTGGCGCTTGAAGGGGGCATTCGGCAATTCAACGTCGAATCCGAACCCGAGATGGCGCAGCTCGACGCGATTGCGCAATCTCTGGGTAAGGTCGCGCCCATCACGATCCGGGTGAACCCCGATGTCGACGCCAAGACCCATGCCAAGATCGCGACGGGCAAATCCGAAAATAAATTCGGCATTCCGATCGCCCGGGCCCGGGATGTATATCGGCTTGCAGCCTCTATGCCGGGCCTCGAGGTCATCGGGATTGACGTGCACATCGGTAGTCAGCTTACCGATCTGGCCCCGTTCGAGCAGGCCTATCAGAAGGTGGCAGAGCTGACCGAGCTTTTGCGTACAGACGGTCACGACATTCGCCGCCTTGATCTGGGCGGTGGTCTGGGCATCCCCTACGAGCGCAGCAATGCCGCGCCGCCACTGCCGACAGATTACGGCGCTATGGTGCAGCGTACCTTGGGGCATCTTGATTGTGAGATCGAGATTGAGCCAGGGCGCCTGATCGCGGGCAATGCGGGACTGATGGTAAGCGAGGTCATTTACGTCAAATCCGGTGAAGGTCGCGATTTCCTTATCATCGACGGCGCGATGAACGATCTGATCAGGCCTGCCATGTATGATGCCTATCACGATATAATCCCGGTTATCGAACCTCCGGTAGGGGGTGAACAGCGCCCCTATGATGTTGTGGGACCGGTTTGCGAAACTGGCGATACCTTTGCCAAGCAGCGGATGATGCCAGAGCTGTCCGCGGGTGACTTGGTCGCCTTTCGCAGCGCCGGGGCCTATGGTGCGGTGATGAGCAGCGAATACAACTCGCGGGCTTTGATCCCCGAAGTTTTGGTTAACGGCGATCAATTTGCGGTTATCCGCCAACGTCCGACGTTTGACGAAATGATAAATCGCGATATCATCCCTGAATGGCTTTGACCGCGCACCGCGTGTGAAACCCACTTGGGAGCACAGCACCAGATGAATCCATTTCCAGATCATAACCAGCAAGACGGGCTGGCCACGATACGCTGGCCGCTCAGGCTGACATGGCTGGGGATGTGGGCCGAACAATTGGTGCAGGGGCTATGGCCGTTGCTGGCTTTGGCGTTGTTCGTACTGGCGGCGCTGATGTTGGGGATCCAGGATATTGTCGCCGTGGACCTTGTTTACGCAGCCACTGTCGTGGTCCTGCTGTGCGCGATCGGCGGGGTGTTCTATGCGGTTCGCCACATCAAGGTGCCGTCACGGATTGACGCGTTGGCAAGACTGGATGCAAGCTTGCCCGGCCGACCTATTCAAGCCCTGATGGACAAGCAGGCGATTGGGGCGACTGACGCCGGGTCTATCGCGGTTTGGCAGGCTCACAGAGCGCGAATGGCTGAGCGCGCCGCGACCGCCCAGGCCGTTCCCGCTGATTTGCGGGTGTCGCACCGTGATCCCTATGCTTTGCGATATGTCGCGGTGCTAGCCTTTGGTGTGGCGTTGATCTTTGGTTCGGTGTTGCGCATCGGGTCAGTCGTGGGCATGGCACCCTCTGCGGGCGGTGTGGTCAGCGGCCCGGTGTGGGAAGGCTGGGCCGAGCCTCCTCGCTATACCGGTAAACCGACGCTTTATCTCGCCGACCTCAAGGAAGAGCCGTTGTATCTTCCCGCAGGCACACTGATTACCCTGCGGCTATATGGCGAAGTCGGGGCGTTGTCGGTTTCCGAAACCGTATCTGGCACCACCCCGACCGATGATACCCAAGCCGCGGTTGTGGTTGATTTCAAGGTCGCCCAAAGCGGTGATATCAGCATTGATGGGCCGAACGGGCGGACGTGGAACATCGTTATGCTGCCGGATGCCAAGCCAGAGGTGGAAATTACCGCAGAACCCGAAGTCGCCGCCTTGGGTGAAATGCGTCTGCCGTTTGCCGCGCGTGACGACTATGGCGTCGAGGCAGGAGAGGCCCGGATCAGCCTTGATCTGGCGTCGGTAGATCGGCGCTATGGATTGGAAACCGCACCCGATGACAGGCCCGAGATCATCGTACCATTGCCAATGCCTATTGCGGGTGACCGCAGTCGTTTTCAAGAGAACCTGATCGAGGATTTTTCGAAACACCCTTGGGCCAATCTGCCGGTCAAGGTAAGCCTGACCGTGCTCGATGCGTCGGAACAACAGGCGGTTACACCGCCTGCCGATATGATCTTGCCGGGGCGACGCTTTTTCGACCCACTGGCCGCAGCCGTGATTGAACAAAGGCGCGACCTGTTGTGGGCCAAGGCAAACGCGTCGAGACTGGCGCAAATCCTCAAGGCGGTAGCATATCGTCCCGAAGACGTGTTTCGCACGCAAACCTCTGCATTGCGATTACGCCAGCAGATCGAACGATTGGAAATTCGTGCGACCTATGGCCTGACGGATGAGGTGCAGACCGAGATCGCGGATGATCTTTGGGATTTGGCGATCGAACTGGAAGAAGGCGTTCTGGCGGACGCGCTGGAACGCATGCGCAGGGCCCAGGAGAGGCTTTCGGAGGCGATGAAGAATGGTGCCTCGAACGAGGAAATAGCCGAGTTGATGGACGAGCTGCGCCGCGCGACAGATGATTACATGCGCCAGTTGCAACGTCAGCAGGCGCAAGAGGGTGACCAGCAGCAGGAAAACGCCCCGCAGGGCGACACCATGCAGATGACGCAGGACGACTTGCAACGCATGATGGACCGTATTCAGGAACTGATGGAGCAAGGCCGCATGGCCGAGGCTGAACAGGCATTGCGCGAACTTCAGCAGTTGATGGAGAACATGCGCGTCACCGAAGGTCAGCCCGGACAACAGGGCCAAAGTCCAAGCGAGCAGGCGATGGAAGGGCTGGCGGATACATTGCGTGACCAGCAAGGGTTGAGCGATCAGGCGTTTCGCGACCTTCAGGACCGTTTCAATCCGAATAGTGAAACCGGTCAGCAAGACGGACAGGAACAAGGACAGCAACCCGGTGCAAGCCCGCAACAGGGCCAGAACCAACCCGGGCAACAACCGGGGCCGAATGATGGTCAGGCGCAACCGGGCCAGGGCCAAGGGTCTATTGCGGATCGCCAGCAGGCTTTGCGCGACGAGTTGCGCCGCCAGCAAGGTCGGCTTCCTGGTGGTGGCACCCCCGAGGGGGACGCTGCACGGGATGCATTGGATCGTGCAGGCCGTGCCATGGATGGGGCCGAAGACGCCTTGCGCAGAAATGATCTGGCCGAAGCGATAGATAACCAGTCGCAAGCAATGGAAGCCTTGCGCGACGGTATGAGAGCGCTTGGCGAGGCCATGGCAAAAGAGCAAAATCCCGGCGATCCGGGTCAGGGCTCCGCGAAAGGCAACCGAAAAGCAGATGGTCAGGATCCGCTCGGCCGCGAGCAGGGTGCCAATGGCGCGCAAGGGTCCGAAGGTGAACTTGCCCTGGACAACGATGCCTATGGGCGCGCTCGCGAGTTGCTGGATGAAATCAGACGTCGCTCGGCGCAGACAGCACGGCCAGAGGTGGAACGTGACTATCTGAACCGTTTGCTGGACCGCTTCTGACCATCAGGCCTTTTGGATGGCGCGGCTCTTACCCCGCTGACTGCGACGCCTTGGCATCCAACCATTGCAAGACGTTTTGCAGCGTTGCGTCTAACCATAGCCGCGCCGCGTCGATCCAGGTGACGTATGCAGTGAGATACGGCTCCAGCTGCGGTACCGCAGTACCGAGATCAGGTGCCATCAGGTAAACCCCCACCATAAGCGTCGCAATAATCACAACAATCAGAAAACCCGACCGAAATGCACTGCGTTCGGCTCTTCTGGGCTGGGTTTTGGCATGATGGCTCGACGGAAGCGTACGGCGTTCATTTCCCGTGCGCAAAGTGGAGTTTATCTCTTCGATATCGGGCAACAGATCACGCCGTGATCCGATGGCCGTGGCTGCGATATCGTCCGGTGGTGCTTGCCTTTCTTGTTTGGCGCTTGGCCGCGACAGCTTGGAATGGGCGCGTTCCGACCGTTCCCGAGGTCTTGGTTCATCGGCACCTTCCAAGCCCAGATCAGGTTGGCTTTCCAGCGAGGCGGCCTGCCTGCGACGCCGGGCCTCCTGTTCGGCTTCTGCTTCTTGCCGCAATATGTCGGCGACTGACGGATCAAGCTTTTTGCGTTCGCCAGAAGGTACAGCGGTCGGTTCGGGCGAACGGCGCGAAAGCGGTCGATCGTTTTCGTCCGGGGCACGATCGGTGCGGGTGTCGCTGTCTTCTTGCAGCACATTATCTGGGTGATGCTGAAACCATGTTTGACCGCAGTTTGAACATTGCACATCCCGTCCAGAGGTTGGAATGACCTCGTCCGGCACTTCGTATTGTGCGTCACAATTTGGGCAGATCAGTCGCATTTCGTGTCCCGGCCCATTAGAAACCTCACTAATTTCACGTTAAATCAACCTTATGTCCTAGAAATCCGCAGGAAAAGTGCAATCTTCATGCAAAGCCTTGGCTTGGGTGCATTGAAACCCAAGCGGTGCTGAGGCACAACAGTTCAAACCAAGCAGGATATGCGTGTGATCGAGTTTGAAAACGTGGCCTACAGCTATGGCGGAGGCGAGCTTTTGTCCGATGTTTCGGTCAAGCTGGCACCAGGGTCGTTCCATTTCCTGACCGGTCCGTCGGGGTCGGGCAAAACCACGTTGATGAAACTGTGTTATGGGGCGCTGCTGCCGACCGCGGGTCATGTGTCCCTGTTTGGAAACGACGTCCGCAACATGGACCGTGACGAAATCGCGATGGTGCGCAGGCGCGTGGGCGTGGTGCACCAGGATTGCCAGTTTCTCAACCATCTTCCGCTCGTGGACAACATCGGGCTACCGCTGACTGTTTCGGGCAGACACGCCGAAACCGGCGGCGAAGACCTGTCGGAACTGCTGTCATGGGTGGGCTTAACCAATCGCAAGGATGCCCTGCCCCCCGAACTTTCAGGCGGCGAAAGGCAGCGTGCAGCCTTGGCGCGCGCGGTCATCATGTCACCCGATGTGGTGCTGGCCGACGAACCGACCGGAAACGTGGATTGGGAAATGTCGCAACGGCTGTTGCGGCTGTTGGTAGAGCTGAACAAGATGGGAAAAACCGTATTGATCGCCACCCATGACTTGGGGCTCATTCGGGCGACCAAAGCGCAGGTGCAGGCACGTGTGCTGCGAATCGCGAACCGGCGCATCCAATTGGCAGGAGCAGATCTTTGAAAATGCTTCGCACAGCGATGCAGGCGCTCTGGAGCGGGGACCGTCAGGCTGATCGCGTGGTGCCGCCGTCAGGCTTCACAGCACAGCTGACATTATTTGCAGCCGCAACAATGGCATTTCTCGCGGTGTTTGCTTTGGCGCTTTCACTGGCTTCGGGACGACTGGCCGATATTTGGGGCCAACAACTGGCCCGCACCGCGACAATCCGGGTGGTGGCTCCGGTTGATCAGCGCGCGGCGCAGACGTCCGCCGCTTTGCGTATTTTGGAAACGACCAAGGGCGTGGCATCGGCGAGAGCGCTAACCGATGCCGAACAACAAGCATTGCTGGCACCATGGTTCGGTGCCGATCTGGCCATTGACGCCTTGCCGGTTCCTCGGCTCATTGAAATTGTCGAAGACAGCGATGGTATGGATGTGGACGGGTTGCGGTTGCGGCTGGCCGCCGAAGTACCCGGCGCAGTGCTGGATAACCACAGCCGTTGGCGAGAACCGCTGGTTAAGGCCGCATCGCGCCTAAGGCTGCTGGGGTGGGTATCCACGGTTCTGATCGTTGCTTCGTTGGCCGCCATGGTAACGCTGGCCGCGCATGCGGCGCTGTCTGCCAATGCACAGGTCATCGCGGTGCTGCGCCTTGTCGGTGCCACCGACGGCTATATCGCACAGGCATTTATCCGGCGCTTTACCCTGCGCGCCCTGGCAGGTGCGGCAGGCGGTACAGCGGTCGGGATGCTGGCGATATTGCTCTTGCCGACGTCCACCGATACAGGAGCCTTCCTGACCGGCCTGGGATTTCAGGGCTGGCATTGGCTGGTGCCGCTGATTGTGCCGTTTCTGTCCGGGGGGGTTGCTTTCGCCGCCACCGGAGCCGCAGCCCGACGGACGTTAAAAGGACTAGCTTGATGTTGCAGTGGATACGCTCGATCACGTTTGTGGTGCTGGCGACGGTATACATGCCCGTGGTGGGATTGATTTACGCCCCATGGGCAATGTTTTCCAAGCGTGGCGCATATGCAGGGTGCAAGGCTTATGCCCGCGGCACGATGTGGATGGCCGAAAAGATCGTCGGCATGCGCTGCGAAGTGCGTGGCGTTGTGCCCGAGGGCGCGGTGCTGGTTGCTGCGAAGCACCAGTCGTTCCTTGATATATTGATGATATTCAATGCTTTGCCGGTGGCAAAATTCATCATGAAAAAAGAGATACTCTGGACGCCCGTTATCGGCCTGTACGCCAAGCGCATGGAAATGGTCGCAGTCAACCGTGGCAAGCGTGGAGCGGCAATATCAAAGATGCTTGCCGACGTAAAAGCCGGCGAAGCAGAGCCCGGACAATTGGTCATCTATTCGCAAGGCACGCGGGTCGCGCCCGGTTTGTCAATGCCGTACAAGACCGGTACAGCCGCGCTTTATGAACAGATGGGTCAGGTCTGTGTCCCTGTCGCCACAAATGCGGGTTATTTCTGGCCGCGCCGCGGGTTTTACCGCAGACCGGGAGTCGCGGTGGTGGCGTTTTTGGAGCCGATCCCGCCGGGTCTGGGGCGCGCCGAATTTATGAAAAAGCTCGAGAACGTCGTTGAAACACGATCCGATGCATTGCTTGACGAAGCCGGGTTTCGCACAGCGCAATAAGGATCGCACGCGTGCCACCGCGCGATGACCCGCACCCGCCGATGGTTACGGTGACATAAATCGTCGATGGGCGTCGATCGGCAAAGCGCGTCCTGGTCAGACGTTGCTCTGCATTGCTGCTCACCAGCGCGGAGGTGGGCACAAATGCCCACCCTGATTATCGCTACATATGAATAGGGCCGTCGCCGCAGGCCAATGCAGCCTCGCGGACCGCTTCGGAATAGGTCGGATGTGCGTGGCACGTCATGGCGAGATCTTCGGCAGATGCACCGAATTCCATCGCCACGCAGATTTCGTGGATGAGATCACCCGCGCCCGGGCCGATAATATGTGCCCCTAAAATCCGATCTGTGTCCTTGTCGGCAAGGAGTTTCACGAAACCTTCGCCGGCAAATACCGCCTTGGCGCGGGCATTGCCCATGAAGCTGAACTTGCCGACTTTGTAAGCCCGACCTTCCTTCTTGAGCTGTTCTTCGGTAACACCGACGTTGGATACTTCGGGATGGGTGTAAATCACGCCGGGGATGACGCCATAGTTCACGTGACCATGCTTGCCCGCGATCACTTCGGCGGCGGCCATACCTTCATCTTCGGCCTTGTGGGCCAGCATCGGGCCTTCGATGACGTCCCCGATAGCATAGATGCCCTCGACCGAAGTTTGCCACTGATCGTTCACGGCGACCTGACCACGGTCGGTCAGTTTGACGCCGAGCTTGTCGAGACCCAGCCCGTCATGAAACGGCTTGCGGCCGGTTGCAACCAGAACCAGATCCGCGTCCAGCTGATGCTCGCTGTCGTCCTTGCGCAGTTTATACGATACAGTGGCCTTGGCTTTCGATTTCTCGGCGGATTGTACCGCGGCCCCCAGGACGAAGTTGATCCCCTGCTTTTTGAGAATTCTCATGAAATTCTTTTGAATTTCGCCGTCCATGCCGGGGGTGATCGCATCAAGGTATTCAACCACAGTTACTTCGGCACCGAGCCGGGCGTAGACCGACCCGAGTTCAAGACCAATCACACCCGCACCGATCACGACCATTTTGTTGGGTACCTTGTTGACCGACAGGGCACCGGTAGATGTCACAATCACCTGCTCGTCGACATCGATGCCCGGCAGGCTCGCTGGCTCTGACCCCGTGGCGATGACGATGTTTTTGGCTTCGTGAACTTCGTCCCCGACCTTGACCTTGCCGACCTCGGGAATGGTCGCCCAGCCTTTCAGCCAGTCGATCTTGTTCTTCTTGAACAGGAATTCGATGCCTTTGGTGTTGGTGTCGATGGTGCTTTGCTTGTAGCTTAGCATTTGTTTCCAGTCGACTGACGGGCTTTTGCCCTTGAGGCCCATCTGTGCAAAATTATGTTCAGCTTCGTGCAACATGTGGGTGGCATGCAGCAAGGCTTTGGACGGGATGCAGCCAACGTTCAGGCAGGTGCCGCCCAGAGTGTCGCGTCCTTCGACGCAGGCGGTCTTCAGGCCCAGTTGAGCGCAGCGGATCGCTGATACATAGCCGCCGGGGCCGGAACCGATGATGATGACATCGTAGCTGGACATTTGGGTCTCCTTGGAAGGTCAGGGTAGGCTTGGATTATAGGGCGAAGGGGCGTGGATGAAAGTCTGGTCGAGGGGGCGCTGCCCCCGTGCGCAAGCGCACGCCCCCGGGATTTTGATCCACTTGGAATGTCAAAAGAGGGCCGCGAGAAGCAACAGGACCGTGGCCGTCAAGCCCACAACCCAGATCAAAGAACGGCCTGGCCGCCATGCGTAATAATATGCCGGCACGTAGAGGACGCGCGCGAACAGAAACAGCCAGGACAGGGTGGCCGTGTAGCGCGTGTTCTGCCCCGATACCTGCACCACCAACACCGCAATTCCGAAGAGAATGAGTGCCTCGAACATATTGTTCATGGCGCGGCCCAGGCGGGCCGTAGGGTCTGTCATGGTTCTTGTCGGATCGCGGTCTCGGGCAGACATGGTATAGCCGCGGCCAAGCTCACGATTGGCCGGAACAGCATAGGCGATGAAGGTGACGACTTGCAGGAGGGCGGCAAGGGTCAGTACGGTGAGTTCGGGTGTCATGGCGATGCTGACGGATCACAGTGCGAGGAAGTAGAGAACTGCCGTCGCCGCAAACCCCGACAGCCATGCCAAGGTACGCAAGGTTGGGACGCCAAAGGCATACATCGGAACATACACGATACGCGCGACCAGAAACACCTGCGCGGCAAGCAGCGTTGAGGGACTGGTGCGGTCGAGCGTCACCAAGATCAAGATAGCCGGAGCAAACAGCGTCATCGCCACGATCGAGTTATCGAGCGCCCGTTTGAGACGTGCCGTCATGCCTTTGAGGGTACGGGTTTCGTCGCGTGATGAGAGCAGGTAGCCTATGCTGAGCTGTTGCGCACCGCCAAGAACCTGAAGCAAGATGGTGATCATAATCAGCAGGCCATAGCTGGCGAGGATTGTTGTCTCTGTCATCGTCTGTCCTTTCGAGGCGGTGCGGTGTTTATGTTTGTATCAGAGATCCATGAGCAGGCGTCGCGGGTCTTCGAGGGCTTCTTTGACACGCACCAAGAAGGTCACTGCACCTTTTCCATCTACAATACGGTGATCGTAGCTGAGGGCCAGATACATCATGGGTCGAATTTCGACCTTTCCGTTGATCGCCATGGGGCGATCCTGAATCTTGTGCATGCCGAGTATGCCGGACTGGGGCGGGTTCAGGATGGGTGACGACATGAGCGAGCCATATACGCCGCCGTTGGAGATGGTGAACGTACCCCCTTGCATCTCTGCCATCGACAGTTTGCCGTCGCGAGCCTTCGCCCCCATTTCGCCGATCTTCTTTTCGATCGTGGCAAAGGACATATCCTGGGCATCCTTGATGACCGGCACGACAAGGCCGGTAGGAGTGCCAGCGGCAATACCCATATTGACATAGTTTTTGTATACAACGTCGGTGCCGTCGATTTCCGCATTTACCTCGGGGACTTCGTGCAGGGCATGGATGCAGGCCTTGGTGAAAAATGACATAAAGCCAAGCTTGACGCCATGCTTTTTGAGGAACAGATCCTTGTATTCGTCGCGCAGCGCCATGATTTCGGTCATGTCGACCTCGTTATAGGTCGTCAGCATTGCCGCCGTATTCTGGCTGTCTTTCAAGCGCTTGGCGATTGTCTGGCGCAGGCGGGTCATCTTGACGCGTTCCTCGCGTGCAGCGTCCTGCGGCGACGAAGGCGCGCGCGATGCCGCCTTGGCGCTTGGCGCAGGTGCAGACACATCGGATTTGCCTGCCGCCACAGCCTTGGCGACATCGTCTTTCATCACGCGGCCGTCGCGTCCGGTTCCGGTAACCTGATCGCGGCGGATGTTGGCTTCGGCCATCGCCTTGCGGGCCGAGGGTGCATCTTCGATGTCGGCACCGGTGGTCGATTGCGGTGCAGCTGCCGGCGCAGGTGCGTTTTCCTGTGCGGTCGAAGCGGCCGCGGCCCCTTGGCCCGCGCTGATCACCGCAATTTTGGCCGAGGCTTCGACCGTGCTGCCTTCTTCGGCAATGATTTCGCTTAATACGCCCGCCGCAGGAGCGGGGACCTCGACGCTGACCTTGTCGGTTTCAAGTTCGCACAGCATTTCGTCCTGGGCGACCATATCGCCGACTTTCTTGAACCAGGTGCTGATCGTCGCCTCGGTGACGGATTCGCCCAAGGTCGGCACCATGACATCGATGAGTTCACTCGCGTCCCGGGCTTTGGTGTCTTCGGGGCCAGCATCGATGGCCTTGGACGGGTGCTCATTCCGCGGGGACTGACTTGCGGCCTCTTCGTCGACAGCGGCATCCTTGGCCTTCGGCGCATCCTTTGTGCCGGCATCTTGTTCAGAAATGCTGGCCAACAATGCGTCCACGCCGACAGTCTCGCCTTCGGCGGCCACGATTTCAGACAGGGTGCCGGCCACAGGGCTGGGGACTTCGACGGTAACCTTGTCTGTCTCCAGCTCGCAGAGCATTTCATCGATCGCTACCGTGTCGCCGGGTTGCTTGAACCATGTTGCCACGGTGGCTTCGGTCACTGATTCGCCCAGGGTGGGCACACGAACATCGGTCATGGGTTACTTTCCTTTGAATGTCAGTGCTTCGTCGATAAGCGCTGCTTGTTGGGCTTTGTGTTGCGAGCCGAGACCCGTTGCCGGCGATGCCGAGGTGGCCCGCCCAGCATAAACGGGACGAGTGTAGGTAGCCTTGATCCGGCCCAATACCCATTCGATGTTCGGCTCGATGAAGGTCCAGGCCCCCTGGTTCTTGGGTTCTTCCTGACACCAGACCATTTCGGCGTTCTTGAACCGTTCAAGCTCCTTGACCGCTGATTGCGCGGGGAAGGGATAAAACTGTTCAAAACGCAGCAAATAGATGTCGTCGATGCCACGGGCGTCACGTTCTTCAAGCAGGTCATAATATACCTTGCCCGAACACATGACGACCCGCTTGATCTTGTCGTCCGCCACCAATGTGGTGTCAGAATTTCCATGCTGTGCATCGTCCCACAGCACACGGTGAAAGGATGACCCGGTGGTGAATTCCTCGGCGGTGCTGACGGCCAGCTTGTGGCGCAGCAGTGACTTTGGTGTCATCAGCATCAGCGGCTTGCGATAGCTACGGTGCAACTGGCGGCGCAGCAGGTGGAAGTAGTTCGCGGGCGTGGTGCAGTTCGCCACGATCCAGTTGTCGCCGCCGCACATGGTCAGGAACCGTTCCAGACGCGCGGAGGAATGTTCAGGCCCCTGGCCTTCGTACCCGTGCGGCATGAGGCAGACCAAACCGGACATGCGCAGCCATTTGGATTCACCCGAGCTGATGAACTGGTCGAACATGATCTGCGCGCCGTTGGCGAAATCACCGAACTGGGCTTCCCACAAGGTAAGCGCGTTGGGTTCCGCCAGCGAATAACCGTACTCGAAACCCAGTACCGCATATTCGGACAGCATTGAATCGATCACCTCGAATTCCGCCTGCCCTTCGCGAATGTGGTTCAGCGGGTAGTAACGGTCCTCGTTTTCCTGGTTGATCAAAGCTGAATGCCGCTGCGAGAATGTTCCGCGTGCTGAATCCTGCCCTGACAGCCGGACCTTATATCCTTCGGTCAGCAATGACCCAAAGGCCAATGCCTCGGCTGTCGCCCAATCGAAGCCTTCGCCTGATGCAAACATTTCGGCCTTGGCCTCAAGCAAACGGCCCACCGTCTTGTGAATGGGGAACCCGTCTGGCGCGGTACTGAGCGCCTTGCCAACGTCGGCCATGGTCTCCGGGGATATGGCGGTTTTGCCACGCTGGTATTTCTTTTCCTTGGCGCGATCCAGATGTGACCATTTGCCATCCAGCCAATCGGCCTTGTTGGGGCGGTATTCCTTCCCGGCCTCGAACTCGGTATTCAGTTTTTCCTGAAAGGCGGCCTTCATGTCTTCGACTTCGCCTTCGGGGATCAGCCCGTCTTTGACAAGACGGTCGGTGTACAGCGTCAAGGTTGTTTTCTGCTTCTTGATCTTCTTGTACATAACCGGGTTGGTGAACATCGGCTCATCACCTTCGTTATGGCCAAACCGACGATAGCAAATAAGATCCAGCACCACGTCTTTGTGGAACTTCTGGCGGAATTCGGTAGCGACGCGGGCGGCGTGAACCACTGCTTCGGGGTCATCACCGTTGACGTGGAAAATCGGTGCCTCGACCACCAGCGCATTGTCGGTGGGGTAGGGGCTGGACCGGCTGAAGTGCGGCGCGGTGGTAAAGCCGATCTGATTGTTCACCACGATATGCATGGTGCCGCCGGTGCGGTGGCCGCGCAGGCCCGAAAGCGCGAAACATTCGGCAACGACACCTTGCCCGGCAAAGGCTGCATCGCCGTGCAGCAGCACGGGCATCACGGCGGTGCGTTGCTTGTCGTTCAGCTGGTCTTGCTTGGCGCGAACCTTGCCCAGAACAACGGGGTTGACTGCCTCAAGGTGCGATGGGTTCGCGGTCAGGGACAGGTGCACGGTATTACCGTCGAATTCGCGATCCGAGGATGCGCCAAGGTGGTATTTCACGTCGCCGGAGCCATCGACATCTTCGGGCTTGAAGCTGCCGCCCTGGAATTCGTTGAAAATCGCACGGTAAGGTTTTTGCATCACGTTGGCGAGAACCGAGAGGCGTCCGCGGTGGGGCATGCCGATCACGATGTCCTTGATACCAAGCTGGCCACCGCGCTTGATGATCTGCTCCATCGCCGGAATCAGGGATTCACCGCCGTCCAGACCAAAACGTTTGGTACCCATATATTTGACGTGCAGGAACTTTTCGAAACCCTCGGCCTCGACCAGTTTGTTCAGAATAGCTTTGCGCCCGGTTTGGGTGAACTGAATTTCCTTGCCATAGCCTTCGATCCGCTCCTTGAGCCAGGCAGATTGTTCTGGATCCGAGATGTGCATGTATTGCAGCGCGAAGGTTCCACAGTAGGTGCTTTTGACGATCCCGATGATTTCCTTCATCGTTGCGATTTCAAGCCCCAACACGTTGTCGATAAAAATGGGGCGATCCATATCCGCAGGCCCGAACCCATAAGAGGCTGGGTCGAGTTCCGGGTGGGTGTCGCTTTCGCGCATGCCAAGCGGGTCGAGGTCGGCGGCAAGGTGGCCGCGAATACGATAGGCTCGGATCAGCATCAATGCGCGTATGCTGTCAAGCACGGCGCGCTGAACCTGGGTGTCCGAAAGCTCGATACCTTTAGAGGTGGCTTTATTGACGATCTTGTCGCCGGCCGCTTTGGCCTCAGCAGGGGCGGGCCACTGACCTGTCAATGCCGACGTTAAGTCGTCCTGTGGCATCGGCGGCCAGTCGGAACGTGCCCACGATGGGCCGGCAGCCTGTGCTTTCACGTCGGCATTGTCGTCATCCATCGACTGAAAGAACGCCTTCCATGCACTGTCGACCGCATCAGGATCTTCGGCATAGCGTGCATACATCGCTTCCAGGTATGCACTGTTTTGCCCCTCCAAAAAGGAAGTATCGTGGAATTGGTCGTTTTGCGGTTGGTTTGTCATGGCGATACCTCTGATGAGCGCGCGACGGTTAGCGATGGTTGACCGGGCAGGGTCCAGACCCGCCCGGTCCTGATGGTTTAGCCTCTGTCGATGGCATCCTGAACGGCTTCGCCCAAGGTTGCGGGGCTGTCAGCGACGACGATACCTGCTTGTTTCATGGCTTCGATCTTTGATTCGGCGTCCCCTTTACCACCGGCCACGATCGCGCCGGCGTGGCCCATGCGACGCCCGGGAGGAGCAGTGCGGCCCGCGATGAATCCGGCTGTGGGCTTCCAACGGCCTTTCTTCTTCTCATCGGCAAGGAACTGTGCGGCTTCTTCTTCGGCGGAACCGCCGATTTCGCCGATCATGATGATCGAATGTGTTTCGGGGTCAGCCAGGAACATCTCGAGCACGTCAATGTGTTCGGTCCCTTTGATGGGATCGCCACCGATACCGACAGCGGTAGATTGGCCAAGGCCCAGATCGGATGTCTGTTTCACAGCCTCGTAGGTAAGTGTGCCGGAACGTGAAACAACCCCGCAGGAACCGCGCCGGTGAATATGGCCGGGCATGATGCCGATTTTGCAGGCATCAGGCGTAATCACGCCGGGGCAGTTTGGCCCGATCAAGCGGGACTTGGATCCGTCAAGCGCCCGCTTGACGCGCATCATGTCGAGGACTGGAATACCTTCGGTGATGCAGATGATCAGCTCCATCTCGGCGTCAATGGCTTCGAGGATCGAATCCGCCGCAAAGGGCGGCGGCACGTAAATCACGGTTGCATTGGCTTCGGTGACGTGGCGCGCCTCGTGGACGGAATTGAAAACGGGAAGGTCCAGATGCGTCTGGCCACCCTTGCCCGGTGTCACGCCGCCGACCATTTTGGTACCGTAGGCGATGGCCTGTTCGGTGTGAAAAGTGCCCTGAGAACCGGTAAGGCCCTGACAGATCACTTTGGTATTTTCGTCTACGAGTACGGCCATGTGGGCCTCCTGTCTTGCAATTTTGACGCACCGGAGCGCGCGTAATTAGTTATTTAGGTGTCGCCGATGCCTGCGCCAAACGTAGGGAAAGGGCGGAACCCGAAGGATGAACGGCCTGAGCGCCGTGCCGCACGCCGTCATTGTGCGGGTTGTTGCATGCCGCAAGCAGAAGCGCAGCGGCGGTTGCCACGCTCCATTTGGCAACGGTTGCTGGTTTGGATATGTTAATCATCTCGTTAGCCCTCCCTCGGCAGTCCCAGACCATCAAAAAGACGATCCACGGCCAAAAATGTTTGATCATTGCGCCGGCCGACATGAACAACCGCTACGCGCCCGCGCAGCAGTTCGCGTCCTTCGATAAGCACGGTGCCAGGTTCAGCGCTATGGGTTGCGGGCAACGGGATCACGGTGCCGAATACGGGCGGCGTAGCCATCTGTCGACGTAACGCCTGAACCGCCTGTTCGGTGTGATTGCCGCTGAACGAAACCTCGCAGCGTCGTTCCACCCCGGCGGGAATATCGTGGCTGGTGGGCTCTATGGATACGTCCCAGAAAGTCAGGTCAAACGGCAAGGGTGATGCCGTGTCCTGCTCCATCCGAGCGCGGATACCATCGGCTGTCTGCCCGGCCTTGAAGCACCAGGCGTTGAAGGCGGCCAACGCCGCATCCTGCCCGTGCGCGACCACAGGTACCAACAGCCCCAGGCTGACGAGAAAAGGTGCGATCAGCCGCATCAGTACAAGGCATCTTCTTCGTTGACGAACCGATCAAGCAGGCGGATCGTAACAAGCCCGAGGCCCATGATTATCAGGGACCTTCCGATAGATCCGGTCAGATTGCTGGGCATCAGCGATGCCACGCCGTCACGCGATTTGCGTGCGACGCGCCGGATGCCACGATCTCGCCGGGATTTGCCGTCAGGCGCAGGCAGGGACAGAACTGTTGGCTTGACCTGGTACAGCAGCAGGCCCGCGCCGAGAAGCGCGATGCCTGCCACCAAAGGAGATGTGCGAGGAGAATGTTCCATCAGCTTGTCCTGTGCCCTTAGCCCTTGACCGCTTTGACGATCTTTTGCGCACCGTCTTTCAGGTCGTCGGCAGCAATCACGTCAAGGCCCGAGTTGTTGATGATGGCTTTACCCTCTTCAACATTGGTGCCTTCAAGACGGACAACCAGCGGAACCTTGAGGCCGACTTCCTTCACGGCGGCGACAACACCTTCGGCGATGACGTCACAGCGCATGATGCCCCCAAAGATGTTGACCAAGATGCCCTTGACCTGCGGATCAGAGGTGATGATCTTGAACGCTTCAGTCACCTTTTCCTTGGTCGCCCCGCCCCCCACATCAAGGAAGTTGGCCGGTTCCGCACCATAAAGCTTAATGATGTCCATCGTCGCCATGGCGAGCCCGGCACCATTGACCATGCAACCGATTTCACCGTCCAGTGCGATGTAGTTCAGGTCGTATTTTGACGCTTCGAGCTCTTTGGGGTCTTCTTCTGTGGTGTCGCGCAGCTCCGCGATATCGTTATGACGATACATGGCGTTACCATCAAAGCTGACCTTGGCATCCAATACCTTGAGGTCGCCACCATCTGTAACGATCAGCGGGTTGATTTCCAGCATCTCCATGTCTTTTTCGATGAACGCTTTGTAAAGCTGACCCATCAAGGTAACGCATTGTTTCACCTGCTTGCCCTCAAGGCCCAGCGTGAAAGCGATGCGACGACCGTGAAATGACTGGTAGCCCGTTGCGGGGTCTACAGAAAAGCTGACGATCTTTTCAGGGGTCGATGCCGCGACTTCCTCGATGTCCATGCCGCCTTCGGTCGAGCAGACAAAACCGATCCGCGATGTCTGACGGTCAACCAGCAATGCAAGGTAAAGTTCGGTTTCGATACCGGAGCCGTCTTCGATGTAGATGCGGTTGACTTGCTTGCCCGCGGGGCCGGTCTGGTGCGTGACCAATGTGCGGCCCAGCATCTTCTTGGCTTCTTCGGCGGCTTCTTCAACCGACTTGGTCAGGCGTACACCGCCCTTGTCTCCGGCGTCCGCTTCCTTGAACGACCCCTTGCCGCGACCCCCTGCATGGATCTGAGCTTTGACAACCCAAAGCGGCCCGTCCATCTCTCCTGCGGCTGTTTTCGCATCTTCGGCTTTCAGCACGACGCGACCGTCGGATACTGGCGCACCAAAGCTGCGCAAAAGGGCTTTCGCCTGATATTCGTGGATGTTCATAAAAAACGGTCCCGTCTTTGTTCCAGTCTAATCGTGTTATACGATTGAGTCTTGATACTCGGTAACAGTTTTTCGAAGATAAACAGGTTTATCCAGCTAAAAGTGACATTTGTGATCACACGAATTTGTCGTGTGATCACAAAATGCCGAAGGAGGTGGGGAGGCAAGCAAACTTTCGCCTGTCATTGCTTGCATCTCGCAAATTCTCTTGAAGTGACACAACTGCGCTGGAAATGCGGCCTGGTGGCTGCCAAACAATCCGCCACCCGCCGTTATTTGGGCATCAGTGCCCAATAGTCGAGGTCAAGCAGAACATCGGGCAGGTATTTGCCGTCTTCGCCCTTCAGCTTGAACGGCTCCCCGCCTTTGGTGGCGACCAGCCGCAGCCGGATGGCCCCGACGCCGGGGGCGGCAGTGTCAGCTTTGTCCAGAACCTCTGTCCAAGCACGGATCGTGTCGCCGGAAAGGCAGGGGTTTGCGTGCGCCCCGCCGTTTAGCCCCACGATCATCTGCGCATTGGCCAGCCCGTTGAACGACAGAGCCCGCGCCATCGAGATCACGTGCCCGCCATAGATCAGCCGCGACCCGTCCGGGCGGGCAGAGGTGTCAAAGTGCACCTTTGCCGTGTTCTGCCACAGGCGCGTGGCCATCATATGCTCCGCCTCTTCGACGGTGACGCCATCCACGTGGTCGATCATCTCGCCAACCGTATAATCGTCCCAGCGATGCGCCTCGCCCGCGAGGGTAAAGTCATAATTGCTGAAGTCGAGCGTTTCGGGGATCGACAGATCGTCAACTGTCAGCGCCTTGGGCAGATCGGGCACGACCATTTCGGGAGCAGGGGCGTCGGCATCGCGTTTGCGCACCATCACCCAGCGGACATACTCCAGCACTTTGGTGTCGTTTTGGTTAAAGCCGGTGGTGCGCACATAGACGACCCCGGTTTTACCGTTCGAGTTCTGCTTGAGCCCGATCACCTCGGATTCAGATCGCAGGGTATCGCCAGGCCAGACCGGAGCCAGCCATCGCCCCTGCGCATAGCCAAGATTGGCGACGGCGTTCAGCGATACATCCGGCACGGTTTTCCCGAACACGATGTGAAAGGTGATCATATCGTCCAACGGGCTGGCAGGCAGGCCGCAGCTTTGGGCAAACTGGTCAGAGGAATAAAGCGCATGACGTGCGGGATAAAGCGCGTGGTACAGCGCGCGTTCACCATCCTTGACCGTGCGGGGCACAGCATGATGCAGCGTCTCGCCTACTTTATAGTCCTCGAAGAAACGGCCCTTGTTGGTCTTGGCCTGTGCCATCATTGTGCCCCCAGTTTGGTGTCAGGCGTATAGGTGCCTTCGACTTCCTTGGTCACGGCCTGACCGCAGCGCATGACGTTTGCCTTCGCATCCCATGTCTGCGTGGGCGTGCCGTAAAGTTCCCAGCCCTTGTTCAGTGCATCGGTAACCTTGTGACAAAAGGCGGATGTGTCCTCTTCGGACAGGAAGCGGTAGAGTTTCATGGAACTTCTCTTAATAGGTCAGGGAAAGGGCGGCACGCCAAGCAGCGTATGAATGGCGATGACGATCGCCAGCATCACAACTGTTATAATCGCGAGACGGATGTAGGTGGCTTTGCCTGCATGAGGCGGAGGCGTCCAATGCGGCTCTGCTCGGTTGATCAGGATCACCGCACCTACGGCCCAGGCCAACATGCTGCCGAACAGAATGATCGAAGCCAGATCGCCGTTTACCAGCAAGTGCGCGAAGGCCCATATCTTGACGGCAAGCAATTGCGGGTGTCGGGTTTTATTGGCAGGCCATGCCTTCGCACCTTTGGCGGCACTTGACCCGTAGACCCAGAATGCGAGGACCATCAGCAAGTTGTTGAGGTGAACAAGGTACGTCGGCGGCATCCAGACGTCTATGAACGCAGCACCGCGATAGCCAATGATGATCATCACCAGCGCGATAACGATAACAACCGCGATAAGACCCTTGCCCTTTTTTCCAAGGGCGGCACGCTGCTGCGGCATCAGTCGTCTGAAATAATGGGCCCCGACCCAAAGGATGAGTCCGAGGATCAAAAGTGCCATCATGTGGGCTACTCCGTTTTAAGGGCCGCAATCGCGTCCAGTTTTGCCAATGTCTCGCGGGCGGTAGCAACGTGCAAATTCTCGACGATACGTCCATCGACGACTGCCACACCCTGACCTGTTGCCTGCATTTCGTCAAACGCCGCGATTTGACGCCGCGCCAAATCTGCTTCGGCCTCGGAGGGGGAGAAAGCGGCATTGGCGACATCCAGTTGCGCCGGGTGAATCAGGGATTTTCCGTCAAATCCCATATCACGGCCCTGGTCGCATTCGGCGCGGTGGCCCTCATCATCCTTGAAGGCGTTATACACACCGTCAATGATCGCGATGCCATTCGCCTTGGCCGCCAACACGCATAACCCCAGGCCGGTCATCAACGGCAGCCGGTCAGGGCGAACCCGGGTTTGCAGGTCTTTGTTAAGGTCATTGGTGCCCATGACCATACACTGCAACATAGGGTGCGACCCGATAGCGGCGGCATTAAGCATCGCACCGGGTGTTTCCATCATTGCCCAGAGCGGGATGTCACCCACGATTTCACTGAGGGTATCAAGATCGGCGGGGCTTTCGACCTTGGGGAGCAGTATGGCGTCACAATCCATCTGGGCAGCCGCCTGCGCATCCTCACGCCCCCATTCGGTATCAAGTCCGTTGATACGAACCACCTTGAAACGACTGCCATAACCACCTTGTTGCAGAGCACGTGCCAGCGTGTCTCGCGCGCTGGTTTTTTCGTCCGGGATCACTGCATCCTCCAGATCGAAAATGATCGCATCCGTGGGAAGACCACGCGCCTTATCCAGCGCGCGTTCCTTGGAGCCGGGTATGTAAAGAACGGAACGCAGCGGACGGGTGATTTTCGACATCGAACGACTCTCCAGGAAATAATGTTGCGTGTAGGTCTGCATTTTTAGACAAAAACCTCAAGGGCAAACGTGCCGCGCCGCAGCATGAAGCTTCTTTCATACGCTGAAATTTCCTCGTTAATAAAAACTTTGGTGTTCTGAGGCACGTTGGTGCTCCGGCGACCTCGGAAGGGCCGGACCAGAAGATACGGGGCTGATCCGCGTTCCGGTTACGCGGTTCGCGATCAACGTCCCAAGCTCACGACGACAATCAAAGGGTCACGAAAATTATCTGACGGTCACGAACACAATATCGAAAGGCGTCGCAATGCAGAAGTCCCAGAAGCTGCTTCAACTTATCGGTCTGACAGCGGTCGCTACCGCGTTCGTCGCGGCGAAGGATAATATCGCGCCAGCACGCTGGGCCGCCGATTTGGCAGTGTGGCTTTTCTAATAACACAGCGGAGTTAACCTATTTTGCCGCTCTATGCCCCGTCCCCTCGGAAGCCTGATGAGGCCAGGACGGAGCGTTCCTTCACCGCAACCCTGAGGTGCCGGCACCGGAATTTACCGATCGCGGCCTCTTGAACGCCATTTAGAATAATCCGGGCGTAAGGGAAAAATCAAAAAAAGAAAAAAGTTAAATTTCGGGGAACGTATTTCAGGGAGCGTAGTTGATATCACAACCGAGTGATGGCCACTCGGACCCCGAATAGGAGTAACGATGATGAAACGTTTTTTGAGCACAACGGCGATTCTTATTAGCCTCTCTGGCGCAGCTTTTGCAGAGACCCACACCAACCCTGGCTTTGGCACAGTAGCGGCCACCGCTAACGACTTCTTCGCATCTGATTTGATCGGCATGCGTGTATATAATTCTGAAGCCCAAATCGACACAAACGCGACCATCGCAGCCGATGGGCAAAAAAACTGGGATGATATCGGCGAAATCAACGATATTATTGTTGGTGCCGACGGCCAGGTCAAAGCTGTCATTCTGGGTATCGGCGGCTTCTTGGGCATGGGCGAACGTGACGTGAGCGTCAGCATGGATGCCATCAAGGTTGTTCGTCAAGAAGGCGATGCCAACGGTCGCTTCCTGGTTGTGAACACATCCAAGGCGGCGCTGGAACAGGCACCTGAGTTTGACCGCAAGACATTGGACGTAAATGCCAATGCCGCCGGTTCGACCGATCTTACCAACACGACAAAGACCGAAAATGCTGGTTCCATGAAAACCAACATGGACAACAACAACGCCAATATGGGCAACAACAACGCCAATATGGACAACAACGCCAAGGCGTCGATGGACCAGAAGTCTGACATGAAAATGGCGGACGGAACAGTACCTGCGAAAGACGCTCAGGCTAACCAGTCGAACGTGAACCAGCCTGTTACCGATCGTCCAATGCTGACACCTCCCGCTGTAAAGCGCGAAGGTTATGCAAACGCTGATATGAATCGCATTGCCAAGCTGACCGCGGACGATCTGGAAGGTGCCTATGTGTATGGCACCAACGACGAGACCGTTGGCGAAATCGACAGCTTGATCATGGGTGACAACGGCCAGGTATCGCAAGTTGTGATCAACGTTGGCGGCTTCCTTGGTCTGGGTGAAAAGCCTGTTGCCGTAACTTGGGATGAGCTGCAAATCATGCAGAATTCCAACGGTGACGACTTCCGCATCTATATCGACAGCAACAAAGACGCGTTGAAGGCACAGCCAGAATACCAAGGCTAAGCCATCTTACCGTCCTGTTAGCTGATTTCAGCTACAGACTCCGGGGCCGTTCCTTATGGGACGGCCCCATCGTGTTGGGCGTGTTTTGTCCTGCTACATGACAAGTGCGAACCGCAACTTGCGCGGTCCGCTGCATTTCGTTATCTCCTGCGCAAACGCAACCTTGTCGGAGATTACCACATGGCCAGACCTAAAATCGCACTTATCGGCGCAGGGCAGATCGGGGGCACACTTGCTCACCTCGCAGCACTTAAGGAATTGGGCGATGTTGTCCTTTTCGATATCGCCGAAGGTGTGCCGCAAGGCAAAGCCCTAGATATTGCTGAATCTGGCCCGTCGGCCAAATTCGACGCCACCATGTCGGGTGCCAATGATTACGCCGATATCGCCGGGGCGGATGTTTGCATCGTGACTGCGGGCGTCGCCCGCAAGCCAGGGATGAGCCGGGATGACTTGTTGGGGATTAACCTCAAGGTCATGAAATCGGTTGGGGAAGGGATTGCGCAAAACGCGCCGGATGCCTTTGTTATCTGCGTAACCAACCCCTTGGACGCGATGGTATGGGCGCTTCGCGAATTCTCCGGCCTGCCACATAATAAAGTGTGCGGCATGGCGGGCGTATTGGACTCTGCCCGCTTCCGGCACTTCCTTGCTGTCGAATTCGATGTGTCTATGAAAGACGTGACCGCATTCGTTCTGGGCGGTCATGGTGACACGATGGTTCCCTTGACGCGGTATTCCACGGTTGCCGGCATTCCATTGCCGGATCTGGTCCAGATGGGCTGGACCACTCAGGAAAAACTGGATGCGATTGTCCAGCGTACCCGTGACGGTGGTGCCGAGATCGTGGGCCTTCTCAAGACCGGCTCGGCGTTTTACGCCCCTGCGACATCGGCTATCGAAATGGCCGAGAGCTATCTTAAGGACCAAAAGCGTGTTCTGCCATGCGCTGCATACGTCGATGGCGCATACGGGCTGAACGGGTTCTACGTTGGCGTGCCAACCGTCATCGGTGCCGGCGGCATCGAACGTGTCGTCGAGATTTCGATGAACAAGGAAGAGCAGGCGATGTTCGATAATTCCGTCAAGGCTGTCAAAGGTCTGGTCGACGCGTGTAAAGGCATTGATGGTTCTTTAAACTAATGAATATGGTTGCAGCAGGAGCACAGGACGACCGGAGCGGTTTCGCAACCGTCGTCATCACCTGCTGCAACCGCCCCGCAGAACTGGAACAGACCCTCACTTCCATGCTGGCATGCGATCTGACCGGCATAGACAAATTCGTGGTGATCGAGGATTCGGACTGCGCCGCAACAAAAGATGTAGTCGCCCGTCTGCTGGCCGACAGGTCGCATGTGTTTCTTCAGAATACGCAAAACCTGGGGCAGATACGATCGGTTGATCGGGCCTATGGCGAAGTAAAGACTCCTTACGTTTTTCACTGCGAAGAAGACTGGGTTTTCCCCTCCAGCCTGTTCTTGACCGAATCGCGGGCTTTGCTTGATGCGTTCCCTAAAATCCACGCCGTGATGTTGCGGGCGCGGGAGGAATGGCCACGCAAGATATTTGACGTCGAAGAACAGCATCTCGACGGCGTCGGCTATTTCCGCACCGATCCGAAATCACACCGCCGCTGGGGGAGCTTTTCGTTCAACCCCGGATTGCGAAGAATGTCGGACTATCAGGCCTTTGGCCCCTATGGAGACATCGGGCCGGAACGCGACATCAGCTTTGTTCATAAGCTCAAGGGTTTTTCATTGGCGAGCCTGTCGGCGGGGGATGTACGCCATATCGGTTTCAATCCAACCGAGAAGAAAGATGAAAACAAGCGCAAGAAGGCCAAAGGCTATCTGATGAAATCTCTCAAGCACCGGCTTCAATTTGCCTGGTACAAATGGACCGGGTGACGCGCTTTGGCATTTGTGATCACAGTTTAAAATCCCGTGATCACAAATTTGGGATATTCACTCGAAACTGGGTGAAAAATGTATCGCTATGCAAAGTAACCGTCACGAAAACCGCCCTCTGTACGTGACAGCCCTGAAAATGCCGCTATCTATAGGGCATCTTGACGAGAAGACGAGAAAAGGAATCCATCATGGCTGATGTGAACCGGGGCAATCGCCCGTTGTCACCGCATCTGACGATCTACCGCCCGCAGCTAACATCAATGACGTCGATCCTGACTAGAATAACCGGCAATGCGATGCTGGTCGCGGCACTCTTGATCGTGTGGTGGTTTCTTGCCGCAGCGACGTCCGCCGAAGCGTTTGACGCCATTAACGGATTTATCACCAGTTGGTTTGGCGATCTGGTCATGTTCCTGTCGCTCTTGGGCCTGTGGTACCACACGCTGGCCGGCATTCGGCATTTGATATGGGACACCGGACATGCGTTGGACCTGCAAACCGCCGAGCGGTTAGGTTGGTCTATCCTGATCGGTTCGGTGGTTTTGACCATCATCACAGCATTCATTATCTGAGGGGTTTGACATGCCATTTTTGACAGACCACAAACGCGCGATCGGCATGGGTTCCGCCAAGACAGGGACCGGACATTTCTGGAGCATGAAGATCAGCTCGGTTGCATTGCTGATTTTGATCCCGCTGTTTGTCTTTACTTTCGGGGCCGTACTGGGCGGGAGCTACGAAGAGATACTCGCCTATTATTCCCGGCCATTCCCCGCCATCGTCGCTGCACTTACGCTTGTCGTGGGCTTCAAACATTTCAACGACGGCGTACAGGTCCTGATCGAAGATTACGTTTATGGGATATCGCAGAAAATCGCGATCATCTTGATGACTTGCATCAGTTACGGTGCAGCGGCGATCGGTGTTTTCGCCATCGCCCGCATCGCACTTTAACCCACGCATACGCTATACCGGAGACCGAGACATGGCCGCATATGAATACGAAACACATGACTATGATGTCGTAGTCGTGGGGGCAGGTGGTGCTGGCCTGCGTGCGACGCTTGGCATGGCCGAGCAGGGATTGAAAACCGCCTGCGTCACCAAGGTGTTCCCGACACGGTCCCACACTGTCGCAGCGCAGGGCGGCATTGCCGCGTCGCTTTCCAACATGGGGCCCGATAACTGGCAGTGGCACATGTACGACACGGTCAAGGGGTCTGACTGGCTGGGCGATACAGATGCGATGGAATATCTTGCTCGCGAGGCACCCAAGGCGGTTTACGAGCTCGAGCACTACGGCGTGCCTTTCAGCCGGACCGAGGAGGGCAAGATCTATCAGCGTCCGTTCGGCGGGCACACTACAGAATTCGGTGAAGGCCCCCCGGTGCAGCGCACCTGCGCCGCAGCGGATCGCACCGGCCATGCCATTTTGCACACACTGTACGGTCAGTCGCTAAAGCACAGCGCGGAATTCTATATCGAATATTTCGCGATTGATCTGATCATGTCCGAAGACGGTGTGTGTCAGGGCGTTCTGTGCTGGAAGCTCGACGACGGCACGATGCACCTGTTCAACGCCAAGATGGTGGTATTGGCGACCGGCGGCTATGGCCGGGCCTATTTTTCGGCGACTTCTGCCCATACGTGCACCGGTGACGGGGGCGGGATGGCTGCACGCGCCGGGTTGCCGTTGCAAGACATGGAGTTCGTGCAGTTCCACCCCACAGGCATTTACGGTGCCGGTTGCCTGATCACCGAAGGCGCGCGTGGCGAAGGCGGGTATCTGACCAACTCCGAAGGCGAACGCTTTATGGAGCGGTACGCACCCACCTACAAAGACCTGGCCAGCCGTGATGTGGTGTCTCGGTGTATGACAATGGAAATTCGCGAAGGGCGCGGTGTGGGGGCGGCCAAGGATCACATCCACCTGCATCTAAACCATTTGCCCAAAGAAACGCTTGATCTGCGCCTGCCGGGGATTTCGGAATCCGCCCGCATCTTTGCCGGTGTCGATCTGACCAAGGAACCGATCCCGGTTCTGCCGACCGTGCATTATAACATGGGCGGTATCCCCACCAACTATTGGGGTGAAGTACTGTCGCCTACACCGGACAACCCGGACAATATCGCCCCCGGATTGATGGCCGTAGGCGAAGCAGGCTGTGCGTCGGTGCATGGAGCGAACCGGCTTGGGTCAAATTCGCTGATCGACCTGGTGGTGTTCGGCCGCGCCGCGGCGATCCGCGCCAAGGAAGTCGTTGATCCCAAAACGCCGCTTCCTGCTCCGAACCTCAAGTCGGTTGCGGCGGCCTTTGAACGGTTTGACGCGATACGCTACGCAAATGGTCAAACGCCGACAGCGGAATTGCGGCTGGAAATGCAAAAGACAATGCAAGCGGATGCGGCGGTTTTCCGTACCGACAAGACCCTGAACGAGGGCAAGGTAAAGATGGACGAGGTCGCGGCCAAGCTTTCTGACCTGAAGGTAACGGACAAGTCTCTGTACTGGAATTCGGATCTGATGGAGACTCTGGAGCTAACCAACCTGATGCCGAACGCCGTTGCGACCATTACGGCTGCGGCAGCCCGCAAGGAAAGCCGAGGCGCTCATGCGCATGAAGACTATCCGGAACGCGATGATGAAAACTGGCGCAAGCACAGCCTTGCGTGGTTTGACGGGAACGAAGCAACGCTAAGCTATCGCGGCGTTCACCTGGATCCGCTGACCCCACAGGATGAAGGTGGGATTGATCTGAAGAAAATCGCCCCCAAGGCGCGGGTGTACTGATCCAATGATTGAAGCACCCTTATTGCTGCGGATGATGAAGCAGGATCGCCCGCGAGGGCGATACCGCTTTATGGTTTCGGGGCAGACGACGGGATGCACATTCTACAGGGCCGGACCAGGTCGAAAGCAGGCAGCATGAAACCACTGATTGCAATGTCCATATTTCTTGCACTGACGGCCTGCGAACAAGCAACGCAACGGGTCGACGGCATGGCGCGCGAAGGGGCCAAGGGCGTTGTCACAGAGGCAATCGCCACTCGCTTTCCTCAGGTACCCAAGGAACTGATCACCCCCTTTACGAACTGTGTCATTGACAATGCCGATGCGACCGAGGTCCGGGTCTTTGCGAAGTCGGCAATTATCGGTGTCGACGATACAACGGTCGCCACCATCAGAAGCGTATTGTCACGCCCCGAGACCGTGCAATGCCTCTCGCGGTCATCGTTTGGGGCATCAGGGATCCCCATGTGATGGAACATGCGCGCGGCGAACAGGCGGGATATGCATCGGTTATGAACATGGCCACCTTACGTGCACAGTTTCGTCATGGCGATCAGGAAGAACGGGCCCGTATCAAGGCGATGCTTGGCCCGGTCGAGATCGAATTTGCCGACATCCGGATGGTGGTCGATCCGCGCGACAACTACACAGAGACATGTATTTGGCTGGACGGGCACCCGCCCGAGATCAAGTCGTTGGTCGCATTGGTCGAATTGGTGGAAGACAAGAACACGCTGGTTTTGGATATTGGGGCCAACTGCGGGGTGTATTCCGTGCCTCTCGGTCTTGCCTCAGGCGATGGGTCTCGGGTGATTGCATTTGAACCGAACCCAACCATGATCGGCAGGTTGGGCCATAATATTGCGTTGAATAATTTGACCCACAAGGTTCGCATCGAAGGCTGCGCGTTGTCGGATCGAGAGGGCGAGGCAATATTGAATTTCCGCGGCCACAATTATGGGCAGGCCTCTTTGATACCTGTCCCAGGTCGTATGAATTCGGGGGGGGTACTGGTCCCCACGCGCCCCTTGTCCGCGTTCACCCACGCCGCGCGGCATCATGATTTCACCGTGCTCAAGATCGACGTGGAAGGTGCCGAAGAGGTCGTCCTGAACCCGATGCTTGACCAAGCCAAGGTCGGTGGCTGGCTGCCCGATGCGATGCTGGTGGAAGTACGCCATGCCGATCAATGGGATTCAGATTTATGTGCAAGAATATTGAACAGCGGCTTTAGGCAAACCATGCGAGCCGAAGGTAATGCGCTTTATATCAAGAAACGATAAGCGCCAGAATAGAAACTAATTGGGTATTTGCCCAGCAGACAGGAGAAGCGACATGGTTCAACTCACGCTCCCCAAGAATTCGCGAATGACTACCGGCAAGACATGGCCAAAGCCAACCGGCACCACCAATATCAAGCAATTCCAGGTGTATCGCTGGAATCCGGATGACAACAAAAACCCGGCCATAGACACCTATTTCGTCGATATGGACACCTGTGGCCCGATGATCCTGGACGCGTTGATCAAGATCAAAAACGAAATCGACCCCACCCTGACCTTCCGTCGCTCCTGCCGCGAAGGCATCTGCGGGTCCTGCGCGATGAATATCGACGGTATCAACACCCTGGCATGTACCTATGGCATCGAAGAGGTACAGGGTGCGGTCAAGATATACCCACTGCCGCACATGCCAGTGGTCAAGGATCTGATCCCTGACCTTACCCACTTCTACGCGCAGCACGCGTCGATCCACCCTTGGCTTGAAACCAAGACATCCGCACCTGCGAAAGAATGGAAGCAGTCAATCGATGACCGGGCGAAGCTGGACGGTCTGTACGAATGCATCATGTGTGCCTGTTGTTCGACGTCGTGCCCAAGTTACTGGTGGAATGGCGATCGCTACCTCGGGCCAGCCGCCTTGCTTCACGCGTACCGGTGGATCATCGACAGTCGTGATGAATCGACCGGCGAACGTCTGGACGATCTTGAAGACCCCTTCAAACTGTACCGCTGTCACACGATCATGAATTGTACCAAGACGTGTCCAAAGGGACTGAACCCAGCCAAGGCGATCGCCAATATCAAAAAGATGATGGTGGAACGCGCCGTTTAAGTCACTGGCCCTCCTTGCATTCCTCTCATGGGAGGGCCAGATCGTTCCAATGCCCTTTCTACTCGTCGCCCTTGTCATCATCGTCATTATCCTCGCACGCGTGATGCGGCGGGGCACCGCGAAACGTGACTGCCGTTGGCGCAGGGATGCAGACCGCGATCACGGGGCTTTGCGGTTCTATCGTTGCGCTGCGTGCGGTGCGGATGCCTTCACGGCGTCAAATGGTCCGCCGGTCGATTGTAAAATCAACGCTTCCCCACCGTCACTGTAGATTGCGATCTCTCGACAACCCTCTCGCGGTTGGGCTAGCCTTCGACCAGAAGGGGGATCCATGATGACCCAGAAATTTCAGGCGGATGTTATCATTGTCGGTGCCGGCCTGGCTGGGATGGTTGCTGCACACGAAGCGATACAGCGCGGGCGTCGGGTTCTGATGATTGATCAGGAAGGCCCGCAAAGTCTTGGTGGACAGGCATATTGGTCACTGGGTGGTTTGTTCATGGTCGATACCCCCGAACAGCGCCGCTTGGGAATTCGCGATAGCGCCGAGCTGGCGTTGACGGACTGGATGGGTTCGGCGCAATTTGACCGTGCCGAAGATGCGAACCCCCGCGCTTTTGCCGAACGTTTCATCGAATGGTCCGCTGGTGACATGCGCGGGTGGCTCCGCGATCTTGGGATGCGCTGGTTCCCGATTGTCGGCTGGGCCGAACGGGGCGGGGCAATGGCTGGCGGGCACGGCAACTCTGTCCCGCGTTTCCACATCACATGGGGAACCGGTACCGGTGTCGTGGCACCTTTTGCGAAGTTGATGCAAGGCTATGCTGCATCCGGCAAGCTGTGCCTACAGTTCAGGCATCGGGTAACCGCGCTGGAACTGACCAGCGGGGCGGTGACCGGAGTTTCCGGCGATATCCTGCAAGATACCGACGCCCCGCGCGGCGAAAGCACGACCCGCGCGATCACGGGCAGTTTTCACCATCACGCCGACGCGGTGATCCTCACCACCGGCGGTATCGGTGCCGACCACGGGCTGGTGCGCAAACACTGGCCGGTCGACCGTCTCGGGCAGCCGCCCCGCCACATGGTTTCCGGCGTACCGGATTACGTCGATGGAAAGATGCATGCGATCGCCGCGCAGGCTGGGGCTGGACTGATCAACCAGGACCGGATGTGGCATTACTGCGAAGGTATCAAGAACTGGAACCCGATCTGGCCCAATCACGGCATTCGCATTTTGCCCGGTCCGTCCTCGGTCTGGCTGGATGCAAAAGGCGACAGGATGGAAGCGCCTTGCATGCCCGGGTTTGACACATTGGCGACCCTTAAACGCATATTGCAGACAGGCGACCATAGCTGGTTCATCCTCACCCAAAAGATTATCGAAAAAGAATTCGCGCTTTCGGGCTCCGAACAAAATCCTGACCTGACCGACGGAGGCTGGCGCGAAGTCCTCGCGGCGCGACTTGGCAAGGGCGCTACAGCCGCCGTGGAGATGTTCAAGGACAAGGGCGAAGACTTTGTCGTGGCAGACGACCTGACGCAATTGGTTGCCGGGATGAATAGGCTTACCCCCGATCATCGCCTTGACCCTGAACATCTGCGCCGTCAGATCGCGGCGCGCGATGGTCAGCTCGCCAACCCTTTCGCCAAGGATGCCCAGATTACCGCCATTCGGGGGGCCCGCGCGTATCGCGGCGACAAGCTGATCCGCACCGCCAAACCCCACGCTATCCTGGACGCTCGGAACGGCCCCCTCATCGCTGTCAGGTTGAATATCCTGACCCGCAAAAGCCTCGGAGGCCTCCATACCGATTTACAGGGTCGCGTTCTCGCCCCCGATGGCACGGTGCTGCGCGGGTTGTTCGCAGCGGGCGAGGTTTGCGGCTTTGGCGGCGGTGGTTATCACGGCTATAACGCGTTGGAAGGCACATTCCTGGGCGGTTGCCTGTTCTCAGGACGTATAGCAGGACAAAACGCATGAACGAACCAGTTGATTCTACCGCCCGCCGTACCCGCCCACCGGTAATATGCTATCCCGTAGAAACCTTGCCTGCCCCGAATATGTCGCTTTACCTGAATGCGCGCCAAACCCTCCGCAAACTCGATGAGATCATGGTGCAGCCCCGCGATGCCGCGTGCTTCACGGTGCCTGCCGGGCATTTTTTTCGCATCACCTCGGTGGATGGCCCGCAAGTCGGCGACCTCAATATCTGGGCGCGAGATAACCTTGCAGAGCATTTCTATTCCGGCAAAACCCGTGCCTTGCACGGGACACACGTCACGACCGGACATCGCCTTTGGTCGAACTTCCCCTACCTACGCCCCCTGGCGACGATCACCCACGACACGCTCGAATGGTATGGCAAGGACGAATTCGGCGGTTCCGTCCACGACGTTATCGGTACACGCTGTGACCCCTATACCCACAGGCTGCTGTCCGGGCAGTCATACCATAATTGCTGTCACTCCAACCTGACGCGCGCCCTCGCGGCGTGCCGGGACATGACACTTGATGAAGCCGAACAGCATATACATGATGTGCTGAACGTCTTCATGTGTACCGGCTTCACACGCGATACCGGGCAATATTTCATGAAGGCAAGCCCAGTGCGCCCTGACGATTACCTGGAGTTTTTCGCCGAAACCGATCTGCTCGCAGCGCTCAGCGCCTGCCCGGGGGGGGACTGTTCAACCGAACATTCATCGGACGCCGCCCCCTGTTATCCGCTGCTCGTAGAAATCCTTGCACCAGAGGCCGCGGCGCTGAAAACGTGGACCCCGGCATTCCCCAGTGCCTACGACCGTTCCCACGGATGTGACCGATGAGAAACCAGCGCCCCCCCTGTTCCAAATGGTCTTAAATCCCCCGCGGAGCGTCCGACCTCGATGCACCCGGCATCGTCAACTCTGAGGAAATGCCGCCTGTAACGCAATTTCGACCATGTCGCCGAAAGATCTTTCCCGGTCTTCCGCTGGCAGGGCTTCACCGGTTTGCAAATGATCACTCACTGTCAATATCGCAAGCGCCCGGCGTTTGTGGCGGGCGGCAAGCGTATAAAGCTCGGCGGCTTCCATTTCCACGCCCAGAATGCCGTGTCGCGTCAATTGCTCGTCCAGATCCGGGCGCTCTGAATAAAAAACATCCGATGAATAGATGCCGCCTATATGGGTCGTACTGCCCTTTGCCTCTGCGGCAGTCACCGCTGCACGCAGCAACGACCAATCGGCGGTCGGTGCAAAATTTATTTCGCGCAGGATCCCAGAGGAGGGGGAGGTTATCGTTGACGCTGTCATTGCAATGATAATGTCGCGAATGCCGACCTGCGGCTGCATTCCCCCGCACGACCCAATGCGGATCAGCGTTTGTGCGTTGTACTGGGTAATCAATTCATTTGCATAAATAGACAGGGACGGCATCCCCATACCTGAGCCCTGAATTGTTACCCGGTTGCCATTCCACGTTCCGGTATATCCCAGCATTCCGCGAACTTCATTAACCAAAGTAGCATCATTAAGGAAATTGAGGGCGGCCCATTTCGCTCGATACGGATCGCCTGGCATCAGAACCGTTTGTGCAATGTCGCCGGGATTAGCCCCGATATGGATAGTCATATTTCGCTCTTCCGTGGAATGAAGCTAAAAAGGAGAGCCAGGGGCGGCCCCCCCTTAATTCCTTCATTGAAGGGAGGTATCTTAAACTTCCAGGGTTTCAGCGGGCGTTCCGTTATTTACCAGTTCGCGGAACCAATTGGGTTGGCGGCCTTTTCCGGTCCAGGTCTGGGTGCGATCCGATGGATTGGCGTATTTGGCCACAGTCTTGGATGATTTGGTTTTCCGAGCGCCACCAGAAACTTCGTCGAGAGAAAACCCGTATTCCGCTGCCGCCTTTTCAGCGGCTTTGCGGGCTTCAGCGCGATCGCGTTCATACGCGGATTTAATTGCCGATTTCACGTCTTCCTGTAGCGCTTCAAGCTCTTTGTGAGACATTTTACTTAAATCAACACTCATTTTGGCCATTCCTATTTCATACGACTTTCGCTGTAATACGCCAAATGGATGAACAAAAAAAGAGACCAGTTGTACCAGAAGCCATTATTCGGCCGCAATTGTTTCGGGATCGGCCAAGGAAACAATATCTTGCATGATGGTATTCAATTCGAAATCCTTCGGGGTATAGACGCGCGCAACCCCGAACGAACGCAGCCTCTTTGCATCTTCCTCGGGTATGATGCCGCCCACAATTACGGGTATATGCCCAAGCCCGGCTTCACGCATTTGTATCATCAAATCTTCAACAAGCGGAATGTGCGAGCCGGAAAGAATGGAAAGCCCGACGACATGATGGTCACCATTCGCCGCTGCCGCCACAATTTCAGATGGCGTGAGTCGTATCCCTTCATAGGCAATATCCATGCCGCAGTCACGCGCGCGTACCGCTATCTGCTCGGCTCCATTCGAATGGCCGTCCAGTCCCGGTTTGCCGACCAGAAAGCTTAGTCTTCTGCCTAACCGCGAACTTACCGCATCCACCGCGTCGCGCAGGTCATCCAGTCCCTCGGTCTTGTTTGACCTGCCCGCGGCGACCCCGGTCGGCCCGCGATATTCACCGTGCACCTGACGCATTTGCGCGGCCCACTCGCCGGTCGTCACACCGGCCTTCGCAGCGGCAATCGATGGCTCCATTATGTTGCGCCCTTCCGACGCAGCGGCGCGCAGATCTGCCAGTGCCCGATCCACGGCCGACTGGTCACGGCTCTCACGCCAAGCGCTTAGTTGCTTGATCTGGTCAGCTTCGACCGTCGGGTCGACGACCATGATGCCGCCATCGCCGGTCATCAATGGTGACGGTTCCCCTTGCTGCCACTTGTTCACGCCCACAACCACGGTTTCCCCTGTCTCGATCCGGCCCAGACGCTCTGCATTGCTCTCGACCAGCCGAGATTTCATATAGTCAATCGCCGAAATCGCACCTCCCATCCCGTCGAGATTCGCCAACTCGGCCCGGGCACCTTCTTTCAGGGCTTCGACTTTGGCGTCGACCGCAGGGTTCCCGTCAAAGAGATCATCAAATTCCAGCAGGTCGGTCTCGAATGCCAATATCTGCTGCATCCGCATCGACCACTGTTGGTCCCATGGACGCGGCAGGCCGAGAGCTTCGTTCCATGCGGGCAGCTGTACGGCGCGAGCGCGGGCGTTCTTTGACAAGGTAACCGCCAGCATTTCGATCAGGATACGATATACGTTGTTTTCGGGCTGCTGTTCGGTCAGGCCAAGCGAATTGACCTGCACCCCATAGCGAAAGCGACGGTATTTCGGGTCTTCGACGCCATAGCGGTCACGGCAGATTTCGTCCCACAGATCCCCAAAGGCGCGCATCTTGCACATCTCGGTCACAAAGCGGATGCCCGCGTTCACAAAGAAAGAGATACGCCCCACCAGCATGGGAAAGTCTTCTTCTGGCACACGGGGGCGCAGGGCGTCCAGCACGGCGGTGGCGGTGGCAAGCGCAAAGGCCAGCTCTTGCTCGGGCGTGGCACCGGCCTCTTGCAGGTGGTAGGAACAGACGTTCATCGGGTTCCATTTGGGCACGTTGGTATAGCAATACTCGGCCACATCCGCGATCATCTTGAGAGACGGGGCGGGCGGGCAGATATAGGTGCCGCGCGACAAGTATTCCTTGATCAGATCGTTCTGCACGGTGCCTTGCAGCTTGGACACATCCGCGCCCTGTTCCTCGGCCACAGCAATGTACAGCGCCAGCAGCCACGGCGCGGTGGCGTTGATCGTCATGGAGGTGTTCATCTGCTCAAGCGGGATATCCTTGAACAATGCGCGCATGTCGCCCAGATGGCCGACAGGTACTCCGACTTTGCCGACTTCGCCGCGCGATAAAATATGGTCGCTGTCATAGCCAGTTTGTGTCGGCAGGTCGAACGCCACCGAAAGCCCGGTCTGTCCCTTTGCAAGGTTTGCGTGGTACAACGCGTTAGACGCTTGGGCGGTGGAGTGTCCTGCGTAAGTGCGGATCAGCCAGGGGCGGTCTTTTTTCTGATGTGACATGGTGCGGCCTCTCGTTAATCGGGTGCGAAACATTATTGCGTTGTGGTATTGGTACTTGAAATAATCGGGCGCTGTCAATTCGCTGCATCGCGGCATGTAGCGCATTGTTGTACGGATGCCGTCCACATCATTGTTCACGTGTGAGGCCAGATCGCGCCCCAACGCATTAACGGCTCGCCCGGGTTGATCGGGTGTGTCTGCAAAACGCACTATGAAACCAAAAGCATCCAAGGTTATTGCCCGCGGCCTACACGCCTGTAAGGGTGGTTGTATGACGCAGACTATCGAGCTTCCTCTATGGCTATTTGTGGTGATTGTGCTGTTCGCAGCCGTCACGGCGCTTAGCCATTTCTTGCTGCCGTCGGTACGCTGGTTTTTTCGCAGGCGTTTGGAAAGAGCGGTTGCACAGCTTAATACACGCCTGACCCGCCCGATTGAACCGTTCAAGCTGGCCCGCCGCCACGACATGATCCAGAGGCTGATCTACGACCCAGAGATAAACCAGGCTATCGTTGATCACGCACGCCAGGAAGCTATCCCCGAAAACGTCGCGTTTGAGCAGGCGCGCCGATATGCCCGAGAGATCGTGCCGAGCTTCAGCGCTTTCGCCTATTTCAGTTTCGGAATCCGTCTGGCACGGTTCCTGGCCAACGCGCTGTACGAGGTGCGTACAGGTGCAAACAACGCCGCATTGATAAAGAGCATCCCAAGCGACGCCACCGTGATCTTTGTGATGAATCATCGAAGCAACATGGACTATATGCTGGTCACATATCTTGCGGGCGAGGCTTCGGCGCTCAGCTACGCTGTGGGCGAATGGGCAAGGGTTTGGCCCTTGAGCCGATTGATAAAATCCATGGGTGCCTATTTCATTCGGCGCAAGTCGCGCGGCACGCTGTATCGCAAGGTTCTGGCACGATATGTGCAGATGGCCACCGAAGGGGGCGTCACTCAGGCAATTTTCCCCGAAGGCGGGCTGAGCCTTGATGGCAAGCTGATGCCCCCGAAATTAGGGTTGCTTGGCTATGTGGTCGACGCAAACGTAGAGCAACGCGATGTTGTTTTTGTCCCGGTTGCCATTAATTACGACAGAGTATTGGAAGACCGTGTCTTGATTGCTGCCCATCACGCAGGGACCAGACGGTTCAAGGCGCGCATTTCAGTGATCCTGATCTTCATCTTGCGTAAAATGTGGTTGCGCCTGCGTGGACGATTCCTGCGATTTGGCGAAGCGGCGGTGGTGTTCGGTACCCCTGTGAAATTGAGCGACTACGGCAGTGACCCTGATGTGAACGCACTGGCCCAGGATTTGATGAGCCGGATTGCCGAAGAGATGCCAATTTTGTTCGTCCCGCTGTTGGCACGCATCATGCTGGTAAACGACGCACCGCTGGACGACGCTGCCCTTGTGGCCTGTGCAGCCGAAATGGCGGCAACGACGGCTCGGTCCGTTGCGATCCCCGAACAACAGTTCGGAAACGCAGTCGAAAAGGCCAAAGAGCACTTGTTGCAGCGCGGAATGATCGAACAGCGCGGGGGTGGGGTTATCGCTATCTCCCGTGAACGACCTGCGTTGGCGTATTACGCCAACTCTATCGCCCATTTTTTCGACAATGCGCCCCGAGACGTCGAAGTTTCTGCAACTGCAAAGTTATAAAATTACAAATTAAGGGGTAATTACTATTGCATTGTTGCGCTTCGGGTCATATTCAAAATTAACAAGCTGCGATTCTGCACTGCGGCACAAACCTATTCTGACCATGGAGACCGATATGGCCTTGGACACAAGCATCGCTCAATATGACGCGCCTGAAAAAGATCTGTACGAGGTGGGTGAGATGCCGCCTTTGGGGTATGTCCCCAAGCAGATGTACGCTTGGACCATTCGCAAGGAACGTCACGGCAAGCCAAATACGGCAATGCTGGAAGAAGTCGTGGATGTTCCGACGCTCGACAGCAACGAAGTGCTGGTCCTGGTTATGGCAGCGGGTGTGAACTATAATGGCGTCTGGGCCGCTTTGGGCAAACCCATCAGCCCGTTTGACGGTCACAAGCAACCCTTCCACATCGCGGGCTCTGACGCGTCCGGCATCGTCTGGGCGGTCGGCGACAAGGTAAAACGCTGGAAGGTCGGCGACGAAGTCGTGATCCACTGCAACCAGGATGACGGCGACGACGAAGAGTGCAACGGCGGCGATCCGATGTATTCCCCCAGCCAGCGTATCTGGGGCTACGAGACCCCAGACGGATCTTTCGCCCAGTTCACCAACGTGCAGGCGCAGCAGTTGATGCCACGCCCCAAGCACCTGACATGGGAAGAGGCCGCTTGCTACACGCTGACGCTGGCCACCGCCTACCGGATGCTGTTCGGTCACGAGCCTCATGACCTGAAACCGGGCCAGAACGTTCTGGTCTGGGGCGCCTCGGGCGGTCTGGGGTCCTATGCGATCCAGCTGATCAACACCGCCGGCGCGAATGCGATTGGCGTGATCTCGGACGAATCCAAACGTGACTTCGTGATGGATCTGGGTGCCAAGGGCGTTCTGAACCGCAAGGACTTTAACTGCTGGGGTCAGATGCCCACCGTGAACACGCCCGAATATGCGGCCTGGTTCAAAGAGGCGCGCAAGTTCGGTGCCGCGATCTGGGAAATCACAGGCAAGGGCGTGAACGTCGACATGGTGTTTGAACACCCCGGCGAGGCAACGTTCCCGGTGTCCACCTTCGTATGTAAAAAGGGTGGCATGGTCGTAATCTGTGCCGGTACTTCGGGCTTCAACCTGACGTTCGACGTGCGGTATATGTGGATGCACCAGAAGCGGTTGCAAGGCAGCCACTTTGCCCACCTCAAGCAAGCCTCTGCGGCGAACAAGTTGATGATCGAACGCCGTCTTGATCCGTGCATGTCCGAGGTGTTCAGCTGGGCCGATCTGCCTGATGCCCACATGAAGATGCTGGCCAATGAACACAAGCCCGGCAACATGGCCGTTCTGGTACAGTCCCCCAAGACCGGGCTGCGGACATTGGAAGACGCGCTACACGCCAAAAAATAGGGCCATTGACTGCGCCGGAGGCGTACTTGGCCATTCGCAATAGATACCCGTGCGCCACAAGCTTGGCGCGCGGGTATATCGTTTTGGGTGTGTGTGACGGCTGTTGCAAAACCAAGCCGGGGCCGGCAACAAAGTGCGATTGTCGGCTGTGCCATCTGGCCCCTGCCGCGCCCCTGAATTAGGGTCTCAGAATGACCATACCCGCGCTTACCTATTCCGACGATCAGGCCGCCGCCTTTGACAGTATAACCGACATGTTGCGCCATGCCGGTATAGATTTGGACGACAGCCTGTTGATGCCACCCGCCGGGGGGGCTGATCAGGTGATGGCGGTCACCGGCAAGGCCGGCTCGGGCAAGACCATGCTCTTGGCTGAACTTTACAAAGCGTTGGAAGCTGCGGGCGTTGAAATTGTTTCGGGTGACTATGAATCCCGCAAGCGCAAGGAAAAGCGAACACTCGCGATCCTTGCTCCAACCAACAAAGCTGCATCGGTGCTGCGGTTGAGGGGGGTGCCGGCCACCACCATACATCGAATCTTGTATACTCCGGTTTATGACCCCGAGTATGAAAACATCGCTGAATGGTTGGCAGGAAGCGGCGAACGACCTGTGATTGACGGGATGAACGAGATATCGCTGGACCGCGCCGCCGCTTTTTACGCCAAGAACAAATCCATCCCCGGCGCATTGGCCGCCGCTGGTCTGCGGGGCAGTGATTTCATTACGGGGTGGAAACGTCGCGAAGAACCGTTGGACATCGGTTTCATCGACGAAAGTTCGATGCTGGATGACAAGCAGTTCGAAGACCTGAAAGAAATTTTCCCGACGCTTTTGTTGTTCGGAGATCCCGCGCAGCTAGCACCTGTGGGCCAGTCAGGAACGATGGTCTTTGAAAAACTGCCAAAAAACCGCGTCCTCAACCTTAGCCGCGTGCACCGTCAGCAGGACGACAACCCCATTCTGGATCTGGCCCATGCGTTGGCGGACCCGGATCTGACCTTTGAACAGTTTGAAAGGATGGTCGAGGACGCTTCAAAACAGGATGATCGGGTTGTCTGGGGGCAACGCGTCGAAGTGGATTTGATGGCGCGCTCGCCGGTGTTGGTGTGGCGCAACGCGACGCGCATCAGGTTGATCAACGCCTTTCGATCCGTGCATGGGGCACCCGAAGACGCTCTGTTGGAAGGCGAACCGTTGATATGTGACGGGATCGAACTGCCGTTGAAACACCGCAAAAAGCGTCTTGATCTTGAGGCACGCGGTCTGATCAAAGGTGCGCAGGTTGTATATTTGGGCAATGGGCGCAAGCCGGGTTTCAGTCGATTGCACGTGGTGGGGGCCGAAGATCCTCAGATTTCGGCGGCGTCGATCGTGAAAATCGAAAAACCTGACGAAGAAGAACCGTTTATCCCTTTCGCCGCGCGAATGGGTGCTACCTTCCTGCATGGTGCCGCGGTGACGATCCACAAGGCGCAAGGCAGTCAGTGGCACACGGTTCAGGTCTTCGCGCCGGATCTCTATGCCGCGGCGCGTATGGGGCGGTCAGAGGCAGGCCAGCCCCTGTGGAAGAGGCTGGCCTATGTCGCAATCACCCGCGCGCAGGAAAGGCTGATCTGGGTGGTGCGCAACAGGCTCTCCAAGCCGCAGGGCGCGTTGCGTGTGGATGATCTGAAGGCTGTCAGTGCGCCCGCTCTGACCCTAGATGTACAAACGGAGAATGAACTGTGAAATCCATCATCGTTACAGGTGCCAGTTCCGGTATCGGATACGCCACTGCCGAAATGTTTCTGAAAAATGGTTGGCGCGTCGGGTTGGTTGCCAGGCGTGCTGATAGGCTCAACGCGTTGGCGGCCGAATATGAAAACGCGGTGGCACTGCCCGCTGATGTCACTGACCCCGCAGCGATGGAGACTGCTTTCGATACCTTTGGGTATCTTGACGTGCTGTTCAACAACGCGGGGCTGTTTGGGCCGGCGGGCCCCATTGATAAATTGTCGTTGGAGGGCTGGAACGAGGTCATGCAGGTCAATATCAACGGCATGTTTATTTCTGCGCGGTTGGCGTTCGCTCGGATGCGGCGCCAAGAGAGCGGGGGCCGGATTATCAACAACGGCTCGCTATCGGCCCATGTCCCGCGCCCTGGATCAGTCTGTTACACGATGAGCAAACATGCGGTGACCGGGCTTACGCGGGCGTTATCACTGGACGGGCGCCCGTTTAATATCGCGTGTGGACAAATCGATATCGGCAACGCCGAAAGCGAACTGGTCGCAGGGTTAAAAGCTGCCAATCCGCAAATGGACACCATGGATGTGGTTCACGCGGCGTCATCGGTGCTGCACATGGCGCAGATGCCAGCAGAGGCAAATGTGCAGTTCATGACGGTGATGGCAACAAAGATGCCCTATATCGGCCGCGGTTAGCGGCGCAGCAACGCGAACGCCGCAGAGGCAGACCAACCTGCGGCGACGGCAATGGCGAGCGACAGCAGACCGTAGATCAACGGTTGGTTTCTTGACAGGTTGTACAACCACCGTTCAAGCCCGACTTTGCGTACATCGATCAGCGTTTGATACTGTGAAATGACCACGCCGCCACGGGTCAGGAATATGCGCGTGTCATACGCGCCTTCGACCAGCGCGGCGGGCAATTGCACGTTGGCGCGAAAAAGTGTCTGCTGGTCGACCGTCACGCCGCTTTCATTTTGTTGATACTGGTGGGCCGTTGTGCGGATGCGCACCAACGCGTTGGTGAAGGCGCTGGAATCCTTTATCGTCATCGGTGCCCCCACTGACCTGATTGCCCGCGGAACCGACACTTTGTAACGCAGGTCTTCGATACGGTTCAGAACGTCTTGCAAAGGGCCGCTGCTGGCGACGGCATAAAAGCTGGGGGCGCGGTCGACTTCCACGGCATCCGTGTTCACCCAGATGCCGAACTTCTTCTCCTTGCGCCGCACTACGACGGGTTTTGACGGTCCGGATACCGTCACGACCACCTCAAGCTCGGGCCCATCTGGGATCGGCGTTTCGCGTTTTACCGCCCCGAAAATGATTATTTCCGACCCTGTGAAATCGGTGGAGATCGACACTTCGCTTTGGTTAAGACCCAAAACGATGCTTTCCTCAGCCTGTGCTGACGTAAAAAAGCCGATCAACGTGGCCGCAATTATGCCAAACCCGCGCATCATGAACTGAACCCGATCGAATAAAGCTCAGACGGTTGCAATAAAAGATCCAATGCCAGTTTGGCGCAAACCAACAAGACGAGCAGGGCAAGCAGGATACGAAGCTGTTCCGCCTTGAGCTTGGTACCTATGGTTGTCCCGAATTGCGCGCCGATCACGCCTCCGATCAACAACAAGATAGCAAGGACGATATCGACGGTGTAGTTCGTCGTGGCATGCAACAGTGTCGTGAAGGCTGCGACAAAGATGATCTGAAACAACGACGTGCCGACCACAACCTTGGTTGGCATGCCCAAAAGATAGATCATCGCGGGAACCATGATAAACCCGCCGCCGACACCCATGATCGCGGCCAGCAGCCCGACAAACGCACCCACCAGCAAGGGCGGAATGACCGAGATATAAAGCCCGGTAACGCGAAACCGCATCTTGAACGGCAGCTTTTGAATCCAGGTGTGTTTCTTGCGGGGCTGTCGTTTGCCCGACCGGGTTTTGTAGAAGGCGTTGATCGATTCTATCAACATCAACCCACCGATGATGCCCAGAAAAATCACATAGCAAAGGTTAACCAGCAGATCGACCTGGCCCAACGATTTGAGGTAATTGAATATGACCACGCCCGCGCCCGCGCCGACCAGGCCGCCGGCCAGCAGAACGCTGCCCATTCTCAGGTCGACGGTCTTGCGCTTGAGGTGAACCAGCAACGCGGAAACCGACGACGCGACGATCTGGTTCGCACCTGTCGCCACGGCGACCGCGGGCGGAATACCGATAAAGAACAACAAGGGGGTGATCAGAAACCCGCCGCCGACCCCGAACATGCCCGATAAAATACCTACGATGCCGCCCAAACCCAATAGGAGGAATGCGTTGACCGAAATTTCGGCAATGGGCAGGTATATTTGCATGGCTGATATTTGCCCAATCTAATCGTTAAAATCAATTGCGTATGCTGCGTTGCCGAAATTTCGTCGCTAATGGTGATTAACGCTCTTTCACATAGGGCTCGCCCCCGGCGCGGGGAGGGATTGCTTTGCCAACGAAGCCGGCCAAGATGATAACGGTCATCACATATGGCAACGCCCCCAAGAGCTGGCCTTGGACCTTGATGCCCAGCATCGCCTCGATGACGTCGGGACGGGTTTCAAGTGCCCCGAACAACCCAAACAGCAAGGTTGCCCATAGCGCGTACCAGGGCCGCCATTTCGCAAAGATCAACGCCGCCAGTGCAATATAGCCGCGCCCAGCCGACATATCCTTGATGAATCCCGCTTGCAGAGCGGTGCTTAGATAAGCTCCGGCGATACCGGTCAGCACCCCGCAAATCAGTACCGCAGCGTAGCGCAGCCCAATGACAGAAACGCCAGCGGTATCAACCGCAGCCGGGTTTTCCCCCACCGCGCGCAACCGCAGACCGAACCGGGTGCGATACAGGACCCACCACGTCAACGGTACGGCTGCGAATGCGATGTATACCAGGATAGAGTGGCCTGAAATCAGCTCTGCATATAGCGGCCCGATAAAGGGGATCGGTTCGACCTGATCGGCAAAGGGCAACGTGATCGGGTTGAACCGCGCACCCCCAATCAATGACGGTGTGCGCCCGCCTTGTTGAAACCAGTCTTGCGCGATCAGTACAGTCAGCCCGGCGGCAAGAAAATTTATTGCCACCCCGGAAATCAATTGATTGCCGCGAAACGTGATCGATGCCAAGCCGTGCAAAGCGCTTAGCGCCAGCGACGCGGCGATGCCCGCCAGCAGCCCGAGCCAGACATTTCCGGTTAACGATGCGATAGCGGCCGAGAAAAACGCCGACGCCAGCATCTTGCCGTCAAGTCCGATATCGAAAATACCGGCGCGTTCCGAAAATAACCCTGCGAGGCAGGCAAGAAGCAAAGGTGTGGCAAGCCGTACGGTGCTGTCGAGAAGCTGGATAAGGGTGATAAAATCCATTATTCTGCGGGCTCCACCGGCTTGCGTTCGGGTTTGGGTGCTCTGGCGGCGTGGATCGCGGAAAACAGCTTTTCCAATGGCATCCGCACCATGTTATCCAGCGCGCCGGTAAACAGAATGACCAGCGCCTGGATGACCACGATCAACTCGCGCGGGATCGACGTCCACAGGGCCAGTTCGGCACCGCCTTGGTATAGAAAACCAAACAAGATCGCGGCCAGAAACACGCCCAAGGGATGGCTGCGTCCCATCAAGGCGACAGCGATACCGATGAACCCGGCCCCTTCCGTCGCATTCAGCACCAGTCTTTCAGCCTCGCCCATGACATTGTTGATCGCCATCATTCCGGCAAGCCCCCCGGAAATCATCATGGTGACCATGGTGATTTTTATCGGTGAGATCCCCGCGTATTTGGCGGCCGATTCCGAATGACCGTAAGCGCGGATTTCATACCCCAGACGGGTTCTCCAGATCAGGATCCAGACAAAGACGCATGCGGCGACCGCCACGAGAAGCGATATGTTGGCAGGGGCCGCCTTGGAAAAGTTTATTCCGATAGGTGATAGCAGGTCATGCAATGTCGGCAGTTTCGTCGCATCCGGAAAACGTGCAGTTGCGGGGTCCATGCTGCCTTTGGGACGCATGATGTTGACCAGGATATAGTTCAGCACCGCTGCCGCGATGAAGTTGAACATAATGGTCGTGATAACGATATGGCTGCCGCGTTTGGCCTGCAAGAACGCAGGAATCGCGGCCCAAGCCGCACCGAAGAGCGCGGCCATCGTCGTTGCACCGACCAACGCAAGGGTCCAGTGCGGCCACGGAATGTAAAGGCTGGCAAGGGCGACGCCCAGACCGCCCAACATGGCCTGACCCTCGCCGCCGATATTGAACAGTCGTGCGTGAAACGCGACCGCCACACACAGCCCGGTGAACATGAAGTTAGTGGCATAATAAAGCGTGTAGCCCCAGCCATAGGTGCTGCCCAACGCCCCCGTGACCATCAGCTTGACGGCCGCCACCGGATCTTCGCCGATGCCAAGGATGACCAGCGCCGACAGACCGGCCGCGAACAACAACGAGATCAGGGGGACCAGAACGATTTCGGCCCATTTTGGCATCACGTCCACGTCAAAGCTCCTTGTGCGGATCGCCGCCCGCAAGGGCAAGATTACGTTCGATCTCGTCGATTGAATGCGCCGTTCCAGTGTCGGTGATACCCGCCATCAACAGACCGAGTTCCTTCTCATCGGTCTTGTCCGCGTCGCGGATACCCATCAACTGACCATCAAACATGACGGCCACACGGTCACTGAGCGCTAGAATTTCTTCCAGCTCGACCGAAACCAGCAGGATCGCCTTGCCTTGGTCTCTTAACGCGACAATTTGTTCGTGAATGAATTCGATCGCACCGATATCAACGCCCCGGGTCGGCTGCCCGATCAACAGCAGATCGGGATTCCGTTCGATTTCGCGTGCCAGTACGATCTTTTGCTGGTTGCCCCCGGAAAAGTTTTTTGCCGCTAGCCTGGGGTTAGGCGGGCGAACATCGAAACGTTCCATCTTTCCCGCGGTATCGGCCTTGATCGCTGCATTGTTCATCAGCAAACCACTGCGATAGGCTGGATCGTTATGGTATCCGAAGGCCACATTTTCCCAAGCCTGATACTCCATGATCAGACCTTCACGTTGACGATCTTCCGGCACATGTGCGACGCCGTGGTTACGCCGGGACTGGCCATCGGACCGTTTACCGGTCAAGTCCAGTGATTGCCCGTTTACCCGCACCGTTCCCTTGCCCGTGTGATAACCGCCCAGAACCTCAAGCAGTTCGGATTGGCCGTTTCCAGCGACGCCCGCAACGCCCACTATCTCTCCGGCGCGGACCTGCAAATCGATCCCACGCAGGCGTTCAACGCCCTTGTCATCAACGACACGCAGCCCTTCTATTTCCAGGATCACATCGCCCGGTGCGGCTGGCTTCTTGTCGACACGCAGCAACACCTTACGGCCCACCATCAGCTCTGCCAGCGCAGCCGGGGATGTATCGGCGGTCTTGACGGTGGCGGTCATTTCCCCGCGGCGCATTACTGAAACCGTGTCGGTCGCTTCCATGATCTCGCGCAGCTTGTGGGTGATCAGGATGATGGTTTTGCCTTCGGATCGCAGACGTCCCAGGATGCGAAATAGCTGATCGGCTTCGGCTGGGGTCAACACCCCGGTCGGTTCGTCCAGAATCAGGATGTCGGCCTGACGGTAGAGAGCCTTGAGGATTTCGACACGCTGCTGCATGCCCACCCCGATATCCTGAACGAGCGCGTCAGGGTCGACCTTCAGCCCATAGTCATCCGCCAGCTTCAGCAGGCTTTTGCGTGCTTTGGCCAGCGATGGCTTCAGCAAGCGACCGTCTTCCGCGCCCAGAATTACATTTTCGAGAACCGTGAAGTTTTCGACCAGTTTAAAGTGTTGGAACACCATGCCGATGCCTGCGGCGATTGCCGCCTGACTATCGGGAATGTCGGTTTTCTTGCCAGCGATGAATATCTCGCCCTTATCGGCCTTGTAAAAGCCATACAGGATCGACATCAGCGTGGACTTGCCTGCGCCATTTTCGCCGATGATCCCGTGGATCGTTCCCGGCATCACGCGGATGGAAATGTCTTTGTTGGCGTGCACCGGGCCGAATGCCTTGGATATGCCCTTCAGCTCGATCGCAGGAGCGGCAGTCGCCTGCCGCTCCGTGGTTGTATGGGTGCCCACTTTTAGAAGCTCAGACTAGGGCAGGTATCGTCAGCCATGTAATCATGTACTTCAAGCGAGCCGTCCGAGATTTTGGCCGCAGCTTCTTCGACAGCAGCTTTCATTTCAGGGGTCACCAGGTCCTTGTTGTTGTCGTCCATCGCATAGCCGACGCCGTTATTTCCGACGCCCATGACGTTGAACCCTTTTTCCATTCCGGGGCCGTCCGACATCGCGTCATAGACCGCGTTATCAACCCGCTTGAGCATGGACGTCAGCACCTTGCCAGGGTGCAGGTAGTTCTGGTTGCTATCTACCCCGATGGAAAGGATGCCTTCGTCAGCCGCTGTTTGCAGCACTCCGACGCCAGTGCCCCCCGCGGCAGCGTAAACCACGTCAGCGCCTTGGCTGATCTGGGCTTTTGTCAGCTCGGACCCTTTGACCGGATCGTTCCATGCGGCGGGTGTCGTGCCCGTCATGTTGGAAATTACCGTCGCATCGGGGTTTGCGGCTTTCACGCCTTGGGCATATCCACATGCGAATTTGCGGATCAGCGGGATGTCCATCCCGCCGATGAAGCCGACAGTGTTGGTTTTCGATGCCATCGCCGCCATCATACCAACAAGATACGACCCTTCATGTTCGTTGAACACCACGGACCTGACGTTGGGCGCATCAACGACCATGTCGATGATGACGAAATCCGTATCCGGATAATCACCGGCAACCTGCCCCAATGCATCACCGAAGGCAAAGCCAGTCATGATGATCGGGTTCGATCCCGCCTCGGCAAAACGACGCAAAGCCTGTTCGCGCTGGGCTTCGGATTGCAATTCGATCTCGCGGAAAGTGTTACCGGTTTCCTTGGCCCATCGCTGGGCACCACCAAAGGCCGCTTCGTTGAAGGATTTGTCAAACTTGCCGCCAAGGTCGAAGATCAGCGCGGGTTCAGCAAGGGCGGCACCAGCACTAAGCGCGGTCGCCGCAACAGCACCGAGAAATTTAGTCATAAGGGTCATGGAATGTCTCCCAGGTTTATTGGTGTTGGGGTATTGGCATAGTACCAGTACCCGGACGCGAGGCCATGCCTGTGCAGGAACCCGCCGGTAAGTTGTACGATACTGCTTAGCCGGTGGGTGGGGTCAACCTGTTTCTCAACCTTTAGGGGGGGAAACCGGAAAATGACTATGCGTTACTTCCCGAGAAAGAACCAAAGCATCCACAGCCGCCGCATCTTTGCGCTGATAATAGCCACGCCGTCGGGCGCTGACCTGAAAGCCAAAGCTGGTGTAAAGGTGTAGCGCGCCAAGATTGTCGGCGGCGACTTCCAGAAAGGCGGTTCGTGCCTGTGCCGCCACCAGCTGGTCAAGCCAGGCGGTCAGAAGCCGTCGCCCTGTGCCTTGCCCCTGCACCGCGGGGGCCACGGCAATGGTCAAAAGCTCGGCTTCGTCGACTATCAGGCGGGTGAGTGCAAAACCGTCTGGTTGGGTAAAGACCGCGACAAACGGCAATGCCATGAGGGCCTCGAACTCCGCGGCGGTCCAGGGGCGGTCATCGTCAAAGGCCGCCGCGTGAATTTGCGCAAGCCGCTGGGGCGTCATGGCAGGATTGAGGGCGGGGTATCACGGGCAGGTGCTGCATCCGCAGGCCGCAGATACAACGGCGCGGGTCGAGGGAGGGCACGATCAAGCCTGGTCGCCGCGATGCGTGCCGTCGCTTCGGCAATAGGTATGGTACAGAGGCCAACCTTACCGTTGTAATGATGGGCAAGCCGTTCGGCCTGAAATCCGACGCATGTCAGATCGGTATGGTGGTAAAGGTCTGGAAGATCGTCCCATCCACACATCGTCGGTACAGGGTCATCTGACGTACCAAAGGCCTGAATGAAAAGTTTATCCTGCCGCGCATCAATGCAGGTAACCACTGTGCCCGCGGTACCGTGCGCCAGTGCTTCAAGGCGCGAAACGCCGATTGAAGGAACACCGAGGCCAAGCGAAAGCCCGCGCGCGGCGGAAACGGAAATTCGAATACCGGTAAAATTACCCGGCCCGATCCCCACCGCTATCGCGGTGAGATCGCCATAATCCGCGCCGGCGCTATCCAGAATTTCGCGGCATAGCCCAAGCAGGCGTTCGCCCTGACCTTTGGCCATCGGTTCTTCGACGCTGGCAAGAACGTCATCGCCGGACAGCAAAGCGGCCGCACAATGTGCGGCCGATGTGTCAAACGCCAGTATCAGCGGCTTTTCAGGCAACCGGGCGCACCTCTGTCACTTCGGGGATATAGTGACGCAGCAGGTTTTCAATGCCCATCTTCAGCGTGAGCGTCGAAGAAGGACACCCGGCGCAGGCACCCTGCATGTGCAGATAGACAACGCCGCGCTCGAACCCGTGAAACGTGATGTCACCGCCATCTTGTGCCACCGCGGGGCGCACACGACTGTCGAGCAGTTCCTTGATCTGCCCAACGATCGCGCCGTCTTCGCCAGTGTGCTCAGCATGCCCCGACACATGGTCGTGACCTGTTTCCATGACCGGCTGACCGGATTGAAAATGCTCCATGATCGCACCCAGCAGGGCAGGCTTCAGATGATCCCACTCGATCGAGTCTGCTTTGGTGATGGTCACGAAATCCGTGCCGAAAAAGACGCCGGTGACGCCTTGGACGGCAAACAGACGGGTAGCGAGCGGTGATGAGCTTGCCGCCTCGGGGGCCGGAAAATCAGCGGTCCCGATTTCAAGCACGGTCTGACCGGGCAGAAACTTGAGCGTCGCTGGGTTGGGCGTGGATTCGGTTTGAATAAACATCACATGCTCCTGTACGGGGTTAGATCAGATATGCGGTCTGGATGAGCGCAAGTCAAGGTTTGGAACGATTCTAAATCAGGCGTGCATCTTCATGTTATCATCTCCAGCCGCTCTTTGCTCATGTCGCCCGGCACGATGGTAATCGGCACGGGCAACGAACCTGCGTTGCGCGAAAGTTGCGTGACCAGGGGGCCGGGGCCAGATTTTTTGTCAGTGCCAGCACCCAATACCAAAACGCCAATCTCATGGTCGGAATCCAGTTGGTCGATTATTTCGTCAACGATAACACCTTCGCGGATCACCAGCTCGGGCTCGACGTTCAATCTGTCGCGCATCCATTTGGCGAAGACCTCGAAATGGACTTCAATGCGTTCGCGTGCCTCTTCGCGCATCACCTCTGCCACCCCGATCCAGTGATTGAATTCATCCGGCGGAATAACCGAGAGCACAACGACACCACCGCCCGACTTCGACGCCCGCATCGCCGCAAACCGCATCGCGTTCAAGCATTCCCGGCTATCATCCAGCACTACCATAAATTTACGCATCTTGCTCTCCGATTGGACTGGCCCGTATTGAACGGATAAAAGTCACCTTGATCAATACACTGAACCTGTCGGCCTAGCGTCTGGTCTTGGCACCACGGGTCAGCTGCGTCCCGATTCAGCCCAGTCCCAGTACATCTCGCGGACGCGCCGCGTAATGGGGCCGATCTGGTATTGCGTGTCGTCAAAGGCTTTGACCGGGGTTACCTTCATCATATTCCCAGACATGAACACTTCGTCTGCTCCGTGAAAATCGTCAAAGCTCAAAACCGCTTCGTGCACCTTTATGCCGTCAGCACGCATGTTTTTCATGTGGCGCGCCCGCGTGATACCGGCAAGGAACGTGCCATTGGGAATCGGCGTGAACACTTCGCCGTCTTTAACCATGAATACGTTGGCAGAAGCAGTTTCGGCGACATTTCCCATCGCATCGGCGACCAAAGCGTTACCAAATCCTTTTGAGCGGGCCTCCACCATCATGCGGGCATTGTTGGGATAGAGGCATCCTGCCTTGGCGTTTACCACGTTGTCTTCCAGAACCGGGCGGCGGAAACGGGTCCGGGTCAGGGTCGTGGCGGCATCGGGGGCGGCCATCGGGATCTGCTCGAGGCTGATTGCAAAGCCTGTCGCATCCTTGCGCGGCACAATCCCCAACTCATCGCCCGCCAGCGCCCAGTACATCGGGCGAATATAGACCGCTGCGTCCCTGTCATAGGTCTTGAGTCCTTCATGAACCATGTCGACCATTTCATCGCTTTCGACTGTCGGAGTGATCATCAGCGCGTCGGCAGACCGGTTGATACGTTCGCAATGCGCCCGCAGATCCGGGGACAGCCCATTGAACATACGCGCGCCATCAAACACGGTGGTCCCGAGCCAAGCGCCATGATCGGCCGCCTTGATAACGGACAGGTCTCCGTCGTGCCACGAGCCATTGTAAAACGTCTTGATATTGGTGCCTGTGGCCATATGGGGGTCCTTTTCTAACCTTTCGGTGGAGTGCGGTAGATGCCTTCGGGCAAATTCAGGGCGATGGTAAGATCCCGAAGCTGTTCGGGCGACATACTGATCTTGCTTACCGTGTCAGTGCGGGGGTCCCACTGTTCAAACGTAACCACGCTGGCAAAGGCCTGCACCGTCACATCTTCGCGTAAGGGTGATTTGCCTTCGTCGATTAAGGTTATCACACTGGCATCAAATTCGTGTTCAATTGTAAACATAACGCGCACATTATTCTTTCGGCGGGTCATTGCAAGCACTAGGCGATAACATCGGAACAATGCTGTCTGTTCAAGGCGGTGAGACCGCGTTAGACTTCTCGTGGAATGTAATTTGGACGACCCATAACAAGGATCCGTTGTAAGATGTTAAGATTTTATGTCGCCATTGCCGCATTGACCTTATTCGCTGCGTGCGAGCCCGCCACTGTCTCCGGACCGGTCTCGCAACCTGCGCCCCAGCCGACCGCCCAGAGGCAGGGTGGCACCTTTTCAGCGTCCAACGCCGCGCGTAGTTTCGTCAGCGTGCTCAGGACGGTTGAGCCGGTCGCGGAGCGCGAATGTCGGTCGCGCACAACAGGGGTGAATTGCGACTTTAACATCGTGGTGGATGATCGGGCCGGACAGCCCGCAAATGCCTACCAGACCGAGGACAGGGCCGGGCGTCCGGTTATCGCGTTCACCTTGGCTTTGATCGCCGATGCCCGTAACGAAGACGAACTGGCCTTTATCATGAGCCATGAAGCCGCGCACCATATCGAAGGACACATCGCACGCCAGCAACAAAACGCAGTTGCCGGCGCGGTAATTTTTGCCGGCTTGGCCACTCTGAGCGGCGGCGACGCGACGGCCGTTGAAACTGCACAACGATTGGGTGCGCAAGTCGGGGCGCGTCGCTATTCCAAGGATTTCGAACTGGAGGCAGACGCGCTCGGCACCGTCATAACCAAACGCGCTGGCTACAACCCGCTCAGGGGGGCCGAGTTCTTTGCGCGCATTCCCGACCCCGGCGACCGTTTCCTGGGGACCCATCCACCCAACGCGTCGCGTCTTGACACGGTGCGGCGCACTGCGGCGGGGCTTTGAAGCGCTGCTATGCAACGCTTGGGTCACATCATCACGGATCGCGGTTCGAAATATGCGGTGTCGGGATGCGAGGCCAAAAGCCGTTCAGACGTTGATGCCGCTCTGAAACAGCTCAAGCGGGACAAGGCCTATGCAAAGGCCACTCACAACACTTGGGCGGTAATCCTGTCTGACGGGGGGCCGCTTAAATCCGATGACGGGGAATCGGGGGCCGGCATGACGATCATCCGCATGCTTGATCGTGAAGGCGTGAGCGATCAACTTGTTGTTGTGACGCGTTGGTACGGTGGCAAGCATCTGGGAGGCGATAGGTTTCGCCATGTTCAAGCTTGCGTGCGAACCTATCTGGAGCAGATGGATCTGGTGTGACGCTCAATGTGACAGCGGCAAGCAGGCAGAGCGTCGCCGTCAATACGATGCCGTGCCAGAAGGCGTTCTGGTATCGCATCCCGGCATGAGCATAAATGATCGTCCCCAGTGAATATGTCACACCACCTATTGTGATCAAAAGCAAGGCCACGCCCGGAATGGTTTGCCACATCGGCCAGATCAGCAGAACCGAAAGCCAGCCCATCCCGAGGTAAAGATAAAGCGACGCTTTGGAATCCGCGCTCCAGAAGCAAAGCTTGGCTGTGGCGCCCAGGATGGCCAGCACCCAGACCAATGCCAGGACCGCATACGCAAAGCCTGTTCCGATCACCATGACGATGGGCGTATAGGTCCCCGCGATCTTGAAATAAATCGCAGCGTGATCCATGCGCCGCAACAGCGGGCGCGTCCGGTCAAAGGGCATCAGATGGTAAATGGCCGATGCCGAAAGCGAAGCGACGACCGAAACTGAATATATCGTTGTCGCAACGATCAAGACGCCGTGCTCTGCCGCGTTGATCAACAATAATGTCACCGCGGGAATTGCGATCCCCAGCCCCAGCACATGCACAGTGCCATCGGCAACGGTTTCAGAGCGAGAGTACGGGTAAGCCATGATATGACCCCAGCATAAGGAGAGTACACCTTATATGATAGAACGGCCATGCGGCATTCCTATGGCGATCAAGTGCCGGTCCGGCGGAAAGAAAGGGGCATAGCCGGGTGGACCTTCCCGAAGCGCTACCGCGGTTTGTTGCCGTCGATCCAGCGCGACATCATGACTTTGTCGCGGAAACATTGCTGCGGAATTTCCCGGTGCTTGAGCCGCGCAATCCGTTCAGCAAAGGCGACCTGTTTAGACGACGGATAATCTGCAAAACGGCCTTCGATGGGTTTGGGTTTGTGGGTGTCGATCCAAGCAGAAAGTGCAGAACGGTCATTGGCGATCCCCTTGGGGAGTTCGATGCCGATCTTCGCAGACAACGCTTCAGCATAGTGCATCTGCTTTTGCGTCGCAGGCAAACCGGGATGCTCTTGGTGTGCATGCGCGGCTACCGCACCCTGATCGGTGGAAAACAGGCCCGGAAACTGAGGCTGATAGGACATATATTACCCTTTCTTGCTCTGATACGGAACGTATATAGAACATTAGGGGAACATCTTCAAGGCCGATATCACCGGATCACACTTTGCGCCCCCTCGGTATGGGCTATATGTAGTGTATCCTCGCACGGTATCAACTATATGGGCATAATTTTGCGCACCGGGATGGGGGCGTGTTCTTCATATTCCCAGGGGTACCTGATAGCACAAACATTGGCTGTAAGGACGCGCTTTAAACCAGGCGGCCCCAAAGATCGTATTCGCCGGCCTCTTCCACCTCGACCGAAACGATGTCGCCAACTTTCAAGTTCTGGAAATCTTCATCGATGAACAGGTTTCCGTCAATCTCGGGCGCATCGGACTTGGTGCGGCAGGTGGCTGCGTCACTGTCTATTTCATCGACGATGACCTGGATGGTGCGACCGACCTTGGCGGCAAGTTTCGCCTCGGATATGGCTTGGGCCTTTTCCATGAACCGATCCCAGCGATCTTGCTTGATCTCTGCCGGCACATGGTCTGGCAACGCATTTGACCGTGCGCCATCAACGTTCTCATATTGAAAGCAGCCGACGCGATCCAGTTGCGCTTCGTCCAGCCAATCCAGCAAGGTTTGAAATTCGCTTTCAGTTTCGCCCGGATACCCGACAATAAAGGTGGAACGCAGTGTGATGTCGGGGCAGATTTCGCGCCACGCGTTGATTTCATCCAAGGTTTTGGCAGCAGCGGCCGGGCGCGCCATGCGCCTTAGAACGTCGGGGTGTGCGTGCTGAAACGGGATATCCAGATAGGGTAACACCAACCCTTCGGCCATCAAGGGGATCAGGTTGCGCACATGGGGATAGGGATAGACGTAATGCAGCCTTACCCACGCCCCCAGCGACCCAAGATCGCGGGCCAGATCGGTGATATGCGCACGGTGACCGCGGTCTTCGGCATGTTTGATGTCGACCCCGTAAGCTGATGTATCCTGAGAAATCACCAGCAGCTCGTTCACGCCGTTCTGCACCAGCTTTTCAGCCTCGCGCAGGATCGCATGGGCAGGGCGCGATTGCAGGCGGCCGCGCATGTCGGGGATGATGCAGAACTTGCACTTGTGNTTNCAGCCNTCCGANATCTTNAGATAGCTNTANTGGCGCGGNGTNAGGCTGACGGCCTGNGCNGGCAGCAGATCGATAAANGGNTCGGGNGANGGCGGCACNGCNCCATGNACNGCGTCCAGCACCTGTTCNTATTGGTGNGGGCCNGTNACNGCCAGAATACGCGGGTGNTGTTCGCGGATATANTCNGGCTCNGCNCCNAGNCAGCCGGTNACGATCACNTTGCCATTTTCNTTNAGCGCNTCNCCNATNGCATCAAGGCTTTCGGCCTTGGCNGAGTCNANNAANCCNCANGTGTTCACNATCACCGCATCNGCNCCNGCNTANTCNGGCGANANGCCGTANCCNTCGGCGCGCAGNCGCGTCAANATCCGTTCGCTGTCGACCANCGCNTTNGGNCAGCCCAGCGANACCATGCCGATGGTNGGCTGNCCGGGGCGGGACGGNTNGNNGATCTNGGCCTTNGGNGCNAGNTCGGGGCGNAGATTTGGTGGGTTTGTGCTCATGAANTGCGCTATAAGCCATGCAAAGGGTCTGNGAAAGGCCCNGNATCAGGCAAGGAGACNGGCGATGAAGTGGATNATNCGNNNANTNGGCATACTGCTGCTNATNNTNGTGGTNGCNGTNGGGTCGCTGTTCTTGCTGCCCGCNGANCGNATTGCNCGAATCGCNGCNGACCAGNTGCGCAACCTNACNGGNCGNGANGTNNNNATCACNGGCGANGTGGGNNTGACCTTCTGGCCGGTNCTGGGGGTNNCNGCNGGNGGNCTNGAGGTCGGGAACGCAACCTGGGCCAAAGACGGCGCGATGTTGTCTGCGGCGAATGCTGCGATCGGGGTCGATGCCATGGCGCTGCTGCGCGGCGAGATAAAGATTACCAACATCGAAGCGCAAAGCCCGACGATCCGGCTGGAACAGAGATTGGACGGCCGCGCAAGCTGGCAGTTTACCGATGGTGGCAGCGATGCACAGATCAAAACCGCGCCGACCGCACCGGACCGGACGCCGCGCGCCTTGACGATCCAACGGCTGAACATCACCGATGCCACACTGATATACGATGCCGAAGGCGGAGACCTGGTGCACTACGAGGGTGTCGATCTGTCGCTTGACTGGCCTGTTCGCGCCGGTGACGCCGTTATCAGGGCATCGCTTCGCCCGGCATCTGAACGCGTGGCGATCGAAGCAACGGTAGACCGGTTCGACCAGTTTCTAAACGGAGATATCAGGCCGATCCGTCTGCGCATGGATACCAGCGGGGGTGGTGCCAGCCTGGTCGGTCGGGCAGGCCTTGGCGGGGCCGTTGCGGGCGACCTCTGGCTCAAAGCGTCGGACACCGGGCGCTTTCTCGCTGCCCTTGGGGCGGGGAGTGTTCCGTTTCCTCAAGGTCTGGGCCGCACTATGGATGTGAAGCTTCAGTTGACCTTGACGCCGGACCGCCGTCTGGCCCTGCGCGAACTGGTTGCTGACCTGGACGGGAACACGCTGCGCGGTGCAGCAGATATAACGCTGAACGGCACGCCCAATGTGAATGCTCAGCTCGACACCGGGGCGCTGAAGCTTGCCGGATTCGCGGGCAGCGCACCCCCGCCAGGCGAAGCGGCGTCGACGACGACAGCCGCTGCGGGCTGGTCCAAGGCCCCGATTGACGCTTCGGGGCTGGCCGCCTTCAACGGCGAAATCGCCCTGCGCGCCGACAGTATCGAACTGGGAACGTTAACGTTTGGCGGTACCCGTATCCTGCTGCGCAATGACAAATCGCGCCTGGTGGCAGAACTGCGCGAGGTAAATGCCTATGACGGCACGGTCAGCGGGGAATTCGTAGTCAACAATCGCAACGGATTGTCTGTGGGCGGCAAGCTGGCTGCTCAGGCGATTTCGATGCAGCCATTGTTGCAGCAAACTGCCGGTCTATCGCGGTTCAAAGGCACCGGCGACGCCGAAATTTCGTTTCTCGGTTCGGGCGGTTCACTGGACGCCATCATGCGGTCCCTGCGTGGCGATGGTGCGATAAGCGTTGGCCGCGGAAGCATCGACGGCATCGACCTGGACGGTCTTATGGGTAATTTCGATGTGCAGGGCGGCACCACGGTGTTCGATTCGCTCGGAGCTACCTTTGCGATTGATCAAGGTGTGCTGCGCAACGAAGATTTGCTTATGCTGCTGCCCAACTTCACCGCATCGGGGGTCGGCGCGATAGATCTGGGTGCGCAGACGCTTGACTATACGGTGACACCGAAAGCTTTGAGGGTGAACGGGCGTCGGGGGCTGTCGGTCCCTGTGCGGATATTCGGGCCATGGGTATCGCCCCAGATCAAGCCTGATGTCCAGGCGGCGATCGACATGAACTTTGCCAAGGAAAAGGATAAATTCCGTCAAAAACTGGATGAAAAGCTGCAACAAGAGCTTGGGGTCGTGCGCGAAGAGGGACAGTCTGTCGAAGACGCATTGAAACAACGGGTGGAGGATGAACTGAAGCGCAGTTTGTTCAACCTGTTGAAGTAAACGCGCTCAATGACGAAAATTGAACCTGTTTGGCGCACGGCGTGAATTTCGCAGGAACCGACGCCAACTGTCAGATGCCAGCCCGTCCCTGTCTTTACCTGCCCCGGCTGGGGCGTTATGGCTGGGCGCTAAGCGCAAGGAGCACTTCATGGACAATGATCTTTTCAACTCTTTCATGACCGGACCCGATGAGAATGGCCGTTTTGGCGATTTCGGGGGGCGTTTTGTGTCAGAAACCCTGATGCCTCTTATTCTGGAGCTGGAAGCGGAGTATGAAAAGGCCAAGACCGACGATAGCTTCTGGGCCGAGATGAACGATCTTTGGACCAATTATGTTGGTCGACCCAGCCCGTTGTATTTTGCCGAACGGCTGACCGACCATCTGGGCGGTGCCAAGGTGTATATGAAGCGCGACGAGCTGAACCACACCGGCGCGCACAAGATCAACAACGTCCTGGGGCAGATCATTCTTGCCCGCCGCATGGGCAAAAAGCGCATTATCGCGGAAACCGGTGCGGGCCAGCACGGCGTTGCGACGGCCACCGTCTGCGCCAAGTTCGGTCTGAAATGCGTGGTCTATATGGGTGCACATGATGTGGAGCGCCAGGCACCCAACGTTTTCCGGATGCGCCTCTTGGGGGCCGAGGTCGTCCCCGTCACCTCGGGCCGGGGCACGTTGAAGGACGCAATGAACGATGCCTTGCGCGATTGGGTCACCAACGTGCGCGACACATTCTATTGCATCGGAACAGTTGCTGGCCCACACCCGTACCCCGCGATGGTCCGTGATTTCCAAAGCATCATCGGCAAGGAAGTACGCGAGCAGATGATGACCGCCGAAGGCCGTTTTCCCGACACCCTGATTGCTGCGATCGGCGGCGGATCAAACGCGATGGGGCTGTTCTTTCCCTTCCTTGATGACAAGGAGGTGAACATCATCGGTGTTGAGGCGGGCGGCAAGGGCGTCAACGACAAGATGGAACATTGCGCATCGCTGACCGGGGGCCGCCCTGGCGTGCTGCACGGCAACCGGACCTATCTGTTGCAGGACGATGACGGGCAGATTCTCGAGGGGTTCTCGATCTCGGCGGGGCTTGATTACCCCGGCATCGGCCCTGAACATGCGTGGCTGCATGATATCGGCCGCGCCAAATATGTGTCGATCACCGATGTCGAGGCGCTTGAGGCATTCCAGCTAAGCTGCGCGCTCGAGGGGATTATCCCGGCACTGGAACCGTCCCACGCCTTGGCGCATGTGATGAAGATCGCACCGGAGCTGCCCAAGGATCATATCATCTGCATGAACATGTGTGGCCGCGGTGACAAGGACATCTTTACCGTCGCCAAGGCACTGGGCTTTGATATGAAGATGTGAAGGGCAGGGGTGACGCGTTTCAGACTTCGCGGTCACCCTTTGTCGCGACACTATAGGCCTCCAGTATCTGCAAGGGTATGATATCCAGCGCGCGCCGGTGGGTCGCTTCAAGGTGTACTTGCGGGGCGCATCCTTCCTCGGCCGCCTGCAGGAAGCGACCCGCGCATAGGCACCAGGGATCACCGTCTTTAAGTCCCGCAAAACCGAACTCGGGCCGCGGGGTGCTAAGATCATTGCCCACATATTTTGAATAGGCCAAGAACTCCGCTGTCATGACGGCACACACCGTGTGGCTGCCTTGGTCCGCGCTACAGGTGTTGCAGGATCCGTCACGGAAAAAGCCCGTCACCGGATCAGTGCCACAAATCTTAAGCTTACCCCCGAGGACATTCACGCTTTCTTCAGGTTTCATAGATTGTTCCCCAGAGTTCTGCTGATGAGCCGAAAGATATCCACATTCTGATCACTTATACCGGGCTCGCGAAAGCCGCGATCGGCGGCATTGGTTGCGATTACCACGCCAGCCTCGCGGTTGATGTAAATGTACTGCCCATATACGCCACGCGCCATAAATTCGCCAGGTCGGGCGCGCTTGGGGATCCACCACTGATACCCATACCCGATCTCGCCGGGGCGGGTCGGGGCCGATGCTTCTGTCGAAGCCGCGACCCACGTTGCCGGAACGACTTGCTTTCCGTTATAGAAACCTTTGTTCAGGTACAGCAGGCCCATACGGGCATTGTCGCGCGTGGTCAGATTGAGACCACCCAGAACGAAAGCCACGCCGGCACCGTCGGTTACATAATAAGGTGCGCGTTCCACACCCATCGGTCCGATGACCTTTTCCCCCAGCAGATCGGGGATGGTCCGCCCGGTTGCACCGCGCACCACCATGCCGATGACATGGGTATCGATCGAAACATATTGCCACTGCGTTCCGGCCGGCGCGAATGTGTCTTTCAAGCTGGCGGTAAAATCATCCAATTCACCGCCCAAGGCCAAAGCGCGGCCCATCCGGTTGATATCTGAATTCCGGTCAAGATAGTCTTCGTCAAAGGTCACTCCGCTGGCCATGTTCAGAACGTTGCGGATCGTTGCACCGTCATAGGCGGTGCCAATCAGGCTTGGCGCGTATTTCGTTACCGGGTCGTCAATCGACGCAATGTCGCCTTCCTCGAGCAGGATGCCGACAAGGGCTGACAAATAGCTTTTTGAGACCGACCAGCTTATCCTTAGATCTTCGGCGTCGGTGCCCAGAAAATAGTTTTCGTAGACGATTTCACCGTCTTTGATCACAACAAGCGCCGTGACATCACGCGCCGCGATCCAATCGTCAACCGGAGCGGGTAGCGTGAACTCTGGTCCATAGGCGATTTCGCCAGTCGGACCGTTACCCCGTGAAACCGGCGTGGTCAGAAAAGCCCGGTCCATATGACTGAAGTTTGATACGATCTTGTCTTTGGAAAACAGCGAATTCACCGCAAGAAGACGGGTGATTTCTTCACGCTTCCACAGTCCGAATACCACCAGTGCCAATACCAGCACCAACAAGACCCGGCCCAGCCATTTTCCGAACGAACGCATGAATATTCCCTTCGCTGCCCTCGGGGTATCCAAGCATACGAAATATGGTCGTACCAGATAAACTTGACGTCAGCCGCTGTACTTCCAGTCTATCCAGCGTCCGTGAAAATCAACGCGGCCAAGATCCAGCCTGATGTCGCCGGGCCACATCCGCAAGGTCAGTGCGGCACCCTGCTGATCTGATCCATCGCTTTCCATCGCCAGCCATGCCAGGGGGCGGTTTTTGGTAGCGCGTTTGCCCGCAGCTTCGATCAAAGCGGTACCGCGAAGCTGAGCGGCTTTCGGAAAATACTGCCATGCGATCGTATGCTGGATCAGATGGAGCCTTCCTTCGGGCGCGGCGGGCAATTGGCGAGCCAGCCAGTCGATTGCATCGTCTTGATGCACCTTCGCATCCAGAACCGATGCAGCAGAGCGGGTCAGGTTCAGACGCTCGGGTTGATCGGCCCACATATAGGCCACCAACCGCAACAGGTGGTCACGCCGGGTCGGGTCAAGCGGGTTCAGGTCAACGCCGCGGCGCTTTTCAATACGCGGCTGCCCCGATGGCGGCAAGGCACCTGTCCATTTGGGCGACAGCAAAATAGTCGATAGCGCAGAGCCGAAACGATGCCCGTCAATTTCCAGCAGGAAATGATCCCACATCAGATTAAGTCCGCCGCTGGCACCCAGCTCTGATAGATATACCGGCAGATCAAAGTGTTGGACGGCCACCCTTGCACCGGCGATCAGGGCCGCCGATCGGCGGACTTCGTTGGTTTGCGGGGCGTGGTCGATCCACTTCATCAAAAACGCCTCATGTGTCTGAAGCGCATCCAGAACCGCCTCGGACAACATGGTCTCTGATACCTCGTGGGGGGGATAGGCCGCGGCCAGTGACGGAGCCTTGTGCTGAAGCACCAGGGCATGGAGCCCCGCCGCAATGCGCAGCGGCAATGATGCCCCCATCGGACCGACATCGCCTTCAAAGCCGGCTACCTTACGCCCCAAGGCACTGTCTGTCGGCCAGTCATTCTTTAGAATGGTCATGAGGCGGCCCATGAAGGGTGACCCAAGGGCGATGCAATGGTCTGCTTGTTCTGCGAAGGCTTGTTCCAGTGTCATTTAAAGCGGTCCATCAATTTTTGCAGCGCCGTACGTTCATCTGATGACGAAGTGGACCCGTCGTTGCGGGGTTTCGAGACAGCATCGGCCGGCGTTGCGATAGGGTCAGCCTGGTTTGACGCGGGTTTTCCTGGCTTTTTGGTGCCGGTTCCGGACCGAGCAGGGGCGACACGCATCGCAACGGCGTTCAAGAATTTTGATGTGTCCCCGCGCACCAGATCCGCGGCCCCGTCACTTATACCGCACAACACATCTTCTAGCCAGCTATGATCCGCCTTGGAGAAATCGCGCAACACATAGCCAGGTACCGCGTCCTTGTGACCGGGGTGACCCACGCCAAGGCGCACGCGGCCATAATCCGCGCCGATGTGTGTATGGATGGAACGTAAACCATTATGACCGGCGTGGCCTCCGCCGATCTTGAATTTAACCTTGGCAGGGGCGAGATCGATTTCGTCATGCAGCACGATCACGTCAGATGGGTCCAGCTTGTGGAACCGCATGGCCGCTTGCACTGACTGCCCCGACAGGTTCATGAATGTCTCGGGCTTAAGAAGGATAGCGCGGTCTGATCCGAACCGGCCTTCCGTTACCATGCCTTGGTGCTTGGTTTTCCACGGGGCAAATCCATGGTCTTGCGCGATGCGATCCACCGCCATAAAGCCGATGTTGTGGCGGTTGCCAGAGTATTTCGCACCCGGATTCCCAAGCCCTACGATCAGTTTCATGCAGAAGTCCTTTGTGGAGGTGGTAAATTATCGGTTTTTGGCACCCTAGCAAATCGGGGTCGCAAACGAAATACGGGGCCACCCTAGGCGACCCCGTTTCAATCCGACGGTTATTGCGGAAACCGCAATCAGTCTTCTTTGACTTCGGTTGCCGGAACTTCGTCGGCGGCAATATCTTCTTCTTCGTCATCGTCCTGGCTGGCAAGACCGGAAGGCGCGGAAACCTGCGCGATCACGAAATCACGGTCGATGACAGGCTTTGAACCTTCGGGAAGCTTAACATTGGCGATGGTTGCGCTATCTCCGATTTCCAAACCGGAAATGTCGACAGTGATGTGATCGGGAATGTCTCCGGCGGTAACCACCAGTTCAACTTCAGGACGGACAAGCGTCAGAACGCCACCTTTTTTCAGGCCTGGGCACTCTTCTTCGCCCGAAACCTCGACCTGGATGTACAGGTTGATCTTGGTGGTACGCTTGAGGCGCATGAAATCGACGTGCGTTGGTAGGTCTTTGACAACGTGGCGCTGAACGTCACGGCAGATCACGCGAACGTCGTCGTGGCCTTCAACTTTCATGTTGAACAAGGTTGCCTTGAAACGACCAGCGCGCAGTTTGCTCAGCAGTTTGTTGAAATCCAGGTTGATCGGCAGCGGATCAGCGTCGCCCCCAAATACGATACCCGGAACCATGCCATTGCGGCGTGCTTGACGAGCGGCGCCCTTGCCTGTCCCCGTCCGTACTTCAGCTTCAAGATCAGGAATCTCTCCAGCCATGCTATTCTCCAATATGTTTAGGGCGGACATCCTCCAAGGCTGTATGTCCGCGTGAAGTCGCGCGTATAGACGGGATCGGGATATATGAAAAGACCAAAACCGCACGGAGCTGCCCATTGAACAACCCCGTCGCGATGTTTTTCGCTGTCTGAGATCAAGGTTCCGCTTTTGGTCAGAACCTTGACCCGGATTATTCCTGCCAGTCGCCTTCAAAGCCCTTGGGGATAAGCAGGTTGTGCTTGCCCAACCCCTCGATCGACGTTTCGCCGCACAGGGCCATCGTCAGGTCCAGCTCCCGGTGGATCACTTCAAGTGCCGCGGTCACGCCCGCTTGGCCCATGGCCCCCAAGCCATAGATAAAAGCGCGCCCGATATAGGTGCCGCTGGCCCCCATCGCCATCGCCTTGAGCACGTCCTGACCTGACCGGATACCGCTGTCCAGGTGCACTTCGATCTGATCGCCCACGGCGTCCAGTATCGACGGCAATGCGCGGATCGAGCTGATGGCACCGTCCAACTGCCGACCGCCGTGGTTGCTGACGACAATCGCATCGGCCCCGACCTTCAGCGCCATTCTGGCGTCCTCGGCGTCCAGAATACCCTTGAGGATTACCTTGCCGCCCCACTGTTCTTTCAGTTTGGCGATCTTGCCCCAATCAAGTGTCGGATCGAACTGTTCAGCCGTCCAGGCACCCAGGTTGGCGGTATCATCGACACCGTGCACATGGCCCACGATATTGCCGAAACTGCGGCGTTTCGCCCCCAGCATGCCGATGCCCCAGCCCCATTTGGTGCACAGGTTGGCAACTGTCTTGGCCGTCAGCTTGGGCGGGGCGGACAGCCCGTTTTTCAGGTCCTTGTGTCGTTGACCCAGAATTTGCAGATCAAGTGTGATGACAAGGGCCGAACACTTGGCATCCTTTGCCCGCTGGATCAGGCGTGCGACGTAATCTTCGTCACGCATGGTGTAGAGTTGAAACCAGAATGGCTTGGTCGTGGCCTCTGCCACATCCTCGATCGAGTTTATCGACATCGTGGAAAGGGTGAATGGCACGCCAAAGGCTTCGGCGGCACGCGCCGCTTTGATTTCTCCGTCGGCGTGTTGCATGCCGGTAAGGCCGACAGGGGCAAGCGCCACAGGCATCGCTACGTCCTGACCGATCATCTGTGTGGTGGTCGAACGGCCGCTCATATCGACGGCCACGCGCTGACGCAGACGGATCTGGTCAAAATCCGACGTATTCTCGCGGAACGTCTGTTCGGTCCAGCTACCCGATTCGGCGTAATCATAGAACATGCGCGGCACGCGGCGTTCATGCATGCGTTTAAGGTCGTTGATATTCGTAATCACGGGCATGGCGAAGATATCCTATGTATTGGTCAGTTTACCTAACCAATACGCCCCCGGTAAATCAATCGCTTTGCGCTGCCGGCAAGCTCTGTCAGAGGGCTTAGGCGCGATGGGCCCCATCCGACAGGGTTTTGACGAATTTCAAAACATCAGCCACCGGCAGGCCATCAGCGATTTTCGAGACGATAGCCGAGCCGACGACCACACCATCCGCCACCGACGCAATTGCTTGGGCTTTGTCTGGCGTGTTTACGCCAAAACCCACGATAACAGGCAGACCACTGGCAGACTTGATGCGCGCCACTTCGGGGGCGACATCGCCCGCTTCGGCTTCGGCAGACCCGGTGATGCCGGTGATTGACACATAATACACAAAACCCGAGGTATTTTGCACAACGCGCGGCAGACGTTTGTCATCGGTTGTCGGGGTGGCCAGACGGATGAAATTCATACCAGCCTTCTGGGCGGGCAGGCAGAGTTCGTTGTCTTCTTCTGGCGGCAGATCGACGACGATCAATCCATCCACACCGGCCTTTTTCGCCGCCGCCAGGAATGTGTCCACGCCTTTTGAATAAATCGGGTTATAATAGCCCATCAGAACAATCGGAGTGGTATCGTCCTGCTCGCGAAACGCGGCGGCAAGCGCAAGGGTTTTGTCCAGTGTCATCCCGGCACCCAATGCCCGTTGCCCGGCCAATTGGATAGCTGAGCCGTCGGCCATAGGGTCGGTAAAGGGCAATCCCAGCTCGATGATATCGACGCCAGCGGCAGGAAGACCGCGCACAACCTGAAGCGATGTGTCGAAATCCGGGTCGCCCGCCATGACATAAGCGACAAAGGCTTTCTTGCCGTTGGTTTTCAGGTCAGCGAATTTGGCATCGATACGTGTCATGAAGGTGGCCTTTTTACGTTGCCCTGTTGCAATGCCGAATATGACGCGGGAAATCAATGCGACATCAAGAGTGAGCTAGCGGATATCAGAAAAAACCATGCGAAAGGTTGGAATTCTGCACCGACTCTCACATATCTATCCTTTAGATCCTTCTGGAACAGCTTAGGTAAAGATTATGAACTACGTACTTGCTCTGCTTTTGCCGCCGCTATCGATCCTGCTGACGGGCCGGATCTTTACCGCCATAATCGTGTTCATAATCTGGATTCCAGCTATCATTTTTTCCGGCGGTCTGACCCATCCGATGTTCATCGTCCTGGCGTGGATACTGATCTACCAGTCTCACGAGGATCGGCGGCAGCGCTAAGACTTGCGCAGACGTCGCTGAGACCATAGGACAGCGCCAACTTATAGAGGATGCTTGTCATGGGCTTTAAGATGGGAATTGTGGGTCTGCCGAATGTCGGCAAATCGACCCTGTTCAACGCGCTGACCAAAACTGCCGCGGCGCAGGCGGCGAATTTTCCGTTCTGCACGATCGAACCCAACGTGGGCGAGGTCGGCGTTCCCGACGCCCGGCTGGATAGACTGGCCGCGATTGCGGGGTCAAAGCAGATTATCCCGACGCGTATGACATTCGTCGACATCGCCGGCCTCGTCAAAGGCGCGTCGAAAGGCGAAGGTTTGGGGAATCAGTTTCTCGCCAACATTCGCGAGACAGATGCAATTGCCCACGTGCTGCGGTGCTTCCAAGACGGCGACGTGACCCATGTTGAGGGGCGGGTTGATCCGGTTGCGGATGCCGAAACGATCGATACGGAATTGATGCTGGCAGACCTCGAAAGCATCGAAAAGCGTCGCGCAGGATTGGTCCGCAAGATCAAAGGCAATGACAAGGACGCCGCCCAGCAAGATCGCCTGCTTGCACTTGCACAAGCCGCAATCGAGGACGGCAAGCCGGCCCGTACCGTCAAGATCGACGAAGACGACGCGAAAGCATGGCGTATGCTGCAACTGCTGACCACCAAGCCGGTGCTCTATGTGTGCAACGTCGGAGAGGACGAGGCCGCTGACGGCAATGCGCTGTCTGACAAAGTGGCAGAGATGGCGGCCGCTCAGGGGAACAGTCATGTGGTGATCTCGGCGCAGATCGAAGAAGAGATCAGCAAACTGGACCCCGATGAGGCCAAGATGTTCCTCGACGAGATGGGCCTGAAAGAGGCTGGGCTGGATCGGTTGATTCGTGCCGGTTACGAGCTGTTGCACCTGGAGACTTACTTTACCGTGGGTCCCAAGGAGGCGCGCGCCTGGACGATCAAGTCAGGGACGTCGGCACCCAAGGCAGCAGGCGTGATCCATGGCGATTTTGAAAAAGGTTTCATTCGGGCCGAAACGATTGCTTATGACGATTTCGTCACGCTTGGCGGCGAAGGGCCTGCCAAGGAGGCGGGTAAAATGCGATCCGAGGGTAAGGCCTATACCGTCAAGGACGGCGACGTCTTGCACTTTTTGTTCAACACCTAAAGGCGTACGCCCTATCATTGCGCAGGTACCGGCTTGCGCAGTTTGATCGGCATGATGTCAAGAAAGGGCCGGTGAATCCGGCCCCTCTTGATCGACTGCCCTGAAATCAGTTCGTTTTCTTATCATCGACGATGTTCATCGACGCCACGCCGCTCTCGCCAAGGTCAACCGCTGCGAAGGGGCCGCCGTGGTGCATTTGTCCTGGGTCCTTCAGGTCCACGGGCGGGGCGTCGGCCAGAATCTGCTCTGCAAATTGTTCGGCGTTATCCTTGGGGCGATAGCCAAGAAAAGACGCTTTGGCGTTGTCCACCGGCACACGGTCGTTGTTGGACACACCGTAAACGATGCTGAACCCGACCGATGGTGTGTCGATGGCCCGTGTAACAAGCTGGATCAGATCATCATAAGACAGCCAGGACCCAAGCGCGCGCGTGTTGTTGACCTGGGCACAGCTCAGGATCCGCAGACAAACGGCCTCTAGCCCGCGTTTGTCCCAATACATGCTGGCAAGGTCTTCGCTGAAACATTTGGCCAGACCATAGAACGTATCGGGTTTATGGGGCGCGTCGATGCCAATGAAATCGGCCTTTTTGTGCATCCCGACCGCGTGGATTGAAGAAGCGTACACGACGCGCTGCACACCGTGTTGATAGGCTGCTTCCCAAATGTTGTAAGATCCGACAAAGTTGGGCCCCAGAAGTTCTTCAAAGGGTTTTTCATCGACGATGGCCCCGAAGTGGACAACCATATCGGCCCCTGCCAACACGGGCGCGATTTGGTCATAGACCGCGATGTCGGCCTGGGCGTATGTCTCGGTCGGGTAAAGCGCGCCAAAGTCTTCGATGATATCCGTGCTGACCAGTTCTTCGCACATCTTGCTTAGCGGTTCGCGCAGATAAGACCCCAAACGACCGGCAGCTCCTGTTAAGACCAGTTTCTTCATCATATGTGTATTCCTCTGTCGGTTATTTCAAATTGGTTTTGACCTGGGCCAAAAGGGCGTCGGCACTTTTGGCAAGCAACCCAACATCACTGCCGCATGCCACAAAGCTAAAGCCTTCGTTTAGCAGTTCGGCAGCGAATGACGGATCAGAAACCAAGGTACCCACAGGCATTCCCCGGCTCATTAACGCTCGGGCGGCTGGGCGGATCAGTTGCCATATGTCTGGGTGCATCGGCTGGCCGACGTGACCCATATCGGCACCGATATCCGCTGGCCCGAAAAATATGCCATCCACGCCTTCAACCGTCGCGTAAGCGGTGGCGTTTTCGACCGCTTGAACGGTCTCCAGCTGGATCAGTATTGCGGTCTGCTTTTCAACCTCGGTAAAATAGTTTGCGATGCGTCCAAACCCGTTGGCTCGTGTGGTTCCTGCGACGCCGCGCTTGCCCCGAGGCGGATAGCGACAGGCCGCGACTGCCGCATGCGCTTCGTCCACGCTTTCGACCATCGGAAACAGCAACCCCGGCACTCCGAGGTCCAGCAGGCGTTTGACCTTGACCGGATCATTCCAGTCCGGGCGGACGATCGCGGTTGTATCCGTCGCGGCGAATGCCTGAAGCTGACCAAGTAACGACGCCAGTTCGTTCGGCGAATGCTCCATGTCGAGCAAGGCCCAGTCATAGCCAGAGGGCGCAATCACCTCGGCGGCATAGGCATGGCTGAGGCTGATCCACAGCCCGACCTGTTGCTGACCGGCGCGAATTGCAGAAAGAAACTTGTTTTCTTGCAGTTTCATATGACGGCCTTTTCGATCATCGCCTGATTGGTTTCGATCCGCCGATATTCAAACGGCGACAGATCGAGGCTGCGATATTCACCATAGGTGATCAGTTCAGCGATGCCACGCCCCAAAGCCGGAGATTGTTGCAACCCGTGCCCCGAAAACCCATTCAAAAAGACAAAATTGCTGACCACGCTGTGACGCCCCAGAATGGCGTTTTGATCCAATACATTATACGCATAATGCCCGACCCATTCGTTGATGACCTTGACTTGATCCAACTGGGGCACGCGGGCAGCGACCGCCGGCCAGACCTTGTTTTCCCATAACCCGTGATCAAAGCCGAAGTCATCGTAGGCCACTGCAGGGTCATCTTCCGGCGGGCATCCTGCCATGTAATACTTTCCGTCAGTGCGGAAATGCACCCCGGACGGATCAATGGTCAGCGGCAGATCCCGGTCCAATGGTTTGGCGGCGTCGAATATGAACGTATAACGCTTACGGGGCTCTACGGGCAAACTGAGCCCCGCCATCTGCGCGGTTGCCAAAGCGCGGGGGCCGGACGCGTTTACAACCGTGCTGCACCCAACCGTAGAGCCGGATTTCAGGCTCACGCTGGTGATCGCCGTGCCATCCGAGGATTTGGTCATGGCGACGACTTCGTCGTGGATATATTCGACACCGTTGCGCCGGGCCATACGCTTGAACCAGTCAAACATGGTGCCGCCGTCAAAATAGCCTTCGTCATGGGTGTTGTGGTTGGCAGCCAGAATGTCATCAAGCTGATAGAACGGATATGCTGCAGCTATCTCTTCGCGGCCAAGGTGCCGGGTGTGCGCACCAAGCGCCACTTGCACCTGTTGGTTTTGCTTCAGCGTTTGTGCAAACTCGGGGGTATCCGCCAGATACATATACCCGAAACTGTGCAGCGCAAGATGCGGCACCTCTGGGTCGTCCCCCATGAAGCGACGGAAATTCTTGATAAACTCGACCCCGAATTGCGATACTTTGATGTTTATCGCCGCGGTGAACTGCTGGCGGATGCAACTGTTGGTATGGCTCGTCGAGGCGAATTGATAGGTCGGGTCACGTTCAACGACCAACACCGTGCCGTTGAAACCCGGCATCTGCGTCAGCCACCATGCCACAGATGACCCAAAGATCGCGCCGCCGACAATGACGACGTCATAGGATGCATGTTTAGGCGTCATTCGATCTCTCCTGTTTTGATGGCGCGCAGCACTGCGGTTATGTCGGCCTCGGCCAGGCCATAGTCGAGGGCTGCGGACCGGGCCGAGATATACCCGCGGGCAAGGTCGCGTTTTACCATTTCAGGGTCGCGGTCGGCGGCGGGTCCATATCCGCCCCCACCGGGGAATGCCAAAGCCACCCGCGCACCATGCGGTACGAACTGCTTGCCCTTGCCCCGCATCGCTTTGCCGTCGCTGCGTTTGATCGTGGTCGGTGCCCCCTGACCGGCCCCCTGACGGCCCCGTGCAGGGTGGTGGACACGGTCAAACATCGCGGAAAAGTCGAACTCGTGCCCCTCTTTGGCTCCTACTTCCATATATTGGCCCAAGCCCCCGCGCATGGCCCCCGCACCACCGCTGTCAGGCCTCAGTTCCTTGCGCCAGATGATCACCGGGCCGGCGTGTTCTGTTGCTTCGACGGGCATTGTCATCACGCCGGACGGGAATGCTGTTGCGTTCAACCCATCAACGCCAGGGCGCGCACCGGTACCCCCGGAATTGAACGCAAGCACTTCGGACCGTCGCGCCGAGGCCGGGGCAGGTGCATCGCTGCGCGGGCGCAAAGATACCTGAAAGTTGCACAGGCACCCCGCGCCTTCGGCCGGAACGGTCGCCGGAAGAAGCTGGTCAAGAGCTGCAAAAACGGTATCGGGGATCATGTGGCCGATCACATGCCGCAGAGCGACCGGGGCAGGGTGCACCGCGTTCACGATGGTATTTTCCGGTGCGGTTATCCTGAACGGCTCCAGCGACGCGGCGTTGTTGGGAATCTCTGCCGCAACAGCGCATTTAAGCGCGTAACAGGCATAGGCCTTGGTATAGACCAGAGGCACGTTGATTCCTTTGGGATCCGGACCCGAAGTGCCAGCAAAATCGCACGCGATATGATCGGCAGCGATCGTGACCCGACACCGCAGATCAATCGGCGTGTCGTACCCATCTATGCGCATCTCGCCCGATGCTGAACGGCACGGTAACTTTGTAATGGCTTCCAGCGTGGCGCGGCGCGAATTGGCAAAGATGTAATCGGCCACGCTTGTCAGGTCATCCAAGCCGAATTCGGTCATCATTTCGGACAGGCGGCGCTGTCCGATTTCGTTGCAACTGGCAAGCGCATAGATGTCGCCGATCAATTGATCGGGTTCGCGCACGTTGCCGCGCAGCATCGCCACCAGCGTTTTATCGACAGTGCCCCGCGCGGCAAATTTCATGATCGGAATATAGATGCCTTCCTCATATACCGAGTTGGCGTCCGCGCCGAAGCCACGCCCTCCGATGTCGACGACATGTGCTGTGCACGCAAAGAAACCGACAAACCGATCGCCATGAAAGGCCGGAGACACAATGGTGATGTCATGCAGGTGGCCGGTGCCCTCCCATGGATCGTTGGTGATATAGACGTCGCCGCGGTGGATGTTGTCGCGCCCGATGCGGCGGATGAAGTGGGCAACAGCGTCCGCCATGGCGTTGACGTGGCCCGGTGTGCCGGTGACGGCCTGCGCGATCATCAGACCGTCGGCGTTGTAGACACCGGCGGACAGGTCGCCTGCCTCGCGGACGGAAGTTGAAAAGGCCGTGCGTACCAGCGCTTGTGCCTGTTCTTCGACAACCGAAATCAGTCGGTTCCACATGACTTGATAGGCTACGGAAGCGGTGTTCATGCTGGTACCCTTTCAATATCGACTGTTCCATCATTCTGTACGGTCGCACGACGGCTGGCTGGAATGATGATGGTGGTTTCGTCTTCCGTAATGATCGCCGGTCCGCAGACGCGATCACCGGGCCCCAGCCCACGGCGCGCCGTAACCTGCGCGGTGGTCATATGGCCCAACGCCGCATCAAACATTTGCCTTTGGTCAGGAGATTCAGCGGCCACTAATTCAGTCACGGGATGTACCTGCGTCACCGTGGCAGTCGGGGTCGCGGCATTTACCGACCAAACGGTTATTTCGATGTCCAGTCCGTCGACAACACGCCCGAACAACCGGGTATAGTCGGCTTCAAACAGCTTCAGATAGGTTTCGGCATCCGGGTTTGCGGCTTGCGCAGCGGTCAGGTTGACAGGGATTTCCCACCCTTGCCCCACGTAGCGCATATAGATTTTGTGTTCCGCCTGTATGGCAGCGGTGGCGTCGCAGGACCTTACAAAGCCGGTTGCCTCTGCCTCGAGCTCGGCAAACAGGCCCTGAACGGTCACGGGTGACAGATCCGACAGGCGCATATAGACGCTGCGGTTGGCCTCGAAGCTGAAAGGGGCACGTAGAAAGCCGATGGCAGATCCTACGCCGGCACCCTTCGGGATCAGACAGCGCGATATGCCAAGCTTTTCACATAGCCGTGCGGCATGTAAAGGCGCGGCACCGCCAAAGGCAATCATGGTGTATTCGGCAAGGTCCTCGCCGTTTTCGACGGCATGAACACGTGCGGCATTTGCCATGTTTTCATCGACAACTTCTGCCAGACCAAACGCCGCCGTGACGGCATCCATATCCAGCGGTTGGCCAAGCGTTTCGATCAGCGCTGTTTTCGCATCTGCAACAGAAAGGCCCATCGACCCGCCGGCGAAATTGTCGGGGTCAAGCTTTCCAAGCACCAGATCAGCATCGGTGACCGCCGGACGCACACCGCCGCGACCATAGCATGCGGGGCCAGGTTCAGAACCTGCGCTTTCCGGACCGACCCGGATTTGCCGTAATTTGTCGACATGAGCCAGCGAACCACCCCCCGCGCCGATTTCCACCATGTCAATCACGGGAATGGAGATCGGCATGCCCGACCCTTTCTTGAAGCGATAGCTTCGGGCAACTTCAAAGACCCGCGCGGTTTTGGGCATCTGGTTCTTGATCAAGCAAATTTTCGCGGTGGTGCCGCCCATGTCAAAGCTGAGCACCTTGGTCAGCCCGTATTGCGACGCCAGCGTTGCGGCAAACACTGCACCGCCCGCCGGACCGGATTCAACCAGCCGCACGGGAAATTCAGCAGCCGAAGCGAGCGATATGATCCCGCCGCCCGAATGCATCAGAAAGATCGGGCAGGTGGTTCCCGCATTCTCTAGCCGGTCGGCCAGCCGGTCTAGGTATGATTTCATCAACGGCTTGATGTAAGCGTTTGCGATCGTGGTGTTGAAGCGTTCGTATTCGCGCATCTGGGGGGACACGTCAGAGGAAAGAGACACCATCATGTCCGGAAGCTTCCGGGACAGGACATCGCGGACCATTCGTTCATGAGCAGGGTTCAGATAGCTGTGCAGAAAGCCTATGGCGACGCTGTCATATCCGGCCAAGGCCAGTTCATCTGCCAAGCTTTCTATGTCGTTTCGATCCAATGCAACTAATACATCACCGTCCGCCCCCACACGTTCCCGCAAGGTATACCGCCGCTGACGTGGCAAAAGTGGTTCGGGAAGGGTCAGGTTAAGATCGTATTGTTCGAAGCGCGATTCCGTCCGCATCTCGATCACGTCGCGAAACCCTTCGGTGGTGATCAACGCGGTTCTTGCACCCCGCCGTTCAATCAACGCATTGGTTGCCAAGGTGGTGCCGTGGATGATCTGGGTAATTTCCGCCGGGTCGATATGCGCCTTGCCGCACACCTGCGACAGACCGTCCAATATCGCGTTTTCAGGGGCGTCATATGTGGTCAGGACCTTGGTGGAAAAAACTTCGTTCCCCCCCTCAAGCACAACATCCGTAAACGTGCCGCCTATGTCTACTCCCAAGCGCCAGTTTGATCGTGCCATGTTTCGTCCTTCCATCTTGCCACGACAGACTAAAGCCCCAAATTCGTCCGGCGTCTATTGTCTGTGAGGCCGCAAGACATAATTGATTTCGATACCGGCCAATTTCCAAGCGATAGCTGAGAAAACGTTTTAACGGCCACGATGGGTAGCCATGGCGACGTCAATGTAGTGCTGGACAATTGCAACTAGTCACCTAGTTTATGCCGAAACGCATCCCGCATGTTTTCCTATTGGAGCCTGGACCATAGACATGGACCGACAAGAGATCGAAGATTTAATTGCGCGTGTGGCGTTGCAAGATCGCGCGGCGTTTGAACAGCTTTATGATCGTGTGTCCGCGAAACTTTTCGGAGTTTGCCTGCGTGTGTTGAACAGCCGCGCCGCAGCAGAGGATGCAATGCAAGACACATTCGTCAAAATCTGGAATAATGCCGACAGATATAATTCCAATGGCCTCAGCCCGATGACGTGGTTGATTACCATCGCGCGCAATACCGCGATCGACCGCCTTCGTGCGCGTAAAAAAGGGCACCAGAATCTCGATAGTCCCGGCTTCGAGCTGGTCGCACCCGGCCCGACCCCGGAACAATCAGCCGTCAATGCATCAGAAGCAGCAAAGCTGGCGGGATGTCTCGAGACTCTTGAGGGGGACCGGGGGCAGGCCATTCGCGGGGCCTATCTGGATGGCGAAACATATGCCGATCTGGCGGTGCGGTTTAATGTACCGCTAAATACGATGCGTACTTGGCTCCGCCGTGGACTGATCGCCTTGAGGGAGTGCATGAGCCTGTGAGCGATGTGAACGATACTGCCCCTGACGACGAAATGCTGGCTGCTGAAATGGTGCTTGGGCTTGCGTCCGAGCAAGACACAGCCGCTGCCCGTCAGCGAATGGCGTCGGATGCCGCGTTTTCGACGAAGGTCGTATTTTGGTATGAACGAATGACCGCCCTGACTGACGACATCGATCCGGTAAAGCCTCCGGCCCGGGTCAAGAAGAAGCTGTTCGCTCAGGTGTTCGCCAGGCAGAAAGTGTCGATATTGCAGCGTGTTTGGTTATGGCAAGGCGTTGCCATGGCGTCGCTGTTGTTCGCCGGCTATCTAGGTGTCCAGTTGCTGAAGGTGACAACCCATCCAGACATTCCACCACCGGTCCTTGCCGCGCAATTGGACAGCGATTCCAGCCCGCTTCGGGTATTGGCGGTCCTGGAACCCGTCAAAAACGAAATTGCGTTGCGACGGGTGGCTGGGGAACCTGTCCCCAACAGATCATTCGAACTTTGGGCGATCCTGCCCGACCAAGCGCCGGTATCTCTTGGCGTTCTGCCCGACAGCGAAACCACCCGCGTCGCGATACCGCCCTCGTGGCGTGATCAGACAGCCCAGATGACGCTTGCCATTTCCGACGAACCAATTGGAGGGTCGCCAACCGGTGCCCCAACAGGTGACGTGTTGGCCATCGGGGCGATGACAAATCTTTGATATCGGGGGAACTGCGGCCTGCTGTATCACATGATACATGCGAGCGTGTCGAAATCGTTCAATTTCTGATAAATTCAGCCTTTTTTTCATGCTGCGCGAAACTATTTGTAACCTTCCCGCGTGCATATTCACTGTCAGCCACAAGTGCTTTCACCATCCGCTGGGCGGTAAGCTTGGCATGGTGGGAATGCGGTGGCTGCCGACGCGATCCGCAGTGGGCGTGATGTGGTGTCACTACTTGCGGTAGTGGTGGTCAATTGCCATCACGCGACAATTGTTTGGAACGATGTTATCGAGTCCCTAGTTTAACCATTGTAAGCACTGCGGTGCAGTTAACGAGTTCCGCCAGGTGTTTGGGTTAGCCCAACACCTGGCAGTTTTTCTCGCCGGGTATCGGTTTCTCGTAGTGAGCGCAGATTGTTTTGTCCTGAAACGAGCCTTCAGTAATGCATCAAATCACATTCCATTGCCTGCCTGTCCAACGAGGCGGCGATTGTGGCAAGATCTGCGAAATTTACGCGACGCGCTTCATGGGCCATGAACTGGATCTCAAAGGTAAACTCGGTAACATCAGCGCATGTGCCATGGCTGTCCGTGCCGTGTTACAGTCATGAAAGCATCCGTAAGCGATGTCGCCCTGACGCTCGGGCGTTGGCTGCTGGCGTCGCTGTTTTTTGCGGGATTTCTCCAAAAACTGATTGACCCGTCGGCTGCCCAAGCCCTGTTGGCGTCGTGGTATCTTCCTGGGGCGCTGGTCTGGCCAGCCATGGTCTTTAACGGTGTAGCTGCGTTCATGTTGGTGACGGGCATTTGGGTTGCGCAAGTCAGCTTTGCCTTGGCGCTATATTGCATGTTCACCAGTATATTTCACCTTATCCCCAGCGATCCTTGGCAGATGTCTATATTCGTGAAGAACTGGGCGATTGCCGGTGGATTGCTTGTCCTTGCGGGGCACGCGTGGGAACGCCGCAGATGCTAGGTCCCCTTTGGTTTCACCCGCAGCGTCGGGTTTGCCTGCGTCGGGTCCTCGGGCCACGGGTGGCGAGGGTATCGCGCCCGCATATCCTTGCGCACATCAGCATATGATCCGGCCCAAAAACCCGGTAGGTCGGTGGTGACCTGAACAGGGCGCTGGGCGGGGGACAGCAAGGTGAACTGCAAGGGCTGTCCTGCGATCATCGGGTGCTGGGTGACCCCGAACACCTCTTGCAGGCGAAGAGCTATCTGAGGCTGAGCTGCGGTATAGTCGATAGGTAGTTTGCGCCCCAGCGGTGTTATGAAATGGGCCGGAACGGATGTGTCCAAGTCCTGCCGGGCCTCCCATGATAACCGCGCCTCCAATGCCGGTAGCAGGTCAAAGTTTTTCCAGTCTCCGGCACTGCGCACACCGTCCAGATACGGAAGCAGCCATTCATCTATCGTGGCCATAAGGTGATCGTCTGAAAAGTCAGGGAAGTTGTCCGGCATCAACCGCGCGCGCGCCAGGAAAAACGCCGCGCCCTTGCCCGGGGCGAGGCCCAACTGGCGCACACCGGTCAGCATGGCGCGCGCTATATCCTCGGAAGGGGCGTTCGACCAGAGGCGGTCATCCAGCACCAATGCGCCAAAGCGTTCTTGCTGCCGTGCCAGAACGCGACCCTCGCGGCGTGACCACTCGCAGACGTCATGCCAGACGATCTGGCCTGCAAATGCGTCTCGCAAGTCCGCTTCGGACAGCCGTGCAGCCTGCCTGATGCGTGCCTCGCGTGGGTCACCGTCCAAATCGGTGGCGACCAACAGGCGTTCATTGGCCATAGGGTCGCTGTCGGGCAATATGGCCCCCTTGCCGCCCGACATCACAAAGCGCGGTGCATCGCCCTTGCGCCGCAATGCCACGCGGTCAGGATATGCCAGCGCTGCAAGAGCCCCCAAGCTGTCAGGGCCATGATCGTTCCGCGCGCGTGCCAGCCTTTTGGCGTCTTGTCTGATCCGCGACACGGCCGCGTGATTTACTTCGCCTGATGTGCGTTTGCCCGCGACGGCATCCATCCGCAGCGCCAAATCAACCGGGGCTCCACGCAATGGATCCCGCTCGGCCAGGATCGCCGCAAGCAGCGGGGCAGAGGGCCCGCCTTTGGTCACCATATGCGCCAGACGGGGATGGAGCGGAAGCCGGGCCAAGGCACGACCATGCGGGGTAACGTGTTTGGTCTGGTCAAGGGCACCCAACATCTGCAACACGCTCTGCGCCTCTGCCAGCCGCCCTTGATGTGGCGGGGTAACAAAGCTCAGGTCGTCTGCCTTCGCACCCCAGATCGCAAGCTCCAACGCAAAGGACGAAAGGTCGGCGACCTCAATCTCGGCAGGGGGGAAGCCCGCCAGTGCCCCCTCTTCGCCGCGCGTCCAAAGCTTGAAGGCTACCCCTTCGGAAACCCGTCCCGCGCGCCCCGCCCGCTGTGTGGCTTCCGCGCGGGTCACGCGTTCGGTTATCAGCCGGGACATGCCGGATGACGGGTCAAATTGCATCCGCCGCGCACGCCCCGAATCCACAACGATCTGGACGCCTTCGATGGTCAGGGAGGTTTCGGCGATCGACGTGGCAAGAACGACTTTGCGACCCGTTCGGGCTGGCGTGACTGCCGCACGTTGCGCTTTAAAATCCATCGCACCGAACAGGGGCGCGACAGTGCAATCCGGCGCAAGCCGACCCTGCAATGCGGCTTCTACCCTGCGAATTTCGCCTTCGCCGGGCAGGAATACCAGCGCCGACCCATGAGAGCTATCCAAAGCGTGAAGAACCAGGTCTGCCACTGCTATTTCAAGGCGCTGGTTGCCCACGGGGCGATCCAGCCACTTGGGAACGACGGGAAAGCTGCGCCCTTGTGATGTCACGATGGGGGCGTCCATCAAAGCCGCAACGGGTGCCGCATCCAACGTCGCTGACATGGCGACCAGCAACAAGTCACTGCGCAGTGCTCCGGCGACCTCAAGGCACAAAGCGAGCCCTAGATCAGAATTGAGCGATCTTTCGTGAAACTCGTCAAAGATCACGGCACCCACGCCCGACAGTTCGGGGTCTTGTTGCAACATGCGCGTCAAGATGCCTTCGGTTATCACTTCGATCGCGGTCTCGTTGCTGACTGCTGACGCGCCGCGCATGCGGAAACCGACCGTCTGGCCGACGTCTTCACCAAGGGTCGCCGCCATGCGGTCGGCGGCTGCGCGCGCGGCAAGGCGGCGCGGTTCCAGCATGATGATGCGCCCCGGGGTAAGATTTGCGTCCAGCATTGCCAACGGCACTCGGGTTGTTTTGCCAGCCCCTGGCGGCGCTTGCAACACAACGCGGCCTGTTGTGCGGAGCGCCGATATCACCTGCGGAAGGACGTCATCTATGGGAAGGGTAAAGCTCATGCAGCCCGTTATGGGGGAAACCCATCGTACAGCCAAGTCCCGCCTTGGTCTGGACATTTGCGGCATTGCGCCTGACAAGATGATGCCAAAGACCAAGAGGGTGACGCATATGAATATCGACGATCTGGTCAAGGGTATCGCGGCAGGCGAACGTCGGGCGCTGGCACGCGGAATCACGCTGGTTGAATCGTCCCGAGAAGATCACCGGGCGCAAGCGACGGCCCTGTTGGCGGCGCTGCCCAAAGAGCGCGAGGCGCTGCGGATTGGGCTTTCCGGTACACCGGGGGTCGGAAAATCCACGTTCATCGAAAGCTTCGGGATGATGTTGATCGCACAGGGGCTGCGTGTCGCGGTACTTGCGATTGATCCGTCTTCGTCGCGGTCAGGTGGGTCGATATTGGGGGATAAAACCCGCATGGACCTGCTGTCGCGCGAAAAAGACGCATTCATCCGACCATCGCCCAGCCAGACCCATCTTGGCGGGGTTGCGCGACGCACCCGAGAGGCGGTTGCCCTATGTGAAGCGGCCGGATTCGATGTGGTGCTCATCGAAACTGTTGGTGTTGGGCAATCCGAAACTGTTGTTGCGGAAATGTCGGATGTGTTCCTGCTGCTGCTGGCCCCCGCCGGAGGGGACGAGCTGCAAGGGGTGAAACGGGGCATCATGGAAATGGCCGACATCATTGTGGTCAACAAAGCCGACGGCGATCTGAAACCCGCGGCGTCGCGAACCTGTGCTGACTATGCAGGGGCGCTGCGGTTGCTGCGCAAGCGACCCCAGGACCCTGACGGGTTCCCCAAGGCGATGATGGTGTCTGCTTTGCAGGAAAGCGGGTTAAGCGAGACGTGGCGCGAGGTGCAGGCGCTGACAGACTGGCGCCGGGCCAATGGGTTTTGGGCGCGCGCGCGCGCAGCGCAGGCCCGGTATTGGTTCGAGCAAACTGTCAAGCACACCTTGCTGGCGCAACTGGAAGCACCGAAGGCCAAGGCGGCCCTGAGCGAGCTGAGCGATCTGGTCGCGCAGGGGGCGATTGACCCGACAAAAGCAGCACAGGATTTTGTCGCGCAATTGGAACGTTAAGCGACAGAGGTGCGTGCGACGGCCCGGGTGGCGGTTCTGGCAGTGAACCGTTTCGTCGGCCAGTCGACCTAGCCGGCAGCCTTTGGATGGGTGCGGTTGTAGACGTCCATCAAGCGGGCGGTGTCTACGGCCGTATAAGCCTGGGTGGTCGAGAGAGACGCGTGACCCAGCAATTCCTGAATCGCCCGCAAGTCGCCACCTGCATCCAATAGATGCGTCGCAAAACTGTGCCGCATGGCGTGGGGGGTGGCAGTGGCGGGCAGGCCCAGCTGCATGCGGGCGTCGGCCATCACTTGGGCGATGGCACGTGCCGCCAGCGGCCCGCCGCGAATTGCCCTGAACAATGCGGCGTCCGATTCCTGTGGATAGGGGCAGACGCGCAAATAATCATCAACGGCATCCCGCGCCGCTGGCAATACCGGCACGATCCGTTCCTTACCGCCTTTTCCGACAATGCGCAGAACATCAGGCAATGGCGCATCCGCACCTTTCAGGCCCAAAGCTTCGGATATCCGCAAGCCGCAGCCCCACAGCAGGGTGAGCACTGCAACGTCACGGGCCGCGACCCACGGCTGCCGCGCCTGTACCCCTACGCGATCGATCATCGCGGTCGCGGCGTCGACGGAAAGTGGACGGGGTAGCTTTTTTGGGAATTTCGGTGACCTTGTCGACAAGACGGCCGTTGGTTCGAACCCTTCGCGTTCCGCCAGCCAGCGATAGAACGCCTTGACCGCGGAAAGTTTGCGGGCCAGTGACCGCGGCCCTACATCCGCACTGCGGGTTTGTGCCATCCAGCTGCGCATGTCTGAGATACTGATCCTGGCCAATGCGCCCAATCCCTGACTGTCAGCCTTGTGCAGGGTCATGAAAGCCAGAAAGTCGACCAAGTCGCCTTGATATGCCGTAATGGTATTTTCGGCCGCCCCATTCAAAGCGCGCTGGTGCTCCAGCCATGTCTGAAGCGCGTCCCGCGCTGCCGGGCTGATCAAAAACGAGTTTGACGCGCTGCTCAAGACAACCAACGGCGCATCGTGCGCTCGAACACGCCGGCGAAGAACGCCAGAAGATCGGTTCCCTGCTGGGCCCCAAACATATGCGGGTCTTCGGACCCGAGAATCAGCAGGCCAGGTAGACGCCCTGCTCCGAAATTCAGCTTCAGGCAGGCTTCCGAACGGATCCAGTCGGCAGCGCCGCCATAGATGTGTTCGGGGCTGTTCTGGATACTGCGCAGGGTAACCTGACGCACCGTACCGCTACGGCCGCCGGTGATGTAATTGTCGATAAATCCGGGTTCAGCCACGTTAAGGACGTCACCCAGCCTCTGGATCGTCGGATCATCATCATTTTGCACGGACTCAAGCACAAGCCGAACGGCATCCACTCGCAGAATGTCCGCGACCTCTCCGCCCAGATCGGCCAGGAACGTTTCGAATTCAACCGGGTCGAGCATCCGCAAAACCGCACGGTGTATCTGGTTGGTACCCGCCAGGTTCTCGTAGGCGGCTGCGATGACGTTGCGATGCGTATCTTCCAGCCGGTCGAGACGCGTTTCCAGCCTGTCCATCGCGATGCCGCGCAGATCCACGATATTGCCACCCATCGCGCGTTCATTCGCGGCGATAAGCGCCTGCATGACATCATTGTCGTCCAGAATGACGTCGGGTTGTGAAATGATTGCTTCGCGAAGAGAATCTTCGATTTTGTGATTACTGCTCATGCTCGTCTCTTTTTTGTTTTGCATGGGCATAGCATGCAGCTTTGGTGAAATCTGCTTTTTTCTTCCAACCGGCGGCTTATTTTTTCGGGTGCCCAGGGCATTTACGGGATCCGGAACGGCACGATCTTAGCTAGCGCCCCAAGGGAGACCGCGCGCGGCGTGTCTGGGTGGAACCCAAGGCTTGCGGCAGGGTTAAGTAGGGCAGTTGCCGCCTTGTCTGTACTGATTTTCCTGCGTGCGCGGTTTTGGGCTGCGCACGCAGAACTGTAGGGTAATAGGCAGGTCAGAGAATTTTTTGACCCGTTTTCGCCCAATCCGCCATGAATGTTTCAAGCCCCTTGTCAGTAAGCGGGTGCGAAACCAGCTTTTTGATAACTTCCGGCGGGGCAGTCATCACATCGGCACCGATGCGGGCAGCGTCCAGCACATGGTTAACAGTGCGGATGGAAGCGGCCAGAATCTGGGTATCGAAGCCATAGTTGTCATAGATGATGCGAATGTCTTGAATCAGGTCCATGCCATCGAGGTTGATATCATCAAGGCGTCCGATGAACGGGGAAATGAATGTTGCTCCGGCTTTTGCCGCGAGCAATGCCTGGTTGGCCGAGAAACATAGCGTGACATTGACCATCTTACCCTCGTCCGAAAGGGTTTTGCAGGCCTTGAGACCGTCCCAGGTCAGTGGAAGCTTCACGGTTATATTTTCGGCTATTTCGGCAAGTTTACGGCCTTCGGCAATCATGTCATCGGCCTTGAGCGCAACTACTTCGGCCGAGACCGGGCCGTCGACAAGCTGGCAGATCTCCTTGGTGACTTCCAGGATGTCACGACCGGATTTCAGGATTAATGACGGGTTGGTGGTTACCCCATCGACCATGCCCAGATCGTTCAACTCGGCGATGGCGTCGATTTCGGCGGTATCTACGAAGAATTTCATGTTATGTCCTTCAGGTTGGAATAGGCAGCAGGAATGGCTATGTCTGTCGCCAAGGGCTTTAGCGCATGATCCGTAAAGCTGGAACCCTGATTCCCGAAACACGATGCCGGAGCTGGTGGTGACTACACCCGAATTTTTTCATCAAGGAGATCTGGTAGCGGTACTGACCACTCAGCCCTTGGGTCGTGCGCTGGATTACAAAGCACCTGAGGGCGGCTGCCATATGGGCGCATTTGTAGAGGTGCCACTGGGCCCGCGCAAGGTGATCGGCGTTGTTTGGGGGGGCGGGCAAGGCGACTATGAGCTGGCCAAGATTCGGTCGGTGATCCGCGTGCTGGACGCAGCACCCATGCGCGAGGAATTGCGCATTTTTCTGACGCGCGCCGCTGCCTATACATTGACGCCGATGCCGGCGATGCTGCGCTTGGCGACACGTGCGCCGGGGTTGGGCGACCCGCCGTCAATGCGCAAGATATACCGGCGCGGCACATCCGATCCCGACCGGATGACCGATGCCCGCCGCCGCGTTCTTGAGACCTTGGCGGAATATGGTGATCTATCCTTTACCCTGAAAGAGCTTGCCGAGATGGCGAGCGTCACGGCGTCGGTTATCAAGGGGTTGGTGACGCAGGGGGCGGTGCTTGAACAAGACAGCCCGCGTGACCAGCCATTCATGCGGATGGACCCAAGCCTGCCCAGCAAGAACTTGACGGATGATCAGGCCGTCGCCTCGGCGCTGCTCGCGGCGGGGGTGGCCTCCGGCAAATACGGTACTACCTTGCTGCGCGGTGTTACCGGGTCCGGCAAGACCGAAGTCTATCTTGAAGCCGTGGCTGCCGCGCTGAAATCAGGGCGGCAGGCGCTGGTGTTGCTGCCCGAAATCGCACTGACCGAACAGTTTTTACACCGGGTGCAGGCACGGTTCGGTGCCAAGCCGGCCGAATGGCATTCAGGGGCAACGATGACCGAACGCCGCCGGATCTGGCGGATGGTGGGGCAGGGGCAGGCTCAGGTCGTGATCGGTGCACGGTCAGCGCTGTTCCTGCCGTTCCAGAACCTGGGGCTGATCGTGGTCGATGAAGAACATGACACGTCTTACAAGCAAGAAGAGGGCGTACTGTATAATGCCCGTGACATGGCGGTGCTGCGGGCGTCGATCTGCGGGGCGCAGGTGGTGCTGGCCTCTGCCACACCGTCGTTGGAAAGCTGGGCCAATGCGGAAGCGGGAAAGTATACCCGGGTAGAGCTGACATCACGTTTCGGACCAGCGGTGATGCCACAGATGGGTGCCATCGACATGCGCGGCGAGGGGCTGCCAAGCGACAAATGGGTGTCGCCAACCTTGCGCGCCGAGGTCGACAAACGATTGGAACGCGGCGAGCAGGCAATGCTGTTCATCAATCGCCGCGGCTATGCACCGGTGACCCTTTGTCGGGCCTGTGGCCATCAGATCGGCTGTGATGATTGTGATGCGCGGATGGTGGAACACCGTTTCCTCAAGCGCCTCGTGTGCCACCAGTGTGGCGAAAGCAAACCGATGCCCGAGGCTTGCCCTTCATGCGATGCCGAAGGCAAGCTGGCTGCGATCGGTCCCGGCGTGGAACGGCTGGGCGAAGAGGCCGCGGCGCTTTGGCCCAACGCCCGCGTAGCCACGCTCAGTTCTGACATGTACGGGTCCGCGCGTGCGCTCAAGGCCGAGATCGCGGGGATCGCTAGAGGGGCCGCGGACATCATTATCGGCACGCAACTGGTGGCCAAGGGGCATAATTTTCCCAACCTCACGCTGGTGGGGGTGATTGACGCGGATCTGGGCCTTATGGGGTCCGACCTACGCGCAGCAGAGCGAACGTTTCAATTGATGCGCCAGGTTGCGGGCCGTGCCGGACGAGCCGAAGCGCCGGGGGCGGCGATGTTGCAGACTTTTCAACCCGACCATCCGGTGATCCGGGCGATTTTGGCGGGGGACGAAGAGGGGTTCTGGAAAGCCGAAGCGGGCGAACGCCGCCAAGCGGGGGTGCCGCCCTATGGCCGTATGGCGGGAATAATTTTAAGCGGGCCAGACGTGGCGGCGTTGTTTGATGCCGGAAATCAGCTTGCCCGTCAGGACGGTCCGTTGCGGATGGTCGGCGCGCAGGTATACGGCCCCGCTCCTGCTCCGATTGCGCGGGTGCGTGGGCGACACAGGGTTCGGTTGCTGGTCAAGGCAGAGAAATCAGTCGCGCTTCAGGATGCTTTGGCGAAATGGGTGGGCCAGCTGCGTATGAAAGGCGATATGCGGATTGCGGTCGATATTGATCCGCAAAGCTTTTACTAGATCTTTGTGCGGTCTTGCCGGAGGCAAGACATGCCTTCGGCGAGGATTTTTTGCCAATTGGAATAGGAAGGTAGGGGCAGGTCGCCCGTGTTTTCATCTCGTCAAGGGACGGAAACGGGGGTATTGGCTACAGATATGACCAGATATGTGACCCTCGACGAAGCCAAGCATCACCCTATTTGGCGCCGCCCCGTGGCGCTTTTGTTTTTGATGGCGCTGGCGATGCCGGTGGCGTTCAACACGTGGTCCGCATTGTTGAACAACTTTGTCATTGAAGCGGCGCAGTTTGACGGATCCGACATCGGACTGTTGCACACGGTGCGTGAAATTCCGGGGTTTCTGGCAGTTGGCGTTATCGCGATTATAATCTTTGTGCGCGAACAGGTATTGGGCTTGATATCCTTGGTCCTGCTTGGCATGGCCACGGCTGTGACCGCGTGGTTTCCGTCAATGGGCGGGATCCTGACAATCACAATGCTGAGTTCGATCGGGTTCCATTACTATGAAACGGTGAACCAATCGCTCCAGTTGCAATGGCTCAAGATAGAGGATGCGCCACGGGTGATCGGCTGGTTGATGGCTGCGGGATCCGCGGCAACATTGCTGGCGTATTTGGCGATCATGGCGCTGTGGGATAACCTGGCTCTGTCATATAACATTGTTTACATGATTGGCGGCGGGATCACCGCAACCGTGGCTGTTGTGGCGCTGATCGCTTATCCGCAGTTTGAAGCCCCCACGCCGCAGGTCAAGAAGATGGTGCTTCGCAAGCGCTATTGGCTGTATTACGCGCTGCAGTTCATGTCGGGTGCGCGGCGTCAGATATTTGTGGTATTCGCCGGTTTCATGATGGTCGAGCGGTTCGGTTTCGACGTGCATGAGATCACGTTGCTGTATCTGATCAACCTGATTGCCAACATAGTCTTTGCCCCGTTGATGGGCAGGGCTGTTGGATTTTTTGGTGAGCGGCGTACATTGAGTTTCGAGTACATCGGGCTGGTTTTCGTGTTTCTGGCGTATGGTGGTGTTTACTATCTTGGCTGGGGCGTCGTGGTCGCGGCGACACTTTACGTGCTGGATCACCTGTTTTTTGCGCTTGCGCTGGCGTTGAAGACTTATTTCCAAAAGATTGCCGACCCTGCCGACATCGCGCCAACGGCGGCAGTGGCATTCACGATCAACCACATCGCGGCAGTGTTTCTGCCGGTGGGCCTGGGTTTGCTATGGATGGTATCGCCTGCCGCAGTGTTCTTTCTTGCTGCCGGGATGGCGTCGATTTCATTGATACTGGCGCTGTTGATCCCGCGCCACCCCAGGCCCGGCCACGAAACTGTCTTTGCGTCCCTGCGCGTCGCCGTGGCCCCGTAGCGAAGCTTGACCCTCTGCGTCTGTCGGCTTAGGCCACAGGCGTCATATATGCGGAGAACCCTATGCCCACTTTCACAGCGCTGACCACCCTTGCAGGACGCAAGCCCGCCTATGCCTTGGGCGATGCCATGGAACGGCTGACGCCGGAACCGACAGGTGTGGGGGTGTTCGAACTGGAAGATGGGTCGGGGCTGTGGGAAGTCGGTGGTTATTTCGAAGAGGCACCGGATGAAACGGCATTGGCGGTGCTCGCCGCATCGATGGGGGCCAAGGACTTTGTCGTGTCGGAATTGCCAGAGACAGATTGGGTCGCCCATGTGCGTCGCGAACTGTCGCCTGTCGCGGCTGGCCGGTTCTTCGTTTATGGCAGCCACGACGCAGACAAGGTCCCGCCTGATTGTGAGCCCCTGTTGATCGAGGCGGCGATGGCGTTTGGGACGGGTCACCATGGAACGACCCTGGGCTGCCTTAGGGCGCTGGACCGTTTGGCGGAAGCGGGTATGGTGGGTCGGAATGTGGCTGACATCGGTTGCGGTACCGCTGTTTTGGCTATGGCGGCCGCGCGGATTTGGCCAAACGCCGTACTGGCGAGTGACATTGACGAAGTGGCGGTCGATGTGGCGCGGGCAAATGCCGCTGCAAATGACCTGAGCGACCGCGTGATTTGCGTCGAGGCCGCTGGCTTTGACCACCCGGAGCTTTCTGCGAAAGCGCCTTTCGACCTGATATTCGCGAATATTCTCAAAGGGCCTTTGGTCGCATTGGCCCCTGATATGGCTGCGGCGCTTGCCCCGAAGGGGATGGCGATTCTTTCGGGTATCCTGAACGAACAGGCACAGGACGTTATCGACGTTTATGCCGCATCTGGCATCAATCTGGTACACAAAGAGATGATTGGTGACTGGACGACGCTAACCGTCCAAAAGATGCCTTAATCTGCGCGCTTTTTGGACGCGGTTCGCAGCATATTTGTGGATTTCGGCACATTCTTGCTGTAATGTGGGAGGGTGAGAGGTGGGGGCCTCAAGCAATTCGAGGCTGCCATGGTTGAGACACATCAACATTTTGGAAGACGCGTCCATCACCTTGAACGTAACCGTGCCAGGTTATCAAAAGGGTATTACAGCACTGTCGAAAACGACGGGCTGATCGTTGCGAGGCCAACGCGGCAAACATCCAGCTTTCCATTCAAACTGGTCTTTGTTCTGATGGCACTGTTTTTTCTGTATAAAGCGTTCGTATTGTCGGTGATCGGCGATGACACCTACGAAAGCAGGCTGACAACGTTGCGCAATGGCACTGCATTTGAACAGGCCGGTGCCTGGTTCCTGGGCATGGATCCTATCACGCTGGCAGTATCTGCAAAAATAGGCCCGCTCTTTCGTGGCTAGGGTCAGCCGGTGACGGCGTGGGAAAGGCGGCCATCCGAAATGACAAAGCCACGCAACTTTTCAGGTCAGCGCGGCTTTGCCAGATTTATAAAGTCCGACGGGCACCTTGATAGGCATTCGTTCAGCGAATGAAATGGTTGAGAGCCACATGTTCGATGTCGCCACGGACCAGGCCGATGTCATCAAGTGCGCGGTCAGAGAGTGCCGAGAGTGCCTTGCGGGTCAGACGCGCATCGTTCCAAGCTTCAATCGACCCTACAATGTCGCCAAGCTGTGAGAAGAAACGGTTCACCGCAGCAGCTGTGCCGTAAGTTGTGGGAGTGTTGTAGTAAACAGCCATGGGAGCCATCCTCAAATAAAAAGAGCCGGATAACCCGGCGGAATGCCCAGCAACTAGGCAGAATGAAAACGCTTCACAATAGGCAGGGGCGCATGTGTGATCTGCGTTTTCTGCATAGCGATACTTTGCATTTCGCCCATAGAAACAAGGCGGATTTTGGGCGCGCCGAAACTGTCGTTTCCACAGGGCCAACGGTCGCGTTCAGGCTTTCTGCGCGGAAAAGCAGGCCAATTGTGGCAATTTCAAGGCGCTACGCAAAACGCTTGGTGGATGTTCGCGTTTCGTGCTAATTGATACCGAAATCAGAAACGTGAGGTAATAAAGCAGATGATACGGATAATCGGCATTGATCCGGGGCTGCGAAACATGGGTTGGGGCGTCATCGATGTTGCCGGAAGCAGGTTGAGCCATGTCGCCAATGGGATCTGTGTATCCGAAGGGGCCGATCTGGGCGCGCGGCTTTTGTCGTTGCATGCTCAGTTAACCAGGATCCTTGTGACCTACCGGCCCCATTCCGCGGCGGTTGAACAGACCTTCGTGAACAAAGACGGTGCAGGCACGCTTAAACTGGGACAAGCGCGTGGTATAGCGATGTTGGTACCCGCGCAGGCGGGGTTGGCGATCGGGGAATACGCACCCAACTCTGTCAAAAAGACCGTCGTGGGCGTAGGCCACGCCGACAAGGGTCAAGTGCTGCACATGGTCAGGATGCAGTTGCCCGGCGCAGAGATCGCCGGCCCGGATGCGGCGGATGCACTGGCGATTGCGATCTGTCATGCGCACCACGGCGGGGCCGGGACATTGGCGCAGGCGATTGCCAAGGCCAGCGCATGATCGGGAAGATTACAGGACGGATCGACTATCGCGCGCCAGATCATTTGCTGATCGATGTGCGAGGTGTCGGGTATCTGGTCTACTGTTCTGAACGGACGATGGCAGGACTGCCCGGTGTCGGTGAGGTCGTGGCATTGTTTACAGAACTGGTCGTGCGCGAAGACCTAATGCAATTGTTTGGTTTCCAAACGCTGGTTGAAAAGGAATGGCACCGGTTGCTGACGTCCGTGCAGGGCGTGGGTGCCAAGGCGTCACTGGCGATTCTGGGGGCGCTTGGTCCCGAGGGTGTCAGCCGCGCGATCGCTCTTGGTGACTGGAATTCCATCAAGGTGGCCAAGGGGGTCGGCCCCAAGATCGCACAGCGCGTGGTACTGGACCTGAAGGAAAAGGCCCCCGGCGTGATGGCCATGACAGGGACATTGGCCGAAGCGCATGGCGAAGTCGAGGCCGCGAGCGTCATCGAAGACCCCAGACCGAAAAGGCCGTCAGTCAACGCGCCGAACCAATCCGCGCAATCCGAGGCGCTGTCGGCGCTTGGCAATCTTGGATATGGGCCGGGCGATGCGGCCGGGGCAGTGGCCCAAGCGGCGGGAGAAAACCCGGATGCCGATACCCCTGCTTTGATCCGAGCATCGTTGAAACTTCTGGCCCCGAAGGGATAGGGTGGCGGGCGTACCGCTTGCGCTCTCTCGCTTTGCCTTCAATCTTGGATGATACATGATCGACAGTGACCCCAATCTGCGGCCGGATCCGCTGCCCGGCGACATCGACCGCGCATTGCGTCCCCAGACATTGGACGAATTTGTGGGCCAAGCTGAGGCGCGGTCAAATCTGAAGGTGTTTATCCAGTCCGCCCGACAGCGCGGCGAGGCAATGGATCACACGCTGTTTCACGGCCCCCCCGGTTTGGGCAAGACCACGCTGGCGCAGATCATCGCCCGTGAGCTTGGCGTGGGGTTTCGCATGACCTCGGGACCCGTGCTTGCAAAAGCCGGGGATCTAGCTGCGATCCTGACCAATCTGGAAGCGCGCGACGTGCTTTTCATCGACGAGATCCACCGCCTTAATCCAGCGGTGGAGGAGGTTTTATATCCTGCTTTGGAAGATTTTGAGCTGGACCTGGTTATCGGAGAGGGTCCGGCGGCCAGAACCGTCCGTATCGAATTGCAACCTTTCACCCTGGTCGGGGCAACGACAAGGATGGGGTTGCTGACCACGCCCTTGCGCGACCGTTTCGGCATACCGACGCGATTGCAATTCTATACCGAGGATGAGCTTTTTGTTATCGTCGACCGCAATGCCCGCAAATTGGGTGCACCGGCGGATGAAGGCGGTGCGCGTGAAATTGCCAGACGTGCCCGGGGTACTCCACGTATCGCCGGTCGACTTTTGCGCCGGGTCGTAGATTTCGCGGTGGTGGAAGGGGACGGGCGGGTAACGCGGGAACTGGCGGATATGGCGCTTACGCGGCTTGGTGTCGATCATCTGGGTCTGGACGGGGCTGACCGTCGATACCTCAGATTGATTGCCGAGAATTATCAGGGCGGGCCGGTGGGCATCGAGACCATGTCGGCGGCGCTGTCGGAATCTCGGGATGCGTTGGAAGAGGTGATCGAGCCGTTCTTGCTGCAACAGGGATTGATCCAGCGTACCCCGCGCGGACGCATGTTGGCGCAGAAGGCCTGGACGCACTTGGGCATTGCTCCTCCCAAGCCCCAGGCGGATTTGTTTGGTTGAGGCCGGGGATGCCTTCGGCGAGGATTTGGGCCCATTTGGAAGTTGAGATGACACCACAAGATATCGAAGCGATTTTCACACGGTCTGACGGGCGGTTCGCGTTTGCGCGGTGGGGGCGACCGATCGCACCGGTCGTCTTTGGTGTGGATGACGCGACCCTTGCTGTCGTCAAGGGCGCGGTCGAGGCGACGTGCCAATTGGTGAGGCAGCCGATTGTCGAAACCGACCCCGAGCTTGGCAGTAATTTGATGATGTTCTTTTTTCGGGAATGGGCCGAACTGGGGGGGGTGCCCGGCCTGGACCAGTTGGTCCCGGATATGGGGCCTTTGGTGGAGAGGTTACAGGCTGTTGGTGCCAACCAATACCGGTTGTTTCGGTTCGATGCCGCCGGAGCGATCAAGGCTTGTTTCGTGTTTCTGCGAATGGATGAGCAACTGAGCGCCCTGCCAGCCGAAACCCTGGCGTTGGGCCAGGTGGTCCAGTCACTTCTGTTGTGGTCCGATGTGGCGTTTCGGGATGTTTCACCCTTGGCCAAGCATGAGGGCAACACCGTATTGCGCCCAGACGTAGCGGACCTGCTGCGCGCAGCGTATGACCCGGTATTGCCTGCGGCGGCGCAGGATACGTCGCATGCATTGAGGTTGTTTGCGCGAATGGGAGGGACCTCATGACGCACCGGTTGCCCATACGGGTCTATTACGAAGATACGGATATGGCGGGTATCGTGTATTATGCCAATTACCTGCGCTACATCGAGCGCGCCCGAAGCGATTGGGTCCGCGAGATCGGTATCGATCAGTTGGAGATGAAGGCGTCCGGGGTGGTTTTTGCAGTACGACGCGTTGAAGCTGATTACATTGCGCCCGCGGTTTTTGACGATCTGCTCGAGGTGCGTACCTGGCCGATATCGCTATCACCGGCCCGCTTGGTGATGTCCCAAGAGGTCTATCGCGGCGAAACAGTCCTGTTCAGGGCGAATGTCACGATCGTGTGTATCAATGGGGTCGGCAAACCGTGCCGATTGCCAGCGAAACTTCGCTCACTCACCGTCTAGACAGCGGTTCGGTGCCATAATCCTAGTAATAGATATTGCACTCGGTTAAGCTTGTGCCAAATAGCGCCTTGGAAAACAGGGCCGTTGAGGCAGACAGGCCCGGCTACGGGCGCAAAGAAAAGAGCAGAACCGATGGAAGCAGAAACGCTGGCGGCGGCGAGCGAGATTGATTTCTCGCTCTTGGGGTTATTTCTCAGAGCGACAATTACCGTAAAATTAGTAATGATCATCTTGATCCTGGCCTCGTTTTGGTCATGGTCGATCATTGTCCAGAAAATCATTCAGTACCGTCGTGCCAAGGCGGAAAGTGAGCGTTTCGATCAGGCTTTCTGGTCAGGGGAGCCTCTGGACGGACTTTATGATGCGATCGGGCCGGACCCGGACGGGGCCGCAGAGAAAATCTTTGCGGCCGGTATGACCGAGTGGCGCAGGTCGCACCGCGAGGATGGCGGCCTGATTCCGGGAGCAACGGCGCGGATTGATCGCAGCATGGACGTCGCAATCGCCAAAGAGGCGGAGCGTTTGCAAAAAGGGCTTCCGGTACTTGCGACAACAGGGTCGACGGCGCCGTTTATCGGATTGTTCGGAACCGTTTTCGGGATCATGAACTCGTTCATCGAAATTGCGGCGCAGCAAAACACCAGCCTCGTCGTCGTCGCACCCGGAATTGCGGAAGCGCTCTTGGCCACGGGTATCGGGCTGTTGGCGGCGATTCCAGCGGTTATATTCTATAACAAGCTGAGCGCGGATTCTGATCGCATACTGGGCGGTTACGAAGCCTTTGCCGATGAGTTCGCCACAATTCTCAGCCGTCAATTGGACAGTTAAGTCATGGCTGGTGGGGTAATGAAGAAGCAAGGCGGCGGGGGGCGTGGCAGACGCCGGGGCCGTGCGCAGCCGATGGCCGAGATTAACATCACCCCGTTTGTGGACGTGATGCTGGTGCTTTTGATTATTTTCATGGTTGCGGCCCCGTTGCTGACGGTTGGCGTCCCTGTCGAGCTGCCGAAAACCGCCGCGACCGCCTTGCCGTCCGAACAGGAAGAACCGCTGACCATCACCGTTCTTGCCGACGGGTCCGTACAGATACAGAAAACCGAAACAGCGCGCAACGATTTGGTCACCAAGCTGAAGGCCATTGCCGCAGAACGCGCGAGCGACCGGGTGTTTCTTCGGGCCGATGGGGCTGTGTCCTATGCCTCGATCATGGAGATCATGGGCGCTTTGAATGCGGGCGGGTTCAGCAACATTGGCTTGGTTACCGAAAACGGTGGGCCCAAGCTGGATGGCACAGGCGCGTCGGGCGGGTAACATGCACACCGGGCATTACATTTCTGGCGCGGGCCATCTGGGGCTTATTGCCTGGCTTTTGCTGGGGAATATTTTCACGTCGCGCCCCGAACCGTTCAAGATGCAGGAAGTATCGGTCATCTCAGCGGCTGAATTCGATGCGATGGTGGCATCGGCTCAAGCTCCGGAGCAAAGCTCTGAGGTGGACCAGCCCGTCGCGCCGGAAACATCCGCGCAGCCGCCTGAAGTCGACGCACCCTCCGATCAGGCCATTGAACAGCCCACACCATTACAGGCAGAAGCCCCACCGCCCGATCCGGTACCCGAGGTGGCCGAACCTGCCCCACCGCCCCCGTCCAAGGATATCAGCAAGCTAGCACCCGAAGCGCCGGAGCCGCCGGCCGAAGTCGCTGTACTGGTTCCGGAAAAGGCCCCAGTCGCCGTGCCACGCCCGGTGGAACGCGTCGCTCCGGAAGCGGTTGCGCCACCAGATCCCGCGGCGCGTCCTGACGTTATCGAGCAAGAGGCGACAACGCCCGACGCGACCGCGGAAAAAATGGTCGAAGAGGCACAAGAGGCCACCGCGCCCGAAGAGGCGACGACGCAGATCGTCACCGAAGCGACAGAGGCACCCAAGGCCGCCCCCGAACAATCGCCGCGACCGCCTGCTCGTCGGCCGACGCCTCCTGCACCGGAGGTGGTGGAAACGGCTGTCGATACACCAAAGCCGACCCCGGCAAAGCCGGCACCCGCCAAGCCCGAGGCCCCCAAGCCTGATAAACCCAAGCCGAAGCCCGCCCCCGCACCATCGACCGACAAAGACGCCGTTGCCGCCGCTTTGGCCGAAGCCTTGGGCAGCTCTGATGCGCCGGCAACGGCCCCGGCGACCCCGTCTGGTCCACCGCTGTCGGCCGGCGAGAAAGAAGCGTTGCGGGTGGCTGTCTCGTCATGTTGGAATGTCGGTTCACTTTCCTCTGAGGCCTTGCGCACTACTGTTGTTGTCAGCGTGGCAATGAACCAGGATGGTACACCCCAAACCAATTCGATCACCATGACCAGCAGCTCGGGGGGGACACAAGCCGCTGCCGGTCAGGCGTTCGAAGCGGCAAGGCGGGCGATTATCCGCTGTGGGGCGCGTGGATACCAGCTTCCTGTAGATAAATTTGGCCAATGGCAGAATATTGAGATGACTTTTAATCCTGAAAGGATGCGCATCAAATGATTGTACGAGTCTTGAGCATATGGTTGGCGCTTTTTGGCGTGTTGGCCACTTCGGCACAGGCGCAGCAAGGACCGCTGCGGATCGAGATCACAGAGGGCGTGATTGAACCGTTGCCGTTTGCCGTTCCCAGTTTCCAACCGGAAAGTGGTGACGCAGGTCAGATGGCCGTCGACCTGGCGCGGGTTGTATCCGAAGATCTCGTCGGCTCGGGCCTGTTTCGCGAAATACCTGCGAGTGCATTCATTTCAACGGTAAGCGATTTCAATGCGCCGGTGCAATACGCCGATTGGAAAGCGATCAATGCCCAAGCTTTGATCACCGGGGCCGTAAGCGTGTCGGGCAATACGATGAATGTGAAGTTCCGTCTCTACGATGTGTTCTCGGGGGCCGAACTTGGGTCGGGCCTGCAATTTGCGGGAACGGTCGATGGCTGGCGACGGATGGCCCATAAAGTTGCGGATGCCGTCTATTCACGCATCACTGGTGAAGGCGGGTATTTTGACAGCCGCGTCGTCTATGTATCAGAAACCGGCCCCAAGGATGGTCGTCAGAAACGACTGGCGGTGATGGATTACGACGGTGCCAACGTGCAGTATCTTACCGATAGCTCGTCGATCGTGCTGGCCCCGCGCTTCTCTCCTTCGGGTGATCGCATCCTTTACACCAGCTACGAAAGCGGGTTCCCTCGCATTTACGTCCTGGATATCGGATCGGTTCAGCGCCGCGGGCTGGAAAGCGCCGAAGGCACGATGAGCTTCGCACCGCGTTTCTCTCCATCGGGGAACACCATTGCTTATTCGCTTACTCAGGGCGGCAACACCGATATCTTCGTCATGGATATTGCCACAGGGCAATCCACACGGCTTACCAATACGCCGTCGATCGAAACCGCCCCCAGCTATTCGCCGGACGGTAGCCAGATTGTCTTTGAAAGCGATCGCTCAGGTTCGCAGCAGTTGTACGTGATGCCCGCCAACGGCGGAGAGGCGACACGCATTTCCTTTGGCGAGGGTCGATACGGGACACCCGTATGGTCACCGCGCGGTGATCTGGTTGCGTTCACCAAGCAGAACAAAGGCCGCTTCCACATCGGGGTGATGCGTCTGGACGGTTCGGAAGAACGGCTGCTGACGGCTTCGTTCCTAGACGAAGGCCCGACATGGGCCCCCAATGGACGTGTCATCATGTTTGCCCGTGAAACCCAGGGTGCAGGGGGTGCTTCGTCGCTGTATTCTGTCGATATTTCCGGCCGGAACCTGAAACCCGTACGCACTCAGGAAGGCGGATCGGACCCGTCGTGGTCGCCACTACAGAAGTGATTTCGCGATACCTTGGCATTTCCTAATGCCCAGGCTCTGTGATAATAGTTTTGAAACACCGATAACAGCCAGCTTTAAAAAGGCCCATCTTATGAACCGCATTCTAACCAGCACTCTTTTCATCGCAGTCCTGGCCGTTTCCGCCTGTACCAACCCGAACCGTTTTGGTGCGGACGGTATGAACGGTGCCGGCAATATGGCCAACGCCAACGGCGGAATCATCCCGGGCAGTGCGAACGACCCGGCTTCGACGACATATTTCCAGCAGGCCATCGGCGACCGCGTGCTTTTCGAGGTTGACCAGTCCACGCTGACAACCGTTGGTCAGGCCACGTTGAACGGTCAGGCTACGTGGCTGAATACCAACACCGATTATCAAGCCGTGATCGAAGGTCACGCTGATGAGCAGGGCACACGCGAATACAACCTCGCCCTGGGTGCACGTCGTGCCAACGCAGCACGCGAATACCTGATTTCGCGGGGGGTCGCGGCCAACCGGTTGCGCGTCGTGAGCTACGGCAAGGAACGGCCGATCGAGATTTGCTCGCAAGAAGCCTGCTATGCCAAAAACCGCCGGGCGGTGACGGTTCTGGCTGGTGGTTTGACCAGCTAAATCAGCTTACGGGAAGTTAGGAATATCACTATGCGGTTTATTTTGATAGTGACGCTTGGGCTGGCCTTCGGGCCAGTCGCAGCGCATGCACAGGATGCCCAAACCCTGGCGGATGTGCGCCAGGAATTGACTGTTCTGAATGTTGAGGTGCAAAAACTGCGCCGCGAGCTTTCAACGACGGGCGGAGCGGGTATCGCCGTGGCAAGCGGGTCGGTTCTGGATCGCGTCAATGCGATGGAAAGCGAACTGCAACGGCTCACTTCGAAAACCGAAGAGCTTGAGAACAAGGTCAATCGGGTAGTGACCGACGGAACCAACCGGATCGGTGATCTTGAATTCAGGTTGGTTGAGCTGGAAGGCGGCGACGTGGGAAGCATCGGCCAGACACCGACGCTTGGCGGAGGAGAATTGCCGGCCACTGCCGCACCTGCGGCATCTGCGCTGACGACATCGCCAACAACGCCGTACAACAGCGCGGAACTGGCGATTGGTGAAGCATCGGATTTTGAGCGGGCGAAGGCGGCGCTCGCTGACGGTGACTTTCGCGCCGCCGCTGACCAGTTTGCGACCTTCAATCAGACCTATCCGGGCGGACCGCTAGGCCCCGAAGCCGACTTGCGCCACGGTGACGCGCTGCAAGGCTTGGGTGATACCCGCGAAGCCGCGCGTGCGTATCTGGCCAGCTTTAGCGCTGATCCGACCGGACCGTTGGCCGCGGAGGCGCTTTTTCAACTGGGTAAATCCCTCGGCGAACTGGGTCAGGTTCAGGAAGGCTGCGTCACCTTAGGTGAGGTCGCCATGCGGTTTCCTTCCAGCCCATACGTGGCACAGGCTCAGGCACAACGTGCCGTGCTTTCGTGCCAATAAACAATGACGGCGTCAGCGCTGTTTCATCGCGTCGCTGACAGCTTCCTGCCCGACCCTCCCAAGTCTATCGGGGTCGCGGTTTCCGGCGGGAGCGATTCGTTAGCCTTGTTGTACCTGTTGCACGATTTTGCGCGGGACCATCACGTCGCGCTATCTGCCGCTACCGTGGATCACGGGTTAAGGCCCGAAGCCGCAGCCGAGGCGAATTTGGTTGCCGAAATCTGCGCCGGGCTGAATGTTCCTCATACGGTGCTGCCATGGATCGGTTGGGACGCGCGCGGCAACCTGCAAGACGAGGCCAGAAAGGAACGCTATCGCTTGCTGGCGCAGTGGGGTCGGGCGCAGGGGCTTGACGTTATCGCGGTGGGCCATACGGCGGATGACATGGCCGAAACATTTGTCATGCGGTTGGGACGACGGGCCGGAGTAGATGGTTTGGCCGCTATCTCGCATGCATTTGAGCGCGATCAAATGCGATGGGTGCGCCCGCTTTTGACCTCGCGCCGGATCGAATTACAGGAATATCTGACCGCAAGAGATATCACCTGGGTAAGTGACCCAAGCAACAATGACGACAAATACACCCGGGTTCGCGTGCGCAAGGCGTTGGCCGTACTGTCCGAACTCGGCATTGATTCTATGGCGCTGGCGGATGTCGCTGGAAATCTGAAATCTGCACGCGATGCTCTTGTTCATCACATGTTGATGGCTGCGAGGCAAATCGCGGTCTGTCGCGCCGGAGCCGTTTCAGTTGACGAACAGGCGTTCCGAACGCTTCCGTCTGAAACAAGGCGCAGGTTTTTATGCCATGCTTTGAAATGGGTGAACAACGCGCCATATGCACCACGAAGCAGCGCATTGCGTGACGTATTCTCCAGTTTGGAAACGTCCCCGGCGGCCACGGTTCAGGGCTGCATCATCCGCCGGAAGGGCCAAAAACTTTGGATATTCAGAGAGTTGAATGCCGCAAACATGCATGAGGCATCGGTTCTGGACATATGGGACACCCGGTGGCGTGTCGTTCCGCCCCCTGAATGGACTGGTAATCTTGACCATCTGACCATCCGGGCTTTGGGCCCCGAGGGTCTGGCACAATGTCCCGACTGGCGCGACATCGACGTGCCGAGAGGGGTGCTTTTGGCCTCTCCGGCGGTGTGGAACGGCGCAGAACTGATCGCGGCACCCCTTGCTGGTTGGGCGCAAAACTGGCAAGCAGTGCCCCAACGAGGCGAAGACGTATTCTTTGCCACTCACATAACGCATTGAACATACGCTCATCGTGTCTATCTTAGATGCAACGGGTGCTTTGTCTTGGTGCCGTCCCCCGGATGTAGGAGACTTTCCTTTGGGTAATATGCGCAATCTCGCCTTTTGGGTTGTATTGATGCTTTTGGTTTTGGCGCTGTTCAATTTGTTCAGCGGGTCGACCGGTGGCCTTCAAAGCCGCGAAATCAGCTATTCAGAATTTGTGACTGCTGTCGAAGCCGGTGATGTCCGCAACGTCACGCTGGATGGTGAACAGGTACGTTTCCGCCGCGCCGACGGCAGTGACTATGTCACGATCAGGCCTGAAGACGCCGAAGTGACCAAATTGCTCATGGCCAACGACATTCCGGTTCGTGCCGAACCGCAGCAGCAATCTGGGTTCCAGACGTTTCTGATGTCGTTGCTGCCGATCTTGCTTTTGATCGGTGTGTGGATCTATTTCATGAACCGCATGCAAGGTGGGGGCAAAGGCGGGGCCATGGGCTTTGGCAAGTCCAAGGCCAAGATGCTGACCGAAAAGCACGGTCGGGTGACATTTGATGATGTTGCAGGTATCGACGAAGCCAAGGAAGAACTCGAAGAGATCGTCGAATTTCTGCGGAACCCGCAAAAGTTCAGCCGCCTGGGCGGCAAGATCCCCAAAGGGGCGCTGCTTGAAGGCCCTCCGGGAACCGGTAAAACGCTTTTGGCCCGCGCAATTGCGGGCGAGGCCGGCGTGCCCTTCTTCACCATATCGGGTTCCGACTTTGTCGAGATGTTCGTCGGTGTCGGTGCGTCGCGCGTACGGGACATGTTTGAACAGGCGAAAAAGAACGCGCCCTGTATCGTGTTTATCGATGAAATTGACGCTGTCGGACGGCACCGGGGTGCCGGCTATGGCGGCGGCAATGACGAGCGCGAACAGACGTTGAACCAGCTCTTGGTCGAGATGGATGGCTTCGAGGCGAACGAAGGCGTGATCATCATCGCCGCGACCAACCGTAAGGATGTGCTTGACCCGGCGTTGCTGCGCCCTGGACGTTTCGACCGTCAGGTGTCGGTCGGCAATCCCGATATCAAAGGCCGCGAGAAAATTCTGGGCGTCCATGCTCGGAAAACGCCGCTTGGCCCTGACGTCGATCTGCGGATCATTGCACGTGGTACACCGGGCTTCTCGGGTGCCGATCTGGCGAACCTTGTGAACGAGGCAGCGCTTACTGCTGCGCGTGTAGGCCGCCGTTTTGTTGCGATGATGGATTTCGAATCCGCCAAGGACAAGATCATGATGGGCGCAGAGCGGCGTTCGATGGTGCTGACGCAGGACCAGAAGGAAAAGACTGCCTATCACGAAGCTGGCCACGCGATCGTTGGCATCAAATTGCCCAAATGTGACCCTGTCTATAAAGCGACCATCATCCCTCGTGGCGGTGCTTTGGGGATGGTGATGAGCTTGCCCGAAATGGACAAGTTGCAGATGTTCAAGGATGAAGCCGAGCAGAAGATCGCGATGACGATGGCGGGCAAAGCTGCTGAAATCTTCAAATACGGTGCTGAAACTGTATCGTCGGGACCGATGGGCGATATCATGCAAGCCAGCCAGTTGGCACGTGGTATGGTGATGCGCATGGGGATGTCCGACAAGGTGGGTAACATCGATTACTCCGAAGCTGCGGCAGGTTATCAGGCGAACGGCGGGGCGGGCGGCTTTTCAGTCTCTGCGGCCACAAAGGAACTTATCGAAAGCGAAGTGAAACGCTTTATCGATGAGGGGTATGATCGCGCCTATAAGATCCTTTCTGAAAATGAGGAGGAGTTCGAACGTCTGGCTCAAGGTTTGCTGGAATACGAGACTCTTACCGGCGAAGAGATCAAACGGGTGATTGCGGGCAAACCGCCCCAGGACCCCGACGGAGACGACACCAGCGGCATGGATAAACCCAGCGTGACCGCTATCCCCAAAGCCAAGGGAAAGAAAACGCCGCCGTCGAGCGGGTTGGAACCTGAACCAATGGCCTAAGCAGCATCGCTGTTTATCCCGATATGTCATATTAAAGAGGCCCTGCATTTGCGGGGCCTTTCCTTTTGATCTGCCATTGCGCAAACTGCGGCGTGGAAAAATCAACAGGATATAAACTATGCCGGCGCTCAGACCCACCGACTTCAAGGGGACTATCACTTGGCTGGGCGTGGTCCCAAGGCTTGCCAACGGCATCCGTGCCGAAATCCGGTCGGAAGTGTTCGCAAGTTATGCAGGGTTCGAAGAGGACGTCCATTCCGGCCTCACCCGTCCGTCTTGCATACGCATGACGGCAACCTATCCCAAAGGCACCGAAATCAGAAACGTGCGTCAGCTCTCCATTCTATCTGCTGAAGAGCTGGCTTTGATAGCAGATGACATGGGCCTTGATGATCTTGACCCTATTCATCTTGGTGCCTCTATCGTCATCAACGGGATTCCCGATTTTACTCATGTGCCACCAAACGCGCGCCTACAAGCCGAGTCTGGTGCGACCCTTACCATAGATATGGAAAATCTACCCTGCGTGTTACCGGGACGCGAGATAGAGCATGACAACCCCGGTCATGGTGCAAAGTTCAAGGCTGCCGCCTGGAATCGTCGCGGGGTAACCGCTTGGGTCGAAAGAGAAGGGCTGCTGAAGGTCGGTGATGCACTGCGTCTGTTCATCCCCGATCAACCCGCTTGGCGACACGGCTGAATGACGTACCGGCCCTGAATCGCTAAAAAGATTTCCAAAAAGAAACGTGCTTGGGGTCAGTCGCCGTTTCACGTGGTGGAAATGTCGGAAATGCGCCCTCTGAACGTGGCATATGGCGCGTATGCAAGGCACAGCAACGCATAACGTCCAGCACCGCGACAGGGGATCAACATGGCATTCAAGACCGATATTCAAATTGCACGTGAAGCAGCAAAACGACCCATTCAAGAAATCGGTCAGAAACTTGGAATCAGCAGCGCCGATCTGCTGCCCTATGGGCATGATAAGGCGAAGGTGTCGCAATCATTCATCAACTCGGTACAGGACCGCCCCGATGGCAAACTGATCCTGGTCACGGCGATCAACCCGACCCCTGCGGGCGAAGGTAAAACGACCACGACCGTCGGGCTGGGGGACGGGCTTAACCGGATCGGAAAAAACGCGGCCGTCTGTATCCGCGAAGCGTCGCTTGGCCCGAACTTCGGAATGAAGGGCGGTGCCGCTGGGGGCGGCTACGCCCAGATCGTACCGATGGAAGAAATGAACCTGCACTTCACCGGGGATTTTCATGCCATCACATCGGCGCACAACCTGCTCAGTGCGATGATTGATAACCATATCTACTGGGGCAACGCGCTTGAGATCGACCTGCGACGGGTCGTCTGGCGCCGTGTTGTTGATATGAACGACCGCGCCTTGCGGCAGATCACGGCGTCGCTTGGGGGTGTGTCCAACGGCTTCCCGCGCGAGGCTGGTTTCGATATTACCGTGGCATCCGAAGTCATGGCGATCTTGTGTTTGGCGCGTGACCTGAGTGACCTGCAAAAACGCTTGGGCGATATGATCGTCGCCTATACCCGCGAGCGTAAACCGATCTATGCCCGCGACATCAAGGCAGATGGCGCGATGACCGTCCTGTTGAAGGACGCGATGCAGCCGAACCTTGTGCAGACGCTAGAAAACAACCCCGCCTTCGTTCACGGGGGGCCGTTTGCCAATATCGCACACGGATGCAACTCGGTCATAGCAACCACGACCGCGCTGAAGCTGGCGGATTACGTGGTCACCGAAGCGGGTTTCGGCGCTGACCTTGGGGCAGAAAAGTTCCTGAACATCAAATGCCGCAAGGCGGGGCTGGCTCCGTCCTGCGTGGTGGTCGTAGCCACGGTGCGCGCGATGAAGATGAACGGCGGCGTGGCCAAGGCCGATCTGGGGGCCGAAAATGTCGATGCCGTCCAGGCAGGCTGCCCCAACCTCGGGCGTCATATCGAAAACCTGAAATCCTTTGGCGTGCCGGTGGTTGTGGCGATCAACCACTTCGTGACCGACACCGATGCCGAAATCCAGGCGGTAAAGGATTACGTCGCCTCTCAAGGGGCGGAAGCGGTCCTGTCACGGCACTGGGAACTGGGCAGCGCAGGGTCTGCTGATCTGGCAACCAAAGTTGTGGAAATCATAGATCGCGGCGACGCTAGATTCACACCCCTCTATCCGGATGAAATGAGCCTTGCCGACAAGATCAATACCATCGCGACCAAGATATATCGCGCCGACGCCGCCCTGATGGATCATAAAATCTTGAAACAGCTTCAAGACTGGGAAGAGCAGGGATATGGCAATCTGCCGGTATGCATGGCCAAAACCCAGTATAGCTTCACTACGGATCCCGAAGCGCGGGGGGCTCCGACTGGCTTTCACATCCCGGTCCGCGAAGTGCGGCTTTCCGCAGGCGCAGGATTCGTGGTCGCCATCTGCGGCGAGATCATGACGATGCCGGGCCTGCCACGTGTACCTTCGGCTGAAAATATCCGCCTAAATGATGCCGGTGATGTTGAAGGTCTGTTCTAAAGGCGTATGAAAAGGGCGCGGGAAAGCTTCGTCCCGCGCTCTTTCACATGCAACGCGCACGCATTTAAATTAGTGAATTGCAGGAGACAGAACCATGGCGGCGACTATCATCGATGGTAAAGAGTTTGCAGGCCGCGTACGTGCGCAGGTGGCACGACATGTCGACCGGTTGAAATCCGATCACGATATTACGCCGGGGCTGGCGGTGGTCTTGGTCGGTACCGATCCTGCCTCCGACGTTTATGTCCGGTCAAAAGGCAAGATGACCCGCGAGGTCGGTATGAAATCGGTCGAGCATCGTCTGGATGCGGCCACGTCCGAAGCGGAATTGCTGAACCTGATCGAGACCTTGAACGCAGCCCACGATATTCACGGGATACTCGTACAACTACCGCTGCCCCGGCATATCAATGAAGACCTTGTCATAAACGCCATTGATCCCGCCAAGGACGTCGACGGGTTCCACATCTCCAACGTCGGTATGCTGAGTACCGGTCAGAAGGCAATGGTCCCCTGCACCCCGCTGGGATGCCTGATGATGTTGCGCGACCATCACGGGAGCCTGTCCGGCATGAACGCCGTAGTGATCGGGCGGAGCAACATCGTCGGCAAGCCGATGGCGCAGTTGCTGCTGGGTGACAGCTGTACGGTGACGATTGCCCACAGTCGCACCAAAGATTTGGCAGACGTTGTGCGCCGCGCCGATATCGTCATAGCCGCGGTAGGACGACCTGAGATGGTTCCGGGCGACTGGATCAAGCCAGGTGCTACGGTCATCGACGTGGGCATAAATCGTTTGGACGCCCCCGAACGCGGCGCGGGCAAAACCCGACTTGTCGGCGATGTCGATTATGAAAGTTGCGCCGCGGTCGCCGGTGCGATTACGCCGGTACCGGGCGGGGTAGGGCCAATGACAATCGCTTGCCTGTTGGCAAATACCGTGACGGCCTGTTGCCGCGCCAACGGGCTGTCGGAACCCGAAGGGCTGACAGCCTAGCACATCGCGACCCTTCGCTGAACCTATGCCTCTACCGGCACCATCGTTCCTTGCAGCAGGGCGATAAGCTTCTGAACGCCTTGCTCCACGGCAAAAACCTCTGCGGTCACGACGCATAGCCGCTTACCCGGTTTCACGACCTTGCCGATGGCGATCAGCTTTTCTCCCCGGGCAGGGGCAAGCAGATTGATCTTTATCTCGGCGGTCACGACTTCCTGGTGCAGCGGTAGCGTCGTAAGGGCGGCATACCCCGCCGCGCTGTCGCCGATCGAAAAGCTAAGGCCGGCGTGACCAAAGCCCTGCTGCTGGCGGGCACCGGGAGAAATTGGTGCCTCTATGCTCACCGAACCGCGCTGGATATCGATGATACGTGCTTCAAATGTGGCCATCATCGTCTGTGCAGCAAAGCTCGTCCGGATGCGGGTTTTTTCTTCAGTATTCATACGGTGCCCTTTTAAATAATTACTACCGTTATACCCCGACAATGCACGTGTCTAACGGGGCATCGGAATGGGGGTGGGGCAAAACCCGGTCAAGATGGCACAAGCGTCGGCGCTCATCAAAGACTGCAAAACCGGAGAGCTGCTTCGCAAGCCTCCGGTATATGTCCCATAGGCTGGCATGATTACCCGGTTTTCATCAATCAAGAACGCCGGTCTGGATATTGTGTGCTTCCCAAACCGCAGGCTTGCTTTGGGGTGATAATGCCCCGACACCTCGCCAGATGCACCTGCTACGGCAATGTGCCGGAAGGTAATAGGCCCGATACACACCTCGGGCAGACACTCGCCGCCCATATCGATCGGTGCCGGATCGTGGTTGCCCTGTATCCATACCCATTCTCTTTGGCTCTGAAGACGGGCAACCCAGCCCCGTATACCTGTAGGCAAACTACGACCTGCTGTCATGTCATCAAAACTGTCGCCCAAGCAGACGACCGTTTCGACCGGATAATCTTGCAGATCCTGTTCAAGACGTTCCAACGTATCTTGCGTTTCATAGGGTGGCAGAATGGCACCCCCCCTGCGGGCTACGCGTTCCGACTTTCCCAGATGAAGATCTGACACACAGAGTAAACGTCTTTCGGCCCACCACAAGGCACCCGATCCAAGAGCTGTAAAATATATGCCCGAGAAGTTGAATTGGCAGCACATGTTCATGATGCGTTCATGCAGCGGTCAGCCGCCAGAAGCAAGCAAATCCTTCGTGAAATATTGAAGTAGTGGAAGCGGCATGGGGGCTTCATGAGTATTTCAGAAAGGGTGAATGGAAGACGTCCGTAATCAAAAGATGCATTCTTGGGAACGGACGCCTTCACCCTTTACGGCCATCGGCTCTCCAGCCTGTACCGCACCTATCTGGATACTTTGAACCAGTGAATATTCTGTGAATGTCCGGCTTCACCCTTTTTAAAATACTCACTTCATCGCCCGAAGCGGTTGCCACGTTATCGAACGAGGCGAGACATTTGTGCTTTTTGTTATGCAGGCGAGACATTTAAAGCTAGCAACCCTGCTTCCCCCATAAGTCTCTCGGCTTCTTTTGTCATGAGCCTTCGTTCCGCTTCGCCTTTTATAGGAACACGACCTACCTCCAAGAGCATAGGCGCACTCAGAGGGCTCACCCTGTCGAGTTTAATATGATCGATGCGGTCGTCGACGCGCAGGAGCATCTCCTTGATTCGTCCGAAATCCACCAGTCCTCGAAACGCCTCTTCCCGCGTGATCTGGAGTAGAAGATGTTCAGGGTCATACTTGAGCAAGGTATCGTACAGGATGTCAGAACTGAAAGTGGCTTGGCGCCCTGATTTTCGAGATTGAGGCGTGTTTTTTTCTATCAGCCCGGCAATGGTAGCTACAGCACGAAAGATACGTTTCATAACGGCATTGCCGGAGAGCCATGCGTCCAGCCCGCGATCCAGAGTGGCGGGGGTAAGTAAATCGCCTGGAGCGTCGATTTCATCCAACCCCCACACAAGCGTCGCGTAGTCGGTTGCCACAAAGCCAAGAGGGTGCAGGCCAAGCTCCTCCATTTCCCGGGTCAAGAGCAGGCCGAGCGTTTGTTGTCCGTTTCGCCCTGCAAAGCCATAGAAGGCAGTATGTTGGATGCCTTCGTGGGGAAAGCTTTCAATCAGCATGCGGCCGGGCTGTGGGAGTTGGCTGATGTGACGTTGCAGCGATAGCCACTTTGTGGTGTGTCGAGGTAATTCGGGCCAGCCATCCCGAGCCAGTATGGCCTGGACCTTGGCCGATAGTTGGGTTGAGGTCGCGAATTTTGTGCCCATGAAGCTCGCCACGCGCGGTTTTTTCGCTGTAGCGCGGCTTACCTCGACGGTCAACTCGCGCAAGCCTTCGTATTTGACGATCCGACCCCCGATCAGGAATGTATCACCGGCCGAGAGCGTCGCGGCGAATCCTTCTTCGATTTCGCCCAAGGGAACACCGGTACGTTTCCCTTTCATGCGCACCTTCAGTTTTTCCGTATCCTGGATGGTGCCAATATTCATTCTGATAATGCGACTGCTTCTGGGGTCACGCAGTTGCCATTTTCCATTTTTTAACAGCAGTCTTTGCCAACGGTCGTAAGAGCGCAATGCATATCCACCTGTTGCACAAAATTCCAGGCAGGCATCGAATGCGGCGCGTGTGAGGGTCGCAAACGACCCGGTTGAGGTGACCTGGGCATAAAGATCATCGGCAGCAAACGGGCCGGCGCACGCGGTTATGAGGATGTGCTGGCACAGCACATCCCGGGGGCCGGGGCCGCGAGGCTCACCGTCCAGTTCTCCCGCCATCGTCGCTTCTAGCGCTGCCGCGCATTCAACGACCTCGAATTGGTTGGCCGGCACCAAAAGCGCCTTGGACGGAGCGTTATAGCGGTGATTGGCCCGTCCTATGCGTTGCACGAGGCGTTTGACGTTTTTGGGGGCACCGATCTGAATTACCAGGTCGACGTCCCCCCAGTCGATACCGAGGTCAAGCGATCCTGTACAGACGATCGCCCGCAAGTCGCCGCGCACCATCGCGGCCTCGACGCGGAGGCGCTGCTGGCGGTCGAGCGAGCCGTGGTGGATTCCGATGGGCAGGCTTTCTTCATTGGCGAGCCATAGCCTGTGGAAAAAGATTTCAGCCTGGGCGCGGGTGTTGTGATAAATCAGCGTGGTCTTATGTTGTTTTACCTGTTCAAGTACGTCTGGGATTGCATAGGCCGCACCGTTTCCCGCCCAAGGAGGCGACGCATCCGTGCGCAACATCTGGATGTCTGGAGCCGGACCAGGGTCAGCCAGCAGTATTGGGCATGGATCCGGATGCCGTGCCATGAACCGCGCGATTTCTGCCGGGTCGTCAACGGTTGCCGACAAACCTACACGACGAAGACCGGGGCAGAGCGTTTCCAGTCGAGACAGCGCCAGCATCAGTTGATCGCCGCGCTTGCTGTCGGCCAGAGCGTGTATTTCATCGATCACCACACGTTTGAGGCCTCTGAATGTACGGGCCGCGTCTTCGTAAGACGTCAGCAGCGCCAGGCTTTCGGGAGTGGTAAGCAGGATATTCGGCGGATCCGCGCGCTGCCGGCGTTTATGCGCCTGGGATGTATCGCCGGTGCGGTCTTCAATGCGAATGGGCAAGCCCATTTCGGTAACCGGTGTCATCAGGTTGCGTTTGATGTCGGCTGCAAGTGCTTTGAGCGGTGAAATATACAGGGTGTGTAGCCCTGGATGGTCGCCATCGGACAGGTCGATGAGGCTTGGCAAGAAGCCCGAAAGGGTCTTGCCCCCGCCGGTAGGCGCGATCAGCAACAGGGCCGGCGCATCTGCGCGATCCAGCAAGTCTTGCTGGTGAGGATGGATCGTCCAGCCTTTTTGGTTAAACCATGCCGCGAAGTTGGGGGGTAAACTGTGCATGTTGGGTTAAATAGGTGCGAACCGGGCGGGGGCCAGCCCCCGCACCCCCGGAGTTTATCGGCAAAATGAAATCAGGGGCGCGGTTTCAGGTTTGCGATCGCGGATTGAATGGCTGTGGGGAGCGCGATGTCAGCGCCCGGAGGGGCGGCATCCAGTGCGCTTGCGATATCCTTGACCAGGATGCCGATGGTATTGTCCCGGGCATAGCCGTCGCGCGAGAATTCTATTTCCTCCATTCCCGAGGCGAACCAGTTCTGGCCGGATGAGGTGTGGATAAGGGCGAGGAGGTTCGCCTCGTGGATGCCTGCGTGGTCGGCCCAGTCTAGCACAAGTCGGGTCATGGCGGTGTTTGCGGCCGCGAGCATATTGTTCAACACTTTGGCCTGCATACCGGCACCGTAGTCGCCCATGTGGTGAAAATGGCTTCCCATTGCGGACAACAGGGGTCGAATCGCGGCAATGTCGGTTTGCGAACCGCCCAGCATGAAGCTTAGCCGTGCCTGCTGAGCCGCGATCCTCGCACCAGACATTGGAGCGTCTATCAGCGCGATATGGGGCGCGATACGTGCGCGGAGATTTTGAACATAACGGGGGCTCAGGGTCGAGGATACGACGATGCGCTTGAGGTTTGGCGAGTCCACAAAGGCCTGCTTGTTGAAAAGCACATCTTCCGTCTGGGCGATGTCGCGGACGACGGTGATGAGGGTTTCAACAGGTGCATAGACCTTTGAAATGTCGGTGGTTATGAAACTGTCGTCTTTGGGAACGACGTCGAAACCCCATGCCTGATGCCCGGCACGGCGCAGCGCGGCGAGCATGGGTTCGCCCATGCGACCACATCCGGCGACGACGATCATTTTATGATCTTTTCATCTTGGACGAACATGTTCGCCCATGCACGGTCAATAAGGTCAGGGGACATCTGATTGGGGATGCCTTCGAATTCGCAGATCGCGATCATCTGGTCGATCAAGAAAATCGGCTGATAATTCGCGAATACATTGTTGATCGTAGGGTACTTGTGTTTGAGAAGATGGATCAACGTCCCTTCGTCCAGCGGGACCTTGCGCTTTTTCGCTACCATCGCGAATATTTTCAGAAAGTTCTTTTGGTTGGGTCCATCTATCTTGATCTTGTAAAAGATACGCCGTAGGGCAGCCTGATCGAAGATCTCGTTAGGGTGAAAGTTGGTAGAGAAAATTACAAGTGTGTCAAAAGGCACCTCGAATTTTTCTCCTGACTGGAGGGCGAGAATATCTTTGTTTTCTTCAAGAGGGACGATCCAGCGGTTTACCAGACTTTGAGGCGGTTCAGCCTGACGTCCGAGGTCATCCACAATGAAAATGCCGCCCGTCGATTTCAGTTGCAACGGGGCTTGATAGGTCCGCGCGGTCGGATTGTAGACCAGATCAAGCATATTGAGGGTCAGTTCCCCGCCGGTGATCACCGTCGGGCGTTCGCATTTTACGTAACGGCTATCAAAGCGGGTGATCCGGCGCAGGGCGTTGGGGTCTTGCGTGTCATCCTCGGCGGCGGAGTGCACGATCGGATCATAGACGGTAATGACCTGGCTGGCATATTCGATCGCCCGGGGGACGTATATCTTATCGCCCAATGCGTCGCGGATGCCGTTTGAGATACTCGATTTGCCGTTGCCCGGTGGGCCGTACATCAAGATTGATCGCCCCGCAGAGACAGCAGGGCCCAGATTGCCGATCAGCTCATTCGGAAGCACCAAATGGCCCATGGCGCCTTCGAGTTGAGAACGGGTTATTTGCATGTTCTTGACGGACTGGCGTTTTACCTGTTCACGGTAGACGTCCAAGGGAACAGGCATCGCCCCGAAATATTCTGATTGCGCCAATGCATCCAAGGCGCGCGCCTTGCCGAGATCGGTCAGTTGATACCCCATTTCGTTGGAGCTATTGGCGTTGAGCGTTCCGGTCGCCTCGAGCAGGCGCTGGTCGCGCGCCAGGTCAACCAACTCCTGGGTAACTTGAACCGGCAGATGGACCGCCTTTGCCAGGTCGCTTACCGAATTGGTATTTTTGCGAAAAATTGTCTTGATCAGAATGTCTCGCATCATCACTAAAGGCAGCCGCATTTCTTCGATAGTACGAGGCGGCGGAGGTGCCATAACGGCGTTGCTGTGCATATTCATGAACGGCCCTTCAGATCGGATGTAAGCGCTTATGGGCATACCCTAAGGGGCGAATATGGCGTAATTCAGGCCCCGAAGATCACACCGAGAATTAAATAGAATGCGAGCGCGGTACCAAGCGCCAGCCCCATGGGGAATTTCGTGGGTTGATCCCAACTGACCCAATGCGGGGCAAGCTGGCGCAATCGGGTATGTTTAACGCCGCGATGGATCACCACGGCCGCAACCAAAGTGGCCATGAACAGAGCCATGGCAAGTCGCAAGTCGCCCAAAGCCACAAAGGGCGTGGCTGCGGCGATGAATTTTGCATCACCCGCGCCCATAATGCCCGCAGCATTCACGAGTATGCCGACGATCAATGCAATGAACATCGCGAGCAAATGCCAAAGATAAGTCTCGAAAGGCAGCGCTATCGGCCCGATGACGACGAATACCGAAGCGAGGGCGATAACGGTCGGATTGGTAATCCGCATGGAAGCCATGTCGGTATAGGCTGTGTACAGGCACAGTGGTACGACGAAGGGCAGAAACCACATGGCGGCGTAAACGCTGATCGACACGGAGAATTATCCAGCGTTTTCAAGCGCGCGAAGAGACCGGGCAGCCGCCTCGAAATGCTGCGGGTGGGTGTTGATCGCGTCTTGCAGCAAACCCTTGCCAGTTTCCACGTCGCCTTTCTTGATCGCCGAAAGGGCCAGAGTATGCAAAAGCTGCGCACGTTCTGTCTGATCCATTTCGATTGGCGGAAGCGTATATTCACGCTGCGCCCCCCGGGCCAGAACCAGGTTGTTCTTGGCCGTGAACAGGGAAGGATCGTTCTGAATAGCCTCTCCGAACAGCCTTTCGGCGGCGCTGTAGTCGCCGCGCGTCAGCTTGGAGTACCCCCAGTTGTTCAAGACGGAACCGGGAGTGGTCGTCAGGCCGATTGCTGTTTCATAGAAGCTGTCCGCCTTCGCCCATTCCTGCTTGCTGTCCGCGATAATCGCTTCGAGGCGATAGCGGTTATAGGTTTCGTGGGTCGGTGGCACGGCATCCAGGGTCTTTTCGGCTTCTGCCCATTCGCCGGCGCGGATCAAGGCATCGGCATATTCGACCTGGTCATCGGCAGTTGCGTCTTCCATGTTGACCACCACGACCCAGGCGGAAGCGCCTTCCTTGTTCCGTTTGGCGCGGATCAAGGATTTGGCAAGACCACGCTGGATATCAATGCGGTCGGGGCTTTCTTTGGCGGTGCGTGTAAAATAGGTGACCGCTTCGTTCGGGTCGCCGACAGTCAACATGACATCGTTCAGATTGGACTCATCGACGACATTCACGTCCTGAAATGCGCGTGACACCGTGTTGTCACCTGATTTGTCACCGCAGCCTGCAAGCGTGATGACACCTGCAAAGCAGGCGGTCAGTAGAGTGGGGTGGCGCATTTTTTGCGTCCTTTTGTTGCTCTGCCTCTTTTATGATGCTGGCCGGATAAGAAAATCGCCCGAACCGCGCCGCACCAATTTATAGCTTTCTTCTTTATCTTGAACCGTAACAGATTTTTCCGATTTTGCGAGTGCTAAGCGCAAATTGTCGCGGATTGCGTCACTTTCGCCATTATCCAGCGCATAGGCCTTGCGAAACGTCAGTTTTGCTTCGGCCAGTTTGCCACGCTCCATCAGGACCACCCCGAGGTTGTTCCAAACTTCGGGGCGTGTATCATCGATTTCTACGGCACTGCGCAAAAGATCTTCTGCCTGACCCAGCCGACCCAAACCAAGGTTCGCGCTGCCCAGTCCGGAGAGAATTTCTGCATCGAGCGAGGTGGCAAGCGCCGCACGATTGAACGCGCGGATCGCCAATTCGTATTCGCCGGCCTGCATCAGGCGATGCGCTACTTCGATGCCGTCTTGGGCATCCTTGCGTTGGTTGATGCCGGGAGCATAGGGGCTGGTTGGTTTTTTGAACCCCGATGAATCGGAAAAACTGCCCGCAGAGCAGGCAGTCAATCCGAATAGGAACACAAGACAGATCACAAGCTCAAGGCGACGCTTGCGGAGTGTTATCGGGGTCATTTGGGTCCTGCGGAACCTAGTTGTGTAATGCCCATCACCGAAGGTGCGACCAGAATAATCAGCAACGGCGGAACAGTGAGCATCATAGTGGCAAGTGTCATCTTTGTTGGCAACTTGTTTGCGGCTTCTTCCGCACGCATAACTCGTTTGTCCCGCATTTCTGACGCATAGACCCGAAGCGCATCCGCAATCGATGTTCCGAAAGACGCAGATTGCACCAGCACCGTCACAAACGAAGCCACGTCCTGAACACCGCAGCGTTCTCCCATATCGTTCAATACGCCGACCTTCTCCTTGCCGGCTTTCATCTCGTAGGCCACGATTTCGAATTCTTCCGCCAGGGCCGGGTAAGAGGCGCGCAATTCCTTTGCCACGCGCACGATGCACTGGTCCAGCGACTGGCCGGCTTCGACGCAGACCAGCATCATGTCCAGGGCATCGGGAAAACCACGGGTAATCTGTTCCTTTCGCGCCTCGATACGTTTTGTGATCCAGTAGCGTGGTAAATAATAGCCGATGCCGCCGGGCCCAACGGTATAAAGCATCATCTTATTGGTGCTCAGACCTTCACCGCCCCCTAGAAAGTTCACGTAGACGACGCCGATAACCAGCCCCGCAATGCCAAGGGCCATCTGGGCAAAGTGAAAAAACCGAACGGCATCACGCGACCGATAACCTGCCTGTCGCAACATCAACGCCTTGGCACTCAGCTCCTCTACGTTTTCAGGCTCGAGAAATTTGGCAAACTTTTGCAGTTGTTCGTTCCGGTCAGACTGCCGGAGGCGTTGTTGATTTGCGCCGGCGTTTGCGTTGGTCTGATTACGTTTGAGTTTGGCCAGCGGATCCTCGGGTTGGCGAAGCATCATGATAACGGTTGTGGCCACCATCATCACCCCAAGGACACCTAACACCGCTATCAAGCCGATAGGTCCAAGCATTTCGTTAACAGTCGTGATTATCTGCATGTCGGAACCCCTTAAACCTTGATGTCTGTAAGCTTGCGCATGACCAGCAAATTCGCACCCAGAAACAATCCCACGGCGATGCAGCCAGGCACGAACAAGCGATGGGTCATTACCTCGTCGTAATAATTCGGGTCGCCCAAGTTGATTAGGATCAAGGCACCGATTGGAAACGCCGACAGGAATTTTCCTGACCACTTTGCCTCGGCGGTGATGGCACTGACCCGGCGGAATAGACGGAACCGGGCGCGAATAACCTTGGCCAAGCCTGCGAGGATTTCCGCAAGGTTCCCACCCGACTGCTGCTGAATCGTGACAGCAACCGCCAGAAACCGCAAATCCTGCATGTCCAGCCGTTCGGCCATGTCTTTCAAGGCTTCACCGATATCGCGGCCATAGGCGGCTTCATCCGCGATGACCCCGAACTCTGACGCCAAAGGGTCCTGTATCTCCTTTGAGACGATGGAAATCGCATTGGTGAACGGATGACCCACACGCAGCGAACGGACCATCAGTTCGACCGCGTCGGGCAGTTGCTCTTCGATCATGCTCATCCGCTTTTTAGCTTTTGCAGCGATCCAGAAATAGACGGCACCTATCCCGATCCCAGCAGATATCAAAACCCTGATCAGGAATTCGGTGGTCGTTCCGATTGTCAGGCCAAAGAACGCCACGGCAGACAAGCCACCCATGATCATGATCAACTGCTTGGGTGAAAAAGCGATGGCGGCTTTTTGTGCTTTTTCAGCCAGTATTGAATAGATAGGAATGGATTTGTTGTTCATATGCTGCTGCATTTCCTTGCGCAGCTTGTCCAGAACCTCGGCGCGGGGGCCGCCCTTTTCCAGCATTTCCAGCCTGCGGTTCACCCTGCTGTTCAGGCTGATGGATTTGCCAAAGGCGACCAGGTACAGACCTTCGACCAAGACAAGAACCCCAATGAAGATCAGGCCATAGATAATTGGTTCAGCGCTCATGATACGGGTTCCTTATTTCGCCACGACGGGTTCATAGATCGACGCAGGCAAATCATAGCCCCACATCCTGAATCTCTCTGAGTAATGGCTACGCACTCCGGTGGCGGTATAATGCCCGATGATCTTGTTTTCGGGGGTCAGGCCGACGCGTTGAAAGCGAAAAATCTCCTGCATGGAGATAACGTCACCCTCCATCCCGGTGATCTCGGTAATCGAGGTCATGCGGCGCGACCCATCCTGAAGCCGCGACGCTTGAACGATCAGGTTGACCGCCGACGAAATTTGCGACCGCACGGCCTTGAGCGGCATCTCTATCCCCGCCATCGCGATCATGTTTTCCAGTCGGCTGACGCCATCGCGCGCCGAGTTGGCGTGGATCGTTGTCATTGAACCGTCGTGGCCGGTGTTCATTGCCTGAAGCATGTCGATAACTTCTTCGCCACGGGTTTCCCCGACGATGATGCGGTCTGGGCGCATACGCAGCGCGTTCTTCAGACAGTCGCGTGGCGATACTTCACCTTTGCCTTCGACATTCGGCGGGCGGCTTTCCATCCGGCCAACATGGGTCTGTTGCAACTGAAGTTCGGCGGTATCCTCGATCGTCAAAATGCGTTCATCATTGTCGATGAATGACGAAAGCGCATTCAGCGTGGTGGTTTTGCCTGAACCTGTACCACCGGATACGATTACATTCAGGCGCGTGGCTACCGCAGCCTGTAGGTAAGCGGCCATCTCTTCGGAAAATGCCCCGAAAGCAACCAGATCATCTATCCCCAGTTTGTCCTTCTTGAACTTGCGGATAGACACAAGACTGCCGTCCACCGCGATGGGGGAAACCATGGCGTTAAAGCGCGAACCGTCCTTGAGGCGCGCATCGACATAGGGGTTGCTTTCATCGACACGCCGGCCCACCGCCGACACGATCTTGTCGATGATCCGAAGCAAGTGCTTCTCATCCTTGAACGTGACGTCTGTAAGTTGCAGCTTGCCGTCGCGTTCAACGAAAATTTGCTGCGGGCCGTTAACCAGGATGTCATTGACACTGTCGTCTTTCAGCAAGGTCTCAAGCGGGCCTAGACCGGTCACTTCATCATAAAGCTCGGAATTCAGCTGGTTGCGATCTTCACGGTTAAGGACGATGGACTTTTCCGAGAGGATTTCGGCCGATATCTCGTTGATTTCGGTACGCAGGTCCTGTTCGCTCGCATGTTCCAACGCTGCGAGGTTGAGATTATCCAGAAGCGCGCGGTGCAGCTCGAGCTTGATGTCGCCCATCCGCTGTTTCCGTTTCAGATCTCTGTCCAGGGGGGCGACATTTGCAGGAAGCGAAGCACGGCGTATTGAAACGGGTTTGGGTGAAACCGGCTCGGTTGATAGTTCTGGGGCAGTTTTTACTGCAGCGATCTGTCCGACCGACGGAGCGTCACCTTGCTTTTTGTACTTTGAAAACATCTGTTCACTCTTTCTGGAGCAACTTTGCCTGAAACGTAGTTACGCTGCTTTGGCCTCGTCGGCCGTCAAATCTAGAATGGACGCGGCGAGTTTAGAGATTTCGCGACGCAAGGGGTTTTTGCCTGCCGATGCCGAAAGCGGCATGCCGTGGTCATTGGCCTGGGTAATTTGCTTGCCGCCATCTGGGAGCTGCACGTCAATAGAGATACCGAGACTTTCAGCCATACGTTTGACCCGGCTTTTGGCGTTCAGATCAGTGAACTTGGGCGCGCGGTTCATGACATACCGTAGCTTTTCGACAGGCAGGTCTTCTGATTGCAGAGCGCGCTTGAAGCGCAGGGCATTCTGGGCACAGCGCATATCAAGTTCGAGCATGGCGAAATAGATATGTGCACTGTTCAGCACGGCTTCCGACCACTGCACCAGCGTTGATGGCATATCCACGATCACATAATCGAACTGCCTGCGGGCAATCTCCAACACCCGGTTCACGTCTTCTGACGTGATCAGGTCCAGCGGCAATATCTCGACCGGGGCGGTTAGCACCTGCAACGTGTTTTCATAAGTCTGCAACGCTTGGCCAAAGCTCTCGTCGTCCATCGATTCGGTGTCGCTGAGCATTTCATAGACAACTTCGCGACGCGGCAGATCCAAAAAGGTGGCTACAGTCCCGAATTGCAGGTCGAGGTCCAGAAGGCAGACCTTTGGCGAAGCTTTCTTGTTTGATGTCGCCAGTTCCCACGCCAGGTTGACCGCCAAGGTGGTCGCGCCCGTGCCGCCCGCCAGACCGTGCACGACAATCAAGGCCCCGTCCTTATCGGTACCGGCCTTGAGCTTGGGGGCATTGGTTGCAGGTTCCGGGCCTTGCTGCGGATCAGCACGAAGCCGTTCTATTGCTGCGGACAGCTCTCCTTCGGGAAGCGGGTAGGGGATGAACTCGTCTGCACCCTGTCTCAATAATGAATGCAGCGCTGCCGGGCTCATGTCTTCGGCGATGAGGATCACCTTGATCTTGCGCGATTTGGCTTGGGTAATGATCTCGCCCATCATCACCAGGTTTTCTTCATCTTCCGCATCCAGAGCCAGGGCAATAAGCTCCAGCGATCGGGCTTCGGGCTGCCCGAAAAACGCCAGGCTTTCCGCAAAACCAAGATCGCCCCAGCTTTCACCAAGTGCGCCCTCCATATCTTCGATAAGAAGATCGAAATTCTGGACATCCCGGCTGACGGTACAGGCGACAATCGGAGATGCGTCAACCTGTGGTGCACTGTTACTCATAGCTCAACCTTTCTTTACTATTCGGACTTAGCAAAGATCAGCGGCGATTATCGCTCACTGGTCATTCTCTGCGGTCCAGGCTTCCAGCCGTTTTGGCCGAACGCAATTGTCCTATTGCAGTGAATATCCCAGCTAACTTGGGCAAGATTGGGGCTAAAAAGTTTCTATTGTTTGGTTTTTTGAAACGATCAAAGCGTCTGAGGTTGATTGAAAACCAAAAAATCAGGACGCTTTTTATGCGCCCTGATCCCGGTTTTTGTATCTTTAAAATTATTCCGAAGTGGTCGGAGTGCCCGTAGCACCGCTGGTCAGTTGGGTGGGTGGCACCGCGCTGGCCACGTAATCACGATATATGATTTGCGCATATTTGCCGTCCAAGACAGTGGGGTGCCGCCCGACAAACCCGCTTACTTCGGTAACCGTGCGCCGGTTGGCGCGCTCGCGACCCTGCGTCACGATAAGAGGCTGGGTTTCCCCAAAGGATACGACAGCCTCAAGTCGGCTGCGGCTGATCCCCTGGGTAGACAGGAAGGCAACCACCGCATAGGCGCGGCGCAGGCCCAGTTCCTTGTTGTACTGGTTTGATCCGACCGCGTCGGTGTGCCCGTAGACGCGAAACCGAACCTCGGGGAATTGCCTGATCCACCCGGCCTGATGCCGCAGAACTGCCTGGGCGGTGCTGTCTAGCTGTGCAGAATTAAAGGCAAAAGTCACGGTTGACTGGACTTCACCCGCAAAGCGGTTTGCCAAGTCAAAAGTATATTGGCGTTCACCCGTCATTACCAAGCGGTTGTTCAAGGTCGCATCGCCAAAGGTGCCCAGATCTGTAAGCGAACCTGCTTCGCGGTAAAACTGCGTGTAAACCGGATCGGAGCTTGTGCCGCACGCGGCGACCATGGCCAGCGCTGTGAAGCCGTTTATCAAACCGATTTTTGAAATGATCCTTTTCGTCATCGATCAATCCAATACATAGCCATATGAGCCGCTGAAATCTTGCTTGGCTACTTCTCCGGCAGCACCCCGGGTCGGAGTTTTGCCCCCACTGGCGGTTTGACCTGACAAGAACAGCTGTTTTTCGGTAGGGGGGCGGATGCGATCGGTCGGCAGTGCCAAGGCTTCGCCCCGGGTAGGGCTGACCAGATGCGCCGTGATGATAATGACCAGTTCCGTTTGACTGCGCTGGTAATTTGCACTGCGGAACAATGCACCCAAAACCGGCACATCTCCGATCCAAGGCAACTGCTTGGAGCTATCGGTAAAGTCGTCGGTCAACAGACCCGCGATCGCAAAGCTTTCTCCGTCCCGCATTTCAACGGTTGTAGACGTCTCGCGGCGCGTAAACGCCGAGATGTCAAAACCATTGCCAAGCGATACGCTATTGGTGGGGTCAATCGCTGAGACCGCCGCTTTGAGTTCGAGGTTGATAAGGTCCTTATCCACAACACGGGGGATAAAGCTCATCTCGACGCCGAACGGTTTATATTCGACCGAAATCCTGTCGCCCAACTGCGAGACAGGAACCGGGTATTCGCCGCCTGCAAGAAATTTGGCCTCTTGCCCCGACAGCGCGACAAGGTTTGGTTCTGCCAAAAACCTCACGGCCCCTTTTTGCTCAAGTGCTTCAAGCAGAAGCCCCACCTGGGTGGACCCGGCGTTGAAGCCAAACAGAATTGCGCCTGCATTGGAGTTGGCGGAAGGGGTCGAGCCTGACAACGAATTGGTAATTGCGCCGGCGGTGTTCGTGCTATTGGTCCCACCGTTCAAGGCGACGTCGCTTCCCAAAAGACCGTTCAACGCCAAAGATGCGCTGAGCGACTTCGAAACCGATCTCTTCATTTCGGCAAACCGGACTTTCAACATCACCTGTTGAATGCCACCCACGCTCATCAAATTGGAAACCCGTTCGGGGGCGTAACGTTCGGCCAGGTCCAAAGCGCGCTGTAATCGCTGCGTGGAGGATACGATGCCGGACAGCACGATACCGTCATTGGCTGTGCGGACTTCGATTCGTTCGCCTGGCAATATCTGTCTTAACCGTTCCTTGAATTCGGAAATGTCGGCAGCGACGCGTACATCGACGTTTGTGATCAACTGTCCCGCAGCATCCAAAAGCGTCAACGTCGTAAGGCCGGGTGATTTACCCAATACATAGATCGTGCGATCCGAAAGTGACGAAATGTCTGCGATACCGGGGTTTGCAATGCTCAACTCTGCGAAGGGGATGTCGCTTTCAACGACTACCGCGCGATTCATCGGCACGTCCAGGGAGCGGCTGGTACCACGTTTGACCACGCGCAGCGTTTCGGCCGCAACCGCGCTCGGTGCCGCCATGGCTAACGGCATCGCACATATCGTCAGCCCGAAAAGAGCTGCCTTGATGAGATCGTCAATTTTCATGTGACCTGCCTTTGTGATCACGCCTCTGGATTGGGTCTTTGCGCCCGTCATTTGGTACACTGTGCTTTGATTTTGTTTTTTTTGCAAGAATCAATGAGATGTGCCGCGGCGGGTATGTGGACTATCAGCAACATAGGTCGTAAAATATGATACACCGCGCAGTCGAAGCACGGTGTATCCAAATCATCCCGAGTACGATATTAATTGGTGCAGGGGATCGGAATTGCGACGACTTCGGCACCCCGACGTGTGCGGATCGTGCACACCTTTTCCTTGGCGACTTCCACCTTGACGGTCTCGTTCGAGATACCCAACAAAGAGCGTTGGTCGACTTCGATGCCAGATGCTATCGTGTCATCTTCGGCACCGACCAATGAAAGTGCCAGCTTACCAGTGGATTGAGCTTGAGCGAGGGCGGCAACCTGATTGGGTTTCACCGCGACCGTTACAGTCTGGGCGATAGCTGCCTCACTGCGTTCGCCACCTGCGCTTTGGTCAATTGCAATCAGCTTGATGCCTGCTTCGATCAGCTTGGTCACATCGCCAGAACCACGTTGAATGCCGTCACCCAAGTCGACGCGCCCTGTCCAATAAATGTCCACACGGTCTCCGGGGCGCAAAAAGCCCGAAACGCCGCTGGATACGTCAACTTTGATGGTAAACGCACGGGTTCCGCGCTCCAGCCGCGATGTGAGGCCGGTGTCTTCACCCGGCTCAGTCACCTTGACGAGCATGATAGCTTCGTCTTTTTCGATCGCACGCAGAACCACGCGCAGTTGGTCGTTATTTTCAGGGAATAGTTCAGCCTCGTCGGTAAAGGAACCTTCGGGGATCGCGTTTTCGGGCCAAGCTACCTGGCGAACATCCTCGCGGCGCAGTTGTTGGCCATATTTCAATGGTTCAACCGCAACGAATACATCTACCGTCGGGACAATCTGCGCAAGTGCGGCCTGCGCCCGGGCGTTGGCCATCTGATATTCACCGATACGATCTTTTGCCAGATAGACAGCACCGCCCGCCAAGGCGATACCTGCCAACAGGACCAGTCCAAATACCATCCGCATGTTACTTACCTCTTTTGATATGATGCCGGGCCACTTCCGACTAAATTCTTAACCTTGGTTTAGACGATGATTGTGTTCAGACTAAGGAGCGTTCCGGGCTATAAAATGCAGTGGAGCTTTGTCAGGCTGCAAAGACGGGAAGCGTTGTGTGGCATAATGTAGTTACGCGATGCGGTCGGTCGCCAAGCCGCTGCAAACTTTCGTAACGCGATTATCAATAGGTGCCGGGGTTTTTCTTCATCAGGCTGTCAGCTAGATCAACCGTACCTGTCGTCATGCTTGAGACGATCAATGCAGCCAATAGAACGATAGCCGCCGAAAGAACAACCCAGTCAACGGTCACGGCACCTTCTTCTCGACGCCATAGTTTTTTCAAATGTAAAAACATATAAACTGACCTTGGTGTTGCTCGGGTGAATTAAATTTGGCCGCACCCTGTCGTGCAGAATGCGGCCAATAATTTTCAGATGAATAGCCGAAAGCTATTATGTAGGCTTTTTGCCTGTCATGTAGGTCGCCGTGTCGCTGGTCAGGCTTTTTGCGCCAGTTTCGATCGAGCTGTATGCAGCAACGGCCAGGCCAACTACGGCGGCAGTCAAAACAACCCAGTCAACTGTCACAGCACCGGATTCATCTTTGCTGAAGTTTTTGATAAAGTTAATCATGGTATGTCCCTCCAAGGATCATGAAGTGTTTCTGGTCAACCGGGTCTTACGTCTGACGCTGTACTCTCACTAAACGCCTGTTCGACTTGGTATGGCGCTATATAGCCTGTGGATTGGGGCATGATTTTGGCAGGAAGCTGGACATTTTACATTTTGCTAATTTTCTTTGCTCAGTCACAGGTATGGTGCTGTTAAATATGAGGTAATTTCTGCTTTCTGCGCGGACTTTTTACATATTTTACCGCGAAAGCGTGGCAAATAAGGCAAAATCGCCATGATCGGACTGAGGATTCGCTAGGCGACTACGCTGAATCATGTGATATTCCCGATCAAGAGCAGTAAAAAAACACTGAAAAGCAGGCAGCGATGTTTCGATTAATCACCGTTTCTCTGGTAGCGGGGGCGTTGGCAGGGTCCGTGCTTTGGGCTGAAGCGCCCAAACCCTTTCCAACATTCGAGGCGAAACGTGTGAAACCGCCACAGCCCGGCAGCACCAACCGGATCAATGTATTCATCGAACCGAAGGTCATGGCCGTGCCAGATGTGGTAGCCACCGCATCCGGTGCCATCGTGCCTCTGGCTCCGGGCCAATACGATTGGTTTTGGGAAAGGGTATCCCCCGCCGTCGACAAATCCGGACCTGGAAGGCTTGAAGTTGCCATGACGACTTTGGCAACCGCCAACACCAAGGTACCCGCGCCGCGAATGCAGCAGATGCAAGAGATCGCCAGGGCCAACGGCATTGATATCTTGCGTTCAACCATCGGCACACAAGTGTCTCCTGCGTTGGTACTGGCGGTGATCAGCGTTGAATCAGCCGGGCGCGCCGATGCGGTCAGCGGTGCCGGTGCCCAAGGGTTGATGCAATTGATGCCGGACACGGCGGCGCGATTTGGGGTCAAGGACAGCTTTGCCGCGCAACAGAACATTGCCGGAGGCGTGAAGTATCTTGATTGGTTGATGGGCGAGTTCGACCGGGACCCCATACTGGTGCTGGCGGGGTATAATGCCGGCGAGGGAACAGTCCGCAAACACGCCGGTGTGCCGCCTTTTGCGGAAACCCGCGATTATGTACCCAAGGTATTGGCGGCGTTCCAAGTTGCCAAAGGGCTTTGTCAGACGCCACCGGAACTTATATCAGACGGCTGCGTCTTCGTCGCGATGAACTAAGCTCGCCGTCCGGATCAGGCACGGTAGTTGGTACAAGGCCCGCACCTTGAATGCAAACGGCGCGGCCCATCGAGGCCGCGCCGCTGTGATCCGGCTTTGCAGCATCAGATCAGATAAGAGTCGCCTCCGTCGCGGCACGAAGCTCTTCCTCGGTGACGCCCTCGGCGCATTCGACGATTTTAAGCCCGCCTTCGACCACGTCCATCACGCCCAGATTGGTGATGATCCGGTCAACCACGGCCTTGCCGGTCAGCGGTAACGTACATTCCTTCAGAACCTTGCTGTCACCATGTTTGCTGGTGTGATCCATCACGACCACGACGCGGCCTACACCCGCCACCAGATCCATGGCACCGCCCATGCCTTTGACAAGCTTTCCCGGAATCATCCAGTTGGCCAGATCGCCGTTTTCCGCGACCTCCATTGCGCCAAGTATCGCCATGGCGATTTTGCCGCCCCGGATCATGCCAAACGACATTGCGCTATCAAAGTATGAAGTACGCTCAAGTTCGGTGATGGTTTGCTTGCCGGCGTTGATCAGGTCGGCGTCTTCTTCCCCGTCAATTGGGAATGCACCCATGCCCAGCATGCCGTTCTCAGATTGCAGCGTCACGTCCATCCCGTCGGGGATGTAGTTCGATACCAGCGTGGGAATGCCGATGCCCAGGTTAACATACCAACCATCTTGCAGCTCTTGCGCTGCGCGTGCGGCCATTTGATTGCGATCCCAAGCCATTATGCAGTCCTCACTGTACGCTGTTCGATGCGTTTTTCATGCTCACCTTGGATAATACGGTGCACATATATGCCGGGCAGGTGGATAGCGTCGCCACCCAACGAGCCCCGTGGCACGATTTCTTCGACCTCGGCGATACATATTTTGCCACACATCGCCGCGGGAGGGTTGAAGTTGCGTGCCGTTTTACGGAACACGAGGTTGCCGGTGTCGTCAGCTTTCCACGCTTTGACAATCGCAAGATCCGCGACGATACCGCGTTCCAGAATATAGGTCTCGCCGTCGAAATCCTTGTGCTCTTTACCCTCGGCAATGACAGTACCGACGCCGGTCTTCGTGTAAAATCCCGGTATGCCCGCCCCACCGGCGCGCATACGCTCGGCCAGGGTGCCCTGAGGGTTGAACTCAAGCTCAAGCTCGCCGCCAAGATATTGGCGCATGAATTCTTTATTCTCACCAACATACGAGCTGATCATCTTTTTGACCTGCTTGGTTTGCAACAGGATGCCGATGCCGAAATCATCTACGCCAGCATTGTTCGACGCAAAGGTCAGATCTTTGGTGCCTGCATCACGAATGGCGCTCAGTAGCAATTCCGGGATGCCGCACAGGCCAAAGCCCCCCGCGGCGATCAGCATGCCGTCCTTTAGCACACCGTCCAATGCCTCGGCGGCACTTCCATAGATTTTCTTCATTCCGGCTCCTTTCGAAAGAGGCCTCGCGCCCCATCATACCTTATGCATACGACTTCTATGACGCCACGTTACTCGGGTGTCAAATATGGTTGCAAAAGCAAAGCACCGGCAATGGATTCTCTCGACCCCTGCAACGCAAAACGGTGACCGTTTTGCACCTGGGGGCGGCATGTCGGCGCGGAATTATAGCGCTGCAGCGCTATAATTCGGGGGGATACCACCAGTGTACGGCGGTTACATGAAATGCGCTGATATGTCCGCAATCGCCACGTTACCGCCTCAGTCCGCCGATTTTGCGGTCGCCTTTTTGGTTGTCGCATTTTTTGCGGGCGCTTTTTTCGCCGCCGGTTTCTTGGCCGCGGTCTTTTTCGGCGCAGCGGCCTTTGTCGTGGACTTTTTGGCCGTAGCTTTCTTGGCAGCGGGCTTTTTTGTGGCCGCCTTGCGTTTGGCCGGAGATTTCGCCAACTTTTCCTCGATCAGCTCGACCGCTTGCTCCATCGACAGATCTGCCGGCTCGATCTCTTTTGGTATGGTGGCGTTGACCTTTTCCCACTTCACGTAGGGGCCGTATTTACCTTCCATGATGTTTACAGCCCCGCCCTGATCAGGGTGTTCGCCCATCTCGCGAATTGGCTTGGCGGCTTTGCCACGGCCACCCCGGCTGGCGACCTTTTCGGCAAGCAGTTGGACGGCTCGATTCATGCCGACGGTAAACACTTCGTCAAGACTCTCGAGGTTAGCATTGGTACCACCCCGATCCGACGTGCTATCCGCGTGCTTGATGTAGGGGCCATAGCGACCAATATTGGCCCAGACCATGACCCCGTCTTCGGGATGCGGGCCAATCTCGCGGGGCAGGGACAATAGCAACAGCGCCCGTTCCAGCTCCAATTCTTCTGCAGGCCAGTCCTTGGGTACCGACTGCCGCGGCGGTTTCTTGTTGTCTTCGGTGACTGGGCCGCGCTGCACGTACGGACCGAAGCGCCCTTTGAATACGCGAATTTCATCACCCTGATCCTCGCCCAACAGCTTGCCATCAGGGGGAATCGCCGACGCCTCCGCTTCGGGGTCGGGCGGGCCAAACGGTCGCGTATAGCGACATTCCGGATAGTTCGAGCACCCTATGAACGCCCCGCCGGACCGTGCCGTGCGCATCGACAGACGCCCGATTTCGCAGTTTGGGCACAGACGCGGGTCGCTGCCGTCTTCATTCGGCGGGAACAGATGCGGTTCCAACACCTCGTTGATCTTTTCCAGCACCTCGGTGATGCGCAGATCGGCTGTTTCCGCGATCGCAGCCGAGAAATCCTGCCAGAACCGGCCAAGCACATCCTTATAATCGGCATCCGCCGCGCTCACCTTATCAAGCTGGTTTTCCAGATCGGCGGTGAAATCATAGCCCACATATTTGCGGAAGTAGTTCTCGAGGAACGCCGTCACCAAACGGCCCTTATCCTCGGGGAACAGACGGTTGCCTTCCTTGCGCACATATTCACGATCCTGAATCGTGGTAACGACACTGGCATACGTAGAGGGACGGCCGATGCCCAACTCTTCCATCCGCTTGACCAGGGTCGCTTCTGTATAGCGTGGCGGCGGCTGGGTGAAATGCTGCTCTGGGGTAACAGAACGCTTGTCCATCTTGTCACCTTCATGGATCTGCGGCAGGCGTTTGTCGTCTTCATCCACCACATCGTCACGGCCTTCTTCATAGACGCGCAGAAACCCGTCGAACTGCACGACCTGACCTGTGGCGCGCAGCCCGACCTGTTCATCCTTGCTGCCAATCTCTACGGTGGTGCGTTCCAGCCGCGCGCTCTCCATCTGGCACGCCAGCGTCCGTTTCCAGATCAGATCATACAACTTGCGTTGATCCGCTTCCCCTAGCTTAAGCGCATCTGCATCCTTTGCCATGTCTGTCGGCCGGATACATTCATGCGCCTCTTGCGCGTTTTTCGCCTTGTTCTTATAGATACGCGGTGCCGAAGGAACGTATTCCGCTCCAAATCTGTCCTTGATCGCGTCCCGAGCCATCGTCATCGCCTCGGGTGCCATATCAATGCCATCGGTTCGCATGTATGTAATGTGTCCGGCCTCATAAAGCCGCTGAGCGGTGCTCATTGTTTGCCGAGCCCCCATTCCCAGTTTGCGGCTGGCTTCCTGCTGCAAGGTCGACGTCATGAAGGGGGCGGACGGGTTGCGGCTGGCGGGTTTCGCTTCGACGCTTGTCACGGTCAAGTCACGGCTGGTGATCGCCTGCACAGCCATCTCGGCCTGCGTTTCGTTCGCCAAATCAAACCGGTCCAGCTTCTTGCCGGCCAGCGTCACCAACCGGGCTTCGAATTCCTGCCCGCGCGGCGTGGCGACCAGTGCCTTGACGCTCCAGTATTCGCGGTTGCGAAAGGCCTCGATCTCCATCTCGCGCTCGACGATCAACCGCAGTGTCACGGATTGAACCCGGCCCGCCGACTTTGCCCCGGGCAGTTTGCGCCACAAAACCGGTGAAAGATTAAAGCCCACCAGATAGTCGAGCGCGCGCCGCGCCAGATAAGCCTCGACCAACGGCATGTCTACCTGCCGCGGGTTTTTCATCGCCTCGGTAACGGCGGTCTTGGTAATCGCATTGAATACCACACGGCTGACCGGCGTATCTTTTTTGATCGACTTTCGCTTGGTAAGCGCCTCCTGCAAATGCCAGCTTATGGCTTCACCTTCGCGGTCAGGGTCCGTCGCGAGTATCAGCGCATTGTCGTCCTTGAGAGCGTCAGCGATGGCTTTGACATGCTTCTTGCTGGCAGCAGCAATCTCCCACGTCATGTCGAACCCGTTGTCCGGGTCCACGGATCCGTCCTTGGGGGGGAGATCGCGCACGTGCCCATAAGACGCCAGAACGGTGTAGTCACTACCTAGGTACGAGTTGATCGTTTTGGCCTTAGCGGGCGATTCGACAACAACAACTGGCATAAATTTCCGCACCCTGGATCAACTGAAATTGCGTGGCTTGTGCTGTGACATGTGGCGATCAGTGTGTTTTGTCAATGCCGCAGCGCCGGATCATCCCGCAATAAACCCGGACCCAGCACGGCAATTTCTCGAACCCGCCCATGTCCCCACGTCGTCAACCCAACCCAGAACACCACTTCCAAATGGCTGAAAATCCCGGGGGAGACCCGGATGAAATCCGGGGCGGGAGCTGGCCCCCGGCAACATGGCTGAAGACCCGATCCCGATCAGTTGACCCGCGATATCAGCCCGCCCGATTGCCTGAGCACATGGCCGTTCAGCTCAAGCTCCACTAGCACGGCAGTCACCGATGCAGGTGCCAGCTCTAGGTCACGGATAAGCTGGTCTTCCGCAACCGGACTGGGACCCAGCCGCGACAGGATGCGGCTGTGAAGCGCGTCTGTCTCGTGCAAGTCGTGCTCGGGCCGCGGTGGGCTGTCCGACCGTCTTTGCCGGGCGTCGTGGCCTCGCTCCGGATGGAGAGGTTCTAAAACCTCGATCACATCTGCGACATGACGCACCAACGTCGCGCCGTCGCGGATCAACATGTTGCATCCGGCGGCACGCGCATCAAACGGATGCCCCGGTACGGCCAACACCTCGCGCCCTTGATCCAGGGCATCGCGTGCAGTAATAAGGCTGCCGGACCTCGCGGCGGCCTCGACGATGACCGTGGCCTGGCCGAGACCGGCAATGATCCGGTTGCGGCTGGGGAAATGCCGCGCCATCGGTTGCAGGCCAACGGGCTGTTCGGAAATACGTAGACCCTGTTTTGCTATGTCCTCCGCCAGCCGGGTATTTTCGACAGGGTACATTATGTCAACGCCACCTGCTTGAACGGCAATGGTGCCGGTGGGCAGGGCGGCAAGGTGCGCGGCGGCATCAACTCCCCGCGCAAGCCCCGAGACAACGATATATCCCGCCTCGCCAAGCCCGCGCGCCAAGGCTTTGGCCATGCGCGTCCCCAGCGACGACGCATTTCGCGCCCCCACCAGAGACACTGTCGGCCGGTTCAGCAGTGTTGCATCACCAATGATCCAGAGCATCGGAGGCGCATCGCTAAGATCGTTCAGAGTCTGCGGATAATCCGACGAACCCTGTATGACCAGACGCGCGCCCACTGTCTTTGCCGCGCGCATCTCGGCATAGACCACGGCCTCGGGACAGGTCTCGTAATTCAAGACACCTGCCGCACGTGCGATCGAGGGAAGCTCGGCAAGGGCACGCCGCGCCGATCCATGTTCGGCAAGCAAGCGGTTATAGGTCGCGATGCCGACGCGCCGCGAACGCAACAGACGGAGGCGGGCAAAACTTTCATCTTCCGAGGTGGGTGGGATTGGGGGGGTACAGGAAGAAGGATTGTAATCCTTGTCAGTCATTCCCCGGGTCTCCATCCGTTGCAGATTCAGATATAGATCGACCTGGTTAACAACGCATGAATGATATGCAGCCTATTTACCTTAAATAGCCCGCCTTCCGCAGACCGCCCTCAGTTGATCGCCGCATATAACCCGGACCCGTGGCTTGGGTTGTATCGCAAGACGGCCGGATGCGGAAAGCTAAGCCGCGGCCCCGCCAACGGTCAATCCACCGATCATCAATGTGGGCTGGCCGACGCCGACTGGCACCCACTGCCCGGCCTTGCCACAGTTGCCCATTCCCGGGTCCAATGCGGGATCGTTTCCGATGGCGCGTATCTGCTTGAGCGCGGTCGCACCGTCACCGATCAGTGTCGCACCCTTTACCGGTTCCCCGACCACCCCATTCCGGACGCGATACGCTTCGGTACACGAGAATACGAATTTTCCGTTGGTAATGTCGACCTGACCTCCACCGAACCCCACGGCATAAATGCCGTCCTTCAGGTCAGCCACGATGTCGCCGGGGGTGATCTGGCCACCCAACATATAAGTATTGGTCATCCGCGGCATCGGAATATGAGCATACGATTCCCGACGACCGTTACCGGTGGGTTTAACCCCCATCAGACGTGCATTCTGTCTATCCTGCATATAGCCGACCAGCACGCCGTCTTCGATAAGCACGTTTTGGGCGGAAGGGGTGCCTTCGTCATCCACGGTGATTGATCCCCGCCGGTCGGGAATCGTGCCATCATCCAGAACGGTTACGCCTTTTGCGGCGATTTGCTGCCCCATCAGGCCAGCGAATGCGCTTGATCCCTTGCGGTTAAAATCTCCCTCCAGCCCGTGACCGATAGCTTCATGCAACAGGATGCCCGGCCAGCCAGGGCCAAGCACAACATCCATCACGCCCGCCGGGGCCGGAACAGCCTCCAGGTTCACGCAGGCGATGCGCAATGCTTCGCGTGTCTTGGCCTGCCAGTCGGCGCTTTCCAGCAGACCGTTCAAGCCGATCCTGCCGCCGCCTCCGGCCGAACCGCTTTCGCGACGCCCGTTCTGTTCGACAATGACCGATACATTGACCCGGGTCATCGGACGTATGTCGGTGACGGAAATGCCCTCGGGGCGCAAGATTTCGACCTCCTGTATCGACGCAGAGATCGAAGCGGAAACTTGTACGACCCGACTGTCCAGGCTGCGGGCGAACGCGTCGATGTCGCGCAAGGTTTCGATCTTGACAGGAAAGGCCGCCCCGGCGATCGGGTCCTCATCGGTATAAAGCCGCTGATTGGTCGCGGCGGGTGCATCCGCCCAGGTGCCGCCCCCGTCCCCCACCGCCAGTCGCGCGGTTTCACTGGCGCGGCGCAAGGCGGCTTCGGTGATCTCGGATGAATGCGCGTAACCGGCGACTTCGCCACGGACTGCCCGCAGGCCGAAACCTTGGGACGCGTCGTAACTGGCGGTCTTGAGCCTTCCGTCATCAAACATCAGCCCTTCAGAGCGCCGCCGCTCGAAAAACAGCTCTCCGTCATCGGCACCCGCGACTGCGCCGCGTAGAATTTTGAGAGCGGTGTCGCGATCAAGACTCGCCTCAAAAGGGTTGAAGGGCGGCTGGCTCATCAAAATGTTCCTCGAAACGTGTCATAAAAAGCGCTTCGCGTCCGTTTGACGCAAGCAGAAGTCTTTATCTTGAAGTTAGAATATGATTGTAAGCGTAAAGATTACAACGGCACCGCGGCTTCTCTTTGGCTGTAAGGTCGAGATTCGCTTATCAATGGTCACAAGATCAGGACGACATATGAAACATCTTCTCACTTTTTCGGGTCTCATGGCCGCTTTTTCTACCGTGCCTGCATGGGCGCAAGAGAATCTTCGCGTGGACGGGTTGGAAATCATTGGCCAGCCTGTTGACGGCAAGACGGGCTTTCAGCCTGCCGTTACACGGGTTGCACAAGACATCCATGACCTCGACCATCTGATTCTTGTGATCATCACGCTGATAACGTTGCTGGTGACCGGCCTGATCCTTTGGGTTGCTTTCCGCTACAACAAAAAGCGTAACCCGGTGGCCGCTAAGTTTACCCACCACACTCCGGTAGAGATCGCGTGGACCATCGTGCCCATCCTGATCCTGGTGCTGATCGGTGCTTATTCGCTTCCGATCCTGTTTCGTCAGCAAGAGATCCCACAGGCGGATATCACGATCAAGGCCACCGGGAATCAGTGGTACTGGACATATGAGTACGTTGACGAAGGGTTCGGCTTTGACAGCTACATGATCGGCGCACCTGCGGTTGGCGGTGACAACCGCAAGACACCAGAAGTTGTAGCCCAATTGGAAGCCGCTGGTTACACCGAGCAGCAGTTCCTGCTGGCGACAGATACCGCGGTTGTGATTCCCGTTGGCAAAACAATTGTGGTACAGGTGACTGGTTCCGACGTTATCCACGCCTGGGCGATGCCGGCGTTCGGCGTAAAGCAAGATGCCGTGCCCGGTCGCTTGGCTGAAACGTGGTTTACCGCCGAGAAGGAAGGCATTTACTTTGGGCAATGCTCGGAGCTTTGCGGCAACGCGCATGCGTACATGCCCATTACTGTCAAGGTGGTGTCCGAAGCGGCCTATGCCGAGTGGCTTGGAAAAGCCAAGGCTGAGTATGCGGGCATCCCCCAAACCTTGACCGTCGCGTCGAAGTAATACCAACCATTTTGTATTGGGGCGTGAGGGTCACGCCCCAATTTATCTTTTTGCGAGATCTGGCATGACTGACATGAGCACCACTCCGGCAGGCGAATACGAGGCACAGCTGGGCGACTATTTTGCGTTGCTGAAGCCCCGCGTTATGCAGCTCGTGGTTTTCACCGCTGTCGTGGGCATGTTGGCGGCACCTGTTTCAGTGCACCCGATCGTTGGCTTTGCGTCGATTTTGTTCGTTGCGATCGGGGCAGGGGCATCTGGTGCTTTGAACATGTGGTGGGATGCCGACATCGACGCCATTATGCGGCGTACCCAGAACCGTCCTATTCCATCGGGACGGGTGCAGCCGAAGGAAGCGTTGGCGATCGGTGTTGCCCTGTCGGGTCTGTCCGTCATGATGTTGGGGCTTGCCGCAAACCTGCTCGCCGCGGGCATGCTTTTGTTCACCATCCTTTTTTATGCGGTGTTTTACAGCATGTGGCTCAAGAGGGCGACGCCGCAAAACATCGTTATCGGGGGTGCCGCAGGGGCGTTTCCCCCTGTGATCGGCTGGATTATCGCCACCGGCAGTTTTTCGATCGAGGCTTGGTTGATGTTCGCCTTGATTTTCATGTGGACCCCGCCGCATTTCTGGGCGCTGGCACTGTTTATGCGCAATGATTATGACGATGCCAAGGTCCCCATGCTGACAGTCACTCACGGTCGCCGCGCCACCCGTCGTCATATCCTCGGCTACACGGTTTTGCTGGTTATCGTGGCAGTCGGCACCGGTTTCACGGCGATTGGCGGGCCAATCTATCTGGTCACCTCTGCCATATTGAACGGGATGTTCCTTCTTGGGGCGATCCGCATCTGGCAGCGCGACGAAGACGATAGCGAAGCGGACAACTTTCAAGTCGAACGCAAGTTTTTCCGTCTGTCTCTATGGTATCTGTTCTTGCATTTCGGCGCGATTTTGGTCGAAGCAACCCTACGGTCATACGGTTTAGGAGGATGGGCATGAGCATTCGGGCAGAGCATGAGCTTCACACACGACGCAGGGGCCGCAATCTGGGCATCGGTTTGATGCTTGGCGGTTTTGTTCTGCTCGTGATGGCGCTGACCTATGTCAAAATCACCAACATCGATTTTAACAATTTGCCGGGCGGGGCTATCCAGACGCAGGAGACCAAGTAATGGCAATGTCAGGTCCTACCAAAACGGTGCTGCAAACCGTGTCCGTCGTCGTGCTGATGGGCGGGCTGGCTTGGGCATCCGTACCGTTTTATAACTGGTTCTGTAGTGTCACCGGCTTTGGCGGGACACCGGGCCAGGTCAGCGCGGAATCAAGCGAAATCCTGGATCAGACCATAACAGTTCGCTTTGACGGCAGTTTGAATGGCGGCATGCCGTGGGAATTCAAGCCCGTGGTGAATGAAATGAAACTTCGCATCGGCGAAACGGGGCTTGCATATTACGAGGCCTACAACCCTACCGATCGCCCCGTGGCGGGACAGGCTGCATATAATGTTACGCCTTATGCAGCCGGCGCATTCTTTGAAAAGATCGAATGCTTTTGCTTCACCGAACAGGTGCTTGCCCCGGGCGAACGCGTGAAAATGCCGGTAACATTTTTCGTCGACCCCGAAATCGTCAATGACCGTGATGGCAAGTATGTACATACGATCACACTATCTTATACGTTCTATGAAATTGACCTGCCCGAGGGATATGCGGCCCTTGATCAGGACGAAAAAATAAACCTGAATTAAGTAAAAGGTGAGGGACTAAACCCATGGCTCATGAAAAAAATCATGACTATCATATTCTAACGCCATCCACATGGCCTTTGCTCAGTGCGCTTGGTGGCGTGATCATGCTTGCCGGCATTGTATTCTGGATGCACGATATCACGCCATACGTCTTCCTAGGCGGGCTTGCGGCTGTGCTGTATTGCATGTTTGGCTGGTGGTCCGAAGTGGTCGCGGAAAGCAAGGTTGGCGACCATACTCCGGTCGTGCGCATCGGCCTGCGTTATGGTTTCATCCTGTTCATCATGTCCGAAGTGATGTTCTTTGTCGCTTGGTTCTGGACCTTCTTCAAAGAAGCGCTGTATCCGATGAGCGCGTTTCCAGGTTCAACCTATGTTCAGCCCGACATCATCCCGGTTGATGCCTTTCACCTGCCGTTGATCAACACGCTGATACTGCTTTTGTCAGGCTGTGCCGTGACCTGGGCCCACCATGCGCTGGTTCACGAAAACAATCGCAAGGACCTGATTGCGGGGCTTAGCATCGCAATCGTATTGGGCATGATGTTTACGGCTTTCCAGGCGTATGAGTATTATGAACTGCTGGTCCACGATGACTGGACCTTCGGTGGCGACCTGTTCTTCTCAAGCTTCTTTATGGCGACAGGCTTCCACGGCTTCCACGTGATCATCGGTACGATCTTCCTGGCCGTTTGTCTGGTCCGCGCGATCAAGGGTCACTTCACCCCTGAACAGCACGTCGGATTCGAGGCAGCAGCCTGGTATTGGCACTTTGTCGACGTAGTATGGCTGTTCTTGTTCTTTGCCGTCTACATGTGGGGCATTTAAGCATCCCCGACGCCTTGCAAACCGTGGCGTATTCACTAAAAGCTTCAGGCGCGTAAGGGGAACCTTGCGCGCCTTTACATTGTCGCCACCCGGCACAGGGTACAAATCTCAAGAGTTTCTCATGCGTCGTACGCTATTTTTGCTGATTATCGGCCTTGGTGGAGCTTCGATCCTGATTGCGCTTGGCCTGTGGCAGGTCCAGCGGCTTGCCTGGAAACAAGCGATCATTTCTGACATCAACGCCCGTATCGCCGCCGCGCCCGTGGATCTGCCTCAGGCGATAGACGCGACCGCCGACGCGTACCTACCGGTCACCGTATCAGGTTTGTTGGACGACGAGGAAATCCACGTGCTTGTGTCGAAAAAGGACGTGGGAGCAGGTTACCGGATCATCACGCCATTAGAGCTGAATGACGGGCGGCGGATATTGGTGGACCGTGGGTTCGCCATCGCTGCCGACAAGGATAATGAACGCGCTGGCGGGCCCGCGTCGATCACCGGCAACCTTCAGTGGCCGCAGGAAACCGACGGGTTCACGCCGGCTCCGGATCTCGCCGAAAATATCTGGTTCGCGCGCGACGTCCCCGCGATGGCGCAGAAGCTGCAAACTTTGCCAATCCTGCTTGTTGCCCGCTTCAGCACCCCGGCAGACAACGATATCAGTCCGTTACCGGTTGATACCAGCCGAATTCCCAATGACCACTTGCAATATGCCATCACTTGGTTCTCTCTTGCCGCCATCTGGCTTGGCATGAGCCTGTTTTTCTTGCGCCGCCGTCGCGCCCCCAAAGCCGAAAGCTGAACAACCTTATGCGCTATATCTCCACCCGTGGTTCCGCCCCTGTTTTATCTTTTGAAGACGCGTTGCTGACCGGTCTTGCCCGCGATGGGGGGCTATACGTACCCGAAACCATCCCAAGGTTCAGCGATAAAGATTTGGCAGACATGGCGACCATGTCATACGAGGACGTAGCATTTAAGGTAATGCGCCCCTTCATCGGCGATACGTTTACTGATACCGAATTCACAGCCTTGATCGACAAGGCCTATTCCGGATTCAACCACGTGGTACGCGCGCCGCTGGTGCAGCTTGACCAGGGGCACTTTCTTCTTGAGCTCTTTCATGGGCCGACGCTGGCCTTCAAAGATTTTGCGATGCAGTTGATCGGGCAGATGTTTCAGGCGGTGCTTTCGCGCAAGGGCGAACGTGTGACCATCGTCGGGGCCACCTCGGGTGATACGGGTTCGGCAGCGATCGAAGCGTTTCGCGGGCTCGACAATGTTGACGTGTTTATCCTGTTCCCGCATGGCCGCGTGTCCGACGTGCAGCGCCGCCAGATGACAACGCCTGTGGAAAGCAACGTGCATGCCTTGGCGATGGATGGCGATTTCGATGATTGCCAGGCGCGTCTCAAGGATATGTTCAACGACCACGACTTTCGCGACGCGGTTCGTTTGGCGGGTGTTAACAGTATCAACTGGGGGCGGGTGCTGGCGCAGGTCGTCTATTATTTTACTGCTGCTCTCAGCATGGGCGCGTGTGACCGCAAGGTAAGCTTTACCGTCCCCACCGGCAACTTCGGTGATATTTTCGCCGGCTATATTGCACGGGAAATGGGGTTGCCGATCGCAGACCTTGTGATTGCCACGAACCAGAATGATATCTTGCACCGGTGCCTTACGACGGGCGCGTACCACAAGGGCGCGGTGCATGCGTCAATCAGCCCCTCGATGGATATTCAGGTCAGCTCCAATTTTGAACGCGCGTTGTATTTCGCCCAAGGTCAGGACAGCGACGCGATCCGCGCGTTAATGGATGATCTGGCCAACGGTGGGTTCGATCTTGGCGACAACGTTTTGCGTAGCTTGCAAGATACCTATAAATCTGGCCGCGTTTCCGAAGAGGAAACCAGCGCCACCATCAAGGAATTTTATGCCAACACCGGCGAATTGCTGTGTCCGCATTCTGCTATCGGGGTACGGGTCGCGCAGGCGTTGCGCGATCCTGCTACGCCCATGATCACCTTGGCGACAGCGCATCCTGCAAAGTTTCCAGATGCGGTCGAGGCAGCAACCGGGGTACGCCCGCCACTGCCCGATCATATGGCTGATCTTTTCGACCGCGACGAACGCGTAACCCGTGTTTCCAATGATCTTGCATCGCTAAAAGATATCATCAAGGGGGGCATCGCCCAGTGAGCCTGCAACAACATCGCCTGTCCAATGGCTTTCGCGTAGTGACCGAAAAGATGCCGGGGCTGGCATCTGCTTCTATCGGTGTCTGGGTAACAGCAGGTGCCCGCCACGAGGCGGCCAAACAAAACGGCATCGCTCATTTTCTTGAACATATGGCATTCAAGGGGACGACCAAGCGCACGTCGCTTCAAATCGCCGAGGCGATCGAGGACGTGGGGGGCTATATAAATGCATATACCTCGCGAGAGGTGACAGCCTACTACGTCCGTGTGCTGGAAAACGACGTGGCGCTCGGGCTCGACGTCATAGCTGACATCCTGCGGAATCCGTTGCTTGATAACGGTGAGATGGAAGTGGAGCGCGGGGTGATTTTGCAAGAAATCGGCCAGGCGCTCGACACTCCTGATGATGTGATTTTTGATTGGCTGCAGGAAAAGGCCTATCCGGATCAGCCGATCGGTCGCACCATTCTTGGCCCTTCTGAACGAGTGTCGAAATTTACCCGCACCGATCTATCCGATTTTATCGGACAGCATTATGGACCCGAACAGATGATCCTTGCGGCGGCCGGGGCCGTAGACCACGACGAAATCGTGCGCCTCGCAGAACAGATGTTCGGTGACATGACACCAAAGCCCATGTTCGATGTGGATGCCGCCCGCTTCAGTGGCGGCGAAGTACGCCAGTTGAAACCGCTTGAGCAAGCGCATTTTGCGCTGGGTTTCGAATCTCCGGGATACCGGGCGGATGACATATATGTCGCACAGATATACGCGTCGGCGCTTGGCGGTGGTATGTCCAGTCGTCTTTTCCAAGAGATTCGTGAGAACCGTGGCCTCTGTTACACGATCTTTGCGCAGGCCGGTGCCTATGCCGACACTGGCATGATGACAATCTATGCTGGTACCAGCGGCGAACAGTTGCCTGAACTGGCCGGTATCACCATAGACGAGATGAAGCGCGCTGCCTCCGACATGTCCCCCGCCGAAGTGGCGCGGGCACGCGCCCAGATGAAGGCCGGCCTGCTGATGGGGCTGGAAAGCCCGTCGAACCGCGCCGAAAGGTTGGCGCGTCTGATCCAGATATGGGACCGCATTCCACCGATCGAGGAGACGATCGCGCAAATCGACGCGGTCACGACCGGTGACGTACGCGACTTTGCCCAGAACATTGCCGAAACAGCTCCGGCGGCACTGGCGCTTTATGGCCCGGTCGAAGCGGCCCCTACCTTGCAGGAAATTCAGGAGCGTCGCGCCGCCTGATGCAGCTGCTCAAACGAAAGGTGGCGATCGAAACCGAGAGGTTGACGCTGCGTCCGCCACTGCACGCAGATTTCAGATCGTGGGCGACGCTGCGCTCCGACAGCATTGAATACCTCAGCCCGTGGGAACCGTCCTGGGCCAGCGACCATCTGTCTCGCAAGGCGTTCACGAACCGTGTCTATTGGGCAAATCGTTCGGTGTCGGGTGGTACGGCGCTGCCGTTGTTTCTGATACGGCGCAACGACAACATGCTTATCGGTGCGATCACCCTCGACAACATCCGCCGTGGGCCATCGCAAGCAGGGACGCTCGGCTATTGGACAGGCGAACCCTTCAGTCGCCGTGGCTACATGCGCGAAGCCATCGAAGCGACCGTTCACTATGCCTTCACGCGCCTTGATCTAAGCCGGGTCGAAGCCGCCTGCCTGCCCGAGAACATCGCCTCACGCGGGTTGCTGGAAAAGACCGGCTTCAAATACGAAGGCGTCGCGCAAAGCTATTTGCAGATTGATGGCCGTTGGCGCACCCATGTGCTTTATGCGCACCTGCGCGGTGATCGGCGTGGGAAAACAGCAGCGGGGTAGGAGAGGTTTCGTATGATCGCCTATGTCACCGTCGGGGCCGACGACCTTGCACGCGCCAAACGCTTCTATTCCGCTTTCCTGCCTGCCTTGGGCTATGCGTTGACCGAAGGTCCCGAGGGCCTCAGCTTTGTACTGCCAAAGGCTACGGGGCAGCCCGCCGCCTTGCCGGATTTCTACGTCAAACCGACCTTTGATGGCGCGCCGGCTTCCGGTGGCAACGGATCCATGATCGCGTTCCAAGCAACCGGTCAGGCACAGGTGCGCGCGTTGCACGCCGCGGCGCTCGCCGCGGGCGGTAGCGATGAAGGGCAACCGGGGTTTCGCGCCACCTATGGTCCGCGCTTCTACGTCAGCTACCTGCGTGATCCCGAAGGTAACAAGATCGCGCTGTTCTCGGAAAATCCGGCAGAGCCGGGCAGGGACGATCCACCTCCTGTGCCGACGGGTTGATACGAAAAAGGCCAGACATCACTGTCCGGCCTTTCGTCTATCTGGTGTCCGTCGCGGGTTAGCGGCGGCGGTCGCGGCGGGCGCTCATCGGTTGGAAGGCGACGCCCACGTGGGCCTCGCAATAGGGTTTGCCCTGTTGCACCGGAAGGCCGCAAAACCAGAAATCTTCAGTGGCAGGGTCGCCGACTGGCCATTTGCAGGTACGTTCGGTCAAATCCATCAATCCGATCTTCTTTGACTTCTTTTCAACTTCGCTCACCTTCGCCAAGGCTTCGGGGCTGATTTCATTTGCAGAAGGTTGCGGAGGCAAAGGCTGTCCAGCCGGGATTATCTTGGCCCGTGCAGGCAAGTTGGGCCGGGGCGCTGGTGCCGCCGCCTCAGGCTCGGGTACAGCAGTGGCTTTTGGGGCAGCCTTTGCGGCCGGCTTTGGTTTGGGCTCCGCCTTGGGAGGCGTAGGAGCGGGAGCCGCGGCGGCTCCGGCAGCGGTACGATTGGACAGACCCAGTCGGTGCACCTTGCCAATCACGGCATTGCGTGTCACGCCACCCAATTCCTTGGCGATCTGGCTGGCCGACTGGCCTTCGCCCCACATTTTCTTCAAGATCTCTACGCGGTCATCGGTCCAAGACATTTGGCGTCCTCAGCTAAAAAGCGGCCCCATACCGGACCGCCTTGGAAAATTCTCAAGTCCCTATACTAATCACTGACAGCTTGGGTGCAAGGCGCGAAGCAGAGATTGAAGCCATGGACAGGCAAACGACCGCGGAAAACCACATGGTGGCATGCACGTGCGCCTTTTACCGTCACCAAAAGACAGCAGCACGGGAAATTATACTTTGCAAAATGCTGAATTTTCAATACACCGCCCTTCATGATCAATTCTCCACGACATATCTTGCGACGACGCTAGGCTTGTTAAGCTGAACCTGCCCGAAAATGGGTTGGCCCTGATCGTTTTGCGATAATATTGTGTCGCACCCCTGCAAATTCCATTGACCCCTGCTGTGACACATGCCCTTTTGGGCCTTTGACCCGGCCACCGCTAAAGGATGATCCCGATGATCCCATCTGTTCTGCCGACCTATTCCCGTGCACCTCTCAGCTTCGTAAAGGGGGAAGGCTCATGGCTGATCGAAGAGGATGGCCGCCGATTTCTCGATCTTGGTGCAGGTATCGCGGTAAACGCTCTCGGCCACGCCAACCCTGCGCTGGTGGCGGCCTTGACGGAACAGGCCGGCAAGCTGTGGCATACATCAAACCTTTATCAGATCCCGCAACAACAGGCGCTGGCCGACAAACTCGTGGCGCTCAGCTTTGCAGACACGGTATTTTTCACCAATTCCGGCACGGAATCGTGTGAACTTGCGGTGAAGATGGCGCGCAAACACTTCTATGACAAGGACCAGCCCGACCGGGTGGAAATCATTACCTTCACAGGGTCGTTCCACGGGCGCTCCTCGGCGGGGATCGCCGCCGCCGGGTCCGAAAAAATGACAAAGGGTTTCGGCCCGCTTCTGCCCGGATTCAGGCATGTCGAATTTGGTGATCACGATGCGTTGACAGAAGCAATCACACCGACAACGGCCGCGATCCTGATCGAACCCGTGCAGGGCGAAGGCGGTATCCGTACTGTCCCGGATCAATGCCTCAAGGGGCTGCGCGACGTGTGCGATCAACATGGCATCCTATTGATCTTCGACGAGGTGCAGTGCGGGGTAGGCCGCACCGGCAAATTATTCGCTCATGAATGGGCCGGAATCACGCCGGATATCATGATGGTGGCCAAAGGAATTGGCGGCGGCTTCCCGCTTGGGGCGGTGCTCGCGACCGAAAACGCGGCATCCGGCATGAAACCGGGCACGCACGGCTCCACCTACGGCGGTAACCCGCTGGGGTGCGCGGTGGGCAACGCGGTAATTGATATCATCGCATCCCCGGATTTCCTGGCCGAGGTAAACCGCAAAGCCGGCTTGATACGCCAAAAACTCGAAGGCCTTGTCGCAGGCCATCCCGATGTCTTCGACAGTGTCCGCGGCAGCGGTTTGATGTTGGGCATCAAATGCAAGGTAACCAACAGTGATGTCGTCGCCGCGGGCTATGACCATCAGGTCATCACCGTCCCTGCTGCTGACAATGTCATCCGGCTGCTTCCTCCGCTCAATATCACCGACGACGAAATCACCGAAGCCATCTCCCGTCTCGAGCAAGCCGCAAGCAGTATCACCGCAAACTGATTTTCATTTTGCAAAGCAAACTCCGGGGGTCCGGGGGCTGGCCCCCGCTTCTCAAACAAAAGAATACCCAATGAAACATTTCCTCGACATCAACCAAACCGCTCCCGCCGACCTGCGTGATATCATCGACGGTGCCGCCGCAATGAAGGCGGACCGCGCTGGCCGGCCGCGTGGTGCCCCCGATGACGAACAACCGCTCAAGGACCACATGGTCGCGCTGATTTTCGAAAAGCCCTCGACCCGTACCCGTGTAAGCTTCGACGTGGGTGTGCGCCAGATGGGGGGGCAGACCATGGTGCTCTCTGGGGCCGACATGCAATTGGGTCACGGCGAAACCATCGCCGACACGGCACGGGTGCTCAGCCGGTATGTCGACCTGATCATGATCCGAACATTCGAGGAAGCCACCCTGCTTGAGATGGCGGAATATGCGACGGTACCGGTTATCAACGGGCTGACCAACCGCACCCATCCTTGCCAGATCATGGCTGACATCATGACCTTCGAAGAACACAATGGTCCCATCAAGGGTAAAAAGGTCGTCTGGTCAGGCGACGGCAACAACGTATTCGCCAGCTTCGCCCATGCCGCTAAATCCTTTGATTTCGATCTGGTGTTCACCGGCCCGCCGACGCTCGATCCCGAAGCCGCCCTTTCCGGTCTTTATACCACCGAACGCGACCCGGACAAAGCGGTGATAGGCGCCGATCTGGTCGTAACCGATACCTGGGTGTCGATGCACGACCCTCAGTCGGCGCGCGAAAGGCGGCACAATCAGCTTCGTGCCTATCAGGTGAACGACGCGCTTATGGCCAAAGCCAAGCCCGACGCCTTGTTCATGCACTGTCTGCCCGCCCATAGGGACGACGAGGTGACAAGTTCGGTCATGGACGGCCCCCGTTCGGTCATCTTCGACGAGGCCGAAAACCGCCTCCACGCTCAGAAATCCATCATGCGCTGGTGTCTGGGTAAATGACGGCCGCGCGGTCGATCACCGTTGCGGGAGCAGGGGCGATCGGCTGCTTCGTCGGGGGAATGCTGGCTGCGCAGGGCCGCAAGGTAACCCTGCTGGCGCGGCCGCGTATGATTGAGCAGATCAATAAGGACGGTCTGCACCTTACCGATTTTGGGTCGCTCAGCCTTGCTGTCATGCCCTCGCAGATATCTCTGACGGATCACCCGGCCGGCCTTACCGAGGCCGGTGTCATTCTGGTCACGGTCAAAACCGCCGACACCCCCGACATCGCGGTGATGATTGCGACCTATGCGCCCCGGAACGCCGTTGTCGTCAGCCTGCAGAACGGGCTCGAAGCGGTGAACATCCTGCGTAAAATGTTGCCCGGGTTCGACGTCCGTGCCGGCATGGTGCCGTTCAACATCGTCCGACAACCAGACTCTACCTTTCACCGGGCGACCAGCGGAAACATCGTCATCGAAGCCGGGCCGGGTGCCTTGGCGGAATTGCTCGCCACGCCGGACATGCCGGTCGCAGAAACCGGGGCCATCAGCGACGTGCAGTGGGGCAAGCTGCTGATCAATCTAAATAATGCTCTGAACGCTCTTTCGGGGCTGTCACTGCAACAGCAGCTTCTCAGCCGAAGCTGGCGGCGTGTCATGGCAGCACAAATGGTCGAGGCACTGACGGTTCTGCGTGCCCATGGCATCAGGCCGCTGTCGAACACACCGTTACCGTCCCGCATGATACCGTGGGTGCTGCGGCTGCCGACGCCGTTGTTTTCACGTATTGCGTCGAAGATGCTGACCATCGACCCCAAAGCCCGGACATCCATGTTTTACGACTTGGAAAACCGCAAACCGACCGAAATCGATGCCTTGCAGGGCACGATCATCGGGTTGGGGAAATCCGTATCAGTGCCGACCCCGATTTGCGAGAGGGTTTCGAAGCTGGTCAAAGAGGCTGAAAAGGCCGGCGCGGGGGTACCCAGCCTATCGCCGTCCGACATCTAATTGACCACCGTATTCAGTCCCAGAAAGGTGATCGCTGAAATCATGGCTGTCGCGGGCACGGTAATCACCCATGCCGCTATGATCGTCAAGAAGTGGGACCGCCGAACCAACTTGCGGCGTTGCCGCTCTTCTCGGGCGATCTGCTTGACCTGACCGGATGTCACGTCCGGCCTGCGCAGACGGCGCTCCATGTGCCATTCGCGATAGAAACCCACACCAAACACCCCACCCACCGCGATATGGGTGGAACTGACCGGCAGTCCCAACCAAGAGGCGATGATCACGGTAATCGCCGCGGACAGCGCCACACAATAGGCCCGCATGGGGTTCAACTTGGTGATTTGGCTACCGACCATCCGGATCAGCTTGGGACCAAACAGAAACAGCCCGAACGAAATGCCAAACGCTCCGATCACCATGACCCACATCGGAATCGACACCTTTGCCTCGACGGTACCGAATTCCAACGCGTGCACGATAGCTGCCAGCGGGCCGACGGCATTGGCGACGTCATTGGCCCCATGGGCAAAGCTGAGTAACGCCGCCGAAAAAACCAGCGGCAGGCCGAACAGGATCTTCACTGATTTATTCCGGTTTTCCATCCCGACAGAGGCGCGGCGGATCACCGGGTACGACATTGCGTAGGACAGCGCCCCAACGGCAAGACCAATGAACAAGGCCGGCCCCATATCTACGTGCACGATCTTTTTCAGACCTTTCAGAGCCAGATAGCTGGCGAAAACGCCCGCCATCAGCCCAATCAGGATGGGCACCCAGCGACGCGCGGCGGCGATCTTGTCCTGCTTGTAGAGGATCTGCGACTTGATCAGGGCAAGGAAAAACGCGGCGACCGCCCCGCCCATGACGGGCGAGATGACCCAGCTTGCGGCGATCATGCTCATCGATGACCAGTCCACCGCCGACAACCCGGCTGCTGCGATACCTGCCCCCATCACACCACCGACGACGGAATGGGTGGTGGATACCGGGGCTCCGACCCATGTAGCAAGGTTGACCCACAACGCGGACGAAACCAGGGCCGCCATCATCGCCCAGATAAACACCTGTGCGTCTTCGACCGATGCCGGGTCAATGATCCCTTTGGAAATGGTCGATACAACATCGCCGCCGGCCAGTAATGCACCCGCACTTTCGCAAATCGCTGCGATGACGATGGCCCCCCCCATGCTGAGGGCTTTGGCACCTACGGCAGGCCCCATGTTGTTGGCTACATCGTTTGCACCGATGTTGACCGCCATATAGGCCCCGAAAGCCGCAGCGGCGACAACGACATAGTTTGAAGGTGCCTGCCCAAAGAACAAGGTCGCGGCCAATGCAGCCAGCACGATAAAGGCAAGGGCGATCCCGAACCCAACCATGGGCCGTGCCACATAGGTTGCAGCCTGTTCGACCCGTGAAATACGATTAAGGTCGGAATCCAGCGTTTTCCACTGTTGGCCGATAGGTCCGTCGGTCATCGCAGCCTCTTTTGCTTAAAGCATACGCTCGTCGCACAACCTGCTATTTTCCACAAGGCCACAGCCAGCTACAGGTTCAACAGGATTTCCTTGAGATCGGGCTCCGACACCAGTTCCGCTGCCGCCGTCGGCGTCATCCAGCGTCGCTTGCGCAACGCCACCTCCGGGTAGTCATCCTTTATGTGACGCACGCGGGTAAGATAGACTTGGGCGATGACCGGCGTGGTCATGCCTTCGCTCAGGCGCTTGTCATAGTCATAGAACCCGATAGGCTCCGCTTCGATATCCGCCTTGGAAACGCCGGCCTCTTCCCACGCTTCCTGCAACGCGGTTCCAGCCCCGTCCAGCCCATCGATAGGCCACCCTTTGGGCACGATCCACCGCCCGGTGTCACGGCTTGTAATCAGCAAGACCTCTTTGCCGTGTGGCGTTTCGCGATAGCAAAGCGCGGCAATCTGCACCCGTTTCGGGCGTTGCCAAATAGGCAGGATCACATCTTCCCACGCGCGTTTTAGATTATGTATCATCTTTATTGTAACTGCCTGTACTTATTTTTGTTCTTATAAATTTGTCATATAGCAAAACTGTCCTAAAATCAATTTCTTAGGGTTGCGGCACTGGCAAGAGGGAAAAGCGGCGGCCGATATTTCGATATGTCATACAAAGGGAAATAGAATGGCTCCGAACAATGTGAACGTCGATATCGGTGTTTTCGGCTTGGGTACCATGGGCAGTGCGTTGGCGCTGAACCTGGCCGAAAACGGCTTTCGGGTTGCCGTAAGCAACAAACACGCAGACAGGATCCCCGTCTTTCTGGCGCAGGCGAACGAGTTGGCTGGAAACCTTGTCGGATACCCGGACATCGCCGAATTCATTGCCTCGATTGCCCGTCCCAGAAGCATATTGTTCATGATCCCCTCTGGTGCGCCCGTGGACGCGATGATCGACGTCGTTCTACCTCTCCTGGATGATGGCGATACGATCATTGACGGCGGTAATGCAGACTTTCACGATACACGCCGCCGGTCGGCCGCGTTCTCCGGCACCGGCAAACACTTTGTCGGCATGGGGGTATCGGGCGGGGCCGAAGGCGCGCGTCACGGCCCGTCGATGATGGTCGGAGGCACCGCGCATAGTTGGTCACTACTGCGCCCGATGCTCCGCAAGATCGCAGCGAAATTTGAGGGCGATCCATGCGTTGACCATTTGGGGCCGGACGGGGCAGGCCACTTTGTCAAAACCGTGCATAACGGTATCGAATACGCAGACATGCAAATGATCGCCGAGATTTACGGTCTGATGCGTGATGCCGGTGGGTTCAAGGCGGCGGAAATTGGCGCGCAGTTCGAAACTTGGCAAAGTGGGCCGCTCAGCTCTTACCTGATCGAAGTTTCTGCCGCGGCACTGCAAACGGTTGACGCCCGTAGTGGCGAACCGCTGGTTGACATGATCCTTGATAAGGCGGGCCAAAAGGGTACAGGCCGCTGGACCTTTTGATCGAGGCTTTGAAGCTAGGGCAGTCTGCAAGCGCAATTGAGGCCGCTGTCGGTGCGCGCGGCTGGTCAAGCGAGAAAGACCTGCGCGTCGCCGCCGAACCGCTTCTTCCCGCTGTTGCGCACAAGGCAGCATTCCCATCACCGGAAGAGCTGAAATCGGCCTTGCTTGCTGCGCGTGTCTTGGCACATGCACAGGGATTCAGGGTGCTGGCAGCAGCCTCTGACGAATTTGAATGGCACCTTGATATGACCCGTATCGCCGAAATCTGGCGGGCAGGGTGCATCATTCGGTCGATCTTGCTTGACGATATCGCCGATGCGTTTCGTGCCGGTTTGCCCGAAGGTGCCTTGATCTTGTCCCCCTCGATACGCGACCTGCTTGCGGCCCACTTGGGCGGGCTGCGTAAAACCGTGGCAGCCGGGGTATCACTAGGTATTCCGGTACCTGCACTTGGGGCCGCGTTGGCATGGTACGACACGATGCGGACCGCGAAGGGTACGGCGAACCTGATCCAGGCACAGCGAGACTTTTTCGGATCGCACGGGTTTGAACGGATCGACGACCCCGGTGTGCACCACGGCGACTGGAAACCTATCGCCGTCAGCTAAGGGCTATGCCGCAGGCTGAGAGAACGGGTCTTTGTCATAACCGACATGTGCCAGATAAAGCCCGTGCGGCGGCGAAACGGGGCCGCAGGCTCCGCGGTCGCGAGCGTCGAGCATATCCTTGACATCCGCCGGCATGAGCGAACCGGCACCCACACGTTCGAGCGTACCAATGAAACTGCGTACCTGGTTGTGAAGAAACGACCGTGCCCGCACGTCGAAGTGCACCTCAAGTCCGCCGAGGGTTTCGACTTCTTTGATGTTCAGCGTGTCGAGTGTTTTTACCGGCGTGGTGGACTGGCAAATCGTTGATCTGAACGTGGTGAAATCATGTTGTCCGATCAAATGGGCAGCCCCCATGCGCATACGGTCCAAATCGAGCGGTTTTTTAACCTGCCAGACCAAGCCCGTTTGATGGGTGGTCGGGGCGCGGCGCACCAGAATGCGAAAAAGATAGCGCCGTTCGGTTGCTGAAAATCGGGCATGAAAATCGGACGTGGCATAGGCGCACCCCACGATGGCGACAGGGTGAGGCTTGAGGTGATAGTTCAGCGCTTCGGACAGCCGGAATGGATCCCACTTGCGCGTCATGTCGCAATGGGCAACCTGTGCCAGCGCGTGAACCCCCGCATCCGTCCGTCCCGCGGCGGCGATCCTGTGTTCACGAGGTTCTATCTTGGCCAAAGCTGCTTCGATCGCGCCCTGCACAGAGGCAAGGCCGACTTGACGTTGCCACCCGACAAAAGGGGCACCGTGATATTCAACTTTCAAGGCATAGCGATGCATGGCGAGCATGTACCTCGGGGCAGCCCATCTGGCAATCCCTGAACCCTGTGCTTATGTTGATCCGCAACAGCAGATGAAGGCGGGCGCGGGCTTTGGTACTCTCAAGAATTGCCGATGGAATTTGGCGGCAGGTCGAAAACGTTCAGGACGGTGTGGCCGAGACCTTTTTTGAACCGGTCATCCGTTTGGGGGTGACCGGGCTGGCGCGTTCCGGCAAGACGGTCTTTATTACCTCGCTTGTGGCGAACCTGCTGGATCGCGGGCGGATGCCTGGCCTGTTGGCCGCATCCGAGGGGCGGATCGAGGCTGCGTTCTTGCAGCCCCAACCTGACGACACCGTGCCACGGTTCGACTACGAAAACCACCTTGCCGCATTGACGGGGCCGACCCCGCATTGGCCCGACAGTACGCGCGCCATATCCGAACTGCGCCTGTCGCTGCGGGTGCGGCCGAACGGGTTGCTGGCCGGGTTTCAGGGGCCGCGCACGGTTCATCTGGATATCGTGGATTACCCCGGCGAATGGCTGCTGGATCTGGCGCTGATGGATATAAGCTATACCGAATGGTCTGCGCAGGTATTGGCGCGTATCGTCGACCGACAAGAGGCCGCCGCGTACCGCGCCCTTGTCGCGCAGACAGATCCAGATGGCCGCCTTGATGAACCTGCCGCACAGGCATTGGCCGCCAGCTTCGCGGAATATTTGCAGACCGCACGGGCCAATGGCTATTCAGACTGCACGCCGGGGCGGTTCCTGTTACCCGGAGACCTAGCCGGATCGCCGGTGCTGACCTTTGCCCCACTGCCGGGAGGTGACGGATCACGTGGGTCGCTGGTTCGTGAAATGGCAAGGCGGTTCGAGGCTTATAAACGCAAGGTCGTGCAACCCTTTTTTCGCGATCATTTTGCCCGTATAGACCGTCAGGTGGTGCTGGTCGATGCTCTGGGTGCGATCAATCAAGGCCCGCGTGCTGTCGAAGACCTGCGCGGCGCAATGAGCGAAATACTCGGCAGCTTCAAACCCGGCCGCAATGGTTTTCTGACCCAGCTCCTGCGTGGCAAACGCGTCGAGAAGATATTGTTTGCCGCGACCAAGGCGGACCATCTGCATCATTCGCAACACCCTAGCCTTACAGCGATCATGGAAGCCCTCACCCGGGATGCCCGCGACCGGGCGCGATTTGCCGGGGCCGATACATCCGCCATGTCGCTGGCGTCGCTTCGGGCGACCACCGAGACAACAATGATCCACGACGGCGAAACACTGGATGTGGTGCGCGGTAGCTTGCTTGAGACCGGCAAGGAGGCCGCGTTTTACCCAGGTGAGTTGCCCAAGGACCCGGCGCACCTGCTCAGCCCCGCCCGGGCGGGGGCAGATAAATGGCTGGATCAGGATTATCAGATCATGCGGTTCGCCCCCGCGCGGCTGACCCTGCGCCCGGGCGACGGGCCGCCGCACATCCGGCTGGATCGTGCGGCGGAATTTCTGATCGGTGACCGCCTGTGATCCTCTCCGACCTTACAATCGCGCCGGCGCGGGCACTTGATGCCGGCAGGTTATCTGATGTGATGACGTGCGCCAATGCCCAGCATGAATGGCTGCCCCGGGCCCACAGTCGTGCCGAGGAAATCGGCACCTTGGGCGACATGATAGATGTCGGCTGGGTGCAGGTTGCGCGGACCGACGAGGCAGTGGTCGGGTTTGTGGTGCGACGGGATGCGGAAATACACGGGCTATATCTCCACCCCAAGGCGCAGGGCAAAGGTATCGGGCGTCGCCTGATAAACGTTGCCAAGGATAACCGTAGTCACCTGGGGCTTTGGAGCTTTGCCGCGAACGCGCGCGCTTCGCGGTTCTACCGGCAGGCGGGGGTCGTGGAAGTCATGCGCAGCGACGGTGCTGACAATGAATTCGGTTTGCCGGATGTCCGGTTTGAATGGCAAAGGAGAGCAGCGTAATGTCGAAAGGCCCGGTTTTATTCGACCTGGAAGCGGAAGCGTCGCCGCGCCCCTCGGTCTCGGACGCTCCGCCCGTGCCTGACGTGGGCATCGCGGCCCCGCAAGGGCAGGCGATGCAGATCGCGGCGCGGCTGGTTGCGCGCAAGCCGTCAAAACTGGTGCGCCTGTTCTGGTGGCTGCTGAGCACGCTGATCGGGGCACTGGTGTCGATTGCCGCATGGAACTTTGTGATGGGGCTGATGGCAAGCTATCCGATCCTGGGGATGGCGATGACCATCCTGATCGGCGCTGTGTTGCTGGTACTGGCCTTGTTGTGCTTGCGTGAATTGGCCGCATTCAGCCGTCTCGCCCGGCTCGATGGTTTGCATCACGACGCGGGGCAGGCGCTGTCCCAGGACGATCTGAAGGCGGCGCGGTCAGTGACCGACCGCCTGGTCGCATTGTACAAAGGTCGCGAAGATACCCGCTGGGGTCGTGACCGGCTGGCGGAACTGCGCGGCGACCAGATGGATGCGCAGGCGCTATTGTCCCTGGCCGAGGCGGAACTGCTCGGCCCGCTTGATATTGCCGCAAGCCGAGAAGTTGAGGCTGCGGCGCGTCAGGTCGCGACGGTGACCGCGTTGGTACCTCTTGCCCTGGCCGATGTCGCTGCTGCATTGACCAGCAACCTGCGGATGATCCGCCGGGTGGCCGAGATTTATGGCGGGCGTTCGGGTTTCTTTGGCTCGTGGCGGCTGACGCGCGTGGTATTGTCGCATCTGGTGGCGACAGGGGCCGTGGCAGTGGGCGACGACATGCTGGAGCCGATCCTTGGCGGAACGATGCTGGCGAAACTGTCGCGCCGCTTTGGCGAAGGGCTGGTGAACGGTGCCTTGACTGCCCGCGTTGGCGTCGCCGCGATGGAGGTTTGTCGCCCCATGCCGTTCTCGGAAGCGCGCCGCCCCAAGGTGCGCAGCATCATCAAACGCGCGCTGTCGGGGCTGTTTTCCAAAGGCAGCTAGATGCCGGGGCGAGGGGGCTTGTCGGTCGATCTGCTGCGGCCTATAAGGCTGCATATGACCCGGAACTCCGCGATCATTATTCGAATTATTTTCCCGGCGCTCTGATTGACGAGACGCCGGGCAGAGGTGCTTGAGTTTTTCGCACCGCATCCGAACATTCACCATTCCGAAATACCGTTGCCAAAGGACGCCTGCCATGTGCGCCGACACCCCCGAAACGCTCGATTACAAATCAACGCTGAACCTGCCCAAGACCGATTTCCCCATGCGCGCGGGGCTGCCCAAGCGCGAACCCGAATGGCTGGCCCGGTGGGAAAAGATCGGCGTCTATGACCGCCTGCGTGAAAAACAGGGACGCAAGCCTTTTACGCTGCACGATGGCCCCCCCTATGCGAACGGCCACCTGCACATCGGTCACGCGCTGAACAAGACGATCAAGGATATGATCGTGCGCAGCCATCAGATGATGGGTTTCGATGCGCGTTATATCCCCGGGTGGGATTGCCACGGTCTGCCGATCGAATGGAAGATCGAGGAACAGTACCGTCAGAAGGGCAAGAACAAGGACGACGTGCCGATCAACGACTTCCGCGCCGAGTGCCGCAAGTTTGCTGCCAGCTGGGTCGATGTGCAGCGCGAGGAGTTCAAACGCCTGGGCATCACCGGCAATTGGGACGATCCCTATTTGACGATGGATTTCCACGCAGAACGTGTGATCGCCGAGGAATTCATGAAGTTCCTGATGAATGGCACATTGTATCAGGGGTCCAAGCCCGTGATGTGGTCACCCGTAGAGAAAACCGCTTTGGCCGAGGCCGAAGTTGAGTATCACGACAAGGAAAGCTTTACGATCTGGGTGAAATTCAAGGTTGTAGGCACCGGTGATGATACGTTGGACGGGGCACATGTGGTAATCTGGACCACGACCCCCTGGACCATGCCCAGCAACAAGGCCGTGGTCTACGGCAAAGACATTTCGTATGGCCTGTACGAAGTCACCGGCTGCCCGGAAGAATCCTGGGTCGATGTCGGTGATCGCTATCTGCTGTCGGATTCCATGGCGATGGACGTGTTCGCAAGGGCGCGTCTGGAGGATACAATGGTGCGCCGGCTGCGCGATGTGTCGCAGGACGAACTGGCCCGGATCCAGCTGCAACACCCCTTGGCCGGGGCAGAAGGCGGCAATGGCGAATGGGATGATATCCGCGATTTCCGCGCCGCTGATTTTGTGACCGACACCGAAGGCACGGGCTTTGTGCATTGCGCGCCGTCCCACGGCCTTGAGGAATACGAACTGTATCGCGATCTCGGCATGCTCGAGCAGGTCATCACCTACAATGTGGTCGAAGACGGTTCCTTCCGTCCCGATCTGCCATTCTTTGGCGGCAAGGCGATCCTGAAGCCGAACGGTAAGGAAGGCGACGCCAACACCGCTGTGATCAACAAGTTGGCGGAAGTCGGCGGGCTGTTGGCGCGTGGCAAGATCAAGCACAGCTATCCCCATTCCTGGCGTTCCAAGGCTCCGGTGATCTATCGCAACACGCCGCAATGGTTTGCCGCGATCGACCGCCCTGTCGGCGACGGTCAGGACACATTCGGAAAGACCATCCGCGAACGCGCCCTGACCGAGATCGACAACGTCAACTGGGTACCGAAGAAAGGCCGCAACCGTCTGCATTCAATGATCGAGGCACGCCCCGACTGGGTGCTGTCACGTCAACGGGCATGGGGTGTACCTCTCACCTGTTTTACCAAAAAAGGCGCATTGCCGACGGATGAGGATTTCTTGCTGCGCAATTCCGAGGTTAATCAAAGGGTGGTCGACGCGTTCGAAGCCGATGGTGCGGATGTCTGGTACGAAGAAGGTGCAAAAGAACGCTTCCTGACCGGTATTGTGAACCCGGATGAATATAACCAGGTGTTCGACATTCTGGACGTGTGGTTCGATTCCGGGTCTACACACGCTTTCGTTCTGCGCGACCGCCCCGATGGGTCCGAGGACGGGATCGCGGATGTGTATATGGAAGGCACCGACCAGCACCGGGGCTGGTTCCATTCGTCGTTGTTGCAATCGGTCGGCACCACGGGGCACGCGCCGTACCGCAACGTTGTGACCCATGGGTTTACCCTGGATGAGAAGGGCATGAAAATGTCCAAGTCTCTCGGCAACACCATCGTACCGGAAAAGATCGTGCAGCAGTATGGTGCTGACATCCTGCGCTTGTGGGTGGCCCAAACGGACTATACCGCCGATCAGCGCATCGGGGCCGAGATTCTGAAAGGGACCGCCGATAGCTATCGCCGTTTGCGCAACACGATGCGCTACATGCTTGGCGCGCTGTCGGATTTGGAGGAGAGCGACCGGACCGAACCCGCCGATATGCCAGAACTGGAGCGTTGGGTGCTACACCGCGTGGCCGAGCTGGACCAGGTCGTGCGCGACGGTTATGCCAAGTACGATTTCCAAGGCGTTTTCCAAGCGGTTTTCACCTTTGCCACTGTTGACCTTTCGGCGTTCTACTTCGACGTACGCAAGGACGTGCTCTACTGCGATGGCGACACCTTGCGACGCCGGGCTGCACGTACCGTGCTTGATATCCTATTCCATCGTTTGACCGCATGGCTGGCACCGGTGCTTGTCTTTACCATGGAGGAAGTCTGGCTTGAGCGGTTCCCCGGGGATGAAAGTTCGGTTCACCTGACTGATTTCCCCGATACGCCCAACGACTGGCTGGATGCCGAACTGGCCGCGAAGTGGGCAAAGGTGCGTGCTGCGCGTCGCGTTGTGACGGCTGCATTGGAAGTGCAACGAGTCGAAAAGGTTATAGGCGCTTCGCTCGAGGCAGCGCCGACCGTGTTTGTGGCGGATGACGCGCAGCGGGCGGCATTGGAAAGTGTCACCTTCGAAGACGTGTGCATCACATCTGACGTGGCAATCACCGGTGACGATTCGCCACCCGAAGCCTTCCGTATGCCTGAAACCGATGGCGTCGCGGTGGTGTTTGAAAAGGCGCAGGGTGACAAATGCGCGCGCTGCTGGAAAGTATTGCCGGACGTGGGCACTCACCAGCACGCAGGCTTGTGCGCCCGTTGTGACGAAGCGGTATCCTGAGATGGAGCTGCGCCGCTTCCACCGGAGACCGGGGTGAAGCGGCGCAGCGTTCAGACGCGTTTTGGTTCGCTGGTCGTGACCGAAGAGCAAGATGCGGTGACACGGCTGGAATGGGACGACGGTACTGCGTATCACGACGTCAGCGCAGTGCTTGATGAGGCGGTGGTGCAACTGCTTGGCTACGACGCAGGGACGCTCACCGCCTTTGCACTCCCTATGCGCATTGGCGGCAGCGATACATTGCGAGCCGTCTGTGCGGAAATCTCTGCGATTCCTTTTGGCGATACCCTTACCTATGGCGATATCGCCAGAAAGCTGGGTGTCCCTGCGCAGGTCGTCGGGCAAGCCTGTGGACTGAACCCGATTCCCGTCATCGTTCCCTGCCACCGTGTGATGGGGGCAAAGGGGCTGACCGGCTATTCAGGCGTCGGCGGTATCGAAACCAAAGTGGCATTGCTGCGACACGAAGGCGCGGCTGGGATTTTGATCTAGAGCGGCGGTCAGACTTCGCGTTCGTACATGTACTGCTGCACAACACCGGCGAAAGTCAGGTAAAGACTGGTAATCACCAGCCCCCAATGGGCCCAGCTTTGCGGATGAAAATCGACCCAGGCGGCCCAGCCGGCAAAGAATGTCCACGCCAGCGCCATCGGCAACGTCACGCTGCGCCACCGCTCGGTTCGCACCGGATGCACGAATTTGAGCGGCGCGAACATGGTGATGGCAAGAAACGTCACGAGAATAAGCGACACCCACCATGGTGGTGACAGGGCGAACAGCACCAACACCAGCATGTTCCAGCAGCCCGGAAAGCCCCAAAACGAATTATCCTTTGTTTTCATGCGGGTGTCACAAAAGTACATGGCACTTGCAAAAGTGATGATAATGATCATCACCCAGCCGCTCCACCCATCCATCAAGCCGGATTTGAACAGAGCGAATGCAGGAATGAAGACATAGGTCAGGTAGTCGATGATGAGATCGAGCAGGACGCCGTCAAATTCGGGCGCATTGTTCTTTACATCGTATTTTCGGGCAAGAGGCCCGTCAAAACCGTCCACGAAGAATGCGATGACCAACCACAGGAACATCATGTCCCATTCCTGATCAACGGCGGCGAGCATGGCCAGCATCGCGAATATCGCACCGGTGGCGGTGAACAGGTGAACAAGAAGGGCGCGTGTGTGAATACTCATGTGTCACAGATGACAAATCTTTTAGCATGATGCAAAAGGAAAAGCGTGATAAGCACAGCAGGCTTGGGTTGACCCCGCCCGCGATTCCGCCTAAAGCCAGCAAACTAATTCAAGGGTCGCCATTGTGCGTCCCATACGGGTGTCACACCGCATCGCCGGAATCGCCCTTCAGTAAAAGGATGAACCCATGTCGCGTGTTTGCGAATTGACCGGAAAAGGCCCGATGACGGGCAACAACGTAAGCCACGCCAAAAACCGCACCCGCCGTCGGTTTTTGCCGAACCTGAATGATGTGACCCTTCAGTCTGAAGCGCTGGGTCGCGGTTTCAAGTTCCGCATTTCTGCTGCTGCGTTGCGCACTGTTGACCACCGCGGTGGCTTGGACAAATTCATGGCGAAAGCCAAGGACACCGAATTGTCCGACAACGCGTTGAAGGTCAAAAAGGCTATCGCCAAGTCCAGCGCGACCGCAGACGCTCTGTCCTAAACGCTTTGTTAAACGGTATTTTTCAACCCTGGCCTTTGGCCGGGGTTGTTTCGTTTGGCGCTAAGGTCACCCGAGGCGTTGCGTGTATAACGTATCAGGAAAACTTCCCCGCGTTTCGTACATGTTTTGGTCTGGCAGATCGCACCGGTGTCCGGGTGTTAACACGCCGCATTGAGGGGCCGTTTGTCGACTGCTAATGCTGCCTTTGACCTGAACCGCCTTTCAACTACGTATCCTTAAGCGTGGACCCCTTGTAAACGCTTGAAACAGAACAGAGATATCTTGATGAATATTGCTTTTCTCGCGCGCGCTTTTTGCACGTTTGTAATCCTGTCTTCCGCGCCGCTTGCCGCGCAAGGGCTTGACGTGACCGACGCTTACCTGCGGAGTTCGACCCCGCAATCGACATCTGGCGCGGCATTCATGAGTGTGACGAACCACAGTGGAGCAGACGACAGGTTGATCGGGGCATCAGCGGATATCGCTGAGAAGGTTGAATTCCACAGCCATAGTTCGGATGCCAACGGGGTGATGCGCATGGGTAAGATTGACGGCGGAATAAACTTGGTATCAGGGGGAACGCACGTCTTTAAACGTGGGGGCGATCATTTGATGTTCATGGGGTTGAAGCAGCCGCTGGTGCAGGGTGATACAGTTACCGTGATGCTGGAGTTTGAAAAGGCCGGCACCGTCAGCGTTGCGGTTCCCGTGGACCACGAGCGCAGGCCGTAACACGGAGCGACCAGGCGATTTTGAAGCCGACCGTAAAGCTTTCGATGTCCAACGGCCGGATCAATGATCATCCCCCGATCTGAAACCGCCGCGGGGCTGCTCGGGCTTGGCCAGCAACTCGTCGACCCACTCGGACACGACACGGGTCGCTGGCCCTGTTCGGTGTTCGGCAAATTGCCCACCCACCGCAGAACGCTCCAGGTTCAGTTCGACCGTGTGCGCACCGTTCCGACGGGCTTCAGCGACAAAACCCGCGGCAGGGTATACATTTCCCGACGTGCCGATAGCCGCGAAAATACGAGCCTCGGCCAGATGGTCGAAAATCGCGTCTATATCATAGGGCATTTCGCCGAACCAGACGATGTCAGGTCGCGCTGCCGGTGCCAAGCACTGCGGGCAAGCATCACCGGGAGCCATGACCATCGCAGCGGGCCAGCGGTGTTCACACGCAGCGCACATCGCAGAGTTCAACGCGCCGTGCATATGTATCACATCCCGAGCACCGCCTTGCTCGTGCAAGTCATCCACGTTCTGTGTGATTATGACGACCTGACCGGGGTAGCGCTGTTGGAGCTTTGCAAGGGCCTTGTGGGCGGCATTTGGCGTTGCCTCGGCAGCCTGTCTGCGACGTGCATTGTAAAAATCGACGACCAGTGCCGGATCGCGCGCAAATCCTTCTGGGGTGGCGACGTCTTCGACACGATGTTGCGCCCAAAGCCCGTCTTCCGCGCGGAAGGTTTCTAGTCCGCTCTCGGCAGAAATTCCTGCACCCGTAAGAATGACAATCTTGCTCATATCCGTGCCTTTCCCATGTGGAAGTGAACCAGCAATACCGCGCGGTCGCAAGGTCTCATGTCTCGAGAATTTTGAACCTGCCTGCAAGCCATGTCAGTTGTGCAAGGGTCGGCGCAATCATATGCGTATGCAGAAGTTGCCGCATGGTGTCAGCGATATCGTGTGGGACCGACCCGGTCCAGTCCGACCCGGCGAACAGCGAAATTTGTCGCGAGAACTCCGCCGTAGGGAAGGGCTGCGTCGCAAGCTGGCTATGAAATCGTTGTGCCCGGCAATAGCCGAACGACGTCGTGATCGTCCACCCGATGCCCCGGGCGACCATCGCCATCAGCGCAAGGTGACTGCCAATTTCAAACTGCGACGTCAGATTGATATTGTGGCGCGAAAGCTGGTTGCTGATTTGCCCTGCGATTAATTGGTCGGCTTCATATCTTAGAAACGGCAGGCCAGAGCGGCCGCCGAGCAAGTCAGCCCCGTCTGCTTCAATCTCCGCAGGCACAACGATGATAAAGGGATCGCGGGCCAGCGGAATTTCGATCAATCCTTCTTTTGCGTCACCGTCGGTGGCAGCGATGGCGATATGCAGCGCTTTGTCCTGAACCGCCTGCAGCAACCTCTTGCTGCTGTCGGTGACCATGCGAAACCTGCACCCTGCCATGCTGTCGGCCAGGATCGTGGCCAGACGGGGGGTAAGATCGTTGTCGAAATCATCAATAACCCCCAGATGCAGGTCGGTGAGGCTGACCAGATCCATCACGGTCAATTCTGATTGCGCCTGCCGGACATGGGCCAAGGCCAGACTGCTGTGCCTCAGAAAGGTTTCGCCTGCGGCTGTCAAACGCATCGGGCGACAACTGTGATCGATTAGCTTGGCACCTACGGCGGCTTCAAGGTTGCTGATCTGTTGGCTTACTGCAGGTTGGCTGAGACCGGTCATCGCCGCAGCATGCGCAACGGATCCGCGCCCCGCGAGCGCCTCGAACACCTCGATCCCGCGCAAGGTGACGCCTTTCTTGATCATTTGAGCATCCCCTGTTGATTTCAAATTAGTGAATTGTTTCCACGTTTTTTGCAAGGAGCATGAAGATTGGCCATGGTGTTATTCAGAAAGTGAAATACGGTTGATTTGGTTTCGGACCCTTGCAGCATGGGCTTTATGGGGGCACCATGAGCGCAAGAACGCACACGCGGAGCAGGGTATGAGAATCGCGACAGCCGCCTATCCGTTGGATATCTTGTCCAGTTGGGCTCATTACGAAGACAAGCTTGCCGCGTGGGTCGCTTCGGCTGCCGCCAGTGGCGCTGAATTGCTTGTCTTTCCCGAATATGGTGCGATGGAGCTGGCAACGCTGTCCGGACTTAATGTGGCCGGGGACCTGGAAACGTCTTTATTTGCGGTGTCGGATCGATTGTCGGACGCCGATACGGCACACAAGGCGCTTGCGGCGGAATACAACGTGCACATCGTGGCCGCGTCGGGGCCTGCCGCCACCCAGGGCCGCCCGGTAAACAGGGCACGTCTTATCACGCCGTCAGGGCAGATCGGGGTCCAGGACAAGCAGATCATGACCCGGTTCGAGCGCGAAATCTGGGGGGTGGTTGGCGGCAACTCATTGCAGGTATTCGAAACCGCGATTGGCAAAATTGGCATTCTGATATGCTATGACAGCGAATTCCCATTGTTGGGAAGAGCCTTGGCACAGTGCGACATCATCGCGGTCCCCAGTGTCACAGAAGCGCTGGCAGGCTATTGGCGCGTGCGTATCGGGTCAATGGCGCGTGCACTCGAGAATCAGTGCGTTACGGCGATGTCGTCATGCGTGGGGGCTGCTGATTGGTCCGATGCGTTAGGGCAATCGGTTGGTGCCGGTGGCATATTTTGCCCACCTGACGTCGGTTTTCCGTCAACCGGCGTGCTGGCAGCCGGCCAAATCAACGTCGCTGGTTGGACATTTGCAGACGTTGACCTGGAACAGATAGCCAAAGTGCGTGAAGATGGGGTCGTGTTGAACCGAAACCACTGGTCAGACCAATTTGGACGCGACCAAGACGCGATAAACGTTTCCTTGATGTGAATAGCCCTTGAAAAAGAGAGAAATTGGGCCCATTTAGGCCTGCGCCCCGAAATTGCGGGGTAAAGTGTTCAAGGAGAGACCATGGCCAAGGAAGACACGCTCGAATTCCCCGGTATCGTGAAGGAACTCCTGCCGAACGCGACGTTCCGGGTCGAGCTTGAAAATGGCCATGAGATCATCGCGCACACGGCAGGGAAAATGCGCAAGAACCGCATTCGGGTTCTGGCTGGCGATAAGGTGCAGGTGGAAATGACCCCCTATGATCTGAGCAAGGGCCGGATCAATTACCGCTTTAAGTAACGCGCTCTTCCGGCAGCTTCGCGCTATCCGGTCAGTGCATTGAGGTTAGTATGACCTTTATTCTCGGATCAGGCAGTCCGCGCCGCAAGGAATTGCTGGCGCAAATTGGCGTTGTACCTGATGAAGTGCGGGCTCCCGACATAGATGAAACGCCCTTTGCCGCGGAATTGCCTCGGCCATATTGTGCACGGATGGCGCGCGAGAAGGCTGCGGCGGTGCCGTCGGGCGAAACGGATATCGTTTTATGTGCGGACACCACTGTCGCGGTGGGGCGCCGTATTCTCGGCAAGCCCGTTGACGTTAATGAAGCCGCCGATTTCTTGCGGCTTATGTCGGGCCGCCGGCACAAGGTGATTACGGCTGTTGCCATCCGGCGCGGCACACAGCTTTGGGAACGTGACGTGGTCAGCACCGTGCGCATGAAGCGCTTGTCCGAGACCGAATTGAAGGCATATCTTGCCACCGGCGATTGGCAGGGCAAGGCCGGTGGATACGGTATCCAAGGGCCGGCGGGTGCGTTGATACCATGGATCAGCGGCTCTTTCACGGGCATCGTTGGGTTGCCGCTCGCCGAAACTGCGAACCTGCTGCGTACCGCAGGCCATCCTATGGACGGAGAAGTATCATGAAAGGTCGTACGATCGTTCTCGATCACCTGAATGGCCTCGAAGCCGCCGCCTTGATCGTTGACGGCAAGCTGGACGACCTGCTGGTCGACAGCGACGGCCCGCGCCCTGGGACCATTTACCGTGCCATTGCCGATCGGCCCGTGAAAGGGCAGGGCGGAATGTTTTTGAGAACGCCCGATGGGTCGGCCTTTCTGCGACAAATCAAAGGCCTTGCGCCCGGGCAGCCGATCCTGGTGCAGGTCACAGGGCACGCCGAACCGGGCAAGGCGATCCCCGTTACACAAAAGCTGCTGTTCAAAAGCAGATATGTCATCGTGACGCCCGATGCGCCCGGAACGAACATTTCCCGCAGTATACGTAACGAAACCGAACGCGACCGACTGTTGGAAATCGCGCATGAGGCGGCGGATGGGGCGACACACGGGTTGATCCTGCGGTCTTCGTGTGCGGATGCAGAAGCCGACGACATCGCCGATGATATCGACGCGATGCTGACCCTTGCGGACAAGGTGCTGGGGGACGATGCGACGCAGATGGAGGTGTTGGCGGAAGGAGATGGCCCGCATATCCTGGCCTGGCGTGATTGGGTGGACCCCGCAGATGTCGTGACAGATGCCGGCAGTTTCGAAATTCATGAAGTGCTCGATGCGATCGAACGCCTCTCACAACCGCAAGTCATTCTGGACGGCGGCGCGTCGATGTTTGTTGAGCCAACCCGCGCCTTGGTGGCCGTTGACGTCAACACCGGCCCGGATGTGTCGCTTGCCGCTGGTATCAAGGCAAACATGGCATGTGCACGCGCGCTGCCTCGGGCGTTGCGTCTGCGGGGACTTGGCGGGCAGATCACGCTTGATCTGGCTCCGATGCCAAAGAAGGACCGTCGGCCATTTGAAACTGCGTTGCGCCAGGCGTTTCGTACTGACAACGTGGAAACCACGTTGATCGGCTGGACACCGCTTGGCCACTACGAATTGCAGCGAAAGCGCTCTCGCTTGCCGATCTCGGAGCTCCTCAAGTGAGCTGTCCGATCTGCAAGGCGGAAACATCGGTGCAGTACCGGCCGTTCTGCTCGCGCCGTTGCGCCGACATCGATTTGGCGAAATGGTTGGATGGAAGCTATGCCGTGCCTGCTTCTGAGGCAGACCAAGACGATGGCCGCGAAGGCATGGACGACGATCGGGTGGACCCCTTTGGAATGCCACATTAAAGCAAATACAAAAAAGCTTTGCCTGACAGGGAAAATCCACTGGACACCCCTGCTGCAACCTCCTAGAAACCGCTCACCCGACCACTGCGGTGGTCTCCGGTGCCCGGGTAGCTCAGGGGTAGAGCAGTGGATTGAAAATCCTCGTGTCGGTGGTTCGATTCCGCCCCTGGGCACCATTATTTTTCATTTTCGCTTCGTTTCAATGGCTTGGTGGTTGACTTTGTCCCGCCGTCCAACATGGACTCGGAAAGTGGGACACTTTTGTTCCCGGTTTGACTATTCGACAGGCGGCGCAGGGCGCTTTCGGCACGGGTCTTTTGACTTGCTGCGCGGGTACCTTAAGATGTATCCTGTGGAGACTTCATGGTAGTCTCGAACTTTTGGAACCTTGGTATGTCCGGTTGCATTTAATAAGGGTGTCGACACCCTATCGGGCAATGGGTCATCAGCCACCTGCGTGCGCGTTTGCCGCTTGTCAGCGCAATGGACCTGTCGCGGTTTGATGCCGCTCCTTTGATAGCATTTACTGCAACAAAGGAGATTGACTATGGGACTGAAACGGACGGACGAGTTCCGGCAAGAT